>NZ_BMRV01000049.1 GCF_014648815.1 Streptomyces flaveolus | reverse complement strand
GCCTCGACGACCTCGTCCTCCGGCAGGCTCATCAGCTCGGACAGCTCCTTGGTGGTGGGATTGCGGCCCAGCCGGCTGCGCAGCTCCTCGGTGGCGCGGGCCAGCTGCACGCGCGCCTCCTGCAGCCGCCGGGGCACGTGCACGGCCCAGGAGGTGTCGCGGAAGAACCGCTTGATCTCGCCCACGATGTACGGCACGGCGAACGAGGTGAACTCCACCTCGCGCGTCAGCTCGAACCGGTCGATGGCCTTGATCAGGCCGATCATGCCGACCTGGACGATGTCCTCCATCTCCTCCGGGCCCCGGCTGCGGAACCGGCCGGCCGCGAAGCGGACCAGGGACATGTTCATCTCGATCAGCGTGTTGCGCGCGTACTGGTACTCGGCGGTGCCCTCTTCGAGGACCGCCAGCTGGTCGAAGAAGAGCTTCGACAACTCCCGCGCGTCCTTGGGCGCCACCTTGGACGGGTCCGCAATCTCCGGCACGCCGGTGAGGTGGTGCTCGGTAGCCCGCGCGATCGTGGTCGCCATGATGTGCCCTCCCTGTCGGTCGGCCCTGTCACTGTCCCTTATCGGCCGACGA
>NZ_BMRV01000048.1 GCF_014648815.1 Streptomyces flaveolus | reverse complement strand
TCTCGTGACTGCGTGCCTTTTGAAGAATGAGCCTGCGAGTTTGCGGTGTGTTGCGAGGTTAACCCGGGTGGGGTAGCCGTAGCGAAAGCGAGTCCGAACAGGGCGTTTCAGTAGCACGCTCAAGACCCGAAGCGGAGTGATCTAGCCATGGGCAGGTTGAAGCGGAGGTAAGACTTCGTGGAGGACCGAACCCACCAGGGTTGAAAACCTGGGGGATGACCTGTGGTTAGGGGTGAAAGGCCAATCAAACTCCGTGATAGCTGGTTCTCCCCGAAATGCATTTAGGTGCAGCGTCGTGTGTTTCTTGCCGGAGGTAGAGCACTGGATAGGCGATGGGCCCTACCGGGTTACTGACCTTAGCCAAACTCCGAATGCCGGTAAGTGAGAGCACGGCAGTGAGACTGTGGGGGATAAGCTCCATGGTCGAGAGGGAAACAGCCCAGAGCATCGACTAAGGCCCCTAAGCGTACGCTAAGTGGGAAAGGATGTGGAGTCGCACAGACAACCAGGAGGTTGGCTTAGAAGCAGCCACCCTTGAAAGAGTGCGTAATAGCTCACTGGTCTAGTGATTCCGCGCCGACAATGTAGCGGGGCTCAAGCGTACCGCCGAAGTCGTGTCATT
>NZ_BMRV01000047.1 GCF_014648815.1 Streptomyces flaveolus | reverse complement strand
GTTGTCAACCGCTGTCGCGGCTCGGGGTTGCTCAACTCCCGTGGCCGCGACAGTTCTAGGGAAGCGCCCACGCCAACGCCTCGGTAGCCAACAGGGGTTAACAGGAGACTGGTTAACCCCTCCCGACCTGCATTGATGTGAGGCATGCTGCTGTTACGGCTCAACACCCATACGCAGGACGGCACTAGGTGATGAACGGACTCAGGGCAGCAAGAAGCGCGCGGGAATGGTCACAGGAACGCCTTGTTCACGAGATCGAGCGCCATGCACGCCGGCACATGCTCACCGTTGCTTCGTCCGCGAGTCTCAAGGTGTACGTCTCGGAGTGGGAGAACGGCCGCCGGCCCATCTCCGCGCGTTACGCGAAAATCCTCCGCGCCCTGCTCGGCGTCACAGATGACGAACTGACCGGCAGGACGGAGGAGTCTTCCACCAGCCCCGCAACTGACGGATACGACGAACTCATGAGCCGTATCGACGCGGCCCGCAGCGTCAGCCTGACGATGGTCGAAACGTTCATGGACCAGACGGAGCTGCTTCGAACCATGGACCGGCAGCTGGGTGCCGCGAGTCTCGTTGACCAGATGTCCGCGCACCTATCGACCCTCGAGGATGCCCTCACGTTCGCCGTACTGCCCGAGACTCGACGCCCGGTCGCCCGAGCACTGGCCGGAGCAGCG
>NZ_BMRV01000046.1 GCF_014648815.1 Streptomyces flaveolus | reverse complement strand
TCAGCCGACGACGGTCCAGGTGTCGCCGCCGGCGAGCAGTGCGGCGAGGTCGCCCTTGCCGTTCTGCTCGACGGCGGTGTCGAGCTGGTCCGACATCAGCGTGTCGTAGACCGGCCGGCCGACGGAGCGCAGCACACCGATCGGGGTGTGGTGCAGCGTGTCGGGGTCGGCGAGGCGGGACAGCGCGAACGCGGTGGTCGGGGAGGCGGCGTGGGCGTCGTGGACCAGGACGTCCGCTTCGTTGTCCGCGGTGACCGCGACGACCTTCAGGTCACCGGTGGCCCGGTCGCGGACGACGCCCTTCGCACCGTCGGCGCCGAAGCGGACCGGCTGCCCGTGTTCCAGCCGGATCACCGCCTCCTGGGCCTGCTGGCGGTCCTTGAGGGCGTCGAAGGCGCCGTCGTTGAAGATGTTGCAGTTCTGGTAGATCTCGACCAGCGCCGTGCCCGGGTGGTCGGCGGCCTGGCGCAGTACCTCGGTGAGGTGCTTGCGGTCGGAGTCGACGGTGCGGGCGACGAAGGACGCCTCCGCGCCCAGCGCCAGCGACACCGGGTTGAACGGCGCGTCCAGCGAGCCCATCGGCGTCGACTTGGTGATCTTGCCGACCTCGGAGGTCGGGGAGTACTGGCCCTTGGTCAGACCGTAGATCCGGTTGTTGAACAGCAGGATCTTCAGGTTCACGTTGCGGCGCAGCGCGTGGATGAGGTGGTTGCCGCCGATGGACAGCGCGTCGCCGTCACCGGTGACGACCCACACCGACAG
>NZ_BMRV01000045.1 GCF_014648815.1 Streptomyces flaveolus | reverse complement strand
GCGCGGACCTCGAAGGCGGGGCGGCCGCCGTGCTGGAGGTAGGCGTGCAGGATGTCGGGGGTGTTGGCGAAGAAGTTGGGCCGCATGTAGGAGGCGGCGTCCCCCGACAGTTCGGTGAGGTACTCGGTCAGTTCCTGTTTGGTGGTGCGCCAGGTGAAGTAGGTGTAGGACTGCTGGAAGCCGATCTGGGCGAGGGTGTGCATCATCGCGGGGCGGGTGAAGGCCTCGGCCAGGAAGATCACGTCGGGGTCGGCGCGGTTGATCTCGCCGATGACGCGTTCCCAGAACACGACGGGTTTGGTGTGCGGGTTGTCGACGCGGAAGATCCGCACGCCGTGGTCCATCCAGAAGCGGAGGACGCGGACGGTCTCGGCGATCAGGCCGTCCATGTCGGCGTCGAAGGCGATGGGGTAGATGTCCTGGTACTTCTTGGGCGGGTTCTCGGCGTGGGCGATGGTGCCGTCGGGCCGGTGGTGGAACCACTCGGGGTGCTTGTGGACCCAGGGGTGGTCCGGGGAGCACTGCAGGGCGAAGTCGAGGGCGATCTCCAGGCCGAGTTCGCCGGCGCGGGCGACGAAGGCGTCGAAGTCGTCGATGGTGCCCAGGCCGGGGTGGACGGCGTCGTGGCCGCCCTCGGGGGAGCCGATGGCCCAGGGGACGCCGACGTCGTCGGGGCCGGCGGACAGGGTGTTGTTGCGGCCCTTGCGGAAGGTGGTGCCGATGGGGTGGACCGGGGGCAGGTAGACGACGTCGAAGCCCATCGCGGCGATCGCGGGCAGCCGGCGGGCGGCGGTGCGGAA
>NZ_BMRV01000044.1 GCF_014648815.1 Streptomyces flaveolus | reverse complement strand
GGAGCGGGCGACGGGAATCGAACCCGCGTAGCCAGTTTGGAAGATCGCGTACGCGGATGTGGTCCCACCTGCGGTCTTCCTGACCTGCTGCTATGTGGCGCGTTCCCCGCGGTTCCCCTTTTGGTGCCGTGATGTACTGCTCCGTCGGGCACGTGGGGGACACGTCACAGCATCTTGACCAGCATCACGGAGACCACGGCGGTGATCACGGCGGCGGTCACGGTAGCGGCAGCACCGATCAGTGCCGCCACGATGCTCGGGTGTCGCCACGCCTCACGGCTGCGGCCTGCCGGCCTGTCATGGTCGGCCGCAGTGCGTGCATTGCAATGCAACACTTTATGCGTTACGTTGCACGCATCTCGGGATGCGCTGGGGTGGACCTCTGGCTCGTCCATCGTCGTCCTTCCAAGGTTGATACGAGATACGCCCCTGGCTGTGCGTTCGTCCGCCAAAGATCGAGACGCACGGCCTGAAGGCGTTCCTGAAGACAGTTGTCTTCGGTTGGGGTGCAGACTAGCGCAGGTGGTACGTGTTCCGCCTCAACGCTCGTGGCACTCAACTGACTGGGTTCGTGCGGGGGTTCTCGTGCCTGAGCCGTGGAGCTGTGAGAGACCGTAGCAGCGGGCTGCTGGGCTTCCCATTGACCGCCGCCGCTGCTGCTTAGTTCCAGCTACCTGTAGCGCGCGTGTTTTCCTCCGGGTTGGTTAGGCGTTTGTCGGCCGTCTGTCTGCGTACGTCTGCATGTGTATCCACTGTGCTCAGCTCGTCTCCACGGGAACTTGGCCGGAACTAGGTCGGTGGAGCGGCTTTGGGCTGGAGCTGCTTTGGGGCGAGTGATCATG
>NZ_BMRV01000043.1 GCF_014648815.1 Streptomyces flaveolus | reverse complement strand
GGTCACCACCACCTCCGGTCCCGGCGTCGCACTCAAGAGCGAAACCATCGGTCTCGCGGTGTCGCTGGAGCTGCCGCTGCTGATCGTGGACATCCAGCGCGGCGGTCCGTCGACGGGGCTGCCGACCAAGACCGAGCAGGCGGATCTGCTGCAGGCGATGTACGGCCGCAACGGCGAGGCCCCGGTGCCCGTGGTGGCGCCGCGTACTCCGGCGGACTGCTTCGACGCGGCCCTGGAGGCGGCGCGGATCGCGCTGGTCTACCGCACCCCGGTGTTCCTGCTGTCCGACGGCTACCTGGCCAACGGCAGCGAGCCGTGGCGGATTCCGGAGCTGGACGAGCTGCCGGATCTGGCGGTGCGGTTCGCGCAGGGACCGAACCACACGCTGGACGACGGCACCGAGGTGTTCTGGCCCTACAAGCGGGACCCGCAGACCCTGGCCCGTCCGTGGGCGGTGCCGGGCACGCCGGGTCTGGAGCACCGGATCGGCGGTATCGAGAAGCAGGACGGCACGGGCAACATCTCCTACGACCCGGCCAACCACGACTTCATGGTCCGCACCCGCCAGGCCAAGATCGACGGCATCCAGGTCCCCGACCTGGAGGTCGACGACCCGGACGGTGCGCGCACCCTCGTTGTGGGCTGGGGCTCGACGTACGGGCCGATCACGGCGGCGGTGCGGCGGCTGCGGGCGGCCGGGGAGCCGATCGCGCAGGCCCACCTGCGCCACCTCAACCCCTTCCCGCACAATCTGGGCCCGGTCCTGAAGGGCTACGACAAGGTGGTGGTCCCCGAGATGAACCTCGGGCAGCTCGCCACGCTCATCCGGGCCCGGTACCTGGTCGACGCCCGCCCGTACAACCAGGTCAACGGCATGCCGTTCAAGGCG
>NZ_BMRV01000042.1 GCF_014648815.1 Streptomyces flaveolus | reverse complement strand
CGCCTTGAACGGCATGCCGTTGACCTGGTTGTACGGGCGGGCGTCGACCAGGTACCGGGCCCGGATGAGCGTGGCGAGCTGCCCGAGGTTCATCTCGGGGACCACGACGCGCTCGTAACGGGCCAGTACGTCACCGAGGTTGCGCGGGAAGGGGTTGAGGTGGCGCAGATGGGCCTGCGCGATCGCCTCCCCGGCCGCCCGCAGCCGCCGCACCGCCGCGGTGATCGGCCCGTACGTCGAGCCCCAGCCCACAACGAGGGTGCGCGCACCGTCCGGGTCGTCGACCTCCAGGTCGGGGACCTGGATGCCGTCGATCTTGGCCTGGCGGGTGCGGACCATGAGGTCGTGGTTGGCCGGGTCGTAGGAGATGTTGCCCGTGCCGTCCTGCTTCTCGATGCCGCCGATCCGGTGCTCCAGACCCGGCGTGCCCGGCACCGCCCACGGACGGGCCAGGGTCTGCGGGTCCCGCTTGTAGGGCCAGAACACCTCGGTGCCGTCGTCCAGCGTGTGGTTGGGGCCCTGCGCGAACCGCACCGCCAGGTCCGGCAGCTCGTCCAGCTCCGGAATCCGCCACGGCTCGGAGCCGTTGGCCAGGTAGCCGTCGGACAGCAGGAACACCGGGGTGCGGTAGACCAGCGCGATCCGCGCCGCCTCCAGGGCCGCGTCGAAGCAGTCCGCCGGAGTACGCGGCGCGACCACGGGCACCGGGGCCTCGCCGTTGCGGCCGTACATCGCCTGCAGCAGATCCGCCTGCTCGGTCTTGGTCGGCAGCCCCGTCGACGGGCCGCCGCGCTGGATGTCCACGATCAGCAGCGGCAGCTCCAGCGACACCGCGAGACCGATGGTTTCGCTCTTGAGTGCGACGCCGGGACCGGAGGTGGTGGTGACC
>NZ_BMRV01000041.1 GCF_014648815.1 Streptomyces flaveolus | reverse complement strand
CCGGTCGGGACGACGACGGCCTTGAGGTAGGCGAAGAGCGGACGCAGTGCGTGCTCCAGCACGAGCGAGTGCCGGGCCGTGCCGCCGGTCGCCGCGATCAGCACCGGCTTCCCCGCCAGGGCGTCCGCTTCCGTGGCGCCCAGCGCGTCGAAGAACGACTTGAACAGCCCGCTGTACGACGCCGAGAACACCGGCGTGACGACGATCAGGCCGTCGGCCGCCCGCACGGCGTCGAAGGCGGCGGACAGCTCCCGCCCGGGGAAACCGTTGGTGAAGGTGTGCGCGATCTCCACCGCGAGGTCCCGCAGCTCGATCATGTGGACAGCGGCCGGCTGGGGCTCCGGCGCGGTGGCCGCCGGGGCGGCGACCGCCGCCAGCCGGTCGGCCAGCAGCCGGGTGGAGGACGGGACACTCAGTCCCGCGGAGACGACGACGAGCTTCATGCGCGTGCTCCTTCCTGCTCAGCACTCTTCGCGCCCGCCAGCAGCGAGGCGTGGGTCGGGGCGTCCGGCACGTCCGCCGGGCGGTTCTTCGCGAACTCCTCGCGCAGCACCGGCACGACCTCCTCGCCGAGCAGGTCGAGCTGCTCCAGGACGGTCTTCAGCGGCAGCCCCGCGTGGTCCATCAGGAACAGCTGGCGCTGGTAGTCACCGGCGTAGTCGCGGAAGGCGAGGGTCTTCTCGATCACCTGCTGCGGCGAGCCGACGGTCAGCGGCGTCTGCTCGGTGAACTCCTCCAGCGACGGACCGTGCCCGTAGACCGGCGCGACGTCGAAGTACGGCCGGAACTCGCGCACCGCGTCCTGGCTGTTCCTCCGCATGAACACCTGACCGCCGAGACCGACGATCGCCTGCTCGGGCGTACCGTGCCCGTAGTGGGCGTAGCGCTTGCGGTAGAACTCGACCATGCGCTTGGTGTGGTCGGCCGGCCAGAAGATGTTGTTGTGGAAGAAGCCGTCACCGTAGTACGCGGCCTGCTCGGCGATCTCCGGAGAGCGGATCGAGCCGTGCCAGACGAACGGCGCGACACCGTCCAGCGGGCGGGGCGTGGACGTGAAGCCCTGCAGCGG
>NZ_BMRV01000039.1 GCF_014648815.1 Streptomyces flaveolus | reverse complement strand
ATGGCGGCCCGTACCCTAAACCGACTCAGGTGGTCAGGTAGAGAATACCGAGGCGTTCGGGTGAACTATGGTTAAGGAACTCGGCAAAATGCCCCCGTAACTTCGGGAGAAGGGGGGCCACGTCTGGTGACCGGATTTACTCCGTGAGCTGGGGGTGGCCGCAGAGACCAGCGAGAAGCGACTGTTTACTAAAAACACAGGTCCGTGCGAAGCCGTAAGGCGATGTATACGGACTGACGCCTGCCCGGTGCTGGAACGTTAAGGGGACCGGTTAGTCACTCTTCGGGGTGGCGAAGCTGAGAACTTAAGCGCCAGTAAACGGCGGTGGTAACTATAACCATCCTAAGGTAGCGAAATTCCTTGTCGGGTAAGTTCCGACCTGCACGAATGGCGTAACGACTTCTCGACTGTCTCAACCATAGGCCCGGTGAAATTGCACTACGAGTAAAGATGCTCGTTTCGCGCAGCAGGACGGAAAGACCCCGGGACCTTTACTACAGTTTGATATTGGTGTTCGGTTCGGCTTGTGTAGGATAGCTGGGAGACTGTGAACTCTGGACGCCAGTTCAGGGGGAGTCGTCGTTGAAATACCAGTCTGGTCGTGCTGGATGTCTAACCTGGGTCCGTGATCCGGATCAGGGACAGTGTCTGATGGGTAGTTTAACTGGGGCGGTTGCCTCCTAAAGAGTAACGGAGGCGCCCAAAGGTTCCCTCAGCCTGGTTGGCAATCAGGTGTTGAGTGTAAGTGCACAAGGGAGCTTGACTGTGAGACCGACGGGTCGAGCAGGGACGAAAGTCGGGACTAGTGATCCGGCGGTGGCTTGTGGAAGCGCCGTCGCTCAACGGATAAAAGGTACCCCGGGGATAACAGGCTGATCTTCCCCAAGAGTCCATATCGACGGGATGGTTTGGCACCTCGATGTCGGCTCGTCGCATCCTGGGGCTGGAGTCGGTCCCAAGGGTTGGGCTGTTCGCCCATTAAAGCGGTACGCGAGCTGGGTTTAGAACGTCGTGAGACAGTTCGGTCCCTATCCGCTGTGCGCGTAGGAGTCTTGAGAAGGGCTGTCCCTAGTACGAGAGGACCGGGACGGACGAACCTCTGGTGTGCCAGTTGTCCTGCCAAGGGCATGGCTGGTTGGCTACGTTCGGGAGGGATAACCGCTGAAAGCATCTAAGCGGGAAGCCTGCTTCGAGATGAGGACTCCCACCCACTTGATGGGGTAAGGCTCCCAGTAGACGACTGGGTTGATAGGCCGGATCTGGAAGCACCGCAAGGTGTGGAGGTGACCGGTACTAATAGGCCGAGGGCTTGTCCTCAGTTGCTCGCGTCCACTGTGTT
>NZ_BMRV01000038.1 GCF_014648815.1 Streptomyces flaveolus | reverse complement strand
GTTGGAAGCGCAAAGTCTGCGGCTGAGCTGCGGGCTTCCGTCAACACACAGGAGCGGCGACACACCGCCAAGTAAGTACGCCGCTCCCGTCCCCGGAAAGGGAGTTCCATCATGCGTCAGATTCCCGTCGACACGTCCGCGGCCACCGTGATGGTGGCGCAGCCCCCGCAGCCGAAGGTGAAGGACCGTCGTACCGGTGAGCGGGCGATGGACGCCGAGACCGGTGCCGCGCTGTCGACCGTGGACGTGATGTTCGCGGCCAACGGTGAGGTGGAGATCCTGTCCGTGACCGTCCCGGAGTCCGGCATCTCCGGTGACCTGATGATGGGCACCCCGGTCGCGCTGACCGGTCTGATCGCCCGGCCGTGGGAGAACGAGTTCAACGGCCAGAAGCGGCACGGCATCGCCTTCCGCGCGGTCGCGGTCACCTCGATCGTGGCCGGCGCCTCGTCCTCGAAGGCGGCCTGAGCCATGACGTGGCTGATCGTCGCCCTGGTGCTGGTCGTCGCCGCTGCGGGTCTCCTGCGGTGGCGGCGGCCCGCCTGGTACTGGCTGACCTTCGGGGTCACCCTCGCCGCGCTGCGGGTGCTGGTCCGCTACGGCTCGGTCATGGACGCCTGTGGCCTGACCGTTCCGGCTCCGCGTTGGCGTCTCACGGTCGCCCGGATGACCAACCGGCCCGTTCCCGGCCCGCGGGCCCCGCGCATCCTCCGGCTGCGGATCACCCGCACTGGCTTGGTGTTACGGCTCAAGCTCCGGCCCGGTCAGGACGCCTTCGACGTGGCGGCCTCGTGCGACCGGCTGAGGCACTCGTTCGCCATGTACGGCGTCACCTCGCGTGAGCTGCGCTCGGGTGTGGTGGAGCTGCGCATGACCGGCTACGACGTCCTCAAGCGCGTACAGATGCCCGCCGCGGTCGACTCCCAGCCGATGCGGGTGCCGGTCGCCCTGCGCGAGGACGGTGCCGTGCACTACCGCGACTACCGCACGGTGCCGCATGGGCTGGTCATCGGCGCGACGGAGTCCGGCAAGTCGGTCTATCAGCGCAACCTCGTGGCTGCGCTCGCCCCGCAGCGGGTCGCCCTGGTCGGCATCGACTGCAAGCAGGGTGTGGAGCTGTTCCCGCTGGCACGGCGGTTCTCCGCGCTGGCCGACAACCCTGACACCGCCGCCGAACTCCTAGACGCCCTCGTCTCCCACATGCAGGACGTCTACCAGCTGATCCGGGCCGAGCAGCGGATCACCGCGGACGTGCCGGATGCGGAGATCGCCGCCGACATCTGGGACCTGCCCGAGGATCTGCGACCGGTGCCGATCGTGGTCCTGGTCGATGAGGTCGCCGAACTTGCCCTCTTCGCCACCAAGGAAGACGAGAAGCGCCGCGATCGGATCATCACCGCCCTGGCCCGGCTCGCCCAGCTCGGCCGCGCCGCCGGCATTTAT
>NZ_BMRV01000037.1 GCF_014648815.1 Streptomyces flaveolus | reverse complement strand
GATCACCGAACAGGCCGTCGCCTCCTACGTCGCTAAGTACGCCACCAAAGCCGCCGAGAACACCGGCACCCTCGACCGCCGCATCGGGGAACTGTCCGAACTCGACCGGCACGGCGTCCCCGACCACGCCCGCCGCCTCATCGAAGCGTGCAAGATCCTCGATTCGCTCTATCCGGACCGGCGGTTGTGGGCCTGGGCGCACATGCTCGGCTTCCGTGGCCACTTCTCCTCCAAGTCCCGCCAGTACTCGACCACCCTCGGCGCCCTCCGCCAGGCACGCGCCGACTACCGCGCCGCCCAAGAGGCCGCCGCCCTCGGCTTGGACGACCGCGAGCCCGACACCGTCCTCGTCCTCGCCGACTGGCAGTACGCCGGACACGGCCACACCCCCGGCGAGTCCGCCCTCGCCGCCACCATCGCCCGCGACCTCCAACTCAACCGCGAAACCGCCCGCGAAGAACTCGCAGCCCTGCGCCAGGAAGGACAGCAAGCCCATGAATGAGCGATACCTCAACGTGGAACAGGTCGCCGAACTCCTCGGCACGACCGTGCGCTTCCCGCGCCGTCTGATCGAGGAGCGCCGCATCACGTACGTGAAGGTCGGCCGACACGTGCGCATCCCCGAGAGCGCCGTACGGGAGTTCATCGCCGCCAACACGGTGCAGCCGCGTCGGCGTGGCGCTGCCCTCCAGGGGGTGGCTGCCTGATGGCGGGGAAGCGCCGACAGTTCGGGCGGGTTCGCAAGCTCCCGTCCGGCCGCTATCAGGCCCGTTACGTCGGTCCTGACGGCTTGCTCCGACCGGCCCCGGAGACCTTCCGCACGAAGAAGGACGCGGACGCCTGGCTGGCCGACAAACAGACCGAGATGCGCCGTGGCGACTGGCACGACCCCGACGCCGGGAAGGTGGCGTTCGGGCCGTACGCCGCTGCCTGGATCGAGGAACGCGAGGTGACCACCCGGACGCGGCAGCTCTACGCCTCGCTTCTGCGGCACCACCTCGAACCCGCCTTCGGCACCGTCAACGTCGCGGACATCTCGCCCCCGCTCGTGCGCCGCTGGCGTGCGGACAAGCTCGCCGCCGGCACTGGACCGACGACCGCCGCCAAGGCGTACGCCCTGCTCCGCGCCATCCTCGGCACGGCCGTGGCGGACCAGATGATCCGGCGCAACCCGTGCACGATCAAGGGCGCGAGCGTGGTGCACACCCCGGAGCGGCCCACCGCGACCGTGCAGGAGGTCTACGACTTGGCCGACGCCATCCAGCCGCGTTACCGGGCACTCGTCCTCATGGCCGGCTTCCTCGGTCTTCGCTGGGGCGAACTGATCGGTCTGCACCGCCGGGACGTCGACCTGGACCACTGTGCCGTGCGCGTCCGCCGGTCGGTCGCTGAACTCAACAACGGTGAGCGCGAGATCAAGGCGCCCAAGAGCGCTGCTGGCAAGCGTACGGTGTCGATCCCGGCCGCGATCATTCCGGAGATCCGCGAGCACTTGAAGCGGTACGCCGAACCCGGCGCGGACGGTCGCGTGTTCATCGGTGCAAAGGGTGCGACCCCGCGCCGGAACCACTTCAACCGTCTGTGGCGCGCCGCGTGCACCGACGCCGGCGTCAAGGGTCTGCACTTCCACGATCTCCGGCACACCGGCAACACGCTCGCCGCCTCGACCGGCGCGAGCACCCGGGAGCTGATGGCGCGCATGGGTCACAGCACCGCCCGGGCCGCGCTGATCTATCAGCACGCCAGTGCCGAGCGGGACCGGCTGATCGCCGACGCCGTGTCCGGGCTCGTTGACAAGGGGCGGAAGAAGGGCCGGAAGGGCAAGAAGAAGAAAGATCGAAAGCCCAAGGGGCACGCCGGGGACACGACCGACTGATCGGGACCCCGGAATGCGATCAGGGCCAGGCGGAGGAATGATCCTCTGACCTGGCCCTGAGTCGTCTGGAGCGGGCGACGGGAATCGAACCCGCGTAGCCAGTTTGGAAGA
>NZ_BMRV01000036.1 GCF_014648815.1 Streptomyces flaveolus | reverse complement strand
GCCGAACTTGCCCTCTTCGCCACCAAGGAAGACGAGAAGCGCCGCGATCGGATCATCACCGCCCTGGCCCGGCTCGCCCAGCTCGGCCGCGCCGCCGGCATTTATCTGGAGGTCTGTGGGCAGCGCTTCGGCTCCGAACTCGGCAAGGGCATCACGATGCTCCGCGCCCAGCTCACCGGCCGCACCGCCCACCGCGTCAACGACGAAGCCAGCGCGAACATGGCCTTCGGCGACATCGCCCCGGACGCCGTCCTGGCCGCGATCTCGATTCCCACCGACACCCCCGGCGTCGCCGTCACCGGCGACTCGGCCGGCGGCTGGGCCCGCATCCGTGCCCCGCACACCTCGCTGCGGCACGCGGTGAACGTCTGCAACCGGCACGCCGACTTGACCCCGGACCTGCCTGCTCTTGCGCCGTTTCGGCCCGCCCTCGGCACCGTCGCCCCGGTCCCGGCTGTCGAGTCGGCCCCGGCTGCCGCCTGAGCGTTGCCCCTGCCTCGGTCGGCGCGACCGTCCTTCGCGCCGGGTCCCTACCCGCTCCATGCCTGAAGGAGAGCCCTTCTCATGCCTCAGTCTCTGGCAGCACTGGATGACCTCCTCCCGGATGACTTCCTCGCTCAGCTCACTGCCTTGCGGGAGGCGCGTGATCAGCTGGACCGGCAGATCCGGGTGTACCTGGCCTACGGGCGGGAGTTCACCGGCCCTCGGCCCTACACGCTGGCCTCCCTGGCTGATGCGGCCGGGCTGTCGATCTCCGGAGTCCGCACCGCTTACACCCCGGCTAATCGCGACACCGTGGCTCACGCTCTGGGCCGCGGCCCCCGGAGCCGGTCATGAGGACGCCCACCCGCTCTCTCCGCCTGGACGCCGTGCTGGTCCAGGCAGTCATCGCCGGAGCGCTGTCCTTCGCCCACCTGCACGACCTGGCCGCCGCCGCGGGACAGGACGGCTGGAAGGCCTGGGCCTACCCCATCTCGGTGGACCTGCTCTTCGTCGCCGCCTGGCGTCGGCTGCGCTCCGACGGGCCATCCCGGCTGGCCTGGTGCTGGTTCCTGATCGCCCTGGTCGCCTCGCTCGGCGCCAACATCGCCACCGCCGGACTCCTCGACCTGAGCGACGTCCCGGCCTGGCTGCGCATCCTCGTTGCCGGATGGCCCGCCCTCGCCTTCCTTGGCGGCACCCTCCTCGCCCACGCACCCACGGCCCGGCCCTCGGCTCCGCCGGCACCCGCCGCCCCAGACCCGGCCCCGGCCCCGGCCGCCGAGATGGAGCGCGAACCAGCCCCAGCCGCCGAGTCGGACCCGGAGCCCGTGGCCGTCCCGGCGCCCGAGGAACCCCCCGCGCTGCCGGTCGCCGAACCGGCCCCGGCTTCGCCGCCGGCGGTTCCGGTTCCGGCTGCGCTGGTCGACCACGCCCGCAAGGTCGCCGCCGACCACGAACACCGCACCGGCTCCCGGATCGACACCGACACCCTGCGCGCCCGCCTCGGCGTCCCGCCGCACCTGGCCGACGCCATCGCCGCCCAACTCGCCTGAACCGAAAGGAGAACCCTCGTCATGCCTGCCCGTGACTTCTTCCACTCCGTGATGCGGATCGGCCCGGTGCAGATCGGCACCCACCGCGACCGGCACGGCCAAACCAAGCACGCCGCCGTGTGCAGCTCCGATGGGTGCGGCTGGTCCGCCGACTACACCAGCCAGTCCGCCGCCCAGCTCGCCGCCCGCACCCACCGCTGCAAGATCCGCTAGGAGGCCATCGTCATGGACGTCCCGCTCTGGTTCGCCCTGCTCTGCGTCGGAGTTCTCGGCGTCAAGCTCGTCCGCCCGCCCTGGTGGCTCATCGCCGTACTCCTGCTGGGCGGCTACCTCCTCGCCGACAGCCTCCTCGCCCCGGTCATCGACACCGCCATCGAGTAACCCACGGAAGGGAGCACGTTTATGTTCCGGCCCAAGCTTCCGACCATGCCCCAGCCCACCGGCCTGGTCACCCCGCCCGCCGTCGTCGAGCCGACCACCATCACCCCGGGAGCCCAGGCCACGCCGCCGGCCCCCGCCGCCCCGGCCTCGACTCGTCCCACGGTCCAGCTCACCCCGGGCACCGCACTTGCCCTGGTCGGCAGCGGCACCGCGGTCGTCCTGGTCGTCGGCGCGGTCCTGGTCTCCATGCTCCTGGCCGTGGCCATCACCGGCGCCTCGGTCGCCGTCTGCGCCCTGGTGATCCGCTCCCTGGTCAACACCGACGCCAAGCGCCGCTAGTGGCCCCCGGGGCGGCATCCGTCGCCAAACTTCCGCCGCCCCGGGCGCCTTGCCACCTTCCCGATCCAACGGACCCGAAAGGCATGCCCATGATGCCCCAGCACGACCCGGCCGCGCGTATCTGCCGCGACTGCGACGGCTTCCCGACCGTCGCCATCACCACCGGCACCCGCCACCCCGACGGGACCCGCGCCACCCTCCGTGTCACCTGCCCGACCTGCCAGGGCACCGGCCGCACCCGCCCCGTCGCCCTGGCCCGGGCCGGGAGGTAACAGCGTGAGTGACACCGCCACCCTGGCGGGCCTGGACCCGATCACCCTCGGCGATCTGCTGCGGGTGGCCGGGTCCCCGGGCTTTGATCGCTGGCAAGACCAGATCCGTCGCACCGGCGGCTGCGCCGACCCGATCCACCTGACCGGCTGGACGCTCCACAAGGACAAGACCACCGGCGTCACCCTGCACCACTACTCCACCGAGAAAGAGCCGGGCGGGCGGCTCCGTGTCGCCTGCGGCAACCGCCGTGCCTCGCGCTGCCCGTCCTGCGCCTGGACGTACGCGGGCGACACCTACCACCTGATCCGTGCTGGGCTGGCCGGGGACGACCGCCGGGACATCCCTGCCACCGTGCGGGATCACCCGCGGGTCTTCGCCACCCTCACCGCCCCGTCGTTCGGCCGCGTGCACAACCAGCCCGACCGCGGCACCTGCCGCTGCGGCACCCACCACGCCCTGGGCGCCCCGGAGCTGGGCACCGCCCTGGACCCTGCCACGTACGACTACGCGGGCGCGGTGCTGTTCAACAACCACGCCGGGCAGCTGTGGCAGCGCTTCACCAACCGCTTGCGCCGCGAGATCGCCGCCCGCGCCGGCATCACCCAACGCGAACTCAAGGAGTGCGCCCGGCTCTCGTACGGCAAGGTTGCCGAATTCCAAAAACGCGGCGCCGTGCACTTCCACGCCGTGATCCGCATCGACGGACCCGACGGCCCGGACACCCCGCCCCCGTCCTGGGCCACCGTGGATCTCCTCGCCGATGCGATCCGCGCCGCCGCCGGCCACTCCTACACCTCGGTATCGGTCCCGGCCGTCGACGGCCAACCGGCCCGGACTTTCCGCTGGGGCACCCAGCTCGACGTCCGGCCGGTAAAGGCGTTCGGGGACGGCTCGGAGATCACCGAACAGGCCGTCGCCTCCTACGTCGCTAAGTACGCCACCAAAGCCGCCGAGAACACCGGCACCCTCGACCGCCGCATCGGGGAACTGTCCGAACTCGA
>NZ_BMRV01000035.1 GCF_014648815.1 Streptomyces flaveolus | reverse complement strand
GAGCGGGGCCGGGGCGTTGCCGGCGTTCTCGGACTTGGTGACGCCCGCCTCGTTCTGGAGGTAGAGCAGTTCCTTCCCGGCGCTGCCGCCCGGGGCGCCGCCGTTCTGGACGCGGACGCGGATCTCGGACGGCTCGGACTTGGTGCCCTGCAGGCGCGCCGCGACGGCCGCGGCCTCCTTCTTCTGCTGCTGCTTGACCTCGGTGAACGAGATGTCGTTCTGGACCATGGTGAAGACCTGCGGCGCCTTCGCCTCGTCCACCACGACCGTCACCGGGGTCTTCTCGGCGGGGTTGTCCTTCACCGGCACCGTGGCGAACGTGATGTTCTTCGTCGGCACCTTCTTCAGCTCCAGGGCGATGTCCTTGAGCGTGCCGACGTTGCCGATGGGCTTGTCCACGGTGAGCGCCTTCGTGGCGGCCTCGGCGAGCTTCACCAGCTTGGTGGGGCTGGTGAGGGTGTCGCTGGAGGACATCTTCCGCATGAGCGAGCCCAGGAACTGCTGCTGCACCTTGATGCGGTCGAGGTCGCCCTTGTTGCCGAAGGCGTGCCGGGTGCGGACGAAGGCGAGGGCGTCCTCGCCCTCCACCTTGGACTTGCCGGCGGGCAGCACGAGTTTGGACTGCTTGTCGTTGACGGCGTGCTCCACGCAGACCTCCACACCGTCGACCGCGGTGGTCAGCGTCTTGACCGCGTTGAAGTCGGCCATCATGAAGTGGTCGACCGGGATGCCGGTCACCTCCTTCACCGTGCGCATGGTGCAGCCCGCGTCCCGGCCGCTCTCGCCGAGGCTCCGGTTGAAGCGCACACCCTGCTGGCCCGGAATGACCTTCTCGCTCCCGTCCTCCTGCGTCGTCGGGCAGTCGGGGATGTCGACTATCAGGTCGCGGGGGATGCTCAGCGCGGTCGCGTTGGAGCGGTCCTTGGCGACGTGCAGCAGGATGTTGGTGTCGGCGTGCCCGACGCTGCCGGCGTCGCCGTAGCCCTCGTTGCCCTCACCGGTGCGCTTGTCGGTGCCGATGATGAGGATGTTGAAGGCCTCGTCCTTGCTGAAGTTGCTGCTGCCCGCGCTGCCGACGTCCGTCGTCGAGACGTTGCCCTCGAGGTGCTTGAGGTAGAGGTAGCCGCCGACACCGGCCACGAGGACGACGAACGCCGTCGTGCCGCCGGTCCACAGCAGGACCTTCTTGCCCGTCGACTTCTTGGCCGGCCGCCGGCCGCGCCGCCCGGGCGCCGGCTCCTCCGGTGCGGGACGGCGGCGACGCTGGGGCGGCACGTCACGTCCGGGGGCCGTCGTACGGCGACGGGTCGCGCTGGTGGTGCCGCGCTCGCCGTCGCTCTCGCCCGGTGCGCTTCCGCGGGGCTTCGGAACGGCTGGCTGCGGCGCGGAAGAAGGCAGCCGCAGTTCGTATTCGCCGGTCCGCGGATTGAGCACCCACTGGTCTGCGGGGTCGATGTCGTCCGCCCGCCCACGTCCTTGCGCGTCCACGGTCTCCCAGTCCTCCGTCGGGGCCACGCGGCGCCTTCCCCCGAAGGCGCACGGTAAAGGGTCAACAAGTGCACGACGCCAGGGCGGACCTCGCGGCGGGGGCACTGGAGCGCTCACACTATCCGTCCAGTTCAGCGTCGAACGACACCGGTGACAAATTCGACTCCCCTACAACAGGGCATTCCGACCCATTTCTGTGAACGTCTACCAGCGGTAGGGCTGGTAGACGTCCATGCACTTGCCGGTGTCGGCGCCGTTGAGGGCGTCGCTGTTGTCGGGCAGGTCGCCTGCCTCCGGCGTCTTCTGCTTCGGATACGTCGTGCCCGAGCGCCAGTCGGTGCCGACGACGACCGTGACGCCGGAGACGTCCGCCGACTTCTGCACCGCGCTCGCCGGAATGCCCAGCGCGGTCGCGACCCGCTGCGCGTCCCCGGCCAGATCGGCGCTCGGATAGCGCACGACGGTCCGCTCCTCGGAGAGCGCCGCCGAGGTGTCCTTCGTGGCCCTGTCGAAGCCCTTCTCCGCCAGCGCCTCGGCGACCGTGCCCGCACGTCCGCTGACCGGACCCAGCGAGTCGGACCGGGTGGCGTTCTGCACGAGTACGCCGATCTCGGCGTCCGCGGCGGCCGGGTCCTCGGGGGACTTGCCGGTGCCGTCCCCGCCGGTGGTGCCCGCGCCCTCGCCGTCACTCCCGCCGGCGCCCTTGCCGCCGGTCTTCGCGCCCTTGTCGTCGAAGGACACGTCGTCACGGAGCATCGCCCACACCTTCTCGGCGTTCGCTCCGTCCGGCAGCAGGTGGTTCTCGTCCTCGGGGTCCTGGACGGTGGGCAGCGTCGTCATGGTGATGCGGTCCGTCGGCACCGTCTTCAGCTGCATCCCGAGGTCGTACAGCTTCTTGGGCGTGCCGATCTCCTCCGAGACGCCCAGGGACTTCGTGGCCGCCTCGGCCAGGTTCATCAGCCGGCCCCCGTCGGTGAAGACGTTCTGGTCCTTCAGGGTCCGGATCATCGAGTTCATGTACATGTGCTGGGCCCGTGCCCGCATCAGGTCACTGCCCCAGGCGTGCCGGGTGCGCAGCCACTGGAGGGCCTCCTCGCCCTGCACCTTGTGCCGGCCGGCCTTCATCTTCAGGCCCGAGCCGCCGCTCTCGCCGGCGCTCAGCGGGCGGTCCCACACGTTCTGGTTCACACAGACCTCGACCCCGCCGACGGCGTCCGCCATCGACACGACGCCCGCGAAGTCGATCGTCATCCAGTGGTCGACGTAGACCCCGGTGAGGTTCTGCCAGGTGGCCAGGGTGCAGCCGGCGCCGCCCCGGCCCAGCGACTCGTTGATGATCGTGTTGGTCGCCGGATACGTCGTGCCGGTGTCCGGGTCCGTGCACTTGGGGATGTCGACCCGGGTGTCGCGGGGGATGCTGACCACCGCGGCGCTCTTGCGGTCCGCGGACAGGTGGATCAGCATCTGCACGTCGCCCAGCGGCGGGTTGTCGCGGTGGTCCTTGCCGCCGCCCAGCGCCACGTTCGCGTCGGAGGCGCGGCTGTCGGAGCCGATCAGCAGGATGTTCAGGGGTGTCTGCCCGGCCGCGTTCGGCTCGGTCCTGTGCGCCTTCGAGTCGCCGCTGTTGCGCTCGCCCTTTTCGATGTTGCCGCTCAGGTGCTGGTAGTAGAGGTATCCGGCGCCGGCCGTCCCGAGTATCAGCACCGCGAGCGTCGACGCGGACCACCTGAGCACACGGCGCCCGCGCCCCGCCCGCCGCCGCCCGGACCGCCGGCCGCCGTGTCCGCCGGTGCGGTCCTCCGCGCCCGCGCCGGGGCCCTCGCCGCCCGCGGCCCCCTGCCGGGCACCCCTCCCGCGCCGGACGGCACCGGAGCGCGTCCGCCGTCCGCGCACATCACTCTGCGTCATGTCCCTCTCCCCACCCCTCGCGCCGGCCGACGTGCCCAAGGGCGCGTTCTGTTCGCACAGTTGGACGTACGGGCCGCCCCATTGGCTGTACGGCCGACCCGACGGGTTGTTTCCGCCACGGTCGCGACGGCCGCCCGGTAAGACGCGAGAGAGGGCCGTCAGGTCACTTGGCGCACTGGACCTTGTCCGCCGTGGACTTCTCCACCCCCTCCGGAGCCTTTCCGGAGGGGGCGTTGATCTTGACCCCGGCGCCCTTGAAGTCCTTGCCGAGGGTGAGTGTCATGGTGGGCAGGCCCTGGGAGTTGGTGACGCTCTCGCCGGGCTTCATGGCGGC
>NZ_BMRV01000034.1 GCF_014648815.1 Streptomyces flaveolus | reverse complement strand
GCTGATGCGGTGTTGAGGTCTGCTGGGACATGGCGGCCGATTCCACCGTCGTGCGGGCCCATCAGCATGGCGCCGGTGCGTGCACCGCACGGGGTGCGGGCGGATCTGGGCGGAGGGCGGGGTGATTGCGGCATGAACCGGGAGCAGTGGCGGCTGCTGGGGCGGTGCCTGATGGTGGCTGCTCCGGCCGTTGTCGTGTGGGGGGCCGTGACATCCTGACCGTGGTGGGCTGGAAGGCCGGGTAGCGACCGGTGCTGGTGGGGTACGGGAGCCTGCCCAGACTGCCCTGAACAGCGCGCGGCCCGCCATCCCGGGACGGGGGTAGCGGGCCGGTGCTCTGCTGTACGACGGTCAGTTCGCCGCCGGCACGTAGCCCACCGGACAGCCGATCCCCAAGGAGAGGCAGCTGAACGGTACGACAGCGTCGGTGGGCTGGGCGGGGGCAGCGTTCACTGGCCCAGCGAGGAGACCAACGAGAGCGAAAGCGCCCATGGTCAAAGCGGCAATGCGGCGCATGCGTTACTCCTTGAGAGGGTCGAGCCATTTCGGTGGCTGGGTGCTCAGCACGGTAGGAAGTTTCCGGGCCGGACAAGGCGAGAGCACCGAGCGCATCACCCGAACGAGACCGGTAGGCGTACCCGGGCGGCCGGTCCGTGTACGCGCCGGACGAGACGGACCGGCGGGTTGACGGGAGGCCGTGCCGCCGGAAGCCCGTACCCGGCGGACTTCCGACGCCTGCTCCGGGTGCCGGGCTGCCTTCTTCACGCTGGCCTCGGCGTCGTACCGGGCCTCGCCCTGTTCCTTCGCGTACTCGGTGACCGCGGTTTGGCCTCCACCGTGCGCGTACGGGCCCCGATCGGGCAACGCGCCCTGTTCATCACCACGCTCGCCGTGCCGCTGACCGGCTGGACCGTGCACGCGCTCACGCTGCACCGCAAGCTGTCCGCCGCCCGCCGCGACCCGCTCACGGGTCTGCTCGGAGGCGACGGCTTCACCGCCAAGGCCTGGCAGATCACCGACCGGCACGGCGACCACGCCCTGGTCGGTATCGTGGACCTGGACCACTTCAAGCAGATCAATGACGGACCCGGCGGGCACGCCGCCGGCGACCGCGTCCTGGCCGCCACCGCACAGCGCCTCACCGCCTGGGCGGGCAGCCGCGGGGCGGTCGGCAGGCTCACAGGAGACGAGTTCGCCTTCGCCGTGCGGATCGCACCGGCCCGTCGCGAACTCCGGCTTGCCCAGCTGGTCACCCTGCTAGCGCGGCCCGTGCAGGTCGACTGGCCGTGTATCGAAAGTGGTGACGGTCCGCTGCTCCTCGAAAAGAATCAGTCGCAGTGGTGCTCACGAAGGCGGTCTCTGAGCCGTGCCGTGGGCCAGATCGGCCAGTCGTTCCGCGTTGGAGGTGCCGGGTTCGGCCGACCAGAGCACGAGTTGCTGTTCCGGTGCACCGGCGTAGCGGAAGGTGTCCCAGTCGAGGGTGAGTTCGCCGACGAGGGAGTGGGTGATGCGTTTGCTGCCGAAGTCCTGGTGCGCGACGCGGTGCTCGGCCCACCAAACCCGGAATTGCTGATCGGCCACGGCCAGCTCGCCCACAAGAGCTGTAAGGGCTGGATCGGTCGGATTCGTTCCGGCTTCCATCCGCAGGACTTCGACGCACGTGCGGGCCACGTCTTCCCACTCCGGATAGATTTCGCGCATCAGCGGGTCGGTGAAGACCATGCGGACGTAGTTGCGCTCGGACTCGGGCACAGCCGCGAAGTCGCACAGCAGCTGTGCTGCCAAGGGGTTCCACGCGAGGATGTCAAGGCGTGGACCGAAAACGATGGCGGGTGTACTGGTGAGCTGGCCGAGCAGCCGGGTCAGGTGCGGGTGCACCTTGGGGCGAGGGGACCGACGCGGCGTCTTGCGGTGACCGGCCCGCGCGGCCTGGTCGACCAGCCCTTCCACGTACGCCCGCTGGTCGCCGTCCAGCCGCAGCTGGCGCGAGAGGGACTCGAGCACCGGTCGCGACGGTGCCAGCCGGCCCTGCTCGAGGCGTACGTAGTAGTCGGTACTGATCGCGGCGAGCTCAGCCACTTCCTCACGGCGCAGTCCCCGCACACGGCGCTGGGTGTGCGTGCGCTCGGGAAGCCCGACCTGCGCCGGTGTGAGCTCACCACGGCGATGCTTGAGGAACTCACCGAGCTCACGAAGGTGCGCGGAATCAGTCACTCCTCCAGCATGGCACCGAGGGAAATGCTCTGCCTGGGAGGGATCTTTCCTAGGAAGGATCCCGACCTTCCTGGGCCCCTGCCGTCGGCTGGACAGTGGATACAGGCCCGCAGATCGCCGGCCGGCACGATCCCCCCAGGAGCAGAAAATGAGGACTGACGTCCGATTCCCGACCAACGGCCTGCAGCTCGCCGGCCACCTCTACCTTCCCGGGGACAGCGACGGCTCGCTCGCCGCCATTGTCATCGGCCACCAGACGACCGGGGTCAAGGAGCAGTCACCGGCGGTGTACGCCACACGCCTGGTCAAGGAAGGGTTCGCCGTTCTGACCTTCGATGCCGCCTTCCAGGGCGAGTCCGAGGGCATGCCCCGCGGCCTGGAGGACCCCTTCCAGCGCGCCGAGGACTTCCGAGCGGCGGTCTCCTACCTCACCACGCGTCCCGAGATCGATCCGGAGCGCATCGGCGTGATGGGCGTGTGCGGCTCGGGCGCCTACGTGCCCTACGCCGCCCAGACGGACCACCGCATGAAGGCCGTGGCGGGCGTCTCCGGGACCGACGTTCCCAGCTTCTTCCGCGGCGCCGACCCCGAGGGCTGGCAGCAGATGGTGGCGAACTCCGGGAACCTGCGCAGCGCCGAGGCCGCCGGCGAGCCCGCGGCAACGTTTGCTGTGCTGCCGGAGAGGGCCGATGCCGAGACCTCCGCCCCGGTCGCCGAGTTCGTCGACTACTACAAGACGCCCCGCGGCAGGCACCCGCGCTCCACGGGAGACGTGGTCGTGCGCAGCGCGGATCTCCTCGACCAGTTCGATTCCTTCGCCGATGTCGCCAAGATCGCGCCTCGCCCGCTGCTCATGATTGCCGGCACCGAGGCGGTGACCCGCGGGTTCTCGGAGAAGGCCGTCGCCGGCAGCCCCGGCAACGCCGAGCTGTTCCTCGTCGACGGCGCCACCCACGTCGATCTGTACGACCGCGACCAGTACGTGACTCCTGCCGTCGCCAAGCTGGTCGAGTTCTTCAGCAAGCACCTCGCCTGAGCCGGCAAGCGTGAGCAGCGCTTCAACGGACGCCGCGTCCGCGCTGCGGGTAGATCCCTTGGTCAGGGTGGGAGGTGCCCGGCGAGGGACAGGCTGCCAAGTGTCGCGAAGGTGCTGGTCGCAGTCACTCTCCGACGGCTGCGACCAGCACGTATTCGACGGGGACGTCCCGCCACGGCACACCGGTCCGCGCGCCTGCGGATAGCGGGAGGTGACCCCGGGGCCGGGGCGGGTGCCGGTGGTGGGGGGTTGGTGGGGGTGTGGGCGTGGCTCGGTTTACCGGTCCTGCCTGCTGGTTCTGGTCCTGGTCGGCTGGAGCTGGGGGGCGTTCGGATTGGGCATGGGCGTCTTTTGTTGTCGTGTCGGGCTGTGGTTTTCGTTTGTCGGCGGGTTGTCGGTGTTGGTGGTGGGTTGTCGGCGGGGTGTCGGTGGACTGTCGGTGGGTGGCGGCAGGTTGGTGTGGCGGGCAGTCAGGCAGGCAGTCGGTCGGGAGCCGGCCGGGCGGCCTTTTCCTCTGCCTTTTCCTTGGAAGGGAATCCATGTCTGTTCATGTCACTGTTGTCGGTGCCGGGCTCGGCGGTCTCATCCTTGCCCGTGTCCTGTATCTGCACTCCATATCCGTCACGGTCTATGAGGCGGAACCTTCTCCGACGGCACGGTCCCAGGGCGGGATGCTCGATATTCACGATTACAACGGGCTGATTGCTCTGCAGGCTGCCGGCTTGGTGGACGAGTTCCGTGGTCTGGTCCTTGAGGGCCGGCAGGCCATGCGTGTCTTCGCTCCGAACGGTGAGTTGCTGGTCGACGAGGCTGACGACGGTACGGGCGGCCGGCCCGAGGTGCTGCGCGGTGACCTGCGGCAGATGCTGCTCGACTCGCTCCCGGACGGGATCGTCCGGTGGGGGCACAGGGTCGACGCTGTGCGAAGCCTCGGTTGCGGTCGCCACGCAGTCACCTTTGCCGACGGGAGCAGTGTCACCACCGGTCTCCTGGTCGGTGCGGACGGGGCGTGGTCGAAGGTCCGGCCGCTGGTATCCGCCGAGGTGCCCGAGTACACCGGCAGGTCGGTCGTCGAGACGTACCTCTACGACGCCGACACCCGGCATCCGGCCGTCGCGAAGACGGTCGGCGGCGGGTCCATGTTGGCGGTTGAGCCGGGCCGGGAGATTTTCGCCCACCGCGAGAAGGGTGACACTCTGCATGCCTACGTGGGTCTGCACAAGCCCCGCGAGTGGTTCGACACCGTCGGCTTCTGCGATGCTGCCGCGACGGCACGGGTGATGCGGGAGTTCGCCCACTGGGCCCCGGAACTGACCGCCCTGCTCACCGAAGCCGACCTCCCCCCGGTCCTCCGCCCTCTTTACGCACTGCCGGCCGCCCACCGGTGGCCCCGCATCCCGGGTGTCACCCTGCTCGGCGACGCCGCCCACCTTTCGCCTCCGAACGGCGAAGGCGCCAACCTCGCCATGCTCGACGCCGCCGAGCTCGCCCTGGCTCTCGCCGCCCACCCGGATGCTCCCGAAACCGCCCTGACCGCTTACGAACAGGATCTGTTCCCCCGCAGTGCCCAAGCTCGGAACTCCGGCGCACCCGAGGCCGCCGACCCCGATGACCCGGCCTATGACCTGATTGCCGAGCACCTCAGGAACCAGCAGTAGGGAGCGGCCCGGTCGCACGTGAGGGTCCGTTCGGGCGGTATGCCGGCGAAGTCACGTCCCCCGGCATGTCGAAGTCGGGGCCCGCCGGCCCTCGTTGAGGAGTCACATGATGGGGGAGGGCGGGCCCGGTGCGGGTGGGTTTCGGTCCACGCCCGGTCCGCCTGTGTGATCTCGTCATCGGCCCTGGCGGACGCCCGCCCGCCCGGCCGCCCGTTCCACCGCTGGCTGTGTCTTCGGCTGCACGCTTCGAGGCCCGCGCCCGTGGCTGTCGTCGCCGTCGTCGCCGGCAGCGCCGTCTGCGGGACTGTCCGGACGCCTCGAAAGCCCGGTGCGTCACCGTCCGGCTCTGGTCTGCTCAGACCGAGCCGCATTCGCTTCGGCTGCGGCGGCTACGGGTCCTGGACGTGCCGGCCGCTTCCGGCGGGGTCCCGGCCGCGAGGGGGGGG
>NZ_BMRV01000033.1 GCF_014648815.1 Streptomyces flaveolus | reverse complement strand
GGTGCTGATCGCGGCGACCGGCGGCACGGCCCGGCACTCGCTCGTGCTGGAGCACGCACTGCGTCCGCTCTTCGCCTACCTCAAGGCCGTCGTCGTCCCGACCGGCGTCTACGCCGCCTCCGAGGACTGGGGCGCCGAGGGCCTCGACCGCCGGATCGAACGGGCCGGAGGGGAACTGGCCGCCCTGATGACCGGGATCGCCAGGGCGCCCGAGCGCGCCGGACGGAGCCCTGAACCGGTGCCGTTCGATCAGCTGCTTGCCGCGCTGGATCAGCTTCCCGTCCGTACTCAGGCGCTCCCCGCCACGCAACTGTGACGCCTTCGCATCATGGAAGGAGAGGTCGATGAAATCTCGGACGAAGCCGCTTCTGCGGGTATGGGAGTGGCAGGCCGATGCTGCCTGCCGCGGCATGGACAGCGCGGTCTTCTTCTCGCCCGCAGGCGAACGGGGCATGGCTCGCCGGCGGCGCGAGGACGCGGCACGAGCGATCTGCCGCAACTGCCCTATGAGCGATCCGTGCGGTCGCTTCGCCCTGGCCTCCCAGCAGCACTACGGCATTTGGGGCGGGTACACCGAGACCGAGCGTCGATCTGCGGTCCGACATGCTGCTCCGCGGCGCTGAGTGATCGACCGCGGTCCCGCCCCCGTCAAGGCGCTGACGGGGGCGGGACCGTTGCGTTTCAGTGCGCCGCCACGGTGGCCGGCCATCTGCTCCACGAGCTGCGAGGCCAGGCCTGTCCGGCGCACCGGCGCTGCCCGGGGGCGGAGGTTCACCGTGAACCGATGGCTTGGCATGCGGGGGTGGGGCGAGTTGGCCCGCTTGGAGAATCCGGTATCAGTCCGCGGGTTGCTCTTCGGCGGTGGCCACGGGGCCGGCGGTGGCATCGAAAGCGTGGGTCACCTCAGGTGCGGTCCCTTCCACCAGTAGTTCGCGCGCCTGTTCCTCGAAGCGACGGTCGGTGGCCGTGAGCCGGCTGTGATGCTGGGCCAGGTGTTCCGACCAGGAGGCGACCAGGTACTTCTCGATGAACCGTTCAGGGTTCGCGCCGTCCTGATAGAGGCCCCAGGTAAGGGCTCCTGTGCGACGCCGCGAGCGGGCCACGCGCCTCATACGGTCGGTGAAGACCGCCCTGTTCTCTGGAGGGATCCGGTACGTGACAGAGACGAGCACAGGGCCGTCGGCGGGGCCGGGTTCGAAGACCAGGGGCGGAACGGGCCAGTGGTGTGACGGGCTCGGGTCGATCCCGTCCGTGCCGAGCAGGGGCCGGCGGCGCACACTCAGGGCACTGCCCGTCAAGAGGCCGGCGCCGATCAGCAGAGCGAGGGTCAGCCCCAGTCCGTCGGCCAGTGCACCCCATACAGGTGCGGTCAGCGCTTGCCCGCCCTGGAAGACCACGAGGTAGATGGCGAGTCCCCGGCCCCTGACCCAGCCGGGCAACCGCTGCTGGATATGGGCGTTGAGGGTGGACAGCACGCCGATCCAGGCCAGACCCGCGGGCAGCAGGGCAGCCGCCGCGAGCCAGGGAGAACGAGTCGTGGCGAGTACCGTCAGCGTCGCTGCGAAGACCGCCGCGCCCGCGGCCAGGACGCCGTTGGCGCCCAGCCTGCGCCGGATCGCGGGCAGCGCGAAGGCGCCGCCCACCGCACCGACGCCCACGACGCCGAGCAGAAGCCCGTAACCGCCCGATCCGAGCCCCAGGGAACGGCTCGCCACGAGAGGGAGAAGCGACCACAGGGCGGATCCGCCCGGGATGAACAGGATCGTGCGCAGCAGGACCCGGCGGACGCCGGGAGCATGCCAGACGTAGCGGCGGCCGGCCTGCACAGCCGCCAGGAGTCCTTCCTCCCGGGCGCTGGTTCGGGAGGCCTCAGGCCGCCGCCACAGGAGGAGCACTGCCGCGACGCCCAGGTAGGACAGGGCGTTGAAGGCGAAGACCCAGCCGACGCCCGCCGCGGCGACCACTGCGCCGCCGAGGGCCGGGCCCACGGCGCGCGCCAGGTTCATGTTCACGGCCCCCAGAGCCGCGGCCTGGCCCAGTTGCTCGCGCTCCACCAACTCCGGTTGGACCGCCTGCCAGGCCGGGCCCATCAGCGCGGTGCCACAGCCCAGCAGAAAGGTGAGAGCGAGCAGGGCACCCGGGGCGAGAGTGCCGCGGAAGGCGAGCACCGTCAGGGAGGAGGAGACGACGAGCATGGCGAACTGGGCGGCCAGGAGCACCTTGCGGCGGTCGTAGCGGTCGGCCAGTACCCCGGAGGGCAGCGCGAGCAGGACGACGGGAAGGCTGGAGGCCGTCTGAACGAGCGTCACCAGGGCAGCACTGTGCCCGACGAGCAGCCACTGGGCGCCGACCGTCTGCATCCAGGTGCCGGTGTTGGACACCAGTTGCGCGATCCACAGTGCGCGGAAGACACGCGCTGCGAGCGGCGCCCAGGCCGAATCCTCCGGCAGCCTCATGACGGGGGCCTGGTCCAGGCGGGGCTGGAGGCTGACAGGCGGTGGGCAGCTACTGAGGTCACCACGAGCATCAGCAGGGTGAGGACCAAGATGTACAGAAGCTCGGCATGTCGCAGGAGCAGGGCGCCGGCGAGAGCTCCGAGGAACATGGCGAGGACCGAGAGGATGCGCCGACCGGGCCGGGGAGTCGCCCCGCCGGCCGGGGAAGAGTCTGCGGCCAGTCCTGTCAGAGTGAGAGTCAGGACGGTCGTGGTGAGGTCCGGGACTCCCAGCCGCCGGGCGACGGCGTTCTGCATGCCCATGGCGATGCCGAGCAGCACGATCAGGGTGTAGCGAACCGGACTGGTCACCTCGCCGTGCGAGAGCGCGACCGCGATCACCGTTCCCGCGACGAGGACGGCCTGGATGGCTGTCGTCGCGGCCAGCAGTCGGCCGCGATGGGCCGCGAACCGGGTGCCGAATCGCCCTCCTGCCAGTGCTCCGGTGAGGAACGACACCATCGAGACGATGGATGCGGTGACGGACAGGCCCGGCGCGCCTGCCAGAGCGAAGCCGAGGAAGACCACGTTGCCGGTCATGTTGGCCACGAAGACCCGGCCGAGCGCCAGGTAGCTCACGGCATCGATGAGGCCGGTCACCACCGTCAGCACCAGCATCAGCGGCGGCAGGGGCCCGTGCCGGTCGCCCTTCGGCGGGACGAGTGTCCGGGCGGCATCAGTCAACAGCCTACGCACGCCGCGTCCTTCCGTTCGTGGTGTCAGCAGCGGCGGGATGCCGCAGCACAGCGCGGGTGATCAGCCCGCTGGTCGGGCCGAGGACGATCGCCGTGAGAGAGACCCACAGCGGCCAGGGGGCCGGCCCGAGGAGGTCGTCGAGCGACCATTGACCCGGGCCGGTGAGGGCGAGGGCCGCGGCGACGACGACGAGGACCAGCGGGTACTCGTAGCCGTCGTTCTGGACCCACAGCCCCTTGTGCCACTTGACGGTGCCGGCCACGGTCATCACTCCCATGGCGGCCGTCGCCGCCAGGGGGGTGAGGAGGCCGGCCGCCAGGAACAGGCCGGCACCGATCTGACTGCCGCCCGCGACGAGCGCGGTGAGTGTCCCACCGCGGAAGCCGTCCCGGCGGAACTCTTCGGTGCCCCCGGCCAGCCCGTTGCCCCCCAGCCGGAAACTGACCTTCTGCACTCCGTGCCCGGCGATGAGGAGTCCCACCACCAGCCGGAGCACCAACAATCCGCTGTCCATCGCGTTGTCTGCCCGTTCCTGACGTCCGTCGTCACCTGTGAAGAGCGAGTCAGCCGGCGGCGTGCTCGCCGATGACGGCCTGCGCGTAGACGACCCCGAGACCGTAGGTGCCGCCGTGCTCCTTCACGACGTCCATGACGGGCATGTACGTCTCGGTACGCGCCCAGTCACGCTGGAGCTCGAGGAGCACCTGCACCCAGGTGACCGGCACGACGCCGGCCTGGACCATCCGCTGGACGGCGTGCTCGTGAGCCTGGGGGCTGACGCCGCCGGACGCGTCGGTGACGACGTAGACCTCGTAGTCCTGGGCGAGCGCGGACAGCGCGGGCAGGACGACGCAGACCTCGGTCCACAGGCCGGCGATGACGAGCTTCTCGCGGCCCGTCGCCTTGACGGCCTCGACGAAGGCCTCGTCCTCCCAGGCGTTCATCGTGCTGCGGTCGATGATCTTCTGGCCGGGGAAGACGTCCGCCAGCTGCGGCATGAGCGGGCCGGAGAAGGACTCGGCGGCCACGGTGCTCAGCACGACGGGAACGTCGAAGACCTTGGCGGCCTTCGCCAGACCGACGGTCGCGTTGATGATCGCGGTGCGGTCGCCGCTGCCCGTGCCGAAGAACATCTGCGGCTGGTGGTCCACGAACAGCACCGCGCAGTTGTCGGGGGTCAGCAGGTCCGGGCTGGGAGCAGCGGTGACCTCGGCGATGTCGACCATGAGTATGCCTTTCGGTGATTCACAACGGTCACGGACGGTCGTCCGCGAGGTGGGAGAGAAGGTCTGGGGACCAGATCGATTGCAGTGACGTCTGGCTCAGAAGAAGCAGGGGTCGAGGACCGGGCTGTCGGTCTCGGGGACGAGGCCGCGGCGGGCCCGCCACTGCCGGTGCAGTTCCGACTCCGCGGCGGCCTCGCCGAGAAGCTCGGCCTGGCGGACTCCCGACCTGCCCTGTGAAGGGGCCGCCTGGTAGCCGCCGAAGTGTGCCACCGGGCTCCACTCGGGGGTCAGCGGGGGCATCTGCTCGTCGATGCCCTCGTACTCGCCGGCTGCGTAGACGATCCGGCCGCCGACCACCGTCAGCAGGGCTTCGATGTGCGGGATCTCCGGGTCGGGAACCGTGAAGTAGTCCTGCGACAACACGGTGAGGTCTCCGAGGAAACCCGGGCGCAGGACGCCCTTGAGGTCCTGCTCACCGGTGAGCGAGGCACCGGCCGTGGTGAACATCTCCAGCGCCGTTTCCCGGTCGACCCGGTTGTGCGGCGGATGGATGGTCAGGTCGCCGACCGTACGGCCGGTGACCAGCCAGTGCAGTGCGATCCAGGGGTTGTACGAGGAGACGCGGGTGGCATCGGTGCCGGCGCCCACGGTCATGCCCCTGGCCAGCATCGCCCGGATCGGCGGTGCGTCCGCGGCGGCCCCGATCCCGTAGCGGCGGACGAACGCCTCGCCCTGGAAGGACAGCCGGTTCTGCACCGACATGGCTCCGCCGAGGGCGACGACGCGGTCGAGGCTGTCGGCCGACACGGTCTCCGCATGGTCGAACAGCCAACGGTTCCCGCCGGGGAAGAGTCCTTCCGCGGCGAGCTTCTCGAACACAGCGAGGTCGCGGCGGATGGTCTCGTCGTACGTGGCGTGCAGGCGGAAACCCCAGCCGTTCTCCATCAGGAGGCGTACGGCCTTCTCGAACTCCACCTCGTAGTCGGGGGCGTGTTCGGGGCGCGGCTCGGCGAAGTTCTCGAAATCCGCCGCCGCCCAGGTGAGGTTCTCGCCGGCTCCGTTGAGGCGGAGCCATTCGTCTCCGTCCTCGGGGCGGACCATGCCGATCCAGCGGGTGAGGTCGTCGATCTCCTGGCCCGCGGTCTGCGGGAACAGGTGGTAGGCGATGCGCAGGGACAGCTCGCCTTCCCTGGCCAGTTCGGTGACCGTCTCGTAGTTGTCGGGGAAGTTCTGGAAGCCGCCCGCCGCGTCGATCGCCGAGGTGAGCCCGAACCGGTTCAACTCCCGCAGGAAGTGACGCGTGGACGTCTTCCTGTGCTCCTCGTCCAGGATCGGCGCCTTGGCCAGGGTCGAGTAGAGGATCAGGGCGCTCGGGGCCGCCAGCAGCATGCCCGTGGGCTCACCGTCACGCCCCCGCATGATCTGACCACCCCGTGGATCGGGAGTGTCCTTGTCGTAGCCCACCGCCTTGAGCGCCGCGCGGTTGAGTACCGCCGACTGGTACAGGTGGAGGACGAAGACCGGGGTGTCCGGTGCGGCGGCGTTCAGTTCGGCGACGGTGGGCAGCCGCCGTTCGGCGAACTGCTCGGCCGACCAGCCGCCGACCACGCGCACCCACTGGCCCTTGGGCGTGCGGGCCGCCTGCTCACGCAGCATGGCGAGTCCCTGACGCAGTGAGCGCACCCCGTCCCAGCGCAGTTCGAGCACGTAGTTCAGGCCGCCACGGATCACGTGCAGGTGGGCGTCGTTGAGGCCGGGAACGATCCTCCGCCCCAGCGCGTCGACCACGCGCGTGGCGGGGCCGACCTTGTCGGCCACGTCCTTGTCACCGCCCACTGCGGTGATGACGCCGTCGCGAATGGCGATCGCCTCGGCCTGCGGGAGACGGAGATCACCGGTATGGATCTTGGCGTTGCGGACGACGAGGTCCGCCGCGTCGTCGGTGGCGCGGGGAATCAGCCCGCCGACCGGCATCGTGGACACCTTTCGACAACCTCCTTCGGGGCGTACAGCGTGGAATCTGTGGCAATGCCGCGGCTCTCGAGCCGGATGGGGTTACGGCGAGGTGCACGGGGGGCCGTGCTGCGGCAGCTTCGCCACTCACGCTATGCAGGACGGTCCCGGCCCTCTTTCCGGTCAGCGCACTGTCATTTGTCCGGCAGCGCACTGGACGCTCCACCGTGCACGGTGGGGTCAGAGACAGTGCGCAGGCGGGCAACAACGGTTGCCCTCACGCTTCTAGCGTGGCTGTGGCCGGCTCAGCGAGATCCCCGATTCGATGACGGCCGCTTCGCCGGAAACGCCGGCAAGCACATGAGTCCCAGGAGTCCTTATGTCCCACCCCGTGGAACCGGTTCAGCCGGTGCTGGAGCCCGCGGCGGCGGCGTTCGCCGAGGCGACGGCGAACCCGCCCTATCTGTTCGACCTGGCGCCGGCGGAAGGCCGCAAGGCCGTCGACGAGGTGCAGTCCGGCGAGATCGCCAAGCCGGACGTCGACGAGGAGTGGATCACCGTCTCCGGCGGTCCGACGGGCAGCGTCCGCGCCCGCATCGTCAAGCCCGCCGGGGCCGACGGCACCCTGCCGGTCATCCTCTACATCCACGGCGCCGGCTGGGTGTTCGGCAACGCCCACACCCACGACCGCCTGGTGCGCGAACTGGCCGTCGGC
>NZ_BMRV01000032.1 GCF_014648815.1 Streptomyces flaveolus | reverse complement strand
GGGCGACGACCTTGAGGCCGCGCTTGAGCAGGCCGGGGATGACGCTGGCGTAGCTGGAGGCGTCGGCGAAGGCGCCGTGGACCAGGACGACGGTCGGCTGCGGGGGACGGGACATGATCGACTCGATTCTCTTGCCATGTGACGTGCTGTGTGGTGCTTGGTGAGGGCGAGGCAGTGCGCGGTGCGGACGATGCCTCTCGGCTGGACCGACCCGTCCGGTCAGCCGCTCCAGCCGTCCAGGAAGGCCAGCAGTTCGGCGTTGACCACCTCGGGCTTCTCCTCCTGACAGAGGTGGCCGCACTGCGGGATCGCGACACCGCGGACGTCACGGGCCATGCCCTTCCAGACGTCGAGGACGTCGTACGCCTGGCCGACGGCGCTGAAATCCTCGCCCCAGATCGTCAGCACCGGGCAGTCGATGGGCTGGTCCTCGTCCTCGCGGTCCTGGGCCACGTCCACGGGAGCGGCGCGGTAGTCCATGCACGAGCCGCGGACCGCTCCGGGCTGCTGGTAGGCACGGACGTAGACGTCGATCTCCTCGGGCGTCAGCATCTCCGGGTCGTACGACCAACCGCGGTAGAAGTGCGTCAGCCAGGTCTCTTCGTTGCCTGCGATCAGAGCCTCCGGCAGGTCCGGAACCTGGAGGAAGGTGAAGAACCAGTACCCCTGCCGCGCCATGGCCACGTCGTAGGTGTCGGCGATGACCCGGGTCGGGATGTTGTCCATGGCGACGAAACGGTCGATCCGGTCGCGGTGGTCCTTGGCGAACCGAGTGCCCACCCGGGCGCCCCGGTCGTGGCCGACGAGCGTGATCTTCTCGTGGCCGAGGTGGTCCATCAGGGCCAGGACGTCCCGTGCCATCGTGCGCTTGTCGTAGCCGGAGGCCGGCTTTTCGGTGTCTCCGTATCCGCGCAGATCAGGAGCGATGACGGTGTACTTCTCCGCGAGGACCGGAATCTGCTTGCGCCAGCCGTACCAGGTCTCGGGAAAGCCGTGCAGCAAATAGACGGGAGGGCCCTGGCCGGCACTGACCCAGTGCTGATTGATGCCGTTGAGCACCTTCGTGTGGTGCGTGATCTCCGTGGTGGCTGTCATGTCGACTCGCAAAGGTCGGAGGAACAGGCTGAGCGCTCGACTCTTACCGGGGCTGTCGGATTCCTGCGGCGGCGCGGGCAAGCACTATCGCCGCTCATACTGTGCGGATCGCCGGCAGGCGCCTTGTCCGACAGCGCACGCCGATGTGCGCTTCCGCGCTCTGTTCAGCCACCGGGCCGGGGATCGCGACGCTGTCGCTCGGTGACACCGCCTCAGATCCCGTACGGTTGATGCGGCGCGCCTCTGCGAACGTTCGGCACTCGGCCCGCGCCGGACAGCTGCGACAGACGGCGAGAGCACGCGCTTCCCTGCGCTTGCGGGCAGGTCCGCGCTCGCCTGGGGGAGAGAAGAACACCGAACTCTTCATGCCTCGGCAAGCGGCCTCGGCCCGCCACGCCCAGAGAGGCAACAGCGGCTTGGTGCGGAATGAAACGGCGGTACACGCGGGAGTCAGGGTGAGACACGGTGCCCCGAGTATGCCGCCCACCCGCAGCCCGTCGAACGGCCGGGCCGACACGGCCGAATGCGCAGGGGCCGTTCGTATCTCCATCTGGCCCTCCTGCGCGGTCGAAGCGGATCGAGCTGCAGCCTGAAAACCCGGACGCCGTCCCTCTCGCTCGTCGACGTCACGGTTCTTGCCTCTGGGTGACGGGCCGACCGCACATGCCAAAGGCCGTCCGTCGCCTCACGGCGTCGAGCGGCCCCAGGTGTGGGGTTTCGGGTCAGCCTTCGAAGACCTCACGCAGGCGGGCTTCCTGCTCCCGGTCGAGGTTCGAGCGGATGAGCGCCGCGTGTTCCGCCGGGAAAGCTTCCTTGACCCGGTCGAGGACCTCGTCCCGGGACAGCAGGAACAGCGCGGACGTACCGGGGGTCACCTGGGACTTCACCGAGTCGATGAAGTCGTCGTCGATGCCCACGTCGGTCAGCTTGCCGCCCAGCGCGCCGGCGGCGGCCCCCACCGCGGCACCCAGCAGCGGCATGAGGAAGATCAGGCCGAAGAGCAGCCCCCAGAACGAGCCGGACAGGGCGCCCGTCCCCACCAGGTCGGTGAGCTGCTTCGTCCGGGGCTTCTTGGCGCCCTCGGGCCAACTGACCGTGGCGGCGTCCACCACGGTGATCAGCTCCTGCTTCTGCAGCCCGAGCAGTGTCTGCTCCACCTGCTGCGCACTCTCCGGCGCGTCGAATTTCCAGACCGTCAGCGTGGCCATCATGACCCCTTTCCGTTCGCGGCTGTGCGTGTCCAGTAAAGATCCGTTCACGGCGATCCCCGAGGCTTACCCGACCTGGCGTGCGGTGTCAGCACAGATCGGGGCACGCAGAGGCAGGAAGCGTCGGTCACCGCCCGTTTCCCAGTCGGAGCAGGAGGGCACGCGCGTCGGCGAGGCGCTGCGGATCGGCCGCTGGAGCCAGCGCGACGCAGGCCTGGAGGACCTCGCGCGCCTCGCTCCTGCGTCCAGCGGCGATGAGCACCTCTCCGAGGTAGGTCAGATGCCGGCTCTCCGCCGCCTTGTCCGCGAGTTCCACGCAGTTGCGCACCGCAGCGCGCATGTGTGCGACGGCCTGCTCCCACTGTTCCAGCAGGGCGAAGCTGCGCCCGATGCCGGACGAGACACCTATGTGCGCCGATGCGGCGATGTGAGGCTCGATGGCGTGGCCGGCCTCCTCCAGAAACGCCAGTGTCTGCTGGAAGGCGGCGAGGGCCGCCGCACCGTCCTTCTCGACGAGCAGGATGTGTGATCGGCCGTGCCGGGCCTGCAGACTGCCGTGCACATCACCGGCTGAGGCGAACAGCTCCGCGGATCGACTGAAACAGTCGGCACCGTCCACCAGTTGGTGCAGGTTCCGGTGAGCCCAGCCCTGGTAGTAGTACGCCCACGCCTGTTGCAGCACATCGCCGGCCCGCACTGCCGTGGCGTGCGCCTGGGCGGAGACAGGCAGGCTGTCCGACGGACGCCGTTCGCACACGATGAGCGTCCAGGCGCAGTAGTTCAGGTGCGTCGCAAGAGCGACGTCGTCGTTGAGCGCCTCGGCGCTGGCCGCGGCCATCCTGAACACTTCGGGCCAGTGACCCCAGAAGATCCACTGGTCGGAGAACCAGTGCAGGGACTCCGCCACCTCGACCACCACAGCGTGATCGCCCCCCTCGGCCGCGGCGCGCAGGGCGGCCAGCCAATTGATGCCCTGGCTCTGCAGCCACTGGCGAGCGAGGTCGGGCGAGGACAGGTCCACCAGCCCCTGCCAGGACGACGGGGGAGCACCGTGGTGGGGTTCGAACCACCGCCCGGCGACGATGGTGGTCTCCAGCAGCCACCGGTACAGGTCGGCGCGCACGCCTTCCGCGCCGTCCTCGCCCTCCTCGGCCTCCAGGCGGCTGTGCGCGTAGAGACGGAGCAGATCGTGCAGCCGGAAGCGGTCACCGTTGATGTCGAGGAGGCCTGCCTCGACGAGTTCTTCCAGTACGTCCTCGGCCGACAGCAGGTCCTGACCGAGGAGATGTGCCGCGCAGGCAGCACCCGCGTCCGGACCGGGGACGACCGACAGCCTCCGGAACAACTTGGCGGCGTCCGGAGTGAGCTGCCGGTAGGAGAGATCGAAGGCCGCGGAGACCTTCCTGTCGCCGGCCACCAAGACGTCCAGCCGACGCTTGTCCACCGCGAGTCGGTCGGCCAGTCGACGCACGGTCCAGCCGGTACGGGCCGCCAGCCAGCTTCCGGCGATCCGCAAAGCCAGCGGCAGGTAACCGCACCTGGACGCCACCTCGCTCAGCGCGGAAGCCTCCCGCTGAGCGCGCTCCTCGCCGATCATGCCGCTGAGGAAGGCGATCGCCTCCTCGGGGGACAGCTCACCCAGACCTATGCGGTGGATGCCCTCGAGGCCGGTGAGCACCTTACGGCTGGTCACCAGGTACATACCCTTGCCCCGCCGTGGTAGGAGCGGAGCGACCTGGGCCTCGTCGCGCGCGTTGTCGAAGATCAGCAGGCCGCGCCGGTCGGAGAGAAGATGCTCGTACAGGTCTGCCTGTCCGGCGGGACCGGCCTCGACGATCTCCGTGTCCGCGACGTTGAACGCCTTGAGCACGCCCAGCATGATCTCCGTCGCGGGAGGCGGGTCCTCGTCCGTGCCGCGGAGGTCCAGCACCATCTGTCCGTCCGGGAAGTGATCCGCCAGCACTCGGGCCGCCTGCAGTGCCAGGGCGGTCTTACCCATTCCCGGTGGAGCGGACACGGCCACGACCGTGGGCCCTGATGCGCCCTCGGCTGTATCGGCAAGCGCCGTCTCCGTCGCCAGCGTGACCAGTGTGACCAGCTCGTGCCGCCGGCCGACGAAGTCTTCTATACCGCGCGGGAACGTGCGGATCGACACGGGAGCGGCGGACTCCGAGCGGTCCGACCGTGCCGCGGCGAGCAGTTCGTTGCGTGCCTCCTCGTCGAGGTCCAGGCCGGCGGCGAGGGCGGCTACCGTGCGTCGCTGCGGTGCGGCGCGCCGACCTCGTTCGAGGTCCCCGATGCCACGGACGCTCACCCCTGACACCTCGGCAAGATCCTGGATGGTCAGGAACCGGTCGGTTCGGAAGCGACGCAACAGTGTGCCGAACTGCTGCATCCCGGCACTCACCCTCGCACCTCTCTTCTTCGCCCGGTGAGCCGTGGTCCGGGCTTCGAGGGACGTTCGCAGTAGAACTGGGAGCGCTGGATCGAAAGCGCAGTCGGGCGGGGACCCGCCAGCTCAGCAGCAACCCTGACCTCTGCCGGAATTGCTCCGTTTGCGACTACGGTTGTGACGGTCGTCGTCACAGTAGGTCGGCCTCGACCAGGGAGAAGTCCCGTTCCGCTGCTTCGTCGGTGTCCAGGGCGTCGAGGCGGGAGGCTGCGTCCCGGGCACTTCCCGGGTCGGCGGAAGGCCCGAGGGCCACGACTCGCGCGAAGACGGCCCGGGCGTCCGCGGGGCGTCTCATGACGAGCAGCATGGTGCCCAGGCGGTACAGTCCGCGGCTCAGCAAGCCCGTATTGCCGCTGCTGCCGCTCAGTTCGACGGCGGTACGCAGGTGGAGAACGGCCTCCGCGGGCCTGCCCAGTTGCTCGAAGCAGTACGCCATGCCGCTGTGAATGCCGATGCGGGCGAAATCGACGGCATGTGGTTCCAGGTGGCCCTGCTCCTGCTCGATGTACTCCAGGGCCCGGTGGAAGGCGTCGATCGCCTCCTCCGCGTGGCCGGACTCGGAAAGTATCAGGGCGATCCCGTGCCGGGCGGTGAGGCCTCCTTCGGGATCGCCGACTACTTCGAAAAGGCGGCCTGCCCGGCTCATGTGATCGGCCGCCGCTCCGTACTCAGCGAGTTTGCGGTGAGCCCAGGCCGAGTAGAAGTGTGCCCACGCCTGCTGCCTCTCGTCGTCAGCGCCCCGGGCGAGGACCAGAGCTCGGCCGGAGTGGACGAGGCTGTCGCGGTAGCGCCCTTCGCAAGCCACGCGGGCCCACGCCAGGTAGTTGAGCTGGGTCGCGTGCAGAACCGGGTCGCCGATCCGCTCCGCACTGTCGGCCGCGGCGGCGAAGACCTCTGGCCAGTGGCCCCAGTAGATCCATTGGTCGGAGAACCAGTGCAGGGACTCGGCCACCTCGACGACTGTCGCGTGCCGGCCTTCCGCCGCAGCGACGCGCAGTGCCGCCAGCCAGTTCGCGCTCTCGTCCTGCAGCCACGCACGCCCCTTCTCCGCCGTCGACAGGTCGACGTCCCCCCTCCAGGAGTCCGGCGGCGCACCGAAGCCGGGCTCGTACCAGCGGCCCGCCATGATCGCGGTGTTGAGCAGCCAATTGTGCAGAGCCCTCTCGGCCCGCGCGACGCTCCCCGTGTCCTCTTCCGCGCGCAGCTTCTTCTCGGCGTGCATCCGCAACAGGTCGTGCATCCGGTAGCGGTCCCGGTCGACCACCAGCAGGCCCGCCTCCACCAGTTCTTCGAGGGAGTCCTCGGCGTCGAAGAGCCGTTGCCCGCACAGCCGTGCAGCTCCCGTGGCGGAGACGTCGGGACCGGGCACCAGGGCCAGCCGTCGGAACATGCCGGCAGCCGGTTTGCTGAGCTGGCGATAGGACAGGTCGAACGTCGCTGACATTCGGACGTCGGTTGCGACCATGCTGCCCCAGCACTCCGCCGTCGACACCAGCCGATCCGCGAGGCGGGCCCCCGGCCAGGTCCGACCCGTGGCCAGCCAGTTCCCCGCCAGGTGAAGGGCGAGCGGCAGGCGTCCGCAGAGCAGGGCGATACGCTCCAGTTCCGCCGGTGAATGCACTGGCCGCTCCGTGCCCGCCAGTGTCGTCAACAGAGCCGTGGCCTCTGGGCTGCTGAGGACGTCCAGCGGCATGCGGTGGACTCCTTCCAAGCCGGTGAGCATACGCCTGCTGGTGACGACCACCATGCCTTCGCCGGCGCCGGGCAGCAGGGGACGCACCTGTGCCTCGTCCCTGGCGTTGTCCAGCACGAGTATGAAGCGACGCTCTGCAAGAGTCTGCCGATAGAGGTGTATGTGTCCCTGCGGGCCCACGTTGAGCAGTTCACGGTCGGCCACCCGCAGAGCCCGCAGGATGCCGAGCATGAGTTCGATGGGTGTGGGCGCCTCGTCGTCCAGACCTCGCATGTCCACCGCGATCTGACCCTCCGGGAATCGGCTCGCGAGCCGGTGTGCGGCCTCCATCGCGAGCGTCGTCTTGCCGACACCCGGGGGACCGGACACCGCTACGACGACTGGCGCCGTACCGGCGGAGGGCGCGTCAGCTCTGCCACTGCGTGGCCGTCCTCCTGCGTGCAGCGTCGCCAGCTCGGTGAATCGGACCAGTTCCCGCTCTCTGCCGACGAAGTCGGGCGAGCCCTGTGGTATTGCCTGGACACCGACCGGGATGTACCCGTCGTCGCGTCCGGCTCGAGCTGCCCTCGTGAAGCGCTGCATCTCGGCTTCGGACAGCTTGAGGCCACGGGCCAGAGCGATGACCGTGCGCCGTCGCGGTGACGTACGGCGTCCGCGCTCCAGGTCACCGATGCCTCGGACGCTGACTCCGCTGGCCTCGGCCAGCCCTTCGAGGGTGAGTGACGCGGCTAGACGCAGCTCTCGGAGGAGGGAACCGAAAGCTGGCTGTTCTTCCGCGTTGGCTGGTTCCACGACTGTCATGCTTCTCGGCACCTCGCCACTGTCTGCTGACCAAGTTCCAACAGATGAAGTGGCATCAAGCGGCCCGTCGTCGCGCCGGCTGATGCACGCACAGGCTATGGCAAAGCGGTACGTCACCGGCGTACGGGAAGGCTGTGAAGCGGCAGGAGTTCACGCTCGTGCAACGAGCGATGCGCTCCTGGACAACAGGGCATCGCCGGTGGCGGCGTCAGACGTGCGTGGCTCAGTCGATCGGCTCGGCGAGGCGCGCGAGGCAGCCGTCGAGGTCGACGTGCATGCCTTCCGCCCCGGGAGCGACCAGGTCGTAGGTGTTGTGGAGGAACGCCGTCATGAGTGACGCCGAGAGTTCCAGCAGCGCGGCCCCCGTGCTGGAGCGGAGAACGATGCGCATGGTGTCCGGCAGACATCCGTGCCGCGGAAAGACCAGGACGTCGCCCACGCCCGCCGGCCTCCGCATTCCGTCGGCCAACAGCTCTCGGGCGAACACCCATTCGGCACTCTTCTTCGCCGGTGCTCCCAGGGACAGGCGCACGGCGTAGGGATCGTCCAGCTGGTACGAGAGCCGCGCGGACAGTGGCACCCGCCGGTCCTCCGCGACGCTGACGAGAGCGGTGACGGTCCGCATGACCGATGTGGGGTGCTGACTCATGGGGTCTCCCGACTGACGTGCCACGACCGGATGGTCGCTGCAGACCGTAGGACCGCCCGCCCGCCGCGCGTTACCGCTCAGCGCACGCACGATTGCCTCTCGACGAACTTCCCTGAGGAGGTGTGGCGGTCCGGTGGCCGGGTAGCAGAGGTCCCACGCGCCCCATGGTGTCCGATATTGCCTCTTCTGCCTCCTTAGTGCCTGGTGATCGTCGAGGCCGGCTGCTTGGCTTCGAGTGCGGGGACGCAGTCGCGAGGTCGCTTCCTGGCTCCCATCGCCGGGGAACGCGACGGAGCACGCCGCAGGCGGCCCTGACGTCGGCCTGCACCGCGACCGGTCGTCCGTCTCCGTCTTTGCCAAGTGGTTGAGAGAGGAAAACCGGATGAGCCCGGTATTGTCGACGTCCTCGGTGCCCGACGAACAGAAGGGCGCCTACTGGCGCGACGCCGTCGGTCGCCTGCTGATGCCCGTGAGCGTCGTCCCTCGCAAGGAGCATTCGTTCCGAGGGAAGATCGTCACAGATCGGATCGGCGGACTGCGGGTGACCACGGTGGAAGCCGACGCGCAGCAGGTGCGGCGGACGGCGGCGCACATCGAGCGCTCCCCGGGAGACTTCGTGGCCGTGGGTGTCCAGACGTCGGGCCGCACCGTTCTCGCGCAGAACGGACGCGAGGAGACCGCGAACCCCACCGACCTCTTCGTCTACCGCACTTCGCGTCCCAGCTTCATGAACCACCCCGAGCCCTTCTCCGTCCGCATGGTGTACATCCCCCGCCGTATGCTCGCGCTCACGGACGACGAGCTGAACGGCATGACCGGCAGGGTGATGACCACAGGCCGGGGCTGCGCCGCCGTCCTGAGGCCGTTCATCCTCACGGTGGTGGCTTCCGCGCCCAAATACCTGCCCTCCGCCTCGGGCGGACTGGCCAACACCCTCATCGACCTGTTCTCCACCCTGGTGGCGGAGCAGATAGAGGCCAAGGGCGACGGCGACGGCCGTAACCGCAACTTCCTCCTGGCCCGCGTCCGCGCGTTCATCGACCAGAACCTGGGCGACCCGGCCTTGTCCCCGGAGTCCGTGGCCAGGGCGCACAACATCTCGGTGCGCTATCTGCACCGTCTCTTCGAGGACGAGGGCATCACGGTCAGCCGGCTGATCCAGCGCCGCCGTCTGGAGGAGTGCGCCCGCGAACTGGCGCGGCGCAGCCGTAGCGCGCCCACCGTTTCCGCGATCGCCCAGCGTTGGGGCTTCGTCAATCCGACCCACTTCAGCCGCGCGTTCCGCGGCGCCTACGGTCTGTCGCCCCGCGAGTGGCGCAGCGTCCGCCTTCAGGCCTGGCGGGACGATGCTCCATCTCGGGTCGGCACCCTGAGGTAGTGGCTCGCGGGCTGCCGGGACCGCGACCAAGCCCGGGCAGCCCACGCACTCCCGCAAGGCGACGCCGAGCCCGTGGTCACCTGTGCTTACGTTCTCGCAGGACGACCACTACCACTGCCGCCAGCAGCGACAGCGCCGCCGACGCCACCAGCGCCACGTCGGCCCCCCGGGCTTGTGTCCCGGCCGACGCGACGAGCGCGATGGTGAGGGCCACTCCCGCGCATGAGCCGATGTAGCGGGCGCTCTGCTGCGCGCCTGACCCCATGGCGGCTCGTGCGGCCGGTACGGAGTCCACCGCGAGCGGGGGGAGCGCGGCGTTCAGCAGTCCGCTGCCCACACCCGCCAACACCAGCCCGGGCAGCAGCCGGTGCCAAGAGCCGGCGTCCATGGCACCCAGCATGGTGAGCACTCCGACGGCGTGCAGGACGAAGCCCAGGGCCAGCTGGTGACGGTGGGAGAGGCGACCCCCCAGATGACGCGCGAAGAGCGCCACCACGAAGGACAGCCCGGACCAGAGGAAGAACAGCCAGGCCGTGCCCAGAGGCGACAACCCCAGCGTCTGCTGTAACAAGGTCGGCAGAAAGCTGAACAGGCCGATCACCGCGAAGCCGGTGAAGAGCCCGCCGACGGAGGAGGCCAGGAAGAGCGGCCGGCGCAGCAGAGCCAGATCGATCATCGGGTTGCGCACCCGCCGCTCCACGAAGGCGAAAGCCGCCGTCAGCAGGGCCGCAGCCGCGAGCAGCAGGAGGACAGGCGATCTCAGCCAGCCCTCCCGGCCGAGAGTGAGCGCCGCGACCAGGGCGGTCAGCGCGGGTCCGAAGGTCGCCGCCCCGGCCAGGTCGGGCCGCCCGTGATGCGCGGAACGGGACTCCGACAGACCGCGCACGGAGAGCGCGGCCACGATCAGCGCGGCGACGCCCAGCACGGCGTACGACAGGCGCCAGGACGGCAGTGCCCCGGCCAGCAGCGGACCCGTCGCGATGCCGCCGCTGACGGACGCGCCCCAGAGGCCGCTCGCGTGTACGCGACCGCGTGGCGTGGTGTAGGCGTGCACGATCAGACCCAGGCTGCTCGCGAGGAGGGCAGCGCTGGCCGCCCCCTGCGCGACCCGGGCCAGGGTGAACAGCAGTGTGGAGTTCGTCAGCCCGCCCAGCGCAGTGGTGACTCCCAGGGCACCGGTTCCCCAGACGAATATGCGGCGCCGTCCGTAGTCGTCCGCGAGGCTTCCCGCGACCAGGAGCAGGGCGGCCAGACCCAGAGGGGCTCCGTTGAGCAGCCAGGCCTGGGCCGAGGGGACCGTGTGCAGATCGGCGGCGGTCCGTGCCAGCGTCACCATCGGGGCGGTGTACGTCATCAACGCCAGGGCGGTGGCCGCGCTCGTCAGAGCGAGAGTCGCACCTGGGCGTGGCCGTCGTGCCGACCGGGCCTCCGGGTGGCACGACGCGGTCGCGTGAGAAGCGTTCTCCTCGGCCCTGCGGGTGCCGGCCGTGTCGCTCATGAGCTGTCCGTTCGTGACCGGGCCGCACAGGGCCCGTGGATGTCGTCCGGCCTGGCCGGACCCGCCGCTTGCCTCTCAGGCCAGCGGTAGGAGGGACGCCTGCGCCGCGCGGGCGGAGGCGAGCAGGTGAGTGCTGACGACCAGCAGAGACAGACTGATCACTCCCAGGACGACGTACGCGCCCGTGACGGCGAACCCGTCCCAGGCGGCGTGCAGGGCGACCGCGACGGCGAACACTCCGGCGAAGACGATGACCCCGCGGCCGCGCCGCGCCCCCGTGGCCGCCGACCACAGCGCGGCGGAGGTCAGCCCGGTCCACGCCATGTGCGCGGCCGGACTCAGCACCCCTCGGACCACCAGCAGTCCGCTGACGGCCGACAGATCACCCCCGGAGTCCACGAGTGCCACGAACGCGTAGCCCATGGTCTCCAGGACGGCGAAACCGGCACCGGCGGCGACGCCGACGAGCAGCCCGTCCGCGGGGTGACGGTCCTCGACGGCGAGGAGCACCAGCACGGGCATCAAAAGCTTCGCGGCCTCCTCGATGAGGGCCACCGCGACGACCGGCAGCACCTGCATGACGAGCAGGGCCCGGTACTCCAGCACACCGGCCGTCGCGACCCCCAGCACTCCGCCGACGAGGGCGGTGACCCCTGCGGTTCCGGGGCCGATCCCGAAGTCCAGCCGTCGTCCGGCCACGAAGGTGACGAACGAGACGGGGACGACGGCGGCGCCCAGGAAGATCAGCGACGGCACCAGATTCGGATTGCCTGTCGAGATCAGGGCGACTCGCAGCAGCCAGAACAGGACGAGTCCGCTGCCGAGAACGGCGGCCCAGCTCCAGCGACGACCGGCGCCTACCAGGGGCCGGTCGGCCGGACGGCCGGCATCTGTGGGACTGGACACGGACACGGGTGACCTCCGCGGGCAGGTTCTGGACGGGGCTCGCGGCCGGCGCCGTCCGTCCGGCACCGGTCCGCTTCGTTCGCTCGGGGCCGCCGGCGCGGCGGCCGCCTTTCACGCATCGGGCGCGGACGGTTCTGGTCGCTCTCGGCCGCCCTGACATCGATCACGCCATATGCCTCGTGCGATGACGGTGAAGGGAAGGCGCGGAGTCAGGGGCGGGTCAGCCCAGCTGGTCGGCCCAGTCGGCCGGCACCCGGCCCGCCGGTCCGGGCACGGGCTGGTCGGCCGGGTGACTGTGCGGCGGTGCGAGCCGCGGTCCCGATTCGTAGAGCGTCGAGGTGTCGTAGTCCCAGAACCAGTCCTCGTCGGGTTCGAAGCTCTGGATGATCGGGTGGCCGCTGCCGCGGGCGTGTGCGGTGGCGTGTTTGGAGGGCGAATCGTCACAGCAACCGATGTGCCCGCAGGACGCGCACCGCCGCAGGTGGAACCACCACGCGCCGCTGGCCTCGCACTCCACGCAGCCGGTGCCGGTGGGCGGGACGGCGGGGTCGATGCCGTTGGATGTCGTCACTTTGTCTCCCTGGGGACAGAACTGGACCCGGCGGGCAGGCCGGGCGACAGGCTCGACGGCGAGAGGGGGGCCGCCCGGTCGCCTCTTCACGCAGGCGAAAGCAGCTGCACGCGCCGTCGAGCTGCGATCAGCGGGTGTGCAGGGCGGTGCGCAGGACGGTGACCGCCAGTGTGATCGCCGCGTCGGCGCCGTGGGTCTCGCGCAGCGCGTTGAGCATCACGAAGTCGTGGATGACCCCCTCAACGCGGACGGCGGTCACGGCGACACCGGCCTGGCGCAGCTTGGACGCGTACGCTTCGCCCTCGTCGCGCAGGACGTCGGCCTCGGCGGTGATGACGAGGGCCGGGGGCAGGCCGGTGAGCTGCTCGGTGGTGGCGCGCAGCGGCGAGGCGGTGATCTGGGCGCGCTCGGCCTCGTCGGTGGTGTACTGGTCCCAGAACCACTGCATGCCGTCGCGG
>NZ_BMRV01000031.1 GCF_014648815.1 Streptomyces flaveolus | reverse complement strand
TGTGGATCTTCGTGGCGTGGGCCTCGCCCAGCGCACCGCCGAAGATACGGAAGTCGTGCGCGTAGACGAAGACGGTGCGGCCCTCCACCGTGCCCCAGCCGGTGATCACACCGTCCGTGTACGGCTTCTTGGCCTCCAGGCCGAACCCGGTCGCCCGGTGCCGGCGCAGCTGCTCGACCTCCCGGAAGGAACCCGGGTCCAGGAGCAGCTCGATCCGCTCGCGCGCGGTCAGCTTGCCCTTGGCGTGCTGCGCCGCCGTCGCCTTCTCGCTCGGCCCGGCCGCCGCCTGGGCACGGATGCCGTGCAGTTCCGCGACCCGGCCGCGGACGTCGGCCGGTGCGGCCTGGGCCGATGCGGGAGCAATGGTCGTCGACATGTCGTCAGTTCCCTTCTGGGGTCGGGCCGGCCGTCACTGCCAGCTGCGCGATCCCCGGTGGCCGCTGGGCCGCCGGCTCCACCGGGCCCGCCCGGCCGGCCGGTGGTCCGTGTCGGTGTCCGTGGCCGCCCGCTGCTGGAGCGCGAGCAGCAGGACGGCGGTGAGTGCGGCCAGTTCCTCGTCGCTGGCCCGGCCGCGTTCGATGCGCAGGGCCGGGTGTGCGTCGGTGTCGCCCATGTGTGTCCTCCAGCCTTTCGGGCCACCGTCCAGCACGCCGCTCAAGAGGTGCTCTCGGCCCGCTCGAGAACGGGCCGCACGCGGGCTGTCACGCGGTGCGGGCCCGCACCGTGTGAAGGGCGCGGGCCAGGGCGCGGGCGGTGGCGGCGCTGTCGCCGATGCCGGTCATGACCACGAGCGGGCCCTCGCCGCCCTCGGCCGCCATCCGGCGGGCGAGGGCGTAGGCGGCCGGGGCCGCCGGGCCGCAGCCGCACAGCACCAGCCGCCGCGGCTCGCCCAGCAGGCGGCGCAGGGCGGGCGGCGGCATGTCCTGGGGGCCCGCGAGGCCGAGGGCGACGATGCGTTCTGCTCCCTCCCAGGCGCGGGCCAGCGCCTCGTGGATGCCGGGGGTGGTGCCGGGGACCTGGACGAGGCAGACGACGACCGCGGCCGGCCGGCCGGGCCGCAGCACCGTCAGTCCGGGCCGGCTTCCATCCGGCTGCGGGCGGGCGATGCGGGGCACCGGCGCGGCGGGCAGCAGGTCCAGGACGTCGGCGACGCGGGTGGGGCCGTCGTGGTGGCCGGGCAGGCAGCGCAGCAGGTGCAGGCACTGCGAGAGGGTGGCGGAGGCGTCGGTGTCGCTGACGCGGGCACGGTCGTACAGGGCGGTGAGGACGAGGGCGTCCTCGGTGTCGTAGTGGGCGACGAGAGTGACCGGCCGGACGGTGTCGCCGCCGGCGCTCTGCACCGCGCTCACGCGGATGCCCTGTGCGGCGAGTTCGGTCCGCAGGTGCTCGGGCAGGCGGGGATGGCTGTCGAAGCGGACGGTGGTCTCGGTCGCATCGCCGCCGTTCCACTGCCGGATCCGCTCGCCCGGCACCCAGGCGTACCCGGACATCTCCAGGGCGGCGTCGCGGGCCTGGAGCAGCAGTTCCTCAAGCGGCCGGGCGGGGTCGACGGTGACGGTCACCGGCAGTGCGTTGCCCAGCAGCCCGGGGACCGAGGCGGCGTAGCGCATCGGAAGGTCCCGGCCGGACAGGTGCACGCCGAAGGCGACGGGCGCCGGCCCCGCCGCGCCTGCCGCCCGGTACAGCAGCAGCGCCCACACCGCGTGCAGGGCGCTGCTCTCGCCCGCTCCGCGCTGTGCGGCCCAGGCCCGCAGCCGCGCGGTCTGGGGCGGGCGCAGGCGGCGCTGGATGCGTCCGGTGCCGTCGGTGTGCCCCGCCCGGTCGCCGGGCCGGCCGGGGCTGACGGCGGCGTGCGGCGGCGGCGCGGCGGCCGTGACGTAGGCCCGGGCCGCGGCGGTGTCCTGGCCGGGCAGCCAGGCGGCGTGGTCGCGGATGTCGGGGCGCCGTTCACCGCCGGGCAGGATGCCGCCGGCGAGGTAGGAGCGGTAGAACTCCGCGACGAGCAGGCGGGCGCCGCGCTCGTCCAGCAGTGCCCGGTGGTAGGTGACCAGCACCCGGGTCGGCGAGCCGTCGCGGGCGTCCGGGGCGGCGGGCGGTCCCTGCAGCAGGTGCACCCGCAGCAGTGCCGGCCGGTACAGGTCGAAACCGCGGTCGCGGTCGCGGCGCAGGAGTTCGCTGAAGCGGACGGCGCCGGGCACGTGCCTGACGACCTCGACGGTGACCGCCTCGTGCAGGACGAGGCGGGCGGTGCCCGTCCAGTCGAAGGACGAGCGCAGCACCGCCTCCCGCTCGGCGACCGTCTGCCAGGCGTCGGCGAACCGGGTGGCCTCCAGCGGCCCCAGCCAGTCCCAGAACAGCTGCTCCACGTGCCGGCCGCCGCCGGCCGGGCCGGTCACGGCCGCGAGCAGCACGTCACGCTGATGCCCCGTCACCGGCACGGTCCGTGTCCCGGGGGCGGCCAGCAGGTCGGCCAGCAGGTCCCAGGCGAACGGCTCCGCACCTGCCGGGTCCGTAAGGTCCGCCGGGCCCGGGGGGCCGGACGGATGTGCCGGGTGTGGCGGGACGGGCCGGTCGGGCGGGTCGGGCTGGTCGGGCGGGTGTGGCGGGGGCGGGGTGATGCGCAGGATGTGCCGGCCGGACGGGTCGTCGTCCAGTTCGACGCGGCGGGCCGGGTCGCGCTCGGTGATCCGGGCGGCGACCGCGGCGGCCTCGGCGGCGGTGTGCGGCCCGCACAGCTCGAACACGAGCGGCGTTTCGGCAGATGCCGGGGGCGGCTCGTGCACGACGGCGTAGACGGCGCCCGCGGGCGAGTGGTCGCTGCTCATCCGCTGACCCGGGCGCCGGCCCGCCCTGCCCCCGCAGAACGGACCGGCCCCCTGCCCTCCTGTCCACCTCGTGTGTGCACCGCTTCGTCTCCTCGCCGGGCGTGAGCGGCCCGCTCATCCCCCGCCGGACACCGGCCACGGCTCCGGCTCCTGTCGGCGCCGGTGGGCTTCGCTCACCAGGAACCGGTCCTGCACCACGTGCGTGGCGAAGGACCACGCGCCGTGCCCGTCGCCGTGAAGGGCGGCGCCGCCTTCGGCGTCCCAGGTGAAACCGAAGGCGGTGAACCGCCGGCGCAGGCCCTGGCCGAGCGCCTTGGTGTAGGCCTCCTTCAGCGTCCACAGCCGCAGCAGGTGGCGGGCGCGTTCGTCGTCGGGCAGGGCAGTGAGCCGTTCGGCCTCCTGGGGCGTGCACATCTGCTCGCGCAGTGCGGGCCAGGACACCGGCCGGTCCACGGGTTCGGCGTCCACGCCGATGGGGCCGTCGCGGCTGACGGCGACGGTGACCAGCTCGCCGGTGTGGGCCAGGCTCACGTGCACGTCCGTGTCCAGGCCGCGTACCAGCGGCCGTCCGCCCAGCCGGTAGGCGAGATCGAGGCGGTCGGCCGGCACCTGGAGCGCCGCGGCCACGGTGTGCTTGACGACCAGGCGGGAGACGGCGAAACCGAGCCGGCCGTCCGGCTCGGGGTGCCGGCGGTAGCGCGGCCAGTCACGTCCGAGCAGGGTGCGCAGCGCGGGGTCGAGCAGGACGGGGGTCAGCCACTGGCCCCACAGGGTGTGGACCACTGCCCGGCCCGTCTGCTCGACCTGCTCCATGACCTGCTCCCACGGTCCCTGCGGGCCGGGCACGTGACAGGGCGGCACCCGCCGTGCCGCACCGGACGCACCGCCTGCCACCCGCCCCGAGCCGGGGCCCGGGCCGGGTCCGGGGCCGGTCACCACAGCACCTTGGTGGCGTACACGTCGCAGTCGACGCCGCGGCGGGTGCGGGTGAGCAGTTCGCTCCACAGGAGGGGGTGCACGGCCGGCAGGGGGCCGGGCAGCGGGGTGCCGAGCCGCTCGGTGATCCGGCTCAGGGCGAGCAGCGCCCAGTGGGGTGCGCCCACAAACCGCAGCCGTGCCCCGGCCGCGGCCTCGCGGACGCCGAGGACCGCGGCGGCCGTCAGCAGCAGGGCGTGGCGGTCGGCCAGTGCGCGGGCGGCCGGATCGTCCGGCCCGGCCGGTCCGGCGGGGTGGGGGGTGCCGGGGGTGGTGCAGGCCTGGTTAAGCAGGCGTTGTTCGGCCGCCAGGCGCCGGGCGGTGCGGGTGAGCGCGGCGGTGACCGGATCCGTGCCGCCTCCGCCGTCGCGGTGGTGGTGCGGGTGTGCGGCGGCGGGCAGGGCGGCGGCGACGGCGCCGTGGGCGTCGGCGGGCGCGGGCCGGGTGACGGGCGCGGGGTCGTGCAGGTGGAACAGGGTGCCCGGTGGCGAGGTGTGCTGTGCGGGGTCGGTGAGGTGGGTGAGGGAGCCGGCCAGCCGTGCCTGGCAGGCAGCGGCTGCCGGGCCGGCGCCTGCCGCCGCCCGGTCCGCGCTGACCTTGGCCAGGAGTCTTTCCTCGGTGCCGGCGGGCGGCAGCCCGCTCTCGCCGAGAACGAGCTGGAGGTCGTCCAGTACCTCGCCGGCCAGCAGCGGCACGACGTATCCGACGGCGTCGGCCAGGGCGTCACCGGCCGGGGCGTCACCGGCCGGGGCGTCACCGGCCGGGGCGTGGTGTGCGGTGGCTGCCCGCAGGGCCAGGGCGGTCAGGGTTTCGCAGGCCAGCAGGTCGGCGAAGGCGGCGGCGAGCACGGGCTGCCACTGGGCGGTGGCGGGACCGCGCGGTGGCAGGTGGTCCACGGCGCGGACGGCCAGGCGCAGGACGGTGCCGGTCGCGGCGAGCAGCCCGGCCGGGCCCAGCAGGCCGGCGGCCGGGCCGGTACCTGGCTCCGCGTACCGGGTGGTCCAGGCGTGCCCGAGGGCCAGGTCGCGGCGGAAGAGGGGGCGCAGCAGCCGGGCGTCCTGGTCGGCGCCGTGCGGTGCGTGCGGGTGCGTGTGCCCGGTGGTGGCGAGTGCGCCGGCCGGTGGCGGGGGCGGTGTGCGGCGCGTGTGCAGGGCGGGCCATCCGTAGGGGTTGGCCGGGTCGTGGGGGTCGCCCAGCAGTGCTTCCAGGCGCATCGCGGTGAGGGCCACGCGGACGGTCGGGGGCAGGTCGGCGTAGGCGCGGGCCAGCCGGGGCCGCCCGCCGTCCGGCGCCGTCGCGGTACGTCGGCCTGGGCGGGTGCCCGGCAGGGACAGGGCCATCGCCGGCCTCCTCGTGTTCCTCGTCTCGGTGCTCGGTGGCGTGGTCATCGCAGTCGCCGTACGGCGCTCTCGGCGTGCCATTTGGCCAGCGTCAGTGTTTCGGTGCTGGCGCGGCCCAGTTCTGCGCGTACGTGCCGGCGGGCGTCGGTGAGCCGGTCGTGGGGGCCGGGTGCGGCGGGGAGGGTTTCGGCGCGGAGCAGGACGCGGTGCACCGAGACGGCCCGTACGCCGCCGGCCTCGGGTTCCAGGGACCATTCCCCGCTGTGGGCGGCGATCGGGTGGGGCATCGCGGTGTGCTGGTGGACGATCCGTGCGGCGTGCGGGAAGCACAGCCTGACCTGGCCGGTGGTGGCGGTGAGTCCTGTCGGTGCGGCGCAGGTGTCGAGGGTGGCGAACTGGATGCCGGGCTGGTCCTCCTGCACGTCGGCCCGCTCGACGTGCGGGAGCAGGTCGGGCCAGTCCTGGATGCGGTAGAGGAAGTCGTAGACGAGTTCGGCGGGGCCCTGGATGTGGATGCTGTCCGTGAAGGACAGCAGCAGTTCGTCGAGGTGCTGCCACCGTTCGGCGCTCTCGCGCACCTGTTCCAGTTCGGTCGGTGGGTCTGGCCGGACGGCGCCGGCGGGGGGTGGTTCGTGGTGCAGGGTCACCAGGCAGCGGGCGGGGCCGTGGGGCTGGATGGTCCAGGTGCCGCGCAGGGGGGTGCCGGGCAGGAGGGTGTCCTGCTGTTCGAAGCCGATGGTCAAGGCGGCGGGGTGCAGGACGCGCCGGGTGAGGGTGGAGCGCACGTGCCCGGCGTGCAGGTGCCACGTCCGCAGGTGTTCCAGCATCCCGTCGCCGTGGTGGGGGGCGAGGTCGATGCGTTCGACGTGGAGGTGCCCGGCCAGCAGGAGCGGCCAGTTGGGGGCGTCGGCCAGCAGTCCGTAGACGACGTGGGCGGGTGCGGCCACGGGCAGCGTGTGCCGGCCGGGGTGCGCTTGCTGCACCACCATGCGTCATCCCCTCCTGGCAGGTTTGCCTCCAGCGTGCACGCACCGCCTGGAGGGGCGCTCGATCCGCGCCGGAGGCCCCGGCCCCCGGGGGCGGGCGCCTCAGCCCACGGCGGCGGGCGGCACGGCCGCGTGGCGGGCGGGCACGGGGTCGGGCCCGGACATCAGGATGGAACGCTGGAGCTTGCTCAGCGCCGCCGACGGTTCCAGGCCCAGGGTGCGCACCAGGGTGGCGCGCAGCCTCTGGTAGGCGTCGAGGGCCTCGCCGCGGCGGCCGGAGCGGTACAGGGCCAGCATGTACTGCCCGTACAGGCTCTCGTGGGTGGGGTAGCGGCTGACCAGCACGGTCATCTCGGCGAGCAGTTCGCGGTGCCGGCCAAGGCGCAGGTCGGCCTCGATGCGCTGGTCCAGCGCGCACAGCCGGCTCTCCTCCAGGCGTTTGGCCTGCGTCGCAAGGTGGGGGCCGGTGTGGACGTCGGTGAGGGCGGGGCCGGACCACAGGGCGAGCGCCTCGCGCAGCAGGCGGGCGGCCCGGGGCGGGTCGTCGGCGTCCATGGCCCGGTAACCGGCCCCCGCGAGCCGGTCGAACTCCCGTACGTCGCTGACGCCTTGACCGCTCTTGAGGAGGTAGCCGCCGGGCACGGTCAGCAGCACGTCCTTGGCCGAACGCCCACCGCCCCCGGCGCACTCGCCGCCGCTCTCACCGGCGTCGCCCTGCAGCGCGGCGGTGATCAGCTCCCGCAGCTGGAGGATGTAGGTCTGCAGCGTCGGACGCGCACTGCGCGGCGGCGTACTCCCCCACAGCTCCTCGGTCAGGGTGCCCACCGGCACGACCTGGTCGGCGTTGAGAGCGAGCAGGGCCAGGACCTGCCGCGGCTTGGGGGCCGTCGGCGTGATCGACACGCCCTTCTCCCGCACGGCGAGTGTGCCCAGTACGTCGATGTCCACGCCGTCTCCCCCACTCGCCCTGGCCGCCTTCTGGAGCGGTTCCCTAGCATCACCCCATTAAAAAACAGCACATGCGGTTTGTCAACGCTCGGGGAAGCGGCCCGCCGGGAGTCGACCCGGACCCGAGCGGGACTGCATCACGCCGCCGCACCATGCGTACACATGGGGAGATAAGGGACGCGGGTGCCGGGTACGAGCCGGCGGACCTGCACCGGCAGCACCCTGCTAACCAACCGGGCGCGCTGTTTACTGGATGTGTCCCGTGGCCTGCTGGATGTTCTCCGTGGCCCGGCCCCCCGGTGCCGGGGCCGGGGCGTGCCCCGGGGACACCGGTACGGGTGCCGGGGCGGGACCGCGGGGCGCGGCGAGCGGCGGCAGGAGCAGGCTCCAGAACTCCTCGAGGCGTTCGCCCGACAGCCAGGTGCCGTCCGCGGCGCCCAGTGCCTCGAAGCCGGCGGTCGCGGCCGCGATCACGGTGGCGGCGGCGTCCGGCGAGATGCCCCCGGCCAGCTCCCCCGCCCGCTGCGCCCGCAGCACGAACCGGCGCACCCGCCCGTGCCACCAGCCCAGCAGATCGGCCCCGTTCTTGCGCGAGGGGTCGGCGCTGAGGCGGAAACCGGCCCGCACCACGGGATCGTGGGCCACCGCGGCCAGCAGGGCGGACGTGGCGTCGACCAGCGACTGCAGCGCCGGCGCCGCGGCGCCCGCGCCGGGCTCGGCCAGCTCGCGCACCGAGCGTGCGGCGTCCTCCTCCACGGCCCGGGCCAGGTCGTCCTTGCTGGCGAAGTGGAAGTGCAGCGCACCGGAACTCACCCCGGCCCGCCTGCTGATCGCGGTCAGCGAGGCCAGCGCGTACCCGTCGGCGGCGAACACCTCGGCCGCCGCCAGGACCAGGGCCCGGCGCGTGCGCACCGACCGCTCCTGCTTGACCATCACGACCTCCTCGTGGCACAGCGGAACAGGAATGGATCTCTCCGGCCGGCCCCGGGGCCTGCGGCATTCCCGTTCCCGGGACAATAGCAAACCGCATGATCGGTCTGTTTACCAGGTTGTCGACACGACCACGCGGCGGGAAGAACCCTGGCGCGCCCGGCAGCAGACAGGAACCGCCCCCGTCGGCACCCCGCCCCGGGTTGCCCCCGGTGGGGCCGGGCCGCCGCCGGCCGGGCGGGGTGCGGGCGGGAGCGGACAGGAAGCGGGCGCGGGCGGGGCGGGTGACGGACGGACGGCGGGCGGGGTGCGGCCGGGGTGCCGTCCGGGGCTGCGGACGGCAGGGGAAACCGCTGTTTCAGTATGTTCCGCAGGGACGTCCGGGGCGAGGAGCACCGGCCACCCCGGGCCGGTACCGCCCTGCCCGGGCCCGCCGTGCCCGCGGCGCGGCGGGCCCGGGCAGGGCAAGCGGAGGAAGAAACTATCCGGGTGGTTTTGTTCGGCGGGGCCGGACGGCCGCACCCGGCCGGGGACGGGCGGGGGCGCGGGCCAGGGGCGGGAGGCCGCGCGGGCCGGGGGCGGGCGGGCCGGGGGCGGGCGGGAGGCCGCGGCAGGCGGGGGCTGTGCGGCGGGCCGGGTCAGGCCTCGGTGGGCACGAGTTCCGCCTGGCGGGCCCGTTCCACTTCCTCGATCACCCGCAGTCCCCGGTCGGCGGCCGTGTCCAGCCTGATCAGCGCCGCGGGCGTGGCGATGGCCGGGAGGATGTGGTTGAACAGGGTCATCACCCGCTCACCGAGATCGGCCATGTCGGACACGGCCTCGGAGAAGATCTGGGTGCCGAGCCAGGCCGCCAGGAAGACCTCCGCGGTCTGCGCGGGGTTCACGTGGGGCAGTACCTCGCCCCGGTCCTTGGCCGTCTCCAGGTATCCCCTGGACAGGTCGATCCAGGCCGGCCAGGCGCTTCCGAACAGCCGCCGGCTCTCCAGGTCCGCGGACAGGCGTATGCCGGCCAGGAGCACGACGTCCCGGGGGATCTGGTGGGCCAGCGTCATCCCCGCGTCCACCCACTCCTGGAGCTTGAGCTCGCGCGGCACCCAGTAGTCGGCGGTGAGCTGGGAGTCGATCACACCGCGCGCCAGGGCCTGCTTGGAGTCGAAGTGGAAGTACAGCGCCCCCTTCGTCACGCCGGCCCGCTCGAGGATCTCCGCGATGGTCGCCGCGGCATAGCCCCGCTCGGCGAAGACCTCCGCCGCGGCCCTGATAACAGCACGACGGGTCCGTACTGCACGTTCCTGGCGTGCCATGGAGCGCTCCTCGAGGAGGATTAAAAACCGAACGTTACGTACCTTACCCTCTCGTGACTGTCTGCCCCGGGGCCGGGCGGGTAATCACCGCACACCACACCGCCCCCGGAACACCGGCCGACCGGCCCCTGGGGCGGGACCGCGCCGGTGCGCCGGGCGGGGTGGCCGGGGTGCCGGGCGGGGTGGCCGGGGTGCCGGGTCGGTGCGGGGGGTTATCGGGCGGTGCGGCCTCCGTCGACGGCGAGTGTGGTGCCGGTGACGAAGCTGGCGCGGTCGCTGCACAGCCAGGCGGCCGCCTCGGCCACTTCCCTGGGGTCGGCGGCCCGGGCCTGGGGCGCGGAGGTGCAGGAGCGTTCCTGTGCGGCCGGGTCGGCGGCGAACCACGCGTCGACCATCTCGGAGCGGGTCAGTCCCGGGGCGATGGCGTTGACCCGTATGCCGTGCGCCGCGTACTCCACGGCCGCGGCCTTGGTCAGACCGATCACGGCGTGTTTGGAGGCGATGTAGGGGGCGGCCGTCGAGGAGGCCACCAGTCCCCCGACACTGCTCGTGTTGACGATCGCGCCCGACCCGGCGGCCAGCATGACGGTGATCTCGTGCCGCAGGCAGTTCCACACGCCCCGCACGTTGGTGTCCATGACGCTCTCGTAGGCCGCGTCCTCGAGCAGGTGCAGGGGCTTGTTCTCCACCCCGGCCCCGGCGTTGTTGAAGGCGGCGTCCAGGCGGCCGTAGCGGTCCACGGCGTGTTCCACGGCGTGGCGGACCTGTTCGGCATCGCGCACATCGGCGGCCCGCCACGCCGCCCGGTGACCGGCCTGCTCCAGCTGCCCGGCCAGGGCACGCAGCCGGCTCTCCCGGCGGCCGACCAGGACGACCGCGGCGCCCTGCTCGGCGAACACCCGGGCCGCGGCGGCCCCGATACCGCTGCCGGCCCCCGTGATGAGCGCGACCTTCCCGGCCAGCGGGCCCGCCTGGACACCACTCACGACGACACCCCTCTCGCCGGCCCGGCCTGCGCAGCGGCCGCGGCGGACGGGACCGGCCCGACCGGCACGGCGCAGGAGGCACCGGCGGCGGGCGCGGTACCGGCAGGGGCGGCGCCGGCGGCGGCCGGGACAGGGTGAGGGGTGTGGTGCCACAGGGTGCCGGCGGCGTTCTCGCGGGCGAGGGCGTGCAGCATCGTCTCGTCGATGTCGTCGAGGCGGTCCGCCAGGTACCTGACGCCCGTCTCGCGCATCAGGCGCCGCTGGAAGCCGTGGGCGAAGCGGGAGGGGTGGCCGATGAAGGGGACGTTCAGGTCCCGGGCCCGCTCGGCGACGCTGGCCACGTCGTCGATGAACAGGACCTGGCCGTGCTCGAGGCCGAAGACGTCCTGGGTGATCTCCTCGATCCCGGGACGGAAGGTGTCGGTGCAGATGTAGCGGGGTGCGGTGAAGTACGACGCCCACCTGCCGAGGTGGCGCTCGAAGTGGCGGTGGTCCAGGCCGCCGTAGCACACGACGTCCAGCCCCAGGCCCCGCAGCCGCTGCAGCAGGGCCGGCGCCCCCGGCATCACGTGTACCGGATGCGTCTTCAGGTAGCGGTCGCGTTCACGGAAGTAGGCGTCGATGACCTCCTGCGGGTCCTTGACCGAGCGGGCGGCGTCGAGGAAGACCCGGGCGGCCTGAGCGCGGGGCCGGGAGAAGACGGCACGCTCCAGCTCGGGTGTGCAGGCGAGGCCGTGCTGTTCGGCGAGGCGGTGGATGACCGGGCTGAAGGTGTCGTCGAGCAGGACGCCGTCGAGGTCCACGGCGGCCAGACGCAGGCCGTGCAGCGAAGCGTGGGACATGGGAAAGGGGCCTCATTTCTTCGCGCGGGACGGGTCAGGACGCGGGTCGCAGCACCACGGGCAGTGCGGTGTGGCCGCTGGAGATGAACGACTCCAGCCGGCCCAGCTGATCCGGCCGGGCGGCCAGCCGGGCATCGGGGAACCGGGCGAAGAACGCCGGCAGCGCGGTCAGCGCCTCGCACATGGCCAGCGGGCGGCCCACGCAGTGGTGGACGCCGTGCCCGAAGGCCAGATGATCACGGCGGGTGGGCCGGGTGACGTCGAAGGTGTCCGCGTCCGCGCCGTGCGTGTCCGCATCGCGGCCCGCCGCGACCAGGGAGAGCACGATCGGCTCGCCCGCCGGGATCACGGTGCCGTCCAGGTCGATGTCCTCCACCGCGAACCGCAGCAGGATCGTCGCCACCGGCGCCATGGTCCGCAGCGTCTCGTCGACGGCCGCCTCCCACGGCACCGTCCCCTCCCGCAGCAGACGCAGCTGCCCCGGGGCGGCCAGCAGCGCACACAGGGCATGATCGAGGAGATTGACGGTCGTCTCGTGCCCCGCCCCCAGGATCAGGTGCAGGGTGTCCACCAGCTCCCTCTCCGTCAGCCCCTGCCCGTCCTCGTCCCGCATCGCGATCAGCGCACTGGTCAGATCCGCGGCCGGCACCGCACGCTTGCGCGCCACCAGACGATCCAGCAGCCCGTACAGCTCCGCCTGGTTCGCGCGGGCCGCCCGCGCATCCGTCGACGTCGTGAACAGCACGTCCACCACCCGGTGGAACGCCTCACTCTCCCCGCCGTCCAGACCCAGCATCTCGGCGATCACCCGGATCGGCAGCTCGTACGCGAACTCGCGGCGCACATCCACCACCTCACCCGCCGGAACCCGCGCCAGCCGGTCCAGCAGCTCACCGGTGATCTCCCCGATCCGCGGAGCGAGCTCGGCCACCCGCCGCGCGGTGAACACCCCCGCCACCAGCCGGCGCAGCCGCGTGTGCTCGCTGCCGTGAGCGGTGAGCATGCTGCGCACCGACACCCACATCGCCAGCGGCCACGACTCGTCCACCTCACCGCTGATCCACGCCGGCCAGTGCCGGTAGGCGTCCTTGGACACCCGGTCATCGGCCAGCACCCGCCGGATCAGATCGAACCGGTTCACCGACCACGCCACCACCCCGCCCGGCAGCACCACCCGCGCCACCGGCCCCGCCCCGCGTAACCGCGCCGCCTCCCCGTACAGATCCCTGCCGAACGGATCCAACACCAAAGGACACGCCATCCCACCCACGAACTGCCTCCCCTACAGATCAACGAACCAGCACACCAACACACACAAACGGCACTCCACCGCACCCCGGCCCCACCCGCCCAGACACCGCCCCGGCCTCCCACACCCAGCAGACCCACAGCCCCTACCGCCCCCGCAGACCCAACGGGCCCGGCAGGTCTCACGGGTCCTGCGGTCCAACGGGCCCGCGGTCCAACGGGCCCGGCAGGTCTCACGGGTCGTGCGGTCGTACGGGTCGTGCGGTCGTACGGGTCGTGCAGGCCCAACAGGCCCACGCGCCCAGCGGATCCAGCGGGTCTCCGGGTGCTGCGGTCGTACGGGACTTGCAGATGCTGCGGCCTACGGGTCCTGCAGGTCCCGACGGGCCCACGAGCCCGGTCGAACCAATGGGCTTACGGGTCCTGCGGGCCTCGCCGGTCTCACGGGACTCGCAGATCTCACGGGTCCTGCGGGTACTGCGGGCCTTACGGGTCCTGCGGTCGTACGGGCCGTACGGGTCCTGCGGGTACTGCGGGCCTTGCGCCGTACGGGCCTTACGGGTCCTGCGGGTACTGCGGCCGTACGGGCCTTACGGGTCCTGCGGGTACTGCGGGTCCTGCGGGTACTGCGGTCGTACGGGTCTTGCGGGTACTGCGGTCGTACGGGCCTAGCCGGTCTCACGGGTGCCGCGGTCTTACGGGCCTCGCAGGTCGTGCGGATCCCAGCAGCTCCACCAGCCCGGTCGACCCAACGGGCCTACGCGCCCAGCGGACCCGCAGTCTCACAGGCCTCACAGGTCTCGCCGGCCCAGCGGGCCGTAGGGGTCTTACGCCCTGCCGGTCTCGCGGGTCCAGCGGGCCCTGGGGCCTTACGGGTCTTGCCGTCTTGCCGTCTTGCCGTCTTGCCGTCTTGCCGTCTTGCCGTCTTGCCGTCTTGCGGGTGCTACGGCCCAGCCGGGCCTAACCGAACCACGGTCCAGCGGGCTCACGCGCAGTGCAGCTCTCGCGGTCCAGCGTGCCCAGGTACCCACGGGCCTTGCGGTCGTACGGGCCTTGCAGTTCCAGCGGGTCGTGCGGGTGCCACGGGTCCAGCGATCTCACGGGCCTGGGGCCTTACGGGTCTTGCCGATCCCGGCGGGCTTACCCACCGGCGAGTCCAGCGGACTGACAACTCGAACCGGCTTGCGGGTCCCAGCGGACCTACAGGACCCACCCGCCTCACGGACCGGCCGGGCCTCGCGGACCCCAGCCGGTCCGGGCGCAGCCAGGCTCACGGATCCCAGCGGGCCTGACAGGTTCCACGGGTCCTGCGGTGCGGCCCGGGCCGGCAGGCCGGCCGCAACGACGAGCCCAGCAGCAGGTCCGGCACAACAGTGCGGCCCCGGACCAGCAGACCACCACAGCGCGGAACAACCGGGTCTTGCACTCCGACAGTTCGCCAAGGCGGGACCAGCGGCCCGCCAGCCGAACAGCAGACCCGGCCACAGGCCGGCCGGGCCACCGGCCAGACAGACCAGACCAGCCGGCCAGCCGGCCGGCGAGCCGCCGACCGGGCCGACCAACCAGCGGAAGGCGGCCAACCAGCCGAACCACACAGCACCACAGCACCACCAGCGGGTCGAACGGACGAGCAGGACAGCGGGGGAACAGCGAACCACCACACCAGCCGGACCACCAGACCCACCAGACCCGCAACCCAACACAACCCACGGAGCCCACGGAGCCCACGGAGCCAGCGGAGCGGCGGAGCGGCGGAGCGGCAGAGCCAGCGGACCCACCAGCAGCGGATCCAGCAGAGGACAGGACGAACACGGCCGAACACAAAGCCCGGCAAGGCCCGCCCACCCGGCACACCCAGCCGTCAGCCGGCCCGCGGGTCTCGCGGCCGGCACCCACAACAGGCCCTGCCAACCAGCGGCCCTGCACTCTCGCCGGTCAACGAGGCATGCGGGCAACGGTCTTGCGGTCTTGCGGTGAGCGGATCATAGACGAAGAAAACCGCGAGCAAGGTTTGTTTCTTGTTTCGTCCGGGGTCGCGTACCGGCGGCCGGACTGTGACGATGCAGCCCTTCCTGTGCAGGGACGGCAATGATCATGGAGAAACCGGTCCGGCCGAACCCCCCAAACGGAATGTTTCCTTCGATGCCGACCACGACACTTGCCCAATCCTTTACCTCCGGGCCCATCCAACAAAACCGGTAGGTCCGTATCTTACGAGGCGTCGTCGTCATCGAACACAGTTCCAAGACGGGGGATATCCATGAGTCTGCACACCGCTCCACACGACACCGGTCTGCCGACACTGCCGCGGCTGACCACGACCGTCCCCAGGGAATACGTCCACCGCGCCAGCCTCGCCGAAGTCTTCCTCACCGGCTGCACCGCCCGCAGCAGCGAACGCTTCACCCTCACCGGCCAGTGGCCCCGCACCCACGCCCTGTTCACCAGCCCCGACGGAAGACGCCACGACCCCCTCCAGGTCGCCGAAACCTTCCGCCAGACCGGCATGTTCCTCGCCCACGCCGAACTCGGCGTCCCCCTCGGCCACCGCTTCGTCATGTGGAACCTCACCCACACCACCGACCCCCGCCACCTCACCATCACCTCCCGCCCCACCGACTTCACCCTCGACGCCCACTGCACCGACATCACCTGGCGCCGCGGCATGGCCACCCACCTGCGCATGGAACTCACCCTCCACCGCGACAACCAGCCCATCGCCCACGGCGCCGGCACCTTCTCCACCATCCCCCCCGCCGTCTACCAGCGCCTGCGCAACCACCGCACCCCCCACACCGGCACCCCCTACCACCCCACCACCCACCGCAACCCCCTCCCCCCCGCCACCGTCGGCCGCACCCGCACCACCGACGTCGTCCTCACCCCCACCACCACCCCCCGCACCTGGCTCCTCACCCCCGACCTCAACCACCCCATCCTCTTCGACCACACCGACGACCACCTCCCCGGCATGGTCCTCCTCGAAGCCGCCCACCAAGCCACCGCCACCACCCACCCCCACCTCACCCCCACCCACACCACCACCCACTTCCACCACTACGCCGAACTCGACCAGCCCACCCACATCCACCTCACCCACACCACCAACCCCGACCACACCACCACCCACCACATCACCGGCCGCCAGAACACCCACACCGTCTTCACCACCACCACCACCAGCCCCACCCCCGACTAAGGGCCACGGCGCTCATCCGGGAGTGCTCCTTCGCTGTGCACGCAGCGGGCCGGTGCGGGGCAGAGCCGCCTGGTCGCCCGCGGCGGGCCACCAGCACAGCGCCGGCACGGGCCTGCGGGACGCCGTACTCCTCGGCGCGTACCTGCTCGAACATGACGGTGCGGCACGAGCGACCCGCGCCGAGGACCTGGAGGGTCCAGCACAGGGATTCCAGCAGCAGCACCAGGCCGGTGCGTCCGTCGCCGCGTGGCCAGACCCACTGGATGACCCTGCGGGCAGCGACCTGCGCGGCGACGTGCAGCACCGCGTCCAGTGCCCGCCGCCCGGCTCCCTCGCCTGCGGCCGAGTACGGCCGGCACGGGGGTGAACCCATCAGATCCGTCGCTGCGGGAAAGCCCTCGGGGCGGTAGGCGCCGACGCCGCCTTCGACAGTGTCCAGCCCGGCCGCACGCCGGGGTGCGCACGCGGAAGGGCCGTGCTCGATACCCGCCACCCGAAGACCGAGCTGCTGCGCGGCGACACCCCGGTCCCGGCCCCCCGAACAGATCGACCATGTCCACCCGGCATCGTCAGTGTTCACGGACTTGACGTTGTTCGGGGGTCTCTGGTCCTCGTAAGGTCAGTTCACCGGGCCCGCCTGCCTGCCCGGCGAGAAGAGACCAGGAACCGGGGAAGCCCGCCGCACGCAACCCCCACCTACAAAGAGTGAAGCCCCCTCGACGGCACGGCACGGTGCAGACCTCCGCAGCACATCGCCCTGGTGCAATGCCGGAACACCCCCCTCCGGGGCGGGAGCCCGCGGCGGTGCGGTGCACGCACCGCCGCCACTCTGGTGATCGCGCACGACAGCGGAGCCGGCCGCAACGCCCCACCAGACCTCACCACCGCACCAGCCTCGGCGCCGACCTGCCGAAGCAGCCGACCGCAGGATCCCTCAGCCGACCGCAGACTGCATCGTCCATAGACAGTCCACAGGCCGAACCGCTCGAACAGATCCCGCCGCTGCCGCGCGGACATCAAACGCCCGCGCCAGACGCGACAATCTCACCGCCGAGCAACTCGACGCCCTGCGAGAACTCGGAAAGCAACGGGCATGGGCAAGGTCCGCCCCCCCC
>NZ_BMRV01000030.1 GCF_014648815.1 Streptomyces flaveolus | reverse complement strand
TGCTGTCCCACTTGCGCACCGGCGCACCGAAGCCGGAACCCGTACTCGTGAACGTCCACAACGCCGCACGGTTCGCACCGTCACTCTGCTGACCGTTGTCGTACAGCACACCCACGTCGGAGCGGCCGTCACCATTGAAGTCACCGGAGACCACCTGGGACCGGTTCCAGTCCCAACTGGGGCCGCCGTCGGCGACGTTGTCCCAGACCTTGACCGGCTTGCCGAGGCCGGAGCCGGTGCTCGTGAACGTCCACAACGTCGTGCGGTTGACGCCATCGCTCTGCCGGCCGTTGTCGTACAGCACGCCGACGTCGGAGCGGCCGTCACCGTCGAAGTCGCCGGGGACCACCTTGGACCGGCTCCAGTCCCAGCTGAGGGTCCCGGTGCTGTCCCACTTGCGCACCGGGGCACCGAAGCCGGAGCCCGTACTCGTGAACGTCCACAACGCCGTACGGTTCGCACCGTCACTCTGCTGACCGTTGTCGTACAGCACACCGACATCGCTGCGGCCGTCGCCGTCGAAGTCGGAGACGGGGGTCCGCACGGCGTGGGCGGTGATCCAGTCGCGCACGTCGTCGACCCGGGCACCGATCGCGTTGCTGGAGGTTCCCTCCGGGCTGTCGACGCCGAAGCAGCCCACCTGGTTAGAACGGCTGCTGACGGCGACGAGCTCCGGCCGGCCGTCGACGGTACGGACGACGGGGCCGCCGGCGTCGCCCTGGCAGACCGCGGCGCCCTCGCTCCCGCTCATGACGAGGTCGCCGCCGTCGACGGAGGCGACGGAGAAGGTTCCGGTGTGCGCGACGAGAGGCGCCCACTCCTGGGCTGTACGGCCGTGACCGGCCACGGTGAGGTCCTGGCCGACGGCGGGTGCGGCGCCGGCGACACCGACCGGTGTCACACCCGTCACGGGCTGCGCGAGACGGGCCAGTACGAGATCGCGGTCGCCGTGCGGAACGAGTTCCACCACGTCCCGGGTCTGTCCGCCGCCCACGGTCGCGACGGTCTTCAGACGGGGCGGTCCGGCCGGGACCGAGAGGCTCGCGGCCGGATCGTCGGCGAAGCAGCTGGCGGCCGTGAGCATCCACTCGGGGGAGATCAGTGAGCCCGAGCAGCCTCGCTGGTAGTCACCCACCAGCAGCCGGGCGGTGAAGCCGTAGCCGGCTCCCTCCGCGGGTGCGCCGACCACCGCGGGGGCCGGGGCGGCGGCCAGGAGGAGCAGCGGTGCCGCACCGAGCAGCGCCGCGGTCCCGACCGCGGCGGCGCGCAGGGCGCCGCCGCGTCTTGGACGATTCGGAAGTGAGGCGATCTTGCCAGGTGACTTCATCGCAGTCGCAGTCCTAGGGATCGGTCCGGCCGTCATGACTCGTGGCTGCGGCCCGCCGACCGCACTGCGATGGTCGAAGGACCGCACCCTGGTCATCCAAGACCGCGCCTGGTGATCTCGCCACAGGCCCAAACAGCGCAAACTGACTGTACGTCACACATCTCCCGTGACGTACGTCACCTCACCTCACCGAGGACGGCGGGACCCTACTTGACCGTCAGCGGCAGCAGCTTCTTGCCGGTCGGGCCGATCTGGATCTCCGTGTCCATCGCGGGGCACACCCCGCAGTCGAAGCACGGGGTCCAGCGGCAGTCCTCGACCTCGGTCTCGTCGAGGGCGTCCTGCCAGTCCTCCCACAGCCAGTCCTTGTCGAGGCCCGAGTCGAGGTGGTCCCAGGGCAGGACCTCCTCGTAGGAGCGCTCGCGGGTGGTGTACCAGTCGACGTCCACGCCGAAGGGCTCCAGGGCCTTGTCGGCGCACGCCATCCAGCGGTCGTAGGAGAAGTGCTCGCGCCAGCCGTCGAAGCGGCCGCCGTCGTCGTAGACGGCACGGATGATCGCGCCGGTGCGCCGGTCGCCGCGGGACAGCAGGCCCTCGACGATGCCGGGCTTGCCGTCGTGGTAGCGGAAGCCGATGGAGCGGCCGTACTTCTTGTCCCCGCGGATCTTGTCGCGCAGCTTGGCCAGGCGCTCGTCCGTCTCCTCGGCCGACAGCTGCGGCGCCCACTGGAAGGGGGTGTGAGGCTTGGGGACGAAGCCGCCGATCGAGACCGTGCAGCGGATGTCGTTGGAGCCGGAGACCTCGCGGCCCTTGGCGATCACGCGGGTGGCCATGTCGGCGATCTGCAGGACGTCGTCGTCGGTCTCGGTCGGCAGGCCGCACATGAAGTACAGCTTCACCTGACGCCAGCCGTTGCCGTAGGCCGTGGCGACGGTGCGGATCAGGTCCTCCTCCGAGACCATCTTGTTGATGACCTTGCGCATGCGCTCGGAGCCGCCCTCGGGGGCGAAGGTCAGGCCGGAGCGGCGGCCGTTCCTCGTCAGTTCGTTGGCCAGGTCGACGTTGAAGGCGTCCACCCGGGTCGACGGGAGGGACAGGCCGATCTTGTCCTCCTCGTACCGGTCCGCGAGGCCCTTGGCGACGTCGCCGATCTCCGAGTGGTCCGCGGAGGACAGCGACAGCAGGCCGACCTCCTCGAAGCCGGTCGCCTTCAGGCCCTTCTCGACCATCTCGCCGATGCCCGTGATGGAGCGCTCGCGCACCGGGCGGGTGATCATACCGGCCTGGCAGAAGCGGCAGCCTCGGGTGCAGCCGCGGAAGATCTCCACGGACATGCGCTCGTGGACGGTCTCGGCGAGCGGGACGAGGGGCTGCTTGGGGTAGGGCCACTCGTCGAGGTCCATCACCGTGTGCTTGGAGACGCGCCACGGCACGCCCGAGCGGTTCGGTACGACGCGGGCGATACGGCCGTCGGGGAGGTACTCGACGTCGTAGAAGCCGGGGACGTACACCCCGCCGGTCTTGGCCAGGCGCAGCAGGAGTTCCTCGCGGCCGCCGGGGCGGCCCTCGGCCTTCCAGGCGCGGACGATCGCGGTGATCTCCAGGACGGCCTGTTCGCCGTCGCCGATCACGGCGCAGTCGATGAAGTCGGCGATCGGCTCGGGGTTGAACGCGGCGTGTCCGCCGGCCAGCACGACCGGGTCGTCGATGCCGCGGTCCTTGGCCTCCAGCGGGATGCCGGCCAGGTCGAGGGCGGCGAGCATGTTCGTGTAGCCGAGCTCGGTGGAGAACGAGAGGCCGAACACGTCGAAGGCCTTGATCGGGCGGTGGCTGTCGACGGTGAACTGCGGGACGCCGTGCTCCCGCATCAGCGCCTCCAGGTCCGGCCACACGCTGTAGGTGCGCTCGGCGAGGACGCCCTGCTGCTCGTTCAGTACCTCGTAGAGGATCATGACGCCCTGGTTGGGCAGGCCGACCTCGTACGCGTCGGGGTACATCAGGGCCCAGCGGACGTCGCAGCTGTCCCAGGGCTTGACCGTGGAGTTCAGCTCTCCGCCGACGTACTGGATCGGTTTCTGCACGTGCGGGAGCAGAGCTTCGAGCTGCGGAAACACAGACGACACAGACTCGGCGGCTTCGGCAGGCATCTCACGGAACCTTCGTGTGCTGGCAGGGGTGACCATTCAGCGTAACCCGGCCGGCCAGGTCCCCCGAACGCTCAGAGGGACGCCTTGGCCCGGATCTTCCTCCAGCGTCCGGCCAGCCGCTCCTCCGCGGCCGTCGCCCGCTGCTCCTCCCTGCCGTACAGCAGCCCGTACGGGAACGTGTCCTCCCCGGCCGCGTGGGCCACGGCGGACAGCTCGGGCAGGGCGCGGCGGGCCATGACGCTGTCCTGGTGGTCGCCGAGCAGCCGGGTGAGCGACTTCATGGACTTGGTCACGGAGCGGGCGGGCCCGCCGAGCGCCGGGGCTGCGGCCTCGGCCGCGTACCGGGCGCGCTTGGCCTTCTTGCGGGCCTCGTGCAGGGCCACGTCGCGTTCCGGGCCGGGCGGCAGTTCCAGGGCGCCGGTGACGCGGCGGGACACCTTCGCCACGTCCTTGCGCACGGCCCCGGCGAGCACCTTGCGTGGTTTCCGGGCGGCGTCCGGGCGCAGCGGCGGTGCGGCGAGGAGGGCGTCGATCGCGTCGAGCAGCGCGAGGTGGCGGGCGGAGTCCAGGACGGCGACGAGCCGGCCGTGGTCCCGGTGGTGCCGGGCGTCGGCCCAGGCGGCGAGCCGCCGGTGCGCCGGGCCGGTGGGGACGGTGTCCGGCAGTCCGTTGAGGGCGCCGGTCAGCCGTTCGGCCAGGACCTCCTGGTCGCGTTCGGCGCCCAGCCGGCCGGCCAGCCACTTGAGCTCTGCCGCGATGGGGTCGGTGACGGCGCGGTCCAGGACGTCGGGGAAGCTGCGGAAGGTGCCGCGCATCCGGCGGGTGGCCACGCGCATCCGGTGGACCGAGTCGGCGACGTCCCGGCGGACGGCGGGGTCGTGGGCGACGATCGCGTCGCGCTGGGCGCGCAGGTAGGCGAGGACGTGGTCGCCGGCGGTCGCGGGCTCGGCGCGCCCCGCGGACCGGGGGCGGGCACCGCCGGTCGCCTCCAGGGCCCTGGCGAGCTTCGACGGTGACGCCGAGCGCCGGGCGCCCGCCGTGTGCAGCCGTTCCTCGACCCGGTCCAGGAGCGCGGGGTCGCCGTCCTCGGCCAGTTCCACCTCGATCTCGGTCCAGTGGGCGGTCGCACCCGTCCGGCCGAGCCGCTCGGCGGTCACGGTGTCGGTACTGGCCTCGGCCAGCACCTCGCCGCCCGCACCGATCAGACGCCGTGCGTGCCGGGTGGAGCGCAGCCGGACGACGGGCAGCAGGGCGCTGTCGCGCACGCGCGAGCGGACCAGTGCGGCGAGGGCCTCGGGGACGTCGTCGCCGAGGGGCGCCTGGATCTCGTCGCGGACACCGGGGGCGACGGGCAGTTTGAGATGCCAGCCTGCGTCGTCGCCGCCGGTGCGACGGCGCAGGGTGATGCCGTCGGCGGCGAGGCGTTCGTCGGCGGTGTCGTAGTAGGTGGCGTCGAGGTGGGTGACGCCCGCGTCGACCACTTCGGTGACGCCTGGGACGTCGGTGAGGCCGGGAAGGCCGTCGTGGTCCGCCTCGTACTTCCGCTCGATCTCCCGCCGCGTCTTCGTCATGCAAGGACACCTTGCCGCCACCGCCGGGCCGGAAACGACGCGTCCCGGCCCGGCCCCGGGAGGGCTACGCCGACATGGGCCGTTGCACGGTGATCGACTGCAGGAGCCCGACCGCTATCCACACGGCGAACATCGAGGAGCCGCCGTACGAGACGAAGGGCAGGGGCAGGCCGGTGACCGGCATGATGCCCAGGGTCATGCCGATGTTCTCGAAGGCCTGGAAGGCGAACCAGGCGACGATGCCGGCGGCGACGACCGTGCCGTACAGGTCGGTCGTGTCCCGGGCGATCCGGCAGGCGCGCCAGAGCACCACGCCGAGCAGGAGGACGATGAGGCCCGCGCCGAGGAAGCCCAGCTCCTCGCCGGCGACGGTGAAGACGAAGTCGGTCTGCTGTTCCGGCACGAAGCGGCCCGTGGTCTGCGAGCCGTGGAAGAGGCCGGAGCCGGTGAGGCCGCCCGAGCCGATGGCGATGCGCGCCTGGTTGGTGTTGTAGCCGACGCCGGCGGGGTCGAGCTCGGGGTTGGCGAAGGCCGCGAACCGGGCGATCTGGTAGTCGTCCAGGACGCCCAGCTGCCACACGGCGAGCGCGCCGAGCGTGCCGGTGCCGAGCAGTCCGAAGACCCACCGGTTGGAGGCGCCGGAGGCGAGCAGGACGCCCAGCACGATGATGACCATGACCATGACCGACCCGAGGTCGGGCATGAGCATCACGATCAGCATCGGCACGGTGGCCAGGCCGAGGGCCTGGAGGACGGTCCGGTGGTCGGGGTAGGGCCGGTCGCCCGCGTCCACCCGTGCGGCCAGCAGCATCGCCATGCCCAGGATGATCGTGATCTTCACGAACTCGGAGGGCTGGAGGGAGAAGCCGCCGGGGAGCTTGATCCAGGAGTGGGCGCCGTTGATGGTCGAGCCGAGCGGCGTGAGCACCAGCAGGATCAGGAAGACGGAGGCGCCGTACAGGACCGGCACGGCCGTGCGCAGGGCACGGTGGCCGAGCCAGACCGTGGCGACCATCAGGGCGAGCCCGATGCCGGTGTTCAGCAGGTGCCGGGTCAGGAAGAAGTACTGGTCGCCCTGGTTGAGCTCGGTGCGGTTGCGGGTGGCCGAGTAGACGAGCAGGGAGCCGAGCAGGGACAGCGCGAGGCCCGCCAGCAGTATCGGCCAGTCGAGCCGCCGGGCGAGGGAGTCACGGGCGAACAGGCGGGTCCAGCCGGCCCGCTCGGGTCCGTATCCGGAGACCTGGAAGCTGTTGGCTCCGGTCATGCGCGCGTCCTCCGCTTCCGCCTGCGGGTCTGCCGGTTCCCGGTGTCGGGCGGGTTCACTGTCGCCTGCTGGTTCTGGTCCTGCTGTCCGGCGGGGGCGTCGCCGCCCTCCTCCGTGGCCTTCTCGGTGGGCTGGAGGTCCTTCACCGGGTCCTTGGAGACCTTCGGGGAGGTGATGGTGCCGTCCGCCTTGATCTTCGGCAGGCTCTTGGCCGGCTGGGGCAGCAGCGCCTTCCTCGTGTCGATCTTGCCGTCGTCCGAGACGCCGTACAGGGCGTCGTAGATGTTGCGGACGGCGGGTCCCGAGGCGCCGGAGCCGGTGCCGCCCTGGGAGATCGTCATGACGATCGAGTAGTCCTTGGTGTACGTGGCGAACCACGAGGTGGTCTGCTTGCCGTAGACCTCGGCGGTACCCGTCTTGGCGTGCATGGGGATCTCGTCCTGCGGCCAGCCGCCGAACCGCCACGCGGCGGTACCGCGGGTGGCGACGCCGGCGAGGGCGTCGTCCATCTTGGCCAGCGTGGTCTTGCTTATCGGCAGCTTGCCGTGCGCCTCGGGCTTGATCTCGTCGATCCGCTTGCCGTCGGGGCTGACGACCGCCTTGCCGATGGTCGGGTCGTACAGCGTGCCGCCGTTGGAGATGGCCGCGTAGATGGTGGCCATCTGGATGGGGGTGACGAGGGTGTCGCCCTGCCCGATGGAGTAGTTGATGGAGTCACCGGCGCGCATCTTGTTGCCCTCGAGGCAGTTCTCGTACGAGATCCGCTCGACGTAGGAGCCGTCCTTCTTCCCCGTCTTGCACCAGGCGTCCTTGTTCGCCTTCCAGTAGTCCTGCTTCCACTGGCGGTCGGGGACGCGGCCGGTGACCTCGTTCGGCAGGTCGATGCCGGTCTCCTTGCCGAGGCCGAACTGGTGGGCCGCCTTGTAGAAGTAGTCGTTGGGCTTCTTCGGGTTCATCCCGCCGTCCTTCTTCCACTGCTCGTGCGCGAGCCGGTAGTAGACGGTGTCGCAGGAGAGCTCGAGGGCGCGGCCGATGCTGATCGAGCCGTTGTCGGCCGATTCGAAGTTCTTGAAGACCTGTCCCCCGACGGAGTAGGAACTGGAGCAGGCGTAGCTGCCGTCGAAGTCGTAGCCGGCCTCCACCGCGGCGGCCGAGGAGACCACCTTGAAGATCGAGCCGGGGGCGGCCTGCCCCTGGATGGCCCGGTTCAGCAGCGGGTAGTTGGAGTCCTTGCCGGTGAGCTTCTTGTAGTCCTTTGCGGAGATGCCGCCGACCCAGGCGTTCGGGTCGTACGTCGGGTTGGAGGCCATGGCGACGACGCGGCCGGTCTTGGCCTCCATCACCACGACGGCGCCGGCGTCGGCCTCGTAGGTGCGGCCGGTGTTGCGGTCCATCTCCTTGCGGGCGGTCTTCATGGCCTCGTTCAGCTCGTACTCGGCCACGCGCTGGACGCGGGAGTCGATGCTGGTGACGAGGTTGGAGCCGGGCACGCCCGGGTCGGACTCGGCCTCGCCGATGACCCGGCCGAGGTTGTCGACCTCGTAACGGGTGACGCCGGCCTTGCCGCGCAGCGCCTTGTCGTACTGGCGCTCCAGTCCGGAGCGGCCGACCTGGTCCGAGCGCAGGAAGGGCGAGTCGGTGTCCTGGGCCTTCTGGATCTCCTCGTCGGTGACCGGGGAGAGGTATCCGAGGACCTGGGCGGTGTTGGACTTGCCGGGGGCCGCGTAGCGGCGGACGGCCATGGGTTCGGCGGTGATGCCGGGGAAGTCCTCGGCGCGCTCGCGGATCTGCAGGGCCTGCTTGGGGGTGGCCTCGTCGGTGACGGGGATCGGCTGGTAGGGCGAGCCGTTCCAGCAGGGCTGCGGCGTCTTGGCGTCGCACAGCCGGACCTTGTCCATGACCTCCTGGGGCTGCATGCCCAGGACGGCGGCGAGCTTGGTGAGGACGGCCTTGCCGTCGTCCTTCATCTTCAGCAGCTCGGTGCGGGAGGCGGAGACGACGAGCCGGGTCTCGTTGTCGGCGAGGGCCACGCCGCGCGCGTCCAGGATCGAGCCGCGGGTGGCGGGCTGGACGACCTGCTGGACGTGGTTGCCGGAGGCTTCCTTGGCGTACTCGTCGCCCTGGCGGATCTGGAGGTACCAGAGCCGGCCGCCGAGCGTGCCGAGGAGGGAGAGGACCAGGATCTGGATGACGACGAGACGGGTCTGAACGCGTGTGTTCCGGCCGGTCTCCGGAATGTTGGTCACTGCGTCCCCCTCGCGAAGTGCGTGCTGTCCGTGGTGTGCTGCCGCGTCGTCACAGCCGCTTGACCCCCTTGATGCGCCCGGCCCGGGCCCCCCGGGCCCGCGCCGCCTTCACCCGCAGTCCGCCGCGCTGCTGCCCGATGCGCAGTCCGGTGCCCGAGGAGAGCCAGCCGGAGGAGATGTCGGTGGTCTGGGCGGTGGAGCCGGCCTCGGCCAGCGGGTCGTTCTCGGCGCGGCGGGCGAGCGCCATGATGCCGGGCACCACGAAGGGCGCGAGCAGCAGGTCGTACAGCGCGGCCGTGAACAGCAGGCCGGGCAGGCCCACGTGGCGGGCGGCGGTGTCGCCGACGAGGGCGCCGACGCCGGCGTAGAGCAGGGTGGTGCCGACCGCGGCGGCGACGACCACGACCATCGGGCCGGTGGCCGACCGGAGCCGGCCGTTGTCCGGCTTGGCGAGCCCGGCGAGGTAGCCGATGACGCAGAGCACCAGGGCGTAGCGGCCGGCGGCGTGGTCGGCGGGCGGGGCGAGGTCGGCGAGGAGTCCGGCGCCGAAGCCGACGAGGGCGCCGCCGACGTGGCCGTAGACCAGGGCGAGGCCGAGGACGGTGAGCAGCACGAGGTCGGGGACGGCGCCGGGCAGGTGGAGGCGAGCGAGGACGCAGACCTGGATCACCAGGGCGACGACGACCAGGGAGACGGACAGCAGGATCCGGTTGACGCGCATGGGACGAAAGCTCCTACTGCTCGGTCTGTTCGGACTGCTCGGACTGCGCCTGGCCGTCGGGCGCCTCCGCGGACGGGGTCACGGTCACCGTCACGGTGGGCGTGGGTTTCGGCTGGGGCTTGGCCGGGAGCACCGTGTCGCGCGGGTCCTTCGCCGGGGCCTGGACGACGACGCCGACGATGTCGAGCTTGCTGAAGGAGGCGAACGGCGTGACGTAGAGGGTGCGGGTCAGGTCGCCGCCGGAGGGGTCGACGCGGCTGACGGTACCGACCGGGACACCGGGCACGAAGGGCTTGTCGGCCTGGGAGCCGAAGGTGACGAGACGGTCGCCCTTCTTCACGTCGGCCTTGCCGTTGAGGAGCTCGACGCGCAGCGGGCGGTCGCCCTGCCCGGAGGCGAAGCCGAGTTCGTCACCGGCCTCCATGCGGGTGCCGACGGTGAAGTCGGGGTCGTTGGCGAGCAGCACGGTGGCCGTGTCGGGGCCGACGGTGGTGACGCGCCCGACCAGGCCGTCGCTGTTGAGGACGGTCATGTCCCGTTCGATGCCGTCGTTGGCGCCGGCGTCGATCGTGATGGTCCAGGAGAAGCCCTGGGCCGCTCCTATGGCGATGACCTGGGCGCCCTTGATGCCGTACTGGCCGGCGCCGGCCAGGCCGAGCATCTTGTCGAGCTGCTTGAGGCGGCTGCGGCCGCGTTCGTCGCTGCCGAGCTTCGCCTTGAGGGCCGCGTTCTGCGTCTCCAGTTCGGCGAGCCGGTCGTGCCGGTCGCCCGAGTCGCGGATCGCGGAGACCGCGTTGCCGACCGGGTCGACCGCGGACGACACCCCGTTCTCGATCGGACCGAAGACGGTGGCCGCGGCCTGCCGGGCGCCGTCGACCGGTGAGTCCTCCCCACCGCGGATGTCCACCGTGATCAGCGCGAACGCGACGGCGATCAGCAGCACCAGGAGCAGCCGGCTCTCTTTCGTGTCCCTCACGTGCGGCGGCCGTGCCTTCCTCGTCGGAATTCGGGAATTACGTTGCGGTGTTCAGGAATTCAGGGGATTCAAGGCGGACGCCCGTCTCGTCCGGTCCGGGCACTGTGGGCGTCTCATGTCTCTTTGTCTTACGTCTCTATATCAACGATCCGCCGCACGAGAGGAGATCGTCTCGTACGGCGGAACCGAAGTGTCACGTCATCTGCGGGGCTGAGCGTCCAGCACCTGCTGGAGCGCCTCGAACTCCTCGACGCACTTTCCGGAGCCGAGCGCCACGCTGTCCAGCGGGTCCTCCGCGATGTGGATCGGCATGCCGGTCTCCCGGCGCAGCCGCTCGTCGAGACCGCGCAGCAGCGCGCCGCCGCCGGTCAGCACGATGCCCCGGTCCATGATGTCGCCGGAGAGCTCCGGCGGACACTTGTCGAGGGTCGTCTTGACGGCGTCGACGATCGCGTTGACGGGCTCCTCGATCGCCTTGCGTACTTCGGCGGCCGAGATGACGACGGTCTTGGGCAGTCCGGACACGAGGTCCCGGCCGCGGATTTCGGTGTGCTCGTCGGAGTCGAGGTCGTACGCCGATCCGATCGTGATCTTGATCTGCTCGGCCGTGCGCTCACCCAGCAGAAGGCTGTACTCCTTCTTCACGTGCTGGATGATCGCGTTGTCCAGCTCGTCACCCGCGACGCGGATGGACTGGGCGGTGACGATGCCGCCGAGCGAGATGACCGCGACCTCCGTGGTGCCGCCGCCGATGTCGACCACCATGTTGCCCGTGGCCTCGTGGACCGGCAGGCCGGAGCCGATGGCCGCGGCCATGGGCTCCTCGATGATGTGCACCTGACGGGCGCCGGCCTGGGACGACGCCTCGATGACGGCGCGGCGCTCGACGCCGGTGATGCCCGAGGGCACACAGACGACGACCCGCGGACGAGCCAGATAACGCCGCTTGTGGATCTTCAGGATGAAGTAGCGGAGCATCCGCTCGGTGATCTCGAAGTCGGCGATCACGCCGTCCTTCAGCGGACGCACGGCAACGATGTTGCCGGGCGTGCGCCCGATCATCTTCTTCGCTTCGGCGCCGACCGCGAGGATGCCACCGGTGTTGGTGTTGATCGCGACGACGGACGGCTCGTTGAGTACGATCCCGCGACCCCTGACGTACACCAGCGTGTTGGCGGTCCCGAGGTCGACAGCCATGTCACGGCCGATGAACGACATTGAGTTCCCCATCAGGATTCGACTGGCCTTCCCGGGAGCTTTTGAGGGCTTTTCAGGTCGGCGAGGTGGGTGCAGTGACGCGTGGAGGCTTCCATCGTAGACGCGCTTTCGCGAACACTGCGCGAGGGTCTTCGCCATTGTCAGCAGATGGCGCATCGCCTCGCTTGTGGAGACGGGCCAACGGTGGGATCCGTTCCCCCGAACAGGCGCGCATATGCCACAGGGCGGTCGCTTCTACGCGACCGCCCCGGTCGGCCCGCGACCATTCGGCTGACGAACTGTCAGAAAAAAGGCTGTCCGGCGTGTCCCGGAGAGGGCTCAGACCCGGCCCGGGAAGAAGATCTTCAGCTCGCGCTCGGCCGACTCCTCGGAGTCGGAGGCGTGGATCAGGTTCTCCCGGACGATGACACCGAAGTCCCCGCGGATGGAGCCGGGGGCCGCGGCGATCGGGTCGGTCGGGCCGGCCAGGGCGCGCACGCCCTCGATGACCCGCTCGCCCTCGACGACCAGGGCCACGACCGGGCCGGACGACATGAACGCGACCAGCGGCTCGTAGAAGGGCTTGCCCTTGTGCTCGCCGTAGTGCTGCTCCAGCGTCTCGGTGTCCAGCGTGCGCAGCTCCAGCGCGGTGATCTGCCAGCCGGCCTTGCGCTCGATACGGCTGATGATCTCGCCGGTCAGGCCACGACGGACGGCGTCGGGCTTGAGGAGGACGAGGGTGCGCTGGGTCACGAGGGCTCCTTGGAAGGTACGAGTGTGCGGTTGTGCCAGGTGATGACTGAGGTTACCGGGCGTGTCGCGGCGGCCGTCACGCAGCGTCAGGAGCGGAGGCCTCGGCCTGGGCCGCGAACCTCGCCTTCGCCTCGTCGATCTTCCGCCCGTAGTGCACCGACGCCCACCACAGGGCCGCGAAGACCGCGCCCATGAAGAACATCGTCGGCACGACGAAGCCGGAGGCGATCAGGGCGATCTGCAGGGCCCAGCCGAAGGCGACACCGCCCGGCCGGGTCACCAGGCCGCACAGCACCACGCACAGGAACATCGCGACACCGCTGACCGTCCACACGGTGCCCATGGACAGGTCGGGGTCCTTCATGGCGACCAGTCCGGCGAAGCCGATCAGGAAGAACTCGCCGATCAGGGTCGAAGCACAGAGCGTACGCACGGTTTCTCAGCCCTTCCCCAGCAGCAGCCGGGCCTCGCCGACGGTGATGACGGAACCGGTGACGAGCACGCCCCCGCCCGCGAACTCGCCCTCCTCCTCGGCCAGCGTGATCGCGGCCTCCAGGGCGTCCGGCAGCCGCGGCTCGACCTGGACGCGGTCCTCGCCGAACACCTCGACGGCGATCGCGGCCAGCTCGTCGGCGTCCATCGCGCGGTGGCTGGAGTTCTGGGTGACGACGACCTCGGCGAAGACCGGCTCGAACGCCTCCAGCAGCCCGCGCACGTTCTTGTCGCCGCTGGCGCCGACCACGCCGATGAGCCGGCTGAACTGGAACGCCTCCCCCACCGCCTCGGCGGTGACCCGGGCGCCCGCCGGGTTGTGCGCGGCGTCCAGCACCACGGTGGGCGAGCGCCGCACGACCTCCATGCGGCCCGGTGAGGCGACGGCGGCGAAGGCCTTGCGCACGGTGTCGATGTCCAGCGGCTCGGGACGCTGCGCGCCGACGCCGAAGAACGCCTCGACGGCGGCCAGCGCCACCGCCGCGTTGTGCGCCTGGTGGGCGCCGTGCAGCGGCAGGTAGACCTCGGTGTACTCACCGCCCAGCCCGCGCAGGGTCACCATCTGCCCGCCGACGGCGACCTGCCGGGCCACGACTCCGAACTCCAGCCCCTCGCGGGCCACCGTGGCGTTCACGTCCACGGCCTTCTTCAACAACACCTGCGCCGCGTCCACCGGCTGCTGGGCCAGGATCACGGTGGCGTCCTGCTTGACGATGCCGGCCTTCTCGGTCGCGATCTCCCCGGGCGTCTCACCGAGCCGGTCGGTGTGGTCCAGGTCGATGGGGGTGACCACGGCGACGTCCCCGTCGATGACGTTGGTGGCGTCCCAGGAGCCGCCCATCCCGACCTCGACGACGGCCACGTCGACGGGCGCGTCGGCGAAGGCGGCGTACGCCATGCCGGTCAGCACCTCGAAGAAGGACAGCCGGTACTCCTGCTGCGCGTCGACCATCTCGACGTACGGCTTGATGTCCTCGTACGTCTCGATGAACCGCTCGGCGGAGATCGGCGCCCCGTCCAGGCTGATCCGCTCGGTGATCGACTGCACGTGCGGCGAGGTGTACCGCCCGGTGCGCAGCTCGAAGGCGCCGAGCAGGGCCTCGATCATGCGGGCGGTGGAGGTCTTGCCGTTGGTCCCGGTGATGTGGATGGACGGGTACGAGCGCTGCGGCTCCCCCAGGACGTCCATCAGCGCGGCGATCCGGGCGACAGACGGCTCCAGCTTGGTCTCCCCCCAGCGCGTGGCGAGCTCCGTCTCCACCCCGCGCAGGGCCTTGTCCACCTCGGGATCCTCGGGCCGCCCGGGGATGTCGGCCTGCGGGGGGCCGCCCTGGGTGCGCAGGGTGCGGCTGCCGGCCTCGATGACGGCGAGATCGGGGTCGCGGGTCGTCTCCGCGTCGATGATCTCGTCGAAGGAGTCAGCGGGGTCGGGCTGGTCGTTCTCGCCGGGGATGTCGCTCACGGGCACCAGTCTACGGAGGGTCGCCGACGGTGTGGCCGCGGAGTGGGGTGGCGGGGGTTCCGTGGCTCGTGCGGAGGGTCACCGACGGAGGGGGTGGCTGAGGTTCCGTGGCTCGTGCAGGTGGTTCGTGGCTGGTCGCGCAGTTCCCCGCGCCCCTGGGGCGTGCAGTCCCCCGGCGTCCGCAGCCAGGCCCGCAGCTGCGGGCAGTCGTGCCGCTGGGGCGGCACGGGTGGGCGCAGCGGCACCCGGCAGCGCCGGGCCACGCGACCCACCCGCCGGGGCGCCCATGGAGGGGGTGGCTCGGGTCTCGCGGGCGACTGCGGCGCCGTCGTGGCCGGTCGCGCAGTTCCCCGCGCCCCTGAGGGACGTGAAGGCTCCCGACGCCTGTAACGGCACCGGGAGCCTTCGTTGACGTAACACCGGCTACGCCTGCGGCAGCTTCTCCAGCTGGGCCTGGATGCGGGCGATGTCCTCGTCCGCCTTGGCGAGGCGCCCGCGGATCTTGTCCACGACGTGATCCGGCGCCTTCGCGAGGAACGCCTCGTTGCCGAGCTTGCCGTTGGCCTGCGCCTTCTCCTTCTCCGCGGCGGCGAGATCCTTGGCCAGCCGCTTGCGCTCGGCGGCGAAGTCGATCACACCGGAGAGGTCGAGGGCGACCTCCGCCCCCGCCACCGGCAGCGTCGCCGTCGCCGTGAAGGACTCTCCCTCCGGCTGGAGCCGCAGCAGCTGCCGGATGGCCGCCTCGTGCGGCGCGAGCGCCGTACCGTCGACCGTCAGCCGGGCCGGAACCCGCTGTCCCGGCTGCAGCCCCTGGTCGGCCCGGAAGCGCCGCACCTCGGTGATGACGGACTGGACCGTCCCGATCTCCCGCTCCGCGTCCGCGTCCCGGAAACCGCTGTCGGCCGGCCACTCGGCGACGACGACCGACTCGCCGCCCGTGAGCGTGGTCCACAGCGTCTCGGTGACGAAGGGCACGACCGGGTGCAGCAGCCTCAGCGTGACGTCCAGGACCTCGCCGAGGACCCGCTTGGAGACCTCGGCGGCCTCACCGCCCGCCTGGAAGGTGGTCTTGGACAGCTCGACGTACCAGTCGAAGACCTCGTCCCACGCGAAGTGGAACAGCGCGTCCGACAGCTTCGCGAACTGGAAGTCGTCGTAGTACGCGTCCACCTCGGCGACGACCGAGTTCAGCCGCGACAGGATCCACCGGTCGGTGGCCGACATCGCCGACGCATCCGGCAGCGGGCCGTCCACCGTCGCGCCGTTCATCAGCGCGAAGCGCGTCGCGTTCCAGATCTTGTTGGCGAAGTTCCGCGAGCCCTGGACCCAGTCCTCGCCGATCGGGACGTCCACGCCCGGGTTGGCGCCGCGCGCCAGGGTGAAGCGCAGGGCGTCGGAGCCGTACTTGTCCATCCAGTCCAGCGGGTTGACCGCGTTGCCGAAGGACTTCGACATCTTCTTGCCGAACTGGTCGCGGACCATGCCGTGCAGGGCGATGGTGTGGAACGGCGGGGTGCCGTCCATCGCGTAGAGGCCGAACATCATCATCCGGGCGACCCAGAAGAAGAGGATGTCGTAGCCGGTGACCAGGACCGAGTTCGGGTAGAACTTCGCGAGCGACTCGGTCTGTTCGGGCCAGCCCAGCGTGGAGAAGGGCCACAGGCCGGAGGAGAACCAGGTGTCGAGGACGTCGGTGTCCTGGTGCCATCCCTCGCCGGTCGGCGCCTCGTCGTCCGGTCCGACGCAGACGACCTCGCCGTTCGGCCCGTACCAGACGGGGATGCGGTGGCCCCACCACAACTGCCGCGAGATGCACCAGTCGTGGAGGTTGTCGACCCAGTCGAAGTACCGCTTCTCCATCTCCTGCGGATGGATCTTGACCCGGCCGTCGCGGACGGCGTCACCGGCCGCCTTGGCGAGCGGGCCGACCTTGACCCACCACTGCATGGACAGGCGCGGCTCGATGGTGGTCTTGCAGCGCGAGCAGTGGCCGACGCTGTGGACGTAGGGCCGCTTCTCGGCGACGATCCGGCCCTCGGCGCGCAGCGCGGCGACGATGGCGGAGCGGGCCTCGAGCCGGTCCAGGCCCTGGAAGGGGCCGTGCGCGGTGATGACGGCGTGCTCGTCCATCACGGTGAGGGACGGCAGGTCGTGCCGCTGGCCGATCTCGAAGTCGTTCGGGTCGTGGGCCGGCGTCACCTTGACGGCGCCCGTGCCGAACTCGGGGTCGACGTGCTCGTCCGCGACGACCGGGATGGAACGGTCGGTCAGCGGCAGCTTGATGAGCTTGCCGACGAGGTGCTTGTAGCGCTCGTCCTCGGGGTGGACGGCGACGGCGGTGTCGCCGAGCATCGTCTCGGCACGGGTGGTGGCGACGACGATGGTGTCGTCCCCGTCCCCGTACTTCATGGAGACGAGCTCGCCGTCGTCGTCCTGGTACTCGACCTCGATGTCGGAGATCGCGGTCAGGCAGCGCGGGCACCAGTTGATGATGCGCTCGGCGCGGTAGATCAGCTCGTCGTCGTAGAGCCGCTTGAAGATGGTCTGGACGGCCTGGGAGAGGCCCTCGTCCATGGTGAAGCGCTCACGCGACCAGGCGACGCCGTCGCCGAGGCGGCGCATCTGGCCGGAGATCTGCCCGCCGGACTCGCCCTTCCACTTCCAGACCCGCTCGACGAAGGCCTCCCGGCCCAGGTCGTGGCGGGACTTGCCCTCCTTGGCGAGTTCCCGCTCGACGACGTTCTGCGTGGCGATGCCGGCGTGGTCCATGCCGGGCTGCCACAGCGTCTCGAACCCCTGCATGCGCTTGCGGCGCGTCAGGGCGTCGATGAGCGTGTGCTCGAAGGCGTGCCCGAGGTGCAGGCTGCCCGTGACGTTCGGCGGCGGGATGACGACGGTGAACGGCGGCTTGTCGCTCTTGGCGTCCGCCTCGAAGTAGCCCCGCTCTACCCAGCGCTCGTACAGCGGCCCCTCTACGTCGGCCGGCGCGTAGGTCGTCGGCAGTTCGGTGTCGGGCGCTGGTGGCTGCTGCTGAGCGTTCTCGGTCACGCGCTCAGTTTAAGGGCGTCACGACCGTGTCCCGAAACGCATTCCTTTGTAACGGTGCCGCCCCCCGGTGACCTGCGCACGCCAGGTCTGCGTCAGGATGTCAGCACCACGTAAGCATCTGGAGGGGAACCCAGCAATGAGTCACAACCAGCCGGGCCCGTACGGCGGGCAGCCTCAGCAGCCCGGGCCGTACGGCCAGCCGGGACCGTACGGCCAGCAGCAGCCGCAGGCCCCTCAGCCCGGCTACGGCTACCCCCAGCAGACGCCCCCCGCCCAGCCGGGTTACGGCTACCCGCAGCAGGCACCTGCCCCGCAGCAGGGCTACGGCTACCCGCAGCAGCCCGGGCAGGGCGGCGTCCCGCCGCAGGCCCCCTACGGCCAGCAGCCCTACGGCATGCCCCAGCCCCCGGCGCCGGCCGGCGGCAAGAAGAAGACGGGCCTGATCATCGGCGCGGTCGCGGTCGTGGCGGCGATCGGCGTGGGCGCGTACTTCGTGATCGGCGGAGGCGGCGGCTCAGGCGCCGGCGACATCGCCGACGACGGCCCCCACAAGCTGACGACTCCCGCCACGGTGCTCGGTGAGTACAAGAAGGGCGAGAGCGACAGCAACACCATGGACGAGAGCGACATGAAGGACGCCGCTCAGTGGGGGGTGAAGGACCCCAAGGACGTCAGCGCCTCGTACGAAGCGGGCAACGAGGACAACCCGCTGGCCGCGAAGATGCTCTCCTTCGGCGGCGTCTACGGCACCATCGACGACCCGGAGAAGACGGTCGACGCGATGTTCGCCCACATGAAGAAGGAGAGCCAGTCGGGCGGCGAGGACGAGGACGTCAGCCTGGTCGGCGACCCGAAGGAGTACAAGCCCTCCTCCCTCGAAGGCGCTGTCATCAAGTGCCAGGAGGCCAAGGTCGACAACTCCGACGGCGGTGCGAACGAGCCGAAGTCGATGACCATGACGTACTGCATCTGGGGTGACCACAGCACCCTGGGCTTCGTCATGCCGATGAACCTGCTGGACATCGCGGGCGGCAAGAAGGCCGACCCCGCCGAGGCGGCCGAGATCACCGCCAAGCTCCGCAAGGAGGTCCGCGTCAAGGCCTGACGCCGGAGCGCAGGACGAACGCCGAAGGGGCCCGGTCGACGACCGGGCCCCTTCCGTATGCGTACGGCGACGGCTACGCCGTCTTCTGTTCGCCCGGGCCGCGGCCCCGCGAATCGCGGGGGATCAGCGTCGGGTTGACGTTGGAGAGGACCACGTCGGCCGTGATGACGACGCGGGCGACGTCCTTGCGGGACGGGACCTCGTACATGACGCCCTGGAGGACTTCCTCCATGATGGCGCGCAGGCCGCGGGCGCCGGTCTGGCGGAGGATGGCCTGGTCGGCGATGGCCTCGAGGGCCTCGCGCTCGAAGTCCAGCTCCACGCCATCGAGTTCGAACAGGCGCTGGTACTGCTTCACCAGCGCGTTGCGCGGCTCGACCAGGATCTGCAGCAGGGCCTCGCGGTCGAGGTTGTGGACCGAGGTGATGACGGGGAGACGGCCGATGAACTCGGGGATCATCCCGAACTTCACCAGGTCCTCCGGCATGACCTGCTCGAACTGGTCCTTGGACTCGATCTCCCGCTTGGAGCGGATCGTCGCGCCGAAGCCGATGCCCTTGGCGCCGGCCCTGCCCTCGATGATCTTCTCCAGGCCCGCGAAGGCACCGCCCACGATGAACAGCACGTTCGTCGTGTCGATCTGGATGAACTCCTGGTGCGGGTGCTTGCGTCCGCCCTGCGGCGGCACCGAGGCCGTGGTGCCCTCGAGGATCTTGAGCAGGGCCTGCTGGACGCCCTCGCCGCTCACGTCGCGCGTGATCGACGGGTTTTCACTCTTCCGCGCGACCTTGTCGATCTCGTCGATGTAGATGATCCCGGTCTCGGCCTTCTTGACGTCGTAGTCGGCGGCCTGGATCAGCTTCAGCAGGATGTTCTCGACGTCCTCGCCGACGTACCCCGCCTCGGTGAGCGCCGTGGCGTCGGCGATCGCGAACGGGACGTTCAGCATGCGGGCGAGGGTCTGGGCCAGCAGGGTCTTGCCGGAGCCCGTGGGGCCCAGCAGCAGGATGTTGGACTTCGCCAGCTCGATGGCGTCCTCGCGGCCCTGGGCGCCGCCGTTCTCGCCGGCCTGGACGCGCTTGTAGTGGTTGTAGACCGCGACGGAGAGGGCCTTCTTGGCCGCCTCCTGGCCCACCACGTACCCCTCGAGGAACTCGTAGATCTCGCGGGGCTTGGGGAGCTCCTCCCAGCGCACCTCGCTGGTCTCGGCGAGCTCTTCCTCGATGATCTCGTTGCAGAGATCGATGCACTCGTCGCAGATGTAGACACCGGGCCCTGCGATGAGCTTCTTGACCTGCTTCTGGCTCTTCCCGCAGAACGAGCACTTGAGCAGATCGCCGCCGTCACCGATGCGTGCCACGGTGTGCTTCCCCTTCGCCTGGGAGACTCCCAGCCGTCGACGTGACGTCGACGGCCGGCTGACTCCTGGTGCTGCCTTATGTCCGACGGTACCTTGCCGGGCCCCCCGTCCGGGCCCCCCTTGGCACGGTTCGCTTTGACGTGAACCGCGCCAAACCGTGCCAAGGGGCGGCAGACGTTACAGCCTCCTGCCTAGCGCAGGGAGGAGTTGTCCATCTTCCGGGTGGTGATGATCTGGTCGATCAGGCCGTAGCTCAGCGCGTCCTCGGCCGTGAGGATCTTGTCGCGCTCGATGTCCTCGCGGATCTTCTCGACCGGCGTGGTGGAGTGCTTGGCCAGCATCTCCTCCAGCTGCGCGCGCATCCGCAGGATCTCGTTGGCGGCGATCTCCAGGTCGGAGACCTGACCGCGGCCCGTCTCGCTGTACGGCTGGTGGATCAGGACGCGGGCGTTCGGCAGCGCCATGCGCTTGCCCGGCGTACCGGCGGCCAGCAGGACGGCGGCGGCGGAGGCCGCCTGGCCCATGCAGACCGTCTGGATGTCCGGCTTCACGTACTGCATCGTGTCGTAGATCGCCGTGAGCGCCGTGAAGGAGCCGCCGGGGCTGTTGATGTAGACCGAGATGTCGCGGTCCGGGTCCATCGACTCCAGGCACAGCAGCTGCGCCATGACGTCGTTGGCGGAGGCGTCGTCGATCTGGACGCCGAGGAAGATCACGCGCTCCTCGAAGAGCTTCGCGTACGGGTCGTACTCGCGCACGCCCTGCGAGGTGCGCTCGACGAAGCGCGGGATGACGTAGCGGGACTCGGCGGACGGGCCGGTGTACTCGGCGCGCGTGCGGTCGTACAGGCCGCTGCCGGGGATGTCGTTCACAGTGTCTCCTGGAAAGAGGCTGAGGCGGTCGGCTCGGGGCGGTACGAGGCTCAGGCGCCCGTGCCGCCGCCGCCCGGCATGCCGGCGGCCGTCGCGATGACGTCGTCGATGAGGCCGTACTCCTTGGCCTCGAAGGCGTCGAACCAGCGGTCGCGGTCCGAGTCGCGGGTGATCTGCTCGACCGTCTGACCGGTGTGCTGGGACGTGAGCTCGGCCATGCGCTTCTTGGTGTGCAGCAGCCGCTCGGCGTGGATCTTGATGTCCGAGGCGGAGCCGGCCAGGCCGGCCGAGGGCTGGTGGATCAGGATCTCGGCGTTCGGCAGGGCGAAGCGCTTGCCGGGCGTGCCCGCGCTGAGCAGGAACTGTCCCATCGAGGCCGCGAGGCCCATCGCGATCGTCACCACGTCGTTCTTGATGTACTGCATGGTGTCGTAGATCGCCATGCCGGCCGTGATCGAACCGCCCGGGCTGTTGATGTAAAGGAAGATGTCCTTGTCCGGGTCGGAGGCAAGGAGCAGCAGCTGTGCGGTGATCTTGTTGGCAATGTCGTCGTCCACGGGCTGGCCGAGGAAGATGATCCGCTCGCCGAGCAGTCGGTTGTAGACCTGGTCGCCGAGGCCACCACCGATGGAGGGCTCGCCGGCGGCTGAGGGCATCAGATTCGTCACGTATCCACCTGCTCGTCTTACGACGGCGCCGGGCCGTCTCACGTTTCCCTGCGGGGCTGGAGCCGCTTTCGGGGACTCCCCTGCCCTCGTATTCATGGACCCTAACGCGGTGACCCTGCGGTGCCATCCCGGTTCTGCGGGTGTTCGCCGGGGGCGTAGCGGTACGCGGATGCGGGATCCCGCCGTCGGGGCGCGACCTCGTCGCCGGGTGCGGGTCCATTGTGGTTGCTCGCGCAGTTCCCCGCGCCCCTGGGTGGGCTGTCCGGCCGTATGACGAACGGGCCCCGGCGTCAGACGTCCGGGGCCCGTTTCACATCCGTCGGGGACGGCGCGAGGGATCAGCCCTCGGTCTTCTCTTCGGCCTTGTCGTCGGCCGACTCGGTGGGCTCGGCGGTGGCCTCGGCGGCCTCCGTCTCCTCCTCCTCGTCGTCCAGGTCGACGATCTCGCCGTTGGTGTCCTTGACCGTGGCCTTCTCGACCACGGCGGCCAGGGCCTTGCCGCGGGCGACCTCGCCGACGAGGAGCGGGACCTGGCCCTGCTCGACGACGGCCTGGGCGAACTGGTCGGGGGACATGCCGGAGGAGGCCGCACGCCGCATGAGGTGCTCGGTGAGCTCCTCCTGGCTGACGTTGAGCTTCTCCTGCTTGACCAGCTCGTCGAGGACGAACTGGGTCTTGATGCCCTTGACCGCGGCCTCGCGGGTCTCGGTGTCGAACTCCTCGGCGGTCTTGCCCTGGAGCTCCAGGTACTTGTCGAGGGTGAGGCCCATCTGGCCGAGCTGGTGGTGCTCGAGGTTGTGCTTACGGGTGTTGATCTCGTCCTCGAGGAGCTTCTCGGGGACCGGGACCTCGACCAGCTCGAGCAGCTTGTCCAGCACGCGCTCCTGGGCCTGGGTGGCCTGGTCGTACTGCTTCATGTTGGCCAGGCGCTTGCGGCTGTCGGCCTTGAGCTCGTCCAGCGTGTCGAACTCCGACGCGAGCTGCGCGAAGTCGTCGTTCAGCTCGGGCAGCTCCCGCTTGGCGACCTGGGTGACCTTGACGGTGACCTCGGCCTCCTTGCCGGCCGCCGAGCCGCCCTTGAGCTCGGAGGTGAAGGTGGCCTCGCCACCGGCCTCCAGGCCCTTCACGGCGTCGTCGATGCCGTCCAGCAGCTCGCCGGAGCCGATGGTGTAGGACACGCCGTCGGCGACGCCGTCCTCGAGGACCTCGCCGTCGACCTTGGCCTTCAGGTCGAGGGTGACCACGTCGCCGTCCTCGGCGGCGCGCTCCACCGGGGAGGTGGAGGCGAAGCGCTCGCGCAGCTGCTCGACCGACTTCTCGACGTCCTCGTCGCTGACCTCGACGGCGTCGACCTCGACCTCGATGCCGGAGTAGTCCGGGATCTCGACGGTCGGGCGGACGTCGACCTCGGCGGTGAAGTTCAGCGTCTCGCCGTCCTTCAGCTCCGTGATGTCGACCTCGGGCTGGCCGAGCGGGTTCAGCTCGGCCTCGTTGACCGCCTCGGTGTAGAACTTCGGAAGCGCGTCGTTGACCGCCTCCTCCAGGACCGCACCGCGGCCGAACCGCTGGTCGATGACCCGGGCCGGGATCTTGCCCTTGCGGAAGCCCTTCACCGTGACCTGCTGGTTGATCTTCTTGTACGCCGCGTCGAGGCTGTCCTTGAGCTCCTCGAAGGGCACCTCGACAGTGAGCCGAACCCGAGTCGGGTTCAGGGTCTCCACGGCGCTCTTCACGGTTCGGTCTCCTTGTGGCTGACTTCTTGGGTTCTGCCGGCGCGGAGGGCGTCCGGCGGATTTCGCCGCCCGGAGACTGCAGACTCTGAGACACACGGGCGTGCAGCTTGCATAGTAACGGCAGCGACTACACGGCCCAAAAGGCGATCACTCCTGATCGCCGCCGGTGATCCGCGGGTGGTCCGCCCACGGGCCGCCGATGATCTCGGCGACCGGCCGGTGGCTGGTCGGGGTGGCGGGATTTGAACCCACGGCCTTCCGCTCCCAAAGCGGACGCGCTACCAAGCTGCGCCACACCCCGTCTGGTGCGACACGTAGGGTACATGCCGCCGAGTGCCCGGGCCGCCGCCTTTTCCCGCGTGTGTTTCCCGCGTGCGTCCTCCCGCGGGAGCGCGGGCGCGGGGTGCGGAAGGGAAGGGGTGTGCGGCGAGGGGGCACGACCCGCTACGATGCCTGCAGTGCCGCGGTCGCCGACCTGCGGTGCGCAGCGTGCGGGCGTAGCTCAATGGTAGAGCCCCAGTCTTCCAAACTGGCTACGCGGGTTCGATTCCCGTCGCCCGCTCCAGACGACTCAGGGCCAGGTCAGAGGATCATTCCTCCGCCTGGCCCTGATCGCATTCCGGGG
>NZ_BMRV01000029.1 GCF_014648815.1 Streptomyces flaveolus | reverse complement strand
GACTCTATCAGATCCTTTTCCGATCCGATTTCCTCGGCGCTTTCCAGGTTCCCGCTTTCGCGTTTCCCTTTCCGGCGGTTCCGACTCTATCAGATCCTTTCGGGCTCTGATTCCCCGTCAGAGGGGGTTGTCTTCCCGGCTGTTGGGCCGTTCCGACGTCTCAAACCTTAGCGGACTTTCTCGGCGTTTCCCAATCGGTGTCGACCGGGGCACCGAGTCCCATTCGGAATTGAATTCGGACACGCCGAAACAGTTCCCAGTGGGAGGTCGTGCTGATGGTTTGGTGTGCCGCTGCTGCGGCGGGAGGTGCTACCGCAGAACCGTTACGGCCCCGTGGCAACCCGAAGAACTCTACGGATCCCGCAGGGGGGTGTCAAGCCTCCCTGTCAAGATCTTTTAATCGAGGTCGCTGAGCCGTCCGCCGGCGTCGGGCTGCGCGTGCTCGACCCTGCGCAGGAGGCGGGTGAGGACCTCGCCGAGGGCCGACCGCTCGTCCGCCGAGAGGTCCTGGAGGAGGTCCTCCTCGAAGACCGTGGCGAGACGCATGGCCTCCAGCCACTTCTCACGCCCGTCACCCGTCAGCTCGACGATCACGCGGACCCGGTTCGACTCGTCGCGCTCCCGGGTCACCAGCCCCTCCGTCACCATCCGGTCGATGCGGTGGGTCATGGCGGCCGGCGTCAGGCCGAGGCGCTTGGCGAGGTCGCCGGGCCCCAGCCGGTAGGGAGCACCTGACAGGACCAGCGCCTTGAGTACTTCCCAGTCCGTGTTGCTGATGCCGAGCTCGGCCGTCTGGCGGCCGTACGCGACGTTCATCCGCCGGTTGAGCCGGGAGAGAGCCGAAACGATCTTCTCCACCTGCGGGTCGAGGTCCTGGAACTCGCGCTGGTAGGCGGCGATCTGTTCTTCGAGTGGCGGCTCGCCGGCGCCGGAGGTGTCGCCCATGGCCGCAGTATGGCACGCCGCTCCTTTGCCTTGAAGTCCTTCGGTATGTACTCTTTAGCTTCGAACTTTAGCTTCTAAGTCTTCAGCTCTAACGGCTGAAGCGGACTACCCAAGAGAGGGTGAACGTGACCAGGGCAATGGGCGCCGCGATGCGCCGGATCCACGTGGGCAACGCACTCAGCGCGTTCGGACTGGGCTTCACCGTCCCCTACCTGTACGTCTATGTGGCGCAGGTACGGGGGCTGGGGTCCATGACGGCGGGTCTCGTACTGGCCGTCTTCGCCGTGGCCGCGCTGATCGTGCTGCCGTTCGCCGGGCGGGCCATCGTCCGGCGGGGCCCGCTGCCGGTGCTGTTGGTCGCCCTGGTCACCGCCGCGGTCGGCGCGCTGAGCCTGGGGCTCGCGGCCACGTCGGCCACCGTGCTGCTGTCCGCTGCCGCGCTGGGGGCGGGACAGGCCGTGATGCAGCCGGCGCTCGCCACGATGATCGTGGACTGCTCCCCCTCGGAGACGCGGTCGCGGGCGTTCGCCATGCAGTTCTTCCTGCAGAACCTGGGGCTCGGCGTCGGCGGGCTCATCGGGGGTCACCTGGTCGACACCACGAGCGCCGCGTCGTTCACGCTGCTGTTCGCGATCGAGGCGGCGATGTTCCTGCTGCTGGTCGTGGTGATGGCGACGGTGCGGATGCCGCGTGCGCCGCGGGTGGGAGACGCACCGGGACAGGCCTCCGGCGGCGGCTGGAAGCAGCTGCTGGGCAACCGGGCCATGGTGCAGCTGTGCGTGCTGGGCTTCGTGCTGTTCTTCGCCTGCTACGGGCAGTTCGAGTCGGGGCTGAGCGCCTACGGCGTCGAGGCCGCCGGGATCTCGACGTCCGCGCTGGGGACGGCGCTGGCGGCGAACACGCTGATGATCGTGGTCGCGCAGTTCGCCGTGCTGAAGTTCGTGGAGCGGCGGAAGCGGTCCCGCGTGATCGCCGCCGTGGGTCTGATCTGGGCCGTGGCGTGGGCGGTGGCCGGGTACGCCGGGCTCGGGCACGGCAGCCAGACGATGGCGACGGCCGCGTTCATCTCGACGTACGCGCTGTTCGGGCTGGGTGAGGCGATGCTGTCGCCGACGCTGGCCCCGCTGGTGGCCGACCTGGCGCCGACCGGGCTGGCCGGGCAGTACAACTCCGCCTTCGCCCTGGTGAAGCAGCTCGCGCTGGCGATCGGGCCGGCCGTGGGCGGCCCGCTCGGGGCCTCGCTGCACGCGCCGTACATCGTGATGTTCCTGCTGTTCTCGCTGGGGATCTCGGTGCTGGCGGTGCGGCTGGGGCGGCAGCTCACGGACGTGCAGAACCAGCCGGCGCTCGCGCGGAGCCGGGTGGTCACGCAGGGCGGGACGCCGGCGGGCGCCGTGGCGGCCGCGGAGGCGTGAGCGAGCCCGTGACGGATCCCGCGCCCGTCACGGTTCACGGCTGACGGCGCGACCCGAGGTTCACGGCTTCGGCAGGACGAACTCGCACCAGACGGACTTGCCGCCGCCGGGCGTGCGTCTGGAACCCCAGTTGGAGGCGATCGTCGCGACGATGGCGATGCCCCGGCCGGACTCGTCCCCCGGTTCCGCGCGACGGCGCCGGGGGAGGTGGTCGTCGCCGTCGGTGACCTCGATGATCAGGCGTCGGTCCGTGCGGCGCAGGCGCAGACGCATGGGGGGCGTGCCGTGCTGGAGGGAGTTGGCGACCAGCTCGCTGGTCGCCAGGACGCCCGCGTCGTGCAGGTCGGCGGGGAAGCGCCAGCTGGCGAGGACACCGGAGGCGAAGGCACGCGCGCGGGGGGCCGCCTCGACGCCCCCGAGCAGTTCGAGGGTGGCGTTGCGGAAGAGCTCGGCCTCGGCGCCCTTGCGGGCGGGGTGCTGCAGGACCAGGACGGCCACGTCGTCGTCGTGTTCCGGGGTGACGCCGGCCGAGCGGACCAGGCGGTCGCAGACCACCTGGGGGCTGCCGGTCGCCCCCGACAGGGCGCGTTCCAGGGCGGCGATGCCCTCGTCCAGGTCCTCGTTGCGGCGCTCCACCAGGCCGTCGGTGTAGAGGACGGCGGTGGAGCCGGGGGTCAGGGCGATGGAGCCCGACGCGTGCATCCAGCCGCCCGTGCCGAGCGGGGGGCCGGTGGGCTCGTCGGCGCGCTGGACGGTGCCCGTCTCGTCGCGGACCAGGATGGGCAGGTGCCCGGCGGAGGCGTACACCAGCCGGCCCTCGTTCGGGTCGTGGATGGCGTAGACACAGGTGGCGATCTGGTTGGCGTCGATCTCGGTGGCGAGGCCGTCCAGGAGCTGGAGGACCTCGTGCGGGGGCAGGTCGAGGCGGGCGTAGGCCCGCACCGCCGTACGGAGCTGGCCCATGACCGCGGCCGCGCGGACGCCCCTGCCCATGACGTCGCCGATGACCAGGGCGGTGCGGCCGCCGCCGAGGGTGATCACGTCGTACCAGTCGCCGCCGACCGCGGCCTCGGTGCCGCCGGGGTGGTACGTGGCGGCGACGCGCAGGTCGTCGGGCTCCTCGAGCTCCTGCGGGAGCAGGGAGCGCTGGAGGGTGACGGCGGTTTCCCGCTGGCGGCGTTCGCTCGCGCGGAGGCGGGCGGCGGCTTCGGCGTGGTCGGTGACGTCGGTGGCGAAGACGAGGACGCCGCGGTCGCCGCCGCCGTCGCCCTCGGTGACCGGGGTGCAGGTGAAGGTGTACGAACGGCCGTCGGGGGCCTTGCGGGACTTGAGGGTGCGGGGTCTGCCGCTGCGCTGCACCTGGTCGAGGAGCGGGAAGAGCCCCAGCGCGTCGAGCTCGGGGAGGGCCTCGCGGGCCCCTCTGCCGACGGGGCGTACGCCGAAGGCCGTGGCGTAGGCGTCGTTGACGTAGGCGATGCGGTGGTCGGGGCCGTGGACGAGGGCGACGAGGGCCGGGACGCGGTCGAGCACGTCGCGCGTCGGCAGGTCGTCGACGGCCGGTACGGGCGGGGCCTCGTCGGTCAGCTGCTCGGCGCGGGCGGCGGGGACGGAGCCGTCTCCCCGACGGTCGGGGGAGAGCGTCGTGTCGGTCCGCGCTGCGGCGCGGCGCTGCGTTCCGGGGAGTCGGGCGCTCCAGCGCGTGAAGTTCACGAATCCTTGCCTCGGGTAGTCGTCGGCGGCCGGTACCGGAACCGGCAGGGCCCGGGAGCCGCGCGGGGTGAGCGGCGGCCCGCCCCCGGTGGTGGACCAGTCTGGCAGGGTGCCGACCGGCCGACATCCGTCAGACGCCGGGCCGGCCCGGGGAGTTCCTGACTCCGGCCAGGACTACCCCTTCGGGTTGCGCGGAGGTTCCTGAGAAGGCTTTCCACCGGCCGCGAGTTCGAACTCGGCGCGGGGATGTTCGAGTGATCCCAGGGAGACGATCTCCCGTTTGAAGAGTCCGGCGAGGGCCCATTCGGCCAGCACGCGCGCCTTGCGGTTGACGGTGGGGACGCGGCTGAGGTGGTAGGCGCGGTGCATGAACCACGCCGGGTAGCCCTTCAGCCTGCGTCCGTAGACGTGCGCGACGCCCTGGTGGAAGCCGAGGGAGGCGACGGAGCCGACGTACTTGTGCGCGTACGTGTCGAGGGGCTCGCCGCGCAGGGCGTGCGCGATGTTGTCGCCGAGGACCCTGGCCTGGCGGACGGCGTGCTGGGCGTTGGGTGCGCACTCCCCGCCGGGTCCGGCGGCCGTGACGTCGGGAACGGCGGCGGCGTCGCCCGCGGCCCACGCGTGCGGTGCGCCGTCGACGGCCAGTTGGGGGGTGCACAGGAGCCGGCCGCGGTCGTCGAGAGGCAGGTCGGTGGCGGCGAGGACGGGGTGGGGTTTGACGCCGGCCGTCCAGACGACCGTGCGGGTGGGGAAGCGGGCGCCGTCGCTGAGGACGGCGACGCGGTCCGCGCAGGACTCCAGGCGGGTCTCCAGGCGTACGTCGATGTTGCGGCGGCGCAGCTCGGTGACCGTGTAGCGGCCCATGTCCTCGCCGACCTCGGGCAGGATGCGGCCCGAGGCCTCGACGAGGATCCACTTCATGTCCTCGGGCGTGACGTTGTGGTAGTAGCGGGCGGCGTAGCGGGCCATGTCCTCCAGCTCACCGAGCGCCTCGACCCCGGCGAAGCCTCCGCCGACGAAGACGAAGGTGAGGGCGGCGTCCCGGATCGCGGGGTCGCGGGTGGAGGAGGCGATGTCCAGCTGCTCGAGGACGTGGTTGCGCAGGCCGATGGCCTCCTCCACGGTCTTGAAGCCGATGCCGTGGTCGGCTAGGCCGGGGACGGGGAGGGTGCGTGAGACCGAGCCGGGCGCGAGCACGAGTTCGTCGTACTCCAGCCGGCGGGCTCCCGTGCCCTCCTCCTCGGTGGCGAGGGTGGTGACGGTGGCGGTCCGGCCGGTGTGGTCGATGCTGTGCGCCTCGCCGACGACGACGTGGCACTGGTCGAGGACGCGGCGCAGTGGCACGACGACGTGGCGCGGGGAGATGGAGCCGGCCGCCGCCTCGGGGAGGAACGGCTGATACGTCATGTAGGGGTCGGGGGTGACGACGGTGATCTCCGCCTCGCCCCGCCGGAGTTCGCCCTTCAGGTTCCGCTGGAGACGCAGGGCCGTGTACATCCCGACGTAGCCGCCGCCGACAACGAGAATGCGCGCACGTTCCTTCACCATCCCATGACGCACCCGCCGCTTGCGTTTGTCCACAGGCTCGGCGATTTGTGTGACCGGAGACCACTCGGGCGCCGGGTTGGCCGGATCGCCGTGGTGTGCGGCGCAGACGCAGGTCAGTGTGGGTGGGACGGCGAACGGGCGGGGGCATATTCCGGGCGTATACGACCCGTACTCCGATCGGGGGGCGCTCCGTGCGGAACCTGCCCCTTCTGAATTGACTCCCGCTCAACTATGTTCGTCCCCACGGAGTGTAGGGGGATGTGCTCACGGGGTCCGCGACAGGCGGGCCGCCGGACCGGGTCCGTCACGCGCACTCCGGCTTTCAATGGCGGGGAGAGTCTCCGGGGGGAGACGTCATTACCGGGGGATTGTCGATGCATGTTCAGGACTCTCATTGGTCGTCCGCTTCCGCTGTCGCGCCCGGTGGCGTGATGGGGGCGGCGACGGGCGGCGGACGCGGTGACGGTGGGCGTACGGCGCCCCTGCGCGTGGACGCCCAGCGCAATCTGGAGCACGTGCTGCGCGCGGCGCGCGAGGTGTTCGGCGAGCTGGGGTACGGCGCGCCGATGGAGGACGTGGCGCGGCGGGCCCGGGTCGGTGTCGGCACGGTGTACCGGCGCTTCCCGAGCAAGGACGTCCTGGTGCGGCGGATAGCCGAGGAGGAGACGGCCCGGCTGACCGATCAGGCCCGGGCGGCGCTCGGGCAGGAGGACGAGCCGTGGTCGGCGCTGTCGCGCTTCCTGCGCACGTCGGTGGCGTCGGGGGCCGGCCGGCTGCTGCCGCCGCAGGTGCTGCGGGTCGGTGTGCCGGACGAGGGTGACGGCGCGGCTGGTGAGCCGCGGGTGCCGCAGCAGCGGATGCAGCCGGGCTCCGGTGAGCTGCGGCTGGTGCCCGAGGACGCGGTGCCGCTGGGGCCCGGACCGGGTTCGCCGGCCGGCTCCGTCGGGACGCCTCTCGCCCCGGGGGACGATCACGGGGCGGCGGCGCTGCTGGAGGTCGTGGGCCGGCTCGTGGAGCGCGCCCGTGCGGCGGGCGAGCTGCGGCCGGACGTGTCGGTGTCGGACGTGCTGCTGGTGATAGCCACGGCGGCGCCCTCGCTGCCCGACGCGGCACAGCAGGCGGCGGCCTCGGCCCGGCTGCTGGACATCCTGCTGGAGGGGCTGCGTTCGCGTCCCGCGTGAGGCCGGTGAGGCGTCGAGCGGGGCGGCGGGGGACACTCCGCGCGTCTCGCTCGGGGCCTTGTCGGGAGCGGGGTGCGTACTCCCCGGCCGTCGGCAATGGTGCCCGCGCTCCCCGGCCGACGGCAACGGTGCCCGCGCTCCCCGGCCGACGGGAACGGGATGCGCGCCCCTCGGGAACGCGACTCGCTCCCTGACCGTCGAGGCCGGAGGCAAACGCGTATCCCTTCCCCGAACGGCTGACCCTTAGTACTGCGTTGCGGCAAGTGACCACGGACGAGTGACCGTCCACGGTGCGGGTTCCTGACCAAAAGCCCCTGTGGCACCCTGACCCGGTGTTCGGGTCTGGGTGGGCAGGTGGCGGGGGCTTTCCGCGATGAGCGTTGACGGGCGGGACGGTGCACGCGGTGACGGCGATGCCGGACCCGGTGACCCGCCGCAGGTACCGGGCCAGGGCGGCCCCGCGAAGGTCCCGCAGGGCGGCGCCTTCGCGGGAGGCGGCGTCCCGGCACAACGGGAGCTGCACGAGGACAGCGTGCTGCCGCCCCCGCGCGACGTGCCGCCGTCCGACGCCGAGCTGATCCGGCTGATGCGCTCGGGCGACGACACGGCCTACGAGGAGCTGTACCGGCGCCACGCGGACGCGGTGCGCCGGTACGCGCGCACCTGCTGCCGCGACGCGCACACCGCGGACGACCTCACCGCCGAGGTGTTCGCCCGCATGCTCCAGGCGGTGCGCGGCGGTTCCGGACCCGAGCACGCCGTCCGCGCGTACCTGCTGACCGCCGTACGGCGCGTCGCCGCGGGCTGGACGCGGTCGGCCAGGCGGGAGCAGCTGGTCGACGACTTCGCCGTGTTCGCCGCGCAGTCCGCGCACACCGCGAAGGTGCCGGACGACGACACCCTGGAACTGGGCGCCGACGTGCGCGCGATGCACGAGGCCGAGCAGTCCATGGCCATGCAGGCGTTCCGGTCGCTGCCGGAGCGGTGGCAGGCCGTGCTGTGGCACACCGAGGTCGAGGACGAGTCGCCGAGCGAGGTGGCCATGCTCTTCGGGCTGGACGCCAACGGCACGCGCGTGCTCGCCAGCCGCGCCCGCGAGGGCCTGAAGCAGGCCTACCTCCAGGCGCACGTCAGCGACGCCCTCGCCGCCGACGAGGAGTGCGCCCGCTACGCCGACCAGCTCGGCACCTACGCCCGCGGCAGGCTGCGCACCCGGGCCGAACGGGGTCTGCGCAAGCATCTGGAGGAGTGCGCCCGGTGCCGGCTGGCCGCCAGTCAGATCGAGGAGGTCGCGAGCGGCATCCCCGCCGTGGTGCCGGTCGCGGTCATCGGCTGGTTCGGCGTCGCCGGGTACGCCAAGGCGGCCGGGCTCATCGCCGGCGGTGCGGGAGCCGGTGCGGCCGGTGCCGCGGGCGCGGCGGCCGCGGCGGGCGGTGGCACGTCCGGCGGAGCGGGCGCCGGGGGCGGCGCGGCGGCCTCCGAAGGGCTGGGCGCGCCGGTGAGGGCCGGTATCGCGGCCGGTGTGACGGCGGTGGCCGCCGCGGCGGCGCTGGTCTTCGCGCTGACCGGCAACGACGCCCCGGACAAGGAGCCGGCGAAGGCGGCCCCGCCCGCCTCCTCACCGGTGGCGCAGCCCGCGCCGGACACGCCCACGCCGCCGAAGCGGACCCCGCCTCCGCGACCGCCGGTGGCCGCGCCCGCGCCGGCCCCGACGCCCACGCCCACGCCCACTCCGACACCCACGCCGACGCCACCCCCGGCACCCGCCGCGCCCAGGCCCACGCCCACCCCCGAGCCGACGCCGACGCCGACTCCCACCCCCACCCCCACTCCCACTCCCACTCCGACCCCACCCCCGGCACCGACGCCGCCGCCCGCCCCGACCGTCTACCGGTGGAGCGAGCTGGCGTACGACCTGACCGGTGACGGCACCGGACCCGAGATGCGGCTGGCCGGGAGCAGCTGGGTGTGGCAGCGCTCCGACCTCTCGATCGGCGACGTGCGGTACGCGGACGGCGTCACCGTGAACGGACACTCCTCCGTCACCGTCGACCTCAACCGCGCGTGCTCGTCCTACGACGCTCTGGTCGGCGTCGACGACCTGACGATGAAGCTCGGCAAGGTCCACTTCTCGGTGTACGCGGACGGCGTCCGGCTGTGGAACTCGGGGACGGTCAAGGGTGGCGACCCGGCGGTACCCGTCCACGTGGACCTCTCGGGACGCGAGACCGTACGGCTGGTGGCCGAGCCGCACAGCCCCGTCGACTCGGTGGCGCTCGCGGACTGGGCGCAGTCGCGCTTCACCTGCGCGTAGGAGCCCGGGTGGCGTACCGCCCGACCGTGTGCCGGTGACGCGGCCGCGCCACGCGCACCTCACCTCGCCGAACCCGTACTAACGGGCTGGTGCGGGCGCCGTCACCCGCGTCGCGCCACGGTGCCCGCGCCCCCCAACGCCCCCCGTTGCGGCGCGATGCCCGCGGGGACCGCGCGTTGCCGTGCCGGGGTGCCGGTCCAGCAGGTGCCCCGGCGGGCGAGGAGGCGGCGCAGCCAGAGCTCCAGCGAGATCAGGTCGGCCAGCCCGTCCAGTGGCAGCGGCTCACCCGCGGCCGCCCCGCGCACCGCCTTGCGCACGACCCGCGCCTCGACCAGCCCCGCCTCCGCGAGCAGCGGCGTGTCGAACAGCGCCAGCAGGGAATCGGCGGCGACCCGCAGCCCCGCCCGCGCGGCGGAGGCGGCCAGCGCCTGCGTCGGCGCCCCCCACCCGCTCGGCAGCTCGCTCACCCCGGCGCCCTCCAGCACCGTACGCAGGATCGCGGCCCGTGCCCCGGGCTGGACGCGCAGCGCCTCCGGCAGCGCACGGCAGGCGCGGACGACCTGGTTGTCGAGGAACGGCGCGTGCAGACGCTGGAAGCGGATCTCCGCGGCCTGCTCCAGCACCCGCACCTCGGCCGCCTGCCGGGCCAGTGCGGCACGCGCGCGGAAGTCACCGGGCCGCTGTCCCGGCCCGACCCCTGACCGTTGGGTGGACGCCTGGAGGCGAACCGATACTTCAGCGAGCGCCTCTCCGGTCAGCCACCGTGCCGCCGGCCCGGGCCCGGCCCAGGTGAGCACGGCGAGCGACGCCTCCATCGCACCGCCACCGCCACCGCCCCCGCCGGCCGCCTCGTCGAAACGCCGGCGCATCAGCCGCTCGGCGAGTCCCTCGACGCCCGCGCGGTAGGGCATGCGCGACAGGCGCCGGGCCGCGGCGTACACGCGCGCGGGAACCAGCACCGAGCCGTCGGCCTTGGCGAGCGCGGCGACCGGACGGACGAGATGGCGCCGTTTGCGGTCCATCAGCAGGTCGGCCAGCCGTGCCGGATGGGCGTCGAGCACCTGCCGCGCCCCGTAGCCCGTGAAGTGGTCCGCGCTGCCGGCGGCCAGCCGTGCCCGGTGCCGCGCCGCCGACACCAGGCAGGAACCCGGTTCGTCGGTGAGGGGCCCGTCGAGCGTGGCGTACGGCAGGACCTCCTCGCCACCGGTGACGACCACGTGGTGCAGGCGCGGGTTGGCGGCCAGTGCGCCCGCCCGCTCCAGTTCGGACTCGCGTCCGCCGACGGCCAGGTCGTTGAAGGTGACGGCGAGCAGGCGCTCGCCCGCGCCCGTGCCGTGCCCGAGCACGGTGCCCGGCATCCCCGGCAGCCCGGCGGCCAGCAGCGCCAGCGTCCCCGAGGCCGGTCCGCCGGACAGGTCGGCGCCGATCCCGGGCACCGGCATCCCGCGCGCGGCGCGCCGTTCGGCGGGCCCCATGCCCGGCACCGGCCCCGGGTCGATGCCGTCACCGGGGACGTGCCGGGGTGCGGCGAGGCGGGTCCGGACGGCTTCCACCAGCGCGTCCCGCACGCCGTCGACGGCTCTGTCCGGGTCGGCGGCGGGTGCCGCCACGGCGAGCGAGGCGACCTGCTCGTACCCGGCGATCTCGCGCGCCCCGGCGCGCAGGATCAGCGCATGCCCCGGCGGAATGCGCTTCACGCCGTCGTACGGGGTGGAGTCGTCCAGCGCGGCCGGTACGTCCGGGGCGGCGAGCAGCGCGGCGAGGTGCCCGAAGTCGAGGTTGGCCTCGACGAGGTCGGCCAGGGGCAGCGCGGCGGTCGCGTACGCCGTGCCGCCCGCCCAGGGAGTGTGGAAGACGGGTCGCGCGCCCGCGAGATCACCGCAGACGGTGATTCGCCGGCCGACCTGGACGACCGCCGTGTAGCTGCCGGGCCACGCGGTCAGGTGCCGCAGTGCCCCGCCGCGCGCGGCGAACAGCCCGACGCGCAACTGCTCGTCGGACGCGCCGCAGATGCCGAGGACGGCGATCCTGGTCTGAGGGTCGGCCGTGACGACGCGTACCTCGTCGGGGCGCCAGTCGCCGACCGCCCACAGGGGGTCGGGGTCGCCCCACAGGAGCTGGGATCCCACGGGCTGCACCGTCTCACCGTCGTACCCGGTGGCCCCGGCGGAGCCGCCGGCCCCCGCGCTTCCCGCGGCTCCCACGGCGGTGCTGCTCCACCCCACCAACCACCGCATCGACGCCTCCACAGGCCGGGGAACCAGTGCACCGTACGAACTGGTTCCCCATGCTGCCATGAAGGGCGCGCCGCAGAGCGTCGGCGGAGCCGCATGTGCTCCCGTGAATGCGCCCCCGCGGATACCCACGTGAGGACGTCAAGTGCCGGTGGCCGTATGCCGGTCACGGCGCGTCGGCCTTCCGGGGGGCTCACCCCGGCGACGCGAATGCGCCCCCGGAACGCGCCCTTTGGCTACCCGACGCGCCCTCAAGTCCCGTGGTGAGGGCGCCGGAGCCCCTGAAGAGAGGGGGCTTTTTTTGGCCAAGTAGGCGTCACACAGACAGTTATGACCACGCTCCGTACAGCCTCTGCGCACCGCCCGGCGGCGCGCAGTCCGGGAGACGGGCCACGCCTCCCGGACCGGTCCGCCGCCCGCGGGGATGTAGGCGGCGGCGTCCCCCAGCCCACTGGACCCAGTACAGCGGGCCGACCCACGCACCGCCATGGAACCGCTCCCTCGGTGGCCGGAGAAGAGCGCACGGGCGGGCGCACGGCCACACACCGGGAGCACGCGGCAACAGTCCGTACAGACACCGCACTTCAGTACGGACCACAATCCCGCCATCCGGAACAATGCCTCTTAACGCATGGGATGCGGCGAACTACGCTGGGTTTACGAATGCCGCATGGTTATGCCAGTGCGGCAGCCGTCTGTGTCGAGGGGTGGCGCATGTCCAGGGAGCAACGCGGGCCGAACGAAAAGCTCGGCGCCGTTCTCGCCCTCGCGGGAATCAGCAACGCAGGACTCGCCCGGCGCGTCAACGACCTCGGCGCCCAGCGCGGGTTGACGCTTCGCTACGACAAGACGTCGGTGGCGCGCTGGGTGTCGAAGGGCATGGTGCCGCAGGGTGCGGCTCCGCACCTGATCGCCGCCGCCATCGGCCAGAAGCTCGGCCGTCCGGTGCCGCTCCACGAGATCGGCCTGGCGGACGCGGATCCCGCCCCCGAAGTGGGTCTCGCCTTCCCGCGGGACGTCGGACAGGCGGTCAGGTCCGCCACCGAGCTGTACCGCCTCGACCTCGCCGGACGCCGGACCGGCGGCGGCATCTGGCAGTCGCTCGCCGGCTCGTTCGCGGTGAGCGCGTACGCGACGCCCGCCTCACGGTGGCTGATAACCCCGGCCGACAGCTCGGTGGCGCGCGACGCGAGCCCGGCCGAGGGCTCCGGCGCACCGCTCAAAGTCGGCCACAGCGATGTGCGGAAACTGCGGGAGGCCGCCGAGGACGCCCGCCGCTGGGACTCCAAGTACGGCGGCGGCGACTGGCGTTCCTCGATGGTCCCCGAGTGCTTACGCGTCGAGGCGGCCCCGCTGCTCCTCGGCTCCTACTCCGACGAGGTCGGCCGCGCCCTGTTCGGCGCCTCGGCCGAACTGACCCGCCTGGCCGGCTGGATGGCCTTCGACACCGGCCAGCAGGAAGCCGCCCAGCGCTACTACATCCAGGCCCTGCGCCTGGCCCGCGCGGCGGCCGACGTCCCCCTGGGCGGCTACGTCCTCGCCTCCATGTCCCTCCAGGCCACCTACCGCGGCTTCGGTGACGAGGGCGTGGACCTCGCCCAGGCAGCCCTGGAACGCAACCGCGGCCTGGCCACGGCCCGCACGATGAGCTTCTTCCGCCTGGTCGAGGCACGCGCCCACGCGCGCGCGGGTGACGCACCGGCGGCGGGCGCCGCCCTGAAGGCCGCCGAGAGCTGGCTGGAGCGCGCCCGGCCCGGTGACAACGATCCGACGTGGCTGGGTTTCTACTCCTACGACCGGTTCGCCGCCGACGCGGCCGAGTGCTACCGCGACCTGAAGGCACCACGCCAGGTCCGCCGCTTCACCGAGCAGGCCCTGTCGCAGCCGACGGAGGAGTTCGTACGCTCGCACGGACTGCGGCTCGTCGTCTCGGCGGTGGCCGAGCTGGAGTCCGGCAACCTGGACGCGGCCTGCGAGCAGGGCGTGCGGGCGGTCGAGGTCGCCGGGCGCATCTCCTCAGCGCGTACCACCGAGTACGTGAAGGATCTCCTGCACCGTCTGGAGCCGTACGGCGACGAACCCCGGGTGGTCGAGCTCCGCGAGCGCGCCCGGCCGCTCCTGGTGACCCCGGCCTGACTCCGGCGCCGCACGGGTTTGAGGGCATTGTCAGTGGCGCAGTGCACTATCGAAGCCGGGAGACGGACCGGGAAGGGACCGGGAGGTGGGACGCGTGCGGACCGGGATCGCATACGACTGCGACGTGCTGGTGATCGGCGGCGGAATCGTCGGCCTGTCGACGGCGTACGCGATCACGCGCACCGCGCCGGGCACCCGCGTGACGGTCCTGGAGAAGGAGCCGGGACCGGCCCGGCACCAGACCGGCCGCAACAGCGGCGTGATCCACAGCGGCATCTACTACCGCCCGGGCTCGCTGAAGGCCCGCTACGCGGTGCGGGGCGCCGCCGAGATGGTCAAGTTCTGCGCGGAGTACGGCATCGACCACGCTGTCACCGGCAAGCTGATCGTCGCCACCGACCGGGCGGAGCTGCCCCGACTGCACGCGCTGGTCCAGCGCGGCCGGGAGAACGGCATCCCCGTGCGGGAGCTGGGCGCGGCCCAGATCCACGAGTACGAGCCGGAGGTCCGGGGCCTGGCGGCCATACACGTCGGGACGACCGGCGTCTGCGACTACGTCGGAGTCGCCCGGCAGCTGGCCCGGGCGTCCGGGGCGGAGATCCGCTACGGCGCGGAGGTCCTGCGCATCGACCGGCGCCCGGACCTCGGGGTCGCCGTCCGCACCCGTACCGGTGACGTGATCCGCGCCCGGGTCCTGGTCAACTGCGCCGGCCTGCACTGTGACGAGGTCGCGCGGATGACGGGGGACGACCCGGGGATGCGGATCGTCCCCTTCCGGGGCGAGTACTACGAGCTGGCGCGGCCGGAGCTGGTGCGGGGCCTGGTGTATCCGGTGCCGGACCCTGCGTTCCCGTTCCTCGGCGTGCACCTGACCCGCGGCATCGACGGCAGCGTGCACGTCGGCCCCAACGCGGTGCCGGCGCTGGCCCGGGAGGGGTACGGCTGGGGCGTGGTCCGGCCCCGCGAGCTGGGCGCCACGCTCGCCTGGCCGGGCTCGTGGCACATCGCCCGGCGCCACTGGAGGTACGGGGCAGGGGAGCTGCGGCGGTCGCTGTCCAAGGGGGCGTTCACGTCGGCCGTGCGCAGGCTGCTGCCGGCGGTGACGGAGGGCGACCTGGTGGCGGCGCCGGCGGGGGTGCGGGCGCAGGCGGTCCTGGCGGACGGGACGCTGGTGGACGACTTCCTGATCAAGGAGGGGGCGCGTGCGGTGCACGTCCTGAACGCGCCGTCCCCGGCGGCGACGGCGGCGCTGCCGATCGGGCGGGAGGTGGGGCGCAGGGCGCTGACCGCGTTGGGGGCGGGGTGACCGGGCGGCGTCCTGGGATGCCCTGTGCTGGTGCATTGGGCGGGTCGCGCGGCCCCGCGCTGCCGGGGGTGCCCTGCCTGGGTGCCGGCCGGGGGGCGCGGCCCGGCGCTGACGGGCCGCCTCCCCACTCACGGCTTCTCCCCCACGCTCGGCCTCGCTCGCGCGGAGGACCCCCATGAGCGGGGACACCCCCACCGCCCGCCCGTGCCGCCCCTGGGGACGCATCCCAGGCCGTTCAGGCACTGGGAGAGGCACGACTGCCCGCAGCCGGGGCGGCGTGCGGCCGACCGCTGCGGGCGAGGCCGCCGTCGCCCTCGTCCGGCCGTAAAATCGACTCACTGTGTCTGATTCACATCATTCCCCCGAGACCTCGCAGCCGATTCGTACCAAGGGTGAGCCCCGGTTCCCCGACGGGCCGAAGGCCGATCCCGCCGGGTCGCACTTCGAGCGGCGCATCCGGAGTTTCCAGCCGCGCCGGAGCCGGGTCACCGCCGGGCAGGCGGACGCGCTGCAGCGGCTGTGGCCGACGTGGGGACTGGACATCGACGGGCAGCGGGTCATCGACCTCACCGAGCTGTTCGGGAACACCCACCCCGTCGTCCTGGAGATCGGCTTCGGCATGGGCGAGGCCACCGCCCAGATGGCCGCCGCCGACCCGGACACCAACATCCTCGCCGTGGACGTCCACACCCCCGGCCAGGGAAACCTGCTCGGCCTCGCCGACCGGAACGGGCTGTCCAACATCCGCGTGGGCAACGGTGACGCGATCATCCTCCTGCGCGAGATGCTCGCCCCCGGCTCCCTCGCCGGGCTGCGCGTCTACTTCCCCGACCCCTGGCCGAAGAAGAGGCACCACAAGCGCCGCCTGATCCAGCCGGAGTTCCTGACCCTGGCCGCGTCCCGCCTCGCGCCGGGCGGCGTCGTGCACTGCGCCACCGACTGGGAGCCGTACGCGGAGCAGATGCTCGAGGTCCTCACCGCGCACCCCGACTTCGAGAACACGATGCCCGACGGCGGTTTCGCGCCGCGCCCCGCCCACCGGCCGCTGACCCGTTTCGAGGGCCAGGGACTGGACAAGGGTCATGTGGTGAACGACTTGCTCTTCCGTCGCGTACAGGAGCAACCCCCCACCGGTTAGGGTCCATGCCGTGGCCACCTGTCCCCCGTATCCGACGCGTCCGCCCACTCATCCGCAGAGGCATCCGCACTGGTGGCAGCGCACCTGGGTGCGTTACGGCGCGCTGGTCACCCTGCTCGCGCTCTCCGGCCTGGTGATCCTGGCCCTGGTGCGCGAACAGACCGGCACCCAGGGGTTCCTGGTGGGTCTGGGGCTCGCGGTCTTCCCGGTGCCGCTGCTCATGGCCGCCTTCCGCTGGCTGGACCGGGTCGATCCGGGCCCCTGGCGGAACCTGCTGTTCTCCTTCGCCTGGGGTGCCTGCGCGGCGGCGCTGATAGCGATCGTCGCCAACAGCTTCGCGACGAGATGGATAGCGACGGCCACGGCCGATCCCACGGGCGCGGACACCCTGGGCGCCACCGTGATAGCGCCGGTCGTGGAGGAGTCCGCCAAGGCCGCGGCCGTCCTCCTGGTCTTCCTCTTCCGCAGGCGAAACTTCACCGGCATCGTCGACGGCGTCGTCATAGCCGGTGTCACCGCCACGGGCTTCGCCTTCACCGAGAACATCCTCTACCTGGGCACCGCCTTCGGCACCGACCAGCTCACCGGCGACCGGGGCATCGCCTCGGTGACCGCGGCGACCTTCTTCGTCCGTGTCGTCCTGTCGCCGTTCGCCCACCCGCTGTTCACCGTGCTCACCGGCATCGGTTTCGGCATCACCGCGCTCTCCGCCGACCGCGGGCGCCTGCGGCGCGTGCTTCTCCCCCTGTGCGGCCTGCTGCTCGCGATGGGCATGCACGCGCTGTGGAACGGCTCGGCCTCGCTCGGTGAGTACGGCTTCTTCGCCGTGTACGGGGCGTTCATGGTGCCGGCCTTCGGCCTGCTGACCTGGCTGGCGGTCTGGACCCGGCAGCGCGAACTCGGCGCCGTGCGGGCCGAGCTGCCCGTCTACGCGGTGGCCGGCTGGCTGACGCCGGCCGAACCGTTCGCACTGGGGTCGATGCGGGCGCGGCGCATCGCCCGGCAGCACGCTCGCCGCCACGCCGGGAAGCCGGCGGCGCGGACGGTGGCGGAGTACGAGGCGTACGCGACCTCGCTGGCGTTCCTGCGGCAGCGCGGGCGCCGGGGCAGGGCGGGCGCCGACTACGTCGTACGGGAACGGGAGTTGCTGGCCGAGCTGTGGCGCCGGCGGAACACGGCGCGCCCGGCACTGGACTACGCGGCCCGGGCCACGGCGCCGCCCGTCCCGGTGGCCGTACCGCCCTGGCCGGCGTACGGGGCGCACGCGGCACCCACGCCGTACACCGCACAGGCCCCGTACGTCACCTCGTACGCCACGCCCGCCTACGCCCCCTACACCGCGTACCCGCCCCAGAACCCGTACCGGACGTAGCGGCAGCCGAGAAGGCCCCTCAGGCGGACGCCTCCGTCAGCCTGAGCACCTCCGCCTCCGTCAGTTCCAGATCCGCCACTCCCAGCAGCGCCGGCAGCTGCTGAACGGTCCGGGCGGACGCGATCGGCGCGGCCACCGTCGGCTGGGCCGCCAGCCAGGCCAGGGCCACCGTGGCGACCGGCACGCCGTGGGCCTCGGAAATCTCGTCCAGGACCGTGAGCACCCGCCGGCCGCGCTCGCTCTCCAGGTGCTTGGCGGCACCGCCCGCCCGCGGGCTGTCGACGGCCGTACCGGGCCGGTACTTGCCGGTGAGGAAGCCGGACGCGAGGGCGTAGTACGGAACGGCGGCCAGACCGGCCCGCTCGGCGAGGTCGCGCAGCTCCCCCTCGTACGTGTCGCGCGAGACCAGGTTGTAGTGGGGCTGGAGGGCCACGTACCGGGCGAGGCCCTCACGGTCGGAGAACTCCAGGGACGCCGCGAGCCGCTCCGCCGTGATGTTGGAGGCGGCGATGTGCCGGACCTTGCCGGCGCGCACCAGTTCGTCCAGCGCGCCGATGATCTCCTCGACCGGCACCTCGGGCTTGTCGAAGTGGGTGTAGTAGAGGTCGATGTGGTCGGTGCCCAGGCGGCGCAGCGAGGCATCGGCCGCGGCCTTGATGTTGGCGGCGGACAGACCGGGGTACTCCGGGTGCTGGCTGACCTTCGTGGCGATCACGACGTCGGCGCGGTTGCCGCGCGCCGCGAGCCACTTGCCGATGAGGGTCTCGGACTCGCCGCCGCTGTTGCCCTCGACCCACGCGGAGTAGGAGTCGGCGGTGTCGACGAAGTTGCCGCCGGCGGCGGTGTAGGCGTCGAGGACGGCGAAGGAGGTGTCCTGGTCGGCGGTCCAGCCGAAGACGTTGCCGCCGAGGGCGAGCGGGAAGACCTCGAGGTCGGAGGAGCCGAGCTTGCGCAGAGAAGTCATGTACTGCGTCAACGACTCCACCGGAGCCCGCGATTCCGGGGGCGGGGCAAAGTTCCCGCAAACCGGCGGCTCGCGCGAACCGGCAGCCCTGACGTCGGGGGGTCGCCGTCAGGACCGCCGGGGCTCAGAAGGGACGAGCACCGCGCGGTGCAGGGCTCAGAGGGTGAGGCCCTTGCTCTGCAGCCACGCCATGGGGTCGATGCCGCCGCCGTCGGCCGTGTGGACCTCCATGTGGAGGTGAGCGCCGGTGACGTTGCCGGTGGCGCCGACGCGGCCGATGACCTCGCCGGTGGTGACCTTCTGGCCGACGCTGACGTTGATGGAGGACTGGTGGGCGTACCAGATCTCGGTGCCGTCGTCGAGGGTGAGCACCGTCTTGTAGCCGTACGAGCCTTCGTAACCGGCCGACGTGATGGTGCCGCTGTGCACCGCCTTGAGCAGCGTGCCCGTGGGGGCGGCGAAGTCGAGGCCGGTGTGGTGACCGGAGGCCCAGTAGGGGCCCGCCTGGCCGAAGGTGGAGGAGATCGTGTACGAGGAGGTCGGCAGCGTGAACTGCTTGGCCAGCTCGGCGAGCCGCTCGGCCTCGGCCTTCTTCGCGGCCTCCTCCTCCGCCTTCTTCTTGGCGGCGGCGGCCTTGGCCTCGGCCTCCTTCTCCGCCTTGGCGGCGGCCTCCGCGGCCTCCTTCTCGGCCTTCGCGGCGGCCTCGGCGGCGGCCTTGGTCTCGACCTGGACCTGCTGCTGCTCGGCCTGCTGCATGATGCGCGCCCGCAGGACCTCACCGGCGTCGGTGGTGCCCTCGGCGGTGTCGGTGGTGGTCACGCCGATGCCGCTGAGCGGGGTGGCTGAGACCTCGGGCTCCGGCTCGTCGTCGGAGATGAGCGAGCCGACGTTCGGCAGGTCGGGCATCGAGATCGACACCGGCGGCTTGCCGGTCTGGGCGCTCGCCATGCCGCCCGCTCCGACGGCCGCTATGACACCGACGCCGAGGACGGTGGAACTGCGGGCGAGCCCGCCGCGCTGCTTGGCGACGCGGTGCCGGCCGCGCACGGGACGGATGGACTCCGCGGTGGGGTTCCACTCCTCCCAGGGGCCCTCTTCGGCACGGTAGCCGTCGTAACCGAAGGTTTCGGTGTCGTGCGCGCTCGGCACGAACGGGGCCTCGGGGGCAGGCCGGTTGGACGCCACGTGGGCGTACTCCTTTCCTTCCTTCCGCCTACCGGGTTAGCTGACGGGTTCGGAGCAGGAAGGTCTCCTACGCGCGTATACGTGCCGTGTCTCCACGGCGGCATACGCCCGATTCACCCCAAAGTGGTGGTTCCCCGGTTCCCTCACGGGATTCGGCGCGTGCGCACGGAGCCGCCTTCTGTGACGGCTGGGACGACCGCGCTGCGTTATCGAACGTTAATAGACGCGAGGTGCTGATTCCAAGCCGTTCCGTCTGATCATTAAGGATTCCGGCCGGGACGTACGACTCATGAAGGGCAAAATCCGGGCGAGTTGACCGCCTCTCAGATCACGACTTCACATCACGCGTTTATGACGGTGTGTCAGTTGTTATGCGGAGGGCGGTCGCGTCGTCACCGGCGGTGATAGTGATCAAGGTCGGGGCGCCGCTCAGGGCCGACGGCGTACGGCGAGCAACGCCATGTCGTCCGTGGTGCCGCCCCCGGAGTGCCTGCGCACCTCGTCGGCGAGGGTGTCGAGCAGGTGGGCCGGATGCCGGAACACGCGGCCGGTCAGCCGCGCGTGGGGGTCGTAGAACCGGCCGTGGGCGTCGCGGGCCTCGGACAACCCGTCGGTGTACAGCAGCAGTGTGGCACCGCCGGGGAACCCGGCCTGCACCGCGCGGTCGGGCCACACCCCCAGCTCGCCCATCCCGAGCGGCAGCGCGAACTCCCCGGCCTGCACCGGGTGCACGGTGCCGTCGGCGTGCAGCAGCAGCGGCGGCGGATGGCCGCGGTTGACGACGCGGACGATGCCGTCGCCGTGCGGGAGTTCGGCGAGGACGGCGGTGGTGAACCCCTCGAAGGCGTCCAGCCCGTCCCGCCGGGTGCCCTCGCGCGCCAGCGCCCGCTCCAGCCGCTGCGCGACCGCCTCCAGCGTCGCCTCCTGCTCGGCGGCCTCCCGGAAGGCACCGATGACCACGGCGACGGCGGCCACCGCGCCCATGCCCTTGCCGCGCACGTCGCCGACGATGAGCCGCACGCCGCGCGCGCTGTCCTGCACCGCGTACAGGTCGCCGCCGATGAAGGCGTCGGCCTGCGCCGCCTCGTAGCAGGCGGCGATCTCGAAGCCGCCGATCCGCTCGGCGGGCTCGGGCAGCACGGCGCGCTGGGCGGCCTCGGCGATCTCGCGGGTGGAGGCGAGGCGCTCGTCGGTGCGGCGGACGAAGGCGTTCACGAAGACGGCGAGGGCGGCGACCGTCGCGATGGTGATCAGTTCGGTGAGCGAGTCCACGTAGTGGATGACGCCCTTGCTCAGCTGGAGCCCGATGACGGTGGCGACCACCGCGGCACCGGTGAGCACGGTGCCGCGACGTGAGTAGAGGGGAGCAGCGACCAGGGGCGCGGCCGTCCAGAGGGGGCCGGCGGTGAAGTACCGGGGGGTGAAGAGGTCGTACAGGACGGCCACGACGATCAGCAGGACGGGGAGCAGGCGCACGAAGGTCCGGCCGTACGGGGTCCGCCGCCGCACCGCCCCGACGGGAGGCACGGGCATCGGGGCGGCGCCGAGGCCGGGGTCGGGCACGGGATCGGCGGGCAGCCGGCCACCGGCCCTGGCATACGGTCCTTCGCCGTCCACGTCACCTGGCCGCACCACTCGTCTCCCGCCGCCCCTGCACGTCCACGCCGCTTGCCGTACCGCCTTCCAGGTTTCCCGGAGGAGCGACGAGGGGCGAGCCGTGGGGGCCGGACGGGTGACGGAGACGCGGACGCACCGAAGGCCGGAATCCTTGAAGATTCCGGCCTTCGGCCTTGAGTAGCGGGGACAGGATTTGAACCTGCGACCTCTGGGTTATGAGCCCAGCGAGCTACCGAGCTGCTCCACCCCGCGTCGTTGTGTCTCCAGTGTACGTCATGTCGGGGGCGGAACGCACACGCGTATCTCAGGGGCCCAGCAGGTGACGGTTCGGACCCTTCGCCGCCGCCTCGTGTTCCGGCAGGACGACGACCACGGCACCCCCGGCGGCGAGCACTCCGCTGCCGTCGGCCCCCGGCACGAACGTGTCCGGCTCCCGCCAGGCCGTGACCACCCGGCGCACCCCGGCGTCGAGGATCAGCCGGGCGCAGGGGGCGGGCCGGGAGGCGCGGCGGGCGCACGGCTCCAGGCTGCTGTAGACCGTGGCGGTCGTGAGCCGCGGATCGGCCGGATCGACCTTGGCGAGCGCGGCCTCCTCGGCGTGCACGACCGGGTCGCCGCCCTCCCGCGAGTGGCCGCGCGCGAGCTCCGTCCCGTCGGCGGCGACGACCACCGCCCCCACGCTGAACGCCGTGCCGGACGGCGGGCACAGCTCGGCCAGCTCGCAGGCGAGCGCCAGCCAGTGCCGGTCGGCGGCGGACACGTGACCGGCGGCGCCCGGGGCGGTCGGCCGGTAGCGCATGAGCACGACGTCCTCGATCCGCCGCGTCTCCACCAGCCGGAGCCGCCCGCGCTGGTAGTCACCGGGCCCGAACAGCCGGGGAGCGTCCGGGTCGCCGACGAACAGCGGGGCGAGAACGAGCTGCAGCTCGTCGGCGAGCCCCTGCTGCAACAGGGAGCTGTGCACGGTCCCCCCGCCTTCCACCATCAGCCGCCGCACACCCCACCGGTCGTGCAGCTGCTCCAGCGCCGCCCGCCACTCGATGGAGTCCCCGAGCGGTACGACGTCGGCGGCGAGCCCGAGCGCGTGGGCGCGCCGGGCGCCCTCGTCGGTGGTCAGGAGGACCTTGTCGCCGCCGGTGTGCCAGAAGGCCGCCGTCGGGTCCAGCCCGCCCGACCCGCTGACCGTGACCTTCAGCGGGTACTCCGGCTTCCCCGCGGCGACGCGGGCGGCCCGGCGCCCGGCCGAGTTCACCAGCAGCCGCGGGTTGTCGGCCCGGATCGTGCCGGCGCCGACGAGGATCGCGTCGACGGACGCGCGCACCTCGTCGACCCGGTCGAAGTCGGCCGGGGAGGACAGCAGGAGCCGCTCGGGACCGGTGTCGTCCAGGTAGCCGTCCAGGGACACGGCGGCGGACAGCAGGACGTACGGGAGGGGCATGGGCGTACTCCGGTGGGGCGGGCGGACGGGCGAGGGGTGCGGCGGGGCCACCCTAGGCGCCCGTGCCGCATGCGCCCGGTACGGTGTCGCTCGGCTCACCGCTCGACGTGCTTCACAGGCTTCGCGAGCGAGGGCTCACCGACACCGCCGTGATGTTCGTCGTGAACGGCGCGCTGTAGGGATGGGCCACCCGTGTGACGGGTGTGCCGCACGCTACTTTCTGAGGCCTTAGCCGGCTTGCTATGGGGTGGGTTTGTCATGAGTCGTCGTACGTCGCACGCGTACAGACCGCTGAGTTTGAAACGACGGGCGTGGCTGACGCTCGGTGCCGTGGTGCTGGGGGGCGGGGGCGTGGTGACGTACGCGGTCGCCAGCCCGTCCGACGATCCCGGTGCGGCAGGCCGGGCCAAGCGGCCCGTGAAGGTCTACGACCTGGCGCTGAAGGGCACCGCGCGCGGCAAGCGGGAGCTGCCGCGCACGGGCACCGAGCAGTTCTCGCTGGTCGGCGTGTCCTGGTCGGGGGCCGTCGAGGGGCTCGACGGCAGGGCGCAGGTGCGCACCCGCGATCTGGAGAGCGGTGAGTGGGGCGCCTGGCGGGACCTCGAAGTGAACATCGACCCGCCGGAGGACCCGGAGGCCGGGATGCGCGGGGCGTCCGAGCCCTTGTGGGTCGGTCCCTCCGACGGCGTGCAGGTCCAGGTCGTCCACGAGGACGGCACCACCGGCACGCTGCCCAAGGGGCTCGAGGTCAACCTCGTCGACCCGGGCGTCGTGACCAAGGCCGAGACCCAGGCGACCGGCCCGGCGGCGTTCGTCGCCGAGGAGAGCAGCCCGGCGGCCACGCCCGCCGATTCCGCGGCACCCACCGACGGTACGACGGTGACGCCGACGGACGGCGAGACCAGTACGTCCCCCGCGCCGGCCGATTCCACGTCGCCGGCGCCCACCGACACCACGGCCGCGCCGACGCCCACCGGCTCGCCGTCCGGCTCCGCGTCCCCGAGCCCGTCGGCCACCACACCGTCGCCGACGCCGTCCGCACCGCCGTCCACCGTGCCCAAGCCGCCGGTGACCTCGCGGGCCGGCTGGGGCGCCGACGAGTCGCTCAGCCCCGACCCGTCCGAGTACAACGCCGATGTGAAGGCCGTCTTCGTTCACCACACGGACGGGGCCAACGACTACTCCTGCGCCGACTCCGCGTCGATCGTGCGGGGCGTCTACGCGTACCACACGCAGGTCAACGGCTGGAACGACATCGGCTACAACTTCCTGGTCGACAAGTGCGGCACCGTCTTCGAGGGCCGCAAGGGCGGCACCGACCTGCCGGTGCTCGGTGCGCACACCTACGGCTGGAACCGGGAGTCCGCAGGTATCGCGGTGCTCGGTGAGTACACCTCCACCGGTGCCTCCAGTGCCGCGCTGGCCTCCGTCGCCCGCGTCGCCGCCTGGAAGCTCGGCCAGTACGGCGCCGACCCGGCCGGCACGGTGCAGCTCAAAGCCGGTGCCACCCAGAAGAACTACTTCGGCACCAGCTTCACCGCGGACACCAAGTACACCTTCAACCGGATCTCCGGTCACCGCGACGGCTACAACACCCAGTGCCCCGGCAACTCCCTCTACGCCCAGCTGCCGACGATCCGCGCCTGGGCGGCCGGGCCGGTGCAGGGGCTGAAGGTGGCCTCGGTCGGCGGCGCGGCCCTGTCCGGCTCGACGTACTACACCAAGGGCGCCCTCAGCGTGAAGTGGGCGGCCACCACACCCGCGTCGCTGGTCAAGAGCTATGAGCTGCTGGTCGACGGCAAGACCGTCGTCACCGCTTCCGGCTCGGCCACCTCCGCGAACACGACCCTGCCCCTGGGCAGCCACAGCGTCGCGGTGCGGGCGGTGCACCAGTCCGGCAGGACCGTGACCACCGCCGCGCTGACGGTCGTCGCGGAGACGACCGCGCCGGTCTTCACCACCACGCCGAAGCTCTCCCTGCGCACCGGCATGGTCAACACCACCGCCGTCCCGGTCACCCTCGCCTGGAAGGCGACCGACGACAAGGCACTGCGCGGGGTGAAGCTGCTGTCCCCGACGGCCACCACCTTCCCGCCGACCTGGACCGCCAACAACCGGACCGCCACGTCGGGCACGGCCGCCACCTGGTCGATGCAGGCGTACGACTACGCCGGCAACTACCGCAACGCGTCCGCCGCCTACACCCCGGTCATCCTCCAGGAGACGTCGGCGGTCAGGTCCGGCAGCTGGACGAGCCGTTCCTCCACCAGCTACCTGGGCGGCAAGTCGTACTCCAGCGGGAGCAAGGGCGCCGCCCTCACCTGGACCTTCACCGGCCGTTCCGCTTCCTGGGTGGTCTCCCGGGCCTCCAGCTCGGGTCAGGCGTACGTCTACGTCGACGGGGTGAAGGTCAGCACGGTCGACCTGAAGTCCTCCACCACCCTCTACCGGCAGGCGATCTGGACGAAGACCTGGTCCGGCAGCGCCAAGCACACCGTCAAGATCGTCGTGGTCGGCACCAGCGGCCGCCCCACCATCACCACCGACGGGCTCGTCTACATCAAGTAGCGGCCGGAGAACGCCACAGCGCCCGGGCCGGCCTCAGCCGGCCCGGGCGCTGTGCCATCGGTAGGCCCTGTGGGACTCGAACCCACAACCAATGGATTAAAAGTCCACTGCTCTGCCAATTGAGCTAAGGGCCCAGGGCGTGTTGCGTGATGTTGCCACACCGAGCATAGCCCGACGCGGCCGGGACGCCGATCGGGTATCGGGGACTCGGCCGCGTCGCGCGGGTGCCGGGCGGAACGCCGCTACGGGTCCACCGGCTCGGGCGCGTTCGCGCGGGCCGCCGCCCGGGCACGGGTGCGTTCGTGGTCGGGGTTGAGGAACCAGTGCCGGGCCGAGGCCAGCCACCAGGTCGCCGCGAAGCCGAGGACGGCCAGGACGGCGATCGGCGCGTAGTTGAAGGTCTCCCAGGTGACCGGGGACACCTGCGGCAGCATGAACAGGACGGTGATGACACCGACCCACGTCACCGCGACCACGCCCACCGCCCGCGACCAGCGGCCCAGGTGCCAGGGCCCGCGTTCGAAGGCGTCGCCCTTGCGCAGGCGCAGGAAGGTCGGGACGACGTACGCGATGTAGAGGCCGATGACGGCGATCGACGTCACCGCCGCGTACGCCGTCACGTTGATCAGGTAGGGCAGGCCGAGGACCAGGGCGCCCAGCGCGGCCAGCCAGACCGCGGCGACCGGGGTGCGGGTGCGCGGGCTGACGGTGTGCCAGAGGTGGGACCAGGGCAGCGCGCCGTCGCGTGAGAAGGCGTAGATCATGCGGCTGTTGGCCGTCACCGAGGCCATCCCGCAGAAGAGCTGCGCCCCGATGACGACGAGCAGCAGCAGCTTGCCCGCGGTCGCGCCGAGGGCGTCGAGCAGGATCTGGGCGGGCGGGGCGCCGGTCGGGGAGGCGAGGGCGCCCTCGTAGGACTGGATGGCGAAGGTGAAACCGAGCAGGAGGACGAAGCCGGCGATCCAGGACGTCCAGATGGAGCGGACGATGCCCTTCGGGCCCGCGGTGGAGGCGTCGCGGGTCTCCTCCGTCATGTGGGCGGAGGCGTCGTAGCCCGTGAAGGTGTACTGGGCCATCAGCAGGCCGATCAGGACGACGTAGACGCCGCTGCCCCAGCCGGTGTTGTTGACGAACTCGCCGAAGACGAAGGACGCCGACCGGTGGTGGTCGGGGGCGAAGGTCAGGGCGCCGACGATGACGGCCACGCCGAGGACGTGCCACCAGACGCTGACGCTGTTCAGCAGGCCGACGATGCGGACGCCGAAGGTGTTCAGCAGGCCGTGCAGGACCAGGATCGCGGCGAAGAGGAGGATCGTGCGGCCCGGCGTGACCTCGAAGTCGAACTGGAGGTTCAGATAGGCGCCGAGGAAGGACGCCGCGCCGAAGTCGATGCCGGCGGTCACCGCGACCTGGCCCAGCACGTTGAACCAGCCCGTGAACCACGCCCAGGCCGCCGCCGTACGGGGCGGCGCGAGGCGGTGCGCCCAGAAGTACAGGCCCGCCGACGTCGGGTACGCCGAGCAGATCTCGGCCATCGCCAGGCCGACGAAGAGGGTCATCAGGCCGACGGCGACCCAGCCCCACGTGATCACGGCGGGGCCGCCCGTGTTCATGCCGAACAGATAGAGGGTCAGGCAGCCCGAGAGGACCGAGATGATGGTGAAGGAGACCGCGTAGTTGGAGAACGCCGACATACGGCGGGCCAGGACCTGGGTGTAGCCGAGCTGGGCCAGCCGTTCCTCGTCCGACAGCCCACTCACCTTGGCGTCATCTGTCATGCCCCCAGCAATTCCCATACCGGGGGCGTGACATGCGTCACAGTGAGGCCTGGTTGGCTGGAACAGGCCCGTGTAGCCCTGCCAACCGGACCCGATCTGCACACGGGCGCCGAAGGATCCCTTGCCGTCGCCGTCGTTGCGGAACAGGTTGCCCGCGGTGTCCCGCTCGACCAGGTCGGGCCTGCCGTCCCCGGTGATGTCCCCGCCCCCGACGATGGCGTCGTAACCGACGGCCCACTGGGTGAAGACCTGCGCGCGGGACCCGAACGTGCCGTTGCCCCGGCCGTCGTACCGCCACAGCGTCCCGGCGCTGTCGCGGGCCAGCAGGTCGCCGTACCCGTCGCCGGTCAGGTCTCCGGCGCCGACGACGCGCGTGTAGCCGGTCCACCCCGAGGCGATCCTGACCACCGGCGCGAGCCCGCCCTTTCCGTCGGCGACGAACAGGTGGACGTCCCCGGTCGACGCCTTGCGGGCGACCAGCTCGCTGCGCCCGTCGCCGGTGACATCACCGACGGCGGTGAGGACGTTGTACGCGTTCCACCCCGTGCCGAGGGAGGTGTGGCTGCTCGACGGCACGTACGAGCCGCCGCACGTGCCCCGGTAGCGGCGCAACTCACCGCCGGGCAGCGTCGCACGGCACCCGTTCGGCGTGGCTGCCCTCGGCGTGCGTGCCGGCGAACCCCCGGCTGGTCTCGTCCAGCACCGTCGAACCGTCCGCCGATATCCGGCGGCCGATCACCCACTGGAAGCCGCTCGGGGTGTTCTCCACGGTGGTCAGGAAGCCGCCCGCGTAGTCGATGCCCCACACGCCGTCCGTCTGGATCGAAGTGGGCACCGGGTCGGCGGCGCCGGCCGGGACGGCGGTGGTCAGGGAGCCGGCGCCGAGGGCGGCCAGGCAGGTCAGAGTGAGCGCGATCCGGGCACGCCGGGTCAAGGGTCCCTCCCCAGGGATGCGGGAAACGGCATGCCGCGGCGGCGCTCCCGAGTCCCTCGGCCGCCATGGACATGCCAAGCCCGGGGATGCCAGCAACACGTCGGGGGCGGCGGTAGCGGAAAGAGACGGGAATGCGGAAGGGCCCGCACGACAGGAGTCGTGCGGGCCCTTGCGGTGCGTCGGTCAGCCGACGTCAGCCGTTGCGCTTCCAGCGCGGCTTGTCGTCGCGGCGGCCGAAGGAGGAACCACGGTGGTCGTCACGGCGGCCGTACGGGCGGTCGTGACCGCCGCTGCGGAAGCCGGGGCGGTCGCCCTGGCGGTCGCGGTTGAACGGACGGTCGCTGCCGGAGCGGTCGCCCTGGCGGTCACGGTTGAACGGACGGTCGCTGCCACGGTGGCCGGGGCGGTCGTCGCGGCGGAAGCCACCACGGTCGCCGCGGTCGTCGCGACGCTCGAAGGAACGGCCGCCACGGTCGTCACGACGGTCGTCACGGCGGAACCCGCCACGGTCGCCCCGGTCGCCGCGGTCGTCACGGCGCTCGAACGAACGGCCGCCACGGTCGTCACGACGGTCGTCCCGACGGAAGCCACCACGGTCGCCCCGGTCGTCACGACGGTCGTCGCGGCGGAACCCGCCACGGTCGTCACGGCGCTCGAACGAA
>NZ_BMRV01000028.1 GCF_014648815.1 Streptomyces flaveolus | reverse complement strand
GAGCGGGGCCGGGGCGTTGCCGGCGTTCTCGGACTTGGTGACGCCCGCCTCGTTCTGGAGGTAGAGCAGTTCCTTCCCGGCGCTGCCGCCCGGGGCGCCGCCGTTGAGGACGCGGACGCGGATCTCGGACGGCTCGGACTTGGTGCCCTGCAGGCGCGCCGCGACGGCCGCGGCCTCCTTCTTCTGCTGCTGCTTGACCTCGGTGAACGAGACGTCGTTCTGGATCATGCTGAAGACCTCGGCGGCGGGCCGCTCCTGGAGGACGACCGTCGACTTGACCTTCTCGGCCGGGTTGTCGACCACCGGCACCGTGGTGAAGGTCAGGTTCTTGGTGTCGAGCTTGCCCAGCTCCAGACCGAGGTCCTTCAGCTTGCCGATGCTGTCCAGCTTGGCGTCGACGGTCAGCGCCTTGGTGCCCGCCTCCGCCAGCTTCACCATCTTGGACGGGCTGGTGAGCGTGTCGTTCGACTTCAGCTTGCGCATCAGCGCGCTGAGGAACTGCTGCTGTATCTGGATGCGGCTCAGGTCACCGCCGAAGCCCACCGAGTGCCGGGTGCGCACGAACGCCAGCGCCTGCTCGCCCTCGATGGTGTGCGTGCCCGCGGACAGCTTCAGGTGCGAGTCAGGATCGTCGATGTCCTTCGCCAGGCAGACCTCGACCCCGCCGACCGCCGAGGTCAGCGTCTTGACCGCGTTGAAGTCGGCGACCATGAAGTTGTCGGGGGTGACCCCGGTCAGCTCGGTGACGGTCCGCATGGTGCAGCTGGGCGTACGGCCGTCCTGGCCGAGGCTGGTGTTGAAGCGGACGCCGGTGGAACCGGGGATGACCTTCTTCGTCCCGTCCTCCTGCGTGGTCGGGCAGTCGGGGATGTCGACGATCAGGTCGCGGGGGATGCTGAGCGCGGTCGCGTTGGAGCGGTCCTTGGACACGTGCAGCAGGATCGTGGTGTCGGCGTGGCCGACGCTGCCGCTGTCGCCGTAGCCCTCGTTGCCGTCGCCGGTGCGCTTGTCGGTGCCGATCAGCAGGATGTTGATGGCCCTGTCCTTCTGGAAGCCACCGGTGCTCGCGCCGTCGTCGGCGACGGACTGGATGTTGTCGTTGAGGTGCTCCAGGTAGAGGTACCCGGCCGCCGCGGCACCGAGGACGACGAACGCCATGGTGCCGCCGGTCCACATCAGGACCTTCTTGCCCTTCGACTTCTTCTTCGCCGGCCGCCGCCGGCCCCGCCGACCGGGAGGCGGCTCGTCGGGTTCCGCGCGCCGCCTGCGCGGACCCGGGACCGCACGCCCCGGAGTGGTCACGGGCGCGGACGCCTGTGCGGTACGGGCGCGTGCCGCTCCGGAGGGGCCCGGCCCGCCCGAGCCGCGGGGGCCCGGGGCCGTCGGCTGCGCTGCGGAAGGGGCCAGTCGCAGTTCGTATTCGCCGGTGTCCGGGTTGAGCACCCACTGGTCTGCGGGGTCGATGTCCTCTGCCCGCCCACGGCCTTGCGCGTCCACGGTTGTCCGATCCTCCGTCGGGGCCACGCGGCGCCTTCCCCTCAAGGCGCCCGGTCTCGGTCACACAGTGCGCGACCCCCAGGACGGAACCTCGTGGCCGGGCACACCGGATCGCTCACACTAACCGCCCGATTCGGCGTGCGGCGCCGACGGTGACACATTCCACGATCCTTACAACCGGTCAATCCGCCCCTTTTCCTGGACAAGTGTCCGCCGCGCCGCGCATGTCTTGGCTCCGCCTTGCGCCGTCTTGGAACGCGCTTTACCCGCAGATGTCCTCGGCGGCGGTGTTCCCGCTGAACGTCGGCTGCGGGGAATCGCCGGCTCCCGGCTCGCCCGCGACCGCGGCACCGGAGCCGTTTCCGCCCCCTGTCCGCCGCCCGTCCGCCGCGACCGCCACCGGTTCGTCCGTCCGCAGACGGGTGAACAGCTTCTCGGCGTCGGGCTGCACGAGCTGGTCGCGATTGGCGTCACGCGCGTACGACTCCCGGGGGACGGTCAGGAATTGCACCCGTTCGGTGGGGATGCCACGCAGGCCGCGCGCGAGGTCGTACACACCCCGCAGACTCGCCAGGCCCGGGTCGGTCGTCAGGGACGACGTGGCCGCGTCCAGCACGGGATAGAGCTTCACCGGATTCAGCAGTACGTCATTGCTCTGCACCTTGTTCACGAGCGCCCCGAGGAAACGCTGCTGCCGGTCGATCCGGTCGGTGTCGCTGCCGTTGCCGAGCGATTTGCGGGCCCGGACGTAACCGAGGGCCTGCTCCCCGTCGAGCGTCACCCGTCCGGCGGGCAGTCTCAGCTGGGCGTCCTTGTCGTCGACCGGCTTGCTCAGGCACACCTCCACGCCGTCGAGCGCGTCGACCAGCTTCTTGAAGCCCTGGAAGTCGACGACCACATGATGGTCGATCCGGATGCCGGTCAGCTTCTCCACCGTGCGGATGGTGCATGCCGAACCGCCCGCCTCGAAGGCGTAGTTGAGCTGGGTGAACACCGGGGCGGTGCCGGAGCCGTTCCGGCGGTGGCAGCCGGGCACGTTCACCATCAGGTCGCGGGGGAGCGAGACGGCGGTGGCGCTGTCCCGGCCCGCCGCGAGGTGCAGCAGGATCGTGGTGTCCGACCGCTCGGTCCCGGTGTCCCGCCCGTAGCGCTCGTTGCCGTCGCCGGAGCGGGTGTCCGACCCGATCACCAGCACGTTCTGCGCGCCGCGGACCAGGGAGGTGGGCCGCTCCTTCTCGTACCGGGCGAGCTCGGCCGCCGCCGCCTCGTCGGCGGTGATGTTCGCGCTCAGCTTGGCGTACACCGCCCAGCCGACGCCCACGGCCGTGACGCCGAGCACGGCGACCGCGACGCCCGAGTTCCGCAGCCGGCGCCGCCGTCGCCGACGCCGCAGCCCGTCCCCGGTCGCGGACGCCCCCGCCCCCGGCCCCAGGGTCCCGGCTCCGTCGGAGGAAGCGCCTGCGCTGTCGCTCACGTCTGCCTCAACCCCTCATGCCGTACGAGCGTGCCCGGCGTGCGCGCTCCCCCGATCATGACCCGAACCCTCACGCACCCCCGGCCCTGACTGAGCCGAACGGGTCACTCCCACGGGAACCGAGCCCGCGCCCGCACAGCCGACCACCCCGGCCGGGCCCCCACCCCGCCCCAGCCGCGACCGTCGATGCCGCCTCAGCCGCGAGCAGTCCTACTGCCCCAGCCGCGGGCAGAGTCGTGCCTCCCCCAGTGCCTGAACGGCCTGGGAGGTACCCCCGGGGGCGGCACGGGTGGGCGGTGGGGGTCCGCCCGCTCGAGCGGAACCGAGAGCGGGGGAGGCACCCCGTCAGCGCGGGCCGCGTCACCCACCCGCGTCACCCACCCCGGCGCCGAGCCGGCGCAGGGCCGCGCCACCGGCACAGCGACGGCACCGTCAACGCCGGGCCCCGTCACCGGCCCAGCGACGGCACCCCGTCAGCGCGGGCCGCGTCACCCACCCGGGCCCGCGCCCCGTCAACGCCGGCTCCCTCAACCGCCGCACGAACTCACCGCGCCGTAACCGAAACCCGCTCCGCCTCGATCCGCTGATCCACCACACCGTCCCCCGCGCGCTCCAGATGCCGGCACAGCACCACCGACCCCCCCGACGCCAACGGCCCGTACAACCCCGCGTTCAACCCCTCCCACGTGTCGTACGGCAACCCCGACAGAATCCGTGCCCCCGGCCCCGTCAGCCCCAGCCCCGAAGCCTCCGCCCGAGCCCGCTCCACGACCTCCGCCCCGCTGAACTCCCGCCCGGCCACGATCAGTGCCGGAGCCTCCGGGTCCACCGGCACGTACGGCACGAACCGGTCCCCCTGCCCCGGCACCTCCACCGCGTAATCGGCGAAGCCCTCCGGCGGGGCCGGCGCGAACCGCCCCCCGAGCGGCCGCAGCGCCAGCGCGATCCGCGGACCCGAGCACGCCCGCGCCGCCTCCAGCGACTCCGGCTCCGGCCCGCTCACCACCACGTCCGCCGCCGCCGGGTCACCGGCCACGTCGGCGACGAGACCCACCGACGCGCACGCCAGCAGCCACACCGCCGTCTGCCAGTGCGCGGGCAGCAGCAGCGCGACCCGGTCACCGGGTTCGACGGACAGTTCGTCCTGGAGCAGATTGGCGGTCTTGGCCACCCAATTGGCGAAGGTGGCCACGGACAGTTCGACGCGTTCGCCGGTGGCGTCGTCGTAGAAGGTCACCAGGGGGCGTCCCGGGTCCGCGGCGAGCGCGGAACTCAGCAGGTCGGCAGGGGTGCGGTCGGTCGCGTTCACCCGCACAAGCGTACGCGGGACCGAGGACGCGTCCCGGGCGGACGGGGCACATCACCGCCACCGGATCGGGCGAAAAAGCCCTACGGGCCGTCACATCCCGCATGGACAGATTTGTCCGGTCATGTCCAGGATCAGGGGCATGCATGGATTCCTCACTTCCTCAATAGGCGTCACCTGCGCGGCCGCCCTGGCCCTCCCGCTCACCGCCGCACCCACGACGGCGACGGCAGTCACCGGAAGAGCGGCACCGGCATCAGCACCGGCACCGGCACCGGCCGCGGCGTACGTCCCCGGCAGCACCCAGTCGCTGCCGCTCGCGCCCCTCGCCGGCGACCGCGCCTCCACCGCCCCCGGCACCGCCGAACAGGGCGTCCCCCGCCGGGACACACGGCACTTCTCCCTGGTCGGCGTCGTCTGGGACGACCCGGCCACCGAACTGCACGGCCGCGTCCAGGTCCGCACCCGCGCCACCGCCACCGGCACCTGGTCCGACTGGCAGGACCTCGAGACGCACAACGCCGACCACGCCGCCGACCCGGGCACCGCCGAGAGCGCGTCGGGACGGGTACGCGGCGCCACCGCCCCGTTGTGGGTGGGCGAGTCGGACGGCGTGGAGGTGCGGGTGCGCGCGGGCGACGAGGACGGCACCACGGACGCCGCCACCACGTCCCCGCTCCCCACCGGCATGCGCCTCGAACTCGTCGACCCCGGCCAGGGCACCCCGCCCCAACCCCCCACGGACGAGGCGGCCTCCGGCGAGGGCCCCCGCACCACGGCCCTCACCACCGGGACCACCGAAACCGCCGCAGAGACCACCGAGACCACCGAAACCGCCGAAACCGCCGAAACCACCGAGACCACCGAGACCGCCGAAACCGCCGAATCCGTCGAACCGATCGGGGCCGCCGCCGAGGCCCTCGGGTCCGCCGAGTCCGCCGAGGTCTTCGCGTCCCTCGAGGGCCTCGACGCCTCCGCCGCCAACGCCGGCCTCGCACCCCTCGGCGCCACCGAGATCCCCGCACTGAGCCGGCTCCAGACCGAGAGCGAACTCCTCGCCCTCGGCACGCTGACGGAACAGCAGAAGGCCAAGCCGTACGTCGGTCCGCGCCCGAGCATCACCACGCGCCGCGGCTGGGGCGCGAACGAGAAGCTGCGCGAGAAGAAGTTCGTGTACACGAAGAAGGTCAAGGCGGCCTTCGTGCACCACTCGGCCACGGGCAACAACTACCGCTGCTCACAGGCCCCGTCCGTCATTCGCAGTATCTACCGCTACCACGTCAAGAGCATGGGCTGGCGGGACATCGGCTACAACTTCCTCGTCGACAAGTGCGGAAAGATCTACGAGGGCCGCGCCGGGGGAGTGTCGAAGCCGGTACTGGGTGCCCACACCATGGGGTTCAACTCCAACAGCATGGGAATCGCGGTCCTAGGCACCTACGGCTCGAAGAAACCGTCGTCCGCCGCGGTCAAGGCCGTCGCCCGGCTCACCGCCTGGAAGCTCGGTCTCTACGGCATGAATCCGCGCGGCAAGACATACCTGAAGTCCGGTGGTGGCAATCTCTACCGAAAAGGTAAGAACGTACGACTGAACGTCATCTCGGGTCACCGCGACGGCTTCGCCACGAGCTGCCCCGGCAAGCAGCTCTACGGAAAGCTCGGCACGGCCCGTTCCTCGGCGGCGAAGTACCAGGGCCGCTGAGGACGCACCACCGCACGGCCATCGAAGGCGCCATGGAACGGTCTGCATACACTGGCCGGCCGAAACACAGTTCGGCCGGTCCCGGCAGGAAGCAGAGACGACAGGTGACAGAAGCGATCCTCCTGGTCGGCGGTAAGGGCACGCGGCTGCGCCCGCTCACGGTGCACACCCCGAAGCCCATGGTGAGGGCGGCCGGGGTGCCGTTCCTCACCCATCAGCTGGCGCGGGCGAAGGCGGCGGGCGTCGAGCACATCGTCCTCGCGACGAGTTACCTGGCGGAGGTCTTCGAGCCGTACTTCGGGGACGGCTCGTCCCTGGGCCTCCACCTCGAGTACGTCACGGAGGAGGAGCCGCTCGGCACCGGCGGCGCGATCCGCAACGTGGCGTCACGGCTGCACTCGGGCCCCGACGAGCCGGTGCTCATCTTCAACGGCGACATCCTGACGGGCCTGGACATCCGCGCGCTGGTGCGCACCCACGAGACGACGGGCGCGGACGTCTCCCTGCACCTGACGAAGGTGACCGACCCGAGGGCGTACGGCCTGGTCCCCACGGACGACACGGGCCGGGTCCTGGCCTTCCTGGAGAAGCCGCAGACCCCGGAGGAGATCGTCACCGACCAGATCAACGCGGGGGCGTACGTCTTCCGCCGGTCGGTCATCGACACCATCCCTGCGGGCCGCCCGGTCTCGGTCGAACGGGAGACCTTCCCGGAACTCCTCGCCACCGGAGCGCACCTCCAGGGCATGGTCGACTCCACGTACTGGCTCGACCTGGGCACCCCGGCGGCCTTCGTGCGCGGTTCGGCGGACCTGGTCCTCGGCCGCGCCCCGTCCCCGGCGGTGCCGGGCCGCTGCGGTGACCGCCTGATCCTGCCGACGGCCACCGTGGCGCCCGACGCCAAGCTGACCGGCGGCACGGTGGTGGGCGAGGGCGCCTTCGTCGCGGAGGGAGCGCGCGTCTTCGGCAGCACGATCCTGCCCGGCGCGGTCATCGAACCGGGGGCCGTCATCACCGACTCCCTCATCGGCACCCGCGCCCGCGTCGGCACCCGCTCGGTCCTCACGGACACGGTCATCGGCGACGGCGCGATCATTGGCGCCGACAACGAACTCCGCTCGGGCGTCCGCGTCTGGTGCAACGCCCACATACCCCCGGCCTCGGTCCGCTTCTCCTCGGACGCGACGTAACGAGACCGACTGCACCGCCCAGCCACGGGCAGCTCCGCCGCCGCCCCAGCCGCGGGCCGCTCTTCCCGTAGCTGCGGGCAGTCGTGCCTCCCCCAGTGCCTGAACCCCCTGGGAGGTACCCCGGGGGCGGTCCGGGTGGGCGGCGGTGGGGGTCCCCCGCTCATGGGGGTCCCCCGCGCGAGCGCAGCCGAGCGTGGGGGAGGCACCCCGCTGACGCCGGGCCGCGCGTCCCACCCCGCCCCGCACCAGCGCCGGGCATTCCGCAGCGCCGGGCATTCCGCCTGCGCCGGGGAGCGTCCCGCCCCGCACCACCACCGGGCACCTGTCAACGCGCCCCCGCACGTCGCCCCGTCAGAGCCGCTCGATCCCCCGAGGAGCCATCCGCGGCGCCCGCCTCCCCGGCACCCGCCCACTCAGCAACACCAGCCGAGCCGCCCGATGCCGCTGCCCGGCATACGGCTCCAGCAGCCGCAGCATCACCGCGTCGTCCGCATCCCGGTCCCCGCCCAGGGCGAACCCCACGATCCCCGGCAGATGCAGATCCCCCACCGTCACCGCGTCCGGCGCCCCATGACTGCGCTGTACGGTCTCCGCCGAGGTCCACGGCCCGATGCCGGACACCAGCTCCAGCCGCGCCTGCGCCGCCGCCGGCTCCATCCCGGCCGCCTCCTCCATCCGCGCGGCGACCCGCACGGCCCGCAGGATGGTCGAGGCCCGCTTGTTGTCGACCCCGGCCCGGTGCCACTCCCAGGACGGGATCAGCGCCCACGTCCGCGCCGCCGGCATCACGTGCATCCGCGCGGGCGCGGGCCCCGGCGCCGGCTCGCCGTACTTCCGTACGAGCAGCCGCCACGCCTGGTAGGCCTCCAGCGTCGTGACCTTCTGCTCCAGGATCGACGGGATCAGCGACTCCAGCACCAGCCCGGTCCGCGTCAGCCGCAACCCCGGACGCCGGTGCGAGGTGTGGGCCAGCAGCCGGTGCCGGGGCACGAACGCGGACGGGTCGTCGTCGGCGCCCAGCATCCGCGGCAGCTGCTCCAGCAGCCACTCCGCCCCCGGCCCCCAGGCCTCGCCCCGCACCTCACCGCCGCGCGCGGAGACCCGCAGCGTGCCCGGCCCGGCGGGCGTGAGGGTTGCCCGCCACACCGAGCCGTCCGGTGTCGTCCGGAAGGTCGGGTCGCCCGGCCCGCGCCGCAGCGGCCCGAGGACCAGCCCCAGCTCCAGCGGCCCGTCCGGCACCCACACCCGTACCTTTCCGGAGGCGACGGCCTGCCGGGGCACCGGCACTCCGGCCGCGGGCACGACGGTCTCCCCGCCGCGCACGGTCGTACGCGTGGGCCGGGGAGCGAAACGTCCTGCCACGATGAAGCCCCAGGGACGGGAAGCGGAGGGGCCCCTGCGGAACGAGAGGCCCCTACGAGGGTAGAGCGTCACCGAAGCCCGTCACGGCACCGCGACGAGATCCGCGCCACCGCCCCGCGACGCAGTCCGCGTCACCGCACCTCGATGAACGCCTCCGCGTCCCGCTCCGCCCGCGGCCGAGGCTCCTGGGCGGGATGCCCGACCGCGACGGCACCCATCGGGTCCCAGTCCTCCGGCAGCCCCAGCACCTCCCGCACGACGTCCCGGCAGAACATCGTCGAGGACACCCACGCCGAGCCCAGCCGCTCCCCGGCGAGCGCGACGAGCAGGTTCTGCACGCCCGCGCCGGTGGCGACCACGAACATCTCCCGCTCGGCCCCGTCGCGGCGCGCGTCCCCGTAGGTGTGCGAGCCGTCCATGACCAGGCAGGGCACGACGAGGTACGGCGCGTTGCGCAGCACGTCCCCGCGCCGCACCCGCTTGGCGATGGACTCCTCGCTCTTGCCGTCCCGCCTGAGGTCGGCGATCCAGGCGTCCCGCATCGCGTCCAGCAGCCGGGTGCGGGACTCGGCGGACTCCAGCAGCACGAACCGCCACGGCGTCGTGTGGTGCGGCGCCGGCGCCGTGACCGCCGCGGCGACCGCCCGGCGTACGGCACCGGGATCGACCGGCTCGTCCGTGAAGGCCCGTACCGTGCGCCGCTGGGTGACCGCCTGGCGTACCGCCTCGGACGTGCCGAGGCGGAACATGTCGTCGCGGGCGCCGCGCACCATGGCCCGCGCGCCCTCGCCGTCGTCCCCGGTCACGACCTGCGGCAGCCCGCTCACGACGGCCACGGGCAGCCCGGCCGCCTTGCCCTTGACCAGGTCGCCCGCGGCGGCGAGCTCGTCGGCGGTGGCGACGACCGTGGCGCCCAGCGGATTGCCGTGCGCGTCCGTGCCGCCGCGCAGGTCGTCGAGGACCCGCACGCCCGCGGCGCCGATCGCCACGTCGGTGAGGCCGGCCCGCCAGGGACGCCCGAACGTGTCGGTGACGACCACGCCGACGTCGACGCCCAGCGTGTCCCGCAGGCCCTCGCGGAGGGCCCGCGCGGACGCGTCCGGGTCCTCGGGCAGCAGCAGCACCGTGCCGGAGGGGGTGTTCGAGGCGTCGACCCCGGCCGCCGCCATGACCAGGCCCTGCCGGTTCTCGACGATGCGGAGCGCCCCGCGCCGGGCCACCACCCGCACGGTCTCGGCGTCGATCGCGGCCTCCCGGTCGGCGGCCCGTACGACGCGGCCCTCCGCCTTGGAGACGATCTTGGAGGTGACGAGGAGCACGTCCCCGTCGGCCAGCCCGGGCTCGGCCGCCGCGATCAGCTTGGCCAGGTCGTCGCCCGGCTGCACCTCCGGCAGGCCGGGGACCGCCCGGACCCGGTAGCCGGGAGCACGCTCGCTCACGCCTCCCGCACCTCCTCCGCCAGCGTCAGCGCCTCGCGGGCCATCTGGGCGGCGGCGTCGACGTCGGTCATCATCAGCGGCACGGCCCGGCAGAGGATGCCGGCAGCCTTCACCCGCGTCACGGCGTCCGCGTCGACCGTGTCGACCAGCCAGCCGTCCAGCAGTCCCGAGCCGTAGTGCTCGGCGACCGCCGCCGCCGTGGACTCCACGCCGACCGCCGCGAGGACCTTGTCGGCCATCCCGCGCACGGGCGCGTCCCCGACGATCGGGGAGAGGCCGACCACCGGCACCCCGGCGTCGGCGATCGCCTCCCGGATGCCGGGCACGGCGAGGATCGTGCCGACCGAGACGACCGGGTTGGAGGGCGGGAAGAGGATCACGTCCGCCTCGGCGATGGCCTCCAGGACGCCGGGCGCCGGCTTCGCCTGCTCGGCGCCGACCGGTACGACCGCCTCGGCGGGGACCGAGGCCCGCAGCCGCACCCAGTACTCCTGGAAGTGGACGGCCTTGCGCTCGCCGTCCAGCTCGACGGCCACGTGCGTCTCCACGCGGTCGTCGGTCATGGGGAGGAGGCGCACACCGGGCTTCCAGCGGTCGCAGAGCGCCTCGGTCACCGCGCTGAGCGGATACCCGGCACCGATCATCTGCGTCCGCACGATGTGCGTGGCGAAGTCCCGGTCGCCCAGACCGAACCACTCCGGCCCGACGCCGTACGCCGCGAGCTCCTCCTTGAGGTGGAAGGTCTCGTCGGCCCGCCCCCAGCCCTGCTCCTCGTTGATGCCGTCGCCGAGCGTGTACATCACCGTGTCGAGGTCCGGGCAGACCTTCAGCCCGAAGAGGTGGATGTCGTCGCCGGTGTTGCCGATGACCGTGATGTCCGCGTCCGGCGCGGCCCGCTTCAGACCACGCAGGAACCGTGCACCGCCGATGCCGCCTGCCAGAACCACAATGCGCATGTGCTTAGTCTCGCAGGCGGGCACGACACTGCGTCAGCCAGTCGTCACAGCACCCCGGCGCCGGCGTCCGCGTCGTGGGGCGCGGCGGCCGAGCACCGCGCGGAGTGCATGGGCATCTCGGTGAGGCCCGGGTAGTAGACGTGCAGGCTGACCGCCGGCTCCAGCGCGTCGTTGACCACCTCGTGCGCGTACCCCGGCGCGAACACCTTCTGCGTCCCCGCGCCCAGCGCGCGCGTGCCGCGTTCCGTGCGCTCGGTCAGGGTGCCGTCCAGGACCGTCCACACACCGGAAGAGGGGCCGTGGTCGTGGAGCCCGCTGCCCTGCCCCGGCAGCCAGGACAGCAGCCACACCTCGTAGCCGGGGCCGGTGCGCAGCCGGTGGTACCACCGGGTCGTCGCGTCGTAGCGGACGAGGTGCTCCCACTGGGAGCGGTCCGCGGCGAGGGACCGGAGCAGCCCGGCGAACTCGGCGACGGTGGCCGGGTGCTCGCGCGGTGCCTGGAGGAGGTGCGGGACTTCGAGGATGTCGCCGGCGATCTGGAGGTCGCTGTCGCTGTTCATGGGTGCGGTGGTTCCTCGCGGGAGAGTGCGGGGGAGTGGGGGGAGGAGCGATACGCGGAGAACGCCCTGGTCGGGGCGTGGGATCACACAGCCGGGTCGAGTGGACCCGGGTCAGCCGGAGCGTGGTGGCTCAACAGCCGGAACAGCGACAACAGCTACAGCGAGCGCGGGCAGCACCGTGGGACCCGGCGGTGCGGGTCGAGGCGAGTGCCAAGTTCGCGAGCATGCCCACAAGGACACCGGCTCACACCAGCACTGTCAACTTGATGCCCGTGATGTGGGACGTGTTTCACCTCATCCGGTCCATCTCGCAGGCGAAAGGTTTGCTCATGCGGGTTCCGGGACACATGCGGCACAAGCTGGGCGCACAACCCCCGTTGCGATCCTGTGATCCGAATGTGATCAGGTTCGCTTCGGCGTGTGTGTCGGAACGAGAACGAACGCCGGGGCGTCCTCCCTTGTACAGGCTCTGTGCGAGGGCGGGCGTTCCCGTGCCCCCGTCGGCATGACATGGTTTATGGCGATTTGAACACTTTCTGCATGGGCTTGGTTCTGCAGAGTGAATAAGGGGCCCAATAGCAGATCTCGGCTTGACTCGCCCGGAGCAGCACACTTGTAATTTCACTCGTGTCGTTCAGCCGGAATCGATAACGGCTGGATCACGGGGACGCGAAAGACGGACGAGGGGCGCACATGACCGAGCTGGTGCAGCAACTGCTGGTCGACGACGCGGACGAGGAGCTCGGCTGGCAGGAGCGCGCACTGTGCGCCCAGACCGACCCCGAGTCCTTCTTCCCCGAGAAGGGCGGTTCCACCCGGGAGGCCAAGAAGGTCTGCCTCGCCTGCGAGGTCCGCTCCGAGTGCCTCGAGTACGCCCTCGCCAACGACGAGCGCTTCGGCATCTGGGGCGGCCTGTCCGAGCGTGAGCGCCGCCGTCTGAAGAAGGCCGCCGTCTGACCCGGCGTCCGCTCCGGCGTCCGGCCCGCCGTCCGGCGCACGGCGCACTCCCTCTGTACACAACGGCATGAACGGCCCTTCGCGGGTGGGTTGTCCACAGGCGGCGGGCCGTCGTCATGGCCAGCCGATAGTGTGGGCGCTCGTCCGAGACGCCCCGTCGTTCCCCACAGGCACGGGTGTCCACCGCAGTCCATCGAACCGGGGCCCGTACCTCGATGTCCGTGCACAGCCACCCGGCAGCCCAGCAAGACCTCGCTGCCGCACCTGAGTTCCCGCGCCACGTGGTGACCGCGGTCCTCGTCTCCCACGACGGAGCCCGCTGGCTGCCCGACGCGCTCGCCGGGCTGCTCGGCCAGGAGCGCCCCGTCCAGTACGCCGTGGCCGCCGACACCGGCAGCGCCGACGACTCCGCCCGGCTGGTCACCGAGGCCCTCGGCGACGACCGCGTGCTGCACCTCGCCCGGCGCACCGGCTTCGGCCAGGCCGTCGAGGAGGCCGCGCGCACCGCACCGCTCCTCACCCCCGAGGACCTGGCGTACCTGCGGCGGCCCAGCGGCTGGGACCCCGTCACGCGCACCTGGCGCGACGACGCCTACGACCTTCCCGAACTGCCGCACGGAGAGCCGGTGCAGTGGCTGTGGCTGCTGCACGACGACTGCGCCCCCGAACCCGACGCCCTGGCACAGCTGCTGCGCGTCGTGGACAACGAGTACGAACTCGGCCGCGAGGACGTCGCCGTCGTCGGTCCCAAACTCCGCGGCTGGTACGACCGCCGGCAACTGCTGGAGGTCGGCGTCTCCATCGCCAACTCCGGCCGCCGCTGGACCGGCCTGGACCGCCGTGAACAGGACCAGGGCCAGCACGACCACGTCCGGTCCGTCCTGTCCGTCTCCACCGCCGGCATGCTGATCCGGCGTGACGTCTTCGAGCGGCTCGGCGGGTTCGACCGCCGGCTGCCCCTGATGCGCGACGACGTCGACCTGTGCTGGCGCGCGCACGCCGCCGGTCTGCGGGTCCTGGTCGCCCCGGAGGCGGTCGTGCGCCACGCCGAGGCGGCCTCCCGCGAACGCCGCGCCGTCGACTGCGCGGGGCGCACCACCGCCTCCCCGCACAAGGTGGACAAGGCCGGCGCCGTCCACACCCTTCTCGTCAACGTCCGCACCGCCGCCCTGCCCTGGGTGCTGCTGCGCCTCGTCCTCGGCACCCTGCTGCGGACCCTCGCCTATCTCGTCGGCAAGGTCCCCGGCCAGGCGCTGGACGAGATCCGGGGCCTGCTGAGCGTTCTGCTGCGACCCGAGCGCATCATCGCGGGACGGCGCGAACGCGGGCGCCCGCAGGTCGAGAAGGAGGAACTGCGCTCCCTGTTCCCGCCCCCCGGCGCGACCATCCGCGTCACGGTCGAACAGGTCGCGGGCAGTCTCGCCGGCAGCTCCGACGCCGAAACGGCCACGGGCGCCGGGCGGCACGGCGGCGGCATCGAGTCCGGACCGGGCGGCGACGACGCCGACTTCCTCGAGATCGAGCAGTTCGCGCGCCTCAAGCGCATCGCCCGCAAACCCGGCCCGGTGCTCTTCCTGGTGCTGCTGCTCGTCTCCCTGGCCGCCTGCCGCGCACTCCTCGGCGGCGGCGCGCTCGCGGGCGGGGCGCTGCTGCCCGCCCCGGCCGACGCCGGCGAGCTGTGGTCGCGGTACGTGGACGCCTGGCACACCGTGGGCACCGGCGGCACCGCCTCCGCGCCGCCCTACCTGGCGATCGTCGCCACGCTCGCCTCCGTCCTGCTCGGCTCCACCGGACTGGCCGTCACCCTGCTGCTGGTCTGCTCGGTGCCGCTGGCCGGTGTCACCGCGTACTTCGCTTCCCGCCCGCTCGTGCCCTCCCGGCTGCTGCGCGCGTGGGCGGCCGTCGCCTACGCCTTCCTGCCAGCCGCCACCGGCGCACTCGCCGGCGGCCGCATCGGCACCGCCGTCCTCGCCGTGCTGCTCCCGCTCGCCGCGCGCGCGGGCGTCGCGGCCGCCGGTCTGACCGGCCAGTCCGGTACGCGCGGCAGCTGGCGCGCCACCTGGGCGTACGCGCTGCTGCTGACCGTCACCACCGCCTTCACGCCCGTCGTGTGGCCCATCGCGCTGCTGCTCGGCGCCGGCGTCCTGGTCCTTCGCCGTGGCGACATCACGGCGTACGGGCTGCGCCTGCTCGCCCAGCTCGGCACGCCCCTGCTGCTGCTCGCGCCCTGGTCGCTGACGCTGCTCCCGTTCGGCTTCTTCGACGAGGCCGGTCTGGAGTACGGCTCCTCGGCCGCCTCCGCGCTCGACCTGCTGGGCGCCAGCCCCGGCGGCCCCGGCACGGTCGGCGGGCTGGTCCTCATCGGCATCGTGCTGGCCGCGCTGGCCGCCCTGCTGCGCTCCGAGCGGCAGCTGGCGATCCGGACGGCCTGGGCCGTCGCACTGGTCGCCCTCGTCCTCGCGGTCCTGTCGAACCGTTCCGCCTGGGCGGGTCCGGCCACCCTCGTCTACGGCATCGCCCTGCTGTCCGCCGCCGCCCTGGGCGCGGACGGGGCACGCTCGCGCGTCGCCGAGCAGAGCTTCGGCTGGCGTCAGCCGGTCGCCGCGCTCATCGCCCTCGCCTCGGCCGTCGGCCCCCTGATCGCCGCCGCCGGCTGGATGATCGGCGGCGCCGACGGGCCGCTGGAGCGCCGCGACCCCTTGCAGGTCCCCGCGTTCGTCGCCGAGGACAGCGTCACCCGCGACCAGGCCCGCACCCTCGTCCTCGACAGCGACTCCGCCGCCCATGTGAGCTACATGCTCGTGCGCGGCGCCGGGGTCCGCCTCGGCGACGGCGAACTGGCCGCCGACGGGGGGAACAGCGGGCTCGACAAGGTCGTGGCCAACCTCGTGGCCGGCTCCGGCGCCGACCAGGCCGATCAGCTCGGCGGCTTCGCCGTGCGCTACGTCCTCGTGCACAAGGGAGCCCCCCGCGACGTCGTCCGCGTCCTGGACGCCACGCCGGGCCTGAGGCGGCTCAGCCAGCAGGACGGCAGCGGGCTGTGGCAGGTGGACCGGGACGTCGCACGCGCGACCATCGTGTCCGGCGGTGACGCCGCCACCGGTGAGCCGGAGCCGGTCGCCGCCGGGCCCGTGGAGATCCACACGAAGATCCCGTCCGGCGCCGAGGGCCGTGTGCTGCGCCTCGCCGACACCGCCGCCGACGGCTGGACGGCCACCCTCGACGGCAAGCCGCTCACCCGCACCACGGTCGACGGCTGGGCCCAGGGCTTCGAACTGCCCGCCTCCGGCGGTCGGCTGGACGTCACCTACGACGATCCGTTCACGCACACCGCCTGGTTGTGGGCCCAGGGCCTGCTCGCCGTGGTCCTGGTGGTCCTGGCCCTGCCCGGCCGGCGCCGCGACATCGACGACGACCTGCCCGACGAGCCGGTCGTCCCCGCGCAGGCCGTCGCCGGCGAGGGACGCCGGGCGCGACGGCTGCGGGCCCAGGCGGAGGCCGAGGCGGACGCCGGCACCGGGGCGGAGGCCGGGACGGCGGACCCCGCCGCGGCCCCGGCCCCGCCGCAGGAACCCCCGGTGACGGTTCCCCAGCAGGCGCCGCCCGGCGCATGGGACCCGTCCGGTTACCAGGGCGCCGAGTACGGCTCGTACGGCTCGTACGGCGGCGAGCAGTACCCGGACGCCCAGCAGTACGACCCGGCCGCCTACGGGCAGCAGCAGCCGTACGACCCGGCCGCCTACCAGGGCGCCCAGGACGGCCAGTACGAGGCGGGCCCGTACGACCCGTACGCCTACGGCGACCCGAACAGCGCCGGCACCTATGACCCGGCGTACGACCAGGCGTACGGCCAGGGCGGATACGACACGCCGTACGACCCTTCCCAGGCCCACCAGCCCCACGGCCCGGGCAGTGAGCGTCCCGACGGGAGCCAGCAGTGAACCGCACCACCCTGTCCCTGATCGCCGGCGCCACCGCGCTCGCCGCCGTCACCGGATTCGCGGCGCTGTCCACCCCGGACGCCTCCGGCGCGGACCCCGCCGGCACGGCGGCGGCCCGGCTGCCGGTGGAGCGCACCAGCCTGCTGTGTCCGGCACCCAGCACCTCCGACCTGGCCGAGACGTCGTACACGTCGTTCACGCCCGTCACCAAGGGCACCGAGGACAAGGGCAAAGCCCAACTCGCCGCCGCGACGGCGGAGTCGGGCGAGAAGGGCGACGCGAAGGCCGGCAAGCCCGTCGTCCAGCCCAAGGCCCCCGGCACCCCGGTCACCGCGAAGACCACCGGCGCCGACACGCCCGCGTTCGTCGGCACGGCGGAGGGGAGCTACGCCCCCGGCTGGACGGTGCAGCAGACCACGGAGGTCGCCGCCGGCACGGGCCGCGGCCTGCTGGGCGTTGACTGCACCGCGCCGGACACGCAGTTCTGGTTCCCCGGCGCCGCCACGACGGCCGACCGCACCGACTACGTGCACCTGACGAACCCCGACGACTCGGCCGCCGTCGTCGACATCGAGCTCTACGGCAAGGACGGCGCCGTGAAGACGTCGGTGGGCGACGGCATCACGGTGCCCGCCCACGGCAGTGAGTCGATCCTGCTGTCCACGCTCAGCGACACGCAGGAGACCGACCTCACCGTGCACGTCGGCGTGCGCAGCGGTCGGGTCGGGGCCGCGGTGCAGGCCCTCAGCGACAAGACCGGCGGTGACTGGCTGGCCGCGGCCGCGGACCCCGCCGGCAGCCAGGTGCTGCCGGGCATCCCCAAGGACGCCACGGCCGTACGGCTGGTGCTGTTCACGCCCGGTGACACCGACGCCGACCTGAAGGTGCAGCTCGCCTCACCGACCGGGCTGATCACGCCCGCCGGCCACGAGACGGTGCGCGTCAAGGCGGGCATGACGACGGGCGTCGACCTCGGCGCGGTCACGCTCGGCGAGGCGGGGTCGCTGGTGCTGACGCCGACGGACCGGTCCGTGCCGGTCGTGGCCGCGCTGCGGGTGGTCCGGGGCAAGGGCGACGGGCAGGAGACGGCGTTCATCCCCGCCTCGGGCCCGGTCGGCGCGCGCGCCACCTCGGCGGACAACCGCGCCAAGGGCACCACCCTGTCCCTGGCCGCGCCCCGGGAGGCCGCGCAGGTGAAGGTCACGGCGTCGGCCGGCAGCGAGGGCGGTACGACGGTGTCCCGGACGTACACGATCAAGGGCGGCACCACTCAGGACGTGGCGCCGCCGGTTCCGGCCGGTCTGAAGGGCACCTATGCGCTGACGGTCGAGCCGGTGTCCGGCGGCCCCGTGTACGCGGCCCGCACGCTGACCCAGCCGGACAACGACGACGCGGCGGCCTTCACGGTGCAGACCCTCCCGGACGACCGAGGGACGGTGGCGGTCCCGGAGGCCGAGGAGAACCTGTCCGTGCTGCAGCGGTGACGAGCCACCGGCCGGTCCCGTCCGGCCGGCCTCTCAGTCCTCCCCGTACCGCGGATCCACCGTCTCCGGCGTGAGCCCGAGCAGCTCCGCGACCTGCTCCACGACCACCTCGTGCACCAGCGCCGCCCGCTCGTCCCGCCCCTTCGTGCGGATCTCGACGGGCCGCCGGTAGACGACCACCCGCCCCCGCCGGCCGTCCTGCGCGGGCACCGTGCCGCCCAGCGGCACCGCCTCGTCGTTCCAGACCTGCCCGGCCCCGTCCAGCCGCGGCACCTCGAGGACGTGGAAATCGATGTCGGCGAGCTGCGGCCACCGCCGCTCCAGGCGCTCGACGGAGTCCTGCACCAGGTCCGCGAACAGGTCGGAGCGGCTGGCGGCGAGCGGAACCTGCGGCGGTGCGATCGGGCCGCGCATGCCCCGGCCGTGGCGATCACGACGGCGGGGTCCTGGGCGGCCGGCCTCACGGGGCGTCACGGGGTTGTCCATCACTGGTGAAGGGTAGTCCCCGCCGCCTCCGCGCGCCGGACCGCGCACGACTCACCGGCGGCCGTCGCGGCGCGCCGGACCGGATGTCATCGGATGACCATTCCGGCCAAGGTGGGGCTCAATTCGGTATCTCTCCGTGACCATGGATCTCATGGCAAATGTCGCTGTTTGTATCAGCTTATGACCGCCCGCGCGCCTGTCCGGCATCTCGAAAATCGGCGTCGCCGCAGGTCACGCGCGTGCGCTCAGCGACGACAGTGGCCCGTCTCACATCGCGACACGGTGGTGCGACGTGGCGGGGGATCGTCGCGGCCCGCTCAAGAGTGCGGTACCGTCCAACATCGTGAGCCCTGTACGTCGCTGTTCGCGCACCGCCTGCGGCCGTCCCGCCGTCGCGACGCTGACGTACGTCTACGCCGACTCGACCGCGGTCCTCGGCCCGCTCGCCACCTATGCCGAGCCCCACTGCTACGACCTGTGCGCCGAGCACTCCGAGCGCCTCACCGCCCCGCGCGGCTGGGAGGTCGTCCGGCTTCTCGACGGTTCGGCCCCGGCCCGCCCCAGCGGCGACGACCTGGAAGCGCTCGCCAACGCGGTGCGCGAGGCCGCCCGCCCCCAGGAGCGCGCGGCGGGAGCCGCCGGCGGGACGCGATCGGCCGACCCGATGGAGGTCGCGCGGCGCGGCCACCTGCGCGTCCTGCGCTCGCCGGACAACTGAGTCCCGCCCGCTGCGGCCGTCGGTGCGCCGCGGTCACCGGCGCCCTCTCCTGAACATCCACTTCCCGCACGCCCATTGACGTCGCCTTGTCGCGGACACGACCATTCCGGAAGTCGCGAGAAAACGCTTTCGCATGGCGGAATCCGGGGAGGCGCCCGTGTACGTCCAGGAACTGGAACCCCTCGCCGACTCCCTCGGCCTGTCCGCCCTCGTGGCGGCCCTGCCGCTGGTGATCGTCCTCGTCCTGCTCGGCGGCGTCCGCATGAAGGCGCACCTGGCGGGCCTCACCGGCCTCCTGGCGGCCGTACTCGTCGCCTGGCTCGCCTACGGCATGCCGCTGGACCAGACGGTCTCCAGCGCCGCGCAGGGCGCCGTGTTCGGGCTCTTCCCCATCCTGTGGATCGTCGTCAACGCCCTGTGGGTCTACCGGATGACCGTCCGCACCCGGCATTTCGACATCCTGCGCCGCTCCTTCGGCCGGCTCTCCGACGACCCGCGCATCCAGGCGCTGGTCGTCGCCTTCTGCTTCGGCGCCCTCCTCGAGGCCCTCGCCGGGTTCGGGGCGCCCGTCGCGATCTGCTCGGTCATGCTCGTCGCGCTCGGCTTCGACCCCGTGCGCGCGGCGGTCGTCTCGCTGGTCGCCAACACCGCACCGGTCGCCTTCGGCGCGATGGGCACCCCCGTGGTCACACTCGCCCAGGTCACCGGGCTCCCGCTGGACGACGTCGCCTCCGTGGTGGGCCGCCAGACACCCCTGCTGGCCCTCGTCGTCCCCCTGCTGTTGGTCGCCCTGGTGGACGGGCGGCGCGGACTGCGCGAGACCTGGGTGCCCGCCCTGGCCTGCGGCGTGGCCTTCGCCGTCGCCCAGTTCGCCGCCTCCAACTACGTCTCCGCCCAGCTCGCCGACATCGGCGCCGCCCTGGCCGGCGCGGGCGCCCTGGTCGCCGTACCGCAGCCCCGCAGGCCGGCCGCCGAGCCCGTCCGGGCGTCCGTGCCGACCGGCGCCCGCAGCGAGGAACCCGACGAGGACGACCCCCGCCGGGAGGTGCTGCGCGCCTACGCCCCGTACGCCCTGATCGTCGCCGTCTTCTCGGTCGCCCAGATCCCCGCGGTCAAGGACTGGCTGGCCAAGGCGACCCAGACGTACGACTGGCCGTTCCTGGGCGTGGCCGATCCGCAGGGCAGGCCCGTCGGCGGCAACGTCTTCTCCTGGCCGATCGTCTCCACCGGCGGCACCCTCGTGCTCCTCGCCGGGCTGGCCACGGCCGTCGTCCTAGGCGTCCACGCGCGCGCGGCGGTCAGGGAGTGGCTCGCGACCGTGCACGAACTGCGGTACGCGATCCTGACCGTCACCTCCGTGCTGGCCCTCGCCTACGTCATGAACCTCTCCGGGCAGGCCGCCACCATCGGCCACTTCGTCGCGGCGGCCGGCGCCGGACTCGCCTTCCTCTCCCCGGTGCTCGGCTGGTTCGGCGTCGCCGTCTCCGGCTCGGACACCTCCGCCAACGCCCTCTTCGGCGCACTCCAGGTGACCGCCGCGCGGGAGTCCGGGCTGTCGCCGGAGCTGCTGGCCGCCGCCAACAGCTCGGGCGGCGTGCTCGGCAAGATGATCTCCCCGCAGAACCTCACCATCGCCTGCGCCGCCGTTGGCCTCGCCGGCCGCGAGGGCGACCTGCTCCGCAAGGTCCTGCCGTGGAGCCTCGGCCTGCTGCTGGTGATGTGCCTGATCGTGGTCGGACAGTCCACGCCGGTCCTGGGCTGGATGCTGCCCTGACCCGTGCCGGTGCCTACGGGTAGTTTGTGGGCTCCGACAGGACTTTCAGGAAGGTTGGCCGTGGCTGCTGATCTGTCGCAGATCGTGAAGGCGTACGACGTACGCGGTGTGGTCCCGGACCAGTGGGACGAGTCGCTGGCCGAGCTGTTCGGCGCGGCCTTCGTCGAGCTGACCGGCGCGGACGCCATCGTGGTCGGCCACGACATGCGGCCCTCCTCCCCGGGCCTGTCCGGCGCCTTCGCGCGCGGGGCGGCCGCCCGCGGCGCCGACGTGACCGAGATCGGCCTGTGCTCCACCGACCAGCTGTACTACGCCTCCGGCGCGCTGGACCTGCCGGGCGCCATGTTCACCGCCTCGCACAACCCGGCCCAGTACAACGGCATCAAGCTGTGCCGCGCCGGTGCGGCGCCCGTCGGCCAGGACACGGGCCTCGCGGAGATCCGCGCCCTCGTGGAGGGCTGGAGCACGTCCGGCGCCCCGGAGCCGTCCTCCCGCCAGGGCACGGTCACGCGGCGCGACACCCTCGCCGACTACGCGGCCCACCTGCGCTCCCTCGTCGACCTCACCGCCATCAGGCCCCTGAAGGTCGTCGTCGACGCGGGCAACGGCATGGGCGGCCACACCGTCCCCACGGTCTTCGCCGGCCTGCCCCTCGACCTGGTGCCGATGTACTTCGAGCTGGACGGCACCTTCCCCAACCACGAGGCCAACCCGCTCGACCCGGCCAACCTCGTCGACCTCCAGAAGCGCGTCCGCGAGGAGGGCGCCGACCTCGGCCTCGCCTTCGACGGCGACGCCGACCGCTGCTTCGTCGTCGACCAGAACGGCGACCCGGTCTCCCCGTCCGCGGTCACCGCCCTCGTGGCCGCCCGGGAACTCGCCCGCAACGGCGGCAAGGGCACCGTCATCCACAACCTGATCACCTCCTGGTCCGTGCCGGAGGTCGTGAAGGAGAACGGCGGCACACCGGAACGCACGCGCGTGGGCCACTCCTTCATCAAGGCCGAGATGGCCAGGACCGGCGCCATCTTCGGCGGCGAGCACTCCGCGCACTACTACTTCCGCGACTTCTGGAACGCCGACACGGGCATGCTGGCCGCCCTCCACGTCCTCGCCGCCCTCGGCGAGCAGGACGGCCCGCTGTCCGCCCTCGTCGCCGAGTACGACCGCTACGCCGGTTCCGGCGAGATCAACTCCACCGTCGCCGACCAGGCGGCCCGCCTCGCCGCGATCCGCGCCGCGTACGAGGGCCGCGACGGCATCACCCTCGACGAACTCGACGGCTTGACCGTCACCGCGGCCGACTGGTGGTTCAACGTCCGCCCGTCCAACACGGAACCACTGCTCCGCCTGAACGCGGAGGCCCGCGACGAGGCAACGATGACAAGGATCCGCGACGAGGCCCTGGCGATCATCCGCTCCTGACCGCGACCGGCCGGCCGCTGTCCCGCACAGCTGCGGGCAGTCGTGCCGCTGGGGCGGCACGGGTGGGCGCAGCGGCACCCCGTAGCGCCGGGCCGCGCAACCTCCCCCCGCACCGGCGCCGGGTGCGCCCGTAGCGCCGGGCAGCCCGACCCGCACCGGCGCCGGGTGCCGCACATGCACCGGACACCGACACCGGCCCCACGACCGGCGGTACCCTGACCAGCACATCCACACAAGCCCCACCGCCCCCGAAGGGAACCCCCATGCCGCTCGAAGCCGGCCTCCTGGAGATCCTCGCCTGCCCGGCCTGCCATGCCCCCCTCAAGGAGCAGGACGCGGAGCTGATCTGCACCGGCCAGGACTGCGGCCTGGCGTACCCGGTCCGCGACGGCATCCCCGTCCTCCTCGTCGACGAAGCCCGCCGCCCCGAGTAACCGCCGGCCAGGCGCCGCGCCCGCGACCGAACGAACGCCCCGGCGATCGGAGACTGCCGCCATGCTCGACGAATCGCTCCTCGACGCCCCGGACGGCCTCGCCGAGGCCGACCGCCGCGGTCTGCTCCGCGGCGCCGCCGAGGCCGGTGCCCGCGTACGCACCGCCGCCCGGCTCGCCGCCGAGGCCGGCGTCGGCAACCTCAAACCGGACGGCCGCCCCCGCGCCGTCCTCATCGCCGGCCCCGGAGCCGCCGCCACCCACGCCGCCGACCTCCTCGGCACGCTGGCCGGCGCAGGCAGCCCCGTCACCCGCCTCGCCCCCACCGGCGTAGCGGCCGCCGCGGGCGCCCTGCGCTGGGAACTGCCCGGCTGGGCCGGCTCCGTGGACCTCCTGCTCATCGCCACTCCCGACGGCTCCGAACCGGGCCTCGCCCTGCTCGCCGAACAGGCCTACCGCCGCGGCTGCACGGTCGTCGCCGTGGCCCCCGACCGCTCCCCGCTCAGCGAGTCGGTCAACGGCTCCCACGGCCTGTTCATCCCGATGGCGACCGCCCCCTACGACCACGACGAGCCCCTCGCCGGCGCCGCCCCGGGCGTCCTGTGGGCGCTGCTCACCCCGCTGCTCGCCCTGCTGGACCGCACCGGCCTGCTGGAAGCGCCGCCCGAGGCCGTGGAGAAGGTCGCCGACCGCCTCGACCAGGTCGCCGAACGCTGCGGGCCCGCCATCGTGACGTACAGCAACCCCGCCAAGACCCTTGCGGCCGAGGTGGCCGACTCCCTGCCCGTCGTCTGGACCGAGGGCACCTCCGCCGGACCGGCGGGCCGCCGCTTCGCCGCCGCGCTCGCCGAACTCTCCGGCACCCCCGCCGTCGTCGCCGAACTCCCCGAGGCCCTCGCGGCACACAGCGCCCTGCTCGCCGGCCGCCTCGCCGCGGCCGCCGACCCCGACGACTTCTTCCGCGACCGCGTCGACGAGGCACCCGCCCTGCACGCGCGCGTGGTCCTGCTGCGCGACCGCCCCAGCGGCGGCCTCACCGCCGCACCCAGCGCCCGCGACCTGGCCCTCGGCCACGACACGCCGATCAGCGAGCTCGAACCGGAGGCGGGCGGCGAACTGGAGACCCTCGCCGAACTGATCGCCATCACGGATTTCGCCGCCGTTTACCTGGCGCTCGCTTCCGGCGCCTGATCTCGTACCCACACGGCACGCACCAGGACAAGCACCGCGCACGCACCGGCAGAGAGAGCCCATGGACCGCCTCGACAACACCGTCCGCCCCTACGCCTGGGGCTCCACCACCGCCATCCCGACCCTGCTCGGCACCGAGCCGACCGGCGAACCGCAGGCGGAGATGTGGATGGGAGCCCACCCCGGCGCCCCCTCCCGCACCGACCGGGGCACCCTCGCCGACGTCGTCGCCGCCGACCCCGAGAGGGAACTGGGCCCCGCCTCCGTCGCCAGGTTCGGCCCGCGCCTGCCGTTCCTCCTCAAGCTCCTCGCCGCGGGCGCCCCGCTCTCCCTCCAGGTCCACCCCGACCTGGCCCAGGCCAAGGAAGGCTACGCGGACGAGGAACGCCGCGGCGTCCCCCTGGACGCCCCGCACCGCAACTACAAGGACGCCAACCACAAGCCCGAACTGATCTGCGCCCTCACCGAGTTCGACGGCCTGTGCGGCTTCCGCGCGCCGACCGACACGGCCGACCTGCTCGACGGCCTGGGCGTCGCCTCCCTCAAGCCGTACGTCGACCTGCTGCGCGCCCACCCCGAGGACGCCGCCCTGCGCGAGGTGCTCACCGCGATCCTCACCGCCGACCCCGAGGAGATGTCCCGCACGGTCGCCGAGACCGCGGCCGCCTGCGAACGCCTCGGCGGCGCCTACGCGCCCTACGCCGGCATCGCCCACCACTACCCGGGCGACCCCGGCGTCCTCGCCGCCCTCCTCCTCAACCACGTCCGGCTCCAGCCCGGCGAGGCCCTGTACCTGGGCGCCGGCATCCCGCACGCCTACCTCGACGGCCTCGGCGTCGAGATCATGGCCAACTCCGACAACGTCCTGCGCTGCGGCCTGACCCCCAAGCACGTCGACGTCCCCGAACTCCTGCGCATCGTCCGCTTCGAGCCCGGCGACCCCGGCGTCCTCCGCCCGGAGGCGTCCCCCGACGGCGAAGAGGTCTACGACACCCCGATCGACGAGTTCCGCCTCTCCCGCTACGTCCTCCCCGAGGGCGCCGCCCCCCACGACCTCACCCTCCCCGCCCCGCAGATCCTGCTCTGCACGGCGGGCTCCGTACGGGCGGGCGAGCACGACCTCACCCCCGGCCGGTCCGTCTTCGTCCCGGCGGGCGAAAAGGCCGAAGTGTCCGGCAACGGCACGCTCTTCCGTGCCACCGTGCGTGTCTGACGGGAATGCGGCAACCCGGTCAGGCGCACCGGCGCCCGGCCGGGCTGCAACAATGACCCACCGCAAAGGACGGGCAAAGCCGATACCGGCCCAGCCCCCCAGCGGCGTACACACGCAGGCGAAGGCGAAGGGACAACGCGACAGATGAGCGCGTCAGGCGGCACCAAAGCGATCGTGGCGGCACTCGGCGCCAACCTCGCGATCGCTGTATCGAAGTTCGTGGCGTTCCTCTTCAGCGGCTCGTCGTCGATGCTGGCCGAGTCCGTGCACTCGCTCGCGGACTCCGGCAACCAGGCACTGCTGCTGGTCGGCGGCAAGAAGGCCCAGCGCGAGGCCACCCCGCAACACCCCTTCGGCTACGGCCGCGAGCGCTACATCTACGCCTTCCTCGTCTCCATCGTGCTCTTCTCCCTCGGTGGCATGTTCGCCCTCTACGAGGGCTACGAGAAGATCAAGCACCCGCACGAGATCGAGCACTGGTACTGGCCCGTCGGCGTCCTCGTCTTCGCGATCATCGCCGAGGGCTTCTCCTTCCGCACCGCCATCAAGGAGTCCAACACCCTGCGGGGCAAGCAGTCCTGGAAGGAGTTCGTCCGCCGGGCCAAGGCCCCCGAGCTGCCGGTCGTCCTCCTGGAGGACCTCGGCGCACTCGTCGGCCTGATCCTCGCCCTCGGCGGCGTCGGCCTCGCCCTGCTCACGGGCGACGGCGTCTGGGACGGCATCGGCACCCTGTGCATCGGCGTTCTGCTCGTGCTGATCGCGCTCGTCCTGGCCGCCGAGACCAAGTCCCTGCTGCTCGGCGAGTCCGCGGGCGCCGAGGACGTCCGGAAGATCGAGGCCGCGGCCGTGGACGGCGACACCGTCACGCGCATCATCCACATGCGCACGCTCCACCTCGGGCCCGAGGAGCTCCTCGTCGCCGCCAAGATCGCCGTCCGGCACGACGAGACGGCCGCAGAGATCGCCACCGCCATCGACGCCGCCGAGTCCCGCATCCGTGAGGCCGTCCCGATCGCCCGCGTCATCTACCTCGAACCCGACATCTACAGCGAGTCCGAGGCCGCCAAGGGCCCCGACCGCGAAGCCACCCCGGGCGGCCCGGCCATCGGCCACCACTGACGCCCACGCCTCCACCCGACCGGGGCCCGCCGAACCTCTCGGCGGGCCCCGGTCGTGCTGCGCGCACGCACGGAACGGCCGGAAGTCCGCGGAGGCGGACTGGGGACGAACGGTTCAGCGGTGTAGCTTGGGACGGAGCCAGACGTCGCTGCTGATGGCGGTCGGGCGGTCCGAGGACGGACCGGCCGAGGGAGAGAGGGCCTCCGACGGACTGCGCTGCGCGTACGCGGGCATGCCTGTGTCCTCTTCGGGGCACCCCTGTGTCCGCCGCCGCGCAGGTCAGCCGTAACCACCTCGATCCCAACCCGAGGAGCAGCCCGTAATGACGACTGTCGACAACCGACAGGACTTCAAGGTCGCCGACCTCTCCCTGGCCGAGTTCGGCCGCAAGGAGATCACCCTCGCCGAGCACGAGATGCCCGGCCTGATGGCGATCCGCAAGGAGTACGCCGAGGCCCAGCCGCTCGCCGGCGCCCGCGTCACCGGCTCCCTGCACATGACCGTGCAGACCGCCGTGCTCATCGAGACCCTCGTCGCCCTCGGCGCCGAGGTCCGCTGGGCCTCCTGCAACATCTTCTCCACCCAGGACCACGCGGCCGCCGCCATCGCCGTCGGCCCCAACGGCACGCCCGACAACCCGCAGGGCGTCCCCGTCTTCGCCTGGAAGGGCGAGACCCTCGAGGAGTACTGGTGGTGCACGGAGCAGGCGCTGACCTGGCCGAACACCCCGACCGGCGGCCCGAACATGATCCTGGACGACGGCGGTGACGCCACCCTCCTCGTCCACAAGGGTGTCGAGTACGAGAAGGACGGCAAGGTCCCCTCGCCCGACACCGCCGAGTCCGACGAGCACCGCGTCATCCTCGAACTCCTCACCCGCACGGTGAGCGAGAGCCCGCAGAAGTGGACCCAGCTGGCGTCCGAGATCCGCGGCGTGACCGAGGAGACCACCACCGGCGTCCACCGCCTGTACGAGATGCACCGCGACGGCACCCTGCTGTTCCCGGCGATCAACGTCAACGACGCCGTGACGAAGTCGAAGTTCGACAACAAGTACGGCTGCCGCCACTCTCTGATCGACGGCATCAACCGCGCCACCGACGTCCTGATCGGCGGCAAGACCGCCGTCGTCTGCGGCTACGGCGACGTGGGCAAGGGCTGCGCGGAGTCCCTGCGCGGCCAGGGCGCCCGCGTGATCATCACCGAGATCGACCCGATCTGCGCCCTGCAGGCGGCGATGGACGGCTACCAGGTCACGACGCTGGACGAGGTCGTCGACAAGGCCGACATCTTCGTCACCACGACCGGCAACAAGGACATCATCATGGCCTCGGACATGGCCAAGATGAAGCACCAGGCCATCGTCGGCAACATCGGCCACTTCGACAACGAGATCGACATGGCCGGCCTCGCGAAGATCCCCGGCATCGTCAAGGACGAGGTCAAGCCGCAGGTCCACACCTGGACCTTCCCCGACGGCAAGGTGCTCATCGTCCTCTCCGAGGGCCGCCTGCTGAACCTGGGCAACGCCACCGGACACCCGTCGTTCGTGATGTCCAACTCGTTCGCGGACCAGACCCTGGCCCAGATCGAGCTGTACACCAAGCCCGACGAGTACCCGACCGACGTCTACGTGCTGCCCAAGCACCTGGACGAGAAGGTCGCCCGCCTCCACCTCGACTCCCTCGGCGTCAAGCTGACCACGCTCCGCCCGGAGCAGGCCGAGTACATCGGCGTCAAGGTCGAGGGCCCCTACAAGGCGGACCACTACCGCTACTGAGTCACCGGTTCCTCCGAGGCAGGCCCCCGCACCCCCGTGCCGGGGGCCTGCCCCATTGGCGCCACGCCCGCATCAGCGGCCGGACCAGCCCGTCACCACCCAGGACCACCCATGCCCCGCGGCCGTTATTCGCTCCACGATCCGCACGACCACACCCCCCTCGCGGAAGAACACTTCCAGTGCGCCCCCGGCCCCTCCGGCTGGCGCTACGTCTCCCGGCTGACCACCCCCACCGGAGACCACCGCGGCTCCGTCGACCTCGCCCTCGACGAACTCGGCCGCCCCATCCGCCTCGAACTCCACGCCGCCGACTGGCAGGTGCGCGGCGCTGCCATCGACGGCGTCACCTGGGTCCGTACCGACCCCACCGGAGTCCACGCCACCGAAGGCAATGTGCGCGCCCACGCCTTCACCGGCACGTCCCCGGCCTTCCTCGTCGCCACCGCCCGACTCCTGCGCCTCACCCCCTCCGCATCAGCCACCCGCGTACGCCTCGTCGCCCTCACGGATCCGGTCCTCGCCCCCCGCACCGTGGACCAGTCCTGGGCACTGGTGAACAGCGAAGCACACGCCACTGACAACGGCCCCCTCACCGTGGACGAATACCAGGTCACAGCCCTGGACACGGGCGAACAGCACGCCGTGCACATCGCCGGAGACGTCGTGCTCGCGGCCCCCGGCATCGAGCTGGAGGACCTGGAGTCACCGCCGTCGGTGTTCCCCTCACCGGAACCGGGCGCCGGCACATGACGCGGTGAGTCGGTGAGGCGGTAAGCGGGACGCGCCGGCGGCAACCGCTACTCCGGCGGAACGAACCCGGTGGCGGGACGCTCCCCCTGCGCCGCGTCCCGCGGCACGACCGGCGGCCGGGGACCTCGCGGCGCCGCCGTCGGAGGCAGCACCGGAGGAGTCACCAGGGGAGCCGACGGCGACGGGTACGTCACCGTCGGCGCCGACGGCAGAGGCGCGACCGGCGTCGAGGCAGGGGCCGCGCCCTGGGGCGTACCGCCGCCGAAGGCCCGCCGGGCCTCCCGAGCCTGTCGTTCCTGCAGCACCACCGCCAGGTACGCGGCCGGCGGTACACCCTGCGGCGCCGGAGCACCCGTACGGGCCGCGACATCAGCGGCGAGCCGCTCCGCCATGGCCCAGCCGACCTGCGGATCCAGCTGCCCCATCCGCGCGAGGTACTGACGGACGGCGAGCCACAGACCATCAGGGACCGCGGACAGATCGAGCTCCGAGAAGCGCCCCGCCAGCCACGGCGGAGGCGGCGGCAGAAAGCCCGTCGGCGCGACCGGCACCCGTTCCCGCACGACGAGAGTCCCGGCGAACACGTCACCGACGCGACGACCCCGCGCCGAGACCAAAGAGGCGATGCAGGCCACGACCCCGAGGGTCAGCAGGATCTCGACCACCCCGATCAGGCCCCGCACCAGCGCGTGCCGGAACCGGATAGGCCCACCGTCGTCCCGCACCACCCGCAGTCCGCACGCCATCTTCCCCAGCGACCGTCCGTGGCTGAGCGTCTCCACCGCGATCGGCCCGCCCACCAGCACCAGGACGAAAACGGCGAGGGACAGCGCCGTCTGGGCCGCCATGTCCAAGGACGAGGTCGACGCCACCAGAGCGACGGTGGCCGCCACGTAGGCGGCCACGGCCACCGCAAGATCGAGCAGGACGGCCAGCGCCCTGCTGGGCAGCCTCGCGGGACGCAGCTCCAGCGCCACCGCCTCGCCCGTCACCAGCTCACTCACGCCTGCCGCCCTTCCCCTGGCTGCCCCCGTCCTCGCCAGTCTGCCAAGCTGAGGACGCACCGCGCCGCAGTACGACAAGCTGATCCACGACGAGCCGCCGACGATAGCCGAGGAGCAGGCACACCGATGGACCTCGACGTCTTCGTCTCCGCCCATCGGGCGGAGTGGGACCGCCTCGACGCTCTGCTCCGGCGCCGGCGCCGACTCACCGGTGTGGAGACCGATGAACTCGTCGCCCTGTACCAGCGCACGGCCACCCACCTCTCCCTCATCCAGTCCAGCGCCCCCGACCCGCAGCTGACCGGACGGCTCAGTCAACTGGTGGCACGCGCGCGCAGTGCCGTGACAGGTACCCGCCGAGCCTCATGGCGCGATGTGACCCGGTTCCTGACCAGGCAGTTCCCTGCCGCCGTCTACCGGGCACGCCACTGGTGGGTCCCTACCGCGCTCCTGTCGACGGCCGTCGCGGTACTCCTGGGCTGGTGGATCGGCGCCCACCCCGAGGTGCAGGCCACCATCGCCGCCCCCAGCGAGCTACGGGAGCTCACCCGCCCCGGCGGCCAGTACGAGACGTACTACTCCAGCCACCCCGCGGCCTCCTTCGCCGCACAGGTCTGGACGAACAACGCCTGGGCGGCCGCGCTCTGCCTGATCCTCGGCGTCTTCCTGGGCCTGCCGGTCATCTGGATCCTGTTCCAGAACATGCTCAACCTCGGCGTCGGGTTCGGCCTGATGTCGTCGGCCGGCCGCCTCGACACCTTCCTCGGCCTGGTCCTGCCCCACGGCCTGCTCGAGCTGACCGCCGTCTTCGTGGCCGCGGGCACCGGCCTGCGTCTCGGCTGGACCCTCATCGACCCGGGCCCGCGCACTCGGCGCACCGCCCTCGCAGAGGAGGGCCGGGCCGCCATCGGCATGGCGATAGGCCTGGCCCTGGTCCTGTTCGTCTCCGGCGCCATCGAAGGCTTCGTCACCCCGTCGGGCTTGCCCACGTGGGCCCGCATCACCATCGGTGTGCTGGCCGAACTGGTCTTCCTGGCCTACGTCTACCTGCTCGGCGGCCGTGCGGTACGCGCCGGGGACACGGGGGACGTCGACGAGGCCGAGCGGAGCTCCGGCGTGCCGACGGCCGCCTGATGTGCATCAGCCCCCGTCGAGCTGCTACTGTCCTCTTCGTTCCCGCAAGAGCCGTTGACACGGAGCGAGCGGGGAGGTAGATTCAAACAGTTGCCGGTAGATGGGGTCACCCCAGAGGCGACGGTGAGCATCTACACGCTTCCTCCTGGATCATCGAATTCGGAGAAGCCATCCTCCCGATTAATCGGAAATGAACGGCCGGTCGGACCGCCCCGAAACTTCTGATAAAGTCGGAACCGCCGGAAAGGGAAACGCGAAAGCGGGAACCTGGAAAGCACCGAGGAAATCGGATCGGAAAAGGATCTGATAGAGTCGGAAACGCAAG
>NZ_BMRV01000027.1 GCF_014648815.1 Streptomyces flaveolus | reverse complement strand
GGGCGACGACCTTGAGGCCGCGCTTGAGCAGGCCGGGGATGACGCTGGCGTAGCTGGAGGCGTCGGCGAAGGCGCCGTGGACCAGGACGACGGTCGGCTGCGGGGAACGGGACATGATCGACTCGATTCTCTTGCTCAGTACGAGGTGCCGGGTACGAGGTGCCAAGGCGCTGCTGCCGAACAACGTGATGCCTGGGACCTGAGGGAAAAACTAGGACGGACCGGAAGCCGAGACTTTGCTCTGCGCGCCCTGCTGGTGGTCTCTGCGCGCCGGAGCCGGAAGGCCGCCCCGGCCCTTTGGGCGGCCTCGGCGCCCTCGTGCGCTCGAAGTCCGGGGACGGTGCACGCACGGGCAACTTGACGTCCCGCCGTCTACCTAGCCTGGCCGTCCTCTGGCCCACCGAGTTGAGGAGTGCCGTGGCCAAGCGGAGCATTGCGGAGCAGTACGTCGACCTACTGGCCGGCGCCGGTGTGGAGCGCATGTACGGAGTGGTGGGGGACAGCCTCAACCCCGTGGTCGACGCCGTACGGCGGCATTCCGGGATCGAGTGGATCCAGGTACGCCACGAGGAGGTGGCCGCATTCGCCGCCGGTGCGGAAGCCCAGCTCACCGGGAAACTGGCGGCCTGCGCCGGTTCCTGCGGACCGGGCAACCTGCATCTGATCAACGGCCTGTACGACGCGCACCGGTCGATGGCCCCGGTGATCGCGCTGGCGGCGCAGATACCCAGTGGTGAGATCGGCACCGGGTACTTCCAGGAAACCCACCCGGACCGGCTGTTCGCGGAGTGCAGCCACTACTCCGAGTTGATCTCCTCGCCCCGCCAGATGCCGCGCGTGGCTCAGACCGCCATCCAGCACGCAGTGGGACGGCGCGGGGTGTCGGTGGTGGCGCTCTCCGGTGACGTGGCCGACCAGGACGCCCCGATCGGCGGCGCCGAACTGGCGATGCCGCTCGACCTGCCCGCCATCCGCCCGGCAGACCAGGAATTGGCTCGGCTGCGGGACCTGGTGGACGCCGCTGACAAGGTGACCCTCTTCTGCGGCCGGGGCGTGGCCGGCGCGCACGCCGAGGTCATGGCGTTCGCCGAGAAGGTCAAGTCGCCGGTGGGCCACGCCCTGCGCGGGAAGGAGCACATCCAGTACGACAACCCGTTCGACGTCGGCATGTCGGGTCTGCTCGGTTACGGCGCCGCCTATGAGGCGATGCACGAGACGGATCTGCTGATCCTTCTCGGCACCGACTTCCCGTACGAGAACTTCCTGCCACGCGGCGTGAAAACGGTGCAGGTCGACACCCAGCCCGAACGGCTGGGCAGGCGTACGCCCCTTGAGCTCGCCGTCTGGGGTGACGTGCGCGAGACACTGAGGTGTCTGACCCCCATGGTGCGGGAGAAGGAGTCCCGCCAGTTCCTCGACCGGATGCTCGACCGTCACGTCCACGCGCTGGAGAAGGCGGTCAACGCCTACACCCGCAACGTCGAGACGATGACTCCCATCCACCCCGAGTATGCGGCCTCGATCCTGGACGAGGAGGCCGCCGACGACGCCGTGTTCACCGTGGACACCGGCATGTGCTGTGTCTGGGCGGCGCGTTACCTGACCCCCAACGGCCGGCGCCGCATCCTCGGCTCTTTCGTGCACGGCTCGATGGCCAACGCCCTGCCGCAGGCGATCGGCGCGCAGTTCCTCGACCGGGGACGGCAGGTGGTGTCCCTCTCCGGTGACGGCGGCTTCTCCATGCTGATGGGCGACTTCCTCACCGCCGTGCAGTACGGCCTGCCGGTCAAGGTCGTGGTCTTCAACAACTCCTCGCTCGGCATGGTCGACCTGGAGATGATGGTCGACGGCCTGCCCCCGCACGGCACCTCCTACCCGCACACCAACTACGCGGACATCGCCACCGCGGCGGGCGCCCGCGGCATCCGCGTCGAGGCGCCGGCCGGCCTGCGCGGCGCCCTGCGGGAGGCGTTCGCCCACGACGGCCCGGCCCTGGTCGACGTCGTCACCGACCCCGCCGCCCTCGCCGTCCCACCGAAGCCCACCGTCGGCCAGATCAGCGGCTTCGCCCTCTCCGCCGGCCGCAGCGTCCTCACCGGCGGCGTCGGCCGCATGATCCACCTGGCCCGCGCCAATCTGCGCAACATCCCGCGCCCTTGACCACCGGAACCATCCGCCCCCCGAACGTCCGGAGAAAGAACGACCATGTCCAGAATCACCCCACGCACCAGCCGTGTCGCGCTGCTCGCCACGGCCCTGACGGCCGTCCTGGCCGTCACCGCGCCGTCGGCGGCAGCCGATCCGGGGACCACCGCCCGCTTCGTCGCCCACCTCGACATCGACGCGGGGCAGCGCCCGGAGAACATCGCCCTGGAGCCCGGCGGCGGCGCCGTCGTCACCTTCGCCTACAGCCGTCAGGTCGCCCGGATTGCCTCTGACGGCACGGTGCGCGTCCTCGCCACCCTGCCCGAGCCCCCGGCCGGCGCGGTCACCCCGGCCCTGTCCTCGCCGTTCCTCGGCGGCATCGTCCGGGCCCACGACGGCACCCTGTACTTCCTGTACGCCACCGGCAGCGCCGACCTCACCGGTCTGTGGCGGCTGCGCCCCGGCGGCGTCCCGCAGCGCATCGTCGCCCTTCCCGCTCAGGGCCTGCCCAACGGACTGGCCCTGGACGAGCGCGCGGGCGTGCTGTACGCGGCCGACTCCGTCCTCGGCGCGGTCTGGCGGATGCCGGTGACCGGCGGAACGGCCGTCCGGTGGGCCGACACCCCCGCCCTGGACGCGACCGGATTCCTCGGCGCCAACGGCGTCAAGCTGCACGACGGCGCGGTGTGGGTCAGCAACCTCGACCAGGGCACCGTCCTGAGCATCCCGGTCACCCGGCGGGGCGCCGCCGGCCCGGTCCGCACCCGGGCCACCGGTCTCACCGACATCGACGACTTCGCGTTCACCGGGCAGGGGGACACCCTGCTGGCCGCCGTCAACGCGGACAACGAGATCGCCCGCGTCCGGCCCGACGGCAGCCACCAGGTGGTCCTCACCGGCGCCGACGGCCTGCAGAACCCGACCTCGCTCGCCGTCCGCGGCCACACCGCCTACATCGCCAGCGGCGCGTACTTCACCAACGAGGACCCCAACCTCCTGGCGGTCCGTTTCGGGGAGACCGGACGATGAGCGACTTCGACCCCGCGGACTTCGCGATCGTGCCGGCCCGCACCTTTGAAGACCTCCGCGTCGGCGAGGTCTTCCGCGCGCCCAGCCGCACCCTCACCGACGCCCACGCCGCCGCCTTCCAGACGGTCTCCGCCGACAACCACCCCATCCACTACGACACCGAGTTCGCCCGCCGGCACGGCCACACCGCCCCCGTGGTGCACGGCCTGCAGGTGCTCGCCTTCACCGCCCCGGGCGCCACCCTCTTCCCGCACCACATCGGCGAAGTGTTCGTCAGCTTCCTCGAACTGTCCTGCGCCTTCCTGGGCGAGGTGCACGCCGGGGACACCCTCTATCCGGCCCTGACGATCACGGCCCTGGAACCGCGCGGCGAGGACGGCGTCGTCACCACCGCCGCCACCGTGCACAACCAGTGTGGGGAACTCGTCCTGTCCGGGCAGCACAAGTACCTGCTGCGACGCGCCTGACCGGTTCCGCGCCCATGCGTGAAGGGGCACGCCTCGACGGCGAGGTGTGCCCCTTCGGCCAATGCTTCTGCCTGGTCGAACATGTTTCGCTGTGATGTCAAGCAGAAACCTCGACGTGTCGCGGTCGGGTCATGAAAAGTTCACCTGCCGCACATGGCGAGTGCACTCTCCGCGGCAGGCCGGCTGGCCCGGCGCCACGACGTCACCGTGGAGCTGCGGCACTCGCCGTACGGCGGGGTCACCGCGGTCGTCCTCCTGCCGCACAAGCTGCTGGAGGAGCTGTGGCCGGAGACCGGCCGCGAGTCCGCACCCCAGCGGGCCGAGGAGTCCGGCCCGAACCACCCCGTCCGCCACCCCGCCCAGCCGGTCCCCGGCCCGCAGAACGGCGCGACGCGCGGCGCACTGCCCGGCGCCCCGCCCCACGCCCGGCCCTCCGTCACCGCCACGGCCGTCCTGTCCGACCAGGCGCCCGCCGGGCACCCGCCCGCGGAGCCCGACCTCACCGACGGGCTGCCCCGGCGCGTCCGGCAGGCGAGCCTCGCCCCGCAGTTCCAGCCCTCCGCGCCCCCCGCGACCGGCGCACTCTTCGACCGCATGACACCGGCCGCCCGCTCCATCCAGCGCCTCTCCGCGCCGCCGCCGACCCCGGCGGCCTCGCCGTGCTGACGCCCGAGGGCGCCGACATCGGCGTGGTGGCGTACGAGATGGCCCGGCTGGTCACCCGGGTCGGCCAGTACCTGGCCGTCGAGGACCGCGGCGACGCGCGAGAGCCCGCCGAGCGCCTGCCGCGGTGACCGGCGGCGAATGGACGGGGGACGGCAGCGTCTCCCTGGTGCGGCCGTACGCCATGGTGCGCGGGCGCACCCACGTGCGGCACAACGTGTTCGACCTGGCCGCCTTCGTGGTGAGCCTGGTCGTCACCCTCCGCACGTACCAGGACGTCATGCCCGAGCACCAGCAGCTGGTGGACCTGTGCCGCCGGCCCGTCTCCGTGGGCGAGCTGGTGGCGCACGTGGGCCTCCCGCTGGGGGTGGTCCGGGTGCTGCTCGGCGACCTGCTGGACATGGGGGTCATCCGGGTCGGCGGCGAGGACTGGCCGAGCGGCCGGCCCAGCACCGACCTGATCAGGGAAGTACTCGCCGGCCTGCACGCCCTGTGAACACGGGGCCGGACGGCGACACCGACGGAAGCACGCACGCGTCGCGGACGGGAAGACAGTGGCACTGAGACGAGCACGAGGGGCGCAGGGCGCGCCGCGTGAGCACGACGACGACCTACCGCGCGGGGTCAAGATCCTGGTGGCCGGCGGGTTCGGCACCGGAAAGACCACCCTGGTCTCCGCCATCAGTGAGATCGCCTCCTTCCACACCGAGGAGAACCTCACGAGGTCCAGCATCGGCATCGACGACACCACGGACCTGCACCGCAAGTCCCACACCACGGTCGCCATGGACTTCGGCCGGATCACCCTGCACGAGAGGCTGAGCGTCTTCCTGTTCGGCACCCCCGGACAGGACCGGTTCTGGTTCATGTGGGACGAGCTGGCGGCGGGAGCCCTGTGCGCGGTGGTCCTCGCCGATACCCGCCGCCTGGACGTCTCCTTCGCGGCGATCGACTACTTCGAGCGGCACGGTCTGCCGTTCGTGGTCGCGGTCAACGAGTTCGAGGGCGCGCGTGTGTACCCCGCGGAGACCGTCCGCGCCGCCCTGGACCTCGCCCCGGGCGTCCCCCTGGTGTCCTGCGACGCCCGCCACCGCCCGTCCGTGAAGCAGGCGTTGATCGCCGCCGTCACCCACGCCCTCGCCGTCGAGGAGGCGGCCGGCGGACCTCTTCCCCTGTCCGCCGCCTCACCGCGCTGAGCGGCCGACCGGCAGAGAGACACGCACAGGCAAGGCGCCATCGACGGGTTCCGCTACGACTCGCCATCCCCGTCGCCGCCTACCTGATGACCTGCCTCGGCTCGGCCCCGGGGTTGCGCTGGGTGGGCCGCACCGGGCGCCACGCCTCGGGCCGCCGAGTCGCCCGGCCGGCACGGGCCGGGCCTGCCTGGACCGCGGCATCCGGACGATGCACTTCATCGTCATGTTCGGCCCGGTGCTGCCCGGCGGCGACGAGAAGACCCCGGCGCGCGCGAAACCCCGGGGCGGGCCCACGCCGGCCGCTGACCGTCCCGCTTGCCCGACCGTGAGCCGCCGCTGCCCCTTCGGGCGGTCTTCACTCCGTACGGCCGTCCCGGCCCGGCCCCCCGCCTACGGTGTGCCTGACACCGGCGGCGCCCCGCCGCGGCTGTGCACCTTCCCCTCCGAGCGCGAAGGCATCAGGGCGATGAGCGGAACCCGGCACGCACCCCACCTGGCCATCCAGTCCGGACCCGGCTCCCGGGCAATGGCCCGCGACCGCCAACGCCTGTGGCACACCGCCGGCGAGCCCTATCGCCGGGCTGTCGCGGATCTCGTGCGAAACGGTCTGCCGGGGGTGCGGGGACTCGACGCTGACCTGCCGTACGAGCGGCTGTGCGCGGCCGCCGACCTGGCCGCCGTACGGCTCTGTTTGGCGCGGTGGGAACCAGGAGCGCAGCGGGATCCTCGCGACGACGGCACACCCGACCGGCGCGCCCTCGCCCGCTGCGTGACCTCGGGACTGAGGCGGCTGCTCCCGTACCAGGGGGCCGCCGCCGCACCGGACGAGGCGCTCGACCGGTACCGGGAGAATCGGTCCTTCACCGAAGAGGGCCTGTGGGCCGTGTCGACGGCCGCCGGCCTCGGACCGGACGGCGGCGTCCTCGTCCACTCGCTGACGGGACGTCACACCGCCCCCCTCGACCCGCGCTCCCCGCACCGGCTGCTCTTTCTGCCCGGCACGCGCTTTCGGGTGCTGAGGGTGACCTCGGGAGACCGCCCTGTCGCACTGGTACGGGAACTGCGCCCCGATGAACCGGCCGTGTACGCGCACCCGGACGCCGCCCCGCCCGGTGTCGCCGCACGGGACGAGGACGCGGCCGCTGCACTCGACCGGATGCTCGAAGCACCAGCTCAGACCCCCCGGGCGCGGGCCGGTAAACCGTAGGGTTGCCCCTATGGCCCGGCGGCGGCAGCGGTGTGCATGCTGGGAACATGTCCATCAATATCGTCGTCGTCGACGACGACCCGGGGTTCCGCCGCATCGCCACCACGCTGCTGACGTCGCGGGGGCTGACGGTCGTGGCGGAGTCCGGGGACGGCTTCTCCGCCCTCGCCGCCGTCCGCGCCCACCGCCCGCACGGCCTGCTGCTCGACCTGCACCTGCCCGACCTGGACGGCTTCACCGTGGCCCGCCGCCTGACCGCCGGCGAGGAACGGCCCCGGGTCGTGCTGACCTCCACGGACGCGCAGGTCTGGTCCCGGGAGGAATTGGACAGAGCGGGCGTCGAGTGCTTCGTCGCCAAGGACCACCTCTTTGACGCCGACCTGCGAGGCCTGTTCGCCCCCAGCGCCGACTGACACCCCCACCGTCACGGCCCCCCGCACGCTGCGGCGCCCCGCTACTGTCCCAGGTAGCGCAGCACCGCCAGCACCCGCCGGTGCCCGCCCGACGCGGCCTGGTGCAGTCCCAGCTTGGCGAAGATGCCGGTCACATGACGCTCCACGGCCGCGACGCTCACGAAGAGCTGCTCGGCGATGCCCGTGTTGGAGTGCCCCTCGGCCATCAGCGCCAGCACCTGATGCTCCTTCGGCGTCAGCGCGGCCAGCGGGTCCTCGGGACGCTTGCGGCCCAGCAGCGCCGCGATGACGTCCGGGTCGAGCGCGGAGTCCCGGGCCACCACCCGCTCGACGGCGTCGATGACGATCTGCGGGCTGGCCACCTTCTCCTTCAGCAGGTAGCCCACCCCGCTCGGATCGTCCCCGACCAGGTCCAGGGCGTAGGAGGCGTCGAGGAACTGGGACAGGACGACGACGGCGGTCTCCGGACGCGCGGCGCGGATCTCCCGCACAGCAGCCAGCCCGTCCGCCTCCAGCCGGGGCGGCATCCGGATGTCGGTGATCACTACGTCGGGGCGGTGCTCCTCGGCGGCCCGCACCAGGTCCACCGCGTTGTCGACGGCCGCGACCACCTCGATGCCGGCCTTGCGAAGGATGATCGCGATGCCTTCACGCACGATCGGCTGGTCCTCGCCCAGCACCGCCCGCAGGGGTTGGCTCATCCGGCCATCCTATCGTCGGTCCGATCGGGGCCCCGTCGTCGCCGGCCCGCGCGGGGCGCATGTGGGGTGGACCCTACATGCGCCTGGGGAAGCCCCCAGAAGAAGCGAGGGGACGCACGACAGACCTGGCGTGCCGCCGCGACCGAGACTGAGTGCCGTGACCGGGTCCCCGGCGCGCCGACCGGCGCGGCGGGCCCGGAGGGTCGGACGGGAACGGGACATGGCGCTGCCACAGGCACTCGGCGAGGCGACCGGCCAGGGGCTGGGACGGTCCCCTGCCCGGGCGGTCCTGCTGGCCGGCGCCTCCGTCTCGGCCTTCACGGGGGCCACCCTGCTCCTCGCGCACGTCCGGACGGTCGCCGCCGCCGGCGCGCTGCTCGGCGTCCACCTGACCGCGCAGGGCGTGCTCCAACTCCTCGCGGTACGCGGTTCCCGGGCGCCGCGCACGGTCCGCGCGCTGCTCTCCTGCGGCGGGCTCGCCGCCTGCGTGCTGGGGCTCCTCGTGCTGCACGGCCCGGCCGACACCGTGTTCCTGCTCGGCCTGTGGACGGGCTGCGGCTGGCTGCTGCGCGGGCTCACCCTGGCCGTCTCGGGTACCTCGCCGGCGGTGAGCGGCTTCCTCGCCCGCGACGACCTGCTGACCGCGGTGATCGTGTCGGCGGGGCTGCTGATGACCGCGTTCCCCTACGCGTCCCCGGAGCAGCTCGCCGACGTCGGCGGCCTCGTCCTGATCGCCGTGGGCACCGCCGAGGCCGCCACCGCCCTACGCCGCACCCCCCGCGCCTGCCGCGTCATCGACTGACCGGCCCGCATCCGGGCCACCCACCGCACCCCAAGGAGACGACCGTGCACACCAGTCACCTCTCGCTGGAGATCACCTACCGTGCGACGCCCGCCCTGGCTGTGACCCTGAACTGCCGGCTCTCCTACCGGACGGACGACCCGCTTGCCGTCACCCTGGTCCTCGACACCGACGGCGAACGCCCCGTGCGGTGGGTCTTCGGCCGGGACCTGCTGGCCGAGGGCATGACCTGCGCGTCCGGCGGCGGCGAGGTGACGCTCTGGCCGGCGCCCGGCGACGAGGAGGGACCGTCCGTCCTCTGCCTGCGGGTCGGCGACGCCCGCACCGCGCTGTTCGAGCTGCCCGTCGCCCCGGTCGCCGATTGGCTGGCCGACACTTACGCGCTGGTGCCTGCGGGCTCCGAACTGGACGGCACCGACTGGGACCTGCTGCTGGAGCCGGCCGAGTGACTCACGGCGCCTCGGGCGCGGGGGAGCGCGGCAGGGGGATTCGGATGAGCAGGGTGGTGCCGCCGCCGGGCGGGGAGTCGATGGCCAGCTTCCCGTCCAAGGCCGCCACCCGGTCGGCGAGCCCGGTCATCCCGCTGCCCGCGCTGGCCCGGCCCACGCCGCCGACACCGTCGTCGGCGACCTGGATCCGCAGCACCTCGCCGAACTCGATCCGGACGTCGATCCGGGAGGCCTGGGCGTGCTTGACCGCGTTGGTCACGGCCTCCGCGACCACGAAGTACGCGTTCGACTCGACCGTCGAGGAGATCCGGCGCTCGTCCACCGCCTCGACGACCGTGGCCACCGGGCACCGCGACGCCAGTTCCCGGACCGCCGGGACCAGGCCCTTCACCGTCAGCACCAACGGGTAGATCCCCGAGGCCAGCTCCCGCAGCTCGTCGATGGCGGTCTGGGCGTTGTCGATCGACTGGTCCAGCAGGTCGAGCGTCGCGGTCTCGGTCGCGGGCGTCAGCTCCCGCACGAGCCGCAGCCCGATCATCAGGCTCACCAGCCGCTGCTGGGCGCCGTCGTGCAGGTCCCGCGCGGTGCGCCGGTGCACGGCCTGCGTGCTCTCCATGATCCGCCGACGGCTGTCCTGGAGGGAGGCGGCCATGTTGTTGAAGGACGTGCCCAGCGTGCCGATCTCCGCCACCCTGCTGGGCGTGATCCGCACGCTCAGGTCACCGCCGGCCAGCTCCCGCGCCGCGGCCGCCGCCTCCCGCACGGGCCGCACCACCGCCCGGTGCTGGAGCACCGTGAAGCCCGTCACCAGCGCGATCGACACGGCGAGGCCAAGGGCGGCGGCCAGCACCGCCTGGTGGCTGTTGGCCCCGGCAGCGTCCGTACGCCGCGCCAACTGCGCCCGCTCGTTATCGGTGTACTGGTCGAACAGGGCCCGCAGCGTGTCGACTCGCTCCTTGCCCTCGGCCGTGCGCGCGAGGTCCACGGTGGCCGGCTCGCCCCGCCGGACCGCGTCCACCAGCGGCACCGAGTAGTCGTCGAGGAAGGACCGCACCCCGTCCGCGATCCGCTCGGCGGCCCGCCGCTGTTCCCGGGATGTGGTGTTCTCCATGAACCGCCGGGTCTGCCCGGGCAGTTCCGCGCGGGCCCGGGTCCACGGCTGGAGGAACTCCTCGCGCCGGGTGATGAGGTAGCCGCGCTGGCCCGTCTCCAGGTCGACGAGGAGCAGCTCCATGGCGCCGGCCTGCACCAGGGCGCTGCGGGAGGCGCGGCGTGCCGAGATGGAGTCGTCCGCGTCGGTGATCGCCCACAGCAGCAGGGCGAAGCCGCCCCCGATCAGCAGAGCCAGCAGGCTGCTCGCGGCGACCGTCACGCTGGTGAGCCCCGGTCTTCGGTCTCTCCGGTCCTGCCCCGCGTCGTCCATGTTCCGCCTGTCGGTGATCAAAAAGTGGGTCCCCACGAGTGTGCCGGGACCCGGTGGCCGACAGAAGGCACGGCGACGGACTGTGCCCGCACGGTCAACTCCTCGTCCTTGTCCGACCAGGAGCCGACCGCGCGGGCACCGTCCGTAACGCGTCCGCTACTTCACCGACCCCGCCATCACGCCCTGCACGAAGTGCCGCTGGAAGGCGAAGAAGACCACCAGCGGCACCACCAGCGACAGGAACGCGCCGGGCGCCAGGACGTCGATGTTGCTGCCGAACTGGCGGATCTGCGACTGCAGCGCCACCGTCAGCGGCTGCGATGAGCTGTTGGCGAACAGCAGCGCCACCAGCATGTCGTTCCACACCCACAGGAACTGGAAGATGGCCAGCGAGGCGATGGCCGGCTTGCCCACCGGCAGCACGAGCTGGGCGAAGATCCGCCACTCGCCGCCGCCGTCCATCCGAGCCGCCTCCAGCATCTCCTTGGGCAGCTCGGCGAAGTAGTTCCGCAGCAGGAACACCGCGAACGGCAGCCCGTAGGCGACGTGGAACAGGATCACGCCGGGGATGGTGCCGAACAGGCCGAGCCGGCCGAAGAGCTTGGCGACCGGTAGCAGACCGATCTGCACCGGCACCACCAGCAGCGCCACCACGACCAGGAAGACCGCGTCGCGGCCCGGGAACTCCAGCCACGCGAAGGCGTACCCGGCGAGCGCCGCGACGACGACGACCAGCACCGTGGTCGGCACCGAGATCAGCACCGTGTTCCACAGTGCCTGGGTCATGCCGGAGTTCTCCAGCAGCGCCGAGTAGTTGTCGAAGGAGAGCTGCCCGGGACTGGAGATAGCCGTCCACCAGCCGCCCTTCGCGCTGTCCTGGGAGGAGCGCAGCGACGACAGGAACAGACCGGCCAGCGGGGTCAGCCAGACCAGGCCCACCAGGACGAGGAAGCCCTGCACGAGCCCCTTGCCCATCAGGCGGCGTACGGCGGTCATCGCTGGCTCCTTCGGAAACGGCGGACGTTGAACACCATGGCCGGGACCACCAGCAGCAACAGCAGGACGCCCAGCGCGCTGCCCAGCCCCTGGTCGTTGCCGCCGCCGAAGGACACCAGCCACATCTGCGTCGCGAGCACGGTGGCGTCCTCCTGCACCGGGCCCGGCGCGATGATGTAGACGAGGTCGAAGACTTTCATCACGTTGATGACGAGGGTCACGAACACCACGGTGAGCACAGGCGCGAGCAGCGGGACGGTGATCCGGCGGAAGATCTGCCACTCGTTCGCGCCGTCCATCCGCGCCGCCTCCAGAGCGTCCCGCGGCAGCGTGGCGAGGCCCGCGCCGATCAGCACCATCGCGAAGCCGGTCCAGATCCACAGGTACGCCCCGATGATGGCCGGGGTGACGAGGGCCGGCCCGAGCCAGGACACCCCGTCGTAGGGCTGCGTGAAGTTGGCGGCGGGCACCGTCACGGTGTACGTGCCCGGATCGAGGCCGGTGAAGGCGAAGGAGCCGTCCGCGGCGGTGGAGGTGGTAGCGGCCGTCCGGCCGTCCCTCACCGCCTCCACGGTCATGCCGGGCAGGCCGCTCTCCTTGCCGTCGACCTTCCCGGGTGCGCCCTTGCCACCGGGCACGAAGTCCAGGTAGGCGACGCCACGCAGCTCGCCGGGTCCGGCGGTGCGGGTGGCGGCCTCGCCGGCCGGTTCCGCGTCGCCGGGCAGGTCCTTGGGCAGGACGCCCACGAAGGGGAGGGTCACCGTGTCGCCGGGGGAGACGGTCTTCGCGGTGCGGTACGAGCCGTCGTCGGCGTGGGTGAGGCCCTGGCCGTCGCGGGCCCGGGCGGTCGGGTAGGGGGAGGTGCCCGCGAAGGCGTCGTGCACGGCGACGGCCGCCGCGTTGAGGACGCCCTTGTCGGGGTCCTCGTCGTAGGCGAGCCGGAAGATGATTCCGGCGGCGAGGAAGGAGACCGCCATGGGCAGGAACAGCAACGTCTTGAAGGCGGTGGCCCAGCGGACCTTCTCCACCAGCACCGCCAGGATGAGCCCGAGGCCGGTGAGCAGCACCGGGGCGACCACGATCCAGACGACCGTGTTGCGGATGGCCTTCAGGGTCGCCGGTTCCCGCACCATCTCGGTGTAGTTGTCGATGCCCACGAACCGGTTGCCGGAGGCGTCGAAGAAGCTCCGGCCGACGGAGAACAGCACGGGGTAGACGACGAGTGCGCCCAGTAGGAGCAGCGCCGGCAGCACGAAGAGCACGGCGATGCCCCGGGTCCGGCGCCGGGACCGTTCGCGGGGGAGGGGCCCGGTCCGCGGCGAGGCCGGGGTCGGCGCGTCCTTGACGAGGGTGTCGGTCATGACCCGTCAGTCCTTGTAGGCCTTGGCGGCGGCCTGCTCCAGCGCGGCGGCGGTGGCCTTCGGGTCGGACGGGTCGCGCAGGAAGTCCTGGAGGAGCTTCCACTCGCCGGTTCCCTTGGTGCCGCCGAAGGCCGCCGGGGCCTGGTCGGACATGTCGAAGCGGACGGTGTCGCCCGCGTCCACCAGCGACTTCGCGGTGGCCCGGGTGACCTCGTCGGCGTACGCCTGAAGGTCCACCTGCTTGTTGGGGGAGAGGAACCCGCCCTCGCCGGCCCACACCTCGGCCGCCTCCGGGGTGGCCAGGTACTCCACCAGCGCCATGCCCGCGTCGCGGTGCTTGCCGTCCTTCAGGACGACCGCCGCGTCACCACCGCTGATCACCGGTGCCGGGCCGCCGTCCACGGACGGGAAGGGGAAGACGTCCGCGTCCTTGCCGACGGTCCGGTCGTACTGGTCCCTGGCGACGCCGGCGACGAAGTCGCCCTCGTAGACCATGCCGGCCTCGGGCTCGGGCCCGAACACCTTCTCCACCGAGCCGGGGAAGTCGGTGTTCAGGGCGCCCTTCTGCCCGCCGGCGATGAGCTGCTTGTCCTTGAACAGTGTGCCGAGGGTGGTGAGCGCCTTCACCACGCTCGCGTCGGTCCACTGCAGCTCGTGCGCGGCGAGCGCGTCGTACTTCTCGGGCCCGGCCTGCGAGAGGTAGATGTTCTCGAACCAGTCGGTGAGGGTCCAGCCGTCCTGCCCGGCGACCGCGAATGCGGTGAGCCCGGAGTCGGAGACGGTGTGCCCGGCCTCCAGCATTTCGTCCCAGGTGGTGGGCGCCTCCACGCCGGCCTGCGCGAGGGTCTCGGGGTCGTACCAGACCGTCGACTTGTGCGCGACCTTGAAGTACAGGCCGTACAGCGTGCCGTCGACGCTGCCGTACTCCTTCCACACGTTCGCGAACCCGGCGTCGACGTTCTTCGTCACCCCGGCGCCGAGCGGCTGGAGCCAGTCGGCCTTCGCGAACTGCTGCAACACCCCGACCTGGGGGACCAACACCACGTCGGGGGCGTCGCCGCCCTCGATCTTGCTGCCGACGACCGTGGAGACGTTGTCGCCGGTGGAGACGAACTCGGTCTTGGCACCGGTCTTCTCGGTGAAGGCGTCCAGCACCTTCTGGAAGTTCTCCTGCTCGCTGCCGGACCAGACGCCGGCGACGGTGACCGTCTGGCCGTCCAGGCTCTTGTCGCCGCCGCCCGCGGCGACCGGTTCGCCGCTGCCGCCGCAGGCGGTCGCGGCGAGCGCGAGGACGAGGGAGGTACAGCCCATGAGGAGGGTGGAGCGTCGCATCATCGTCGATGGCCTTTCCATAGGGGATGGTCGGAGGTGGTGCGTCAGTCGAGGGAGGCGCCGTCGGTGATCCACCAGGCGGCGGTCGAGCCGGCGAGCACGCCGGGCGGGCAGGGGCCGCTGGTCAGCAGCGGCGCCCCGGGGACCGGGGCGGGCGCGGGGGCGGTGCCGAAGTTGACGGCGCAGACCAGGCCGTCGCCGCGGGCGAAGGCGAGGATGCCCGGCGGGGTGTCCAGCCAGCGCAGCGTCCCGTCGCCCAACTGGGGCAGTCCCGCGCGCAGTTGCAGACCGTCGCGGTACAGGTGCCAGAACGAGCGGGTGTCGGCGAGCGCCCGGTCGGTGGCGTGCTCGGCGAACCACTCGGGCTGCGGCAGCCACGGCTTGACGCCGGCCGTGTCGGGGGTGAAACCGAACGGTGACGCCTGCCCCGACCAGGGCAGCGGCACCCGGCAGCCGTCCCGGATCCGTGCCCGGCTGCCGGTGCGGCGGAAGATCGGGTCGGTGAGCACGTCGTCGGGCAGGTCGACGACCTCCGGCAGGCCCAGCTCCTCGCCCTGGTAGATGTACGCGGCGCCGGGCAGCGCCAGCATCAGCAGCGCCGCCGCGCGGGCCCGGGCGGCGCCCAGCCCGCTGCCCTCGGGGGCGGGTTCGCCGTAGCGGGTGACGGTGCGGACCTGGTCATGGTTGTTGAGGACCCAGGTGACGGTGGACCCGGTGCCGGCGATGTCCTGCATCGCCTCGGAGATCACCTTGCGGAAGGCGTCCACGTCCCAGGGGGCGCTCAGCAGGTCGAAGAAGAACGCCTGGTGCAGCTCGTCGGGGCGGACGTACCGGGCGTGTTCGCGGGCGGTGGGCACCGACACCTCCCCGACCAGCAGGCGCTCCCGGCCGTCGCGGGCGGTGTACTCCTCGCAGACCGCGCGCCAGTGCCGCCACACGCCGTGCACCTCGGGCTGGTTCCAGGCGAGCGGGTTGACCGAGTCACGGGTACGCGCGTCGGCCTCCGGGTCGGGGGAGTCCGGCAGTTCGGGGTGCTTGAACAGCCCGGCGGCGACGTCGATGCGGAAGCCGTCGACGCCCCGGTCCAGCCAGAAGCGCAGCACCTCGTCGAAGTGGGCGGGGACCTCGGGGTTGCGCCAGTTCCAGTCGGGCTGCTCGGGCGTGAACATGTGCAGGTACCACTGGCCGGGTCGGCCGTCGGCCTCGGTGACCCGGCTCCAGGCCGGGCCGCCGAACATGGCGTGCCAGTTGTTCGGCGGTTCGGAGCCGTCGGGGCCCCGGCCGTCGGCGAAGTGGAACCGGGCGCGGGCGGCGCTGCCCGGAGGCGAGGCGAGCGCCTCCTGGAACCACGGGTGTGCGCTGGAGCAGTGGTTCGGGACGATGTCCAGCAGTACCCGGATTCCGAACCGCCGGGCGGCCGAGGCCAGCAGGTCGAACTCGGCGAGGTCGCCGAAGACCGGGTCGACATCGCGGTAGTCGGCGACGTCGTAGCCGTGGTCGTGCTGCGGCGAGGGGTAGAACGGGCTCAGCCAGATGCCGTCGACCCCGAGCTTCTTGAGGTACGGCAGTCCGGCCCGGACGCCGGCCAGGTCGCCGATGCCGTCGCCCGTGCTGTCGAGGAAGCTGCGGACGTACACCTGGTAGATCACCGCGTCGCGCCACCAGTGACGCGGGTCTTGTGTCTGAGAAATCACCCCAGTGGCCTGTCTGTGAGGCGGAGTTGTTATGCATGCATGTTAGGTAGCGATGACGAGAGTGTGTCAATGACTTGACGAGAAGGCTGCCCTCGAAGACGGTGAGCAAATACGGAGAAAACGACACAAGAAGGGCGTGGCGGGCCTGAGGGCCTATGCCTAACGTGTAACTAGGACGTGAGCGCGGTCAGTTCCGCGCGCAGTCGCCGCACCGCCGCCTCCGGGGAGAGCCGCCCGGTCAGCGCGTCCTGCGTGACCGCCTGCACGACCAGGCTGACCTGGTCGTAGCGCGGGCTCTTGGGGCGCGGGGCGGCCGACATGACGGCGTCCCGCAGCACCGGCAGGTACGGGAACCGCCGCACCAGCTCCGGGTCCTCGTACAACGCGGCGCGCACCGGAGGCAGCGCCCCCCGGGTGAGCACCTGGCGCTGCACCGGCTCGCTCGTCAGGTACGCGATCAGCCGCTGCGCCGAGTCGGGGTGCCGGGCGTGCGCGGCCACGGCCAGGTTGGAGCCGCCGAGCACACTGGTGCCCGGCCCGCCCGGACCCGGCAACCGCACGACGCCCACGTCGCCGGCGACCGCGGAACCCGGGGACTCGGCGGCGACGTACGCGTAGGGCCAGTTGCGCAGGAAGAGCAGCCGCCCCTCCTCGAAGGCGCGCTTGGACTCCTCCTCCGTGTACGACAGGGCCTCGCGCGGGATCCAGCCCTCGCGCACCCCCCGGGCGAGGAACCCGATGCCCTCCCGGGCGGCCGGGGAGTCCACGGTGACCCGCCCGCCGTCGTCGGCGAGGATCGTGCCGCCCGCCGAGTACACCGCCTCGACGGTGTTCACCGTCAGCCCCTCGTACGGCAGCAACTGCCCCGCGTAACCGTCGAGTCCGTACTCCGGTGCGACGGTCTCCGCGGCCCGCTCCAGCTCCGCCCAGGTGCGCGGCGCGGGCAGCCCCGAGCGGTCCAGGACGTCCTTGCGGTACAGCAGCAGGCCCGCGTTGGTGACGTACGGCACCGCGTACAGCCGGTCCCGGTACGTGGCGGTCCCGATGACCGGCCGCAGGAAGCCGTCCAGTGGGAACCGCACCCGCGACAGCGGCCGGATCCACCCGGCGGCGGCGAACTGCGAGGTCCAGTCCACGTCGATGTTGAGCACGTCGAACCGGCCGCCGCCCGCGCCCCGCAGGTCGGTCTCCATCTGCGCGCGGGTCTCGTCGGCGGAGTCCGGCAGCTCGACCAGGGTCACCCTCTCCCGGGGGTGGCTGCGGTTCCAGTCCGCCAGCAGCGGACCCAGGTATCCGGTCAGGTCACCGGCGGTCGCCAGGGTCAGCGGACCCCGGTCCGAGCCGGCCTCGCCCGCCCGCGCGCCGGCGCCGGCATACCCGGACAGGAGCACCGCCAGGACGAGCAGACCCCTGCCGGCGGCGCGCGTCCACTTCATGCGCCCCTCCCGCTCGACAGCACCGGGCCCCTTCGCCACGGCGGCACCTGCATGTATACCTGTTAGGCATGCGCGATACTAGGGGCCACGGCCCGGCGGCACACCGGCGCACCCGCCCGCGGTCGCCCGGCTCACCGGACCCGACACGGAGACGAGGTGGGGAGCGCAAGTGCGGCTGCCTCTCCTGGCCCTGCTGGCCCAGGGCCCTGCCCACGGCTACGAGCTGAAGCAGGATCTTGAACAACTGCTGGGCTCGGCATACCCTCAGCCGAACATCGGCCAGGTCTACGTCACCCTCGGTCGCCTGGAGAAGTCCGGGCTCATCGACGGCGAGGAAGTCGAGCAGTCCGGCCGGCCCAACAAGAAGACGTACCACCTCACCGACGCGGGCCGCGAGGCGGTGCGGGCCTGGTACGAGGAGACCTCGGAGGAACCCCGGGTCCGGGACGAGTTCTTCATGAAACTGGCCCTCGCCCCGCGCACCGGACTCGCCGACCAGATCGCCCTGATCAACAAGCAGCGGCGGCAGTACCTGAACACCATGCGCTCGCTGTCGAAACTCGCCGCCGCCGAGGACCGCGACAACCGCATCTCCCAGCTCCTGATCGAGGGCGCCATGCTGCACCTGCAGGCCGACCTCGACTGGCTGGAGCGGTGCCAGGAGGAATTGGAGAGACCCCAGTGAGCGAGGACCCCGTTCCCCTCCTGCACGCCGAGGGCCTGGTCAAAACCCACCACGGGCAGGGCGCACCCGCGCACGCCGTCCGCGGGGTCGACCTCACCGTGCGGCGCGGCGAGTTCGTCGCCGTCACCGGACCCTCCGGCGCGGGCAAGTCGACACTGCTGCACCTGCTCGCCGGGCTTCAGCGGCCCGACGCCGGCCGCATAACCCTCGACGGCGAGTGCACCGAGTCGTACGACGAGGCCCGCTGGGCGGTGGAGCGCCGCACCCGCATCGGCCTCGTCTTCCAGTTCTTCAACCTCGTCTCCGACCTCAGCGTCGCCGACAACGTCGAACTCCCCGCCCTGCTCGCCGGCGCCCCGGCCCGCCGGGCCCGCGCCCGCCGCGCCGAACTCCTCACCGAGCTCGGCCTGGACGGCAAGGAACGCAACATGCCGGGCGAGCTGTCCGGCGGCGAACAACAGCGCGTCGCCCTCGCCCGCGCCCTGGTCAACCAGCCCGATCTGCTCCTCGCCGACGAACCCGCCGGCAGCCTCGACAGCCGTGGCACCCGCGAGGTCACCCGGCTGCTGACCCGCTTCCACGCCCGCGGCCAGACCATCGTCCTCGTCACCCACGACGCCCGGCTCGCCAGCGCCGCGGACCGCGTCATCAGCTTCTTCGACGGACGGATCGCCGACGACGCCGCCCTCGGCGCCCGCCCGCTGCGCGCCCCCGGCGCCTCCGGCGTACTCGAGCTGAGGGACTGACGCGCAATGGACCATCGGGACGCCGTCCGGCTGGACGGCACGGGCGAGAGAGGACGGTGACCGGAATGCGGGCCATCCTGCGCTGGGCGAGGGCCGACTTTCAGCGGCACCGGCTCCAGGCACTGCTCCACGTCCTCGCCACGGCGGGCATCGTCGCCTCCCTGCTGCTGGCCACCGCCCTGTTCGCGTACGCCACCAACCCGTGGCAGCGGGCCTTCACCCGGTCCCACGGCGCCCACGTCACGCTGCACACCGGCGCCGCGGCCGACACCCGCAGACTGGCCGCCCTCGACGGCATCGACGCCGTCGCCGGCCCCTACCCCACGGAGTCGGTGACCCTCGCCGGCCACGGCGTCCGCGCCTCCGCCGAACTGCGCGGCACCCCCGCTCCGCCCACGGTGGGCCGCCCCCTGCTCACCGCCGGCCGCTGGCCGGACGCCGGCCGGCCCGACGACGTGGTCCTGGAGACCGGCCTCGCCCGTGCCCTCCTCGCCGGCCCCGGCGACACCCTCACCCTGCCCGGCACCGTCCGCACCCTCACCGTCGCCGGCGTCGCCGAGAGCGCCGAACCCCGTTACGCCCCCGGCGAGCGCCCCGGCCTGGTCTGGGCCCTGCCCGGCGCGCTGCGCGCCCCCGACGGCCAGGTCACCGGCCTGCGGCTGACCGATCCTGACGCCACCGACTACGCCGTCCAGCGGGCGGTCACCGTCCTCGGGGCCGGCGCGGTGGACGAGGTCACCACCTGGCAGCAGGCCCGCTCCCGCGCCCAGGGCGACGACCGGCTCTCCGGCCAGGTGCTGGGGCTGTTCGGACTCGCCGCGCTGGTCGCCGCCTGCTTCGCCGTGCACGGCGCGATCGGCACCCGCGTCCGCGGCCACCTGCGCGACATCGCCGTGCTCAAGGCGATCGGCTTCACGCCCGGGCAGGTCGTCGGCGTCTTCGTCCTCCAACACCTCGCCCACGCCGTGCTGGGCGGCGCCGGCGCGGCCCTGCTCGTCGCCGGGCTGGGCACCCGGCTGCCCGGCCGCCTCGGTGAGTCCGTCGCCATCTGGCAGGGGTTGCCCTCGTACGCGGCCGGACTGCTCGCCGTCGTCGCGGGCGCCGTGCTGTTCATCGGCGTGGCCACCGCCCGCGCCGCTTGGCGGGCCGGCCGCGCCCCCGCCGTACCCGCCACCCAGCAGACCGCCCGTCCCGGGGCCGCCCTCTTCCCGCTGATCGGCACCGCGCTCGGCCGGGGACTGCCGCCCGCTCTGTTCCTCGGAGCCCACCGCGTGGCCGCCCGCCCCGCCCGCTCCCTGGCCACCCTCGCCCGGCTCGCCCTGCCTCTGCTGCTGATCGTCGTCGCGATGAGCGCCTGGACCACCCTCGACCGCCTCCACGACCACCCCGAACAGGCCGGCCGCGCCACCGCCCTCCGCCTACAGGGCGACGGCCTCGACGACACCGAGGTCCGGGCCCTGCTCGCGCGCGACCCGCGCGTCACCGCCGTCTACCCCGGCGTCGAGGTCAGCGCCCTGGTGCCCGGTCAGACCGCCACCATCGCCCTGCGCGGCACCGGCACCCGCCAGGCCCCCTACCCGTACGCCCTCGCCGAGGGACGCCCGCCGCGCGGACCCCACGAGGCGGTCGCCGGACAGGGCTTCCTCGACCTGCTCCAGGTCCGCGTCGGCGACTGGGTGCGGATGACCGTCGGCGCCCGCCCGCAGATCCTGCACATCGTCGGCCGCGCCATCGAACCGGAGAACTCCGGCCGGGTCGTCTCCACCGCCCTGGACAACCTCCGCGTCGACGACACCGCACCCCACCCCACCCGCTACGACCTGCGGCTCGCCCCGGGCGCCGACGCCGCCGAGGTCGCCGCCCACCTCGGCGACCTCGCCCCCGGCCGCCTCGACGTGCACACCGTCGCCAACCCCGCCGACGGCCTTTCCCCGCTGCGGCAGGCCATCGCCGGACTGATCGCCGTCCTCGCCTTCATCGGGTTGGTCGAACTCCTCACGACCATCGGCGCCGGGGTCCGCGAGGGCCGCCAGGACGTCCTCGCCCTCCAGGCGCTCGGCCTGTCGCCCCGTCAGGTCATCGCCACGAGCGCCGTCTCCGTGCTGTGCGTGTGCCTGACCGCCGTCGGCATCGCCCTCGCGGCGGGACCGCCGCTCGCCCGCCGGCTGATCGACGCCCAGGGACGCTCCACAGGCGTCGGCGCCGGCATCGCCCACCTCCCCGCGGCCGGACTGCTCGCCGCGTTCGCGGTGACCGCGGTGACCGGAGCCGCCGTCCTCGCCACACTCACCGCCGCCCGTATGGTGCGTCGCCATCGAGCCGATCCGGTGCGCTGAGTGCGTGTCGCACAGCGCAGGTTTTGTTCGACAGTGCACGGCTTCTGATTGATAGTGCATGGCCAGGCGGCTTTCAGGGAGGTCTCGCTCCGCGAGCTGTGATGATCGGAGTCGAGTGAGAGAGCGCGTCGTCCACGCCCCGATCGACCCGGCCCGGGACACGGGCCTCTGTCGGGACTCGCGCTCGTTCCGCGCGTAGCCGCGCCCTCGACAAGGAGTCCCATGTCTGCTGACAAAGATGAAGTGCGTCCCGTCCCGCGGGTCGTCGTACAGGCCGACGACCTCCTCACGCGGGACGGGACCGCCGCCTTCCTCGAAGCGGACGGCCGAGTCACGCTGTTGCCGACCGAGGAGGTCGCCGAGGCCGACGTCCTGATCGTGCTGACGGCCGTGGTGAGCGGCAAGACCCTGTCCATGATGAGCCGCGCCAGTCAGGACTCCGGCGGCCGCATACGGATCGTCCTGGTCGCGGACAACATCTCCGAACAGCAGCTTGCCCTCGCCGTCAACCACGGCCTGGTGAGCTTCCTGGTCCGCCCCTACACCAGCTTCAGTCAGATCCTCGCGGCGGCCGTCGAGGCCCACCACGGGCGTGCGGTGCTGCCTCCGGTGCTGATGAACATGCTGCTCGACCGGATGCGCACCATGCAGCGCACCGAGAGCCACTCCGGTCTGCTGCCGGTGGAGCTGTCCCAGCGCGAGGTCGACGTGCTGCAGCTCCTCGCGGAGGGCATGGACACCGTGGAGATCGCCACCAAGCTCAGCTACTCGGAACGCCTCATCAAGAGCGTCATCCAGGCCGTCATCAAACGGCTCGAACTGCGCAACCGCACCCACGCCGTCGCCTACGCCATCCGCATGGGCATCCTCTGACCCGGAACCGGTGGCGAGAAGGGTACGAGTGATGGCCGTTGGTGCACGTCCCTCCCGCTCGGCCCGTCCCACGACCGGGGCATCCCTAGGCTTCCCGCGAAGGCGTCGACCTGTGAGCGATCACCGATCCGTTCCATCGGGAAAGGCATGGAGATGAACCACCGCGAGCCGCAGGCCGGCCTCTCTGACGAGTTCGCCGGGGCGTCGGGCGGGCGGGCGGTCTGGGAGAGCGAGCTGCCCTGGGACTTCCCGCTGGACGATTTCGCGGTCGGCGAGCCCCTCGCCGCGGCCGCGGGACAGACCCCTGGCGGTGGACACGGTGCTCACCAGACAGCCGGTCCCTACGCGGCCCACTCCGCGGACGCCTACGCCGCCCCGCCCGCCGGGCCCGACAGCGGCGCCGGCCACGGCGCAGCCGCCGGACCGGGCCGGACCGCCGCCCTCCCGGCCGCCGCCCCGGCGTACGACGCCGAGCCGGCGACACCGGACGCCGAGGACCACGAACTCCCGCAGACGCCGCGCGACACCGGCCGACGCCCCCGGGGCCGACGCCCCCACGGCGCCGCCGACGAGCGCCGTCCCTCCCGCGGCCACCTCGCCAAGCCCCTGCTGGCCGGGGCCGGCGTCCTCAGCGCCCTGTTCCTGCTCGCCCCGCACCTCCTCAACGACGACGCCCCCTCCCAGACCGTCCAGGCCGGAGCGGAGGACGTCGAACCCGACTTCGCGCCCGCCATCGGCAGCCCCGGCGGCGCCACCGCCTCCCCGCGCCCGGAGTCCCCCGAGGCGGCGCGCAAGGACGGCACCACCGCCGGCCAGGACCGCATCGCCGAGGTCGCGGCCACCGCCCCCACCCAGTCCGGACGGCCCATCGCCGCCATGTCCGAGCCCAGCGCCGAAGCCAGCCGCACCGCCGGAGGAACCAGCACTGCCGAGCCCGCGACGCCTCGCGCCAGTACGACCCAGCCCAGCACTCCGCAGGAGCACTACACCAGCAAGACCGTCTACGGCACCAGCGTGCTCCAGCAGGGGCAGAGCTGGTCGACCAACCGGGTCTTCCTGGGTTTCCAGGGCGACGGCAACCTCGTGCTCTACAACCAGCAGGGCACCCCACTGTGGTGGTCGGGCACCGTCGGACAGGGCGCTGTGAAGGCCGTCTTCCAGGCCGATGGCAACCTCGCCCTCTACGCCGGTGACGGCCGGACCGTGTGGTCCACGCACACCGAGGGCCACGACGGCGCCCGCCTGGTGCTCCGCGCCGACGGCAACATGGTGATCGAGTACGGCGGCACCGTGATCTGGTCCAGCGGGACCGCGATGTAACACCGCACCACCTCGCGAAGGCTGCTCCCCAGACGCCGTCCCGTCCCTGCCCTGAGGACGGGGCGGACCGCTGTGCCGCCCCGACCCTCCCCCGCCGGGGCGGCACAGCGCACTCGCCTACCCGCGTCCCCCCACCACCCCTCCCCGCATCCCCCGACGGTCGCCGGGCCCCGCCCCGCCCTGCCCGCCGCGACCGCAGCCGAGACGAGGCACATTGAACAAGCACGTACCGCGCTCCGCCCACCTGCTGTGTGCCGGGCTGGCACTGGCGCTGACGACGGGCTGCGGCGCAACCATCGGCGCGGACGCCCCACGGGTGGTCGTCGGCATCACCGACGAGGTCCTGGCCACCGATCCTGCCGCCGGGTACGACCCCGGCTCCTGGCTGCTGTTCAACAACGTCTTCCAGTCGCTGCTCAGCTTCCCCAGCGGAGGCACCGAACCACAGCCCGAGGCGGCCGAGGCGTGCCGCTTCACCGACGGCGACAGCCAGGTCTACCGCTGCACCCTCAAGAAGGATCTGACCTTCAGCAACGGCGACCCGCTCACCTCCCGGGACGTGAAGTTCTCCTTCGACCGGGTGCTGGCCATCGACGACCCGGCGGGACCGGCCGTCATGTTCAAGACCCTCGACGCCGTGGAGACCCCCGATGAGCGCACCGTCGTCTTCCGGCTGAACGTCCCGGACGCCACCTTCCCCAGCAAGATCGCCTCCGGCGCCGGGTCCCTCGTCAACCACCGCGAGTACCCGAAGAACCAGCTGCGCACCGACGGCGAGGCGGTCGGCAGCGGACCGTACACCCTGGAGAGCGTGAGCGCCGGGCAGGCGGTGTTCGCCGTCAACCCCGAGTACCGGGGCACCGCCGAACCGGAGAACTCCGGCGTCACCCTCCGCTTCTTCCACGGCGACCAGGCCGCCCTGAAGAAGGCCCTGCTCGCCGGCGAGGTCGACATCGCCTACCGGGGCCTGAGCGCCGCCGACATCGCCGACATCGAGGCGCGCGGCGAACACGACGGCGTCCATGTCGTCGAGGGCAACAGCGCCGAGGTGCAGCACCTCGTCTTCAACATGGAGGACCCGGTCGCCGGTGCACTCGCCGTACGCCGGGCCGTGGCTCACATCCTCGATCGCGAGGCACTGATCGACAAGGTGTACCGGGACACCGCCATCCCGCTGTACTCGATCGTCCCGGCCGCCGTCCAGGGTCACACCACCGCCTTCTTCGACGCCTACGGCGCCTCCCCGTCGGTGGCGAAGGCCACCGCCGTGCTCCGCGACGCCGGCATCACCGACAAGGTCGACCTCACCCTGTGGTCCACCCCCGTCCGCTACGGCCCCTCCACCGACGCCGAGATGGCGGAGATCGCCGCACAGCTCAACGCCAGCGGCCTGTTCGACGCCCGGATGAAGTCCGTGCCGTTCGACGAGTACGAGAAGGGCATCGAGGCCGGCGACTACCCCGTCTACGTCAAGGGCTGGGTGCCCGACTACCCGGACCCCGACAACTTCACCGCGCCCTTCTTCGGCGAGGGCAACGTCCTCGGCAACGGCTACGAGAACCGCACGATCACCGGCGAACTCCTGCCGCGGGCCGCCCTCGAGAGCGACCGTGGGTCCGCCGACGCGGACTACGTCCGGCTCCAGGCCATCGTCGCCGAGGAGGTCCCGGTCCTGCCCGTGTGGCAGGCCAAGCAGTACGCCGTGGTCCGCGAGGGCGTCGGCGAGGGCGTTGTGTATTGCCTGGACGCCTCTACCGTCTTCCGTTTCTGGAAGCTCACCAAGACGTCCTGACGCCCGTGCCCGATGGTGCACGATCTCTGCCCGCTCCCCGCGACACGCCTTTTCGCGCCGCACTCCGCCCCGGTACGGCTGGACCGGCGGCCCGGTGTCTTCCTACAGTCGAGGGCCGGTCCCCAGCCGGCAGCACGACGCGCCCTCACGGAGAAGCAGTCATGAGCGGCAACCGCACAGCAGCCCCCGTTCGCCCCCGTGGGGCGGCCGCACCGCACGCGCCCGGCCCCCGCTTCACCGCCCACCGCGCCGGCCACGCCTGGCTCGTCACGGCCGGCCCCGTCGACCCGCGCGCCCGGACCTTCACCGCCGGGCTCGCCGCCGACCCCGAGGCCACCGTGATCGTCGCCGACCTGCCCGACGGCGCCGACGACACGGTCCTCGACCGGCTCGCCCGGGCCGTTCCCGCCGGAACCGGCGCCCTGCGGCTGGTGTTCGGACGCCCGCCGTTCCGGGACGCCGTGGCTTTCGGCCGACAGCTCGCCGGCCGCCTGGGCCGCACCGTGATCACCGCCGAGGGACCCCTGGTGCCCCTCCCCGGCGGCGGCCTCTACGCCGTCTCCGACCGGGGATCGGGCTGGCTGCGCTGCTCGCCCGGCGCCCCCGACGCACCCGACTCCCGGATCTTCCCCAGGCCGTCCTGGGCGTCCGACGTTCCCGCCCATTCCTGGCAGCTCGGCCGGTCCGTCGTCGAACCCGTCCCTTCCGGGGTGTGGTTGCGCCCCGCCGACGGCGCGCCCGGCCTGGACGTTCACCGCGGCCGCCTCTTCCGCGGCGTCGCGCTCTCCGCCGAGCGGCTCACCGTGTCGGTCGGCGCCCCCGGGTTTCCGGACGTGCCGGTCGCGGACGTCGCCCGGTTCTGGCAGGACCTGCCCCTGCGGCTCCGGCCGGCCGTGCGGTTCCTGTGCTACGGGCCCGCCCGCCTCAGCGGCGGACGGCACTTCGGGGACGTCCTCGCCCAGGTCGTCGGCGAACCCGTCCGATTCCTCGGGGGTATGCCGGGCATCGGTGAGGACGGCGACGAGGTGCTGCTGACCGGCCCCGACGGCACGCCCGGACGGCCGCTGCGCGCCCGGGAGTTCGTCCACCAGCCACCCGACCCCGAGACGCGGGGCGTCTCGGCGTTCCCGTACGCGGCCGACCACGGCTGGCCTCTCGACGACCTTCCCGAGACCGGCCCCGGCGTGCACCGCCTCGCCGACGGGGTGGTCGTCGAGGTGGTCCCCAGCGGCCTGTGGATACGCCCTGAGCAAGCGCCCGCGCACGCCACGCAGGTCCGGGGCGCCGACCCGGACCCCGCCCACGAACGCGTCCTGTGCGACGCCGGCGCGGAGGAGCTGCTGCCCCGGCTCCGCGGCCTCGCCCAAGAGCTGACCCGGTCCTTCCCCTCAGACCTGCGCCGTGCGGTCCGCCTCGGCGTCTGCCGCCCCACCGTCCCCGACGCCGCCACCGCCGCTCGCCCCGCACCGGACGCCGCCCGCACGCGCCCCGCACCGCCCGTCGGCGCCGCGCGCCCCGCACCATCCGTCGCAGTCCCCAGCGGCCTCGCGACCCTCGCCGCCGAGGTGCTGCACAGACACCCCGAACTCGTCGGCCCGCGCACCGCCCCGGAGGCCGTCACCGCACTTGCCGCCGTCCTCAGCCGGCTGGCGGGCGCCGACACCCCCGACGACCCCGCCCTCCTGCGCCGGGGCCTGCTCATGCTTCCCGTCCACCGCGGCCCCACCGGCCTGCGCGTCACCCTCGACGAGCCGGTGCTCCAGTGGTACGCCGCCCGCTCCGAGCTCACCGACCCCGCCGCCTGCGAGGCCTCGGCCCGCGGTCCCGCCGACGCACCGGGGACCACCGACTTCCTCATCTGGTCCGTCAACGGCCGCCGCACCGACCTCCTCGACCCGCTCACCCCCGACCGGGTCCTGTTCCTCCCCGGCACCCGCTTCCGGATCCTGGACCCCGACCCCGGGGCCCCCGGCGCGGTCCTGATGCGCGAACTGGTCCCCGGCGAACCGCCCGAGGACCCCGTCGCCGACCGGGCCGCCGCCCGGGACCTGCTCCGCGCCCGGCGGGACTGGAACACCACCGCCGACGCCTGACGGGCAGCGGGCCCAGGGGAATTTCGGACAGTCTCCCTGGCCGAAGGTGCAGCAGGCACCGGACGGGCTGGTGTGCGCCGTCAGGGACTGAGAAGGATGGCGTCGCCGGTCGGGGGCGCGGAAGCCCCACGGCGGTCCTGATCGAACCGGCCACGCCTGCTGGAAGGCTTCCCATGTCGAGAGCACTCCTCCGCCGCCTGCTGCGAAGAAGCACGGAGAGACAGAGACGCGTCGCGCTGGGAGCGGTCGTCGCCACCCTCATGGCGACCGTCGTCGTCGTGCCCGCCATCGCCGGACCCGAGGACGCGCCCACGGCCTTCGTCCACCCTGGCGTCCTGGTCAGTAAGCCCCAACTGGACTTCGTACGCGAGAAGGTGCAGGCCGGTGAGCAGCCCTGGAAGGGCGCCTACGACCAGATGGCGGCCGGGGAGTACGCCTCGCTGTCCCGCACTCCCAGCCCCCGGGCCACGGTCGAGTGCGGCTCGTACTCGCAGCCGAACAACGGCTGCACGGACGAACGCGAGGACGCGCTCGCCGCGTACACCGACGCCCTCGCCTACTACCTCAGTGGCAACGAGGCGTACGCCCGGAAGGCCATCGAGATCATGGACGCCTGGGCGGGCGTGATCACCTCGCACACCAACAGCAACGCCCCGCTCCAGACCGGCTGGGCCGGCTCCGTCTGGCCCCGCGCAGCCGATCTCATCCGCTCCACCTACGCGGACTGGCCCGGCGCGGACCGTTTCGCGACCATGCTCCGCGAGGTGTACCTGCCTGAAGTCATCGGCGGCTCGGACAGCAACGGCAACTGGGAACTGAGCATGATGGAGGCCGCCGTCGGCATCTCCGTCTTCCTCGACGACCGGGCCACCTACGAGCAGGCCGTGGACCGGTACCTCAAGCGCGTCGCCGCCTTCGTCTACCTCGACTCCGACGGCGCCCAGCCCAAGACGGCCCCGGGCGTCGCGGCGGCGAAGTCCGCGGTGGTCGACTACTGGCACGACCAATCGACGTTCTCCTCCGGACTCACCCAGGAGACCTGCCGCGACCTCACCCACACCGGTTACGGCATCTCCGCAATCTCCCATGTCGCGGAGACCGCGTGGATCCAGGGCCAGGACCTGTACGCGCAAGTGGGGGAGCGGCTGGCACAGGCGCTGGAGTTCCAGTCGACCTACGAGCTGGGCGCGGACGTGCCCGGGTCGCTGTGCGGGGGCAGCGTGGAGGGCGACCTCGGCCCGATCACCGAGGTCGGCTACAACGCCCTGCACACCCGCCTCGGCCAGGACCTCCCGCAAACCGCCCGGTTGACCGAGCGGAACCGTCCGGCCGGCACCAACAACCTGTTCGTCGCCTGGGAGACCCTCACCCACGCCGACAACCCGGCCGGACCCGCCACCGCGGCCTCCTCCCCGCCGGATGCCAGCCCCGCCGCGACCCCCGGAACATCCGTGACCTCTTCGGGCAAGGGCACCATGGGTTTCCCGTCGCGGTACGCGGCGCCGTACGTGGAGACGTGGAACTCGCCGTCCGTCCTGGAGGACGCCCAGGCGGCCGGACTCCGGTACGCCACTCTCGCCTTCTTCCTGGACGGCGGCGGCTGCAAAGCCACCATGAACGGCAACCAGCCGATCTCGGACGAGAACTGGCTCGCTGCGGTGCAGAAGCTGCGCACCGCAGGCGGTGACGTCATCGCCTCGTTCGGTGGTGCGTCGGGTTCGGAGCTGGCGTTGGGCTGCGATTCGGCGGAGGCGTTGAAGGAGCAGTACCGGTCGGTGGTCGACGCCTACGGACTGTCGCGTGTGGACTTCGACATCGAGGGTTCGGCACTCGCGGACACCGCAGCCAACACGCGCCGCAACCAGGCCCTCGCGGCGCTGCAGAAGGACGTCGAGGCGGCCGGCGGTCACCTGGATGTCCAGTTCACCCTGCCGTCCGGCACGGACGGTCTGCAGGCCGACGGCGTGGCCATGCTCCAGGACGCGGAGAAGGCCGGACTGCGTGTCTCCCTGGTCAACATCATGACGATGGACTACGGCTCGGCCGTGGACGACATGGGCCAGGCCGCCATCGACGCCGCCACCGCCCTGCACGGACAGCTCGGCCAGATCTGGCCCGCCAGGTCCGAACAGGAACTGTGGGCGATGCAGGGCAACACCCCGATGATCGGTGTCAACGACACCCCCGGCGAGACCTTCACCACCGAGGACGCCACACGACTGGCGGACTTCGCCGTCGGCAAGGGCATCCAGCAGCTCGCCTTCTGGGCCGTCGGACGCGACAAGGCCTGCCCGCAGGCCGGGCAGCTCTCCGAGGACTGCAGCGGCACCGAACAACAGCCCTACCAGTTCCTCAAGACCTTCAACACGGTCAACACCACCGCCCCCGGCGGCCCCAGGCTCGGCACCGAACCCGTCACCGGCCTGGCGACCGGTGGCAGCGCCTCCCCGTCGCCCTCCACCCGCGCGAGCGGCGACCCGGACGACGACGGCACGAGCACGCCGTCCTCGAAGGTCGCCGTCGGCGGCGGCGGACGCAGCGGCATCGACCTGTCGATCTGGCAGCTCCAGCTACCGGTCGGCTCCTCGGGCTCCCCGGACACGATCAGCGCCTCACAGCTCAGCGGCGGCTACAAGGACGACTACATCTACACCGACGCCGATGGCGCCCTCGTGTTCTGGTCACCGGAGGCGGGCGTCACCACGCCGAACTCCAGGTACCCGCGCTCGGAGCTGCGGGAGATGAACCCGGGCGGCGGCAGCGCCAACTGGTCGCTGGAGGGCACCCACACGATGAGCGCCACCCTGCGCGTCATCTCCGTCACCTCCAACGTCTGCGTCGGCCAGATCCACCTCGGCGAGGGCGGCGGCTCCACCAAGCCGCTGCTGGAGCTGTACTACCGCTCCAACGGCGACATCGTCCTCGGTACCGAGAACTCGCCGGCGGGCGGTCAGACCCTGCACGACCTGGGGAACGTGCCCGTCGGCGAGAAGTGGAGCTACACCATCGGGGTCTCCGGCGGCGACACCATCGACATCACGATCAACGGCAAGACCACGCACTACCCGATCGCCGACTCCTTCAAGTCGTACAAGCAGTATTTCAAGGCCGGCGCCTACAACCAGTCCGCGTCGGGCGACAGCTCCAAGGGCGCGAAGGTGGCGTTCTACTCGCTGGACGTGCGGCACGGCTGACCGCCCGGTGCTCAGGACCTCGAGAGCTGGAGGGAGGTGCCGTCCCACGCACGGTCGCCGGCGCCGCCGGATTCCGGCCGCCACCACGGCCGCCGCCGTCAGCAGGGCGGCGTTCAGCCGTGCTCCGCTGCCGCACCCTGAACTCTTGATCGTGCCCTTCCGGCGCCGCGTCCGCCTGCCGTGGCCCGGCGGCTGGGCGAGACACGGCTTCCGCACAGTTACGTGATCATCGCAAATGGGGGCGAAAGGCCCGTGTGAGCGGTCATGTCCTACCAGCGGCCACCCGGGTCCGTACCGCGTGCCGCCGCCATGATCATCGCCGCTACGGCGGCGGGCCGGGACAGGGGGAGCGCGTGCGAGCCGTCCACCGGGTGCTCGTGGGCGGCCATGCGCTGCGCCATGAACCGCTGGGCGCTCGGGTGGAGTAGCCGGTCGGCGGTGGCGAGAGCGTACCAGGCGGGGATACGGGCCCACGCGGGCGCCCCGGACCGGTCGGTCAGCGCGGCCGGCGCCAGCGGCCTCTGGGCCCGGGACAGCTCCCGGCCGATGGGGAGCGGCAGGTCGGCGGCGTACGCCTGCGGGAACCGGTGGGGGCGGAGGAGGAGTTCGCGTCCAGTGCTGCCGGGGCCGACGGTGAGGGCGGTGTGCGCCAGCGGCATGGGGGCGAAGCGGTCGACGACGTCGAGCAGGCACTCGCCGGTGTCGAGGGCGAAGGCGGCGACGTAGGCCAGGGCGACTACGTTGTCGGCGCAGGTCGCGGCCTGGGTGACGACCGCCCCGCCGTAGCCGTGGCCCACCAGCACCACCGGTCCGCCGATCCGGCGGACCACGTCCGCGAGGTACGCGGAGTCCGTGGCCAGGCCCCGCAAGGGGTTCACCGGTGTGTGGACGCTGACGCCCGCCCGGCGCAGCAGGGGCGTGACCCCCGCCCACGACGAGGTACCGGCGAACGCGCCGTGGACGAGGACGACGGCCACCGGCGCGGGGCGGGACGGGTGCATGGCGGTGACCTCTGACTGGCGGCGAGGGTCCCAGTCAACCCCGTCGCCGGAAGCCGGGCATCGCGCGAACGTACCAGGTGCGCCGGTCACTCCTCCTCGTCGGTGGCGAGCACCACCCGGGTGAGCTGGACCCGGGAGTTCACCGCCAACTTGCGGAACACGGCGGAGAGATGGGTGTTGACCGTGTGCGGCGAGACGACGAGCAGGTCGGCGGCCGAGCGGTTGGTGTGCCCGGCGGCGACCAGCCGGGCCACTTTCCGCTCTGATGCGGTGAGCGCCTCCCACCCCTGCACCGGACGCGTTCCGCCGGTCGTGCGCCGGATCCGCCCGCCCGCTTCCTTCAGCAGCCTCTGCGCCCGGGCCGCGGCGGCCTCCGCGCCCACCTCCGTGAACAGGGCCCGGGCCCGGTTCAGGACCTCCACGCCCTCGGTCCGCTCGCCGCCCGCGAGGAGCGCCGCCCCTAGGTCGGTCAGGGCCGCCGCCCGGTTCAGCGGACGAGGTCCGGCCGCCAGCACGTCCGCCGCCCGCCGCAACGGCCCGAGGTCGTTCGTGACCAGGCCGCGGGCCTGTGCCGCGACCCCCTCTGCGGTCGGCACCCCCGGATTGCGGGCGGCGTGCGCCTCGGCCTGCGCGGCGAGGTCTCCGGCCAGCTCCCGGTCGCCGCCGCGCAGGGCGATCCCCACCGCCTCGGACACCAGGGGGCGCAGCAGCCGCCACCGCATCAGACCGTCGTGCCGCTGCACCTGGCGCAGTCGTTCCAGAGCCGCCTCCCGGTCCCTGCCGGCGTCCGCGTGCAGCGCCTCCAGGAAACGCACGACGGCCGTGTTCCCGGGGTTGGGTTTCACCGCCAGCCGCTCCCGGGCCGCCGCCAGATCCAGCCGGGCGGCCCGGCTGTCGCCGCGCAGCAGGCCGATCCAGGACCGTATGACCCGGGCGTTGACCTGCTGCACCGGCGCCTGCACCTCGTCCTCCAGGCGTTCCATGGTGACGAGGTCGGCCTCGGCGTCGTCGAGCCGTCCCAGCCCCAGGTGCTGCTGGCCTTGGGCCCACAGCAGCATCGCCGGGCGAAGCGAGCCGTCCGGGCCGCCCGTCGCCCGCAGGATCAGCCGCTCGGCGGCGGCGAAGTCGTCGAGGTGCTGGTGCGCCACGATCTCCTCGGGCAGGAAAGCGGCGTCGACCGCGCTGAGCGCGCTGAAACGTTCCCGCGCCTCCCCGGTCCGGCCCGCGTTCAGCGCCGTCTCGCCGAGCGCGGAGAGCGCCTGGACGTGCGCATGCCGGTCGCCGGTCGCGACGGCCTCCCGCAGCGCCGCCTCCCCGGCCGCCCGGGCCCCGGCCAGGTCGTCGCCCCGGGACAGGGCCAGGGCCCGCAGGGCGGCCAGCCGGGCCCGGGTCTCGGGGGCGGCGCCCCCGACGGCGAGCGCGGTCTCGGTCAGGTGGCGCAGCTCCTGGGCCCGGTCCAGGTTCCACAGGGCCGTGCCGATCGCCGCCTGGAGCCGGCCCAACACCTCCAGCGGGGGCCGGCGCGCGAGCAGCTCCTCGCCGGCCGCCAGCGCCTCCCGGTTCCGTCCCGCCCGGACCAGGGCGCCGATCGCCCGCTCGCCGATGTCGAAACCGGCCGACCGCCCCGGCGACACCAGCTCCACGGCGCGGGTGAGCAGGTCGGCGGCGAGGGCCGGGGTCACGGGCAGGACCTCGTCGGCGGCCCGGCCGAGCAGCAGGGCTGCCTCCTCGTCACCGGGCAGCGCGCCGGTGAGCAGGTGGGAGACGGCGTCGATGGGCCGGTGACCGGCGGTGACGAGGTGCTGGGCGGCCGCCCGGTGCAGGGCCCGGCGCGCGGAGGGGGCGAGGTCGGCGTAGACCGCCTGGCGGAGCAGGTCATGCCGGAAGAGCAGGGCGTCGCCCTCGTCGGCGAGCACCCCGGACCGCACCACCTCGTCGAGAATCCCGGCCGTCGCTGCCGCGGACAGCCCGCTGAGCGCGGCGGCGTCCTGGAACCGGAACCGGCGCCCCAGCACGGCGCCGACCCGCAGGAAGCCGAGCGCGTCGGGGGACAGGTGCGCGAGCCGCCCGCGCACGCCGACCACCAGACCCGGCGGCACCGGCCGCTCCGCGCACCCCGCGGACCGCAGCCCCGCGAGCATCTCGGCCGCGAGGAACGGATTGCCCCCGGCGCCCTCCAGCAGCTCGCGCACCCGCGCGTCGACGCCGGTCCCGAGGACGTCCGCGGCCAGTTGCCCGACGGCCGACTCCGACAGCGGACCGAGCCGTACGGCGGCCGTCGCCGAGAGGGCGGGGGCCGCCGCGGCGAGGATCTCGTCGGTCTCCTCGCCCGGACCCTGGCGGCGGGTCAGCAGCCACAGCACCGGGGAGGCCCGCAGCCGGGCAGGGAGCTGGGTCAGGGCGAAGCGGCTCAGCGGGTCCGCCCACTGCGCGTCGTCCAGGCCCACCAGGACCGGCGTACGCGCGGCGAGGGCCTCGATCCGTTCCGCCAGGTGCTGCACCAGCCAGATCCGGTAATCGTGCCCCCGGGCCAGTCCGGCGAGGGCGTCCTCCGGGAGCAGCGGCAGGTCGCCGTGGGTGAGGGCGGCCAGCAACGAGGAGAGCGGCACCAGGTGGTGCAGTTCGTCGGCCCGGCCCAGGCCCACGGAGAAACCCGCCGCCCGCGCGTGCGCGACGGCGTCGCCGAGCACCGCGGTCTTGCCGATGCCCGCCTCGCCCCCGATCAACGCCAGCGCCCCGCTGCCCGTGCGCGCCACCGAGTCGACCAGCTCCCGCAGCCGCGCCAGTTCGTCCTCCCGGCCACGCAGACCGCTTCTGGACAGCGCTTCTCCCGCCGCCGTCACAGGCGTTCCTTCCGTCCACACACCCGGTCGGGCCGGGGCCGTTCTCTGCCGCCCGGCGCACCCGTCACGCGGGACGCGCCAGTGACCCACTATCGCACGCACGCCCAGATAGGCAGGAAGCGTGGACGAACGGCCGGACCCGCGGGTCCTTGACGACAGGGAAGAAGAGGCTCAGGCGGCCGCGGCGGGCCCGTCCGCCCCGAGCGCCCGCTCCCGCCACTCGGCCGGGGACATCCCGTACCGCCGGCGGAAGGCCCGGCTGAAGTGCGGCGCGCTGGAGAAGCCGCACCGGCGGGCGACGGCGGAGATGGTCAGAGCGGCGGAGCCGGGACGGCCCAGCTCCCGGCGGCACCGTTCCAGGCGCCGGCGCTGGATCCACCGGCGGGCCGTGGTGTCCTCGGACTCGAACAGCTTGTGCAGGTAGCGGACCGAGATGTGGTGCGCCTTCGCGATCGACTCCAGGGTCAGATCCGGATCCCCGAGCCGCCCGTCGATGTACGAGGTGATCCGGGCGAGCAGGTCGGGGGCGGGCCGCGCGCCCCGGTCCGTGTCGGGCAGCGGCTCCTCGGCGAGGACGGAGAGCAGGCCGACGACGTGCCGGACGAGCACCTCCCCGGTGCCGGGCGGCAGCTTCGGCAGGGTGTCGCCGAGCCCCGCCAGCAGCGGCGACAGCAGTGCGGCGGAGGGCCCGCACCCGCTGATCGGGGTCGCCAGCACGCGCCGTAGATGTGTCTCCGACAGCCCGATCAGCCCGCGCGGGAAGACCAGGCAGGCCACGCGGTAGGGGCCGGGGAAGGCGATCCGCAGGGGCCGGGCGGTATCGCAGAACACGGATTCGCCGGCCCGCACCGGTGTCTCCCGCGCGCCCTGGCCCACCACCGCCTCGCCCGCCAGCAGCGACATGACCATGAGACTTCCACCGTGCCGGGACGCGGCGGTCGGCGCGGACCGGAACAGCTCCATCGGCCCACCCGCGACGGTGACCACCTGCACGGGACCGAGCAGGGAGGTGCGGATCGACCCCCGGCATCCGTCGCCCGGCACGGTCACCTCTGTGCCCGGGAAGGCGCGGGCCAGGGTGTCGGACCAGTGGACGGCCCTCAGGTGCGCGGGCACTGCGTCGGTCGTCCAGGAGGCGCCGACCGACTTCCCCGTACTGTTCGCTGCCACTGCGTCCGCCGCCACGTGTCCCGCTCCTCAGCCCGTCTGCCTGCGGCCACCGTGCCAGCCGCCCGGCGCCCCGGGCATCGCGTGAACGTGCCAGATGCTCTGTGTCACACCTGGTGACACAGCGCATCCGGCACCGCGGTCACTCGGCGACGAACCGCTGGCGCAGCTCGCCGATGCCCTCGATGGTGCTGATCAGTTCGTCACCGGGAGCGAGCCACCGCTGGGGGTCCCGCCCCAGGCCGACGCCGGAGGGCGTGCCGGTGTAGATCACGTCTCCCGGGTACAGCTCCAGTACTTCCGACAGTTTCGACACGAGGGCCGGAACGGGGAAGATGAGGTTCCGCGTGGAACCGTGCTGCACCTCCTCGTAGTTGATGCTGCACCGCAACTCGAGATCGTTCGGGTCGTCGAACTCGTCGGGAGTGACCAGGCAAGGACCCATGGGGGAGAAGCCCGGGAAGGACTTGGCCAGGCCGAACTGGGGTGCGGGTCCGCTCATCTGGAGGGTCCGCTCCGACAGGTCCTGCCCGATGGTGAGACCGGCCACGTGATCCCAGGCTTCGGTCTCCGTGACCCGGCGTGCGGCCCGGCCGATGACGACGACCAGCTCGACCTCCCAATCCGTATGGCCGCCTTCCGGCAGCACCACATCGGTGACGGGGCCGGTGATGCTGCTGGCGAACTTGGTGAAGACCGGCGGCATGCCCTCGGGCTGCGAGAAGCCGGCTTCGTCCACGTGCTCGCGGTAGTTCAGGCCGATGGCGAAGAGCTGCCGGGGAGCGGGCGCCGGGGCGCCGAGACCGGCCGGGTCGTACGGATCACCGGGAACCGTGCCGGCGTCGGCCCATGCGCGGAACTCCTCCCAGCGCTCGTAGACGGCCTGCGGGTCGGACGAGAAGCGGCCGCCACTGGCGACGTGGACGTCCACCGCCCGTCCGCCTTTCAGCAGGGTCAGACGTCCGGACAGGTTGGCGATGCGCATGACGGGATCTCCTGGGCGAGGGGAACAGTGAGCGAAGCGGGTCAGGCGGGCCTGGTGACCCGCTCGAGCAGGAGCAGCACCGACTGGTAGGGGCGCCCGGTGACGTGCTCCATGCCGATCTCGCAGGTACGGTTCGCCGAGAGGTACGCGTCGTACTGCCCGGCGACGACCTCCTCGGCCTCGTGGGCCGTGGCCGACTCGGCCAGTTCCCTGTGCAGCATCCCGCGGTCACCGGCGAAGCCGCAGCACTCCGCGTACACCGGCACGGTCACCCGGTCGGCCACGAAGCGCGCCAGCGTCTCCAGCTGGGCCACGTCACCGAGGTGACGCATCGAGCAGGTCGGATGGATCACCGCGCTGTCGACCGTGGTGACCGCGACCAGGTGCGGCAGCAGTTCCTCGGCCGCCCAGACCAGCGAGTCGACCACCTTCAACTGCTCGTGGCGGCGCGCGTTCTCGGGGGTGAGGTAGGGCACGATCTCGTGCCCGATGCCGAGCGTGCAGGACGAGGCGTCGACGACGAGCGGCAACCTGCCGCCGTCCGTCCACTCCCAGGCCCGTTCGACGGTGCGGTTGGCCATGAGGGTGTTGCCGTCGTCGTAGCCCTTGGAGTGCCAGATCGTCGCGCAGCAGGAGCCGGCCAGGTCCGGCGGCACCCACACCGGGCGGCCGGCCCGATCGGAGAGAGCCACCACGGCTTCCGGGAGGGGAAGGCTCTCGCCACCTTCCGGACCCGCGAAGATGCGGTTGACGCAGGCGACGAAGTACACGGCTGCGGCACCCTCGCGCCGAGTGCGCGGCAGTCGTCTGCCGGCGGGGCCGGGGGTCGCACTGATCCACTCCGGCATCAGGTCCGGGGAGACCGCCTTGCGCGCGAGCGAGGTGACGCCGTGCAAGAGACGGTCGTCCAGGTGCTCGGCCACCCCGAGCGCGGCACGCACCGAGATCTCCACGGCCGCGAAGCGTTCCGCGAGCCGCTCGGCGTTCCGCTCGGCGCGCTGCCCGTGCCGCTGGTGCCGGAAGCGCTTCATCATCGCTCCGGTGTCGATGCCGACCGGGCACGCGATCTTGCAACTCGAGTCGCCGGCGCAGGTGTCCACGGCGTCATAGCCGTAGGAGTCGAGCAGGCCGTCGGTGACGGGTGAGTCGGGTGCCTGCCGCATCATCTCGCGCCGGAGCACGATCCGCTGCCGGGGCGTCGTGGTCAGGTCCCGGCTCGGGCAGACCGGCTCGCAGAAGCCGCACTCGATGCACGGATCCGCGATCGCCTCGATCGTGGGAATCGTCTTCAGGTGCTTCAGATGGGCCTTCGGGTCGCGGTTCAGCACCACGCCGGGGGCGAGCACGCCGTTCGGGTCCACCGCCTGCTTGACGCGCCACATCAGCTCTGTGGCACGGGCTCCCCACTCCGCTTCCAGGTACGGCGTCATGTTGCGGCCGGTGGCGTGCTCCGCCTTCAGGGAGCCGTCGAACCGGTTGACGACCATGGCGCAGAACTCGTCCATGAACGCCGCGTACCGCTCGACGTCCTCGGGGAGAGCCGCGTTGAAGGCGAGCAGGAAGTGCAGGTTGCCGTGGGCCGCGTGCCCGGCCACCGCCGCGTCGTAGCCATAGCGGCGCTGCATTTCCAGCAGCGCCTCACTGGCCTCGGCCAGCCGGGAGGGCGGGACGGCGAAGTCTTCGGTGATCAGCGTCGTTCCGGTGGGCCGGGCCTTGCCCACGGCCGTCATGAACGCCTCACGGGCATGCCAGTAGCTGTGCACGGCGCCCGGATCGGTGACGAAGGCGTTCGTCACCGACGGTACTGGGGCGACGAGTTCGAGGCCCTCGGCGACGGCCCGGGCGGCTCGCTGGTCGGCGAGGTGGTCATCCGGCGTGGCGGACCGGAACTCGACCAGGAGCGCCGCGTTCTCCCGCGGCACGTCCCGCCAGTCGTCGGGCACCCCTTCGACGGCGGCGCAGGCGCGCAGAGTGTTGCCGTCCATCAGCTCGACTGCTCGGGCGCCGGCGTCGTTGAACAGGGGCACCGCGGCCGCCGCCGACGGCAGGTCGGGGAAGAACAGCAGCGCGGTGCAGGTCAGCCGCTCCAGGGGAACCGTGTCGAACACGGTCTCGGCGATGAACCCCAGAGTGCCCTGTGAGCCGACCATCAGGCCGCGCAGGATCTCGACCGCGGTCGAGCCGTCGAGGAACGCGTCGAGCCGGTAGCCGCTGGTGTTCTTCAGTTCGTACTTGGCACGGATGCGGGCGACGAGTGCTTTGTCCGCCTCGATCTCCGCCTTGAGTTCCGCCAGGGCCGCCACGAAGCCCGGCTCCGCCTCGCGCAGCCGTTCCTCGGCGTCCGGGGCCGCGGTGTCCACGACCGTTCCGGAGGGCAGCACCACGGTGAGGGAGGACAGCAGCCGGTACGAGTTGCGGGTGGTGCCGGCGGTCATGCCGGAGGCGTTGTTCGCGACGACGCCACCGATCGTGCACGCGACGGAACTGGCCGGGTCGGGTCCCATGAGGCGGCCGTGCCGGGAGAGGGAGATGTTGGCCCGTCCGATCGTCGTACCGGGCCTGATCCGGGCCCTGATCCCGTCGTCGAGCATCTGGAGACCGGTCCAGTGACGGCGTACGTCCACCAGGATGTCGTCGCCCTGAGCCTGACCGTTCAGTGAGGTGCCGGCCGCACGGAACACCACGTGACGGCCGTGTTCGCGGGCGTACCGGAGCACGGTCGAGACGTCGGCGGTGGTTTCGGCGACGACGACCACGCGGGGCACCAGGCGGTACGGGCTGGCGTCCGAGGCGTACCGCACCAGGTCGGAGATCTTGTGCAGGACCCTGTCCGGTCCGAGTGCCGAGATCAGGGCGTCCCGCAGAGCGTCCGGGGTCCCGGAGGCGCGCTCGTCGAGGACGCGGTCGACGGACGGGCCGTCCGTCGGGTGGGGGCGCAGCGCACCCGGTTTCGGATCGAGCAGCGGCATGAGGGCTCCTTTCCTGCCGCGTCCTGCCTTCCGGTGTGCTGGACGCCGACCGGCCGTGTGGTTCAGCGGCGGCGGACGGTCGGTGCGGCGTTGTGTGCGGGGACGTGCCACCGCGCGCCGGGTGCGGCGCGCCACCGGTGCGAGTCTGGGTGCGGTGGTCTCCCGACGGTGGGTGGGGTGTTACTTGGAGGTGGTGTCGATGGCTTCTTCGATGAGGGCGATGACGCGGTCGGGGTGGGCGAGCATGACGAGGTGGGAGGAGTCGACCTCGATGGTCTTCATTCCGGCCCGCTTGTATCC
>NZ_BMRV01000026.1 GCF_014648815.1 Streptomyces flaveolus | reverse complement strand
TTCAGCGCCGATGGTACTGCAGGGGGGACCCTGTGGGAGAGTAGGACGCCGCCGAACAATTTTTGGGAAAACCCCGCACCTTACGGTGCGGGGTTTTCTGCGTTTAGGGTCGTTGTATGCGCTACGAACTGATTGTCTTCGACAATGACGGTGTCCTCGTCGACAGTGAGCCGATCTCCAATCGGCTGCTGGCGGCCTATCTGACCGAGCTGGGGCACCCGACCTCGTACGACGAGTCGTTGCGCGACTACATGGGGGCCGCGATGCACCGGGTCCACGATCTGATCCTGGAGCGGTCCGGCCGGCGGCTTCCGGAGCACTTCGACGACGTCTTCCACGGACGGGTGTTCGCGGCCTTCGAGCAGGACCTGCAGCCCGTTCCCGGGGTCGTCGGTGTGCTGGAGAAGCTCGCCGCGGACGAGGTGCCGTACTGCGTGGCCTCTTCCGGGAGCCATGAGCGGATCCGGGTGGGGCACCGGAGGACCGGGCTGGACCGGTGGTTCGACGAGGCGCGGATCTTCAGTTCCGAGGATGTGGGCCGGGGCAAGCCGGCGCCCGATCTCTTCCTGCACGCGGCCGAACGGATGGGTGTCGCCCCCGAGCGGTGCGTGGTGATCGAGGACAGTGCGCTCGGTGTGCAGGCGGCGGTCGCGGCCGGGATGGACGTGTACGGGTTCACCGGGATGACGCCCGCCGCGAAGCTCGCCGGGGCCACTCGACTCTTCGGTGACATGGGGGAGTTGACCGACCTGCTCGTATGACCCGAGGCAGGGGCCCGCGCTGACATGTGTCATGCGTAGCTCCGGACGGTTGCTTCTACCGGGGGCGCCGCGAGGTGAACGGGCTGCCCGTGCTCATCCTCCTGGTGCGCCTCGCCGGGCTGCTGCTCAGTTTCGGGACGGGGGACGCCCGGCGTGAGGCCGCGTGGGAAAGGCTGCGTCGGGAGTCGCCGGCGTTCCGGCGGGCGGAGCTCAGGTTCACCGGGGTGTGGGGCACGGCGTTCGTCGAACTCGGCGAAGTTGAGGGGAATTCATCTTTGGCGGGATCTACCCACCAGTAAGCCCGGGCCCTACGCTCGCCGCCATGACAGATGTGCTGCGGCGCGGCAGGGCCTCGTTGGCGTTCGGCTTCTTCGCGCAGGGTGTCGCCTTCGCTCTGCTCGTGACGCGCATCCCGGCCATCCAGGACCGGTACGGCATCTCGGATGCGCTGCTGCCGGTCTTCCTGGCCGCGGTCCCGATCCTCGCCGGTGTGGGGAGCGTGGTGACGGAGCGGCTGGTGCGGCGGGTGCGGCCCAGTCGGGTGCTGCGCTGGTCCCAGCCCGTGGTGCTGCTGGCGCTGCTGGGCGTCGGCGCGGGGGACGCGATGGCGGGGCTGGCCGTGGCCCTGGCGGCGTTCGGGCTGGCGGTGGGGGCGCTGGACGCCTCGATGAACATGCTCGGGGTGAGCCTCCAGCGGGCGTACCGGCGGAGCATCATGCTCGGGTTCCACGCCGCCTACAGTCTGGGCGGGATCCTGGGGGCCTCGCTGGCGTGGGTGGGGGCGCACTGGGAGCTGGCGCTGTGGGTGTCGTATCTCCCGGCCGTGGCGGTGCTGTTGCCGGCCGCGCTGGTGGGCAGTCGGTGGTACGTCGACGGGGAGCGGACCGACGCCGGGGCGGAGGCGCCGGTGAGCGGGGGCGGTGGTGCGGGCGTCGGCTTCAAGGTGCTGTTGCCGCTGTGTCTGGTGATGACGTTCGCGTACATCGGGGACTCGACGGTCTCCAACTGGAGCGCGAAGTACCTCCAGGACGTGCTGGGTGGTTCGGAGCAGATGGCGACCGTTCCGTACAACGTGTACATGGTGACGACGCTGGTGGGGCGGGCGGTCGGGGACTTCGGGGTGCGGCAGCTGGGGGCCGTCGCGGTGGTGCGGGCCGGGGCGGTCGTCGCGGCGGGCGGGTTCGCGGTGGTGGCCGTGGCGCCGGGGGCCTGGGCCGGGATGCTCGGGTTCACGCTGCTGGGACTGGGGTTGTGTGTGCTGGTGCCGCAGACGTTCGCGGCGGCGGGGCGTTTGTTCCCCGGGGCGTCTGATGCGGCGGTGGCGCGGCTCAACGTCTTCAACTACGTCGGTTTCCTGATCGGTTCGCCGTTGGTGGGGGCGCTCGGGGACGCCTGGAGCTACCGCGGTGCCATGCTCGTGCCGATGGTGTTGGTGCTGGTGACACTGGTGTACGCCCGGTCGTTCGAGGCTCAACCGGACCGATACGGTGGCGGGCATGAGCGGCCGCGCACAGCTGATGTGGGACGAGGCAGTAACGGGCTATGACTTCGGTCCGGACCATCCGATGGACCCGGTCCGGCTCGCCCTGACGCGAGGACTGGTCGGTGCCCTGGGGCTCGACCGGGAGGTGGAGGTCGTCGCGGCCAAGGCGGCGGGGGAGTCGACGCTGCGGCTCGTCCACCGGGAGGACTACATCGACGCCGTGAAGGCGGCCTCGGCTGATCCGGGTGCGGCGGACGGGTCGTACGGGCTCGGGACGATCGACGATCCGGCGTTCGCGGGGATGCACGAGGTGTCCGCGCTGATCGCCGGACAGTCGGTGGGCGCGGCGGAGGCGGTGTGGCGCGGGGACGCGCTGCACGCGGTGAACTTCGCGGGCGGGCTGCACCATGCGATGCCGGGGGCGGCGTCGGGGTTCTGCGTCTACAACGACGCGGCGCTGGCGATCGCGCGGCTGCTGGAGCTGGGGGCCGAGCGGGTCGCGTACGTGGACGTGGACGTGCATCACGGGGACGGGGTGCAGGCGGCGTTCTGGGAGGATCCTCGGGTTCTGACGATCTCGCTGCACGAGCATCCGCGGTCCCTGTTTCCGCAGACGGGGTGGCCGGAGGAGACCGGGGCCGACTGTGCGGAGGGGTCGGCCGCGAACGTCGCGCTGCCCGCGGGGACCGGGGACGCGGGGTGGCTGCGGGCGTTCCACGCGGTGGTGCCGGAGCTGATCGCGGACTTCCGGCCGCAGGTGCTGGTGACGCAGCACGGGGCCGATACGCACTTCGAGGATCCGCTGGCGCATCTGGCGGTGTCGCTGGACGCGCAGCGGGCCGTGCAGGTGGCCTGTCACGACCTGGCGCACGAGTACGCCGAGGGGCGGTGGGTGGCGCTGGGCGGGGGTGGCTACGCGGTGGTGGAGGTGGTGCCGCGGTCGTGGACGCATCTGGTGGGGATCGCGGCGGGGCGGCCGGTGGAGCCGGAGACGGTGATTCCGGAGGGGTGGCGGCAGGAGGTGTTCGCGCGGACGCGGCAGTTGGGGCCGATGCGGATGACTGATGGGCGGTGGCCGGTGGCGTGGGCGTCGTGGGAGGCGGGGTACGACCCTGCGGATCGCTTGGATCAGGCGGTGGTGGCGGCGCGGCGGGCGGTGTTTCCGTTGCGGGGGTTGTTGGCGTGACGGTTTCTTCCGGCGTGCGGGGCGGGTGAGCCGGCCGGCTGTTGCCTTGGCTGCCGTGCCGGTGCCGGTGCCGGTGCAAGGCGGGGGTGGGTCGCGTGGCCTGGCGCTGCCGGGGTGCCCCCCACTCTCGGCTCCGCTCGAGCGGGGGGACTCCCACCGCCCACCCGTGCCGCCCCTGGGGGCACCTCCCAGGCCGTTCAGGCACCGGGGGAGGCACGACTGCCCGCAGCTGGGCGGGGCAGCTGCCCGCGGCTGTGCGGGGGCGACGAGGCGACCAGCGGCTTGGGCGGCATGACAGCGGTTACGCCGTCCGTGGGGAGATTGTGGGGATCTCGGGTTCGGGCGTGGGTGGGTCCGGCAGGATCGTGCGGGTGTTGAGCCGTGGAGCTCTTCGGGCTCATCTTCTGGATGTTCGTCTTGCCGGTGTGGTGGCCACTTCTCGGGAGGCGAGTCTGCGGAGTTACCGGTTGTTCGCCGCCCGGGATCCGCGGGTGCTGATCGGGATCGATCCGGAGGGCGACTGGGGGCAGCGGGAACTGCTCGGGCTGATGGCGCGCAGGTGTGGTGTTTCGGCCGACCCGCGGCATACTTCGGGCCAGGATGTGATCGACCCCGAGCGGACGCTGACCGCTCTGGACGCCTTCGCCGGGCGCCTGGCCGCGGTGGCCGAGCGTCGCGCTCCGGTCCTTCTCGGCACCGGGCACCCGCATCGGCTGCTCGGTTTCTACGTCGCCCTGGCAGACGCCCTGTCGGCGGCGGGATGTGCTGTCCTCACCCCGGCGCAGGGTCACTGTGTCGACATGACGACCCGGTTCGGTCTACGCACCTACAACCTCGAGTACGTCCGGGGAGTCGCGTTGGTGCGGGAAGCCGGCGCGGAACGCCCCGGTTGTGAGCCCGGCGCACACACGCACTCGCCGCTCCCGGTTCGGACCGCGCTGGCTGTGGCGGCCGACGCCGGCGGGCCGCTTCCCGAGTTGGTGATCGGGGACCACGGCTGGGTCTGCGGAGCAGGTCAGCTGGGGTTCGAGGCCATCGGGCCGGGCGATACGAACGATCCCGCGCTCTTCGTGGGGGAGGCCGAGGGGTTGGTGTCCGTCGCCGTTCCGCTTGATGACGGTGTGCGGCCCGAGTACTACCGGCCGCTCACCCGCTACGTACTCAATCGGGCGTGTCTGTCCCAGTAGGACGCCGATGCGTGCACCTCTTCCCCATTCGCATCACCCGCACCTACATTGGGGAGTGAGCACGCAGCGACGAAGAGTCACCGGAAGGGGAAGCCGGTGGCCGTCGAGTGCGGAAGGTTCAGGTGTGTCATGGCTGCAGCTGGCGAAAGGCCTCTGAACGAGGTTCAGTTCCTTACCGTGGCGGAGGTCGCCTCGGTGATGCGCGTGTCCAAGATGACCGTGTACCGGTTGGTGCACAGCGGTCATCTGCCCGCGATCCGGGTGGGACGGTCGTTCCGCGTCCCGGAGCAAGCGGTTCACGAGTACCTCCGCGAGAGCTATGTGGGGGTGGAAACGGCCTGACGACCTCGATTACGACCTCAGCGCTCGGGCGGGTAGGCTAGCCCCTCGTAGGTCGTGTGGGCCCATGGCGCCCAAACAACCGAGTGATGAGAAGTGAGCGAGGGTAGTCGTGGGCTCTGTTATCAAGAAGCGGCGCAAGCGGATGGCCAAGAAGAAGCACCGCAAGCTGCTCAAGCGCACGCGCGTTCAGCGTCGCAACAAGAAGTAAGCGACGCTGCGCCGTCAGCGTGTTCTGTGGCCCCCCACCGATTCGGTGGGGGGCCACAGTCGTATCCCGGGATCCTGCCGGGATCCTCGAGGCCGGGCGAGCGCGAATTCCCGTCACGTGCTGCATCCGACGGTCATCACAGCGCAACACCGACCGGCTAAGTTGGCCCGCAGGCGGGAACGCGGCAGGGTACGGAGTAGGGCGAGAGGAAGGCGCTGATCTTGGGCAAGGTCGTGCTCGTGACCGGGGTGGCCCGTCCGCTGGGAGGCCGGTTCGTCCGGCGGATCCAGCGTGATCCCGACGTGGACCGGGTCGTGGCCGTGGACGCCGTCGCGCCGGAGCACCATCTGGGCGGCGCCGACTTCGTCCAGGCCGACATCCGGCAGTCGGCCATCGGGCGGGTGCTGGCCGAGACGGGCGCGGACACGGTCGTCCACATGGACGTCACGGGCACCCCGCTGGGCAGCGGCAGCCGCACGTCGGTCAAGGAGACCAACGTCATCGGCACGATGCAGCTGCTCGGCGCCTGCCAGAAGTCGCCGACCGTGAAGCGGCTCGTGGTCAAGTCCAGTACGAACGTCTACGGTTCCGCGCCGCGAGACCCGGCCGTCTGTACGGAGACCACCGCGCCCAAGTCGCTGCCCAGCGGCGGATTCGCCAAGGACGCCGTGGAGGTCGAGGGGTATGTGCGGGGCTTCGCGCGCCGCCGGCCGGACGTCGCGGTGTGCGTGCTGCGATTCGCCAACATCCTGGGCCGGAGCGCGGACACGCCCCTCGCGTCGTACTTCGGGCTGCCGGTGCTGCCGACGGTGTTCGGCTACGACCCGCGGCTGCAGTTCGTGCACGAGGACGACGTGATCGAGGTGCTGCGGACCGCCTCGCACGAGCCGCGGCGCGGCACCCTGAACAGCGGCACCTTCAACATCGCCGGCGACGGCGTCCTGCTGCTCTCCCAGTGCTCGCGCCGGCTGGGGCGCCCCACGGTGCCGTTGCTGCTTCCGGCGGTCACCTGGGCGGGCTCCCTCGTGCGTACGCTGGGGATGACGGACTTCTCCCCCGAGCAGATCCGGCTGCTCACCCACGGGCGGGTCGTGGACACCACACAGATGCGCGAGACCCTGGGGTTCCGGCCGAAGTACACGACGGCCGGGACGTTCGCGGACTTCGTGCGCGGCCGCGGTCCCGGGCTGCTGCCGCCGGAGGCCCTCGCGGGGGCCGTCGACCGGATCGCAGAGCTGTCCCTGCGGGGCAGCGGCCACCTCCCGACGCAGAGCGCCAACTGAGGAGCGCAGCAACGATGGCGGACGCCAAGGTCATTCCATTCGACGACGACCGGTCCCGCGGGAGCGGCGGGAGTGGGGGACAGCGCCCGGCGCGGCGCCGCGGCGGGGGGAGCCGGCGCAAGGGCGGCGCGGCGGAGTCCGTGCCGGTGCGCGAGGTGCAGCCGTTGCCCGTCCGCGGGGCGGCGCGGGACGACGGTCCCGTGCCCGGCGGGTCGCCGGGGTCCGACGGCGGCCAGGCGCGGGCGCAGGACGCGGACGGTGGCCTCGAACGGCGTGTCGCGGCGGGCCTGGCCTTCCTGCGGCGCCGTCTCACCGGCGACTACGAGGTCGACGACTTCGGCTACGACGCCGAACTCACCGACCAGGTGCTGATGTCGCTGCTGCGGCCGATGTACGAGAAGTACTTCCGGGTCGATGTGAAGGGCGTGGAGAACATCCCGGCGGAGGGTGGCGCGCTGATCGTCGCCAACCACTCCGGGACGCTGCCGCTGGACGGTCTGATGATGCAGGTCGCCGTGCACGACCACCATCCGGCCGACCGGCATCTGCGGCTTCTGGCGGCGGACCTGGTGTTCGTGCTGCCGGTGGTGAACGAGCTGGCCCGCAAGCTCGGCCACACGCTGGCGTGTGCGGAGGACGCGGAGCGGTTGCTGGCCCAGGGGGAGCTGGTCGGGGTGATGCCGGAGGGGTTCAAGGGCATCGGCAAGCCGTTCAGCGAGCGCTACAAGCTGCAGCGCTTCGGGCGTGGCGGCTTCGTGTCGACGGCGCTGCGGCAGGGCGCGCCGATCATTCCGTGCTCGATCGTCGGGGCGGAGGAGATCTATCCGATGATCGGGAACGCGAAGACCCTGGCGCGGTTGCTGGGGTTCCCGTACTTCCCGCTGACGCCGACGTTTCCGTGGCTCGGCCCGCTGGGTGCGGTGCCGTTGCCGACGAAGTGGACGATCCAGTTCGGTGAGCCGATTCCCACGGACGGTTATCCGCCGGAGGCGGCCGAGGATCCGATGCTGATGTTCAACCTGACGGACCAGGTCAGGGAGCAGATCCAGCACACGCTCTACAAGTTGCTGGTGCAGCGGCGGTCGGTGTTCTTCTGAGTGCGGCGGTGGGGTGCCCCTTGTGATGGGGCACCCCACCGGGTCAGTCCGCGTCCTCGCCGTGGATGCCCAGGCCGGGCAGCAGGCCGGGGAGCAGGGGCGGCAGGGTGACGTCCGGCTTCGGGGGTGGTGTGGTGGCCCCGGGGGACGGGGAGGCGGCGCTGCCGCTGGCCTTCGGCGGGTCGAGCAGGCCGCCGGAACCGCCGCCGAGCAGGCCGTCGTCGGTGGTGCCGGAGGGGGCGGACTCGCTGGGGCCGCCACTGCCGGTGCGTGCGCCGTCGGACGGGCCGCCGCTGCCGGTGCCGGGGGACGTGGAGCGTCCGGTGCCGGGCGTGTCGGTGGTCGCCGGGCCGGAACCGCTCGGTCGCCCGTCGTCGCCGGGGGTGCCCTCCTGGGCCGGTGACTTCGGCAGCAGGGACTCCAGCGGGGCGACGTCGTCCTCTATGGCGTCGAACACCGACGACACCTCTTCGCTGACGTCCCCGAGCTGCACGGGCAGCCGTTCGCGCAGGGCGCCCCAGGTCTCCCGGTGCGAGCGGGAGAAGGCGGAGAGCGCCTGCATGGGGCCCAGGGAGTCGGGGTCGCGGGCGTAGGCCGCGCTGAGCAGGCGGTGGCCTTCGGACGCGTCGTGCCGCATGCCGGACAGGGCGCGGCGGATCTCGCCGAGGTCCTCGTGGTCGAGGGGGCCGCTGCGGCCGCGCTCCATGAGGCGACGTGCCTCGTTCAGCCGGGTGGATGCCAGGTCGAGGTAGGCCCGGCCGCGTTCGTCGTCGCCGTCGGCGAGTCCGAGCCGGAAGTCCTCTATGCCGCGCTTGAGGCCGTAGAGCGAGTCACCGGGCAGCGCGTCCGAACTGGCAGCGGCGACTCCGCCGAAGGCTCCGGCGGCGACACTCACGCTCAGTCCGCCCGCGGTGAGGCCCTTGGCCAGCCGGGACCGCGGCCGGAACTTTCCCAGTGGGGTCGCCCGATGGGCGCCACGGGCCCGGCGCTGCTCGGGCACCGAAGGGTCCGTCGCCCCGCCGCCCGCGGTGCCCTCCTGCATCATGGCCTCGAACGCGGCCACCAGTTGGGCCCGCTGGACGACCTTGACCTCGGGATCCAGCTCCGGCCGGGGCAGCGTTTCCAGGCCGGCGGCGAGGGACAGCAGACGTCCCTGCTCGGTCTGTTCCGCGACGGCCCCGGCGGGTGCCGGTCCTTCGGACTGCTCGGCCGCCGCCCCGGGATCGGACTGCTCCTCCAGAGCCTGGGCGAAGGCGTTCGCCCGCCGGTGCGCCGATACGTTCGCGATCACTGGCGGCACCTCCTCTCGTCATGACGGTCGACTCCCCAGGGGGTCCTGAGGGTTGCACGCCCCGGACGGAACCACACCCGCGTGTGGTGGGAGCCGGTCGGGGAGTGACCACAGGGAGCCTGCATCCCGCACAACGAGCGGCGCGGCACTTGGGTTACGGACGACGGAGGACCGGGCCGTGGTCCCAACCGACTTTCACTGACGGTGACTTGGGGAATGCGGAGGGTGGCGACGCCTCGGGGGCGCCGGGGGCTCAGCGGGCGTCGTCCGGCAGCAGTCGGGCGAGGGTGCGGACGGCCCGGTACTGGAGGGTCTTGATGGCGCCCTCGTTCTTGCCCATGACGCGGGCGGTCTCGGCGACCGAGAGGCCCTGGAGGAAGCGCAGGGTGACGCACTCCTGCTGCTGCGGGTTGAGCCGCCGTACGGCGTCGAGGAGGGCGGCGTTGGAGAGGGATTCGAGGACGGAGTCCTCGGGGGACCGCTCGACCTCGTTGGCGTCGAGCATCTCGCCGGTGGTGACCTCCAGCCGGAAGCGGCTGGACTTGAAGTGGTCGGCGACGAGGTTGCGGGCGATGGTCACGAGCCAGGCGCCGAAGTCGCGCCCCTGCCAGGTGAAGGTGCCGATGCGCCTGAGGGCCCGCAGGAAGGTCTCGCTGGTCAGGTCCTCGGCGGTCGCCTTGCCGCCGACGCGGTAGTAGATGTAGCGATAGACAGTGTCGCTGTACTGGTCGTAGAGCCGCCCGAACGCGTCCGCCTCGCCGGCCTGGGCCCGTTCGACCAGGTCCATCATGCGGGCGCTGTCGCTGTCCGCGGCGGGGCGGCGGTGGGTGGCGGCGGCCCCGGACGAGGACGACCGCGCCCGTCTGCCGACGGCGGCGCTGCCCTCGGCCAGTGCATAGCACCGGCCGACGGGGGCGGTGGCCGCGGCGAGGGCGGGGACGGCATACGCGGTGGGGACGAAGACGCGCAACAGGTCCTGGGCTGATTTGACCGTTGCGCGCAGCGTAGCCAGGCCCGAGGCGTCAACCCCGACGTGTGGGTACACGGGACTCCCAGAGGCAGAGCTTCCATCACGTGCAGTACGGAACCATTCACCCGTCGTAGCGAAGGTGGGGTACCGGATTGCGTCTGAGGAGAATAACGCTTCGTACAGGTGCTGCTACGCCCAGTTGCTCAAATCATCGATTACGTCGCTTCTGTAGCCGATTGACGCCCGGTCAGGTGCGGAACATTGATCACTTGATGACCGAAACGGTTCGGGTTCCTGGTGACTACAGTGCGTGTTGTGCTCGATGTGACAGAAGAGGACTGAAGAGGGCCCTCCGGGGGTAGGTCCGACCGATTGGCGGCGCCGCGCCGCCGGTGCCGGGGGCCGGTCAGCGACGGCGGCGGTGCAGCGCGATGGCCGCCGCCGTGCCGCCCGCCACCGCGCCGACGCCCGCGGCGGCCGGGATGCCGACCTTGGCCGCCTTGCGGCCCGTGCGGTAGTCGCGCAGCCGCCACTCCAGCTCGCGGGCGTGCTTGCGCAGTTTGGCGTCGGGATTGATCGCGTACGGATGGCCGACCAGCGACAGCATCGGGATGTCGTTGTGGGAGTCGCTGTAGGCGGCGCAGCGGGACAGGTCCAGGCCCTCGGCCGCCGCCAGTGCCCGTACCGCCTCCGCCTTGGCGGGGCCGTGCAGCGGCTCGCCGACCAGCTTGCCCGTGTAGACGCCGCCGATCGACTCGGCCACCGTGCCGAGCGCACCGGTCAGGCCCAGGCGGCGGGCGATCACCTGGGCGATCTCCACCGGGGCGGCCGTGACCAGCCAGACCTTCTGGCCGGCGTCGAGGTGGGCCTGGGCCAGTGCCCGGGTGCCGGGCCAGATCCGCTCGGCCATGTACTCGTCGTAGATCTCCTCGCCGATCGACTTCAGCTCGGAGACGCGGTGGCCCTTGACGATCGACAGCGCCGAGTCGCGGGCGTCCTGCATGTGCTCCGGGTCCTCGATGCCGGCGAGCCGGAACCATGCCTGCTGCCAGGCGAACCGGGCGAGGTCGCGGGTCTCGAAGAACTTCCGCTTGTAGAGGCCCCGGCCGAAGTGGAAGAGCGCGGCACCCTGCATCACGGTGTTGTCGAGGTCGAAGAAGGCGGCGGCGCGGTCGTCACCGTGGACGGGGAACTCCGGTTCCCCGCCCGGGGCGGCTTCGGGAAGGTCCTGCGTGGACTTGCGGGCGGCCTCCGCCGAGGCCTCGCCTGCCAACACGCTCCGCGCCGTGGCGGAGCGCCTACGGGGAGTGAGCCATCCGAGAGCGGCCATGCCCGTGAGCATAGCCAGTTTGTTCGGAGGCTTCGGACTCGAGAGGTTGGGGCGCTGTGAACTCTGGGCGACCGTGTCGTTAAAGGGCCGGGCGGGCGGGCGCGTCGGGTTGCCGGTCGCGCAGGCGGTCCCCTCGCCGGCGGAGGGCCCGCGTCCGGTCGGGGCCGCGCGAGAATGGCGGACATGAGTCCCCTCTTCCGCCGCAGGGCCCCGCAGGCGCCCGGGGCCCCCGAGACCGCCGAGAACCCGCCATCCCCTCCGCACTCCGAGAACCATCTCGTCACCCTCATCCGCAAACCCGGCTGTCATCTGTGTGATGACGCACAGCTCGTCGTCGAGAAGGTGTGTGCCGAACTCGGTGTCCCCTGGGAGGGGAAGGACATCACCGAGGACCGCCGGCTCCACGACCAGTACTGGGAGCAGATCCCGGTCGTCCTGGTCGACGGCAGGCAGCACACCTTCTGGCGTGTGAACGAGGAGCGCCTGCGCAGGGCACTGACCGAGCAGTACAAGTAGTCCGGATGGTCGCTTAGGATCGATGGCGACATGGTCTCGGGGGCGTTGATCGTGAGGAGCGTGAGCGGCTTTGCCCCCGATGGGAGAGGAACGCAGGTGCGAGTGCGCCGGTTCCCTGTTCGTGCGCCGGGGGCGCGTGACCCCGGTCACGTTGGCCGGGCAAATCGGACACCATCTTTGTGCACGCGTTCACAAAGACATAGCCTGCATTCGACGGGGCGGTCATGTAGGGACGTATGACCGCCTACAGCCCCGCTCTACCCGCAGGAGCACCGTGGCAACTGGCCGAACACACCGACCGGCGACCCGCAGCCGAGGGATTCCCGAGGCCACCGTCGCCAGGCTTCCGCTGTACCTCCGAGCCCTCACCGCACTGTCGGAGCGCTCGGTGCCCACGGTCTCCTCCGAGGAGCTGGCGGCCGCGGCGGGAGTCAACTCCGCGAAGCTGCGCAAGGACTTCTCCTACCTCGGCTCCTACGGGACCCGGGGTGTCGGTTACGACGTCGAGTATCTCGTCTACCAGATCTCGCGTGAACTCGGGCTGACCCAGGACTGGCCGGTAGTGATCGTCGGTATCGGTAACCTCGGCGCCGCGCTCGCCAACTACGGTGGGTTCGCGTCCCGCGGTTTCCGCGTCGCCGCGCTCATCGACGCCGACCCGCAGATGGCCGGAAAGCCCGTCGCGGGCATCCCCGTGCAGCACACCGACGAGCTGGAGAAGATCATCCAGGACGACGGTGTCTCGATCGGTGTGATCGCGACCCCCGCCGGTGCCGCCCAGCAGGTCTGTGACCGGCTCGTGGCCGCCGGTGTCACCTCCATCCTGAACTTCGCGCCGACCGTGCTGAACGTCCCCGAGGGCGTCGACGTGCGCAAGGTCGACCTCTCCATCGAGCTGCAGATCCTCGCCTTCCACGAGCAGCGCAAGGCCGGTGAGGAGGCCGCGGCCGACGCCGGTGCCGTGCCGCCCGCCGTCGCCCGCAAGCAGCAGCCCTCCGCCGACCAGGGACCCGACGGGGACGTGCCCGCCGTGATGCCGGCATGAGCCTCCTCGTCGTCGGGCTGAGCCACCGCAGTGCCCCCGTCAGCGTCCTGGAGCGGGCCTCGCTGCACGCGGACGCGCAGTGCAAGCTGCTGCAGGACACCGTCGCGGCCGAACCGGCCGCCGAGGCCGCGCTGCTGGCCACCTGCAACCGCATCGAGCTGTACGCCGACGTGGACAAGTTCCACGCCGGTGTCGCCGAGCTGTCCACGCTGCTGGCCCAGCACAGCGGGGTCGGCCTGGACGAGCTCACTCCTTATCTTTATGTGCACTACGAGGACCGGGCCGTCCACCACCTGTTCTCGGTGGCCTGCGGGCTGGACTCGATGGTGGTCGGCGAGGGTCAGATCCTCGGCCAGATAAAGGACTCCCTGGCACGCGCCCAGGACTTGCACACCGCCGGACGGCTCCTCAACGACCTGTTCCAGCAGGCGCTCCGGGTCGGCAAGCGCGCCCACTCCGAGACCGGCATCGACCGCGCCGGGCAGTCCCTGGTCACCTTCGGCCTGGAGCAGCTCGCCGCGGGAGCCGACGTCCAGACCTGGGCGCGGGGCAAGAGGGCGCTGGTCATCGGCGCCGGCTCGATGTCCTCGCTGGCCGCCGCCACGCTGGCCCGGGCCGGGATCGCCGAGATCGTGGTCGCCAACCGCACCTTCGAGCGGGCCGAGCGGCTCGCCGAGATCCTCTCCGAGGGCGACGACACGGACGTGCTGGCCCGCGCGGTACCGATGGACGCGGTGCCGGCCGAGCTGACACGTGCCGACGTGGCCGTCTCCTGTACCGGGGCGACCGGGCTGGTCCTCACGGCCGACGCCGTGGCGGCGACGATGGAGGGCCGCACCGGCGCGCCCGCGGCCGTGGCCGCGACCGACGGCGCCCGTCCGGCCGCGGACGCCGGTCCCACCGCCGTACCGGAGCGTGCCGAAACGCCTCTGCCGGGTGCCTCCGCCGGTGCCGACGAGAACTGCCCGCTGGACCTGGCCTCCGTGCCGACCGGCTTCTCCGTCATGGGGGAGGCCGCCGTGGCCGGCATGGACGCGGCGACGCTGGAGCAGCACGGAGCCTGGGCCGCCGGCGGTACGGCCGTGGACCGGCCGCGCGAGACCGGGCGTCCGGGCGCCGGGACGGACGCCGAGCTGATCAGCGCGCTGGCCGCGACGGCCGCGAGTGTCGGCCGGATCCCCGAGCGCCGCCGCCCCGAGCCGGTCGCCGAGGTGCCGCGCCCGCAGCCCGTGCTCTTCCTGCTCGACCTCGCCATGCCGCGCGACATCGACGCCGCCGTGCACCGGCTGGCCGGGGTGCGCCTGGTGGACATCGAGTCGCTCGCCGAGGCGTCGGCCGACGCGCCGATGGCCGCCGACGTCGACATGGTCCGCCGGATCGTCGGCGACGAGGTCGCGGCCTTCGGCGCCGCCCAGCGGGCCGCGCACATCACGCCGACCGTCGTCGCGCTGCGCAGCATGGCCGCCGACGTCGTCGCCGGTGAGATCGCCCGGCTGGAGGGGCGGCTGCCGGGTCTGGACGACAAGCACCGCGCCGAGATCACCCAGACCGTCAAGCGTGTGGTCGACAAGCTGCTGCACGCGCCGACGGTCCGGGTCAAGCAGCTCGCCGCCGAGCCCGGCGGCGCCGGGTACGCGGACGCGCTGCGCACCCTGTTCGACCTCGACCAGGAGACGGTGGCCTCCGTCTCGCGGACCGAGAACAGCACTGAGAAGAACCGAGGGCCGGCATGACTGAGAAGGCACTGAGACTGGGGACGAGGCGCAGCAAGCTCGCCATGGCCCAGTCCGGGCAGGTGGCGGATGCCGTGAGCCAGGTGACCGGACGGCCTGTGGAGCTCGTCGAGATCACCACGTACGGCGACACGTCCCGCGAGCACCTGGCCCAGATCGGCGGCACGGGCGTGTTCGTCGCCGCGCTGCGCGAGGCCCTGCTGCGGGGTGACGTGGACTTCGCGGTTCATTCGCTCAAGGACCTCCCCACCGCGGAGCACGAGGGCCTGGTCCTGGCGGCCACCCCCGTGCGCGAGGACCCGCGGGACGTCATCGTCGCCCGGGACGCGCGGAAGTTCACCGACCTGCCCAGCGGGGCCCGCATAGGCACGGGCGCGCCGCGTCGCATGGCACAGCTGAACGCGTACGCCCGCGCCCACGGACTGGAGATCGAGACGGTCCCGATCCGGGGCAACGTCGACACCCGCATCGGATACGTCCGCAGCGGTGAGCTCGACGCCGTCGTGCTGGCCGCCGCCGGACTGAACCGGGTCGGACGCATCGACGAGGTGACCGACTTCCTGTCGGTCGACACGGTTCTGCCCGCCCCCGGCCAGGGGGCCCTGGCGATCGAGTGCGCCGCGGACAACGCTGCGCTGATCGCCGCGCTCGCCGAGCTCGACGACCCGCTCACGCGGGTCGCCGTGACGGCCGAGCGGTCACTGCTCGCCGCCCTGGAGGCCGGCTGCAGCGCCCCTGTGGGCGCGCTGGCCGACCTCCTGGCCGACGGGCAGACTGTCAAGGAAATGCGCCTGCGCGGCGTCGTCGGCACGACCGACGGCTCGACGCTGGTGCAGCTGTCCACCACCGGTCCCGTGCCCCAGACGCACGATGCGGCACTGGCACTCGGTCGCGAACTCGCCACCGAGATGCTCGCCCAGGGCGCGGCCGGTCTGATGGGGGAGCGAGCACATTGAGCCCCACCGCCTTTCCCGCCTGTCCGGAACACGGGCACGTCACCTTCCTCGGTGCCGGACCCGGAGATCCGGGACTGCTGACTCTGCGCGCCGTGGAGGCGCTGGCCAACGCGGACGTCCTCGTCGCCGAGCACGAGGTGCTCGACGTCGTACGGACGCACGCGAAGCAGGGCGTCGCCGAGGTGCACACGGATGCCGATCCGTCGGATCCGGGCGCAGGCACGCCCCAGCTGACGGTTGTTGACGGGTCGTCAACGGCCGTCGGTGTCCCCGCCGTGCGGGATGCCGCACATCTTGTCATGGAGGCCGCGCGGGGCGGCAGGCGGGTCGTGCGTGCGGTGACCGGGGACCCCGGGCTCGACACGTACGCCGCCGAGGAGATGCTCGCGTGCGCCGCGGCCGGGGTGCCCTTCGAGGTCGTCCCCGGCATCGCGAACGCCGTCGGCGTGCCCGCGTACGCCGGGGTGCCGCTGCGGGACGCCGAGGGTGCCGACGTGCGGTTCGTGGACGCCCGTACGGCGTCGGACCGCTGCTGGACCGAGGTGGGCGCCTCCGACGGGACGGTCGTGGTGTCGACGACGCTGGACTCGGTGGCCGCGGCCGCCGGTGAGCTGGTGTCGGCCGGCCGCAAGCCGGACACCCCGCTGACGGTGACCATCGCCGGTACGACGACGCGGCAGCGCACCTGGACGGCGACGCTCGGCACGGTCGCGCAGACGCTGAAGCAGGCCAAGGTGCTGCCGTCCCCGGACGGCGGCCGCCCGGTGATAGCCGTGGTCGGCGAGCGCAGTGCCACCGCCCGGCGCGACCAGCTGTCGTGGTTCGAGTCCAAGCCGCTGTTCGGCTGGAAGGTCCTCGTGCCGCGCACGAAGGAGCAGGCGGCGTCGCTCTCCGACCAGCTGAGGTCGTACGGGGCCGTCCCGCACGAGGTGCCGACCATCGCGGTGGAGCCCCCGCGCACCCCGCAGCAGATGGAGCGGGCGGTCAAGGGCCTGGTGACGGGCCGCTACGAGTGGATCGCGTTCACCTCGGTCAACGCGGTGAAGGCGGTCCGGGAGAAGTTCGAGGAGTACGGGCTCGACGCCCGTGCCTTCGCGGGCATCAAGGTCGCCGCGGTGGGCGAGCAGACCGCCAAGGCGCTGATCGCCTTCGGCGTGAAGCCGGACCTGGTGCCGAGCGGCGAGCAGTCGGCGGCGGGTCTGCTGGAGGACTGGCCGCCCTACGACCCGGTCTTCGACCCGATCGACCGGGTCTTCCTGCCCCGGGCCGACATCGCCACCGAGACCCTGGTGGCTGGGCTGATCGAGCTGGGCTGGGAGGTCGACGACGTCACCGCCTACCGCACGGTGCGCGCCTCGCCGCCGCCGGCCACGACCCGCGAGGCGATCAAGGGCGGTGGCTTCGACGCGGTGCTGTTCACGTCGTCGTCCACGGTGCGGAACCTGGTCGGTATCGCGGGCAAGCCGCACAACGTGACGGTGATCGCCTGCATCGGCCCGGCGACGGCCAAGACCGCTGAGGAGCACGGGCTGCGCGTGGACGTCATGGCTCCGGAGCCTTCCGTCCACAAGCTGGCGGAGGCCCTGGCCGACTTCGGCCTGCGCCGCCGCGCGGCGGCGCAGGACGCCGGCGATCCGGTGACGCGGCCGAGCGAGCGGCGGCCGGGGGCACGGAGGCGGCGGTCCTCGACCTGAGGTCGTAGGCGTGAGGTGGTGGCGGGACGTGCTGTGCGCGTCCCGCCATCGCTCGTTGCGAGAAGGTGAATCCTTTCCGGGCCTCCCGGCCTCTTGTCTGCGTACCGGCCGAACGGGCCGGCGGAACCGGGAGGAGACACCGATGATGGTCACCGGACTCGTAGTGATCGGAGCCCTGCTCGTGGGCGCGTGCGGGTGGCACCTGATGCGGCGCTACAAGAGCGGAAGCTGACCCGTGCCGGCGCGCGGGGTGCATCCCGGTGGGGGGAGCGGATGAACCGGCGCTTCCGCTGGCCGGACGAGCGGCTGATCAAGGCCGCTCAGGACGGTGACGTCACGTCGCTCACCACCGTCGTCATGGAATCGCAGCCCCATGTGCGCAAGTTCGCGCTGTCGCTGTGCGCGTCGCCGCAGGATGCGGAGGACGCGGCGCAGGAGGCGCTGATCATCCTCTACCGGAAGATCGGCACCTTGCGGGCCACCGGCGCGCTCGCCTCGTGGATGTTCCGGATCGTGCGCAACGAATGCCTCCGTCAGGTACGGCTGCTCGTCCCGCGGGGCGACGAGGCGCCGGCCGGACCGGAGGGTGCCGCGGAACCGTCCGCCGAGGACGCGGTGCTGCGCAGGCTGGAGGTGGAGCGGGTCGCGGCGGCGGTCGGCGCCCTTCCCCGTGATCAGCGCCAGGTGCTGATCATGCGGGACGTCCAGGGCCTGCCCGGCAGGGCCGTCGCCCATGCGCTCGGGCTCAGCAACGCCGCGATGAAGTCGCGGCTGCACCGGGCCCGCGCGGCGCTGCGTCACTCACTGGCGGCGACCGATCCAGTCATCGATCAAGTGATCGACCCACCAGTCGGAGGAGAGTCATGACCGTGAGGCCGGCACAGTCCCCGGCGTCCGAGAGGAACTTCGCGAGCAAGTCCGTCCCGCGTCACCTGGCGCGCGGCGCCATCGGCTTCGGGCTGATCATCGGCTCGATCGCCCTGGTGCCCGTCGCCGGCCCCGCCACCCTGCTGGCGGCCCCGTTGGCCCTGATCGCGTTTCGGGGCTGCCCCACCTGCTGGATGGTCGGTCTGGCGCAGACCGTGTCCCGCGGCCGTCTGGAGCGCCGGTGCGCGGACGGCGTCTGCACCCTCGCCAAGGCGCCCCCGCCCGGGTGACCTCCCCGAGGGGGTTCAGCCGAGGCGGCGGATCGGGGTGCCGGCGAGGTAGGCGTCGATGGCTTCCACCGCCTGGCCGTAGTACGTGCGGTAGTTGAGGTGGGAGACGTAGCCGAGGTGCGGGGTGGCCAGGAGGCGGGGCGCGGTGCGCATCGGGTCGTCGGCGGGCAGGGGTTCGCTGTCGAAGACGTCGACCGCCGCGCCCGCGATGCGGGCCTCGTGCAGGGCGGTGAGCAGTGCGTCCTGGTCGACGAGTGCCGAGCGGGAGGTGTTGATCAGGTAGGCGGTCGGCTTCAGCAGGGCCAGTTCGGGGGCGCCCAGGATGCCTCGGGTGGTCTCGCCCAGTACCAGGTGGAGCGAGACGAAGTCGCTGGTGCGGAGCAGCTCCTCCTTCGAGGGCGCCAGTTCGGCGCCCACCTCGTCCGTGCGCTCCTTGGTGAGGTGAGGGCTCCAGGCCGTGACCTCCATCCCGAAGGCGAGGCCCACCCGCGCCACCCTGCTGCCGATCTTGCCCAGTCCGAGCAGGCCGAGGCGGCGGCCGTGCAGGTCCGCGCCGACCGTCGACTGCCACGGGCCGCCCGCACGCAGGGCGTTGTTCTCCGTCACGATGCCGCGGGACAGTCCGAGGAGGAGCGCCCAGGTCAGTTCCACCGGCGGGGTGGGGGAGCTCTGCGTGCCGCAGACCGTGACGCCGTTCCGCTCGGCGGCCGGGTAGTCGATGACGGAGTTGCGCATGCCGGACGCGACGATCAGCTTCAGCCGGGGGAGCCGGTCGAGGAGGGAGGCGGGGAACGGGACGCGCTCGCGCAGGGTCACCGCGATGTCGAAGTCCGCGAGGGCCTCGGCCAGTTCGTCCTCGGTGGCGAAGTGCTCGGTGAAGGCGGTGACCTCCACCCGGTCGCCGACGGGGCTCCAGTCGGCGACGGTGGTGGCGACGTCCTGGAAGTCGTCGAGCACGGCGCAGCGCAGTCGCATGTCAGCCCTCTCCTGTGAGCCCAGTGCCTCCGCCGCGGCACGGGCGGGGGCCTTCGGATTGTCCCTCACGGTCGTGCGGCCGCGCCCGTGCCCTCAGCAGTGGCGAGGCGACGGCGGCGGCGAGGGCGAGCACGAGGACCGTCAGGCCGGTGACGACGACCGGGTTCACCCAGCCGGGCACCAGCTCGGTGCCCACGCCGTCCGGCGTGACGCACTGCGCGCTGACCGGCAGCGTCATCCGGGTCACCACGTGATCGCCCGGCGCTCCGGCGGCGGCGCACATCTGGTCGGGATCCAGGATGTAGAAGCCCTGGTTCACGCCGTACGCGTAGGCGCCCAGGGCCGCCGATCCGGCCAGCACGGCCAGCAGACCGCACGACACGGCGCCGGGCATGCGCAGGCCCTTCTCCGGTTCCCAGTGCCACGCCCGCACGGCGAGCACCCCCGCGGTGCCCAGGACGACGAACGGCGTCAGGAACGGCGCGAGGGCCAGGGTCAGGAAGAGGAAGGCCGCCACATCTGTTCGGACATCCCGCGCCGGTGATTGGTTCCGCCGTCCGCGTCCCGGGGACGAGGGCCCCGGGACGAAGGGCGGGTCAGTGGTGCCAGGCCTGGCCTCCCGTGTTGTGGATGAGGCGCTGGAGGACCTTCATGGTGGTCAGGTACTCCTCGTCGGAGATTCCCGAGTGGCGTTGCGTCCACAGGTCGGTCTGGAGGGCGGCCGCCTTCTCGTAGAAGGCGCGGCCCTCGGTCGTGAGGGTCAGGCGGCCGTCGGGGTGCTCGGTGATCCAGCCGGCGGTGACGGTCGCGTCGATCTCCGCCTCCATGGTGTCCGCGCCCGTGTCGAGGTAGCCGCGCAGGATGCGGGAGACCTCGGCGCGGGTCTTCGGGGTGTCCGCGCGGGCGACCTGGTTGAGGGCCCACCACTGGGGCTGGGTCGTGCCGATCTCGGCGAGGGCCACCCGGGTGCGGGTGACGACGGCCTTGTAGGCCGCCCAGGTCCAGTAGCCGACGGGCTGTTGGATGAGTTCGGCGTCGCTGTGCGAGTAGTCCATGGCACCGACCGTAGAAGCTCAAGTTTGGTCGAGGTCAAGGGTTCCGGGGCCGACTCCGCGTCGGCAAAGGCATGGCGGGGGCGGGCGTAGCGTAGGTGGTATGACGACGTACGGATCCTTTCCCGGCACCCGGCCCCGGCGGCTGCGGACCACTCCCGTCATGCGTCGGATGGTCGCCGAGACGCGACTGCATCCCGCCGACCTGATCCTGCCCGCCTTCGTGCGGGAGGGCGTGAGCGAGCCGGTGCCGATCGCGGCGATGCCCGGGGTCGTGCAGCACACCCGGGACAGCCTGAAGAAGGCCGCCGCCGAGGCGGTCGAGGCCGGGATCTCCGGGATCATGCTGTTCGGCGTGCCGGAGGAGGCCAAGAAGGACGCCGCCGGGACGGTCGGGACCGACCCGGACGGGATCCTCCAGGTCGCCCTGCGGGACGTGCGGGCCGAGGTCGGGGACGAGCTGCTCGTCATGTCCGACCTGTGCCTCGACGAGTTCACCGACCACGGGCACTGCGGTGTGCTCGACGACCAGGGCCGGGTCGACAACGACGCCACCCTCGAGCGGTACGCCGAGATGGCCCAGGTCCAGGCCGACGCCGGCGCCCATGTGGTCGGTCCCAGCGGGATGATGGACGGCCAGATCGGGGTCGTCCGCGACGCCCTCGACCAGATCGGGCGGGAGGATGTCGCCATCCTCGCCTACACCGCGAAGTACGCCTCCGCCTTCTACGGGCCCTTCCGCGAGGCGGTCGGATCCTCGCTCAAGGGCGACCGCAAGACCTACCAGCAGGACGGCGCCAACGTGCGCGAGTCGATGCGGGAGCTGGCGCTCGACCTGGAGGAGGGCGCCGACATGGTGATGGTCAAGCCGGCCGGCCCCTACCTCGACATCCTGGCCAAGGTCGCCGAGGCCGTGGACGTGCCCGTTGCCGCCTACCAGATCTCCGGCGAGTACTCGATGATCGAGGCCGCCGCCGAGAAGGGCTGGATCGACCGCGACCGGGCCATCCTGGAGACGCTCACCGGCATCAAGCGGGCCGGCGCGCGCAACATCCTGACCTACTGGGCCACCGAGGTCGCTCGCACCCTGCGCTGAGCGACCTCCCCCGGTGCTTCGCGCAGGGGGTGCGGGCACCTCTTCAGTACCCGACGGCCGCGTCCACGTCGGTCTGCCAGTAGGTGACCGTCAACGCGGTGTCGACGTACACGCCGCCGGCGGGCAGGGCGACCGTGGCGATGGAGCCGTCCTCGAAGGGGATCGTGAGGGTGTTCGTCTCGTAGCCGTTCTCGCCGCTGCCGTCGCCGGCCGACAGGACCACCCCGGCGTAGCCGGACTCGCCGGGTGCGACTCCGGTCAGCGACTGCGGCTTGGTGGCCTCCGCGACCGGCGGCACCGCCTGGGCCTCGCCGAAGCGGGCCGCCGGATACGGGGGCAGCATGCACGTCTTCGAGCCGGTGTTGGTGGCGGTCAGCAGCAGGTGGTTGAGGGGGCGGGACAGCTTCTGCGCGGTGATCTTCACGTCGGACGCGGAGCACTCGCCGGGCATGTCGTCCTCGGCGTCGCTGCCCTGGGCGCCGGAGCCGCTGTTGCCGCCGGCCGAGCCGGAGGAGGCGTCCTTGCCGCCGGAGCCCGAGGAGCCGGTGGATCCGGAGGAGCCGGTGGAGCCGTGGGTGTCCGTGCCCGAGCCCGTCGTCGTACCGGACGAGCCCTTGTCGCCGCCCGTGGAGGCGGAGGCGCCGGCGGACGGGGTGTTCTGGCCCGTGGCCGTCGCGGAGGTGGACGGGCCGCTCTCGGCGCCCGTGTCCGAACCGCCCTCACAGGCCGTCAGGGCGAGCGCGGCCAGGGCGATCGTGGTGGCGGCGAACAGGCGGGTACGGGTGGTGCGTGCAGACATGAAGGGGCCCCGTTTCGATGGAAGTTGGGTGAGCCGCTCGACCGTTCGCCGGGAGCGGCTGCTTGGATGACCACAGCTTGGGGTCCGAGTCGTCCCGTGCGCCAGCCGTGCCGCGGCATGCGGGACAATGGGATGCCGGGAACGGCTCTGACCTGGGGAAACGGTGTCCCTCTGGGACGCGGTGCGGGGATGCGGGAGAGGGAGAGACGGTGGCGGGGGACGACTTCGCGGGACTGCTGCAGGAGCTCAAGGAGCGTTCCGGGCTCAGCTACGGGGCGTTGGGCAAGCGGCTGCACATGAGCGCGTCCACTGTGCATCGGTACGTCAGCGGGGAGGTCGTACCCGTCGAGTTCGCGCCCGTCGAGCGGCTGGCCCGGGTGTGCCGGGCGACCCCCGAGGAGCTGCTCGAACTCCATCGCCGGTGGATCCGCGCGGATGCGCTGCGCGGCGTGAAGAAGGGGGAGGACCCCGGGCGCCAGGCGCCCCCGGCGGAAGCGGCGGCCGGGGACGCCGCCGAGGCGGACAGCGCGGCGGCGCCCGCGGGGGAGGGGAGCGGCCCGCCGGACGCGTCGTCAGCGCCCGCGGCGTCGGCCCCCGGAGAGGCGTCCGCACCGGAACAGGCGCCCACCACCGGGCAGGGGCCCGCCTCCGGGCCGGGGTCGGTCTCGGGGGCGGCGTCCGTCTCTGGGCCGGGGTCGGTTTCCGGGACGGCGCCCACCACCGGGCAGGGGTCTGCCTCTGGGCCGGGGTCGGTCTCGGGGGCGGCGTCCGTCTCTGGGCCGGGGTCGGTTTCCGGGGCGGCGTCCGTCTCTGGGCCGGGGGCGGTGTCCGGGGCCGGGGCCGGGACCGCACCGACCTCCTCCTACACCCTGGACGCCCCCTCCGCACCGGAGCGCCCCGCTCCCTCGCGCCGTCGGCGGCACCGCACCGCCCTGTACGCCGCGACCGGTGTCGTCGTCATCGCCGGTGCCGTGGCGCTCGTGGCGAACCTCGTGCCGGGCGACGGCGACGGCGGGCAGCGCGGTCCGGCCGGGGCCGTCGGGGCCACCGTGTCGGCCTCCGCCCAGGTGTCCGGGACCGCCACCCGGCCGGCGTCGCCGAGCGCGAGCGCCTCCGCCTCGGCGTCCGCCTCCCCGTCGCCGTCCTCCTCCGCATCCTCCTCGGCGCCCGCGGCGCGCGAGAGCACGGCCGCGCCCAGCCGCCCCGCCCCCGCCAGTGGCCCGGCGCTCACCGTGGCGACCACCCCGTACTACTGGGACGTGCCCTGCGACCACGCCTTCCTGGTCGACCGCAGCCCGCAGAACGTGCTGCCCCCACCCCCGCAGCAGGACGCGGTCGGCTGGGCCACCGCCTACGGCGCGGTCTCCGCGAACCGGCAGACGGTCGCCCTCGCCGTGCAGGGCACCGGCGAGGAGACCGTGGTCCTCGAGGACCTGCACGTGCGCGTGGTGAGCAGCAAGCCGGCGCTGGACTGGAACCAGTACGTGATGGGCAACGGCTGCGGCGGCGGGGTGGACACCGCGTCCTTCGACGTCTCGCTGGACCTGGGCACCCCGCTGGCGATGCCGGTCGCGGGGCAGCGGGACTTCCCGTACAAGGTCACCGAGTCCGACCCCGAGGTGTTCCACGTCAAGGCGCACACCAGCGGCCACGACGTCAGCTGGTACCTGGAGCTGGAGTGGTCGAGCGGCGAGCGGCAGGGCACCCTGCGCATCGACGACCACGGCAAGCCGTTCCGCACCAGCGCGTCCAAGGACGCGTCCTACTACGCGTATCCGCTCGGCAGCCACGCCTGGGAGCGGGTCGAGGGGACCTGACCCGCCCCCGTGTCCGCATCACGGAAACGTCCCTGTAGAGGGCACATACTTCCCTAGGCTGCGGCCATGACAGTGACTCAGGACGCCGCTCCCACCGCCACCGCACCGCTGCCGCCGCTCGCCGCGCGGGCCCGGTCGATCGGCGGTTCGCCGGTACGGGACATCCTCGCCGTCACCGCCCGCCCCGAGGTGATCAACTTCGCGGGCGGGCTGCCGGCCCCCTCGCTGTTCGACGCGGAGGGCATCGCCGCCGCGTACCGGGCCGTCCTCGCCGAGGCGCCCGCGCAGGCGCTGCAGTACTCCACCACCGAGGGCGAGCCCGTCCTGCGGGCCGCGCTCGCCGCCCGTACCTCGGTGCGCGGGCTGGCCACCGACGCCGACGACATCCTCGTCACCACCGGCTCGCAGCAGGCACTGTCCCTGCTCGCCACCGCCCTGGTCGAACCCGGCGACACGGTCCTCGTCGAGAGCCCCTGCTACCTGGCCGCCCTCCAGGCCTTCGGCTTCGCGGGCGCCCGCGTGGTCGCCGTGCCCGGTGACCAGGACGGGCCGGACCCCGTGGCGCTGGAGGAGCTGGTGGCGCGCGAGCGGCCCAAGCTGCTCTACACCGTGCCCACCTTCTCGAACCCGACCGGCCGCACCATGCCCGCCGCCCGCCGTGCCGCCGTCGCCGAGGTCGCCGGCCGGTGCGGGCTGTGGATCGTCGAGGACGACCCGTACGGGGAGCTGCGCTTCGAGGGCGAGCGGGTGCCGTGGATCGCCTCCTACGAGGGGGCCCGGGACCGCACCGTGCTGCTGGGCTCCTTCTCCAAGGTGATGGCGCCCGGCCTGCGCCTGGGCTGGCTGCGGGCGCCCGCCGAGCTGCGCCGGGCCTGCGCGGTCGCCAAGCAGGCCGCCGACCTGCACACCCCGACCGTGAACCAGCTCGCCGCCGCCCGGTACCTGGCCGACAGCGACCTGGACGCCCACGTCGCCCGCGTCGCCGCCGCCTACCGGGAACGCCGGGACGCCATGCTCGCGGGCCTGGCGGACGCGCTGCCGACGGGGTCGGTGTGGACCACTCCCGAGGGCGGCATGTTCCTGTGGGCGCGGCTGCCGGAGCGGTACGACACCACGGCCCTGCTGCCCGAGGTGGTCCGGCACGACGTGGCGTACGTGCCCGGCGCCCCCTTCCACGCCGGTGAGCCCGACCGCGCCACGATGCGGCTGTGCTTCGTCACACAGACGCCGGACGAGATCGCGGAGGGGCTGCGGCGGCTGGGCGCGGCGCTGGGGGACCTGGGCCTGTCGGCCTAGGACGAAAGGCCGGGCGCCGGTCCGGCCGTGGACGGCGGACGGGGCGGGCGATGCGTCCCTAGGGTGGCGGTATGGCTGACAGCGCACGGACCACACCGTTCGACCTCGACGCGTACCTCGGGCGGATCGGCTGGGAGGGGGAGCGGCGGGCCGACGCGGCCACCCTGCGGGGTGTCCACCTCGCCCATCTGAGGGCGGTCCCGTTCGAGAACCTCGACGCCCTGGGCGGCACGGCGCCCTCCCTCGACCCCGCCGGCCTGATGGCCAAGCTGGTCCACGGGCGGCGGCGCGGCGGGTACTGCTACGAGCACAACACGCTGTTCGCGCTCGCCCTGGAGGCACTCGGGTTCGGGGTGACCCGGCTGACCGCGCGGGTCGTCGTCGGCGCCGACCGGGTCGAGGACCGGCCCCGCACCCACATGGCCCTGCTGGCCGAGGTCCCCGGCGAACCCCTGCCGTACCTGGCCGACGTCGGTTTCGGTGCCGTCGGGTCGCTGCTGGAGCCGGTGCCGCTGATCGCGGACACCGAGTTCCAGGACGCCGGGCGCCGGCACCGGCTGGTGCACGCACCGCACCGGGGGCCGCTGGAGATGTGGGTGCTCGAGGCGCGCGGGGCGTCCGCGGAGGCCGTCTGGCAGGCGCAGTACGCCTTCACGCTGGAGCCGTTCGAGAGTTGCGACTACGAGGTCATCAACTGGCACATCGCCACGAACCCCCGGTCGCCCTTCTCCCGCCGCCCCTACGTGCAGCGCCTCACGGCGGACGGGCACCTGCTGCTCGACGGCGACCGGGTCACCGCGACGGGCGCCGACGGCACGGTCACCGAGCGGAAGGTGCCGGACGAGGCGGCGGTCCGCCGGGTGCTGGCGGAGGAGTTCGGCATCGACGTGCCCGACGGGCTGACCCTGCCGGCCGGAGCCGGCACGGCCCGCCCGTCGGCCACGGGCGAGGCACTCAGAGCCGCTCGGGCGTCCTGATGCCCAGCAGGGCCATGCCCCGGTGCAGGGTGCGGGCCGTGACGTCGCACAGGAACAGGCGGTTCTCCACCTGCTCGGGCGTCTCGGCCTTCAGGACCGGGCACTTGTCGTAGAAGGACGTGTACAGCGACGCGAGCTGGTAGAGGTACGCCGTCAGCTTGTGCGGGGCGTACTCCGCGGCCGCCTCGAAGACCGTGTCCCCGAACGCGTCCAGGTGCAGGCCCAGCGCCCGCTCCGCGTCGTGCAGGCCCAGCTCCGGGTGAGCGGCGGGGCGGACCTCGCCGGCCTTGCGCAGGATCGACTGGATCCGGGCGTAGGCGTACTGGAGGTAGACGGACGTGTCGCCGTTGAGCGAGACCATCTGGTCCAGGTCGAACTTGTAGTCGCGGTTCGGCGACGTCGACAGGTCCGCGTACTTCACGGCCCCGATGCCGACCTGCGCGGCCCGCTCCTGGATCTCCTCCTCGGTGAGGTCCCGCGCCTTCTCCCGGACGACCTCCGCGGCCCGCTGCACCGCCTCGTCCAGCAGGTCCTCCAGCCGCACGGTCGCGCCCTCACGCGTCTTGAAGGGCTTGCCGTCCGCGCCGAGCACCGTGCCGTAGCCCATGTTGTGCGCGGTGACGTCGTCGTTCAGCCAGCCGGCCCGGCGGGCCGTCTCGAAGACCATCCTGAAGTGCAGCGACTGGCGCACGTCGACGACGTACAGCAGCGTGGTCGCGTGCAGGTCGAGGACGCGGTTGCGGATCGCGGTCAGGTCGGACGCCGCGTAGCCGAAGCCGCCGTCGGCCTTCTGCACGATCAGCGGGACCGGCTGGTCGTCCTTGCCGCGGATCTCGTCGAAGAACACCACGAGCGCGCCCTCGGAGCGCACCGCGACACCCATCTCCTCCAGGAGGCGGGCGGTCTCGGGCATGCCCTCGTTGTACGCGGACTCGCCGACGATCTCCTCGTCGCGGATCTCCATGTCGAGCTTCTCGAAGACGGAGTAGAAGTAGACCTTCGACTCGTCCACGAACTGCTGCCACAGTTCGAGCGTCTCCTTGTCACCGGACTGGAGGGCGACGACCCGCTTGCGGGCCCGGTCCTTGAACTCCTCGTCCGAGTCGAAGAGCGCACGCGACGCCTTGTACACGCGGTTCAGGTTGCTCATCGCCTGCTCGCCGTCGACGTCCTCGGCCGGAGCCAGCTCGCCGGGGTGCTCGAACAGGTACTGGATGAGCATGCCGAACTGGGTGCCCCAGTCGCCGATGTGGTGCCGGCCGATCGTCTTCTCGCCGGTGAAGTCGAGCATGCCACGCAGGGCGTCGCCGATGACCGCGGACCGCAGGTGGCCGACGTGCATCTCCTTCGCCACGTTCGGCTGGGCGTAGTCGACGACCGTGACGCCCGCGTCCTCCTTCAGCGGCACGCCGAGGCGCTCGCCGTCCGCGTACCGCGCGGCGAGGTTCCCGGTGATCGCCCGGTCGCCGATGGTGATGTTCAGGAAGCCGGGCCCGGAGACCTCGACGTCCGCGATCAGGTCGCCGGTGGTGATGTGCGAGACGACCTCGGCCGCCAGCTCCCGAGGGTTCGCCTTGGACTTCTTGGCCAGGGCGAGGATGCCGTTGGCCTGGTAGTCCGCCCGGTCGCTTCGTCGCAGCAGCGGGTCGACGTCGGCGGCCTCCGGCCGGACGGCCGAGAGGGCGGACGCGAGGTGCTGCTGGACGGAGTCGCTGAGGGACGTGACCGAGGCCATGGAGTGGCTGCCGTTCTGCTCGGGTTCCGGAAGTACTACGGAAACCGAGTATCCCACGCGATGAAAAGGGGTTTTCGCGGATGCGGGCCGGGCTGGGAGAATGGAGCGGTCAGCCGTGCGACCGTACCGGCTGCCCGAGCTGTACTTCAGGAAACACCAGGGAAAGAGGACGTGCCGATCGTGGCTCAGAGCACAGAGACCACCGACTGGGTCTCCCGTTTCGCGGACGAGGTCATCGCCGAGTCGGAGCGTCGTGCCCCGGGCAAACCGGTCGTCGTCGCGTCCGGACTCTCCCCCTCCGGACCCATCCACCTGGGCAACCTGCGCGAGGTCATGACCCCGCACCTGGTCGCCGACGAGGTCCGCCGCCGCGGCCACGAGGTCCGGCACCTGATCTCGTGGGACGACTACGACCGGTACCGCAAGGTGCCGGCCGGTGTCCCCGGCGTCGACGAGACCTGGGCCGAGCACATCGGCAAGCCCCTGACCTCCGTCCCGGCGCCCAAGGGCTCCGCCCACCCCAACTGGGCCGAGCACTTCAAGGCCGCCATGGTCGAGGCGCTGGCCGAGCTCGGCGTGGAGTTCGACGGGATCAGCCAGACCGCGCAGTACACCTCCGGTGTCTACCGCGAGCAGATCCTGCACGCCATGAAGCACCGGCAGGACATCGACGCGATCCTCGCCCAGTACCGGACCAAGAAGGCCCCGGCGAAGAAGCAGCAGCAGAAGCCCCTCGACGAGGCCGAGCTGGAGGCCGCGGAGGGCTCCGGCGCCGCCGCCGAGGACGACGGCAGCTCCGGCTCCGCCGGGTACTTCCCGTACAAGCCGTTCTGCGGCAACTGCGAGAAGGACCTGACGACGGTCACCGCGTACGACGACGACTCGACCGAGCTGACGTACGCCTGCACCGCGTGCGGGTTCTCCGAGACGGTCCGGCTGAGCGAGTTCAACCGCGGCAAGCTGGTCTGGAAGGTCGACTGGCCGATGCGCTGGGCCTACGAGGGCGTGATCTTCGAGCCCAGCGGTGTCGACCACTCGTCCCCCGGGTCGTCGTTCCAGGTCGGCGGGCAGATCGTCGGCATCTTCGGCGGCAAGCAGCCGATCGGCCCGATGTACGCCTTCGTCGGCATCAGCGGCATGGCCAAGATGTCCTCGTCCAAGGGCGGCGTGCCCACCCCGGGCGACGCCCTGCAGATCATGGAGCCGCAGCTGCTGCGCTGGCTGTACGCCCGCCGCCGGCCCAACCAGTCCTTCAAGATCGCCTTCGACCAGGAGATCCAGCGGCTCTACGACGAGTGGGACCGCCTGGACGCCAAGGTGGCCGACGGCACCGCGCTGCCCGCCGACGTCGCCGCGCACGCGCGTGCCGTGCGCACCGCCGCCGGTGAGCTGCCGCGGACGCCCAGGCCGCTGCCGTACCGGACGCTCGCGTCCGTGGCCGACATCACCGCCGGCCACGAGGACCAGGCGCTGCGCATCCTCAGCGAGCTGGACCCGGCGAACCCGCTGGGCTCGCTGGCCGAGGCCCGGCCGCGCTACGACAAGGCCGAGGCGTGGATCAACACCCACGTCCCCGCCGACCAGCGCACCATCGTCCGCGACGAGCCCGACGCCGAGCTGCTGAAGTCCCTCGACGAGCCGTCCCGGCAGTCGCTGCGGCTGCTGCTCGACGGGCTCGCCGAGCACTGGTCGCTGGACGGGCTCACCCACCTGGTCTACGGCGTGCCCAAGGTCCAGGCCGGGTTCTCCGCGGACGCCACGCCGAAGGAGCTGCCGCCGGAGATCAAGACCGCCCAGCGGACGTTCTTCGCGCTGCTGTACCACCTGCTCGTCGGCCGCGACACCGGCCCGCGCCTGCCCACGCTGCTGCTGGCGGTCGGGCAGGACCGGGTGCGGACGCTGCTCGGGGAGTAGCTCCGCCGGTCAGGACGTGAGAGGGGGCGCCCGGCTTCGGCCGGGCGCCCCCTCTCACGTCGGTGGCGGCCCATGGGGCCGCGGCAGGCGGGCCCCTAGGAGTGGGAGAACCACACGCCGACGACGACCGCGATCATGACGAACATCGAAAAGGTGATCCACACCAGGGACGGTGTGTGCACCTTCACCTTGATATCCGGATTCTGCTCCTGTTTCAGGATGTCGGCCGCGACCCATTTCCTCACCGGGACGATCATGACGAGGAATGTCAGGAGAATGGCCGCGTAAAGGTACAGGGTCACGGCGAACGAATAACTTTTCGCCAGGGCGAACAGCAGCAGGGTCGCGCCGAGGACGAGGGGGATGAAGGAGACGCTCGTCTTCCCCTTCGGGGTGGGCATCGACCAGCGCATCAGGGCTATGTGCACCGGGGTGACGGCGACGGCGATGGCGGCCCAGGCGAGGGTGGGCAAGGACAGGAACACAGTCGATGGTCCTTCCGGGACGGAATGCGCGGAGCACTTTACTGGACCGTTCGCATTCCGCCCCGGAATGTCTCACGGGCCCGATTACCAGGGGGTCAGTGAGTGCCAGGCGTCACTGACGGTGTCGGTGACCGTGTCTTTCGCGTCGTTCCACTTGGTGGTGAACACGCCGACCGCCGGTGAGATCAGTTCCTGCTGGAGGCGCGCGGCGAGTACCGGGGCGGAGCGCAGGCCCTCGGTGCCCCACTTGATGATTCCGGAGACCCCGCCGAACTTCGTGAACGGTATGCCGCCGGTGAGGACGGCGATGGCGACGCCCGCGGAGGAGGAGAGGAAGGCCGAGGACGTCCAGCCGTCGGTGAACCCGGTGATCACGGCGCCCGCGACACCGGTGATGAGCGACACCGAGCCCGCGATCCCCGCGATCGCCTCGCCCAGCGGCGGCGGGATCAGCAGGGACGCGGCGGCGATGCCGCCCGAGACGGTGGAGACGGCCGACAGGACGTTGGCGACGTCGCGCCAGTCGTCCTTGGTGCCGCCGAGGAAGGTGCCCGGCTCGTCGACCTTGTCGCTGTCCTCGGTGTCGGAGGGATCGACACCGTCCTGCTGGTTCCTGCGGGCTTCCTCCGCCGCCTTCCTGGCCGCTTCGGCCTGCTCCGCCTTCCGCTTGGCGACGGCGATCGCGCGTGCTTCCGACGCCGCCTTCGCGGCCTCGGCGGCGTCCTTCCCGGCCTGTGCCGCAGAGGCCTGTGCGGCGGTCGCGGAGGCCTGTGCCGAGATGGCGGACTGCACCGCGGCGGCCGCGGACGCGGTCGCCCGGTTGGCGGAGTAGTTGGCGCGCCGGGCGGCCGAACGCGCGGTGATGGCCGCGTTCCGCGCCGTCGCGGCGGACGCCGAGGCGTCCTTCGCGGACTGCTCCGCGGCGTCCGCGTGCGCGTCCGCCTCCTTGGCGTACTCGTTCGCCTGGGTCGCGGACTTCTTCGCGGCGTCGGCCCACGCGAGCGCCTCGTCGGCCGCGTTCCGCGCCTCCGCCGCGGCCTTGGCTGCTTCCGCGGCGTCCGTCTGGGCGTCCTGCGCGATCTTGGCCGCGTGGGCGAGGGAGGCCCGGATGGCGGCGATGTGGGCGGCGGCGTCGGCGTCGAGCTGCACCATGCGCGGGTGCACGGTGGTGAGGAAGTCCCGGAGCATCCACTCCGGGCCGTCCAGCGCCACGGTCGCCGCCATCTTGGTGTACGGGCCGGCGGTGTTGAGGATCGTGAAGACGGCGACGTTGTCGTCCTGCTTCTGCGCCTCCGGGTACTTGGTGGCGAAGAAGTCGTGGAGGGCCTTGGCGGAGCCGTCGGACAGGGCCGCTTCGGCGGCCTGCGTCACCGCCTTGCCCGGGTTCTTCGACAGGATGCGGAAGATGGACACCTGGTTGTCGGTCTTCGCCGCCTCGACCATGCCCCCGTTGAGGAAGGCCGCGGCCGCGCCGGAGTCGGCCGACTCCAGTGCCCGCTGCGCCGCCTCCGCCACCGCGGGGGTGGAGATCTGGGCGATGTAGAGGACCGTCTCCCGGTCGTCCTGGTTCTGCGCGATGAGCCGGTCCGTGTCGACCCAGGCCAGGACCGCCTGGTCGTCCGAGGCGAGGGCGTACTCGGCGGCCTCGCGGGTCCAGGTGCCGTGGGAGTCCAGGAGCCTGAGACAGGCCTTGCGGCCGGCGGTGATCGCGCCCGCCTCGTCGCCGGCCGCGAGCGCCCTCTCCGCCTCGGCGATGAGGTCGAGGGTCTCCGTGTCCTGGGCCTGCTTCTGGGTGAGCTGGTTACGGGCGGCCGCGACGTCCTGCGCCTCGATGGCGGCGAGGCGGCGGGCCTCGTCGCGCCCCTGGAGCGTGTGCTCCTCGATCTTCGCCTGCTCCGCCTCCCGGGCCTGCCGCTCCACCTCCTGCGCGTCGGTGACGGCCTTCAGCGCGGCGTCGGCCGCCGACTTGGCCGCGGCGGCGTACTTGGCGGAGCGGTTGGCGTAGTCCACGGCCTGACCCGCGTACTTCACCGCCTCCTCGGCGGCGTCGGCAGCGTTGTCGGCGTGCTGAGCGGCCGAGTTGGCTGCGTCCCGGGCCGCCTTCGCCGAGCTCGCCGCGATCGCGGCCAGGGACTGGGCGGCGTTGGCGGCGGCGGTGGCCCGCGCGGCCTGCGCGTCCGCCTCGGCCGCGGCGGCACGGGCGGCGGCGGCCTCCGACTGCGCGGTGCCGGCGGCGGAGGCGGCGGTGGCGGCCGAGTTCGCGGCGGCCGCGGCGTTGCGCGCCGCCGAGGCGGCGGAGGAGCCGGCGGAGGAGGCCTGCGAGGCGGCCGTCGCGGCGTAGTCCGCCGCTGCCGCGGCCGTACGTGCCTTCGCCGCGGCGTTGCGGGCGCCGACCGCCGCGTCCTTGGCGGCCTGGGTCTTGGCGGCGTCCTTGGACGCGGCCATGGCGGAACGGTAGGCGGCGGAGGCGGCCCGCGCGGCGGTGGCGGCGGCGGCAGCGGCGGCGTGCGCCGCCCAGGCGGCGCGGCGGGCCGCCGACTGGGCCGCGTTGGAGGCGGAGATGGCGGTACGGGCCGCCTTCGCGGCACCCGTGGCCGCACCCGCCGCCTTGCGGGCGGCGCGCGCGGACTTGGCCACGTCCTCCTTCGCCGCCTGCGCCTCCTCCGCGGCTTCCAGCGCGGCCTGCTTCGCCTTCTCGGCGGCCGTCTGGGCCTTCTCCGACTCGGCCTTCGCCTGCTCCGTCGTCAACTGCGCCCGCTTGCCCTCGCGTTCGACGATGGCGACGAGCTGGTCGATGGTGGCCGTCTCCTGGTCACGGGCGCGGGCGATGTGCTGCCCGGTCTCCAGGAACCAGTGGATGGCGCCTGCCGTGCCCTCGTCCAGGGCGCGCGTCGCGTAGGTCTTCACCTCGGGCGAGGCGGTGGCGAGGATCTTGAAGACCTCGGCCCGCTCGTCCTCGAAGCGCGCGGTGAACTGGGTCTCGGTGATGAACTTCATCAGGGCGGCGGTGGTGCCGTCCGCGAGCGCCGTGCTCGCGGCCGCCTTGACGCTCTTGTCGCCCTGGTTCATGAGGGTGAAGGTGAGGACACGCAGGTCCTCCTGCTGCGACGCCTCGTAGCCGCCGGCGAGGAAGGCGGAGATCGCCTCGTCACCGGCCGTCAGGGCCGCGGTGATGTCACGCGCGCCGCCCTTGCCGGAGGCGGAGAGTGCCTTGAAGAGGGCGACGCGGTTGTCCTCCGCGATCGCGGCGGGAAGGCCTGCGGCGACGAACTGCTCGGCGTCGGCCGCGCTGCCCGCGAGGGCCGCCGCCGCCGCGCTCTTCACGGCCTGGCCGCCCGCCTTCCACGCGCTCACCGCCTTGCCCCGCGCGGTGTCCGGCAGGGAGGGCAGGTCGGGCACGTCGCCCGTCGCCGCGGTGGCGGCGTAGACCTGGGCTGTCCCGATGAGCGGGAGGGCGGCGGCTGTCGTCGTCGCGGCCGCCGTGGTCAGAAAGCGCCGTCTGCTCCAGAAAGTCGTGTCCAAGATGAAGTCCGTCCGGTGGGCGAACCGGCGGCCGCGGTGAGCAGCCGCCGGTCACGGGTGGCTGGTCGTCGGTGCCGCACACCGCCGGCGACGAGTCGACCGTCCGGACACGTCGGGGCAGCTGTGCGGCAGGAGCCGAACAGGAGTGCTACGAACGCACGGGCGGGACAGTACGCAACGAGCGGGGCGGTCGGCTACTGATCGAGCGTCAGGAAAGCGCGTGAGAAGAGGCACACGCACGGTAATGGCGAACCGGGGGGAAACTTCCGTTTTGGTCCAGTGTTCTGATTGCCGGTCACGTGTTTGAATGCGGCGGCGTGGCCCGACAACTGGGCTTCAGGCAACGGTGGTTGGGCGACTCGACACGAGAACACAACGATGAGCGAGGGGACTTGCATGATCGCCGCTGTCAGAAAAATCGCTGTGACCGGTGCCGTCGCCGCGGCATGCGCGGCAGCCGTCGCCACTGTCGGCTACACCGCCTCCTCCCACGACGACGCTCCCGCCACCGCGGTGGCGGACACGCAGCCCGGCTACGCGGTGGAGGACTTCACCTATCCCCAGGCCGACAAGATCGAGGCTGAGCAGGGCATCGTCCTCAAGCGCGGTGACGGGCACATCGTCCTCGCCGAGTGCGGCAGCGAGACGGGCCTCCTCGAGGTCTACTCGCGCGTCAACGCGAAGGTCTGCTTCCGCGCCACCGGCACCTCCGGGTACCTCAGCCTCGAGATCAAGTCCGTGTACGGCGTCAAGGGCGCCGGCAGCCAGGACGCCGACCTGACCCTCAAGGCCCCGGACGAGACACCGCAGGAAGTCAGCGTGCCGGCGAACTCGTTCACCCCCGTCGGCGAGTCCATCGACCCGGACCAACGGGACCACATCCTGGTCGAGATCCGCACCAGCAAGTGACCCCCGCCGGCCCACCCGCCCGACCGACCGGACACGCACCGAGGAATCGCCCCATGCCGCATGCCAGACCCGTGCGCCGCGCCACACTCGCCGCCTGCCTGCTCGCCGCACCGCTCGCCCTGACCGCCGTACCCGCGCACGCCGTGACGGGACCCGCCGTCGCCGGGTCCGACACCACCCACGCCTACGCCGCGCAGATCGTCGTCGGCGACCACGACCGCGGCTGCTCCGGTGTCCTGGTCGACCCCGAGTGGCTGCTGACCGCGGCCGCCTGCTTCGCCGCGGACCCCGCCGAGAGCCTCGCGGTACCCGCCGGCAAGCCCGCCACGAAGACCACCGCGACCATCGGCCGCGCCGACCTCACCGGCACCGGCGGCGCGGTCCGCGAGGTCGTCGAGCTGGTCCCGCGCACCGACCGGGACGTGGTCCTGGCGCGGCTGAACCGCCCGGTCACCGGCGTCAAGCCGCTCGCGCCGGCCACCGCCGCGCCGACCGCGGGCGAAGAGCTGAAGCTCGCCGGCTACGGCCGCACCCGGAGCGAGTGGGCACCGCTCGCCCTGCACACCGGCGCCTTCACGGTGGACGCGGCCGACGCCACGTCCGTCACCGTCACCGGCAAGGACGGCGTGGCCGCGTGCATGGGCGACACCGGCGGCCCGCTGGTCCGCACCGTCGGCGGCACGCAGCAGCTGGTCGCCCTGGCCGGCCGCTCCTACCAGGGCGGGTGCTTCGGCATCGACGAGGCCGAGACCCGCACCGGCGGCACCGCCGCCCGCGTCGACGACCTGGCCCCGTGGATCGCGTCGACGGTGGGCGCCACCCGCGTCACCGACTTCAACTGCGACGGCGTCGAGGACATCGCCGTGGCCGACCCGACGGCCGCCGTCGGCGGCGACGCCAAGGCCGGTCTGGTGCGCCTCGTGTACGGCGGCGGCAAGGGCACCGCCGAGATCAACCAGGACCTCGACTGGGTACCCGGCGGCTCCGAGGCCGGCGACCAGTTCGGCCAGGCCATCGCCGTCGTCGACTACAACGAGGACGGCTGCACCGACCTCGCCGTCGGCACGCCCCTGGAGAACCTGGGCGAGGCGACCGACGCCGGCATGGCCGACCTCCTCTACGGCGCCCCGGGCGGCCTGGGCACCGGCGCCGCCAAGAACACCCACTTCCAGCAGGCCTCCGGCGGCGGCTCCCTCGCCGCGTCGACCCCCGAGACGGGCGACCACCTCGGCGCGGCGCTCGCCGCCGGGACCACCACCACCGGCGAGCCCTTCCTCGCGATCGGCACGCCCGGCGAAAGCCTGGGCAGCCTCGCCGAGGCGGGCGAGGTGTTCTACGCGCACGGCACCGCCAACGTCGCACTGCACCAGGATGTCGCGGACGCTCCGGGCACCGCGGAGGCGAACGACCGTTTCGGCGAGACCCTCGCCGCCGACGCCAACCACCTGGCCGTCGGCATCCCCGGTGAGGCCATCGGCACCGACGCCGAGGCCGGCGGTGTGGCCGTCTTCTCGCACACCCTGAACGCCGACAAGCGGCCCACCCCGCTGTTCGGGCTCGACCAGGACCTGGACGCGGTCTCCGGCGGTGCCGAGCCGGGCGACCTGTTCGGCGCGTCCCTCGCCCTCGTCCCGTACCGCCCCTCGGGCGCCGCGAGCGCGAACGAGTCGATCCTCGCCATCGGCTCGCCGGGCGAGACCCTGGCCGTGAACGGCGTCGACAAGGCCGAGGCGGGCAGCGTCACGACCCTGCGCATCACCGCCTCCGGTACCTTCAGCGCGCTCAACTACTACTGGTCGGGCACCGGCGACGACGAGGTGTCCGGCGGCGCCGAGGCCGGGGACCACTTCGGTGCCGCGCTCAGCGCCGTCAACACCGCGCCCCGCGCGGTGAGCACCGGCGCCACCATGAAGCTGGCCGTCGGCATCCCGGACGAGGCCCTCGGCACCACCGCGAGCGCGGGCGCCGTGCACGCCTTCTCGCTGCTCGGCTCGCCCGGCGCCAACGACAAGTGGATCGAGGCCGGCGACGGCGACGGCATCCCCGGCACCCCCGGCGCCAACCAGCGCCTGGGCTCCAGCCTCCACTTCACCGGAACCCACCTGTACGTCGGCATGCCCTACGGGCCCAGCACCTACGGCGCGCTGTACGCCCTGCCGATGGCCAACGTGACCCTCGGTGAGACGAACGCGGCGGTCACCGCCTACCAGCCCGGACAGGGCGGCCTCCCGGCCGCCGGCACCGACTTCGGGTACGCGGCCCGGTAGGACGACGCACCCGCGCAAAGGAAGAGGGGCGCCCGGTGTTCGCCGGGCGCCCCCTCCTTCGTACCGCACACCGGTCAGGCGATGTGGTTCTCCTCCAGCTCCGCGTTGAAGCGGTTGGAGAAGCGGACGACCAGGCGCTTGGCCTCCGCGTCCGCGAGCGACGTGCCGTACGTCGCCTCGATGTTCTCGCCGAACTCCCGCGGCGTCGGGAAGCTGTCGTCGATCGACTGCCGGAACACCTGGTAGTACGCCTCCTCGTCCGGCTCGGCGACCGGCGTACCGCCGCCGTCGCCCAGCTCACGCGTGCGGCCCGGGACGACCGGGATCGGGAAGCTGCCGGTCTCCTCCGGCGAGGGCTCCTCGACGGGCGGCTCCTCCTCGTACTGGTCCCGGTACTCGTCGGCCTGCTGCTGCTCCTCGTACCACTGGGCGTACTGCTCGGCCGGGTCGTACGTCGGGTCGTAGCCGCCCTGGTACGCGACCTGGCGGGGGGTGTTGAACCAGGGGCTCTCGTCCGGCTCCGGCTCCACCTCCGCCTGCGGCCCGTGCGGCGGCCGGTCCTCCTCGCGGGCGCGGACCAGCTCGGGACGCTTCTCCGCCGCGGGCGCCGTCGCCGACGGGACCGGCGCCTCCGCCTGCGGCTGCGGCGCGGGCGGCAGCAGCGCCGGCTCGATGCCCGCCGCCGCCAGACCCGCCGGAGCCGTCTGCGCGAGGGGCACGCCGTAGCGGGCCAGACGCAGCGGCATCAAGGACTCCACCGGGGCCTTGCGCCGCCAGGCGCGGCCGAAGCGGGAACGCAGCCGCGCCTGGTACACCAGCCGCTCCTGCTCCAGCTTGATCACCTGCTCGTAGGAGCGCAGCTCCCACAGCTTCATCCGGCGCCACAGCAGGAAGGTGGGCAGCGGGGAGAGCAGCCAGCGGGTGAGGCGGACACCCTCCATGTGCTTGTCGGCCGTGATGTCGGCGATCCGGCCGACCGCGTGCCGTGCCGCCTCGACGGACACCACGAACAGCACCGGGATCACCGCGTGCATGCCCACGCCCAGCGGGTCCGGCCAGGCCGCCGCGCCGTTGAACGCGATCGTCGCCGCGGTCAGCAGCCACGCCGTCTGACGCAGCAGCGGGAACGGGATGCGGATCCAGGTGAGCAGCAGGTCCAGGGCGAGCAGCACGCAGATGCCCGCGTCGATACCGATCGGGAAGACGTAACTGAAGTTCCCGAAGCCCTTCTTGAGGGCCAGCTCACGCACCGCCGCGTACGAACCCGCGAAGCCGATCCCGGCGATGATGACGGCGCCGAAGACGACCATGCCGATGAGCACGCGATGCGTCCGTGTCAGCTGAAGTGGCGCGGCCACCCGTACTCCCCTCCCAGTGCCTGTTGTTGCGCGCAACAGGGTGGCACATCTGTGCGGGTGCCGGGTGGCCGGTGCGTCTTCGGGCCTACCCGACGACCGTCAGCTCTTGCGCGCCGTGGACGTCGACTTGGGCGACTTGGACGACTCGGAGCCCGATCCCGACGGTGCCTGGGACGCCGACTTGGACGCCGACGGTGCCGCGGAAGGAGACGCCGAGCCGCCCGCCGTGCCGCCGTTGGCGGCCGTCACCGAGGCCACCGCCTCCTTGGCCGCCTTCTCGGCGGCCTTGGCCAGGTCGTCGGCGTCCGGCGTCTTGTCGCCGGCCAGACCGGCGCCGTTGTAGTCGACGGTGACGACGACGTTCTCGACGCGCGCCACGACCGTCTGCTGCTTGAAGGTGCCTTCCTTCTTCTTCAGGTCGTAGCGCACGACCGCGGCCTCGTCGCCCGTGCCGCTCACCGGCGTCGTCTTCACGCTCTGCGCGCCCTCGGCCTTCTGCGCGTCCTGGAGCTGCTTCATGTAGTGGTCGCGCGCCAGCTTGTCGCCCGCGCCGCGCGCCACGTCCGACTCGAAGCGCAGCATCGACACACTCAGCCAGCGGAATTGCGAGCCCTTCACACCGTTGTCGTCCAGGCTGTCCCAGGAGCAACTGCCGCGCGTCGCCGTGTCGTTCGACGCGCCCTCCTTGCCGGAACCGGCCTTCGGCACCAGCTTCTCCAGCGTCTTCTTCGACAGCGTCGAGCACGGCTCCGGAAGCTTCCCGTACGCCGCCGCCTGCACCGTCGGGGAGGGGCTCGCGGACTTCGACGCGGCCGTCTTCTCCGCCGCCTTGTCCTTGCCGTCGCCCGAGCCGGAGTCCGAGGAGCAGCCGGCTGCCACCAGCATCACGGGTACGGCGGCCGCGCTGACAAGGACGCGGGTAAGTCGCTTCGCTCGCTGGTCACGCTGGTCACGCTGGGCTCGTCGCTGCATGGTTCCTTCACTCATGGCACTCGTGGTTCCTGCGTTCGGATCGGGTCCGAGGGGTCACGGTACGCGGTGGTCTCCGCGCCCGGTCCGGCTTCCCGCGCTTCACGGGCGAGGGGGCCGGATGCGGGAACGGGCTCAGCCACCCAGCGAATCGGCCAGCTGGGAGGCGAGTTTCCGCGCCCTGTCCTGCAGTTCCTTGCTGTCGGGCACGACTCCGACCGTCGCCGACTGCTCCGCGTACTCGATGGTCACCATCACGTTCGACGTGCGGAACGCCACAGTCACCGTGCGCCGTTTCGCCGTCGAACCGGAGCTGCTCAGCTCGTCGTCCAGGAACGCCTCGTCGCCCAGGTCGTCCAGCAGACGCGGCTGGAGGTCTGTGGGGGTGCCGTCGGAGGCGGACGGGCTCGACGAGGGCGCCGTGGCCGACGCGGAACCCGAGGCCGACGCGGAGGGCGAGGCGCTCGGACCGGTGGACGCGCCGGACGACGGGGTGCCGGGCGACGGAGTGCCGGACGGGGACCCGGAGGCCGACGCGGAACCCGAGGCCGACTCCGATCCGGAGGCCGACTCCGAGACGACCGGCTCGGGCAGGTCGGCCGCCTCCACCTGCTGGGCGAAGAGCTGCTCGGCCTGGCTGTCGTCGCTCACGGAGTTGTCGTACGACACGACCCGCTCGAAGTCGACGAAGAGATGGTCGGTGGCGTCGGCCGACTCGACCTTCCAGCGGCAGCCGACCTTGCGGTCGGTGTCGTACGCGAGCGTCGGCTCGCCCGCGTACGCCTTCTCGCGCTGCAGCTCGTCCGCGATCTCCTGGATGCCGGGCAGCAGTGAGTCGAGCGTCTTGTGCCCGACCGCGCGGCACGGCTCCGGGAGCGTGCGGTACTTGCCGGGCTGGGCCACCTCGCTGGCGACGCCGGGCTGTCCGGGGTTGGACTGGTCCGTCGTGGCGCCGTCGTCCGAGCCGCCGGTGCAGCCGGCCAGCACCACCGCCAGGAGGGCGGCGACGCCGGGTACGTAGGCCTTCCGCTGCACGGTGCGGCTCCTCTCGCCGGTGTGGCTGTGGTCGGTACTCCAGTGTCCCCGCTGGTTATTCGCTTGCCGCGCGGGGGCGCCCCCTGCAGACAATGTGTATCGCACGCGCCGCCGTGACCGCCGGTCAGCTGTCTCTTTGGCTGCCCTTGGCGCCGGTTTTGCGCTTTGAGACTTCTGTTTGTTTTCCGGGGGAATGAGGACGATATGTCGTACGTGGAGATGCCGGGCGCGAAGGTGCCGATCCGCATGTGGACCGACCCGGCGACCGTCGAGGACGTGGCGCTCCAGCAGCTGCGCAACGTCGCGACCCTGCCCTGGATCAAGGGCCTGGCGGTCATGCCGGACGTGCACTACGGCAAGGGCGCGACGGTCGGGTCCGTGATCGCGATGCGGGGCGCGGTGTGCCCGGCGGCGGTGGGTGTGGACATCGGCTGCGGGATGTCGGCGGTGAAGACGTCCCTGACGGCGAACGACCTCCCGGGCGACCTGTCGCGGCTGCGGTCGAAGATCGAGCAGGCGATCCCGGTGGGCCGCGGGATGCACGACGACCCCGTCGACCCGGGTCGCTTCCACGGTCTGGCGACCGCGGGGTGGGACGACTTCTGGGGGCGGTTCGACGGGGTGGCCGACGAGGTCAAGTTCCGGCGGGAACGGGCGGCCAAGCAGATGGGCACGCTGGGATCCGGAAATCATTTTGTCGAACTTTGTGTCGACACGTCTGATGCGGTCTGGCTCATGCTCCACTCCGGTTCCCGCAACATCGGCAAGGAGCTGGCCGAGCACCACATCGGCGTGGCCCAGAAGCTTCCGCACAACCAGGGACTGGTCGACCGCGACCTCGCGGTGTTCGTCGCGGACACCCCGCAGATGGCGGCGTACCGCAACGACCTGTTCTGGGCGCAGGAGTACGCCAAGTACAACCGCACCCTCATGATGGCGCTCTTCAAGGATGTGATCCGCAAGGAGTTCAAGAAGGCGAAGCCGGTCTTCGAGCAGGAGATCTCCTGCCACCACAACTACGTGGCGGAGGAGCGGTACGACGGCATGGACCTGCTGGTGACCCGAAAGGGCGCGATCCGCGCGGGGTCCGGGGACTACGGGATCATCCCGGGCTCGATGGGCACGGGCTCGTACATCGTCAAGGGCCTCGGCAACGACAAGTCCTTCAACTCCGCCTCCCACGGCGCGGGCCGGCGCATGAGCCGGAACGCGGCCAAGCGGCGCTTCTCCACCAAGGACCTGGAGGAGCAGACGCGCGGCGTGGAGTGCCGCAAGGACTCCGGCGTCGTGGACGAGATCCCGGGCGCCTACAAGCCGATCGAGCAGGTCATCGACCAGCAGCGCGACCTCGTGGAAGTCGTGGCGAAGCTGAAGCAGGTCGTCTGCGTGAAGGGCTGACGCCCGGGACGGCGTCCGGCGTCAGCCCTCGCGGTGGACCTTCGTGTTCGAGGCCTGGGCGCGGGGGCGGACGACCAGGAGGTCGATGTTGACGTGGGCGGGGCGGGTGACCGCCCACGTGATGGTGTCGGCGACGTCGTCGGCGGTCAGGGGGTCCGGGACACCGGCGTAGACCTTGGCCGCCTTCTCCTCGTCGCCGCTGAAGCGGGTCAGGGCGAACTCGTCGGTCTTGACCATGCCGGGCGCGATCTCGACGACGCGGACCGGGCGGCCGACGATCTCCAGGCGGAGGGTCTCGGCGAGGACGTGCTCTGCGTGCTTGGCGGCGACGTAGCCCGCGCCGCCCTCGTAGGTGGCGAAGCCGGCGGTCGAGGAGACGATCACGACCGTGCCGTCGCCACTCGCCTCCAGCTTGGGCAGGAGCGCCTGGGTGAGGTGGAGGGTGCCGATGACGTTCGTCTCGTACATCCGGCGCCAGTCCTCCGGGTCGCCGGTGGCCACCGGGTCGGCGCCGAGCGCGCCGCCCGCGTTGTTGACGAGGACGCCGACCGTCTTGAACGCGGTCGCGAACTCGTCGACCGCCGCGCGGTCGGTGACGTCCAGGGGGTAGGCCGTCGCCTTGTGGCCCGCGGCCTGGATCTCCTCGGCCAGCGCCTCGATGCGGTCCTTGCGGCGGGCGGTGAGGACGACGCGGTAGCCGGCGGCGGCGAGCTGCCGGGCCGTGGCGGCGCCGATGCCGCTGCTCGCACCCGTGACGACGGCGATGCGGGAGGCGGCGGACGGGGCGGCTGCGGTGGCCATGGGCTGCTCCTTGATTCGTACGACCGGTCGCCGCCCAGCGTAGTCAGCCGGCGCGGTCAGCCGCCGTTGCGCGGTACCCACATGATCAGGGCCATCCCGGCCAGGCAGACCAGCGCGCCCGTCACGTCCCAGCGGTCGGGGCGGTAGCCGTCGGCGACCACGCCCCACAGGATCGAGCCGGCGACGAAGATGCCGCCGTACGCGGCGAGGATGCGGCCGAAGTGGGCGTCGGGCTGGAAGGTGGCGACGAAGCCGTAGGCGCCGAGGGCGAGGACGCCGCCGGCCGCCCACAGCCAGCCGCGCTGTTCGCGCACGCCCTGCCAGACCAGCCAGGCGCCGCCGATCTCGAAGAGGGCGGCCACGACGAACAGGGCGGCGGAACGCAGGACGAGCATGCGGGCAGCTTCGCACGGTGGGGGAGAAGGGGCGGAATAACGTCCGGGGTCGGGTCGTTCCAGGGGTATAGTTGAACCGTCAACAACTTGGAGGTTGAGCGATCATGCAGTTCGGCATCTTCTCCGTCGGTGACGTCACTCCGGACCCGACCACCGGGCGTACGCCGACCGAGCGTGAGCGCATCAAGGCCATGGTCGCGATCGCGCTGAAGGCGGAGGAGGTGGGGCTCGACGTCTTCGCGACCGGTGAGCACCACAACCCGCCGTTCGTGCCTTCGTCGCCGACGACCATGCTCGGTTACATCGCGGCGCGTACCGAGCGGCTGATCCTGTCGACCTCCACGACCCTGATCACCACGAACGACCCGGTGAAGATCGCCGAGGACTTCGCGATGCTCCAGCACCTGGCGGACGGGCGGATGGACCTGATGATGGGGCGCGGCAACACCGGCCCGGTCTACCCGTGGTTCGGCAAGGACATCCGTGAGGGCATCAACCTGGCCGTGGAGAACTACGCGCTGCTGCACCGGCTGTGGCGTGAGGACGTGGTGAACTGGGAGGGCAAGTTCCGCACCCCGCTGCAGGGCTTCACGTCCACGCCCCGCCCGCTGGACGGTGTCGCGCCGTTCGTCTGGCACGGCTCGATCCGCTCTCCGGAGATCGCCGAGCAGGCCGCGTAC
>NZ_BMRV01000025.1 GCF_014648815.1 Streptomyces flaveolus | reverse complement strand
GCCGCCATGAAGCCCGGCGAGAGCGTCACCAACTCCCAGGGCCTGCCCACCATGACACTCACCCTCGGCAAGGACTTCAAGGGCGCCGGGGTCAAGATCAACGCCGCTTCCGCGGAGACGCCGGAGCTGGACAAGTCCACGGCCGACCAGGTGCAGTGCGCCAGTTGACCTGAGGGGCCCGTCGTACGTCTCACAGGACGACCGCGGACGGAGGACGGGCCCGCGGCGCGGCGGCAGGGGTGGGGAAGGACGCGGAAGTGACGCAGAGCGGTGTACAGGGGGAGGCCACGCGGCAGGCCGCGTCGGACGCCCCCGAGGGCGACGAGACGGTCGCGGGCCGGGGGGACGACGGCGAGGACGGCGACGGGGCCGGTATACACCGGCCCCGCCGGGGGCTGCGGGTGCTCCGCTGGACCGCACTGACCCTCGCGGTGCTCCTGATCGGCACGGCCGGTGCCGGTTACCTCTACTACGAGCATCTGAACGACAACATCGAGCAGGACGTCCTGAACCTGGGCGACAACAAGGTCGCCGCGCCGACGCCGAACGCCGCCGGCCAGACCCCGCTGAACATCCTCGTCATCGGCTCGGACGCCCGGGACAGCGAGGAGAACCAGCAACTCGGCGGCGCGCGCGAGACGTTCGGCTCCACGCCGCTGGCCGATGTGCAGATGCTGGTGCACCTGTCCGCCGACCGCAGCAACATGTCGGTCGTCAGCATGCCCCGCGACACCCTGGTGAAGATCCCGAAGTGCACCGACCCGGACGACGGGACGGTCTACCCGGCGAGCGAGGGCCGGGTGATGACCAACCAGAGCCTCGGCCACGGCGGCCCCGGCTGCACGGTGGCCACCTGGCAGGAGCTCACCGGCATCCACATCGACCACTTCGTGATGGTCGACTTCGCGGGCGTGGTGTCGATGGCGGACGCCGTCGGCGGCGTCCCGGTCTGCGTGGACGCCAACATCCACTCGCGTGACGGACAGGGCCACGGCTCCGGCCTGAAGCTGGAGAAGGGCACCCACCCGGTGAAGGGCGAGCAGGCCCTGCAGTGGCTGCGGACCCGTTACGGCTTCGAGGACGGCAGCGACCTGGCCCGCGCCAAGGCCCAGCACATGTACCTCAACTCGATGGTCCGCGTGCTGCGCGAGAACGCCACGCTCAGCAGCCCGGGCCGGCTGCGCGCGCTCGCCGAGGAGGCCACCGAGGCGCTCACGGTCGACCCGGGCCTCGACACCGTCAAGAAGCTGTACGACCTCAGCAGCGAGCTGCGCACGGTGAAGCCGGAACGCATCACCATGACCACGATGCCCAACCGGTACGTGGGCGCGCGCGTGGAGCCGACCGAGGACGCGGAGCGGTTGTTCCGGCTGGTGCGGGAGGACATCGCGCTGGACGGCAAGGACGCGAAGAAGAAGGAGCCCGGGCCCGGCCGGGAGTCACAGGCCCCCACCGACCCGGCCGCCACCGACGACGAGATCGCGGTGCAGGTCCGCAACGGCACCCGCACCGACGACCTCGCGGCGGCCCGAGGGCGCGCCGACACGGTCGCCGGGCTGCTGGTGGAGCGGGGCTTCACGCGGGCCGTCGCCGACCCCTCGGTGCTGCCGAGCGAGGACCGTACGGTCGTCCGCTACCCCAGCGCCGACCTGGCGGGCGACGCGCGGCGGGTCGCCGAGTCGCTGGGTATTCCGGCGAGTTCGGTGCAGCGGTCGACCGACGTCTCGGGCGTCACGCTCGTCGTGGGAGCGGACTGGCGCGAGGACACGGCCTACGAGGTGCCCGAGGCGGACGACACCACCCCGGAGTCGGCCGAGGCCCTCAACGGCGCGGACACCGGCGCCTGCATGCACGTGAACCCGGGGTTCACCTGGTCCTGAGCGGCGTCACCGGGCGCCGGCGGCGTCGGCGTCCGGCTGGACCGCCGGGCGCCGCGACGCGATGACCCGCTTCGCCAGCGACCGCGGGCTGGTCAGGAAGCCGAAGCCCCAGGACATGTGCATGGTCGCCAGCGCCACCGGGATCTGCGCCCGCGCCTTCAGCCCGAGCCCCTTGCCCGCCGGGAGCGAGCCCGCGACGATCGCGGCGAGGTAGCCGCCGGGTACGACGAAGCCCCACGGGGTCAGCGCCGCGCCCACCACGACGCCGGCCGCGATCGCGCACACGGCGGTCGGCGGGGCGAGGTAGCGCAGGTTGATGGAGCCGGAGTGGTAGCGGGCGACGACGTGCCGCCAGCGGCCGTAGTCCTTGTACTGCTTGGCCAGCGCCCGCACGGAGGGCCGGGGCCGGTAGGACACCTTCAGCTCGGGCGAAAACCAGATCAGGCCGCCGGCCTCACGGATGCGGAAGTTCAGCTCCCAGTCCTGGGCGCGTATGAACTCCTCGTTGTACCCGCCCTGCCGCTCCAGCGCCTCGCGGCGGAACACGCCCAGGTAGACCGTCTCGGCCGGACCCGCCTGACCGCCCGTGTGGAAGGCCGCGTTGCCCACGCCGATCTTCGACGTCATCGCGGCGGCGACGGCGTCCTCCCAGGCGTTCTCGCCCTCGGCGTGCATGATGCCGCCCACGTTCTGCGCGCCGGTCTCCTCCAGCAGCCGTACGGCCGTGGCGATGTAGTTCGGCGAGAGCATGCCGTGGCCGTCGACGCGGACGACGACGGGATGGCGCGAGGCCTTGATCGCGGCGTTCAGCGCGGCGGGCGTGCGGCCCGTGGGGTTCGGCACGGTGTGGACGCGGGGGTCCTCGCGGACGAGTTCGGCGGCGATCTCTTCCGTGCGGTCCGTGGAGGGACCGACGGCGATCACGACCTCCATCTCGCCGGCGTACTCCTGGGCGAGGATGGCGCGGACGGCGCCGCGCAGGTGCCGCTCCTCGTTGAGGACGGGCATGATCACGGAAACGGCGGGCAGCCGCACGTCGGACTTGGCGTTCATCGGTGCTCACGTTACCGCGAACGGGGGACACGGGTGCGCGCCGCGGGGGTCACGGCCCCGGTCAGCAGATCGTATGGGCCTACGGTGCTCACGGATCCCACGTCCGGCCCCCAGGTTCCGCCCTCGCGGAGGTGTCACCTTGCCCACGCCGCCCCGCTCCCCCAGGGTCCCGGCATCGCCCCCACAGGGCGGTCCCCCGCCGCAGCGCACCCGTCCGCGGCCCTCCCGCCGCCCGCCGGTGCCCGCCGTACGGCGCAAGAGGCCGCGCTGGGCCGTGCGGGCGGTGACGGCGCTGTCGGTGGTGGTGCTCGCCTCCGCCGGGATCGGGCACGCGGTGCTCTCGGGTCTGGACGCGGACATCGCCCGCGTCGACGCCTTCAAGGACATGAAGAACCGCCCGCGCGGCGGTGACGGCATGAACGTCCTGCTGGTCGGCACCGACGGCCGCGACCGGATCAGCGAGGAGGAACGGCGGAAGTACCGGCTCGGCGGCGCTCCCTGCCACTGCACGGACACGATCATGATCGTGCACATCTCGGAGGACCGGGAGCGGGCGAGCGTGGTCAGCCTGCCGCGCGACTCGTACGCCGTGACGCCCGACCACACCGACCGCACGACCGGCGCGCACCACCGGGGACACCCCGTCAAGCTGAACGCGGCCTACGCCGAGGGCGGGCCCCAGCTGACCATCCGCACCGTGGAGAGCATGACCCGCGTGAAGATCGACCACTATCTGGAGGTCGACTTCACCAGCTTCATGAAGACCGTGGACGTCCTCGGCGGCGTGCGGATCTGCACCGTCCAGCCGCTCAAGGACAGCTACACCGGGCTCGACCTGCCGGCCGGCACGCACGAGCTGACCGGCGGGCAGGCCCTTCAGTACGTCCGCGCCCGCCATCTCGACGGGGCCTCGGACCTGAGCCGGATGAAGCGCCAGCAGCGCTTCCTGGCCGCGCTGATCGACCGGGCGACCTCCTCCGGGCTCCTGCTGAACCCGCTCAAGTTCCGCGACGTCACGCAGGCGGTGCTGGGTTCGGTGCGGGCCGACAAGGGGTTCGGCACCGACGAGCTGCTGGCCCTCGGGCGGGCGATGCGGAGCTTCTCGCCGTCGTCCTCCGAGTTCACCACCGTGCCGATCGGGCAGATGGGCTACGCCGTCAAGGGCGTCGGCTCAACCCTCAAGTGGGACCCCGCCGAGTCGAAGCGGATCTTCGACGCGCTGCGCGAGGACAAGCCGCTGGCCCCGCCCGGTCCGAAGCACAAGGGCCCGGCGCCGGTGCGGGTACCGGTCGACCCGAAGCAGATCCGGGTGCAGGTGGAGAACGGCACGCACACCCCCGGGCTGGGCAGGCGCGTGGACGACGCGCTGGCCGCGACCGGCTTCCTCACCACCCGGGCTCCGGTGAACGCCGCCGACCGCGCGGTAGCACGGACCGTGGTCGCCTTCGACCCCCGCTGGGACAACTCGGCGAAGTCGCTGGCCGCCGCCCTGCCCGGGAGCGAGCTCAGGCCGGTCAAGGGCCAGGGGGCGACGCTGAGGGTGATCGCGGGCGCCGACTTCGGGCAGGTGGCGACGGTGAGGCCGGCGGACCCCCCGCAGGAGTCGGGCGCGGTGGTACGCGGCGACGAGGTGGTGTGCGGGGAGCGGTGACCGGCCGCGGCCTCAGTTGCCGGAGACGGTGACCTTGTCGTCGTTCTTCAGCTGCTCCACCAGCTTCTTCACCTTGGCGTCGTCCCACTTGAGGTTTCCGCCGACGCTGCCGGAGACCGGCATGTTCATCGAGGTGCCCTCGCCGCCGCTGACGCTCTTCATCGCCCAGAACATGCCGGCCAGGTCGAACAGGCCCATGTCCTTGTCGACGATGAGGGAGTCCAGGCCCGCGCCCATGGTCGGGTACAGCTTGAACGGGTTCAGCACGGTCGACGGGGTGGCCACCTGGCTCGCCAGGGCCGACAGGAACTTCTGCTGGTTCTTCGTGCGGTCCAGGTCGGAGCCGGGCAGCGCGTACCGGGTGCGGACGAAGGCCAGGGCCTCCTCGCCGTTCAGGGTCTGCTTGCCCTTCTTGAAGTCGGCGCCGGACTTCTTGTCCTTGATGTCCTGCGGGATGTCGATCTCGACGCCGCCGACCGAGTCCACGATGTTGGCGAAGCCGGCGAAGCCGATCTCCACGTAGTGGTCGATGCGCAGCCCGGTGTTGAACTCGACGGTGCGCACCAGCAGCTCGGGGCCGTCCTCCGCGTACGCGGCGTTCAGCTTCACGTGCCGGCCCGTGCCCTCGTACTTCTTGCCGGACTCCGAGCCGACGAAGCTCGGGATCTCGACGTCCGAGTCGCGGGGCAGCGAGACCAGCGTCGACCCGTTGTCCCCGGTGTGCAGGATCATCATCGAGTCGGTGCGCTTGCCCTCGGCCGAACCGGTGTGCAGGTCCTTCTTCTGCGCGTCGGTCATGCCCTCGCGGCTGTCGGAGCCGACGATCAGGTAGTTGGTGCCCTCGCCGGCCTCGGGGCGGTCGATGACCTTGGACAGGTCGACCTCGCGGTTGAGCTTGGAGTCGGCCCAGAAGTAGGTCCCGACCGTGGTGACGACCAGCACGGTCACCACCGTGATCGCCGTCCACTTGATCCGGCGCCGCCAGTCCGGCGCGGGGCGCGCACCGCCCGGGCCGGGCCCGGAGGGGCCGCGGCCGCCGGCGCTGCCGTAGACCTGGCCGGTGTTGTAGCCGCTGTCGTACGCGTCCTGGCCGCCGTAGCCCTGGCCGTCGACGTACGACGGCTGCTGCGGCACCCCGCCCCCGTACGGAGGAGCCGACCCGCCCGGGCCGGGCGGCGGCACCGCGCCGCGGCGGACCTGACGCATCACGCGGGCGCTCTCGGGCTGTGCGCTCGCGCTGCCGCGTCCGTACCGGCCGGCGCGGTTGTCACCGGGTCGTCCCTGGGGCCAATCAGTCATGCGGACCAGTGTGCAGGTCCCGACGGCGCGGCTGACAGGGGCGTCGGAAAATAGGGGCGGCGCTGTTGCGAAGCTGACACAAATTACTCGGATGTCGTCCCGGCATAAGGTGGAGGGCATGACAGACCAGGCAGAACAGGCCTCGGCCGCGGAGTCGGCGACACCGGAGATCCCGGGCAAGCCGACCTCGGCCTCCCGCACCACCCTCAGCCACATCATGACGCACAGCGACACCAACCTTCTGGGCACGGTGCACGGCGGCGTCATCATGAAGCTGGTCGACGACGCGGCCGGCGCCGTCGCCGGACGGCACTCCGGCGGTCCCGCCGTCACCGCGTCCATGGACGAGATGGCGTTCCTCGAACCGGTCCGGGTCGGCGACCTCGTCCATGTGAAGGCCCAGGTCAACTGGACCGGCCGCACCTCCATGGAGGTCGGCGTGCGGGTGCTGGCCGAGCGGTGGAACGAGTCCGCCCCCGCCACCCAGGTCGGCTCGGCCTACCTGGTGTTCGCCGCGGTGGACGCCGACGGCAAGCCCCGCTCGGTGCCGCCGGTGATCCCGGAGACCGAGAAGGACAAGCGGCGCTACCAGGAGGCCCAGATCCGCCGCACCCACCGTCTGGCCCGCCGCCGCGCGATCATGGAGCTGCGGGAGCGCCGGGTGGCGGAGGGCTACGAGGACTGAGCGCCCCGCGCACGCGCGAAGGGCGCCCGGGACATCGGTCCCGGGCGCCCTTCGGCCGTGCGAGGCGTTACGGCAGGTTGCGCGCCATGACGATGCGCTGCACCTGGTTGGTGCCCTCGTAGATCTGCGTGATCTTGGCGTCGCGCATCATGCGCTCCACCGGGTAGTCACGGGTGTAGCCGTAGCCGCCGAGCAGCTGGACGGCGTCCGTGGTGACCTCCATCGCCACGTCGGAGGCGAAGCACTTGGCGGCGGCCCCCTGGAAGGTGAGGTCCGCGTCACCGCGCTCGGACTTCGCGGCAGCCGCGTAGGTGAGCTGGCGGGCGGCCTCGATCTTCATGGCCATGTCGGCGAGCATGAACTGGACGCCCTGGAAGTCGGCGATCGGCTTGCCGAACTGCTTGCGCTCCTTGACGTAGCCCTTGGCGTAGTCGAGGGCGCCCTGGGCGATGCCGAGGGCCTGGGCGGCGATGGTGATGCGGGTGTGGTCCAGCGTCTTCATCGCGGTGGCGAAGCCGGTGCCCTCCGCGCCGATCATGCGGTCGGCGGGGATGCGGACGTTGTCGAGGTAGACCTCGCGGGTCGGCGAGCCCTTTATGCCGAGCTTCTTCTCCGGGGCCCCGAAGGAGACGCCCTCGTCGGACTTCTCGACGACGAACGCGGAGATGCCCTTGGAGCGCTTGTCGGGGTCGGTGACGGCCATCACCGTGTAGTACTCGGAGACGCCCGCGTTGGTGATCCAGCGCTTGACGCCGTTGAGCACCCAGAAGTCGCCGTCGCGCACGGCCTTGGTCTTCATGCCGGCCGCGTCGGAGCCCGCGTCGGGCTCGGAGAGGCAGTACGAGAACATGCCGTCGCCCTTGGCGAGCGGGGTCATGTACTTCTTCTTCAGCTCCTCGGAGCCGGAGAGGATCACCGGCAGCGAGCCGAGCTTGTTCACCGCGGGGATGAGGGAGGAGCTCGCGCAGACGCGGGCCACCTCCTCGATCACGATGACCGTGGCGAGGGCGTCGGCGCCCGCGCCGCCGTACTCCTCGGGGACGTGCACGGCGTGCAGGTCGTTCGCCGTCAGGGCGTCGAGGGCCTCCTGCGGGAAGCGGGCCTCCTCGTCGACCGCGGCGGCGTGCGGCGCGATCTTCGCCTCGGCCAGCGAGCGGACGGCGTCGCGGAGCATGTCGTGCTCCTCGGACGGGCGGTACAGGTCGAAGTCAGCCGATCCGGCCAAGGTCTCTCACGCTCCAAAACACTGTGATGCTGGGCACGCTAACTACCGTTAAGTAACCCAAATTTTAGAACGCCCGGGCTTCCGTGGATAGGTGAGGTGGGCGACAGCCGACCAGGGGCCCTCCCCGGTGCCCCGGATATGCTCGGGCGCGCACCTCAGCCGTACACCTCTGGAGCACCCATGGCCCTCAAGATCACCGTGATCGGCACCGGCTACCTCGGCGCGACCCATGCGGCGGCCATGGCCGAGCTCGGTTTCGAGGTGCTGGGCCTGGACGTGGTGCCCGAGAAGATCGAGATGCTCCAGCGGGGCGAGGTCCCGATGTACGAGCCGGGTCTCGAGGAACTGCTGGCCAAGCACGTCGCCGGCATCGAGGGGTCCAGCGGGCGGCTGCGCTTCACCACCGACTTCGCGGAGGTCGCGGCCTTCGGCGACGTGCACTTCCTGTGTGTGAACACGCCGCAGAAGCACGGCGAGTACGCCTGCGACATGTCCTACGTCGACTCCGCGCTGGCCTCGCTCGCGCCGCATCTGCGCGGCCCCGCCCTGGTCGTCGGCAAGTCGACCGTGCCCGTGGGCAGCGCCGACCGGCTGGCCGCCTACCTCGCCGAGCACGCCCCGGCGGGCGGCGACGCCGAGCTGGCCTGGAACCCGGAGTTCCTGCGCGAGGGCTTCGCCGTCCAGGACACGCTGCACCCGGACCGGATCGTGGTCGGGGTGCGCAGCGAGCGGGCCGAGAAGCTGCTGCGCGAGGTGTACGCCACACCGATCGCCGACGGTTCGCCGTTCGTCGTCACCGACTTCCCGACGGCCGAGCTGGTGAAGACCGCCGCGAACTCCTTCCTGGCGACCAAGATCTCCTTCATCAACGCGATGGCGGAGGTCTGCGAGGCCGCCGACGGCGACGTCGCCAAGCTGGCGGAGGCCATCGGGCACGACGACCGGATCGGCAGGAAGTTCCTGCGGGCCGGGATCGGCTTCGGCGGCGGCTGTCTGCCCAAGGACATCCGGGCGTTCATGGCGCGTGCCGGCGAGCTGGGCGCGGACCAGGCGCTGACGTTCCTGCGCGAGATCGACTCCATCAACATGCGCCAGCGCGGCCAGATGGTGGAGCTGGCCCGGCAGGCGCTGGGCGGCGGCCCGTTCCTGGGCAAGCGGGTCGCGGTGCTCGGCGCCACCTTCAAGCCCGACTCGGACGACGTCCGGGACTCGCCCGCGCTGAACGTCGCCGGGCAGATCCACCTCCAGGGCGCCCAGGTGACGGTGTACGACCCGAAGGGCATGGACAACGCCCGGCGGCTGTTCCCGACGCTCGGCTACGCCGACTCGGCGCTGGAGGCGGTGCGCGGCGCCGACGCCGTGCTGCACCTGACGGAGTGGCGGGAGTTCCGCGAGCTGGACCCGGAGACGCTGGGCGAGGCGGCGACGGCGCGGGTGATCCTCGACGGCCGCAACGCCCTGGACCCGGAGGTCTGGCGGCGGGCCGGATGGACCTACCGGGCGATGGGCCGGCCGACGGCCTAGGCGGCGGCCTCGCACTGCCCCGCGATCAGACCCGGCATCGACGGGTGACGCCGGTTCGGCCGAGGCTCAGTCGGCCGAACCGGCGTCCGTCCGCATTCTGCCCCACCGGGCCGCGCACCGGCCGCGGAACCTCCCGGGTCTTACGCCTCCTTGGCGCGGTACCGGCGCATCTTCGCGCGCGCCCCGCACACCCGCATCGAGCACCAGCGCCCGCGTCCGGCCGGGCTGCGGTCGTAGTACGCCCAGTGGCAGTCGGCGGCCTCGCACGCCTTGAGGCGGCTCCAGGTGCCCGCGACCAGCGCCTCGGCGACGGCTGCGGCGACCCGGGCGAGCAGGGACCCGGCACGGGCCGGGGCGAGGGCGGCGGAGCCGTCGGCCGGGTCGACCGTCACGACCAGCGGGGCCCCGGCCAGCAGCTCGCCGAGCGGGGTGACCGTGCGGTGCGGCGGGTGCCCGGCGTGCGCGAGCAGGGCCGCGCGCAGTGACTCGCGCAGGTCGCGCGCGTCCGGCACCTCGTCCTCCGTCAGACCGAAACGCGCCCGGCCCTCCGGCGTGCTCAGCGAGTCGGCGCCCGTCTCCAGGTCCAGCGTGTTCACCAGGGCCTCGATCACGTCCAGGCCACCCGGTGCGGGCGATCTCTCACTCATGCTTGCGACGTTACTGCCAATGCGGGAGCATGGGGTAACCGTTACCGGTTACCCGTACCTTGTGGGTAACCGCTGACTTCAAGGAGGAAGTCATGGCCGTAGCCGAGCTGGGCGTCGTCGTCCTGGACTGTCCCGACCCCCGCGCGCTGGCCCGCTTCTACGCCGACGTGCTCGGCGGCACCGTCGAGGTCCAGAACGACGGACAGGACGAGTGGGTCGACCTGAAGCTGCCCGGCGGGCAGGCCCTGGCCTTCCAGGCCGCCCCCGAGTACGTACCCCCGAAGTGGCCGGGGCCCGACGGCGCGCAGCAGTTCCACCTCGACCTCGACGTGCCGGACCTGGACGCGGCCGAGAAGGCCGTGCTGGAGCTCGGCGCCCGTCCGCTGGACGCCGAGGACCGGTCCCGCTCGTTCCGCGTTTACGCCGACCCCGCCGGGCACCCGTTCTGCCTCTGTGCCTGCTGACGTCATCCACATCACCGGGAGGAACCCCATGGCACCCGTGGCACGTTTCCGCTCCGTCGTCGTCGACTGTCCCGAGCCCCGCGAGCTGGCCCGCTTCTACGCGCAGGTCGGCGGCGGCACTCCGGACGAGGAGGACCCGGACTGGGTCGTGCTCCAGGTGCCCGGCGGACCGCGGGTGTCCTTCCAGCGGGTGGCGGAGCTCACCCCGCCCGAGTGGCCGCGCTCCGACCGCAACGCCCAGCAGTTCCACCTCGACTTCGACGGCGGGGCGACCTGGGAGGAGATGGACGCGGCGCACGAGAAGGTGCTCGCGCTGGGCGCCCGGCCGCTGGACCTGGAGGACCGGGAGAAGAAGGACTTCATGGTGTACGCCGATCCGGCGGGGCATCCGTTCTGCCTGTGCCGGATCGAGCACAGCTGACGCCGGCGGTGCTCAGCCGTCGAGCGCGGCGATCGTCGCGGTCGACGGCTGGCGCCGCAGCTGCGCCGCACGGGCGGTGAAGGCCGCACCCCGCAGCACACGCTGCACGTTCCCCCAGGTCAGCAGCGCGACATCCGCCTCGTCCCAGCCGCGGCGCAGCAGCTCGGCGACGAGCCGGGGGTAGCAGGAGGCGTCGCCGAGCTCCAGCGGGTGGGCGGTTCCGGTGTCGTAGGTGCCGGACAGTCCGACGCTCCGCGGGCCGGCGACCTCACGGACGTGGTCCAGGTGGTCGGCGACGTCCCGGACGGTCGGGCCGGTCTGCTCGGCGGTCAGCGGCACCATGCACAGGCCCCCGGCCGCGCCCAGCTCGGCGAGCAGGTCGTCGGGCAGGTTGGCGGGGTGCGGGCGCAGGGCGCGGGCGGCGGAGCGGGTGCACAGCGCGGGCGCCTTGGAGACGGCGAACGTACGGCGGACGGTCTCCGCGCCGGCGCCCGAGAGGTCGGCGACGACGCCGAGCCGGTTCATCTCGCGGACGACCTCCTCGCCGAACCGCGTCAGTCCGGCCTCGCTCGCCCACGAGGCGCCGGTCAGGGTGAGCACCCGCAGGCCGAGGGCGTGCAGGGAGCGCAGGATGCCGAGGCTGTCGCCGAGCGCGGCGGCTCCGGCGGGGCCGGGCAGCACGGCGACGCGGCCGCAGTTGCGGGCGTCGATGGTCTGCCCCGCGTCGTACGCCAGCCGGAGGCCCTCGGGGTGGGCGCGGACGACCGTCCTGGCCAGGTCGAGCTGCTCCAGGGTGGCGCCGACGGCCCGGTCGCCGTCGATGCCCTCGGGCAGGTGCAGCGACCAGAACAGGGCCCCGACGTGTCCTTCGCGCAGCCGGGGCACGTCGGTGTGGACGCCGCTCTCGCCCAGCTCGAGGTCGTACCAGGACAGATGCTTGAGCGCCCGGGGCAGGCCGCAGTAGCCGTCGGCGACGGGGTGGGCGGCCAGCACGGCGTGGGCCCGGGTCAGCGGCTCGTCGCCGGGGTCGGACACGGGCGCGTAGGGCTCGGGCGGGAAGGCGTCATCGGGCAGCGGCACGGGCAGGTCGTCGAGCTCGCCGGCCTCGGTACCGGTGTGCAGGTCGTCCTGGAGGTCTGCCATGACGGGCTCCGTACGGTCGTCGTGCGTTACGGCCACCGTCACACGGAGCAGATGGGGCTTCCTGGTGGGCGGTGCGTTCGGGGGTACGGCGCCCGGGGCCCGCGCTCAGCCGCGGGCCGCGTCGATCACCTCGTCCAGGGTGTCCCGGGAACGGAGCAGGTCGGCGATGGTCCGGTCGATGCGGGCGCGTTCCGCGGTGAGGTCGGCGACCAGCTTCGGGGTGGCGACGGCCGAGGGCCCGCCGTCCCCGTCCCGCATGCAGGGCAGCAGCTCGGCGATCTTGCTGCTGCACAGCCCGGCCGCGTACAGCTCCTGGATGCGGATGACCCGGTCGACGGCCGCCTCCGCGTACTCGCGGTGCCCGCCGGGCGTACGCTCGGCCGCGAGCAGCCCCTGCTTCTCGTAGTAGCGCAGCGAGCGTTCACTGACGCCCGTACGCCGGGCGAGTTCGCCGATCCGCATGCCGTCGCCTCCGGAGCTTGATTCTGACACCTGTGTCAGGTTTTAGCGTACGGGCATGACGAACACAACAGCGCTCTTCGCCTCCGCCCCGCTCGGACCGCTCACCCTCCCCAACCGCCTGGTGATGGCCCCGCTGACCCGCAACCGCGCCGAGGCCGACGGCACTCCGACCCCGCTCATGGCCACGTACTACGCCCAGCGCGCCTCCGCCGGGCTGATCGTCGCGGAGGCCGCGACGCCGAACGCGGTCGGGCAGACGTACCCGAACATCACCGCCGTCCACAGCGCCCGGCACGTGGCGGGCTGGCGGCAGGTCACCGACGCCGTGCGGGAGGCGGGCGGACGGATGTTTCTCCAGCTCCAGCACGGCGGCCGGGTCGGTCATCCCGCGACCAGCGGCCTGACGCCCGTCGCGCCCTCGCCGGTGGCACTGCCCGAGACGATCTTCACGCCCGGGGGCCACCGTCCGGCCGTCGTCCCGAGGGAGATGACCGCCGAGGACATCCGCACCACCGTCGCGGACTTCGCGCGCGCCGCACGCAACGCGCTCGACGCCGGGTTCGAGGGGGTCGAGGTGCACTCCGCCAACGGACACCTCCTGCACCAGTTCCTGGCCGCCAACACCAACCGCCGCACCGACGGCTACGGCGGTTCGCTCGCCGGGCGGATCCGGTTCACGTCCGAGGTGACCGAGGCCGTGGCCGCCGAGATCGGCGCCGAACGGGTGGGCCTGCGCGTCTCCCCCGGCAACACCGTCAACGGCATCGCGGAGGGCGAGACCGAGGAGATCTACTCCGCGCTCGTGGAACGGCTCGGCGGGCTCGGGCTCGCCTATCTCCACCAGGTCTTCGCCGACCCGGACGACCCGGTGTTCCGGACGATCCGCGCCGGATGGCCGGGCGTGCTGATCGCCAACCCGGTGCTCGGCGAGGCGCCCACCACGGACACCGTGCGCCACGCCTCCGAGCGGCTGCTGGCCGCCGGCGCCGACCTGATCGCCCTGGGCCGGCCCTTCCTGGCCAACCCCGACCTGGTGGTCCGGCTGCGGCGCGGGGCACCGCTGAACCCGGTACGGGACCGGTACCTCATGTACGTGGGCGGGGCGACCGGATACACCGACTACCCCGCCCTCGCGGAGGAGACGGCTCAGCCGTCCAGGTCCTCCAACGTCGCGTTGGACGGCCCCCGCGTCGCCTGAAGCGCCCTGGCGACGTCCTCGGCGGCGCCCAGCACCCGTACCGCGTTCTTCCAGGTCAGCTTGGCCAGGTCGGCCTGGGACCAGCCGCGGTCGAGCAGCTCGGCGACGAGGTTCGGGTAGCCCGAGACGTCGTCGAGGCCGTCCGGCGTGAACGGCGTGCCGTCGTAGTCGCCGCCGATGCCGAGGTGGTCGACGCCGGCGACCTCGCGCATGTGGTCGAGGTGGTCGGCGACCGTGGACACCGTGGCGACCGGGCGCGGGGTGCGCTCCTCGAAGGCGCGGTGGACCTTCATCGCCTCCGGGCTGGTGTCCAGGTGGTGGAAGCCGTGCGCGCGCATGTTCTCGTCGGCCTCGGCCGTCCAGTCCACAGCGGCCTGGAGCACGAACTTCGGCACGAACGTCACCATCGCCATGCCGCCGTTGGCGGGCAGCCGCTCCAGCACGTCGTCCGGGATGTTGCGCGGGTGGTCGCAGACGGCCCGGGCGGAGGAGTGCGAGAAGATCACCGGCGCGGTGGAGGTGTCCAGCGCGTCCCGCATCGTCGTCGCGGCGACGTGCGAGAGGTCGACCAGCATGCCCTCGCGGTTCATCTCCCGCACGACCTCGCGGCCGAAGGCCGACAGACCACCGACGCCGGGCTCGTCGGTCGCCGAGTCCGCCCACGCCACGTTGTCGTTGTGGGTGAGCGTCATGTAGCGCACGCCGAGCGCGTACAGCCCGCGCAGGGTCGCGAGGGAGTTGTCGATGGAGTGGCCGCCCTCGGCGCCCATCAGCGACGCGATACGGCCCTCGCCGCGGGCCGCCTCCATGTCGGCGGCGGTCAGCGCGGCCCGCAGCTCCCCGGGGTGGCGGTCGATCAGCCGCCGTACGCAGTCGATCTGCTCCAGCGTCGCCGTCACCGCGCCCGGCAGGTCCGAGCGGACGTACACCGACCAGTACTGCGCACCGACGCCGCCGGCCCGCAGCCGGGCGAGGTCGGTGTGCAGGTGGGCGGACTGGTCCTCGGCGATGTCCCGGGCGTCGAGGTCGTAACGGACCTGCTCGCGCAGCGCCCACGGCAGGTCGTTGTGACCGTCGACGACGGGGAACTCCCGCAGCAGCTCCCGGGCCTGGTCCAGCGAGGTCATCCGGGTCACTTCCCGAAGCCGAAGCCGGCCGCCGAGCCCGCGACCTTGTTGCGCAGCCGCTTGCCCTTCTCGGTCGCCTGGTCGTTGAGGTCCTGCTGGAACTCGCGCATCCGGCCGAGCAGCTCCTCGTCGTGGGCGGCGAGCATGCGGGCGGCCAGGAGGCCGGCGTTGCGGGCGCCGCCGACGGAGACGGTGGCGACGGGGACACCGGCCGGCATCTGCACGATGGACAGGAGGCTGTCCATGCCGTCCAGGTACTTCAGCGGCACCGGCACACCGATGACCGGCAGCGGGGTGACCGAGGCGAGCATGCCGGGCAGGTGGGCGGCGCCCCCGGCCCCGGCGATGATCGCCTTCAGCCCGCGCCCGGCCGCCTGCTCGCCGTACGCGATCATCTCGTGCGGCATGCGGTGCGCGGAGACGACGTCGACCTCGTAGGGGATCTCGAACTCGTCGAGCGCCTTGGCGGCGGCCTCCATGACGGGCCAGTCGGAGTCCGACCCCATGACGATGCCCACGACCGGGCTGACCGGGCTCATTCGGTGATCGTCCCTCTCAGGTAGCCGGCAGCGTGACGAGCGCGCTCCAGCACGTCGTCCAGGTCGTCGCCGTAGGTGTTGACGTGGCCGACTTTACGGCCGGGCTTCACGTCCTTGCCGTACATGTGGATCTTCAGCTGGGGGTCGCGGGCCATGCAGTGCAGGTACGCGGAGTACATGTCCGGGTAGTCGCCGCCGAGGACGTTGACCATGACCGTCCACGGTGCGCGCGGGCGCGGGTCGCCCAGCGGCAGGTCGAGGACGGCGCGGACGTGGTTGGCGAACTGCGAGGTGATCGCGCCGTCCATCGTCCAGTGGCCGGAGTTGTGCGGGCGCATCGCGAGCTCGTTGACCAGGATGCGGCCGTCGCGGGTCTGGAACAGCTCGACGGCGAGGTGGCCGACGACGCCGAGTTCCTTGGCGATGCTGAGGGCCATCTCCTCGGCCCGCAGCGCCAGGTCCCGCTCCAGGTCGGGGGCGGGTGCGATCACCGTGTCGCACACGCCGTTCACCTGCTGGGACTCGACGACGGGGTAGGCCACCGCCTGGCCGTGCGGGGAGCGGACGACGTTGGCGGCCAGCTCGCGGACGAAGTCGACCTTCTCCTCCGCCAGCACGGGCACGCCGGCGCGGAAGGGCTCGGCGGCCTCCTCGACGGAGTCGACGACCCACACGCCCTTGCCGTCGTAACCGCCGCGGACCGTCTTGAGAACGACCGGGAAGCCCCCACCCTCCGCCGCGAAGGCGGCCACGTCGGCCGGATCGCTCACGATCCGGTGCCGCGGACAGGGCACGCCGATCTCGACCAGCTTGGCTCGCATCACCCCCTTGTCCTGGGCGTGGACCAGCGCGTCGGGCCCGGGGCGCACGGGGATGCCGTCCGCCTCCAGAGCCCGTAGGTGCTCGGTCGGTACGTGTTCGTGATCGAACGTGATCACGTCGCAGCCCCTCGCGAACGCGCGCAGCGTGTCGAGGTCGCGATAGTCGCCGATGACGACATCGCTGACGACCTGCGCCGCGGAATCCTGAGGGGTGTCACTGAGAAGCTTGAACCTGATGCCCAACGGGATGCCCGACTCGTGTGTCATACGCGCGAGCTGGCCCCCGCCGACCATGCCGACTACCGGGAACGTCACACCCCTAGCGTATCGGCCGCGCGGAGCCCACCGGTTTACCGGCCGTTTCCCGGCCGTCCCCCGGCCCCCTCGCGGGGCGATACCCGCGCCCGCAGGAAGATCGCATCCCCGGGTGGTTAGCATGGCTGGACCGACGCCAACCGATGGACGGGGGCCTGCACGACCATGGGACATGGTTCCTCGGCTGCCCGTACGGCGCCCCCGGCACCCCGCGGCGGCGTGCGCCGGCGGCTCGACCGGCTGGTCCGTGAGGCCCTGAAGTTCGGCGCGGTGGGCGGCGCGGGCGTGCTGGTCAACCTCCTCGTCTTCAACCTGGTCCGGCACGTGACCGACCTCCAGGTGGTGCGGGCGAGCATCGTGGCCACGGTCGTCGCGATCGTCTTCAACTACCTGGGCTTCCGCTACTTCACGTACCGGGACCGCGACAAGAGCGGCCGCACCCGCGAGATGTCGCTGTTCCTGCTGTTCAGCGCGGTCGGCCTGGTGATCGAGAACGGCGTGCTCTACACGGCGACGTACGGCTTCGGCTGGGACAGCCCGCTGCAGAGCAACATCTTCAAGTTCCTCGGCATCGGCATCGGCACGCTGTTCCGCTTCTGGTCGTACCGCAGCTGGGTCTTCCGCACACTGCCGGCCTCCGATCCGAGGCCGCGGGAGGACTCCTTCGGGGAGCACGGACGCCCGGCGCCGGTACGCGAGGCCGACGGCACACCCGCGGCCCACCGCTGACGGCGGCTAGCGCACCGTCTCCCCCTCGTGGGACGACGACTTCTTCGGCGGCGTCCGGGACAGGAACAGGCCGAAGACCGGGGGCCGGGACTGGAGGAGTTCCAGGCGTCCGCCGTCCGCCTCGGCCAGGTCCCGGGCGACGGCCAGGCCGATGCCCGTCGAGTTCCGCCCGCTGATCGTGCGTTCGAAGATCCGCGCCCCCAGGTCGGCCGGGACACCGGGCCCCTCGTCGGTGACCTCGACCACCGCCTGGTTGCCCGTCACCCGGGTCCGCAGGGCCACCGTGCCGCCGCCGTGCATCAGGGAGTTCTCGATCAGCGCGGCCAGCACCTGCGCCACCGCGCCCGGCGTGCCCACGGCCGTCAGATGCCGCTTGCCGGAGCTGACGATCGCCCGCCCCGAGCTGCGGTAGGCGGGACGCCACTCGGCGATCTGCTGCTGGATGATGTCGTCCAGCTCGAAGGTGACGGCGGAGCCGCTGCGCGGGTCGCGGGAGTTCGTCAGCAGCCGGTCCACGACGTCCGTCAGCCGCTCCACCTGCGACAGCGCGATCGTCGCCTCCTCCTTCACCGTCTCCGGCTCGTCGGTGAGGGTGATCTCCTCCAGCCGCATGGACAGCGCCGTCAGCGGCGTGCGCAGCTGGTGGGAGGCGTCGGCGGCCAGACGGCGTTCGGCGGTGAGCATCCGGGCGATGCGCTCGGCGGAGGAGTCCAGCACGTCCGCGACGCGGTCCAGCTCGGGGACGCCGTAGCGCTTGTGCCGGGGGCGCGGGTCGCCGGAGCCGAGGCGTTCGGCGGTCTCGGCGAGGTCGGTGAGCGGGGAGGCGAGGCGGTTGGCCTGGCGGATGGCCAGCAGCACCGCGGCGATCACCGCCAGCAGCGCGACCAGGCCGATGATCAGCAGTGTCCGGCCGACCTCCCGGGTCACCGAGGAGCGCGGCTCCTCCACGAGGACCGTCTCGCCCTCCTCGCCGGTAGCCTTGCCGCGGATGACGTCGCCCTCCGGCTTGCTGCCGACCTCGATGACCCGCTCACCGGGGATGCGGATCACCGCGTACCGGGCGTCGGCGACCTGCTCGCGCAGGAAGCCCTCGTCGACGGACCCGGTGCCGAGCAGCCGGCTGTCCACGATGCTGGCCAGCCGCACCGCCTCCAGGTCCACACGCTCCTGGGCGGTGGTGCTGATCGTCCGGGTCTCCACGATGACGAGGGAGACGCCGAACACGGCGATCACGACGAGCACCACGGCGAGCGTGGACTGGATCAGTCGGCGGCGCATGTTCCCCTACGTACCCGCGTACGGCCCCGGAGGGCTCAGTTCTTCTCGAAGCGGAAGCCCACACCGCGCACGGTGGCGATGTAGCGGGGGTTGGCCGCGTCGTCGCCCAGCTTCTTGCGCAGCCAGGAGATGTGCATGTCGAGGGTCTTCGTCGACGACCACCAGGTGGTGTCCCAGACCTCGCGCATCAGCTGGTCGCGGGTGACCACCCGGCCGGCGTCGCGCACCAGCACCCGCAGCAGGTCGAACTCCTTGGCGGTGAGCTGGAGCTCCTCCTCGCCCATCCAGGCGCGGTGCGACTCGACGTCGATGCGCACGCCGTGCGTGGCGGGCGGCTGCTGGGGCTCGGCGGCGCCGCGCCGCAGCAGGGCGCGGACCCGGGCGAGCAGCTCGGCCAGCCGGAAGGGCTTGGTGACGTAGTCGTCCGCCCCGGCGTCCAGGCCGACGACGGTGTCCACCTCGTCGGCGCGGGCGGTCAGGATCAGGATCGGCACGGCGTGCCCTTCGGAGCGCAGCCGACGGGCGACCTCCAGTCCGTCCATGCCGGGCAGCCCGAGGTCCAGCACGACCAGGTCGATGCCGCCCTGCATCCCGGCGTCGAGTGCGGTGGGGCCGTCCTCACGCACCTCGACCTCGTACCCTTCCCGGCGCAGTGCGCGGGCCAGCGGCTCCGAGATGGACGCGTCGTCCTCGGCGAGCAGTACACGGGTCATGAGCTGATGGTAGTCCGCTCGGAGCAACGCCCGGGGTGAGATCGGCGTGAGGGTCTCTTACCTCCGGACATGCCGGACAGGTGCCGCGTCCGGGCCGGGCGCACGCCGTCCGGCCCGTGCCGCCGCCCCGGTTGCGGGCCTGCGGCTGTGGGGTGTCATCCTGGGATGGACCTTCGAAAGACCCTTCGCGGTTCCGTCGTCACCTGTGATCCGTGTCTCAAGTCCTTCCATACCGGGCGGTGTCCTGCCGTATGGTGAATCAGCGCCTGTAGCACCCAGAGGACCTTTGGCGACAGTTCGACGCTGAAGGTCTCTTTCGTGTGCGGGCCGGTCCACGGCCGGCCTCGAAAGGAATGACCTGTGGCCGGGCCTCATCGCGTGCAGAGAAGCGCGCGGAGGCGTGGATCCCGGTGGTCGCCGTCCATCGCTCCGTGATCCGGGGCGAATCCCTCAGGCGTGGGGTCGGACGGGTGAGGCCGCCGGTGCCGGCTGCCCCCCACCGGGCGCGCATCGCCTCATGAGCGCGTCCCGACAGCAAGGAACGACCATGGCGTCCAGCCTGACGAAGGACTCGGTCCGCCCGGGCACCCCCGGTTCCGAGAAGACCTTCTTCGGCCACCCCCGCGGACTGGCCACTCTCTTCATGACCGAGATGTGGGAGCGTTTCTCCTACTACGGCATGAGGGCTCTGCTCCCGCTGTACCTCGTCGCTCCGGGCGGTCTCGGCCTCAGCGCCGGCACCGCGACCGCGATCTACTCGGTGTACCTGTCGCTGGTGTACCTGCTCACGATGCCGGGCGGCTGGTTCGGCGACCGTGTCTGGGGCCCCCGCAAGACCGTGGCCATCGCCGGCGGCGTCATCATGCTCGGCCACCTCACGCTGGCCCTGCCCTCCTCGGGCACGTTCTACGCGGGTCTCGGTCTGGTCGCCATCGGCTCGGGTCTGCTGAAGGCCAACATCTCGACGATGGTCGGCCAGCTCTACGACGGTCCGGACGACCCGCGCCGCGACGGTGGCTTCACCGTCTTCTACATGGGCATCAACCTCGGTGCCTTCGTGGCGCCGCTGACCATCGGCACCATCGGTGAGAGCGTCAACTGGCACCTGGGCTTCGCGCTCGCCGCGGTCGGCATGGCGCTCGGTGTGGTCCAGTTCCTGATCGGCAGCCGCCACCTCAACCCGCACTCCAGCGTCGTCCCGAAGCCGCTGTCGGTGGAGGAGAAGACCTCGACGCTGCGCAAGGCCGCGTTCTGGGCCGCGATCGCCGTCGTGTTCTACGCGATCGTCGGCTTCTCCGGCCACTACACGCTGAACTGGATCCTGGTCCCGCTGACCCTGCTGGGCGTGATCATCCCGATCCTGGTGCTGACCCGCATCAAGCGCGACAAGTCGCTGGACCGTGCCGAGCAGTCGAAGATGTCGGCGTACATCTGGTTCTTCGTCGCGGCGGCCGTCTTCTGGATGATCTACGACCAGGGCGGCTCGACGCTGTCGATCTTCGCCGACTCCTCCGCCGAGAACAGTGTCCTCGGCTGGGAGTTCCCGGTCTCCTGGTACCAGTCGGTCAACCCGGTCATCATCATGGCCCTGGCCCCGGTCTTCGCCTCGCTGTGGCTGGCGCTGGCCCGCCGCGGCAAGGAGCCGAGCACGATCGTGAAGTTCTCGTTCGGCCTGGTGCTGGTCGGCGCGTCCTTCTTCCTCTTCCTCGCCCCGCTGGCGATCGCCGACGGCGGTCACAAGGCGGCGGCGCTGTGGCTGGTGGCGATCTACTTCGTCCAGACCTGCGGTGAGCTGCTGCTGTCGCCGGTCGGTCTGTCGGTCACCACGAAGATGGCGCCGGTGAAGTACGCGTCGCAGATGATGGGCGTCTGGTTCCTGGCCGTCACCGCCGGTGACGCCACGACCGGTCTGCTCTCCATCGCCGGCGTCGACCTGAACAAGACGGGCATCGTGGCGCTGGAGGCCACGCTCGCCGTGGTCGCCGGTGCGGCGGTGTGGATGTACCGCAAGCGCGTCAAGGAACTCATGGGCGACGTCCGCTGAGGCCTGCCGGCCGGACCTTGCTCTCGGAGGGCCACCCCATCCTTGCCCGGATGCGGTGGCCCTCCGGGCGTTGCGGGGAGTCCCCGGCCGGGCGGCCCACCTCGGCGGCAGGCGGCCGCGCCAGCCACCGCACCGCGGCCGGGCCCCGTGCGGCCGCGGCCGAGGGCCGCCGATGCGGCAGGTGCGGGCCACCCATGCCGCCACACCGCGCGCCGCTCGCGCTGCTGACGCTGCGGGTCACCCCCGCCGGCCGTCCGGTTCCAGGCGGCGGCCAGGTGCTCCTGCGCCGGCTTGGTCGTCGCATAGACGTTGCGCGGCTCGGCCGGGGTGTGGCACCTGAGCGCCCGGCTCACGCCGCCCACACTGCGCGCTTCCCCCACCGCCCTGGCCGAGCACCCGGCCCCTGCCGCCCTGGCTGCGGGTCATCCGCACCGCCCCAGCTGCGGGCAGTCGTGCCGCGGGGGCGGCACGGGTGGGCGCAGCGGCACCCCGTCAGCGCCGGGCCGCGCGACCCACCCCCGCCCAGCCCGCCGCGCATCGCAGCACACCCCGACGCGGGGACAGGGATCCGTCTCGGCGGTAAGGCGGCCACAGCACGGGATGTGGGGGCGACGCGGCGCGCGGGTCGAGCCTCGCCGGCCTCTCGCGGCTGCGAGGGCCGTTCGTGGGGCGCGGGGCCCCGTGCAGGCTCGAGACGTCCAGGCGTGATCCTCGCCGTGTGCGGCCGGTCGGCCGGATGAGGTGAGGCCGACGGACACCTGGCGGTACCGGGCAGGCGCGCCGCGGTCTGCGCCTCGGCACCGTGCGTTGACGGCGGAGCGAGCCCGGCGCCACGCCCGGGCGTGGGATGCAGCCTGCGGGCGCACAGGCCGGCGGCGTGCTGCGCGGTGCGGCCAGGGGGCGCACAGGCCGACCTGCCGCGAGGCGCGATCGGCCGGCGTACCGCCGGAGGCGGTCGGCGGTTACGCCGGGGCGCCCAGCTCCGCCCAGACTCGTTTGCCCGCGACGCCCGGGGTCCGTACGACGCCCCAGTCCAGGCACAGGCGCTGCACGATGAACATGCCGTGGCCGCCGGGGCGGCCCGCGCGATGCGGGGTGCGGGGTGCGGGCTGGCCCGCGCCGCGGTCGGAGACCTCCAGCCGGATCACCTTCTTGTCGCAGGTGATCGACAGCTCGTCCGGCCCCTCGGCATGCAGGCACGCGTTGGTGACCAGCTCGGAGACGACGAGCAGCACGTCCTCCGCGGCGGCACGCTGGTCGGCGGTGGCGGAGGGCAGCCAGCCCCACGCGTACAGCGCCTCGCGGGTGAAGTCACGGGCGAGCGGGACGACACCGCTCTGGTCGTCGAAGCTCAGCCTGCGGACCTGGCGGCCACCCGCCACGGCCGCCGACGCGGATGCGGGCACGCCGGTCCCAGGAGCGGGCGCGCCGCCTCCCCCGGGCTCACCGGCCCCGGGCGCGCCCCCGTCGGACGCCCCGGAAGCGCCGCTGGGCTCCGGACCGCGGTCGCCCGGCGAGTAGGGCCGGGTGGTGCTCATCAGCGCTTCACCTCACCGATTCACCAGTTCACGTTTCAAAGTCGTACACAGTCACAGTCACAGTCAGGATGTCTCCTGCCCGACCGGACCGGCTGAACACCCCTGTATTCGCCACGAAACACGGGACGGGGTGAAAACGCCGGCATCAGAGGCCGCACGAGACCCGCCGCCGTGCCCGGGGCCACGGCTCAGTCGGACTCGTCCGACAGCGCCGCCTCGAGCGTGTCATGGAGGGTGAAGACCGCTTCGGCCCCCGTGATCTCGAACACGCGCGCCACCACCGGCTGCATGGCCACGAGATGTACGCCACCCCCTGCGGCTTCCGCCTTCAACCGCGCGCCGAGCAGGACGTTGAGTCCCGTGGAGTCACAGAACTCCAGGCGCGAACAGTCGACGACGAGCCGGTTGAATCCCTTGGCGAGGCATTCCTCCAGTGGCTCGCGCAACAGATCGGCGGTGTGGTGATCCAACTCACCCGCCGGAGTCACGACGGCACTGGGGCCCTCTTCGCGCACCTCGACCAGAAGCCGGCCCGACTGTGCGCTGCCGACCGTCCCGCGGTCCATGCCGTTTCTCTCTCCCGACGTCGTGACTGCTGCTGACGCCCTCGAACACTACGCCTTCCCACGGCACTCCGACACCCGAACAAGTGCACACAAACGGACATACCCACACAGAACACACTTGCGGTGGGCTCGGTAAACCCGGTAGGGCTAGTAGGAACACACACCCGACACGGCCGGCTTTGGAGGCGCCGCACACCGCAGTGCACGCAATTGGCTTCGGCAGCCGTATGCCGAGAACGATGGAGGACACCATGTCACCCCGGCTCGACGGATCGCGTACCCAGGAAGCGACGTCGACACTCCCTCCGGAACATCTGGATCCCATCGAGCACCATGACGCTGCCGTCGGTCACGACGGCACCCTCGCCGGGCTCCCGGACATCCCCGCCTTCGACGAGGTGACTCCGGCGGACGCCCGAGCCCTGTCGAAGACCCTCTTCGAGCGGCTGGAATCGCTGGAGGAAGGCACCCACGACTTCTCGTACGTGCGCAACACGCTCGTCGAGCTCAACCTCGCACTGGTCAAGTTCGCCGCCTCCCGCTTCCGCTCCCGCAGCGAGCCGATGGAGGACATCATCCAGGTCGGCACCATCGGCCTGATCAAGGCGATCGACCGCTTCGAGATGTCGCGCGGTGTCGAGTTCCCCACGTTCGCGATGCCGACCATCATCGGCGAGATCAAGCGTTTCTTCCGCGACACCTCGTGGTCCGTGCGCGTCCCGCGCCGGCTGCAGGAGCTGCGGCTCGACCTGGCCAAGGCCGGCGACGAGCTGGCCCAGCGCCTCGACCGCGCCCCGACGGTGTCCGAACTGGCCGAGCACCTCGGCCTGTCCCGGGACGAGGTCGTCGAGGGCATGGCCGCCTCGAACGCCTACACCGCCTCCTCGCTGGACGCCCAGCCGGAGGAGGACGACGCGGAGGGCGCGCTCGCCGACCGCATCGGCTACGAGGACCACGGACTCGAGGGCATCGAGTACGTCGAGTCGCTGAAGCCGCTGATCGCCGAACTCCCGCCCCGGGACCGGAAGATCCTGTCCCTGCGCTTCGTGGCGGGCATGACCCAGTCGGAGATCGGCGAGGAACTCGGCATCTCCCAGATGCACGTGTCCCGGCTGCTGTCGCGGACGCTGGTACGGCTGCGCAAGGGGCTCACGGTCGAGGAGTGATCCTCACCGGGTGACGCTTGTCCTCCAGAGGGGCGGTCCGGGCCGGGCCGCCCCCCTTCGGGTTCCGCACCCGCCGAGCGGCGGACGCCCGCTGTTACCCACGGCAACCTCTTTCCTCCCGGGCCCCGTTCCATCACTATGGGCACCCGCAAACTGGCCGGTACGTCAGGACCGGTGCGGTGGCGACGCGGTGCGAGGAGGCGGACGGATGGCTCGGGGCGACGGGACCGGCGGCGATGCCCAGGCCGGGGGCGGGGCGCGCACCGGCGCGTCCGACGCGCGGCTGACCGAACTGCTGCGCACCGACACGCCCACCGCGTATCCGGCGCTCCAGGAGCTGCGGGCGCGGCACCAGCCGCCGGTCCTCGCCTACGCCCGTCTGTGCGCGGCCGGCGAGTCCGCGGCACGCCAACTGGCTGCCGCGGCCTTCACCCTGGCGGCGCGTCAGGCCGCGCGCGGCACCGACGGCGGCGGACCGTGGCGCCACCGGCTGCTGACGCTGACCGCGGAGGTCGCGGCCGGGTGGGCGGCCGACGAGCGGGCCGCCGGACTCGACCCGAACCTGCTCCTCGTACTGAACACGGCGGGCACCGGCCGCCCTCCGGTCCCGCCCATGCTGTCCGCCTTCCGCTCCCTGCCGTCCCGGTCCCGGGGCCTGATCTGGTACGGGCTCGTGGACCGGGAGCCGGCCGACCGCACCGCCACGCTGCTCGGCCTCACCCCGCAGGACGTCGTCCACGGCACCGACCCGGCGCTCCAGTCGCTCGCCCAGGCCTGTCTGCGGTCCCGGCTCGCCGCCTCCGACGACCCGCGCTGCGTGGACTTCCGGCGGCTCGTCGAGGAGTCGGTACGGCCCGACAGCCCCCGCGACAGCGCCGATCTGCACGCCCACATGGCGCACTGCGCACACTGCGCGGCCGCGTACGAGGAGCAGTGCACCCTGCGGGACACCCCGCGCACGGCCCTGGCGGAGGGGCTGCTGCCGTGGGCGGGCACGGCGTACGCGGCGCGCGAGGCGGGCGGTGTCCCGTCCCTCGCGGTCCCCGGGGGGCGGGCGCCGGCACGCCGTTTCGCGCTGGCCTCGGCGGCTCTGGGCGTGGCGCTGGCGCCGCTGCTCTTCCTCCTGCTGTCCCCGGGCGACGCCCCGTCCCGTCCGGCGGCGGACGCGACCTCCGAACCCCCGGCCGGACCACCGCCGGTGACGGTGACGGCGACCGTCCCCGCTCCCCCGTCCTCCCCCGCGCCGTCCCCCTCGGCGACCTCCCCGTCCTCGTCCCCGACGCGGACGGCGAGCCCGGCCGCCCCCTCGCGCACGGCCCGGCCGACGCCCTCGCCCGCCGCCCCGGCACCGTCGTACCGGCCACCGGGCAGCGCCTACGCCCAGGTGGTGAACGCCGCGTCGGGCCAGTGCCTGGACATCCGGGACGGCGGCCTGGAGAAGGGGGCGGACGTCGTCATGGCCGCGTGCACCGCCGCCCGCACCCAGCTGTGGCGGGTCGACGCCGGGCGCGGGGTGGTCCAGTCGTACGCCGACGACGACTACTGCCTGGACAGTCGCGGCTCGGTCGACCGGGGCGTCGGCATCTGGCTGTGCGACTCGGTCGACGGGCGCAACGGCCAGAACCTCCGCTTCTCGGTGGACGGGCGCGGGGTGATCCGCCCCGGCATCGCTCCCGACCGTGCGGTGACGCCGGGCGGGGGAACGTCGGTGGTCCTCGTCGGGACGGACGCGGGGCGCACGAACCAGCGGTGGCGTGCCGGGGCCGCCGGCTCCTGAGCGGTCCCGGGGGAGGGCGTCACACCACGCGTACGCCGCGCCGCCACACCCCGTCGACCAGCGGCACGCCGGGCCGGTAGGCCAGGTGGACGTGGCTCGGGGCGTCGAGGAGGGTCAGGTCGGCGTACGCGCCCGGAGTGACGCGGCCGACGTCGTCGCGGCGCAGGGCCGCCGCACCGCCCGCGGTGGCCGACCAGACCGCCTCGTCCGGCGTCATCCCCATGTCCCGCACCGCGAGCGCGATGCAGAAGGGGACGGAGGACGTGAAGGACGAGCCGGGGTTGCAGTCGGTGGAGAGCGCGACCGTGACGCCGGCGTCGATGAGGCGTCGGGCGTCCGGCCACTCGGCGCGGGTGGAGAACTCGGCCCCGGGCAGCAGGGTCGCGACGGTGTCGCTGTGGGCGAGGGCGTCCACGTCGGCGTCGGTGAGGTGGGTGCAGTGGTCGGCGCTGGCGGCGTCCAGCTCGACGGCCAGCTGGACGCCGGGGCCGTAGGAGAGCTGGTTGGCGTGGATGCGCGGGTGCAGGCCCTTGGCCTGGCCGGCGGTGAGGATCGCGCGGGCCTGGTCGCCGTCGAAGGCGCCCTTCTCGCAGAACACGTCGACCCAGCGGGCGTGCGGGGCGCAGGCGTCGAGCATCTCGCCGGTGACGAGGGCGACGTAGGCGGCCGGGTCGTCGGCGAGTTCGGGGGCGACGACGTGGGCGCCGAGGTAGGTGACCTCGTCGGTGTGGCGGGCGGCGATGCGCAGGGCGCGGGACTCGTCGGCGGTGGTCAGGCCGTAACCGGACTTGGTCTCGAAGGTCGTGGTGCCCTGGCGCAGGGCCTCCGCGAGGTAGCGGGTGAGTCCCGCCTCCAGTTCCTCGTCGCTCGCGGCGCGGGTGGCGGCGACGGTGGTGCGGATGCCGCCGGCGCTGTAGGGGCGGCCGGACATGCGGGCGTTGAACTCCTCGGTGCGGTCGCCCGCGAAGAGGAGGTGGGAGTGGGAGTCGACGAAGCCGGGCAGGACGGCCCGGCCGCCGGCGTCGACGCGCTTGTCAGTGGCGGGTGCTTTGCTTGCTTCACCGGTCCACGCGATGCGGTCGCCGTCGATGACGACGGCCGCGTCCCGGACCAGTCCGAGGGGGGAGTCGTCGCCGAGGGAGGGGTCGTTGGTGACGAGTGTGGCGATGTTGGTGATGACGGTGCTGCTGCTCATGGTGTGCGTGACGTCCTCGTGGGGGCGGGGTCGGGTGGTCAGGCGCGCAGGGCTTCGACGGCCCGTGCGAGGGCCTGCGGCACATCGGGGACGAGGGTGTGCGCCCCGTCGCGTACGACGTGCCGCCCGCCCACGACCGTGTGCCGTACGTCCGCTGCCGTCGCCGCGAATACGGCCGTCTCGGCGCCGAGCCTGGGCAGCGGCCCCGCTGTTCTGACCGAGTCCAGCGCGATCGTCGTGAGGTCGGCTCGGACGCCGGCCTCGATGCGGCCGGCGTCGTCCCAGCCGAGGGCGGCGTGGCCGTCGGCGGTGGCCGCGCGCAGCAGGGCGGCGGCGGTCCAGTGGCCGCGGGTGCGCGAGCGCAGCCGCTCGTTCAGCTCCATCGCGCGCGCCTCTTCCAGCAGGTCGACGACGGCGTGGCTGTCGGAGCCGAGGGAGAGGGGCGAGCCCGCCCGCTGGAGTGCGGGTGCGGGTCCGATGCCGTCGGCGAGGTCCCGTTCCGTGGTCGGGCACATGCAGGTGCCGGTGCGGCTGTCGCCGAGCAGGGCGATGTCCTCGTCGGTGAGGTGGGTGTTGTGGACGCCGGTGGTGCGGGGTCCGAGCACACCGTGGTCGGCGAGGAGCCGGGTCGGGGTGCATCCGTGGGCCCGTCGGCAGGCGTCGTTCTCGGCGGTCTGCTCGGACAGGTGCACGTGCAGCGGGGCCCGCCGTTCCTCGGCCCAGCGTGCCACGGTCGCCAACTGGTCGGCGGGCACGGCCCGTACGGAGTGGATCGCCGCCCCGATCCGTGCGTGATCCCGTTCCTTGAGAACCGAACAGCGTTCCGCCCAGGCGTCCGCCGTCCCGTCGGAGAAGCGGAGCTGGTGGGTGTTCGGGGGTTCGCCGAAGCCGGCGGAGAGGTAGCAGGTGTCGAGGAGGGTGATGCGGACGCCGGCTTCGGCGGCGGCCTGGATCAGGGCCTCGCCCATCGCGTTGGGGTCGGCGTAGGGGGTGCCGCCGGGGGCGTGGTGGACGTAGTGGAACTCGCCGACGGTGGTGATGCCGGCCAGGGCCATCTCGGCGTACACGGCGCGGGCGAGGTCGCGGTACGTCTCGGGAGTCAGCCGGTCGGCGACGGAGTACATGACCTCGCGCCAGGTCCAGAAGGTGCCGGAGCCGACCTGGACGGTGCCGCGCAGGGCGCGGTGGAAGGCGTGGCTGTGGGCGTCGGCGAGACCGGGGAGGGTCAGTCCGCGCAGGATCTCGGCGCCCGGGGGCGGGGTGGGGGTGTCCGTACGGACGGCGGCGACGCGGCCGTCGCGCACGTCCACGGCGACGCCCGGCTCGACGTGGGTGCCGAGCCAGGCGTGTTCCAGCCAGTACGTCCGTGCGGTGGGGGTCACGTGCGGGCCAGCCCTTCCAGTACGTCGGCGAGTGCGTTCACCCCGGCCACGCAGTCGTCCTCGGTGGCGGATTCGGCCGGGGAGTGCGAGACCCCGGTGGGGTTGCGTACGAACAGCATGGCGGTAGGGACGCGTCCGGAGAGGATTCCGGCGTCGTGTCCGGCGCCGGTGCCGAGCACGGGGACCTTCAGCTCGGTGTCGCTGCCCAGGATGCGGGCGAGTTCGTCGCGCAGGGCGTGGTCGAACTCCACGACGGGCGTGAAGGACTCGCGGACGACGTCGAGGTCGACGCCGTGGGCGGCGGCGTACTCGCGGGCGGCCTTCTCGATGCCGGTGACCACGGTGTCCAGGCTCGCCTGGTCGGCGGCGCGGGAGTCGAGCCAGCCGCGGACGAGGGAGGGGATGGCGTTGACGCCGTTCGGCTCGACGGCGATCTTTCCGAAGGTGGCGACGGCACCTGCGAGTTCGGCCTCGCGGCGGGCGGCGAGGACGGTCTCGGCGTAGCCGAGCATGGGGTCGCGCCGGTCGGCGAGCCGGGTGGTGCCGGCGTGGTTGGCCTCGCCCCGGAAGTCGAACCGCCAGCGTCCGTGCGGCCAGATGGCGCTGGCGACGCCGATCCGGTCGCCGGACAGGTCGAGGGCGCGGCCCTGCTCGACGTGGAGTTCGACGAAGGCGCCGATGCGGTCGAGGCGTTCGGGGTCGGGGCCGATGGTGCCCGGGTCGTGGCCGGCCGTCTCCATGGCCTGGGGCAGCGTGATGCCGTCGGCGTCGGTCAGGCGGTGGGCCTGTTCGACGGTGAGCGCCCCGGAGGTCAGCCGGGAGCCGACGCAGGCGAGGCCGAAGCGGGCGCCCTCCTCGTCGCCGAAGTTGACGATGCCCAGGGGCCTGGCGATCCGCGCTCCCCTGCCGCGCAGTTCGTCCAGTGCCGCGAAGGCGGAGACCACCCCGAGGGGGCCGTCGAAGGCGCCCCCGTCGGGGACGGAGTCCAGGTGGGAGCCGGTGACGACGGCGTTCCCGGCGGCCGGGTCGCCGAGCCACGCCCACTGGTTGCCGTTGCGGTCGACCTCGTAGGCCAGTCCGCGTGCCTGCGCCTGCTGCCGGAACCAGGCCCGGCAGTCGGCGTCGGCGCCGGTCCAGGCGAAGCGGCGGTAGCCGCCGGAGGCGGAGCTGCGGCCGATCGGCAGCAGCTCCGCCCACATGCTGTGGAAGCTCACGCGGCGCCGCCCTCGTGGCCTTCGCGCATCGGCACCCGCACGTCCCGTTCGGCGGCCACCGACTCCGCGATGTCGTATCCGGCGTCGACGTGCCGGATGACGCCCATGCCGGGGTCGTTGGTGAGGACCCGGCGGATCTTCTCGCCGGCCAGGGCGGTGCCGTCGGCGACCGTGACCTGCCCGGCGTGGAGGGAGCGGCCCATGCCGACGCCGCCGCCGTGGTGCAGGGAGACCCAGGAGGCGCCGGAGGCCACGTTGACCATGGCGTTGAGCAGCGGCCAGTCGGCGATGGCGTCGGAGCCGTCGAGCATGGCCTCGGTCTCGCGGTAGGGGGAGGCGACGGAGCCGCAGTCGAGGTGGTCGCGGCCGATGACGATCGGCGCGGCCAGCTCGCCGCTCGCGACCATGTCGTTGAACCGCTCACCGGCCTTGTCGCGCTCGCCGTAGCCGAGCCAGCAGATGCGGGCGGGCAGGCCCTGGAAGTGGACGCGCTCGCCGGCCATCTTGATCCAGCGGGCCAGCGACTCGTTCTCCGGGAAGAGGTCGAGGATCGCCTTGTCGGTCTTGGCGATGTCGGCGGGGTCGCCGGACAGGGCGGCCCAGCGGAAGGGGCCCTTGCCCTCGCAGAAGAGGGGGCGGATGTAGGCGGGGACGAAGCCGGGGAAGGCGAAGGCCCGGTCGTATCCGGCGAGCTGGGCCTCGCCGCGGATGGAGTTGCCGTAGTCGAAGACCTCGGCGCCGGCGTCCTGGAAGCCGACCATGGCCTCGACGTGCCGGGCCATGGACTCGCGGGCGCGGGTGGTGAAGCCCGCCGGGTCCTTGGCGGCGGCGTCGGCCATGTCCTCGAAGGCGATGCCGACGGGGAGGTACGCCAGCGGGTCGTGGGCCGAGGTCTGGTCGGTCACGATGTCGATGGGGGCGCCCATGGCGAGGAGCTGCGGCACCAGCTCGGCGGCGTTGCCGAGGACGCCGATGGACAGCGGCTTGCGCTGGTCGCGGGCCTCGGTGGCCAGGTGGAGGGCGTGGTCGAGGGAGTCGGCCCGCACGTCGAGGTACCGGTGCTCGATGCGGCGGTCGATGGCGCGGGGGTCGCAGTCGATGCAGATCGCGACGCCGTCGTTCATGGTGACGGCGAGGGGCTGGGCGCCGCCCATGCCGCCGAGGCCGGCGGTGAGGGTGATGGTCCCGGCGAGGGTGCCGCCGACCCCTTTGCCCATCGAATGCAGCTTCGCGGCGACGGCGGCGAAGGTCTCGTAGGTGCCCTGGAGGATGCCCTGGGTGCCGATGTAGATCCAGGAGCCGGCCGTCATCTGCCCGTACATGGTCAGGCCGAGGGCCTCCAGACGGCGGAACTCCTCCCAGTTGGCCCAGTCGCCGACGAGGTTGGAGTTGGCGATGAGGACGCGCGGGGCCCATTCGTGGGTCTGCATGACGCCGACCGGGCGGCCCGACTGGACGAGCATCGTCTCGTCCTGCTTGAGGGTCTTCAGGGTGCGGACCATGGCGTCGAAGGAGCGCCAGTCGCGGGCCGCCTTGCCGGTGCCGCCGTAGACGACGAGCTTGTCGGGGTGCTCGGCGACCTCGGGGTCGAGGTTGTTCTGCAGCATCCGCAGGGCGGCCTCCTGCTGCCAGCCCAGGGCGCTCGGCTGCGTACCGCGTGGCGCTCGGACAGGGCGGGGTCCGGACATGGTCTGCCTCCTGGTGGCTTGCTCCCGGCGGATTGTTACTGCGGATATTCATATCCTCGCCTCGTGAATAGAACTAGTCAATACGCCCGTGTCGCGGCGCGGGCGCGGCGCGGATGTTTGGCTGGACGTCCGGGCAGGCGGCGAAGGGACGGAGGATCGCGTGAGCGACGGCGTGGGCACGAGCGGTGATCTGGACGGCAGCGACGCGGAGCGGGCCGCGCGGCGGGACCAGGCGGTGCGGGCGGCCGTGGAGCAAGGGCTGCTCGGGCCCGACGCCCCGATCGTCGGGCTGCTGGACGTCGCCGGGATCCGTGAGTCGGCGGCGGCGCTGCGGGCCGCGTTCGAGGCGGTGACGGCCCCCGGGACGCCCGTGCTGCACGCGTTCGCGGTGAAGGCGAGCCCTCTGGTCCCGGTGCTGCGGCTGCTGCACGAGGAGGGCGTCGGCGCGGAGGTCGCGAGCCCGGGTGAGCTGGCCCTGGCGCGGGCCGCGGGGGTGCCTGCGGAGCGGACGGTGCTGGACTCGCCCGCCAAGACGCCGGGCGAGCTGCGCGAGGCGCTGGCGCTGGGCATCGCCGTCAACGCGGACAACCCGCAGGAGCTGGGGCGCCTCGACGCCCTGATGGCGGCGGGGACGAGCCGCTCCCCGCTCGGCATGAGGGTGAACCCGCAGGTCGGAGGGGGCTCCATCGAGGCGCTGTCGACGGCCACGGCGACCTCGAAGTTCGGCGTGGCGCTGCGCGACGAGGGGGCGCGCGAGTGGGTGGTGCGGGCGTATCTGGACCGGCCTTGGCTGACCCGGCTGCACGCGCACACCGGCTCCCAGGGCATCCCGCTCACGTTGATGGCCGAGGGCGTGGCCGAGACGTACGCGCTCGCCGAGGAGATCAACGACCGGGCCGGGCGCCGGCAGGTGGACACCCTCGACATCGGCGGCGGGCTGCCGGTGAACTTCACCTCCGACGAGACGGCACCGACGTACGCCCAGTACGCGCGGGTGCTGCGCGAGGCGGTGCCGGGACTGTTCGACGGGCGGTACGGGCTGGTCACCGAGTTCGGGCGGTCGCTGCTGGCCAAGCACGGCACGGTCGTGGCCCGCGTGGAGTACGCCAAGAGCGCCGGGGGCCGGCCGGTCGCGGTGACGCACGCGGGCGTGCAGGTGGCGACGCGGACGGTGTACGCGCCGGGGGCGTGGCCGCTGCGGATCGCCGCGTACGACGGCAAGGGGCTGCCGAAGGAGGGGCCGGACGTGGTGCAGGACGTGGCGGGACCGGCGTGCTTCGCGGGGGACCTGCTGGCGGCGGGGCGTGCGCTGCCGCTGCTGGAGCAGGGGGACTACGCGGCGGCGCTGGACACGGGGGCGTACTACTTCGCGCACCACTACGCGTACAACTCGCTGGCGCGGCCGGGGGTGTACGGGTTCGCCGGGGGCGGGGACCAGGGTGTGGCCTTCGCGACCGTGCGGGAAGCCCAGAGCGTCGAGGAGATCGTGGCCGAGGCGGGTGGTGAGTACGCCGGCTCGTTGAGCGGTCTTCGCCGTGGGGGTGCGGGTGGTTCGTAAGGTGCGGCGTACGTCGTGGTCGGTCGCGCCCACGCGGCGGAGCCGCACGGTGTCACAGCCCCTGGGTGGGGGCGCTGCGCGCCCCCACCCCGTTCCCTGCCCCGGTCAGACCAGCGCCGGCGTCTTTCGCCTCGCTCCACCGGGGGCCGCGTCGCCCGCCGCGATGCCCGTGCTGCGGTAGGCCTTGACCGTCTTGCCCGCCGGGCGGCCCGCGTTGCGGGCGAGCCAGTCCACGCGGACCCACAGCAGGGCGTCCCCGGCCTGTTCGCGGCGGCCGATCCAGGCGGACTTCAGCCACAGCCCGGCGCCGCAGCCCGCCATCAGCAGTCCGGCCGCCGCCGGGACGGCGAAGGCGCTGCCGAGTGCGGCGAGGAAGGCGAGCAGCAGCCACCAGCGGTGACCCCGGCGCCAGTTGCGCACGGTCACCGCGCGGTCCTGGAGCACGTCGTGCTTGCCCGCGCGGGCGGCCGAGCCGGCCAGCGCGGTGTACCGCTTGCGGCGCACGGACGCCACCACGGCCGTCGCCACGATGAACAGCGCCGCACCGGCCAGGACGCCGATCCGGCGCCCGGTCAGTCCCGGCACCAGCACGCCGATGCCCGCCGCGAGTACGCCCAGCCACCACAACGGCGCCGCCCCCGCCCGTACGACGACGGCGACCCGAGCCAGTCCCTGTCCTCCGCGCGCCACGTTCCGGCCTCCTCGTCCCCAGTCCTGTCTGTGCGATGCGTCCGACGGAAGTGTCGGGCGCCGCACTGTAGCGGGGGAAGCTGAGACGAATCTGAGAACCCGTCGGCCGTCCGGGTCACTCCACGAACAGGCCCCGGGCCGCCGCCCTGGCGTCGAACTCCTCCAGCCGGGCCTGGGCGTCCGGCAGGTCGTCGCACATCGCCTCCAGCAGCACCCGGCCGATCAGCATCGGCGCGCAGGCCGTGTCGAAGGCGAGCCCCGTGCCGACGGCGGCGGGCAGCACCAGGTCGGACACCTTGGCGACCGGCGCGAAGGCGGAGTCGGCGACGGTCACCACCGTGAGCCCCGCCTCCTTGGCGTGCGCGAGGGTGTCGACGACCTCGCGCGGATGCCGGGGCAGGGCGAAGCAGATCAGGGCGCTCGCGCCGGCCCGGACGGCGGCGTCGATGCGGTCGTGGATCATCGTGCCGCCCTCGTTGAGGAGCCGCACGTCGGGGTGGACCTTGGCGGCGAAGTAGGCGAAGCCGTGCGCCTGGGCGGCCGCCGCCCGCAGCCCGAGGACCGGGAGGGGCCGGCTGCCCGCGAGGACCCGGCCCGCCTCCCGCACCGGCCCCGGGTCGGCCAGCGCCTCCGCCAGGTGCCGCAGGTTCTCGATCTCGGCCTCCACGGCCTGCTGGTACTCGTTCACGGCGCCCGCATCCGTCGCCGTCTCCGCGGGGGCGACCTCGCGCAGGTGCCGGCGCAGCGCCGGGTAGCCGTCGAAGCCGAGGGCGACGGCGAAGCGGGTCACGGACGGCTGGCTGACCCCGGCCAGCTCGGCCAGTTCCACGCTGGACAGGAAGGGCACGTCGGCGGCGCGCCGCACCATGCTGTGCGCGATGCGCCGCTGGGTCGGCGTCAGCCGGTGCCCCTCGAAGAGCGCCTGCAGCCGCGCGGCCGGGCCGTCCGTCCCGATCATGACGTGCTCCCCCTCGACCTATTCACCCGTACCGGATTCTGCATACCGTTATACAGGCGAACGGGGATCGGGGGCACGCGCTGCCGGGAGGGCCGGACTGCTCCAGCCGTTCAGTGGCCCCCGGCCTCCCCCGCCACCCCCTGCCGCGCGTCGGCCGTCCCGGGCACGAATCCCGGCAGCCACCGGGCCACCTCCGCGCGGAACGGGATCTCGCACTCCAGCTGGCACAGCACCGCCGTGGCCGCGCCGACGACCCGGTTCACCAGCACGTAGGAGGGCGGGAGGTTGAAGCGGCGCAGCAGTCCGCCCTCGCGCAGGTCGACGGACTGCACGACTTCCTCGCGGAGCCACTCGCGCGTGAAGCGGTACGTCTCACCGGCCGACGGCGTGGCCACGGGCAGCAGGAACGCGCCGAGGGCGGCGTGGTCGAGCGGCGCGCCCGGCGTGATGAAGCCCTCCTGTACGAGGACTTCCTGAGCGGCGGCCCAGTCCCCGTCCTGGGCCAGCCGGATCAGGCTGCCGAGGGCCGCGGGGAAGCCGTCGGGGAGGTGTTTGACGGCGCCGAAGTCCAGGACGCCGAGCCTGCCGTCCGGGAGCAGGCGGAAGTTCCCGGGGTGCGGGTCGGCGTGCAGGCGTCCCGCCCGCTCGGGCCCGGAGAACAGGAAGCGCGCGTACATGAGGCCCGCGTCGTCGCGCTCGGCCTGCGATCCCTCCCGGATGACGGAGGCGAGCGGTGTCCCCTCCAGCCACTCCGTGACGAGCACCCGGCGGGTGTACGTCACCACGTCGGGCACCAGGATCTCCTTGTCACCCCGGTACTCGTCGGCGAACGCCTGCTGGGCCTCGGCCTCCAGCCGGTAGTCCAGCTCGTCGGCGACCCGTTCGCGCAGTTCGCGCAGCATGGGCTCGACATCCAGGCCGGGGGTGGCCAGGGAGAACAGCCGGATCAGGCGGCCGAGTCGGGCGTAGTCCCCGAGCAGTGCCTCACCGGCGCCCGGGTACTGGATCTTCACGGCGACGGTTCTGCCGTCGGTGTGGACGGCCCGGTGCACCTGGCCGATGGACGCGGCCGCCGCGGGCGTGTCCTCGAACGCGGTGAACCGTTCGCGCCAGTCGGGGCCGAGTTCCTCCCTCAGGACGGCGTGCACCTGGTCCGCCGGCAGGGCGGGCGCGGCCTCCTGGAGCAGGGTCAGGGCGGCCCGGTAGGGGCCGACCACCTCCGGGGGGAGCGCCGCCTCGAAGACGGAGAGCATCTGGCCGAACTTCATGGCCCCGCCCTTGAGTTCGCCCAGGACGCGGAAGAGGTGCCCGGCGGTGCGGCGCTGCAGTTCGCCGGCGAGCAGGTCGACGGGCTCCCCCAGCAGACGCCGCCCGAACCCGAGCGCGGAGCGGCCGGCGAAGCCGAGCGGCAGGGACATCAGGCGTGCGCCGCGGGTGAAGGAGGAGCGGGGGATGGCACGGGCGGTGGGAGCGTCGTGCGGTGCCGCGGTGGGAGCGTCGTGCGGTGCCCCCGCGTGCTCTTCCCCGACGCCCGCGACACGCTCGTCCGCGGGTGCACCCGCGGCCTGGTCCGCCGGTTCCGCGGTGCCCTGGTCCGCCGGTGTCCCGGCAGGGTCGTCCGCGAGGTCTCCGGCGCGGTCGGCCGCCGGGTCTCGGTGGGTCTCGTTCTTCGTCATCGCGGGCTCCCCGCCGTCACGGTGGCCCGTACAGGGCCCTTGAGTCCGGTCACGGCGTTGGCGATCAAAGCCAGTCCCGCGCCCTCCCCCGTCGTCATGATCGACTCGGGGTGGAACTGCACGGCCGCCACCGGCAGCGTGCGGTGCTCGATGCCCATCACCGTGCCGTCGGCGGTGCGGGCGGTCACCCTCAGCCCGTCCGGCAGCGTCGCCGGATCGGCGTACAGGGAGTGGTAGCGCCCGGCGCGGAACCGGGCCGGCATGTTCCGGAACACGGTCCCCCCGTCACCGGCGACCTCGACGGACGACGGCTTGCCGTGCACGGGCCACGGCAGCGTGCCGAGGGTCCCGCCGAAGTGCTCCACGATGCCCTGCAGGCCCAGGCAGACCCCGAACACCGGCAGCCCGCGGGTCAGGACCCCGTCCAGCAGGGCGGACATCCCGAAGTCCGCGGGGCGGCCGGGGCCGGGTGACAGGAGCACCAGGTCGGGGGCCACGGTGTCGAGCAGGTCCAGGGGGAACCCGGCGCGGTACGTGACCACCTCCGCGCCGGTCTGCCGGACGTAGTCGCCGAGCGTGTGCACGAAGGAGTCCTGGTGGTCGACGAGCAGGACGCGGCGCCGCTCGCCGGTCCGCACCGCCGGCGCGGCTCCCGGCCGCACGCCGGTCCGTTCCACCGCGTCCCGGCCCGCGTGCTCGCCCGCATTCTCGACCGCGTCGAGCAGCGCGCTCGCCTTGAGCGCGGTCTCGTCCTCCTCCGCCCGCGGGTCCGAGTCGAACAGCAGCGTCGCCCCGGCCCGCACGGTGGCGACGCCGTCGCGGAACTGGACGGTGCGCAGGGTGAGCGCGGTCTCCAGGCCCCCGTCGAAGCCGATGCGGCCCACCGCACCGCCGTACCAGCGGCGCGGGCTGCGCTCGTGCTCCTCGACGAAGGCGATCGCGGCACGCTTGGGCGCTCCCGTGACGGTCACCGCCCACATGTGGCTCATGAAGGCGTCGAGCGCGTCGCGGTCGTCGCGGAGCCGGCCGCGGACGTGGTCGACGGTGTGGATGAGCCGCGAGTACATCTCGATCTGCCGGCGCGCCAGGAGCTCCACGCTGCCGGGCACGCACACCCGTGCCTTGTCGTTGCGGTCGACGTCCGTGCACATCGTCAGCTCCGACTCCTCCTTGTCGGAGCCGAGCAGCGTGCGGATCTGTTCGGCGTCCTCCTGGGGGTTCCGGCCGCGCGCGACGGTGCCGCTGATCGGGCAGGACTCGACGGTGCGGGCGTGCGGGTCGACGCGTACGAACATCTCCGGCGACGCCCCCACCAGGTGCTCACCGTCGGCGAGGTTCATCAGCAGGCCGTACGGCGCCGGATTGCGGGTGCGCAGCCTGCGGAACACCTCCGAGGGCGGTGCCCCGGCGCGCCGGTGGAAGCTCTGGCCGGGCACGACCTCGAACAGGTCGCCGGAGCGGAACCGCTCCTTGGCGAGGTCGGCGAGCTCCGCGTACGCCCCCGGGGCGTGGTCGCGCGGGGCGGCCGGCCGGGCCGGCGGCGCGAGGGGCGCGGCGGGCGTGGCGCGGTCGAGCCCGACGGTGCTGCGGCCGGCGTGGGAGAAGTCGTAGCTGTGGCGCACCGCGGTGCCCCGGTGCCGGTCGATGCACAGGATCCGGTCCGGCAGGTGCAGGGCGAGGACGCGGTCGCGGGGGTCACGGTCCTGGTGCTGCGGTACGGGGTCGAGCTGCAGGACGAGGTCGTAGCCGAACGCCCCGTACAGGCCCCACACGTCGTCGTGCGGTCCCGCCAGGGCGGCGACGACGGCGCGCAGCACGGTGAAGGCCGAGGGCAGCCGGGTGCGGTCCTCTTCGGCGACGGGGACCCGGTCGTGCCGGGCGCCGCCGCTCGGGTCGATCGGGACCGTGACGGTGCCCGCGGTGTCGTCCCGGCGTGGCCCGAGCGGCGTCAGGGCCCGGAAGAGCGCGGGCAGCAGGACCCGGCCGCGTTCGTTGAGCGCGCGCAGCCGGACGTCGTCCTGATGGGCGGTCACCTCCACAGGCGGGTCGACGTAGGCGATGTCGTACGGCCGGTAGCGGCCCGGCTGGTCGCAGCGGCCCGACATCAGCAGTCCGCGCCGGGTGTCCAGGGCTTCTTCCAGACGGGCCAGCTCGGTCTCCGCCCGTGCGAGGTCCAGGGGCTCGGACAGGCGGGTCACCTCGGCGCCGGCCGGGGTGGTCCACTGGTGTGCCGTCGCCGCGGTCCGGTGGGTCGTTGCCGTCATCGTGGTCCTTTGCGTCGGGTCGTCGGCGGGTTCGCCGCACTGGTGCGGCCGGAGCTGACGGCCGGGCGGGGGCGGCCGGTGAGGAGCGCCGGTCTATGCGGCCGGGGTGAGGCCGGGAGCGGTCGGAGGGGCCCCCGGAAACGGCGCGGGCGACCGGATCAGACGCCCAGGTCCCGGCCGATGATCTCCTTCATGATTTCGTTGGTGCCGCCGTAGATCGGGTGCACCCGGTTGTCCACGAACGCCCTGGCGACGGGCGTCTCCCGCATGAAGCCGTAGCCGCCGTGCAGTTGCACGCAGCGGTCGAGCACCCGGCGCTGGACGTCGGTGGCCCACCACTTGGCCTTGGCCGCGGCCACCGCGTCGAGGCGTCCCGCGTTGTGCTCGGCCACCGCCCGGTCGACGTAGGTGCGGGCGACGTCCAGTTCCGTGGCCATCTCGGCCAGTTCGAAGCGGACGTGCTGGAACGTGCCGACGGGCTGCCCGAAGGCGGAGCGGTGCTTGCAGTACTCGAGGGTCTGGGCGAAGGCGGTCTCGGCGGCGGCCACGGCGTAGGCGGCGATGCCGAGCCGCTCCTGCGGCAGGTTGGCGGCCAGGTGCAGGAAGGCGCGGCCGGGCGTGCCGAGCAGGTTGGCCGCCGGGACCCGGACGTCGTCGAAGAACAGCTCGGCGGTGTCCTGCGCGGCCATGCCGATCTTCTCCAGCTTGCGGCCGCGGGAGAACCCGGGCATGTCGCGCTCGACCACGAGCAGGCTCAGCCCCCGCGCGCCCCGGCCTGGGCGGGTCCGGGCGACCACGACGACCAGGTCGGCGTGGATGCCGTTGGTGATGAACGTCTTCGCGCCCCGGAGCACATAGTCGTCGCCGTCCTGGAAGGCGGTGGTCCGGATGGCCTGGAGGTCGCTGCCGGCCTCCGGTTCGGTCATCGCGATGGCGGTGACCAGGTCGCCCGAGCAGAAGCCGGGCAGCCAGCGCCGCTTCTGCTCGTCGGTGGCGAGTTCCAGGAGGTAGGGCGCGACGACGTCGTTGTGCAGGGCGAAGCCGATGCCGGTCGCGCCGACGCGCATGATCTCCTCGCTGAGGAGGACCTGGTAGCGGAAGTCGCGGACACCTCCGCCGCCGTACTCCTCCGGTACGTCGATGCCCAGCAGCCCGAGCTTGCCGGCGCGGCGCCACACCTCGCGGTCGACGAGTCCGGCGCGCTCCCAGTCCGCGTGGAACGGGACGATCTCCCGCTCGACGAAGTCGCGCACCATGGCCTGGAAGTCGCGGTGGTCCTGGGTCAGTTCGCTGTCGCGCATGTCCCTCGCTCCGTCTGCGGGCCGGTCGTGCGGTGGGTGATCTGTTCGACGGTTCCGGTGCAGGCCCGGCTGCCGGCCTGCACGAAGCGCACCTCGGCCACGGCACGCCGGGTGGAGCAGCTGGTCAGTACGGTCTCGATGCGGACGGGGCCGGGCACCAGCGGGGCGTGGTAGTCGACGGACAGCCCGGCGGTGAGGAAACCGGTGCCGTCCGGGATCGCCGACAGCATCACCAGTCCGGCGAAGTGGTCGACCAGGCAGGCGATCCAGCCGCCGAAGACGACGCCGGGGGTGAGGGTCAGCTCCTCGTCGAAGGACGTCTCGCAGACGACCAGGCCGGGCAGCCAGGAGGTGGCGGGCGGCAGCGTGAGCGTGCGGGCGGCCGGCGGGTCGGGCACCGAGCCGTCGGCCAGGCCGACGAGCATGCGCCGGCCGCTGGTGTCCGCACCGTCCGGTGCCAGGCCGCGCAGCCGGGTCGGCCGGGTGGGTGGCGGGGTGGTTTCGAGCATGCTGGCATCTCCGCTTTTCCAGGGGTCGAGGACCGGTACGGGGTGGGCGCCGCGCCCTGCCGGGCACCGCGAGGTCCCACCGGCCACCGGGCGTTCCGGGGTACCGGCCGTGCGCACCGCGTGGGGCCGGTGCTGCGGCGGACCGGGGTCGCCGGTCACCGGCTGATCGGCCGGCAGGCAGCGGACGCCGGGCGCCGCTGCCGTGGCGGCCCGGGGCCGTTCGGGGTGCCGGGCAGCGGGCCGGACCGCGGCGCAGCGCCGCCGGACGGCCGCCGCACGAGCCGGCCCCGGCCCCGCAGGACGCGTCGGACGGCACGGCACCGCAGATGCCCGTGGCCCCCACCGGCCGGCGGCGCCGGGCGGGACCGTACCCGGCCCGCAGCAAAGGTCGGGCCACCCCGGCGTCGGACCGCACGGCACCGCCGGTGTCCGCGGCGCCGCGTCGCGGACCGGGGTGATGGGGCCGCCGCCGCGACGGGGCCGGGGGATGTACCCCGGCGCGGCGGCGGCCCGGTTCAGGGGGCCGGCGTGCCGTCCGAGGGCGCCGCGCTGCCGAGGTCGGCGACCTGCTCGATGTCGCGGTGCCGGAACGCCATCTCCCGCTCGGTCAGCGCGTCCACGGCGGCCTTGTCGTCCAGGGCGCGCAGCGCTTCCTCGTCCACCTCGTGGAAGCCGAGGACGCCCATCTTGGCCAGCGCCTCCTGGACCCGGGGCCCGAACATCCCGATCTCCTTGAGGCCGGGCACGATGCGCATGAAGACCAGCCGGCGGAACTCCCGCTTGGCGGGCGAGCGCCGGGAGGCCTTGATCGCCTCCTCGCCGTACCCGAGGTGCTGCCAGATCTCGTCGTCGACGTACCGGTCGCGCAGCGCCCAGCAGCCCTCGACGACGAAGTCCTCGCGTTCCTTGAGCTCCGCCTCGGACAGGTGCGGATAGTAGCCGCGCAGCAGCAGCCGGCCGAAGGCCACGTGCCGGGCCTCGTCGCGGGCGACGTAGGCGCTGAAGGCGCGGGCCAGCGGGTCGCGCAGCCGCTCGCGGTGCACGCCGAAGGTGGCCAGGCCCATGTTCTCGACGAGGATGTGCGCCGCCAGCACCCCGAAGTCCCAGCGGGGTTCGCGCATCGCCTGCTCGAACATGGCGGAGATCGACGGGGACAGGCCGTAGCGCAGCCCGATCTTCGTGTGCAGGAACCGGTTGAAGCCCTCCACGTGCCGGGCCTCGTCCATCATCTGCGTGGCCGCGTACAGCTTGGAGTCCAGGTCCTCCACGGTCAGCAGGATCTTGCCGACCGCGATGAGCGCGGCCTGCTCGGAGTGGAGGAACTGCGAGTACAGCCAGCCGCTGCTGTGCCGGCGCACGATGCGCCGCTCGCTCTCCGGCAGGCGGTCCCACAGCTTGGAACCGGCGATGGAGATGAAGTCGTCGGGCAGGCCCAGCGGGTCGTCGGGGTCCACCTCGTGGTCCCAGTCGAGCCGCTCGTCCATGTCCCACTGGCGCTGCTTGCCCTGCTGGTACAGCCGGACCAGTTTGTCGTTGCGCCGGTCGTAGTCCCACTGGATGACGGCCCTGCCGTTGACCGGGACGGCCCACTCACCGGCGAGGTCGGTCAGGACCTCGGGACGCGTGTAGTCGGTGGTGCTCATGAGGTGTTCTCCCTGTCGGCGGTGAGCGTCTGCCGGGCGATCTCGCGCAGGTCGGTGCGCAGGGCCTTGCCCGCCGGGTTGCGCGGGATGCGCTCGATCGGCAGGAAGTGGGTGGGCCGCTTGTAGGGGGCGAGGCCCGCCACGCACAGCCGCAGCAGTTCCTCCGGGTCGAACCGGTCGTCGTCGGCGGGCTGCACGAACGCCACCGGCGTCTGGCCCCAGGTCTCGGACGGCACGGGGACGACGACCACGTCGGCGACGTTGCCGGACTGCCGCAGGACGTACTCGATCTCGGCCGGGTAGACGTTCTGGCCGCCGCGCAGGATGAGGTCGTTGCGCCGGTCGACGACCCAGACCCGACCGTCCTCGTCGACGCAGCCCACGTCGTGCGTGTTGAGCCGGCCGTCGCGCAGGACGTCGGCGGTGGCCTCCGGGTTCTTCCAGTAGGCCTGCATCAGCCCGTCGCCGCTGACCTGGAGTTCGCCGATGACCCCGGCGGGCACCTCGTGCCCGTCGGCGTCGGTGACGCGCAGCCCGGCGCCGAGCATCGGCACGCCGACGCAGACGGCTCCGGGGACCGGCGGCGGACCGACGGGGGTGTCCGGGCGCAGGGTGAGGACGGGTCCGCCGCCCTCGGTGATCCCGAAGATGGTCTGCAGGTCGGCGCCGAGCCGTTCGCGCGCCTCGCGGGCCAGGCCCTCGGGCATCGGGGCGGCGCCGTGCAGCAGCAGCCGCAGCCGGGACAGGTCGGTGCCGGGCAGGCCCTTGGCCCGCAGCAGGAGCCGGACCATGGACGGCACGAGGAAGGCGTGCTCGATCCCCCACCGCTCCAGGGCGGCCAGGCAGCCCTGCGGGGTGAAGCGGTCCAGGACGCAGACGATGCCGCCCGCGGCCAGGTGGTCCAGGGCGATGACGACGCTGCCGTGGAAGAGCGGGCCGGCGTTGAGGAAGGCGGTGCCCGGGCGCGGGCCGACGTCGGCGATCCAGGACAGCGCGTTGATCTGGAGCGAGCGCTGGTCGACGACGACGCCCTTGGCGCGGCCGGTCGTCGCCGAGGTGTGCAGGATCAGCACGGGGTCGGACATGCCGGTGCCGTCCTCGTCCGCGGCCCCCGCGTCCGCGGACCCGGCGGTCTCGTCGGGCAGTTCGGCGACGGTCGCGATGTCGGTGACGGGCAGCCCCGGGTACAGGGCGCCCAGCCGGGCCGCGTACGCCTCCTCGGCGACGGCCGCCGAGGGCTCGACGGACTCCATGATGGCGCCGATCTCCGGGTCGGTCAGCGCCGGGTTGACCGGCACCGCGACCAGGCCGGCGACGGCGCAGGCGAAGTAGGTCTCCAGCACCTCGACGCGGTTGGCGCTGAGCACCAGGACGCGGCTGCCGGGCAGGGTGTCGTGGCGCAGCCGGGCGGCCAGGGCCCGTACGTCCCGGTGCAGGGTGCGCCAGCTGACGTCGCGGCGGACGTCGCGCAGGGCGAGGGCGTCGGGGTCCCGGTCGAGGCCCCGGCGCATCACGTGGTTCAGCCACATGTCAGCTCGCCTCCGTCCCGGCCAGCCGGGCGACGGCGCGGACCGTGGTGAGGCCGAGGAGTTCCTCGTCCTCCAGCGGCCGGCCGAGCTCGTCCTCCAGGTTCAGCGCGATGCGGATCAGCTCGCCCGAGCCGATGCCGGCGCCGGCGAAGTCGTCGTCGTCGCCGAGCCGGTCCAGCAGGACGGGGTGGTCGAGGCTGCCCCGGATCAGGGCGCGTACGTCGGTCAGGGAGCGGACGGCGGTCATGAGCTCCTCCTGGGGCGGGCGCCGACGCCGACCATCGCCCAGTAGGGGGCGGGTTCGCCGTCGAAGTGGACGAGGGGTTCGGCGCTGTCGGTGCGGCAGGGCAGCAGCCGGTTGAAGCGGCTGCCGAGGCAGGCGGCGGCGAACTCGGGCGACTCGGCGACGCCCCGTTCGTCGCCGACGGTGGCGACGAAGGCGAAGACCGGGTCGAGCGACTTGTGCACGCCGTCCTCGACGACGTCGCACCAGGCGTGGTCGCTGCCGAACAGCCCGAGGAGGTAGCCGCGGCGGGCGGTCGCCTCCAGTCCGGCCGCGCGCAGCCGGTCGGCGAGCAGCCGGGAGGCGACGACGCAGTCGGCGATGCCGAGTTCCCAGGCCCGGTGGTGGTCGGCGCGCAGGGGTTCGGGCACGGTCTGGTAGATCACGCGGCGCGCGGCCAGGGCGTCGACGACCTCGGACCACGCCTCGTGGATGCGCGGGTCGCGCACGGTGTGCGCGGCGCCGGTCAGCCGGATGGCCGCGGTGTATCCCGAGTCGTGCAGCGGCCGGTCGAACGGTCCGCCCTCCAGCAGTTCCACGCCGGGCGCCGACAGGTCGGGGACCCGCACGGTCACCTTCCGCTCCCCGTCGCCGGCGGCGCGGTCCTCCGCCGCCTCGCCGCCGGCCGTACGGGAGGGATGGACGCCGATCTCCCAGTCGCGCGGTGCGAACCAGCTCGCCCGGGGGGCGGCGGCGAAGCGCATCAGGAAGCGCAGGCCGAGTTCGGGCACGGTCTGGCCGGTGCCGCAGAACATGCCGACGTTCATCAGGTCGTCGTAGTCGAACAGCGGCCCCCGCGCGGAGTCGACGACGTGCGGCAGTCCCGCCGAGGCGAGCCGGGCGACCTGTTCGGGGGCGGCCCGCAGGGCGCGGGCCGCGGTCGTGGTGTCGGTGTCGTAGCGGGCGACGTCGGGCGGCGCGGTGCGGAACCGGTCGAGGGCGCCGAGCAGGGTGTCGGCGGCGGCGGTCTCCACGGTCATATGGAGCTGCCCTCCCGTGTCAGCTTGGCGACGAAGTCCGCCAGTTCGCGCACGGTCGCGGTCTCGAAGAGGAAGTCGTCGGGGATGACGACGTCGCACTCGTCCTCGATCTCGGTGATCGCGCGCAGGGCCTTGACGGACTCGATGCCCGGCACGGCCGACAGCGGCTTCTCGGGGTCGACGGACGACTCGGCGACGCCGGCCTGTGCGGCCAGTGCCCGTACGACGATGTCCAGGGTCGCGGTGACGCTCACGAGTGCTGTCCTTCCGGGGCGGTGGGCTGTGCGGAGTGGTGGCGGCGGTACAGGTCGGCCGCGCCGGAGCGCTTGACCTTGCCGGAGCTGGTGAAGGGGAGGGTCTGCGGGGAGACCGCGAGGGTCTCGACGGCGGTGAGGCCGAGGTGTTCGGCCAGCCGGGTGCGGATGGCCTCACCGACGGCGCGGGCCGTGTCGGTGTCGAGCTTCGTCTCCCAGATCACGACCATGTACTCCTCCCGGTCGTCCTCCCAGGCGAAGGCGGCGCAGTGCCGGCGGTCGACGCCGGGGGTGGACTTGACGATCTCCTCGACGTCCTCGGCGTAGTAGTTCTGGCCGCGGACGACGGCCATGGCCTTCACGCGGCCCATGACGTAGAGCTCGCCGTCGTGGCGGAAGCCGATGTCGCCGGTGCGGAGCATGCCGTCCGGGGTGAAGGGCTGCTGCTCGTCGGGCAGCCCGAGGTAGCCGGGTGTGACGGGGGCGCCGCCGATCTGCACCTCGCCGACCACGCCGTCCTCGAGGGGTGTGCCGTCGGCGTCGCCGATGCGCACCTCGACGCCCTCGACGGGCCTGCCGCAGGAGACGACGGTGCGGGTGGTGGGGCCGGGCTCGGCGGCTTCCCTGACGCGGTCGCCGACGGCGAGGCTGGAACGTTCCGCCTCCAGGCTGCGGTACGGGGTGCCGGGGGTGCCGGTGCTGACGATGAGGGTGGCCTCGGCGAGCCCGTAGTTGGGCTGGACGACCTGGGGGCGCAGCCCGTACGGCTCGAACGTCCGCTGGAACTCCTCCAGGCTGGAGCGGCGCACCGGCTCGGAGCCGTTGCCGCCGTAGCGCCAGGCGGACAGGTCCAGGTCGTCGGGGATGCCCTTGGCGGCGGCGGCGACCAGGTAGTCGTAGAAGAAGTTCGGGGCGGGCAGGATCGTGGCGCGGCTGGCGCCGAACTCGGTGAGCCACCGCATCGGGCGGCGGACGAAGTCGCCGGGCTGCCACAGCGAGATCGGCGAGCCGGCGCGCAGTGCGGCGAGCAGCGTGAACAGGCCCATGTCGTGGAAGAGCGGCAGCCACTCGCCGAGCCCGTCCTCGCTCGTCCACCCGGTTCCGGCCTCGATCGCGTCGAGACCGGCGGACACGTTGGCGTGGGTGACCACGACGCCCTTGGGGGCGGAGGTGGAGCCGGAGGTGTACTGGACGATCGCGGGTGCCGTGCCGCCGCCGTTCGGGGCCGGCAGGTCCTCGCGGGAGTGCGGGGCGTCGGCGATGTCGATGAACGGGATGTGCGGGACGGCCTCGGCGACGCGGGCGACGATCCGGCCGCCGAGGCTGCCGTCGACGAGCATGGCGTCCAGTGCGGCGTCCTCGGCGATGCGCCGCACGTGGGCGGCGTAGGCGTCGGCGCCGCCGAAGGCGACCGGGAGGGCCAGCGGGACGGCCGCCGCGTCGAGGCGGAGCGCGGCGAGCAGGCCGCGGACCCAGGGTTCGCCGTTGGCCATGAGCAGGCCCACCCGGCGCGGGGCGCGGCCGTCGCGGGCCGCGAGGACGGCACCGGCCGTGCGCTCGGCGCGGTCGAACAGGGCGGTGCCGGAGACCGGTTCCTCCGTGCGCGAGGGCGTGTGCAGCAGGGTGCCGTCGCGCAGGCCGCGGGACAGTTCGTGCCAGAGGTGCGTCATGCTGCTCAGGCCTCCTTCGGGGCGGTGGCGGCGGTGCGGTGGATCCGGCCGGCGAGCTTGCGGCGCAGCACGGACCGGCGGACCTTGCTGGTGCCGGTGACGGGCATGGCCTCCCACTCCCAGAAGCGCACCTGGAGGCCGGGGAGGCCGGCTTCGGCGGCGACGGCGTGGAACCGTTCGGCGTCCGGGGTGGTGTCCGGGCGGGGGCAGGCCACCGCGAAGACGGTGCCGTCGTCGTCCTTGACCAGGACGAGTTCGACCAGTTCGGGCAGGGCCTCCAGCAGGTGGTCCTCCTTCTCCAGGAGGCTGCCGACGCCGTCGACGTGCTCGACGGAGCGGTCGAGCAGTTCCAGCGAGCCGTCGTCGAGGAGGCGGCCGATGTCCCCCATCGGCCACCAGGAGTCCTCGGGCGGCATCGGGTCGCCGCCGACGTATCCGCGCATGCGGCCGGGCGAGCGGGTCTCGATCAGGCCGGGCGTGTTCGGCGGCTGCGGGACGCCGTGCTCGTCGACGATCCGGATCTCCATGCCGCCGCCGCTGTGGCCGACGTTGCGCGGCGAGTAGTCGGCGGACTCCTCACGCGTGACGATGCGCAGGCAGATGGGTCCGGACTCGGTCTGCCCGTAGGCCTGGAAGTAGTGGGCGCGGGGGTGTTCGGAGGCGTTCAGCAGCGTCCGCACGGTGCGCGGGTGCATGGCGTCGAAGGTGCTGATGAACCGTTCGACGTGCTGGAAGGGGCGGTCGGGGTCGCCGGCGAGGGACTCCCACTGGATGTAGACGTTGGGGTGGGTCTCCAGGGAGGTCGGGCGGTGCTCCAGCATGAGCCGCTTGACGTTCGCGGGGTCCGGGTCGGCGATGGCCAGAGCGGGCATCGCGGTCTCCAGTGAGGCGAGCGTGCCCGCGCAGGTACGGGCGTGCACGAAGGACAGGTGCTTGGCGTTCAGGTCCTGCGGCGAGTACTGGTCGCGGAAGATCATGATCATCGGGGCGACCATGCCGAACAGGGAACGGGTGGAGTGCGCGGCCATCTTGGGCGCCCCGGTGGTGCCCGAGGAGTGGGTGATGACGAACCACTCGTCGGCGTCGCGCGGGCCCGCGGTGTGCGCGAGGCGCTCCTGCAGCGGTACGACCCAGTTCTCGTCCGTCTCCTCCAGGCACAGCACGTTGCGGGTCAGCCGGCGCAGTGCGTGCCGGTGTTCGGTGAGCCGCGACAGGCCGGTCGAGTCGACGACGAGGTACGGGTCGTCCAGGCGCGCGAAGCACTCCAGGAGTTCCCCGGTCTCCATGGCGGAGGAGAGCAGGGCGGGCAGGGCACCGATCTTGCCGAGGGCGCACATCACGCCCTCGACCTCGATGTGGTTGCGCTGCACCACGGCGACGACGTCTCCGCGCCGGATGCCGCCGGCCCAGAACCGGTCGGCGTAGTCGTCGACGGCCCGCGCGAAGTCCGCGAAGTCGCGGACCGGGTGGTCGTACGTGCGCCAGGGCGTGTCGGAGAGGAAGGGGGTGTCGGGGTACTTCTCCGCCGCGACGGCCGGGAGGATCCCGAGGGGTGCGGTCGGCTGCGGCATGACATCGAGCTTCAGTGCGGATATGTCAGGCATGGAAAGTCCCCCTGCTCGGCCTGGCGAAGACGTCCGGGCAGCACGAAGTGCGCGCCGGGTTGCGGCTGTCCGGTGTCGGAAGTGGTCGGGATCGCTCACCGTCCGGTCGGGAGCGGCCGACATGAGACAAGAGGTGGTTTCCGGGCCATGCACTCCACCGGAATCCGAGATTTTCCGGACGCTCCGGCTCCGCCACGGCCGCACCCGGCGCGCCCCCGGTGCGCGGTGCGCGGCGGAGCCGTGGCCGGGCGGGGTCAGCGCGGGCGGGAGAAGAGCCGCTCGGCGGTCCGGGCGACCAGGTCGGGCCGTTCTTCGTGGAGGTAGTGACCGCACTCCGGGACCACCTGGACCCGCAGGTCGTCGGCGTGCCGGCCGGCCGGCGTCAGCACGCCCGGGGGCAGCATGAAGTCACGCGCCCCTCCCATGATCACGGTCGGGGTGGTGAGCCGGAGCTTCTTGTACCGGCCCGTCAGCAGCCGCGCGATGTCCCGCAAGGCGAAGGCCCGGTGCAGTGCCTCCCCGGCGCGCGCCCGCGCGGGCTCCCGGCTGGAGCGGACGAACTCCTCCATCGCGTCCGGGGTCCAGACCGTCCGGTCCACCACGCCCTTGCGCATCAGGTAACGCGTGAACCCGGGCCGGTTGCGCAGCAGCCGGCGCCCGAGGAACGGCTGCTCCAGCAGTGCCGTGTACCAGAACCGCCAGGACTGCGGCATCAGGCGCCGGTGCTGCGGCCAGGGGTGCATCATGTTCAGCGCCAGGTAGTGCGTGACGCGTTCTGGTGCGCCGAGGCAGAGGTGGAAGCCCGTCCAGGCGCCCCAGTCGTGCCCGATGAGGCGCACCCGGTCCAGGCCCAGTTCGTCCAGCAGGGCGACCACGTCGGCCACCCTGCTGTCGGTGTCGTAGCCCTTGCCCGGCGCGTCGGACCAGCCGAAACCGCGCTGGTCCACGCAGATCAGCCGGTAGCGGCCGGACAGCAGCGGGATCAGCCGCCGCCAGCCGTACCAGTGCTGGGGGAAGCCGTGCAGCAGCACGACGGGCTCCCCCTCTCCCGCCTCGGCGACGTGCAGGCGTACGCCGCCCCGCACGGTCACCCAGCGGTGGCGTACGCCCGCCAGTTCGGGCTGGGGCGGTGACGCCGAGACGTTCTCCACGGACTCCACGCGAGCTCCTGAGGGTTGTCGGACCGGTTCGTTCGTTCGGTCGGTCAGGAGGCGGCGGCCGTGCCAAAGGTTCCCGCCGGGTACGAGGTCTCCCACGGGACCGCACCCGGCGGGGGGACGGACCGGAGCCCGGTCCGGCTGCGGACACGCCGATGCCGCCGGACCGGGGCCCGGCGGCATCGGATGACGCGGCGCCCGCTCGGGCCCGCGCCAGGGGGTGTCGTTCGGATCGGGCCGGCTCCGGGCGACGGTGCCTGGTGGCCGGCCTGCACCGGACCCCGCATCCGGCAATCCGAACGACGCCCCCCTAGCCCCCTAGATCTCCCCCGCGCACAGCCGCGCGGTCAGCTCGGCGATCTCGGCGGTCTGGGAGCCGTTGAGGCGGGGATCGCAGGCGGTCTCGTACCGCACGTGCAGACCGTCCTCGGCGATGCCCACGGAGCCCCCGACGCACTCGGTGACCTCGGCGGGCGTGGCCTCCAGGTGGAGACCGCCGGGGATCGCGCCGGCGGCGCGCGCCGCCGCGAAGAAGCCGCGGATCTCGGCGCCCACCGTCGCCACGTCCCTGGTCTTGTGACCGCTGCCGCCCACATAGGTGTTGCCGTGCATCGGGTCGCACATCCACACCACCCGGTGGCCCGAGCCCGCCACCACCTCCAGCAGCGGCGGGAGCAGCTCACGCACCTGGCCGGCCCCCATCCGCGAGATCAGCACGAGGCGCCCCGGCTCCCGGTCCGGGTCGAGGCGGGCGCACAGCGCGGCCAGCCGGTCGCGGTCGGTGCCCGGCCCGATCTTGACGCCCACCGGGTTGGCGACCCCGGACAGGAACCGCACGTGCGCCCCGTCGGGGTCACCGGTGCGCGCGCCGATCCAGGGCAGATGGGCGGAGGTCAGGCACAGGCTGCCCGACACGGGGTCGCGCCGTACCTGGGGCTCCTCGTAGTCGAGGACCAGCATCTCGTGGCTGGTCCACACCGCCGGGACACCGGACACCGTCGCCCCGGGCAGGGCCATGCCGGACTCGGCGAGCTCCCGCAGCAGGTCCAGGACCTCGCGCGCGTGCGCGTGCCCGCGCAGCAGCCGCATCGCGTCGGGTACGCGCGCGGCGGGCTCGGGGCGCGGATCGTTCACGAGGTGCCCGCGGAACGACGGCAGCACGAGCCCGCCGACCCGCTCGGTCGGGGAGGAACGCGGTTTGGCGTACTGCCCGGCCAGCCGGCCGATGGGTATCACGGGCCGGCCCAGCGCGGCCCGCAGGGTGCCCGCGGTGCCGTGCAGCTGGCCGACCCGCGCCGCCACGCCGGCGAACGTCGGGGCGTCGAAGGTCTCCGCGCAGTCCCCCAGCTGCACCACGAAGGCCTCCCCGGCGGCGGCCCCGGCGAGTGCGCGGCGCAGGTCGAGGATCTCGTCGGACCGTACGAGGGGTGCGGCGCCGGCCAGCCGGGCGCGGATGCGGCGCAGCAGCCCCTGGTCGGGCCAGTCGGGCTGCTGTGCGGCCGGGCGTTCGCGCCAGTCGGACGGAGTCCACTGGGGCACGCGGCGGGGTGAGGCGAGTACAGCGGGCGGGTGCATGACGAGATCGGCCTCCGTCGTCGGATGCGGGCAAGGGCGAGGGCAGGAGAGGGCAAGGTGAGGGCAAGCGGGGAGCACGTGCGGAAGCGGGAAGCGGCGCCCGGCCTCAGTCCTGGGGCAGCGCCCAGCACAGGACGCCCCGGTCGGGCAGGTGCCGGACGCTCACGTGGACGCGGGTGTGGGGCCGGCCCGCCGCCCAGGCGAGGTAGCCGGCCCCGTCCGGCTCCAGCCGCACGTCCCGCAGCCCTCGCGGGGCCGGGTCCACCACGGCGTGGAGCGCCTTGAAGGCGGACTCCTTCGCGGAGTAGAGGGCGAGCAGGCGCCGGGCCGCCGTGCGGGGCGGGCCGAGCAGCGGGCGTTCGGGCCCGCGCAGCACCAGGTGGGCCGCTCGCACGGGCAGCGGGGTCATCTCCAGGTCGACGCCCAGGGTCCGGAACAGACCCGAGGGGCCCGCGACGGCGACCGCGACACCGCCGGAGTGACTGATCGACGCGGCGATCCCCTCGGGCAGCCGGGGGCGGGGCCCGTCGCACAGCACGGAACCGGCGGACAGTCCCGCCGCGCGCACCGCCCGGTGCAGGGCGCTGCGTCCGATGAGGAAGTCGCTCCGGCGCGCTTCGGGCATGGTCCGCGCCAGGCTCCGCTCCTCGTCGGTCACCGCGACGGGCGGTCCCTCGTGGGCCGACGCGACCCCGAATCCCATGCCCGGAATGCGCGGACCATTGCTGGAAAAAGCGCGGTGAAGGTTGTGGAGCGGCCCACTGAAATACACGATGCTCGCTTCCCCGTCCGTTGTCGTCGGTATCCCTGAGAACCGGTGACCGACCACCCGGGCGAACCCTTCTCCCGGCGTGCGCAACGGTTCGGTAACCTGGTTTCTCACACAAGGAAGAGGCCGCCCGGCACGCAAGTACTCCCTGTGCGTCAAATCCCTTCCTCCGCGGCCCGCCAGCCCATGACGTGAAGTTTTTCCAGGTCTTGACCATCCCGGGAGACAGTGCGACGCTCCCTCACATACGTAACCTCACGTACGCGTGAAGAGGGAGCGACAGCAATGACCGGTGCGGTGGACAACGGCTGGCCGCTGGCCGAACTCGACCCGATACGCCGGCTGAGGATCATCGCGTCCAGTGCCCGGCACCCGGCCTTCGCCGAGCGCCGTTTCGACGTGCCGGTCGGCCACTTCTGGTCCGTCGCGTCCGACCTCGAGACCGAACTGCCGCTCATCGTGCCGGGGCTGCGGTCCTTCACCGTCACGGCGTCCTCCGGTGACCGGCTGTCGGGCCGGGCGGTCGGCGCCTTCGGCTACCGCGAGCGCTTCGACGTCGTCCTGCGTCCCGGGTGGTGCCTGATGCAGGGCACCGCGCTGACCAGCGGCATGGCCGCCACGCCGGACGGTGGCGGCTGCCGCTTCGCCTTCTTCAGCACCCTGCGCCTGCCGGGCGGCGACACGCTGGACCGGATGCGCGCCCCCTGGTCGGCGCGGCGGGCCCAGCGGATGCTCGACCGCCTGGGCGAACGGGTCGCGGCCCGCTCAGCCCCAGGCCGAGCGGAATGACCGCCGGGCCCGGAACAGCCGGGACCTGACCGTCCCCACGGGTATCTCCAGCAGGGCGGAGACCTCCTGTTCGCTCAGCCCCTCGACGTGACGCAGCATCAGCACGGCCCGGTGCTCCGGCATCAGGCGGCCCAGCGCGTCCGTGATGTCCGAGGCGAGGTGCAGGTCCCCCGCGACCGGCGGGTCCTCCCACTCCATCGGCACGGTCGGCTGGCGCCGGCGCTGGTTGGCGAACTTCAGCGCCTCCCGCACGGCGATCGCCCGCACCCATCCGAACAGGGCCGCCGGCTCCTTGAGCTGGCGGATGCTGCGGAACACCGCGATCAGCGCCTCCTGCGCGGCGTCGGGACCGTCCTGCAACGCCACCGGGCCACAGATCCGGCCGACGAAGGGGGCGAGGATCTCCAGCAGTTCGTCCATCGCCAGCGCGTCCCCGCGCCGCGCCCCCTCGACCAGGCGGGCCAGCAGCTCCGGATCCCGGTGTCCCGTGTGCCCTTCCCCGCCCCCGCTCACCGCACCCCCGCTGGCGCCGTGACCGGGCAGGGAACGCGGAAGGAATTTCCAGATTCAACCGGATAACCGGACGCCGGGAACGGGCGGCGCCGAACCCTCTCGTATTGACGGGAATTCAAACAGAGCTTGCCGACGACCGCTTTCCGGATTAATAGCTGCACCATGTGTAACGGACCCCCCGTAGATGGCTAATTCAATAGCCGCACATCGCGCCCACCCTAGCACCGGGTGCAGAAATCCGGGAGGTTGAGCCGAGGAGCCCGCCCCGGCCGGGCATATGCCGGACGGCGGCCGCAACAGATCGGCTCAGAACGCATCACCTCTCCACACCTCGGCGATAATCCGGCACTCCGAAACAGTCCTCCGCGCATGCCGAAGAGTGCCTCGGCGTTCGCCTCCGCCCGGCACTCACTGTCCGCCAAGTCCGCTGCCGGCCGGCGGACCGGTTCCCCGGCCCGCGGGACGGACATCCCCACCCGGACAGAGGCCCGCCGGGGGCCATGCACTCCCTCGGGCGCCGATTCCAGTTCCAGCCAGTTCACGACGGACGGGAGTGCCCGGCCGCCGCCGCTCCTCCTCCTCCACGAAAGCTCCCACACCGACGCCGTCCTGGTGCCGCCGCTGGAGCGCCGACGTCCAAGGGAGGAGAACGGCACATGAACACAGCCCGAGCGGGCACCCTGCGCAAGGCCCCTGCCCCGCGGCAGGACACACAGGAGGATCCCTGGGCCGCGGGAGGCGTCCTCGTGCGGGCTGCCCAGTCCGGTGACGCCATGGCCCTCAACGAGCTGCTGGGCCTGCTCACCCCGTACGTGAGCCGGCTGTGCCGGCCGATCGCCCTCGGGCACAGCGCCGACGCCGTGCAGGAGGCGCTGATCGCGGTCTTCCAGGGCCTGCCCCGGCTCCGCGACCCCCGCGCCCTGTACGCGTGGGTGCGCACCATCACGGTGCGCGAGGCGGTGCGGGTGGCCCGCCGGACCGAACGCGAGACACCCGTGTGCGAGTTCGACGACATCGTCTGGCCGGGCAGCCCGGAACTGGCGGTGGACATCCAGGACGTGCTCACCCGCATGTCCACGGAACACCGCGCGGTCCTGGTCCTGCGCGAACTCGAGGGCCTGGACGAGCGGTCGGCGAGCCAGATCCTCGACATCTCCTGCGGCACGATGAAGTCCCGGCTCCACCGTGCCCGTCACAGCTTCCGAAAGGCGTGGCCGCGATGACGACCAACTGGCCTACGGCCGACCTCGACCCGGTCCGGCGCCTGCGCGTCCTGGCCGCGGGACTGCACGCCGTCATGTACGCGGAGGCCCATGTCGACCTGCCGGTGGCGGACGTGTGGTCCGTCGCCGGGGACCTGGAGGGGGAACTCCCCCATCTGGTGCCGACACTGCGCGAGTTCCGGTGCCGTCCCTGCGGCGGGGACCGCTTCCACGGCCAGGCGTACGGTCCCCTCGGCCACACCGCCCGCTTCGACGTCCGGCTCCAGCCCGGCTGGTGCCTGATGCAGAGCCGGTACGTGGTCGGCGGCATGGCGGCCGTCCCCGAGGGGTCGGGCACGCGCTTCGCGGTCCTCGGCGGGCTGCGCCGGCCCTGGTCGGCACCCCTCCAGAACGCCCTGCGCCCGCTCGGCCGCTCCCGGGGACTGCTGATGATCGACCGGGCCACCCGGCGCGCACGGCTCCGGCGGGACACCCGGGAGGCCGGCTGAGCACCCGGGGCACGGACGCCGCCGCCGGACGGGACCGGCGGCGGCGGACCTCCGCCCGCCGCCCGGCCCGTACCGCTCACCCCCGCCGAAGACGGGGGCTAACCCCCGTGCCGGCGCCGTCCCCGCCCCCTACCGTGGGACGCATGACGGGAATGGACGGGCGGGACACCGACCTCAAGAAGGAACTCGACGCCACCCTGCAGACTCGCAGGGAGCTCGGTGAGGAGTACGAGTCGGCACTGGTCGACTCGTTCCTGGAGAAGGTCGACCAGCGCATCGACGGCGCGGTCGAGCGCCGGGTGCGCCGGCAGTTCGCCGAGCAGCAGATGACGGCGGCCCGGGACAGCCGCTCGCCGCGGTCCACCGACTCCTTCGGCGAGCGCTTCGGCTTCGGCATCGTCTCGCTGGTCCTCGCCGTCCCGCTCTCCGCGATCGGCGGCGGCGTCGCCCACCTCCCCGGGCTGCTGACCGCCTGGGCGGGCATCGTCGGGGTCAACGTCGTCCAGGCCGCCCGCACCAACCCGGGCCTCTTCGGCCGTCGCCGCACCCCCGGCCGCGAGGACCGCTGGGAGGACTGAGCACGCCGGAAGACTGCGCGGGGACCGCCGCACCCCCATCGCTGAGGGGCGGGACGACGGCGGTCCCCGCGGGGGACGCGGTGCCGGGCCTCACGGCCGGGCGGCGCGTCCGTGGCGTCCGTGGAGGTCCGGGAGCCGCTCCGGAAGGTCCTCGACGCCGTTCGGTGCCGGCCCGGGCGGGGAGCCGCTCCCGCCCTGCCGACACCCCCTACTGTGCCGACCTCGTGTTAAGCGGGTGCTGCGCGAACGTGACGCGCGCGTACCACTTCCGCGAAGTCCGCGGGCGAGCACGGATCACGGACCTACTTGCCGCCCTTGGCGAGGAAGGCCAGCAGGTCCTGACGGCTCACCACACCCGTCGGCTTGCCCTCGACCAGGACGATCGCCGCGTCGGCGGAGCCGAGCACGGACATCAGGTCGGCGACCGGCTCACCGGAGCCGACCTGCGGCAGCGGGGCGGACATGTGCTTCTCCAGCGGGTCCTCCAGCGAGGCGCGCTTGGCGAACAGGGCGTCCAGCAGCTCGCGTTCGACGACCGAGCCGACGACCTCGGCGGCCATCACGTCCGGGTGACCGGCGCCGGGCTTGACGATCGGCATCTGCGAGACGCCGTACTCGCGCAGCACCTCGATGGCCTGGCCGACGGTCTCGTCCGGGTGCATGTGGACGAGGGAGGGGATGGCGCCGTGCTCCTTGTCGTTCAGGACGTCGCCGACGCGGGCGCTGGGGCCGGCGTCCTCCAGGAAGCCGTAGTCGGCCATCCACTCGTCGTTGAAGATCTTGCTCAGGTAGCCGCGCCCGCTGTCCGGCAGCAGGACGACGACCACGTCGTCCTCGCCGAGCCGCTCGGCCACCTCCAGCGCCGCGACGACGGCCATGCCGCAGGAGCCGCCCACCAGCAGGCCCTCCTCCTTGGCGAGGCGGCGGGTCATCTGGAAGGAGTCCTTGTCGGAGACGGCGACGATCTCGTCCGCGACGTCGCGGTCGTAGGCCGTGGGCCAGAAGTCCTCGCCGACGCCCTCCACGAGGTACGGGCGTCCGGAGCCGCCGGAGTAGACGGAGCCCTCGGGGTCGGCGCCGATCACCTTCACCGCGCCGTCGCTGGCCTCCTTCAGGTACCGCCCGGTGCCCGAGATGGTGCCGCCGGTGCCGACGCCGGCGACGAAGTGGGTGATCTTCCCCTCCGTCTGCTCCCACAGCTCGGGGCCGGTCGAGTGGTAGTGGGAGAGCGGGTTGTGCGGGTTGGAGTACTGGTCCGGCTTCCAGGCGCCCGGCGTCTCGCGGACCAGGCGGTCGGAGACGTTGTAGTAGGAGTCCGGGTGCTCGGGGTCGACCGCCGTCGGGCAGACGACGACCTCGGCGCCGTACGCGCGCAGCACGTTGATCTTGTCCGTGGACACCTTGTCAGGGCAGACGAAGATGCACTTGTAGCCCTTCTGCTGGGCCACGATGGCGAGGCCGACGCCCGTGTTGCCGCTGGTCGGCTCGACGATGGTGCCGCCGGGCTTCAGCTCGCCGCTCTGCTCGGCGGCCTCGATCATGCGCAGGGCGATGCGGTCCTTCACCGAGCCGCCCGGGTTGAAGTACTCCACCTTGGCCAGGACGGTGGCCCTGATGCCCTTGGTCACGCTGTTGAGCCGCACCAGCGGGGTGTTGCCGACGAGGCTGATCATCGAGTCGTGGAAATGCACCGTGGTCTCCGGATGCCGCAAAAGATGTGGTCGTGATTGGTTCCGCCAGCCTATGGCCTGCGGGCCCGCCGATGCCCTGTGTCGGTCGTTCACTCCCCGTTGAGATTGGGCGACCGTCCGTACGGGGCAAGCAGTGGGTGTACGGCTCGATGGAGGTGGCGGCGACGTATGACGAGCATGTCGAGGGCGAGGGTGGCCCGGCGGATCGCGGCCGGCGCGGCGTACGGCGGCGGCGGGATCGGGCTGGCCGGCGCGGCCGCGGTCGGTCTGCTGCTGGCGGAGGTGCAGCTGGCCAGGCGCCGGGTGGGCATCGGCACGCCCGACCGGGTGCCGAACGCGGAGGGACTGTACGGCGGCTCCCTCACGACGGCCGCCGTCCCACCGCTGCGGCTGGTGATGCTGGGCGACTCCACGGCCGCCGGTCAGGGCGTGCACCGGGCCGGCCAGACACCGGGCGCGCTGCTGGCCTCCGGGCTCGCGGCGGTGGCCGAGCGGCCGGTGGAGCTGACCTCGGTCGCGGTGCCGGGGGCCCGTTCGGACGACCTGGACCGCCAGGTGGGGCTGGCGCTCGCCGATCCGGACCGGGTGGCCGACATCTGCGTGATCATGGTCGGCGCGAACGACGTCACCCACCGCATGCCGGCCACCCGCTCGGTGCGGCACCTGGCGACGGCGGTACGACGGCTGCGCACGGCCGGCGCGGAGGTGGTGGTCGGCACCTGCCCGGACCTCGGCACCATCGAGCCGGTGCCGCAGCCGCTGCGCTGGCTGGCCCGGCGGACCTCGCGGCAGCTGGCGGCGGCGCAGACGATCGGCGTGGTGGAGCAGGGCGGGCGCACGGTGTCGCTGGGCGACCTGCTGGGCCCGGAGTTCGCCGAGAATCCGCGGGAGCTGTTCGGCCCCGACAACTACCACCCCTCCGCGGAGGGCTATGCCACGGCGGCGATGGCGGTCCTCCCGTCGGTCTGCGCGGCACTCGGCCTGTGGCCGGCGGAGGAGGAGCGTCCCGACGCCGCCCGCCGGGAGGGCTTCCTGCCGGTGGCACGGGCGGCGGCCGAGGCCGCGGACGAGGCCGGCACGGAGGTCGCGGCGGCGATGCCCACGGGCCCGCGGGGCCCCTGGGCCCTGCTCAAGCGGCGCAGGCGCCGGAGGGTCTCGGAGGCGGAACCGGCGACACCGGCACAGCGCGGGTAGGCGGGGAGGGGCGTCGGCATCCGCGCCCCAAGGGGCGCGGGGAACTGCGCGACCGGTCAGGGACGACCCGCGCCCGGCCCCGGACCCCCGCGCCGCAGCGGCCCCGCACTGACAAGGCACCGGACCGCCGGAGGCCCAAGCAAGCGCTTAGAAAGTTGCGGTCCATGTCACACACCCATACCCGTGACCCAGGCCATACGGCCGGGTAACTTCCCAACCAGCCGCCTCATCCCCGCGACGCCACTGGAGCCGTGATGCCCGAAGCCGTGATCGTCTCAGCCGCCCGCTCCCCCATCGGCCGCGCCTTCAAGGGCTCCCTGAAGGACCTGCGCCCCGACGACCTGGCCGCCACGATCATCCAGGCGGCCCTCGCCAAGGTCCCCGAGCTGGACCCGAGGGACATCGACGACCTGATGCTCGGCTGCGGCCTGCCCGGCGGTGAGCAGGGCAACAACCTCGGCCGGATCGTCGCCGTCGAGATGGGCATGGACCACCTGCCCGGCTGCACCATCACCCGGTACTGCTCCTCGTCCCTGCAGACCTCCCGCATGGCCCTGCACGCCATCAAGGCCGGCGAGGGCGACGTCTTCATCTCGGCCGGTGTCGAGATGGTCTCCCGGTTCGCCAAGGGCAACTCCGACAGCCTGCCGGACACCCGCAACCCGCTCTTCGCCGAGGCCGAGGCCCGTACCGCCGAGGTCGCGCAGCAGGAGGGCACCACCTGGCACGACCCGCGCGAGGACGGCCTGGTCCCCGACCCGTACATCGCGATGGGCCAGACCGCCGAGAACCTCGCCCGCGTCAAGGGCGTGACCCGGCAGGACATGGACGAGTTCGGTGTCCGCTCGCAGAACCTCGCCGAGGAAGCCATCAAGAACGGCTTCTGGGAGCGCGAGATCACCCCGGTCACCCTCCCCGACGGCACCGTCGTGTCCAAGGACGACGGTCCGCGCGCCGGCGTCACCCTGGAGGCCGTGCAGGGCCTCAAGCCCGTCTTCCGTCCCGACGGCATGGTCACCGCCGGCAACTGCTGCCCGCTCAACGACGGCGCCGCCGCCCTCGTGATCATGAGCGACACCAAGGCCCGTGAGCTGGGCCTGACCCCGCTCGCCCGCATCGTCTCCACCGGCGTTTCCGGCCTCTCCCCCGAGATCATGGGCCTCGGCCCGGTCGAGGCGAGCAAGCAGGCGCTGTCCCGCGCCGGGCTGACCATCGACGACATCGACCTGGTCGAGATCAACGAGGCCTTCGCCGCGCAGGTCATCCCCTCCTACCGGGACCTGGGCGTCCCGCTGGAGAAGCTGAACGTCAACGGCGGTGCCATCGCCGTCGGCCACCCCTTCGGCATGACCGGCGCCCGCATCACCGGCACGCTGATCAACTCCCTCCAGACGCACGACAAGCAGTTCGGCCTGGAGACGATGTGCGTCGGCGGCGGCCAGGGCATGGCCATGGTCATCGAGCGCCTCAGCTGAACCGGAACGGGCTGCTGAAAAACCGTCAGTAGCCCTTCGGGGACCCAGCGTCACCCCTCGGCCCAGAACCCCGCTGACATCCGGGTTCTGGGCCGATTTGTGACCCAACCTCCCCCAGGATGTGACCTACCTCTCCCGCCACCCTGATTTCCGCAGGTCAGACCAGCCACACCCGTACCTCACGGGCCCAAAGTCCTGTCCGTTTCGTGACGTTACGCACTGACAGACGGTTAGTCCGCCCTTCAAGCTGAGGTAGGAAGTCGGGGGTCGACTTTGAACCGGGAGTACGTCCGTGAGCGCCATGCCGATCGCCCTGCTGCTCACCACGGCCGCCACCGGCGCCGTGGGCGTCGCCGTCCTGCGCGCTGTCCTCGTGCTGCGCCGCCAGGTCGCGGCCCTGCACACCGAGCTGGCCGAGAGCCGCGCCGCCGCCACGCGGGGCCGGGTCCCGGCCGCCCGCACCACCAGCGACGCCGAGGAGATACGCGCCGCCGTCGCCGAGGCACTCGCCGAGGAGCGCGAGCGGGAGCTGGCCGAGGCGCGCGCCTTCTGGGCCGCCCAGGAGTCCCGCGACGCCTCCGACGCCCCTCTGCTGCTCGGCCTGTCCGACAGCGAGCTCTTCCTGCCCCGCCAGGCCGACCTCGTGGGCCTGGAGCCGGTGACCGAGCCGGGCGCGGACGCCGACGAGCCGGCCGGGGAGTCCGCCGAGCTGGCCGCGGCCCGCCGCCGGCACCCCTCGCACCCGGACTTCGTCCCGAACCCGTCGCCGGCCGTGAACGACCACGAGCGCACCGTCGCCGCGCTGGAGGAGCTGGCGGCCTCGCACATCGCGCTGGCGGACGTCCGCCCGGGCCCGCTGGGCACCCTCGACGTGTACGTCTTCGCCGACGGCACCACCCTGTGCATGACGCCGGGCCACCGCGAGACCGCGGAGCGCCTGGCCGCCGCCCTGCGCGCGGGCCGGACCCCGTACCTCCTGGGCGGCTCGGGCATCTCCGGCGCCTACACGCTGACCTTCGCGTGCGGCGAGGAGAACGTCTACATCCTGGCGGACCGGGTCATCGCGTCCCTGTAGCGACGGGTGCCCGCCTCACACCCCGGCCCGCTTGCGGGCCTCCTCCACCAGCCGCACCGCCTCCTCCACCTGCGCCGCGTCCGTCAGGACGACGGCCAGGTCGTGCGCGGCGACGGCGATCTGGTCGGCGGCGGCGAACATCCCCGCGTCCGGCATCCGCCGCGGCTCGGCGTCCGGTTCCTCGACGAGCTGGGCGCGCCGGGCCAGCTCCCTGGCCAGCTCCAGCGCCTCGGCGGCGGCACCGCGCTGCAGCCTGCTCTGCGGTGCGGCCCGCAGCCGGTCGGCGAAGTCGTCCACGGCACGGGTCAAAGGCGTCGTATCAACCACGGCGCGAGCGTACGCGGCGTTCCGGGACTGTTGCCAACGGGCGAACGCTCAGGCACGGTGACCTGAAGGACCGGCTTACATCCCCTTTCGCCCGGAGGCGCCGATGTCCCATGTCTTCTCCGAGGAGACCCACCGCAATCTGCTCGCCCGCATCCCCCACTGCACCGGTCGTGAGATCGCCGACTGGCTGCGCGCCGTCGAGGACGGACCCTCTCTCTTCCGCTTCGAGGAGAAGGTCAGCTGGCTCCGCCACGAACACAACCTCGCGTACGGCCACGCGAAGGCCATCGTCCACGAGTACGACCTGAGGAGGGCCGCGCGCAATCTGCTCTAGGCGTGCACCGTTCCACCGGCGGTGACGAGCCGCGAGGACGACGAAGGGGCCCCGGGCACAGTGCCCGGGGCCCCTTCACGCGTCGCTCCGGCAGGCGGGGCGTCGCGGTACCGCTAGTCGCTGCTGTTGAGGATCGAGATGAGCCGCAGGAACTCCAGGTAGATCCACACCAGCGTCAGCGTGAGGCCGAAGGCGGCGAGCCAGGCCTCCTCGCGCGGGGCACCGTAGGCGATGCCGTCCTCGACCTGCTTGAAGTCCAGGGCGAGGAAGCAGGCGCCGAGGATGATGCCGACGATGCCGAAGACGACACCGAGGGCGCCGCTGCGGAAGCCGAGGCCGTCACCGCCGCCGAAGACGGCGAACAGCAGGTTCACCATCATCAGGAAGACGAAGCCGAGCGCGGCCGCCATCACGAAGCCGTAGAAGCGCCGGTTGACCCGGATCCAGCCGGCCTTGTACGCGATCAGCACACCGGCGAAGACCGCCATGGTGCCGATCACGGCCTGCATGGCCGCGCCGTCGGCGATGCGGTTGTCGACGACGCTGGAGACGACGCCGAGGAACACGCCCTCGAACGCCGCGTAGGACAGGATCAGCGCGGGCGAGGCCTTGCGCTTGAAGGACTGGACGAACGCCAGCACCATGCCGATCAGCGCGGCGCCGATACCGATGCCGTACGAGCGGCTGATGTTGGCGTCGTCGACCGGCAGCAGCGCCCAGGCGAGCGCGGCGGTGACGATGAGGACACCGAGCGTGGATCCGGTGCGGACGACGACGTCGTCGATCGTCATCCGGCCGGTGGTCGCCGGCGCCTGCGGCGGCGTGCCGTACTGCTGGTCCTGCTGGGCGTACGGGTTCTGCGCGTAGGGGTTGCCGGCGGGCTGGGCGTACGGAGCGCCCTGCGCGTACGGATTGCCCTGCGTGGCGACGGCGGGGCCCCCGGCCTGCGGCGCGGCGTTGAAGCCCGCGTAGCCGTTGTCGCGGCTGAACCCCCGTCGCGAGAAGACCGGGTTTCTGCTCCTCATTTCACTCCTCCATGGCCACACTGCGCAGCCTTGGCCTAAGAGTAATAGAACGGCAAAGGATTGACCCTACTGCTTGGGGAGGATCTTTCCCTCGTCCTGTCGGGCAACACGCTGTGCGGGGCGGTGATTCCCCTCACTGCCCCCGGCCGCACCTGGCGTTCACCCGATCGGGAAGCCGGTGTAGGCCTCGGCGAGGTCGGTCTCGGCGGCGCGGGAAGAGGCGATCCGGTCCAGGCGCGCCACCTGGAGGCGGTCGTCGAAGGGCGTGGCGTCGGGCGCGCGGTGCAGGAGGGTCGTCATGTCGTACGAGAACCGCTCGGCCTGCCACACCCGGCGCAGACAGGTGGCGGAGTAGGCGTCGAGCAGCTCGGCGGAGCCGGTCTCCCGCTGGTGCGTCAGGGCGCGGGCGAAGGTGACGACGTCGCCGACGGCGAGGTTGAGGCCCTTGGCGCCGGTGGGCGGCACGATGTGCGCGGCGTCGCCGGCCAGGAAGAGGCGGCCGTGCCGCATGGGCTCGTGGACGTAGGAGCGCATGGGGGTGACGGACTTCTGGGTGATGGGTCCCCGCTGGAGCGTCCAGTCGTCGTCCGTCTCGAAGCGGCGTTCCAGCTCGGCCCAGATCTCCTCGTCGCTCCACGCCTCGGCGTCGGTGCCCTCGGGCACCTGGAGGTAGAGGCGGGAGACGGACGGGGAGCGCATGGACAGCAGGGCGAAGCCGCGGTCGTGGCGGGCGTAGACCAGCTCGTCGTGGGAGGGGGCGACGTCGGCGAGGATGCCGAGCCAGCCGAAGGGGTACGTCCGCTCGAAGGTGCGGCTCAGGCCGGCCGGGACCGCCCGGCGGGCCACGCCCCAGAAGCCGTCGCAGCCGACGACGTAGTCGCACTCCAGGACGTCCTCGACGCCCTCGTGCCGGAAGCGGACGCGCGGCCGGTCGGTGTCGGCGTCCTCGACGGCCAGTGCCTCCGCCTCGAAGAGCAGCGGGCCGCCCTCCTTGAGCTGGAGGGCGATGAGGTCCTTGCAGACCTCGGTCTGGGCGTAGACCATCACGGTCCTGCCGCCGGTGAGGGCGGGGAAGTCGACGCGGTGGCGCCGCTTGTCGAAGCGCAGCTCGATGCCGTCGTGGCGCAGCCCCTCGCGGTCCATGCGCTCCGCCGCACCGGCCGCGCGCAGGACGTCCACCGTGCCCTGCTCCAGGATCCCGGCGCGCTGGCGCCGCTCGACGTAGGCGCGGTCGCGGCTCTCCAGGACGACCGAGTCGATCCCGGCGTTGTGGAGCAGCCGGGCGAGCAGGAGTCCGGCGGGGCCGGCCCCGATGATGCCGACGGTGGTGCGCATCGGTCGTTCCCTTCGATTGGCGTCGTTGCCGCGGAGGCTGTCACGCTGTTCGCGTAGTGAAAATTCCTTCACGAATTTCTGCGCTGAGTCTCGGCCTCCCGCGCTCCGCTGTCAACGGTTCCGGGCCACTTCGCACCGCGCCGAAGGGCGGGGGAAGGATGCGGAACCGCGACTGCCGCGGAGTCGTCGATTCCCATATGATCGCGCTTTCAGCCACGCTGTGTGGCCCGCTGACCACGGGTATGGGCACGATCGCTGAAACGACGTAGGGGGATGTCGCATGACTGTCGGCTCGATGTCGGTCCTGGGGCTGTCGGAGCTGGAAGAGCAGCTCTACCGCCATCTCCTGAGAAACCCGGGTGCGAGACCCAGCGAACTCCAGCCACCGGTACACGCACCGCTCCACGAGATCGAGAGCGCGCTGGAACGCCTCCTCTCCCTGACGGTCGTCACGGAGGGTGCCGACGGCGGCCTGCTGCCGGGCGTCCCCGAACTGGTCGTGGACAATCTGACCGGCATGCGGCTGAGGCAGCTGCACGACGAGATGCGGGCCGTCACCCAGGCCCGGCACCTGGTCGCGTCCTTCCGCGCCGAGCAGGAGTCGGCGCCGGCCGAGGCGCCCGACGTGGAGAAGCTCGACAACCTGGACACCATCCGGAGCAAGATCGACACCCTCGCCTTCTTCGCCCGCGAGGAGATCCTGTCGGCCGAGCCGTACACGAAGCTGACGCACGAGAACATCCAGCACGCCCGGCCGCTGGACCTGCGATGTATCAGGCGGGGCGTGCGGATCAGGAACATCGTGCGCACCCAGGCGCTGGAGGATCCCCTCACCGCCGACTACCTGCGTGAACTGGTCTCCCTGGGAGCGGAGATACGCGTGGTGGAGGAGATACCCACCCGCATCCTCGTCTACGACCGCCACATCGCGCTGACGCCGGTCGATCCCGCGGACAGCTCGCGCGGTGCCCTGGTGGCCCAGGAACCGGGGCTGGTGGCCAACATGGTCGCGTTGTTCGAGGGGACCTGGTCGACCGGTACGGAACTGGCCTCGCTCGGCGACGAGGGCGAACCGGAGCGGCTGCCGGAGGTCGAGCAGCAGGTTCTGGAAGCCATGTGCCGCGGCACGAAGGACGAGATCGGCGCCCGGCAGCTGGGGGTGTCCGTGCGCACCTACCGCCGTTACGTGGCGAGCATCCTGCAGTCACTGGAGGCGGCGAGCCGTCCGCAGGCGGCCCTGCTCGCCCGCGAACGGGGCTGGGTGTGACCACCTTCCGGACCGGGTGACCGGACCCGCGAAAGACACTTGCCATGATGGAAAGTCGGGGTACACTTTCCATCATGGAAAACAGCATCCCGGAAGACCCCGCCGCCGCGCGCTCGGCCCTGGACAGCGCCGCCTCCGCCCGTGCCGCGCTCGCCGACCGCGCCACCGCGCCCTGGTGGTACCACGCCGGGCTGGGCCTCGGCGTGGGCATCGTTTTCGCGTCGATCGACATGGGCGGAAGCATGGTGCCCTCGGGTGTCATCGCCGGTGGCATCGTCCTCCCCGCGGCGCTCACCCTGAGCGTCGCCCGCTCCCGCGGCATCTCGGTCAACCGCTCGGTGTCCGCCCCCGGCACCCGTGGCCTCAACGGCCTGTACCTGGTGCTCCTCCTCGCCCTCGGCGCCCTGGGCCTCAGCCTGAAGCTGGCCGCGGACGTGCCCGGCGCCATGTCGGTGGCCGGACTCGTGGCGCTCGTCCTCACCGTGTACGTCACCAGGCGCAACGACGAGGCGCTGCGCCGCGACATGCAGCGGCAGGCGTGACCGTGCCCGGTCTGGACGAAGTGATCCACCCGGCGCACCGCTTGCAGATCTGCGCCATGCTCGCGGCGGTCGACTCCCTGGAGTTCTCCGTCGTCCGTGACGCCCTCGCGGTCAGCGACTCCGTCCTGAGCAAGCAGGTCAAGGTGCTGCAGACGGCCGGCTACGCGACCGTGCGCAAGGTCCCCATGAACTCCCGCACCCACACCTGGCTCGCCCTGACCGAGGCGGGCCGGGAGGCGCTCGCCGGACACCTCGCGGAACTGCGCCGTATCGCCGCCCTCGCCGACCCCGCCGCCCCCTGAGATCCGCCGGTGCCGGGGCGGGAGGGTGACGTCAGGGCCTAGGATCGACGATCACGTACGGACCCGGTGTACCCCTCGGCAGTACACCGGGTCCGTACCTCCGTCCCGGGCCCCTCAGGCGCCGGCCGGAAGCGACGCCAGGTCCGGACCCAGGGCGCCGAGCAGCACCGTGTCCATGGCGGCGTCCGCGAAGAGTTCGCGGCCGGCCCGGGCCACCTCCTGCGCGGGGACCTCGGTGAGCAGGCGCGGAAGCGCGGTCAGCCACCCCGGGTCCCGGCCCGTGGCGGTCAGCTGGCGCAGCAGGTCGGCCTGCGCCGCCGGGGAGTCGAAGGCGCCGAGCGCCTGCGCGGCGCAGAACTCCCGCGCCGCCTCGACCTCCGCCTCGGCGAACGGCTCCTCCCCGGCACGGCGCAGTTCCTCGCGCAGCTGCGCGAGCAGCCCCTCGGCGGAGCCGGGCGCCACCCTCGCCCGTACGAAGACACGCGGGGTCCCGAGCATCACGTCCCGCCCGCTGTAGGCCTCGCCTCCCGCGCCGGTCACCGCGCGCAGGCGCCGGGCCAGCCGGGAGCCGAAGTAGCCGCCGAACACCGCCGTGGCCAGGTAGCGGGCCGCCTCGGTCTGCGCGGCGCGCCCGTCCGGCGCCCGCCGTTCGGGTGCGCACAGGGTCAGATGCACCTCGGCTTCGGCCGGATCCCGCAGGACCAGCAGCCGTCCGCCCGCCGACGGCCGCCGCACGGCTTCGGGTTCCGCGGGGGCCGGGCGGCCGGACCGCCAGCCGGAGAGCGCCCCGGCCGCCGCGGCGACCGCCTGCCCGGGGTCCAGGTCGCCGAGCAGGACGAGGACGCCGCCGCGCGGATCTCCGAGCGGCCGCCGGTCCCCGCCCCGCGCACGACCGGGGAGTTCACCGCCCGTGTCCGGAGCGAGCCAGTGCCGGCGCAGGGCGTCGTCGACGAGGCGTTGCGCGGGCGGCCGGGCAGCCGGTGGCAGGGCGGGCACGGCCTCCGGGCCGGCGGGTCCGGCGTGCGGGGCGACGAGTTCGGCGAGCAGGGCCAGCCAGGCGGGAAGCCGCTGCGCGGGCGCGCAGCCCGTGACGTCCAGCCACTGCCCGTCCACGGACGCCCCCAGGGTGGCTCCCAGGGCCGCCGCGCGCTCCGCGGCGCGGATGCGGGCGAGTGCGGCGCGCAGCAGGGTCTCGGTCCCCGCCGGGTCCGCCCAGCCGGCCGGCCCCAGGGGCAGCCGCAGCCGCGCCTCCACGTAGGGCATCCGCCGGTCGGCGACAGCGACCACGCGCGTTCCGTTCTCCCACGTCACCTCGTGCGGGTCCGGCTGCGCCGGCCAGGACGGCACGCCGTACGGCGCCGGCGGCCGGGCCGCGGGCACGGCCCCGGCCGGGTTCCGCCGGGCGCCGCTCCCCTCCCCGGTGTCCGCGGGGCCGGCTCCGTCCGCGAACGGCCGCCGAGGCCGGGTGCGCTCGGTGCCGGGGCGCAGCACCAGCACCGACGCGGCGGAGCCGGCCAGTTCGCCGGCGGCGCGGGCGACATCGGCGGGGCCGACGGCGGCGAGACGGTCGGGGAGCAGGTCGAGGAGCTCGGCCCGGCCGAAGAGGATCTCCAGCCGGCCGAGGGCGCGGCACCGGGCCTCCAGGCCCGCGTGCAGCCGGTAATGCTCGCTCACCATCAGCCCGGCCGTCCGCCGCACCGCGTCCGCCGGGGGCCCGTCCGCCCAGCCGGCCCATCGCCGGCCGAGAGCGGTGACCACGTCCCGCGGGTCGGTGCCGGACCGCAGCAGCGCCGTGACCACCAGCGCGTCGGGGTCCTTGGCGTCCAGGGGCCCGAAGAAGCCGCAGCTCGTGCTGACGGGGGGCAGGCCGGCTGCCGGCGGGCCCTGCTCGGCGGTGAGCCGGGCCAGTACCGCGTGCGCAAGGTAGCCCGCCAGGTCCGTGTCCGGGTCGGGCAGCCGGTATCCGGCGGCCAGCGCGGTCGCCGCGAATCCCGGCTCGGTCCCCTCCGCCCACCGCTCCTTCGCGGGGAGGGGCTCGGCGAGCACGGGCTCCGGCGGCAGGGGGCGGGCCTCGATCTCCCCGAAGTGCCGCTCCACCAGTGCGCGGACCACCTCGGGGTCCGCCGCGCCGACGACGGTGAGCACGGCGTTGCCGGGCGCGTAGTGGGCGGCGAAGAACTCCGCGCAGTCCGCCACCGTGGTGGTGCGCAGCCGCTCGGGGTCGCCGTACCCGTCGTGCGCGTTGGCGAAGCGCCGGAACAGCACCCCGGGCATCAGCGGCCAGGGGAAGCCTCCGTAGGGCCGGTCCTGCACCGCCTGCCGGATCTCCTCTTCCACACCGACGAGCTGCTCCGCCAGGGCGGCCTCGGTGAAGAGCGGCGCGCGCATCCGGTCCGCCTCCGCGAACAGGGCCTTCTCCAGCGCCTGCGCCGGGACCACCTGGTAGTAGTCGGTGTAGTCCTGGTGCGTGGTGCCGTTGGCGTGGGCGCCGAATCGGTGCACATGGTCGTAGAAGCGTCCCTCGGGGAGGCTGGCGCTGCCACGGAACATCAGGTGCTCGAAGAGGTGGGCGAATCCCTCCCGGCCGGGCGGCTCGGACCGGAACCCGGTGCCGTAGTGCACGGCCACGGCCACCCTCGGCTGCGGGAACCGGCAGTCCAGCACCACCCGGAGCCCGTTCGGCAGGGTGAACCGGATCGGGCCCGGCTGCGGACGACTGGCGTTCATGGCGTGCGTCTCCCGTGGGTCGTGAAGGAGTGCGGTGCGAAGGGGGTGGGTTGCGCCGTCGGGCGGGCGGGCACGGTCACAGGTCGACCAGGAACGTCAGGAACGTGGCGTAGTGGTCGAACCCGGCGGTGTGCCAGCCGACGTAGGCCGCGATGTCGTGGACGTGCAGCAGGATGCGCAGCGCCGCGAGCCGGTTCCACTGCTCTCCGGCATCGCGGCCGTACCCCTCGAAGAGCGCCTCCAGCAGGAGCTGCCAGCCTTCCTGGTCGCCGCCCAGCTGCCATCTCAGTTCGACCAGTTCGCCCAGCACCCAGCCGAGGTCGAAGTACCAGGGAGCGACGGCCAGGTCCTCGCCCGTCAGGAGGGCGGCGGACCCGGTGCCGTCCCCGGCGATCAGGGAGCCGAGCCCGGGGGCGCCGTGCACCAGGGTCACGTCGGGATCCTCGCGGACCCGGTGGCACCAGTCGGTGACCCGGCCCCAGCGCTCGGGGCCCAGCCGGCCCCGCAACTGGGCGCCCACGTAGGCGGCGCGGGCGACCGGGGCCCGGCCCGCCAGCCAGGTGTCGAGGCGGAGAAGCCCGCGCGGCGGCCCGGGCCACGGCCCCGTGCCGGTGCCCCGGTCCGGCGGACCGCCGGCGTGCAGCCGGCGCAGCGCCAGGCCGAGTCCGCGCATCGGTTCCCGCAGCTCGGGCAGCGGGCCGCAGGACAGCAGTCCGTTCGCCACCGACTCCCCGCCCGCGATCCGGTACGTGCGGCTCGTCGGGCTGCCGTGCCCCACGGCCAGCCGGACGGCTCCCCTGCCGTCGGCCATGGCCAGCCGGTCGCCGAGCCCGGTGGCGGACCGGAAGGGGTCCGGCGCCAGGCGTCCCGCGGTCCTGGTCCACTCGTGACCACCGGGCACGGCACTGACCCGGGTGCGCAGCAGATCGGTGCCGTACTCCAGCTCCTCCGGCGCCGCGGACGCGGCGGAGGCGGTCGCGGACACCGCTTCCCGCCCGCTCATGACCGGGCCAGGTCGGCGGCGAACTGGGCCGGGGTCGCGGGCGGTCCAGGCGGGCCCGCCTCCAGCTCGGCGCGGCGGTGTTCCAGCATGCTGACGGCCTCCGGCAACAGCGGTGGCACCCACGCCTCGGCCCGACCGGTGGTCAGGCTGATGCCGGGGTGCGGGGGTACGAGGACGAGGTTCGGCCGGGCGGCCAGCGCCGCCCAGTGGGTCTGGAAGGCGGCGCTCTCCAGCCCGCCGGGAGGCAGGGCGGGGGCCACCGCCACGGGGGCCCGGGTGCAGTGGCAGGCGAGCAGGGCCGGGGAGTCGGCCAGCCCCAGTGCCAGTCGCGCGGTGAAGTGGAACGTCGCGGGATAGACCATCACCGCCTGGGCCCACTCGGCCCATTCGACGTGGCGTGCCGTCGCCTCGTCCTGCGGCCACTCGTCGAACAGCACCTCGCCGACCCGGTGCAGCCGCCCGGCCAGTGCCTGCCGGGTGACGAAGCGCCGGGCGGTCCGGGTGAGGACGAGCTTGATCTCGAGGTCGGGATAGGACAGCCGCAGCCAGTCCACCCAGTACGGCATGCCGGTCGCGAACGCGGAGCCCGCGGTGACCACCAGCAGCCGGTCGACGTTCAGGGCGGGAGGCTCGGTGCCGGGCGCCTGGGGCGGGGCGGCCGGTCCGGGCTCTCGGAGGTGACCGCTCACGAGGTCACCTCCGTGAGGATCCGCTCCAGTTCGCGCAGCGCGCTCTGGCCGCCGTAGGTAGCGTTCACTCCCGTCACGTTGAGGACGATCTCGTCGACCCCCGCCTCGTGGAACGCGGCGAGTTCCTCGGCGAGCACCTTCGGCTCCCCGTACAGGAAGGCCCGCCCCGCGACCAGGGCGGCGGCGCCGGAGGCGGGGTCGTCGGTGTCGGCGTCGATGCCGGAGCGGCGCAGCATGTCGACGTAGTGCGGCAGCTGGAGGTGGCCGAGGTTGCTCGCGAGGGCGAGGGCGGCCGGGTCCCGGTCCGGTGCGGCCAGGGCGACCGGGACGATGGACACCAGCCGGGGGACCGCGCGCCCTGCGGCCTCGGCGCCCTCGCGCAGGGCGGGGACGATGGTGTCGCGCAGGTAGGCGGCGGGCGTGAGCCAGGTGATGGCCGTGTCGGCCACCTCTCCGGCCAGCCGGGCCATCCCGGGGCGCAGCACCCCGAGTCCCACCTCGACGGGCGGACGCGGCACCGGCAGCAGCTTGCCGTGGCAGGTGAAGTAGGTGCCGTCCTGGGCGACGGACTCGCCGGCCAGCAGGCCGCGTACCGCCGTGAGGTACTCGCGCGACGCGGTCAGCGGGCTGCGGTAGGGGGCGCCGCGCATGCTGCGCTGGAGCACCGCCGCGCCCGGCCCGAAGCCGGCCACCACGGGGTGGCCGGTCGCCGCGGCCACCGACTGCGCCTGGAGCGCCGCCTCGTAGGGGTGGGTGAACGGCATGAGGGTCACGCCCAGCCCGACCGGCACCCGGAAGCCGGACGCGGCGGCGTAGGCGAACGCCTGGTGCGGCTGGTTGAGCATGGCCTGGCCCTGCCACAGCCGGTGTGCGGCGCTCCACTGGGTGAGCGCCGCGTAGGGCAGGATCATCTCCGGCCGCGGCGGGGCGAAGGGCATGAGGATCGAGTACGTGGGCGTGGATCGCTGAGTCACTGGGCCGCTCCTGGCCGGTCTGTCCGCCGGCCGGCGGCCGGGGTCGTCGTTACGGGTCTCATCGGGACGCGGTGCTGAGGGTCTGACCGCTCACCAGGTCGGCGTAGTCGGGGCAGCGGTCGAGGAGGCCCAGGTGGGTCCCCTGGTCGACGACCCGGCCGCCGTCGAGCACGATCACGTGGCCGGCGTGCTGGACGGTGGAGATGCGGTGGGCGACGACCACGACCGCGCGGTCGGCGGCGAGTGCGTCCACGACGTCCCGGAGCTTCTGCTCGTTGATGGAGTCCAGGTGCGACGACGGCTCGTCGAGCAGCACCAGCGGGGCGTCGGACAGGACGGCCCGCGCGAGCGCCAGCCGCTGGCGCTGTCCGCCGGAGAGGTCGCTCGCACCGCCCAGGACGGTGTCCAGGCCCTGCGGCAGGCGGCGGATCTCCTCCCCGAGACCCACGCGGTCGAGCGCGGCCATGAGCTCCGCGTCGGCGGGCGTCCGCTCGTGCCCCAGCAGCAGGTTCTCGCGGACGGTGTCCTGGAGCAGCGTGCACGACTGGTCCACGTAGGCGATCCGGGCGCGCAGGTCGGTGAGCGGCCAGTCGGCCAGGTCCCGGCCCAGCACCTCGACGCGGCCGCTGTCCGGTTCCATGAAGCCCTCGATCAGGCCCAGCGCGGTGGTCTTGCCCGATCCCGACAGGCCGACCAGGGCGGTGAGCCCGTGGGCGGGGACCGTCAGGCCGACGTCCCGCAGGACCGGCTGGTCGCCGTAGCCGAAGCCGACGTTCTCGAAGCGCACGGCCGCCGGCGCCGCTGACACGGCCCGCCCGGGGGCCGGGTGGGGCCGGGGCCCGGCGGCAGTGGCGGCCCGGGCCGAGGTCTCCGTCGGCAGCGCGAACAGGGCCTCGAACCGCTTGCGGGCCACCAGGCCCGTCTGGAGACCGCTCACGCCCGAGGCCGCCATGATCAGCGGCGCGGTGAGCTGGAGGAGGTAGAGCAGGAAGGAGACGAAGTCGGCCAGGCTGAGGTGACCGTGCATCATCCGGCTGCCGCCTCCGATCACCACGCTGACCAGGGCCACCTGCTGGCCGAGGGTGATGATCGGCACCATCAGCGACTCCATGCGGGCCGCGACGGCCTCCAGCTGGGCCACCCGGCCTGCCCGCTCGGCGAGCCGGTCGCCGGTGGTCCTCTCCGCGCGGTAGGCCTTGATGATGGTCAGCGCGCCGAGCGCGGCGACGAAGTGCTGCGCCAGCCCTCCGACCTCGCCCTGGACCGCCGTGTAGGTGCGGCGCAGTCCCTTGACCACGAGCGTGATGAGCCCGACCGCCACCAGGAACGCCGCGACGGTGATCAGCAGCAGGACCCAGTCGAGCAGCCCCATGATCACGAGCGTGCCCACGACGGTGATGCCGGCCATCGGCAGCTGCATCGGCCCGATGTCGATGAGGTTCTTGACCATGGCGGCGTCGGCGGTCAGGCGGGAGACGAGGTTGCCGGGGCCCTCCGCCTGGGCGTCGCGCAGCCGCAGTTCCAGGGCGTGCCGCATGGTGCGCACGCGCAGCCGCAGGATCAGCCGCCGTCCCATTCCGCTCAGCAGATACGTGGCCAGCGCTCCGGCGGCGGCCGAGCCGAAGCCGGCCGCGACCATGGCCAGCACCCACCAGACCGGGTTGTCTCCGTTCTGGATCACGGCCAGCAGCCGGCCCACCACCATCGGGAGCGCCAGCGTCGCTCCGGCGGAGGCCAGGGCGAGCACGGCGATGACGCCGACCTGCACCCCCTTGCCTCGGGCCAGTTCCCGCAGGACGTGCAACCGCCATGCCTCCTCGGCATGCGTGTCCCCGCGCTCGGTGACCACGTGTCCCATACCCGGCTCCCCTCCTCGACCTTCCCGTACCGAGCTCTCAGTGCGCCGCACCGCGCAGCGCCTCTCCGACCTTGACGATCCCGCCGTACCTGAGCAGGCCGCCGCGGTAGACGCGGCCGCCGAACCGGACGAGGGCGACGATCGCCAGCAGCATCAGCGCGAACGCCGTTCCCACCTGCCACCAGGGCACGTCGGTGGTGGCCATGCGCATGGGCATCGCGGCCCAGGACAGGCCGGGCACCAGGGACACGACGGTCAGCACCGTGTCGTCCTCGGCGCCGCGCGCCGCGAGGGCGGGTCCGGCCAGGCTCAGCATCTGGAGCATGTTCACCGGCCCGATGACGTGGTTGACGTCCTCCTGCCGGGAGACCAGCGCGCCCGCCACCGCGTAGAGGGTCACGAACAGGACGTAGCCCGGGGCGAACCACAGCAGCAGGTTGGCGGCGGTGCCGATGGCGCCGAGCGGCGCGGTCAGCGCCTCGAACCCGATCGCGGCCCCCAGGGTCGCGATCGCCATCAGCAGGATCTGCACCAGGGCCGCGGCGCCCAGGCCGACGATCTTGCCGGTCAGCAGATGCCAGGCGCGGGCCTTGGCCAGCAGCACCTCCACGATGCGGCTGGACTTCTCCTCCGCGACGCCCTGGGCGATGCCCAGCCCGGACAGCAGCATCAGGACGAACAGCAGGAGCACACCGATCCCGGCGGTCATCGTCCGTTCCCGCTCCGCGTCCGCGTCCGCGTCGATCGCGCTGACGCGCAGGGCCGGCGGGGTGAGCGCCCGTGCGGTCCGGCCGGGCCCCGCGCCGAGTTCCGCCATCTGCTCGACGTGGGCGGCGGTCTGCTCGGCCTGCCGGATCACGAGCCCGAGATCCGCGTCCAGCGCGCGCAGCACCAGCACCTCACCGCCGGGCAGCACCGCCGCGTCCACCGTGCCGTCGCGTACCGCCGTGCGGGCGGCGTCCGTGTCCGGGTACTCCTTCACCGTGACGTCGGTGCGCAGCGCCGAGGCGACCGTGCGCTCCCCCACCACGGCGACGGAGGGCGGACCGTCGCCGTCGCCTTTCAGTACGCCGGTCAGGGCGAACGAGAGGGCCATCATCGCGGCGGTCACGATCACCGACGCCCAGAAGGCCTTGTTGCGCAGTTGCCGCACGATCTCGCGGGCGGCGATGACGCGCACCAGTTCCAGGTCGGCACGCCGGTTCATGCCTCCACCGCTTCCCTGAAGATGTCCACGAGGCCCGCTTCCCGTCGGCCGAAGAACTCCACGCGCCCGGCTGCCTGCGCCGCGGCCAGGGCTTCCTGCGCCGCCCGGTCGGACTCCAGCTCCAGGCTGGTCAGCCCGTCCTCCTCGGCCAGCACCCGCGCCCCGGTCAGGCTCCTCGCCCACGCCGGAGTCACGTCGCGCACCGACATCAGCACCCGCCCCCGGCCGGCGGCGCGGCGCAGCTCCTGGACGGTCCCCTCGGCCACCAGACGGCCGCCGCGGAGGATGCCGACGCGGTCGCACAGTCGCTCCACCAGTTCCAGCTGGTGGCTGGAGAAGACGACCGGCACGCCCTCACGGGCGCGCTCCAGCAGCACGTCGGCCATGGCGTCCACGGCGACCGGATCGAGCCCCGAGAAGGGCTCGTCCAGGACCAGGACGGCCGGGTCGTGGATGAGCGCCGCGATCAGCTGGACCTTCTGCTGGTTGCCGAGGGACAGCTTCTCGAGCGGGTCCTTGGGTCCGGCCGCCACACCGAGGCGGTCCATCCACTCGGCGGCACGGCGCTTGGCCTCGCGGGGCCGGACGCCGCTCAGCCGTGCGAAGTACACGAGCTGGTCGAGGGGGGTCATCTTGGCGTACAGGCCGCGCTCCTCGGGCATGTAGCCGAAGCGGCGGCGGGAGTGGGCGTCCGCCTCGGCGCCGTTCCAGCGCACCGCCCCCCGGTCGGCGCGCACCACCCCGAGCGCGATGCGCAGGGCGGTCGTCTTGCCGGCGCCGTTGGCTCCGCAGAACCCGAACAGCTCGCCGGGCCGCACGTCGAAGGCCAGGTCGTCCAGGACGCGCCGGCCGCCGAAACTCTTGCGTACGTCGTCGAAGCTCAGCACGGCGTGAACTCGAGGAGGGAGCGTACGGGGGTGACGGGGCCCTCCCACGTGGGGCGCAGGCCCGCGGCCTCGGCGAGGGCCTTCACCTGCTCGACGGTGCGGACGGGGGCGGGCATCGTGGCCCGCAGCCACAGTTCCAGGGCCGCCGAGCCGGGGGCATCCCGCGGAACCCGGAGGTTCACCTCGGCGACGAGGACCTTGCCGGCCGGTCCCGCCGCCTCGGCGCAGCGGCGCAGGATCGCGACCGCCCGCTCGTCCGACCAGTCGGCGAGGATGGCCGACAGCAGGTAGACGTCGCCGCCCGTGGGCAGCGGATCGAAGAAGCTGCCGACCACGGCCCGGGCGCGGTCCGCCAGACCGGCGGCGGCGAACCGCCGGCCGGCGACCTCGGCCACGTTCTTGAGGTCGACCAGGGTGCCGTGCAGGCCGGGCTGACGGCGCAGCAGTTCCATGAGGACGGCGCCGCTGTGACCGCCGACGTCGACCACCCGCCGGACCTGCCGCCAGTCGTAGCTGTCGAAGATGAGCTCCGCACCCCAGCCGAGCTGCGGCCGTTCCTCGGTCTGCTCCAGCGCCTCGACGAAGGCGGGGTCCTCGTTGACGGTCTCCCAGTAGCCGCGTCCGAAGACCGCCGCATGGGCCGGCTCTCCGGTGCGCAGCGTGTGCGTGAGGTCGACCAGGGCCAGTTCGGCCCTTCCGTACAGGCCGTCCTGCGCCAGGTGGGCGCGCAGGCTCTCCGGGTGGTCCGAGCGGAGCCGGGCGCCGAGTTCGGTGACGGCGTGGGTGCCGTCGTCGCCGAGGGTCAGCACACCCTTGTCCGTGAGGTGACGCAGCAGCAGTTCCAGCAGGTCCGCACGGGTGCCGGTGATCTCCGCCAGCTTCACCACGTCGGCCGGGCCGTCGAGACGGTCCGCGAGACGCAGGGTGGCGGCGGCCCGGATCGCGGCGGGGGTGAGGAGGTCCGCCATCTCCAGCAGATCTCCGCTGTCCTGTTGGTGCGCCATCGGTCGGTTCCCATCTGGTGCGCGGGTGAACGGGGTTGTTCCCCGGCCCCGAGAGGGGAGGGCCGGGAGGTGAAGACCGCCGGGCGGCCGGACACGGTGACGCGGACGTTCCGTGGCCGGCCGGCCGGCGAGCCACGATCAGCAGCCGCCGGCGATCGTCCTGGCCGAGAACTGGCTGGCGACGAAGCTGGCGGTGGCGCTGGCGATGCAGGCGGGCGAAGTGGCGGGCGCCTCGGCAGCGGCCGTCACGTTCAGCTCACGAGCGTCGCTGTAGGCCTCGTAACCGGCCATCAGCTCCATGATCGCGGTGGTCTTCTCCATGGGATTTCCCTCTCTTCATGTGCTCCGTGAAGGAGCGCTGCCGGCCCGTGCCGGCAGGTTCNCGCGGCACACCAGCTGGAGCTGGCGACACTGGCCGCGCAGACCGGGGTCGTGGCGGGGGCGTCGGCCGCCGCCGTGATGTTCAGCTCGTCGACGTCCGCGTAGGCGTCGTAGTGCGAAACGAGCTCCATGATGGCCATGGACTTGTCCATGAATCTCTCCCTTTTGTTTTGCGTTTCTCTTTTTCTTCGGAACCGCTTCGACGCGATTCCTTCGGTATTCCGCCACCCATGCGTTCGGCATGTTTTCCGTTGATTCGGCACCCCCTTTTTCGACAAGGGTGTCCCGCGGACGGAAAGGTGACGGAATGCGGAGGGTTCCTCGGTTCAGCAGCCGCCGGCGATCGTCTTGGCGGAGAACTGGCTGGCGACGAAGCTGGCGGTGGCACTGGCGATGCAGGCGGGCGAAGTGGCGGGCGCCTCGGCAGCGGCCGTCACGTTCAGCTCACGAGCGTCGCTGTAGGCCTCGTAACCGGCCATCAGCTCCATGATCGCGGTGGTCTTCTCCATGGGATTCCTCCTTGTGTACCGCCGGCGGTCACCGGCAGGCTCAAGGGGCGGGTCAGCAGGTCAGCTCGTAGGTGGCACCGCTGACCGCGCTCGCCGACGCGGCACACCAGCTGGAGCTGGCGACACTGGCCGCGCAGACCGGGGTCGT
>NZ_BMRV01000024.1 GCF_014648815.1 Streptomyces flaveolus | reverse complement strand
CAACGAGGCGCTGGAGGCCCGGGGCATCCGCGCCTACGAGACCGATCTCGCGGAGCTGATCGTGCAGCTGGGCAGGGACCGGCCCTCGCACATCCTGGTGCCGGCCATCCACCGCAACCGGGGCGAGATCCGCGACATCTTCCGCTCCGAGATGGGCGCGTGGGGCCGCCCCGCCCCCGACGGTCTCACGGACACTCCTGCCGAGCTCGCCGAGGCGGCCCGGCTGCACCTGCGGGAGAAGTTCCTGCGCGCCAAGGTCGGCATCTCCGGCGCCAACTTCATGGTCGCCGAGACCGGCACACTGGTCGTCGTGGAGTCCGAGGGCAACGGCCGCATGTGCCTGACCCTGCCCGAGACCCTGATCTCCGTGGTCGGCATCGAGAAGGTGATCCCCACCTGGCGCGACCTCGAGGTCTTCCTCCAGCTCCTGCCCCGCTCCTCGACGGCCGAGCGCATGAACCCGTACACGTCGATGTGGACGGGAACCACCGACGGCGACGGCCCGCGCACCTTCCACCTGGTGCTGCTGGACAACGGCCGCACCGACACCCTCGCCGACGAGGTCGGCCGCCAGGCGCTGCGCTGCATCCGCTGCTCGGCCTGCCTGAACGTCTGCCCGGTCTACGAGCGCGCCGGCGGACATGCCTACGGCTCGGTGTATCCGGGCCCGATCGGCGCCATCCTCAGCCCCCAACTACGGGGCACCGGCAGCGACATCGACGCCTCCCTGCCGTACGCGTCCACGCTGTGCGGCGCCTGCTACGAGGTGTGCCCGGTCGCCATCGACATCCCCGAAGTCCTGGTCCACCTGCGGGAACGGGTCGTGCAGGGCGGGCCGGCCGTCCGGGAGGGCAACCGGGTCGTGCTGAGACCGGCGAAGGGGCATGCCGCCGAGCGGGCGGCGATGCGCGCGGCGCAGTGGGCGTTCACGCACCCGGGCGCGCTGCGGGCCGGGCAGCGGCTGGCGTCGCGCACCCGCCGTCTGCATCCGCGCACGCTTCCGGGTCCGGGGCGGGCGTGGAGCGGCAGCCGGGATCTTCCGGCGGTGCCAGCGGAGCCGTTCCGGGACTGGTGGCAGCGCACGCGTGGTGGAGAGGACGGGGCGAAGTGAGCAGCAGGGAACGCATCCTGGGCCGGGTACGGCGCGCCCTCGCGGACGTGCCGCACGACGACACTCCCCCAGTGCCTGAACAGCCTGGGAGGGACCCCCAGTACGGGGAAGCGGTCGCCCGGGACTATCTGCGGGAACACGGGGACCGGACCGTCGCGCGGACAGTGGAGCTGCTCGCCGAGAACCTGGCGGACTACCGGGCGATCGTGCACCGTTGCGCCGCCGGTGACGTGGCGGCGACGGTCACCGGGCTGCTCGCCGCCCGCGGGGCGAGGACGGTACTCGTGCCGCCGGGCCTGGACCCGGACTGGCTCGCGGGGTCCGGCGCCGAGCGGGTCCCGGACCGGCCGGAGAGCACGCCGCACGAACTGGACCGCGTCGACAGCGTGGTCACGGGCTGCGCCGTCGCGATCGCCGAGACCGGCACGATCGTCCTGGACGGCTCCCCCGACCAGGGCCGCCGCCGGATCACGCTCGTGCCGGATCACCACATCTGCGTCGTCCGGGTCCCCGGCCAGGTGGTCGCCTCCGTCCCCCAGGCCCTCGAACGACTGGACCCGGCACGCCCGTTGACATGGATCTCCGGACCGTCGGCGACCAGCGACATCGAACTCGACCGGGTCGAGGGGGTGCACGGTCCGCGCACCCTGGAGGTGGTGCTGATGACCGGGTGAGGACACGGGCCGCCCGGGGTGTCACTGAGTACACCCCCCGATACGGGTTCTGCGCCCCGTGTGTGCGGGCCGCCCGCTCCGTAGCGTCGTGGACGAGGCACCGCACAGGGCGTGCCGCACGGAGGGCGATGACGATGTTCCGTACCCGCGCACGAGGCAAGCACGACCCGGGGCCGTCCCCCGAGGCGCTGCGGCTGGTCAAGGTAACCAAGACCTACGGCACCGCCGAGAGCGCCGTGACCGCGCTGGACGGGGTGACGCTGAGCCTCGGGCGGGGCACGTTCACCGCGGTGATGGGGCCGTCGGGCTCGGGCAAGTCCACGCTGCTGCAGTGCGCGGCAGGGCTGGACCGGCCCGACAGCGGGATCGTGAGCGTGGACGGCGAGGAACTGACCGGAGGCAGCGAGACGGAGCTGACGAAGTTCCGGCGCGGGCGGGTCGGCTTCGTGTTCCAGCAGTACAACCTCCTGGAGACGCTGACCGTCGCGCAGAACACGGTGCTGCCGCTGAAGCTCGCCGGGCGGCGCGTGGACCGCGCGCGCGTCCGGGAGACCCTGGTCGCGGTCGGTCTCGGCGACCGGCTGGGGCACCGTCCCGACCAGCTCTCCGGCGGTCAGCGACAGCGGGTGGCGATCGCCCGCGCACTGGTCACCGAGCCCCGGGTGATCTTCGCGGACGAGCCGACGGGCGCACTGGACACGCGCAGCGCGCGACAGGTGCTGCTGCTGTTGCAGGAGGCGGTGCGGGTCCACGGGCGGACCGTGGTGATGGTGACCCACGATCCGGTCGCCGCCTCGTACGCGGACTCGGTCGTCTTCCTCGCCGACGGCCGTCCGGCCGGCCGGATGGACGCCCCGTCCCCCGACGCGGTCGCGGAGCGGCTCGCGCACCTGGGCGACGACGTGCCGACGGGGGTGTGAGCGATGTTCGCACTGTCCCTGCGGTCGGTCCGGCGGCGCCCCGGACGGTTCCTCGCGACACTGCTGTCCGCCTTCCTGGGCGCGGCGGTCGTCATGACGTTCAACTCGATGCACGACACGGCGGCGGGGGACGGCGTCGACCCGGTGAGCGCGGACACCCTGGGACTGGCGGCGGGCGTGGTCGGCGGCTACGGGACGCTGCTGGTGTTCTTCGCGGTGGCCTCCACCCTCACGGTCAACGTGCGTCAGCGCACCGCCGAGATGGAGCTGCTGCGCTGCTCGGGGGCGACCCCGGCGCAGATCGGGCGGATGGTCGTGGGCGAGGCGGTGGCCGTGGCCCTGACGGGCGCCCTCCTCGCGATCGGGCCGGCCGTGCTCGGTGGCCGGGCACTGCTGGCCATGTTCCAGGACAGCGGCCAGGTGGCACGCTCGGTCGACGCCGCCTTCGGCCCGGTCGCGCTCGTCAGCGGTGTCGCCGTCACCCTGCTCGCCTCGGCCGGCGCCGCGTTCCTGGCGGTACGGCGGGTCACCCGGGGCAGCCGGGAGCGGGCGGGCGCCCGGCGGGTCCTGGCGTACGCCGCGCTGATCGCCGGTGCGGCGGGGGCGGGCTCCACGTTCCTGTTCTCGGCGACGGACGAGGCGCTGATGGCGGCACCGGCCTACGGGGCGATCCTGCTGTCGGTCGGGTTCGCGCAGCTGTCGCCGGTCCTTCTGAAGACCGTCCTCCACCGGCTGCCGCTCGGTGGCGCGAGCGGCTGGCCGGCGGTGCGCAACCTGCGCCGGCGGGCCGGTCACCTCGCCGGGATCCTGGTGCCGCTGATCCTGTTCACCGCCGTGTCCACGGCGACGCTCACCATGCAGTCCGTGGAGAGCGACGCCGTGCGGGCCTCCGGGCTGGTCAAGTCGGTCGACGCCAAGAACCTGGAGACGCTCAACCTCACGGTCGTCGGCATCATCGCGGTCTTCGTCTGCGTCATGCTGGTCAACTCGCTGTACGCGGCGACGGCCTTCCGCTCGCGCGAGTTCGGGCAGCTGCGGCTGGCGGGGGCGACGCCCGGGCAGGTGCTGGGGATGGTCGGCGTGGAGGGCGTGATCCTGACGGTCACGGGGGTGCTGTTCGGCACGCTGGCCGCGCTGGCGGGGATCGTGCCGTTCACGGTGGTGCGCACCGACGCGGTGCTGCCGGACCAGTTTCTCGGCACCTGGCTCGCGATGGTGGCGGTGAGCGCGGCGGCGACGCTGGGCACGAGCCTGGTCACGGCCCGGCGGGTGCTGCGTGTCCCGGCGGTCGGGGCGGTGGCGCTGGCCGCGTGAGCGGTCGGCGGTGCCGGGGGTGCCCGTGGGCGGGGCATCCCCGGCACGGTCCTTTTGCGTGACACCGACACTGAACAAGCGCTTAGATAGAAGCCGCAGACCCTGTCCCGAGCTGGAGGCCCCGGTGTTCACTTCCGTCGACGACGTCTCCGCCCGTCTCGCCGCGACCGGCTATCTGGCGTCGCCCGCGGTCGCCACGACCGTGTTCCTCGCCGACCGCCTCGGCAAGCCGCTGCTGGTGGAGGGCCCCGCCGGGGTCGGCAAGACCGAGCTGGCCAAGGCCGTCGCCGCGGTCGCGGACGCCCGGCTGGTACGGCTGCAGTGCTACGAGGGCGTCGACGAGTCCCGCGCGCTGTACGAGTGGAACCACGCCAAGCAGCTGCTGCGGATCAGCGCCGGCCGCGACGAGACCTGGGACGAGGCCCGCACCGACATCTTCGGCGAGGAGTTCCTGCTCACCCGCCCGCTGCTGACCGCGATCCGCGGCGACGACCCCAAGGTCCTGCTGATCGACGAGACCGACAAGGCGGACGTCGAGGTGGAGGGCCTGCTCCTGGAGGTGCTCAGCGACTTCCAGGTCACCGTCCCGGAGCTGGGCACCATCACGGCGACCCGCCGGCCCTTCGTCGTGCTCACCTCGAACGCGAGCCGTGAACTGTCCGAGGCCCTGCGCCGGCGCTGCCTGTTCCTGCACATCGGCTTCCCCGAGGAGGAACTGGAGCGGCGCATCGTCCGGCTGAAGGTGCCGGGGCTCGACGAGGCGCTGGCCGCGTCCCTGGTGCGGGTGGTGGGCGCGCTGCGCGCCATGGACCTGCGGAAGCTGCCCTCGGTCGCCGAGACCATCGACTGGGCCCGCACCCTGCTGGCGCTCGGCGCCGGCACGCTCGACGAGAAGGTCGTGCGGGAGACCCTGGGCGTCGTCCTCAAGCACCACGACGACGTGCAGAAGGCGGCGGCCAAGCTCGACCTGGACGCCCTGTGACCTCCGGCACGGGCGTGACCGAGCGGCTGACCTCCCTGGTCTCCGCGTTGCGCGCGCACGGCGTCCGGATCGGCACGGGCGAGAGCGTGGACGCGGCACGGGCGGTCGAGGCACTCGGCCTGGCGGACCGGGAGCTGCTGCGGGAGGGCCTGGCGGCGACATTGCTGCACTCCCCCGGCCAGCGCCGGGTGTTCGACCCGGTCTTCGACCTGTACTTCCCGCGCCGGGCCGGCGGCCCGGAGTCCGCACCGGCCGGGCGGGACGAGCTGCGGGAACGGATCGCCGACGCGCTCGCGGCCGACGACCGGGCGCTGCTGGAGCGGCTGGCCGCCGAGGCGGTCGCGGAATTCGGCGGGTACGGCTCCCCCGGCTCGGACGGCTGGTCGTCGCATCAGACGCTCGACCGGCTGCGTCCGCAGACCCTGCTCGCCCGGGTCCGCGACGACGTCCGGGCGCGGGGCGACGGCACGGGCTTCGCCGACCGGCTGCTGGAGGACGAGATCCGGCGTCGTATCGAGGACTTCCGGCAGATGGTGGCGTCGGAGGCGCGACGCCGGGTCGCCGAGCGGCGGGGCCGGGACGAGATCGCCCGGCGGGCGGTGGCCACGACCCCGGACCGCGTCGACTTCCTGCTCCTGGGCAAGGACCGGCTGGCCGAGTTGCGCCGGACCGTGCAGCCGCTCGCCCGCAAGCTGGCCACCCGGCTCGCGGCGCGTCGGCGGCGGGCCTCCCGCGGCAGCATCGACCTGCGGCGCACCCTGCGCGGTTCGCTGTCGACGGGCGGGGTGCCGATGCGGCCGGTGCTGCGCAGGCGCCGTCCGGTGCGGCCCGAACTGGTGCTGCTGTGCGACGTGTCGGGGTCGGTGGCGGGGTTCTCGGACTTCACGATGCTGCTGGTGCAGGCGCTGCACGACCAGTTCAGCAAGGTGCGCGTCTTCGCGTTCGTCAACCGGGTCGACGAGGTGACCGGGCTGCTCGTGCACGGCGCCGCCGACCCGGAGGGGCTCGGCGCCCGCATCGGCGAGCGGGCGACGCTCACCGCCTGGCACGGCAGCAGCGACTACGGGGTCGCCCTCGGCGAGTTCGCGGAACGCTACGGCGACGCGGTGGGCCCGCGTACGACCGTGTTCGTGCTGGGGGACGCCCGGACGAACATGGGCGACCCGAATCTCGCCGCCGTCCGGGAGATCGCCGGGCGGGCCCGCCGGGTGTACTGGCTCAATCCCGAGCAGCGCTCCCGGTGGGGCACCGGCGACTCGGCGGCGCCGGAGTACGCCGAGCTGGTCGAGATGCACGAGTGCCGCAACGCCCGCCAGCTCGGCGCCCTGGTGACCCGGCTGCTGCCGGTGTGACGCGCCGGGTCTCTCACAGGGCCTAGTCGGCCTTGGCGTACTCCTTCGCCATGGCTCCGGCGAAGTCGTACACCACGCACTGTTCGTCGCCCACGACCCAGGCTTCGTGCCCGGGCGAGCAGACGAAGACGTCGCCGGGACCCACCTCGCTCTCGGTGCCGTCGTCGTCCATGCGGACGCACATGCGTCCCTGGACCACGTAGCAGTTGTGGTGGATCATGCAGCTGTCGGTGCCCGCGATGGGTGCCACGGACTCCGACCAGCGCCAGCCCGGCTCGAAGGTGGCCACGGCGAAGTCGAGCCCTTCCATGTGCACGGCTTCGAGGTGCCCCCGGGGGAAGTCCCGCCGCTCGTCCGGTTTGTCGAGCGTCTTGGCCTCGAACATGACGCTCCTCCTTTCCCTGCCCCACCACTCCATCGTCCGCCTGTCAAGTCGGGGCCGCCATCCGGGGAGGCGCGGTGTCAGCGGGCGGCGCCGCACAGGCGGGCGAAGCGGCCGGCGTCGACGTTGCCGCCCGAGAGGATCACACCGACCCGGCGGGGCAGGGGTCCGGCGCGGCCGGTGAGCAGGGCGGCCAGCGGGGTGGCGCCGCTGGGCTCCAGGACGATCTTCAGCCGCTCGAACGCGAACCGCATGGCGTCCCGGATCTCGTCGTCGCAGACCAGCACGATCCCGTCGACCAGCCGCCGGTTGAGGGAGAACGTCAGCTCACCCGGGGTGTGCAGGGCCTGGCCGTCGGCGATGGTGTGCGGCACGGGGACGCTCACGCGCCGGCCCGCCTCCAGCGAGCGCTTGGTGTCGTCGCCGGCCTCCGGTTCGACGCCGAGCACCCGGGTGCCGGCGTGCAGGCCCTTGACCGCGGTCGCGCTGCCGGCGATCAGTCCCCCGCCGCCGACCGGGACGACCAGCGCGTCCAGTTCGCCGCTCTCCTCGACCAGTTCGAGGGCGGCGGTGCCCTGTCCGGCGATGACGTGCGGGTGCTCGTAGGGCGGGATCAGGGTGAGGCCCCGTTCGGCTGCGAGGGCCTCGGCGATGGCGACCCGGTCGCCGGTGTAGCGGTCGTAGGTGACGATCTCGGCGCCGTAGCCCGCCGCGGCCTCCCGCTTGGACGGCGGCGCGTCCTCGGGCATGACGATCACGGCGGTGGTGCCGAGTTCCCGGGCGGCGAGGGCGACGGCCTGGGCGTGGTTGCCGGACGAGTAGGCAGCGATGCCCCGGGCCGACTCCTCGGGGGTGAGGCGGGAGGCCGCGTTGTAGGCGCCGCGGAACTTGAAGGCGCCCACGCGCTGGAAGTTCTCGCACTTGAGGAAGACCTCGGCGCCGACGAGGGCGTCCAGGGTGCGCGAGCGCAGTACGGGGGTGCGGTGTGCGACGCCGTCGAGGCGGGCGGCGGCGGAGCGGACGTCGTCGAGGGTGACCGGTGGGGTGGTGGTCGTCACGCGTGTCCTCCAGCGGGTAGGTGGTTTGACATCTTCCCACTCCTTGATCATGCTTCTACTAATGAATTAATGAAAGCATGGAAGGTGACGTGGTCGAGTACCGGATCGATCGGCAGAGCGGCATCCCGGCCTACGTGCAGATCGTGCGGCAGACCGAACAGGCACTCCGGATGGGTGTGCTGCGGGTCGGGGACAAGCTCCCGACGGCCAGGGAGGTCGTCGCTGCCACCGCCATCAACCCCAACACCGTGTTCCGGGCGTACCGGGACCTGGAGCAGGCCGGCCTGGTGCGGTCGCGGCGCGGGCTCGGGACCTTCGTGACGCGGTCGCTGGCGCGGCCCGGCGCGGAGGACGACTCGCCGCTGCGTACCGAGCTCACCGAGTGGGTCGCACGGGCCCGGTCGGCCGGCCTGGAACGCGACGACGTGCTGGCACTGGTCACGGCGGCCCTCGACGAGCACGAGCAGGCGCACGAGCCGGAGCACGAACGGCACCACGAGCACGACCCGGGCGACCGGGGACGGAAACAGGAGGACGCATGACCGGGCCTGACGAGCCCGCCGCACTGAGCGCCAGGGACCTCGGGTTCCGCTACCGGGCCCGCGGCGGCTGGGCCCTGCGGGACTGTGGATTCACGGTGCCCCGCGGCCGCATCACCGCCCTGGTCGGACGCAACGGCGCGGGCAAGAGCACGCTGCTGCACCTGGCCGGCGGGCTGCTGTGCCCCACCCGGGGCACGATCCGGGCACTGGACACCGTCCCGGACACGGCCCAGGCACGCGCCCGGGTCGCCCTGGTCACCCAGGACAAGCCGCTCTACCCCCGCTTCACCGTGGCCGACACGCTGCACATGGGCGGCAGGCTCAACTCCGGGTGGGACGCCGCGGTCGCCGAACGGGTCGTCCGCGAGGGCGGCATCGCCGGGGCGGCGCGGGTGGGCGAGCTGTCGCCCGGTCAGCGCACCCGGGTGGCGCTCGCCCTGGCCCTCGGCAAGCGGCCCGAACTGCTGCTGCTGGACGAGCCGCTCGCCGACCTCGACCCGGTGGTGCGCGGCGAGATCATGGCGACGCTGATGGCCGAGGCGGCCGAGCGCGAGGTGAGCATCGTGCTGTCCTCGCACGTCCTGCCCGACCTGGAGCAGACCTGCGACTGGGTGGTGCTGCTGCGAGCGGGCCGGGTCGCGCTGAGCGAGGACGCCGACGTGCTCCGCGAGAGCCACGCCCTGCTCACCGGGCACATCGACGAGGAGCCGGCGCTGGCCGGGCACACCGTGGTGCACCGCCGGGCGCACGGGCGGCAGCTGACCGCGCTGGTCCGGCGGCGGGGACCGCTCCACGGCGACTGGTGCGTCGAGCGGCCCGGCCTGGAGGAGATCCTCCTCGGCCACCTGCGGACCGGCACGGAGAACACGGCCGAAGACGCGAAGGAGGCGGCGTGAAGGGCTCGTTGTGGCTGGCGTGGCGTCAGCAGCGCGTACTGGTCGTCTGCGGTGCCGTCGTCCTGGTGGCCGCCGCGGCGCTCGCCGCGTACTTCCGCTCGGGCATGCTCGACGACCTGCGCAGCGGGGTGTTCGACCACTGCGACCCCGGGCCGCTGTACTGCAGCGGCGCGGACGACGGACTGCCCAGGTTCCTGGACGTCGAACCGCTCAAGCTCCTCGGGGCGCTCAACATCGCGCTGCCCGTGCTGATCGGCATGTTCTGGGGAGCGCCGCTGCTGGGGCGGGACCGGGAGCTGGGCACCCACCGGCTGGTCCTGTCGCAGGGGGTGAGCCGGACCCAGTGGTTCGCCTCCCGGTTCGCGCTGGCCGTGGCGTGCACCGTGGCGCTGTCCGGCGCCCTGGCCCTGCTGTTCCGCTGGTGGTGGCAGCCGGCCGTCAACCGCAGCTACGGCGTCTTCTGGTACGAGGCCACCGCCCTGACCGGCTCCGGCCCCAGCACGGTCGCCGCCGCGCTGTTCGGCCTGGCCGCCGGCACGCTGGCCGGGCTGCTCGCCCGCCGGGTGCTGTCGGCGATGGCGTGGACGCTGCTCGTCACCACGGCGGTGGCGGTCCTGGTGCAGTGGACGCACCGGGCCCGGCTGCTGGTGCCGCCCGAGCGGTACGTCAGCTTCGGGTGGCAGCCCAAGCCGCCCATGGGCGACAAGTGGTCCACCGGCCGCTACGGCCTCGTCACCGCCTCCGGCGGCCGCGAGGACGTACTGAACTGCCCGTTCCCGTCCGGCGGCGAGCTGCGCCGGTGCATGACCGAGCACGGCTACGTGGCCCGCTCCTACGAGGCCAACCCGGCCGGCGACTACTGGACGTTCCAGTGGATCGACACGGCCCTCCTCGGCGGCCTCGCGCTCGCGCTCACCGTCGCCGTGGTCCTGTTGCTGCGCCGCCGGGTCTGACACCGGCCCCGGCACTTCCCACCGTTCCGCCCCCACCTCGCACGGAGGTCGATCCGTCATGCCCAAGGACGCCAAGTCCCCGAAGAAACTGCGCAGCAACCGCGCCGCGCTCACCCACAAGGTCGGCTACGCGCTGCGCCATCCCGAGCGCGTCGCACCCTACGTCCGCCGGGCCGGCCGCGACGCGTGGCTGCGGCTCAAGCACCCCGACCACGTCGGCTACTACCGGGCGGTGATGGCGTCCGACGCCCGGCGCAATCCGGAGGCCGCGGTCGGCAGCCGGACCCACGACCGCTGGCTGGCGCTCGGGCAGATGCAGTTCGACTACCTGATCGAGCACGGGCTGCGTCCCGGACACCACATGCTCGACATCGGCTGCGGCAATCTGCGCGGCGGCTGGCGCTTCATCGACCACCTCGATGCCGGCCACTACTACGGCATCGACATCTCGCCGGACATACTGATCGCCGCCAAGAGGACGCTCACCGAGCGCGCACTCCAGGACAAGCTGCCCCACCTGACCCTCACCGGCGACCTCACGCTGGACTTCCCGCCCGACGACCACTTCGACGTCGTCCACGCGCACAGCGTCTTCTCCCACTCGCCGCTGAAGGTCATCGACGAGTGCCTCGCGCACGTCGGCCGGGTCCTGACGGACACCGGGTTCTTCGACTTCACCTTCGACCGTACGGAGGGCACCGAACACCAGGTGCTGCGCGAGGACTTCTACTACCGCACGGAGACCCTGCTCGCCCTGGCCCGCAGGCACGGCCTGCACGCGCGGTTCATGGAGGACTGGGAGGAGCGTCCGCACGGCCAGTCGAAGATCCGCGTCAGCCGCTCGCCCCTGCCGGCGTAGCCTGCCCGCGGCCGGGGCCGGCCGCGCCGTCCGGTGCCGCCCGGCCCTAGGGCCGCGGGTTGGTGCGCCGCCACCCGGGCCGGGCATCGGCGCCGCGGCGGCCGGCCGCGGCGGCGCAGCGGGGGCAGACCCGGCGTACCTCGTCGGCCGCGCCACCGGACTCGGGCAGCACGTCGGCCCAGCCGACGGACGGGAAGCGGGACAGCTGCGACCGGTGGAGGGACAGCCCGCACACGGTCTGGTTCATGCCCTGTTCCCAGGCGTGCACCTCGCCGGCCGGCAGCCAGCGGTTGTCCTCCGCGTCCCACCAGCGACCCGAGGCCGCCACCTCGTAGCGCCGTCTCCTGGCCATCGCCCCGGCCCGCCGCCCTTCCTCCGCCGCGTGCGCGCTTTCCCGCCCGCACCGGGTGCCCCGGGCCCGAGCCGGCCACACACGCGTACCGCCTCCTGTGTGATCACTCCGCACGTCCTGCCCGTTTCGGTCATTTTGTCTGCTTAGCATGCGGGGTCCGCGCATCGCGGGTCGGCGTCACCGCGCGACGGGGCCCGGGCGTGGACCGCGTAACCCGGCTCTCCCCCACGCGAGTACCCGTGCCGGCGTGCGCGGGGCGACCGCCCGGGCCCACCCGGTTCCCGTGCCGCTCGCCCATGGACCGCCCGCCCCGTACGAGAGGACACCAGATGGCGCCCACGGGCCGTCACAGCTCACTGGCCGAGCACGCCTACTCCCCGCACGACGCCGTGATGGGCGCCGCCGCCCGGCACCTCGGCCGCCGGCGCTTCCTCACCGTCACCGCGGCCGCCGCCGCGCTGGCCTTCTCCACCAACCTGCCGGCCCGGGGCGCCGTCGCCGCCCGCGAGCGGACCGCCCGCATCACCAAGGACCCCTTCACCCTCGGCGTCGCCTCCGGTGACCCGCTGCCGGACTCGGTGCTGCTGTGGACGCGGCTGGCACCGGAGCCGTTCCTGGAGGACGGCGGCATGGGCACGGAGCGGGTCGCGGTCGAGTGGGAGGTCGCCCTCGACGACTACTTCGCGGGCGTCCTGTTCCGGGGCACCGCCGACGCGCACGCCGAGTACGCCCACAGCGTCCACGTCGACGTCACGGGCCTGACGCCCGGCACCGAGTACTACTACCGCTTCCGGACCGGGTCCTGGATCAGCCCCACGGGCCGCACCCGCACCGCCCCCGACCCGGGCAGCGACGCGTCCGCCCTGCGACTGGCCGCCGTCGCCTGCCAGGCCTACCAGGACGGCTACTACACCGTGCTCGGGCACGTCGCCGAGGACGACGTCGACGTGGTCCTCCACCTCGGCGACTACCTCTACGAGTACGCGGTGAACTCGGCGGGCGGCGAGCGCCGCTACACGGACATCACGCTGCCCGACGTGTTCAACCGCGAGACCATGACCCTCGCCGACTACCGGCTGCGCTACTCGCTCTACAAGACCGACAAGGACCTCCAGGCCGCGCACCACGCCCATCCCTTCGTCGTCGCCTGGGACGACCACGAGACGGAGAACAACTACGCCGGCAGCATCCCCGAGAACGCCGTGCCGCCGGCCGAGTTCCTGCTGCGCCGGGCCGCCGCCTACCGCGCCTACTGGGAGAACCAGCCGCTGCGCGCCGCACAGCTCCCCCAGGGCCCCGACGCGCAGCTGTACCGTCGGCTGCACTGGGGCACGCTCGCCCAGTTCGACATCCTGGACACCCGCCAGTACCGCTCCGACCAGGCCTACGACGACCGCCCGCACGCCCCCGGACCCGAGTCCGACGACCCGGCGCGCACCATGACCGGCGCCGCGCAGGAGAAGTGGCTGATCGACGGCTGGCGGGACTCGACGGCGCTGTGGAACGTCATGCCGCAGCAGGTCTGCTTCTCCCAGCGCAAGTTCGACGTGACCGCCGACGCCGCGCTCTCCATGGACGCCTGGGACGGCTACCGGGCCTCCCGCGACCGCGTCGTCGCCGGGGCGAAGGCGGCCGGGGTCGACAACTGGCTGATCCTCACCGGTGACGTGCACGTGGCCTACGCCTTCGACGTCAAGGACGACTTCGACGACCCCGCGTCCGCGACCCTCGGCACGGAGGTCACCTGCACCTCCGTCGCCAGCGGCCGGGACGGCGTGGAGCAGCCCGCCAACTGGGACACGTACATGCGGGCCAACCCGCACCTGAAGTTCTACAACGGCAAGCGCGGCTACGTCCGGGTCGAACTCGGCCGCCAGGCGGCCCACCTGGACTTCAGAACCGTCTCCGCCGTCAGCACGCCCGGTGCGCCCGTCACCACGGCCGCGTCCTTCGTCACCGAGGCGGGCGCCCCGGGGCTGAAACCCGCCTGAGCCGGGGCGGCGGGCCCGCGCGTGTACTGCACTTGCACCCACCGCGTCCCCCATCGCGCGAAAGACACGCGTGTCCGGCATCTCCGCCGGATTTTCCGGCAAGGCCTGTGACTCGCCCGGACGCCCCGTGGCCCACGGTCAACCGCTCGGTCACCCTCTGTTTTCCGCTGTCTCGGACAGCCCTCGAAGGAGGCACATCGCATGGTCGGCAGACATGCCGCGCGCACCCGCCGCGCCGCCCTGACCGCGCTCGGCGCGCTCGCCCTGACCGCGCTCCCCCTGGCCGCGTCGGCCGCGCCGGGACCGCAGCCCACCGCCGCCCAGACACTCGGCGCCGACACACCGTCGGCGCAGGTGCTGCGCGCGATGGAGCGCGACCTGAGGCTGACGCCGGATCAGGCGACGACCCGGCTGGTCAACGAGGCGGAGGCCGGCACCCGTGCGGGCCGGCTGCGCAACACGCTGGGCGACCGCTTCGCCGGGGCCTGGGTGAGCGGCGCGACCTCCTCCGAGCTGACCGTCGCCACCACCGACGCCGCGGACACCGGCGCGATCGAGGCTCAGGGCGCCAGGGCGGCGGTCGTCGAGAAGCCGCTGGCCCAGCTCGCCGCGGTCAAGGAGAAGCTGGACGCGGCCGCCGTCCGGACCAGGACCGCCGAGACGCCGGTCTGGTACGTCGACGTGAAGACCAACCGGGTGATGGTCCAGGCGACCAGCGAGGCGGCCGCGGCGGCCTTCGTCAGGACCGCCGGCGTCGAGGCCGAGAACGTGGGCGTCCGGGTGTCCGCGAACCGGCCGCGGGTGCTGAAGGACCTCGTCGGCGGCGACGCCTACTACATCGACGCCCGGGCGCGCTGCTCCATCGGCTTCTCGGTCACCAAGGGCGAGCAGCAGGGCTTCGCCACGGCCGGCCACTGCGGCAGGCCGGGCGCGAAGACCACCGGGTCCGACCAGAGCGACCAGGGCACCTTCCAGAGCTCCACCTTCCCCGGCAAGGACATGGCCTGGGTGGCGGTCAACGCCGACTGGACCGCCACGCCCGACGTCAAGGCGCAGGACGGGCAGAAGGTGCAGGTCGCCGGCTCGGTGGAGGCGCTCGTCGGGGCGTCGGTGTGCCGCTCCGGTTCCACCACCGGCTGGCACTGCGGCACGGTCCGCCAGCACGACACGAGTGTCAACTACGCCGAGGGCACGGTCGACGGGCTGACCGAGACCACGGTGTGCGCCGAACCCGGCGACTCCGGCGGCCCCTTCGTCGCGGGCGCCCAGGCGCAGGGCACCACGTCGGGCGGTTCCGGTGACTGCACCAAGGGCGGCACCACGTTCTACCAGCCGGTCAATCCGCTGCTCAGCGACTTCGGTCTCACCCTGAAGACCACGGTCGCCCAGGCCCAGACGCCCGCGCCGCAGGACAACGCGGCGGCGGACGCGTGGGCCGCCGGCCGGGTCTACCAGGTCGGGGCCACGGTCTCCTACGCCGGTGTGCAGTACCGGTGTCTGCAGAACCACCAGGCGCAGGGCGCCTGGTCGCCCGAGAGCACGCCGGCCCTGTGGCAGCGTGTGTGACGGACGGCGGCACGCCTGACGCACACGTCTTCGGCGCGGGGCGGTCGCCCCGCGCCGAAGACGCGTCCGGCGACGTCTAGCCCTCGGCGAGGAACGCGTAGGCGGTGGCGATGAACGGGTCGTGGGCGCGGAAGCGGCGGGTGCACACCGCGGCCAGGGCCGTGCCGGTGTCGGGCCGGAAGCCGAGGAACGCCTGCTGGCCGAGGGTGGCCCCGCTGTGGAAGTACATCGGCCCGCCGTCGGTGGGGTGCCGGAACCACGTCACCGTGTGCACGTGCCGGTGCCCCAGCCCCCGCCGCAGCACCGGCACCCGCACCGCGCGCAGGGCGCCGGCCGCCGGTGAACCGGCCGGGTCGAGGTGGGCTTCGAGGAAGGCGAGCAGGTCGTGCGGGGTGGAGCGGACGGCCCCGGCGGCCTGGAAGCCGCCCGCGTCGAAGGCCGGTACCGGGGTGCGGCCGTCCTTGGCGTGCCCGGTGGCGTCGGTCTTGGGGTCCTCGGCCGCGAGCGCCGTGCCGCTCAGGCCGAACGGGCGCAGGACGTGCTCCGTGAGCAGGTCGTGCCAGGGCGTGCCGGTGACGGCCGCGACGGCGTGCCCGAGCACGGAGACGCCGAAGTTGGAGTAGTGCCAGCGGGTGCCGGGCCGGTGCCTGGGGCGGTGGCGCAGGAAGGCGTCGGTCACGCGGTCGGCCGGGTAGCGGGCGTAGGGGTTGGTGCGCCAGGCGGGCAGGGTGCGCGGGAGGAAGTCGCGGGGCAGTGCCGGCAGTCCCGCGGTGTGGGTGATGAGGTGGGCGAGGGTCACGGGTGCGGGTCCGGTGGACCGGCCGGGGTCCAGGCAGGCGGCGGCCGGCTCGCCGCCGGTCAGTGTACCGCCCCGGACGAGCCGGGCCAGCAGGAGTCCGGTGAACGTCTTGGAGGCCGAGCCGATCTCGTAGCGCAGGTCCTCGCGGGCCGCGTCGGGGGGCGTGCCGGTGCCGCCGCTGTGGAGGGTGCGCCGGCCGCGGCGGGACACGGCGAAGACGACGTCGGGTGCGTCGCAGACGTCGACGGCGGCGGCCAGTCGCTCGCGCAGGTCGCCCTCGGCGGGGGCGTCGGGGACCGGGGGAACGTCCTCGTCGTCGGCGGGGTCGCCGAGCCAGGTGCGGTGAGGGACCGTCATGAGGCGGCGTGCGCCAGCTCGGTGAGGGCGCGGGAGGTGGCCAGCAGGGACGCGAAGGCGGCGACGAGCGTGGGGTGGTAGACGATGTCGAACACCTCCTCGGGGTCGCCCTCGGGCATCGTGCGTATGGCGGGCATGGCGCCGTCGGGCTGCTGCGCGGCGGCGAAGCCCTCCCAGGCCGCCCGGTCGAGGGTCGGGCGGGGCAGGCAGGCGTCGACGACAAGGAGTTCGCCGAGCAGGTCCCAGCGCTGGAGGTCCAGCCAGTCGTCGAGCCAGACGGGCAGCCAGGTGGCGAGGTACTCGGCGATGCGGGGCGGCAGGCCGCCCGGGTTCTCGCCCCAGTCGGTGAGGTGGAAGACGGTGTGGGTGATGTCGTAGGCGGTGTGGCCCTCGACCGTCCACGGTTCGGGGGTGGCGGCCAGCCAGGTGGTGCCGGCGAGTGCGGACTCGGGCGGCCGGGCCGGCAGGCCGAAGCGGCGCTGGAAGGCGGACAGGCCCAGGCGCCGGGTGGGTGTCACGGGGAACGTCACCCAGCTGTCGAGGCGGTGGTTGAGCTCGGTGGCGCGTTCCACCTCGGGCTGGCTGTAGCCCAGCTCCTTGAAGGGCAGGTACACCTCGAACGGTATGGGCGAGAACGGCTCGATGCGCTGCCCGCGGGCCAGCATGCGGCCGCCGTCCAGGGTCTCCCGCCAGGTGTGGTCGAGCAGTTGGCGGGCCAGTTGCGCCTGCCGCGTGCCGGCCACGCCCTCACGGAACAGCACCGTGCAGATCAGGGCGAGTTCGCCGACCGGCTTGAAGCGCTCCAGGAAGCCCACCTCGGGGTCGACGTCCGGCTCCAGCCGGAATCCGTCGCGATGGGACCACAGCCACTCCAGGGCGCCGACTCCGACGTTGTGTATCAGCCGGGTGTCCGTCATGCCGGCGCTCCTTGTCCGCTGTGCCCCGGTCCGGCGATCTCCGGCCGCGCCCGCGTCAGGGCCGCCGCGAAGACCGCCATCAGGGTGGAGTGGTAACAGTCGGTGAAGTCGTAGGGATCGTCCGGGTCGGGGTCGGCGGCGTCCTGCATGACGCCCTCCTCCGGGAGGGTGCCCGAGGGGTGCTGGGCCGACGCCACACGGTGCCAGGCGTCCCGCAGCACCGCCGGTGCGGGCGGGCGCGGCACGCTCGCCGCGACCGCCAGCAGTTCGCAGCTCAGGTCCCACATCCTGGCCTCGAGACAGGTGTCGAGCCAGGGCGGCAGCCAGTGCAGCAAGTACGTCGCCAGGTCGGGCGGCACGCCCCGGGCGGTGCGTCCCCAGTCGGTGAGGTGGAAGACGACGTGCGTGAGGGCGTAGCCGGCCGCGCGCTCGAAGGTCCAGGGTTCGGGCAGGCCGCCCAGCCAGGTGCGGTCGAGCACCTGGGGCACCCGTCCGTGCGGGGGGATGCCGCTGTGCCGCTCGGCCTCGATGACGCCGAGCCGCCGGGTGGGGTACTGCTCGGTCCCCCGCCAGCCGCGGGTCCGGGCGACCAGGGCGGCGGACGCCTCGTATCCGGGGTGCCGGTGTCCGGCCGAGGCGAAGGCCGCGTACACCTCCAGCGGGTACGTGGCGAAGGGCTCCAGCGACTGCATCAGCAGGAACAGCTCGCCCTGGCGGGTCTGTTGCCAGGCGAACTCCAGCAGTCCGGTCACGCGTGCGTGCAGCGGGTCCGACGGCGGGGTGCACAGGGAGACGGAGGCGCAGACCCGGGCCAGTTCGCCCAGCGGTTTCCAGGTGCGGTTCACCTGGCCGTCGGCGGCCAGGGCGTCGTCGCCGAGGGCGAAGCGGTCGCGGTGGGCGTACACCCAGTCCAGCGCGGCCTCCTCGATCCGGCGGACGTGTCGCGCGTCCGCCTCGTCCCACCCTTCGCCGTGGTACGGGGCGTTCGTGGTGCCGGCCGTGTGTGTCGCGTCCGCCGCGTGCGCCGCGCTCACAGGAGGACTCCGGCCGGCATCAGCCGTGCCGCCTCCAGTTGGAGGGCCACGCGCGGGTCGCTGCCGCCCATGAGCCGTACGAAGTCGAGGCCCGTCTCGAGGCCGAGGGTGTCCGGTACGCCGTCCAGGAGGGTGAGCCAGCGCCCGGCTCCGGCAGCCTGCTGCCAGTCACGGCGGCGCACCGCCCGCACGAAGCCGCGGGCGACGTCCACCGGGCGGCGCCGGGCCGCACGGGTCACCGCGCAGTCCTCGCCGGGCAGGGCCAGCGGGGCGAGCACGGCGAGCTGGTGGGTCAGTTGCTGCCAGCCGGCGTCGTCGAGCCAGCGTGCGTCGGGTTCGGCGCTGCCGTCGTCGGCGAGCGGTCCGGCCAGGGGCTGTTCGAGGCGTCGCAGGGCGCGGGCCATGGCCCAGTGGCTCCATACGACCGTGGGGGCGGCGTCGGGCCGCGGCGGATGGGCCGTCACGGCGTCCTTGAAGACGGCGAGCAGGCCCGGGTCGGGCGGTACGCCCAGGAGTGCGGTGGGCAGCAGCGTGTCGGCGCCCAAGATACGTATGGCGGCACGCGCGATGCCCGCGCCGTCGGTCGTCGCGGTGCCGCCCGCTCGCGCGTGGTCTCCGCTCCGAAGAGCGGAGACCACGTCCGAAGCGAGGTCCAGCACCGTGCCCTGGAGAAGGGCTGACGTGCTCGACTGCTCCATTTCACTGCTCCCGTCGGTCCGTCAGCCCTTCTTCGGGCGCGGGGTCGGGGGCGAGAGCAGCAGGTGCCCGCCGCCGGACTGCAGGGCCAGACCGGCGCACTCGCGACTGTCCCGGAAGACTCCGTCGGGCTCTGCGGGGTCGAGTGCTGCTTCGATGTCGATGTTCTCGGTGACTTCCTCGAGCACCTTGTCCTTGGAGGCCATTTCACCATCTCCTCTGGTAGCCAAAGGCCTTCACACCACAGGTGTCCGGGAAGCCACAAAGCATTCCTCTCTTCTCAAAATTCTCAGGAGATACTTTTTTCAACAATTCGGACAGTCAGGACATCGTCCGAACCCACGCGCAACGTCCGCAGCGACGAGTCGGCGGCGTCCGGAATCAGGACGCCGTGCCCGGCGCCGCTGCGCCGGTGGTCGAGGACCTCGTCCGCGATGACAGCGCGGCACACCCGGGATGCCGCATCCGGGGGTGTACGACTGGCGGCGGGCGCCGCTGTCCGCGCAGGTGCAGCACCGGGTGGCCTTCCACGGGCGGGCCGCCCGTCCGACGGGCAATCCGACCGAGGGCATAGACGCCCTCGCGGCCCTCGTGGAACTGTTCAACGTCCTGGGCGTGGTCGGCAGGCGGCTGCCGGAGGCCTACGTGAGCACGCGGGTGCATGGCGAGCCGACGTGCTGCTGCGCCCGGACCTGCGGGAGGCGGCCTGGGCGCGGCACCGCGCGGCGGAGGCGGCGCAGGGGTGATCCGCCGCCCGGCCGGACGCGTCGTTCAGGCTCCTTCGGACCCCTCGTCGCGCGAGCCGTCCGTACGGTCCGCGTCCTTCGTCTCGACGCCCTTCAGCGGCTCGCCGGCGGACGTTCCCCGCTGGGGCCGGTAGCCCTCGTCGGCGGTCGCCGTGCCCGGCACCGTGCGTTCGCGGGCCTGGCTCTCGGCTCCCGAGTGCGCCCCCGGTTCGTCACTGCGCGCCCGGGAGTACCGGTCGTCTCGGCGGTTCTCGTGGTTCTTGTCGCCGGTCGTCTCCGCACCTCAGGTCGGCTTTCGACGTGCGGGTTCCCCTGGGTGCGGAGGGGCGAACGACGGCCCGCCGGGGCGCGGAGGGCAGGCTCACGCCTCGTCGTCCTCCCCCGGGAGCACGGTGAGCAGGTCGTCGCGGTCGGCCAGGGCCTCCAGGGACAGCGTGCGGTAGCCGGCCCGGTCGAACAGGACGGTGATGCGGTCGCCGTCCTCGCTCAGTACCGTGCCCTCGCCCCACTCACCGTGCCGTACCTGCGCGCCGACCGGATAGGCGGCCACCTCGGGGTGGGCGGCCGGTGCCGGCCCGGCTTCGGTCTCCGGCGCCTCGGTCTCCGGCGCGTCGCACACGTCGCAGGCGCCGCACGGGGGCTCGTACTCCTCGCCGAAGTAGCCGAGCAGGAACCGCCGTCGGCAGCCCGTGGTCTCGGCGTAGGCGCGGGCCATGTCGACGCGGGTGCGGTCGGTCCGCCGGTGTGCCTCGGCCGCGTCCTCGGCCAGGTCAGCCGCCGCGCCGGGCGGGGTGCCGGGCTCGGGGCGTACCTCGCCGTCTTCGCCGGTGGCGACGGCGCCGGCCTCCTCCAGCAGGTTGACCGCCGCGGTGACGCGGTTGCGCGACATCCCGGTGTCCCGGCGCAGCCGGTCGAGGCCGGCGGGATCGCTCCGGTGCTCGTGGACGGCGTCGGCGACGTCGGACAGCGCGCCGCGGCCGGGGGCGCGGGCGGCGAACCAGGTCTGCATGCCGGTGTCCTCGGGCCGGTAGTGGAGTACGGCGAGGGCGGGCTCGCCGTCCCGGCCGCAGCGGCCGATCTCCTGGTAGTAGGCGTCCGGTGAGCCCGGCAGCGAGGCGTGCAGCACGAACCGTACGTCCTCCTTGTCGATGCCCATGCCGAAGGCGGAGGTCGCCACCACGACGTCGGCGTCGCCGGAGAGGAAGGCGTCGTGGATGCGGGCGCGTTCGCTCTTGCGCAGTCCGGCGTGGTAGGCCTCGGCGGCCAGTCCGAGCCGGGCCAGTTCGGCGGCGTAGTGCTCGGTGTCCTTGCGGGTCGCCGCGTAGACGATGCCCGGCTTCGGCTCGGCGGCGGCCCGTTCGACGACCGCCCTGCGCCGCTCGTCCTCGTCGAGGAACCGGCGGACCTCCAGCCGGATGTTCGGCCGGTCGAAGCTCGTCACCGTCACCCGGGGCCGGTCCATGCCGAGCCGTTCGACGATCTCCCGGCGCACGGGCGGGGCCGCCGTCGCGGTGAGGGCGAGCACCGGGGGCCGGCCCACCCGCCGTACCGCCTGCTCCAGGCGGAGGTAGTCGGGCCGGAAGTCGTGGCCCCAGGAGGCGACGCACTGGGCCTCGTCGACCACGAAGAGCGCGGGGCCGGTCCCGGCCAGCCGCTCCACGACCTCGTCCTTGGCCAGCTGTTCCGGCGAGAGGTACAGGAACCGGGCCTCGCCGCGCCGCACCGCGTCCCAGGCGGCCTCGGCGCGGGAGGCGGTGAGGTCGGAGTTGACCGCCACCGCGCCCGGGGCGCGGGCGCCGTCGGGCAGGCCGGCGATCTGGTCCCGCTGGAGGGCGAGCAGCGGCGAGACGATCACGACGGGGCCGGACAGCAGCACGCCGGGGACCTGGTAGACGGCGGACTTGCCGGAGCCGGTGGGCATGACGACGAGGGTGTCCCGGCCGGCCAGGACCGCCTCCATGGCGCGGAGCTGCTCGGGCAGGAGGCTGTCCCAGCCGTACACCTCGGCGGCACAGCGGCGCAGTCGCTCGGCGCCCCCTTCGCCCTCTTCGGCCTCTTCCGTGCTCGACGGCCGCTTCCCGCCCATGGCCGCTCCCTCGCTGCTCGGTGCCACCGCGCCGGCCGCACACGCCCGGCGCCGCCGAACGGGTACCCGGTCCGGCCGCCGGCAGTGCTCACCGGGCGCTTTCGCCCCTCACCCGCGCCGCAGCCGCCATACGTGGTCGTCACGGTGGCCCTCGGTGCCCTCGGGTGAGGTGCTCGGCCGGCGGACGGTCTCCTTGGTCCGGACGGTCCACTCACCGGCCGGCAGGGCGAGCTCGTCGAGGACACCGTCCGGGGTGGGGAAGACGGCGTCGAAGGGCGGTTCGGTCTGCCACGAGGGCCAGCCGGCGTGCATGACGACCAGCAGGGTGCCGCCGTCCGCGACGGCGTTCGCCGCGCTCCTGAGGACCGCCCGCTGGTCGAGGGCCACCGGCGACTGCAGGTAGTGGGCGCTCACCAGGTCGAAGGAGCCCTCGGGGAACGAGTGTCCCAGCTCGTGGCGTTCCCAGGCGACGCGGTCGCCGACCCCGGCGTCGGCGGCGTGCACGGCGGCGCGTTCGAGTGCCGTGGCGGAGATGTCCACGCCGGTGACGCGCCAGCCGCGCCCGGCCAGCCACACGGCGTCCGCTCCCTCGCCGCATCCCAGGTCGAGCGCGGTACCGGGGGCGAGGTCGCCGGCCTCCCGGACCAGCAGTTCGTTCGGGCGGCCGCTCCAGACCCGGTCGGTGTCGCGGTAGCGGGCCTCCCAGAAGTCGGCGGCCGGGGCGGGTGCGGGCGTGTCGGTCATGCGTGCCTCCTGAGGAACGGACACGGTCGTCTGCTCGGCCGGGCCCGCGAGGTGCGTGGCCCGTCCTGCGCCAGGCTGCACCCACCCCCGCCGCTACGGCGAACGACTTTGCCGGAACGGCAAGCGAGCCGCCCCTCCCCCGGCCCCGCGCGTCAGCGCAGGGCGGCGGAACCGGACTCCGAGGAGTCGCCGCCGCGCACCCACACGTTGCGCGCGAAGGGGATGTCGATGCCCGCCTCGTCCAGCGCGTCCTTGACGCGGCGGCGCAGTTCGCGGGTGACGCCCCACTGCTGGAGCGGCACGGTCCTGACCGCGACACGCACCACGACCCCGTCCGGGTCGAGGGACTGCACACCCCACACCGAGACGTCCTCCAGCAGCAGGTCCGCGAAGTCCGGGTCCTCGCGAAGCGTGCGGCCGGCGTCCTCGAGGACGCGGTAGACCGTGTCGAGGTTCGCGTCGTAGGTCACGGCGACGTCCAGGACGGCGCGGGCCCATTCCTGGCTGTCGTTGCGGACCCGCAGGATCTCGCCGTTGCGGATGTGCCACAGACCGCCGTTGAGGTCGCGCACGTGGGTCAGGCGCAGGCCGACCTGCTCCACCTCGCCGACGGCTTCCCCGAGGTCCACCGAGTCGCCGACGCCGTACTGGTCCTCGATCATGATCAGCAGGCCGGACAGGTAGTCGGCGACCAGGCTCTGCGCGCCGAAACCGATCGCCAGGCCGACCACTCCGGCGCTGGCCAGCAGCGGGCCGAGCGCGATGCCCACCTGGTCGAGCACCATGGCGACGCCGACCATGAACAGCACGATGGTCACGGCGCTGCTGAGCACCGAGCCGATGGTGCGGGCCCGCTGCTCGCGCCGCTGCCTCGCCCGGGACCGGTCGCGGTGCAGTACGGCCGGGCCCCGGCCCGACCAGCGCGACCGGCTCCGTTCGTGCTCGCCCGCCGACGGTTCCAGTACGCGCTGCACGACTCGTGTGATGGCTCGTTTCGCCACCACGCGCACCACCAGCAGGACCACGACGATGAGCGCGATCCGCAGCGGCACTCCGACCAGCGCGGCGGTGTGGTCGCCCACCCAGTCCGACCAGGAGGCCGCCGCCTGTGGTCCGATGGCCGTACCGGTGGGTGCGGTTGCGTGCGTCATCGCCTCAAGTGCTCCGTTCCTCGGCGCTGCGTCCCTGCCGTCGGCCCCGCCTACCCACGGCCGGCTCGAACATGACACGGGGGCACGTCCTGACCCACTCGAGCGGTTGGCCGTCTTTGCGCCGTATGTCCGACGGTCGCGTCATCTTCACGGAGCGCGGGCCCATCACCGGCACCGCCCCGGGCATGCGGAAGGGAGACGCTCACAGCGGAGGGGGAGCTGCGACGTGGTTATCGTTGCCGTCCTGCTGCTGCCCGGACTCGGGCTGCTGCTGTTCACCATGACGTGGCTGGAGGACAGGATCTTCCGTGACACGGAACCGGCCCGGCACGCCCGGCGCCGACGGCACCTGCGGCTCGTTCCCGGCGGCAGGACCGGCGCGGGAACGGGCCGGCGCCGGGCGCCGGCCGGGCGGTCTCCGGCCTCAGCGGACCGGAAGGCCGCCTGACCCCGGGACCGCCGGCAGGGCTCGCGGTCGCGCCCCGCGCCGCTCGGGCCGCCAGGTGGACACCAGGGCGGTGGCGAGCAGCAGTTCGGCGATGTCCCCGCCGTAGTACATGATCTCCGCTCCCTGCCGGACCTGGCCGACGGGCGCGTGGATGTCGACGAAGAACCCGCCGTACATGGCCTGGGCGATCAGGGCGTGGGCGGCGATCGCTACGCCGAGGTACACGAGCCGGGCCGGTACGCCGGGCCGCGCGGGTGCCGGGTCGGGGCCCGCCACGGCGTGGGCGAAGAGGCATCCGGACGCCAGGAAGTGGGCGTTCATCAGCCAGTGTCCCGCCGGGTGGCCCATGGCCGCGTTGTAGAGCGGGGTGAAGTACAGCAGGGCCAGAGTGCCGGTGCTCAGGGCGAGCGCCGTGGCGGGGTGGGTGACGAAGCGGGCGGGACGGCTGTGCAGGAGCCCGGTCACCCGGCGGGCGTGCGCCGGCGGCAGGGTGCGCAGCAGCAGGGTGACCGGTGCGGCGAGGACCAGGAGCAGGGGCGCGTACATGCCGATGAGCATGTGCTGGGCCATGTGTCCCCGGAAGTCGGTGTGCGCGGCGGGCCCCAGCGGCGGCAGCAGGGCGACGGCGAGCACCGCCGTCCCGCCGAGGAACGACGCCGACCGCGGGCCGCTCCAGCCCTGCGCGGGGTTGCGGCGCCGGGCCCGGCGTACGGCGAGCAGGTAGGCCGCGGTCACGGCCAGGAGGGCCAGCAGGAGCAGCGGGACGAACAGGGTCGTCGCGGCGCCCGGCACGGCGTCACCGCCCGGACCGTGGTGGTGCGGGGAGTGCGCGTCGCCCGTCGGGCCCATCAGGCACGGCCCCCAGCCCGCCCGGCGCCTCGGGGAGCGCTGGGATCGACGGGCCGGCTCCCGCGCCGGAGCAGGTGGCCGGCGAGCAGGAGCAGCGCGCCCAGGACCAGGAACCCCGCGTCCCACCAGGCCTGGTGGGGGCCGCCGTGGACGTGATGAATGCCCAGAATCTGGTGGTCCAGGAGTCCTTCGACCAGGTTGAACAGACCCCAGCCCGCCAGGATCCAGCCCCACAGCACCCGCGAGGCCCACACCGCCCGCCGGTTGTGGGTGACCCGTGAGTACAGCAGGGCCAGGCCGAGCAGCACGGAGAGCCAGCACACGGTGTGGAAGACGCCGTCCCACACGGTGTTCATCTCCAGACCGGAGACGGTGTCCGGGTCGTAGTACTTCACTCCGATGCGGTCGTGGTCGGTGCTGGTGAGCATGTGGTGCCACTGCAGGAGCTGGTGGAGCAGGATGCCGTCGACGAAGCCGCCGAGGCCCACCCCGAGGAGGATGCCGGGCAGCCGGATGCTGTCCGGCGCCGTCGTGGCCGGTCGGGTCTCGCCTGTCGTGGTGGCCATCGCCTGTTCTCCGTCCCGTCGGCGGGTGCGCGCGGACCTTCCGGACACGGTTTCCCCCTCCGGCGGGTCCGTGTCACCGACTGGCGGGATCCCGCCGCCGTTTTCCGTCACCCGGGTGACGGGCCCTCACGTCCACGTGCGCGTCGTAGGGTGAGGAGGCGAACGGGTGATCACCGACGGCCGACGCGGCCGCCGTACCGAGGAGACGTCATGGACACCGGGCAACAGGACGACGCGGACGCGGAGTTCGTCACGTTCTGGCAGGAGCGCCGGGTGTGCTTCCTGTCGACGCCGCGCGCCGACGGCAGCCCGCACCTGGTGCCGGTCGGTGTGACGTACGACCATGCGACGCGCACCGCGCGCGTCATCACGAGCCGGGATACCGCCAAGGTGCGCAACGTCGTGCGGGCCGGCAAGGCCGCCGTCGCCGTGAGTCAGGTGGACGGCCGCCGCTGGTCCACGCTGGAGGGCGTCGCGACGGTACGGGACGACGCCGACGCGGTCCGGGACGCGGAGACCCGGTACGCGGCCCGCTACCGGCAGCCGCGGCCGAACCCGGCACGGGTCGTCATCGAGATCGACGTGCGTCGCTTCCTCGGCACGGTGCGGCCCCACCGGGACGCCCCGGGGGCGGGTGACGGCCTGGCCGGGTGAGCCGCACCGGGGCCGCGTCACCGTGGCCCCGGTCCGATCTCGGGGCGGCCGTCAGGTCCCTCCGCGTCGCCGGGGGCCCGGCGGCCGAGGCGGCCCGGCCACCACACGGCGGCGCCGATGTCGCGGGCGAGGGCCGGGACGAGCAGCGAGCGCACCACCAGCGTGTCCAGCAGGACGCCGAAGGCGACGATGAAGGCGATCTGCACGAGGAAGGCCAGTGGGATCACGCCGAGCGCGGCGAAGGTGGCGGCGAGCACCACGCCGGCCGAGGTGATCACGCCGCCCGTGGCGGTGAGGCCGCGCAGGATGCCCTCCCGCACCCCGTGGCGCAGCGATTCCTGCCGCACCCGGGACATGAGGAAGATGTTGTAGTCCACGCCCAGGGCGACCAGGAACACGAACCCGTACAGCGGGACGGAGGCGTCCGTGCCGCTGAAGCCGAACACGTGACGGAAGACCAGGGCGGAGACGCCCAGGGTGGCCAGGAAGTTCAGCGCCACGGTCGCGACCAGCAGCACCGGCAGCAGCAGGGAGCGCAGCAGGCCGGTCAGGATGACCAGGATGATGGCGAGCACCACGGGCACGATGAGCGTCCGGTCGTGCTCGGCGGTGCGCTGGGTGTCGTACTGCTGGGCGGTGTAGCCGCCGACGAGGGCGTCCGCGCCCGGCACGGCGTGCACCGCGGTCCGCAGGCGCGCCACCGTGTCCTTGGCCGCGTCGCTGTCCGCCGGCGCCCGCAGGGTCGCGTCGATCCGTACCCGTCCGTCGACCACCTTCGGGGCGCCGTCGCCGGGCCGGCCCGACGCGGTCACCGGGGCGGCGGAGGCGACGCCGCGCGTCTTCCGGGCCGCCGCGAGGACGGGGGCGGTCCGGTCCGCTGCCGCGATGATCACGGCGGGGTTGCCGGAGCCGCCCGGGAAGTGCCGGGCCAGGGTCTCCTGGGCGGCGACCGACGGGGCGTCGTCGACGAAGATCTCGTCCAGCGGCACGCCCTTCGAGTCGAGGGTCGGCCAGAAGGCGGCGCAGGCGAGCAGTCCGGCGAGGCAGACCGCCCAGATGCGGCGCGGCGCCCGGTCCACCAGCCCGGCGACGCGGTGCCACAGGCGGTGTCCGGCCTCCGGGTCCTCGGCCCGGACGGGCTTGGCGGGCCAGTAGGCGGCGCGGCCGAGCAGGACCAGCACGGCGGGCAGGAACGTGAGGGTGCTCAGGACGGCGCAGACGATGCCGATGGCGCCGACCGGTCCGAGCGCCCGGTTGTTGGTCAGGTCGCTGAGCAGCAGGGCCAGCAGCCCCAGGGCGACGGTCGCCGCGCTGGCGACGACGGCTCCCCAGGACTCGCGCAGCGCGGCCCGCGCGGCACCGAAGCGGTCCGGGTGCCGGGGCAGTTCCTCGCGGAAGCGGGCGGTGAGCAGGAGCGCGTAGTCGGTCGCCGCGCCGATGACGAGGATGGAGAGGATGCCCTGGACCTGCCCGTCGACACGCACGATGTCGCGGTCGGCGAGCGCGTAGACGATCGCGCAGGCCAGCCCCAGGGCGAAGACGGCGCCGAGGATGATGACCAGGGGCAGCAGGACGCTGCGGTAGACGAGCAGCAGGATGACCAGCACCGTGATCAGGGCGACACCGAGGAGCAGCCCGTCGATGCCCGAGAAGGCGTCGGAGAGGTCGGCCTGCGAGGCCGCCGGGCCGGCCAGCTGCGCCCGGGTGCCCGGGACCTGCTCGGCGGCCTCGCGGATGTGCCCGAGGACCTCGGGCAGGCGTTCGCCGAGACCGGGCTCGACCTGGACGACGGCCTGCAGGGCCTCGCCGTCCTCGGAGGGCAGCGCGGGCGTCGCGGGACCGACGGTCCCGGGCTCGCCCTCGAGGCCCGCGACCGCTCGGCCGGCCTCCGCCCGGTGGCCGGTGACGGCACCGCCGCCGTCGGCGGTCCACACGACGATCACCGGCAGCGTCTCGTCCTGCTGGAAGGCCTTGCGGGCGTCGATGACCCGGGTGGACTCGGCGCTGCGGGGCAGGAAGGCGGCCTGGTCGTTGGTGGCGACATCGCCCAGTTTCCCCGCGTACGGGCCGAGCGCCCCGCCGATGCCGAGCCAGACCAGGAGGAGGACGACGGGGACGAGCCACCGGGCTCGTGAGGTGCGGGGCATCGGTCTGCTGTCTCCAGGTCTTCCGGGTGCGGGGTGTCGGCGGCGCGGGATGCCGGTGAAGTGACTCGATCATAAACAATCTCAATTATCGAGTTATATACCTGTGGTGCCATGTCGGTACCCCACTGGTGCCCGCGACCCGCCGCCCGATGCGGACGGCCGTCACCCCTGCGCGCGAACGGCGGAGGTCAGCGCTCGTCGGCGGACCGGACGAGCCGCAGTTCCTCGTTCATGGCCGCCACGAACCGCGCCACCACCGCCAGTTCCTCGTCGTCGAAGCGGTCCCGGGTCGCGGCCGCGGCCTGGGCCAGCGGCCGGAAGTACGTCCGTGCCGCCGCGCGGGCGTCGGGCACGTAGTGCAGATGGACGACCCGGCGGTCGGCACTCTCCCTGACCCGGCGCACATGCCCCGCGCGTTCCAGGCGGTCCACGCAGGCCGTGACCGCGCCCGAAGTCAGTCCGAGGTGTTCGCGCAGCCGTCCCGGCGTCATCGGCTCCTCGGCGTCCAGGATCGCCGCGAGCGCCTGCACGTCGGTGGCGTGCAGCCCGTGGGCTGCGGCGAAGCCGTGCACGAGACGGTTGATCTCACCGTTCATCCGCCGCAGTCCCGCGGCGAGGACGTGGAGGTCGCCCGCCTCGGCCCCGGCCGGGGTCTCCCGCTCGTGCGCGCGCCGTCCGCGCTGGTTCGCTGTCGCCACGCGATCAGCGTATAGAAGGGTCACATCCGCCCACGGCGCGCCCATCACGGTCCGTTCGGGGAAGGGGTCAGCACGACGGCTGCCCCACGAGAGACGGAACACCATGAGCGAGGGAAACGAAGGACGCGGCGGCGCGGACGGTGACGGCGCGGCGCGCGGCCGCTGCCTGGTCACCGGCGCGACGGGGTACATCGGCGGCCGGCTCGTGCCGGAACTCCTCGCCGCCGGGCACGCGGTGCGGTGTCTGGCGCGTTCCCCGGGCAAGCTGCGCGACCATCCCTGGGCGCGGGACGTGGAGGTGGCGCGGGGCGACGTCCTGGACGCGGACTCGGTGGGCCGGGCGCTGGAGGACGTCGACGTCGCCTACTACCTGGTGCACGCGCTGGGCACCGGGGGGGACTTCGAGGCGACCGACCGGCGGGCGGCCCGCACCTTCGCCGAGCAGGCGAGGGCGGCGGGGGTGCGCCGCATCGTCTACCTCGGCGGCCTCACCCCGCCCGGCGTACCGGAGGGCGAGCTGTCTCCGCATCTGAGGTCGCGGGCGGAAGTGGGCCGCATCCTCCTGGCCTCCGGTGTGCCCACGACCGTCCTGCGGGCCGCCGTCATCATCGGCTCGGGCTCGGCCTCCTTCGAGATGCTGCGCTACCTCACGGAGCGGCTGCCGGTGATGGTCACGCCGAGCTGGGTCCACACCCGCATCCAGCCGGTCGCCGTCCGGGACGTGCTGCGCGCCCTCGTCGGCAGCGCGCACATGCCGGACGACGTCAGCCGCGCCTTCGACGTCGGCGGCCCCGACGTCCTCACCTACCGGGACATGATGCTCCGCTACGCCGAGGTGGCCGAGCTGCCGCGACGGCTGATCCTGTCCGTGCCGGTGCTCACGCCCAGCCTGTCCAGTCACTGGGTCGGGCTGGTCACCCCGGTGCCGGCGTCGATCGCGCGTCCGCTCACCGAGTCGCTGCGCCACGAGGTGGTGTGCCGGGACAACGACATCGAGCGGTACGTGCCGGCACCACCCGGGTATCCCCTCGGTTTCGACGACGCCCTCCGGCTGGCGCTGCGCCGGGTGCGGGAGGCACGCGTCACCACCCGCTGGTCGTCCGCGTCCCTCCCCGGCGCGCCCAGCGATCCGCTGCCCACCGACCCCGACTGGGCGGGCGGCAGCCTCTACACCGACCAGCGCGCGCTGAGCGTCGACGCCCCGCCCGAAGCGCTGTGGCGGGTGATCGAGGGCATCGGCGGCGACAACGGCTGGTACTCCTTCCCGCTCGCCTGGGCGGTACGCGGCCGGCTGGACCGGCTGGTCGGCGGGGTGGGCCTGCGTCGCGGCCGGCGCGACGCCGCCCGGTTGCGGGCGGGCGACTCGCTGGACTTCTGGCGGGTGGAGGAGATCGTCCCCGGCCGGCTGCTGCGGCTGCGCGCCGAGATGCGGCTGCCGGGCCTCGCCTGGCTGGAGATGTACGCCGAGACCGACGGCGCCGGCCGGACGCGGTACCGCCAGCGGGCCCTGTTCCATCCGCACGGGCTGGCGGGCCACGCCTACTGGTGGAGCGTGTCACCCTTCCACGCCCTGGTGTTCGGCGGCATGGCCCGCAACATCGCCCGGGCCGCCGCCCGCACGCCCCGGCCCGGTCCGTCCCACCGGACGCCGGCCGTCTGAGGCCCCGCGAGGCGCCCCACGGCGCCTGCCGCACCCCCACCGCGAAGGAGCACCATGGCCGTTCGGGTCGTCCTGTTCACCGCCGACCTGCGCCTGCACGACCACCCGCCGCTGCGCGCCGCCCTCGGCCGGGGCGGTGACGTGGTGCCGCTGTTCGTCCGGGACCGGGGCGTCGACGCCGCGGGGTTCGCGGTGCCCAACCGGCTGGCCTTCCTCGCCGACTGCCTGAGGGATCTGGACGCGCGGCTGCGTGAGCGGGGCGGGCGGCTGGTCGTGCGCTCCGGTGACGTGGTGGACGAGGTGTGCACGGTGGTGCGGGAGGCGCAGGCCGACGAGGTGCACATGGCGGCCGACGTGAGCGCCTACGCCCACCGCCGCGAGGAGCGCCTGCGGGGCGCCCTCCAGGCCCAGGGGTGCCGGCTGCACGTCCACGATGCCGTGACCACCGTCCTGGCCCCCGGCTGCGTCACTCCTGCGGCATCCGACCACTTCGCCGTCTTCACGCCGTACCTGCGGCGCTGGTCCGAACAGCGCGTACGGGAGCCCCTGGCGGCCCCGCGCCGCATCCGCGTCCCGGACGGCGTCGGGTCACAGCCGCTGCCGTCGCGCCCGGATCCCGGCCGCCTGTCACCCGGACTGCCCTCGGGGGGTGAGAGCGCGGCACGCACGCGGCTGACGGCCTGGCTGCGCGGCCCCGTGACCGGCTACGCCGACCACCAGGACGACCTGGCCGGCGACGCCACCTCCCGCCTCTCCCCCGACCTGCACTTCGGCACGCTCTCCCCGGTGGAACTCGTCCACCGGGCACGCCGCGCCGAAGGCCCGGGCGCGGAGGCGTTCGTGCGGCAGCTGGCCTGGCGCGACTTCCACCGCCAGGTCCTGGCCGCCCGTCCGCACGCCGCCGCCCACGACTACCGGACCCGGAACGACCACTGGCGCACCGGCGCCGGGGCCCGGCGGGACGTGGACGCGTGGAAGGAGGGCCGTACCGGCTATCCGCTCGTCGACGCGGCCATGCGTCAGCTGCGCCACGAGGGCTGGATGCACAACCGCGGCCGTCTGCTGACCGCGTCCTTCCTGAGCAAGACGCTCTATGTGGACTGGCGCGTGGGCGCCCGGCACTTCCTGGATCTGCTCGTGGACGGCGACGTGGCCAACAACCAGCTCAACTGGCAGTGGATGGCGGGCACCGGTACCGACACCCGCCCCCACCGCGTCCTCAGCCCCGTCGCCCAGGCCCGGCGGTTCGACCCGGACGGCGCGTACGTGCGCCGCTGGGTGCCCGAACTGGCCGGGATCGACGGGGCGGCCGTGCACGAGCCCTGGAAGCTGAGCGGCCCCGCGCGCGCCGCCTGCGACGCGTATCCCGACCCCGTCGTGGACCTGGCCGAGGGCCTGGCCCGTTTCCGGCGGGCGCGCGGACGCGACTGAGCGGGCGCCCGGTCGTCACGTGAAGGGGGCGTTCGGCGAGCGGGTGCCGGGGCTGTCGGGGCGGGCGGTGTGGTCGGCGTGGTTCCGGGTGCGGCGGGCTTCCTTCATCTCCGCCTCGTACAGATGGCCCCGGCCCCCGGCCAGCTCCCCCACCACCTGGTTCTCCAGGTCCTTGAACGCGCGGTAGTACGTCTGGTCGTACGCCTCGACGATCTGGAAGGTCCAGTGGCCGGGGATGACGTTGCGCCCGAGGATCTCCGTCTCGACGCGCTGCGCCCACTCCGGGTGGCCGGCCGCGCGCAGCAGTTCCACGGCGCGGTCCAGTTCCAGATCGGCGGTGCCGGTGAGCTGGTGGAAGGAGTACAGGTGCCCGCGGGCGCGTTCGATGGTCTCCAGCGCCTTGGACAGGGACCCGAGGGCCTCCACCGTCTCGTCGCCGACGCCCTCGGGACGCCGGTGCATGTCTGTCATGGGGTGTCCCTCCGGTGCGGTGGCAGGGCGTCAGGCCAGCGGGTCGTGGCCCCAGTTCATCAGCGAGTGCCGCCAGCGGGTGTCATCGACGTCCCCCGAGGGGCGCTGGGCCAGGTGCCGGCGGACGTAACCGACGACCTTGCGCATGTGCGCGTAGTCGTCGTCCGTGAGGTCGCTCTTCCTCGTCCGCAGGATGTCCACGATGCGGCGGCCGGAGGCGTGCCCGGTGGACTCTCCGCCGTCCTCGTGCTGTCCGGCGTCGCGGGAGGCGTCGGTGGCGAGCCACTTCTCCAGTTCGGCCGGGGTCATGTTCACCAGCTCGCGGAAGTCGTCGCGGGTTTCCTTCCGCTGTCCGTCGTCCACGCCCGTTCACTTCTTCCTGAGGGCGGACGGCTTGTGCACCGCGGACCTGCCGGACTTGTCGCTGCGGACCTGATACTGCGGGTCGTCCGGTGAGGCGTCGACCGTGCGGCCCGCGGCCTCGGTCCGTTCGGTGATCTCCTTTTCCACCGTGCCCTCGGTCTCGCTGCCGTGACTGCTCCAGGCGACCTTGTCGCCCTTCTTCGGCTTCTTGCCCTTGCCGTGCTGTGCGGCCATACCGGTACTCCCTGCTTCCTCGGTCCCGACGGCGTCGCCCGGCAGGAGGGCCACCGGGACCCGCTCCGCGGCCCCCGACCAGCGTGGACCGCGCACCGCCGCGCCACCACTCGGGCGTGCCCGGACGGGAAGGCGTCCGGGCACGGCCCGGTCAGGCCCCGACGTAGGCCGCGAGGTGCTCGCCGGTGAGGGTGGAGCGGGCGGCGACGAGGTCGGCCGGGGTGCCCTCGAAGACGATCCGGCCTCCGTCGTGGCCGGCCCCCGGGCCGAGGTCGATGATCCAGTCGGCGTGGGCCATGACCGCCTGGTGGTGCTCGACGACGATGACGGACTTGCCGGAGTCGACGAGCCGGTCGAGCAGGCCGAGCAGTTGCTCGACGTCGGCGAGGTGGAGGCCGGTGGTCGGCTCGTCCAGTACGTAGATGCCGCCCTTGTCGGCCATGTGGGTGGCCAGCTTGAGCCGCTGCCGCTCGCCGCCGGACAGGGTGGTGAGCGGCTGGCCGAGCGTGAGGTAGCCGAGGCCGACGTCGGCGAGCCGTTCGAGGATCCGGTGCGCGGCGGGCGTGCGCGCCTCACCGGCGCCGAAGAACTCCTCCGCCTCGGTCACCGGCATGGCGAGCACCTCGCTGATGTCCCGGCCGCCGAGGTGGTACTCCAGCACCGACGCCTGGAACCGCTTGCCCTCGCAGTCCTCGCAGGGAGTCGCCACTCCTGCCATCATCGCCAGGTCGGTGTAGACGACGCCGGCTCCGTTGCAGGTGGGGCAGGCGCCCTCGGAGTTGGCGCTGAACAGGGCGGGCTTGACGGCGTTGGCCTTCGCGAACGCCTTGCGGACGGGGTCGAGCAGTCCGGTGTAGGTCGCCGGGTTGCTCCGCCGCGAGCCCTTGATCGGACTCTGGTCGACCGAGACGACGTCCGCCCCGGCGGGGACCGATCCGTGGATCAGGGAGCTCTTGCCGGAGCCCGCCACGCCGGTGACCACGCAGAGCACCCCGAGCGGGATGTCGACGTCGACGCCCCGCAGGTTGTGCGTGGTCGCGCCGCGGATCTCCAGCGCGCCGGCCGGCTTGCGCACGCTCTCCTTGAGACCGGCCCGGTCGTCGAGGTGGCGTCCGGTGATCGTGTCGCTGGCCCGCAGTCCCTCGACGGTGCCCTCGAAGCAGACGGTGCCGCCGGCCGTGCCGGCGCCGGGGCCGAGGTCGACGACGTGGTCGGCGATGGCGATGGTCTCCGGCTTGTGCTCCACGACGAGGACCGTGTTGCCCTTGTCCCGCAGCCGCAGCAGCAGGTCGTTCATCCGCTGGATGTCGTGGGGGTGCAGGCCGATCGTGGGCTCGTCGAAGACGTAGGTGACGTCGGTGAGCGAGGAGCCGAGGTGGCGGATCATCTTGACGCGCTGCGCCTCGCCGCCCGACAGGGTGCCGGCCGGCCGGTCCAGGGAGAGGTAGCCCAGCCCGATCTCCACGAACGAGTCGAGGGTGTGCCGCAGCGCGGTGAGCAGGGGTGCCACCGACGGCTCGTCGAGGGAGCGCACCCACTCGGCCAGGTCGCGGATCTCCATCGCGCAGGCGTCGGCGATGCTGACCTTCCCGATCCGCGAGTTGCGGGCGCCCTCGCTGAGCCGCGTGCCGTCGCACTCGGGGCAGGTGGTGAAGGTGACGGCCCGCTCCACGAAGGCCCGGATGTGCGGCTGCATCGCCTCCTTGTCCTTGGACAGGAACGACTTCTGGATCTTGGGGATCAGGCCCTCGTAGGTGAGGTTGACGCCGTTGACCTTGACCTTGACCGGCTCGCCGTACAGGAAGGCGTGCAGTTCCTTCTCTGTGTAGTCGCGGATCGGCTTGTCCGGGTCGACGAAGCCGGACTGGGCGTAGACCTGCACGGTCCACTGGCTGTCCGACTTCCAGCCGGGGATGGTGAACGCGCCCTCGCTCAGCGACTTGGAGTCGTCGTAGAGCTGGGTGAGGTCGATGTCGGAGACCGTGCCCCGGCCCTCGCACCGGGTGCACATGCCGCCGGTGCGCTGGTAGGTGGCCTTCACGGCCTTCTTGTTACCGCGCTCGACGGTGATCGCGCCGCTCGCCCGGACCGAGGCGGTGTTGAAGGAGTACGCGCTGGGCGGGCCGATGTGCGGTTCGCCGAGCCGGCTGAACAGGATGCGCAGCATCGCGTTGGCGTCGGTGGCGGTGCCGACGGTGGAGCGGGGGTCGCCGCCCATGCGCTGCTGGTCGACGCTGATCGCGGTCGTCAGGCCGTCGAGGACGTCGACCTCGGGCCGGGCCAGGGTCGGCATGAAGCCCTGCACGAAGGCGCTGTAGGTCTCGTTGATCAGCCGTTGCGACTCGGCGGCGATCGTGTCGAACACCAGGGAGCTCTTGCCCGACCCGGAAACCCCGGTGAACACCGTCAGACGGCGCTTCGGGATCTCGATGCTGACGTCCTTGAGGTTGTTCTCCCGCGCTCCGTGCACGCGGATCAGGTCGTGGCCGTCGGCGGCGTGCGGCACGGTCGGGCGGGTGTCGGGCCGCGTGGCCTCGCTCATCGTGTCTCCCTCTGTCGGGCGGGGCCGGCTGCGCGGCCTCCGCCGGCATCCCCTGGCTCGGTCTGCGAGCAGTATCTCCGGTCGTACCGCGCCGCCGGTGCCGAACGGCTCAGCGGCGTTCGTTGACGCGGACCAGGTTGCCGGCGGGGTCGCGAACGGCGCAGTCGCGCAGGCCGTACGGCTGCTCGGCCGGTTCCTGGACGACCTCGGCGCCGCCCGACCGCAGCCGCGCGAAGGTGGCGTCGAGGTCGTCGGTGGCCAGGGTGATGCGGGCGTAGGTGCCCTTGGCCATCATCTCGGTGATGGTGCGGCGCTCGTCGTCGGTGATGCCGGGGGCGGTGGCGGGCGGCTCCAGGACGAGGGACGTCTCGGGCCGTCCGGCGGGGCCGACCGTGATCCAGCGCATGGCGCCCTCCCCTACGTCGTTGCGTACCTCGAAGCCGAGGGTGTCGCGGTAGAAGGCGAGGGAGGCCTCCGGGTCGTGGTGCGGGAGGAAGGTCCAGTGAAGGGTGATGTCCATGCCGGCCAGGCTAGGCACGGTCGACAGACGGGTGCTTCTCCATTCCTGACCGGTCCGGCCGGCCGCCGGCCGGTGCTTCGACGGCTCGGAGGTGGCTCGGCCCGTCGGGGCTGTGGGAAACTCGCCGCATGGGACGGCCGCCACTCGACGACCTCGTCCGGCTGCGGCGGGCCCGCGACCGGATGGACCGCGACTACGCCGAACCGCTGGACGTCCCGGCCCTCGCGCGTGACGCCCTGATGTCGCCGGGGCACTTCTCCCGCAGCTTCCGCGCCGCGTTCGGCGAGACGCCCTACAGCTATCTGATGACCCGCCGCATCGAGCGGGCCAAGGCGCTGCTGCGGCGCGGCGACCTGACGGTGACGGAGGTCTGCTTCGAGGTCGGCTGTACGTCGCTGGGATCGTTCAGCTCGCGTTTCACGGAGCTGGTCGGCGAGAGCCCGAGCGTCTACCGGACCCGGGACCACGGCCCCGGCGCCGCCGTCCCCGCCTGTATGGCCAAGATCCACACCCGGCCGGTCAGAAAGAGAGAAGCGGGTCCCGCGGCACGGCCGTAGCGTGAGCGGTATGGACATCAAGCTCTCCCAGTGCTTCATCGCCGTCGACGACCACGACAGGGCGATCGCCTTCTACCGCGACGTGCTCGGCCTCGAGGTCCGCGACGACGTCGGCTTCGAGGGAATGCGCTGGGTGACCGTCGGGTCGCCCACGCAGCCGGACGTGAACATCGTCCTGGAACCGCCCGCCGCCGACCCCAATGTCTCGCCGGCGGACAAGCAGGCCATGGCCGAGCTGATGGCCAAGGGCCTGCTGCGCGGCGTCATCTTCGCCACGGACGACTGCGACGCCACCTTCGAGCGCATCAGTGCCGCGGGCGGCGAGGTGCTGCAGGAACCCATGGACCAGCCCTACGGCGTCCGCGACTGCGCGTTCCGCGACCCCACCGGCAACCTGCTGCGCTTCACCCAGCCGCTCGGGAAGTGAGACCGGCGGACCGCTTTCGGCGGTGACGGTTTGAGCCCCGTGCCGCGGGGCATTCGGCGTGCCAGGTGCTTGGGATCACAGGCCCGTCGCGGCGGCGGCCATCGGTCGCTCTCCGAAGCGCCTTCCGGAGCCCTTCCGCGACTGTTCGACCCGGTCGAGGCGGGAGGAAGCAGACGCGATGATCAGCAGGAGCGACCGCGCACGGCACCGTCGCGTCGGCGGAAGACCCCCTCCCTGCCCGGTGTCGACCGACGTCCGACCAGCCCGTCCGACCCTCGCACAAGGGAGTAGTCCGATGCTCATGGCCCACCCCGCCGTTCTGACCGACCTGCTCGAGCAGTACGCCTCCCTGCAGGCCCTGCACGCCGAGCACGGCACGCCCGAGGCCCGTCAGCGGCTGGAGGACGTCTCCTACACCCTGTGCGTCGCCACCGGGACCCGGGACATCGAGTCCGCCCTGGTGGCCGCCCGCCACCAGCTCCCGGGTGCCCGCCCGACGGACGACTCGGTCGTCGCCTCCGCGTGACGGGCCGCCGGCCCGGCCCGGTCCGACGGCGTCGGGCGGGGGCAGGGGCGGGCGGCACCGGGGTGCCGCCCGCCCCACCTGTGTCGTGGGGGCCTGTGCGCCCGGCAGCAGGCACCTCGCGGGCCGCCGGGACGGACCGCCGGCCTCACGCGTTCTCCCGGCCGGCCGGTACGAGGATCAGCCGGCCGCTCACCGTGCCGGCCTCCAGCCTCCGGTGCGCCTCCGCCGTCATCGACAGCGGCAGGCGGTCGGCGATGCGCGGGCGCCACGGGGTGTCGCGCAGGACGCTCACTACCCCCTCGGCCGCCTCGGCGAGGTCGGCGGTCGTGGCGTTGCTGATGGCGAATCCCACGATGCTCGCGTCCTTGGTGTACAGGCGGCCCAGCGGCAGAGCCGAGGGACCACCGCCCAGTCCCACCATGGCGACCAGGCGCCCGCCGTGCGCCAGCAGGTCGACCGAGTCGGCCAGCACACCGTGCCCGGAGGTGTCGAGGTGCAGGTCGTACCCGCGGGGCGCGGCCCGGCGCAGGTGCTCGCCGAGTCCGGGTGCCCGGTAGTCGAGGACCTCGGTGGCGCCCAGGGCGCGGACCGCCGCGGCGTCCTCGGCACGCGCCGTCGCGATCACCCGGGCGCCGGCCCGGGCGGCCAGTGCGACGGCGGCGCCGCCCACGTTGCCGGCCCCGCCGCCGACGTACACGGTCTCGCCGGACCTCAGCCGCCCATGCCGGAACAGCGCGAGCCAGGCCGACGCCGCCGGATGGGCGGCCGCGACGAGGTGCTCCCCGGCGATGCCGGGCGGCGCCGCGTAGAGCCGTTCGGCGGCGACCGTCGCGTACTCGGCACAGGCTCCCTGCCGGCCGGCGTGTCCCAGGCTGTTGCACCACACCCGCTGCCCGGGCGTGAAGCCCACCGCGCCGGTCCCTGTCCGGGCGACCTCGCCGACGAGGTCACGCCCGACGACGAAGGGGAACGGGAGCGGGGTGGCGTAGGCCCCGGACCGTACGAAGGTGTCCACCGGGTCGACGGCCACGGCCTCTACGCGGACGAGCACGTCCGTGGGTCCGACGGGCGGCACGGGGAGCGTCCCGTACCGGATGGCGTCGGCCGGGCCGACGGCGTCGATGCAGGCGGCCCGCATCATGTCGGGGACTGCGCTGACCGGCATGGCTCCTCCTGGGTCCGGGGCGTCGGGGACGACGACGCCGTCCCACCCGATCATGAACCCGATGCCACGAACGGGCAGACCCCGGTGCCGCCACTCACCTGCCCGGGCCCGCTCCGGCGACCGGATGCCGGGGCGGCGGGCAGGGCGTAGTGTCCGCGTATGGGTGATGTTCGGTCCGGCCGACGGGCCGGGGTGAGCGGTCCGGGGACCCGGAGGCGACGGCCTCGGACCGGTGCGGCGGGGCCGGCCCGGCCGCGGGCCGGGGCGGGCGGCTGATGGACGCCGAGATGGCCGCCGTGGTGCGGGAGTGCGGGGCGTTCGGCGGGCTGCTGTACGTGATACCGCCGGGCGGTGACGCGTTGTGGCTGGTCCGGGTGGCGGGGGTGCCGCAGGAGATCGCGGCTCCCTGGCGGCGTGTCGCGCTCACCGACCCCATGCCGGTCGCGGACGCCGTGCGCGAGCGGCGCCTGGTGTGGGTCGGTGGTCAGGAGGAGATGGCACGCCGGTACCCGCGGCCCGCGCTCGTCCTGCCCTACGAGTTCGCGCTGGCGGCCGCCCCGGTCGTCTCGGACACCGCGCTCCGGGGCGGGCTGGTGCTGATGTGGCCCGCGGGCCGTCCGGACCGGCTGAGCCGGAGTGAGCGCGACGCGCTGGAGAGCGGCTGCCGCAGGCTGGGCGGCCTCCTGCAACGAGCGGTGGACCGCGGCGAACCGGTGCTGCCCGCCGACCGGCCGCGGACGCTGCCGCCGCCGGCCGGCCGCCTCGTCCCGCCCGACGAGGCGACGGCCGTCTCGGCGTTCGTCGACCGTCTGCCCGGGGGGTCCTGCGCGCTGGACACGAACGGCCGCATCACCTTCATGACCCCGGCCGCCGCCGGCCTCGTCGGGCGCGAGGCGGCCGAGCTGCTCGGCACGCTGCCCTGGGAATCGCTGCCGTGGATGGACGTCCCCCAGGTCGAGGACCGCTACCGCGCCGCCGTGGTCAGCCGGCGGCCACAGGCCTTCACGGTGCTGCGTCCGCCGGACGTGTGGCTGTCCTTCGAGCTGTACCCGGACTCGTCCGGCGTCAGCGTGCGCATCACGCGCAGCGACCCCGCGGAGGACGCGCCCGCGTACCCGTCCGTCCCGACCGCCGGTCCCAGCCGGGCCACCGTGCTCTACCACCTGATGCACCTGGCCTCCACCCTCACCGAGGCCGTCGGCGTCCAGGACGTGGTCGAGCAGACCGCGGACCAGCTGCTGCCCGCTCTGGGCGCGCAGGCGATGGCGCTGATGACGGCCGAGGACGGCCGTCTGAAGATCCTGGGTCACCGGGGCTACTCCGCCGAGGTCGTCGGCCGTTTCGACGCCGTCCCGCTGAACTCGCAGATCCCCGGCAGCGAGGTCCTGACCACCGGCGTGCCGAGCTTCTTCCCGACCTTCGCCGACCTCGAGCGGGCCTATCCCTCCACCGTGCACGAGGACGGCATGGCGTCGTGGGCGTTCCTGCCTCTGATCGCGTCCGGCCACCCCATCGGCTCGGTCCTCCTCGCCTACGACCGTCCCCGGACCTTCCCGCCCGGCGAGCGCGCCGTGCTCACCTCGCTGGCCGGTCTGGTCGGGCAGGCCCTGGACCGGGCCCGTCTCTACGACGCCAAGGACCACCTCGCCCACCGGCTGCAGTCCGCCCTCCTGCCGCACACGCTGCCGCAGGTCCCCGGGCTGAGGATCGCCGCCCGCTATCTGCCGGCCGCCCGGGGCCTGGGCATCGGCGGCGACTTCTACGACCTCATCCGCCTGGACGCGCACACGGCCGGCGCCGCCATCGGCGACGTCCAGGGACACAACGTGGACGCCGCGGCCCTCATGGGGCAGGTCCGCACCGCCGTGCACGCCCACGCCACCGTGGGAGCGTCCCCCGCCGACGTCCTGGCGCGCACCAACCGCCTGCTCACCGACCTCGACCCCGGCCTGTTCACCAGCTGCGTCTACGTCCACCTCGACCTGGCCGGCCGCCGCGCGTGCGTGGCCACCGCCGGCCACCCGCCGCCGCTGCTGCGCCATGCCGACGGGCGCACCGAACTCCTCCGGGTGCCCCCCGGCCTGCTGCTGGGCATCGAGCCGGACGCCGTCTACCCGGCCCTGGACGTACCACTGCCGCACGGGTCCGTGCTCGCCCTCTACACCGACGGGCTCGTCGAGGCTCCCGGTGTGGACTTCGACGACGCGACCGCCGCCCTCGCCGGGCTCCTCGAACACGCGGACCCGACCGACCTCGACGCCATGGCGGACACCCTGATCCGGCACTCGCCCACCCCGGGCGACGACATCGCCCTGCTCCTCATCCGCCCCGGTGGCTGACTGATCTCCGGCGGCCCGGCCGGCCGATCCGTCGCGTGGATGCCTCCCGTTCAGGGCCGGCCGCCCGCCTCGTGTGCGACGGTCATGCGCCTGCCGACGCGCGCGGCGGTATCCCGCAGCCAGATGTGGGCCGCGTCGTGGGTGTGCACCGGGTGCCACCACATCGCCTCCTGCAACGGCACGGCCTCGTACGGCGGTTCCAGCACCCGGACGGCGGCGATCGGCGCGAGCAGGCGTGCGAGGCGTGCCTGCACCAGGGCGATGCGCCGGGTGCCGGCCACCAGCAGCGGCAGCAGCTGGAAGCTGTCGACGGAGACCTCCACCCGGGGTTCGACGCCGAGCATGCCGAGCTGGCGCACGGCCGGGGCGTCGTAGGTCCGCTGGTAGGTGACCCAGGGCAGCCGGGCCAGGTCCTGCCGGGTGAGACGCTCCTCGACGCTCGGGTGGTCGTCGGCGACGAGGAACACCCAGCGGTCCTGGTAGAGGTCGGTGGCCGGGAAGTCGCTGATGACGCCGTGCGGCATGAGCAGTCCGTCGGTGGCGCTCAGCAGCGTGGCGGTGTCGTCGACCACGGTGGGCGGGGTCTGGGCGAAGCGCAGCCGGATGCCGGGGGCCTCCTCGTGCACGACCCGGGCGAGTTCGGTGCCGAAGACGGCGACGGCGTAGTCGGACGCGACCAGCTTGAACTCGCGGCTCTCCCTGGCCGGGTCGAAGTCGGCCTGGCTGGCGAAGAGGCGTTCGAGCACGGCGTACGCGGTGGAGGTGCGGTCGAGCAGGACCTGTCCGAGGGCGGTGAGCTCGTAGTGCCCGCCGACGCGGGCGAGCAGGTCGTCGTCGAAGTGGCGGCGCAGCCGGGCCAGGGCCGCGCTCATCGCGGGCTGGCTGAGGCCGACGCGCTGACCTGCGCGCGTGACGTTGCGTTCCTCCAGCAGAGCGCGCAGGGCGACGACGAGGTTCAGGTCCAGACGGCTCAGATTCACGGGTCTTCCTCTTGCTGTACGGCCCCGACCAGCGCTCATTGACACGGTGGATGTTCATCATCCACGGAATCGATTTCCCTGATCACGGGTGGCGGGTCCAGATTAGTCCCATCGTCATCAGGAGGACATGTCCGTGAAACCCGAACCCGTGTCCGCGCTCTTCGCCGGTCCTTTCGCCCTCGCCACCCTCTCGGCCCCGGACGGGCCGGCCTTTCCCGCCCTCGTCACTCCCGGCTCCGAGGTCCTCGACCTGCGCGCCGCCTTCGGCGACGAACGGCTCACCGTCCGGCACCTGTTGGAGAACTGGGAGACGGCCCTGCCGCGGCTGCGGACGCTCGCCGCCGACGGCGGCCTCTCCCGCGTGCCGCTGGCGGACCTCCGCGTGCACGCGCCGGTGGAGCCGCGGCAGGTCTTCCAGTCGGGGGCCAACTACCGGCAGCACGTGATCGACCTGCACGTCGCGCACCGGGCCCCGGGTGACGAGCGGCCGGAGGAGGAGCGGCGCGCCGAGGCGGCCGAGATCATGGACCGGCGGGCGGCCGAGGACCTGCCCTACGTCTTCATCGGCCTGCCGAGCGCGATCACCGGCCCCTACGACGACGTCGTACTCCCGGCGTGGGCCGAGAAGCCCGACTGGGAACTGGAGCTGGCGGCGGTCATCGGCCGGCCCGCCCACCGGGTGTCCGTCGAGGAAGCCCTCGGCCATGTCGCCGGTTACACGATCGCCAATGACCTGACCGACCGTGCCACGGTCTTCCGCCGGGACATGCCGCAGATCGGCACCGACTGGCTGCGCAGCAAGAACGCCCCCGGCTTCACGCCGCTCGGTCCCTGGATCGTGCCCGCCGGATCGGTCGCTGACACCGGCGACCTGCGGCTGACGCTGAAGCTGAACGGCGAGACCATGCAGGACGAGTCGACCAAGGACATGATCTTCGACGTGGCGCGGATGGTGTCCTACGCGTCGCAGACCGCCCGGCTGCTGCCCGGCGACCTGGTGCTCACCGGCTCCCCGGCCGGCAACGGCATGCACTGGGGCCGGCTGCTGCGCGACGGCGACGTCATGGAGGGCTCGGTCACCGGACTCGGTGTCCAGCGCACCCGCTGTGTGGCGGAGGCCGCCCGGTGACACTGGACCGCACCGACCCCGAGGGCTCGATAGCGCGCGCCACGAAGGCGTACTCCAACTGGGGCCGCTGGGGCGAGGACGACGTCCTCGGCACGCTCAACTTCCTCGACGAGGCGGGGCGTCGTGAGGCCGCCACGCTCGTCCGGCGGGGTGTCAGCTTCTCCCTCTCCCAGCGGTTCGACATGAACGGCCCGCAGAAGGGCTGGCGCCGGCGCACCAACCCGGTGCACACCATGCTCGACACCGGGACCGACGCCGCGCTCGGCAACCAGGGCTTCCCGCACGGCATCGGCGGCGCCGACGACGTCATCGCCATGCCGTTGCAGTGCTCCACCCAGTGGGACGGGCTCGGCCACATCTTCGACCACGGCAGGGCGTGGAACGGGCGCCCGGCGGAGAAGGTCGTCACCTCCGACGGCGACCTGGTCACCGGCATCGAGCACATGGCCCCGCACGTCGCCGGACGCGGTGTGCTGCTGGACGTCGGCCGCGCGGTCGGTCAGAACGGCGAACTGCCCGACGGCTTCGCCATCACCGAGGAGCACCTCACCGCCACCGCGGAGGCCCAGGGCGTGACCGTGGGGCGCGGCGACATCGTGCTCGTGCGCACCGGGCAGCTGTCCCGGGTGCGCCGCGACGGCTGGGGCGACTACGCGGGCGGCCCCGCGCCCGGCCTGTCGTTCACCACGGCCGGCTGGCTGCACGGCACCGAGATCGCCGCGATCGCCACCGACACCTGGGGCTTCGAGGTCCGCCCGAACGAGTTCGAGCACGCCTTCCAGCCGCTGCACCAGGTCGCCATCCCGCACATCGGGCTGCTGATCGGCGAGATGTGGGACCTGGACGCCCTCGCCGAGGACTGCGCGGCCGACGGGGAGTACGCGTTCTGGCTCACCGCGGCGCCCCTGCCCATCACCGGCGCGGTCGGCTCACCCGTCAACCCGATCGCGGTCAAGTAGACCGAGGAACGAAGGAGTTCTTCATGACCCAGCCCCGCACGGTCCTCGTCGTCGGCGGCGGCGCGGCCGGCAACGCCGTGACGATTCTGCTGCGCCGCGCCGGTCTCGCCGTGGACCTGATCGAGGCCAAGGACGACTGGAACGCCACCGCCGGCTCCGGCATCACCCTCCAGGGCAACGCCCTGCGCGTGCTGCGCGAACTCGGTGTCTGGGAGCAGGTGGAGGCGTCCGGCTTCGGCTTCGGCTCGGTCGGCATCACCGCCCCCGACGGCACGGTCCTGCACGTCCAGGACGACCTGCGCACCGGCGGCGACGACCTGCCCGCCACCGTCGGCATGCAGCGCCCCCGGCTCCAGCGGATCCTGATCGAGGCCGTACGGGCGAGCGGCGCCACCGTCCGCCTCGGCACCACCGCCGAGATCCTGGACCAGGACGCCGACGGTGTCTCCGTACGCCTCAGCGACGGCACCGAGCGCCGCTACGATCTCGTGGTCGCCGCCGACGGCCTCGGCTCCCGCACCCGCGCCGCGATCGGCATCACGGCGAAGCCCGAACCGACCGGCATGGCCATCTGGCGCATCGCGGCCCCGCGCCCGGCCGGCGTGACCCGCACCGACCTCGCCTACGGCGGCCCGGCCTACATCGCCGGCTACTGCCCGACCAGCGAGACGACCCTGTACGCGTACGTCGTCGAGGCCAACCGGGACCGCGCCTCGATACCCGCCGGGTCGTACGCCGACGAGATGCGGCGCCTGGCCTCCGCCTACGGCGGCCACTGGCCGGAGATCACCGCGCACATCACCGATCCCGCGAAGGTCAACTACACCTGGTTCGACCGGATGCTGGTGGAGGGCTCCTGGCACCGCGGCCGGGTCGTCCTCGTCGGCGACGCCGCCCACTGCTGCCCGCCCACCCTGGCCCAGGGCGCCGCCCTGTCCCTGGAGGACGCCTGGGTGCTCGCGCAGATGCTGACCGCCACCGAGACCTGGGACGACGCGCTGTTCCAGGCGTACTACGAGCGGCGCGTCACACGTGTCCGGCCCGTCGTCGAGGCGTCGGTGCAGATCGGCCGGTGGCAGCTGGACGGAGTGCGCGACGCCGACGTGCCCGGGCTGATGGGCCGCACCATGACGATGCTCCGGGAGCTGCCGTGACCTCTAGTACCGTCCCGACCGTGGACGTGCACGCCCACGTCCTGCTGCCCGAGGTCGACGCGCTCGTGGCGGGCCTGCCCGGCCACGCCGAGGCGCGGGAGCTGGACGCCCGGCGCAACGGCCCCGCCGCCCTCGCCGTCAGCGGCCCCATGGTCCGCGAACGCGTCCCCAGGCTGACCGACCCCGCCGTGCGCCTGGCCGCGATGGACGCGCAGGGCGTCGACGTGCAGCTGGTCAGCCCCTCCCCCTCGCACTACCACTACTGGGCCGACGAGGAGACGGCCGAGAAGGTGTACAGCCTGGCCAACGAGGCGACGGCGGCGCACTGTTCGGCCGCCCCGGACCGGCTGCGCGGGCTCGGGCTGGTGCCCCTGCAGCACCCCGGCCCGGCCGTGGACGCCCTCGGGCACGCCCTGGAGCAGGGCCTGTCCGGAGTGGAGATCTCCAGCCACGCCCCGGGCCGGGAACTCTCCGACCCGGCCTACGAGCCCTTCTGGGCACGGGCCGAGGAGACGGGCGCGATCGTCTTCCTGCACCCCTTCGGCTGCACGCTCGACGAGCGCCTGGACCAGTGGTACCTGTCCAACACCGTCGGCCAGCCCACGGAGAACGCCGTCGCGCTCTCGCACCTGATCTTCTCCGGGGTGCTCGACCGGCACCCCGGGCTGAAGCTGGTCGCGGCGCACGGCGGCGGTTACCTGCCCACGCACATCGGCCGCTCCGACCACGCCTGGTCGGCCCGTCCGGACGCGGGCGCCGGCTGCGCGCACCTGCCCAGCAGCTACCTCAAGCGGCTGTACTTCGACTCCCTCGTCCACGACCCGCACGTGCTGCGGGAGCTGGTCCGGGTCGCCGGGGCGGACCGGGTGCTCCTCGGGTCCGACTTCCCCTTCGACATGGGCACCGAGGACCCGGTCGGCGCCCTGCGCGCCGCGCGCCTGTCCGGGGCCGACCTCGACGCCGTCCGCGGCCGGAACGCCGCCGCCCTGCTCCATCTCGCCCTCGCCTGAGGAGGACCACCCATGAGCGCACGCCTGCTCACCCACCTGCGGCACGTCGACCTCGCCGTGCCCGACTACGACAAGCAGCTCGACTTCTACTCCGGTGTCTGGGGCCTGACCAAGGTCGCCGAGGACTCCGGCATCTCCTTCCTGGCCGCCGAGGGCTCCCCGGAGCAGTACGTCGTCCGGCTGCGCAAGGCCGACGAGAAACGTCTCGACCTGGTCTCCTACGGTGCCGCGTCCGCCGCCGACGTGGACACCCTCGCCGAGCGACTGCTGGCCGGCGGCGTCCAGCTGATCTCCCGGCCGGGCACGGTCGACACCCCCGGCGGCGGCTACGGCTTCCGGTTCTTCGACGTCGACGGCCGCACCATCGAGGTCTCGGCCGACGTCGAGGTCAGGCAGCACCGCAGGATCGAGGAGAAGGAGTCCATCCCGGTCAAGCTCTCCCACGTCGTGCTCAACTCCCCGGACCTGAACCGCACCCGCGCGTGGTACGAGCGCCACCTCGGCTTCGCGCTCTCGGACACGCTCAGCTCGCCGCACATGGGCGAGGTCATGCACTTCATGCGGATCAGCAACCAGCACCACTCGATGGCCATCGCCCAGGGCCCGCACACCGCCCTGCACCACGTCTCCTTCGAGATGCGCGGCATCGACGAGTACATGCGCGGCTCGGGCCGGGTCATGCGGGCGGGCTTCAAGAAGATCTGGGGTCCGGGCCGGCACATGGCCGGGGACAACACGTTCACGTACTTCCTCGACCCGCACGGCAACACCGTCGAGTACACCACCGAGCTGGAGTGCCTGGACGAGGACACCTGGCACCCCCACGTCTACGACTTCTCCCAGCCCGAGGTCACCGACCAGTGGGGCACCGCCAACCCCATGAACGAGCTGGTCGCGAAGGAGTCCTTCAACGACCCCGACCGCGGTGTGTTCGTGGCCCCGCCGGTCTGATCCCGCGCCCCCGGGGACGCGACGGTGGTGTCCACGCCCTGACTCCCGCCGTCGCGTCCCCGGTTCGCTCCCCGCCCCTTACTCTCCGCCCCTTTCCTCTCCGCCAGGAGCGACACCATGCGTTTCGCCGCTTACGAACAACGCCACCGCCGCCGGGTGGCCGTCGTGGAGGAGGACGGCACGCTCTTCCCGCTGCCGGGCGTCTCCTCGCTGTCCACGCTGCTCGGCGAGACGGACGGCCTGCCCGGTCTGCTCGCCGCCGGCCGGCAGGCGCTCGACGTCCCGCCGGGCCCGCACGTCTCCCAGGTGCGGCTGCTGCCGCCGCTCCAGCCGGCGTCCGTACGGGACTTCGTCACCTTCGAGGAACACGTCGAAGGCGTTCGCCGATCCGTCGACGGCGTGGCCGGCGTGCCCGAGCAGTGGTACGCGGCGCCGACCTTCTACTTCACCAACCCGCACGCGATCTACGGCCCCCACGACGACATCCCGATGCCGCCCGGATCGGCCGTGCTGGACTTCGAGCTCGAAGTGGGCGCCGTCATCGGCCGCGAGGGCCGTGACCTCACCCCCGGGCAGGCCCGCGACCACATCGTCGGCTACACCGTGTTCAACGACTGGTCCGCCCGGGACCTCCAGTCGGCGGAGATGAAGGTCGGCCTCGGCCCGTGCAAGGGCAAGGACACCGCCACCACCCTCGGCCCGTACCTGGTCACGGCCGACGAACTGGAGCCGTACCGGGACGCCGACGGCTTCCTGCGCCTGTCCCTGACCGCGGAGATCAACGGCGAGAAGGTCGGCGAGGACCTGCTGTCCCACATGAGCTGGACCTTCGAGGAGATGACCGCCTACGCCTCCCGCGGCACCCGCGTCGTGCCGGGCGACGTGCTCGGCTCGGGCACCTGCGGCAACGGCGGCTGCCTGGCAGAACTGTGGGGCCTGCGCGGTGAGCAGACCCCGCCGCCGCTGAAGCCGGGCGACACCGTCGGCCTCACCGTCGAGGGGATCGGCACGGTGACCAACACCGTCGTGGCCGGTGCGGCGCCCCTACCGCTTCCGGCCGGCCGGCGCCGGACCCGGGAGCGGCCGTGAGGGACCTGCACCCGGACCTGCACCCCAAGAGGCTGCTCGGCAAGGTGGTGGTCGTCACGGGCGCGGCCCGGGGCCAGGGCGCCGCCGAGGCCGAGGCCCTCACCCGCGAGGGCGCCCAGGTCATCGCCACCGATGTGACGCCCGAGGGGGACTGCCGCCGCCTCGACGTCGGCAGCGAGGCCGAGTGGGCCGCGCTGGCCGCCGAGCTGAGGGAGGCGTACGGCGAGGTCCACGGCCTGGTGAACAACGCGGGCGTCACCTGGCGGGCGCGGATCGGCGACGTGCGGGCGGCGGACTTCGAGCGGGTGCACTCGGTGAACGTCACCGGTCCGCTCCTCGGCATCCAGCACCTGAGCCCGCTGATGCCGCCGGGCTCCTCGATCGTCAACGTCGGCTCCTCCGCCGCGCTCACGGCCCACTACCCGGTGGCCTACACGGCGAGCAAGTGGGGGCTGCGGGGCCTGTCCAGGACCGCCGCCCTCGAACTCGGGCCGCGTGGCATCCGCGTGAACACCGTCCACCCGGGCTACATCGAGACCGCGATGACCGCCTCGGCCGCGCCCGCGTTCCGTGAGGCCAACGTCCGGGAGACCCCGCTCGGCCGTACCGGCACCGTCGACGAGGTCGCCCCGCTGGTCGTGTTCCTGCTGTCGGACGACTCGTCCTTCATCACCGGGGCGGAGATCCCCGTCGACGGCGGCCTCACCGCGCACGGCGGTGTCAAGTCCGTCTCCGACGCCCTGCTCGGGACGAGGGCCGGCGGATGAGGCGGCTGAGGGCAAGGTGGCCCTGATCTCCGGCACCGCCCGCGGCCAGGGCCGAGCGGCGGCCCTGCGCTTCGCCGCCGAGGGCGCGCTGGTCGTCGGCGGCGACCTGCCGCACGAGGAGGCCGTCGAGACCCAGCGGCTCATCGCCCGCGAGGGCGGTACCGCCCTCAGCCCGAGCCTCCTCGACGTCACCGACGAGGACTCCGTACGGGCCTGGACCGAGGAGGCCGTCGACGCGTTCGGCGGCATCGACATCGTCCACGCCGACGCCGGTGCCGTCCGCTTCGGCGCGATCGACGGCCGGTCCTCCGACGGCAGCCCGAAGATCGTCCGGGAGTGCACGCTGCCCCTCACCGGCGAGCGCCGCGCGCACCGGCGCTCCCCTCGACAGGACGCCCACAGCTTGCCGCTAGCATGTTCGAGCTCACGACGATCTCCCTGATCGTCGGCTCTTCACCGGAAGACCATGCCGAACAGAACCACTCCCCCTCGAATACCCGCCGCGTGGCGCCGGCCACGCACGATGCTGTGGGCCACGGCGGGTGTGGCGACCCTCGGCTTTCTCGTGGTGCTGGAATGCGCCGCGCGCCACTACGGCCTGCCGGGGCCGATCACCCATCAGGCCCGCGAGGTGATCTTCACCCCGGCGTCGGGGCCGCTGCTGTACGGCGGGCTGGCGTTGACGATGGTGGTGCTCACCTGGCGGCAACGGCTCGTCTCGTTCGCCGTCGCGGTCACCGTCGACGTCGTCTTCGCGCTGGTGCGGTGGACGGTCGGCGCCGACATGGAGTTCGGCAACGGCGCCCTGTGGGTGGTCATGGGCTGGACGGTCGTCGCGGTCACGCGCCGCACCGGCCGGGAGCGCCTGCTGCTCCTGAAGGGCGTCGGGCTGGGTCTGCTGCTGGTGGCCGGTCACAAGACGGGCGACACCTGGCTGCTCATCACCTCCAAGACCCGGCCGACGGTGCTCGACCAGTACGTGGCGACCGCGGATCACGCGCTGGGCAACCCGTCGTGGCTCGTCGGCCGGGTCGTCGAGGCCGCCCAGCCGGTCAGCGGCCACGCCCTGCACCTGGTCTACGGCCAGCTTCCGCTGGCGGCGGCCGTCGTCGGGCTCTACCAGCTGCGCCATGTGGCGGTCGAGCGCCGTTTTCCACGGCACCACCTGGTGCGCACCTTCCTGATGATCGGCCTGCTGGGTCCGGCCGTGTACATGCTCTTCCCGGTCGTGGGACCGATCTTCGCCTACGGCGCCGAAGGCGGCTCCTGGGCGGTGGCCGAGCTGTGGCCGGGCACGCTGCCGCCGGTCGGCGTCCCGCACTCGATGCCGTTCGACGCGGTCACCCCGCGCAACTGCATGCCCAGCCTGCACACGGCGTGGGCCACCACGCTCTTCGTCCACACCCGCAAGGGTTCTCGGGCCATGCGCTGGGCGGGAACGTTCTGGCTGGTCGCCACCCTCACCGCGACGCTGGGCTTCGGCTACCACTACGGCGCGGACCTCGTCGCCGGCGTGGTGTTCGCGCTCACCGTGGAGGCGGCGATGCGCGCGCTGGCACGCGGCTGGGACCGGTCGGCCACCCTGCTGGTCACCCACGGCGCGACGGTCTTCGCCGCGCTGCTGGTGTCGTACCGCTTCCTGCCGAGGGAGATGGCCGGGCATCCGTGGCTGTTCGGGCCGCTGCTGATCCTGGCGATGGCCTCGGTGATCCACGGCTATGTGCGGACGACCCGGCAGTGGGACCCGAAGGCCGCGCCGGCACCGGAGCCGGGACCGAACCCCGCTGAGCCGCGGCCCGAGCTCGTGTGAGGCGGCGTCCTACTGGCCCATGACGTATTTCACCGTCGGGCCGGTGGTCCAGCCGCCGTCCACCGCCAGCTCCGCACCGGTGACGTACGAGGCGGCGTCCGAGAGCAGGAAGACCACCGCGCCGGCGATCTCGTCGGCCTCGCCGACCCGGCCCATCGGGGTGTTGGGGTACTTGCCCTCGCCCCGCTCGATGCCCACGGCCGCGGTCATCGGCGTGTAGGTCATGCCCGGGTGGACGGAGTTGACGCGGATCCCCGCCGTGCCGAGTTCCACCGCGCCGATCTTCGTGAGCCCGCGGACGCCCCACTTGGAGGCGCCGTAGCCGGCCGTCAGGGCCAGGCCCATGAGACCCGCCGCGGAGGAGATGTTGACGATGGAGCCGCCGCCGGCCTCCTTCATCACGGGTATGGCGGTCCGCATGCCGATGAAGACACCGGTCAGGTTGACGTCGAGGACCTTACGGAAATGCTCGACGGACTCGTTCTCCAGGAGCGTGCCGGTGGAGATGCCGGCGTTGTTGACCAGGCCGTGCAGCCCACCGAACTCCGCGACGGCGTGGGCGACGGCCGCCGCCCACTCCTCCTCGGAGGTCACGTCGTGACGGATGAAGCGGGCCCGGTCGCCGAGGGCCTCGACGGTGGCCCTGCCGTCCTCGTCGAGCACGTCCGTGATCACCACATTGGCGCCGGCGGCCACCGCCTGGCGGGCCGCTTCGGCACCGAGGCCGCGGGCGCCGCCGGTGATCAGCACGGTCTTGCCGGTGAGATCGTTCATGAGAGGTCCTTTCAGGGCCGTGCGGGGTCGCACAGGGGCGTGCGGTCGGTCGGGGGTCCGGGAGATCAGGGCCGCGGGGCCCGCAGCAGTGCGGTGGTGGTGCCGACCAGGTCGGCGAGGAACAGTTCCTCGCCGGTCAGCGGTTCGGTGCCGTCCAGGTACTGCCGGGCGCGGTCCGCCATGGCGGCGCCCACCACCGTGAGGGCCAGGTCGAGGCGCTCCAGGAGCAACGGCTCGGGCAGGCCGTCGGCGGCCAGGCAGGCCTCGATCCGCTCGATCAGACGCCAGTAGGCGGTGCCGCCGAGCGTGGGGTGGGGCGTGCGGGCGCGGACGCCGCTCTCATGGCTGAGCTGCGCGGAGATCCGCAGACACCGCAGGCCCCGGTCGCCGCGCAGCTCACTGGCCTCCGCCGTGACCAGTGCGCCGACCAGCGCGCCCACCTCGTCCGGCGCGGCCTCCAGAAGCGGCGCGAGCACCCGCTCGGTGCGCTGCTGGCGGCCGGCCATGACCGCGTCCAGCAGCCCGGCGCGGGAGCCGAAGTGGTACTGCACGGCCGACGGATTGCCCTGCCCGGCCACTGCGACGACGTCCCGCAACTGTGCGCCGTGGACGCCCTGCTCGGCGAAGAGCGTCTCCGCCGCACGGATCAGCTTCTCCCGGGTCTCGGGTCCGGAGGTTCTCGCCATGCCCACATATTAATGTTCGGCATTAGAAAACGGCGCTCCGCAGCGGCGGGGACAGGTCGGTCAGGCGCCGGAAGGCCGCCTCGCGACCCGGTCCGGCCTTCCCTGCGCCCACCAGCGGAGCGACCCCGAGGCAGTGGTACGCGTGGAGGACGGCGGTGGTCGCCCGGTGCCGGGTCTGCCGAGGCGGTTCCCCGGCACCGGCCGCGTCCAGCAGATCGGCGAGTCGGCGCAGGGCGGTGGCCACGGCGACCCGTTGCGGCCGGTCGGGGTGCACGAGCCGTCCCGACACGGCCAGCAGCCAGGCCCAGGCCGCTCCGGCCGCGGCGAGGGCGGTGTAGGGGAGGACGTCGGCACCGGTGGTCGAGTCGTTGGCCGCGACAGCGAAGGAGAACAGCAGCAGCACGGCGCCGAGCCCGCCCAGCCGCGTGGCGTCGCAGGCGAACTTCGCCGCTCCCGCGACCAGGGCGGTCGCCGCGACCACCACGGCGACGCCGGCTCCTCCCGCACCCTGCCCCACCCACACGGCGAGGGTTGCGCCCGAGGCGACGAGCGCCGTCATGGCGGCGGCCACCACCGCGAGGACGGGGGCGCGGCGCCGGTACGGGAGATCGCGGCCGAAGGTGGTGGTGAAGGAGCCCAGCATGGCGTAGACGGCGAGGTCGGGGCGCCCCGCCAGCGTGATCGGCACGGCCACGGACCCCATGGCGAGCGCGGCTCGCACGGCGAACAGGAGAGCTCCGTCCGCCTCGTGCAGGGTCAGCGCACCGCGTGGTGACACGACTCGCCGCGCACCCGCCACCCAAGGGCGCCGGCCGTTGCGTGACGCGGGAGGGAGGAGGTGGCGAAAGATCGGCATGTCTGGCACGTACTCCTTGCTCTTTCCAGGTTCGCGCGTCGCCACCCGGGTCCGGCCGGCCTTCACCGTCCCGGAAGTCTCAGGAACCTCACGCGGGCGCCGGCCGGGGCACCGCCGGGCGGGACGACCGCGAGGCCGTCGGCGAGCGCCAGTCCGCGCAGCATGGCCGGACCGTCGAACGGGAGCGGCACCGCTCCCTCGCCCGTGTGCAGCACCGGCAGCAGACGCGTGTCGCGCGGATGACCTGTCAGACCGGTCGCGACAGTCAGGTGGAGGGGCTCCGGTTCGGCGTGTCCGCCGAGGCGCCGCAGCAGCGGGTGGAGCAGGGTCACCGCTCCGGCCGCGGCGGCGAGCGGATTGCCGGGGAGCCCCACGAGCCGGCGGGCGCGGCCGTCGGCGGCGGGCGGCAGCTCGGCGAGCAGCATCGGGTGCCCCGGTCGCACGGCCACGGAGTCGACCGTCAGCAGGGCGCCCTCGCGGCTCAGGACGTCGTGGAGGAAGTCGACCGGGCCGGCGGCGGTGCTGCCGGTGGTGACCACGACGTCGGCGGGTGAGCGGCGGACGGCCTCCCGGAGCAGACCGAATTCGTCCCCGATCATGCGGACCCTGACGGTCCGGGCGCCGCAGAAGTCCAGCCAGGGCGGCACCATGGGGCCGAGGGCGTCACGGACCCGTCCGCCCCTGGGGACGCCGTGTGCCGGCAACTCGTCGCCCAGCACGAGGAGTTCGGCGCTCGGAGGGCGGTGCACCGACAGGTGGTCGCAGCCGGCCGCGGCGGCCAGGCCCAGCACCGCCGGGGTCACGGTGGTGCCGGCGGGAAGCAGGGTCTCACCGGCCCGGCACTCCTGGCCGCGAGGCCGGATGTCGCGGCCGGCGGGTGGGACGCCGGGTCCTGCGAAGCGGTGCCGCAGGACGCCGTCGTGGGCCTCCGCGTGCTCCGCGCGCAGTACGGCGGCGGCGCCGGCGAAACAACACCTGACGGGTGTACCCGACCGTTCCCCGCGGTGCCAACTCGGCCCGCGCCGCGGGAGGCCGCTCCAGGGGCCCGCTCCAGGCGTCCGCTCCGGGTTGCGGGGCCCCCGGCGACGCGCTTCGGTTGAAGGACCCCTGTCACTGCACCAGGAGCTGTCATGTCGATGTCGTCCTTCGGTTTCGGCTCGTCCGACCCGTTCAGTGACCTGTTGAACCGGTTCTTCGGCATGTCGCCCACGTCCTCGCCCCCGGCGGTGCAGCGGGTGCCGATCGGGCGGCTGCTGACCGAGTCCTCGCAGGAGCTCCTCAACCTGGCGGCTCGGCGGGCTCTGGAGGACGGGACGTCCGACCTCGACACCGAGCACCTGCTGTGGGCGGCCACGAAGGTCGACCCCGCGCGCGGGCTGCTCGCCCAGGCCGGGGCGGACCCGGACGCGCTCGCCTCCCGGATCGCGGAGGTCCTCCCGAGCGAGTCGGGCGAGCCGTCCTCGGAGCCGGGCCTCACCCCGGCCGCCAAGCGCACCCTCGCCACCGCCTACGCCCGTTCCCAGGCGGCCGGTGTGTCCTACATCGGGCCCGAGCACATCCTCGGCGCACTGCTGGACGGCGCCGACACGGGGGCCGCCCGGCTGCTGAGGGCGGGGGGCGAGGACGTGAAGAAGCTCGCGGGCCTCACGGAGCGGGCGGCCCGCGCGGAAGGGCAGCAGCCCGCCGAGCGGGGTGAGCCCACGACGGCCCTCGACGAGTACGGGCGGGACCTGACGGACGAGGCGAAGGCCGGGAAGCTGGACCCCGTCGTCGGACGGGCCGAGGAGATCGAGCAGACCGTCGAGATCCTCTCGCGGCGCTCCAAGAACAACCCCGTGCTGATCGGGGAGCCCGGAGTCGGCAAGACCGCGATCGTGGAGGGGCTGGCGCAGCGCATCGTGGCCGGCGAGGTTCCCGACACCCTGAAGGACAAGCGGGTCGTCGCACTCGACTTGTCCGGCATGGTGGCGGGCGCCCAGTACCGGGGCCAGTTCGAGGAGCGGCTGAAGAAGGTCATCGAGGACGTCCAGCAGGCCGGCGGGAACATCATCCTGTTCATCGACGAACTGCACACCGTCGTCGGCGCGGGCGCCACGGGCGAGGGCTCGATGGACGCGGGCAACATGCTCAAGCCGGCCCTCGCGCGCGGGGAGCTGCACGTGGTGGGCGCGACGACCATCGACGAGTACCGCAAGTACGTCGAGAAGGACGCCGCGCTCGAACGCCGCTTCCAGCCGGTGATGGTGCCCGAGCCGACGGTCGAGGAGACGGTGCAGATCCTCGAGGGGCTCCGCGACGTGTACGAGGCCCACCACCAGGTCCGGTTCGCCGACGGCGCGCTGGCAGCGGCGGCGGACCTGTCGGACCGTTACGTCAGCGACCGCTTCCTGCCCGACAAGGCGATCGACGTGATGGACCAGGCGGGAGCGCGGGTACGCCTGCGCAGCGCCAACCGTTCCACCGAGGTCGTCAGCCGCGAGGACCGCATCGCGAAGCTGCGCCGGGAACAGGACCAGGCCGTCGCCGCGCAGGACTTCGAGAAGGCCGCGCGGCTGAAGCGGGACATCGCCGAGGCGGAGGGCGAACTCGCGGGCATCGAGGAGCGCCGCGAGGGCGTCGTCTCCGTCACCGCCGCCGACATCGCGGACGTGATTTCCCGGCGCACGGGCATCCCCGTCTCCCAGCTCACCGCGAGCGAGAAGGAGAGGCTGCTCCGGCTGGAGGAGGAGATGCACTCCCGGATCGTCGGCCAGGACGAGGCGGTCACTGCCGTCTCGCGGGCCGTGCGCCGCAACCGGGCCGGCATGGGCGACCCGAACCGCCCCGTGGGCTCCTTCCTCTTCCTCGGTCCCACCGGTGTGGGCAAGACGGAGCTGGCCAAGACCCTCGCCGAGCTGCTGTTCGGCGAGGAGGACCGGATGATCCGGTTCGACATGAGCGAGTTCCAGGAGAAGCACACGGTCGCCCGTTTCGTCGGAGCCCCTCCCGGCTACGTCGGGTACGAGGAGGCGGGTCAGCTCACCGAGAAGGTCCGCCGGCAGCCCTACAGCGTGGTCCTGTTCGACGAGGTGGAGAAGGCCCACCCCGACGTGTTCAACACGCTGCTGCAGATCCTCGACGACGGACGCCTCACCGACGGCCAGGGCCGCACCGTCGACTTCCGGCACTGTGTCGTCATCATGACGTCCAACATCGGGGCCCACCGGATCCTCGACCACAAGGGCGACGTGTCCGACCTCAAGGACGAGCTGATGGGGGAACTGCGGACCAGGTTCCTGCCGGAGTTCCTCAACCGCATCGACGACATCATCGTCTTCCACGGCCTCACCGAGGAGGACCTCGGTGAGATCGTCGATCACCTGCTGGGCCAGAGCGAGCGCCGGGTGCACGCGCAGGGTTTGAAGCTGGAGGTCACGGAGGCCGCCAAGAAGCTGCTGATCGCCCACGGGCACCAGCCGGAGTTCGGCGCGCGCCCGTTGCGTCGCACCATCCAGGCCGAACTCGACAACCGCATCGCCGACCTGCTGCTCGGCGGGGAGGCGGATCCCGGTGACACCATCGTCGCCGACGTACGCGACGACTCGCTGCACTGCACGGTCAGGAAGGGCGGCGGCTCCGAGCCGGCGACTCCATGACGAACCGTGTCTGCACGGTGGGGCATTCGACCCGCGACTTCGACGAGATGCTGACGATACTGCGGAACAACGAGGTGACCGACCTCGTGGACGTGCGCTCCTTCCCCTCGTCACGGAAGTACCCGCAGTGGAACCGGTCCGCGATCGTCGACGCGCTCCCTCCCGACATCGCCTACCGGCGGATACCCCAGCTGGGCGGTCGACGGCACACCCCCAAGGGCGTGCCGAGCGAGAACGGCGCATGGCGGGTCAAGGCGTTCCGGGACTACGCCGACCACATGGCGAGCGACGAATTCAAGGAAGGGCTGGACGAGTTGGTCGGCCTCGCCGCCCAGGGACGGCCGGCGATCATGTGCAGCGAGGCGGTGCCCTGGCGCTGCCATCGCAGGCTGATCACCGATGCCCTGATCGTCGCCGGCGTGGAGGTCGCGCACATCATGTCGGCCACGACGACGAAGCCCGCCGCCCTGAACCCTCACGCGCGCGTCCGGGACGGACGCCTGACCTACCCGCCGGGCGAGGACGACGCGTGAGGCCTCATGGTGAGGTCCTGCCGTCGTTCAGCCATTCGGCCAGCACGGCGGCCTCGCTGTGGTCCGCGTCCTTGGTGGCCGTCAGCAGCGTGACCCTGCCGCGGGCCGCCAGGTCGCGCAGTTCCCGGACGGCCTGCTCGTGCTCCGGGTCGTCCAGCTCGGCGAGATAGCGCCGGCGGAATTCGGCGAACCGTTGGGGGTCGTGCTGGTACCAGCGGCGCAGATCGGTCGAGGGCGCGACGTCCTTCAGCCACGTGTCCAGGTGTGCCGCCTCCTTGCTCACCCCGCGCGGCCACAGGCGGTCCACCAGCACCCGCTTGCCGTCCTGCGGCGACGGCTCCTCGTACACCCTGCGACAGGTGATCTCTCCGGTCACGGGGGTCCTTCCTGTCGACCGTCCGCCGGTGGTGTCCGACCGGCTGCCGCCCCGCCCAGGGACACGACGGCGGCGGTCGTGCGCCCTCCCGGCGCGTCGTAGGTGACCGTGTCCCCGGGGCGGCGGCCGAGGAGGGCGCGCCCGAGGGGGCTGTCGGCCGTGACCAGTTCCTGGTCCGACGCCTCGGCGCGCTCGCCGATCTCGAGGGTCTCCTCCGTGCCGTCGCCGTACCGCACGGTGACCGAGCTGCCCACGCCCACCACGTCGGTCGGGGGCGGGCCCGCGGTCTCCGCCCGGGTGAGGCGGGTGGTGATGTCCGCGATGCGGGAGTCCAGCCGCTCTAGCGCGTCGGCGCGTTGCAGCTCGTCGGCCGCGTCGGCGCGGTCGCCCACCTCCGTGTCGGAGTCCCGCAGCGTCGCCGCGACTCTCCCGCGTTCGGCCTGCAGGTCGGCGCGTTCTTGTTCCAGGGCGGCTCGGGCGTCGGCGCTGATGGGTGCGGGTTCGCTGGGCATTCCTGCTCCTCTGCGTACAGGAGGCAGCCGGGGCACGGTCTGCGGGACATTTTAGTCGGGTTCGTGCCCGAAATCGCCTCGAGTCGCGTCGCTCGGTGCCATGTGGAACGGTGGGGGTGGTCAGCGCTCGCAACGCTCCCCACCTGCACGGGGAGGAGGGTGACATGTCTTCGAAGCGACGTCGGAAGAAGAAGGCGCGCCGCAATCACGCCGCCAACCACGGGAAGCGGCCACAGTCCTGAGGACGGCGGCAGTCGGACACGAACAGCGGGCAGAACGGCGGGCAGGCGTGCGGATCGGCCTCCCGCCTTCCCCCGCGACCGGGAGACAGCGTCCGGAGCAGGTGGGCCATGCACAGCGTCGAGGAAACGATCGAGGTCTCGGTACCGGTGCGTACCGCGTACAACCAGTGGACCCAGTTCAAGACCTTTCCGCGGTTCATGTCATGGGTGCGGCGGGTCGACCAGGTCCGGCCCGCCGTGCTCGTGTGGGTCATCGGGTCCGGGCCCGTGCGTCGCGAGTTCGCGGCCGAGATCCTGGAACAGGTGCCCGACTCCCACCTGACCTGGCGGAGTCTCGGGCGGGGCCCCTCGCACCGGGGCCGGGTGTCCTTCCGGCCCACCGCGGCGGGCGGGGCGACGGTCACCGTGCGGCTGGAGTTCGCGCCGCGCGGTCTCACGGGTCTGCCGGCCCGTCTCCCCGGGGTGACCGACCGCGTCGTGCGGCACGAGCTCGGGAACTTCAAGGAGTTCATCGAAGGACTCGGGGAGGAGTGCGGGGCCTGGCGCGGAGTCATCCGCAACGGTCACGTCCGTCCCCTGGAACCGGAACCGCCCAGGAGCCGGGTGCCCAACTGGCCCGTCGGCTGATCGCCCAGCGGCAGGAGAAGAGGAGAGGCGCACCCATGAAGAAGCCGCCGAGCGAAGAGCCGGAGGACTCCCTCACGGTGACCCCGCCCAAGAAGTGGGCGGCCGGGGTGCCCGCCGTCGTGCACGCGCTCGAGTACTCCCTGGAGCAGACCTCCCCGCTCCGGACGGGGGTGACGCTGCTGACCATGAATCAGGTGGACGGCACCGACTGCCCCGGGTGCGCCTGGGCGGATCCCTCGCCCGGGCACCGGCACCGCAACGAGTACTGCGAGAACGGCGCCAAGCACATCAACGACGAGGCGACGACGCGACGCATCACGCCCGACTTCTTCCGCCGCCACTCCGTCTCCGACCTGGGCCGGCGCTCGGACATGTGGCTGAACCAGCAGGGACGGCTCACCGAACCGGTGGTCAAGCGCCCCGGTTCCGATCACTACGAGCCGATCAGCTGGAACGACGCCTTCGCACTGCTCGCCGCGGAACTGACGTCCCTCGACTCCCCGGACGAAGCCGTCTTCTACACCTCCGGCCGGGCCGGCAACGAGGCGGCGTTCGTCCTCCAGCTGTTCGCCAGGGCCTACGGCACCAACAACCTGCCCGACTGCAGCAACATGTGCCACGAGTCCAGCGGCTTCGCCCTGCACGAGACGCTCGGCACCGGCAAGGGCACCGTCAGCCTGGACGATCTCCACGAGGCCGACCTGATCTTCCTGGTCGGGCAGAACCCGGGCACCAATCACCCGCGGCAACTGTCGGCGCTGGAGCAGGCCAAGCTGAACGGAGCCCGCATCATCGCCGTGAACCCGCTGCCCGAGGCCGGGCTGCTGAGGTTCAAGAACCCGCAGAAGGCACGCGGGGTGATCGGCTCCGGTGTCCAGATCGCCGACCGGTTCCTGCACATCCGCCCCGGTGGCGACCTGGCCCTCTTCCAGGGGCTGAACCGACTGCTGCTGGAGGCCGAGGACGCACGGCCGGGCGAGGTCCTGGACCACGACTTCCTCCAGTCCTGCACGAGCGGCTTCCAGGAGTTCGCCGAACACGCCCGCACCGTCGACTGGCAGGACATCGTCGCGGCCACGGGACTGAGCCGCGAGAAGATCGAGAAGGTCCGCGACGACGTCCTGCGCAGCGAACGGATCATCGTCTGCTGGGCCATGGGAATCACCCAGCACAAGCACGGCGTCCCCACCATCCGGGAGATCGTGAACTTCCTGCTGCTGCGCGGGAACCTCGGCCGGGCGGGTACCGGCGCCTGTCCCGTGCGGGGGCACAGCAACGTGCAGGGCGACCGGACCATGGGGATCTGGGAACAGATGCCGGACTCGTTCCTGGACGCGCTCCAGCAGGAGTTCGGTTTCGACCCGCCGCGCGCTCACGGACTCGACTCGGTCAACTCGATCAAGGCGATGCGCGAAGGCCGGGTCACGTTCTTCCTCGCCCTGGCCGGGAACTTCGTGCGGGCGGCTCCGGACAGCACCGTCACCGAGGACGCCATGCGCCGATGCCGTCTGACCGCCCACATCTCCACCAAGCTGAACAGGTCCCACACGGTCTGCGGCGAGACCGCGCTCATCCTGCCCACGCTCGGCCGTACCGAGCGTGACATCCAGGCGGGCGGTGAGCAGTTCGTCACCGTGGAGAACTCGATGAGCGAGGTGCACACCTCCCGCGGGCGTCTGGAACCGGCCTCCAAGGTGCTGCTCAGCGAGGTCGCCATTCTGTGCCGGCTGGCCCGTCGGACCCTCGGCGACCGGACGGACATCCCCTGGGGCCGGTTCGAGGCGGACTACGGGACGATCCGTGACCGGATCTCGCGCATCGTGCCGGGACTGCACGACTTCAACCGGCGGGTGTTGCGCCCCGGCGGGATCCGGCTGCCGAACCCGGTGAACGAGGGCGTCTTCGCCACCGCGTCGGGCAAGGCGATGTTCACCCGCAACGCCTGGGAGATGCCCGACGTTCCGGAGGGGCACCTCCTGTTGCAGACGCTGCGCTCCCACGATCAGTGGAACACCGTCCCCTACACGCCCAACGACCGCTACCGGGGCATCCACGGCAACCGCCGCGTGGTGCTGGTCAATCCGGCGGACCTGAGCGCACTGGGCCTGGCCGAGGGACAGCACGTCGACCTGGTCGGCGTGTGGACCGACGGCACCGAGCGCCGGGCCGAGGACTTCGAGATCGTCCCGTACCCGGCCGCGCGCGGTTCCGCCGCCGCGTACTACCCCGAGACCAACGTCCTGGTGCCGCTGGACAGCGTCGCCGACATCAGCAACCAGCCGACCTCCAAGGGGATCGTGGTGCGCCTGGAACCTGCCGCGGTCCGGTCGGCGTCGGTCCGGACGCCGGTCTAGGCGACGGTCCGGGCGCCGGTTTCGGCGAGGGACCCGAGCAGGTCCCAGGTGCGTCGCCGGTAGGTGTCGCCCGCGAGCTCCGTGGACGTGAACACCACCTCCGTCGCTCCGGCGTCCCGGTAGCGACCCACCTCGGCGGCGACCGTCCGCTCGTCGCCGATCACGGCCACGTCGACCGCCCGACGGACCCCGGACAGCTCGATGGCCCGGGCGTAGGACGGGAACTGCTCGTAGAAGGCCAGCTGTTCGGCGGCCTTCTCGCGCACGGCGGTCACGTCGTCGGTGACCACACCGGGTACGAGTGCCACGATGCGGGGCGCGGGACGGCCGGCTGCCGCGGCGGCCGCGGTGACGGCCGGAACGATGTGCTCGGCGAGGGCTCGGGGCCCGGCGAGGTAGGGCAGGATCCCGTCCGCGAGTTCGCCGCTCGCCCTCAGCGCCTGGGGGCCCATCGCGGCGACCAGCAGCGGCACGCCGGACTCCGCTCCCGGCACGCGCGCGGGTACCGGTGTGGTGGCGCTGAGCAGCTCGCCGTGGAAGTCGGCCGAGCCCGTGTCGGTCAACTGCCGTACTACGGTGAGGAACTCGCGCAGCCGGCGGACGGGCCGCTCGTGGGGGATGCCGAAGCCCTGTTCCGTGAGCAGCCTGGTGCCGAGGGCGAGTCCGAGGTGGTACCGGCCGTGCGTGGCCGCCTGTGCCGTGAGGGCCTGGCCGGCGACCGTGAGCGGGTGCCGGCCGAAGACGGGGATCGCGGACGTTCCCACCTGGAGAGCCGGTACCTCGCGCCCGACGATCGCCGCGAGCTGGGGCGAGTCGGCGCCGAATGTCTGGCCGAACCAGGCCGACCGGAGCCCGGCTGCCGCCGCCTCCCGGGCCAGTCGCACGCTTGCGTCGATCTGGTTGTCGGCGTCCGCCGCGTTGAGAGCCACTCCCACAGTCATGACTGCGCCAACCCGGACCCGGGACCGCCGATTCCCGGTGCCGTGCGACAAGCGCGTTGCGGTTTCGTGAACGAGCCCGGGGCCGGGTCGAGTCCGGCCCGCAGCGCGTCCCGCAGCCGGGTGAGACGCTCGATCTCCGAGTCGAGCGCGGCGATGCGGCGCCGCACCACCGCCGTGCCGACGACGGCCGGCTCGCCGGGTGCGTCCGGGTCGCAGGGCCGGGGCGGCCGGCCCGCGAGCAGCGGAAGGCGGTCGGCGATCCCGGCCAGGTCCTCGACGGTGAGGCCGAGGCCGAGGAGGTACCGGACGACACGCAGCACGGCGAGGTCCTCGGGCGTGTAGTCGCGCTGACCGGCCCTGGTGCGGCGCGGTGGCGGCAGCAGTCCCCGCTGCTCGTAGAAGCGCAGTGCCCTCGGTGTCGTGCCGACGGCTGCCGCGGCGTCGCCGATCCGCATCGTGTGCCTCCCGCTCGTCGTACCGGCGGCCGTCAACCGTGCCCCGGAAGGTCGACGACGACCGTGCCGAAGGTCTGTCCCCCGGTCAGTTCCTGCAACGCCCGCGGGGCCCGGTCGATGCCCTCGAACCGGGTGAGCGGGAACCGGATCTCGCCCGACCGCAGCCAGCCGTCGAACCGGTCGTTCCATTCGGCCTCCACCTCGGGGTGGTCGACGCCGGTGTATCCGCGCACGGAAACCCCCTTGACCACGAGCCGGAAGGTGTCGATCCGCGTCGGCGCGGTCGCTCCGGGGCTCTGGGGGTCGAGCTGCCCGGACAGCGCGCCGACCAGCGCGAACCGGGCGCCCTGCCGGGCCGCCGTCACGGCCGCGGTGAGCTGGACACCTCCGACGTTGTCCAGCAGGACGTCGATGCCGTCCGGCGCGGCCTCGGAGAGCTGCCGGGAGAAGGCACGGTGTGCGGTGTCCTGCTCCGCGCGCCACGAGCCGCCGGTCAGCACGGCGTCGTAGCCGAGTTCGGACGTCAGGCGCGCCGCCTTGGCCGGTGAGCCCGTGGTGCCGATGACCCGGGCGGCGCCGAGCAGCCGGGCGATCTGTCCGGCCAGCGAGCCCACCCCGCCCGCGGCCCCGGTGACCAGGACGACGTCCCCCTCGCGGACGCCCGCGAGCCGGGTCAGCGCCCCGTAGGCGGCGGAACCGGAGGAGAGGCGGGCGACGGGCTCGGCCGCCGGCCCGAGAGGGGCGCATCCGGCCAGGGGCACGAGGGCGTACTCGCGCCAGCCCATCAGGTGCGTCACCAGGTCGCCGGGGCTCAGGGAGCTGTCCGGCGGCGCGACGACGACCTCGCCGACGGCCGGCCCGAACAGGGCGTCCCCGGGGCGCAGTCCCGGCACCGGCGTTCCCTCGGCCCCTCCCCCGACGAGGGTGCGCAGACCTCCGAAGACCTGGAAGTGGCGGTTGCGGACCAGGACATGGCCCGGTGCCGGAGCGGGCGTCGCCGTCTCGACGACGGTGAAGTCGGTCGGCACGGGCAGCGCCTCGGGAACGCGGGCGAGCCGCACCTCGCGGCTGGTCCGGGGCAGAACCGTGGTCATGGGCGGCCTCCTGGGCGTGGGCGTACGGGCCGGCCGGGTGAACGGCCGGGCACCGGGCGGAACAGCGCACCGACGCTAATCCCTGACCCGCGGGTCAAGGGCAAGCCCGCCGGGGCCGCGGCCCGGACGGAGGAGGTCAGTCCCCGCCCCGCAGGAGCGCGCCGACAGCGGTCCAGGCCGTCGGCACCAGGCCGGATGGCGGTGCCGCCTCCGATGACATGAGGGCCCCTGTGGGCGTGTGAGGACGCTGTAGTCGCCCAGAGGGTCGCCGTCGACGACATGGACGCCTGCGGTGTGGGGCGAGGCTGATGGACGACCAGCCCCGACCGGCAGCATCACCGCCGGTCAAGACGGCCTCGAGGGAGGGGACCCGCGTTCACACGGCCTGGCGGCCGGCGACGTCGCCGCCGGGGTCGTCGGCGAGCTGGACGGTGGCGATGATCCGCTTGCCCACCGGCTCCCGGCGGACACAGAAGGTCTGGCACACCGCCATCACGATCTCCAGACCGTGCTGACCGACCCGGCCCGGGTCGGCTGCCAGCACCGACGGCAGTGTCGGGCTGCCGTCCCACACGCTCACCTGGACGGTCCCTCTGCTGACTTCCAGGTCCAGCAGACACGGACCGGGGGCGTACTTGCGGGCATTGGTCACCAGCTCGCTCACCACGAGCTGCACCATGCCCATGGCCCGGGCCGACACCGGCAGTCCGTACTCGGCCTGCACCGAGGTGAGGAAGTCGCGGGCCGTACGGCGGGCCTCACCGATCTCGGCACTGCCCTCGAACACGGCGGAGACCGCTGTCCGAGGGTCGCTGGAGGCCTTCCGGTCCTCATGTTGCGCAGCAGGGACCATGAAGCCGCCTCACTTCCGAAGCACCGCCGATTACCCCCCTCGTATGCCCTGCGAAGTCCGGCACACTCCCCACCGGATTGTTGCTGTTCGATCACGACGCCGTGGGCGGATCCAGACACGGCGGTCGGCGCCTCGCGCGATCTCCTCGCCGACCTCGTCTCCCGCCATGGCCAGGTCGGTGACATGGTCGCGGAGATCGAGCGAGCCCGCGCCGGCACCTCGGCCGACCCCGCGATCGCCGACGCCGTCGGCGCCGTCGGCGTCGTCGCGCTCAACCTCCTCACCGGTGCGTTCCACCTGCGCGCCGGCCTCACCCTCGCCTGGTCCGTCGTCGCGGTCCTCGCCGGGGCGGGAGCGGTCGGCGCGCCCTCCTCCTGTGGCCGCGCCACGACTCCCCGGCGCCCGTCACCAGCTCCGCGACACCTGGCCGGCACGCGCCCGGCGAAGGGTCCGCCTTGGCCAAGGCCGCGTGAAGCGCCCCGTGCAGCGCTGCTGGGGTCTCGATCCTCGCCTGACCCTGGATGTGAAGAAGTCCCGCCCCCAGGTTGCGGGGGCGGGACCGGGTGGAGCGCTGGGCAGGCCTTGCACCTGCATTTCCCCGCAGGAAGCGGGGCGTCTTTCCTTGGACGACCAACGCACAGCGGGCTGTCGCCGCAGCGACCCGCCTCACAAGATCAACTATATACGCTGTCGCACTCCCGTGCACATCGTGTCCGCAGCCCCGTGTGCTTCGCGCCCGACCGGACGTCAGGCAGCATGCGTCACAGAGACACCCGGTCACCGGCACAGCGCCGGTGACAGCGTTCGAGATCGACACCGCCCGAGGAAGCCCATGACTGATCTCACCGCCCTCACCCAGCTGTGCACCCCGCCCGGGCAGGCCCTGGGCATCCGCTGGGGCACGGTCGAAGCCGGCCTCGGCATGCCGCTGCCGCGGGACTACAAGCAGCTCGCCGACCGGTACGGACCCGGCTCCTTCAACGACTACCTCAGCCCCTTCCATCCCCACGGCGTGACCGAGTTCGTCAACCTCACCGGCCCCATGCCCGGGCGGATCCGCACCCAGCTGCGCAAGGACCACGTCCAGCACACCCATCCCGTCCCACACGATCCGGACACGCTCTTCGCCTGCGGGGCCACCGACAACGGCGAGTACCTCTTCTGGATCACCGACCCCGCCACCGATCCCGACCGCTGGCGCATCGCGGTCAACGAAGCCCGCGGCCCCCGCTGGTACACCTACGACGGAACCCTCACGGCCTTCCTCACCGGCGTCCTCACCGGACAGACCCGCGTTCCGCAGTTCCCGCCGAGCCTCCTCGACACCCCGGCCCGCTTCACGCCCTCACGCCCCGCCCTCGCCGGACCAGCACGCCCCGCCGCCACCCGGCCCGTCGACACGGCAGCGATCCGCTCCTGGGCGCGCGCCCACGGCTACCCGGTGCCGCCGCGAGGACGGATTCCCATCGGAGTCCGTGAAGCCTGGGAGCGCGCCACCCGCCGCTGACGGCGCAAGCAGGGCCGGCGGGACGCCCCCCAGGGGAACCGCCTTGACCTCAACTCGACTTGAGATTCTACGGTGTTCACCATCCGTTGATCACGAGGAGGGGCACGTGAGCGTGACGCTCAGGGAGTACTCGCAGGAGGAGTTGGCTGCTCAGCCCATCGGAGCATGGACCGGCGTGACGTGCCGGCTGGTGGTCGGAGCCCTCCGTGAGCAGTTGGCCGTGGGCGTTGACCGAGGCGGGAGAGAACGGGCGCCTTCGGGCCAGGGAACGCAACTTGCGGGTGCATCAGCAGGTGCACGAAGGCATTGACTCGGCCGACTTCGTGACCACGATCAACGTTCTGCGTCGCATGGTCGCCAATCTGGGTGGCGACGGCAATCTCCCCGACTAGGCACACGTGGACGTGACTCCCCGGGACCGGCCTGTTGCCCACGCCCACACACCGCGGCAGGCCCCGGCGGCGGCACCGGCCTGCGCGTACGCGACGACATGAGCCCCCGCGCAACCGCCGCCCCCGAGCGCCAGGGCCTGGCCGGCTTTCCGCCGCGTTCGGCCGACAGTCACTCCCGAGCCCCTGCTTCGCCCAGGAGACCTCTCTCATGTCAGAGCCAGAGATCGACGCCATCGTGTTCGACGTGCTCGGCACGCTCGTCGACGAACCCGCAGGCATCCGCGCCGGCATTCGAGAACTCGATCCAGCGCTCGGCGATCCCAGGGTCGAGCAGCTGGTGTCGCTGTGGCAGCAGCACATCGACCGCGAGCAACGGCGCATCCTCGACGGCGTCCGGCCCTACCTCACCAGCGACGTCCTCGACCTGGAAGCCGCCCGGCTCGTCGCCGATGCCGCCGGGGTCGACGACCCGACCGCCGTAGCCGCGCTGGCCCGGGCAGGCCGCAGGCTCCCGCCGTGGCCCGACACGGTGGCAGGGCTCGCCCGACTCGCCGAACGGTTCCCGCTGATCGGACTCTCCAACGCGAGCCGGACAGCGCTGCTGGAACTCAACGCCCACGCCGGACTGCGCTGGCACCAGGCCCTGTCCGCCGAAGACGCCCGGACCTACAAGCCCGACCCCGCGGTCTACCAGCTGGCCGTCACCGTCTCCGGACGACCGCCGCAGCGGCTCCTGATGGTCGCCGCCCACGCCTGGGACCTGCGCGGCGCACAGGCCCTCGGCCTGCGCACCGCCTACATTGCCCGCCCCGTCGGCGACCCGCCCACCCCCTCGGACCGGTTCGACCTGCACGCCGACGATCTGACCGGCCTCGCCGGCCAACTCGACCATGCCTAGGTCCGTGTTCCGGCTCGTCCCACCGAGCGCGTCGTCCCAGGTGCGCAGGGTGAGCACGCCGGCCGGGGGCGCGGGTGGGGCGGGCGGCCGATCCGGTGGCGATGAGGAGCCCGTCGTACCGGAGCAGCGCGCCGTCGGCCAGGGTGAGGGTCCGCGCCGTGACGTCCAGGCCGACCGCCGCCTGCCCGAGCCGCCAGCGGGCGTCGAGCCCTTGGGGCAGGGACAGTTCGATCCCGGCCGGCCGGCCCGGGGAGGTGAGTACCTGCTTGGACAGCGGCGGCCGGTCGTAGGGCGGACGTGGTTCGCCGCCCACGATGGTCAGGGCTCGGGTGAAACCACGGTCGCGCGGGGGCTGCGCCGCTCGCAGACCGGCGAGCGAGGCTCCGACGATCACCAGTTGGCGGTGGTCGTGGCCTCTCATGCGACGGCCTGCGTCTGGGTGACAGCGCGGACCGGGCAGACGGCCGCGGCCTTCTCGGCCCGGTCGAGCAGCGCGTCGCGGGGGGCGGCCTCGTACACGAGGTAGTCGTCATCGTCGAAGGAGAAGATCTCCGGCGCCGCGAAAACGCACTGCCCGTGGCTCCGAGAACGGCACCCGCCGCCGGTGCCGGGCGAAAGCGCAACGCCACTACGCCCGCACGTAGAACACCTGACCACCGGGCGCAGGCGACACCGTCGCTCAGGGTCGATGGTGACGCTCTCGGTGACGGCCGGCCGGGGCGACGCCGACGCCGTCGTGATGCGTCCAGTCACGCCCGCGGCCACCTCGCGTGTATCCGCGATCCCGCCTGCCTGGGCACTTCCGGGCAAGAGGGGTGCGTCCGACGGCAAAAGGAGTGCGGACCGCGCGCCCTAGCGTGGTGCCCGATCCGGGCCACTCCTTCGCGCTCGCTGGACAAAAGGAACAGACCTTGCCGTACATCACCGTGGGTCAGCAGAACTCGACCACCATCGACCTCTACTACGAGGACCATGGGTCAGGACAGACCGTGGTCCTCATCCATGGCTTCCCGCTGGACGGCCACTCCTGGGAGCGGCAGACTTCCGCTCTGCTCGACGCCGGCTACCGGGTGATCACCTACGACCGCCGCGGCTTCGGTCGGTCGAGCCGGCCGACGACCGGGTACGACTACGACACGTTCGCGGCCGACCTGAACACCGTCATGGAGACCCTCGACGTGCGGGACGCCGTCCTGGTCGGATTCTCGATGGGTACCGGGGAGGTCGCCCGATACCTCTCCACCTACGGCTCCGGCCGGGTGGCAAAGGCCGCTTTCCTCGCCTCGCTGGAGCCCTGCCTGCTCAAGACGGCGGACAACCCCGAGGGAGTCGCTCCGCAGGAGTTCTTCGACGGCGTGGTCGCGGCCGTGAAGGCGGACCGCTTCGCCTACTACACCGCCTTCTTCCAGGACTTCTACAACCTGGACGAAAACCTGGGCACCAGGATCAGTGAGGAGGCGGTCCGCAACAGCTGGAACGTCGCCGCGAGCGGCGGCGCCTTCGCCGCCGCCGCCGCACCCTCGACCTGGTACACGGACTTCCGGGCCGACATACCCGCCATCGACGTGCCGGCCCTGATCCTCCACGGCACGGCCGACCGGATCCTGTCGGCCGACGGGACCGCGCGGCCCTTCCACAAGGCCCTCCCGTCCGCCGACTACGTGGAGGTCGAGGGCGCCCCGCACGGCCTGCTGTGGACCCACGCGGAGGAAGTCAACGCCGCCCTCCTGACCTTCCTGGCGAAGTAGCACCACCGCGGCCTTCCCGGCCGCGGGCCACGGGCCCCTGCAGCTACGCTTCGGCGCCCTCACCACGTGGTGAGGGCGCCGAAGCGTCACCGAGCCCGCTTCACCCCTGCCACCCGTCTGATCACCATCGCCACGTCGAAGGCCCGCTCGCGCACTTTCTGCCTGTGGTTCTGCCTGGGATCGTCAGCCGACCGCTGCTTGGCTGTTCCTTGCGGGTAGGAACCGGGCCTCGCCGAAGCGGCACGGTTGCGCTCCAGCGAGGCCGCTGCCCGTACGAGGACACATCCGGCCCTGCCGGGTACCGGCCGCCGTCTTCCGGAGAGACGCAGCCGTCCCAACCTGTTCCCGTCCCTCGCAACCTCCAGACATTTCCTGAGCGGAGAGCAACTTGAGCATGGTGTTGACTACCGCTTCCGTACCGGACCAGGAGAAGGTCGCGTACTGGAACGACGTGGTGAGCAGGACATTGGTACCGATGACGGTCGCCCCGCGGGACGACGGCCCGTTCGACGGTCGGATCGCCACCCACCGCCTCGGATACCTCCAGGTCTCCACCCTGGAAGCCGATGCAGAGCGAGTCAGCCGCACTCCAGCACTGATCACCCGATCGCCCGAAGCACTGGTGGCCGTCGGAATCCAGATATCCGGCACGGCCACCTTTGTCCAGGACGGCCGAAGGGCGGAGGTGGGCGAAGGAGACCTGGTGATGTACGACACCACACGACCGTATTCCTTCGACTATCCGCAGCGATTCGCCGCGCATGTCTTCCAACTGCCCCGCCACACGCTGGGGGTAGCGGACAGCGACATCCGTCGGGTGACGGGCGATGCCATCGGCACCCGGGACGGTGTCGGCGCAGTGCTGCTCCCGTTCCTGGCCACCCTCGCGTCCACGGCCGACAGCTACCCCGCGGCCGTTGCCAACCGGCTGGCCGGCAACGTCGTGGAACTGTTCGCCACGTTGATCGCCGAACGCGCCCATCCCGCCGACACCGCCCCGGACACCGCCCGCAGCCAATTCGTGCTTCGGATCCGCAAACACGTCGACCGGAACCTGGGTGACCCGGATCTCTCGCCGGAGAGCATCGCCCGGGCGTTCCACATCTCCATCCGGTATCTGCACCGATTGTTCGAAGGTGAGGGCATCACAGTCGCCCGACTCATCCAGCAGAGGCGCCTGGAGGAGTGCAGCCGGGAACTGGCCCGCCGTGCCAGGACAGCCCCCACCGTGTCCTCGGTGGCCCGGCGGTGGGGATTCGTCAATCCCGCCCACTTCAGCCGTACCTTCCGCGCCGCGTACGGTGTCTCCCCTCGTGACTGGCGCAGCGCACACACCGCCCAGGGCCACAGCGGTCAACTTCCGGTCGACACGCCGCCGTCCGCGAGGACCGAGCCATCCGGGGCCGGCTGCCCGGAGCCTACGAGTAGGGTGCCGTCAGGGCGCTGACCACCTGCCCCGCGCCCGCGTCGGCGCCACCCGATACCGGCAGCCGCACCCCCACTCCCCCTCTCCCGATCAGGCACCCGGTACGCCCACCACCGTTCCGCCTCATCCCGCTAGGCTTTCTCGGCTGGAGACCGTATGACCGACTTCGCCACTCCCCCCCACCCTCGTACGGTCCTGGACCCGTCCACCCGAGCGTTCGTGGACAGGTGCGCCTGCCCACGTTCGGCCCGCACCCCGGACCCGGAACAGGCCAGACTGGACCTGGCCCGTCTCCAGGGGCAGGGCGTCTCCGACCCTCTCGACGAGCAAGCCACTTCGGCACAGTGGTTCACGGTGCCGGGAGGGCCGACCGGTCACGTACGAGTGCGGGTGGTCAGACCCACCGACAGCGACGGCAGCATCCCCGTCGTGCTCTTCCTGCACGGGTTGGGCTGGGTCCTGGGCGATGCCCACACGCACGAGCGCCTGTTGCGTGCCTTCGCCCTCGGCTCGGACGCCGCCGTCGTCCACGTCGAGTACCACCGCCCGCCGGAGGCGAAGTACCCGGTCGCCGTCGAGCAGTGCTACGCGGTCGCGAGGTGGATCTGCGAGCGGGGCGGGGAGATCGGTCTGGACGGGAGCCGGATGGCCGCCGTGGGCGACTCGGCCGGCGGCAACCTGGTAGCGGCGCTCACCTTGCTCGCCAAGGAGCGCGGTGACGTGAGACTGCTGCAGCAGGTGCTGCTGTGCCCGGTCACCGACGCCGACTTCGACACCCCGTCGTACCAGGAGTTCGCTGAGGGGTACTTCGTCGGCCGCGAGACCATGCGTTGGTTCTGGGACCAGTACCTGCCCGACGTGCGGCAGCGGAGCGCGGCCACCGCATCACCGCTGCGAGCGACCGTGGAGCAGCTCACCGGCCTCCCCCCGGCCCTTGTGGTCACCGGCGAGGCTGACGTGGTACGAGACGAGGGCGAAGCCTATGCGGCAAAGCTCCGTGCTGCCGGCGTGGCGGTGGTCTCCATGCGCTACCACGGCACCATCCACGACTTCATGGTGCTCGATCCGCTGTGCGACACCGATGCCGCGCGCGCCGCCCTCGTCCAGGCTCTCGACACCGTTCACGTCGCTCTGCACCGGCATCGCGGCTGAGCCTCCTGCCGCGGGCGTTGCTCACTCGGCCGGGAGCGAGTCCAGGAGTTTCTGTGCCTTCCGCAGGATGCCGCTGTCGACCGCGTCACCGAGGTCGAGAGCCTGACGGAGACAGGACCTGGCTTCCGCTCGTTCTCCCAGTCCGACCAGGGCCTCAGCCAGACTCACGAGCGAGCCTCCCTCCATGTAGGGCATGCCGACGCGCCTGAACTGGGCCACAGCATCGCGGTGACTGGCGGCGGCCTCACTCCACTGTTGGAGGGCGATGTGGTCAAGACCGAGTGCGTAGGTCGCGTGAGCACGAGTCATATCGGCGACGTGCCCGTTGACCGGGCGATCCGGCGCGTCGAGGAAGGCGATGATGCGCCTGCTCTGGTCCAGGGACTCCTCGGCACGGCCGAGGAAGCGCAGACAAGAACCGTAGGTGAGCAGGGCGCCCAGCCAGCCCTCGCAGTCGTCGGCCTCTTCGTACAGGTCAACAGAGGCAAGGGCCTTCTCTGCCGCCGCCTGCGCCTCGCCGAGTTTCCGGTGCGCGACTGCCGCGTGCGACAAGGCCGAGGCCTGCTGGGGAACATTGCCGGCGCGGCGAGCGCACTGCAGACCTTCATCGGCCCGTTCGAGGGCCTCGCGGTACCTGTGGTCGCACTCGATCAGGGCCCACGCCTGCATGTTGAGGTGGAACGTCTGCAGGTCGGGGTCGTCGAGCGCGGCTGCGGCCTGGCTGGAGAGCTGGTAGATCTCGGACCAGTGGCCCCAGAAGACCCACAGGTTGCAGAACCATTCCATGGCATCTGCGGTTTCCACGACCCGGGTGTGCTCGCCCTTGTGTGCGGCGCTGTGCAGCGCCGCGCGCCAGGCAGGGGCTTCGCTCTGGAGCCAGGAGCGGGCCTGCTCGGCGTTCTCCAGGGCGACCAGGCCTCGCCAGGAGGACGGAGGCGCCCCGTACTGGGGCTTGTACCAGCGGCCGGCGATCACAGCCGTGTCCAGCAGCCAGGCACGCAGTCGGTCCTCGGCCGCTTCCCGTCGCTCAGGGTCCTCCTCCTGGGACAGCCGGGCGCGGGCGAACAGCCGCAACAGGTCGTGCAGTTGGTAGCGGCCGGTGAAGGCGGCCTGCAGCAGTCCGGCCTCGGCCAATTCCTCCATCACGTCCTCGGCCTCGAAGACCCCGGTCCCGGTCAGCGCTGCACCGTACGCGGCGGTCATGTCCGGCCCCGGGACCAGGCTCAGCAACCGCAGCATCCTTGCGGCCTGGCTGCTCAGCTCCCGGTAGGACAGCTCGAACGCCGCCTCCACTCGCACATCACCGGCCACCAGGGCGCCCAGGCGACGCTCCTCGTCGGTCAGGCGACGAACCAGGTGATCGACAGGCCAGCCGGACCGCACCGTCAGCCAGTTCCCCGCGACGCGCAGGGCCAATGGCAGACGTCCGCACAGCTCCGCCACCCGACCCACGGCCGCGGATTCCGCGTCCGCCCGGTCCGCGCCCAGGATGCGGCGCAACAGTGCGACCGCTTCGTCCTGCGCCATCTCCGACAACGTCAGCCGGTCGACGTCCTCCAGACCCGTCAACGGCCTCCGACTGGTGACCAGCACCAAGCTCCGCCCGCCCGCCGGCAGCAAAGGACGCACTTGCCCCTCGTCGCGCGCGTTGTCCAGCACCACCAGGCACCGCCGCTCGCCCAGCAACGCTCTCAGCAACCCCGCACGCCCAGCCGCGTCCTCCCGCGCCAGTCGGCGGTCCGGCACCCCCAGGGCTTTCAGCAGCTTCAGCAGCGGCTCGGCCGCGTCCACGGGGCCGTCCACGCCGTGCAGGTCCGCGACGAAGCACCCGTCGGGGAACATCTCCGCGACATCCGCCACCGCTTTCAGCGCAAGCGTCGTCTTACCGCACCCCGGAGGGCCCGAGACGACCGACACCCGTGTGCCCTCACCGGTCCCCGCCCGTTGTGCGGCATCCCGCAGCCGGGCAAGTTCAGGACCGCGCCCCGTGAAGTCCCCGACCGACCGCGGCGGCACCGTATTCCCGGCCACCGCTACCGCACGCGTCACACGCCCGGCCCGCGCCGCGGCAAACAGCGCCTCCCGCTCCCGCTCCGCGAGACGCAGCCCCTGCGCCAGCGCCACGACCGTACGGCGCTGAGGAACCCGGCTGCGTCCCCGCTCCATGTCGCCGATGGCCCGGACGCTGACGCCCGACGACTCGGCCAACTCCTCCATCGTCAGGCGACCCTGCTGTCGCAGACCCCGCAGAACGGCCCCGAAGGGCTTCTGGTCAGCCACGCTCTCCCCTGTTCTGCCCAGACCGAAGACCGCACAGGCGCAGGCTCAGCGGGCGCCTGTCCAGGCACGGCCGGCCCAGTCAGCGTACCGGGTCCAGCCGATCTCGGGGTGATCCCCGTGGAGCGCTGGGATGTCGACGCGGTATCCCTCCCTGTTGAAGAAGGCCCACATCGCGTGCATGTCAGGATTGGTCACCGCCGGGAGCGGAACGCGCTCGTGGCGGACCTCCCGTCCCAAGGCGTCCCCGAGTGCGGCGGCCATCTGCACGGGAGTGGGCGCGTCACTGGCGAGTTCGATGCGCTGACCGGCGTACTCGCTCGGATCGAGCAGTACTTTCGCGGCGAACGCTCCGAGATCTGCGCGGTCGAGCTGCTGCAAGGGGCGGTCCCCCGGCAGCGGCAGATCCAGGAGACCATCGAGGATGCGCTCGGCTCCGCCGAGTGCGTTGTCGAAAAAGTACGTGGGTCCCAGCACCGTGTGCGGGACGTCTGCCGAGGCCAACTCCGCTTCGATCAGTGCCTTGCTCTCGAAGTGCGGCACCCCGCTGGCCCGGTCGGCTCCAGCCACCGAACTGAACACGAGATGCGGGACGCGCGCCAGCGTTGCGGCAGCGATGATCGACCGTCCCTGGGCGACTTCGGCTTCGAGGCCGGCCTCGAAGGGAGTCGTGTAGGCGAAGACCGCCCTCACCCCGGTCATGGCCGGGGTGAGTGAGCCGGCGTCACCCAGCGACCCCGTCACGACATCGACCCCGGCCTCGGCGAGCTTCCGTGCCGCCGGCCGGCCGGGGTCGCGGACCACAGCCCGGACACGGGCTCCGCGGCCGACCAACGCCTTCGTCACCGCACCGCCCTGTCCACCGGTGGCCGCGAGAACCAGAATCGGTTCATCGGTCATGAGGGCTCCTCTTCTCGCTCACATGTCGACGCCTCCCGCCATCATCGGTCCGTGACCACTGTCCTGCCTGGAATGCGTGCCCGACAGCCGGCAACAGGGCACTCGGAGGCATGAGGTGTGCACGCTCGGGCATGGCAGGCAACCCCGCCATGCCACGGGCCCGGTCACCGTGAAGGCACTCAGTTCGCGTCCTGCTTCTCCCTCAGCCGGCCGCGCGAGGTGATCCCGCCCTCACGCGGCGACACCGATGAAGCCAAGAGCCGTGAGCGAGCATGAGGCGGGCGCGGGCGAACGGGGCACGGGACATGTCCAGCGGTGCTGAAGGCGAGGGACGTCGGCGTCTGAGCCAGCAGTCCACCTGCCGGCGCGATACCGGCTCCCGCCCGCCCACATCGTGGGTGACCGGCCCGGGCGGCGGCGTGTGCGCGCAGGGAGTCGTCCGGTTCTGGATCAGCGGCTGATGCCCCTGGCCGGCCGCCATAAGATTTTCTCGCCGCTGGGCACTTGGCCCTGTTCAGGCGCGATGTCGGAGCGGATCTGACACAGGGTGATGTGAGGTGACAGGGTGGCGGACGCGGGTGGTGCAGGGTTCGGGGTGCTGCTACGGCAGCTGCGGTTGGAGGCATCGCTGACGATCGAGGCCCTGGCGGAGGCGTCGGGAGTCAGTGTCCGGGGGATCGGTGATCTCGAGCGGGGACGGCGGGCGACTCCCCAGCGGAGAACGGTCGCCGCGTTGGCGGACGGGCTGGGGCTGGGCGAGCCGGCGCGGGAGCGGCTGCTGGCCGCCGCCCGGTCCGGTCGCAGCCCTCGCCACAGTCCGGCCGGCGTGCGTGCCTTCCCGCGCGGCATCGACGACTTCGTCGGCCGGGAAGCGGAGCTGACACAACTGGCGGCACTGGCTGACAGGGAGACCACTGGGCTGCCGGTGGTCGCGGCGGTGTCCGGGCCGCCGGGAGCGGGCAAGACCACCATGACGCTGCAGGCCGCCCGCGAACTGGCCGGGCGTTTCCCGGACGGGCAGCTGATGCTGGATCTGCGTGGCTTGGACGACACTCCGCCGGACGCGGCCGAGCTCCTGCTGCGTGCGCTGAAGGCGTTGGGCGTGGCCGACCGGGATCTTGCGAAGGCCGGCCCGCAGGGTCACCCGGAGCTGTACCGGAAGGTGCTGGCTGAGCGGCGCTGTCTTCTGGTGCTGGACAACGCCCGGGACGAGGCCCAGGTTCGCCCGCTGCTGCACGGGGCCGGTGCGGGGATGATATTGATCACCAGCCGAAGGATGCTCACCGGCCTGGAGAGCGTCCACCGCCTGCCCATCGGCGAACTCTCCCCCATCGAGGCTGCCGATTTCCTGACCGCCCTGGTAGGACGGGAGCGCGTGGACGCGGACCCTGGCGCGCTGGCCGAGGTCGCCCACCGCTGCGGGCATCTGCCGCTGGCCCTGCGCGTGGCGGGCAACTGGCTGGCCACCCGCACCGGCTGGACGATGCGCCGCCTCGCCGACCGCCTCGCGCTGGAAGAACGCCGCCTGGACACGCTGACCGCCGGCGACCTCCGCCTCTCGGCGGCCTTCGACCTGTCCTACCGTCAGCTGACTCCCACCGCCGCACGCCTGTTCCGGCTGCTGTCCCTGGTCGACGGCCCCGATGTCAGCGCCGCCGGCGCCGCTCAGCTGACCGAGCAGCCGCTGTTCGACGCCGAGGACACGCTCGAGGAACTCGTCGAGACCGGTCTGCTGGGCACCGACCAGGACCGCTACCGCCTGCACGACCTGCTGCGCCTGTACGCCCGCAGCCGGCTGCACGCCGAAGAACCCCCCGGGAAGTCCGAGGCGGCCCGGGCGGCGCTGCACCGCTGGCTGCTGGAGACCGCCGTCGTGGCCGGCCGCTGGTACGAACCCGACCACGGCGCCCCATCCGCCACCTGGCAGGGCACCGTCGACCTGTCCACGGCCGAGCACGCCCGCCAGTGGCTCCAGGCCGAAGGCGACAACTGGCTGGCCGCCCTGCGCGCGGCCGCCGCCGCGGGCGACCACACCACCGTCGTGGAAGTCACCGAAGCCCTGCACTGGTTCTCCGACCAATGGACCTTCTGGGGACACTGGCCCGAAGTCTTCCGAACCGCCGCCCACTCCGCACAGGCCCTCGGCGACCCGCTCCTGGAAGCCACCCACCTCAACTACCACGCCTGGGCCCTGCTGCTGTGCGAAGGCCGCCACCACGACAGCCTCGCCCGCTCCGCCCAGGCCCTCGCCGCCGCCCAGCGCGCCGATCACCTCCCCCAGCAGGGCTGGGCCCACTTCTACAGTGCCTGGGCCCTGAGCATGCTCGGCGACCACGCTGCGGCGGCACATCACAACCGCGAGTCAGCCAGGTTCTTCGAAGCCTCCAGCGACCTTCACGGCACCCTCCAAGCCATGACCAGTACCGCCTACAACCTCCTCCTCGCCGGCCAGCACGAGGAATCGCTCGCGGAGGACCTGCGCGCGCTTGCCTTCCTCGACCAGGCCGGCGACCGCATCGAACCGCATATCGGGGATTTCGCCCGCGTGAACCTGGAGATGAACATCGGCCGGTCTCACACCTGCCTCGAGAACTGGGCTGAGGCCGCCGACCACCTGCGAGCCGCAGTGGACCTCGGGCGCGACAGCGGCAACATCGGCTTGGAGAGCCGCGCCCTGTTCCACCTTGGTGAGGCTCTGCTGGCTGCCGGGCACCGCGACGAGGCTCGTGATGCCTTCGCCCGGTGCGTGTCCCTCGGCACGGCAGCCGACCCCAACCGCCTCATCGAGGCCCGGAAGCGTCTCGCCGACCTCGACGTCCGGTGAACACCGCCCGGGCCGACCCCGGTAGCCCGCCGTAGGACCGGAACCGAGTGAACCCGGCCCATGCCCGGCGCGCCGGGGTCGAGGGGCACCTACGGCCGGAGGCGGGCGGTATCTCTCGCACGCTCCCGGGTGCTGCACGTCCGGACCCCGTCAGGTGATGTGCTTCAACAGCGCGGCGACTGCGGGGGGCGCCTCGCCGGGAGGCCGTACCACCATGATCTTCCAGTTCGGGGCGTGCCGCCGGAACGGGTACTGGCGCAGGTCGTCGAACCGGTCCGCGATCGACCTGGGCATGATGCACACGCCCAGGTCGTTGCGGACCAGTTCGGCCGCCGCGACGATGTCGTTCACCTCGAACGTCGTACTGCGTTCGACGCCGGCGGCGCGGAAAGCCCGGTCGACCGCGTAGCGGATGGCCCATCCCGGTGAGAAGTCGACCATGGGCAGTCGGGTGAGGTCGGCGAGGTCGACTTCGTCCTCCGGCTTCACCGCGAGCAGAACCCTGCGGGGCGAGGCCACGAGCACCATGTCCTCGCGGGACAACAGGCGGGTGGTCAGTCCGCGTTGCTGTTGCCGGTCCAGTGCCACGACCGCCAGGTCCACGGTGCCGTCGCGCAACGCTTGGCGGATGTCGGCGACCGCGGCCTGCCGCAGCTGCACCACCACGCCCGGATGCTCCGCACGCAGCGCGGCCAGGGCATGGTGCAGCCCCGCCCATACGCCTTGCATGGTGCCGACCGTGATCCGTCCGCGTAGCTGGCCCTTGACGGCGTCGACCGCTTCCCGGGTCAGCTCGGCGGCGCGCAGGGTGGCCCTGGCAGCGGGGACGAAGGCTTCGCCCGCCGGGGTCAGGGCGACGCGGTGCGTGGTGCGGTCGAAGAGAGGGGTGCCCAATTCGCGTTCCAGGGACCGGACTGTGCCGGACACCGCGGACTGGACCACGTGCAGGCGCCGCGCCGCCGCCGTGAAACCGCCGGTGTCGGCTACCGCGACGATGACTTCCATCTGTCGCAGATCCATCATCAGCTCCCGCTCACCCAGCGCTTCGCCGGATGCGAAGACGACCGTCACCGCTGCATCGTATGCGGGCACGAACAGCGGGTCGGGCGTCGTCGCAGCGGGTTCAGGAGCGGACGAGGGGCGTGTCCACCAGGTGTTCGGCCAGGAACCAGGACTGCAGCTCGCCGGTCCTGATCACTTGCGAGACGAAGAGGTCGTTGGTGCCGTCGTCACCCAGTTCGGCGGTGCGCGCGGCGGCGTCGTGGGCCTCGACGAGAATCGTCTCGTGGGCCTCCAGCAGCCGCGACAGCATCGCGGGGACCTCCTCCACGCCGTCCGGGGGCCTCGGGATCGAGGTGATCTCCGCGACGTGCCGGGGGTCGCCCACGGCGACGCCACCGAGTGACTGCACGCGCTCGGCGAGGGTGTCGACGAGTTCCAGCTGCTCACCCGCGTGCTTGTCCAGCACCAAGTGGAGTTGGTAGAAGGTCGCACCGCGCATCAGCCAGTGGTGCTTCTTGTAGAGGCCGTACAGGATCTGTGTGTCCGCCAGGACCCGGTTGAGGCGCTGGCAGGAGTACATCCGGGCCTCGTACGAGAGGCCGAGCGGGAACTGCTTGACGGTCCCGAAGTCCTGGATCACCTCGCCCTTCTGGTGCAGCCACGGCTGGCTGCCGCTCACGTGATGGGAGCTGGTGGTCATGATCCGCCTCCTGCGGTGCCGTGCTGTGTGTACCCCGACGACGCTAGACGGCGCCACGGCGCCGACTTGCCCGGCAGCGCATGCGCCGATGCCTGTCAGCGCACGGCGGACAGCGCCCGAGGCGGGCGTTCACTGTCGGGCAGGCTTCCGTGCACCGGCGGGCTCCCGCCGTCTTCAGGCCCTTCTGGCGTCGGCAGGCAACCACGCCCGGCAGACGGGCTGAAGAGGAACGGCAGTGAGCATGAACGAGCGAACGGATGTGGTGGTCCTCTCGCACCGTACGTCGGCGGCACGTCGGCCGCCGGGGTGTTCCTGAGCGGTCTGGTCGCGGTGGTCACCCTGCGGCAGCGGGCATGAGACGACCACACGCGAAGGCCGCGCGGCCCCTTGAGGGGACATCCGCGCGGCCTTCGGGCCGGCTGCCGATGACAGCGGTATCAGGTGGTGGCGCGCACCGCGCCGCGGATCAGATCGGCTGCTTCCTCGGGCCGCGAGACAGCCACGGCGTGCGAGGCGCCGTCGATCCCGACGACCGTCGCTCCGGCCCGCTCCGCGCCGAAGCGCTCCGCTTCCGGGTTGATCGCCTCGTCCGCGCCGGTCGGGCCGGCACGTCAGCGGGTGTGCAGCGCGGCGTGGAGAACGGCGACGGCCTGGTTGATGGCGGCGTCGGCGGCGTGGGTCTCGCGCAGCGCGTTGAGCATCACGAAGTCGTGGATGATGCCCTGGTAGCGGACGGCGGTGACGGGCACGCCGGCCTCGCGCAGCTTGTTGGCGTACGCTTCGCCCTCGTCGCGCAGCACGTCGGCCTCGCCGGTGATGACGAGGGCGGGGGGCAGTCCGGTGAGCTGCTCGGTGGTGGCGCGCAGCGGCGAGGCGGTGATCTGGGCGCGCTCGGCCTCGTCGGTGGTGTACTGGTCCCAGAACCACTGCATG
>NZ_BMRV01000023.1 GCF_014648815.1 Streptomyces flaveolus | reverse complement strand
CCCGCGGAGCGGGTACCCCATCGCTGCGCGATGGGCAAGCGAACACCCGCGCTGCGCGCGGGTGTTGCGCTCCCGCTCCGCGGGAGCGCTGGCGGGGCGCTGCGCGCCCCGCTCACTAGACCGGCTGCGCCGGTCTAGTGACGCTCCGTCTGCTGCGCTCCCGGAGCTGCTGTGGCCTGCGGCCCCCGGTGGTGGCTTCCGCTGCGCTCCAGCCACCTGGTGGCGCTGCGCGCCACAAGACGGACCCGCTGCGCGGGCCCGTCAACGGGCCTTCGGCCCGGGCACCTACAGGGACCGGGGGTGCTCCGGCAGCGGACCGTCAGCAGGTCCCGACTCCGCCCCCTGCGGGGCGGACCGGATTGACTCGTGGGAAAAGTAATGGGCCCTCAGGCAGGGGCGTGACGGCGGGTGCTCGGCAGCCTGTGCGGGGCAGCATGGTGTACGGGCCGGCCCGTGGCGGGAACGGCGAGGCGCCGCAGGGCGAGGCCCGCGATGACGAGCAGGGCGGTGAAGACGGCCAGGAGGAGGACGGACACCCACATCTGCCGGCTCCCCGGGGCCCGCCAGCCGGTCCAGGCCGCGGACCCTGCCCACAGGAGGATGGCCGCAGTGTAGAAGGAGCGGATGCGGCGCAGTTGCCGCTCGGCCCGCAGGAACTGGATGCGTTCGGTCTTCGGTGCCATGCGGCACCGTGTACCCCGATGCACGCCGGCCATCAGGGTCGGACGGGATCTCGTGGAAGGGGATCTGTCGAGGGGGTCCCGCAAGTCCACATCTCAATGTGATGCAGCATGTAGCATTGGCGCGAAGAGGGGACACCCGGTAGCAGGGTCGGAGGACGCATTAGCTTCGGCGTCTTATGCCCGCGGTCCGTCCACTGATTCGATAGCCACGACCCAGCAAGACCGGTGGAGAGGGAAAGGGCGCTGTGGATCCCGATGTGCTGAGGCCGAGCTCCTGGCCTGAGGTGGAGCGGTGGACACCAGCGCACCAGGCAGTGGAGGTCAGTGACTACGAGACCCTCTCCATGCTTCTGGACGCTGGGGCCGACCCGGATGAGGTGTGCTTCGAGCTCACGTTGCTGACTCACGCGATCGACTGGGAAGGGGACAGTCACCTGCAGTCGGAGCTTCGCCTGCACACGGCCGGCACGGCAATCGTGCTGGCATACGGGGCCGACCCGCGCCTGCCGTCTGCCAGCGGGCGGACTCCAGCCGAGAGCTACGACCACGAGCCAGCCAAGCGGCTGCTCCAGCGCTTCCTCGCACCGGCGGAGGCTCCGGAAAGAGCGCGTCGAAGTGGTCGCGTGTCTTCCGCTGAGGTGGAGTCGTGGACGCCCGCGCATAGGGCCGTGGAGATGGATGACTACGAGACCCTCACCGCGCTCCTGGACTCGGGGGCCGATCCGGACGAGGTGTGCTTCGGGCACACGCTGCTGACTCACGCGATCGACCTGGAAGGCGACGGCCATGTGCAGGCGAACTACCCGCTCGACACGGCCTCCACGGCGATCCTGCTGGCCTACGGTGCTGATCCCCGCCTGCCGGCCGCCGACGGCGAGACTCCCCTGCAGATCGCCGAGTACTACCACCACGAACCGGCCCAGCGGCTGCTCCAGCGCTTCCTCTCCCTCACCCCGGCCAAGTCCCCGGGGAGCTCGCGTGACGCATGACCGCGGGCCTTCGCCCCTCGGGCCGGACTCCGCTTACAGCGACGCCTCGATCTACGTGGACGCAGAGGCTGCCTCGCGGGTCGTAGGCCGGCTTCGAGACGCCCTCGGCCTCGCCGAGGACAACGGTCCAGAGCTGACCGTCGGGCCGCTGCGCCTGGAAGGCGCGTACAACGACTACTCCACCGACTGGCACGCCCACCCCTTCGACTTCCTTCAGTGGCCGACCGTGCTGGAGTGCGAGGCCCCTTCGGGAGCGCCGGCCGAGGAGGTGGTGCAGGCCGTCGCAGCCGTGCTTGAGGCGCTGTGGCGCGGCGGGTTCAAGGCCGTAGCCGCCTGCGACTTCGAGGACGAGCTGCCCGCACGCGGCGGCATCGACAGGTACCCCTACCCCGCTCCTGCCCCCGACGGGGGCGCGGTCTCTTCGGGCACGGGCACGTGGTGGAAGAACCTGATTTCGCCCGGAAAAAGGAAAGGTCGAAATCTGTGATCAGCCTCCGGGAACATCAGGTGACCCAGAAAACGGCCATTCGGAAATGGGTCCGATTTGTTGCAAGATCGTCTGTGCCTGCTGAGGGGGCGCGGGGCACGCTGGTGTCTGCCACCGGGTCGGGCAAGACGATCACGGCTGCCGCGAGCGCGCTGGAGTGCTTCCCGGGCGGGCGGATCCTGGTGACCGTGCCGACCCTGGACCTGCTCGCGCAGACCGCGCAGGCGTGGCGGGCGGTCGGCCACCGCTCCCCGATGGTGGCGGTGTGCTCACTGGAGAACGACCCGGTGCTGAGCTCGCTGGGGGTGCGCACGACCACGAATGCGATCCAGCTGGCGCTGTGGGCCGGATCCGGGCCGGTCGTCGTGTTCGCCACGTACGCCTCCCTCGTGGACCGCGAGGACCCGGAGGACCCAACGGGCCAGGGGACGGTTCGCGGGCCGCTGGAAGCCGCCCTGGCGGGCGGGGAACGGCTCTATGGCCAGCGCATGGTCCCGTTCGACCTCGCCATCGTGGACGAAGCTCACTCAACCGCCGGTGATCTTGGTCGGCCGTGGGCGGCGATCCATGACAACGCCCGCATCCCCGCCGACTTCCGGCTCTACCTCACCGCCACCCCGCGGATCCTCGCCTCACCCCGACCTCAGCGCGGGAAGGAGGGCCAGGAGGTGGAACTCGCGAGCATGGCCGACGATCCGAACGGCACCTTCGGAGCCTGGCTTCCCGGCGCCGAACTGGGGCTCTCGGAGGCCATCGAGCGGGGCATCCTCGCCGGATTCGAGATCGACGTCCTCGAGATCCACGACCCCTCCCCCATCGTCGGGGAGTCAGAGGAGGCGCGGCGGGGCCGGCGCCTGGCGCTGCTGCAGACCGCTCTTCTGGAGCACGCCGCGGCGTACAACCTGCGTACGGTCATGACGTTCCACCAGAAGGTCGAGGAGGCGGCCGCGTTCGCGGAGAAGCTGCCGCAGACGGCAGCCGAGCTGTATGCGCACAATGCCTCCGAGGAGGACCTGGCGGCCGCAGAGAAGCTGCCCTCGTCGTCGATCGGCGCTCAGTTCTACGAGCTGGAGGCTGGACGGCACGTGCCGCCGGAGCGGGTGTGGTCGGCGTGGCTGTGCGGCGACCACCTCGTCACCGAACGCCGCGAAGCCCTTCGCCAGTTCGCCAACGGCATCGACGCAACCGGACGACGCGTGCACAGGGCGTTCCTCGCCAGCTGCCGCGTCCTCGGCGAAGGAGTCGACATCACCGGCGAGCGAGGAGTCGAGGCCGTCTGCTTCGCCGACACCCGCGGCTCCCAGGTCGAGATCGTCCAGAACATCGGCCGGGCCCTCCGGCTCAACCGCGACGGCTCCACGAAGGTCGCGCGGATCATCGTGCCCGTCTTCCTCGAACCCGGCGAAGACCCCACCGACATGGTCGCTTCCGCCAGCTTCAAGCCGCTCGTGGCTGTCCTCCAGGGCCTGCGCTCGCATGATGAGCGCCTGGTCGAGCAGCTCGCCTCCCGTGCTCTCACCAGCGGCAAACGCAAGACCCACATCCAACGCGACACCGACGGGCGGATCATCGGGACTACCGGTGGCAAGGGCGAGGGCGATGAGGAGCAGGGCGGCACGGACGGTGCGGTCGAGTCTGCCCTGCTTCACTTCTCCACCCCCAGGGACGCGGCCACGATCGCGGCGTTCCTGCGCACCCGCGTCTACCGGCCCGAATCGCTGGTGTGGCTGGAGGGCTACCAGGCCCTGCTGCGCTGGAGGGCAGAGAACGAGATCACCGGCCTCTACGCCGTTCCTTATGACGTGGAGACTGAGGTGGGGACGACGAAGGCGTTTCCCCTTGGGCGATGGGTCCACCAACAGCGGAAAGCCCTGCGGGCCGGGGAGCTGGAGGCGCGGCGCAAGAAGCTGCTGGACGCCCCGGAGGCCGGCATGGTGTGGGAGCCCGGCGAGGAGGCCTGGGAGAACAAGCTCGCCGCGCTCCGGTCCTACCGACGGGCCATGGGGCACCTCGCACCGCGTCAGGACGCGGTGTGGGGCGAGGTCGAGGCGATGGTGCCCGTCGGGCAGCACATGGCCAACCTCCGCCGCAAGGGCGGCCTCGGGAAGAACTCGGACCGGGCGGCGGAGCGCGCGAAGCAGCTCGCCTCGATCGACCCGGACTGGAACTGCCCCTGGCCCCTGGACTGGCAACGCCACTACCGCCACCTCGCCCACCTCGCCGCCGACGAACCCGGCGGCCTGCTGCCCGATATCGCACCCGGCGTACTCATGGACGGCGACGACATCGGACACTGGCTCCAACGACAACGCCGGGACTGGAGACTCCTGTCGAGCAAGCAGCAGGAACGGCTCACGCAGCTGGGCGTGAAGCCTGCTCTGCGGCCCGTTCCGGCACGGGCGGGAGCGGGAGACAGGGCAGCGGGTAAGCGACTGTCCGGGAGCCGCTCAGCGGCCTTCGAGCGGGGCGTTGCGGCGCTGGCCCAGTACAAGGCCCGCACCGGATCCCTCACCGTGAGCCGGGGCCACGTGGAGCGGCTGGAAGACGGGAGCGAGGTCCGCCTCGGGGTGTTCCTCAGCAACACCAAGAGCAGGCGCGCCAAGCTGGACGCCGACAAGCTCGCCGCCCTCGCCGCCCTCGGGCTCGACTGGGCCGGGGTGCAGCCCGCATAGCGGTGGCCGGCGACACTTGACTAGAGGCCATTGGCATTGCGAAGGCCCGGACCAGGTGTCCGGGCCTTCGCAATGCCTCGGGATCTTTCTTCCCGGCCCCTGCTGACCAGGCGACTGCCCCGCAAAGGTCCCCGCACCGGCAGCTGGACAAGGAAGCCCGGGACAGCCTCCGCAGAGCCCGCAGCTCAGTCCGCCGCAGGAACCGGTGCCAGCTGACGTTCCGCCCTCTCAAGCCATGTCAGATACCAACGGGTGAAAGAGATCGGAGCATCGTGCTCATCCAGGAGCGGCTTCAGGTCCTCGTCATCCACTCTGTTGTCGGACCAGATGCGCCCGCGCTCCGGGCCGCTGATGATCAACCACTCGCGGGCGGCACACCCTAGCGTTGAGATCACGACCGCGCCGACGGTGCGGTCCGCCGACCACATCACTGGTTCCCAGCGCTCTTCCCATGCCTCCATGGCGTCATCGAAGTCCTCGATGTCCTCGAAGTCCTCCTCTTCGGGGTGCTCGGCCAGGAGCGACTGGACAGCTTCAGGATCGGCACCTTCACGAGGAAAGGGCTCGGCCAGACGGGACAGGTCAGCCAGGTCGGCTCCATCTCCCTCCCATCGCCAGCGCCCCTGGATGAGTCGTACCGGATAGACCCCATACGAGGGCCCGGCACCTCCGGCGCCCACTCGGAGGAGGAAGTCGCGGTACTCCCCGGGCAGCGTCACACCCACCTGACCTTCGAGATCGGCCAGCTCTGCCGGGGTCAAGGGGTCCTCAAGGAAGAACTTGTGCCCGATCGCGCCGAAAACACGGTCACCGGCCGGCGCGGCACCAAGGGACTGCACCCGCTCCCGCACCCCCACCCATATCGAGTCATCCATGGGCCGAGCGTATGCCGCACGGCGAGGGGGACCGAGCAGGGCTGGCTCCGGCAGCCCAGCTCAGGAACCTACGCACGGCCAGGATCCCGGTCTCGGCCGCTGCCTTCGCTGCACCGGACCTCGGCCGGGACGGCGTCGACGAGCCCCGGGAGCCGAGGAAGCCGCTGCCGCCGATACGAGGGCTGAGGAACATGCGGTGCACCGCTTACCGGGCGGTGATTTGATCCGATCTCGCCGTCGGGCCTTCAGTCACAGCTGCTTTCGGGCCACAGTTTCTCGAACTCGCAAACTTCCTCCGGAGTGAGATAGCTGGGGCCGGTGATCTTGACCAGCGTCGTGTCCCAGGGACGTGCACCGCTGTGGTTGGGGGTCAGCATCACGCCGGCGCTGCACAGCGCTTCCGGTCGACCAGTGCGTGTGCCGACCTGGTGGTGACGCAGCAGGACGTAATTACCGAAGGCGGCCTCCACATACTTGTCGAAGTGCGTCGCGCAGGTGAAGAGCATCTGCCGGTCTTCGTCCGTCTCATCGTGCAGTTGCCGTCGGGAGCGCCACATCAGGTGACCGTCGGGAGCTTTCTCCACCTCGTCGAGCATGTCGAGCAGGAGTTGCCCCCACTCTTCCCGTATGCCGACGGGTAGCCGGTCGAGGTCTGCGAGCACCATGAGCCGGTCGCTTTCCGATACCCCGTTGCGCAGCATGCTGGTCGCCACGTCCTCGAGCACGATGCGAATGACCAGGTGCGCGTTGGTCTCGCCGGCCCCGGCCGGGGCCTGAGGCAGAAGCGGCGTGGAGAACTGGCGGCCTCCCGGCCCGATGAGTTCGGTGTCCACCTCCCGAGGCGGCGCGGCAGCATCCGCCGCCGCGAGTTCGTAGTAGCGCACCGATTCGTCGCCGAGCGCGATGGGCGGCTCCGCGGCCACCCGGAACAGGTAGTCCAGGACCGCTGTGGTGGACCGCAGTTGGTCGAAGAGGAAATCCCAGTCCCGGCGCGTAAGCGTCAAGGCGGGCATGCCGATCGACTCGAACGTAGGCACCGTGTCCGGGGGGACCTGGTCGTGATCAAGCAGGGACACGGCCATCCACTCATATGCGGTGCCCGCGACGGAGAGAGTTGTACCACGCCCATTGATCATGTCGGCGGGCTGGAGACGCAGCATGCGCACGGTTCCCTTGGCCTGGCTCATGGCCTTCTTGGTCACCTTCTGGATCCAGGCCCGCTCTTCGTCGTCGCTCTTCGGCTTCACAGTGCGGCTTTTAACCTGGATGACCGCGCCGCGCCGGCCGCTGAGCAGCAGTCGGTCGCCTAGTTCCCGTTGTCCCGAGCCCTTGCGGGTGAGCGCGGACTGGAACACAAAGTCGGGCAGCCCCCAGGTCACCGCTGCCGTGTGCGCGGCTTCTTCCGCCGCGATACCCGGTTCCTTGTCGGCCGCGAGGGGCATAGCCGGCGGTATTCGGCGCACGTGCGTGCCTGCCGGCGTCTCGACGATCAGGCTGATGTAGCCGGAGTTGCCGGTGTCGTTGAAGCGCCACAGCGCATCGGATGCGGTCACACCGCTCATTAGATACTTCCTAGCGATGCAAGTGCTCATACTTTCAACCACCCAGCATTCCGTGAGCATGACTCGGCACGACATGCCGCGTCAGAAGGTCCGCTGCTGAGCCGTGCAGTCTGCCGGCGCTGGTGTTCCGCCAGCCACCGGGGACGCTTTTGCCCGCGCTCGTCCTCGGGCCGCTGGTCGCGGCTGGTGATCACTGGTCGGGAGGGTGTCCGGGCTGTCGGTGACGATGCGGCTGCGGGGATCCCTCCCGGGCGAGGGGCCGGAAGGGAAGTGAGTCCGCCGTCGGCGCGCGCAGAGCTTCCCGCAGGGCAGCGTTCTCCCCTCATCAGCAGCGGGACGTCATGGTGGAACCGGGGGCTGGTGGTGGAAGTCAGCGATCCGGCCACGTCGGAATCGCGTGGTGACGTGCACTTCGGGTCGCGCAACAGTAGGCCGCACCCTCGTACTCCTGGTCGACCGAGGCGCGGCGGGTCACGCGGCCCGGACGGCTCTGCGGGCGCGGACCAGCTGGCGCAGCTCGGTGCGCGCCGCCGGGACCGAGGGGGCGGTCTCCCAGGGCGGTGGTGTCGCGGGGGCGGGGTGCGGCGAGCGCGTCGTAGGTGGCGTTACAGCAGCGGTGCGCCAGGCCGCCGACCTCCCGCCGCGCCTGTCGCCGACAGCGGCGCCGTCCGCGCGATGAACCGCAGGCGGCCCGCCTCGTCGTAGCGGCCCAGCAACAGCGTCGACGGCGCGGCCACCCGGCCCGTCACCGAGGCGACGACCGCCTCGGCGCTGGCGCGGGCCTACTGGTGAAGAGGCGGTATTCGGTGAGTGCGCTATTCCCTTGTCGGAGGGGTTCGCGGGTGCTTCTCCGGAGACGGGACTGCCCGCCGCCTTCCGGCGCGCCGAGGTGCGAAGGAGGCGGCGGGCAGGTCGACTGGTCAGCGGCGGCTGGCGAGGGCTTCCGCGTACTGCTGGTCGGTGACGGGTTCCAGCCAGATGGTGCCGTCGCCGTTGCCGTCACCGACCACGAGGGCGATGTGCGCCATGAGGCTGGTGTCGGTGGCGCCGTGCCAGTGTTCCTCGCCTGCCAGGCGCTTGACCGTTTCGCCGGCGCTAACGCGTACGACATGGCCGTCGCGGGTGCCGACCAGGCCGACGCCGTCGGTGATGTACAGGACCTGGCCCAGGGCGTGGGAGTGCCAGTTGGTGCGGGCTCCGGGGGTGAAGCGGACCAGGGCGGCCGTCAGGCGGGACGGTTCAGACGGCGGCTCGATCATGTTGAGGTAGACGTCGCCGGTGAACCGCTCGGCCGGGGCCTGCACGGTGGGAGTCTCGGTGACGTGTTCCATGGCACCTGTCCTTGATCATTGCTCGGGGACACACTGGTGGGGCTGCCGCTCAGGCAGCGTCGTCGTGGCCGAGGTTGCCGCCCAGCTCACGAGAGGCTTCGACCTGGGTGAGGAGCTCCTGGGCCTTGGCCGTGACGCCCTCGATGGCGTCGGCGCCGGCGACGAAGCGCAGTGGCGGCTGGTCCTGGCCGGCGAGGGTCAGCAGGGCGCGGGCGAGCTTGGCGGGGTCGCCGGGCTGCTGTCCGTTGATGCTCTTCCAGGCTTCGACCGTGGCGATGGTGCGCTCGGCGTAGTCGTCGATGGTCGGTTCGGGCCAGGTGGTGGAGGCGTCCACGAGCAACTCGGTGCGGAAGTAGCCGGGCTCCACGATGGTGGTGCGGATGTTGTACGGCTTGATGTCGTGGTGGAGGGCTTCCATCCAGCCCTCGACGGCGAACTTGGAGGCCGCGTAGGCGGAGGTGAACTCCGTGCCGACCTGACCGGCGAGGGAGGAGAGGGTGAGGACGTGGCCGTCGCGCTGGGCGCGCATGACGGGCAGGACGGCGCGGGTGACGTTCATCGGGCCGAAGAGGTTGGTCTCGATCTGCCGGCGCATGTGCTCCGGGGAGATCTCCTCGAAGTAGCCGGCGAAGAAGTTCCCGGCGTTGTTGATCAGCACGTCGATGCGGCCGAACCGGTCGACGGCGGCCTGTGCGGCCGCGTGTGCGTCGTCGAGGCTGGTGACGTCCAGTTTGGTGACGAGCAGGTTGTCCTGCGGGCCGCCCAGGGTCTTCTCGACCTCCTCGGGGCGGCGGCCGGTGGCGACAACCTGGTGCCCGGCCGCGAGGGCCTGGCGGACGATGTCCGTGCCCAGACCACGTCCAGCACCGGTGATGAAGATGACCTTGCTCATGAGAAATTTCCTTTCGGGTTCCGTAGGCGGGGACCCGGTGGGTTAGGGAGCTGGCGGGAGGCGACGGTGGAAGTGCTCACGCCTGTTCAGTGGGCATGATCCACAGCTCACCGACAGCGGCGTGGCGGGGACGGGTGACCATGTAGGCGACGCCGTCGGCGATGTCCTCGGCGGCCAGGACTTCGGTCTCCTCGAAGTAGGGGTCGATCAGCTCGCCGCGGACCTCGGGCTTGTTGTGCGTGCCCAGTTCGCTCTCCACGGCGCCCGGCTCGAGGACGCCGACGCGCACGTGGCGCTGGGTGACTTCCTGACGCAGGGACTCGGTGAAGGCGTGCACGCCGAACTTGGTGGCGTTGTAGACGCCGAAGCCCCGGCTCGCCACGCGGCCGGCGACAGAGCCGATGTTGACGATGTCGGCGACCTGGCGCGGGTCCTGTTCAGCGGCCTTGAGCAGGTGCGGCAGGGCGGCGCGGGTGGTGTAGAGCAGGCCCTGGACGTTGACGGCGATCATGCGGTCCCACTCCTCGGCATCCGCGCCGACGACGGGCCCCAGGAGCATCAGGCCGGCATTGTTGACCAGGGTGTCCAGCCGTCCGAACCGGTCGAGGACCTGCTGTACGGCGGCCTCGGCCTGGATGCGGTCGGTGATGTCCGCCTGCACCACCGTGGCGGTGCCACCCGCCTGCTCGATCTCAGCGGCAAGAGCTTCCAGCCGGTCCTTGCGGCGGGCCACGAGCGCCACCGAGGCGCCCTGCTCGGCGAGCCGGCGGGCGGTGGCGGCGCCGATACCGCTGCTCGCGCCGGTGACGAGTGCGACGGTGCCGGTCAGTTTCGAAGCCATGGGGTGTCCTCTTCTCCAGACGTACGGCGTGAGGGCAGACAGCGGGCAGCGGCAGCGACGATTTCGTGCGTGCGGTTACGGCGCGTACTGCTCGAAATGATCAGTGCCGTGTCCCGGGCCCGCTATCCAGGCAACCATCCGCGAACGCCCCGTAGGCCGCGGTAAAGGGCACCGCTCTTCCGGGGGTCTGCCAGTACCCCCTTCAGCACGCTGACCTGCCGGGCACCGCCGTACGGTGGACCCATGGACCGCAGCAGCGAGATCCGTGAGTTCCTGCGCACCCGCCGGGCCCGGATCACCCCCGAACAGGCTGGCCTCGCACCGCACGGCGGCGCCCGCCGCGTACCGGGGCTGCGCCGCGAGGAAGTTGCCCAGCTCGCCGGAGTCAGCGTCGACTACTACATCCGCCTGGAGCGGGGGCGCACCCAGGGTGTCTCCGCAAGCGTCCTGGAGGCCGTCGCCCGCGCCCTGCACCTGGACGACACCGAACGCGCTCACCTCTTCGACCTCGCCCAGCCCACCGCCACCACACGGGCCCGCCGCCGGCGCCCGCTCGCCCCCCAGAGGGTTCACCCGGTCCTGTACCGGACCCTGGACTCGCTCAGCGTCCCCGCGGTGGTCCAGGGGCGACGCACGGACGTCCTGGCCGCCAATCGGCTTGCCCACGCCCTCTACACCGACTTCGAGGCCCGGCCCCGCCGCGAACGCAACTTCGCCCGCTTCGTCTTCCTCGACGGGGCCGCCCGCACCCTGTACGCCGACTGGGAGAAGGTCGCCGGCGATTGCCTGGCCATGCTGCGCCTGTACGCCGGACGCCATCCCGACGACCCGCAGCTCACCGAGCTGATTGGCGAGCTGTCTCTGCACAGCGATACCTTCCGCCGCATGTGGGCCGACCACGACGTCGTCGCCCACACCACCGGCACCAAGCGCCTGCACCACCCGCTCGTCGGCGATCTCACCCTCGACTACCTGGTTCTGGCCGTCGAAGGCGACCCCGAACAGACCCTCACCATCTACACCCCCGAACCCGCTTCCCCCTCCGCCGAAGCCCTGGGCCTTCTCGCCAGCTGGACTGGAACTTCGGCCACCGGGCCGCGCACCCTTGAGGAGAAGACCGACTCAGCCGGCTGACCACGGGCGGCAAGCAGTCTCGTGAGGCACGGACCTCCGACAGCTTCCCCCGGATGCGAGGTGCCAGTGCCGGTCTTTTACAGAGGAGCGGCACCTGCGCTACGTCGATGGCGACCGGCCAGGTAGTCGGACCAGTTCTCGCCGGCCAAGGCTGCGAAGCGTTCCGCTGTTCTCGGCTGGATGCCGATCAGATCGGAGATCAGCACCGGTGGCAGGTCGGCTAGTGCTTGCACCATGGCGGTGTTCCGGGCTGCGCGGGTCGGCAGGCTGTAGCGCTTGAGTTTGTCGGCCAGTCCGGCAGGGTTGCGGGGGCGGCCGGGGGTTCGGCCCGGCAGGAGGTACGCGGTGGCTTCGCTGGTGTGCCGGGATCCGTTGTTGAGATGGTCGTCGATAAGACGGGCGAGCTTCGGTGGCAGGACGACGGGGTGGCGGTTGATCGTCAGGTAGGTGTGGTCCGCGTCGTGGTGGAGTTGGTCGGTGGTGAGTTCGACGATGCGGGTCAGGGGGAGGGCGTAGAGGCGGATGAAGGCTGCGGCGATGCGGACGTCCGGCGGAAGCGCTCGATCGTTCAGGCAGCGGCGTAGCTCCTCGTAGTGGACTTCCTCGATCCGGAACTGGCCGGGGAGTTGGGTGCTCGGGTGCTCGATGGTCAGGCCGGTCCGGGTGAGGTGGCGGGCGCAGGCCCAGCGGATGAACGGGATGGAGCGGGCCCGTAGGGTGGGCCTGGAGATCGCCCAGATGTCCAGGCTTTCCTGTGTGAGGTTCTGGAGGGTGTGTTGCTGGCTGTCCAGCCAGGTGAGGAAGTCGATGGCAGCGCGGATGTTGCCGCAGTCACCCTTGTGGGCGGCGTAGGTGTAGCGGCCGCGTGCCGAGCGACGGCGGGCGTCACGGACGATGTGCCATTCGGCGAACGGGCGGATCACGGTTGCCTGATGTGCCGGCAGCTTGGCCACGGTGCGGGTCGTCCAGTTGATGATAGCCCGGTGATCTGGCGCCTTCCTCTCCTTCCTGGTGGCCGTGGCATGTCGCCTCGAACGCTCGCGCCCGTGTGCGATCAGTCACCGAACCGCGTCACAGCACCCGGAGACACGTCGGGGCACGGAGGCTGCGGCCGTACGGGATGGCGCCACCGGCTGGCCGCGTCACGGGCGACATCGGCCGCGACTTCCACCACGAACTCCGGGGCGACGAGCGTGACGTCCAGGACGTCGCGACTGCCCCAGCCGGCGCTGAAGTCCTGCCCCAGCCAGAGTGCTCGCCACGCGAACCTCAACGGCCTGGGCCGCTACAGCTTCCGTGCCGCCGTCGCACGCTGGCGGTGGTCTGCGCCCGCTGCGTGGCCGGGTCAGCGGCGAGGATGAACAGCCGTAAGCACTGGCATCCGGACGGGCCGTGACGTGCCCGGCAGGAGCCTTTACCGGTTGGGCAGCCGAATACGTCGCAGCCATGCCTCAACTTCGGTGTCGGCGTCCTTGACCTCTTCGCCGCGTACCGCGAGGCCCTCGGCGATGGTCGCGCCGGGGCAGGAGGCGACGTAGTCGCGTTCGGTGGTGCCCAGGCCGCTCATGGCGTAGGTGGTGACCGGGTGGATGGTCTTGCCTCGGAAGTCGAGTGCTTCGGTGAACGTCGTCATGATCATGGGTGCTCGGACGTTCCAGATGGGACTGGCCAGGAGGATGGTGTCGTAGTCGTCGAGGGAGGGCAGGCCGCCTTCGATGGCCGGGCGGGCGTCGGTGTCCTGCTCGCGGACGTTGCGCTCTACGGTCGCGTCATAGTCGTGCGGGTAGGGGTCGGCGGCCTGGATGCGGTAGGTATCGCAGCTGATGCGGCTGCCGATCTTGTCGGCGAGCACCTCGGTGTTGCCGACCTTCAGGTCGATACGTCCGCCGTTGTAGTAATTCTCGCCCGGTCGGGAGAAGTAGGCCAGCAGGACTCGCTTCTCGTTGCTTCCGGTCGTCGCGGTGGACTCGGAGGAGGCGCTGGAGTTCGGTGAGGACGGTGAGCAGCCCGCTAGGTGGGTCGCACTCAAAGCGGCGGTTGCGGTCGCCAGTGCGCTGCGCAGAACGGTGCGCCGGTTCGGCAGGACGGTGTGGGTGATCATGGTGGACGGCTCCCGGCATTGGCGGAGTGGAGGCCCGGGCGGGCGCCCCGGACGTTGGCTTCAGGGCACCCGCGGCCAGCAATGAGCGCCGTTCAGCTGTCCAGGCGGCGCTTGGCGAGCCAGGCGACCATCTCGGGGTCGTGGTGGTCGAAGAAGAGGGAGCTGCCTGTGTCGAGGGTGGCGATCTGGGCCATCTGCTCGTCGGTGAGCTGGAAGTCGAAGACGTCGATGTTCTCGGCCATGCGCTCGGCGCGCACGGACTTGGGGATGGCGATGACGCCGCGCTGGGTGAGCCAGCGCAGGACGACCTGGGCGACGGACTTGTGGTGCTGCTTGCCGATCTCGGCGAGCAGGGGGTTGGTGAACAGGTCGTTCTTGCCTTCGGCGAATCCGCCCCAGGACTGGATCTGCACGCCGTGCTCACGCATGAGGTCCTGGTAGTCGACGCGCTGGAAGAAGGGATGGGTTTCAATCTGGTTGACCTGCGGGGTGATCTCGTTGTTGACGATCAGGTCGATCAGCCGGTCAGGGTAGAAATTGGCGACCCCGATCGCCTTGGCCACGCCCTCGCGGTGGAGCGCCTCCATGGCGCGCCACTGGCCGTAGACGTCGCCGAAGGGCTGGTGCATCAGGTACAGGTCGAGGTGGTCCAGGCCCAGCTTGGTCAGGGAAGTTTCGAATGCGCGGCGGGTGTTGTCCTGGGCGGGGGCGTCCTGGACCCACAGTTTGGTGGTGACGAACAGGTCCTCGCGCGGGATGCCGCTGGACTTGATGGCGCGGCCGACGGCTTCCTCGTTGCCATAGGCGGCGGCGGTGTCCAGCAGGCGGTAGCCGGCGGCCAGGGCCTCGGAGACGGCGCGTTCGGTGTCCTCGGCGGGGATCTGGTAGACGCCGAAGCCGAGGAGCGGCATCTCGACGCCGTTGTTGAGGGTGACGGTCTGCATGAGTGGGATGTCCTTCGCTGGAGGGCGGGGGCGGGTGGTCAGGGGCGGATGAGCGCCTTGAGGACCTGGCGGTCGGCCATGGCCCGGTAGGCGTCCGGTGCCCGGTCGAGGGGGAAGGTCTGGTCGAAGACACGGCCGGGGGTGATGGTGCCGTCCAGGACATCGGGCAGCAGCTGCTCGATGTAGGCGCGGGCGGGGCTGGCGCCGCCGGTCAGGGTGATGTTGCGCATGAACTCGGCCGGGCCGATCGGCCCCTGCTCGTACTGGGGGACGCCCAGTCGGCTGATGGTGCCCCCGTCCAGGACTGCACCGAGCGCTGTGTCGAGGGCCGGGCGGGTGCCGACGGCCTCGATCACCTTGTCCACGCCGCCGGTCAGTTCGCGGATGCGGGCGATGCCCTCCTGGCCGCGCTCGGCGACCACGTCGGTCGCGCCGAACTCCCGGCCGAGGCTGGTGCGGGCTTCGTGGCGGCCGGCGAGCACGATCCGCTCGGCGCCGAGCCGCTTGGCTGCGATCACCGCGCACAGGCCGACCGCGCCGTCCCCGACCACGAGCACTGCATCTCCGCGGGTGACGCCAGCGGTGATTGCGCCATGGTGGCCGGTGGTCATCACGTCAGAGAGGGCCAGCAACGAGGGCAGCAGTGCGGAGTCGGCGGCCACCGGCAGCTTGACCAGGGTGCCGTTGGCGTAGGGGACGCGGACGGCTTCGCCCTGGCCGCCGTCGACACCGTCGAAGCCGTACCGGCCGCCGTTGCGGCACGAGATGTGCAGGCCCTTGGCGCAGTAGTCGCAGGTGTTGTCGCTGTAGGTGAACGGGGCGACGACCAGATCACCGGTCTTCAGGCCCGTCACGTCCGCGCCGGTCTCCTCGACGACGCCGAGGAACTCATGCCCCATGGGGCGGCCTGCGTCGGTGGCGGGCATCGACCCGTACGGCCACAGGTCGCTGCCGCACACGCACGCGGCCACCGTGCGCACCACCGCGTCGGTCGGCTGGACGATCTTCGGGTCGGGCCGGTCCTCGACGCGGACGTCGCCGGCTCCGTACATCACTGCTGCACGCATCAGGGACTACTTCTCCAAACGGGGGGTCGTGCGGGGCGGTGGATGAATCAGCGTTCGAGCATCTGCGCCTGGGCCTCGGTGTGGGTGTCGCCGGAGGCGGGCGGCAGGCTGGAGAGCCTGTCGAGCTGCTCGGCGGTCAGCGTGACGGCGTCGGCGGCGGTGTTCTCCTCGACACGGGTCACGCGCTTGGTGCCGGGGATCGGGGCGATGTCGTCGCCCTGGGCGAGCAGCCAGGCCAGTGCCACCTGCCCGGGGGTGGCACCGGCCTCATCGGCCAGGGCCTTGACCTCGTCGGCCAGCGCCAGGTTGCGCTGGAAGTTCTCGCCGGTGAAGCGCGGGTTGTCGCGGCGGAAATCGTTCTCGTCGAACTGGTCGGTGGAGCGCACGGTGCCGGTCAGGAAGCCGCGGCCCAGCGGGGAGAACGGCACGAGGCCGATGTTCAGCTCCCGCAGGACGGGCAGGACACGGTCCTCTATGCCGCGGGTGAACAGGGAGTACTCGGACTGCACTGCGGTGACCGGCTGGACTGCGTGGGCGCGGCGGATCGTGTCCGGGCCCGCCTCCGAGAGGCCAAAAGCCCGCACCTTGCCCTCTGCGATCAGCTCGCGCACGGCGCTGGCGGTCTCCTCGATCGGAGTGTTCGGGTCCACTCGGTGCTGGTAGTACAGGTCGATGTGGTCTGTGCCCAGCCGCTTCAGGGAGCCCTCGACGGCGGTGCGGATGTTGGCCGGGCTGGAGTCCAGGTTCCACGCGCCCTCGCCGGCGTGCGAGACCAGGCCGAACTTGGTGGCAAGCACCGCCTTGTCCCGGCGGCCCTTCAGCGCCCGGGCGAGCAGTTCCTCGTTGATGTAGGGGCCGTAGATCTCGGCGGTGTCGATGAGGGTGACGCCCAGCTCGAGGGCTCGGTGCACGGTTCTGATCGACTCCGCGTCGTCGGTGCCCGAGCCGGTGTAGCCGTGGGACATACCCATCGCGCCCAGCCCGATCCGGGAAACCTCCAGGTCACGCAGCTTGATGTAGCGCATCTCGCCCTCTTCCGATCATGGTGTCACCTGGCCTCTCCCTTTCGCCCGGTCCGGCGGGTCGTGCCGGTTGGAGCCAGGGCGGCGGCGATGAGGCCGGCGTCTTCCTCATTCACCTTCGCCCGGATTGCTCCGGTGTGGCAGGGCGGGCTCTTCGGGGGTAATGACAGGACCCCTCTCCCGCCCCTGGGGCGGGTGCCAGGCGGGTGAAACTGGAGTCATGGCATCGACGAGCGCGCACAGCGAGGGCGCCGAGCTGGGCCGTTTCCTGCGCGCCCGCCGCACCCAGACCAGTCCCGAACACGTTGGCCTCACCGTCGGCGCCGGCGTTCGCCGCACCCCCGGCCTGCGCCGCGAGGAGCTGGCCACCCTCGCCGGGATCAGCATCGACTACTACGTACGCCTGGAACGCGGCAAGGAGACCCGCCCCAGTCCCGCAGTCCTCGACTCCCTCGCACGCGCCCTGCACATGGACGACCAGGAACATCAGCACCTGCGTGAGCTCGCCGCACGTGCCGCCCGCTACGCCCCCGAGCCGCCCCCGGCCCCAAGCCGCACCGTGCGCCCCCACCTGAAGCTCCTGCTGGAGTCGCTGCGGCCTAACCCGGCCTACGTCATCAGCCGCAGCATGGACATGCTGGCCTGGAACCCGGGCGGCCTTGCCCTGTACGCGGGCTTGGACGACTGGCCGGCCAAGCACCGCAACCTCGCCCGCTACCTCTTCCTCCACCCGGCCGCGCAGAATCTGTTCCCGGACTGGGACCGCCAGATCACCGGCTGCGTCGCCCGGCTGCGCGCTGTCGCGGGCACCGCCCCAGACGCTCCTGACCTGACCAACCTCGTCGGCGAGCTCCTTCTCAAGAGCCCCGAATTCGCCCGGCTGTGGGAACGCTACGAGGTCACCGGCCGCAAACCCGCGCAGAAAACCTTCCAGCACCCCCGCGTCGGCACGGTCACGCTCACCTCCCAGTCCATGCACCTGGAAGGCACCCCGGGCCAGCGCATCGGCGTCTACACCGCCGAACCCGGCACACCCGACCACGACGCCATGCTGCTGCTCGACATGACCGCGCCCGTAGCCGCGCCCAGCCCGGAAATCCCGCACACGTCACCCTGACCGGCGACAGGGGCGTGGCTTGGGCAAAGCCGGTGTCGTCCCTCCCCGAACAGCCTTGACCGCTTCCTGTACCGGTGGCAGGCGCTCCTGCACCCGCCTGCGCGATACCTAACCCGCCACAATGGGCCGACGCCGCACCCGGGCACCTGGACGCCGTACGGAGGCGACAGGCGTCAAGCTGGCGTCTGCGGTGAACCCGTATGGGCGACGGCGATTCCCGTCGCCTTGACGGACCCTGGGCCCGTCGGGACCCCAGATCAAACGAGAATCATTTCTACAAAAGCCCTCTTTCCGGACGGTCGGAACGACGAGCGCGAAAGGTCACCCACACGGCGAATCGTTCCGCCTGGGGAGCATTCACCTGCATCATCCCTGAGCGGAGGGAGTCGGCGCGATGGCCGATTGGAAGCAGGTCAGCGGTGCGCTGGTGCGGATCGCGGTGGGGTCGCGGACCAACGTGTGGGGCGTGAACGCGGCAGGGAACCGACGCCAGCCCCTGGCAACAGATCCCCGGCGCCCTCACCGACATCGGCGCAGGCGCCGACGGCACGGTGCGGGGGGTCAACTCCGCCGGCAACATCTACCGCTACACCGCGACCAGGACAGCGGCCATTGGAAGCAGATCAGCGGCGGGCTGAAGGCCATCGCCTCTGGCTCCCGCACCTCGGTGTGGGGCGTGAACGCGGGCGGCAGCATCTACACGTACACCAACAACGACGCCAGCCCCTGGCAGCAGATCCCAGGCGCGGGCACCGACATCGGAGCCGCGGCCGACGGCACCGTCTGGCACGTCAACTCGGTCGGCGACATCTACCGCTACACCGGTGGCCTGCCGGGCTGACCGACACCGCGACCAAGCCCCGCGGCGCCTCCAACGGCGTCGCGGGTGGCAGATGGGGGTGACCGGTGCCGGTGCCGGTCCCCGCGCGGTGGGAGAAAGGCTCTGGTGGCAGAGTGGAGCGACTTGTTCCGCCCTGTGGAGGTAATCCCGTATGCGTCTGCTGCTCATACGCCGTGGCCAGACTCCGTCCAACCTGAAGCACCTGCTGGACACCGAGGCACCGGGACCGGCGCTGACACCCCTGGGGCAGGAGCAAGCCGCCGCGCTACCGCAGGTTCTGGCGGCGGAGCAGATCGATGCCCTGACGCCTCCACACTGTTGCGCACCCAACTGACCGCAGCTCCACTGGCTGCCGCGACGCGGCTTGAGGTCCAAGTACGGGACGGGATCAGGGAACTGTCCGCCGGCGACTTGGAGATGCGTGGCGAGGACGACGCTGCCGCCATCTATCTCTCCACCGCCTTCGCCTGGGCCGAAGGGGACACCGGCCGCAGGATGCTTGGCGCAGAGAACGGCGTGGAGGCCCTGGGCCGCTTCGACGCTGTCGTCACCGAGACAGCGGGAACAGGTGCGAAAACAGTGGCCATGGTCAGCCACGGCGCAATGATCCGTACGTGGGTGGCAGCCCGAGCCGCCAACGTCGACGTGGCGTACGCGTCCAGCCACCCGCTCGGCAACATCGGCGTCGTCGTCCTCTCCGGCTCGCCCGGCCGAGGCTGGCAGGCTCTCCTGTGGGAGGAACACCCGCTCGGCCCGGAAGGAAACTTCCCTGAGGACAGGGGCCCCGGCCGGCGCGACCGCTCCTAGTCGCTGAAGGCGCCTTCTCGTCTACCGGTCCGGTAGGTGGTGGCCAGCGACTGAGCACCTCAGCGTGGCGCCGGGCGTTCTTGCACAACGCGGCGAAAGCGCGTCGCCCGGGTGGGGGCGGCGCGCTTTCGTCGTCAACCTGGTCGTCGCAGTGAGCCTCAAGGAGGTCGCCGCACCGCTCCGTGTCGATGGACCCCTTTTCGGAGCCCGGCTCCCTCCGCCTGTTGAGTCACCGGAGGACGTGGGCGGCTTCCACCCGGTGGAAGTGGACGAGGATGTCGTACGACAGGCCGAGCGCGGTGTCCGGGTCGTCGGTCGACCAGTACAGGCCGTAGGAGCGGGTGGGACGCGCCGCGGCGAGCCAGGCTCGGGCCGCCTCGGGCGCGGTGCGCAGGTCCAGGCTGAAGTCGCGGTGGCGAAGCCTGTCGAGGGTGTGCTCGTTGTAGCCCCTCGGCGCCGGTGCGACGGTGTACCGCCGGGGCCGCTGGGCCGTGAAGCCGGGCAGGGCGTTGACGGTGCCCTGGTGGAAGGTCACGCCGATGCTGACGTAGTCCTGACCGAGCCCGGCCCGCAGGAAGGCGCCGGTGGGCTCCGGGAACTCCTTCGGGTTGTCGCTGGTGTAGGCGACGTGGCCGTTGTTGGAGGCGAGCAGGATGCGGCCGCCCTCATGCCGCAGCCACCAGGCGGTGTTGTCGGCCATGACCCGGTCGCGGTAGCGCATGCGCTCGGGGAACTGGTCGTCGGGGAAGGCGTAGCCGGTGAAGCTCTGAGTGATGGCGGTGGCGTTCTGGAGGGCCCAGGCGTGCGCCCGCTCGGCGTCGCGGCCGGCCGTGCGGGGCCGGCCGTGGTCACGGAGCAGTGCCAGGGCGGCGTCGGCCCGGTCGGCCTCCGCCCGGCGGGCCGACGGGTCCTTGCCCAGCTGGCCGGCCATCCACGCCCCCGCCTGTGTCCCGGCCGTCGGCTTCAGGCCCGCGTACAGGTCTGAGACCTGCCAGGCCAGGTCGGGACGGTGCGCGGCGAGGTAGTCGGTGACTTGGGCGAAGGCCTCGCCGCCTGCGTAACCGAGGTCGTTGCCCACGAACCGCAGCTGCGGCCGGCCGGGATGGCTCGTGTTGTAGCGGCGCATCCACCGGATCAGGTCCAGGTACTCCTGGGTGTTCCAGAACACGTACTGCCCCTGGAACTCCTCTTGCATGATCCGCGCGGGGTCACCCGTGCCGCGGGTGACGTAGGCGTCCAGGCGCAGGCCGGTGCTCCAACTCGCCTCCAGAGCGAACGTGGTGAAGCCCTCGGCGGCGACGAGGTGGCAGAAGAGTCTTTGTTTGAGTGTGAAGAACTCGTGGGCGCTGTGGCTGGCCTCGCCCAGGCCCACGACGCGGGCGTCGCCGACCATGCGGCCGAGTCCCTCCAGGTCGTTCAGGGGCAGCGCACTGCGGTTCAGGACGCTGATGGGCTCGGCAGCCGAGGGGGCCGACGCCGCGGCGGTGCCGGTGCCGAGGGTTCCCACGGCGAGGACGGCGGTGGCCTGGCCGAGCAGACGGCGGCTGACGGGGTGGCTGTGGCTCATGACATCTCCTCGATCGGTGGGTACGGCACGACAGTACTCAGAATTTGGGCGCTTGCACAAGACATTTGTATAAGACGCACGCGCAAGGCGGCCGCGTAAGGCGTTCGCACAACGGGACGGGTAACGTTCCTGGCATGGGTAATCGCGAGGATCTGCTGGCGGGGGCCAGGCGCTGCCTGGAGGAGAAGGGCTGGGCGCGGACCACGGTGCGCGACATCGTGACGGCGGCCGGCGGCGTGAGCATGGCGGCCATCGGTTACCACTTCGGCTCCCGGGAGGAGCTCCTGAACGCCGCGCTGATCGAGGCGATCGACGAGTGGGGCACGCGGATCGGCCGCACGCTGGCCTCCTTCGGCGACACCGGAAGCAGCCCGGCGGCGCGCTACGAGGCGATGTGGGCGCAGATCATCCAGTCCTTCCAGGACGACCGGACGCTGTGGCTGGCCACGCTCGAAGCCCTGCTCCAGGCGGAACACTCCGACGACCTGCGCCGCTACCTGGCCGGAAGCCAGGCCCTGGGCCGCCGAGGTCTCGCCGCGCTGCTGCTCGGCACACCCGAGGACCAGGTCGGCGACACCGCGGCCCGCACCCTGGGCGCCGCACAGATGGCCCTGTTCACCGGCCTGATGACGCAGTGGCTCACCGACCCCGACCAGGCTCCCGACGCCCCCGAGATCGTCGCGGGCCTGCGCGCACTCACCGGCATCGTCGACGCACACGAGTAGTCAAAGCATCGACAAAGGCCACCCGTTCGCCGGACAACAGCAGGCAGCCTGCTGCATCACGCTGTGCAGCCGCTTCTCTGCGGTGCGTGACCGAGGCGCCGTCGGTTCAGGGCCTCTCGTCCCAGAAACCTGTATGCCGTTCTTGTCCTCCAGGCCCGTGTGCAGGATCACGGCGGTAGGTGAACCGGCAGCTCACCGTGCAGGAGTCTCGCCACAAGCTGGCCCGGGACGTATGCCACAGCAAGCGCGGCACCATCCATCAGGCGTACCGCGACGGGATGGAGGATTAGCTTTCGGCGCGCTCGGCTGGTCCTCCACGGCGTGGACGACGAAGTACATCGACGCCGTCATCGCCCAGCTCCGCGCCGAGGGCCACGAAATCTGCGAGGAGGACATCGCCCGGCTGTCCCGCTCAAGGACCGCAACCTGAATCTGCTCGGCCGCTACAGCTTCACCGCCTCGGCCCCGGCCACCAGCGTCCTGCGCACGCTAGGCGACCCCGACGGTCCCGAGCTGGACGAGAACTACGGCAGCGAGGGATGACCGCCCGAGGCCCTGCGGTGGTGGAGCGGACCCTCGCGCGAGTCCCTACTGGCGGACTGTAAGGCCGTCCAGGGACAGGGCCCACGAGGTGTCTTCCCGTGCGACGTCTGCCGCCGACCCACCCACAAGTACGGGCGCGGTGCGCGGTCGCCGCTGTGCAACTACTGCGACGGCAAGGCCGTACAGCGGCAGGGCAGGCGCTTGCGCGCGTCCTAGATCGCCCGGGTCAGACCGTGCGCGCGCTCCAGCGCTTCGTCTGCAGCGCAGGAGACGTCCGGTTCTACGCCGGTGCCCTCCCAGTTCGTGCCGGAGACGGGGTTGATGGCCCGGCCGACGGGGATCGAGGCTTCCAGATGCGGGTGCACCGTCCAGCCGTCCCGCGGGTGGGCGCCGCCGCGGGTGCGCTCGCCGACCACCGTCGCGCGGCCGAGTTGCTGCAGGTCGTATGCCAGCTCCTCGGCAGCGGAAAAGGTGTGGTTGCTGGTCAGCACGTACACCGGTTTGCTCCCGCCGAAGCGTGAACCGGGGACGTGCGGCTGGCTCCAGGACTGCTCGGTGCGTTCACCGTCGCGCCAGTACATGGAGTTCAGGTGGGTGCGTTGGTCCAGCAGGTGGCTGCAAACGAAGGCGACCGTGTCCGGGTCGCCACCCCGGTTGGCCCGGAGGTCCACGATCAGGGCCCGTGCGCGGGAGACCAACGCCAGCGCGGCGCCCAGCGGTTCGGCGGACCACTCCAGGGGGAACAGCATCGGTGCCAGTTCCAGGACGGCGACCCCTCCGTCGAGCAGTTCCACCCGGGGAACACCGCCCAGCGAGGTGTCGAAGTCCCCGCGGATGGACTCCAGGACCGCCGCTCCCTGCTTCTCGGGCACCCGGTCGGCGTGATACTGCAAGCTCAGATGCCGGTCGCCGTTGACGGACTGGAGGTCCGTGGTGACCAGCCGGGCCAGCTGTTCGGCATCATCCACCGCGTAGGCGCCTTCGCTGTGGCGCCGTCGCAGCAGATCGGCGAGCTGTCCGGCCGTTTCGGGGAAAACGTAGTGCTCGGTCAGAAGACGGATGGTCTCGTCGATGACAGGGCCCGGCTGAAGCTTCGTAACAGTTGTCATGGCGCGCAGTAGACCACCGCGTTCGGAGGGGAGTCCATACAGCACCATTCGCACCCAAGTGCCGGTGCACGGCCTCGTGCGAGCGGCCCGTACCTCTTCTTCCCCTTGACCAGGAAGAAGACGATGACGGCGCCTCCAAAGACCAGCATGACGATGGTCGCTGGCCAGTTGTCAGTTATCGCCGTCGCCTGTGGAGACATTTTTCCTCCTGCATAACCTCTCCGGCGAGAACTCCACCGGCCCAGTATGTTCCGTTGACATCCAGGTCCATCGCACGAAGGCCTTCAGCGCCTTGGCGGCAAGACCGGCCTTGGCTCCGATGAAACCGACAGCAAACCTGCCGCTCTTTCTGATCCGCTCTTGCCCTCCACGACCCCCTCCAGCGCATTCCATGCCCACTCCCGCAGCGGCCAGGCCCCAGGCCGACGACTTGCCCGTCTCCCCACGCTGCTGGGCGCGATCGTCAGCGGCCACATTCAGCAGCGCGCCGCCGGCGGGCGTCCGACTGCGCTGCTACCTCGACCTGCGCCAGCCACTCGTCCCACCTCCGCAGCCCCTGATACCGAGCCCCGCCTGCTCCCTGCCAGGCAGCTCCCCGCTACATGCCGATCGCGAGTGCGGTCTCTTTCGTGTGGTGTGGGAGGAAGACGTCGGCGCTGCCGTCGTAGGGGTGGTGGATGCGTCGCATCTGAGTGTCGGTGATGAGGAATCCGGCCACCTTGTCGTCGGCGATGTCACGGAGCACCTCGTCGATGCAGCCACGTCGCCAGGGCCGGCGGGCAGCGAAGAGGTGACAGTGGGTGCGGAACTCCGGCTCTGGATCGTCCTCCACGAGCAGGGTCTGCCAGTAGCCAGCGGGTTGAAACCGACTTGCGCCGGCCCTCCGGCATCAGGCCCCGCAGATAACACTCGCCCTACCGCCGCTGATCCCGCCGCGACAACGACCCGAACACATCAGCAACGAACTCCGCCAACTCGCCCCGGAGCCGTTCCACTTCGCCCGACTTCACCCTGGGAGACTGCCCATAGCCACCCGATATCACTCGACGTAACGAATCACTACTGGTGCTGTGACCGCATACGTTCACCGGGTTGGGGATCCGTGACGCCAGGAGCTGAGCTGCTGTCGGAGGCGGCTTGTACTCTGCACTCATTCGACGATCGGACAATCATGAACACGGCCACGAGGGCACGGGTCGGGCGTCCAGGGGTGGGAGCGCGGGGATTCGATGAGTGACGCACATCCGATACGAAGCCGCAGACCGGGCCTCTCGGTCGGTGCGCGGATCATCGCCTTGGTCGTCCTCGCCGCCATCGGGGCCGTCGGCGCCTGGCTCCAGCACGATGCTCCCGGTCGGAGTGCGCAGCCGCGTACGGAGTTCACCGCGAGCAATCCGCCCGCTGGTCTGCCCGCCGCGCTCACCACCGGCCAGCACCTGAACTGGTCCCGCTGCACCTCGCCGCCCACCGCGCGCACGGGCTATGACTGCGCTGTCATGAAGACCCCCCTCGACTACCGGAAACCAGACGGCAGGACGATCGACGTCGCTCTGATCCGCCGCAAGGCCACCGGCCCGGACTCCCGGCGCATCGGCTCGCTCGTCCTCAACTTCGGCGGTCCCGGCGTGTCCGGCGTGAGCGGACTGCCTGAACACCTCGATCAGTACAAGCCGCTCCTCGACCGCTTCGACCTGGTCTCCTTCGACCCGCGCGGCGTTGGCGCGACCATTCCGGTGCGCTGCGGGAAGACCGCGGACGACACCGGCTACGACGGGGCCGACGCCTGTGCCGAGCATTCCGGGGCGTTCCTTCCGTACATCGGCACCTCGCACACCGCGCGCGACCTTGACCTGATGCGCTATCTCCTCGGCGACGAGCGGCTGCACTACTTCGGCGTCTCGTACGGGACGGAGCTCGGCGCGGTTTACGCCCACCTGTACCCGTCGCACGTCGGACGGCTCGTCCTTGAGGCGCCCGTCGATCCGACCGAGGACCTCCTCGAGGAGCAGGTGTCGCAGGTCAAGGCGGTCCAGGCGGCGTTCGACCGGTTCGTTGCGCACTGCGCGGCCCGTATCCGCCACTGCCCGACCGGTGATGGGCCCGAGGAGGCCGCGCGACGCATGGCGCGCCTGGCCGACCGCCTGGAGAAGAAGCCCGCCCCGGCCGGCGGAGGAAACGACCTCGCCGCCGACGACCTCGCGTACGCCGTCAGCGACCATCTCGACCTCGGCACGGACGGCTGGTCGCCACTCGCCGAGGCGCTCACCGCGCTGATCGACCACAACGACGGCGGTCCGCTGAGCAAGGGCGCGGACGACACCGGCTCCGCCGACCGTGCAGCGACCCCGCGCGACAACAGCCGCGTCGCCCAGACGGCGATCACCTGCGCTGACTCCAGCCTGCGTCCTGGCTTCGAACGCCTCGACAGGGACGAGGCCCGCGTCAGAGCCGCCTCACCCGTTTTCGGCGAGGCCTGGTCCACCGGCGTCTACCTCTGTTACGACTGGCCGTTCGACGGCGAGCGCGCCACGCCCCAGGTGAACGCCGACGGCGCGGCCCCCGTCCTGGTGGTCGGCGGCACCGGCGACCCGACCACCCCGTACCCCGGCGCCCGCCGCATGGCCCGCGCCCTGGGCGACGGTGTCGGCGTACTCCTGACGGCCGAGGAGGAGGGCCACGGCACATACCCGCAGAACCGCTGCGTCACGGAGGCGGTCGACACATACCTCCGCACGGGCCGCACCCCGGCCGTGGGGACGGTGTGCCGGGGCAGCATGTCCTGAGGTCCGTACGGATCCGCCGGGCGGCCGTCAGCACACCGGTTCGTTCGCAGGGGACGAGGGGGCCCTATGCATGGACGGCACCGACGCCGTGATCACCGTTCCCGTTCTTGTACGCGATACGTACTCGGGGATCGCCGGCTACTGAGGTTTTCAAGGTGGGGTCGGTGGGTCGACCGGGATGGCCGGGCGCCTGTCAGGAGCCCTACAGCCAGGTGTAGTTGTCGTCGGTGACGGCGTCCAGGGCGGCGTCACCGACGGTGGCGCGGGGGTGGGGCAGGGCTGCCAGGGCGGGGCCGATGGGCGGGAAGAGGGGCAGGCCGGCGGCCGTGCGGTAGTCGATCCACTCGATCACGCCGATCTCGTGGCTGCCGTCGGGCAGTTCGTCCAGTTCCTGCTCGGCGAGGCCCGCGCGGACGTCGGGCGTGATGTGGAGGCGGTAGATCAGGTGGTGCTTGCGCGGCGGCGGGGTGGGGCCCGGGCGGGTGACACGCTGGTCGACGACCCACAGCAGGTCGCCGCCGCCGGCCCGGTCGATGTCGAGGTCGAGTTCCTCGGCGAGCTCGCGCGCGAGGGCCTGGCGGAAGTCCTCCCCGTCCTCGACGTTGCCGCCGGGCGGCGTGTAGTGGACGGAGCCGGCCCGGTCACGGCGGATCAGGGCGACGTCGTCGCCGCAGAAGACGAGAGCCCCGGTACGGACCTTGATCCGGGAGAACGGGGCGGCCGGCACCTCGGGGGTCCTGGTCATGGCGGCCAGTATCGCGGCCGTGCCCCGGCCACGGGTCGCGCTTGCTCCTCGTTCATCCTGCGCCCGGGCGCAGGATGAACGACCGCTTCGGCTTCTGCGGCCGCTTCGGCGGCAGGCAGGGCGTGGCGGGGCGAGCACGACCCGGCGCTGCGTCGCTGCGGGTACTCGCCCCGGTGTCACGGGAGAGCGGTTCGGGTCATCGTCCGGACGCGGGTGAGGTAGTCGGTGCATAACGTCTCACCGACCGGGCAGCGCGTGGGCCCGCATTCGGCGCAGTTCTTCAGGTGGTCGACGTAAGCGGCGTAGCCAGCCTCGCGCAGGGGGTGCTCGGTGTCGTTCTGCATCATCATGTCGCTCCTCGTGACTGCGTTACCTCTTTCTGTTACCCATCGTGAACGCTACGTCGAACCTGCGGAGGAACTGTCCTCTTCAGCCAGGTCCAGGATCTGACGGCTGGCTCCCAGCGACTGCACACGGTGAGCGCGCCTGGGCTCTGGACGTGCTGCTCCGCTTCCTTGCGGGATCACTTGTGGGGCGGAAACTCCCGCTCCAGGAGTTGGAGTACCTCCTGCTGCCGCCGGTGAAGTCCGGGCAGCAGGGGATGCACGAAGGCGAGATGATCGGCAAGAGACAGACCCCGGTGGGCAGAGGGCCGTGCCGGGTGATGTCGATCAAGGGCCTTGTTCACTGAAGCGCAGAACAGGTACACCGCCCCCAGAGCTTGCGAGTCGAAGACCATCTGTCCGGCCGCCACCGAATCGACCGGACCGCACACACCTGCTACCAAGGCGTTCAGCACATCAACGGCAACCGCCGGATCACCGTCCGGATCCCACCGGGCACGGATGAGCGCAGCGCGCATGACCTCTGCCAACTCTGAAGCTGACGGCTCCGCCAGATCACTCGCCATCCCCGCATCGTCCCAACCTGGCCTGCGGAAAACCACCCTGGCCAGAGGGCAGTCAGCCTGCGACGGCGGGCGTGGCGCCGGGCTAGGCCCCTGGGGGCGGCAGCTGCTCTGGGCTCAGATCGTCGCGCACCCGCAGGTAGCGGACGGGATGCCGGTAGCGGCCCTCGTCCACCGCGGTGTCCCCGGCGAACTCGACCACCACGTCGGGCACGACCGGCCGGTGGTCGATGGACTCGCGGGTGCCCCAGCCCGCGGAGAAACGGCGGTGCTGCCACGGATACTCCGCCCCGCCCGGGTAGAGCAGGCCGCCGACCTCCCGCCGCGCGGCCGCCGACAGGGGTGCCGTCCGGGCGATGAACCGCAGGCGGCCCGCCTCGTCGCAGCGGCCCAGCAGCAGCGTCGACGGCGCGGCCACCCGGCCCGTCACCGAGGCGACGACCGCCTCCGCGCTGGCGCGGGAACGGACCATGATCCAGCCGCGGCGCCCCGGCTGGTACTTCTGGTCCAGGCCTTTCACGACGACGCCCTCGATGCCGGCCGCGCCCCACGCCGGGTCGAGCCAGTCCTCAGCGGTCGCCCGGTCGGTGGTCGCCGGGCACAGGACGAACGGCGCGGCCAGCACCCCATCGGCGAACAGCGACTCCAGCCGTGCCCGCCGTGCCCGGTACGGCTCGTCCAGCAGCGGGCCGTCGGCGGTGTCGAGGACGTCGAAAACGATCAGGTGCGCCGGGGCGGTCCGGGCCGCCTGCCTCGCACCGGCGCCGCGACGGCGGGCCCGGGCCTGAAGCCCACCGAAGTCGAGGCCAACGCCGCCTCTCCCCCGCCACCCTGCACGCCCTCGACACCATCGACCCCTGGTGGAACCCACCCTGGCCCTACCACTGGCACCGCACCTACCACCAAGCCCAGACCTGCCACTACACCGGCCAGCCCTACCCGCCACGCATCACCACATGGATCCAGACCCAACACCGCAACTGGCCACGCCTGCACCCCCAGCAACAGCATCTCCTCACCACCATCGACATCCACCCCGGCTAAACCGTCTCCTGACCTGTCCCATCAAGTAGCAGCTCACTGGAACTGCGCGACGCTCGATCAACCCGCGCGCACCCGCGTACACGCAGTTCAGAGGGACACCGTCCCACCCAGCCCTACGCGACGAGCACCTCAGGCATCGCGAACATCACCCAGAAAAACTGAGAAACCCCAGCTCACATCGACAGAAACAACTCAGAAAAACTGGGCCACGACAGCGCAAGACCCTGCTGGACGCGCCGGAGGCCGGGATGGTCTGGGAGCCGGGCGAGGAGGCGTGGGAGAACAAGCTCGCCGCGCTCCGGTCCTACCGGAGGGCCATGGGGCACCTCGCGCCGCGTCAGGACGCGGTGTGGGGCGAAGGCGAGGCGATGGTGCCCATCGGGCAGCACATGGCCAACCTTCGGCGCAAGGGCGGTCTCGGGAAGGACCCGAAGCGGGCGGAGGAGCGCGCGCAGCAGCTGGCCGCGATCGACCCGGACTGGAACTGCCCCTGGCCGCTCAACTGGCAGCGGCACTACCGGGTGCTCGCCGATCTGGTCGACGCCGACGGCCACCTGCCCGAGATCCAGCCCGGCGTGCTGTTCGAGGGCGATGACCTGGGCAAGTGGCTCCAGCGGCAGAAGAATCCGGGCACCTGGGCGCAGCTCCTGCCCGAGCAGCGGGAGCGGCTGTCCGCGCTGGGCGTCAAGCCGCTTGAGGCTTCGTCTCCCGCCCCGGCCGCCACGCCTACGGCTAAGGGCCCGAGCAAGGCGCAGCAGGCGTTCCAGCGCGGCGTTCAGGCCCTTGCGCAGTACATCGCCCGTGAGGGCCACCACCGCGTCCCCAGGGCCCACGCAGAAGAGATCGCGGTGGAAGGCGAGGCCGCCTCGGTGGTCGTCAAGCTGGGTGTGTGGGTCTCGAACACCAAATCGAGGCGCGACAAGCTCGCCCAGGACCAGCTGGACGCGCTGCGGGAACTGGGCGTGGAGTGGGCGTAGCCGTGGCAAACGTTTGATCGAGTCATCTGGGCTGGTCTGGGGTGCTCCTCGAACGTCGAGCAGGGGGCCGTCCGTCCGGCCGGAGTCGAAAGCGGTCCGGAGCCTTGCTCACCCGCGCATCGCCGCGAGCGACGGCCTACCCCCGTCCCCCGCCGCCGACGCCCTGGCGAACGGTGCCCATGACGTGTACACCTACCCGGCCGCGGAGGCCGCCGCCCGGCGCGTGCCGGTCGGTAGGCTCACGATCATGGGGTTGGACATCACGGTGCTGATCACCGACTGCGCGTGGCTGGAGGAGGTCCCGCCCCGGGAGCGGCTGCCGCGGTTGAGGGCCGCCTGGTACGCCGACGAGACGGGGCTGTGGGACCACGACGCCCCAGCCGTCGAGGGCGGCTGGTGCCGGCCGCGAGGGCCCGACGCCCCTTTCTTCGCGGTGTACGAGTTCCGGGACACCTGCGGCTCGTTCAAGCCGCACTTCTGGGCCGGGCAGCGGTGGGAGTCCGTCCGCGGCCACGTCGGGGCCGCGCTGCGGGAAGAGCTGGACGCGTTGCTGCGCGGGCTCGTCTGGGACGGGCCGGACGGTGCGGCGCAGCACGTCGAACCGGCACTCGCCGGGGACGGTCCCCGGGCCCACGGTGTGCTGCTCGCGCGGTCACCGGACAGCGTCCGGGCGCTGGCCTCGGTGTGGGAGCGGACGCGGCCCGCCCTCGACACGGTGCGCGAGCCCTTCGCCGCATACGCCGCCGCTCCCGGTGGATGGGTCGGCGACTTCCCGGCGTTCCGGGCCCTGCTGGAGGACTGGGGCCGGGTCTTGACCGAAGCGGCCGGCAAGGGCTGGGGCGTCGTGGGGCTGAGCGGGTAGGTCCTGCTCTCCCGCCCTCGCCGGGCGGCGGCATCGTCCCTGTTCCGGCGCCGTCGCCCGGTCCGGTGACGGCGCCGCGGCCTGCCCTGATACGGCCACACGTCCTCCAGTCGTCGTCCGGCCGTCTCCTGCGGGCAGGTGCCCGTGACGACGGCGCTCGGCAGGGACACGGCGGCCGGGTCGCACTGAGCCCCGAGCGGAGCCGCGCACGGTTCGGAGGTCGGAGGGCGGGCCTCGCCCGTCATCCGCGGTCGGGGAGTCGCGGCAAGGCAACGTCGCCGGTCGCGGAAGAGCGGTCGCGAACTGTCGTCGCCGGCTCGATCACGGGGTCTTGGACGGCAGATGCCGACCGCGCCGGACGGCTAGAAGAGGTGGCCCGAGGCGCCTTGCGTGAGGTTCTCGAGGATCGTGCGAAGCCATGGGCTGCGCACGGCCGGCAGCCGCACCAGGGTGTGCTGGAACGTTCCCCGGTCGGCCCGGAACAGGTGGTTGGGGAGCAGCGGGAGCGGTTCGTCGCGCAGTACGTCCTGGGGTATGCGGCCTGCCGCGGGAACCGGCACGTACGGCTGGGGAGAGGTCAGGTACAGCCACACCCCGAGCGGCAGAGGCACCAGGTACGCCGACGCCGAGGGGCCGGCGGGGGTCCAGGTCTGTCCTGTCTGGGGATGGACGGGTACCAGGAGGATGTCCACGCCCCGGTCGGGGGAGGGCTGTCCCGGTCCAGCCAGTACGGCGCGCCGCCTCGGGTGGTCCGCCGACAGCAGGGAGTCGAGCGCGCGTTGGAACACGTCCGCGGTCAGACCGCCCGGGACTTTCACCGGCTGTCCTTGGGAGGCGGCCAGCAGGTGGGCGAGTGCCTGGCCGGCTGCCGCCTCCCACTGCGGGCTCCACGACCAGTAGTGGGATGACCCCAACCGCCCTCCCCACGTGGCGATCGGCTCGAACGGGGGCGTTCTCTCCCCCTTCTGTTCCCACTCCGCCCAGGACAGGGGAGCCGCGTGGATACCGTCGACGGGGACGCGGTGCACGGCGTCCGAGCTGAGCCGCACGGCCTGCCAGAGCGAGCAGTCGTCGACCCTGGTCGCCACGGAAAGGTCACATGTCTGGCAGGCCATGTTGGGCCCGTCGGCGCCGTCGAGGCCGCAGCAGGCACCGCCGCTCTTCTCAGGAATCAGCCGGGTTCCACGGACATCACCAGGCGCGATGACACTCGCCCCGGGCGTGCTGTCGGACAGGGCGTAGACCGGCGCGTAGATGCCGCGTGCCTCCGCCTCGCCCGGATCGATCTCGTCCCACGTCCGCCACGGCCCTCCCCAGGGCTCCGGGTCGACAGCGAACGTCCCGGGCTCCATGAGCACCGGAAGCTGCGTCCCGTTCCCGTACTTCTGACGGGCATGGACCGGCAGTGAGACACGGGACAGCGGGGTGGTCAGCTCGGCGCCGCATCCCGCACACACGAAAATGAACACGTGTCCTCCGCCTGGGAAACAGACGCATCGTGGCAGCTCGCCGGCAGCCGGCAAACCTGTTTTCTCACCCGGTGCTCCGACGCCGACGTGCTATGCCGGCGCGACAGGGATCTCACCGCGTGGCCGTGCGCCCGGCGCTTGCCCGCGCCGCGTTGACACTCTGCGACGGCGGCAGATGCGTCGAGAACGACGAGGTGAGCGGGCCACATCTGCGTGGCCGGGAGGGCGTTGGGGTCTCGGCGGCGCGCCGTAGAAGTGGGTCTTTGTCTCTGTGTACTGGCGATGGTGTGGCTGCATATCTCCACGCCAGTTCGGGTGTTGACCTAGCGGGAGGCGTAGGCCCGGTAGAGGCGGGCCTGTTACCCCACCACCGAGCAGCGCGGCGTGCGCGAGGGCCGGCGGCGGCAGAAGGCCGGCAGTGGCCTCGCGGGCGGCCGGGGCGCGGTAGGTCGCTCGTTGACGGGGCATCGGCAAGCGTCGGTCGCGGCCGTGCATCGCCTCTGACGAACGGTGGCGCTCGAACGAGCCGTTGCTGCCCGAACCGGAGCCGAAGCTGGTCGAGGGACGGCCGCGAGTACCCGACAGGCAGGCCTTGCGCGGCACCTTGTCATCCATGGGCGTACCGGCCCCAGGAGCTGGGCTATCGGTTCGGGCATGACCTGCTGGCGCCGACTGGCGGCCTGGAAGGAGACCGACGTCCGGGACCAGCCGCGGCGTAGGACGTCTCGATGTCCGCCAGTTCGGACAGCGGCTGGTCGGCGTAGGTGGGAGGCGGGGGCTTCTTCGGCGCTGCGTGTGTCCTGTCCCAGTCGGCCTGAGGCAGTGAGGTGGAACCTTGACTTCAAGCAAGGTTGAGGTTTTAGCGTGCCGTGAATGTGATCACCGGCTGACGACAGGAAGAGACGGCGATGATCCTGGTGACCGGCGCGACCGGGAACGTGGGAAGTGCTCTGCTGAGGGAGTTGCACCTGGCTGGTGCCGCACCTGTGCGAGGTCTGACCCGTGATGCGGGACGGGCCTCGTTCCCTGAAGGAATTGAAGCCGTTGAGGGTGATCTCGGGCGGGCGGATTCCCTGAAGGCCGCGCTGGAGGGAGCGCGCTCGCTGTTCCTGTTGTCGGGTATGGGCGCGGAAGCGGAGGTCCTGGCGTCTGCCCGGCAGGCCGGCGTGGAGCATGTGGTGCTCGTGTCGTCGATCACGGTGCAGACTCATCCGCATCTTCCTGCGGCCGGCGAGAACCTGGCTGTTGAGCGGCTGCTCGAGGACAGCGGCATGGCCTGGACCATCCTGCGGCCGACGCAGTTCGCCTCGAACACCCTGTGGTGGGCGCGGTCGATTCGCGATCAGGGTGTGGTCCGAGCGCCGTATGCGGACATCGGTCTCCCGGCCATCCACCCTGCGGACATCGCGGCAGTGGCCTGTGCGGCGTTGACCGAGCCGGGCCATCAGGGGCGGACGTATGCACTGACCGGGCCGGAATGCATCACGGTTCGACAGCAAGTTGCCGCCATCGCTGCAGCGTTGGGGCGCAAGGTGGCCTGTATCGAGGTCAGCCGGGAGGAAGCCCACCGGCAGATGGCTTCCTTCATGGGAGACGAGACCGCGGATGCGGTCCTCGACTTGCTGGGCGGGGACGTCAATGACGCATTGCTGAGGGTCCGCGACACCGTTCCCCGGGTCACCGGGTCCGCGGCCAGATCATTCCGGCAATGGGCGTCGGACCATGCTGCCGCCTTCCGCTGAGACCGCATCTTCACCGCTGCTTTCGGGTTGAGTGAGACGGTTTCCTGGCCGGCCTGTCTGCGGGAGCCCTGACGGCGGCGTCGGCGTTGTCCGTGCCTTCGTGATCCTTCTGACCACAGGTGCCTGAACCTGGTGCTCCGCGGGCGGTCGTGGTGCGGCGGCCGGAACGGCGTGGTCTGCGCCCGGGGGGCGCTGTCGGGCCTGCGGTGCGCCGACGTGCGTTCCTCGACCGCCGTGGTGATGTGCCCCTCGTACGCGGCCCTGAGGCGTCCGCGGAGGGTTCTTGGTGCCCGGGCGGCGAGGGCTGCCCTCGCTCTGCGCGGGGCAGGGAGGCGGTTCGCCCGGCGCGTGGCCGCCTCCCGTGCCGCCATGACCCGCCGGTCGTTGGGCAGCGGGCTCCCGGGTGAGCAGTCCGGTCTTGCCGTCCACCGGGTTCACGCCGGCCCGCCCGGACGCGGACCTGGCCGGGTCCGGGCTGCGCGCGGGCGGGAGGGCTACAGGTCGAACTCGAGGTGCTCGATGTCCGTGAAGCGGACCTCCTCCAGGGAGCCGGCGCGGCGGCCGCTGTCCTGGAAGTAGACCTCCTTGAGGGCTTCGGCGGCGATCTCCTTGAGCTCGCGGTCGCCGGCGCCTTGCTCCTGGGCGGTGAAGAGGCGGGCCGCGTACTGCGGGGGCAGGGCGACGGTCAGGTGACGGATGCGGTCCTGGTCCGTCGACCCGATCGGCGCGGTGTAGCCCATGCGGGCGCGAGTGTCGATGACGATCCCGCCGGTGGTGGCCGCCTGCTGCCGGGCCCTGGCCCGGACCTGCGGCTGCCAGCGCTTCTTCACCTCGCGTTCCAGGCGGGCGGCGAGGTCCGGGCGGGGCCTTTTGATCTCGTTTTTCACGTAGCGTTCGACGGTGCGCTGGGAGATCCCCAGCGTCCGGGCGACCGCTCCGGTGCCCTTGAGCTGTTTGACCAGGTACCTCATCTGTGCGCCCGCGCTCTTGGGCGCGGGGCGGGTGAAGGCCTTCTGCACGGCGGCGTCCAGGCCGTCCCCGAACAGGCTCATCGCCTACTCCTACTCTCCGCTGTCGGCGTCGGTGACGGTGCCGTCCTTGATGTACCGGGCGAGGTTCAACGCGGGGGCGTCGAACCGCTCGCGGACCTCCTCGCCCCACAGGACGCTCTGGGTGCCCTCGTGCTTGACCAGGCCCGGGTTGACGCCGAGTTTGAAGCCGCCGGGCAGCGGCTTGCCGTCGCGGTAGGGCAGGAAGTCCAGCGGGCTCTCGCCATTGGCCGCGTAGACGACGCAGTCGGACAGGACCGCGACCGGGTACTGGCCGGTGAACGCCGCGTGCTTGACGATCTTTCGGTGCAGGTTGATGCGCGTGCGGGAGATGACCGCCGCGCGGATGTCCGGGCGCCACGTCGGGCGGGACAGCGCCCGCCACGGCTGTCCGGGCTTCCAGCCCTCGCCCCGGGGCCGTTCGCGCAGCTTGCCCAGGCCGCCCTTGACCGTCGCCTTGATCGCCGAGACGACGATCGCCAACTGGGGGTCACGGCTCTTGTAGTCGTCCATCGCCGCCAGGAAGTCGGCCGGGGCGAGGTCGGCGTCGACGCCGAGGTCGGCCATCGTGGCGAGGTAGGCGTCCCGCAGGCGGCTGTACCAGCCGTCCAGGTAGCGGCCGTTGTCGTAGCGCACCCACGCCTCGACCGGGCGTACCTCGTAGCCGAGCTCCACCGCGTACGCGACGGTCGGCGTCGCGTACCAGGCCGGGCCCTCGGGGCGCTCGCCCTTCGGCGTGAACGGGCTGGGCAACAGCGAGGCGTCCAGCTCCGCCCACTTGTCCTTGCCCACCTTCACCCGGGACAGGTCGACGTGGGAGAGGTCCACCAGCCACGAGCCCGGCAGCTTCGGATCGAACACCGGCTCCTTGACACGGGTGGGCGCACCGAGGCCGACGACGAGGCCGTTGGCGCCGGCGGCGAAGGCCATGTTGACGTCGATGCCGACCAGGTGCCGCAGGGTGCACTCGTCGTCGGTCATCGGCCGCGCCCAGTCGTACGCCTCCTCGAACAGCTTCTCGCCGGGGCCGCGGACGTGGAAGCGCGGCAGGTCCGCCAGGAGCGGGTGCCCGTCGGGGGCCTCGCACGGCGCCGGGTCGACCGGGTCCTTGCCCAGCGAGCCGGGATTGTGCTCGGAGTGCCGCTTGCCGTCGGCGTCGGGCCCGGAGGCGCGGGTGGGCGGGTGCAGGGCGGTCATCAGTTCCAGGCCGGTCACGGCGGTGGAGCCGCGCGGCGTCATCACCCGCGAGGCGTACACGCCCAGTACGCGGGCGAGTTCCGCGGGCGGGAGCTGTGCGGCCTTCCCCCAGTGACGCGTATCGAGCGCGTGCCAGGACGGGATGCACAGCTGGACGCAGGCCCGTGCCGAGCCGGTGGCCGGGCGGTAGATCCGCGCCCACGGCCCGAACCCGCGCTTCGTCAGTTTCCACTGCGCGCGGACCAGTTGCCTGACGACCTTGTGGTTCTCCGGGATCCGGCCGGCGAGCCGCTCCTGCTGGGTGAGGGTGACGGGGAGGCCGTAGCGTTCCAGCGCGGCCTCGGTGAGCACGAGCAGCGGGTCGGCGTCCTTCCCGGCGGCGGACAGCCTCGGCTGTCCGAGCCGCGCCTCCTTCAGCGTCCACTCCATCAGGGCCGGCATGCTCCTGGCGGGCACCTCGAGGACCAGGCCGCCGGTGCAGTACGCCAGCACCTGCCCGTCCTCGACATCGACGACCGCCAGCGGCCCGTTCTCGAACCGCGGGCCGGTACCGCCCGTCTGCTCCGCAGGGCCGGCAGAGGCAGAGGCGGGGGCGGGGGCGGGGGCGGGGGCGGGGGCGGGGGCGGCCGGGATGCTCTCGCGTGCGGTCATGGCCGCAGCCTCGGGGACCGGGTCTGTGGACGGCATCGCGGCTGCAGCGGCAGTCGGCGCGGGGTAGAGCTCCGCAAGCTTGTTCAGCAGCCGCGCGTACGCCTCACGCTCCGGGCCGCGCGGCTCGGTCGTCTTCCTGACCGACTCCCAGCCCGACACCGTCGCCCGGCGCACCTTCAGCGCGGCGGCGACCTCGTCCAGAGTCAGGCCGTGCGCGACCCGCAGCCGCTTGCGCTCCTCCGCCGACGGCAGCGCCGAGCGGGACGCGACCAGCGCGTCGACCGCGTCGAACAACTCGGACATCGAACACCTCCTGACTCCCACGCTACCTGGTGAACCGTACGGATCGCGTACGTGATGCGTGCATATCGTGTACGTCAGCGCTGGAGGGACTGCTCTGCCCAGGTGCGCAGCTTCGCGTCCGGGTCCTGCAGGAGCCCGAGGGCTGCCCGGTGTGCCACGACTGCGTCGTGCGCGGCGAGGAGGCGGAAGGCGGCGCGGCGGACGTGCGGCGGCCGCTTGGAGCCGGTGCGTTCCAGCAGCCAGTCGGCGGGCAGGTCCTTCGCCGACGGCAGCAGGGCGAGGGTGGTCTCGCGCACGACACCGGCGGCGGGGTCGTCGAGGAGTGGCCGCACACGGTCGGCGGACGCGCAGTCCAGTGTCCGCAGTCCGGCTACCGCCGCCGCTCGCACGCCGGGCGCCCGGTGGGCGAGCAGCGGCCACAGCAGCCCCGCATCCGTGCGCTCCCCGCACTCGGCCAGCCCGATGACCGCACCGGGCGGCACGTGGGGGTTGTCGGGCCTCGTGCACTGCTGCCGGTACCAGGCGGCCGGGTCGCCTCCGTGCTGCCGTACGACGTACCGGGCGCAGGCGCGTACCAGTGCGGACCGGTCGCCGAGGAACGGCTCCGCCGCTTGCGGCCGTCCCGCGCGCCGCAGTGCGGTCACGCCGGCCGAGCGGGTCCGCGGGTTGCGCGCGGTCAGCAGTGGCGGCAGTACGTCTTCGTACGCCTGCACGTCGGGCAGGGCGGTGAGCGCCGCCGTGGCGCACAGGTCCTGGATCACGGTGTCCTCGTCCTGTGCGGCCGCGCGGGCCAGCTCGGCCGGGTGGAGCAGCCGGGTGCCGACGGCCAGCCGGTGTGCGAACCGCCGTACGGTGCGGTCGGGGCAAGACAGGAGGGCTGTGAGCCGTTCGCGGGGTGCCCGGCGCAGGGCCTCTTCGAGCAGCTCGACGCCGAAGGCGCCTCTGTCTCTGCGGCCGACGCGCAGGATCACGGGCGCGAGGGTGACGGCAGTGTCCGCGTGAAGGGCCGTGCGCAGGTGTTGCCGGGCGCGTTCGCGTACGGGGCCGGCCCAGTCGGTGCAGCGGATGACGATCAGTGGGAGCAGGCCGGGGTACCGGGCCGCACAGGGCACCGCCTCCTGGCGGATGCGTCCGTCGCGGTGGCAGAGGGCAAGGGCGAGCCGGGACTCGTCGAGGTGGGCCGGATCGGCGGGCAGCGGGGCGGTGTGCTCCCACTGCGGCAGAAGGGGCGAGCGGTACCAGGCCACGTCGCGCACTGCTGCGTCCAGGGCGAGCCAGTGGTCGGGGGCGGTGACATCGAGCGTGCCGCGCAGGGGCGCGCCTTCCGCCAGCCGCACCGCTGCGACCCTCGCGTCCACGGTGTCCGCACGCATCCCTGCCCCCTTCGCCGGCCGTACCGGGTGATCGTAGGGAACCGACCCCGTTCAGGTTGCCGGCTTGCCAAGAGTTGCCAAGCCGGCGCGGCTGTTCCGGTCGGCCGTGGTGGTGCAGGCGAAGGAGGTTCTCGAGTGGTTCTCGGTTCGTTCCTTAGTGAGTCCCGAGAGCGCGTTGCCAACCTTGAGGCAAGAGGTTGCCAAAGAGCGAACACGGACTTGTCACCCCAGGAGCCAGCCATGAAGCGCATCGCCCGGATCGCCGCCGTCGCCGCCGTCGTCGTCACCGCCTTCACCACGGCGGGCACCGCCACGGCGGCCACCGCCGGCGACATCGGCTGGCCCACCGCCCCGCAGGCTTCCGCCGGTGACGTCGGCCGGCCCGTTGCCTCGCAGGACTCCACGAACGATGTCGGCTGGCCCGTCGCGCCCGCGGACACCACGAACGACGTGGGCTGGCCCGTCGCGCCCAAGGACACCACCCAGGATGTCGGCTGGCCTGCCGCCGGTGCGTGACGGCCTGGTGTGCGATCTCCGTCCGTCCTCGACCCGGTCTAGAGCGGCTGCTCGGATCCTCGTCCCTAATCAGTGGACGGACGGCGACGGCGGCGAAGGGGCGGTTCATGACGGAGGCGGCGGGCGGGGCGTCGGGGGCCGGTGCTCTGCAGACGGTCCTGGCGATGTGTGCGGCGGGCCGGTCCGGGACGGTCGTGATCGAAGGCGCTGCCGGGTGCGGCAAGAGCCGTCTGCTGGAGGCGGTGGCCGCGCAGGCCGGCGCCGCCGGGGCCCTGGTGCTGCGGGCCGCCGCGACCGAGGACGGGCTTCTCACACCGCTGGGGGTGCTGCGCCAGGCAGTTGCCAGCGCACCGGCGTTCGCGCTCGCGCGCATCGGTCCTGAGCACCGCGCGCTGCGCGAGGAGGCCGTGCGGGAGTTCTGCGCGCAGTTGTGTGCGCTGGCCGGCGAGGGGCCGGTGGTGCTCTGTGTGGACGACGTGCAGCATGCCGATGCGCAGTCGCTGCGGTATCTGGACCACATCGCCCGGCACGCCCGGCCGGCGGCGGTGCTGCTCGTGGTGGCGCTCTGCGCGCCGGCGCAGGAGCGGCTTGCGGTGCCTGTCGCCGAGTTGACGCACGGCCTGCACATCCGGCGGATCACGCTGGGGCTGCTGTCTCCGTCCGAGGTCGCGGAGGCCGTGGAGGGCCGTTCGGTGCGCGCCGTGGCGGAGTTGTACCGCATCAGCGGGGGCAATCCGCTGCTGCTGCGTGCCCTGCTCGAAGAGGAGGAGCAGGCGGGCGCGGCCGGTGGGCCGCTGGTGTTTGCGGGTGATGGGCCGTTCGCCGGGGCCGTTGCCGCGTGTCTGGCCCGCTGCGGCCCGGCTGCCGTCGCCTCGGCCCGGGCGGTGGCCGTGCTGGGTGCGGGGGCGAGTGAGGCGGTGGTGGCGCGGATGCTGGGAACGGGCATGCCGGGGCCGGGGTTTGCGGCGCTGCGTGCCTGTGGGCTGTTGAACGGGCTGCGGTTCGGGCATCCGGCGGTGCGGGACGTGGTGCTGGCGCTCACTGCGCCGCGTACCCGTGCGGGTCTGCACCGGCGGGCCGCGCTGGCGCTGCGTGAGGCGCAGGCTCCGGCGACGGCGGTGGCGGGGCATTTCCTGGCGCCGATCGCCGAGGGGGTACGGCGGCCGGTGCGGCCGGGTGATCTGGAGGTGCTGCGCGATGTCGCCGAGGAGCTGTTGGCGCAGCGGCGGCCGGAGGAGGCCGGGCGGATCCTGGGGCTCGCCCACGACGTGTGCCCGGACGCCGTGACGCGGGCCGCGGTGGAGCTGCGGATGGCGGAGATCGCGCTGTGGCCGGGGTCGGCGGCGGTGGTGGTCGAGCGGGAGCCGTTGACGGCTCCCGAGCAGCGGGTGGCGGCGCTGGCGGCGCGTGGGCTGACGAACCGGGAGATCGCGGCGGGTCTGCTGCTGTCGGTGAGTACGGTGCAGCAGCGGCTGACGCGGATCTACCGCAAGCTGCGCATCCGGGGCCGGGCCGAGCTGCCGGCGGCCCTGGTGCAGGGGGCGCGGGCGGACGCGGTCGTCGGCTGAGGTACGGCAGGGCGGTCGGGGAGCGCTCGAACTTCGCTGGACGAGCGCTCGAGCCGCCCTGAATCAAGGGCAGTTGGAGTCGTCCGGGGGTGCTTGAATGAGCGGTGTCGGCACGGTAATCGACCGCAGGGAGCGAGCACCGCGATGCGAAAGTCGTTTTACGCAGCGCATGTCTACATGATCATCGGGGTGGTCTCGGGGCTGTTCTACCGGGAGTTCACCAAGATCAATGACTTCACCGGGGACACGCAGCTGTCGGTGATGCACACGCACCTGCTGACGCTGGGCATGTTCGGTTTCCTGATCGTTCTGGGTCTCGACAAGCAGTTCGGGCTTTCCCCGTCGAAGCTGTTCACGAACTTCTTCTGGTTCTACAACGCGGGTATCGCGGTGTCCGTGGGCATGATGGGCGTGCACGGCTGTCTGACGGTGCTCGGCCATGAGATGCCGGAGGCCCTGTCGCTGGTCGCGGGCCTGGGGCACATCCTGCTGACGGTCGGGCTCATCCTGCTGTTCACGCTGCTGGGCAAGCGGCTCAAGGAGCCGGCCGGGCGGCAGCAGCCGCCCGCCGGGGAGCCGGAGCAGGTGAAGAGCACGGTCTGAGCCGCCGGTTTGCGGCTGCGCTCCCCCGTGGCCTGGCCGGTTCAGGCCAGCTGGGCGGCGGGGCCGGTGAGCTGGTCGGTCAGCATCGCCAGGCGTGCCCCGGTCGGCTCCGCGTCGAGGCGGCCGGCGTCGACGAGGGTGGCCATGCCGTGCCAGGCGCTCCACAGCACCTCGGTGAGCACCCGGGCATCGCGGCCCGCGGCGAGGGGGGCGACGGCTTCCTCGATCTCGGCCAGGGCCTCGGCCAGCGGGGCGGGCGTGCGGGGGCCGTCGCTGTCGTCGCCGGTGTCGAGGACGAGCATGGCCTGGTAGAGGACGGGTGAGCGGGACGCGAAGCCGACGTAGGCGCGGGCGAGTTCGCGCAGGGTCTCCTGCGGGTCGCCGGTGTACTGGCGGCGGGTGGCGCGCAGGGCGGCGGCGAGTTCGGCGAAGCCTTCCAGCGCCACCGCGCGGATGATGGCGTCCTTGTTCTTGAAGTGCTGGTAGAGCACGGGCTGGCTGTACTCGATGCGGTCCGCGAGGCGTCGTGTGGTCACGCTGTCCCAGCCCTCCGACTCGGCCATCTCGCGTGCGGTGGCGAGGATGAGCTGATGCCGGCGGACCTGTTCGCGCAGGCGGCGGTCGCGGGGAGTCATGGAGCCACCCTAGCACTTTCAGCGATACTCAAGTTGTCAGTGATAGGGAATCTGCTCTCGGCAACGGCGGGTTGCGGTGTACCGGCTCGAGCGGGCTTCGAGGGCCGGTGGGCAGCATGCGGGGCAAGACAGCCACAGAGAGGGCGGACCTCATGCTGACCCCGACTTGTCTGGACGCGCTGCTCGACCTGGCCGCGGACGTGACGGGCCGCGAACGGCGCACGGTGCGGGGCGCGGCGGCGGGCTCGCCGTTCGTCACCCTGGGCGGCACCCTCCAGCAGGCGATGCGGCTCCAGCGGCGGGCCGGCGAGCAGCTGGGGCTGTCCCTGGACCTGGCGGCGCTCATGGGGCCCGCCCCTCTCGCGGAGGCGCTGGCCCGCGCGGTGCCGGCCAGTGCGCCGGCCCGGCGGGAGAGCGGGCCGCTGCGGCCCCTCCTTGCCGGGCAGCGCGCGGCGCTGGCGGACCGTCACCGATCGCGGGCCGCTCACCGTGTGCTGAGCGCCGAGCTGTCCGGCCCTCTCGACGTGGCCGCGCTGCGCACCGCCGTCGCCGCGCTCAGCGCCCGCCACGAGGGGCTGCGGACCTTCTTCGCCCCCTCGGCCGGCGGGCCGGTGCGGCGGGTGCTGGACGCGTACACGGTGCCGCTGGTCGCCGGTCCCTGCGCGGTGGCGGGGGAAGCGGACGGCGTCGACGCGGTGCACCGGCAACTGGCCCGGGGCGCCGCGCGGCCGGCCGCGGCTGCGGGGCGGCCGCCGGTCGCGTTCGTCCTGGCGCCGCTGGCACCCGGACGGCATCTGCTGTCCTTCCTCCACCACCGGGCCGTCGCCGGTCCCTGGTCGGCCGCGCTCGTGTGGCGGGAGCTGCTCGCCGACTACGGCCGCGCGGCGGCGGGCCTGCCGGTGTGCCGGGCCCCGGCGCCGGGGCCCGAGGCTCCGGGGCCGCCGGACGCGCGTGCGCAGCGGCTCGCCGGTCTGCTGCGCGGTGCCGCCGGCCGGGTCGACCTCGGGGCACCCGAACGGCGGCCGGCCGTCTTCGACTTCCGCGGCGGGCGGCTGCCGTTCCTGCTCGATACGGAGGTGCGCGACGCGGTGGACGCCACCGCCCGCCGGGCCGGTGTCCCCCACAGCACTGTCGTGCTGGCCGCCTGGGCCCTGGCGGTGGGCCGGCGCTGCGGCCGCGAGGAGCTGCTCGTGGGGGCCGAGCTGCCGCGCCGGCCCGGGGCGGCGCTGCCGCACACCGTGGTCCCGTGCGCGGTGACGCAGCCGGTGCGCTGCACGCTTCAGGGCACCACCGACTACTTCCTGCGCGGCATCGCCTGTGCGCTGAGCGAGGGCCTGGCCCACGCCGGCACGGACGAGGACGATCTCGCCCGGGCGCTGGGCACGGCCGGTGACCGGTCCCGGCCGGGGCCGGCGCAGGTGGCGTTCGCCGCGCACGACGAGCTGCTTCCGGCGGCCGTCTCGGCCGGCGGCCTGTCCGCGCGCTTCCACCACGGGCACCTGGGCGGTGCCGAGGCCGACGCGGCGCTGACGCTGGTGCGGTGGCGTGAACAGCCTTTGCTGTGCCTGGACTTCGCCTCCTCGGTGCTCACCCGTATCGAGGCGGCACGCCTGGCCGGTGACGTGAGCGCCGCGCTGCTGGCCCTGGCGCTGTCGGCCCCCTCGACGCCGGTGGACGACCTGCTGCCGACGGCGCGGGCGGCGGGCGCGGCACTGCCGACGCTGCCGTGACCCCGGCCGGGGCCTGGCCGGCGGACCGGGCCGCAGGAACGCCGCGGTATCCCGCCGGTGCGGGCGGGCGGGGGGCCGGTGCGTCCAGCTGCGGAAGCGGAACAAGGCGGGCGGCGCGGAGCCGGGGGCTGCCTGTTGGTCGGGCGAGGCCGAGTGCGTCTCCATGCCGCGCGGCTGCGCCACCACGCTCTCGCGGCGGGCGGGCCAGCCGGTGCAGTGCGTCGTCTCCCGGCCGTCCTCGTCGTAGCGGACGGTGATGGCCGGGCCAGGTGCCGAGCGGGCGCGGCCCGCGGTCGATCGCGAGGACCTCGTACGTGCTCGCGGCGTCGCCGTGGTGGTACCGGCCGCCGACGACACGCGGGGCGACCTGGGTGGTGACCCACTCTTTGCAGGTCATCTCGAATTCTCTCTTCGCGGTCGCCCAGCAACTCGGCGGGCATCGTGCCGTCGCGCTCGTTGCACGTGCTGCGGCCCGAGAGGTTGAGGATGCCACAGATGGCGCAGGTCCACGACGGCCGACCGCAGTCGTGGCAGGCCACTGGACCCTGTGCTGTTCGGCGGTTGGAGGTGGAGTAGCTGGTCGGCACGTCGTCCGGGAGAAGCCGGCCGAGTCGCGATTCGTGGCAGTGCGCAGGCCACCGCGCCGGTCAGGAGTTGAGGTTCATGCCGCCGCTGCCCGGCCACAGGGCGTGATCCTGTCTTGCGTGACACTGGTCTGCGTGTGGGATTGTCGTCGTACCTTTCCTGGGGCAACGCTGGCGTGTGCGTGCCCATGTGATGTTGGTGCGGTGTCCAGAACGGGGTCCTTGATGGCTGGACGGATGTCAGGCGGACAGCGGCGGTCTGGCGCGTCTCTCGTTCAAAGGGGCGTAGCGGAGCGGCTCGGCCGCCGGGGAGCACTGCGGCTCGGGCTTGGTGTGGTGGCCGCACTTGGCGTCGGTGCGACTACTGCCGGTTGTTCTGATGACGGCTCCGATAAGGAAGACGGCGGCGGCAGCAGGCACAAGCAAGACAGCAGCGGAGGACGTACCCCTGAGTCAACGGCGTGGCGTCCCTGGCGTCACACCATCGGGGCCACGGTGGCTGGGTTCGCGCTGGCGGTGGTCGATGGGGTCGTCTACGTGGGCGGCGGAAGCAAGGATGTCTGCGCCCTGGACGCTGCTACTGGCGGGGAGAAGTGGGCCTACGGTACTGGTGACCAGGTGCAGTCGTCGCCGACAGTGGTCAACGGGCTGGTGTACATCGGCTCCGACGACAACAACGTCTACGCATTGGACGCCGTCTCGGGTGAGAAGAAGTGGGCGTTCCGCACGAACAGTTGGGTTCACTCGAAACCCATGGTGGTCGACGGCGTGCTGTACGTCGGGAGCTGGGACAGCGGCGTGTACGCACTGGACGCTGCCACCGGAGCCAGGAAGTGGGCCTACGCCACGGACAAGTGGGTCTCTGCATCGCCCGCGGTTGCCGACGGGGTTGTCTACATCGGCAGCAATGACGGGAACCTCTACGCCTTGGATGCCGTAACCGGCAGGAAGAAATGGGCTTTTACTACTGCGCGCGATTTCGTCGCTTCACCGGCCGTGGTCGACGGGGTCGTCTACGTCGGCGCCCGCGACGGGAACATGTATGCGCTTGAGGCGGGCTCAGGCCGCAGAAGATGGGCCTTCGACTCCGGAGACTGGATCACCTCGAAGCCGTGGGTGGCCGACGGAGCGGTCTACTTCGGCAGCGGACGCTCCGTATACCGCTTGGACGCCGCCACCGGCGGAAAGGAGTGGGCCTACTCCGCCAAAGGCGAGATCGACGCCTCCGCCACTGTGGCCAGCGGGGTGGTCTACGTCGGCAGCCGCGACAAGAATCTGTACGCCCTGGACGCGGCCACAGGCACCGAGAAGTGGGTCTACTCCACGGGCGGGGAGGTCGACTCCACGCCAGCGGTGGCGGATGGGGTGGTGTACTTCGGGAGCAACGACGGGAACATCTACGCTCTTGACGCCAACACCGGCCAAGGCCCGACAGAACCCTCCCCGACCGGCCCCGCACCTGGCTGGTCACCACCCCGCCCCTGACAGTCCTCGGCGCACGCCCCGACCGACGGCATTCCAGTGTCCAACCCCCGGGGGGACCTCATGACCTCGACTCCGCCTTCTCGCCCTCCCTCCGACCCGGATGTACCGGATGAGGGAGGACCGGAGCCGAACAGCACCGCAGCACAGACGCTCGCCGACCGGACGTCCGACGACGACCCCGCCTCCATCCCACAGCCCGCCCCTTCGGACCCCGTGCCACCGCGAGAGAGCGGCTGGGGTGCGTGGGCCGACAACCATCTGCCGGGCTTGCGCGGGCTGCCGCCCGGACAGCGCGCGGTGTACGCGACCCTCGCGGTCCTCGTGGTCCTGGCAGGCTTCGCCCTCGCCTACTACGCCACCTTCGTCCTGGACCGCTCGACGGCGACGGAACGGGTGCGCTCGGACAAGCAGGCGGAGAAATCGGTCGATCGCGAGCAGCCCGCCTTCGTCTCGACCGTCACGCCCCACGACTACGAGCAGGAGATGCCCGAGGTCATCACGGTACTGCTCGACCGGACCTTAACCGCCCGCGAACAGGCCGGCCTCACCGCTCTCAGGGGCAATCCCGCGGAGGTGTGGGCGTTCCTGAAGCCGTTAGGCGGTCGCCTCGTCGAACATCCCTCGGGAGCAATGAACCTTGAGGACGGCAACCAGCATCGCGGCCAGTCGCAGACGTTCCACCTCAACCTCAACAGCGACCGCGGTGCCGGACTCACGATCAATGGCATGACGGCCGTCAAGGACGCATGCCGCGCACCCGGAGCGAAGGCCGTCGTCCACCTCCCGTCCGCAGGAGCGGAGTCCCGGCAGGGCTTGCTGTGGGACCTGACCGGTGGGAGCGAGGACAAGGCCAGAGGGCCGTACGTACTTGACGAAGGCGCCTCGCAGGGCCAGCTGTACTTCCGCCGCAACGTCGTCGAGCTGGGCAACGGCCAGTCCAACATGGCATTCCGCATCCAGCCCGAGGTGTCCACGCACACGTGCGAGTGGCACATCGTCGCCTCGTACACCGACACGACCGGCCCCCACGAGCAGCGCATCCCGGGCGGAACCGGCACGTTCACCACCGAAGCCATCCCACTGCGCCCCGTCCAGTACTTCGAGTGGGTCATTTCTGAGGGGTGGGGCTGCGTCGGCGACATGAGCCAGAAAGGGTGCGATGCGACCGACCGGCTGTAGGGGGGGCGAGACCAGTGTGGCCCGGTGATCGGGTAGTCGGTGTTCCGGTGTGGGGGTGCACGCCGAAGAGGTCGCTGACGACGATCGGCGGGAGGTCGGTGATCGCTTCCATCATGGCCGTATTGCGGGCACTGATACCTGCCGTCGTGCGGCTGCTGGAGCACGGAGGTGCGGCAACTGGGACTGGCGATCTGCTGCTCGATGAGAACGGCGAGCCTGGGCGGCAGGAGGACGGGGTTGCGGTCGATCGTGAGGTAGGCGTCGTCGCCGTCCCGGTGGAAGCGGTCGGTCTTGAGCCGACGATGCGTGTGGTGGGCAGGGCATAGAGGCTGGTCAGGGAGCCGATGATGCGGGCCTCCAGCGGGAGGCTGTCGTCGTTGAGGCAGCGGCGGGGTTCGCCGCCGGGAGAGCGACCGGTCCATGACCACCAACGAGCACGCCAAGCGCGCCGCCCTGAGCTCGCGGCGCGAGAGGGCATCTCGTACACCGCCGCCCGCCGCCTCGCCGGAGCGGTCGACCAGGAGCTGCGGCCGCCGGTCGCCGTGCCCATCACTAGCACGCCGTGCCCGGAGGGCTGCGCGGGCTCCGGGCCACCCCGGCACGGTGTGCTGGGCGTGGAGGCAAGCCGGCGGGTCTGGCGCGCGAGGTCGAGCAGACCCGGCTCGGGGCCAAGGGGGGTCCAGCTCGGGGCCCGAGCGGATCCGGGGCGTAGGCCGAAGCAGACCCGGCTGAGCGCCACGGGTCCGGTGAGGGGTGGGAAAGGGGTGGCCCGGTGCGCGGGCCGCGGGGGAAGTCGGCTCGCGCACCGGGAGTCGGGGGCGGTTGCCCGCAGGTGTCAGGCGGCGAGGTCCGGGAGCTTGGCGGCCGTGGCGGCCGGGTCGGGCATTCCGGCGATCTCCTCGGCGACCTTGCGGGCACCCGTGCGGTACGACTCGTCGGCCAGCAGGCGGCGGGCCGCGTCGTGGACCGCCTCGGGGGTGAGGTCCGGGGCGAGGACGTACTCGCCGGCGCCCGCGGCGTGCACGGCGCGGGCGTTGGCCGGGCCGTCGGCGCCCTGCGGCAGGACGAGCTGGGGCAGGCCGGCGGCGAGGGCGGCCAGGGTGGTGCCGGCGCCTCCGTGCTGGACCACGAGCGCGGCGTGCTCGAGGGCCTTGGGCTGTGCCACCCACGGCACCACGACGACGCGTTCGGGCTGTTCGCCGAGTTCGGCGACGGGCACCGCGGGTCCGGCGGCGACCAGGACGGGCACGTCCAGCGGCAGCAGGCCCTCGACGACTGTGCGCAGCACCTCGGCGGAGGCGAGCGCGGTGCCCAGGGTGACGTAGACGAAGCGGCCCTCGGCGGCGCGGATGGGCTCGGGCAGCTCGCCGGGTTCGCTGTAGGGGACGGGGCGCTGCTCGATGCGGTGGAGGGGGGCGGCGAGGAAGTGGGGGTCCTGCAGGGAGGGAGGGCAGATGTCGACGAAGGCGCGTGCGAGGGCCAGGAGCTGGCCGCCGGGCACGGTGACGCCGAGGTCGGCGGCGGTGACCAGGAGCTGCTCCATGACGCGGGCCTCGTCGTCTCCGACGGTCATCGGGCCGACGCCGTGGGCGACGGCGGGGACGCCGGCGAGGTGGGCGGCGAAGGCGGCACCCGGGTTGAGGGCCTCGTAGACGACGAGGTCGGGGCGCAGCCGCTCGAGGGCCGCGGTCAGGTCCTCGGTGACCCAGCGCGGCAGCACGGAGCCGAAGACCTCCACGTGCAGGTCGGCCAGGACCTGGGGCGGTACGTCCTGCGGCTTCAGGTCCGCGTCGCCCGCTGCGAGGAGGCCTCGAGAGCGTGCTGCTTCCATGAAGCCCTCGGGCACCGAGCGGCCCGCGGGCACGGGCTGGAGGCCGGCGGCGGTGACGGCGGGGTGCAGCTGCTCGCCCGTGGCGAAGAAGACCTCGTGGCCGGCGGCCCGCGCGGCCTTCGCCAAGGGGAGGAGGGGGTAGACGTGGCCGAAGTTTCCGGCACCGGCGAAGAGGATTCTCATGCCGTCGAGCGTAGGGTCGCCGCCACCCCGTGTCTAGCAGTGACAGGAAAGCTGTCGGCGGTAAGCGACGGGAGTCGAGAGGGACTCCGGTGGGCGTCGAGGCGGTCTCCGGTCCGCCCCGATCGGCACGGCCCATGGTCGTGCTGCGGCCGCCTGCCCGAGGGCGAGCGGAACGAGTCGAAGGAGTCCTGCTCATGACCATCACCCAGGCAGCAGCGCCGGTGGGTGCCGCTCCCAGTACGGTGCAGCGGTTCGTGCTGTCGGCCCGGGCCGGCGACAGCACGGTGACGCCCAACGCGGCCTTTGGCGCGTGGTTCGCCGAGCAGCGCCGCACCAACCGCTACGACGTGCGCCGCATCCCGTTCTCCGAGCTCGTCGGCTGGCGCTTCGAGGAGCCGGGCGGCAACCTGGTGCACGACAGCGGCCGGTTCTTCGCCGTCGAGGGCCTGAGCGTGCGCAGCGCGTGGGACGGCCACGAGCTGTCCTGGACGCAGCCCATCATCAACCAGCCCGAGGTGGGCATCCTCGGCATCGTCGTCAAGGAGTTCGACGGCGTGCTGCACTGCCTGATGCAGGCCAAGATGGAGCCCGGCAACCTGGACACCGTCCAGCTGTCGCCCACCGTGCAGGCCACGCGCAGCAACTACACCGGCGTCCACAAGGGCTCCGCGGTGCGCTACATCGACTACTTCCGGCCGCCGCGGCATCGCTCCCGGGTGCTGTACGACTCCCTGCAGTCCGAGCAGGGCTCGTGGTTCCTGTGCAAGCGGAACCGGAACATGGTGGTCGAGGCGCTCGGCGAGGTGGAGCTGCACGAGGACTTCGTGTGGCTGACGCTCGGGCAGATCCACCGGCTGCTGTACGAGCCGAACGTCGTCAACATGGACGCGCGTACCGTTCTGTCGCTGATCCCGGCCCCGGCCGGGCGCGGCGGGCCGTCGCTGTACTCCATGGAGGAGGTGCTGAGCCGGCTCACCGAGATCAGGGCGCGCCGTGAGCTGGTGCAGCGTTCGGTGCCGCTGGCGCAGGTGGAGCGCTGGCGCCGCAGCGACTACGAGATCGAGCACGAGAGCGGACACCATTTCGCGGTGATCGCCGCCTCCGTGTCGGCCGCCAACCGTGAGGTGACCAGCTGGACGCAGCCTCTGCTGGCGCCCAAGGAGCAGGGGCTGGTGGCGTTCCTGATCCGCCGTGTGGGCGGTGTCCCGCACCTTCTGGCGCGGGCACGGTCGGAGGCGGGGGTGCTGGACGTGGCCGAGTTCGGGCCGACGGTGCAGTGCCAGCCCGGGCGGGCGCTCACCCTGCCGGTCCATCTCCAGCCGCGCTTCTTGGACCTGGTGATGCGCGCGGCTCCGCACGAGCTGCTGTACGACGTGGTGCAGTCCGAGGAGGGCGGCCGGTTCCACCATGCCGGCAACCGGTACGTGCTCATGGAGGTCGGGGACGACTTCCCCCTCGATGTCCCCGACGAGTTCGTGTGGCTGACGGCCGGTCAGCTCGCCGAGCTGATGCGGCACAGCAACTATCTGAACATCGAGGCGCGCACGCTGCTGGCGGTGCTGCGCGGGGTGTGGGCGTCGGACGGGGGGTACGGCCGGTGAGCGCCGGTACGGTGCGGTCGCTGCGGCTGGGGGTGCTGGGCTGTGCGGACATCGCCCGGCGCCGGATGCTGCCCTCACTGGAGCACCAGCCGCTGGTGACGGTGACGGCGGTGGCCAGCCGGAGCCTCGAGCGGGCCCGGGAGTTCACCGACCGCTTCGGCGGCGTCCCGGTCGGCTCCTACGAGCGGCTGCTGGAACGCGACGACGTCGACGCGGTGTACGTGCCGCTGCCGCCCGAGCTGCATGTGGAGTGGACGCTGCGCGCGCTCGAGGCCGGCAAGCACGTTCTGTGCGAGAAGCCGTTCGCGCCGAGTGCGGCCGAGGCGGACAAGGCGGTGGCCCTCGCCCGGGAGCGGGGGCTGCTGCTGATGGAGAGCTTCATGTTCCTGCACCACTCGCAGCACGCCCGGGTGCGGGAGCTGGTGGCGGACGGGCTGATCGGCGAGGTGCAGCTGTTCTCCTCCCAGTTCGGCATCCCGCTGCGGCCCGGGCCGGACGGCGGCGAGCGGGCCAGTACCCTGCCGGAGGTCGCGGCCTACCCGATCCGTGCGGCCCGGCACTTCCTGGGCCCGCTGCGGGTGGCCGGCGCCCAGGAGCGGGCGGCGAGCGCGCTGGGGCCGCGGCCCGCGGGCAGTGCGCTGCTGGTGTCCGCGTCCGGGGTGGCCGCGCAGCTGTCCTACGGGGTGGAGCACGCCTACCGCAGCGGGTACAGCCTGTGGGGCAGCCGGGGCCGGCTGCGTCTGGAGCGTGCCTTCTCCACCCCCGACGAGCACACGCCCGTGCTGACGGTGGAACGCGACGGGAAGGTGCGCGAGATCGCCCTGCGGCCGGACCGTCACTTCACCAACATCGCCGGTGTGTTCGCCCGGACCGTGCTGGACGGGGAGGACTTCGCTCCGCACGCCCGCGACATCCTGGAGCACGCGGCGCTGGTGGAGGAGGTGGAGCGGGCGGCGGCCGGCTGAGTGCCCGTCAAGGTCTGCCGGGTCACGGGTTCGTCCCAGTGGGCGGAGTGGCGCAAGCGGGCGCGGCCGGTGGCGCACTGCGGGGCGGCGGGGCCCGCAGGCGGTGTGTCCCGGCGTGCCGGGGCACACCGTTTTCGCGCGCGGGGTCTCGTTGTATGTAACAGGCATGTCCTGGCGGGCCGTCGGGCGGAACGCCTCGCCGGTTGGCAGCGGTCCTGGTGGTCACAGACGCTCGCTCGTCCCCCTCGGGGGCCGGGCGGCCGGCACCTGTCACCGAGACTGAGGAAGAAGACGATGCGCGTTCGCAAGCTCACCTTCGCCGCCCTGGCCGTTGCCGCGGGTCTGTCGCTCACGGCCTGCAACGGCGACGACGGCACGGCACAGAGCGACGGCCCGTCCGCGTCCTCGCCGGCTTCCTCGGACGGCGCCTCGGGCATGGGCGGTGCCGGCACGGGCGGTGCGCAGCAGGACGGCGGGAAGGACAGCGCAGGGAACACTGCCGGCGGGCAGGGCACGGGCGGCGGCTCCGGCGGGCAGGACATGTCCGCCGAGGCCGGCGCGTGCCGGACCGACGAACTGGACATCACCGCGTCGGACAGCACCATCGACGGCGACACCGAGGGCTCGGTCGCCATCACGTTCACCAACGGCGGCGGCCGGGACTGCGCCCTGACCGGATACGCGGGCGTCGATCTGAAGACCAACGCGGGGGATCTGTCCGCCGAGCGCACCGGCCAGGAGGCCGGCCCCATGACGCTCGAGGACGGCAAGTCGGTGTCCTTCACCGTCAGCTACCCGGTCAACGACTCGGGCGGCTCCGGCGTGCGCATCACCGCGCTCGTGGTGACCCCGCCCGAGGAGACGAAGTCGGTCACCCTCGACTGGCCGGGCGCCGCCACCCTGCCCGTCAGCGACGGAGCCGGCTCCCCCGTCCGGGTCGGCCCGATCGGCAGCGCCGGCCAGGGCGGGGCGAGCTGACCTCGTCGGGTGGGTCAGGCGTTCTGCAGCGCGTAGAAGTCGACGCCCAGCTGGTGGAACATGCCGCCCATGTCGAGCTGGTCCCAGTGCTCGGCCAGCAGGCCGTCCTCGACGCGCCAGATGTCGATGGACTGGAAGGCCAGCCGGCGCCCGGTCGCCGGCACGCCGAAGAAGGTGCCCTGGTGGGTGCCGGAGTACTCGAAGCGGCCGGCGATCCGGTCCCCGTCGACGAGGACGTCGTGGGCGACGACCTCGACGTCGGGGAACGCGTCGAAGATCTGCTGGAAGAAGGCGGCGTTGGCCTCCACGCCGTCGGCGACGACCGGATTGTGGTCGATGTGCCCCGGCGCGGTGTGCTCGCCGATGGTGCTGACGTCATGGTTGTTGATCATGTCGACGAACGCCTGGATGAGTGCGCGGTGGTTGTCTGCCATGCCCGGAAGCATCGAATGGACGTCTCGAGCGGGGCTGGAGGGCGACTGAGGGCGCGTGCGATCCCCCACTCCCGCTCTAGCGTGCGCTCCTAGGGTCGGTGCCATGAAGGCTCTCGTACTCTCCGGCGGGGCCGGAACCCGCCTGCGCCCCCTCACCCACACATCAGCCAAGCAACTGGTGCCCGTGGCCAACAAGCCCGTGCTCTTCTACGGCCTGGAGGCGATCGCAGACGCCGGCGTCACGGAGGTCGGGATCGTCGTCGGGGACACCGCCGCCGAGATCAGGCAGGCCGTCGGCGACGGGTCCAAGTTCGGTCTGACGGTCACCTACCTCCCGCAGGAAGCCCCCTTGGGGCTCGCCCACGCCGTGCTGATCGCCCAGGAGTTCCTCGGCGACGACGACTTCGTGATGTATCTCGGGGACAACTTCATCGTCGGCGGCATCTCCTCCATCGTCGACGACTTCCGCGCGCAGCGCCCCGACGCGCAGATCCTGCTCACCAAGGTCTCCGACCCGCGGGCCTTCGGCGTGGCCGAGCTCGGCCCGGACAGCAACGTGGTCGGCCTGGAGGAGAAGCCGGCCACGCCCAAGAGCGACCTGGCCCTGGTCGGCGTCTACCTGTTCACGCCCGCGGTGCACGAGGCCGTGCGCTCCATCAAGCCGTCCTGGCGGGGCGAGCTGGAGATCACCCACGCCCTGCAGTGGCTGATCGACCACGGGCACGACGTGCGGTCCACGACCGTGTCCGGATACTGGAAGGACACCGGGAACGTCACCGACATGCTCGAGGTCAACCGGTCGGTGCTGGAGTCCGCGGAGCCGCGCATCGAGGGCGACGTCGACGAGGCGAGCGAGATCATCGGGCGGGTGCGGATCGCGGAGGGCGCCAAGGTCACCGCCTCGCGGATCGTCGGCCCGGCGGTGATCGGCGCGGGCACGGTGATCTGCTCCTCCTACGTCGGCCCGTTCACGTCGATCTCCAACGACTGCGACATCACCGACAGCGAGATCGAGTTCTCCATCGTCCTGGACAATTCCTCCGTGCGCGGCGCCCGCCGCGTGGAGGCGTCGATCATCGGACGCAACGTGGAGGTGACGCCCGCGCCGCGGGCGCCCGCCGCGCACCGGCTCATCCTCGGCGACCACAGCAAGGTACAGATCTCGTCATGACCCTCACACGCATTCTCGTCACCGGCGGCGCGGGATTCATCGGTTCGCACTACGTCCGCCGGCTGCTGGGCGCCGGCGGGCCGGGCGACGTGAGCATCACGGTGCTGGACAAGCTCACCTACGCCGGCAATCCGGCCAACCTCGATCCGGTCCGCGGCCACCCCGGCTTCCGGTTCGTGAAGGGCGACATCTGCGACCGGGACCTGGTCGCCGAGCTGGTGGCCGGGCACGACCAGATCGTGCACTTCGCCGCCGAGTCCCACGTGGACCGCTCCATCGCGGGTGCGGCCGAGTTCGTCACCACCAACGTGCTGGGCACCCAGACCCTGCTGGACGCGGCGCTGCGCCGCCCCGGCGGCACGGCCGGGTTCCTGCACGTGTCCACCGACGAGGTGTACGGGTCGCTGGCGGAGGGCTCCTGGCCGGAGACCGATCCGCTGCGGCCGAACTCGCCGTATGCGGCGTCGAAGGCGTCCTCGGACCTGATGGCGCTGTCCTACCACCGCACCTTCGGTCTGGACGTGCGCGTCACCCGCTGCTCCAACAACTACGGCCATCACCACTTCCCGGAGAAGGTCATCCCGCTGTTCATCACCAACCTGCTCGACGGGCGCAAGGTGCCGCTGTACGGGGAGGGTCTGAACGTGCGGGACTGGCTGCACATCGACGATCACGTGCAGGGTCTGGAGCTGGTGCGCACGGGGGGCCGGGCCGGTGAGGTGTACAACATCGGCGGCGGCACCGAGCTGAGCAACAAGGAACTCACCACGCTGCTGCTGGAGCTGGCCGGGGCGGGCTGGGAGAGCGTGGAGCACGTGCCCGACCGGCTCGGGCACGACCTGCGCTACTCGGTGGACTGCACCAAGATCTCCACCGAGCTGGGCTACCGTCCGCGCAAGGACTTCACCGAGGGGCTGGCGGAGACGTTCGCCTGGTACCGCGACAACCGCGACTGGTGGGAGCCGTTGAAGGCACGCGCCGCCCTGTGACACCACCGCCGTCCCCGTACGACCACGGCCGTCCCGGATCCCCGGGGCGGCCGTCGCGCGTGCGCGGACGGCGCGCGCGGCCCTGGGGCCGTTCACGAGCGTTTCACGAGCGGGCGCCCCTACAACGGTGAGCAAGCACCAGTCCCCTCCCCCGTCCCCCCTTTCTGTGAGAACGGACCCCCATGGCCACTGACCAGGTACTGACCGGCCCGGCGCCGGCCGGCGCGCGCGGCACCAGCGCCGCCGCGCCCCCGCGCCCCGCGCCGTCCCGGCTGCCGTCCCTGACCGGCCTGCGGTTCCTCGCCGCACTGGCCGTCTTCGCCCACCACGCGTTCCTGCCGATACCGCCGCTGCGGCTGCTGGCCGACGACGCCACGGAATTCCGCCTGTACCGCTGGTTCAACCAGGCCGGCGGGCTCGGCGTGTCGTTCTTCTTCGTCCTGAGCGGCTTCGTGCTGACCTGGTCGGCACGAAGCGACGACACCACGACCTCGTTCTGGCGGCGCCGGTTCGTCAAGATCTACCCCGTGTACGTGGTGGCCTGGGCGCTGGCGATGGGGCTGTTCGCCGCCCCGGCCACCTCCGACGGCGTCGCCGTCGCCAACCTGTTCATGGTGCACGTGTGGGTGCCCGAGTACTTCACCAACTTCAGTGTGGACTCCCCCAGCTGGTCGCTGGGCGTGGAGGCGTTCTTCTACCTGTGCTTCCCGCTGCTGCTGCGGCTGTTCCAGCGCATCGACCCGGCGCACCTGAAGTACTGGATCGCCGGGGGCATCGCCGCGGTGTGGGCCACGCCCGCGCTGGCCTACGGGTTGTTCTCGAAGAGCGAGCTGGTGCCCAGCGGCCAGGACCTGTCGGTGTCGCAGTACTGGTTCAGCTATGTGCTGCCCCCGGTGCGGATGGCCGACTTCGCCCTCGGCATCCTCGTGGCGCTCGCGGTGCGGCACGGCCGCTGGCGCAACATCGGCATGGTGTGGTCCGCCGTCCTGCTGGCCGGCGGCTACTGGCTGACGTTCCACGTGCCCTACCTCTACGGGCAGCGCGCCGCGATGATCGTGCCGATCGTGCTGCTGATCGCGGCCGCGGCGAGCGCGGACGTCGAGGGCCGCTTCACCCTGTTCCGCAACCGCGCGATGGTCAGGCTGGGCGAGATCTCCTTCGCCTTCTACCTGCTGCACTACATCGCGCTGTCCTGGCTGCGCAAGGAACTGGGCACGCAGATGTACTCGACACCGGCGGGCCTGGCGATGCTGGCCGGCACGGTGGTGGCCACGGTGGTGGCGTCATGGGTGCTGTACGCGCTGGTCGAGTCCCCGCTGGTGCGGCGGTTCGGGCGGGCGCGGCCCGCGGCGAAGTCCTGAGCGCACCAGGTCCCGCCCCGGGGGCACGGCCACACGGCCGTGCCCCCGGCGGCATGCCGGGGGCACGGTGGCGGGCCGGGCGGGTGGCGGCCCGGGTCCGGGTCAGGGCGTGCGGTAGGAGGCCTTCGCCTGCTCGTAGGTGGGCAGCAGGCCCTGGCGTACCGCTTCGGCGAGCGTGGGGGCGTCGGTGTCCTTCTGGGACCTGATGAACGGCTCCCGCGTGTTCCAGTCGATGCCGATGTCGGGGTCGAGGGCCTGGATGTCCACCATCGTGCCGGGCACGTACTCCTCGGAGCACAGGTAGTTCATGCAGGTGTCGTCGGTCAGCGCCAGGAAGGCGTGCCCCAGGCCGTCCGCCAGGTAGACGCCGATGCCGGAGCCGGCTTCCTGGAGGGTGGTGTCGAACATGCCGAAGGTGGGCGAGCCGACCCTGAGGTCGACGACGACGTCCAGTGCGGCGCCGCGCACGCAGGTCACCAGCTTGGCCTGGCCCGGCGGCAGCGTCGTGCCGTGGATGCCGCGCAGCGTGTTGCGCCGGGACACCGAGTAGTTGACCTGCTTGACGGTGAAGGTCTGCCCGCTGGCCGCGGTCAGCTCGCTCGACCGCCACGCTTCGAAGAAGTATCCGCGGTTGTCCGGCAGGGATGACGGGATGATCCTGAAGGCGTCTTGGACCTTCATCTCCTCGATGGCCATGGGCTCCTCGGTCCGTATCTGGGCGGCCTGTCTGACGGGGTGTGCACAGGGACGCGCGCCCGGTGGGTCCGGGCGCGCGCCAGGTGGTGAGGGGTTGGTTCAGCGCACCGCGGCCGGGGAGGCCTCCTTGCCGGTGGCGGGTGCGGGGGCCGGGTCGCCGGCCGCCGGGGCGGCGGGGGCTGCGCGCCGGCCGGGGACGACCAGCATGGCGGCGGTGGCCAGGGCCACCCCGGCGGCGCCCACCCACATGGCGGGGACCAGGCCGTCGACGAAGTTCTGCGGCGAGGCGTAGCCGCCGTTGGCGCTGAAGATGGAGGCCAGCAGGGCGACGCCGAAGGCCGCGCCGAGCTCGCGGGTGGCGGCCGTGACACCGGAGGCGATGCCCTGCTCGTGTTCGGCGACCGAGCCCATGGTGAGGTTCATCAGCGGCGCGTAGAACAGGGCCATGCCCGCGCCGCAGACCATCAGGGAGGGCAGCTGCGCGGCGTAGGAGACGTCCGGTTCGAGGATCAGCGCCCAGTAGGCCATGCCGGCGGTCATCATGGCCAGGCCGAGGGTGACGACGGGTTTGCCGCCGATGCGGTCGGAGATCATGCCGCCGAGCGGTGCGACCACCATGGGCATGGCGGTCCAGGCCAGCAGCCGTACGCCGGCGTCCATCGCGCTGTAGCCCTGGATGTTCTGCAGGAACTGGGTCATCAGGAAGATGGCGCCGAACATGCCGACCGACATGAGTACGCCGGCCAGGTTGATGCCGGTGAAGGCCCGGTTGCGGAACATGCGCATGGGCACCATGGGCCGCTCGGTGGTGTTCTCCCAGACAACGAACGCGGCCATGACGGCCGTGCCGCCGATCAGGGAGCCGAGCACCAGGGGCGAGGTCCAGCCCTCCTCGTGGCCCTTGACCAGGCCGAGGACGATGCCGAACAGGCCGATGCCGGACAGCACGGTGCCCACCGCGTCCAGGCGGGAGTCGGTGATCCGGCTCTCGCCGAGCTTGCGGAACGCCAGCGGGGCCAGGGCCAGGCCGATGGGCACGTTGAGCCAGAAGATCCACTGCCAGGACAGGTGCTCGACGACGGCGCCGCCGACGAGCGGTCCGGCGGCGATCGACAGGCCGTTGATCGCGCCCCAGATGCCGAGGGCGGAGCCGCGTTTCTCGGGCGGGACGGCGACGGTCAGCAAGGTGACCGACAGCGGCATGATGATGGCCGCTCCGGCGCCCTGCACGGCGCGGGCGGCGATGAGTTCGCCGACCCCCGGTGCCAGGGCGGCGGCCGCGGACGCCGCGGTGAACAGCAGCAGGCCCAGGCCGAAGACGCGGCGCCGGCCGAAGCGGTCGCCGAGGGCGGCACCGAACATCATCAGCACCGCGAAGGACAGGGTGTAGGCGTTGACCGTCCACTCGAGGTCGCTCAGGCTTCCGCCGAGTTCGTCCTTGATGGTGGGCAGCGCCGTGATGATCACGAGGTTGTCCAGGCCCGCCATGAAGGAGGCGAGGCCGGTGACGAGGATGGCCCAGAGGACCGTCCCCTTCGTTCCTCCGCCCGGGGATGGGGGGTTGGCGGTGCTCATCCGAGCATCCTTTCTGGAGGCGGACTGTGCGTCAGGGCGTCGCCGGCACCTGGTCCGGCGGGCCGCAGCACGCACGACAGCACGGCCGGCAGCTCCGGCCGCCGCGGTCGACGCTAGGCACGGGCGCTCGACTTTCCCTGGAGTCCGGCCGGTCCCGTATTCGCTTGTCCGCGCGCCCGGCGAACACCCGTACCGGGGTGGCCGGGACGGCGGCGCGGCCGGGCCCCCTGCCGGGGAGGCGGCAGGGGGCCCGGCCGGTAAGGCGGGGCGGAGAGGGGTCTCAGGCGAGCTGGCGCTGGAAGGTGGCGACGTCGAAGTAGAGGGTCTCGTCGATCAGCACGTCACCGTCGAAGTGGAAGATCACGCAGACCGGGGCGTCGATGGACTTGCCCCGGTTGGGGATGTCCCGCCAGTCGGCTTCCTGCTTGCCGCGGGCCTGCGCCTCCAGGATCACCGCGGTGGGCGTGTGGTGCACGGCGTGCAGGTCGTGCTCCAGGTTCGGGAACGCCTTCTGCATGTCGTCGAAGTAGCCCTTGCGGATGGCCGCGTCGCCGACCAGCGGGCCCTCCTCGAAGGCCTGGACGCGGTAGACCGGGCCGCGCGGGAAGGTGGCGAACACGCCGTCGATGTCCCACTGGGTCTCGGCGATCGTGTGGGCGATGACGACCGCCTCGCGCCGGGCGCGCAGGTCGGCGTCGGGCTGCGGGAGATCCGCGCCCGGGAGGGTGAATCCGTGCTCGTCGCTGGCCATGTCGCAAAGTCCTCCACGCGTGCGGCGGTTGGGGTCGTCGCCGACGCTACGGCCGTCTCCTCGCCTGTCTCTCGCGCGGCGCTCGAGAACCGGCCGACCTGGCAGGAAGCCGGGCGGCCGGATGCCGGGCGGCCGGGTGTCAGGCGGCCGGCTGGCTCGTGCGGACCTGGGGCGGGCGGTAGGTGGGCCGGTAGCCCATCGCCACCGACAGCGGGGCCAGCGCCGTGCACAGGGCCACGTCCAGCAGGTGGGGGCGGCCGGTGACCACGCGGTACTCGTCGCGGAAGCCGAGCACGAGCAGCGGCATCTGCAGGAAGGGTGTGCCGTCGGGGCGCAGCCGGCCCTCGTTGGTCAGGCCCCACAGGGTCTCGAAGACCTTCTCGGTGCGGTAGGCGGGGGTGGTGCGCCAGTTGATCCGGGCGCGTTCGGGGCCGGGGTTCCACAGGGAGTGCGGGGTGTTCGGCGGGATGTAGAACTCGTCGCCGGCGCCGTATTCGCGCAGGTCGCCGTCGAGGAGCAGGTTGATCCTGCCGCTGGTGACCTGCATCCGCTCGGTCTGCTTGGGGTGGTAGTGCACAGGCGGCTGGAGGGAGGCGGGCGAGTAGTCCGCCTCGACCTCGACGTAGGCGCCGTTGGTGTCGGCGGCCGTGGCCAGGAAGGTGAGGCGGTCCTCGCCGAGGTGCAGGACGTCTCCGGGGCGTGCCATGAGGGGGTCTCCCGTCGGTCGGTGGGGGGGGTCAGGCGGCCTGTGGTGTGCGTGCGGTGTGGGCGGTGCGGCGGCGGGGCATGCCGGCGGCGGCGTTGATCAGGTTGAGGACGGCGATGCCGAGGGTGATCCAGAAGCCCAGGTGCAGTCCGTCGAGCCAGGCCGCGGCCGGTGCGGTGCCGTGGGACAGGTGTGCGGTGGTCCGGCTCAGGGCGCTGGTGGCGACGGTGGCCAGGCCCAGCGAGGCGCCGATCTGGAAGGCGGAGACGAGGACGCCGGAGGCGATGCCCTGCTGGTGTGCGGGGATGGCGGAGACGCCGTGCACGTTGACGGGGATGCCGCAGCACTGCATGGCCGCGCCGAGGACGAGCAGGGCGGGCAGCACGTGGGGCAGGTAGTGGCCGTGCTGGGGGGCGGCGGTGAGCAGCAGCAGGCCGAGGACGGAGCCGGCGGCGCCGGCGAGGTAGACCGGGCGCGGGCCGAGGCGGTGCATGACGCGGGTGGCCGGGGCGGTGACGGCGATGGCGGCCAGGCCCAGCGGCAGGAAGGCGAAGCCGGACTTCAGGGTGGAGTAGCCGAGGGTGCGCTGCAGGTAGTAGCTGCACAGGAAGAGCACGGCGGCCTGTACGGCGCTGGTCAGGACGCGGCCGGTGGCGGCGGTGGTCAGGGAGCGGGTGGCGAACATCCGCATCGGCATCAGCGGGTCGGCGGCGCGCAGTTCGACCAGGGTGAACGTGGTGAGCAGGGCCGCGGCGGCCAGCGCCGGTGCGATCACGTAGGCGGTGGAGTGCAGGCCGTGTTCCTGGATGTTGACCAGGGCGTACACCAGTGCGGCCAGGCCGGAGGTGACGGTGAGCGCGCCGAGGATGTCGGGCCGTGTGCCGGTGGTGGTCTGTTCGTGGCGGCCGGAGGTGAGGAGCAGGACGCCGGTGACGGCGAGGAGGCCGAAGGGGAGGTTGAGGTAGAAGATCCAGCGCCAGCTGAGGCTGTCGGTGATCAGGCCGCCCGCGACGACGCCGAGGGTGCCGCCGAGTCCGGCGAGCGCGGCCCACACGGCGAGCGCGGTGGTGCGTTCCCTGCCGTGCGGGAAGACGGTGGTGACCAGGGACATCGCGGCCGGGGACAGGAACGCGGCGCCGCATCCCTGCAGGGCGCGGGCGGTGATGAGCGTGCCGGGGCCGTCGGCGAGTGCGCACAGCAGGGACGCGGCGGTGAACAGGGCGGCGCCGAGCAGGAAGGTCGGCTTGCGTCCCCAGCGGTCGGCGGTGCGTCCGCCGAGCAGCATCAGGCCGCCGAAGCAGAGGATGTAGCCGGTCAGGAACCATTCGGTGGCCGTGGCGCTCGCCGCGAGGTCGGTCTGGATGGCGGGCAGGGCGAGGTTCACGACGGTGGTGTCCAGGAGCACCATGAACTGGGCCAGCGCGACGAACACGAGCAGCCGCCAGCGCCGCGGGTCGGGCGGGTCGCCCTGGTGGGGGGTGGTGGCGGCGCCGGTGGGGGGCGCGGGGTGTTCGGTGTCCATGGGCGTCCTCTCAGGGGGCCCGCCGCCCGCCGCACCGGGGGCGGGCCCTCGCGCGTGGGGGTGCGCGGTTCAGGCGGCGACGGCGGGGACCTGGATGTAGCTCAGGGCGTTGTAGATGGTGCGGTCGGCGTCGGTGATGGCGCGCCGGCCGTGCATGACGCGGGTGTTGTCGATGACGGCGATGTCCCCGTCCTGCCAGTCGAGGTTCTCCGTCAGCGCGGCGGTCACCGCCTCCACCTCGGTGAGCAGCTGCGGGGCCAGTTCGGTGCCGTCCGCGAAGGTGATCGTCGGCTTCTCGTAGTTGAAGGAGGGGCCGAGGATGCTGTTGGCGAAGGAGGGGCGCTCGCCGAAGACGGTGGTGCCGGCGGCCGGGGTGGTGAAGGAGTAGCGCACTCCGCCGTCGGCCTCGGGGACGATGTCGGTGCCCTCGAGGCGGCCGGCCAGTGCGAGGAGTTCGGTGACGTCGATGTCCTCGGCGGGCTTGGTGCCGCCGAGGAGGTGGTGGGCCATGGCACGCCACTGGGGTTCGGCGACGTAGCGGCTGTAGACGATGTCCTGGGCGGCGAACGCCTCGCGGGCGGCGGGTGAGAGGGCCTCCCAGACCCGGTAGCCGTCGCAGACGGTGGTCTGGGAGCCGGAGGAGGCGGCCTTCTCGCAGAAGAACCAGGCCAGGTGGGAGCGGAAGGGGCTGTTGCCGTTCTCGGTGTGCAGGCCGACCTCGTCGAAGCCGGCGTCGACCTTCTGGGCGACCTCGGAGTAGAAGTCGCGGGCCGGGTCGAGGGTGGTGGAGGTGGAGGTGTTCTGCACCAGTGCGGTGAACGCCGCCATGTCGGTGTCGAAGCCGCGCAGCAGCAGGAAGCCGGCCTCGGCGAGGAGGGCGAGGAGGTGCTCGTGGTCGATGTCCGCCGGGGCGGTGCCGCCTGCGGGTCGGACGAGGAGGCCGCTGCCGGTGCCGTAGGGGGTCGTCGTGACGGCGGTGCTCATGCTGTCTCCTTGATCTGGGTGGGTGGGGTGGCCGCCGGGCGGCCCGTCAGGACGTGGGAGCGGACGGCGTCGCGGCGCGGGCGGCCGGTGACGGTGAACAGGCGCGCGTAGTCGGGGTCGTCGGCGGACATCAGGTGGATGACGGCGGCGCGTTCGATGTCGGACAGGCGGGTGCGGCCGAACTCCTCGATGCGCCGGCGGGCGCTGTGGTGGTCGAGTCCGGTCTCGACGACGAACAGGCCGTGGACCTCGGGCAGTCCTTCGGCGATGACGGCGGCCTCCCGCAGGAAGCCGAGTTCGCGGTAGCGGGCCTCGACCCACTCGGGTGAGAGGTTGCGTCCGCCGGCGGTGATGACGAGGTTCTTGCGGCGTCCGGTGATGCGCAGGTAGCCGTCGTCGTCGAGGGTGGCCAGGTCGCCGGTGTGCAGCCATCCGGCGGGGTCGACGGCGACGCTGGAGGGGTCTTCGCGGGTGTAGCCGGCGAACAGGGAGGTGCTGCGGATGAGGAGTTCGCCGTCGTCGTCGATGCGTGCCTCGACGTGGTCGAGCGGGCGGCCGACGGTGCCGAAGCGGACTTCGCCGGGCACGTTCCAGGAGACCACCGAGGAGTTCTCGCTCAGTCCGTATCCCTCGTGCACGGTGATGCCGTGGGCGTGCAGGCGCTGAAGGACTTCGGCGGGTACGGGGGCGCCGCCGCAGGCGATGAAGACGGGGCCCGGGTGGCCGAAGATCCGCTCGTGCCGGGCGGTGGTGTCCTCGTCGGGCCGTTCGTCGCACAGGGCGAGGAAGAGGCCGGCCACGGTGGGCGGGACGACCAGGGCGGTGGGCCGGGCCTGGCGCAGCAGGGTGAGCATGCGGGGGGCGGCGTCGGCGGCGGTGCCCACGAGGGCGGTGTCCGGCGGCAGGAAGGTCACCGAGCCGCCCGCGAGGAAGGGCATGTACAGGCCGGCGACCTGTTCGATGAGCAGGCTGAGCGGCACGATCGACAGGTAGCGCTCGAATATGGCGGTGCCGGTGCGCGAGCGCAGCGAGGTCAGCAGGGCGTCCAGGCCGTGCCGGCGGATCTTGACGCCCTTGGGGGCGGAGGTCGTGCCGGAGGTGTGGATGACCTTGACGACGGCGTCCTCGGCGGTGGCTGTGCGGTCCGGGGGGCCGGGCGGGGCCTGGGTGAGGAGGGCCGGCAGGTCGAGGGGGGTGACGGTGCAGTGGGCGCCCAGCACGGCCGTGCCGCTGTCGCGGCGCCAGCGTTCGAGGGCGCGGTGGCCGCCGGTGTCGACCAGGCACCAGTCGGCGTCGTGGAGGAGGGAGGCGGCCTGCTGGGCGGTGAAGGCGGTGGGGACCGGGATTTCCACGGCGGGGGCGAACAGCAGGGCGAGGTCGGCCACGACCCATTCGGGCGAGTTGTCGGCGAGCAGGCCGACGCGGGCCGGCCTGCCGTGCTCGCGGGTGAAGGCGCGCAGCCGGCCGGCCAGGGCGAGGGCGGCGCCGATGAGCTGGCGGTAGGTCCACTCGGTGGGCCGGCCGCCGTCGGGGGGCAGGACGCGCACCATGACGGCGTCGCTGCCGGCGCGTTCCAGCAGGCCCGTGGTCAGCGAGAGGGGTGTGGTGTCAGGCCGCATGGGCCAGTCCCCTTCGTCCGGGGCCGTTGCGGACCAGCCGCATGTCGACCGACTCGAAGCAGTACCGGCCGATCGCGGCGAGCAGCAGGGTGCTCTGGGCGGCCGCCTCGGCCCATCCGACGACGGGCCGGGTGTCGTAGTAGGAGCCCCAGGCGGCCGCTTCCTCGGGGGTGAGGCGGTCGGGGGTGGCTTCGCCCAGGGGGTGGAAGACCACGCCGAGGCGCTGCATCAGCAGGGACAGCCGGCTGGTCATCGTCATGACCGCGTAGGGGCGGCCGAGGCAGGCCATGACCAGGGGGATCGCCTTGATGATCTCGCCGCCGGCGCTGGCCCGGACGGAGGCGATGTTGCCGATCTGCAGGATCTGCCTGCGGGAGACCTCGTCGCCGGTGGCCGCGGCGATGACCTGTTCGACGGGGTGGTCGAGGTAGGTCTCCAGCAGGACCTCGCCGCCTTCGGGGAAGGTCAGGCCGGCGCAGGCGAGGGCGGCCTCGGTGCCGTCGCCGTTGTCCTCGAAGTAGGCCAGGAAGGCATCGGGGTCGGGCCGTACGCTGGCGTGGTACTTCTGGGCGAACACGGTCTGGACGAGGTCGGCGCAGACCGTCCAGTCCGGGGTGCCGCGCTCGGACAGTGTGATTCTCATGGTGGTACACACCCCCTGGGTGGACGGGGGAACTCAGCCGGCGGTCACGGCGGTGCGGCGCGCCACGGGCAGGGCTCGCACGGCGAGTTCCGCGGCCTTCAGGCCGCTGAGGATCGAGGTCTCGGCGAGGATGCCGGGGGCGGCGACGCTGTCCCCGATGAGGTAGACGCCGTCGCCGCGGTCGACGGCGGGGCGGTCCCGCCAGGTCGTGCCGGGCAGGTCGAGTGCGCCGGTGCGGTGGCGGGAGATGCCCTCGCGGCGCCACAGCAGCCGCTCGCGCCAGCCCGGTGTCGTCAGGTCGTAGAGCTTTTCCAGCCGTTCGAGGGCGCCGGCCTTGTTCTCGCCGGGCCGCAGCGGCATGGCGCCCTGGAAGAGGGCCTCGCCCTGGGGGGCGAGGGAGGGGTCGTGGTCGGAGTACTGGGAGGTGAAGCCGCCCTCGTCCATGTCGAAGGAGACGTTGCCGTCCTTCTTGGAACGGGTGACGGCCATGTCGAGCAGGGCGGCGGTGCCGCTGGGCCAGTCCAGGGTGGGCTCGCCGAGCAGGCCGCGGGCGGCGGCCAGCGAGGTCGCCACGATCACCGGCCCGTCGGTGGGCAGTTCGGTCAGGCGCGAGTTCGTCTCGATGGTGACGCCGTGCCGGCGTGCGACGCGGGCCATGCGGTCGACCAGCGTGCCCCAGCCGCCGATGAAGTAGCGGCTGGGCAGGGGGAACTTGGGGGTGCCGACGCGCAGCAGCCGTTCCCACACGAACGCGGCCGACAGCCGGCCCGGGTCGCCGTCGAAGAGGATGGGGCCGAGGAAGCCGAGGGCCTCGCCGACGGTCTCCTCGGGGAAGTGCTCGCTCGCCCAGTCCTGGAAGGAGCGGTCGACGGGCACCGGCCGGTCGCGGTTGAGGAGCGTCATGCGCATGTAGCCGGGCGGCAGGGTCATGCGCAGCCGGCCCCGGTGACGGAAACGCATCCGGGTCCACTCGTGGAAGGACAGCCGCACGTAGTGGCCGGCCACGCCGCGCTGGATGAGCCACTGCCAGGCGTCGCCGTTGTTCATGATGGTGTGCGGGCCGTCGTTGGTGACGTAGGGTCCGTCCGCCGAGCGGGCGCGGCCTCCCAGGTGGGAGTGGGCCTCGTGCAGGCTGACGCGGGCGCCCTGCTCGGCGGCGGCGATCGCCGCGGTCAGCCCGGCCAGCCCGCCGCCGATGATGGTGATGTTGGTGGGCATTGTGCTCTTCACTCGCCTTCGCGTGCGCGGGCGTTCAGCGGTTGAGGGTGGCCATGGCGCCGGCCGGGTAGCGGTCGCCGGCGGCGACGCCGTGGGGGGCGATCTCGTCGAGGGCCGCGAGGTCGTCCGCGCTCAGGCTCACGCCGGAGGCGGCGGTGTTCTCCTCGAGGTAGGTCACGCGCTTGGTGCCGGGGATGGCCACGACGTCGTCGCCCTGGGCGAGGACCCAGGCCAGCGCCAGCTGGCCGGTGGTGATGTTCTTGGCGGCGGCCAGGGCCTCGAGGCGCTCGACGACGTGGAGGTTGGCCTCGAGGTTGTCCGCCTGGAAGCGGGGCACGATCCGCCGGAAGTCGTTCTCGGCCAGGTGGTCGAGGCTGCGGATGCGGCCGGTGAGCAGGCCGCGCCCGAGCGGGCTGTAGGCGACGAAGCCGATGCCCAGGTCGCGGCAGGCGGCCAGGACGCCGTTGGCCTCCACGTCGCGGGTGGCCAGCGAGTACTCCGTCTGCACGGCGGTCAGCGGGTGCACGGCGTGGGCGCGGCGGATGGTGGCCGCGGAGGCCTCGCAGATGCCGAGGTGGCGCACCTTGCCGGCGGTGACCAGGTCGGCGAGGGCGCCGAAGGTCTCCTCGACGGGGACGTCGGGGTCGACGCGGTGGAGGTAGTACAGGTCGATCCGGTCGGTGCCCAGCCGGCGCAGGCTGCCCTCGATGCAGGCCCTGATGTAGTCGGGGCGGCCGTTGACGCGGCCGGTGATGGCTCCCTGGGGGGAGACCTCGTTGCCGGCCTTGGAGGAGACGGTCACCTCGTCGCGCCGCCCGGCGATGATCCGGGCGACGAACTCCTCGTTGGTGTGCGGGCCGTAGAAGTCGGCGGTGTCCAGCAGGGTGATGCCGAGGTCGAGTGCCCGGTGGGCGGTGCGCAGGGCCTCGGCGTCGTCCGCCTGGCCGTAGGCGAAGGTCATGCCCATGCATCCGAGTCCCTGCTCGGACACCACCAGTCCCTGGCCGCCGAGTTTTCGTTGCCGCATCGATCGGTTCCTTCCCCGGACAGATATTGCTCTAGCAGTGATATGGAAATTAGCAGTGGCAGATCCAATGCGGGTCCAGTGGTGCCGGAGGACCGGTGGAGTGCCGGCGGAGCACGGCTCGCGGTGAGGTGGGGGCCGTGCGGGTCAGGAGCGCACGATCTCGCCGGTGACGGAGGTCCACACGTGCTGCTGCTCGGTGCGCCCTTCGGCGAGGGTTGCCCACGGGTCGGTGCCGAACACCGCCACCGCCTCGGCGCGCAGCCAGACGTCGAAGGCGTCCTGCGAGTCGCGCAGGCGGCGTGCGGCGGCCGCCGGGTCGCGGGACTCGATCTGGACCACGACGACCTGCCGGCCGTCCAGTTCCTGGGCGGCGAAGGACTCGCGCTGGATGCCGGCCCGGGCGCGCGAGGCCTCGTAGGCGCGCAGCCTGGGGCCGGCGAGCTCGGCCTGCGCTTCGGCCCAGCGTTCGGCCCGCTCCTCGGGCAGGGGCAGCAGCAGTGAGGCGGGCCGGGCGGTCCTGCGCGCGGAGGCGCGGGCGGAGGAGCGGGCGGCGGGGGCGAGCCGGCGCATGCCGAGGACCTCCAGCATGTTGGACTCCACGCCGATGCCCCAGCGCTCGGCAATCAAGCCGTTCTCCAGCAGGCGCCACACCACGACGCCCTGGAACTCGATGTAGCGGCCGGTCGGTGCGATGCCGAGGAAGTCGCCGAGGTGGGTGCCGCGCCAGGTGTTGTGGATGACCACGTGGTCGGCGTGGGCGCTCATGTCCTCGATGGTCACGTGCAGGTCGGGGAATCCCTCGCGCAGACCGGCGATGGTGTACTTCACGCCCTCCGGGCCCTCGGGGGCGCCGGGCAGCGGCTGGTGGTCGATCATGTCCGGGCTGTAGATCTCGTCGACGAGGGAGAAGTCGCCCTTGTTGACGAACTCGTCGAAGACCGAGCGGATCGTCCTCTTGTTCCGCTCCTCCACGCTCTCGCCGGTGAGCACCGTCGTTGGAGTCGACACGTTCCGTCCTTCGGGTCAGCGCCCCTGGCGGGGCGGTGGTTGGGGCAGCAATGGCGGGTGCGGGCTCACCGGCCGGGGAAGGGGGCTTCCCAGGTCAGGGTGAGACCCGCGTACAGGTAGCGGCTGGCCTCGATGGCCAGGAGCAGCACGGTGTGGCCGGGCCGGATCCGTCCCTCGGCCCAGCCGGCGTCCAGGGCGAGCGGTACCGCCGCGGAGCCGGTGGCGCCGACGTCGGTGAGGTTCTCCACGATGGTCTTGCTGAGCAGGGCCTGGTCGGGGCCGGACAGTCCGGCCGTGCCGTACTCGCTGGCGAAGTACTCGGCGTTGCCCTCGGGCAGCACGCACGCGTCGATGTCCGCGAGGGTGAGGCCGGAGCGGTCCAGCATGTCGTGGATGCCCTCGACGAACACGCGGGGCCCGAAGGAGGCGGTGCCGGGGATGTCGAGCCGGATGTCCATCAGGCGCTTGCGGCGCTGCTGTTCGGCCAGGGGGGCGTCGGTGCCGCCGCCGACGATGAGCATGCCGGGCTTGCGGGTGCCGCCCATGGAGCGGGTGGCGAACACCTGCCGGCTGCCCTCGTGGGCGGAGCCGGCCTCGCCCGCGCGCAGCACCATGGCGCCCGCGCCGTCGCCGAAGGTGTAGACGGTGAGCCGGTCCCGCATCCGCACGCTGTGCGGGTCCTTGCCGAGGAAGACCGGTGCGAGCAGCGGGGAGACGGCCTCGGCGCCGATCACCAGGGCGGTGCGGTAGGTGCCGTCGGCGAGCTGGCGGCGGGCGATGTCCAGTGCCTGGACGGCGCCGACGCAGCCGGCCCGCACCTCGATCACCGCGCAGCTCTCCAGGCCGAGCTGCTCCTGGACGTAGGTGCCGGCGACGGGCAGCAGGTAGTCGGGGCTCGCGGTGGACATCACGATCAGGTCGATCTCCGACGCCTCGACGCCGGCCCGGGCGAGGGCCTGGCGGGCCGCGGCGGTGGCCATCTGCGAGGTGCTGACGCGGTGTTCGCCGGTGGCCGGGTCGATCATCCAGTGCCGGCGGCGGACCTGGATGCCCTCCAGCACGTCGTCGGGCAGCGGGCCGCACAGCCGGGCGAGGGCGTCGTTGTCCAGCGGGTCGCCCGGCAGGTAGCCGCCCGTGGCGAGGATCGACACGTGGCGGTCGGTGGGAGAGGGGGCGGCAGAAGGCATGGTCAGTTCTCCGTTGCGGGACGCGTGGTCGGATCGCCGTAGCGGGGCGGGGCGGTGCCGGTCCCCGGGGGGCGGAGGACGGGGCCGGTGCTCCCCCGCCGGGACCGTTCCCGGGGCGGGAGGCGGCCTCGGCCTTTCGCCGCGGGGCGGTGCCGGTGGGTGGGGGCGGGGCGTTCGGCTGTTCTGCGCCGCCGGGCGTGGCGGCCGGTTCTCCGCTGCCGGGACGGGGTGGGTTGTCGGGGGCGGCAGGCGGCTTCCGCCTTGCGAGGGGGTGCCGGTTGCCGCAGGGGCGGGAGGCGGGGTTGTTCGCTACCGCCGCTAGGGCGTGGCGGCCGGTGCTCCCCCGCCGGGGCCGGGGCCCGTTCTCGGTGGGGCGGGTCCGGTGCTCCCGGGTGGGGGCGGGTCGGTTGTCGGGGGCGGGAGGCGGGCGGTTTGCCGCGCCGGGGGTGGGGTCAGTCGGTGGTGGGGCGCAGGACGAGGCTGATGTGGGTGCCGCCGAGGGAGGAGCTGTTGACGAGTACGGGGCCCAGGTCCAGGCCGCGGGTCCATCCGGTCACCGCGAGCACGGCGGACAGCTGGGCGCCGGCGCCGACGGGTTCGCCGACGATGTGCTTGGGGGTGTGGACGGGCAGGTCGGGCCGGCCGGCCAGCCGGTCGGTGGCCAGTGCCTCGGGGGCGTCCACCCGCTTGAGGCCGGCCGCGTTGGCCCACACCCCGGCCAGGTCCCCGGCGCTCACCCCGGCGTGGTCCAGGGCCTGGCGCATGGCGCGCTCCAGGCCCTCGCCCTGCGGGTCCCAGCGGCCGATGCCCTGGGCGTCGCAGGCGGTGCCGTGCCCGGCGATCTCCCCCCACACCCGGGCGCCGCGTGCCCGTGCGGTCGACTCCCGCTCCAGGACGAGGGTGATGCCGGCCTCGGCGAGGGTGTAGCCGGGGTCGTCGAACAGCGGCAGGCGCCGGTAGGCGTCGAGCACGCCGGGCGACAGGTCCTCCACCGCGGGGCACAGCACCGCGTCCGCCCGGTGCTGGAGCAGCAGGTCGTGGGCGACGGTCAGCGCGGAGGCGCCGGCCGCGTGGCCGGTGGTCACCGTGGAGGTGGGGCCCTTGGCGCCGACGTGCATGGCCACCTGGCCGGCGGCGGCGTTGAAGACGGTGTTCGGGAAGATCGCCGGGCTGCCGTGGGCGGGGCAGCCGGCGAGGACCGGCAGCAGGAACTCCTCGATGCTGCGCATCGGGCCGAGTCCGGTGCCCAGCACCACGCCGACCCGTTCGTCGGCGGTGCGTCCGGCGTGTTCCAGGGCGGCGCGGCTGGTGGCGACGGCGAGCTGGCCGAGGCGGTCCATGCGGCGCCGGTCGCGGGGGCTGATGTGGGTGTCGGGGTCGAAGCGGGCGCGGGCGACGCGCAGGCCGTCCTCCTCCTCCCCCAGGGCCCGGCCCTCGCCGAAGGCCTGCCACAGCGTGTCGGTGCCCTCGCCCGCCGCCGTGACCGCGGCGAACCCGGTGATCACGACCTTGTCGGGGGCGGGGCGGCCGGTGGCGGCGGGGCGCCGGCGGGCGGGATCGCCGAAGGCGACGCAGGCGTTGGCGCCGGCGAAGGCGAAGTTGTTGGTCAGGGCGGTGGCGAGGTCCATGGCGCGTGCCGCGCCTGGCACCGCGTCCAGGCCGCACTTGGGGTCGGCGCCGGTGAAGTTCGCGGTGGGCGGGGCGGTCTGCTCCACCAGGGCCTGCACGGTGAGGATGGCCTCCACCGCGCCGGCCGCGCCCAGCAGGTGCCCGACCATCGACTTGGAGCTGCTGAGCGCCGTCTTCTCGGCGGCGTCGCCGAGCGCGGCCCGTACGGCGTTGGACTCCGCCGAGTCGTTCTTGGGGGTGCCGGTGCCGTGGCCGTTGATGTAGCCGACGTCCTCGGGTGCGAGGCCGGCGGCCTGGAGCGCGGAGCGGATGGCGCGGGCGGCGCCCTCGCCCTCGGGATGGGGGGCGGTGGCGTGGTAGCCGTCGGCGGACAGGCCGTAGCCGAGGACCTCGGCGAGGACGGGGGCGCCGGCGGCGCGGGCCACCGACTCCTCGGCCAGTACCAGCATGCCGGCGCCCTCGCCCAGGGAGAGGCCGTCGCGGTCCTTGGAGTAGGGCGCGGCGGGTTTGGCGGACAGCGACTGGAGGCTGGTGAAGCCGGCGAACGCGGTCTCGGTGAAGGCGTCGCTGCCGCCGACCAGCATCGCGTCGGCGCGTCCGGCGGCGATCGATTCCAGGGCGTGGGCGATGGCGTGGGCGCCGGAGGCGCAGGCGGTGTTGACGGACAGGCAGGGGCCCTTGAGCGAGAACGCGCCGCTGAGTGCCTCGGCGATGGCCTGCGGCGGCACCAGCAGGTAGTGCCGGCCGTCGGGTGCGTCCGAGTGGCCGGCGCGGGTGCGGCGTACGAGTTGTTCGGCGCTGCGCAGGCCGCCGTTGCAGGAGCCGAAGGCCACGCCCCAGCGTTCGGCCGGTACCTGGTGAAGGCCCGCCTGGCGCAGTGCCTCCTCGGCGGCGACGAGCGCGAAGTCCACGGCGGGTTCGCGTGTGCGTCCGTCGAAGGCGGCGAGGTAGTCGTAGGCGGGCAGGCGGCTGTCGCGGACCTCGCCGCCGATCGTGGTGCCGTAGCCGTCCATCGGCAGCTGCTGCACGGGGGTGATGGCCGCCTTGCCCGCCTTCACGCCCTCCCACAGCGCGGTGACCGTGTCACCGTGGGCCGTCACGGCTCCCACGCCGCAGACCACGACCCTGCGCCGAGCGCTGTGATCGCTCATGTCCGCGCTCCTTTCGGGTATTTCCGTCATGACGTGCGCTCCAGGGCGATGGCCACGGCTTGTCCTTCCAGGCCGCGGGCGAGGGCCAGCGCGTTGTGGGGCCGGGTCTCGCGCGGGGTGAGCGGGACGTAGTCCAGGTCGCAGTCGGCCGCGGGGTGGTGCAGGTTCTGGGTGGCCGGGACGATGCCGGAGTCCAGGGTGAGGGCCGCCACCGCCGCGTTGAGGGCGCCTGCGCCGCCGACCAGGTGTCCGGTCTGCGGTTTGACGCTGCTGATCTGTGCCGACTTGGCGGCCGTGCCGAGCGCGTCGTGCAGGGCGACGGTCTCGCTGGCGTCGCCCTGGACGGTGGCGCAGCCGTGGGCGGCGATGTAGCTGCCGTCGGGGAAGGCGCTGCCGGCGTCGGTCAGGGCGCGGCCGATGGCGTGGGCCAGGCCGCGGGCGCGGGGCTGGGGGCTGGGGGGGCGTACGCAGTCGTTGCCGGAGCCGAAGCCGGTGATCTCGGCGTAGCAGTGGGCGCCGCGGGCCAGGGCGTGTTCGCGTTCCTCCAGGACGAGCAGGGCCGCTCCTTCGCCGAAGACGGAGCCGCTGCGGTCGCGGTCGAAGGGGCGGAAGGCCTCGGCGCCGCGGTCGGTGTGGGGGCTCAGGACGCCCAGTCCGTCCATCTTGGACATCGCCCACCAGCCGGTGGCGTCGTCGTAGCCGCCGGCCACCACGACGTCGGCCTCGCCGCGCCGTACGGTGCGCATGGCCCGGCCGATGGCCATGGCGCCGGAGTCGGCGGTGCCGGCGAAGTAGGCGTTGGCGCCGCGGATGCCGAACTTCTCGGAGATGTGGAAGGCGGCCGCGGGCTGGAGTCCTTCGACGAAGAACAGCGGGGCGACGACCGAGCGGGCGGTTCGGCCCAGCTTGCGCAGGTCGGGGGTGCCGTCCGGGGAGCGCACGGCCTGGAGCTGGTCGATCAGCTCGTCCATGCGGGGCATTTCCTTGTTGCTGCCCAGGAACAGGCCCGTGCGGTGGCCGTGGTCGCCGTCGTGGTCGAGTCCGGCGTCGCGCAGGGCGAGGGTGGCGCCGGCGAGGGCGAGCTGGTCGCTGCGGCACAGCATGCGCAGGGTGCGCCGGCCGGCCCACTGGGCGGGGTCGAAGTCGTGGATCTCGGCGCCGATGCGGGTGCGCAGGGGGGTGGGGTCGTAGGAGCGCAGGGGTGCGATGCCGGTGCGGCCGGCGAGCAGGTTGTGCCAGGTGGGGGCGGCGCCCTGTCCGATGGCGGTCATCAGGCCGATGCCGGTGACCATCACGCGTCGCCTGTCGTCGCTCATGAGGTGCCCTCCCGGGGCTCGTCGTCGCGCGCGAGGACCAGGGCGCGCGCGGTGGCGACCACCCGGTCCGCGACGCGGGCGGCGGCCCGTACCTCGGTGGTGTCCTTGGTCGTCGCGGTCACGTCGACGCTGATGTGGACCTGGTCGCCGGGTGCGACGAAGTGCTTGAAGCGCACGCCCCTGACGGACACCAGGCGCCAGTGGGTTGCGCCGTCGGCGGTGGTGCGGGCGAGGGCGGCCATGCTCTCCAGCAGCAGCACGCCCGGCAGGATCGGGTGGCGGGGGAAGTGGTGGTCGAAGACGGGCAGGGTGGCGGGCACGTTGCGCACGGCCACCGCCCGGCGGCCCGGTTCCCATTCCAGCAGCCGGTCCAGGCCGGCCGGCAGGGTCGGGGGAAGGATGGTCGGGGTGGTCATGCGTCCTCCCGCACGGCGCCCACGACGATGCTGGTGTTGCTGCCGCCGAAGGCGAACGCGTTGATCAGGACCGCGTCGACGGGCATGGGGCGCGCGGTGTGCGGCACGTAGTCCAGGTCGAGACCGCGGTCGGGGCGGTCCAGGTTGGTGGTGGGCGGCACCAGCGAGTGGCGCATCGCGCCGATCGCGGCGAGTACGCCCAGGCCCAGGCTGGCCGAGGTCAGGTGCCCGGCCATGGACTTGGGGGCGCTGACGACCAGGCGCTGGGCGTCGGCGCCGAACACCTTCTTGATGGCGACGGTCTCGGAGCGGTCGTTGCCGTGGGTGCTGGTGCCGTGGGCGACGACGTAGTCGATGTCGCCGGTACTCAGGCCGGAGTCGGCGAGGGCGCCTTCCATGGCCTGGATCGCGCCGGAGCCGTCGGGCGGCGAGTCGGTGATGCGCCAGGCGTTGAGGGTGGAGCCGTAGCCGAGGACCTCGGCCAGGACGGTGGCGCCGCGGGCGCGGGCGGTGTCCATGTTCTCCAGGACGACGGCGACGGCGCCCTCGCCGACGACGAAGCCGGAACGGTCCGCGTCGAAGGGGCGTGAGGCGTGTTCGGGATCGTCGTTGTGGCGGTCGGTCAGGGCGCCCAGGAGGCTGAAGCCGAGGACGTCCAGCCAGGTGGTCAGCGAGTCGTAGCCGCCGGCGACCATGACCTGGGCGTCGCCTTCCTGGATGGCGCGGAAGGCCTCGCCGATGGCGTGCCCGGAGCCGGAGCAGGCGGTGCTGATGCCCATCATCGGTCCGGTGGCGCCGATCATGCGGCTCATCGCGGCCAGCGGGACGTTCTGGTCGTCGGTCAGGGTGACGCCCGGCGGCCGGCACACGAAGGCCTCGGGGTTGCCGGTGGTGGCGCGCAGCCGGCCGATGTCCAGCAGGACCTGCAGGTCGGGCCGGCCGACGCTGGCGCCCATGGCGACGCCGCGTTCGCCGGGGCCGTAGACGTCCTCGGGAAGGGTGTCGAGGCCGGCCTTGCGGACCGCTTCCCAGGCGGCGGCGACGCCGAACTGGCCGACGCGGGAGAGGTGTTTGCGGCCGACCTTGGCGGGGATGGCGGTGGCCGGGTCGAAGTCCTCGACCATGGCGGCGATGTGCACGGGGAAGCCGTCGGTGTCGAAGGTGGTCAGCCGGCCCACGCCGTTGCGTCCGGTGGCCAGGCCCTCCCAGGTGGTGTCGGCGTCGTTGCCCAGCGGGGTGACCGCGCCCACCGCGGTGATCGCTACGCGTGTCATCCCACCGGCCCTCCGCCCTGCAGCTGATGTGCCATGCGCCGGGTGGCGGCCGGGTCGTCGAGGCGTTCGGCGTCGATGAGGGCGCACAGGATGCCCTGGGCGCTCAGTACGGTTTCGCCGCCCGCGCTCACGGTGCCGTCCAAAATGGCGGCCTCCTCGGTCATGGACTCGATCGTGGCGTGCATGTGGAGTACGTCGCCGGGTGCCACGGCCCGGTGCTGGGTGGCCTCGCCGACCGCGAGGAGCGCTGCGCGCAGCCGGTGGTCGGTGCTGATCATGATCAGCCAGGTCGCCGCCTGGCACAGGGCCTCCAGGGCCAGTCCGAAGGGCAGGGCGGGGCCCTGCCCGGTGGCCTGCCAGTAGGTCTCGTCGGCGGCGGTGACCTTGCGGGCCCTGATGTGCTCGCCCGGTGCCAGCGTCTCGATCCTGTCGATCAGATGGAATCGCATCGTCTTCTTTCGCCCTTGTCTGCGTGGCGGCGGTCAGGGACGGCCAACGCCGAGCTGGGCGGTGAAGCCGCCGTCGACGGTGAGCAGTTCGCCGGTGATGTAGCCGGAGTCGGGGCCGGCGAGGAAGACGGCGGCGGCGGCGACCTGTTCGGTGGTGGCGAACCGGCGCAGCGGGATCTGCCGTTTGATGCTCTTGCCGCCGTCGCGCTGGAAGACCTCCTCGACCAGTTCGGTCGGGGTGAACCCGGCCAGTACCGCGTTGACCCGTACGCCGAAGCGGGCGAGTTCGACGGCGGCGCAGCGGGTGAAGGAGTTGAGGGCGCCCTTGGAGGCGGAGTAGTTGGACTGGCCGATCCAGCCGCGTTCGCCCATGGCGGAGGAGACGTTGACGACCGTGGCCTCGCCCTGGGCCATGAACTGTTCCATGACGGCGTGCGTGCAGTGGTAGGCGCCGCCGAAGTTGACCTTCATGACGTCGAGCCAGGCGTCGGGGGGTGAGTCGTAGATCAGTCCGTCGTCGCTGACGCCGGCGTTGTTGACGAGGATGTTCAGGGGGCCGAGCCGTTCGGTGGCCTCGGCGGCCAGGCGCTGCGCCTGTAGAGGGTCGGCGACGTCGGCGCCGATCGCGACGGCCCGGCCGCCCGCCGCCTCGATCTCCTTGACCACCGCGAGCGCGTCGTCCTGGCGGGAGCGGTAGTTGACTGCGACGGCCGCCCCCTGCTCGGCCAGGGCCAGGGCGATGGCCCGGCCGATGCCGCGCGAGGCACCGGTGACCAGGGCGGTGCGGTCCTTCAGCTTCATCTGTCTCTTCCCGTTTCTGCTGCGAGAGGGGCGGCCTGTGGTGTGCGGGGCGGCCGGGCCGGCCGGTGCCCGGGGCGTCGTCGGCCCGGGCACCGGCCGTGGCGGGGTGGCCGCTCAGGCGTCCTGGGAGGCCCGCGCCCGCTCGGTCAGCAGGTCGGTGAGGTTCTGGACGGTGAACAGGCCCAGGACGCCCTCGGCGGTCAGGGGTTCGGCGAGCTGGCTGCGGTCGAACTGGGGCAGCACGCTCTCCAGGTGGCTCAGGCCGCGGTCGTTGACGACCTCGTTCTCGTCGCCGAACTCCTCGTCGGGGATGCCGCCCTGGAGCAGGTCGGCGATGTCGGAGATGGTGATCTTGACCTTGGTGGCGCGTTCCAGGCGGAACAGGATGTCGAGCAGGTCGATCGACTCGGCTCCGAGCTCGCCGAGCAGGGTGGCCTCGGGGACGGCCTCGGACTCGTCGATGCCCAGGGCGTCGGCGACGGCCGCCTGCACCGCGGACAGGTAGTCGGTCGTGGTGGGAATGAGGGTTTCGGACACCGTTGTTGCCTCTCAGATGGGTTGTTCGCTGGTCACCCGGGCCCCCGGGGGCCGCGGGCCGTCGTGGTCGCTCGCCTCGTGCGGCGCCGCCGCCGGGATGCCGGCCCGCCCGGGGGCGGGGACGGCAGCCGGCCGGTCCTGCGCTGTCGCGGCCGGCTAGGCGGCCACCGCAGTGCCGGCGGACTCCTGGGCGAGATCGCGCAGGAGGGTGGTGATCCGGCGGGCGTCGTTGGTGCTGCGGACCTGGGCGTCGGGGGCGGTGCGCTTGGCGAAGCCGCTCAGCACCCGGCCGGGTCCGGCCTCCAGGTAGCCGTCCACGCCGAGCGCGGCGGCCGTGGCCAGGACGTCCACCCAGCGCACGGGGCCCGCCAGTTGGCGGCGCAGCAGGTCGCGGGCCTGGGCGCCGCCGGTGACTTGGGCGCCGGTCACCGAGCTGATCACCGGCAGCCGGGGGGTGCGGAAGTCGACGCGTTCGAGTTCGGCGGCGAACTCGTCCTCGATGACCCGCATCAGGGAGCAGTGGAAGGGGGCGGAGACCTTCAGCTCGACGGTGCGTTCGGCGCCGGCCTCGCCGGCCAGCCTGATCGCTTCGGCGACCGCGGCGCTCTGCCCGGAGATCACCGTCTGGCCCGCCTCGTTGTAGTTGGCGACCTCCACCACGCCGTGGCCGGCGGCGGCCGTGCAGAGCTCCTCGATCCGGGCGGGAGCCAGTCCCATGACCGCGGCCATCGCGCCGCCGGCCTGCCGGGAGACACCGGCCATCAGCTCGCCGCGGCGGCGGACCAGGCGCAGCGCGTCCCCGGCGTCCAGGACGCCGGCCGCCACGAGGGCGGTGTACTCCCCCAGGCTGTGCCCGGCCACCACGCCGGGCACGAAGCCGGCCTCGACGCGCAGGATCTCGTACACGGCGAGGCTGGTGGCCACGATGGCCGGCTGGGCGATCTCGGTCGCCTCCAGGGCGGACTCCGGTGCGGTGGTGCACAGTTCGCTCAGCGCCAGGCCGGTGGCCTCCTCGGCGCGGGCCAGGACGCGTCCCGCCGTGCGGGGGTGGTCGCGCAGCAGGTGCGCGGCCATGCCGGCGCGTTGCGATCCCTGTCCGGGAAACATGGTGAATCGGTTCTCGCTCATCCCCGCTCCTGCCTCACTGAGTCGTGATCCGGGTCATCGAGCCGTCGGCGAGGGGTTCTCGACCCGGTGAATCTCGCACCCCGCTCTGGCGCATTCCTTGAATGTGTCTCGACTGCGGCTGTGCCGGCCGGGCCGGCCCAGGGTGTCCGGGCCGCCGGCCGGCGGTTCAGGCCGCGTGGCTCTGGCGCGGGCCGGCCCAGCGGGTGCCGTAGGCGACCTGGTCCTTCTCGGCGGCCTGGAACGCCTTGGTGTTCCAGTTCTTGCGCATGAAGGCCTCCCGCGCCCTGATCAGCAGCGGGTTCTCGACCGCGCCCATCTTGCCGATCCACCAGGCCACGCGCTGCAGCGAGGCGGTGCGCCGGCGGCGTTCGTCCTCGTAGCGGCGCAGGGCGGCGACCGGGTCGCTGCCGCCGCGCTCGAGGTGTTCGGCCAGCACGAGGGCGTCCTCGAGTGCCTGGCAGGCGCCCTGGCCGATGTTGAAGGTGATGGGGTGCGCGGCGTCCCCGAGCAGGGTGACGCGGCCCTTGCCCCAGGCCCGTTCGGGTTTGCGGCCCTCGACGTCGCCGCGCAGGATCCACTCCTCGGGGGTGGCGCGCAGGATGTCGGCGACCGGTCCCGCCCATCCCCGGTGTCGGTCGAGCAGCATGTCCCGCACGCCGGTCCCGTCGCGTCCGCCCGGCTTGCCGTTGGCCACGCTCATCCAGTGCACCAGGCCGGGGGCGACGTCGTAGTACGTGAAGCGGGTGCCCGGGCCGAAGACGGCGTTGAAGGTGCCCGGCGGGATGTCGGCGTGCTCCATCGGGGCCCGGCCGCGCCAGGCGATGTAGCCGCTGAAGATGTTCCGGGCGGGTCCGAACAGGTGGTCGCGGACGGCTCCGTGGATGCCGTCGGCGCCGATCAGCAGGTCGCCGCGCTCGCTGCCGCCGTCGGCGAAGCGGACGGTGACGCCGTCGGGGTCCTGGTCGAAGGAGACGACCTGGGCGCCGGTGCGCAGCGGTGAGCCCTCCAGGGCGTCGCGCAGCACGCCGTGCAGGACGGAGCGTTCGACGGCGATGGTCGGTGCGCCGTAGCGCTCGACGAAGTCGCCGACGGGCCAGGCGCCCAGGATGTCGCCGCGCGAGGTGGTGAAGTGGGCGGTGTGCTGGACGGGGGCGACCTCGAGGACCTTGTCGGCCAGGCCCAGGTGGTCCAGGGCGAGGACGCCGTTGGTCCAGATGTGCAGTCCCGCGCCGCCGTCGCGCAGGGAGTCGGCGCGTTCGAGGACGACGGGCTCGAAGCCCTTGCGCTGCAGCGCGAGGGCCGCGGCCAGGCCGCCGATCCCTCCGCCGGCGATGAGTATGCGACGGGCTCGTCCAAAGGCCATGTGTCTCGGTCTCCTCGTGCAGTCCTGGCAAAGAAGTCCCGCGTGAAGTCCCGGACGGGACAGGGGGTTGTCACTGGGCTGGCGCTTGAGTCGGCGCTTGAGTCGGCGCTGAGTTGTCGACGCTAGCATTCCGAGCGCTGACACTTATAGTGTCGAAAGAATACCTAGCATCGCTATATCCGGGATCGGACCGACGAAGGTGGTTGTGTTGGAAGCGCTTCTGATAACGCTGGCCGTGGTGGCCACCATGGCCAATGCGGTGGTCTACGGAACGGACGTGTTCTCCGCGGTGGTGCAGCGGCCCGCCATGGCCCACGTCGACGACGTGGTGCTGACCAGTGCGATGGGCCAGACCCACCGCTTCGGGGACCGCAGGATGCCGGTGCCGGGCGTGTTCGGCCTGGTGGCGACCGTGGCCACGGCCGCCGTCGCCGGCTTCGACGGCAAGGCCGCCCCCGCCGTCGCCGCCGGGGTGGCGGCCGCGGCGCTGGTGGTGTGGCTGGCCGTCTACAACAAGGTCAGCGCGCCGGTGAACAAGCAGCTCACCGGGGCGGCGCTGGACTGCCGCACCGCCCCGGACGCGCGGGCGCTGCAGCGCACCTGGGACAGCGTCATCAACGCCCGTGTCGTCCTTCAGGCGCTGGCGCTGGGCGGGATGTGCGTGGCGCTGGTGACCAGCTGAGCGGGTGCGCGGCGCGGCACGTGCGGCGGGGTCCGGCGGATGATGCCGGGCCCCGCCGCTCGTCGTGCCGCCGCCCGGTGCGGTCTTTCGCCGGTCCACCGGGGCTCGAGGCGCGGTGGAGGGCGGAGGCGGGCTGCGGCGGGAGTCCGCCGCGATTCCCGCCGCGTTCCGGATTGCCTCCGGCCGTGTCCCGGCCGCGTTCCGGGCGCATTCGAGCGGAACTCCGCCCGGTCGCTGCGGGCGCGGTTTCGGCGGCGGTGCGGCCGTAGGGGGGCATGGCCTTACGGGCATGGTCCGGGGGCGCCTTGCGGCCGTGGTGGGGGAGCGACCGGCGGCTGTTGTCGGGGAGCGCCTTGCGGCCGTATTCGGGGGCCGCTTCCGGGCCGTGTTCCTGGAGCGCCTTGCGGCCGTGCCCGGGCGCCGCTCCCGGGCCGCCTTCCAGGGCTGCTTCCCGGCCGTACTCGGGGGCCGCTTCCAGGCCGTGCTCCAGGGCCGCTCCCCGACTGTGTTCCGGGGCCGCCTTGCGGTCGGGTTCCGGGGGTGCTTCCCGGCTGTCTTCCGGGGTTGTTCGCGGCCGGGGGCGCGGTGCCGGCGGGGCGTGCGGTGCGGGGATCCGGGGCGGTGCGGCGGGCGGTTCACGCCGCGCCGGCGCGCGCCCGGCCGGTGTGCTGTGCGAGCCGGCGGCGGGCCGGGCGGCCGTCGGTGGTGCGGGGGACGGCGTCCAGGGCGTCCAGGTGGCGGATCTGCTCGGCGGGGCCCAGCAGGGCGTTGGCGCGGGCGGCGACGTCGGCGAGCACGGCCCGGAGTGTCGGCGCGCCGCCCGCGGTGCGGTGCAGGACGACGCCCGCCCAGACCACCGCGCCGTGCGCCGCGTCCGGCCACTCGGTCACCACGCAGTCCGCCACCCGGGGATCCGAGCGCAGCACCCGTTCCACCATGCCGGGCACGACAACGGTGTCCCCGGACAGGAAGACGGCGGCGGGCCGGGCGACCAGGTGCAGCCGGTCGTCGAGGTCGAGGTAGCCGACGTCGCCCGTGGCCAGCCATCCGCCGGCCGGCCGGGAGGGCACCTGCGGGCCCCGGATCTCCACCTCGCCGCCGGACCAGGCCCTGACCGGTTCGCGGCTGACGGGGTGGACGACACGGCACTCGGTCCCCGGCAGCGAGGCCCCCACCGCGCCCAGCACCGGCTGCGTGGCGGGCGCCTGGACGTGGGAGAGGACCGACAGCCCGCCCACGCCGTAGCCCTGGAGCACGGGAACCCGCAGGGCGTGCCGCAGCCGGCGGGCCGTCTCCGCCTCCAGGGCGCCGTCCGCGCACAGCACCGCCCGCAGGTGGCCGCCGGGCAGCGGCGCCCGGTGCCCGGCGAGCCGTTCGTCCTCGGCCAGCCGGGTGAGCCGGGCCGAGGGGCCGAAGTAGTGGGTGGCCCGAAGGCTGCGGCACTGGACCATCCCGGCGCACGGATCGGGGTCGGCCACCAGCACCTGCTCGGCACCGGCGTGCACGGCGGCGCCCATGAGCGAGGGGTGGCGGGCGGGCAGGTGGTCGACCACGACACTGTCGGCGTCCAGGCCGCAGGCGACGACGATCTGTGCCGCGTTCGCCAGCAGGTTGCGGTGGGTCAGGGCCAGCACCCGCGCGCCCGTGGCCGGATGCGGCACCAGCTGCACGCACGCGACGGTGTCGGCGTCGGACACCGGGCTGCGGAACGGGGTGCCGGGCCCCTCCCCCACCGCGGCCGCCCACGGCACGGCGCACACACCGGCGGGCCAGGAGGGAGGCTCGGCGGTGTGTGCGGGGCGGCCGGCCGGTTCCAGCACGACGACGGTGTGCAGGCGCCCGCCCGCCGTCCGGAACAGGCCGGCCAGGTCCGCGGGGACGAAGGCGATCTCGGCGTGCACCGCCGCGCACAGTTCCCGTACGGCCGCGGCGCCCGCCGACGGGTCGAGCAGGGCGAGCGGACGGCCGCTGCGCACCGCGCCGAAGTACGCGGCGGCGACGTCGGGATGGGGCGCGCAGACGACGACGGCCCCGCCGCCGGGCCGGCGCACGGCACGGTCGACGGCGTGCGCGACGCGGTCGGCCGTGCGGTCGAGGCCGGCGTAGGTGCGGGTGCCGGCCGCGGTGGTGAGGGCCGGCCGGTCACCCGTGCGCGCGGCGGCTCGGCGCAACAGCCCGTCCAGGGGAGTGTCCAGGTACGTCACCACCGCCATGTCGTCCTCCTGACAGCGCATCGGCCGGGATGGTCCCCCGACTGTCGTGTGCCGGGCTCGAGAGGCCGTCGACGGGCGCTGGACGGGCGCACACCGGGCCGGCGCTCACCCGGCGGGCGGTGCTCCGACCGGGGCGGGCAGCACATAGCGGCGCGGCGCGGAACGGCTCCAGGGGAAGCCCTGGTTGAGGTGGAGGACCTGCTCGGCCTCCTCGCCCTCCTCGGCCGGTACGGCGACCCCGACCAGCACGCCCGGCACCGGTTCCAGTTCGGCGAACCGCCACGCCCGGCCGGTGTCGTCGGGCGGCGGGGTGAAGGCCCGTACGCCCCGCTCGTCGTCCATCGTGAAGACGAAGCTGTCGAAGGGGATGCCCAGACCGAGCCCGCGGGCCTTGGCGTAGGCCTCCTTGAGGACCCATACGCGCAGGGCGCGCCGGTCGCGTTCGCCCGGGGTGCCGGCCCGCTCCGCCCAGGCGCGTTCCTGGGGGGTGACGGCGTTGAGGACGGTGGCGATCGCGTGCTCGTCGCGGTCCTCGATCCGTTCGACGTCGACGCCGACCCGGGCCCGGTGCACGATGCCGAGGGCGTTGTAGCCGCCGGCGTGCGAGAGGTTGAAGTCCAGGGTCCTGCCGCCGCTGCCCGGCTGGTCGGTCGTGGGCCGCAGGAAGGGACGCCCGCGCACGGAACGCCAGATGACCAGTTCGGCCTCGGCCGTGCCCGCCTCCAGTGCCAGGGCGCGCCGGACGAGGGTGTGCGCCACCAGGTAGTGCATGCGGTCGTGTTCGAACAGGAACCGGCCGGCGGTGCGCTGTTCCTGCGCGTCCAGCCAGTGCTCGCCCAGCAGTTGCGCGGTCTCGGGGGCCAGGCCGTCGTTGGGGCACAGCCACAGGGTGACGTGCGCGGAGCCCGGCCGCGGCGCTGTGTCCCCGGCCGCGCCGGGTGCCCGCGGCACCGGTGACGCCGGTGGCGTCTGTGGGGCCGGTGGGCCGGGGGGTGCCGGTGGTGCTGTCACGGCTGTCCTCCCCGCCGCTCGCCGGGCGCACGGGCGGTGCCGGCGTCGTCCGCAGTGTCGGCATCGGCGTCGGCGTTGCCGGGTCGGTGGGGCGGTGGGGCGCCCGGGGGCAGTTCGAGGACGGGTGCTGCGTCGTCGCCGGGGATCGCGGTCAGCACGTCGGCGCCGGCCAGCCACAGGCGGGTCAGCTGCTCGAAGTGCCGTCCCTGCCACAGGGCGCCCAGATAGGCCGACGTCTCGGTGAGACCGGCCAGCAGCAGCGGGCCGCCGGACGCCGCGCGCAGGTCCGCCGTGCGCACGCCGTGCGGTGGGGTGCCGGCCGCGAACGCGGACAGGGCGTCGGCGAGCCGGTCGGTGCGGTCGGCGACCAGGGCCAGGCGGCAGGCCTGGGCGGCCCGCCCCAGCCGCAGTTCCCGCGCCACGGCGGCCGGGCCGGGCGCACGGGCGCCGCCGGTCGGGCCGGCCGCGGTGAGGAGGTCCGCGAGCTGTGCGGCGGCGGCCTCCAGGTGCCCGGGAGTGGGGGCGGACAGCAGCACCAGTTCGGGCTCCGCCGCGTCGTCCGCCGAAAAGGGGGCGGGGGGCGGTTCCTGGAGCACCACGACGGCGTGCTCGGCGTCCGGCTCGTACACCCCGGCCAGTGCGGTGCGGGGCCAGGCGGCACCGTCGGCGTGGTGCGCGGGCCGCCACGGGCCGGGCTCGGGCCGGCCGGGGGACGGCAGCACGGTGGCGTACTTCAGTTGCAGCAGGGCGCGCAGGAACGCACCCGCTCCGCCGACGGTCCCCTCCCCCGTCTTTCCCGTCTCCTGCAGGCCCACTGCCGTCTGCGGGATGCCGGCCGCCTGCACGGCGCGCCGGCGCAGCCTCTCGCCGAGGGCGGGCTGCGGCCCGCGTCCCGGATGCGCCGCCGCGTCGGCGAGGACGACCGCGTGGACGGCGTCCGCGCAACCCCGGGCGTCGGCCAGCGGTTTGAGCAGGACGGCGGCCGCGCCGGTGCCGCCCGGCCCCGGTCCGGCGGCGGCGACCAGGGCGGCCGCGCACTCGCCGGCCCGCAGCGCGGCCAGGCCCAGGTGCAGGGCGGTGAGGAAGGAGGACGGGCCGGTGTCGACGTGCCGGCTCGGGCCGCGCAGGTCGAACAGGTGCGACAGCCGCCCCGCGGCACCGCCGGGGTGGTGGCCGCCGGCGTCCTGCGGGCGGCCGGTGAGCGCCGTGAACACCCCGACGCAGCGCCGCTGCCCGTCGGGGCCGCGCAGCCCGTCGAGGCGGACCCCCGCGTGCCCGGCGCTCTCCAGCACCCGCCGGGCGGTGTCCAGCAGCAGCCGCTCCCCCGGGCCGATCAGCGCCGCTTCACTGTCCGTCAGCCCCAGGGCGGCCGCGTCGAAGACGTCCGGGGCGTCGGGGTCCGCGGCGTGCAGGGCCGGGTCCCCGGTCAGTTCCGTGCGCCACAGGGCGGCGAGATCACCGGCGTGCGGCAGGCGTGCCTGTACGCCGATCACGGCGCACGGCGCGGTGGTGTGCCCGGTCTCCGGCGGCTTGGGGCCGGGCGGGGCGGCCTGGGCGGGGCTGGGCGGGGCGGTGTCCTTTCCGGCCGGCGGCAGGGATGCCGGGGCCCGCACCGGGGCCGGGGTGCCCGACAGCAGGGCGAGGGTGTGGCGCCGTTCGAGGGTGCCGTCCTTGAAACGTGTGAGGATCTCCCGCTTGTCCATGAGCTGTCGGTCCTGCGCTCACACCGGACCGGCGCCGAGCAGTGCGGCCGCCTCGTCGACGCTGAGCAGGTCGTCGCGGACCGCGTCCAGCAGGGACTCCAGGTCGATGGCGGCGGTGTCCGCGTCGTGGGGCGGGCGGGCTGCGGGCACGGCCTGCGGGGGTGCCGGCGGCGGGGTACCGGCTGCGTCCGTCTGCGCGGCGATGTGCGCCGCCAGCGAGGCGAGGGTGGGATGCCGGTAGAGCACGGCGGGCGTCTCGCCGAGCTCCCAGGCGCGGTTGACGTCCGCGACGAACTGCGCCGCGAGGAGGGAGTCCACGCCGAGCACGGGGAAGTCGCTGCCGGTGTCGAGGGCGTCCGGCGCGCAGCCCAGGATCCGGGCGAGCTGCTCCCGCAGCCGCTCGACGACGCCGCCGGTGCCCGCGCCGCCGTCCTCCCCGGGCCCGGTGGCGCCGATCTGTACGGCGACGTGGGCGGCCAGGTCCCTCGGTGTCGGGAACGTGTACAGGGCGCCCGGGGGGACGGCGGTGCCGTAGCGGGCGTTGAGCGTGTCGAGGAACTCCATGCTGCGCAGGGAGTCCAGTCCCAGCAGCGGGAAGGTCTGCCCGGCGTCGACGGCCCGGGCCTGCACGCCCACGAGGGTGGCCAGCATCGTGGTCAGTTCGCCGAGCACGTCGGCGGTCGGCTGCTGCGGGACGGGCTGTCCCGGCCGGTGTGAGGCGGCAGTCATGGTGGCGTCTCCAGAGGTCGTCGTCCCGGGGCCGTTGGCGCATTGTGCAAACGGCCGGGCGGCGCGCACATCGCCGCACGGGGTGAACCTCCCCCGCGGTCTCACTCCCGCGAGCGATCCCCTCGCCGGGGAGGCAATGACGCCCGAGCCCCCCGGGGGCCGGAAACGGCACGGCAGTCCGGCCGCCGGAACCCGCCGCCGGCGGCCGGGCTGCCGACGGGACCCGCCAAGTCCCGGCTGCCGGCGGCCCCCGCCGGGGATGCGTCGGCGGGCGGGACCCAACACCCGGCTGCCCGGCGGGACCAGGCTCCCCACGGGACCCGGCTGCCGGGCGGGGCCGCCGCCAACGGCCCGGCTCCCCACTGCCGGACGGGGCCGCCCTCGACGGCCCGGCCACCGACGGGGAGCCGACTGCAGGGCGGAACCCGGCTGCCGGTGGGGGCGGCCCGGGCTACGCCGGGGTTCCGCCCACGGCCGGGTCCGGTGTCCGGCCGGTCGGGGTGGTCACCAGTGTCAGGTGCCCGGCGCCCGGCCTGCGGTGGCGGGCCGCCGTACGCGGCGTCCGCGTCGCGGCGGGGCCGGGTACGGCGGCGAGCGGGGCGGGCCGGGCACCGGCCGGCGGGCGGGGGCGGCGGCGGTGTGCGGCCAGGACCTCCCGCAGGGCATCGCCGAAACGGGCCGTGTCCTCAGGTGTGTTGTCGTACCGGACCGAGGCGCGCACGGTCGTGGTGGCGGTGGTGCCGGGGGGCTGGAACAGCGGTGTCTGCTGGGCGACGGTCTTCCACACCACGATGCCGCGCTCCGCCAGCTGCCGCCGGATGTCGGCGGCGGGCAGGTCGTGGTGCCGGAAGGCGACGATGCCCGACTGGATGCGCCCGGGCGCGACCGGTTCGGTGCCGGGTGCCGCCTCGACGGCGGCGCGCAGGGCGTCGGTGAGGCCGTGGACGTCCCCGGCCGTCGCCGCGTGCTCGGCCAGGGCGGCGTGCAGTGCCGCGACGGCCGGGGCGGCCGGGGCGGCCGGCGCAAGGCTCCGTGCGCCGGGCGCGGTGAGCGCGTCGCGCATCCGCGGCGCGGTGGAGGCGAATCCGATGGCCTCCGGCCCGCCCAGGAACCGCCAGCCGTCCCCGGTCAGCAGGTGGCAGCCGATGCGGGCGGCGTCCACGGGCAGCTGGCCGACGGCGTAGGAGGCGTCGACGGCGTACAGGCAGCGGTGGGGGGCGAGGATGCGGCCCACGTCCTCCACCGGGTTGACGATGCCGCAGACCGCGGGGACGTGCGTCACCGAGACCAGGGCGACGTCGTCGGCGATGTTGCGGGCCATCCACTCCAGGTCCAGGTCGCCGTCCGGGCGCAGCGGCACGACCTCGAGGGTGCAGCGGGTGCGGTCGCGCAGGGCGTACAGGGCGGTGAGGTGGGCGGCGCTCTCGTAGGGGGTGGTCCACACCCGGTCGCCGGGGCCGAGCGGCAGGCGGCCGACGTGGGCGGCGAACGCCTCGGCGGCGCCGCGGTGGAGGGTGATACCGCCGGCCGGTGCGCCCAGCAGGGCGGCGAGGTGTGCGTGTGTGGTGCGGCGCACTCCGGCCTCGAGGCGCTCTTCGAGTTCGAGGTCGCCGTAGCGGTCGTCGTGGCGGGCCCACTGGGCGAGGACGCTCTGGGCGGCGCTGGGCATGCGGCCCAGTCCGGCCGGGTTCAGGTGGATCATCCGGGGCCTCCCCCCGTACGGCGTCGGCAAGCAGTTGCCGGGTGTGTGGCAATACGTTGCCAAGGCTTGCGGCGGGTGGCAACGCCGGTTCGAGCGGCGCTTGAGCGGCAACTGCCCGGCCAGGCACTCTTCTTGCCGCGCCCGCGTCCGGCGTGCGGTTTCGGGCTGCTTGCGGGTGGGTGGGTGCGGGCGCCGTCCGGTGCGGGGCCGGGTGGGCGCCGCTGGTGCCTCCAGTGCGGCTCGACCGCTTCGAGACGGATTCTCCGGAGGGGGTTGCCAGCCTGTTGGCACATTCTTGCCACGCCGGAAGGCGCTGTCGTGAGGAGCGAGTGCTGATGTCGATCTCCGGTCTCGTCGAGCAGCAGGCCCAGGCCCGGCCGGGTGCCGCCGCGGTCCTCTACCCCGACGGCGGCGGTGAGGGCGGTGACGGGTGCCTGACGTACGGGCAGTTGAGCGCCGCGGCGAACCGTCTCGCCGCCCATCTGCGGGCGCGCGGTGTGGGCCGCGGCGACCGGGTGGTGACGTCGCTGGGGCCGGGACCGGAGATGGTGACCGCGTTCCTGGCGATCGCGCGGGCCGGCGCGGTGTGTGTCCCCCTCGATCCGGCCGCGCCCGCCGGGCGGCGCCTGTCGGTCGTACGCGACAGCGCGGCCCGGGCCGTGCTGGCGAAGGACGGCGGCGGGGCGCCGTACGAGAGCGCGGGCGTGACGGTCATCGCCGTGGACGCCGAGGCCGCCGAGATCGCCGCGCGCCCCGCCGTCCTGCCCTCCCAGGTGCCCGGCCCGGAGGAGGCCGCCTACGTCTGTTACACCGCCGGCACCACCGGTCCGCCCAAGGGGGTCGTCGTCCCGCACCGGGCCGTGCTGGACCTCGTGCGCCGCGCGGGCCGGCTGGGGCTGACCGCCGGCGATGTGGTCGCCCAGGTGGCCGGCCCGGCCTGTGACGCGGTCATGTTCGAGGTGTGGGCGGCGCTGGCCGCCGGGGCCCGCCTGGTGGGCCTCGGGCCCCAGACCGTGCGCCGCCCGGACCGTTTCGCCGAGGCGGTGCGGGCGCACGGCGTCTCGGTGGTGCTGCTGCCGACCGCGCTGTTGCACCGGATCGCCCGGGAACGGCCGGCCGCCCTCGCCCCGCTGCGTGTCGTGCTGTTCGGCGGCCAGGTGGGCGATGCCCGTGCGGTGCGCGCGGTGTGCGAGGCGGGGCCGCCGCAGCGGCTGCTGCACGTGTACGGCGCGACCGAGGCGGCCACGCCGGCCGTCTGGCACGAGATCACCGCTCCCCCCGAGGGGGACGGTGCCCTCCCGCTGGGCCGTCCGGCCGGGTCGGCCATCGCCGTGGTGGAGGGCGGGGACGGTGCCGAGGTGGCGCCGGGCGGCGTGGGGGAACTCCTGCTGGGCGGGCCCGGTGTGGCCACCGGTTACCTGAAGCGGCCCGACCTGGACGCCCGGCACTTCGTCGAGGACCGCTTCACCGGCGGCGGCGGTGTGCTGTACCGCACCGGTGACCTGGTGCTGCTGCGTGAGGACGGGCTGCTGGAGTTCGTGGGCCGGGTGGAGGACCGGGTGAGGGTGAACGGCCTGTGCGTGGACCTCGGCGCCATCGAGGCGGCGGTGCGCGCGCATCCGGCGGTGTCCGACGCCGCCGTGTCGCTGCACGCGTCACGGGACGGGGAGCGGCATCTGGTCGCCTACGTGGTGCCCGCTCGGCCCGCCCCGCGGGTGGCGGACCGCACGGCCGCACCGTCCGGCCCCGGCCGCACCACCGGCCCGGACGGGGGCCCGGGCGTGAACTCGGACGTCGGCCCGGGCGTCGGCGCGGGCGTGAACTCGGACGTCGGCCCGGCCGTCGGCGCGGGCATGAGCTCGGACGTCGGCCGGGATGCGGGCACGGACGTCGGCCGGGATGCGGGCACGAGCGCGGGAGGGGGTGCGGGCACGGACGTCGGCCGGGACACGGGCACGGATGCGGGCCGGGGTGCGGGCACGGATGCGGGCCGGGATGGGGGTCTGGGCGTCGCTCTGGCCGGTCATCTGCGGCGGCTGCTGCCCGCGCACATGGTGCCCTCGGCGCTGGTGAGCGTGGACGCGCTGCCGCTGAACGGCCACGGCAGGACCGACCGGACGGCGCTGCCCGCGCCCGCCGGCCCTCTCCCGCGCCGGCCCGGCACCCCTCCGGGCACCCCGGTCCAGGAGATCGTCCGGGACCTGTTCGCGGAGGTGCTGGAGCTGCCGCGGCACCAGGTCCCCGCGGACGGCGACTTCTTCGCGCTCGGCGGCCACCGGCTCGCCGCCGCCCGGCTGCTGGCGCGCATCCGCGAGACGCTGGACACCGATCCGGGCCCCCGGGCCCTGCACGAGGCGCCGACCCCGGCCGCTCTGGCCGCCCTGGTGGGCGATGTGCGTGCCGCGCTGTCCGGGCCCTGCGGCGCGGGCCCGGACAGCGCGGTGCTGCCGCTGCGGCTGCGCGGGGCGGTGGACATGCGGGCCCTGCAGGAGGCCCTGGAGGACCTCGGCCGGCGCCACGAGGCGCTGCGCAACTCGACGCTGGGCTCGGCCGGCACCCGCCTGCACGTCCTGGCCGCCGACGACCACCGCCTCGACCTCGCCCTGCCCGCCGACGCGGTCGACGCGTGGTCCCACCTGCCGCTGGCCGCCGAACTCGCGCGGGCCTACGGGGCACGCGCCACCGGCGCCGTCCCGCACCGCAGCCCGGCGGGACTGGACGCGGCGCCCCGGGCGTTCACCGGCGACCGGGAGCCCACCGCGCTGCCCGGCGCCGCGCCCGCCGCCCGCCACCCCTCCTACGGCTGCCACCAGGACGGCCTGGACGCCTCCCTGCACGAGCGGCTGACCCGGTTCGCCGCCCGGCACGGCAGCACGCTGTTCATGGTGGTGCACGCCGCGCTGGCTGCCGTGCTGGCCCGGGCGGGCGCGCCCGGTGAGGTCACCGTCGCCGCGCCGGTGCCGGCCCGCGACCGTGCGGGACTGCGCGGCGCGGTGGGCCCCTACGGGCGGGTGCTGGCCCTGACGGTGGACGCCTCGGACGACCCCGCGTTCGCCGAGCTGCTGCGCCGGGTGAAGGAGGCGGACCTCGCCGCCTACCGCGACGGCGGGGCACCGCTGGCCCGGCCGGGCACCGGCTGCGCCCTGGCCGTGGTGCAGGAGGCGGCGGGCGCTTTCACGGCGGCCGGGCTCACCGTGCAGGTCGAGCAGCCCGTACTGCCGGTGCCGGCCGCGGATGTGGCGTTCACGCTGGCCGAGCGGCAGACGCCGCAGGGCGCGGCGGCGGGTATCGGCGTCACGGCCGTCTACCGGCACGAGACGGTCGGTGAGGAGGGTGCCGTGTCCCTCACCGCCCGGCTCACCGCCGTGCTGCAGGCCGTCCTGGACGCCCCGTGGACCGCGCTGAGCCGGCTGCCGCTGCCGGGCGGCGCGCACACCGTGGCAGGGGTGTGGGCGGGTGCGGACGTCGCGCTGCCGGCGCGGCAGGTGGCCGAGCTGTTCGCCGAGCAGGCCGCGCGCGCCCCCGGGGCGCTCGCCCTGGCCTCGTTGACGTATGGCGAACTCGACGCGCGTTCCGACCTTTTGGCGCACGCCCTGATCGAGCACCGGGCGGGTCCGGGCGCCTCGGTGCTGACCGCGCTGTCCTCGCCCGTCGCGTTCGCGGTGGCCGCGCTCGCGGTCGCCAAGACGGGGGCCGCGCTGGTGGCGGTGGACCCGGCGGCCGGCCTGCCCGAAGGGGTGCGGCCGGTGGTGCTTTTGCTGGACGAGACGGCCGACCTGCTGCTGGAGGCCGTGCCGGGTGCGGTGCGCCTGGTCCGTGACGACACGGCCGACCGGCTGGTGCCGACCGGGCGCTGGCCGGTCGGTGACGCGGAGCGGACCCGGCCGGCGGCGGCGGGTGATCCGGTGCTGCTGGTGCCCGGCGAGGACGGCACGGTGGTGATCGGTGCGGCGGCCGTCGCCGCGGCGGCCGCGGCCCGCCCGGCGGGGGCCGCGTGGCTGGTGCGCGGCTACCCGGACGAGGACGCGGTCCTGGGCCTGCTGGGCGCGCTGGTCTCGGGCGCCCGGGTGCATGTCCCGGACGGCGCGGTGAGCCAGGCCGTGCCGCACGAGGTGCTGGGCTGGCTGCGGCGCCAGGACGCGCGGCTGGTGCTGGGCGGGGCCGACGACCTGCTGGGCGCGCTGTCGGCTCTGGCCCGCACCGAGGGCGTGGAGCTGACCCTGAGCGGCGGCTGGGCCGAGGGCCGCCTGGTCGTGGAGCAGTCGGCCGACGGCAGCGTGCGGCCCGCTCCCGGTTACCGCGCCTATGTGCTGGACGGCCGGATGCGGCCGGTGGGGCCGGGCGGGACGGGCACCCTGTACGTCGCCGGGGCGGGTGTGGCCCTGGGGTACGCGGGCCGGACGGCCGCCTCCGGGGAGCGGTTCCTGCCCGACCCGTTCGCCGCGGTGGGCGAGGGCACCGCCCGCATGTGGCGCACCGGCCGGGCGGCCCGGCTGCTCGCGGGGGGTGATCTGCGGGTGCTGGACCGGCCGGCCGGCGACGACCCCTTCGCGGACGGGTCGGCCACGTTCATGGTGCTCGCCGACGACACCGGCCACCGCGCCCTGTGGCCGGCGGCGGCCCTGGTGCCCGAGGGCTGGCAGGCGACGCATCCCGAGGACCTGTACGAGTTGTGTCTGGACCACATCAACGACCATCTGAACGACGCCTTCTAGACGCCGCCCCGCCCCGGCCGCCCCGGGGCGGGCGGGGCGGGTGCGGTGTGTCAGCCGCGGCCGTCGGCCTCGGCCGGGGCCGGTGTGCCGTGTGCCGCACCGGTGGCCGCGGATGCCGCGGGTGCCGCGGGCGTGGCCGGGCGGGCGGCGGCGTCGGCCAGGGCTTCGGCGAGGACGCGCCAGATGTCGGCCGCGAGGTCGATATTGGCGTCGGCCTGGGCCTGTTCGGCCAGCGCGCGCAGTCCCCGGACGCCGCCCTCGTCGCCACGCAGGATGCGCAGCCGGTGGCGCAGGATGTCCAGGCGGATGCGGTCCCGGTAGGTCATCCGGGGCTCTTCCAGGGCGAGTTCGCCCAGCAGGAGGCGGGCGTCGTCGTAGCGGGCGGTGTGGAAGGCGAGGTCGGCCTTGAGTGCGGTCAGTTCCTGGCGCAGGCCAGGGGTGGCCACGAAGGCCAGGGCGGGTTCCGCGGCGCTGACGCACCGCTGGGCGGCCTGCGGGTCGGGCGGCGGCTTTTGCAGGTACAGGCGGCCCGCGGCGAGCCGCAGCCGCACCCACAGCACCAGGTCCTCGCCGGCGCTGAAGTGCTCGAGGGCCTGTTCGAAGCAGGCCTGGGCGACGTCGTGTTCGCCCTGGCGCAGGCGGACGGCGGCCGCGGTCCACATGGCTTCCGCCCACAGGGTGTCCGAGCGGCCCTCGACCAGGGCGAGGAGGTGGTCGCTGTGCGTGCGGGCGTCGGGTATCCGGCCGGCTTCGGCCTCCACCGACACCAGGGCGAGCAGGACGGCGATGCGGTCGGCCACGCCGAGGTCGTTGTCCTGGGCCAGGTGGTGGGCGGCGTGCGCGGCGTCGAGGGCGGCGCCGATCTCGCCCAGTGAGCGCAGGCAGCGGGCGAGCCGGGTCAGCCCGCGCACGCGCAGTTCGCTCAGTCCGACCTCGTCGCCGAGGCGGACCAGGTCCTCCAGGTGTGCGCGTTCGCCGGCGTGGTCGCCCTGGATCCTGCACTGGCGGGCCAGTTGCCACAGGGCCTGCCAGCGCAGCACGGGCGCCTCGTGGCCTTCGGCGGCCAGCGCCTCGCGCAGGGTGGCCAGGGCGTCGTCGCCTGCGGTGGAGGCGACCAGCGACAGGGCGTGGGCGAGTGAGGCGGCCGCCGTCTCCTCGAAGTCGGCCGGCTTGAGGCCGAGCCGTGAGGCGAGGTAGGTCACGGCGCGGTCGGTGGGCTGGCGGGCCCCGGACTCCAGGCGGGAGAGGTATCCGGTGGACATGCCGTCACCGGCCAGGGCGGACTGGGACAGGCCGCGGGCCTGGCGCAGTTTCCTCAGTCGGCGGCCGAACGCGGGCTGCTGAAGCATGTGACCATTCCCCTGTGCCTGGCGGTCGGTTGGCCGCGGAGCTGATCGGCGGTCCTACTCGAAGCAGCGACGAGCGTAGGGGCCGGGCAAGCGCCGGGCAATGTTTTGCCAGGCGGTGTGCCCTGGCCCTCGTCGGCATCTCACGTCGCTCTCGTGCGGTTCTCCAGCGGTTGTCGAGGGGTTCTCGAACGGATCCGGGCAGGATCTCCAGTGCCGGGCGCACGGTGCCTGGCACCGGGCCTCTCACCTACGGGAGTCGATCATGGAACGTCCGGTTCCTGCCGGCCGTGCGGTGCGCCGGGGCGGGGCCGGCCGGCCCCAAGCGGTGCGCGCGCCGTGGGACGACGACATCGGCTGGCCGAAGCGGCGCCCGCGGCCCGCCTGACGCGTGACCGGCCCTCTCCCCCGGCCCGCGCTCGTGCCCGTCCGCCTTCTGCGCTGGGGCGGGCCTGCATCGTCGCCGCCCGCAAGCCCGGCCCCGGGCTGTGCCCCGTGTGCGGCACCACCGCGGTGCACGCCGCGGCCTCCGCGCATGCGGGGGTGAGGGGCGGGCACGGCGTGGTGGGGCACGGCGGGCGCAGTGCCGGCCTCCGGATCATTTCACCGCGACTACGCAGGACCGCTGTCGTCTCTGACGTGAAAGGGGCATTCCCTGCAGGGAATTGCCGGTCTCCGGTGCGCTCCGCAGGATCGGGTCCGAAGGGATTTGCCGGGGCAAGGAGACGTAGATGATCGAGACCGACCCGCAGCAGCTGGCCGAACGCTACATCGCTCAATGGAATGTGCCCGGTGCCGCGGAGCGCCGTGCGGCCATCGAGCGGCTGTGGGCCGAGGACGGCACCCACATCCTTCACCCGCCCGCGGAGATACGGGAGCGTGCCGCGGAACTCGGCTTCGACCATCCCACGTTGGAGGCTCGCGGGTACGACGCCATCGAGACCCGCGTGGCGCGGAGCTACGAGCGGTTCGTCGAGAAGCAGGGGGTTGTCTTCCGGGCGCGCCCCGGTGCGGTACGTCTGCACGGCGTGGTCCAGATCGGCTGGGAGGCGGTGGCCACCGCAACCGGTGACGTGGTGGGTGGGGGTTCGGACATGCTCGTACTCGACGGCCACGGCCGCATCCAGACCGATTACATGTTCCCGGGCTCCTGACCGGTCTCGGCGCACGCCCTTGCCCCGGCGGCTGCCGAGAGAGCCTCGGCCGTCGCCGGGTCGGCCGGCAAGAACGCCTCCAGCTTCAGCTCGGCAAGCGTCACGTCGACGGCGGTGGCGAAGGTCGTCACCGTCGTTATCAGGCGGAGCTCGCCGTAGGAGGAGCGCAGGTGGAGCGGCACCGCGAAACCGAGTGGCCCGGCGGACGGCTCCAGCGCGGGAACGTATGCGGTGAGTTCGGCGTGCAGCTCCTCCAGATGGCCAAGGCGCACCAGGATGTGGCGCGCCCACTGGGGGAGGTTGAGGATACGGGGAGCCAGTCCGTCGGGATGCAGCGCCAGGCGGTAGATGTTCGTGCCCGGACCCACCAGCTCGGCAGCCGCGCCCTCGGTGATCACGTCGAATGCGGTGTTCGCGGCGATCAGGTCACCGCCCCGGTCCACCACCAGCGCCGGATACGGCAGATGCCCGCGCAGGATGTGGTCGATCGCCGTGCGCACGGGGGCCAGCACCGGATCGTCCAGTGAGCTCTGCGGGTAGGCGGGCGCGTATCCGGCGGCCAGCAGCAGCTCGTTGCGTTCCCGCAGCGGCAGCTCCAGCGACTCGGCCAGGCGCACGACCATGTTCCGGCCCGGGAGGGACCTGCCGGATTCGATGAAGCTGAGGTGGCGCTGGGTGGTGCCCGCTCGCAGCGCCAGATCGAGCTGGCTGACATGCAGGCGGGTACGGCGTTCACGAAGCGCACGAGGGAAGTCCACGGGCCTGTTGTAACGGCGGCGCAGGGTCCTGGGCCATTCCCCGCAGGGAATTGTCGCCACGCGTGCCGGTCGGGAACCGTGCCGGCATGGACATCGGTGTACTGCTTCCGACCGGATGCGCCCAGTGGGGCCCTGCCGGCGACCCTCGTGAGCTGATTGCCTTCGGCCGCTGCGCGGAACGCTTGGGCTTCTCCTCGCTCTGGGCCAACGATTCGCTGCTCAGCCCGCGCATCGAGGCGCTCACGATGCTGGCCGCACTCGCCCCGGTGACCGGGACCGTGACGCTGGGCACGGCTGCGCTGATGCCGTTTTTGCGTCGGCCGGTCCAGGCCGCGCAGGCACTTGCGTCGATCGACCTGCTGTCCGGTGGCCGGCTCACCGTGACCGTCGGCGCCGGCTTCCCCGGCCGTTTCGGGCGGCCCCTGTACACGCTGTCGGAGCTGCCGTGGGAAAGGCGCTTCGCCCGCCTGGACGAGACGGTCGCGCTGTGGCGGGCCCTGTGGGACGGCGCCGGCGCCTTTGCCGGCGAGATCCTCCGGTTCGATGACCTCCCGCCCACGACCAGGCCTTATGGAGCGGGCGGCCCGCCCATCTGGCTCGGCGGCGCGGCCCCTCGAGCGCTGGCCCGCACCGGCCGGCTCTACGACGGGTGGCTGCCCTACCCGCCCGACCCTGCCGACTACGCATCCGGCCTGCGCAGCGTCCGCGAAGCGGCGGCCGACGCGGGGCGCGAGGTCAAGGACATCACCCCGGCGCTGTTCGTCTCGGTACGGGTCGACGACGACGTCGAGGGCGGCCGTCGGGCGCTGGACGACTACGCGCGGGCCACGTACGGCATGCCGCTGGAGGAGCTGGAGAAGATCCAGGCAGTGGTCACCGGCTCCGCGTCCCAGGTGCGTGAGCGCCTGGGACGGTATGTCGCCGCCGGCGCCCGGCACATCGTCGCCCGCCTGGGTGCCGTGGACCTTGGCTCCCAGCGCGACCAGCTCGAACGGGTCGCAGACCTGATCCCCGCCGTCCGGGCGGCAGCGGAGCGCGCCTGAACCTCGAAGGGTGCGGGACGGCTCCTCAGCGCGGGCCGGGCGCGGGGGTGGGGGCGCGGCGCACGCCGGCTTCGAAGGCGTAGATGGCGGCGTGGACGCGGTTGGGCAGGCGCAGTTTGTGCAGCATGTTCTGCACGTGGGTCTTGACGGTGTGCTGGGAGAGGCTGAGCGTGTGGGCGATCTCCCCGTTGGACAGGCCCCTGGCCAGCAGTTCCAGCACCTGGGCCTCCCGCTCGGTCAACTCGTCGGGGCGGACCGGGGACAGGGGCGGCGGGTGCCCGTGCGGCGGGGCGGGGGCGAAGGCGTATCCGGCCGCCGCCAGGATGACGGCGGCCGCGAGCTGTCCGGCGCTGGCGGTGCCGGGCAGCTCGCCGTGGACGCCGGCCGGTGCGCGGGCCGGCTGCGTGGCGCCGAGCAGGACCGTTTTCACGTCGTCGCCGGCCGCTTCGGCGAGCTGTTGGTGCTGGCCGGCGCTGAGCGGGCCGTGGACGACCAGGACGTGTGGGCGCGGGCCGTGCAGGGCGGTGGTCAGGCGCTCACCGGGTGCGCTCTCGCCGGTGACGCGGATGCCGGGGTGCCCGCTCAGCAGGGTGGTGATGCCGACGCGGGCCAGCGGGTCGGCGCCGACGACGTGCACCCGCACCGGTTGCTCGGGGCCGCCGGCCCGCCCCGGCCCGGCCGGCGGCAGCTGCGGCCGGGCCGGGGCGGGCAGGACGTGCAGGGTGGCGTGACGTTCCTCCATCGGTGCCTCCTCACCCGCCGACGTGTCACCGAGGGCGGCCGGCTGGTGCGCGGCGTCGGCCGCGCACCGTGCGGTTCGCGGTCGGTGCGGCGGTGCCGGTCTCAGGCGGCGAACAGGTCGAACGTCGAGGTGCGCCGCGGGCCGGCCAGCACGTCCAGCAGCGGGTCGACGGAGAGCATCGCCTGGTGCATGCGCTGCAGCTGCGGTGACGGCTCCACGCCGAGTTCGTCGATGAGCCGCATCCGCAGCCTGCGGTACACCTCGAGCGCGGTCGCCTGCCGGCCCGAGCGGTACAGCGCCACCATGACCTGCGAGTGCAGTCCTTCGTGGTGGGGGTGGCGTGCGGTCAGTTCGGTGAGTTCGGCGATCAGTTCGGCGTGCCGGCCCAGGCGCAGGTCGGCGTCCAGGCGCCGCTCGACGGTGGCGAGCCGGCTCTCCTGCAGCCGCATGACCTCGATGTCGAGGACGGGGCCCACTCTGACGTCGACCAGGGGTGCGCCGCTCCACAAATCCAGTGCGGCGCGGAAGCGGGCGGCGGACGTCTTGTTGTCGCCGGCCTCGAACGCGATCTGCCCCTCGCGGGCGAGCTTTTCGTACTGGTGCACGTCGACGCAGTCGTCGTCGACCTGGAGCAGATAGCCTCCGTGCCGGGTGGCCAGGACGTCCTTGGCGCCCGTGGCGGAGCCGGGGCCCATGGCCGTGCCCAGGCGCCGGCGCAGTTGCAGTATGTAGGTCTGCAGGGTCGTCAGGGCGCTCGGTGGGGGTTCGGTTCCCCAGAGTTCCTCCATGAGCGTGGGAACGGGCATGACCCGGCCCGGATAGAGCGCCAGCAGCGACAGGATCTGCCGCGGTTTACCGGCCGTCGGAACAATCGATCCCCCGTTGACCTCGGCACTCAACGGACCCAGAATTTGAATCTTCATGGTGGCCTCCGCACCTCGTCGAGTTCCTTGTCCAGTTCCTTTCGGTGGCCAGAAATCTCCGCCGCTGTGCACGCTAGCGGCCTGATGGCCTCTCGAGCGGTTTCCTGTACTGGATCTCTAGCGGAATTCCACGTGCGGTATTGCGCAGGCCGTTCTTTCTTCTCCAGAACATATGTACCGGCACTGGAGTGAAGTGCCGGTTCCGGTCCGCGTGCTGCACCCGGCGAAGGGTGTTTGCGCAGCTTGCGGGCGTGATCGGCCGGGGCTGCGAAAAGCGGGGGCCGGGGAATTCCCGCCCGTGCCGGAGTGCCGGCGGCCCGCGAAAGGGGCGGGGGCGCGCCGGTGAGGGCGGAAGAAAAAGAGGGGGGCCGCCCGCCGGTGGCGGTGCGGCGGGACGGAGCCGGTCAGCGGGCCGGTACGGGCCGGGCGGCGGGCAGCGGGTGCACGGCCGGGGACATGGCCTCCGGGGCTGCGGTCAGCACGGACTGGCGCAGCCGGCGCAGCCGCGGGGAGGGTTCCATGCCCAGGTCCCGTCCGAGGGTGGTGTGCAGCCGCTGGTAGGCGGCGAGGGCCTCGCCGCGCCGGCCGCTGTGGTGCAGGGCCAGCATGAACTGGGCGTGCAGGTTCTCGTGGGCGGGGTGGCGGCTGGTCAGGACGGTGAGTTCGGCGAGGACTTCGCGGTGGCGTCCCAGGCGCAGGTCGGCCTCGATGCGCTGGTCCAGCGCGCACAGCCGGCTCTCGCCCAGGCGTTTGGCCTCCATGGCGAGCTGGGGGCCGGCGGGCACGTCGGCGAAGGCGTCGCCGGACCACAGGTCCAGTGCGGCGCCGAGCGTGCGGGAGGCGCCGGCGAAGTCGCCGGCGTCCATGGCCCGGTAGCCCTGGCCGGCCAGGCGCTCGAAGTCGCGCACGTCGCTGGTGCCGCCGGCGCGGGCCAGCAGGTATCCGCCCGGTGTGGTCGCCAGCAGGTCCTTGGGGGTGCGGCGGCCGGGCCGGCCGTCCCGGCCGTCCCGGCTGTCTTGGCTGTCCGGGCCGGCGGGGCCGAGGGCGGTGGCGATGAGGTCGCGCAGCTGCAGGACGTAGGTCTGCAGGGTGGTGCGGGCGCTGCGCGGCGGGGTGGTCGACCAGAGTTCCTCGATGAGGGCGCCGACCGGGACCACCCGGTCCGCGTGCAGGGCCAGCAGCGCCAGGACCTGGCGCGGTTTGGGGGCCGTCGGTGCGACGGACACCCCGTTCTCCCTCACGTCCAGTGCGCCCAGTACGTCGATGTCCACGCCATCTCCCTTGTCCGCGTGCGCCGCCGCCCCCTTCCCGATTTAAAAACAGCGCGTACGGTATGTCAATGCGGGACTGGACTCCCCTCGCCCTTCCGGGCGTGATTGGCCGGAAAGGCCAGGGGCGGACCTCCCCTACGAGGGAGAAACGCCTGTTCGAAGGGGCATTCGGGCCGCTGCCACAGGCGGGGGCGGGGTGAGCGAGAGGCCGCTCACCCCGCCCGGTTGGCCTGATCGCCCCGGAAAGGATCACCCATAAACAGACCTTACGGTCTGCCGGGTGGGGTCACTGCGGCGGGTTGCCGTGTTTGCGGGAGGGCAGGTCGGCGTGCTTGGTGTGGAGCATCGCCAGGGAGCGGATGAGGACCTCGCGGGTCTCGGCGGGGTCGATGACGTCGTCCACGAGGCCGCGTTCGGCCGCGTAGTAGGGGTGCATCAGCTCCGACTTGTACTCCTCGACCATCTTCTGGCGCATGGACTCGGGGTCGTCGGCCTCGGCGATCTGACGGCGGAAGATGACGCCCGCCGCGCCCTCGGCGCCCATCACGGCGATCTCGTTGGTCGGCCACGCGTAGGTGAGGTCGGCGCCGATGGACTGGGAGTCCATGACGATGTAGGCGCCGCCGTAGGCCTTGCGCAGGATCAGGGAGATGCGGGGGACGGTGGCGTTGCAGTAGGCGTAGAGGAGTTTGGCGCCGTGGCGGATGATGCCGCCGTGTTCCTGGTCGACGCCCGGCAGGAAGCCGGGGACGTCCAGGAAGGTGACGATGGGGATGTTGAAGGCGTCGCACATCTGCACGAACCGGGCGGCCTTCTCGCTCGCCTCGATGTCCAGGACGCCGGCCAGGGCCTGCGGCTGGTTGGCGACGATGCCCACGACCTGTCCGTCCAGGCGGGCCAGCGCGCAGATGATGTTGCGGGCCCAGCGCTCGTGGACCTCGAGGTACTCGCCGTCGTCGACGATCTCCTCGATCACCTTGGTCATGTCGTAGGGCCGGTTGCCGTCGGCGGGGACGAGGTCGAGCAGTGCTTCGCCGCGCCGGTCGGCGGGGTCGGCCGAGGCGGCGTGCGGCGGGTTCTCGCGGTTGTTCTGCGGCAGCAGCGACAGGAGGTAGCGGACCTCGGCGATGCAGGTCTCCTCGTCGTCGTAGGCGAAGTGGGCGACGCCGGAGGTCTCGGCGTGCACGTCGGCGCCGCCCAGCCCGTTCTGGGTGATCTCCTCGCCGGTG
>NZ_BMRV01000022.1 GCF_014648815.1 Streptomyces flaveolus | reverse complement strand
TGTGGATCTTCGTGGCGTGGGCCTCGCCCAGCGCACCGCCGAAGATACGGAAGTCGTGCGCGTAGACGAAGACGGTGCGGCCCTCCACCGTGCCCCAGCCGGTGACCACACCGTCCGTGTACGGCTTCTTGGCCTCCAGGCCGAACCCGGTCGCCCGGTGCCGGCGCAACTGCTCGACCTCCCGGAACGAGCCCGGGTCCAGGAGCAGCTCGATCCGCTCGCGCGCGGTCAGCTTGCCCTTGGCGTGCTGCGCCGCCGTCGCCTTCTCGCTCGGCCCGGCCGCCGCCTGGGCACGGATCTCGTGCAGTTCGGCTACTCGCCCGCGCGCGTCCGTCGGCTCACCCGGCGCCTCATCCAAAACGGTCATGTAGCGACTCTACGAAGCGGACCGAGGAAAGCGAGCCGTCGACTCCGTACAGTCTCCGACGTGTTTTCCTGGTACCACTGAACAGAACCTCGAGAACATGCAGCCGTTTCGACTGCTCAGGGGGCCTGAGCCTTGTAGAGGTCGCACAAAGCCGTCAGCTGAGAGTCACCTCACATTCGTGGGTGGTACATACCACCCCTGGAGTGACACGGAGGTGCAGCCGGCGCCCGGTGGCGACGATCCCGACCGACTCGTCGGCCCTCACGACGCCCCTCACCGGGTGGTCCCAGACGATCTCCAGGGGCGCCCCCGTGCGCGGCGGCTCGCTCACGCAGAGCGTAGCGGTACGGCCTCGGCGCCGGACCAGCACGCTCGCCCCCGCCGTCGCGGTGAGCGGACCGGCCGTGCCGGGCTGCCAGAAGTTCGCCGCCGTCAGGCCGAGCGAGGGTACGGCGACGGCCTGGCACCGGTCGTCGTTGGCGAGGACCGTCATCCATCCGCGGTCGGCGGCGCGTCGGGCGACCGTCCGGCGGGACGCCCCCGGCATGACGACGTAGACGTACCCGGCGCCGTCCGGGTCCGTGCCGTGGTCCAGCCACAGCGTCTGCCAGCGGCGGGTGCGGCGCTCGGTGGTGCTGGTGGTGTTGATGTCCGACCAGGCGCCGGTGCGGTCCTCGCGCAGGGTCCGCAGGCCGCCGTCGGGCACGATCCAGCCGCCGTGGCCCTCCAGGTGGGCCCAGTCCCGGCCGCGGGTGAGGGTCTGGGTGCCGCCCTCCCCGAGGTTGCGGTTGTCGACGACCGTCTCGACGGGGACGCCGTCCACGCAGGTGATGCCGGCGCCCAGGCAGACCACGGCGTCGGCGAGGAAGTACCAGGACTTGCGGGCTTCGAGGGTGGATCCGAGACCCTTGAGGTGCTGGCCGACTGCGGCGTACTCGCCGTCGGTCGCCCCGCCGACCCAGCGCACGTCGGGCTTGGGCTCGCCCCACTCTCCGCCCGCCCGGTCGGGGAGCCGCCGGGTGGAGACGGTGGTGCCGGGCAGGCGGTACCAGTCGACGGTCGGCCAGAACCAGTCGGTGTACTGGTCGGACCGGCTTGCGTCGGCCCACCAGGTGAGCATCCCGGAGCCGGTGTGCCAGCCGCGGGGGTTCTCGCCGTTGCCGCACTCGTAGTGGGCGATGCGGTCGCTGGCCATGGCGAGGCCCGCGGTGAACGCGGGCCGGCGGTGCACGGCGCGGTCCATGGCGGTGTAGAGGTGGTGTCCGGTGGGTTCGGGCGCGGCCTCGACGGGCGCGTCGGCGATGGCCCGCAGCCGGGCCAGGTCGGCCACCCCGAACTGGGGCGCGGTGAGGACGGGGGTGACGGTGTCGCGTGCGATCCAGCCCTTGATCCGCGCGTGCCAGCGGCCGCGCTCGGCCTCGCTCGCGCCGCCCGCGAGCACCGCCATGGCCGCGATGAGCTGCTGCCCGTGGAAGTGGTCGCTGCGCATGACGTGCAGGTCGTCGCTCGCGAGGTATCCGCGGCTGATGGCGCGCCCGTTGACGCCGTCCATGACCAGTCCGTCGTGGATGAGCGGCGCGTAGGCGCGCTCAACGCTGTCGAGGACGATCTGCCTGCCCGGGTCGGTGACCTCCCACTCCGACCCGGCGAGCAGGGCGAACAGCCGGCCCAGCCCGTCCAGCATGACCTGGCCGTACGTCCCCGAGTAGGCGACCCAGGTGTGCTGGACGAACGACCCGTCGGCGTAGAGGCCGTCGCCCTCGGTGACGTACGGGAAGACGGGCGAGAGGGCGTCGCGGGCGAGGGCGATCTTGGCCGGGGTGCGGCCCAGGATGCCGCGCAGGGCGACGGAGCGGCACAGGTCGACGCGGTTGGCGCCGGTGGAGGTGCCGGTGTAGTCGCCGAGCATGGTGTCGGGGACGAAGTGGTCGACGGCGGCACAGGCCGCGGTGACGCGCTCGGGGCCGAGGTGGTCGTACAGGGCGGCCGTGATGTCCATGAGCAGGCGCGGGCTGCCGATCTGCCACTCCCACCAGTTGCCGTAGCGCGTGGTGGCGGGGTGGTAGACGGTGGCGGAGAGGTGGTCGAGGCCGCGCAGGACGTCGGCGAGGAGGGCCGCGTCGCCGGTGGATCCGGTGCCTTGCTGGACGTACGCCTGCGTCATGGTCCACAGCCGGCCGTAGCTGAAGGTGATGCCGGCGGGCGGGTCGAAGGGGTGGCCGGGCCAGAGCGACGTGGGGGTGGGGGCCATCGTGGCGCGGAAGGCGCGGGCGCGTTCGCCGGTCTCGGCGAGCCGTGAGGCGTACGGTTCGGCGGCCGGGTCGTAGCCGGTGCCGAGGGCGATGTCGAGCCAGCGGCGCCGGAGCGTGGCGTAGGCGTCCTCGGCTGCTGCGGCGGGGGCGGTGAGCGCCGGGGTGAGGCCGGCGGCCAGGGCCGCGGCGAGCAGGACGGTGCGTCGGGTGGGAGAGGCGGGGGGCCGGTGCGCGCGGTGCCGCGGAGAGGTCATGCTCATGCCGTCTATCACGTCCCCGAAGGACGGGGAAGCATGCCGTGCGGAGTGATCCTCCCGAGAAACATCGCGGATGATGTTGAAGATTGAACGGAATAGGTCTACGGTCGTTCTCGTTGGGACTGATTGAACATTCAACCAAAACCAAGGAGAACGTCATGGGCCTCTTCGGCAACAAGTCCGCCGCCGCCACCCCCGCCGCCGTCAACCCGGACCTCGCCGCCCTCACCGGCGACTACGCGATCGACCCGTCCCACACCACGATCGGTTTCGTCGCCCGGCACGCCATGGTCACGAACGTCAAGGGCAAGTTCCTCGACTTCACCGGCACGCTGCACCTGGACGGCACCGCCCCGGCCGAGTCCACGGCGTCCCTCGACATCACGATGGACAGCATCGACACCGGGTCCGCCGACCGCGACGGTCACCTGAAGAGCGCGGACTTCTTCAAGACGGACGAGTTCCCCACGATGACCTTCCGCTCCACCAAGGCGGAGGCCCTCGGCGGTGACGACTACCGCATCACCGGCGACCTGACGATCCTCGGCACCACCAAGCCGATCACCATCGACCTGGAGTTCAACGGCGCCGCCAGGGACCCCTTCGGCAACGAGCGCGTCGGCTTCGAGGGCAAGGCGGAGATCCTGCGCTCCGAGTGGGGCCTGACCTGGAACGCGGCCCTGGAGACGGGCGGCGTCCTGGTGTCCGACAAGATCAAGCTGAACTTCGACATCTCGGCGATCAAGCAGGCGTGAGGCCCCCGGCCCCCTCGGGGGCGGTGAAGTCCACGTCGGCGGCGGCCCGGACCCGGATACGGCGGCCGGGCCAGCCGATCGTCCGGTAGATCGCGTTGTACTGGGCGATCGAGCGGTCCGCCGGGACGAGATCGGCGTCCGCCTCACCGCGCAGCGAGGTGGTGTGCCCGTCGGCCACGACGACCAGGTCGTAGCCCCGGCTCAGCGCCTGCCGCGCCGTGGTGTCCACGCAGACCTCCGTGGCGAAGCCGGTCACGATCAGCTCGGTGACGCCGAGGGCCTTGAGCGTCCCGTCGAGATCGGTGGCCAGGAAGCTGTCGGGCGTGGTCTTGTCGACGACCGCCTCCCCCTCGCGGGGCGCCAGCTCCGGCACGACCCGCCACCCCTCGGTGCCGGGCACCAGTTCCTCGTCCCCCTGCCGCACCGTCACCACGGGCACACCGGCGGCCCGGGCCCGCTCGCTCAGCCCCGCGATCGCGGCGACGGTCTGCGCTGGCCGGTGGGCGATGCCCATCAGCGCGTTCTGCATGTCGATGACGAGGACGGCGGAGGAGTGCGGCATGGGGTCACGCTAATCGCTCGTGCCGCGGCGGGAAACGGGCTAGCCTTCCCTCCGTGAACAGCCCCGAAGCATCCAGACTCCGGCCACCGGCTCTCCGGTGGCCGTTCGTGATGTCGGACTGAGGGGCGCGCTCCGCGCGTACCCGGGCCGTCGTCGTCGTGACCGCCGCCGGACAGCCGTCCGCCGTGTCGTGTTCGACGTCGACTTCCGGAGTGCGGAGTTTCTTCATGCCGTTCGCTCTTCTTCTGCTGGGCCTTGCCGTGTTCGCCCAGGGAACGTCCGAGTTCATGCTGTCCGGGCTGGTCCCGGACATCGCGAGGGATCTACAGGTCACCGTCCCCGCGGCGGGGGCCCTGACCTCCGCCTTCGCGGTGGGAATGGTCGTCGGGGCGCCGCTGATGGCGGGCCTCGCACGGCGGTGGTCGCGGCGCGGGGCCCTGCTCGGGTTCCTGGTCGTCTTCCTCGCCGTCCATGTGATCGGTGCCGTCACCGACAGCTTCGGGACACTGCTCGTCACCCGCGTGGCCGGTGCGCTGGCCAACGCCGGGTTCCTGGCCGTCGCCCTGGTGACCGCCGCCGGCATGGTGCCGCCGCACGCCAAGGGGCGGGCCACGTCCATGCTGCTGGGCGGGGTGACGCTGGCCTGCGTGGTCGGGGTGCCGGCCGGGGCGCTCCTCGGGCAGGTGTGGGGCTGGCGGTCGGCCTTCTGGGCGGTGGCCCTGCTGTCGGTGCCCGCCGTGATCGCCGTCGCCCGGTCGGTGCCGGCCGGGGCCGCCGATGCCGCCGCTCCCCCGCTGCGGGGTGAGCTGGAGGCCCTGCGCAGCCCGCGTCTGTCGGTCACCCTGCTGCTGGGGGCACTGGTGAACGGGGCGACCTTCTGCACCTTCACCTACCTCGCTCCCCTGGCCACCGAGGTCGGCGGGCTGGACGGCGCGTGGACGCCCGGGGTGCTCGCGCTGTTCGGTGCGGGGTCGTTCGTCGGGGTCAGCGCCGGTGGACGGCTCGCCGACCGGCGCCCGGGGCCGGTGGTGACGGCCGGCGGGGCCGCGCTGTGCGCCGGGTGGGCGCTGCTCGCGCTCGGCGCCGGACACCCGGTGCTCGTGCTCGGGCTCGTGTTCGCGCAGGGTGCGCTGTCCTTCGGCGTCGGGTCCACACTGATCGCGCAAGCCCTCTACGCGGCGCCGGGCGCGCCCACGCTGGCGGGCGGCTTCGCGACGGCCGCGTTCAACGTGGGCGCGGCGCTGGGTCCGTGGGCCGGGGGCGCGGCGATCGGCGCGGGGTTCGGTTACCGGTCGCCGGTGTGGGTGAGCGCGGGCCTCGCGGCATGCGCCGTCGCCCTCGCCCTCGCGGCCCCGGTCGCGGGCACGGCCCGGTCGTGGGGTACGCGGCGGGCCTGACCGAGGCACCGCCCACCGGCGTGGTGGGGTGAGCGCGGGGCTCGCGGCCGCCGCCGGCCCCGCCTCCTCGGCCACCGGCACGGCCCGGCCGTGCCGTACGAGCCGGGCCTGACCGGGGCGGTGGGGGTGGGCTGTTCAGAAGCCTCCGCCGAAGTCCCCTCCGCCGCCTCCGCCGCCGAAGTCGCCGCCGCCGAAACCGCCGCCGAAGTCGCCGGGGTCGAAGTCGCCGCCGGACACGTCACCCCCGTCGTACCCGCCGAAGTCGCCGTACCCGGCGCCGTAGTCGGCCGCGTAGGCCGGGGTGGCCATCATGCTGCCCAGCATCGTGCCGACCAGCAGGCCGGGCAGGATGCCGCCGCCGAAGTAGCCGCCCGCCCAGGGGCCGTAGGCCGGGCCCGCGTCCCAGTACGGGCGGCGGCCGTAGTCGGTCTCCACCTCGCGGACCATGGGGTCCCGGCCGTCGGACAGGCGGGCCCGGTCGGCCGCGCAGACCGGCACCTCGCGCGTGGCGCCGCCCGGCGGGGTCCAGGTGGCGTCGGCGACGGACGGACCGTGGCGCGGGTCGAAGAAGCACGGCGGGCGGCGCTCAGGCAGGGGCCTGCCCTCACGGCGCGCGGAGAGCTGCGCGAGGGAGAAGCGGCCGTCCTCCAGTGCCTCGGTGACGGCCCGGACGTCCTCCGGCCGACGGGCGTCGGCCATGTACGTCTTCGCCTGGTCGTAGGCGTCCAGGGCGCGTTCGTAGTCGGCGCGCATCGCGTCGTCCGCGCGGGGCTCGGCGGGGTGGAAGTCCAGGCGGTCGAGTTCCTCGCCGAACGCCGTGATGTCCTCGTCGACCACCACCCGCAGCCGCTCCAGCGCCGCCCGCTGCTCCTCCTCGCGGCGGTGCCGGTTGCGCCGCACCAGCGCGTAGGCGCCCGCGCCGCCGACCACCACGACCGCGCCGGCGCCGATCAGCGCGCCCGTCGAGACGGCGGAGCCGCCCGAGTCCCAGGAGGCGGGGGCCGAGCCGCGCACGCTGCGCAGCGCGTCGTCGACGAAGTCGTTCAGCTGGGCCTTGGGGTCACCGGCGCCCTGCACGGCCGTGACCAGGTTGTTCACTCCCTGCCGGCTCAGCACGCTGCTGTCGGCGCGCGCGTCGAAGCGGTCGCCGAGGCGGATGCCGTACAAGCCGGTGATGCCGGTCTCCGTGCGGAGGTTCTGGAAGAGGTTCTGCGTCGGGTAGTCCGCCGGCAGGACCGCCACGAAGACCGGCTCGTCCGCGCTCTCGATCTTGTCGGCGAGCGCGTCGGCGTCCGCGTCGGACAGCAGGTCGGAGGCGGCCGGGTCCACGTACACGGGACTTTCACGCAGGGCCGCGCCGATCTCGGACACGTCCGTGGCCGCGTGGGCGCCGGGCGCACCGGCCATCAGCACCGCGAGGGCGGCGACGACCGGCACGACCAGCAGGCGTATGAGGACTTGCATACGGACGTCCTTCATACGTTCGAAAGTACCCGAATCCCCACCAATGAGACATCAGTGAGGACCGGGAAACCTCGCTCACCGGGCCGGTGCGACCCCCGCGCGCAGCAGGCCGTACGTGTACGCGTCCTCCAGCGCCTGCCAGGACGCGGCGATGACGTTCTCCGCGACGCCGACCGTGGACCACTCGCCCGTCCCGTCGGACGTGGAGATGAGGACCCGGGTCGTGGACTGGGTGCCGTGCACGCCCTCCAGGATGCGGACCTTGTAGTCGACCAGGTCGAGCTTGGCGAGCTCCGGGTAGATCTTCTCCAGGGCGACCCGCAGGGCGCGGTCCAGGGCGTTGACCGGGCCGTTGCCCTCGGCCGTGGCGACGATGCGCTCGCCCTTGGCCCACAGCTTCACGGTGGCCTCGTTGGCGTGGGTGCCGTCGGGGCGGTCCTCGACGATCGCGCGCCAGGACTCGACCTCGAAGTACTCCAGCTTCCTGCCCTCGGCCTCCGCGCGCAGGAGGAGTTCGAAGCTCGCGTCCGCGGCCTCGTACGTGTAGCCCCTGAGCTCGCGCTCCTTGACCCGCTCGACGACCCGGCCGACCAGTTCGCGGTCGCCGCCGAGGTCGATGCCGAGTTCCTTGCCCTTGAGCTCGATGGAGGCGCGGCCGGCCATGTCGGAGACCAGCATGCGCATGGTGTTGCCGACCAGCTCGGGGTCGATGTGCTGGTACAGGTCCGGGTCGACCTTGATCGCTGAGGCGTGCAGACCGGCCTTGTGCGCGAAGGCGGAGACGCCGACGTAGGGCTGGTGGGTGGAGGGGGTGAGGTTGACGACCTCGGCGATGGCGTGGGAGATCCGCGTCATCTCGCGCAGCCGGCCCTCGGGCAGCACCTTCTTGCCGTACTTCAGCTCGAGGGCGGCCACCACGGGGAACAGGTTGGCGTTGCCGACGCGCTCGCCGTAGCCGTTCGCCGTGCACTGCACGTGGGTCGCGCCCGCGTCGACCGCCGCGAGGGTGTTGGCGACCGCGCACCCGGTGTCGTCCTGGGCGTGGATGCCGAGCCGGGCGCCGGTGTCGGCCAGCACCGTGGCGACCACGGCCTGGATCTGCGCCGGGAGCATGCCGCCGTTGGTGTCGCACAGGACGACGACGTCGGCGCCCGCCTCGGAGGCGGCGCGGACGACGGCCTTCGCGTACTCGGGGTTGGCGCGGTAGCCGTCGAAGAAGTGCTCGCAGTCGACGAAGACCCGGCGGCCCTGGGCCTTCAGGTGGGAGACGGTGTCCGCGACCATGGCCACGTTCTCGTCGAGCGTGGTGCGCAGCGCCAGTTCGACGTGCCGGTCGTGGGACTTGGCGACCAGCGTGATCACCTGGGCGCCGGACTCCAGCAGCGCCCTGACCTGGGGGTCCTCGGCTGCGGTCGTTCCGGCGCGGCGGGTGGAGCCGAAGGCGACCAACTGGGCGTGCTGGAAGTCGATCTCCTGCTGGGCGCGGGCGAAGAACTCGGTGTCACGGGGGTTCGCGCCGGGCCAGCCGCCCTCGATGAAGCCCACACCGAAGTCGTCCAGGTGCCGTGCGATGGCCAGCTTGTCCGCGACCGTGAGGTTGATGCCCTCGCGCTGCGCGCCGTCGCGCAGGGTGGTGTCGAAGACGTGGAACGAATCGTCGAGTTCGCTGGTTGCGGTCATGATCTGAAGGCTCCTGTAGGGGATCTCGGTCAACCGGAATGACCGGCTCCACCGTCCATCTATGATCCCTCGCGCTCTCTTCCCGGCTTGAGGTGGGCCAGGAAAACGAAAAACCTCTCGCGGGTGCGAGAGGTCTGCGCGCGGGTCGAGGACGACGGTGTCCACCCGTACCTGGTCGTACGTGATGGTCACTGCGGACCGGCGCGCCTGCTGCCAATAATCATGGCGAACGAGAGCACGGCGGCAGTCTGGCACAGTCCGTCCCGCTTCTCACCGTCCGTCTCAGGATGCGAACGGGGAGCGTCCGCGTCAGGCCTCCGCGTAGAGACCGTCGGTGAGGAACTCCCTCACGTGGCCGAGGACCTGCGCCCGGTCCGTCCCGCGCAGCCCGATCGCGACGTGGATGGCGAAACCGTCGAGGAGGGCGCGCAGGCGGGCCGCGAAACGGTCGGGGTCGACGGGGCGGAACTCGCCGCGCGAGACGCCCTCGGCGAGCAGGGCGACGAGGTCGCGGTGCCAGGCGCCCTCGATGGCGGCCTGCCGGTCGCGGGCCTCGTCGTCCGCGTTCTGCGAGCGGTTCCACACCTCCAGCCACAGCGTCCAGTGCGGGTCGCGGTGGCCGTCGGGCACATAGAGGTCGACGTAGGCGTCGAGGCGTTCGCGGGCCGTGCCCGCCCGGGTGAGCAGGCGGGCGCGCTCCGCGCCGAGGCGGCCCTCGCTCCACTCCAGGGTGCGCAGCAGCAGCTCGTCCTTGGAGTGGAAGTAGTAGAGGAGATGGCCGCTGCTCATGCCGACCTCGCGGCCGAGCGCCGCCATGGTGAGCTTCTCCAGGCCGCGCTCGGCGATCATCTCCATGGCGGCGGCGAGCACGTTCTCGCGCGGCGGGGCCTGCCTGCGCCCACCACCGGCCATGTCCCCGCTCCTAGATCCTCGGCTGCTGCTGTGTGATGCAGTGGATGCCTCCGCCGCCCGCGAAGATCGTACGCGCGTCCACCAGGGTCACTGTGCGCTCGGGGAACAGACGGCGGAAGATGCCCGCCGCGAGTTCGTCGTTCGGGTCGTCGAAGGCGCAGAGGACGACGCCGTCGTTGCACAGGTAGTGGTTGATGTACGAGTAGTCGACCCAGTCGCCCTCCTCGTCCTTCAGGACCGTCGGGGCGGGGATCTCGACGACCTCCAGGCGACGGCCCTTGGCGTCGGTCTGGCCACGGAGGATGTCCAGGTACAGCTGGGAGCGGGCGTGGTCGGGGTGGCCGGGGTCGCGCTGGCTGTGCACGACGACGGTGCCCGGCCGCGCGAAGGCCGCGACGATGTCGACGTGGCCCTGGGTGCCGTACGTGCCGTAGTCGCCGGCCAGGCCGTGCGGGAGCCAGATCGCCTTGGTGGTGCCGAGCTTGGCGTGGATCTCCGCCTCGACCTCCTCGCGGGTCCAGCCGGGGTTGCGGCCGGAGCCGAGCTGGACGGTGTCGGTCAGCAGGACCGTGCCCTCGCCGTCGACGTGGATCGCGCCGCCCTCGTTGACGAGCGTGCTGCTCAGTACGGGGACACCGGCGAGATCCGCGACATGGCGGCCGATCTTGGAGTCGTGCTCCCAGCGGGCCCAGTCCTGGGCGCCCCAGCCGTTGAACACCCAGTCCACGGCGGCCAGACCGCCCTGCCCGTCCGTCACGAAGGTGGGGCCGATGTCCCGCATCCAGGCGTCGTCCAGCTCGCGTTCCACCAGGTCGACGTCGGGGCCGAGCAGCTCGCGCGCGGTGTCTCCCTGGCCGGGCCCGTGCACCATCGTCACCGGCTCGAAACGGCGCACCGCGCGGGCGACGGACGCCCAGGCCGCCCGGGCCTCGGCCAGCTCCTCGTCGTTCGTGAACGTCGGGTTGGGGCCGGGCCAGGCCATCCAGGTGCGTTCGTGCGGGGCCCACTCGGGGGGCATGCGGAAGGTCATGGAGGTGTCCCAGGTCAGAGGAAGTAGAGACGGTTGAGGGAGACGGAGTCGGCCGGTTCGGAGCGCAGCGGGTCGCCGTCGAGGGTGACCAGGCCGGTGCGCTGGTCGACGTCGACCTGTCCGGTACGGGAGTTCAGCCGCAGGTCGGCCGGTCCGATGCCGCGGGTGCCGCGTACGGCGACCCTGCGCCGGCGGGTCGGCATGGTGTCGTTGCCCTGGTCGAGGGCGGCCTGCGCGACGAAGGCCACCGAGATGTCGGCCGGGGTGGCGCCGTGCGCGCCGAACTGCGGTCCGAGGACGAGGGGTTCGCAGGTGTCGGTGGCCGCGTTCGGGTCGCCGACCACGCCGTAGGCCGGGAAGCCTGACTTGAGGACCAGCTGCGGCTTGGCGCCGAAGTACTCCGGGCGCCACAGGACGATGTCGGCGAGCTTGCCGACCTCGATCGAGCCGACCTCGTGGGACAGCCCGTGGGCGATGGCGGGGTTGATGGTCAGCTTGGCGATGTAGCGCAGGACGCGTTCGTTGTCGTTGTCGTCGTCGGGTGCGCCGAACTCGGCCTTCATCTTGCCGGCCATCGCGAAGGTACGGCGGACCGTCTCGCCGGCCCGGCCCATGCCCTGCGCGTCGGAGGAGGTGATGCCGATCGCGCCCAGGTCGTGCAGCACGTCCTCGGCGCCCATGGTCCCGGCGCGGATGCGGTCGCGGGCCATGGCGGCGTCGCCCGGCAGGTCGGTCTTGAGGTCGTGGACGGAGACGATCATGCCGTAGTGCTCGGCGACCGCGTCCCGGCCGAAGGGCAGGGTGGGGTTGGTGGAGGAGCCGATGACGTTGGGGACGCCTGCCATCTTCAGCACGTTGGGGACGTGTCCGCCGCCGCAGCCCTCGATGTGGAAGGCGTGGATGGTGCGGCCCTCCAGGACGCGGAGGGTGTCCTCCACGGAGAGGCATTCGTTGAGGCCGTCGCTGTGCAGGGCGACCTGGACGTCGTGCTCCTCGGCGACGCGCAGCGCGGTGTCGAGGGCGCGCGTGTGGGCGCCCATGTCCTCGTGCACCTTGAATCCGCTGGCCCCGCCCTCGGCCAGGGCCTCGATGAGCGGCGCCTCGTGGGACGAGGAACCCCGGCCCAGGAAGCCGATGTTGACCGGCCAGGCGTCGAACGCGCCGAACGCGTGCTTCAGTGCCCAGGGCGAGTTGACGCCGACGCCCCAGACCGGGCCGAACTCCTGGCCGATGATCGTCGTCACACCGGACGCGAGCGACGCCTCCATGATGCGCGGGGAGAGCAGGTGGACGTGGGTGTCGACGGCTCCGGCGGTGGCGATGAGGCCCTCGCCGGACACGATGGACGTGCCCGTGCCGACCACGACGTCGACGCCGTCGAGGGTGTCGGGGTTGCCGGCCCGGCCGATGGAGCAGATCCGGCCCTCGCGGATGCCGATGGAGACCTTCCGGATCCCCTGCGCCGCGTCGATCACGACGACGTTGCTGATGACGACGTCGCAGGTCTCGCGGACGGCGGCGGCCTTGAGGTGCAGCCCGTCGCGGGCGGTCTTGCCGAAGCCGGCGAGGAACTCGTCGCCGTACCGCTGGGCGTCGGACTCGACGCGGACGGTCAGCCCCGAGTCGCCGAGGCGGACGCGGTCGCCGGCGCGGGGGCCGTGGGTCGCGGCGTACTCGTACGGGGTGAGGCGGCGGGCCTCGGCGGGGTGGCCTCCTGGACGGCTCATCGCTCGACCTCCTGATCAGGTGTTTCCGTGACGCCGAGGTAGCCGCAGGCGGCGGCCCGGCGCAGGGCCTCCTCCTTCGCGCCCGGCGCGTCCAGCGGGCCGTCGACCAGACCGGCGAACCCGATCGCGACGCGGAGCCCGCCGATGGGCACGAGCCCGACCTCGGCGCTCTCCCCCGGCCCGAAGCGCACCGACGACCCGGCGGGAACGGCCAGGCGCATGCCGTAGGCCCGTTCGCGGTCGAAGTCCAGGCGCGGGTTGGCCTCGAAGAAGTGGAAGTGGGAGGTGACGGAGACCGGGACGGTGGCGGTGTTGGTGACGGTCAGCCGGATCACCGCCTCGGGTTCGGCGTGCTGCGGGCCGGGCAGCAGCGCACCCGGGGCGCGCTCCCCCAGGCCGCCGCCGATGGGGTCGGAGACGACCGCGAGCCGGGAGCCGTCGTCGAAGACCGCCTCCACGTGCACCTCGGTGACCACGTCGGCGACACCGGGCAGCACGTCGTCGGGTCCGAGCACGGACCGGGCGCGCTCGACGGCCTCCGCGAGCCGGGCACCGTCGCGGGCGGCCTCGCAGACGGTGTCCGCGATCAGGGCCGTCGCCTCCGGGACGTTCAGCCGGAGCCCTCTGGCCCGGCGGGCACGGGCCAGTTCGGCCGCCCCGAAGAGCAGCAGCCGGTCACGTTCCGTGGGAGTCAGTCTCACGACGCGGCACCTCCTTGCCTTCCACGCATTAGAGCATCACTCTAAACGTCGAATTCATGGAACGGAAACGTTGACGGACAGCCTTGGCGGACGTCACATTGAACGTCGCTCTAATCATCAGGCGGCCGTCGAAGGAGACCAGCCATGCCGATAGAACAGCGCGGTGTCGACACCATCCCCGAAGCCGAACGCACCAGCGGGCCCCGGGACCTGGTCTCGATCCTGCTGGGGTCCAACCTCTGCCTGGGCGTGATCGTCTTCGGCTGGCTGCCGCCGTCCTTCGGCCTCGACTTCTGGGGCTCGGTCAGTTCGGTGGTGGCGGGAACGGTCGTCGGCACGCTGTTCACGGCCCCGCTCGCGCTGGTCTCGCTGCGCACCGCGACCAACCTGTCGACGTCCTCCGGTGCCCAGTTCGGCGTGCGCGGCCGGCTGGTCGGCTCGGTGGTCGGCCTGCTGCTGGCCCTCGGCTACACCGCGCTGACCGTGTGGATCGGCGGGGACGTCATGGTGGGCGTGCTCGGCCGGCTGTTCGGACTGCCGGACGGCGGGGCCTCGTACGCCGTCGTCTACGGGCTGCTCGCGGCGGCGACCGTCGCGGGCGCGGTCTACGGCTACCGGGTGCTGCTCGCCATGTCGCGGGTGCTGGCCTTCGGCATGACGGCGCTGCTGGTGCTGGGCGTGATCGCCTACGCCCCCGACTTCACGACCGCCGCGCTGCCGGAGGCGGGCGGCTATCTGCTGGGCGGGTTCTGGCCGACCTGGCTGCTGTCCGCCGTGGCCGCCGGACTGTCCGGGCCGATCGCCTTCATCACGCTGCTCGGCGACTACACCCGTTACATCTCCCCGGCCCGCTTCTCCTCCCGCCGGGTCCTGCACGCGACCTGGCTGGGGCTGCTGCTGGGCCTGCTGGTGCCGCAGCTCTTCGGCACCTTCACGGCGTTCGCGGCGCGCGGCGCGCTCGACTACGCGGGTCCGCTGGTCGACGCCTCCCCCGGCTGGTACCTGGTGCCGCTGCTGCTCGCCGCCTCCGCGGGGTCGGTCGGCAACGCGGGGCTGATGCTCTACTCGATGGGCCTGGACCTGGACGCCATCCTGCCGCGCGCCTCCCGTGCCCGGGCCACCTGCACGGTGGCCGTCGTCGCCACGGTCTGCGTCTTCGTCGGGCACTACGCGTGGGACGCGCAGTCGGCGATGACGTCGTTCGTGCTGCTGCTCACGGCGATCGGCACGCCCTGGGCGGTCATCACCCTCATAGGCTTCGTCCGCTCCGGCGGACGGTACGACGCCGACGCCCTCCAGGTCTTCAACCGGCGGGCGCGGGGCGGCGTCTACTGGTACCGGGCGGGCTGGAACCTCCCGGCCACGGTCGCCTGGGCGGCGGGCGCGCTCGTCGGCGTGCTGGCGGTGTCCCTGCCGACGTACCAGGGCCCGCTGCTGGCGTTCACGGGCGGGGTGGACTGCAGCTTCCTGCTGTCGGGCCTGGTGGGCGGGGTGGTCTACGTGCTGTCGACGCAGGGCGCGGTGGCGCCCGCGGCACCGGAGGCCGAAACGACGGCGCCGCCCGCTCCCGACCCGGCCGAGTCACACGCGGAGCGCGCATGAGCGACGTCACCTCCGCGGCACCGGAACGGACGGGGTGCCCCCGCTTCCCGGCCGACCGAGTCGCACGGCGGGCGCGTAGGGACGACGTCATCTTCGCGCCGGAACGGACGGAGTACGCCCGCTTCCCGGCCGACCGAGTCGGGTGGTGGGTGGGCACAGGCCGGGGGTCCGGGGGCGGAGCCCCCGGCGGGTTCGCCCCCGGCGCCGGGTGCCTCACGCCAGACGGTGCATCCAGCCGTGCTTGTCCTCGACCGTCCCGCGCTGGATGTCGAGCAGAGCCGCACGCAGCCGCTGCGTCACCTCACCCGGCTCGCCCCCGCTCTGCTGCCACTCCGCACCGGCCCGCTTCACCGTGCCGACCGGCGTGATCACGGCCGCCGTACCGCAGGCGAAGACCTCCGTGAGGGTGCCGTTCTCCGAGTCGCGCTGCCACTGCTCCACCGAGACGCGGCCCTCCTCGGCCTCGTAGCCGAGGTCACGGGCGACGGTGAGCAGGGAGTCGCGGGTGACGCCCTCCAGGATGGAGCCGGTGAGGGACGGGGTGACGATCTTGTCGCCGTACACGAAGTACAGGTTCATCCCGCCGAGTTCTTCGACCCACTTGCGCTCGATCGCGTCGAGGTAGCAGACCTGGTCGCAGCCCTTCGCCGCGGCCTCGGCCTGCGCGAGTAGCGACGCGGCGTAGTTGCCGCCGGTCTTGGCGTCGCCCATGCCGCCCGGGACGGCGCGGACGCGGTCCTCGGAGACCCAGATGGAGACCGGCTTGACCCCGCCCGGGAAGTACGCGCCGGCCGGGGAGGCGATGACGAGGAAGAGGTACTCGTTGGCCGGCTTGACGCCCAGGCCGACCTCGGTCGCGATCATGAAGGGGCGCAGGTAGAGGGACTCCTCGCCGCCGTGCTCCGGAACCCACTTCTGGTCCTGGCTCACCAGCGCGTCGCACGCCTCGATGAACGTCTCCACCGGCAGCTCGGGCATGCCGAGGCGGCGCGAGGACGCCTGGAAGCGCTGCGCGTTCTTCTCCGGACGGAAGGTGGCGACGGATCCGTCGGGCCGGCGGTAGGCCTTCAGGCCCTCGAAGATCTCCTGCGCGTAGTGCAGGACCATGGTGGCCGGGTCGAGGGAGAGCGGGGCGTACGGGACGAGCTGGCCGTCGTGCCAGCCGCGGCCCTCCGTCCACTTGATCGTCACCATGTGATCGGTGAAGTGGCGGCCGAACCCCGGGTTGGCCAGGATCGCCCCCCGCTCGGCGTCGGAGAGCGGGTTGGCGGACGGCTTGAGCTCGATCGTGGGCGTCGTCATGGGTTGATGTCCTTCACCGGTTGTCGTGACGGGCCGCGTTCACGCCCGTACGGCCGGTGGCCGGTGCTAGGACGTCCGAGCATTCCCTCATGTCGCGGCTTCGCGTTCGATTATCGCGCGCGGGTGGCGACGGGTGAAACAGGGTGAATGCGGCCCAGGATTCGATGGTCGCACCTGGCGGACGCAGGAGAAAGCCGCCGGGCGCCTTGTTTTTCGGACCCGGCGGCTTCGAAAGGTTGTGTTTCGAGTGCGCGGCCCGGTCAGCCGGCTACTCGTACGGCGAGCGCGTCGCCGATCTCGGAGGTGCTGCGGCCGGGCTTGCCGACACGCTCGCCGAGGTCGGCCGCGACGGCCTCCTCGATCCGGGTCGCCTCGTCCTCGTGGCCGAGATGGCGCAGCAGCAGGGCGACGGACAGGACCGTGGCGGTCGGGTCGGCCTTGCCCTGGCCGGCGATGTCGGGCGCGGAACCGTGCACCGGCTCGAACATCGAGGGGAATTCGCCGGACGGGTTGATGTTCCCGCTCGCGGCGACGCCGATGCCGCCGGAGACGGCCGCGGCCAGGTCGGTGATGATGTCGCCGAACAGGTTGTCGGTGACGATCACGTCGAAGCGCTCGGGCTGCGTGACGAGGTAGATCGTCGCCGCGTCCACGTGCATGTACTCGGTGGTGACCTCGGGGAACTCCTCGGCCACCTTGTTGAAGACGTTGGTCCACAGGTGACCGGCGAAGGTCAGCACGTTGTTCTTGTGGATCAGCGCCAGCTTCTTGCGCGGGCGGGCCTGGGCGCGGGCGAAGGCGTCGCGGACGACGCGCTCGACACCGTAGGCCGTGTTGACGGAGACCTCGGTGGCGACCTCGTGCTCGGTGCCCTTGCGGATGGTGCCGCCGTTGCCCGTGTACGGGCCCTCGGTGCCCTCGCGGACGACGACGAAGTCGATCTCCGGCTGGCCGGCGAGCGGGGTGGCGACACCGGGCAGGAGCTTCGACGGGCGGAGGTTCACGTGGTGGTCGAAGGCGAAGCGGAGCTTGAGCAGGAAGCCGCGCTCCAGCACGCCGGACGGCACCGACGGGTCGCCGATCGCGCCGAGCAGGATGGCGTCGTGCGCCTTGAGGGCGTCGAGGTCGGCGTCGGTGAGGGTCTCACCGGTGGCGTGGTAGCGCCGGGCGCCGAAGTCGAACTCCTTGGTCTCCAGCTTCACATCCTGCGGAAGGACGGCGGAGAGGACCTTGAGACCTTCGGCCACGACCTCCTGGCCGATGCCGTCACCCGGGATCACTGCGAGATTGAGGCTGCGAGACATGACCGCACCCTACCCCTCGTCCCACGGGATGACATGCGGTGTCCGGCATGCGGACACCGCGGGTCCCTGCCCGGGGCTGGCCCGTCCTCAGTGGCCGGTGGAGCCGCCGTTGTCCCGGCGGTCGAGGGCGCGCTGGAGGGCGGCGGCGGCGTTCTTGCGGTCGGAGTCGCTGGTGCGGGAGGTGTGGCGGACTCGGCGGCGGACGGTCGTCTCGGCCATGGGGAATCGACTCCTTCGACACAGATGCGGAGTGCGGAAAAGGGGTTACGAGACACCGGAAGGGGCGGGGAGCCGTGGGGCCGCAGGGATTGCCTGCACGGGGCCCGGCTCACGACCGCCATTCGCTTGATCGAGCGAGGCGTTCGGCTCCTACAAAACTAAGGGAGCGACGCGCTCCTGTCTGCACAATTACTCGGACTTCCTACTATCTGAGACGGCGGAGTGGGCCCCACGGCGCCGACCTGCGATGTCGCAGGAGTACGGCTCCACACGACTGATCCTCCGCAGGGCGTGTGGCATCGGGCTCCGGGCGCGGGAACGGTGAGGGCATGAGCGACACGGCCAGAGCACTTCTCGAGGGCGGACCGCAGGATCTGCCCGACCGGGTTGTCCCGATCACGACACCCGGAGAAGACCTGAAGATCCAGCTGCGCAACGGCTACGAGCACTTCAGGCCCACCGACCGCCACGCGGACACCTCCGAGGGCAGGCTCCGGGTGTACGAGTGGTGGGAGCGGACCGAGATGCCCGGCTAGGGCCGGGAAACACGCGGACGGGCCAGGTCCGAAGACCTGGCCCGTCGGGCGTTCGCGTGCGGGTGTCAGCCCATGTGCGGGTACGTGTAGTCGGTCGGCGCGACCAGCGTCTCCTTGATGGCGCGGGTCAGCGTCCAGCGCATCAGGTTCTGCGGGGCACCGGCCTTGTCGTTGGTGCCGGAGGCACGGCCGCCGCCGAAGGGCTGCTGACCGACGACGGCACCGGTCGACTTGTCGTTGATGTAGAAGTTGCCGGCCGCGTAGCGCAGCTTCTCCATCGTGTACGCCGCCGCCGCGCGGTCGTTGGAGATGACCGAGCCGGTGAGGGCGTAGTCGGACACCGACTCCATCTGGGTCAGCATCTCGTCGTACTTGTCGTCCTCGTAGACGTGCACGGCGAGGATCGGGCCGAAGTACTCGGTGCGGAACACCTCGTTCTCCGGGTCGGAGCACTCGATGACCGTCGGGCGGACGAAGTAGCCGACCGAGTCGTCGTAGGAACCGCCGGCGACGATCGTGCAGGCGTCGTCCTCCTTGGCGCGGTCGATGGCGGCCTTGTTCTTGGCGAAGGACCGCTCGTCGATGACGGCGCCGATGAAGTTCGACAGGTCGGTGACGTCACCCATGGTGAGGTAGTCGACCTCGGCGGCGAACTCCTCCTTGAACCCGTCGTTCCAGATGGACGCCGGGATGTACGCGCGGGAGGTGGCGCTGCACTTCTGGCCCTGGTACTCGAAGGCACCGCGGGTCAGGGCGGTCTTGAGCACCGCGCGGTCGGCCGACGGGTGGGCGACCAGGAAGTCCTTGCCGCCGGTCTCGCCGACCAGACGCGGGTAGGTGCGGTACTTCTCGATGTTGTTGCCGACCGTCTTCCACAGGTGCTGGAAGGTCTTGGTCGAGCCGGTGAAGTGGATGCCGGCCAGGTCGCGGTGGTTCAGGGCGACCTCGGAGACCGCCAGGCCGTCACCGGTGACCAGGTTGATGACGCCCTTGGGCAGACCGGCCTCCTCCAGCAGCTCCATGAGCAGCACGGCGGCGTGGGTCTGCGTCGGGGACGGCTTCCAGACCACCACGTTGCCCATCAGGGCCGGGGCGGTGGGCAGGTTGGCCGCGATCGCGCTGAAGTTGAACGGCGTGATCGCGTAGACGAAGCCCTCCAGCGGGCGGTGGTCCATGCGGTTCCACACGCCGGGCGAGTTGGCCGGGGGCTGCTCGGCCAGGATGTTCCGCGCGTAGTGGACGTTGAAGCGCCAGAAGTCGACGAGCTCGCAGGGGCTGTCGATCTCGGCCTGCTGGGCCGTCTTGGACTGGCCGAGCATGGTGGAGGCGGCGATGGTCTCGCGCCACGGGCCGGACAGCAGCTCGGCGGCGCGCAGGATGATCGCCGCGCGGTCGTCGAAGGACATCGCGCGCCACGCCGGGGCGGCGGCCAGGGCGGCGTCGATCGCGTCCTGGGCGTCCTGCTGGGTGGCGTTCGCGTACGTACCCAGGCGGGCCTTGTGGTTGTGCGGCTGCACGACGTCGAAGCGCTCGCCGCCGCCCATCCGCTTGACCCCGCCGATGGTGCAGGGCAGGTCGATCGGGTTGTCGGCCAGCTCCTTGAGCTTGGCCTCCAGCCGGGCGCGCTCGGGCGAGCCGGGGGCGTAGCCGTGCACCGGCTCGTTGACGGGGGCGGGGACCTGGGTCACAGCGTCCATGGGTTCCGTAACTCCTTTAACTGAGCGGTCTTGCGAGCGGGTGGGCTCAGCCCTTGCTGACCATCGAGCGGACGAAGAACCGGAGGTTCGCCGGCTTCTCCGCCAGACGGCGCATGAAGTAGCCGTACCAGTCGGTGCCGTAGGCCGTGTAGACGCGCATGCGGTGACCCTCGGCGGCCAGTCGCAGGTGCTCGTCGCCCCGGATGCCGTACAGCATCTGGAACTCGTACTCGTCGAGCTTGCGTCCGGCGGACCGGGCCAGCTCCTGGGCGATGGAGATCAGGCGGGGGTCGTGGGACCCGATCATCGGGTAGCCCTCGCCCTCCATCAGCGTGCGCAGGATGCGGACGTACGCCTTGTCGATCTCGTGCTTCTGCTGGTAGGCGACCTCTGCGGGCTCCTTGTAGGCGCCCTTCACCAACCGTACGCGACTGCCGCTCTCGGCGAGGCGGCGTGCGTCGGCCTCGGTGCGGAAGAGGTAGGCCTGGATGACGCAGCCGGTCCCCGGGACGTCCTTGCGGAGCTCCTCGTGGATGGCGAACATCGAGTCGAGGGTGGTGTGGTCCTCGGCGTCCAGGGTGACCGTGGTGCCGATCTCGGCGGCGGCCTCGACGACCGGGCGGACGTTCTTCAGGGCCAGCTCGTGGCCGCCGTCCAGCGCCTGGCCGAACATCGACAGCTTCACGGACATCTCGGCGCGGGTGCCGAGGTCGAGCGGCTTGAGCCGCTCGATCAGCTCCAGGTAGGCGTCGCGGGCGGCCTCGGCCTGGGCGGGGTTCGTGATGTCCTCGCCGACGACGTCCATCGTCAGCTCCAGGCCCTTGCCGGTGAGGTCCTGGATGATCGGCACGATCTCGTCGACCGTCTCGCCGGGGATGAACCGGTCGACGACCGGCTTGGTCACCGGCGCGGCCGAGACCAGACGTCGCATCTTGTCGCTGCGCGACGCGGCGAGAATCACGGGACCCAGCACGGGGCACCTCCACTTACCAAGCAACACAAGGCCAATACCCGACGTTTCGGGAACGGCACGGAGAACCACCGTGAAATCTAAGGACCTCCCCGATCGTCGGCCATCGACAGCTGTCACGCATCCGTGCCACGGTTCTCAGACAGATGTATGAAGCGTCGGCACATATGCGGCAGAATGCCCGCGTGACGTCGGATTCCAGAGGTGCGGCAGGCCCCGGGGGCTCCCGGGGCGACTACCAGGAACTGGTCGACGAGATCTCCGAGCTGCTCGGCGCGCCGGCGACCCTGGAGAACCGCGACTTCGAGCTGATCGCCTTCGGCGCGTACGACAGCGAGGGGGAGCTGGACCCCTCCGCCCTGGACCCGGTGCGCACCCGCTCGATCCTCACCCGCCGTTCGACGGCGGCCGTCCGGGCGTGGTTCGAGGGCTTCGGCATCACCCGGGCGACCGGCCCGGTGCGTATCCCGCCGACCCCGGAGGCGGGGGTGTACCGGGGGCGGATCTGTCTGCCGGTCCGGCACCGGGGGGTCGTCCTCGGGTACGTCTGGCTCCTGGACACCGATCCGGGACCGACACAGCGGCAGCTCACCGCGGCCATGGAGGTGACGGCCCGGATCGGCGCGCTGCTGGCGGACGAGGCGCAGCACGGCGCCGATCTCAGCCGGGAGCTGCGGGCCGTCCTGACCGCCGAGCGCGACTGGCAGCGGGACATGGCCGTGACCGAACTGCGCACCGCCCTCGGCGCCCGCGCGGACACCCTGCACACGGTGGTGTGCGTGACCCCCTGGCCGTCCGCCGACCCCGACGACGCACCCTCGGTGCGTACGGTGCCGGGGGCGACGGCGCTGTGCACGGTGCCGTGGAGCGGGGCGGCCAGGTCGCTGGCGCTGCTGGTCCGGCTGCGCTCGACGGACGTGCTGACCCCGGCGACGTCGGCGGCGGGACGGCTGCTGGAGCGGGCCCGTGGGACGGCGGGGGCCGCTGCGTCGGCGAAGGTCGCGGCGGGCGTCGCCGCCCCGCGCACCGGGCTGGGTGAGCTGGCGGACGCCTGGTGGGAAGCGTCGGCGGCGGCCCGTGCGGCGCTCGCCGAGACCCGGTTCGGTCCGGTCGCCGAGTGGGCGTCCATCGGCCCGTTCCGTCTGCTGGCCGCGCTGCCCCCGCGGTCCGCGCACGACCCCGCCGTCCGGGCGCTGCTCTCCCCCGCCCACCGCGAGCTGGCCCGCACCGCCGAGGTGTACCTCGACCGCGCGGGACAGGCCGGCCGCACCGCCGCCGAGCTGGGCATCCACCGGCAGACGCTGTACTACCGGCTCTCCCGCGTGGAGCAGCTCACGGGCCTGGACCTGGACGACGGCGAGGACCGGCTGCTGCTGCACATGGCGCTCAAGGCCTGCCGGCTGTAGCGGCCTCGATCACCTGGCGGAGCCCCGTGGTCAGGGCGTCGGCGTCGGGCGCGCTCTTCGGATCGAAGGCCCACTGCGCGATGAGGCCCGTCATCAGGGTGACGTAGAAGGCGCCCAGGGTGTCCGTGGTCTCGTCCGTCACGTCCTCCTCCCTGCCGCCCATGAGCAGGGGGATGATGCCGCGTCCGGCCTCGCGCTGGGCGCGGCCGAGGTGGTCGCGCAGCTCGGGCATCCGGTCGCCCATGACCAGCACCTCCATGCTGAGGCGCCAGACCGAGCCGGGCTCCCGCATGGTGCCGATGATGTTGGACCACACCTGCCGGAACCGCTCGACCGAGCCGGGTTCGGTGTCGTCCAGAGCGGGACCCTCGCCTTCGAAGGCGCCCCCCATCCCCTCGATCAGCGCGATGTACGCCTGTGCGAGCAGGACGTCCTTCGAGCCGTAGTGGTACCCGATGGACGCCAGGTTGGTCCCCGACTCCTTGACGATGTCCCGCGCGGTGGTACGCGCGAACCCCTTCTCCAGCAGGCAGCGCTTGGCGCCCTCGAGCAGATCCTCACGGTGTCCCATGGCCTCACCTTACCCGCCCTTCCATACGCACGTCTTAAACAATGTTCTAGACAGGCGTATAAGACGTGCGTACAGTCGCCGTCATGACAACGAACCCGCCCCGCGCCGGGCGCCGTGAGTGGACGGCGCTCGCCGTCCTGATGCTGCCGCTGCTCCTGGTCTCGATGGACGTCTCCGTCCTGTACTTCGCCATCCCCTCGATCAGCGCAGATCTGGAACCGAGCGGCACGCAGCAGCTGTGGATCTTCGACATCTACGGCTTCGTCCTGGCCGGCCTGCTGATGACGATGGGGTCGCTGGGCGACCGCATCGGGCGGCGCAGGCTGCTGCTGATCGGCGCGGCGGCCTTCGGCGCGGCCTCTGCGGTGGCTGCCTACGCGCACAGCGCCGAGACCCTCATCGCGGCCCGTGCGGTCCTCGGCATCGGCGGCGCGACCCTGATGCCGTCGACGATGGCGCTGATCCGCACGATGTTCTCCGACCCCTCGCAGCGCGCGAAGGCGATCGGGTTGTGGTCCGGGGTGATGACGGCGGGCATCGCGCTCGGCTCGGTGATGAGCGGCGTGCTGGTCGAGTACTTCTGGTGGGGCTCGGTCTTCCTGGTCAACCTGCCCGCGATGGCGCTGCTCCTGGTCCTCGGCCCGGTGCTGCTGCCGGAGTCGCGCAGCCCCCGCGCCGGCCGCTTCGACCTGCCGAGCGTGCCGCTGTCGATGGCCGCGGTCCTGCCCGTGATCTACGGCCTGAAGGAGATCCCGACCGAGGGCTGGCACGTGGAGTACGTGATGTCGGTGACCGTCGGCCTGCTCTTCGCGGCACTGTTCGTGCACCGCCAGCGCACCGCCGCGTCCCCGCTGATCTCACCGCACCTGTTCCGCACCCGCGGCTTCACCCCGGCCGTCGTCCTCAACCTGGTGTCGGCCTTCGGGATGATGGGCTCCTCCTACTACACCACCCAGTACCTCCAGTCGGTGCTGGACAAGAGCGCGCTGGAGGCCGCGCTGTGGGCCCTGCTGCCGTCGGTGCCGATCGGTCTTGCCGCGCCGCTCGCCATGCGGCTGGTCCAGCGGGGCGTGGATCGGGCGTATGTCGTCGCGGGCGGATTCGTGGTCGCTGCGGCCGGGTACGGCCTGCTGGCCCTCTCCGGCACCGACTCCCTGTGGCTGCTGCTGGGTGCGTGCGCGGTCATGGCGAGCGGCATCGTCGCGGTGATGTCCCAGCTAGCCGACCTGGCGCTCAGCTCCGCACCGGTCGACAAGGCCGGCGCGGCATCCTCCCTGATGGAGACCGGCACCGAGTTCGGCGGCGCCCTGAGCCTGGCCGTCCTCGGTTCGGTCGGCACGGCCGTGTACCACCGCGAGATGCCGGCGGCGGCGCCGGACGCGGCCCGGGAGACTCTGGGCGGCGCGCTGGCCGTCGCGCGTGACCTTCCCGGGACCGCGGGAGAAGCGCTGGCGACGGCGGCGCGGACGGCGTTCACCCACGGGATGCAGGGCGCGGCCGTCGCGGGTGCGGTGCTGCTGCTGGTGGCGGCCGTCCCCGCGGCGCGAGCACTGCGCGGGATCCGGGTGCGCGAGGAGGCGGAAACGGCAAACGCCGGACAGGCCGACTCGCTCAGCCCGTCCGGCGTCTGAAGAAGACGTCAGACCAGGTTCACCGACCGTGCGGACGCCGCGCCGATCTCCGAGGCGACCTCCGTCAGCACCCCGGAGGGCACCGTGTCGTCGACGGTCAGCACCGCGAGGGCCTCGCCGCCGACGGTCGCGCGGGCGACCTGCATGCCGGCGATGTTCAGGCCCGCCTCGCCGATGACCCGGCCGACGGTGCCGACGACACCCGGACGGTCCTCGTAGCGCAGCACCACCATGTGGTCGGCGAGGGCGAGGTCGACGTCGTACTCGCCGATGGCGACGATCTTCTGCACGTGCTTCGGGCCGGCCAGCGTGCCGGAGACCGACACCTCCTGGCCGTCGGAGAGGGTGCCGCGCACGGTGACCACGTTGCGGTGGTCGGCCGACTCGGAGCTGGTGGTCAGGCGGACCTCGACGCCGCGCTCCTGGGCGAACAGCGGGGCGTTGACGTAGGACACGGTCTCGTCGACGACGTCCTCGAAGACACCCTTGAGGGCGGAGAGCTCCAGCACCTTCACGTCGTGCTGGGTGATCTCGCCGTAGACCTCGACGTCGAGGCGGACGGCGACCTCGCCGGCCAGCGCGGTGAAGATGCGGCCGAGGCGCTCGGCGAGCGGCAGACCCGGCTTGACGTCCTCGGCGATGACGCCGCCCTGGACGTTCACCGCGTCGGGGACCAGCTCGCCGGCGAGGGCGAGGCGCACCGACTTGGCGACGGCGATGCCGGCCTTCTCCTGAGCCTCGTCGGTGGAGGCACCGAGGTGCGGGGTGCAGACGACCTGGTCGAACTCGAACAGCGGCGAGTCGGTGCAGGGCTCCTTGGCGTACACGTCCAGGCCGGCGCCGGCGACGCGGCCCTCCTTCAGCGCCGAGTACAGCGCCTCCTCGTCGACGATGCCGCCGCGCGCGGCGTTGACGATGCGGACGCTCGGCTTGACCTTGCGCAGCGCCTCGTCGCCGATCAGGCCGAGGGTCTCGGGGGTCTTGGGCAGGTGGACGGTGATGAAGTCGGAGACCTCGAGGAGCTCGTCCAGCGACAGCACCTTGACGCCCATCTGCGCGGCGCGCGCGGGCTGCACGTAGGGGTCGTAGGCGACGACCTTCATGCCGAAGGCGGACATGCGCTGCGCGACGAGGGCGCCGATGCGGCCGAGGCCGACGACGCCGAGGGTCTTCTCGGCGAGCTCGACGCCGGTGTACTTGCTGCGCTTCCACTCGCCGTTCTTGAGCGCGGCGTTGGCCTGCGGGATGTTGCGGGCGGTGGCGACGAGCAGACCGCAGGCCAGTTCGGCGGCGGTGACGATGTTGGAGGTCGGGGCGTTCACGACCATCACGCCGGCCTTGGTGGCGGCGGAGACGTCCACGTTGTCCAGGCCGACGCCGGCTCGTGCGACGACCTTCAGCTTCTTGGCGGCGGCGATGGCCTCGGCGTCGACCTTGGTGGCGGAGCGGACCAGGATCGCGTCCACGTCGGCGATGGCGGGCAGCAGTTCGGCCCGGTCCGCGCCGTTGCAGTGGCGGATCTCGAAGTCGGGGCCAAGCGCGTCCACGGTCGCGGGCGACAGCTCTTCAGCGATGAGTACGACGGGTTTCGAGCTCACGTGAGTCCTCACAAGTCCAATGCGGACGGCCGTCCCGACGGCCGCAGGCGGTGGAGGGTTGAGTGGCCGCGTGGAAGACGCACGACGCTGTGAGCCTGACGCGTATGTTCTGCAGCAGTCTAGTGGCGTGGCGGAGGTCGTCCTGCGCCTCTGCGGAAGGATCACCCGTCCGTGGCTGGACGGGATGGACAACGCCGTGCGTACGACGTTACCCCGGGTTCGCCGAAGGGGCCGGAGCGATGTGCTCCGGCCCCTTCGGCCGTGAGGCTTACGCCTCCTCGTCGACCCAGCTCATGAGCTTGCGCAGCTCCTTGCCGGTGGTCTCCAGCAGGTGCTCGGAGTCCTGCTGCTTGTACTCGTTGTACTTCTTCAGACCGCCGTGGTACTCGTCCATCCAGTTCTTGGCGAACGTGCCGTCCTGGATCTCGGCGAGGACCTTCTTCATCTCGGCCTTGGTGGCGTCCGTGATGATCCGCGGGCCGGTGACGTAGTCGCCCCACTCGGCGGTCTCGGAGATCGACCAGCGCATCTTCTCCAGGCCGCCCTCGTACATGAGGTCCACGATCAGCTTCAGCTCGTGCAGGCACTCGAAGTAGGCGATCTCCGGCTGGTAGCCCGCCTCGGTCAGCGTCTCGAAGCCCGCCTTGACCAGGGCCGCGGTGCCACCGCAGAGGACGGCCTGCTCGCCGAACAGGTCGGTCTCGGTCTCCTCGGTGAAGGTCGTCTTGATGACGCCGGCGCGGGTGCCGCCGATGCCCTTCGCGTACGACAGGGCCAGCGCGAAGGCGTTGCCGGTCGCGTCCTGCTCGACGGCGGCGATGCACGGAACGCCGCGGCCCTCCTCGTACTGACGGCGCACCAGGTGGCCCGGGCCCTTCGGGGCGACCATGCAGACGTCCACGCCGGCCGGGGGCTTGATGAAGCCGTAGCGGATGTTGAGGCCGTGGCCGAAGAACAGCGCGTCGCCGTCCTTCAGGTTGTCCTTGATGTGCTCCTCGTAGACCTGGGCCTGGATGGGGTCCGGGACGAGGATCATGATGACGTCGGCCTCGGCGGCGGCCTCGGACGGGCTCACCACGCGCAGGCCCTGCTCCTCGGCCTTGGCCTTGGACTTGGAGCCTTCGTGCAGACCGACGCGCACGTCGACGCCGGAGTCGCGCAGCGACAGGGCGTGGGCGTGGCCCTGGCTGCCGTAACCGATGACCGCGACCTTGCGGCCCTGGATGATGGACAGGTCGGCGTCGGCGTCGTAGAACAGCTCGGCCACTGGGTTCTCTCCTTGTGTGCAGGTGTTGCGTCCCACCGTATGCCGGTGAGGGGAAGGGAAGTTTCGGGGTCTCGGAATGCGGGCGGCCGGGCGTGGCGCCGGCCGCCCGTTTCCGTCGTTATGCGGACCGGTCGAGTGCGCGCAGCGAACGGTCCGTGATCGAACGGGCGCCCCGGCCGATGGCGATCGTGCCGGACTGGACGAGTTCCTTGATGCCGTACGGTTCCAGCATCTTGAGCATGGCGGACAGCTTGTCGCTGCTGCCGGTGGCCTCGATGGTGACGGCCTCCGGGGAGACGTCGACCGTCTTGGCGCGGAAGAGCTGGACGATCTCGACGATCTGGGAGCGCGTCTCGTTGTCGGAGCGCACCTTCACCAGAACGAGTTCGCGCTGCACGGCCTGGGTCGGCTCCAGCTCGACGATCTTGAGCACGTTGACCAGCTTGTTGAGCTGCTTGGTCACCTGCTCGAGCGGGAAGTCCTCGACGCTCACGACGATGGTGATGCGGGAGATGTCGGGGTGCTCGGTGACGCCGACGGCGAGCGAGTCGATGTTGAAGCCGCGGCGGGAGAAGAGGGCGGTGATCCGCGCCAGGACGCCGGGGGTGTTCTCCACCAGGACGGAGAGCGTGTGCTTGGACATGGTCTCTTCGGTCTCTCTCGCTCAGTCGTCTTCGTTGTCGCCGAAGTCGGGGCGGACGTCCCGGGCGGCCATGATCTCGTCGTTGGAGGTGCCGGCGGCCACCATCGGCCAGACCATCGCGTCCTCGTGGACGATGAAGTCGACGACGACGGGGCGGTCGTTGACGGAGTTCGCCTCCTCGATCACCTTGTCGAGATCGGCGGGGTCCTCGCAGCGGATGGCGTAGCAGCCCATGGCCTCCGACAGCTTGACGAAGTCGGGGACGCGGGTGCCGCGGGCGTCCGGGTTGATGTCCTCGGGACCGGAGTGCAGCACCGTGTTGGAGTACCGCTGGTTGTAGAACAGGGTCTGCCACTGGCGGACCATGCCGAGGGCGCCGTTGTTGATGATGGCGACCTTGATCGGGATGTTGTTCAGGGCGCAGGTGGTCAGTTCCTGATTCGTCATCTGGAAGCAGCCGTCGCCGTCGATCGCCCAGACGGTCCGGTCGGGGACGCCGGCCTTGGCGCCCATGGCGGCCGGGACGGCGTAGCCCATGGTTCCGGCGCCGCCCGAGTTCAGCCAGGTGGCGGGCTGCTCGTACTGGACGAAGTGCGCGGCCCACATCTGGTGCTGACCGACGCCGGCCGCGAAGATCGTGCCCTCGGGCGCCAGCTGTCCGATGCGCTCGATGACCGCCTGCGGGGAGAGCGAGCCGTCCTCGGGCTGGTCGTAGCCCAGGGGGTAGGTGTCGCGCCAGCGGCTGAGGTCCTTCCACCAGGCGGTGTAGTCGCCCCGGTTGCCCTCGCTGTGCTCCTTCTGGACGGCCTGGACCAGGTCGGCGATGACCTCGCGGGCGTCACCGACGATCGGCACGTCGGCCTCGCGGTTCTTGCCGATCTCCGCCGGGTCGATGTCGGCGTGGACGATCTTGGCGTACGGGGCGAAGCTGTCCAGCTTGCCGGTGACGCGGTCGTCGAAGCGGGCTCCGAGGGCGACGATCAGGTCGGCCTTCTGCAGCGCGGTGACGGCGGTGACCGCACCGTGCATGCCCGGCATTCCCACGTGCAGCGGGTGGCTGTCGGGGAATGCGCCGAGCGCCATCAGGGTGGTGGTGACGGGCGCTCCGGTGAGTTCGGCGAGGACCTTCAGCTCGGCGGTGGCCCGGGCCTTGAGGACGCCGCCGCCGACGTAGAGCACGGGGCGCTTCGCGGCGGTGATCAGCTTGGCCGCCTCGCGGATCTGCTTGGCGTGCGGCTTGGTGACCGGGCGGTAGCCGGGCAGGTCCATGACCGGCGGCCAGGAGAAGGTCGTCTGCGCCTGCAGCACGTCCTTCGGGATGTCGACGAGGACCGGACCGGGGCGGCCGGTCGAGGCGATGTGGAACGCCTCGGCGATCGTCTTCGGGATGTCCTCGGCCTTGGTGACCAGGAAGCTGTGCTTGGTGATCGGCATCGTGATGCCGACGATGTCCGCCTCCTGGAAGGCGTCCGTACCGATCGCCTTGGTGACGACCTGGCCGGTGATCGCGACCAGCGGCACCGAATCCATGTTTGCGTCGGCGATCGGCGTCACCAGGTTGGTGGCGCCGGGGCCCGAGGTCGCCATGCAGACGCCGACCTTTCCGGTCGCCTGCGCGTAACCGGTGGCCGCGTGGCCCGCACCCTGCTCGTGACGGACGAGCACGTGGCGCACCCGGCTGGAGTCCATCATCGGGTCGTACGCGGGGAGGATCGTGCCCCCGGGAATGCCGAATACGGTGTCGACCCCGACCTCCTCAAGCGAGCGGATGAGGGACTTCGCACCCGTGACGTGCTCGGGAGCGGACTGGTGTCCTCCGGATCGGGGCCGCGGCTGCGGGTGATGGGCCCCGGTGGCCTGCTCGGTCATCGGCATTCTCTTCTCGATGCTGAGGGTTTTTGCGAGGATTGGGCGATCTGCGGCTGCTGCTCGGCAGGTGCCTGTGCAACAAAAAACCCCTCGTGCCATAAGGCAAGCGAGGGGAGCGCGCCGGGTGTGGGTCGCTGGGAGTCCGGGTCGGTCCGGACGTCACCAGCTTCAGCCGACGCGCTTTCCAAGTACGAGAATTCGGGTGCGCATGGCACTGACCCTCCCCCCGGCACGCACTCACTGTCAAGTGGGTGGGACGGGCGTCTCATTATGTGAGCGCAGGGCCGTTCCACCTCCCAGGACGGCAGGCATCCCGGAGCCCACACCACCGACGACCGGGCTGGTGGGAGCGTTGCCGACGCCCGCGCCGACGGTGTTGGTGTACACCCCCGCGCCACCGCCGGCGAACACCGGTTCGGCCGGTCCGTGCGGCACCGGGTAGTGGCCGGTTGCGAGCGCTCTGCGCAGCCGGTGCTCGTCCAGCGGCCCGGAGAAGGCCATGCCCTGCCCGTGCGTGCAGCCCATCGCCCGCAGGGCGACGATCTGCTCGGGCAGGTCCACGCCGTCGGCCACGGACGCGAGTCCGAGGTCGGTGGCGATACGCAGCAGCCCACTGGTGATCTTGTGCAGCCGCGCGGACTCGACGACGCCCTCGACCAGGCTGCGGTCCAGCTTGAGGACGTCGACGGGGAGCCGCCTGAGGGCGGTGATCGCCGCGTAGCCGCTGCCGAAGCCGTCGCGGGTGATCCGGACGCCGACCCGCCGCAGGGCGTTGAGCCGGCGCTCCAGTTCGTCCAGGCCGACCCGGGGGTCGGTGTCGGACAGCTCGATCACCAGGGAACCCGGCGGCAGCCCGTGCCGGGTGAGCAGGGCCTCCACGGAGCCCAGCGGCATGGAGCGGTCGAGCAGCCGGCGGGCGCCGATGCGCACGGCCACCGGCACCGACAGGCCCGCCGCCGCGCGTTCCGCGGCCTGCTCGACGGCCTCCTGGAGCACCCAGCGGTCCAGCTCGGCCGTCTTGTCGCCGTCCTCGGTGACCCGCAGGAACTCGGCGGGGGTGAACAGCACCCCCTGGGACGAGCGCCAGCGCGCCTGGGCGCAGACGGACGTGATCCGGCCGTCCGTCAGGGACACCACCGGCTGGTGCAGCAGCGCGAACTCGCCGTCGTGCAGCGCGGCCCGCAGCCGGCCGGCCAGCTCGGCCTTGCGTACGACGTCCTGCTGCATCTGCGGGCGGTACAGCTCGACGCGTCCCTTGCCGCCCGCCTTGGCGCGGTACATGGCGAGGTCGGCGTTGCGCAGCAGCTCGCCCGCGCCGAGGCCCGGTTCGGCGAACGCGACGCCGATGGAGGCGTTGACGCGGACATCGTTGCCGTCGATGAGGTAGGGCTGCGAGAGCGTCGTCCTGAGGCGGTCGGCGAGCTCCAGGATGTGGCCCTCCCGTGCGGCCCGGTCGCGGGTGCCGTCCCCGGCGATCAGGGCGGCGAACTCGTCGCCGCCCAGCCGGGAGGCGGTGTCCCCCTTGCGGACGGCCTCCTGGAGTCTGCGCGCGGCCTGGACGAGGAGCTCGTCCCCGGCCTGGTGCCCGATGGTGTCGTTGACCGCCTTGAAGCCGTCGAGGTCGATGAAGAGCACCGCCGTGCCGCGCAGGGCGGCGCCCCGGTCGGAGGCGCGGCGGCCGGACAGGGCCTGCTGGACGCGCCGGGTGAACAGGGCGCGGTTGGGCAGGTCGGTGAGCGGGTCGTGCTCGGCGTTGTGCTGGAGCTGCGCCTGGAGGCGCACTCTTTCCGTCACGTCCCGGCTGTTGAAGATGAGGCCCCCGTGGTGCCGGTTGACGGTCGACTCGACGTTGAGCCAGCCGCCGTCCCCGGACCGGAAGCGGCACTCGATGCGCGTGGTGGGTTCCTCGACCGGGTCGGCGGCGAGGAAGCGGCGCACCTCGTGCACGACGCAGCCGAGGTCCTCCGGGTGGATGAGCCCGGCCAGCTCGCTGCCGACGAGGTCCTCCGCCGGACGGCCGTAGACCCCGGCGGCGGCCGGGGAGACGTAGCGGAGGATGCCGTTGGGCGCGGCGATCATGATGACGTCGCTGGAGCCCTGTACCAGGGAACGGAAGTGGTTCTCCTTCTGGGCCAGTTCCTGGGTGAGGGTGATGTTGTCGAGCAGCATGATGCCCTGGCGTACGACCAGCGCGAGCACCACCGTGCCGCAGGTCAGCAGCACCACACGGTCGACGCTGCGGCCGTTGAGGACGTTGTAGAGGATCCCCAGGGTGCAGACCGCGGCGGCGAGGTAGGGAGTCAGCGCGGCCAGCGACCCGGCGATGGGCCGGGATGCCGGGTAGCGGCTGTGCTCGTCACCCGGCGTCGACGCGGGCTGGGCGGCGGGCACCGGACGAGGGTCCGCCGGACGCCGGCCCGGCACGTGCTCGTGGACCACCCGCGTGTGGCCGCCGGCTCCCTCCTCGCCCCGCGGCCGTCCGCGCCACGACGTGGCCCAGGGGGCGTAGGCCAGCAGCAGCGAGCCCGCGAACCAGCCGGCGTCGAGCAACTGGCCGGAGCGGTAGTTGTTGTGCAGCAGCGGCGAGGTGAACAGGGCGTCGCACATCACCGTCAGTGCGAGCGCGCCGATGGCGGTGTTGACCGTGGACCGTCCCACGGGCGAACGCCTGAAGTGCAGCGCGAGCACCATGCTGATCAGGGCGATGTCGAGCAGCGGATACGCCACGGAGAGCGCGGCGTGCGCCACGCTGGAACCACCCTCGGCCTTCGCCGCCTGGGCGAGCGCCAGGCTCCAGGCCAGGGTCAGCAGCGAACCGCCGATCAGCCAGGCGTCCAGCCCGAGGCAGATCCAACCCGCCTTGGTCACCGGTCGTTTGGCCAGCACCAGCAGTCCCACGATCGCGGGCGGCGCGAAGCACAGGAAGAACAGGTCGGCGTAGCTGGGGCTGGGCACCGGCTGCCGCAGGACGACCTCGTACCAGCCCCAGACCAGGTTGCCCAGGGCCGCCATCGCCGAGGAGAGGGCGAACAGGAGCCAGGCGGGCCGGAAGCGGACCCGGTGGCCGCGGGCGTAGACGAAGCAGGAGACGGCTGCGGCGCCGGCGGCGGCGCTCAGCCCGAAATCGCCCATGATCGTCGCGACGTACTCGGAACCCCAGCCGAACGCGGAACCGACGGCGTACGCCGCGCAGACCACGGCCAGGGCGAGCTGGCGGAAGAGGGCGGGCCCGCCGACGTGCGGCGTCGGCGCGGGCGGCAGGGGTCCGGACGGAGTCGTCGTCCGCGGCGCTCCGTCCAGCGTGGACACGGACGTGGGCGGACTCACCGGGACCTCCCGGTCCGCGCCGCCGCGTCCCGCGGGCCGGGGTGCGCCGCAGCCGGCTGCCTCCTGCGGCTGCTCTGGCGGCGTTGATGATGACCGTGCTGACCGTGATGGCCACCGTGGTGACCTTGCTGACCCCGCCTGCGCGTGGCCGTGCGCCAGGGTCGCCGGCGGCGGCTCCGCCGCGTCGGGTCGTTCGTCCATAGGCCGTGCATCGCCCGTCGCCCCCCTCACAGTCTGAGTTGTCCGTCCCCGGCGCCGAACCGTGCGCGGCGCATCCCCTGTCGGACGATACACCAGTCTCGTCACTCAGGGACATAGCTTCTCTACGCTCCGTGACGACCAGGGAATATGCGGGTACCCACCGCGCCCGAAAGGTTGCGGAGGGTGCCTGAAACGGATTACCCGCCCGTCGTCACGATCACGTTGCGCAGCGGCTCCCGGTTCACGAACCGGGTCAACTGGTCCGTCAACAGCCGCTTGGCGCGCGGCAGGAAGGCGGACGTCGGCCCGCCGGCGTGCGGGCTGACGAGCACTCCCGGAGCCTGCCACAGCGGGTGGCCCGGCGGCAGCGGTTCGGGGTCGGTGACGTCGAGGGCGGCGGTGACGCGCCCGCTCTCCAGTTCGGCGAGCAGCGCCTTGGTGTCGACGACGGGGCCGCGCGCCACGTTGACGAGCAGGGCCCCGTCCTTCATCCGGGCCAGGAAGTCCGCGTTCACGAGGCCGCGGGTCGCCTCGGTGAGCGGCGTGGAGAGGATGACGACGTCCGCCTCCGGAAGCAGGGCGGGCAGTTCGGTGAGCGGGTGCACCGGACCGCGCGCCGTGGTGCGAGCGGAGCGCGCGACGCGCGCCACCCGCGCGACCTCGAACGGCACGAGCCGGTCCTCGATCGCGGCGCCGATCGACCCGTATCCGACGATGAGCACGTTCCGGTCGGCGAGCGCCGGCCGGAAGCCGCCGAGCCATTCGCCCCGGTCCTGCGCCCGCACGAAGTCGGGAACACCGCGCAGCGACGCCAGGATCAGGGTCAGGGTCAGCTCCGCGGTGCTGGCCTCGTGCACACCGCGCGCGTTGCACAGCCGTACGCCCGCGGGCAGGTGCCCGAGTCCCGGCTCCACGTGGTCGATGCCGGCGGAGAGCGTCTGGACGACCTGCACGGACCGCATCCGCGGCAGCGGGCGTATCCCGAGCCCGCTGGGCTTCATGTAGGGGACGACGTAGAACGCGCAGTCGGCCGGGTCGGCGGGGAAGTCCTCCTCGCCGTTCCAGTAACGGTATGCGGGACCCTCGGGGAGGCCCTCGATCTCGTCCGGCGGGATGGGCAGCCACACGTCAGCAGTCATGTCAGGAGGCTATGTCAGGACCGTGGAACGGCAGAGGTTAGGTTGGGTGGCCTGACGAGGGAGGGTCACGACCAGGTGGAGCGCAGGACGATCGGCGCGACGGCACTCGCTGTGGGGGCCGTCGGACTGGGGTGCATGCCGATGAACTGGGCGTACAGCGCGTCGCGGCAGCGGGGGGACGAGTCGGTCAGGGCGGTGCACCGGGCCCTCGACCTGGGCGTCTCCCTGCTGGACACGGCGGACATGTACGGCCCGTTCACCAACGAGCTGCTGCTGGGACGGGTGTTGAAGGAGCGGCGCTCCGATGCGTTCGTGTCGACGAAGGTCGGACTGCTCGTCGGTGACCAGCACATCGTGGCCAACGGCCGTCCCGGCTATGTGCGGCGCGCCTGCGACGCCTCCCTGCGCCGGCTGCAGACGGACGTCATCGACCTTTACCAACTGCACCGGGCGGACCCGGAGGTGCCCGTCGAGGAGACCTGGGGCGCGATGGCGGAGCTGGTGCGGGCCGGGAAGGTACGGGCGCTCGGCCTGTGCGCGGTCGGTGCCCGGTCGGCCCGGCGGCCGGGGGCGCGGCTGCACGACGCGACCGTGCGGCAGCTGGAGCGGGTGCAGCAGGTCTTCCCGGTGAGCGCGGTCGAGGCCGAGCTGTCGGTGTGGTCGCCGGAGGCGCTGCGGACGCTGCTGCCGTGGTGCGAGAGCAGGGGCGTCGGTTTCCTCGCCGCGATGCCGCTCGGCAACGGCTTCCTGACGGGCACCCTGACCCCCGGTCAGGGCTTCGAGCCGGAGGACCTGCGGGCCCGGCACCCCCGTTTCACCGCCGAGATGATGGCCGCCAACCAGCCGATCGTGGCCGGGCTGCGCCGGATCGCGACCCGGCACGGCGACGACGTGACGCCGGCGCAGGTGGCGCTGGCCTGGGTGCTGGCGCAGGGGCGGCACGTGGTGCCGGTGCCGGGCACCAAGCAGGAGCGCTGGGTGACACAGAACGCGGGGGCGGCCTCGCTGCGGCTGACCGGGCCGGACCTGGCGGAGGTCGGCGGCCTGCCGACGGCGCAGGGCTCGTGGGACTGAGGCGGTGGACGGGATTCCAGATTCCGTGATCGGGAACCTGGAGAGGCCCAGCGGTGTATGACAGGGAGAACCCGCCGCGTCGAAGGGACTCCGATCGTGCGACGTCGATCCGTGACGGCCGTGCTGGCCGCCGCCCTCCTGCTGACGGCCGGCTGCTCCTCCGGTGACGGGGAGCCGTCGGGCGCGGACGGGAGCGCCTCCGCCGACCGTACGACGGCGGGGTCGTCGCCTCCGGGCCCGGCCGCCGAGCGGACACCGCCCGCGAAGGGCTCCGTGAAGGTGGTCCGCACGGTCACCACGGGCCTGAGGAGTCCGTGGGGTCTGGCTCCGCTGCCGGGCGGTGGCCTGCTGGTCTCCTCGCGTGACGAGGCCACGATCACGCGGGTCGACGAGAAGACGGGCCGCAAGACGGAGCTCGGCGAGGTGCCCGGGGTGTCGCCGGCCGGGGAGGGCGGCCTGCTGGGCATCGCCCTCTCCCCCGACTACGCGTCGGACCACATGATCTACGCCTACTTCACCTCGGCCTCGGACAACCGCATCGTGCGCATGCTGTACGACGCGAAGAAGCCGCCGGGAGAGCAGCTGGGCGCCCCGGACACGGTGTTCAAGGGCATCCCCAAGGGCGTCATCCACAACGGCGGCCGGATCGCGTTCGGGCCGGACGGGATGCTGTACGCGGGCACGGGCGAGAGCGGTGAGAGGGGCCTGTCGCAGGACAAGGAGTCCCTCGGCGGCAAGATCCTGCGCCTGACGCCGCAGGGCGAGCCGGCGCCCGGCAACCCGTTCCCGGACTCCCCGGTGTACTCCTTCGGGCACCGCAACGTGCAGGGGCTGGCCTGGGACGGCAAGCAGCGGCTGTTCGCCTCGGAGTTCGGGCAGGAAACCTGGGACGAGCTGAACGCGATCGAGCCCGGGGGCAACTACGGCTGGCCCGAGGCGGAGGGCAGGTCCGGCGACTCCGCCTTCCTGAACCCCGTCGCCCAGTGGAGCACCGACGAGGCCTCGCCCAGCGGCGTCGCCTTCGCCGAGGGTTCCGTGTGGATGGCGGGCCTGCGCGGCGAGCGGCTGTGGCGCGTCCCGCTGAACGGAACACGGACCTCGGCCGACCCGCAGGCGTTCCTGGAGGGCGAGTACGGCCGGCTGCGCACGGTGGCCGCGGCGGGCGGCGACAAGCTGTGGCTCGTGACCAGCGACACGGACGGCCGGGGCGACGCGGGGGACGGGGACGACCGGATCCTGGAGCTGGAGGTGACGTAGGCGGCGCCCGTCAGGCCTCCGGCGGTTCCTCGGTGGACGCCCGTGGCCCGGCCTCCGGCCTCCCGGAGCCCGCCCGGTGGACGACGACCTTGCCCGAGGCGAGGTCTATCGGGCCGTGGCCCGGGTCGCCGTCGCCGACGTCCTCCCGGGTCAGTTCCAGCCGGTTCTGCTCGTCGCGGGTGTGCTGGCGACCGGGGGCGAACAGCCCCTCGAAAGCGTCGAACACGCGTCCTCCCTCGGTCGGCGTCCCTCCAGCGTAGGCCTCAGTCGGCCGAACGGGTGGTGAGCGTCCCGGCCGGGAACAGCGCCAGCCGGTGCGCGAGCGCCGCCGCCTCGCCGCGGCCCGAGACGCCGAGCTTGGCCAGGATGTTGGACACGTGGACGCTGGCGGTCTTCGGCGAGATGAAGAGCTCCTCGGCTATCTGGCGGTTGGTGCGGCCGTCGGAGACCAGGCGCAGGACGTCCCGTTCCCGGCTGGTGAGACCGAGGGCGTCGGCCGGGTCGGCGGGGGCGGTGGCCGGTTCGGCGGCGCGGCCGAGGACGAGCCCGGCGCGCAGGGCGAGCCGGTCGACGGCGTCACCGAGCGGGCGGGCGCCGAGGTGGCCGGCGACGGTGCGGGCGAGACGGAGCAGTTCCGTGGCGCGGGCCCGCTCGTCGTCGCCGCCGGCGGCCAGCAGGGCACCGGCCAGCCGGTGGCGGACGCGGGCGAGGTCGTAGGGCCGCTCCAGGCACTCGAACGCGGTGACCGTCTCCGACCAGGCCCGTACGGTGTCCCGGCCCCGGGCGCGGTCGAGTTCGGCGCGGACCCAGCGTTCGTGGGCGACCCAGACCGGGGCGCCCGTGGTGAGCGACTTGGCGGCCCCGGCGAGGCGTTCGAGTACCTCGGCGCGGCCCTGCTCGGTGGCCGGCAGGCCGTGTGCGTCGGCCTCGGCCTCGGCGGCGGCCAGCAGCAGGGGCCAGCCGTAGCGCTGGGTGCCGGGCGGGAAGCCGGCTGTCAGGGCGCGGTCGAGTTCGGCCCGGGCGTCGAGGACACGGCCCTCGGCGGCGGCGACGCCGAGGGTGAGGGCGGCGAGCGGCAGGTGGTACTGCGGCGTGAGGTTGTGCGTGCCGTAGGCGGCGCGGGCCTCGGCGAGCAGCCGGGCGGCCTCGGCCGTCTCACCGCGGGCGAGCGCGACGACGGCGCGCTTGAGGCAGGCGCCGCCGCGCGGTGCGGGCCCCCTGCCCGGGGCCGCGGCGGTGAGCGCGGCCTCGATCGCCTCGTCCCAGCGGCCCAGGGAGATGAGCGACTCGGCGAGGTTGCCCCACACCCAGGCCTCGGACTCCAGCAGACCCGTGCGGCGGGTGAGGTCGATGCCCTCGCGCAGGATGCCGACCGCCTCCTCGGAGCGGCCGATGCTCTCCAGGACCGAGGGCAGGTTGACATGGCTGCGGGCGACCACGACGGACTGCCCCTGCGCCACGACCCGGTCCCTGACCTGGTACATCTCGGCGAGCCCCGCGTCGATGTGGCCGGAGTCGACCATCAGTCCGCCGAGGGTGAGCCGGGCGTTGAGTTCGATGTCGGAGGCGCCCACCATCCGCGCGTACTCCACGGCGCGCTCCGCGGCGGTCACGGCGTCCGGGCCGGGGTTGTGGAGCATCGACCAGTTGGCCGCCATGGCCAGCACCTCGGCGTGCACCTTGGACGGCGGCAGCCCGCGGACCAGTTCCTGGGCGATGCCCAGCTCACGCCAGCCGTCGCCGCGGCCCTGGGCCTGGACCAGCAGGGAGCGCTGCGTCCAGAACCAGGCGGCGCGCTGCGGGTCCCGTGCGCTCGGCCGGGCGTCGGGGCCGGGTTCCTGTTCCTCCTCCAGCAGGCGCAGCGCCCGCTTGGTGATCTTCAGGGCGCGCTCGCGTTCCCCGCACAGCCGTCCGGCCACGGCGGCCTCGGCCATCAGGTCGAGGTAGCGCAGGGGCGCGGTCTCCGGGTGGCAGCCACAGGGCGGATAGACCTCGGTGTAGTCGACGGGGCGCAGGGTGTCGCGTACGTCGTCGGGGGCGGCGTCCCACAGTTCCATGGCCCGTTCCAGCAGCCGGAGCTGCTCGGAGTAGGCGTGGCGCCGGCGGGCCTCGACGGAGGCGTCGAGTACGGCGGGCAGGGCTTTGGCCGGGTCGTGGGCGTGGTACCAGTAGCTGGCCAGGCGCATCACGCGCTCGGCGGCGGGCACCAGCGTCGGATCGGCGTCCAGGGCCTCGGCGTAGCGGCGGTTGAGGCGGGAGCGCTCGCCGGGGAGCAGGTCGTCGGCGACGGCCTCGCGGACCAGGGAGTGGCGGAAGCGGTAGCCGTCCCCGTCGGGCGCGGGGAGCAGGAGGTTGGCGTTCACGGCGGCCCGCAGCGCCTCGATGAGGTCGTCCTCGGCGAGCCCGGCGACGGCGGCGAGCAGCCGGTACTCCACCGTGGAGCCGCCCTCGGCGACGATCCGGGCGACGCGCTGCGCGCTCTCGGGCAGGGCCTCGACGCGGACCAGGAGCAGGTCGCGCAGGGAGTCGGTGAGGCCGGTGCAGCAGCCCTCGTGGGCGGCGACGGCGAGTTCCTCGACGAAGAAGGCGTTGCCGTCGGAGCGCTCGAAGATCTCGTCGACCTGGAGCTGGTCGGGTTCGTGGGCGAGGATGCCGGCGATCTGGCGGCCGACCTCGTCGCGGGTGAAGCGGCCGAGTTCGATGCGGCGGACGGTGCGCAGGCGGTCGAGCTCGGCGAGCAGGGGGCGCAGCGGGTGGCGGCGGTGGATGTCGTCGGAGCGATAGGTGGCCAGGACGACGAGGCGGCCGGTGCGCAGGGTGCGGAAGAGGTAGGCGATCAGGTGCCGGGTGGAGGCGTCGGCCCAGTGCAGGTCCTCCAGGACGAGGACGACGGTGTGCCGGGCGGCGACGCGCTCCAGCAGGCGGGCGGTGAGCTCGAAGAGGCGGGCCATGCTCTCCTCGTCGTGCCGTCCGCCGCCGGCGCCGGCGCCGAGGACGGACTCGCCCAGTTCGGGCAGCAGCCGGGCCAGTTCCTCCTCCTGCCCGGCGGCAGCAGCGGCCAGCTCCGCGGGCAGTTCGCGGCGCAGGGCGCGCAGCGCGGTGGAGAAGGGGGCGAAGGGCAGCCCGTCGGCGCCGATCTCGACGCAGCCGCCGAGTGCGACGACGGCGCCCTGCCGGCGTGCGGCGGTGGCGAACTCCTCGACGAGGCGGGTCTTGCCGACGCCCGCCTCGCCGCCGAGCAGCAGTGCCTGCGGCTCTCCGGCGCCGGACGCCTGGGCGGTCCCCCCGCCGGCGGCGCGGACGAGTGAGTCGTGCAACGTGTCCAGTTCGCCTGCGCGGCCGATGAACACGGGACTGACGGACCTGGTCTCCACGTGCCCGAGCATCGCACGCGGGTTGGGCGGCGGGGCACCGGTTTTCGGGAGGAGGGCGGTGGACGGCACGACGGCGGGGAGGGAGGCCGTGCGGCCTCCCTCCCCGGTCCCCCCGTTCACGCGGCCCGGGCGAACCGGTGCCTGCGCAGCCGGGACGTATGGCTCTCCGCCGGGGCCGCGCCGTGGCGGGCGTCCCGGCGGGCGGCGCGACGGGCGCGGACTGCCTCGCGGGCCAGCCTGGCCCGGTCGGCCCGGCGGATCAGTTCGGCGGCGCGGAGCTGCTGGATCTCGTACTCGTACATGGTGTGTCCCTTGGTGAGAGGCCGGTTTCGCATTCGCTCGCTTGCGATGCCTCTACCTTCGTCTCCCAGGGGGGTGGGCCACATCGGGTAAGTTCCGCATCTTCGGTGCCCGCGCGGGGCCTTAGACACGGGTGAGGGGTCTTAGGGCGTGCGCCGGGGGCGCGCTGATGCCCTAAGACCCCTCAGGAGGTCGGGTCAGCCGGTGGACGGCAGTCCCAGCAGGACGTCCGTGTACTTGAGGACGGCCAGGAGCAGCCCGATGACGCCGAGCGCGACCCCCGCCCAGGCGACCGACTTGATCCACGGCGCCTGCGGCCTGCCGGGGGCGCCGAAGGCGGGCCGGGCCAGCACCACGACACCGACGATCAGCGCGAGCAGGGCGAACAGGCCGCCCCACAGTGCGGTGGCGTGCCAGGCGTTGCCGTAGCCCTTCTCGATCAGCGTGGCGACGTTGGAGGACGACGAGGTCTCCAGCTGGCCGATCAGCGACTCGCGCGCGGAGGCCACGGTGCCGACCCAGCTGCCGGTCAGCGCGACGATGCCGAGCCCGGCGGAGACGACGGCGCCGGCGCCCTGGCCGACACCCGTCGGGCCGTCCTTCTCGACGACACCCGCGTCGGCATAGGTCTCCGCGTCGGTCTCGTCCACCGCGGGGGCGTCGACCGCGGTGGCGTCACCGTCCACGGCCGTGTTCTCGGTGGCCTCGGTCTTCGCCACCTCGTCCACCTTGTCCAGGTCGGTCTTGCCGGCGGTCTCGTCCACTGTCTTCGTTCCCATGCCTCGCACCGTACGGACGCTCTCTGAGAGGTCCCTTAATGATCGTTGTGAGCGCCGCGCGCGCGTGCCGCACGCCACTCGGGCGCCAGTACCGCCCACACCTCGGTGTCTTGGCGGACGCCCCGATAGGGGAAGGTTTCGCGCAGTACGCCCTCCCGCATCATGCCGAGCCGCCGGGCGGCGTTGACACTGGGGGTGTTCGCGGACGAGGCGTGCCATTCCACGCGGTGCATGCCGCGCTCGTCGAAGGCCCAGTCGATCAGGACGCGGGCCCCGCGGGTGACGAGGCCCCGGCCCGTTCCGGCGGGCTCCAGCCAGCAGCCGATCTCGCAGACGCCGGTGGCCGCGTCGAAGACGCGGAAGAGCAGCCCGCCGACGAGCTTGCCGTCCAGCCACAGCCCGTGCAGGAAGCCGCTGTCGGCGGCGTGCCGGTCGGCGTAGGACTGGAGCAGTTCCCTGGCGGAGCCGATGTCGGTGGCCTTCGCGCCGAAGGGGATGTGCTCGGTGATGAAGTCCCTCCCCCGGTCCAGGTGGGCCAGGAACTCCTCGGCGTGCCAGGTCTCCAGGGGGCGCAGTTCGGCTCCGTCGTCACCCAGTGATATCGCGTACATCGCGCTGCCGTTCCTCCTCCGCCAGGACGTCCGCCACTTCGGCGTCCGTCGCCGCGGCCAGCCTCTCATGGGCGGCGCGGCACTCCGGCGGTTCGATGCTGAGGCGGGGCAGCCAGGCGTCCAGCCGACGCGGCAGCCACCAGTTGGCCCGGCCGAGCAGGTGCATCAGCGCGGGCACCAGGAGCGTGCGGAGCACGAAGGCGTCCAGCGCTACGGCGGCGGCGAGCGCGATGCCGAACATGGCGATCACCCGGTCGCCGCTGAGCACGAAGGCGAGGAACACCGAGATCATGATGACCGCGGCGGAGTTGATCACCCGGCTGGTCTCGGCGAGCCCGACGCGCACGGCCCGGCGGTTGTCGCCGGTCTCCAGCCACTCCTCGTACATCCGGCTGACCAGGAAGACCTGATAGTCCATGGAGAGCCCGAAGAGCACCGACACCATGATCACGGGCAGGAAGGGCTCGATCGGGCCCGCGCTGCCGAGTCCGAGCAGTTCGCTGCCCCAGCCCCATTGGAAGATCGCGACGACGATCCCGAAGGAGGCGGCCACGGCGGCGACGTTCATCGCCGCGGCCTTGACCGGGATGCCGATCGAGCGGAAGGCCAGCAGGAGCAGCAGGCAGCCGAGCCCGACGACGACCCCGACGAACAGCGGCAGCTTGCCGACGATGACCCCGGCGAAGTCGTCGTAGCCGGCCGTCACTCCGCCGACGTGCACGTCGAGCGACGTACCGGTCTCGGCACGCGGCAGCACCTCGGAGCGCAGCCGCTCGACGAGGTCGCTGGTCGTCCGGGACTGTGGGGCCGACTCGGGCACGACGGCGAGATACGCGGTGTCGCCGGCGGAGTTGTACGTCACCGGCGTCACCGAGGAGACCCCCTCGGTGGCGCGCAGCGAGGCGCCCAGGTTGTCCAGGGCGAGCCGGTCCTCTGCGCCGCCCACCTTGGTGACCAGGGTGAGGGGGCCGTTCACCCCGGGGCCGAAGCCGTCGGCGAGCAGGTCGTACGCCTGGCGGGTGGTCGTGCCCCGGGGGTCGTTGCCCTGGTCGGAGGTGCCCAGGCGCAGTCCGAGGGTGGGTAGGGCGAGGACCGTGACGACGACCAGCGCGAGGACGCCGAGCAGCTTGGGGTGGCGCTCGACGAACGCCGACCAGCGGGCGGCGAGCCCGGTCGGCAGCTCGGGTTCGGGCCCGTGCTCGGCGAGTCGGCGCCGCTCGCGGCGGCTCAGGGCGCGCGGGCCGATGTACGACAGCAGGGCCGGCAGCAGCGTCACGGAGGCGGCGACGGTGAGCACGACGGTCAGCGAGGCGGCGATGGCCACGCCGTTGAGGAAGCTGAGGCGCAGGATCAGCATGCCGAGGAGGGCGATGCACACGGTGGCGCCCGCGAAGACGACCGCGCGTCCCGTGGTCGCGACGGCACTGGTGGCGGCCTCGGTGACGGACAGGCCGCGCTTCAGCCCGCGCCGGTGCCGGGTGACGACGAACAGCGCGTAGTCGATGCCCACGCCGAGCCCGATGAGGGTGCCCAGCATGGGCGCGAAGTCGGCGACGGTCATGGCGTGGCCGAGCAGGGTGATGCCGGCGTAGGCGGTGCCGACGGAGACCAGTGCCGTGGCGATGGGCAGCAGGGAGGCGGCGAGGGACCCGAAGGCGAGGAACAGCACGACCGCGGCGACGGCCACACCGACGGCCTCGGCGAGGTGGCCGCCGGAGGACTCGGTGAGCGCGACGGCGCTGCCGCCCAGTTCGACCTGGAGCCCGTCGGTCGCGGCGGCCCTTGCGGTGTCGACGACCGCGCGCGCCTGGGCCGCGTCGATGTCCTGGGCCGGGGCGTCGAAGGTGACCGTGGCGTACGCCGTGTGGGCGTTCTCGCTGATCAGGGCCGATTCGGGGTCGTCGTACGGGTTGGTCACCGAGGCCACCCCGGGCAGCTCCGCGATGCGGTCCAGGGTGCGGGTCATGGTCTGTTCGACGTCGGCCGCGCGGACCGTCCCGGACGTGGTGTGCCAGACGACGGTGTCGCTGTCGCCGTCGAGTGCGGGGAAGCCCGATGCGAGCAGCCGGGAGGCGCGGTCGGAGTCGGTGCCGGGAACGCCGTAGTCGTTGGAGTACGCGGAGCCGGAGACGACGGCGGCCGTGGCGACCCCGCCGAGGGCGAGGAGCCAGAGCAGAACGGCGACGAGGCGGCGCTGGACACACCAGCGTGCGAGGGCTGCCACGAAACGTGCTCCCGGATGTCAGATTGTGGATCTTTGTCAGGGAACAGTCGTTCATGGTGTGAACAGCCCGCAAAGAACGCATGAGCAATGCGAAAGCCACTCTTACAGTCGGACGTGATCATTTGCGTACTTCGTGGTCTTATTCACAACACCGGGAGACGGTTCCCCGGACAATCAGGTGAACTCCGCCGTGGCGCGCGGCCGGAAATCCAGGTGCGCGCCACGCCGGCCGCCGCTATGCATGGCTGTCTATGTCCGAACTCACTCACACCGCCTATCCGCGCAGCAACGGTTACGACCTGCGCTGGATCATCGAGCACCAGATGGGCCCACATCCGCTGTGGCTGCTGGAATGGCTGGCCCCGGCCCTGGGGCTCGACCGCCTGCCGCCCGGCGCCCGGGTCCTGGACCTGGGCTGCGGACGGGCGCTCACCTCGGTCTTCCTGGCCCGGGAGTACGGCCTTCAGGTGACCGCCGCCGACCTGTGGATCCGGCCCGACGAGAACGCGGTGCGCATCGCCGAGGCGGGCGTCGCGGACCGGGTGCTGCCGGTGTACGCCGAGGCGCACGACCTGCCCTTCGGCGAGGGCACGTTCGACGCGGTCGTCAGCATCGACGCCTACCAGTACTTCGGCACCAGTGACCTCTACCTGCCCACGCTCACCCGGCTGCTCAAGCCCGGCGGGCGGATCGGCGTCGTCGTCCCGGCGCTGCGGGAGGAGCCGGAGGGCGTGGAGCCGCCGGAGCATCTGAGGCCGTACTGGGATCCGGGGTTCTGGGCGTTCCACTCCCCCGCCTGGTGGCGACGGCACTGGACGCGCAGCGGCGCCGTGGAGGTCGAGGCCGCGGACTGGCAGCCGGACGGCTGGCGGGACTGGCTGCGGTGGAGCGAGGTGTGCGCGAAGGAGAGCCCGAGCGAGTTCATGGCGGGGATGGCACGCGACTCGGTGGAACTGCTGCGCGCCGACCAAGGGCGCGCGCTGGGCTTCGCACGGGTCGTGGGGCGCCGTACGGCGTGACACGCCATGCCGTGCGCCGTGACAGGCACCGTGCGGCACACCGCCGTACGGCGTGACGCCGAGGGGGATGCACCGTGACCGATGCATCCCCCGAAGCGGTGAGAACCGGCGTCAGCCCTCGACGCCCAGCTTCTCCAGGATCAGTTCCTTGACGCGGGCCGCGTCCGCCTGACCCCGGGTCGCCTTCATGACCGCGCCGACCAGGGCGCCGGCCGCGGCCACCTTGCCGCCGCGGATCTTGTCGGCGACGCCCGGGTTGCCGGCGATGGCCTCGTCGACGGCGGCGGTCAGCGCGCCCTCGTCGGAGACGACCTTCAGGCCGCGCTTGTCGACGACCTCGTCCGGCGTGCCCTCACCGGCGAGGACACCCTCGATGACCTGGCGGGCCAGCTTGTCGTTCAGGTCGCCCTTCGTGACCAGCTCGGTCACCCGGGCCACCTGCTGCGGCGTGATCGCCAGCTCGTCCAGCGACTTCTGGGACTCGTTGGCGCTGCGGGCCAGCTCGCCCATCCACCACTTGCGGGCGGAGGCCGCGTCGGCACCGGCGTCGATCGTGGCGACGATCGGGTCCAGCGCACCGGCGTTGAGGATGGCCTGCATGTCGGTGCCGGAGATGCCCCACTCCTCGCGGAGCCGGTTGCGGCGCACCAGCGGCAGTTCGGGAAGGGCGGACCGGATCTCCTCGACCCACTCGCGGGACGGGGCCACCGGCACCAGGTCGGGCTCCGGGAAGTACCGGTAGTCCTCGGCCTCCTCCTTCACGCGGCCCGAGGTCGTCGACCCGGTGTCCTCGTGGAAGTGGCGGGTCTCCTGGATGATCGTGCCGCCGCTGTTCAGGACCGCCGCGTGCCGCTGGATCTCGAAGCGGGCCGCGCGCTCCACGGACCGCAGCGAGTTGACGTTCTTGGTCTCGGAGCGGGTACCGAACTTCTCGGTGCCGTTCGGACGCAGCGACAGGTTGACGTCGCAGCGCATCTGGCCCATCTCCATCCGGGCCTCGGACACGCCGAGCGCGCGGATGACCTCGCGCAGCTCGCGGACGTACGCCCGCGCGACCTCCGGCGCACGCTCCCCCGCGCCCTCGATCGGCTTGGTGACGATCTCGATGAGCGGGATGCCGGCGCGGTTGTAGTCCAGCAGGGAGTGGGACGCGCCGTGGATACGGCCGGTGGCGCCGCCGACGTGCGTCGACTTGCCGGTGTCCTCCTCCATGTGGGCGCGCTCGATCTGGACGCGGAAGGTCTCGCCGTCCTCCAGCTGCACGTCGAGGTAGCCGTTGAAGGCGATCGGCTCGTCGTACTGGGAGGTCTGGAAGTTCTTCGGCATGTCCGGATAGAAGTAGTTCTTCCGGGCGAAGCGGCACCACTCGGCGATCTCGCAGTTCAGCGCGAGGCCGATCTTGATCGCCGACTCGACGCCGGTCGCGTTGACGACCGGGAGCGCGCCGGGCATGCCGAGGCAGACGGGGCAGGTCTGGGTGTTCGGGTCGGCGCCCAGTGCGGTCGAACAGCCGCAGAACATCTTGGTCCGGGTGCCGAGTTCGACATGGACCTCGAGGCCCATGACGGGGTCGTACGACGCCAGCGCGTCCTCGTACGACACCAGGTCGGTCGTGGTGGTCACGGTGAAACTTCCCTCTCAGCCCAGCAGGACGTCGTCGTCGCCCAGCCGCTTCAGCTCGCGGTAGAGGATGGCGAGGCCGGTGACGATGGCGGCGGCGGACACGGCGGCGTCGACCAGACGGAGCGTGTCGCTCTCGGCGCGGGCGAGCTTCGCCTGCTTGGCGACGCTGAGCGCGCCGAACGCGGTGGTGGCCATGGACAGGTACAGGCCGTTCTTGGACTTCTTGAAGCCCTTGGCCTTCGACAGCTTGCTCACAGCGACGGAGCCTCCTCCAGCAGCGGGTGGCCCCACTTTTCCACGAAGGCGGCCTCGACGGCGGCGCCGACCTTGTAGAGCCGGTCGTCCTTCATGGCGGGGGCGATGATCTGCAGGCCCACCGGCAGGTTGTCCTCGGGGGCGAGGCCACAGGGCAGCGACATGGCCGCGTTGCCCGCCAGGTTGGTGGGGATGGTGCACAGGTCGGCCAGGTACATCGCCATCGGGTCGTCGGCGCGCTCGCCGATCGCGAAGGCGGTGGTCGGGGTCGTCGGGGAGACGATCACGTCGACCTGCTCGAACGCCTTCTCGAAGTCCCGCGTGATGAGGGTGCGGACCTTCTGGGCGCTGCCGTAGTACGCGTCGTAGTAGCCGGAGCTCAGGGCGTACGTGCCGAGCATGATGCGCCGCTTGACCTCGGGGCCGAAGCCGGCCTCGCGGGTCAGGGAGGTGACCTCCTCGGCGGAGTGCGTGCCGTCGTCGCCGGTCCGCAGGCCGTAGCGCAGGCCGTCGAAGCGGGCGAGGTTGGAGGAGCACTCGGAGGGCGCGATCAGGTAGTACGCGGAGAGCGCGAGGTCGAAGGACGGGCAGTCCAGCTCGACGATCTCGGCGCCCAGCTCCTTGAGCAGCTCGACGGACTCGTCGAAGCGCTGGATGACGCCGGCCTGGTAGCCCTTGCCGCGGAACTGCTTGACGACACCGACGCGCATGCCCTGCACGCTGCCGTTGCGGGCGGCCTCGACGACCGCGGGGACCGGGGCGTCGATGGAGGTGGAGTCCATCGGGTCGTGCCCGGCGATCACCTCGTGCAGCAGGGCCGCGTCCAGGACCGTGCGGGCGCAGGGGCCGCCCTGGTCGAGGGAGGAGGAGAAGGCCACCATGCCGTAGCGGGAGACGCCGCCGTACGTCGGCTTGACGCCGACCGTGCCGGTGACGGCCGCGGGCTGGCGGATGGAGCCGCCGGTGTCGGTGCCGATGGCCAGCGGGGCCTGGAAGGCGGCGAGGGCCGCGGAGGAGCCGCCGCCGGAGCCGCCGGGGATCTTGGTGAGGTCCCAGGGGTTGCCGGTCGGGCCGTACGCGCTGTTCTCGGTGGAGGAGCCCATCGCGAACTCGTCCATGTTGGTCTTGCCGAGGATGACGACGTCGGCGGCCTTGAGGCGCTTGGTGACGGTGGCGTCGTACGGCGGGATCCAGCCCTCGAGGATCTTCGAACCGACGGTCGTCGGCACGCCCTCGGTGGTGAAGATGTCCTTGAGCGCGAGCGGGACGCCGGCCAGCGGGCCGAGCTTCTCGCCGCGCTCGCGCTTCTCGTCCACGGCACGGGCCTGGGCGAGGGCGCCCTCGCGGTCGACGTGCAGGAAGGCGTGCACCTTCTCGTCGACGGCGTCGATGCGGGCCAGATGGGCCTCGGTGACCTCGACCGCGGTCAGCTCGCCGGAGGCGATCTTCGCGGCGATCTCGGCCGCGGTGAGCTTGATGATGTCGCTCATGGCGGTTACTCCTCCCCCAGGATCTGCGGCACCTTGAAACGCTGCTGCTCCTGGGCCGGGGCGCCGGAGAGCGCCTGCTCGGGCGTGAGCGACGGACGGACCTCGTCCGCGCGCATGACGTTCGTCAGCGGGAGCGGGTGAGAGGTCGGCGGTACGTCTTGGTCGGCGACCTCGCTGACGCGGGCGACCGCGCCGATGATGTCGTCCAGCTGTCCCGCGAAGTGCTCGAGCTCTTCGGGCTTCAGCTCCAGACGCGCCAGCCGGGCGAGGTGGGCGACCTCCTCGCGCGTGATGCCAGGCATGCAGCGTTCCTCTGGGGTGAGTGCGTGTGTTTCGGGCCGATCGGTTCGGGCCCAATCCTATGGGGCCGGGCCGGGTGGCCGTTAAACGGTTTCCCCCGGCGCCGCTCGCCTGCGTCGCGCCTCCCAGGCCGCGCTGCTCAGGAAGTGGTTGTCGTAGAGGTCCTGCACGTCGAGGATGCTCTCCGGCGGGACCTCGCCGAGGCGGATGCGCTGCAGGTGACGGAAGTACTCGAAGCGTTCGACGCCCGGCGTGAGGACGATGAGCAGGTCGGCGTCGGCTCCGGGCACGGCGGCGAAGGCGTGCGGCTTGCCGGGCGGGACGACGACGAGGTCGCCGGGGCCCGCGGTGAGGACCTCGTCGCCCGAGAGGATGTCGGCGGCGCCGTCCAGCAGGAAGAACATCTCGGCGGAGTTGTCGTGCCAGTGCGGCTTGGCGCCGTCGGCGCCCGCCGTGAGGGTGACGCGCTGGGTGGACAGGGCTCCGCCGGTCGCGCTGCTGTCGGCCAGCAGGCGCACGGTGGTGGGCGCGCGGCCGACGACCTCGGCCTCGGCCGCGCGGACGATCACGGACTCGTCGGACTTCGGAACGAACAGCGACATCGTCGGACCCCTTGGCGACGGTACGGGTGCGGCGGCACGGCTCGCGCCGGCCCACCCCGATCCAACCACCGGCACGGGACCGTGCCGGGCTGCACGCGCGGGTACCCGCGCACGCGCCGCCCAGCGGGCCCCTTGCGGGGTGCTGCGCGTGGTCGTGCCGGGGTGGACGCCGCGGCCGGCCGCGCTGCCCGCAGGGGCTCGCCCGCCGCCGGGGACAGCTCACGGCGCTCGGCCGGTGCCGCTGCGCCCACCCGTGCCGCCCCTGGGGGTACCTCCCAGGCTGTTCAGGCACTGGGGGAAGCACGACTGCCCGCAGCCGAGTCGGCCTGTCGGCTGCGCGCCGTCCGCAAGGCGAGCCCTCCGGGCACTGCCTCACTCGGGGGGGGGCGTCACCCGGCCCTCGCGGCCGGCAGCCGTACCCGCGGGCGCGTCACTCGTCGGTCGCCGCGGCCGGCAGCGCCGCGGCGGGGCGGACCCAGCCGCGTGAACCCCGGGCGCGCAGCCATGCCGTGGTCTCCTCGGGCGGCATCGCCGCCGCGACCAGCCAGCCCTGTACGGCGTCGCAGCCCAGGTCGCGCAGGCGTTCCCAGGTCTCGTCGTCCTCGACGCCCTCGGCGACGACCAGCAGGCCGAGGGAGTGCGCGAGGTCGACGGTGCAGCGCACGATCTCGGCGTCCTCGGTGTCGACGGCCAGCCGGGCCACGAACGAGCGGTCGATCTTGAGTTCGCTGACCGGGAGCCGGCGCAGGTGCACGAGGGAGGAGTAGCCGGTGCCGAAGTCGTCCAGGGACATCTTCACGCCGTGCGCGGTCAGTCCGGCGAGGGTGTCGGCGGCGCGCTGCGGGTCCTCCAGCAGGACGTGCTCCGTGATCTCCAGCTGGAGCGCCCCCGCCGGGACACCGTGCCGGGCCAGCCGCGCGGCGACCGAGCCGGCGAAGCCGGGGGTGTGGACGTCGCGCGGGGAGACGTTGACGGCGACCGGCACGAACAGGCCCTGGGCCCGCCACCGGGCGACCTGTCCGAGCGCCGTCTCCAGTACGTACTCCGTCAGATGGGGCATCAGCCCGGAGGACTCGGCGATGGCTATGAACTCGTCGGGCGGCACGCTGCCGCGCTCGGGGTGAACCCAGCGGACCAGTGCCTCCAGGCCGGCCACCTGTCCGTCGAAGCGGACCTTGGGCTGGTAGTGCAGCCGGACCTCGTGGGCGTCCAGGGCCCGGCGCAGATCGCCCAGCAGCCCGAGCCGGTCCGGGGTGTTGGAGTCGCGCTTGGACTCGTAGACCTCCACGCCCGTGCGGTCCCGCTTCGCCTGGTACATCGCCACGTCCGCCCGGCGCAACAGCCCCTCGGCGTCCAGCGCGTGGTCGGGGAAGACGGCGACCCCGGCGCTGGCCTCCAGGACGAGGGTGAGCCCGTCCAGGTCGAGCGGCGAGCTCAGCTCGGCGACGAGAGCCCGGGCGACCCGCGTCGCCGAGGTGGTGGAGTCGGCGACCGGCAGCAGGACGGCGAACTCGTCACCGCCCAGCCGCGCGGCCTCCGCTCCGCGCGGCAGTGCCAGCCGCAGCCGGTCGGCGGTCTGCAACAGCAGCCGGTCACCGGCGAGATGTCCGAGGGTGTCGTTGACCGACCGGAAACGGTCCAGGTCGATCAGCATCAGTGCGGCGCGGGCGCCGACCCGTTCGGCGTCGTCCAGCGCGGTCCAGGTCCGCTCCAGCAGCCACTGCCGGTTGGGCAGTCCGGTCAGCGGATCGCGCAACTGCTCCTCAGCCCGGGCTCGGGCGATCCACAGCGTGGAGTCGAGGGCGATCAGCGGGATGGAGAACAGCGGCAGCAGCAGCGGCTTCGCGACGGCGACCACGCAGACCAGCGGCGCGATGCCGAGCAGCGCGACGGCCACCAGTCCGTGCCTGACCAGGGCGGTGCGGGCGACCGTGGGCAGTCCGGCCCGCGGGGTGTGCAGGTACCACAGCAGGGCGCGGGTGACGGCGAGGTAGGCGACGGCGACGAGCACCACCTTGGGGGCCGCGTACACCCCCCAGGTGTTCGGGTCCCAGGGGTGCTCCACGGACGGTACGGAGCCGCAGACCCCCAGCAGCAGGGCGCCCGCGGCGATGCCGAGGATGTCCACCGCGCCGTGCAGGACGCCTTGCCGCCAGCGGCCCCGGCGGGCTATGCCGACCAGGACGACGACGGTGAGGCTGACCATGCCGGCCGGGACCCAGCCGTAGAGCAGCAGGACGGCGAGGGTGAGGGCGGCGCCCGAGCCGGTGCCGCCCCACCAGCGGGAGCGGCCGAGCATCACGAGGTGGCCGACGACGATGCCGGTCAGCACGGCGAGGGACCAGCCGGCGGTGCCGGACGGGAAGAGGGCGTGGCCCTCGGCGAACGCCCGGTAGAAGCCGGCGCCCAGGACGAACCCGGCCGCGGCCACGACCGCCGCGGGCAACGCGGGCCAGGACAGGTGCCGTTCGGCGTCGGGGTCGGACATCGCGGGCGCGCCGGCGGCGGGCGGCGCGGTGCCCGGGGCGTCCGCCGCGGGGTGCCGTGCGCCACCACCGCGCTGCCCGAGCCACCGGCTCACGTGCCACGTCCCCACCAGGTGACGCAGGCGCAGCCGTGAGCCCGCGGCGGCGCTCTCGGTCGGTTCCATTCCCGTCCCTCTCACAGCCGGCGGTGCCCACGCCACGCGGCCCTGCGCCCGACAACCCTCAACGGCTCCGCGTTGGAGAACCCTTCCCCCTGTTCCTTGGGGCAGGGGGATGCCCCCGACCGCAGCTGGGCACGGCAGGCGCACCCCTCAACAGTAGGCCGCGGAAGGCTTCCTGGGGCACCGGTCGTCGACGGTTGCCCGAATGCGACCCGGCCACCCGTATGCATCTGGTATGCGCCGATCGGGTGGCCTTCAACCGCTATTCCTCGGCCGAAAGCGCGGCGCCGGTGGCCGCTTCGGGTCCTTCCTCGAGCAGGACGGTGAAACCGTCCTCGTTCAGGACGGGCACCTTGAGTTGCATCGCCTTGTCGTATTTGGACCCGGGATTGTCGCCCACCACCACGAACGACGTCTTCTTGGACACCGATCCGGTCACCTTGGCGCCGCGGCTCTGCAACGCGTCCTTGGCTCCGTCGCGCGTGTAGTTCTCCAGCGTGCCGGTGACGACGACGGTGAGTCCTTCGAGCGGGCGCGGGCCCTCGTCCTCGCCGGTCGACTGTTCCTCCAGCGGAACTCCGGCCGCCTTCCACTTCCGGACGATCTCGCGGTGCCAGTCCTCGGCGAACCACTCCTTGAGGGAGGCGGCGATGATGGGGCCGACGCCGTCGGTGTTGGCCAACTCCTCCTCGGTGGCCTGCTCGATGCGGTCGACGGAGCGGAACTGGCGGGCGAGTTCCTGGGCGGCGACCGGGCCGACGTGCCGGATGGAGAGGCCGTTGAGGAACCGGGCGAGCGGCCGGTTCTTGGCCTCCTCGATGTTCCTCAGCAGGGCGAGGGTGTTCTTCTTCGGCTCGCCCTTCTGGTTGGCGAAGACCGTGACGATCTTCTCCTCGCCGGTCTTGGGGTCGCGCTTGGGCAGCCCGCTGTCCGGATCGAGGACGTACGCCTTGATGGGCAGCAGCTTCTCGACGGTGAGGTCGAAGAGGTCGCCCTCGTCGACGAGCGGCGGATCGGCCGGCTCCAGCGGCCGGGTCAGCGCGGCCGCGACGACGCCGCCGAAGTGCTCGATGTCCAGGCACTCCCGGCCGGCGAGGTAGGAGACGCGCTCGCGCAGCTGGGCCGGGCAGGTACGGGCGTTGGGGCAGCGGAGGTCGATGTCGCCCTCCTTCATGGCCTTCAGCGGCGTCCCGCACTCGGGGCACGCGGCCGGCATGACGAACTCCCGCTCGCAGCCGTCCCGCAGGTCGGCGACCGGCCCGAGGATCTCGGGGATCACGTCACCGGCCTTGCGCAGCACCACCGTGTCGCCGATGAGGACGCCCTTGGCCTTGACGACCTCCTGGTTGTGCAGGGTGGCGAACTCCACCTCGCTGCCGGCCACGGTGACCGGCTCGACCTGCGCGTACGGCGTGACGCGGCCGGTGCGTCCGACGCCCACCTTGATGTCGACGAGCTTGGTGTTGACCTCCTCGGGCGCGTACTTGTAGGCGATGGCCCAGCGCGGGGCGCGCGCGGTGGAACCGAGGCGGCCCTGGAGGCGGATCTCGTCGAGCTTGACGACGACGCCGTCGATCTCGTGCGCCACCGAGTGCCGGTTCTCGCCGTAGTACGCGATGAACTCCCGGACGCCGTCGAGGCCGTCGACCACCCTGTTGTGCGGGGAGGTGGGCAGGCCCCAGGTCGCCAGGAGGTCGTACGCCTGGGAGAGGCGGGTCATGCCCGTGTAGCCCTCCAGGGCGCCGATGCCGTGGACGACCATGTGCAGGGGGCGGGAGGCGGTGACGCGCGGGTCCTTCTGGCGCAGTGAACCGGCCGCCGCGTTGCGCGGGTTGGCGAAGGGCTTGTCGCCGGCCTCGACCAGCCGGGCGTTGAGCTCCTGGAACTTCTCCATCGGGAAGTAGACCTCGCCGCGGATCTCCACGAGGTCGGGGACCTTGTCGCCCGTGAGGCGCTCGGGGATCTCGGCGATGGTGCGGACGTTGGGCGTGATGTCCTCGCCGGTGCGGCCGTCGCCGCGGGTGGCCGCGCGGACCAGCCGGCCGCGCTCGTAGGTGAGGTTGACGGCCAGTCCGTCGACCTTCAGCTCGCACAGGAAGTGGTACTTCTGCTCGCCCAGCTCCTTGGCGATGCGCTCGGTCCAGGCGGCGAGCTCGTCGTCGTTGAAGGTGTTGTCGAGGGAGAGCATGCGGGAGCGGTGCTCGACGGCCGTGAACTCCGTCTCGTAGGAACCGGCGACCTTCTGGGTCGGCGAGTCCGGGGTGCGCAGCTCCGGGTACTCCTCCTCCAGCGCCTCCAGGGAACGCAGCAGCCGGTCGAAGTCCGCGTCGCTGATGACGGGGGCGTCCTTCACGTAGTACCGGAAGCGGTGTTCCTCGATCTGCTCAGCGAGCTGCACGTGCTTCTCGCGCGCCTCGGCGGGCACACTCGTCGTCTCCGCCTGCTTGTCGCCGGCCACCGTGTCGTCCTCCCGTTACTCTGGGTTGTCCGCGAGGGATCTCGCCGCCCGGACGCAGTGGGCGAGCGCGCGGCGGGCGTACTCGGGGGACGCGCCCGCGAGTCCGCACGACGGCGTCACCGTGACCGCCTCCGCGAGAAGCCCCGGATGCAGCCCCAGCCTGCGCCACAGCGTCCTGACACCCATGACGCTACCGGCAGGGTCTGACAATGGGCCGTCCGTCCCCGGTACGACACCGGTGAACAGCCGGGTGCCGCCCTCCACCGCCTCGCCGATCGCGTCGTCGTCACGTTCGGTGAGGAGGGAGAAGTCGAAGGAGATGCCCGCGACGCCGGCCCGGCGCAGCAGGGCGAACGGGACGTCGGGGGCGCAGGAGTGGACCACGACGGGGCCCTCGCCGTGCGCCCCGACGGTGTCCCGCAGAGCCCCCTCCACGACCTGCCGGTCCACGGCCCGGTACGTGCGGTAGCCGCTGGCGCTGCGCACCTGGCCGCGCAGCACCGCGGTGAGGGACGGCTCGTCGAGCTGGAGCACGAGTGTCGCGCCGGGCACGCGGCGCCGGAGCTCGGCGAGGTGCAGGCGCAGGCCCTCGGCGAGGGAGGCGGCGAGGTCGCGGGTGGCACCGGCGTCGGACAGGACGGCCTCGCCGCCTCGCAGTTCCAGGGCGGCGGCCAGCGTCCAGGGGCCGACGGCCTGGACCTTCAGCGGCCCCTCGTAACCCTGCGTGAACTCCTCCAGCGCGTCGAGGTCCTCCCCCAGCCAGGCCCGGGCCCGTTTGGTGTCGCGGCCCGGGCGGTCGCCGAGGCGCCAGCCGCTGGGCTCCACGCGCGCGTACAGCTCGACGAGCATCCCGGCGCTGCGGCCGATCATGTCGGCGCCGGGGCCGCGGGCGGGCAGCTCGGGCAGGTACGGGAAGTTCTCGAAGGTGCCGGTGACGGTCTTGACGGCCTCTCGGGCGTCCTGGCCCGGCATGCTGCCGATGCCGGTGGCGGGGGCAAGGGGGAGGGTGGCGTTCACGAGAAGAAGCGTACGCAGGGGCTGGGGTAGGTTGTTCGCCCCCGCCGCCCCTTCCCTTCCCGTCCCCGGGGGCTGCGCCCCCGGGCCCCCGCTTTCGGCCTGGACGGCCTCGTCCTCAAACGCCGGACGGGCTGGACGCGCCCGGCACCGACTAGCGCCCCGGGCGCACCGTCAGGTCGTTGACCTCCGCGTCCCTGGGCAGGTCCAGGGCCATGACGATCGTCGTGGCGACCGACTCGGGGTCGATCCACTGCGCGGGGTCGTACTCCTTGCCCTCCTGCTGGTGGACCTTGGCCTGCATGGGGCTGGCGGTGCGGCCGGGGTAGACGGAGGTGACGCGGACGCCGTTCGCGTGCTCCTCCTGGCGCAGGGAGTCGGCCAGGGCCTTCAGTCCGTGCTTGGAGGCGGCGTACGCGGACCAGCCGGCGTGGGCGTTGAGTCCGGAACCGGAGTTGACGAAGACGACCTGGCCCTGGGCGACGCGGAGCTGGGGCAGGAAGAGGCGGGTGAGCTCGGCCGGGGCGACCAGGTTGACGCTCAGCTGGTGGCGCCAGGTCTTCGGGGTGAGGTCGCCGACGGGGCCGAGGTCGACCACGCCCGCGATGTGCAGCAGGGAGTCCACGCGGTCGGGCAGTGTCTGGTGGGAGAAGGCCCAGGACAGCTTGTCCGGGTCCGCCAGGTCGCCGACCAGCGTCTTGGCGCCGGGGAACGCGGCCGCCAGTTCCTTCGCGCGGCCCGCGTCGCGCGCGTGCAGCACGACCTCGTCGCCGCGCTCGTGCAGGCGGCGGGTCACGGCCGCGCCGATGCCGGAGCCCGCTCCGGTGATCACATGTGTAGCCATGACCGCCATGCTCGCATCACCGCGGGCTCACTCCACGCCCTGGCTCTCCTCCAGGTAAGCCAGTGCGCCGACCGGCTCCTCGGCGAAGAACACCAGCTCGGTGAGGGGGTGCGGCAGGAACCCCTCGTCCTCCATGCGGCGGAACTGTTCCTTGAGCCCGTCGTAGAAGCCGGCCGTGTTGAGCAGGACGACCGGCTTGTCGGTGTGCCCGTGCTTCTTCAGCTCCAGGATCTCCGTCGCCTCGTCCAGGGTGCCGGTGCCGCCCACCATGATCACCACGGCGTCGGCCTTCTCCAGCAGCAGCCGCTTGCGCTCGGCGAGGTCCTTGGCGATCACCATCTCGTCGGCGCCCTCGCGCGCCTTGGCCGCCAGGAAGTCCACGGAGACGCCCAGGAGCCTGCCTCCGGCCTCGTGCACACCGTCGGCGACGACCTTCATCAGCCCGGTGTCCGAACCGCCCCACACGAGCGTGTGCCCGCCCTTGCCGAGGAGGGTGCCGAACTCCTTCGCGGGGCGCGTGTAGCGCTCGTCGAGGTCGGCGGCGGAGAGGAAGACGCAGATGTTCATGGGACCACGGTACGGGGGGCGTGGCGCCCGGGAAGAACCCGGCTTCGGCGCACGCTGTACGGAAGACGTGGGCCACCCGAGGAGGATCGATCATCGTGACGAAGGGTCATCGCATCACCATCGAGCGGAGCGACCGGCACGTGCGCGCGGTGCACGGCGGACAGGTCCTGGCGGAGAGCGACGGGGCACTGGTCCTGCGCGAGACGGGCTGTCCCGACCGGTACTACCTCCCCGCCGAGGACGTACGCATGGACCTGCTGACGCCGTCCGCCACACGCACGCACTGCCCGTTCAAGGGCGACGCGTCCTACTGGTCGCTGCCGGACGCGGCGGACCTCGCCTGGGCCTACCCGGACCCGAAGCCGGACGTGGCGGAGATCAAGGACCACCTGTGTTTCTACGACGTCGAGGTGTCCTGAGGGATGAAACGCGTGCCGTAGGGCAGTCTGCACAAGATGGACAAGAAGACCCTTTCGCGTGACGGCACGCGCATCGCGTACGAACGCGCCGGGCAGGGGCCGGCCGTCGTCCTGGTCAGCGGTGCGATGTCCACGGGGGCCACGCTGGCGCCCCTGGCCGCGGAGCTGTCGAACCGTTTCGACGTCACCGTGTACGACCGCCGGGGCCGCGGCGGAAGCGGGGACACGGCGCCCTACGCGGTGGAGCGCGAGGTCGAGGACCTCGCGGCGCTGATCGAGGCGGTCGGCGGCGAGGCGTCGCTGTACGGCATCTCGTCCGGCGGCGCGCTGGTGCTGCGGGCGGCGGCGAGCGGGCTGCCGGTGCGCCGGGTCGCCGTCTACGAGGTGCCGTACGCCATGGACGACGACGCCGCGCGGGCCCGCGCGGAGTACACCGAGCGGCTGGGCGAGGCGCTCGGGCAGGGCCGGCGCGGGGACGCGGTGGAGCTGTTCCTGCGCCTCACCGGCCTGGGCGAGGAGATGATCCGGGGCGCCCGCCGGTCGCCGATGTGGGCCGGCCTGGAGTCGGTCGCGCCGAGCCTCGGGTACGACGACGCGGTGATGGGCGACGCCCGGGTGCCGCGGGCCCGGCTGGCGGAGATCACCGTGCCCGTGCTGGCCCTGGCGGGCGACGCGGGCGCCGAGTGGATGCGCGAGGCGGCACGGGCGGTCGCCGACGCCGTGCCCGAGGGCACGTACCGAGCCCTCGGGGGGCAGAGCCACATGGTGGAGCCGGGCGTCCTGGCACCGGTGCTCGCGGAGTTCTTCGCGGCGTAGGAGGGCGCCCGGTCAGGCCACGCCCGCCGTCGCGCGCGTCGTCGACGCGATCGTCGCCGAGCCCACCACGCGCGTGCCGTCGTACAGCACGATCGCCTGGCCGGGGGCCACGCCGCGCACCGGCTCGGTGAACGACACCTCCAGCGTGCCGTCGACCAGGCCGGCGGTGACCTCGGTCTCGCCGCCGTGGGCACGGAGCTGGGCGGTGTAGGTGCCGGGGCCGGTGGGGGCGGCGCCGCACCAGCGGGGCTTGATCGCGGTGAGCGCGGTGACGTCCAGCGCCTCGGCCGGGCCCACCGTGACGGTGTTGTCCACCGGGGAGATGTCGAGGACGTAGCGGGGCTTGCCGTCGGCGGCGGGCGTGCCGATCCGCAGGCCCTTGCGCTGGCCGATGGTGAAGCCGTAGGCGCCCTCGTGGGTGCCGAGGCGGTTGCCGGCCTCGTCGACGATGTCGCCCTCGGCCCTGCCGAGGCGGTTCGCGAGGAAGCCCTGGGTGTCGCCGTCGGCGATGAAGCAGATGTCGTGCGAGTCGGGCTTCTTGGCGACGGCGAGTCCCCTGCGCTCGGCCTCCGCGCGGATCTCGTCCTTGGTGGTGAGCGTGTCGCCGAGCGGGAACATGGCGTGGGCGAGCTGCCGGTCGTCCAGCACGCCGAGGACGTAGCTCTGGTCCTTGGCCATGTCGGAGGCGCGGTGCAGTTCGCGGGTGCCGTCCTCGCGCAGGATCACCTTCGCGTAGTGACCGGTGCAGACCGCGTCGAAGCCGAGCGCTAGGGCCTTGTCGAGCAGCGCGGCGAACTTGATCTTCTCGTTGCAGCGCAGGCACGGGTTGGGGGTGCGGCCGGCCTCGTACTCGGCGACGAAGTCCTCGACCACGTCCTCGCGGAAGCGGTCGGCGAGGTCCCACACGTAGAAGGGGATGCCGATGACGTCCGCGGCGCGGCGGGCGTCCCGGGAGTCCTCGATGGTGCAACAGCCCCGGGCGCCCGTGCGGAAGGACTGCGGGTTGGCGGAGAGCGCCAGGTGGACGCCGGTCACGTCGTGCCCCGCCTCGGCCGCGCGGGCGGCGGCGACGGCGGAGTCGACTCCGCCCGACATGGCGGCGAGGACGCGGAGGGGGCGGGTGCGGTGCGGGGTGTCAGTCATAACCCTTCCAGGGTACGGGGGCGCGGGAACCGGAGCGCGCGCGTATGCGTTGAAGATCGCATGGGGGCGAAGAGCGGGTCCACGGGCGGATCCAGGGACGCGGACCGGCACATCGGCCGCCGGGCGCTGCTCGTCGGCGGCACGGCGGCGGCCCTGGGCACGGCGGTGCTGGCGCGCGACGAGCTGGCGCGGCTGTGGTGGCGCACGCCGGGCGTGGAGAAGCCCCGCGAGAAGGGCGCCGTCGACTACGCGGGCGCCCGGTGGGTGGCGGCGTCGGACGCCAACTGGCGGCGCGCGGACCGGCCCGACGACTTCGGCATCGACATGGTGATCGTCCATGTCACGCAGGGCAGCTTCGCGAGCGCCGTGAAGGCGTTCCAGGACCCCGGTCACAAGGCCGCCACGCACTACATCGTGGGCCAGGACGGTCGCGTCACGCAGATGATCCGCGAGCTGGACGTGGCCTACCAGGCGGGCAACCGGGACTACAACGAGCGCAGTGTCGGCATCGAGCACGAGGGTTTCGTGGACCGGCCGCAGGACTTCACGGAGGCGATGTACGCCGCGTCGGCCCGGCTGACCGCCGGTATCTGCGCGCGGTACGAGATACCCGTGGACCGCGAGCACATCATCGGCCACGTGGAGGTGCCGGGCACCGACCACACCGATCCGGGGCCGCACTGGGACTGGGACCGGTACATGGAGCTGGTGCGGCGGGCGGCGACGAGCGGTCCGTCCGCCGGCGCCTCGACAAGCGCCTGACCCCGCCGCCCGACCCCTACGTCAGCCCCGCCGCCCGCGCGCGTTCCACCGCCGGGCCGATCGCCTTGGCGAGCGCCTCGACGTCGGCCTCCGTGGAGGTGTGGCCGAGGGAGAAGCGCAGGGTGCCCCGGGCGAGGCCGGGGTCGGTGCCGGTGGCCAGCAGGACGTGGCTGGGCTGGGCGACGCCGGCGGTGCAGGCTGAGCCGGTGGAGCACTCGATGCCCTGGGCGTCGAGGAGGAGGAGCAGGGAGTCGCCCTCGCAGCCGGGGAAGGTGAAGTGGGCGTTGGCCGGCAGCCGGTCCACCGGGTCGCCGCCCAGGATGGCGTCCGGGACCGCCGTACGGACCGCGTCGACCAGGTCGTCGCGCAGGGCGCCGATCTCGCGGGCGAACCACTCGCGCTGCTCGGTGGCGAGGCGGCCGGCCACCGCGAAGGAGGCGACGGCGGGCACGTCGAGGGTGCCGGAGCGGACGTGGCGTTCCTGACCGCCGCCGTGCAGGACGGGTACGGGGGTGTACTCGCGGCCGAGCAGCAGCGCGCCGATGCCGTAGGGGCCGCCGATCTTGTGGCCGGAAACCGTCATCGCGGCGAGTCCGGAGGCGGCGAAGTCGACCGGGAGCTGACCGACGGCCTGGACCGCGTCGGCGTGCAGTGGAACGTCGAACTCGGCGGCCACGTCGGCGAGTTCACGGACCGGCATGATCGTGCCGATCTCGTTGTTGGCCCACATGACGGTGGCGAGGGCGACGTCGCCGGGGTCGCGGGCGATGGCTTCGCGCAGCGCCTCGGGGTGGACGCGGCCGTACGCGTCGACCGGCAGGTACTCGACGGTCGCGCCCTCGTGTTCGCCGAGCCAGTGGACGGCGTCGAGGACGGCGTGGTGCTCGACGGGGCTGGCCAGGACCCGGGTGCGGGCCGGGTCGGCGTCGCGGCGGGCCCAGTACAGGCCCTTGACGGCGAGATTGTCGGCCTCGGTGCCGCCGGAGGTGTAGACGACCTCGCTGGGCCGGGCGCCGAGGGCGTCGGCGAGGGTCTCGCGGGCCTCCTCGACGGTGCGCCGTGCGCGGCGGCCGGACGCGTGGAGGGAGGAGGCGTTGCCGGTGGCGCCCACGTGCGCGGTGAGTGCCTCGACCGCCTCGGGGAGCATCGGGGTGGTCGCGGCGTGGTCGAGGTAAGCCATGGTGGGGCCGATTCTACGGGGCGGCCCCGCGCGGCCTCAGATCAAGGTTGGCCTCTTCGGCGAACCGGGACCGGCAGCAGGACGGGTGGCTCACAGACTCCACGACATCGTGTTGTCCGCGGACATGACCGCCACCAGGACCAGCAGGTCGGCGACGCCCAGGCCGAGGCCGAGGAGGGCCCGGCCGCGGCGGGCGGTACCGCGCCACAGGGCGACGCCGGCCAGCGCGATGGCGACGGGGCCCAGGAAGACGTTGAGGACGAGCAGGCCGAGGAGGCCGAGAACGAAGGACGCGACGGCCATGCCGTCGGTGTCCCGGATACCGGTCCGGCGGGTGGCCGGTGCGGTGAGCTGCACGGTGTTCTCCTTACGGTGCGTCGATGGACCGGCGGCGGTCAGTGGACGGAGCTGCTCCGGCGGCGGCCGTGCCGCTCGCGGACCGCGAAGACGCCGAGCCAGACGGCGAGGACCAGGCCGAGGGCGACGGACACGGTGAGCGGCGCGTGGGCGACGGTGCCCAGGACGGCGCCGAAGAGCAGAAGTGCGACGACGAGAAACAGCATGGAGCGGATCCCCCAACCTTCGGTGAACGGTTGTAGTTACAGTTGTTCACTGACTTCCCAGTCTAGCGCGCCCCATGGCTTTTCAATTCCGGAGAACAGTTGTTAACTGCATGGCATGAGTCACACCCTCGGCGTTCGGCAGGCCCAGAAGCAGAAGACCCGTCAGGCGCTCCTGGACGCGGCGCTCGCGCTGCTGGAGGAGCAGAGCCTGAGCAGCCTGGGCCTGCGCGAGGTCACCCGTGCCGTCGGCGTCGCCCCGACCGCCTTCTACCGGCACTTCCGCTCCACCGCCGACCTCGGCGTGGCACTGGTGGAGGAGGCGCTGGGCAGCCTGCATCCGATGATCCGGACGACGGTGTCGCCCGCGGAGGACAGTGACGAACGGATCGCCCGCGCCGTGGAGTTGATCGCCGGTCACGTGGCCGCACATCCCGCTCACGTCCGGTTCATCGCCCGGGAGCGGCACGGCGGGGTGCAGCCGGTGCGGGAGGCGATACACGGCCAACTGGCCCGGTTCGCCGAGGAGGTGCAGGCCGAGCTGGCCAAGGACCCGCAGTCGGCGGGCTGGCACGACGACGACCTGCTGATGCTCGCTGGCCTCTACGTCGACCAGATGCTGATCACGGCCTCGCTGTTCCTGGAGACGCTGGAGGCCCCGGAGGAGGAGCGCCGGCGCGTCACCGCGGTCGCGACCCGCCGGATGCGGCTGATCAGCATCGGCCGCCGGCACTGGCTGGACTGACCGGGCGGGGAGACGCGGCACGCACGCCGGGACGCCGAGACGGGCAGGTCTCGGCGTCCCGGCGTGCGGTGACAAACGGGCGGGCACCGCCCGCGGGGCGCGTCAGCCGAGCCGGACCCGGGCCAGCTGACGGGACTGGGCGACCAGGCGGTCGGCGCTGTCCCAGACCTCGGCGTCCTCTTCGAGGAAGCCGCCGGCGAGGTTGCGGGTGGTGATGGAGACGCGCAGCGGGCCCGGTGCCGGGCGGCAGCGCACGTGCACGGTCAGCTCGACCGTCGGCACCCAGCCCTTGAGCCCGAGCTCGAAGGCAGTCGGGGGCAGCGCGTCCACCGCGAGGAGCAGCGAGAGGGGGTCGGCGTCGCGGCCGTCGGCGAGCCCGAACCAGGCCCGCATCTCTCCCCTGCCCGAGGGCTGCCCGAGGGCCCAGCCCAGGGTGGCGGGGTCCAGCTTGAGCATCAGCCGGTCGGCGATGGCGGAGCTGCCCTCCACGGGGGCGGGGCCGTCCTCCGGGCCGAAGCACTGGTCCATGGGCGGGATGGCGGGCGGCTTCGCCGAGGTGCGGACGTCGTCGGGCAGCGTCCCGAGGTCGCCGTAGGAGGCGAGGACGCGGATGCGCTCAACCTCGTTGCCCTCGTCGTCGTACTGGAAGAGGGACGCCTGGCCGGTGGAGAGCGTACGGCCGGTGCGGACCGTCTCCGTGCGGACGACCGCCGGGCCCGGCCGGGACGCGGTGAGGTAGTGCGCCGAGATGGTGAAGGGGTCGGGATGCGGCAGGGCGTCCCCGAGAGCGCGGCCCAGGACGGCCAGCAGGTAGCCGCCGTTGACGGCACTGATGATCGTCCAGCCGGCGGAGAGGTCGATGTCGTAGACGCCGGGTGCGCGCCGGGTGACGCTGGTGTCCCGGTCGAACTCGCTGTCGCCGATGGTGGCCCGGGTGGCCGGTGCGGAGGCTGCTTCTGGCATGGCTGCACGCTACAACAGGAAACTACTAAGCGGTAGCTTTTCCTTGCTGCCGCTGCCGCTGCCGCTGCCCCGGAGCGGACGGAAGACCTCTCACTCCCCCTCGACGACCGTCGACCGCCGGTTCCACGCGCGCGGCGCCCGCCAGTGGAAGCGCAGCGCCAGCAGACGCAGCAGGAAGGCGGTGACCACCGCGAGACCGCTGGTGAACGGGCTCAGCGCGTCGAAGCGGATGCACAGGACGACCATCGTGGCGCCGACGATGGCCGGGACGGCGTACAGGTCGCGGTCCCAGCGCAGCAGCGACGGCACCTCGTTGGCCAGGACGTCGCGCAGCACACCGCCGCCCACCGCGGTGGCCATGCCCAGACAGGCGGAGGCGGTCAGGCCGAGCCCGTAGTCGTACGCCTTGGTCGTGCCGGCGACGCAGAACAGGCCGAGGCCGGCCGCGTCGAAGACGTTGACGCCGGTCTGGAGGCGCTCGACGTGGGGGTGGAGGAAGAAGACCAGCACCGTGGCGAGCAGCGGGGTCAGGAAGTACCCCAGGTCCGTGAACGCGGCGGGCGGCACCGCCCCGATGATCAGGTCCCGGAACAGCCCGCCGCCCAGCGCGGTGACCTGGGCGAGGACGGCGATGCCGAACACGTCGAAGTTCTTGCGGACGGCCAGCAGCGCGCCCGAGATGGCGAAGACGAAGATGCCGATCAGGTCGAGCGTGTGCTGCACGGTGGGGCTGAAGAGTTGCTCGTACACCCTGCCATTCTCACCTGCCGGTGAGCCCCCGCCTTACAAACGAAGGCGGGGGCTCACGGACCGGGCCGGGTTACTTCTTCTTCTTGGCCGGAGGTTCGGCTTCGGCGTCGGTCTCGGGGGCGTCCGTCTCCGACGACTCGGGCGCGGCGGCCTGCGCCGGACTGGCCTCAGCCGTCTCGGACTCGGCGTCCGCCGACTCCGCCGTGGAGCCGGCCTCCGCAGCGGGCTCGGGCGCCTCGCTCTCCGCGTCCGCGGTCTCCGCGCCGCCGGCCTCCGCCTCCGGAGCCGCCGGGGCGTCCGCCTTCGCGGCCTCCACCTTCGGAGCCTCCGCGTCCGCAGCCTTTGCCTCCGGGGCGTCCGCCTTGGCCGTCTCCGCGTCCGCGGCCTCCACCTTCGGAGCCTCCGCCTTCGCGGGCCCCGCGTCTGCGGTCTCCGCTGCCGCGGTCTCCGCCGGCTTCGCCCGGGCCTCGTCCGAGACCGTCTCCGCCGCCTCCTTGGCGGCGGTGAGCAGGACGACGTCCTGCGGGGCCTGGTCCTCGAAGTTCTCCGGGTGGTGGCAGGCCACCTGCTGGCCCGGCCGCAGCTCCTTCAGCGGCGGCTCGGTGGTCTTGCAGATCTGCGTCGCCTTCCAGCACCGCGTGTGGAAGCGGCAGCCGCTCGGCGGGGCGATCGGCGAGGGCACGTCGCCGCGGAGCAGGATCCGCTCGCTCTTGGCGCCCCGGCGCTTCGGGTCCGGCACCGGCACCGCCGACATCAGCGCCTTGGTGTACGGGTGCATCGGCGCCTCGTACAGCGAGGTGCGGTCGGCGAGCTCGACGATCTTGCCCAGGTACATCACCGCGATCCGGTCCGAGACGTGCCGGACGACGGACAGGTCGTGCGCGATGATCACGTACGTCAGGCCGAGCTCCTGCTGGAGGTCGTCCATGAGGTTGACGACCTGCGCCTGGATGGAGACGTCCAGCGCGGAGACCGGCTCGTCCGCCACGACCAGCTTCGGCTTCAGGGCGAGCGCGCGGGCGATGCCGATGCGCTGGCGCTGGCCGCCGGAGAACTCGTGCGGGTAGCGGTTGTAGTGCTCGGGGCTCAGGCCCACCAGCTCCAGGAGCCGCTGGACCTCCTTCTTCACCCCGCCCTCGGGCTCCACGCCCTGGAGACGGAACGGCGCCGAGACGATGCTGCCGATGGTATGGCGCGGGTTCAGCGAGCCGTACGGGTCCTGGAAGATCATCTGGATGTCCCGCCGCAGCGGACGCATCCCGGCCGTGTTCAGCCGCGTGATGTCCTTGCCATCGAAGTGGATCGAGCCGCCCGTCGGGTCCTGGAGCCGGGTGATGACCCGGCCCATGGTCGACTTGCCGCAGCCCGACTCACCGACCACGCCGAGGGTCTCGCCCTTGCGCACCTCGAAGTCGATGCCGTCGACGGCCTTGACCGCGCCCGCCTGGCGCCGGAGAACACCCTTGTGGATCGGGAAGTGCTTCTGCAGGCCCTCGACCTTCAGCAGCACCTCGCGCTCCTCGGGAGAGGATGCCTGGGCCGGGACCGTCGTCGCGTCCTTCTTCTTCGTATCGCTCACAGCTTCGGCGCAATCTCTTCGGTCCAGATCCGCGTGCGGTCCTCCGGCGAGAGGTGACAGGCGGAGAAGTGCCCGCTGCCGACCACCTGGAGTTCCGGCCGCACGGTACGGGTGACATCCCCCTTGGGGATGTCCGCGTACGGGCAGCGGGGGTGGAAGGCGCAGCCCGAGGGGACGTTGATGAGGCTCGGCGGCGAGCCCTTGACCGGGATGAGCCGCTCGGAGGTCTCGCGGTCGATGCGCGGCATCGAGCCGAGCAGACCCCAGGTGTACGGGTGCTGCGGCCGCTCGAAGACGTCGTCGACCGAACCGCGCTCCACGCACCGGCCGCCGTACATCACCAGGACGTCGTCGGCGATCTCGGCGACCACGCCGAGGTCGTGGGTGATGAGGACGACCGCGGAGCCGAACTCCTTCTGCAGGTCCCGGATCAGGTCGAGGATCTGCGCCTGGACGGTCACGTCCAGGGCGGTCGTCGGCTCGTCCGCGATGAGCAGTTCGGGGTTGTTGACCAGCGCCATCGCGATCATCGCGCGCTGGCGCATACCGCCGGAGAACTCGTGCGGGTAGCTGTCGACGCGCTTGCCGGGCTCGGGGATGCCGACCCGGTCGAGCATCTCGATCGCCCGCTTGCGCGCGGTCTTCTTGTTGACGTCGTGGTGGACCCGGTACGCCTCCACGATCTGATTGCCGATCGTGTAGTACGGGTGCATCGCGGACAGCGGGTCCTGGAAGATCATCGCCATCTCGCGGCCGCGCAGCCGGCGGACCTCGTCCGGGTCGGCGGAGACGAGCTCCTTGCCGCCCAGCCAGATCTCGCCGGACATCTGCACGTTCTTGCCGCGCGAGCCGAGCCGGTGCAGGCCCATGATCGCCAGTGAGGTGACGGACTTGCCGGATCCCGACTCGCCGACGATGCAGAGGGTCTTGCCCTTCTCCACCTGGAAGCTGAGCCCGTCGACGGACTTGACCAGGCCGTCGTCGGTGGGGAAGTGCACCTTGAGGTCGCGGACCGCGAGGAACGCGTCGGGCGCGTTCGAGGGCGAGCCCGTGGGCTCACCCACGGCGGCCCCGGTCTTGGAGAGTTCGGTCACGAGAGCCTCACGCGTGGGTCGGCGGCGGCGTACAGCAGGTCCACCAGGAGATTGGCGATCACGACGAAGAAGGCTGCGAGCAGGGTGACGCCGAGGATCGGGGGCAGGTCGTTGTCGGTGATGCCCTGCACCGCGTACTGGCCGATGCCGGGCAGCGAGAACACCTTCTCGGTGATCACGGCGCCGCCGAGCAGCAGGCCGAGGTCCATGCCGAAGACGGTGATGATCGGGGTCAGCGCGGCCCGCAGCCCGTGCCGGGCCACGACCCTGCGCTCCCGCAGGCCCTTGGCGCGGGCCGTGCGGATGAAGTCCTCGTTCATCGTCTCCAGCATGCCCGAGCGGGTGAGCCGCGCGTAGATGGCGGAGTACAGCAGGGCCAGCGAGCACCAGGCCGGGAAGAGCGTGTTGGCCCATTGGGCCGGGTTCTCGGTGAGCGGCACGTAGGTGCGGCCGAAGATCGGCCACTGGAAGGTGAACAGCAGGAGCAGCAGGTTGCCCGTGAAGAACATGGGCAGCGAGACACCGGCGAGCGCGACGCCCATGAAGGTGCGGTCGAAGACGCTGCGGGGCTTGAGCGCCGAGATCACGCCGATCAGGACACCGGAGACCAGCCACAGCACGGCGGCGCCGCCGGCCAGCGAGAGGGTCACCGGGAGGCGGGAGGTGAGCTGCGGCCACACCTCGACGTGGTTCTTGAAGGAGTAGCCGAAGCAGGGCGCGTCACACTGCGCCGTGGTGGGGCCCAGGTTGTAGGTGGCGCCGCTGACGATCCCCTTGATGAAGTGCCAGTACTGGACGTACAGGGGCTCGTCCAGACCGAGGTTCTGCTTGACCGCGAGGATGTCTGCCTTCGTCGGACTCTTTCCGATGTACTGCTGCGCGAGCTGGTCGGCGGTCTGACCGGCGAGCCGCGGCAGCAGGAAGAAGATCGCGAAGGTGACCGCGGTGACGACCAGCAGCAGGATCACTGCCGCGAACGTCCGACGGAGGATGTACGAGATCACGGGGACCGGCGCTGGTGCCCGCGGGCCGCGAAGCCCGCGGGCACCAATGCCTTCACCTGCCTTCCGGGGCTACTTCTTGGTCGTGCCGATGTTGAGGTAGTCGTACTGACCGCTGAAGGCCGCCGTGGACACCAGGTTGGTGTAGGTGGTCGGGCGGTACAGCAGGACCTTGAAGTAGGTCAGCGGGACGAGGGTGGCCAGGTCCATCGCACGCTTGTCGATCTGGGCGTACAGCGCGTTGCGCTCGGTGTCGCTCTCGGTGGCGATGGCCTTCTCGAGCGTCTCGTTGATCTGCTTGTCGTTGATGTACGACAGGTTGGTGTTGCCCGAGGCGCCGATCGCGTCACCGTGCAGGATCTGCTGCAGGAAACCGTAGCCGGACGGCCAGTCGGCACCCCACTGCATCATGTGCAGACCGATGTTCTGCTTCTTGTCGAACGTCGGCACACCCGCGTAGTCGGTGAAGTACTTGCCCGACGGGTACTGCTTCAGGCTGGCGTTGATGCCGACCTTCTTCAGCGAGGCGATGATCGCGGTGGCCGCGTCGATCTCCTGCGGGCGGTCGCTGCGCGCCGAGATGTTCGTGTTGATGGCCGTCTTGCCGCAGGCCTTCAGCTGCTCCTTGGCCTTGGCGACGTCGCCCTTGTTGCCGTCGGTGGCGTAGACGTCCGACTTCTCGTAGCCGGTGATGTCCGGCGGGAGGACGGTGGTGGCGACCTCACCGCGGATCGGACCGCCGAGGGCGGTCTGCACGGAGACCTTGTCGATGGCGTACTGGACGGCCTTGCGGCACTCGACCTTGTCGAACGGCGCGACCTGCGAGTTGATCGCCATGTAAACCAGGCGGCCACCGTAGGTGTTGTCGGTGTTGGCCTTCAGGGAGGCGTCGTTGACGACCTTCGCCTGCGTCGCGGCCTGGACGCCCGTGCCGCCGAGGTCGATCGCGGTGCCGGCCTGGACGTCCTGGTCGATCGTCTCGGCGTTGACCTTGAGCTTGACGACGATCTTTTCCGGGTACTGCTTGCGCAGCGGGTCCGTCTTCGGGTCCCAGTTCTCGTTGCGGACGAGGACGGCCTGCTTGCCCTCCTCGTAGCTCTCGAACTTGTACGAGCCGGAGGACACGATGCTCTTGACGTAGTCGATGCCCTTGTCCTTGGACTGGGGCACCGGAGCCGTCTGCGGCGTCGCGACCAGGTAGTCGAACTCCTGGAAGGAGCGGTTGAGGTGGAAGACGATCGTGGTGTCGTCCGGCGTCTCGATGGACTTCAGGCCCTCGGGGCTCTTGTCCTTGTACGGGCCCTTGTACTTGTCGCCGTCCTTCATGAACTGCTGGAAGTAGTTCGGGCCGAGGGAGAGCACGTCACGCGCGAAGTTGGAGCGCTCGACGGCGTACTTGACGTCCTTCGAGGTGATCGGGGTGCCGTCCTGGTACTTCAGACCCGCGCGCAGCTTGTACGTCCAGGTCTTGCCGCCGTCGCTCGGCACGCCCTTGCTGGCGGCGAGGTCCGGGACCAGGGTGTTGCCCTTCTCGCCCGCGCCGGGCTGGAAGGTCATCAGCGGGCGCGCGTACAGCCGGCTGAGGTTGTACATGTACGCGTAGTACGTGTTGCCGGGGTCGAAGGAGTCCGGGACGTCCGAGTACTCGTACGTGACCGTCCCACCCTTCTGGGTGGAGGCGTTGACGACACCCTTGGTCGCTGCGTTGGCCTCAGCCGACTTCTTACCGTTGTTGTCCGAGCTGTCATCGGCCTTGCTGCAAGCCGAAAGCAGCAGGCTTGCACTGCCGATGGCCGCGACCGCGGCCAGCGCTGACCTTCGCATGATGGTCTGCTTCCCCTCCATTGTTGGCAAATCTTTGGGACTCTCGGGGCAGTCGCCGGTCAGCGGCTGCGCGGGTCGAGAGCGTCACGGAGACCGTCGCCGAGCAGGTTGAACGCCAGGACGGTCACGAAGATGGCGAGACCGGGAACGATCATGAACTGGGGGTCGACCTGGTAGAAGGCGACCGCCTGGTTGATCATGCCGCCCCACGAGGCCTGCGGGGGCTGGATGCCGACGCCGAGGAAGCTCAGGGACGCCTCGAAGATGATGTTGGTCGGGATGAGCAGCGTCGAGTAGACGATGATCGGGCCCACGAGGTTCGGCAGCAGCTCCCGGAAGAGGATGTAGGGGCCCTTGGCCCCCATCCCCCGGGAGGCGTCGACGAACTCCCGTTCACGCAGGGCCAGCGTCTGACCGCGGACGATGCGGCCCAGATAGGGCCAGTTGAAGAAGCCGATGACGAAGACCAGCACCATGATGTGCAGCGGCAGGCCCTCCAGTCCGAAGGCGCCGCCCTGCAGGGTCGCCGAGATGGCGATCGCGAACAGCAGCAGGGGGAAGGCCAGGAAGGTGTCCATCAGCCGGCTGATGATGGTGTCGACGCGTCCGCCGTAGTAGCCGGCCACCACGCCGAGGATCGTGCCGATCGTGTTGGACAGGATCGTGGCGCCGAAGGCGACGACCAGCGAGACCCAGGAGCCCTCGAGGATGCGGGTGGCGATGTCCCGGCCGAACTTCGGCTCCACACCGAGCGGGTGGTCCCAGCTCATGCCGCCGAAGTCACCCTTGGGCAGCGAGGTGTTGGGGTCGATCAGATCCTGGTTGAGGGCGTTGGGGTCCAGGCCGAAGATCGCCTGGATGGGGCGGGAGAGGATCGCGAGGAGGATCAGCAGGATCACGACGACCCCGCCGGCCACGGCCACCTTGTCCTTCTTGAAACGGGACCAGGCGATCTGCCCCAGGGAACGGCCCTCGATCTGCCCCTTATCGGCACCGGCGAGGACAGCCTCGGGCTGTGCCTCGGCTTGCGCCCCGGTGGTCTCGATCGGTGCGGTCACAGTGACCCGACCCCTCTCGCCGGTGGTGACCGGCCTACACCCGCCGTGGATTACGGCTTTGTCGACTTGCTCTCGATCACGGGATCGAACGATCCGGTGTCTGTCTCGGGAGTCTTCAGCGTCGTCAGGATCACCCGCCAGGTCTGACCGGGAAAGTATGCGCAACCGTGATGCATTGCTGGGGATTCCGTTATCCGAACAGTGGGTAACGGCCTTCGGACGAAGGACAGTTGGGACACAACGGCGAAATCGCCGACCTTCGCGACCTTCTGTCGTCGTCTACGCGCGAAGAAATGTGTGTGTGACGTGAAGATCACGGAGCGTCGCCGGTACGGGCGACCCGACCCCACACACCGTCAGAAGCTCCCGCGGGCCGGAGGGTAGCCGTACCCGGCGGCGGGCGCCTGGGCGGGGGCCGCGTGGGCCTCGCGGTCGTAGAAGGGGCGGGCGTGGGCACGCAGCCACATCGCGACCGGGTCGTGGGCGTCGGTCATCGCCACCGTCGACACCGGCAGTCCCTCTGGCACCGCGCCGACGGACTGCTGCATCATCGCGCGCACCGCGTCCACGGCCGGCGGCGACGTGTCGTACACGTCCAGGCCGATGGCGAGGTAGGGGGCGCCGAGCGACGGCTGCACCCAGGCGCGGCGCAACGCGCGGACCGCCGGGGTGCGGTGGGCGTTCTGCGCGAGCAGGGCGTAGAACTGCGGGATCTCGATGGCCGGTTCGGACAGGCGCAGGGGCCCGGCGGGCTGGCGGTCCAGACCGGAGGCGATGCGGCGCAGGTCGAGCCAGGGGATGCCGACGCCGCCGCCGGGGGCGTGCGGATTGAGCCAGAGGCCGTAGTGGTCCGGGTAGAGGGCGCGGGCCACTTCCAGACCGTCGACCACCTCGTACGACCGGTTCCAGCCGCTGGCGGAGAGCTCCTGGGCGGAGGTGACGCAGGGCGCGTAGGCGCAGCCGCCGACCTCCATGCTCCCGTACTGGGCGTCCGGGGAGCCGGCCTGGCCGTGCCACAGCAGCATCCAGACCTGGCCGGTGGCGGGGGCGGCGAGGGCGCGCAGCAGGGCCTCGTAGGCGTCGTAGCGTCCGGGCGTCACCTGGCGCAGCATGTGCTCGACCTGCCCGGTCGCGGCAGTACCGCTCGCGCTCACCTTTTACCGACCCTTCGAGAATCGTCCCCTGTTTGTGAACCCAGCTTAGGGCTCCGCCGGTCGCAGTGGCTTCAGAGCTCGGGGCCAATGCCGTCTTGCCTTCGCCGGCCGAGTGCGGCTTGTCGCGCCGTTCCCCGCGCCCGTTCGGGGCGCTTGCCTGCCGGCGTTCACACGTCTCGGTCGTAGAACGGGCGTACATGGGCCCGCATCCAGTCGCAGACCGGGTCCTGGGCTGCTTCCAGGAGGACCAGGTTGACCGGCCACTTGACCGGGGCCGCGCCGAGGGCGCGGCCGAGGGCGTCGAGGGGGAGGGCGCGGGCGTCGCCCTCCCAGTGGGTCAGTTCCACGCCGACGAACATCATCGGGTCGGCGGTCTCGACGGCGGCCAGGCAACGGCGGGCGGTGCGGACGACGCCGATGGCGGCGAACTCGGCGGAGGCCGCGGCCAGGAAGTCCACCGGGTCGTCCTGCCAGTCGGGTTCGAAGAGGCGGACCCGGCCGCCGGACGCGGGACCGTCCAGCGGGGTGCGCCCGGCCCGGCACAGCTCGGCCACGGCGGCCGGCGGCAGCGGGACGCCGACCACGCCGTCCGGGTTCACGGCGATGCCGACCTGCGGGGGCAGGCCGCGGGCGAACTCGGCGGCCGGGGCGATGGTGTACCCCATGTGGGGGCCGGCGACCCGGCGGAGCTGCTCCTCGGAACTGAACACCGGCACGTGGGCCTGGCCGCCGATCTCCACCGTGGGCAGGTCGAGGGGTCCGGTGTCCGGGCCGCCGCCGTTGGGCAGCGGGACCCAGACGAGGCTGCGGCCGAGCACCTCCACGATCCGGCCGCCGGCACCCGGCACGCCGAGGGAGGCGGACAGCACCTCCTCCAGCTCGTTGCCGGGCCATCCACCGTGCGGGTGGGGATGCGCCTGCGCCGGGAACTCCGGTGAGAGGTCCGCGAAGCCTGCTGGGAAGTCCATCTGCCTACCGCCTGCCTGGTACCGCTGCTGTGGCTGAAAAGGCTAACCCGTTCGGCCCCACCGGCACACGGTCCGTCACCTCAGCCCGTGAAGGCGATCCGGTGCAGTGTGTCCGCCGACGCCCGGTCGAGGAGGACCGCCGAGGCGCAGCCGGCGGGCAGGGTGCCCTCGGTCACGGAGGCGAGCAGGCGGTCGGTCGCCGCGCGGTGCCGCAGGAATGCGTACCGGGAGACGCCCCGGCCGCGCTCGCGCTGGCCGGCCAGCGCGTCGTCGGCGCCGACGTCGAGGAGCAGCAGGTGCAGGGTGCCGCCGCGGCGGCGGGCCTCACGGGCGAGCCAGCCGCGCACCCAGGCCTGGGTGCCGCAGTCGTGCACGACGACGCCCTCGCCGGAGCGCAGGGCGCGGCGCAGCCCGGCGTAGTGGGCGAGGCGGACCAGGGGCCGGTAGAGGGCGTACGGGAGGAGGCGCGGCATGCGGCGGTCCCAGCGGTCGCGGGTGTCCTGGGAGTCGATGCGCAGGCCGCGCACCGTGCGCCGCATCAGGGTGGACTTGCCGCTGCCGGGCAGGCCGGTGATCACCACGACGTCGCGGGGCCCGAAGAGCAGGGCGTGCGGGCTGCGGCCGTCGCGGTCGCGCAGATCGCGGACGACGGGTGCGGGCATGTCGGCACACGTCCCCTCGGCCGGGGCGGGCCGCTTCGGCAGCGCGATGCCCGAGGTCGTTGCGTAAGCCGTGGTCCTGTTCACCGTGATCGTCCTCCCCTGGGGCGGTTCACGAGTTCCCGTCCCCGTCGAGTGTAAAGAGAAGGTAATGCGGCGGTCTCGCGTTTTCGTGCGCTTACTGCCACAAGCCGGTTACAGATCACGGTCTGCCACGAACAGGCCCGGCGTGCAATGATGGCGGCGCCAACTGCATACCGGCCGTTTGAATCCGCGCGGGAGAGTCCCCGGCCATCGCCGGGGCGCCGAAGGAGCAAGTCCCTCCCTTGAATCTCTCAGGCCCCGTTACCGCGCGGGCGAGGCACATCTGAAAAGCGGGCCGCCGCTCGACGGCTGCCCCACCCAAGGTGCAAGTCCTGACCGCCGTACTCCGGTGGTCATGGCGAACCTCTCAGGTTCCGATGACAGATGGGGAGGACCGCCCTCGCCCGTCCTGTTGTGCCCTGGGAGACGAACGACCGATGAGCAGTACCGAACTCCGCCGTACCGCGCTGGATGCCACGCATCGCGCGCTGGGCGCGACGATGACCGACTTCGCCGGCTGGGACATGCCCCTGCGCTACGGCTCCGAGCGCGACGAGCACGTCGCGGTGCGCACCCGGGCCGGGCTCTTCGACCTCTCCCACATGGGCGAGATCACCGTCACCGGCCCCCAGGCCGCCGGCCTGCTGGACTTCGCGCTGGTCGGGAACATCGGCAGCGTGAAGCCGGGCCGCGCCCGCTACACCATGATCTGCCGCGAGGACGGCGGCATCCTGGACGACCTGATCGTCTACCGCCTGGGCGAGACCGAGTACATGGTCGTCGCCAACGCCTCCAACGCGCAGGTCGTGCTGGACGCGCTCACCGAGCGGGCCGCCGGGTTCGACGCCGAGGTCCGCGACGACCGCGACGCCTACGCGCTGCTGGCCGTGCAGGGCCCGGAGTCCCCCGGCATCCTCGCGTCGCTCACCGACGCCGACCTGGACGGCCTGAAGTACTACGCGGGCCTGCCCGGCACCGTCGCCGGCGTCCCCGCGCTCATCGCGCGCACCGGGTACACCGGCGAGGACGGCTTCGAGCTGTTCGTGAAGCCGGAGCACGCCGTGGAGCTGTGGCAGGCGCTGACCAAGGCGGGCGAGGGCGCCGGGCTGGTCCCGTGCGGTCTGTCCTGCCGGGACACGCTCCGCCTGGAGGCGGGCATGCCGCTGTACGGGCACGAGCTGACGACGTCGCTGACGCCCTTCGACGCCGGGCTCGGCCGGGTGGTGAAGTTCGAGAAGGAGGGCGACTTCGTGGGCCGGGCCGCCCTCCAGGAGGCCGCTTCCCGGGCCGAGGCGAACCCGCCCCGCGTCCTGGTCGGCCTGGTCGCCGAGGGCCGCCGGGTCCCGCGCGCCGGGTACCAGGTCGTCGCCGGCGGCGAGGTGGTCGGCGAGGTCACCTCCGGCGCCCCGTCCCCGACGCTGGGCAAGCCGATCGCCATGGCGTACGTCGACGCGGCGCACGCGGCTCCCGGCACCGCCGGGGTCGGCGTGGACATCCGGGGCACCCACGAGCCGTACGAGGTCGTGGCGCTGCCCTTCTACAAGCGCCAGAAGTAGACACTGGGCGTGCGGGGCGCTTCGGCGCCCCCGTACGCGTCCGGCGCTTCTCAGCAGCAGTTTCGTAGTCCCCCCGTCATCACCACTCCCCCGCGTACAGGAGAATTCAGGCCATGAGCAACCCCCAGCAGCTGCGCTACAGCAAGGAGCACGAGTGGCTGTCGGGCGCCGAGGACGGCGTCTCGACGGTCGGCATCACGGAGCACGCGGCCAACGCGCTCGGTGACGTCGTCTTCGTCCAGCTCCCCGAGGTCGGCGCCACCGTGTCCGCGGGCGAGACCTGCGGCGAACTGGAGTCGACCAAGTCGGTCTCCGACCTGTACTCCCCCGTCTCCGGCGAGGTCACCGACGTCAACGAGGACGTCGTCAGCGACCCGTCGCTGGTGAACACCGCGCCCTTCGAGGGCGGCTGGCTGTTCAAGGTGCGGGTCAGCGAGGAGCCGGGCGACCTGCTCTCCGCCGACGAGTACACCGAATTCGCCGGCGCCTGAGGAGACACGGACGCATGTCGCTTCTGAACACCCCCCTGCACGAGCTCGACCCCGACGTCGCCGCCGCCGTCGACGCCGAGCTGCACCGCCAGCAGTCCACTCTCGAAATGATCGCCTCCGAGAACTTCGCGCCCGTCGCGGTCATGGAGGCCCAGGGCTCGGTCCTCACCAACAAGTACGCCGAGGGCTACCCGGGCCGCCGCTACTACGGCGGCTGCGAGCACGTCGACGTGGTCGAGCAGATCGCCATCGACCGGGTCAAGGACCTCTTCGGCGCCGAGCACGCCAACGTGCAGCCGCACTCGGGCGCCCAGGCCAACGCGGCGGCGATGTTCGCGCTGCTCAAGCCGGGCGACACGATCATGGGTCTGAACCTCGCCCACGGTGGGCACCTGACCCACGGCATGAAGATCAACTTCTCCGGCAAGCTCTACAACGTCGTCGCCTACCACGTCGGCGACGACGGCCAGGTCGACATGGCCGAGGTGGAGCGCCTCGCCAAGGAGAACCAGCCGAAGCTGATCGTGGCGGGCTGGTCGGCCTACCCGCGGCAGCTCGACTTCGCCGAGTTCCGCCGGATCGCGGACGAGGTCGGCGCGTACCTGATGGTCGACATGGCGCACTTCGCCGGTCTGGTCGCGGCGGGCCTGCACCCGAACCCGGTCCCGCACGCCCACGTGGTGACCACCACGACCCACAAGACGCTGGGCGGTCCGCGCGGCGGTGTGATCCTCTCCACGGCCGAACTGGCCAAGAAGATCAACTCCGCCGTCTTCCCCGGTCAGCAGGGTGGCCCGCTGGAGCACGTGGTGGCCGCCAAGGCCGTCGCCTTCAAGGTCGCGGCGAGCGAGGACTTCAAGGAGCGCCAGCGTCGTACGCTGGAAGGCGCCCGGATCCTGGCCGGGCGCCTGGTGAAGGACGACGCGAAGGCGGCGGGCGTGTCCGTCCTGACCGGCGGCACGGACGTCCACCTGGTCCTGGTCGACCTGCGCGACTCGGAGCTGGACGGCCAGCAGGCCGAGGACCGTCTCCACGAGGTCGGCATCACGGTCAACCGCAACGCCGTGCCGAACGACCCGCGCCCGCCGATGGTGACGTCCGGTCTGCGCATCGGTACGCCGGCCCTGGCGACCCGCGGCTTCACGGCCGAGGACTTCGCCGAGGTCGCGGACGTGATCGCCGAGGCGCTCAAGCCGTCCTACGACGCGAAGGCGCTGAAGGCCCGGGTGAAGGCCCTGGCGGACAAGCACCCGCTGTACCCGGGTCTGGACAAGTAACCAACAGCATCACCCAGGGGCGCCGCGCAGGCCACGAGCGAGCACGGCGCCCCACCCTCTCCGCATCACCCCCGTTCTGAGGAGTTCCCGTGGCCATCTCGGTCTTCGACCTGTTCTCGATCGGCATCGGCCCGTCGAGCTCGCACACGGTCGGCCCGATGCGCGCGGCGCGCATGTTCGCCCGGCGCCTGCGCAACGAGGAACTGCTGGGCTCGGTGGCCTCGGTCCGGGCCGAGCTGTACGGCTCGCTCGGCGCCACCGGCCACGGCCACGGCACGCCCAAGGCGGTGCTGCTCGGCCTGGAGGGCGAGTCGCCGCGCACGGTGGACGTGGAGACGGCGGACGACCGCGTCGAGACGATCAGGACCTCGGGCCGCATCCGGCTCCTCGGCGAGCGCGAGATCGCCTTCTCCTACGACGACGACATGGTCCTGCACCGCCGCGAGACCCTCCCGTACCACGCCAACGGCATGACGCTGTGGGCGTACGACGCGGCGGGCACGGAGGTGCTCTCGAAGACGTACTACTCGGTCGGCGGCGGTTTCGTCGTGGACGAGGACGCGGTGGGCGCCGACCGCATCAAGCTCGACGACACCGTGCTGAAGTACCCCTTCCGCACCGGCGACGAGCTGCTGCGCCTGACCGAGGAGACGGGTCTGTCGATCTCCGCGCTGATGCTGGAGAACGAGCGGGCCTGGCGCGACGAGGACGAGATCCGCGAGGGCCTGCTGGAGATCTGGCGCGTGATGCAGGCGTGCGTGGCCCGCGGCATGTCCCGCGAGGGCATCCTGCCGGGCGGCCTGAAGGTCCGCCGCCGCGCCGCGAACACCGCGCGCAAGCTGCGCTCCGAGGGCGACCCGCAGGCCCTGGCCATGGAGTGGATCACGCTCTACGCGATGGCCGTGAACGAGGAGAACGCGGCCGGCGGCCGGGTCGTCACGGCGCCGACGAACGGCGCGGCGGGGATCATCCCGGCGGTCCTGCACTACTACATGAACTTCGTCCCCGGCGCCGACGAGGAGGGAGTGGTCCGCTTCCTGCTGGCGGCCGGCGCGATCGGCATGCTCTTCAAGGAGAACGCCTCCATCTCCGGCGCCGAGGTCGGCTGCCAGGGCGAGGTCGGCTCCGCCTGCTCGATGGCGGCGGGCGCGCTCGCCGAGGTGCTGGGCGGCTCCCCGGAGCAGGTGGAGAACGCCGCCGAGATCGGCATGGAACACAACCTCGGCCTCACCTGCGACCCCGTCGGCGGCCTCGTCCAGATCCCCTGCATCGAGCGCAACGGCATGGCCGCGGTGAAGGCGGTCACGGCGGCCCGGATGGCGATGCGCGGCGACGGCTCGCACAAGGTGTCCCTCGACAAGGTCATCAAGACCATGAAGGAGACGGGCGCCGACATGTCGGTGAAGTACAAGGAGACGGCCCGGGGCGGCCTGGCGGTGAACATCATCGAGTGCTGAGCCGGGAGACCTCCCGAGGCTCGGTGTGGCGGCTCCCGGACGGGGCAGCACAAAGGAGATCGCGCCGGACCCGGCGCGGGGAGGCACGGTACGAGCGGAGGTTCACGCGTGGACTGGCTGTTCATCGTCAAGCCCGCGAGCACCGGCCCGGACGGTGGATCGTCCGCCAAGAGTCACATGCTGGAACTCGCCGAGACCGAGCCTCGGCGGGAGTGGTGCCTGTCCAGGTGGCGGCGGATGGCCGCGGGCGACCGCCTGTGGGTCTATTTCGCCAGTCCGGTGCGGGAGGTCGCCGCGGTGGCCGAGATCGAGGACGAGCCGTTCGAAGCGGCCGGGAATCCTCGGCAGCCGTGGCGTGTCCGGGCGACGCTCAGCCCGGCGGCGACCCGCCGGCTGCACCGCGACCCCGTTCCGCTGCACATGCTGGCCAACCGGCACCCCCAAGGGGTCACCCGCGTGAAGGACGCCGACCTGGCGCTTCTGCTGCGGCACGCCGGCCTGTAGCACCGCCTCGGGCCCTTCGGCGTCTCGGAGAGCTCGCGTGTCTCACATGGTGGCATCGACTTTCCGTCAGGTAAGACGCCTGAGATCGTTTCAGGGCACACACATGTTCCACGCGTGAAAGACCGAGCCATGTCCGCATCCGCCGCCGGTTCAGCCGGGGCACCCGTCAATCCGCGCTCCCGTGTTCTCATCGCCAGCCTCATCGGCACGACGATCGAGTTCTACGACTTCTACATCTACGCGACCGCCGCCGTTCTGGTCTTCCCGTCGCTCTTCTTCCCGAACAGCGACCCGACCACGGCGCTGCTGTCGTCCTTCGCGGTCTTCGGTGCCGCGATGGTCGCCCGCCCGATCGGGGCCGTCTTCTTCGGGCACCTCGGTGACCGGCTCGGCCGCAAGAAGACGCTGGTGGTCTCGCTCCTCACCATGGGCATCGCCACCTTCCTCATCGGCGCGCTGCCCACCTACGCACAGGCCGGCTGGGTCGCCACCGCGCTGCTCGTGCTGATGCGGCTCGCCCAGGGCTTCGCGCTCGGCGGCGAGTGGAGCGGTGCCGCCCTGGTCGCCACCGAGAACGCCCCCAAGGGCAAGCGGGCCCTGTACGGCACCTTCCCGCAGCTGGGCGCCCCGCTCGGCTTCATCATCGGCAACGGCCTGTTCCTGATCATCGGCGCGCTGCTGCCGTCCGCGGCCGGCACCGACCCCACCCAGCCGTCCGAGGCCTTCACCAGCTGGGGCTGGCGCATCCCGTTCCTGTTCTCCGCCGTGATGGTCGCGATCGGGCTGTGGGTGCGGTCGCGACTGGTGGAGTCGGCGGTGTTCACCAAGACCCAGGAGACGGGGAAGGTGCGCAAGCTGCCGCTCGCCACCGTGGTCCAGGGCCACTGGAAGCAGCTGATCCTGGGCACCTTCATCATGCTGGCCACGTACGTGCTCTTCTACCTGATGACCACGTTCTCGCTGAGCTACGGGCGCACTGCCGAGGACGCCGCCGTGCCCGGTCTGGGGTACAGCTACACCACGTTCGTCCTGATGATGATCTTCGGTGTGGTGTTCTTCGCCGTGTTCACCCTGGTCTCCGGACCGCTCGCCGACAAGTACGGACGGCGCACCACCCTGATCTGGATCACCGCCGCGATCGTGGTCTTCGGTCTGGTCTGGGTGCCCCTGATCGACCTGGGCACCCTCGGCGTGGTGCTGTGGCTCGTGCTCGGTTTCACGCTGATGGGCATGACGTTCGGTCCGATGGGCGCGCTGCTGCCCGAGCTGTTCCCGACGAGCGTGCGCTACACCGGTTCCGGCATCTCGTACAACGTCAGTTCGATCCTCGGGGCGGCGGTCGCGCCGTTCATAGCGGTGGCGCTGTGGGAGGCCGGTGACGGCTCGCCGTGGCTGGTCGGCGTCTACCTGTCCGCGATGGCCGTGCTGACGCTGACCGCGCTGCTCCTCGGCAAGGAGACCAAGGACGTCTCCCTGGACGACGACGAGGCCGCCTCCGCCGACGACGGCACCCGCGCCCCGGCCGCCTCCTCCGCCTCCTGAACCGACCGGCGCACGCCACCGCCGTACGCCGAGCGCCCTCGCGCCCGGCGTACGGGTCGCCGATCCCGGGCATAACTACAGCTCCCGCCCCCAGGGCACTTCAGCCCCACCGGCATCCGAGGGAGTCCTCATGCTGCGCGGCATCGACGTGAGCGCGTACCAGTCCTCCAGCTACGGCACGGACGGCCTGTCCTTCGTCTTCATCAAGGCGACGGAGGGCCGTTCGTACGTCAACCCCAAGCTCGCCGCCCAGACGGAACGGGCCCGCGACGCCGGGCTCGTCGTCGGCTTCTACCACTTCCTGTGGCCGGGCAACCTCACCGCCCAGGCCGAGTACTTCCTGTCCAAGACGCCGGAGAGGAAGGGCGACATCCTCGCCGTCGACTGGGAGTCGACCGGCGAGGGCACCCACGCGAGCAACGCCGAGAAGGACCGCTTCATCCGGAAGCTGAGGGAACTGCGACCGGACAACCGGGTGATCCTGTACTGCAACCGCCATTTCTGGCTCACCGTCGACACCACCTCGTACGCCGGCGACGGCCTCTGGATCGCCGACTACGTGACGGCGGGCAAGCCGCGCATCCAGGCGAAGTGGCGCTTCCACCAGTACACCGACGACCCGGTCGACACGAACGTCGCGGACTTCGCGAGCAAGGCCACGCTGAAGCAGTGGGCGCAGAGCGCCTGAGCGGCCGTCAGCCCCGGAAGTCCGCGGGGCGCTCCGGGGACGCCTGCGCCAGTGCCTTGGCGACGTCGTCCACGCCCGCGCGCAGGCCGTACACCGGGGTGTCGGGCTGCTGGCGCCAGGAGTCGTCGATGCCGCCGGCGTCCACGGTGTCGAAGCCGAGTTCGTCGATCAGGGCCCGGACCTTCGCCTTGGCCGCCTCGTCGTCGCCGGCCACCGGGAGGGCCATGCGGTCGGGGTCGCCGGCCGGGCGCGGGCGGTCCAGGATGTCCTGGGCGTAGGTGCCGTTGAAGGCCTTGATCACCGGGTGGCCGAGGTGGCGTTCGGTCCAGCGGCTCTCGGTGAGGCCCTCGTCCTCGATGCCGGCGATCCGGCCGTCGCGCTGCTGCGGGTAGTAGTTGCCGGTGTCGATGACCGCGACGTCGTCGGCGGCCCCGTCCAGGACGCCGGACGGCAGGTCGGGGATCGCCTTGAGGGGGATCGTGACGACCACGATCTCCGCGCCGCGCGCCGCCTCCCCGACCGGTACGGGGGTCGCCCCGGTCTCCTCGGCCAGCGCGGTGAGCGTGTGCGGGCCGCGGGAGTTGGCGACGGAGACGTCGTGCCCGAGTGCGGTCAGCCGCCTGGTGAGGTTGCCGCCGATGTTGCCCGCGCCGATGATGCCGATCTTCATGGTCCTGACTCGCCTGGCCTTCCGGAGGTCGTGTCCTGCGGGTCCGGCGCGTTTCGCCGCGCCGGTGGTCAGCAGCAACCTCCGGCCGCGGCGGGCTATTCCGGCGCCGCCCGTCCTTCACCGCTCCGGAGCAGCGCGAGCGTCTCCTCCGGCTCCCGGCGCATGACGAGGGGGGCGCCCGTCCGGTCGGCCGGACGGGCGCCCCCCTCGGGCATCGCCTACTTGTTGAGGTGCGCCCAGAACTCGTCGAACGACAGCAGCTTGTCGCCGTTGAGGTCTCGGCCGGCGATGATCGCCTCGGCCACCGACTCGGTGACGTTCCAGTCACCGCCCTGGGCCAGCGCGGTCTTGAACTCGGCAGCGGTGATGAACCCGTCACCGTCCGTATCGATCCGCTCGAACTGCTTGCGCGCTTCCTCGATGTCCGCCACCGATCAGCCCCTCATCCGTGCTCCGGTCGTGCTGTCGCACGCCACTGACGCAGGTCAGATTAGCTGCCCGTCCGGGCCTCCAGTGCGGCGACCACCCACCCGAACTCCTCCTCGTACGTCGGCTGGGGTCCGAGACCGCTGACGACGGCCGACAGTTCCCGGTACCGGCCGACCCGGCTGTGCGTCATCGCGGTCAGGCGTTCCCGTACGGCGGCGGCGTCGGCGTCGCCGAGCAGCGGACGCAGGACGTCCCCGGCCTCGGGCGCCTCGGGGGCGACGCCCCGGCGCAGCGCGTCGCCCGCGAGCTGCACGAGGCGGCTGACGAACCACATGGACGTGCCCGCGGGGACGTCCGGCCCCCGGTCGGCCGCGTTGAACTCCACCATCGAGCGCATCAGCGCCCGGAACCCGGGGTCCTGGATCAGTTCGGCCAGTTCCACCCAGGCGTCCACCTGCTCCGGCGTCGGATCGTCGGGCAGCGTGGCCGCCGTGAACCGCAGCCGGCTGCGGACGTCGGGGTCCGCCGTGTCGATCCCGTCGAACAGTTCCGTCATGAAGTCTTCGACGATCCGCCCGCGTTCGGCGGCGGACAGCCGCGCCAGTTTGTTCATCAGGGTCGTCTCCTCCGCGGTCGAGCCGCGTCGCGCCACGGTCGACAGCACCGCACGGGTCACCTTGAGCGACGCGATCTGCGCGTCCAGCGCGCTCACGTGCGCCGCCGCGACCTGCGCGACCGTCGTCTCGCCGGACAGGATCCGGCGTACGTCGTCCAGGCCGAGGCCCAGTTCCCGCAGGGTGCGGATCAGCTCCAGGCGGGCCGTCGAGGCCGCGTCGTAGAGCCGGTAGCCGCCGGCGGAGCGGGTCACCGGGGGCAGCGCGCCCTCGTCGGACCAGTAGCGGATGGTGCGCACGGTCAGTCCGGTGGTCCGCGCCAGCTCACCGATGGTCATGAGTCCGGTGCCGTCGTCGGTCATGTCTGGGAGTGTGGACCTTCCAGTGGGTGGAGACTCAAGGGGCACGGTGATGGAGAGCCTGCGGGAGATCCTGGACGCGGCGGCGCGGGGCGCCTTCCCGCCGCCGGACGGCGGGACGACGGTGGTCGCGCAGCCCGGTCCGCGGGACGCGGGCGTCATCGCCTTCACGGGGCACTCGGTCGTCTTCACGGACGAGGACGAGGGGTGGGTGCGCGAGACGCTGGGCTCCCTGGAGTGCGACCCGCTCGCCGCGACGATGCACGCGCGGTTCCTGGCGGCCCTCATGGAGCGGACCGGCCGGACGACCGACACGATCGACGTGCTGCTGACCGGGGCACCGCTCGCGGGACGACCGGAACTCACGCTGACGGAGGTCGCCGATCCCCGGCATCCGCGAGTGGTCTCCGCGCGGCGGCGGCGCGACGACGTGCGGGTGTGGGCGGCGGACGGCGGAGTGCTCGTGCTGGGCCGCGGGGTCGCCGGGCGGCTGGAGGTCGCGGTGGAGGTGGCGGAGGACGCCCGGCACCGGGGCCTGGGGCGGCGGCTGGTGGCGGCGGCGCGGCAGCTGGCCGGGGGCGAGCCGGTGTGGGCCCAGGTGTCGCCGGGGAACGCCCGCAGTCTGCGGGCGTTCCAGGCGGCGGGTTACCGGCCGGTGGGGTCGGAGACGCTGTTCCTCCTCCCCCGCGGGCGGGGGGTCAGTGCCAGGGCTTGTAGTGCGGGTTGCTCTCGCACTCGCTCATGATCTCGGTCTTGGTCTGCTTGTCGACCGGGCAGACACCGATGACGTACTGCCGCTGGATGCCGCCCGGGAAGGCGACCTCGACCTGGTCGGCCCACTTGTGGGTGTCGCCGATGGTCTTGTTGACGTCGATGCCGCCGGGCGCGTCGATGTAGTAGTTGTAGCCGGACTTGTACCAGGTCTTGTACAGGTCGTGGTCGTAGGTCGTCGACACGTACGGCGAGGGCTGGTTGACCAGGACGTACTTCTCGATGTCGTACTGGCCGTTGCGCACGTCCTTGGCGTGGAAGCCCTCCTCGAAGACGATCTGCGGGCCCCGGCTGTCGCTGCGGTAGAGGGTGCCGCAGGTGGTGCGCCAGACCGGCTGGGGCGTGATGCGGGCGACGTCGACGTCACGGTCGGCGGCGGCCATGATCTTGTCGTCGAACTGGGGGCAGGCGGGGGCGGCCTTCGCGGGTGCCGTCGCCGGGGCCGCCGCGCCGGGGACGGCGGCGGCGGAGGTGGCGAGGACGGCGGAAAGGGACAGGACGGCAGCGGCGGCCCGGCGCCGCAGGCGTGTGGTGATCATGCGCGTACGATCCCGGGTCCGCGGCGACGGCCCGCGGATCATCACCCGATGGTGGCGTGTTGACCGAACTCCCTTGCCGCGTGCCCTCCTTGCGGTCAGCGGAAGATGCCGGTGTGGCCGAGCGAGTAGCGGCCGGGCTGCGGGTAGACGGCGAGGCCGTGCGGGCCGTTGCCGACCTTGATGCGGGCGAGCTGTTCGCCGGTGCGGGTGTCGATGGCGTACACCTCGGCGTCGTAGCGGCCGGAGAGCCACAGGACCTTGCCGTCGGCGGAGACACCGCCCATGTCGGGGCTGCCGCCGCCGGGCAGGCGCCACTTCTTGGTGAGCTCGTCGCGGGTGAAGTCGAAGACGGAGACGGTGCCTTCTCCCCGGTTGGAGACGTACATCTCGCGGGAGTCGCGGCCGACGTAGAGACCGTGGGCGCCCTTGCCGGTGGGCAGGAGGGTGGGCGTGGTGAACGCGTCGCCGTCGAGCACCCACATGCCGTCGGCCTTCATGTCGGCGATGTAGAACTTCTTGCCGTCGGGCGAGACCTTGACGTCCTGCGGCATGGCACCGTCGAAGGGGAGCCTCTGCTGGGCCACGACCTCCATCTTCCGGGTGTCGACCTTGAGCAGTTCGCCGCTGAACTCGCAGGAGACGATGAAGTAGCGCCCGTCGAGGGAGAAGTCGGCGTGGTTGACGCCGTAGCAGGTGACGGGGACCGTCTTCTTCACCTTCATGGTGTGCGGGTCGCGGAAGACCAGCTCCCGGTCGAGGGACGCCATGACGACCGCGTACTTGCCGTCGGGTGTGAAGTAGAGGTTGTAGGGGTCGTGGACGTCGACCGGTGCGCCTGCCTCGCCCGTCCTCGGGTCGATGGGGGTGAGGGTGTTGCCGCGGTTGTTGTTGACCCACAGGGTCTTCAGGTCCCAGGACGGCACCACGTGCTGGGGCTGGCGGCCGACCGGGATGGTGTCGACGACCTCGTGGGTCTTCGGGTCGATGACCGTGACGGTGTCGGACTCGGTGTTGGGGACGTAGATCCGGGAGGGGAAGTCCTTGACCACCGGGGAGAGCTTGTTCGGGCGGTCGGCGGCGTAGACGTCCTTCGGGTCGAGGACGGGCGGCATGCCGGGCAGGCCGTCGACGGCGGGCTTCCGCTCGGCGGGGGTGGCCTTGGCGGCACGGGTGCTCGGGTGCGTCCCGCCGGACTGCTGCTGTCCGTCGCCGCAGGCGGCGAGGGCGACGAGGGCGAGGCCCGCGATCAGGGTGCGGGTGAGGGTTCTGGCGTGCATCAGCCGATCAGCTCCGTGGTGGTCACCGCGTGCAGTCCGCGGTGGTCGAGTTCGTCGAGCAGGGAAGGGAGCGCGGCGACCGTGTCCGCGTAGCCGAAATGGAGGCTCACCACGGACCCGCCGCGGACCGCGCCGAGCACGGTGCGGGTGACGGCGGTGGCGCCGGGTGAGGTGAAGTCGAGGGAGTCGACGTCGTAGGAGAGGACGTGCGGGTAACCGGCGCGGACGGCCAGCCGTTCGACGAGCGGGGAGGCGCGGGCGGCGCGGGAGGGCCGGAACCAGGTGCCGATGGAGCCGGTGAGGCGCTTCAGGCGCCGGGCGCAGTCGGTGATCTCGGCGTATGCCTCCGCCTCGGTCATGGCGTTGACGTCCAGGTGGCGCTGGGTGTGGTTGCCGAGGTCGTGGCCGCCGTCGAGGATGCGGCGGGCCAGTTCCGGGTGGGCGTCCAGCCAGGTGCCGACGGCCAGTACGGTGACGCGGGCCCCGTGCCGTTCGGCCTCGGTCAGGATCGCGTGGGCGGTGGCGGGGTCGCCCTGGCCGTGGAAGGTGAGCGCGACGCGGGCGCGGGCGCGGGGGCCGTGGGCGATCTGGACGGGGTGGCCCGGGAAGCGACGGGGCGCGGGGGCGGCGGGCGTGCGGGGCGGGGCCGGCGTGGAGCCGGAGGGGCGCGCGGCGGGGTGGGCGACGGCGCCCTTCGGGCCGCATCCGGTGGTCAGCGCTCCCGCGGCGACGAGTCCGGCGCACGCGGCCAGTGCGGTTCGGCGGTCGGTCGTGGTCACCGCACCATTTAAGGTGCGTCGCGCCCGAAAGCGGGTGATTCGCCCGAACGGTGGCCGGTCCCGCGAGCGGCCGGTCGGCCGGTGCGGGGTCAGCGGGCGCCGCGCGGGCTCAGCGGTCCGTCACCCTCATCTCGAACCAGGTGGTCTTGCCGCGCGGCAGCAGATCCACCCCCCAGCGGTCGGACAGCTTGTCGACCAGGAAGAGTCCGCGTCCGCTGATGTCCGTCTCCTGGACCGGCATCAGACAGGGCAGCCCCCGGGAGGGGTCGCGGACCTCGACGCGGATCCAGCCGGGGCGGCGGCGCATGTGGAGGCCGAAGACGCGGGCGCCGGTGTGGCGTACGGCGTTGCCCACCAGTTCGGAGACGAGCAGGACGGTGTCCTCCGTCACCTTGGGGGACACCTTCCACTGGCGCAGGGCCACCACCTGGGCCAGCCGGCGGGCGGTGGCGGCGGACTCGGGGCGCGACGGTAACGGAACCTCGCACTCCGTGGGATTGCCGAACAGTTCCAGCGCCTTGAGCGCGTATTCGTCCTCGACCGCCGGCGACCAGCGCGCCGCGGTCGCACGTCCGGCTCCCCGCGGCTGTTCCGTACCCTCCAGCCCCGCCATGCCCCCATCATGGCCGCCGCCGGCGGGCTCTGGAGCCGTTCCCGGTGAATGCGCCGGCGCAGAGCCGGTGCCGCCCAGGAGGCGCCTGGCATGTGCCAGGGGCAGTTCGGTACCGCGAACAGCGTCGCTGACCTGCGCGGACTGCTCGGCCGGAGACAAGCGGGGGACTCCCTCGACAAGGCGCGCTTAATGGTGCGTTAAGGCTGCCATAAACCGCCCCATCGAGGGACCCGGATCAGACATCACGTCAATTGCCAAAGGAGGGGCCGGTGTCAGACGAACTTCGCCTTGCCGGGGCCCTCCTCCACGAAGCTGCGCATGCCGCGCTCGCGGTCCTCGGTGGCGAACAGGCCTGCGAACCAGTTCCGTTCGACGGCGAGGCCGGTCTCGATGTCCGTCTCCAGACCGGTGTCGATCGCCTCCTTCGCCGCGCGCAGCGCGATCGCGGGGCCCTTCGCGAGGCGGGCGGCCCAGGCGTGCGCCTGCTCGTAGACCTCGGCGGCGGGCACCACGCGGTCCGCCAGGCCGATCGTCAGCGCCTCGTCGGCCTTCACCTGGCGGCCGGTGAAGATCAGGTCCTTGGCCTTGGAGGGGCCGACCAGCCGGGACAGGCGCTGGGTGCCGCCCGCGCCCGGGATCAGGCCGAGCAGGATCTCGGGCTGGCCGAACTTGGCGTTGTCCGCGGCGATGCGGAAGTCGGCGCAGAGGGCGAGTTCGCAGCCGCCGCCCAGCGCGTACCCCGTCACGGCGGCGACGACCGGCTTGGGGATGCGGGCCACCGCGGTGAAGGAGTCCTGCAGGGCACGGGCGCGCAGGATCATCGCCGCGTGGTCCATCACCTGCATCTCCTTGATGTCCGCGCCGGCCGCGAACACCTTCTCGCCGCCGTAGATCACGACGGCGCGCACGTCCTCGCGCCGCGTGGCCTCCTCGGCGAGTTCCTTCAGCCGGTCCTGCGTGGCGACGTCCAGCGCGTTCATGGGCGGGCGGTCCAGGCGCAGCGTGCCGACGCCGTCCGCGACTTCGAGATGTACGGTCATGCTCCGCAGGTTAGCGGGGGTTAACCGCTGGCGTCGGTGCCGTCGCTCACACCCGGCCGGGGGCCCGGGGGTTGCCCCCGGACGGGCACAGCGCGGGGGTTAACCGCTGGCGTCGGTGCCGTCGCTCACACTCGGCCGGGGGCCCGGGGGTTGCCCCCGGACGGGCACAGCGCGGGGGTTAACCGCTGGCGTCGGTGCCGTCGCTCACACTCGGCCGGGGGCCCGGGGGTTGCCCCCCGGACGGGCACAGCGCGGGGGTTAACCGCTGGCGTCGGTGCCGTCGCTCACACCCGGCCGGGGGCCCGGGGGTTGCCCCCCCCGGACGGGCACAGCGCGGGGGGCAACGGCTGCGGCCCCGGTGCCGTACCTCGCATCGAGGGCACCGGGGCCGTACGCGGCTCGCGCCGGGAGGCTCAGGCCTTCCACTGCTCCCAGGACATGTTCCAGCCGTTGAGGCCGTTGTCCGGGGCGATGGTCTCGTCGTTCGAGTTCTTGACGACCACCACGTCGCCGATGAGGGAGTTGTCGAAGAACCAGGCGGCCGGGGTCTTGCCGTCCCAGCCGCCCTGCACGTCGCGCAGGCCGACGCAGCCGTGGCTGGCGTTGCGGTTGCCGAAGGCGTCGCCGCCCCAGTAGTTGCCGTGGATGAAGGTGCCCGAGGTGGACAGGCGCATGGCGTGCGGGACGTCCTTGATGTCGTACTCGCCGCCGTAGCCGACCGTCTCGCCGTTCATGCGGGTCACCTCGAGCTTCTCGGTGATGACCATCTTGCCGTTCCAGGTCTCGTACCCGGGGGCGCCCGTGGTGACCGGGACGGTCTTGAGGACCTTGTCGTCCCGCACGACCTGCATCGTGAGCTTCTTGGCGTCCACGACGGAGACCTGCTTGCGGCCGACGGTGAAGGAGACGGTCTTGGTCTGCTTGCCGTAGACGCCCTCGCGGCCCTCGACGCCGTCGAGCGCGAGGTCGACGGTGACCTTGGTTCCGGCCTGCCAGTACTGCTCGGGGCGGAAGTCCAGGCGGTCGTTGCCGAACCAGTGGCCCTGGACCTCGACGGCCGGCTCGGTCTTGATGCGGATGGCCTTCTCGACGTCCTCGGGGTGGGTGATGCCCCGGCTGAAGCGGATCGAGAACGGCATCCCGACGCCGACCTTCGAGCCGTCCTCGGGAGTGAAGGTGCCGGTGAAGGTGTTCTTCGGCGTCAGCGTGGTGAAGCGGGAGTCCTCCGCCGCGGTGCGGCCCTCGGAGTCCTGGGCGACGGCGTGCACGGTGTACGCGGTGGAGGCGGCCAGGTGGGTGGACGGCGTCCAGGTGGCGCCGTCCCCGGATATCTTCCCCTCGACCGGGTGGCCCTCGGCGTCCTTGACCACGACCTCGGTCAGCTTGCCCTTGGCGGCGCCGACCTTGAGGGCGCCGCTGGTGTCGACGGCCTTCGCCCCGTTGGCCGGCGCGATGGTGACGACCGCCTCGGACTGCTTGCTCTGTGCCGCGGTGGCGTCCTTGGCGTTGCCGCCCTTGCCGTCCCCGGACCCCGAGTCCGCACCGCCTCCGCCGCACGCGCTGACCGCCAGCAGCACGCCCAGCATCAGCGCGGGCAGCCTCCTGCCGGTCCCCTTGCCGCTCCGCCCCCGGATGCCGGCCGACGACGTCCCCGATATCGGACGCACGTTCACCTTGTCTCCCCTCGCCGGGCCTGGTCCGGCCCGCGCCCCAGTGCGCACACTCGCGCATCGGCGCATCGTAACCGCAGGCCAGGGACGTTGCGGCCAAGGGAATTGTCACTGTTCCGTACCGAGTTGGCGCCGCGGGGCTCCGCGTCACCGGACCGCGCTGCCCGCCTTCCACGCCCTCCAGCTCATGTTCCACCCGCCGAGGCCGTTGTCGGGGTCGACCTTCTTGTCCTTGCTGCGGACGACTTCGACGACGTCGCCGATCAGGCTGCGGTCGAAGAACCAGCCCGCCGGGGTGTCGGACCCGCCGCCCTTGACGTCGCGCAGGCCGACGCAGCCGTGGCTGACGTTGGCGCGGCCGAAGGTGTCGACGGGCGCCCAGTAGTTGCCGTGCAGGAAGGTGCCGGAGCTGGTCAGGCGGATGGCGTGCGGGACGTCCGGGATGTCGTACTCGCCGCCGAAGCCGACCGTGCGGCTGTTCATGCGGGTGACGTCGAGCATCTCGGTGACCACCATCTTGCCGTTGTAGGTGGGCGTCGACGGCGCCCCGGCGGTGATCGGCACGGTGGCCAGCAGGGTGCCGTCCCGGCGCACCTCCATGGTCCGCTCGACCGCGTCGACCAGCGACACCTGGCTGCGGCCGACGGTGAAGGAGAACGCCTTGTGCTGGAGCCCGTAGACGCCGGGCGCGCCCTCCACGTCCCTCAGCTTCAGGGCGACGGTGACCTTCGTGCCGGGCTTCCAGTAGTTCCTGGGCCGGAAGTCGAGGCGGTCCTTGCCGAACCAGTGGGGGCGGACCTCGGTGGCGGGCTTCGCGGTCACGGAGACGGCGCGTTCCACGGCGGCGCGGTCGGTGATCTCGCGGTTGAACTCCAGCGAAACGATCATGCCGGTGCCGACGACCGAGCGGTTCTCGGGGGCGGTGTACGCGATGAAGCGTTCCTCGGGGACGTAGGTCGTGAAGGTGGTGTGCCGGGCGGAGCGGCGCCCGTGGCCGTCCAGGGCCACGGCGTCGACGGTGTACTTGGCGGCGAGCGCGAGCCGGTCGTCGGCGGGCTTCCAGCTGAGGCCGTCGGCGGAGATCCGGCCGGGGACCGGAGTCTCCTGCGCGTCCTGCGACTTGACGACCTTCACCGACTCCAGGCGCCCCTCGGGCACCCGCACCGACAGTTCCCGATCCGGCCGCACCCCCTTGCTCGCGTCGTCCGGGGTGACGCGGATGACGTCCTCGGGGGCGGGCGGCTTGCCGAACACCTCCCCGATGCCGGAGCCGATGCTGCTGCCGCCCGAGGTGCATCCGGCGGCCCCGGCCAGCAGTCCTGCCCATGTCATTACGGCGGCCAGCGCGGCCCCCGCGCGCCGCGCGCGCCCATGTACGTGCCTCACATCCACCCGTAACGACCGGCCGGCCCTGGGGAAACGTGAGTGCGAGCCACGGGGTGGGCAGAACAGTGGGGAGGACGACGCGACGGGGAGCAGCGGTCGGGACACCGTGCGCCCATTTTCCCGTCACTGCGACGTCGTTCCACGAGCCGCAGGAGGCTGACAGGTGTCCAGCGCAGCCGAGCAGGAGGCGGTGGCCGGGAAGCGGGCCGCCGAGGACGGGCGCCCCGCCGTCGTGGTGAACGGTGCGCGGCGTGCCGCGCCGCCGCCCGCCGTGCCGGCCTGGCCGGGCACGCCGGTGCCGCTGGGCGCCCGCTTCCGGGCGGGTCCGGACGAGGCGCCGGGGACCAACTTCGCGCTGTGGGCGGGCGGGGCGGAGGCGGTCGAGCTGTGCCTGTTCGACGAGCGGGGTCCCGGCGGTGCGGAGCGGCGGGTGCGGCTGACCGAGCTGACGCACGAGATCTGGCACGGCTTCGTGCCGGGCGTGCTGCCCGGGCAGCGCTACGGCTACCGGGTGCACGGCCGCTGGGACCCGTGGACCGGCGCCCGCTGGAACCCGGCGAAGCTGCTGCTCGACCCGTACGCCCGCGCGGTGGACGGCGAGTTCGGGCTGCCGCCCGAGGTGTACGGGCACGTCCGCGACTGGCCCGAGCAGCACGTGGCGGACACCGTGCGCGACAACCGGGACTCGGCGCCGTACGTCCCCAAGGGCGTCGTCGTCCACGACGACGACGACTGGTCGGACGACCGCAGGCCCAAGACGCCGTGGGCGGACTCCGTCATCTACGAGCTGCACGTGCGCGGTTTCACCAAGCGGCACCCCGGCATCCCCGAGGAGCTGCGCGGCACGTACGCGGGCCTGGCGCACCCGGCGGCGATAGAGCACCTGGTGAAGCTGGGCGTGACCGCCGTCGAGCTGCTGCCGGTGCACCAGTTCGCGCACGAGGACCATCTGCTGAAGCGTGGCCTGAGGAACTACTGGGGCTACAACTCGATCGGCTACTTCGCCCCGCACGCCGCCTACGCCGCCTCCGGCACGACGGGACAGCAGGTCGGCGAGTTCAAGCGGATGGTGCGCGCCCTGCACGCGGCCGGCATCGAGGTCATCCTCGACGTGGTCTACAACCACACGGCGGAGGCCGGCGAGCTGGGCCCGATGCTGTCCCTGAAGGGCATCGACAACCGCGGCTACTACCGTCTCCAGCACGACGCCCGCCGCTACGCCGACTACACCGGCTGCGGCAACACCCTGCACGTCGTCCAGCCGCACGTCCTGCGCCTGATCACCGACTCGCTGCGGTACTGGGTGACGGAGATGGGCGTGGACGGCTTCCGTTTCGACCTGGCGGCGGCGCTGGCCCGCTCGATGCACGACGTCGACATGCTCTCCCCGTTCCTCGCGGTGATCGCGCAGGACCCGGTGCTGCGCCGGGTGAAGCTGATCGCCGAGCCGTGGGACGTCGGCTCGGGCGGCTACCAGGTGGGCGCTTTCCCACCGCTGTGGACGGAGTGGAACGACCGCTACCGGGGCGCCGTGCGGGACTTCTGGCGGCATGCCCTGCCGGACGTCCGGGAGATGGGCTACCGCCTGTCCGGCTCCAGCGACCTGTACGCCTGGGGCGGGCGGCGGCCGTACGCGTCGGTCAACTTCGTCACCGCGCACGACGGGTTCACGCTGCGCGACCTGGTGTCGTACGAGCGCAAGCACAACGAGGCCAACGGCGAGGGCAACCGGGACGGCGCGGACGACAACCGGTCCTGGAACTGCGGCGCGGAGGGCGAGACGGACGACGAGGGCGTCCGCGCGCTCAGGCGGCGCCAGTTGCGCAACCTGCTGACCACGCTGCTGCTGTCGACCGGCGTGCCGATGCTGGTGGCGGGCGACGAGATGGGGCGCACCCAGCGCGGCAGCAACAACGCCTACTGCCAGGACAACGAGATCAGCTGGGTGGACTGGAGCCTGCTGGACGACCCGGACTGGCGGCCCCTGTTCGAGCTGACCTCCCGGCTGATCGCGCTGCGCCACCGGCACCCGGTGCTGCGCCGCCGGGCCTTCTTCTCCGGCCGGGCCCACTCCGCGGACGGCCTGCGCGACCTGGCCTGGTTCACCGCCCGGGGCACGGAGATGACGGAGGGCGACTGGTACGCCCCCGCCGCCACTCTCGGCATGTACCTGTCCGGGCGGGACATCCCCGGCCGGGACGAGCGCGGTGCGCCGATCACCGACGACAGTTTCCTGGCCGTCCTGCACGCCGGGGACCGGCCGGTGGACTTCGTGCTGCCGGCGGCGCCGTGGGCGGAGCGGTACGAGGTGGTCGTGGACACCGACAGGGAGGAGCAGTCGGGGGCGCCGGGCGAGGAGTACCCGGCGGGGGCCCCGATCAGGGTGCCTGGCCGGACGGTACTGCTGCTCAGGGCGGGCTGAGCCGGTCCGCCCGGGGGCACGGCCGCGGCCCGGTCAGTGCTTCAGGAACTCCAGCAGGTCGGCGTTGAGCCGGTCCCGGTGGGTGACGAACAGGCCGTGCCCCGCGTTCGGGTACTCGCGCAGCTCCGCGCCCGGCACGAGTGCGGCGGTGCGCCGGCCGGTGGTCTCGATCGGCGCGGAGGCGTCGGCGGTGCCGTGCACGACGAGCGTGGGCAGGTCGATCCCGGCCAGCGCGAGCCGGTGGTCGTGGTGGAAGGTGGCCGCGAAGAGCTGCGAGGTGGCCCAGGGGGACGCCGACATGCACTGCCGCAGGGTCCAGTCGATCAGTGCGGGGGAGACGTCGTTGCCCAGGTGGGTGGCGTACCAGGTCTGCGCCCGGTCGGCGAACCACTTGGGCCGGTCGGTGGCGAACTGCCGCAGCGTCTCCTGGAGCACGGCCTCGGGCAGCCCCTCCGGGTTGTCGTCGGTGAGTTCGAGGAACGGCAGCACGGCGGCGACGAAGGCCACCCGGGACACGCGTTCCTGTCCGTGCCGGGCCAGGTACCGGGCGACCTCCGCGCCGCCCGTCGAGTGGCCGACCATCGTCACGTCCCGCAGGCCGAGGTGGTCGAGCAGCGCGGCGATGTCGTCGGCGGAGGCGTCCAGGTCGTAGCCCGTCGAGGGGCGCTCGGAACGGCCGTGGCCGCGCCGGTCCAGGGTGACGCAGCGGTAGCCCCGCTCGGTGAAGAAGGGGATCTGGTATTCCCACATGTCGCTGTTCAGCGCCCAGCTGGCGACGAACAGCAGGGGCTCGCCCCGGCCGTAGTCCTCGTAGGCCAGCCGGGTGCCGTCGAAGGTCTCGAAGAACATGGACTCCCCCTCGGTGATGGTCTCGAACCGGGCTCCAGTCTCGGCCGGACGGCCCGGGCGGACCATTCCCTCCCGGGTAATGGCGGTGCGGACCTCGGCGTGGGCGGCGGCCGCGCCCGCGTGTTGCGGCTCCTTGTCGGCTTCGTGAACGCGTCGGCGATCTTCTTGACCGGGGGCCGGCCCGGCTGACAGCGTCCCAGGTCATGAGGACCGTCGCCGCTCTCCGGTGCGTGTGCGCCGCGCTCGTGGCGCGGCGCCATGTCGACCTGTGCCGCCAGTCCAGCGCCGTCTGTCGCTGACCCGCGCCCTCCGCGCCTCTCCCTCTTTCTCTCCCTCTCTTCTCTCCCCTGGATCACGCATGCCCGAGATATCCCGTCGTGTCTTCGGTGGCCTGGTCGGCGGCGGGGCGGTGACGGCTGTCGCCGGTACGTCCGCCACCGCCTCGGCCGCTCCCGCCGAACGCCCGTTCCGGTCCCGCCCCGCCTCCGCCCGCCCGCGCAGACGCCCGAACATCCTGTTCATCCTCGGCGACGACCTCGGGTGGGCCGACCTGTCGTCGTACGGCGCCCCGCACATCCGGACGCCGAACCTGGACCGGCTCGCCGCGCAGGGGGTGCGGTTCACCGACGCCTACTCCGGCTCGGCGACCTGCTCCCCGACCCGGTTCAGCCTCTACACGGGCCGCTATCCGGGCCGCACGAAGGGCGGCCTCGCCGAACCCATCGGCAATCGCACCCAGGGCCTGGACCCGAATCACCCGACCCTCGCCTCGCTGCTGAAGAAGGCCGGCTACGCGACCGCCCTGATCGGCAAGTGGCACTGCGGCTGGCTGCCGGACTACAGCCCCACCAAGTCGGGATGGGACGAGTTCTTCGGCAACTTCGGCGGCGCCCTGGAGTACTTCTCCAAGCTGGGCCAGCTCGGCGACTACGACCTGTACGAGGGCGACGCCACCTACCAGGACCTGCGGTACTACACCACGGTCCTCACCGAGCGCGCCGTCGAGTACGTCGGCCGCGACCACGACAAGCCGTGGCTGCTCAACCTCAACTTCACCACCCCGCACTGGCCGTGGCTGACCGAGGACGACGCGGAGACGGGCGCGGAGATCGCGGCGGAGATCCGGTCGGGGAACGTGCTGGGCGCGCTGCTGCACAACGACGGCGGCTCGGTGGAGAAGTACCGGGAGATGGTCGAGAACCTGGACGCCTCGGTCGGCCGGGTGCTCGCCGCGCTGCGCCGCTCCGGCCAGGAGGAGAACACGCTCGTCGTCTTCGCCAGCGACAACGGCGGCGAGCGCTTCTCCTACCAGTGGCCGCTCAGCGGCGGCAAGTCCGAACTGCTGGAGGGCGGCATCCGGGTGCCGACCGTCCTGCGCTGGCCGGCCGGCGTCGACGCCCGGCAGGTCAGCCACGAGCCCGTCTACTCGCCCGACTGGACGGCCACCCTGCTGGAGCTGGGCGGCGCCCGGCCGGACCCGGCGTACCCGCTCGACGGGCACAGCTTCGCCGGCTACCTGCTGCGCGGCGAGAAGGCGCCCGAGCGCGACCTGTTCTGGCGGGTGCGGGGCAACCGGGCGCTGCGGCGCGGCCACTGGAAGTACTACCGCGACGCGGACGGCCGGAACCACCTGTTCGACCTGGCGGCCGACGCCCGCGAGCAGGCCGACCTCGCCGCCGACCGGCCGGAGCTGCTGGCCGAGCTGAAGTCGGCCTGGGAGAAGGTGGACGCCACGCTGCTGCCGTACCCGGCGGGCTGACGCGGGGGTACGGCACGTCGGCCGGTGCGCTCGACGGCGCACCGGCCGGCGGCCGGTGCCTCCGTACGACCCCCGGGTGCGACGAAAACTCGGTGGGCACTGTCAGTGGTGAACCGTAGGCTCGCTGCTGATGCCCACGACACCTGCCCCCGCCCCGGACTCCGTCGGCAAGCGTTCCGCCGTGCGTTCCCTGCTGCGGCTGTGGCCGTACGTCCGCCCCGTGCGGGCGCGGCTGTCCACCGCCGCGTTCGTCGCGATCCTCGCCTCCTGCGTGGGGCTGGTGATCCCGCTCGTCCTGAAGTGGATGGTGGACGGGCCGGTCGCCGACCGGGACCCGGCGGGCGTGTGGCTCGGCGCGCTGTACCTGCTGCTCCTGGGACTGGCGGAGGCGCTGCTGTTCGGGCTGCGGCGCTGGCTGGTGGCCCGGCCGCTGGCGGGCGTCGAGGCGGGGATGCGGGCGGATCTGTACCGGCATCTGCAGCGGCTGCCGGTCGCCTTCCACGACCGGTGGGCCTCGGGCCAGTTGCTGTCGCGCGGGACGACGGATCTGATGCTGCTGCGCATGTTCCTCGCCTTCCCCCTGACGTTCCTGCTGGTCAACGGTGTCACGATCCTGGTCGGCGTGGGCATCATGCTGGTGCAGGACTGGACGCTGGGGCTGGTCGTCCTCGGACCGGCCATCCCCGTGATGATCACCTGCGCGGTCTTCGAGAAGAAGTACTCCGAGGTGGCGCGGCGCGCGCAGGACCAGGTCGGGGACCTGACGACCGTGGTCGAGGAGAGCGTGCTCGGCATCCGCATCATCAAGGGCTTCGGGCGGCACCGCAGTCAGGCCCGCGCCTTCCACGAGCTGTCGCACACGCTGCGGGGGACGGAGCTGCGCAAGGCGCGGCTGCTGGCGGCCATCTGGGCGGTCATCGTGACGCTGCCGGAGCTGGCGATCGGTGCGGCGCTGGTGGTCGGGGCGGTACAGGTGGCGGACGGCGCGTTGTCGGCGGGGACGCTGGTGGCGTTCCTGTCGACGGCGCTGGCGCTGCGGTGGCCGGTGGAGTCCATCGGGTTCCTGCTGGCGATGAGCCAGGAGGCGGCGACGGCGACGGACCGGTACTTCGAGGTGATGGACGCGGAGGTCGAGGCGCCGGGGGTTGTCGGTGGCCCTGCCTCGGTGCCGGGGGGCAAGGACCGCGGCCCGGCGCCACGGGGTGCCTCCCAGGCACTGGGGGAGACACGACTGCCCGCAGCTACCGCGAGAGCGGGCGGGTTGCGGTTCGAAGGGGTTCGCTTCCGGTATCCCGACGCGCCTCCCGATTCCCCGCCCCTGCTCGACCGGGTCGACCTGCACATCCGGCCCGGTGAGTCCATGGCCCTCGTCGGTGCGACCGGCAGCGGGAAGACGACCCTGACCGCGTTGATCCCCCGGCTGCACGAGGTGACCGAGGGACGGATCACGCTGGACGGCCAGGACATCGCCGACCTGCCCCGCGAGGAGCTGCGCGCCCTGGTCGCCGTGGCCTTCGAGGAGCCCACGCTCTTCTCGGCGAGCGTCGGCGAGAACGTGCTGATGGGGGCCGGTGAGGGCGCCGGCCCCGACGCGCTGGGGCGGGCGCTCGCCGTCGCGCAGGCCGACTTCGCGCACGCCCTGCCGCAGGGCACCGACACCCAGGTCGGCGAGCAGGGCCTCAGCCTGTCCGGCGGGCAGCGGCAGCGCCTCGCGCTCGCCCGGGCCGTGGTCGGAGGACCGAGGTTCCTCGTCCTCGACGACCCGCTGTCCGCCCTGGACGTGCACACGGAGGCCGCCGTCGAGGCCGCCCTGCGCAGGGTGCTCGCGGACACCACCGCGTTGATCGTCGCGCACCGCCCTTCCACGGTCCTGCTCGCCGACCGGGTGGCCCTGCTGTCCCGGGGCCGGATCGCCGCCGTCGGCACCCACCACGAACTGCTGCGCACGAACGCCGAGTACGCCCATCTGATGTCCGGCGCGGGCGAACAGGAGGAAGACCGGCTATGACGGCCCCCCTCACGTCCCCGCCCGCTCCCGGCGAAGCGGAGGATCCGCCCCGGTCCCAGGGCGCGGAGCACACCGGCGACGACTTCGACCGCGACGTCCTGCCCAGCCCGCCGGGCGCCACGGCGGCCCTGCTGCGCTCGCTGCTGGCGCCCCTGCGGGTCCGTGTCGCGGTCACGGTCCTGCTCCTGCTGCTCCAGCAGGCGGCCGTGCAGGCGGGACCGCTCCTGGTGGCGTACGCCATCGACCGTGCTGTGCCGGCCTTCCGCGACCACGACCACGGGCCGCTGATCGCGGTCGGTGCCGGATACCTGCTGTGCTCGCTGACCGCCGGCGCCCTGCAGTACGCGTTCATCGCCGCGTCCGCCCGCGTCAACCAGGACGTGCTGCTGGACCTGAGGGGCCGGATCTTCCGGCACGCGCAGGCGCTCAGCGTCGACTTCCACGAGCGCTACACGTCGGGGCGGCTCATCTCCCGCTCCACCACGGACGTCGAGTCGCTGCGGGAGCTGCTCAGCGAGGGGCTGCAGGAGCTGATCACGGTCATCCTGTCCTTCGTCTACATCTCGGTGATGCTGCTGTGGCTGGACCTCGGCCTCGGCGCGGTAGCGGTGGCCTCGTTCGTGCCGCTGTACGGGCTGGTGCGGATGTACCAGCGGCGCGCGGGGCGCGTGTACCGGCAGCGGTCCACGGCGATCGCGGCGGTGATCGTGAAGTTCGTGGAGACGATGAACGGCATCCGCCCGGTGCGCGCCTTCCGCCGGGAGGCCGCCAACGACGCCGACTTCGCCGTGCTGAACCGGCGGCACGAGCGGACCAACGGCGACGCGCTGCTGGAGATGGCCCGTTACGTCGTCGGCTCCCGGCTGGTCGCCAACACGGCCGTCGCGGGAATCGTGCTGTGGGGTGCCTACCGGGTCGCGGACGGCACGCTGGCGCTCGGTGTGCTGGCGGCGGCGGTGCTGTATCTGCGCCGGCTGTACGACCCGATCGACCGGCTCGGCATGTTCCTGAACTCCTACCAGTCGGCGGCGGCCTCGCTGGAGAAGATCGCCGGGCTGCTGGCCCAGACGCCGTCCGTGCCCGAGCCGGCGACGCCGAGGGAGCTGCCGCCGCCGGTGTCGGAACATCCCGGGCGCGAGGTCGTCTTCGACGGGGTCCGCTTCGGCTACCGCACCGGCGGTGAGGTGCTGCCCCGCTTCGACCTGACGATCCCGGCCGGGCAGACCGTCGCCGTGGTCGGCTCGACGGGCGCGGGCAAGTCGACGCTGGCCAAGCTGCTCGCCCGGTTCTACGACCCCTCCGACGGGCGGGTCCTGCTCGACGGCACCGACCTGCGCGACCTCGCCGTGCCCGAACTGCGGCGCGGGGTGGTGATGGTGACGCAGGAGGCGTTCCTGTTCTCCGGCACGGTCGCCGAGAACATCGCCATCGGGCGTCCGGAGGCGACGCGGGAGGAGATCGAGCGGGCCGCGAAGGCGATCGGCGCCCACGACTTCATCGCCGCGCTGCCCGACGGCTACGACACCGACGTCCGCAAGCGGGGTGGCCGGATCTCCGCCGGGCAGCGGCAACTGGTGGCGTTCGCGCGGGCGTTGCTCGCCGACCCGGCGGTGCTGATCCTGGACGAGGCGACCAGCTCGCTGGACGTCCCCGGTGAGCGGGCGGTGCAGCGGGCCATGGCGACGGTGCTGAAGGGCCGTACGGCGGTGGTGATCGCGCACCGGCTGTCGACGGTGGAGATCGCCGACCGGGTGCTGGTGATGGAGCACGGCCGGATCGTGGAGGACGGCGCCCCGGCCGAACTGATCGCGGGGACGGGGCGGTTCGCGGACCTGCACCGGGCGTGGCGGGACAGTCTCGCGTGAGCGGGGCCGGGGGGTGGCGGACGGGCGGCGCCTCGATCGACGCGTACGAGGATCCCGGCACGCCCGACCGCCGGGGCGGCTGGCGGTATCTGTGGTGGCTGGTCGGGCGGCAGTGGCGGCGCTGTGCGGCGGGGGCGGTGCTCGCCAGCGCCTGGATGGTGCTGCTGGCGGCGACGCCGTACCTGATGGCCCGGGCGGTCGACCACGGGCTGGAGCCCGGTGACCTGGGCGCGCTGGCGGGCTGGACGGGTGCGCTGGCCGCGGCGGGGGTGGTCAACGCCTGGCTGGGCATCCTGCGGCACCGCACGATGACGCGGGTCCGGATGGACGCCAACTTCCGCACGGTCAAGGTCGTCGTCGGGCACGCGACACGGCTCGGCGCGGCGCTGCGGCGGCAGGTGGGGACCGGTGAGGTCGTCACCATCGGGGTGGGCGACGTGCAGACGATCAGCCAGTCGCTGACGGCGGTCGGGCCCGGTGTCGGGGCGATCGTCGCGTACGCGGCGGTCGGCGGTCTGATGCTGTCGGTGTCGGCGCAGCTGGCCCTGGTGGTGCTGCTCGGCGTACCGGCCCTCGGAGTGCTGCTGGGGCCGCTGATGGGCCGGTTGCAGGGCCGGGAGACCGAGTACCGGGAGCGGCAGGGCGTGCTGACGGCGCGGATCGGCGACCTGGCGGGCGGGCTGCGGGTGCTGAACGGGCTGGGCGGCAAGAACCTGGTCGCGGACGCCTTCCGGCGGGACTCGGCGCGGCTGCGCGAGCAGGGGTACCGGGTCGGGGCGGTGACCAGCTGGATCCAGGCCATCGGGGTGGGGCTGCCGATGCTGTTCCTGGGGCTGGTGACCTGGCTGGGCGCCCGGCTGGCCGCGCGCGGCGAGATCAGCGTGGGCGAGCTGGTGTCGGTGTACGGCTATGTCGTGGCGCTGGGCTGGCCGGTGGCGTTCCTGATCGAGATGAGCCACCAGCTGAGCCGGGGCGTGGTGGCCGCCCGCCGCGTGGTCGCGTTCCTGCGGCTGGAGGCCGAGCCGGACGAGGGCACGTGCGACGCCCCGGCGGAGCCGGCGGTGCTGTACGACCCGGCGTCCGGGGTGCGGGTGCCGCCGGGGCGGCTGACCGTGCTGGCCGGGGCCCGGCCGGCCGACGCGGCCGCCGTGATCGACCGCCTCGGCCGGTACGCCCCCTCCGACGTCACGTGGGGTGACGTCCCGCTGGCGGGCATACCGCTGACGCAGGTACGGGAGCGCATCCTGGTGGCGGAGGCGGAGGCCGACCTGTTCGCGGGCACCCTGCGCGAGGTGATCGGCGCCGCCGGACCGCGCGCGCGGGGCGTGCCCACGGAGGGCCACCTGTCCCGGGCCGTCGGCGCGGCCGCCGCCGACGACATCGTCCGAGGCCTGCCCGAAGGGCTGGACACGGCCGTCGCCGCACAGGGCCGCGATCTGTCGGGCGGCCAGCGGCAGCGGGTGCGGCTGGCGCGGGCCCTGGCCGCGGAGCCGGAGGTGCTGCTGGCCGTGGAACCGACGTCGGCCCTGGACGCCCACACCGAGGCGGCGGTGGCGGACCGGCTGCGGGCGGCGCGCGCGGGCCGTACGACCGTACTGGCCTGCACGTCGCCGCTGGTGCTCGACCGGGCGGACGTCGTGCACTACCTCGTCGACGGCAAGGTCGCGGCCTGCGGAAGCCACCGGGAACTGCTCGACGCCGAGCCGGGCTACCGGGAGCTGGTCGCGCGGGACGCCGAGGAAGAGGAGGCCGTGCGATGACCTCGCCGGAGCAGGGGACGCCGGGCCGGCTCCCCGTCGCCGAGCGCGCCGCCGTCCGACGGGCGATGGCCGGCCTGGTGCGCGCCGACGGGCGGGCGTTCGCCGCGCTGCTCGGCCTGAACGCGCTGGCGGCCCTGGCCGGGCTCGCCGGGCCGTGGCTGCTGGGCCGGATCGTCGACGAGGTGCGGGCCGGGGGCGGGGTGGACGCCGTGGACCGGATGGCGCTCGCCATCCTGGTGTGCTCGGCGGCCCAGTTGCTGCTGGCCCGCTGGGCCCGGTACGTGGGGCACCGCTTCGGTGAGCGGACGCTGGCCCGGGTGCGGGAGCGGTTCGTGGACCGGGCGCTGGCGCTGCCCGCGTCCGTGGTGGAACGGGCGGGCACCGGGGACCTGACGACGCGGGGCACGGCCGACGTGACCACCGTCGGGACCACGCTGCGCGACGCCGGCCCGGACCTGCTGGTCAACGCCGTGCAGACGCTGTTCCTCTCCGTCGCGCTGTTCGTGCTCTCCCCGCCGCTCGGCGCCGTCGCGCTGGTGCTGCTGATGCCGATCCGGTGGGCGCTGCGCTGGTATCTGCGCCACGCCCGCGACGGCTATCTCGCCGAGGGTGCGGCCAATTCGGACGTCGCCGAGATCGTCGCCTCGACGGTGGCGGGCGCCCGCACGATCGAGGCCTTCCGGCTGGCCGGGCAGCGGGTCGAGGCGAGCCGCCGGGCGCTGGCGGTCTCGCGGCGCGCCCGGTTCCACACGCTGTATCTGCGCAGCGTGCTCTTCCCGGTGGTCGAGGTGTCGTACGTGGTGCCCGTGGCGGGCGTGCTGCTGACGGGTGGGTTCCTCCACGCGCACGGGATGGTGAGCGTGGGCGCCGTGGTGGCCTGTGCGCTGTATCTCCAGCAGCTGACGGTGCCGCTCGACGAGGTGCTGATGCGGTTCGAGGAACTCCAGCGCAGCGGCGCCTCCTTCGCCCGGGTGGAAGGGCTCGCGCTGGCTCCGCGGGCCGCGGCGGACGACGCGGCGGTGCCGGCGGACGACCGCATCGACGTGTCCGGGGTGCGCTACGCGTACGACCGGGGCGGCGAGGTGCTGCGCGGCGTGGACCTGACCGTGCGGCCGGGTGAGCGGCTGGCCGTCGTCGGGCCGTCCGGGGCGGGCAAGACCACGCTGAGCCGGCTGCTCGCGGGGGTCGACGCGCCGGACGAGGGCTCGGTGACGGTGGGCGGGGTGCCCGTGGTCGCGCTCGCTCCGGAGCGGCTGCGCCGTCAGGTCGTGCTGGTCACCCAGGAGCACCACGTCTTCCTGGGCACGGTTCGCGACAATCTGCTCATCGCCGAACCGGACGCGTTCGACGACGCGTTGTGGGCCGCCCTCCGCGCGGTCGGCGCCGAGGAGTGGGTGCGGGAGCTGCCGGACGGCCTGGGCACCGAGCTGGGCGGCGACGGCAGCCGCGCCGACGGCTCCCGGGCCCAGCAGCTCGCCCTCGCCCGGGTGGTACTGGCCGACCCGCACACGCTGATCCTGGACGAGGCCACCGCCCTGCTGGACCCGACCACGGCCCGGCACACCGAGCGCGCGCTCGCCGCCGTGCTGGAAGGCCGTACGGTCATCGCCATCGCGCACCGGCTGCACACCGCGCACGACGCCGACCGCGTGGCCGTGATGGAGGACGGCCGGCTGACCGAACTCGGCACGCACGACGAGCTGGTGGCGGCCGGTGGAGCCTATGCGGCGCTGTGGGGGTCCTGGCACGGAGAGGCCCGCCGGGACCCCTCCGCCGGCGGTGCGGCGGCGGCCGGCTGACTGAGCGGGCAGTCAGTACGGACCCTCACGGCAACCAATCCGTATATCGAACATGAACGCCCGGACAACGAACGATTTCCGGCCAACTTACTGACGCGGTCCTGACAAGGGTCGAGATCTCCTGCCACTCTTCCCACGGCCGCTCCACAGCGTCCCCACAGCTTCCTCATCAGTGCTGTGCCGCGGCCAGCTCCTTGCACGTGGTTTCTGCGTACCGCCTAGCTCTGCCCGGCCGGCCCACCCGCCGTCCGGTCTCCCCTGGCCGCGCGACCCGCGGCCACGCAGAAGGAGTCAGTGTTGAGCAACAACACTCCCCACAGACGCACCTCCCACACCACGCACCGCCGCGCGGCGGGCGTCGCCCTCGCCGGTGTCGCCGCGCTGATCGCCACGGCCTTCCAGGCCGGCGGCGCCACCGCCGCCCCGCGGCCGGCCCCCGCGCCGGGCGCCGAGTCCGTCAAACTCACCCCGGCCCAGCGCGCGGAGCTGATCCGGGACGCCAACGCCGCCAAGGCGGAGACGGCCGAGGACCTCGGCCTGGGCGCCAAGGAGAAGCTGGTCGTCCGGGACGTGGTCAAGGACCGCGACGGCACGCTGCACACCCGCTACGAGCGGACCTACGACGGGCTGCCCGTCCTCGGCGGCGACCTCGTCGTCACCACCGCCGCGTCCGGGAAGACCGAGAAGGTCGTGAAGGCCACGGCCAAGGCCATCAAGCCGGCCACCGTGACGCCGAAGATCACCGCCGCGAAGGCCGAGCAGCAGGCGGTCTCCGCCGCGAAGGCCGCCGGAGCCGAGCAGCCGGACGCCGACCGCGCCCCGCGCAAGGTCATCTGGGCGGGCAACGGCACGCCGGTCCTGGCGTACGAGACGGTCGTGGGCGGCCTCCAGGAGGACGGCACGCCGAACGAGCTGCACGTCGTCACCGACGCGGCCACCGGCGCCAAGCTGTACGAGTACCAGGCGATCCACGAGGGCACCGGCAACACCATGTACAGCGGCACGGTGACGCTGGGCACCGCGCAGTCCGGGTCGTCGTACACGCTGACCGACACGGCGCGCGGCAACCACAAGACGTACAACCTCAACCGCGGCACCTCCGGCACCGGCACGCTCTTCTCCGGCCCCGACGACACGTGGGGCAACGGCAGCGCGTCCAACACGGAGACCGCCGCCGCCGACGCCCACTACGGCGCCGCGCTGACCTGGGACTACTACAAGAACGTCCAGGGCCGCTCCGGCATCCGCGGTGACGGCGTGGGCGCGTACTCCCGGGTCCACTACGGCAACAACTACGTCAACGCCTTCTGGTCGGACAGCTGCTTCTGCATGACGTACGGCGACGGTTCGGGCAACACCCACCCGCTGACGTCCATCGACGTGGCCGCGCACGAGATGACCCACGGCATCACCTCCAACACCGCGGGCCTCAACTACAGCGGCGAGTCCGGCGGTCTGAACGAGGCCACCTCGGACATCTTCGGCTCCTCGGTCGAGTTCTACGCGAACAACTCCTCGGACGTCGGTGACTACCTCATCGGCGAGGAGATCGACATCAACGGGGACGGCAGCCCGCTGCGCTACATGGACAAGCCGAGCAAGGACGGCGCGTCCAAGGACTCCTGGTACTCCGGCCTCGGCGGGATCGACGTCCACTACTCGTCGGGACCGGCGAACCACTTCTTCTACCTGCTGAGCGAGGGCAGCGGCACCAAGACCATCAACGGTGTCACCTACAACTCGCCCACCTCGGACGGTCTTCCGGTCACCGGCATCGGCCGCGCCAAGGCGGAGAAGATCTGGTTCCGCGCGCTGACCACGAAGTTCACGTCGACCACCAACTACGCGGGCGCCCGTACCGGCACCCTCGCGGCGACCGGTGAGCTGTACGGCACCGACAGCGCCGAGTACAAGGCGGTCCAGGACGCGTGGGCGGCCATCAACGTCGGCTCGCGCTCGGGCGGCGGTGGCGGTGGTGGCGGCACGACCGTCGAGAACACCGCCAACGTGAACATCCCCGACTACGGGTCCGCGGTGACCTCCTCGATCACGGTCTCCGGCCGCACCGGCAACGCGCCGAGCAACCTCCAGGTGGGCGTGGACATCGTGCACACCTGGCGCGGTGACCTGCAGATCGACCTGGTCGCCCCGGACGGGTCGACGTACCGCCTGAAGAGCAGCGGCTACGACCCGGCGGCGGACGTGCACGAGACCTACACGGTCAACGCCTCGTCGGAAACGGCCAACGGCACCTGGAAGCTGCGTGTCCAGGACCTGGGCCCGGCGGACACCGGCTACATCGACGCCTGGCGCCTCACCTTCCCGTAGGCCCGCCGGCCCGTCCGCGGGTCCGCACCGGTCCCGCCACAGTCAGGGCGCCGTCCCCGGAGGTTCGACTCCCGGGGGCGGCGCCCTCCCCACGACCGCCCTCTTTTTGCCAAGCCCATACGCGGACGGGGTTGCGGTTTTGCCGAGGTCACACGGGTTCACGTTTCCGCAACATTCACCCGGACGTCGATTTCCGGCCAACATCATTCGACCCTCCTGACATGTACGCGGCACGGGTGCCACTCTTCCCTCACCCGCCGCACAACTTCGCAGTCAACGCCGGCCGGCCACCCCACGCCGACCGGACTCCCCCACCGAAGGAGCTTGTGTGTCCTCCCTCTTCGCTCGCCACAAGCGCAGCACGCTGGCCGTCGCCACCGCCGTCGCGGCCGGCGCCCTGCTCACCACCGGCCTGACCGCCGGCAGCGCCACCGCCGACACCTCCGCGCCGCGGGCCCTGCCGGGCGCCCCGGTGCTGCTGTCGGACTCCGCCCGCACCGCGCTCATCCAGGAGCAGCAGCACTCCGCTGCCGCGACGGCCCAGCAGATAGGCCTCGGCGCGAAGGAGAAGCTCGTCGTCAAGGACGTCGTCCGGGACGTCGACGGCACCGTCCACACCCGCTACGAGCGCACCTACGAGGGGCTGCCCGTCCTCGGCGGCGACCTCGTCGTGCACCAGGCGAAGTCCGGCGCCACCCAGGGCGTGACCAGAGCGACGAACGCCGCCATCAAGGTCGCCACCGTGACGCCGAAGATCGCCGCGGACAGGGCCGAGCAGCAGGCGCTGGTCGCCGCGAAGGACGCCGGGTCGTCGAAGACCGCGGCCGACTCCGCGCCCCGCAAGGTGATCTGGGCGGCCGACGGCAAGCCGGTCCTCGCCTACGAGACCGTCGTCGGCGGCCTCCAGGACGACGGCACCCCCAACGAGCTGCACGTCATCACCGACGCCGCCACCGGCGCCAAGCTGCACGAGTACCAGGGCATCGAGACGGGCTCCGGCAAGAGCCTGTACTCGGGCACGGTCACCCTCGGCACCTACAAGTCGGGCACGACGTACCAGCTGTACGACACGGGACGCGGCGGCCACAAGACGTACAACCTGGCCCGCAAGACCTCCGGCACCGGCACCCTGTTCACCGACGCCGACGACGTGTGGGGCACCGGCACCGCCTCCAGCTCCTCCACCGACCAGACGGCCGCCGTGGACGCCGCCTACGGCGCGCAGGTCACCTGGGACTTCTACAAGAACACCTTCGGCCGCAACGGCATCAAGAACGACGGCAAGGCCGCCTACTCCCGGGTCCACTACGGCAACCAGTACGTCAACGCCTTCTGGTCCGACAGCTGCTTCTGCATGACCTACGGCGACGGCTACGGCAACACCAGCCCGCTGACCTCGCTGGACGTGGCCGGGCACGAGATGAGCCACGGCGTCACCTCCAACACCGCGGGCCTCAACTACAGCGGCGAGTCCGGCGGCCTCAACGAGGCGACCAGCGACATCTTCGGCACCGGCGTGGAGTACTACGCGGCCAACTCCGCCGACAAGGGCGACTACCTCATCGGCGAGAAGATCGACATCAACGGCGACGGCACCCCGCTGCGCTACATGGACAAGCCCAGCAAGGACGGCGCGTCCAAGGACTACTGGTCCTCCAGCCTCGGCAGCGTCGACGTGCACTACTCGTCGGGCCCGGCGAACCACTTCTTCTTCCTGCTCGCCGAGGGCAGCGGAGCGAAGACCGTGGACGGGGTCAGCTACAACTCCCCGACGTACAACGGCTCCACCGTCACCGGCATCGGCCGCGCCAAGGCGCTGCAGATCTGGTACAAGGCGCTGACCACGTACATGACGTCGACGACCAACTACAAGGCCGCCCGCACGGCGACCCTGAACGCGGCCTCGGCCCTGTACGGCTCGACCAGCACCGAGTACAAGGCGGTGGCCGCGGCCTGGACCGCGGTCAACGTGAGCTGACCGGTACCGGCACGAGCACCGGCACCACGGGCGGCACCCGGAACCACTGGTTCCCGGGTGCCGCCCTACTCTTGGTGCCCATGTCCTTCACGTACGACGACGTCGGCGCCACCCGCGAGCAGGACCACTGCCCGCCCGGCTTCCGCCCCATGCACGTACGCACGCGCCTCGGGGAGGGCGAGCCGGTGTTCCGGCGGGCGGCCGAGGCCGTGCTCACCTGGGAGATGCACCGGGCGATGGGCGTCGGCATCGACGCGAGCGCGGACCGTGCCGCACCCGGCGTCGACGTCACCGTCACCCTCGCCGGGATGATCAAGGCGCCCTGCCGGGTGGTGTGGACGCTGGAGGAGCACCGCCGGGCCGGCTGGGCGTACGGCACCCTGCCCGGCCATCCCGAGTCCGGCGAGGAGGCCTTCGTCGTGGACCGCACCGGCGACGGCACGGTCTGGCTGACCGTGACCGCGTTCAGCCGCCCGGCCAAGTGGTACGCGAAGGCGGGCGGACCGGCGACCCGGGGATTCCAGCACGCCTACGCCCGCCGCTGCGGCACCGTCCTGCGGCGGCTGAGCGGCGGCGAGGACGAGGACTGACCCCCGCCCCGCCGCCGCCCCGGGCGCTCCCGGGGGCGCTCACCTCATCAGCAGCCCCGCCGCCTCCCCCAGCTCGTCCGACGGCACCGCGACCAGCCCCGCCTCCGCACCGGACGCCAGCAGCCGGTGCGCGGGCAGGATGCGGACCGTGTAGCCGAAGGGGCCGGTGCGGTCCAGGGCGAGCGGGCCCTCGTACACCCAGCGGCCCTCCAGGTCGGGGCCGCCCACCGGTTTCAGCGGCACGGTCGCCGCGTCCGTGATGCGGTCCTCGGAGTCCACCCGGCCGGAGACCGCCTGGACCTCCACGTCGTCCGGGGCGAGGTCGCCGAGGTTCACCCGCACTCGCAGGCCGAGCGTCGTGCCGAGCTCCGCCGTGGCGGCGGGCGCGGACGTCTCGACGTGGTCGACGCTCACCCCGGGCCAGGCCGCCCGCAGCCGGGTCTTCCACTCGGCGAGCGCCCGGGCGGCGTCCGGGTCCATCGCGCGGTGCGCCTCGGCCGCCGGGGCGTACAGCCGCTCGACGTACTCCCTGACCATGCGGCCGGCCAGCACCTTCGGGCCGAGCAGGCTCAGGGTCCTGCGGACCATCTCGATCCACCGGTCGGGCAGCCCGCTCGCGCCCCGCTCGTAGAAGCGGGGGGTGATCCGCTGCTCCAGCAGGTCGTAGAGGGCGGCGGCCTCTATGGCGTCGCGCCGGTCGGCGTCGGTTCCGGCGCCGTCGGCGGTGGGGATGGCCCAGCCGAAGTCCGGCTGGTACCACTCGTCCCACCAGCCGTCCAGCACCGACAGGTTGAGGCAGCCGTTGAGCGCCGCCTTCATGCCGCTGGTCCCGCACGCCTCCAGGGGGCGCAGGGGGTTGTTCAGCCAGATGTCGCAGCCCGGGTAGAGCTTCTGCGCCATCGCCATGCCGTAGTCGGGCAGGAAGACGATGCGGTGCCGCACCCGCGGGTCGTCCGCGAACCGCACCAGCTCCTGCACCAGCCGCTTGCCGCCGTCGTCCGCCGGGTGCGCCTTGCCGGCGACGACGATCTGGATCGGCCGCTCGGGATGCAGCAGCAGCTCCATCAGCCGGTCCCGGTCGCGCAGCATCAGCGTGAGGCGCTTGTACGACGGGACGCGCCGCGCGAATCCGATGGTGAGCACGTCCGGGTCGAGGACGTCGTCGATCCAGCCCAGCTCGGCCGTCCCCGCGCCGCGCTGCCGCCAGGAGGCGCGCAGCCGCTCGCGCACCTCGGTCACCAGCTGCTCGCGCAGGGTGCGGCGCAGCTCCCAGATGTCCTGGTCGGGGATGTCGGCGACGGAGTCCCAACGGTCCGAGCCGCCGACGGTCAGGGCGTCCTCGGCGCGCTGCACGCCGATCTGCCGGGCGCCGAGCCGGAACACCTCGGGGGCGACCCAGGTCGGGGCGTGCACGCCGTTGGTGACGGAGGTGATCGGCACCTCCTCGGCGTCGAAGCCGGGCCACAGTCCGGAGAACATCTCCCGGCTGACGCCGCCGTGCAGCAGGGAGACGCCGTTGGCGCGCTGGGCCAGACGCAGGCCCATCACGGCCATGTTGAACAGGTTGGGCTCGCCGCCGGGGTAGGTCTCCATGCCGAGCCGCAGGACGCGCTCGACGTCGATGCGCGGGAGTTCGGCGCCGGGTCCGAAGTGGCGGGCGACCAGTTCGCGGTCGAAGCGGTCGATGCCGGCCGGGACGGGCGTGTGCGTGGTGAAGACGGTGCCCGCCCGGACCGCCTCCAGCGCGGAGTCGAACTCCAGTCCCTGGTCGCAGAGTTCGGCGATGCGCTCCAGGCCCAGGAACCCGGCGTGGCCCTCGTTGGTGTGGAACACCTCCGGTTCGGGGTGGCCGGTGAGCCGGCAGTACGTCCGTACCGCCCGGACACCTCCTATGCCGAGCAGCATCTCCTGGAGGAGCCGGTGTTCGCTGCCGCCGCCGTAGAGCCGGTCGGTGACGCCGCGTTCGCCGAGGTCGTTCTCCTCGACGTCCGAGTCGAGGAGCAGCAGCGGCACCCGGCCGACCTGGGCCAGCCAGATCCGGGCCCGCAGCTCCCGGCCGCCGGGCAGGGCGAGGGCGACGCGGGCGAGGGTGCCGTCGGGCTCCTTGAGCAGGGCCAGCGGCAGCTCGTGGGGGTCGAGGACGGGATAGTGCTCCTGCTGCCAGCCGTCCCGGGACAGGGACTGCCGGAAGTAGCCGTGCCGGTAGAGCAGGCCGACCCCGACGAGCGGCACCCCGAGGTCGCTGGCCGCCTTCAGGTGGTCGCCGGCCAGGATGCCGAGGCCGCCGGAGTACTGGGGCAGGGCGGCGGTGATGCCGAACTCGGGTGAGAAGTAGGCGACGGCGGCGGGCAGTCGGCCCGGCTGGACCTGGTACCAGCGGTCGCCGGTCATGTAGTGGTCGAGGTCGTCGGCCACCGCGGCCAGCCGGCGCAGGAACCGGCGGTCCTCGGCCAGCTCCGCCAGGCGCGCGGGCGGAACGGTGCCGAGCAGCCGCACCGGGTCGCGGCCGGACTCGGCCCAGCATCCGGGGTCGACGGACTGGAAGAGGTCGCGGGTCTCCGCGTGCCAGGACCAGCGCAGATTGCGGGCCAGATCGCTGAGGGGCCTCAGGGGGTCGGGGAGAACGGGACGGACGGTCAGTCGACGGATCGCCTTCACACTCCACCTCTGCGCGTTCGCTCGATTGGACGGGGTGTGCGTTACCTCGTCGCTTATGACGTTACCGGCGTTGCTCTGTCCCCCGCTGGGAGCTTCGCCCCATGAACCCCCGATCGGCTTGAACGGCCTCGTCCTCGAACGCCGGACGGGCCGATACGCACCGGCGTGTCGATATGGCCGGATCTTTCCCCATCGGCCTCCTTGTGACATGTCGCCCCGCACGAAAAGCTGCACATGTCGCGGAGGCACTGATTGCGGGAGCGACGCGCGGGAAGGCGTTCGAACGGGACCCGCCGCATGTGTCGACATACGCGCGAGTAGTTAACAAAGTGCCGGATTGCCCACCCGAACAGCAGGGGAAGGCTCCTGCGGTACACCCCACACAGCACGCCCCGCAGGCCCACCTCCCCAGAGTCATCCGCCCACCCTCGTTGACGCGGACAGGAGCGGTCATGCCCGCCACGCACCACTCGTCATCCCCCACCGCACCCGGCACCGGAGCGGTCCCCGCGCGCCCGGCCGAGGCCGGGCCGCCGGCCCCGGAACCATCCTCGGCCGAGGACTCCACCGTCGTCGGGCGCATTCCCGTCCTCGACGTGCGCCCCGTCGTCCGGGGCGGGCGCCGCCCCGCCAAGGCCGTGACCGGCGAGGCGTTCGAGATATCGGCCACCGTGTTCCGGGAGGGGCACGACGCGGTCGCGGCCAACGTCGTCCTCAGAGATCCACGGGGCCGGCCGGGCCCGTGGACGCCGATGCGGGAGCTGGCTCCGGGCACCGACCGCTGGGGGGCCACGGTGAGCGCCGGGGAGCCCGGCCTGTGGTCGTACACCGTCGAGGCGTGGGGTGACCCGGTCACCACCTGGCGGCACCACGCGCGGATCAAGATCCCGGCCGGCATGGACACGGAGCTCGTCCTGGAGGAGGGCGCGCGGCTGTACGAGCGCGCCGCGGCGGACGTGCCGGAGAGCCGGGGGCGCACCCGGCTCCTCGCCGCCGTCGACGCGCTGCGGGACGACACACGCCCGGCCGCTTCCCGGCTGGCGGCGGCGTTGACGCCGGAGGTGGACGCGGTGCTGGCCCGGCATCCGCTGCGGGAGCTGGTCACCACCTCCGACCCGCTGTCCCTGCTGGTCGAGCGGGAACGCGCCCTGTACGGCTCCTGGTACGAGTTCTTCCCCCGCTCCGAGGGCACCGAGGACCAGCCCCACGGAACCTTCCGCACCGCCGCCCGCCGGCTGCCCGCGATCGCCGCGATGGGCTTCGACGTCGTCTACCTGCCCCCGGTCCACCCCATCGGCACCACCTTCCGCAAGGGCCGC
>NZ_BMRV01000021.1 GCF_014648815.1 Streptomyces flaveolus | reverse complement strand
GGCTTCGGCGCGGGGCAGGTGCCGGTGTCCTCACCGATCGAATTGATCTCCGCGTTCGACCTCGGGTCACCCGCGTAGTCCAGCTGGTCCGTGCACTTCTTGCCGGACCGACCGGTGGGGGCGTCCGGCTGCGCGGCGGGGGACTGGGCGACGCTCGACGTGGCCGTGGAGGGCGCGGCGTCGTCGGCGCCGCCGCCGTTGTCGCAGGCGGTGAGTGCCAGGCCGGCGGCCATGACGGCGAGGGCGAGCATCGGGAACGTGCGGCGAGCGGGCATGACGTTGTCCTCCATGGGTCCGGGCCTGATCGAGCAGGCGCTTCACGTCTCCCAGGAGGGTCCGGACGCCGGGGCGGGTTGCCCCGGCGCCGGCGTCCGGACACGTCTGTGACGAGCGGGGAGCCTCGTCGTGACGTTGTCTCAGGCCAGGCGGCGGGCGAGGGCGCGCAGGAGCGCCACCACCCCGGCCGGGCCGTCCACCTCCACGTCCGCGCGCTTCCTCAGCTCCGTCACCTCGTCGCTGCCGCTGCACACCAGGAGCCCGGGGATGCCCTCGGCACGGAGCCGGTCCGCGGCCGTGAAGGCGGGGAGGTCGCCGAGGTCGTCACCGGCGTAGAGGACGGATCCCGCGTCCACCTCGCGGACGTACTCCTGCAGGGCGGCGCCCTTGTCCATGCCCGGCGGGCGCAGTTCCAGCACCATGCGGCCCGGTTCGACGATCAGCCCGGTGCGGGTGGCCAGCTCGGCCAGCGGCGCGCGCAGGGCCTCGAAGGCGGCCTGCGGGTCGGCGGCCCGCCGTGTGTGCACGGCGACCGCCCGGCCCTTCTCCTCGACCCACACGCCCGGCCCGGCCCCGGAGGCGTCCAGCACACCCGGCAGCTCGGCCCGGACGGCGGCCACCCCCGGGTGGGGCGGCGGCGCGGTGACCGTACCGGTGGCGGCGTCCCAGCGCTCGGCGCCGTAGTGGCCGAGGACGACGAGGTGGTCCAGGCCGGGGACGTCCGCGAAGCCTCCGTGGTGGACGGCGACCTCGGCCGGACGGCCGGTGATCACCGCGACGGAGGCGACCTTCGGGGCGAGGGCCGCGAGCGCGGGCACCGCGTCCGGGTGCGCGCGGGCCAGGTCGGGGTCCGGCACGATCGGGGCGAGCGTCCCGTCGAAGTCGAGCGCGATCACCGCGCGGCCGGGGCGGGCGAGGAGGGCGTCGAGCCCCTCGCGGCCGGCCTCGGTCGCGGGCGTCGGCAGGTGGTCCGCGGGGACCTGGGAGTCGGGGGTGGATTCCTTGTGGCTGCCCATACGGCGAACCTATCCCGCAGGCGCGGGAACCAACCTCAGCGCTCGCCGCGCCGCGACTCCCGCACCCGGCGCAGCCGGTTGACCGTCACCGGGTCGAGGGCCAGGGCGCGCGGGTCGTCCAGGAGGGCGTTGAGGAGCTGGTAGTAGCGGACGGGGGCCAGGCCCAGTTCCTCGCGGATCGCGCGTTCCTTCGCGCCGGGGCCCGGAAAGCCCCGGCGCTCCAGCGCGAGGATGCCGCGCTCCCTTGCTCCCAGGTCCATGTACGGCACCGTAACGCCCGCCACCGACAGCGGCGCTATTCGGCGCTGCCCGCCCGCATCGCCGTCGCCTGGATCTGGCCGAGGACCTCCGCGGGGCTGCCGCCGGGGACGACCGCCTGGCCGATGCGCTTCTTCACGTCCGCGCTGACCGAGGCCCAGGAGGTCTTGCCGACCGGGTAGAGCTCGGAGAGCAGCAGTTCGTCCAGGAAGGGCTTGAGGTCCTTGTCCTCGGCCGCCGCGCTCATCGTCTCGGACGCGGAGGTGGTGACCGGCAGCAGGTCGTACTCGCGGGAGAAGTCGAGGACGTTCTCGTCGCTGTAGACGAAGTCGAGGAAGTCGCCGATCTCCTCCTGGTGGCCGTTCTTCTTGAAGGCCGTCATCCAGTCGGTGACGCCGAGCGTGTTCCTGCTCTCGCCGTCGACGCCGGGCGTGGGCACCATGCCGTACTTCACGCCCTTGGCGGACGCCGTCTTCATCAGCGAGGGGTGGCCGTTGAGCATGCCGACGTCGCCGTTCGCGAAGGCGGTGAAGGCGTCGGCCCGGTTGAGCTTGCCGGGGGCGACCGGGCCGGTGAGGCCCTTGCCGACCAGCTCGTCCCTGAGCCACGTGAAGGTGGTGACGTTCTGCGGCGAGTCGACGGAATAGGTGCCGACGTCGTCGGTGTAGCCGCCGCCGCCGCTCAGCATCCACTGCATCGTCTCGGCCTGCGCCTCCTCGGCGCCCAGCGGCAGCGCGTAGGGGTACTTCACGCCCTCGGCCTCGAGCGCCTCGGCCGCCTCGGCGAGGTCGTCCCAGGTCTTGGGCGGGGTGACGCCGGCCTTGTCGAAGAGGGTCTTGTTGTAGAAGAGCACGCGGGTGGAGGCGGCGAACGGCAGGCCGTACTGGACGCCGTGCACCTGGCCGGCCGTGGCCAGCTGGGAGACGAAGTCGGCCTGGACCGGTATGGAGAGCACGTCGTCGGCCCGGTAGAGGAGGTCCTTGGCCGCGTAGTCGGCGTAGGCGCCGATCTGCGCCATGTCGGGGGCCTCCCCGGCGTCGACCATCTCGCGGACCTTGCGGTCGACGTCGTTCCAGGAGTAGACGGTGACGTCCACGTGCACGTCGGGGTGCTTGGCCTCGAAGGACTTGGCCAGCTCGTCCCAGTACTCCTGGGAGCTGTTGTCCTTGCTGTCGCCGTAGTCGGCGGCGACCAGCTTCAGCGTCACCTCGTCGGAGCCGCCGGTGAGTCCGCAACCGCCGAGGACCGCCGTCAGCCCCAGGGCGGACACCGCCGCGATCGTTCCCGTCCTACGCCGCCGCTGCACTGTTCCTGCCCCGCCCCTGCCGTGTGTCGATCGGTTCGATCGTCCGCTTACCGAACTAAGGTCTACACCACGCGAGTGGACTAGACCTCTCCCGGGTGTACGGGCCACACTGTCCCCGTGAGACATGTCATCGCCCTCGATGTGGGCGGCACCGGGATGAAGGCCGCCCTGGCGGGGCCGGGGGGCGAGCTGCTGCACCAGGCCCGCCGCGCCACCGGACGGGACCGCGGGCCCGAGGCCGTCGTCGCGGGCATCCTGGACTTCGCCGCCGAACTGCGCGCCCTGGGCGCCGACCGGTTCGGCGAGGACGCCGTGGCCGCCGGTGTCGTCGTCCCCGGCATCATCGACGAGGAGCACGGCACCGCCGTGTACGCCGCCAACCTCGGCTGGCGCGACGTCCCGCTGCGCGCGCTGCTCAGCGAGCGGCTCGGCGGCATCCCGGTCGCCCTCGGCCACGACGTGCGCACCGGCGGGCTCGCCGAGGGCCGCATCGGGGCCGGGCAGGGCGCCGACCGGTTCCTGTTCGTGCCGCTGGGCACCGGCATCGCGGGCGCCATCGGCATCGACGGCCGGGTGGAGGCGGGTGCCCACGGCTTCGCGGGCGAGATCGGCCACGTCGTCGTGCGCCCCGGCGGCACGCCGTGCCCGTGCGGGCAGCGCGGCTGTCTGGAGCGGTTCGCGTCCGCGTCGGCCGTCAGCCAGGCCTGGGCCGAGGCCTGCGGCGACCCGGAGGCGGACGCCGCCGACTGCGCCAAGGCCGTCGAGTCGGGCGACGCCCGCGCCGCCCGTGTGTGGCAGGACGCCGTGGACGCCCTCGCCGACGGGCTGGTCACCGCGCTCACCCTGCTGGACCCGCGCGTCCTCATCATCGGTGGCGGCCTCGCGGAGGCCGGGGAAACCTTGTTCACACCGCTGCGGGACGCCGTCCGGCGGCGCGTCACCTTCCAGAGGCTGCCGGAGCTCGTTCCCGCGGCCCTGGGGGACACCGCCGGCTGCCTCGGTGCCGGGCTCATGGCCTGGGACCTGCTCGACACCACTCCCACGACCGCGACTCCCCCGGAGGTAACCACCTGATGGCCCCAAGCAAGGTTCTCGCCGGTGCCCGGGTGGTACTGCCCACCGGCACCGTGGACGACGGCCGCGTGATCGTCGACGGCACGCGGATCGCGGACACGGCGCCCCCGGACGCGGAGACCGTCGACCTCACCGGCCACTGGGTGGTCCCCGGCTTCGTCGACCTCCACAACCACGGCGGCGGCGGCGCCTCCTTCGCCGGCGGAACCGCCGAGGAGATCCTCCGGGGCGTCCACACCCACCGCCTGCACGGCACGACCACGGTGGTCGCCTCCGCCGTCACCGGCGACCTGGACTTCCTCGCCCGGCACGCCGGGGTGCTCGCCGAGCTGGCCCAGCAGGGCGACATCGCCGGCATCCACTTCGAGGGGCCGTTCATCTCCCCGTGCCGCAAGGGCGCGCACGACGAGGAGCTGCTGCGCGACCCCGACCCGGCCGAGGTCCGCAAGCTGATCGACGCGGCGCACGGCCACGCGAAGATGATGACGCTGGCCACCGAGCTGCCGGGCGGCCTGGACTCCGTGCGGCTGCTCACCGAGCACGGCGTGATCGCGGCCGTCGGGCACACCGACGCCACCTACGAGCAGACGCTCCAGGCCATCGACGCGGGCGCGACCGTCGCCACGCACCTGTTCAACGCCATGCCGCCGCTCGGCCACCGCTCCCCCGGCCCGATCACGGCGCTGCTCGAGGACGAGCGGATCACCGTCGAGCTGATCAACGACGGCACCCATCTGCACCCGGCCGCGCTCCGGCTGGCCTTCCACCACGCGGGCGCGTCCCGGGTCGCCTTCATCACCGACGCGATGGACGCCGCCGGCTTCGGCGACGGCCGCTACATGCTCGGCCCGATGGAGGTCGAGGTCGCCGACGGCGTGGCCCGGCTGGTGGAGGGCGGCTCGATCGCCGGCTCCACGCTCACCCTGGACCGCGCCTTCAAGCGGGCGGTGACGGTGGACGGGCTGCCCGTCGAGGACGTCGTCGCCGCGATCTCCGCCAACCCGGCCCGGCTGCTCGGCCTCGCGGACCGGGTCGGCTCGCTGGAGCCCGGCAAGGACGCCGACCTGGTGGTCCTCGACGCCGGATTCGACCTGGTGGGCGTGATGCGCCGGGGCGGATGGGTGGTCGGTCCGCAACTGGGCTGATCCGTCCCCGAGTCCGCCTCCGGACCGGCCGACGGTGGCCGGTCCCGGGGCTGGGCCGACGGCCGTCCGTTTGGCATGATCGTGACTGGCGGAAACGTCTTCGGAACACATGGCGGACACAGACCATCGGGGGAGGTCGGCACGGGTGATTCTCACGGTCACGCTGAACACCGCTCTCGACATCACGTACCGCGTCCGTTCCCTGCGGCCCCACGGCTCCCACCGGGTCACCGACGTGACCGAACGCCCGGGCGGCAAGGGACTGAACGTGGCCCGGGTGCTCGCGGCCCTCGGGCACGAGGTGACGGTGACCGGCTTCGCGGGCGGCCTCACCGGACGCGTCGTGCGGGAAGGGCTGACCGGTGTTCACGGGGTGGCCGACGCGCTCGTGCCGGTCGCCGGAACGACCCGGCGCACCATCGCCGTCGTCGATCAGCGCACCGGCGACACCACCCAGCTCAACGAGCCGGGCCCGGTCGTCGCCCCCGCCGAGTGGAACGCCTTCCAGGAGGCCTACGCGGACCTGCTCGGCGGCGCCTCGGCGGTCGCCCTGTGCGGCAGCCTGCCGCCGGGGGTGCCGGTGGGTGCCTACGCCGGGCTGGTGCGCACCGCTCGCGCGGCGGGCGTGCCGGTGCTGCTGGACACCAGTGGGGAGCCGCTGCGCCGGGGCGTCGCTGCCCGCCCGGACATGATCAAGCCGAACGCCGACGAACTGGCCGAGCTGACCGGCTCGCACGAGCCGCTGCGGGCCGGACAGGCCGCCCGGCGGCGCGGCGCCGGGTCCGTGGTGGCCTCCCTGGGCGCCGAGGGCCTGCTCGCGGTGACCCCCGAGGGCCGCTGGCGGGCGGCGCCGCCCGCGCACGTCCGCGGCAATCCGACCGGCGCGGGCGACTCCGTGGTCGCGGGCCTGCTGTCGGGCCTGGTGGAGCACCTGTCCTGGCCGGACCGCCTGACCCGCGCGGTCGCCCTGTCCGCGGCGACGGTGCTGGCGCCGGTGGCGGGCGAGTTCGACCGGGCGGCGTACGAGGAGCTGCTCGGCCGGGGCGTCGCGGTGACGGCGGAGGCCGGCGCGGCCTGACCCGCTAGTCCTTGACGTTGCCCTTCTTCAGGGACAGCTGGTCCAGCAGGACGTTGCACTTGTCGCCGTCGCCGCAGGACAGCGTGATGGTGTTGGTGCCCTTGTTCAGCGTGGGCCAGGCATAGGTCTTGGTCCAGCCCTTGGCGAAGTCGCCGTCCGCGGCGTGCGCGAAGTTGCTCAGGTTCATCTTGCTGCCGAACGGCTTGCCGTTGACGGTGAGCGTCATCGACTGGTCCTCGCCGGCCGCGCTGTAGCGGGCGAAGAGGGTGTAGGCGCCGTCCTCGGGGATGCCGTCGACGGTCCAGGTGACCGAGGCACCGGGCTGGTTGAGGTTCGTCACGTAGGCGCCGCCGTCCGACTCGGCGCCCTCGATGTCCGAGGCCGTCGCCACGCCGGGCGACAGCTGCAGCTGGCCCGCCTGGACCGACGGCAGCTTCACCTCGTCGTCGGCGCTGCTGCTCGCCGACGGGGTCGGGTCGGTGCTCTCGGACTGGGTCGGGGCGGTGCCGCCACCCGCCTCGTTGCCGCCCTTGTCGTCGTCCGCGCCGCTGCTGGTCATCGCCACGGCGATGCCGATGACGACCGCGGCGACCACCGCGACCGCGCCGATCAGCAGGCCCTTGGTGTTGGGGCCGCGGCGTCCGCCGCCACCGCCGCCGCGGGACGACTGCTGCGGGGCGGTGGGGGCACCGCCGCCGGGGATCGTCTCCGGTGCGGCGTAGTGCGCGTTCGGTCGGCCGTAGGCGCCCTGCTGCGGACCGTAGGCGCCCTGCTGCGGCGGGGCCGCCTGGCCGTACGCGGCGGTCGGGGCGGCCTGGCCCTGCGGCGCCCCGTACTGCCGTGTGCCGACGGGACGCACCCGGTTGACGGAGTTCGGGTAGCCGTAGCCGCCTGACGGCGGCTGGGCTCCGTTGGCCTGCCCGTCGGCGTACAGGTAGCCGAACGGGTCGTCGTCCTCGGGCGTGCTCGCGCCGTTGTTGCCGGGCGTCATCCCTAGGTCTCCTAACCAGGTGCGGTGCGTTTGCGGTACAGGTGGTGAGAGGGCGAGCCTACCCGCTCCGACTGACCCGAACGGGTGACTCCGACCGCATCAGTACGCTGACCTGGGGATCATCCCGCACGACGGTGCTGTTTGGGACGAGATCGTTTCTCTACGTACATCCGTTCGTCGGCGGACTTGAGGACTTCGTCCGCCGTCATGCCGCAGTGGGCCCATCCGATGCCGAAGCTGGCGCCGACGCGGACGGCCCGTCCCTCGGCCCGGATCGGCTGGATGATCTCGTTGCGCAGCCGTACGGCGAGGTCCTCGGCGTCGGCCCGGCCGAGTCCGTCGGCGAGGATGACGAACTCGTCACCGCCGAGCCGGGCCACCGTGTCGCCGTCGCGCACCCCGCCGCCGAGCCGGCGGGCGACCTCGATGAGGACGGCGTCGCCCGCGTTGTGCCCGAACCGGTCGTTGATCGACTTGAAGCCGTCCAGGTCGCAGAAGAGGACCGCGAGCCCCTTGGTGCCGTCGTCCCGGCCGTCGCCGGGGGCGATGGTGTGCACGTGGTGGTCGTAGACCCCGTAGGGATCGGCGCCTGAGCCGAAGTCGAAGGTGTGGCCCCCGGAGTCGGTGACGGGGTGCCCGTAGGCCGCGTCCATCGCGTCCGCCACCGCCGCGTGCGGGGACTGCGGGCGCCGGCACAGCCGGGCGGCGAGCCGGGCACGCAGCTCGGCGGAGTTCGGCAGGCCGGTGAGGGAGTCGTGGGAGGCGCGGTGGGCGAGCTGGAGCTCGCGGCGCTTGCGCTCCTCTATGTCCTCGACGTGCGTGAGCAGGAAGCGGGGCCCGTCGGCGGCGTCGGCGACGACGCTGTTGCGCAGGGAGACCCAGACGTACGTGCCGTCGCGGCGGCCCAGGCGCAGCTCGGCCCGGCCGCCCTCGGCGGAGGTGCGCAGCAGGGTGCCGGTCCTCGGGGTGGACGAGGTCGGAGAAGGCGTAGCGGCGCATCGCGGAGGCGGGGCGGCCCAGCAGCCGGCACAGGGCGTCGTTGGTGCGCAGGATGCGGCCGTGCTGGTCGCCGCCCATCTCGGCGATGGCCATGCCGGAGGGGGCGTACTCGAAGGCCTGCCGGAAGCTCTCCTCGCTCGCCCTGAGGGCCTGCTGGTCGCGTTCGAGGCGGACCAGGGCGCGCTGCATGTTGGAGCGGAGGCGGGCGTTGCTGATGGCGATGGCGGCCTGGAAGGCGTACATCTGCAGGGCCTCGCGGCCCCAGGCGCCGGGCCGGCGGCCGTTGCGCGGGCGGTCCACGGACAGGACGCCGATCAGTTCGCCGCTGGTGTCGCCGCGCTGCGGGCCGGGCGCGTACATGGGGGCGAAGAGGCGGTCCGAGGGGTGCCACTCGTCCTCGAAGCGGGGCGCCGGCCCGTCGGTGTACCACTGCGGGACGTCGTCGTCGTCGAGGATCCAGCCCTCGGTGTGGGGTATGAAGATCAGGTCGCCCCACTGCTCGCCCATGCTCAGGCGGCGTTCCCAGGACTCGCGGGAGCCGGCCCGGCCGGTGATCAGGGCCTCGGCGGCCTGGTTGCCGGAGAAGGCCGCGACGACGAGGTCGCCGTCGGGGCGGACCAGGTTGACGCACGCCAGCTCGTACCCGAGGGCCTGGACGACGCCGTCGGCGACGGTCTGCAGGGTGTCCGCCAGGCTGCGGGCCGTGTTCATGTCGGCCATGACCTGGTGCAGTTGCCGCAGGGACGCAAGGCGGACGTAGGGCTCCGACTCGGTCTCCATGCTCGCCCTCCCCCCGAGACCTCGCAGCGAATCAAGGGTTCTCTTCGGCGTATCGTCCTTACCAGCTTCCGCCACTGAATCACAGCGCGCTGCCCACTCGGTACACAGGGTCAACAATTACTGTCCCTTGTGACTCAAGTCACAGCCAAAGATGAACAATTGAGTGGTGATTCTGCGTTTTCCGCGTGCGTTTACTGAACGCAAAGTTTGTAGGTATGCGCACGACTCCTCCCGGACGCCTCCTGCCGAGGTCCTAGGCCGGTCCTAGGCCCCTGTTCGGACCGGGGGCCGATGCCGGGCCGGCGGCCCGGCGATTAGCGTGGCGGGGTGCCGAACACTCCTTCCCTCGCGTCCCCCGCACCCTCCGCGTTCTCGGTGCCGTCGCCAGCCTCCGGGCATCCTGAAGGGGTGAGCAAAGACGAATTCCGTGCCGCCATGTCCCGGCTGGCCTCGGGCGTGGTCCTGGTGACCGCGCAGGAACCGCCGCTCGACCCCGACGATCCGGGGGCGCCGCGCGGCGAGGACGTCGGGATGACGGCCACGGCGTTCATGTCGGTGTCCCTGGACCCGCCGCTGGTCCTGGTCAGCCTGCGGGAGGGCTCCCGGATGGACGACCTGCTCGACGAGCAGCCGGTGTGGGCGGTCTCCGTCCTGTCCGAGAGCCAGCGGCACATCGCGGGGCGCTTCGCGATGAAGGGGCGGGTCAGCGACCGGCTCCTCTTCGAGGACATCCCGTACGTACGGGGCGAGGTGTCCGGGTCCCCGCTGGTGGGCGGCGCCCTGGCGACTCTGGAGTGCCGCACCGAGCAGCGCATACCGGCCGGGGACCACACCCTGGTGATCGGCCGCGTCCTGACCGCCGCCCTGCCGAGCGCGGACGGGGGGCCGCTGACGTACTTCCGGGGCCGGTACCGGCACCTGGACTGAGCGCTAATTCGCTCGTCCGGCGAGCGGGCGCCTGCCTAGGGTGCGCGCATGACGACCCGCACCACGCTCCGCCTGGAGCAGATCACCCCGGCGAACATCGAGGCCGCCCTCGCGATCCGCGTACGCCCCGAGCAGGAGTTCGCCGTCTCCCCGGTGGTGAAGTCCCTCGCCGAGGCCTACGTCCACCCCGAGAAGGCCTGGCCCCGGCTGATCGTGGACGGCGACCGTCCCGTCGGCTTCCTCATGGGCTTCTTCGGCATCGACTGGTACGACGACGGCAGCGCCCTGCGCTCCGGTCTGTGGCGCCTGAACATCGCCGCCGAGGAGCAGGGCCGGGGCTACGGCCGCTTCGCGGTGGAGTCGGTGGCGGCCGAGATCCGGCGCCGCGGCGGCACGGAGTGCTTCGTCACCTGGCACCCGGGCGAGAACGGCCCCGAGAACTTCTACCTGGGCCTCGGCTTCCGCCCGAACGGGGAGAAGGCGGAGGAGGAGACGGTGGGCGTGCTGGCGCTGGACTGAACGCGCTCCGCAGGTGGACGGGACGGACTGCGCCTCGATGACGGGCTGAGGGAACGCGCCCCGCAGGGGCGCGGGGCTGTGACATTTGCGGCTCCGCCGCGTGGGCGCGCCCAGCCACGACGAACCCGCAGGCACACTCGACAGTCGCCGCCCGGCCCCTCACCCCCAGTCCCGCGCGGAGCGCCCCCGCTTGGTGTCCGAGCGCTGCTTCTTCTCCCGCAGCCGCCGCTCGTTGATGCCGCGCGGGATGCGGGTCGGCCTGCGCGGCTTGGGCGGCGGCGCGGTCGCCTCCGCGAGCAGCGCCGCGAGGCGCACCGCGGCGGTCTCGCGGTTGCGCCACTGGGAGCGGTGCTCGGAGGCGCGCACGGTGACGACCCCGTCGGTCAGCCGGCCGGCCAGCCGCTCCAGCGCCCGCCGCTTCCACACCTCGGGCAGCGCCTCGGTGCGCGCCAGGTCGAAGCGGAGCTCCACGGCCGTGTCCGTGGTGTTGACGTGCTGCCCGCCCGGCCCCGAGGAGCGCGAGAAACGCCAGACGAGCTCGGCCTCGGGAAGCGAGACGGAGCCGCGGATGACATGGGGACCGGACATGCCGTCAATGTTCCCCTCCCGGGACGGCCCACGTCACCCGAATATCCTCGGTCCCGGACTCGGTAAAGAAAGTAAAGAGACCTGGAACCTTGCGTACCCCTCTCGTCGTTCATGGGGGTAGCTGTAGCTTTCTTGCCGTACGTAAACGAGGGAAGGGACTCCCAACAATGGCTGTAAGCCTGTCCAAGGGTGGCAACGTCTCGCTCACCAAGGAGGCTCCGGGCCTGACCGAAGTCACCGTGGGCCTCGGCTGGGACGTCCGTACCACCACCGGCACCGACTTCGACCTCGACGCCTCGGCGATCGCGGTCAACACGCAGGGCAAGGTCTATTCCGACGCCCACTTCGTGTTCTTCAACAACAAGCAGACCCCGGACAACACGATCGTCCACACCGGTGACAACCGCACCGGCGAGGGCGCCGGCGACGACGAGGCGATCAACGTCAACCTGGCCGCCCTGCCGGCCGACATCGACAAGATCGTCTTCCCGGTCTCGATCTACGACGCGGAGAACCGCTCGCAGAACTTCGGCCAGGTGCGCAACGCCTACATCCGCATCATCAACCAGGCCGGCGGCGCCGAGATCGCCCGCTACGACCTGTCCGAGGACGCGGCCACGGAGACCGCGATGGTCTTCGGCGAGCTCTACCGCAACGGCGCCGAGTGGAAGTTCCGCGCCGTCGGCCAGGGCTACGCCTCGGGCCTGGTGGGCATCGCCCAGGACTTCGGCGTGAACGTCTGACGTCCGCCTGTCCGTTGACCGTACGAAGGCCCCCCGGCGCTGTGCCGGGGGGCCTTCGGCGTCAGGGCAGCAGGCGCTGTTCCTTCGCCACCGAGACCGCGCCCGCGCGGGTGTCGACGCCCAGCTTGTCGTAGATGCGGCGCAGATGGGTCTTCACGGTGGCCTCGCTGATGAACAGGGCCCGGGCGATCTCCCGGTTGCCCAGACCGGTGGCGAGCTGGGCCAGGATGTCGCGCTCCCGGTCGGTGAGGGAGGGGCGCGGGCTGCGCATGTTGGCCATGACCCGGCTGGCGACCGGCCCGGACAGCGCCGTGCGGCCCCGCGCGGCGGCGTGGATCGCGGCGAACAGCTCCTCGGGACGCTCCGCCTTGAGCAGGTAGCCGGTCGCGCCGGCCTCGATGGCGCGGGTGATGTCGGCGTCGGTGTCGTACGTGGTGAGCACCAGGACGTGCGGGGACGGGCCGCCGGTGGCGGTGAGGCGGCGCGTGGTCTCCACCCCGTCGATGCCCTCGCCGAGCTGAAGGTCCATCAGCACCACGTCGGGCGCCAGCCGCGCGGCGAGGGCGAGCGCCTCCTCCCCGGTGCCGGCCTCGCCGACCACCTCGATGCCGGGAGCGCTGTCGAGCAGGGCCAGCAGTCCGGCGCGGACGACGACGTGGTCGTCGCAGACGAGGATGCGGACGGGGGCCGGGGCGGCCGGTTCGGTCATCGGGGTGCCTCCAGCGGGTCGGCCGGGTCGGTCCGGGGCGGGTCCAGGGGGACGGCGGCGGACACGACGGTGCCCTCGCCGGGGGCGGACTCGACGGTCAGGGTGCCACCGAGCCCGCGCAGCCGGGCACGCATGGCGGGCAGTCCGTGCCCGCGCACTCCCGACGGGGCACCGGGCAGCGCCGCCGGGTCGAAGCCGTGGCCGTCGTCGGTGACGTCCAGGACGGCCTGGTCCTCCAGGAGGGTGAGGGTGAGCGCCGCGGTGGAGGCGCCCGCGTGCTCCCGGACGTTGGCCAGGGCGCCCTGGGCGATCCTCAGCAGGGCCGACTGGACACGGTCGGGCAGCAGCGGGGCCCGGCCGCCGTCGTCCACGTGGACCCGCACGGTGAGGTGGTCGCCGGACTCCCGCTCGGCCAGGGCGCCGAGCGCCGCCACCAGGCCGCCGCCGCGGGCGAGGTCGGCCGGGGCGAGGTCGTGCACGAAGCGGCGGGCCTCGGCGAGATTGTGCTCGGCGACGGACGCGGCGCCCCGGACGTGGGTGCGGGCCTTGCCCGGGTCGGACTCCCAGACCCGCTCGGCCGCCTGGAGCAGCATCCGCTGGCTGGACAGGCCCTGGGCGAGGGTGTCGTGGATCTCCATGGACAGCCGCTGGCGTTCGGCCAGGGTGCCCTCGCGGCGTTCGGCGGCGGCGAGTTCGCGGCGGGTGCGGATCAGGTCGTCGATCAGGGCCCGCTGCCGGGCCGCCTGCCGTTCGGTGTGCAGGAACACGGCCGTGGCGATGGCGGCGACGGCCGGCGGGGCGAGCAGCAGGTTCGGGTCGAAGCGCCCCGCGAGCCGGAGCTGCGCGGCGACGACGAACACCGTCAGGACGGTCACCAGGACGAGCGCCGCCCGGGCCGGCAGGGTCCGCAGGCCGGTGTAGAAGAGGGGCACCGCGCACCAGGAGAAGCTGGGTGCGAGGACGACGAGCACCATCCACACCGCGACCACCGCGCCGAGCCAGGCCAGGCTCCGCCGGGTGGGCCGCGCCCCGGCACCGCTGAGCACGGGCCCGAGCAGGTGCAGCGCGGCGAGGGCGAGGGACAGGGCGATGATCCAGGGGGTGCGGGGCTCGCCGGGGTGGCGCAGCAGGAAGCGGGCGAGGGCGCCGCCGAGCAGGAGGAAGAACGCCACGTGCAGGACGGCACCGAGCCACCGGGTGTCCGGGTCACAGGGCTTCGGCATCCGCGCACGCCTCCTTTCCACCGTTGTGTCCTTCCACGCTGAGCTGCGCGTTCACTCCCATGGTGACCTGCCCGGACGGTGGAGGGGTCAGCCGATCGGACGACCCCGCTGTCGCCCGTTCCGTCGCGGGGGAGCAGCCGGAACGGCGACCGCACACTCCAGGTGCGGGGCGGAGGGTGGAGAGCAGAAGGACGGAAGCGGCCCGCAGGGGCCTCGACGCGGACCGTCCGCCCCGACCCCGAGGAGCATCCACCATGAAGAAGACCCTTTCCCGGCGCGCCCGTATCGCCACCGGCGGCGCCGTCCTCGCCGCCGTCGCGGCGGGCACCTTCGGCACGGTGGCGGCCAACGCCTCGGCACCGGAGGCCGCCCCGGACGCCGCGGTGGCCGCCGCCCCCGCCGCCGCGGCCGGCAAGCGCGACACCACCACCTCCACGCACCTGACGATCGGCGCCGCCACCGAGGCCGCCCAGGCCGCGCTGAAGGCCGCCGCGAAGGAAGGCCAGCGCATCACCGTCGCCGTCGTCGACCGCAACGGCAACACGATCCTCACCATGCGCGGGGACGGCGCCGGCCCGCAGTCGTACGAGTCGGCCGTGAAGAAGGCGTACACCGCCGTCTCGTGGAACGCCACGACCACCGAGCTGGAGGGCCGCCTGGAGAACGCCCCCAACCTGAAGGACATCCCGGGCACGCTGTTCCTGGGCGGTGGCGTCCCGGTCACCGCCGACAAGGCGCCGATCGCCGGTATCGGCGTCGCGGGTGCCCCGTCCGGCGCCCTGGACGAGAAGTTCGCGCAGGCGGGCGCGGAGGCGCTGGGCTAGGCCCTGCCGCCCGACGGGCGCAACGGCCGGATCCGGCGGGCGTTTCACGTGAAACGCCCCATAGGATCACGGCGTGCGCCTCACCCGTCTGCTCGTAGCCGCCGCCACCGTCACCGCCCTCGCGGCGTGCAGCAGTGGTGGCGGCGGTGTCGACGGCACCCCCGGCGGTTCGGGCGTGCGCGATCCGTACTTCCCCAAGGCGGGCAACGGCGGCTACGACGTCGGCCACTACGACCTGGTCCTGGACTACGACCCCGACGCCGAGCAGCTCACCGGCACGGCGACGATCACGGCACGTGCCACCCAGGACCTGTCCGCCTTCAATCTGGACCTCAAGGGCCTGGACGTCGAGAACGTCACCGTGGAAGGCCGGGAGGCCCGCTTCAACCGGGCCGGGCAGGAGCTGACCGTCCGCCCGCCGGACGAGCTGGACGACGGAGAGACGTTCCGCGTGCGGGTCCGCTACTCCGGCGAGCCCGAGACCGTGACCGACCCGGACGACTCCGAGGAGGGGTGGCTGCCCACCGACGACGGCGCGGTCGGACTCGGCGAGCCGACCGGCTCGATGGCCTGGTTCCCCGGCAACCACCACCCCTCCGACAAGGCGACGTACGACCTCGCGGTCACCGTCCCCGAGGACTACGGGGTCGTCTCCAACGGCCGGCTGACCGACGAGACGACCAAGGCCGGCCGTACGACGTACCGCTGGCACACCGCCGAGCCGATGGCGAGCTACGTCGCCACGATCGCCGTCGGCGACTGGCGGATCAGCCGCTCGGCCACCGACGACGGCCTGCCGGTGTACACGGCCGTCGACCCGGAGCAGGCCGGCGCGAGCCGGACGGTCCTCGCACAGATCCCCGCGATCCTGAAGTGGGAGCAGGGCCTCTTCGGCCCGTACCCCTTCTCCTCCACCGGCGCGATCGTCGACCGCCCGGACGACGCCGGCTACGCCCTGGAGACCCAGACCCGGCCCTACTTCCCCGGCGCCCCCGACACCGAGACCCTCGTCCACGAGCTGGCCCACCAGTGGTACGGCGACTCCGTCACGCCGAAGACCTGGCGCGACATGTGGCTCAACGAGGGCTTCGCCACCTACGCGGAGTGGCTGTGGACGGAGGACCACGGCGGCGACACCGCCCAGGAGACCTTCGACGCGCTCTACGACGGCGACTACTTCGACGACGAGGCGGCGAACGAGGCCGTCTGGGCGTTCCCGCCCGGCAAGCCGTCCGATGCCGCCCACATCTCCGACAGCCCGGTCTACCAGCGCGGCGCGATGGTGCTGCACCGCATCCGGCAGACGGTCGGCGACGACGCCTTCCGCGCCCTGCTGCGCGACTGGGCCGCCGCCCACCGGCACGGCAACGCGGACACCGACGACTTCACGGCGTTCGTGGAGAAGTCGGCCCCCGGGAAGGACTTCACGGAGATCTGGGACGACTGGCTGTACGGGGACGGGAAGCCGGAGCGCCCGTGAGGCGGGGCGCCGCCCGCCGCCTCACTCCTCGAACGCGTCGAGCAGCCGGGGCAGGTCCGGCGGCCACAGGGCCTCGGGCGCCTCGGCGAGTTCCGCGCGGCTCCACCAGCGCCAGGTGAGGATGCCGTCCGCGGCGTGCGCGGCGGCGAGGTGCGGTCCGGTGGGCTCGCGCCGGGGGCCGTGGGCGACGTAGATGTGCTCGTGCTGGCGGACCGGGCCCACGCTCAGGTGGGTGAAGTCGTGCTCCCAGGTGCACAGCAGCGGGCCGGGCTCCAGGTCCGTCCAGCCGGTCTCCTCGCGCAGTTCGCGCAGGGCGCCCTCGCGCGGGCTCTCGTCCTCGTCCAGGCCGCCGCCGGGCATCGCCCAGTGCACGCCGACCTCGACGTTGTCGTAACGCAGGAGGAAGACCGCGCCCTCGGGGTCGAGCACGGCGACGCGGGCCGCGCGGCGCGGGATGCGCAGCGGCTTGCGCAGCACCGTGCAGGGGCGGGCGGCTTGCAGGTCCCGGCGGTGGCCGACGGTCTCGTAGCCGAGGGCGGTCCAGAAGGCGAGGGCGTCGCCGTTGCCGTCGAGGACGGCGAGCCGCAGACCGGCATGGCCCGCGGCCCGGAAGCGGTCCTCGACGAGGGACGCGAGCCGCCTGCCGTGCCCCTTCCGGCCCAGCTGCGCGTCCACCATCAGCAGGCCGATCCAGGGGTCGGGGTCGGCCGGGTCGGGATGCCGGGCGAGGGTGACCGCGATCCCGACCAGCCGGCCCGCGTCCCGGGCGAGCAGGACCTCCGCGCCCGGCTGCGCCAACTCGTCGGCCAGCGCCGCCGCCACCTGTTCCGGACGGATGTCGTCGGGATCGGGGAAGTCGCCGCTGAGGGCGTGGAAGGCGCGGTGGGACGCGTAGAGGGCGGTCAGCTCGGTGAGGAGCGGTCCCGGGATGTCGTGGTCGGGGGCGAGCGTGAGCGGGGTGATGATCACGCGGGGCAACCTACCCCGCGCCGGTCCTGCGGTGGCCCGGAAGCGGGGGCATGACACCATCACCTGCGTGCTCGACATCGGCTACGCCCTCTCCACCCGATTCCCCGACCCGCCGCAGACCGACTACCGCCGCGCGGACGTCCACGCCCTGCGGCACGACCTGTTCTGCGGGGACGTGTATCTCGCCGACACCAAGGAGGACCGGGAGATCTCCACAGCCTGGGGATGGGTGCCGGTGCTGGACTTCGCGTGGGCGCTGTGCGACATCGTGGAGCAGGTCGACCGGGATCCGGCGGGCTCCCGGGCCGCCCGGCCGCAGCACGCCGAGCTGGACTTCACCGAGTCCACCGACCGTCTGCTGTTCGAGCGCCGCTTCGGCTGGGTCGACATCGAGGCGGAGTGGCTGCCGGCGAGCGAACCGCCGCTGTCCTTCTCGCACACCGCACTGCGCCGGGAGGCCCGGGACTTCCTCCACGACCTGATCGCGGACCTCACGGACATGCACGAGACCCTGGCGGAGAACCCGGCGATCTGGACCCTCCAGGCCCGCTTCCCCCGCGTCTCCTGACCGCGCCCGTCCCGCCCGGTCGGGCCCCTGGCAGTGCCCCTACTCCTCCGCCAGCACCCGAACCCCCATTTCCGCCGCCAGTACCGGCGCCAGGTCGAGCAGCTGGGCCGGGCTGATCACCGACCCCGCCAGCCGGTCCACGCCGCGGGCCAGCTCCAGCGGATCGGCACCGCGCAGGTCGACGTCCGTCAGGGTCGCCGCGCTGAGGTCGGCGTCCTTCAGGGCGCAGCCCACGAACGCGACCCGCTCCAGGCGCGCGCCCCCGAAGTCCGGCTCGACCAGGACACAGCCTTCGAAGACGACGTCCTTGAGCCGGGCCCGGCGCAGATTCATATAGTCGATCTTCCCGCCGCGGATCAGGACCCGCTCCAGCGCCGCCCCGTGCAACTGCGTGCCGCCCAGCCGGGCGTCGACCAGCTCCACGTCGCGCAGCGTGGCCTCGGCGAGGTCCGTGCCGACGCCCCGTACGCCGGTGAGGACCGAGTCGAGCAGCCGGGCGCGCGGCAGTGACGTCTCGTCCAGCGCGCACCCCGTCAGCGCGCAGTCCATGAAGCGGGCGCCCGCGCCGTCCTGCCCGGCGAAGTCCGTCTCCAGGAACTCCAGCCCGTCGTAGTCGCCGTCCGGCTCCAGTCCTCCGCCGCCGTACGGCTCCAGCGCCGGCAGGCGCACCTCGGGGCGCCGCACCGGCCGCAACGCCGCCGTACCGCCGCCGCCCGCAGCTCTCCTCGCCATGGCCCCATGCTGCACCCCGCCACCGACAATGGCCCCCACCTGCGGCTTCGTGATTCCCTCCGACCGCGTGTCACGTTTCCCGGCCGCGCATCCGTCGTACTCGCAGAAACGCACGACACCAGGCGAACGCGACCCGAGGGAGCCCCAGCCATGCACCGCATCACCGTCGTCGGCGGCGGCTTCGCCGGACTGACCGCCGCCATCACCGCCGCCGAGGCGGGCGCCAAGGTCACCGTCCACGAGGCCCACCACACGCTCGGCGGACGGGCCCGCACCGCCGACGGCCCGTACCGCACCAACGAGGGCCCGCACGCCCTCTACAACGGCGGCCCGCACTGGTCCTGGCTCAAGCAGCGCGACCTGATCGGCCCCCTCGCGCCCCTCCCGCCGCTGGAGGCGGCCCGGCTGCGGCTGCGCCACCGGGGCGCACTGCGCCGCACCCCGCCCCTCGCCATGCTCAGACTGCTGCGCCGGGGCGTCGGACCGGCCCCCGTCGACACCGACTTCCTCACCTGGGCGACCGGCGTCGCGGGCGAGGAGGGCGCCCGTGCCGCCGCCCACTACTGTGCCGTCGCCCTCTTCCACCACGACCCCGGCTCGCTGTCCGCCGCCTTCGTGCAGGAACGCCTGCGCCGGGCTACCAAGCTGCCGCCCGAGGCGCACTACCCGCGCGGCGGCTGGGCCGGCGTCATCGACCGGATGGCCGCCCTGGCATGGAACCTCGGGGTCCGGATGGAGACCCTGTCCCGGGTCGACACCCTCCCGGCGGACACCCCGGTCGTCGTCGCCACCTCCCTCGACGCCGCCCGCCGTCTGCTCGGCGACCCGGCGCTGACCTGGCCCAGCGGGCGCACCACCCTGATCGACCTGGCCGTGCGGTCCCGGCGCGGCGACGCCTTCGCGGTTTCCGACCTGGACGCGCCGGGCTGGATCGAGCGGTTCACCGCGCAGGACCGCACCCTGGCACCGGCGGGCGAGCAGCTGATCCAGGGGCAGATCCCGATCGCGCCGGACGAGTCGAAGGCCGACGGCACCGCCCGCGCCGAGCACCTGCTCGACCTGGGCTTCCCGGGCTGGCGCGAGCGCGTCACCTGGCGGCGCGAGTCCGTCGCGAACGGCCGTACGGGCGCCGTCGACCCGCCCGGCACCACCTGGCGGGACCGGCCCGCCGTCGACCGCGGCGACGGCGTCTACCTCGCCGGGGACCAGGTCGCCGCGCCGGGACTGCTGTCGGAGGTCTCCTTCAACAGTGCCCTGACGGCCGTGTCCCTGGCGCTCGGCCGGAAGGAGCTTGACCTCAAGCAGGCTTGAGGTCGTTGAGTGGGGCCCGGACCACAAGCCTCACAGGGGGGACCGCCATGCGCGCCATCCGTCTGCACACCTTCGGCCCGGCCGAGAACCTCGTCCTCGAAGAGGTCGAGGACGCCCGCCCGGGCCCCGGCGAGGTCCGCGTCGCCGTCCGCGCGGCGGGCGTCCACCTGCTGGACACCGCCCTGCGCGAGGGCGTGCGGGGGCCGGCGCCCGAGCTGCCCGTCCTGCCCACGATCCCCGGCCGCGAGATCGCCGGCGTCGTCGACGCCCTCGGCGCGGGCACCCCCGAGCGCTGGCTCGGCCGGCGGGTCGTCGCCCACCTCGGCTTCGCGCCCGGCGGATACGCCGAACTCGCCGCCGTCGGCGCCGGCCGCCTCCACGAGATCCCGGACGGCCTGGACTTCGCCGAGGCCGTCGCCATGATCGGCACGGGGCGTACGGCGATGGGGATCCTGCAGTTCGCCGACCTCGGCCCCGGCTCCGTCGCCGTGGTCCCGGCCGCCGCGGGCGGCATCGGCACACTGCTGGTGCAGTACGCGAAGAACGCCGGCGCCACCGTCGTGGGGCTGGCCGGCGGCCCGGCGAAGACCGCCCGCGTCGCGGCGAACGGCGCCGACCTCGCCGTCGACTACACCGACCCGGACTGGCCGGCCAAGGTGCGCGCCCATCTGGGCGGCCGGGCGGCGACCGTCGTCTTCGACGGCGTGGGCGGGGACGTCGCCCGGGAGGCCGTCGCCCTCCTGGGACCCGGCGGCCTGCACCTCGTCTTCGGCTGGTCGGGCAAGGGCCTGCGCGACGGCGGGCCCTACCTCGTCGACGGCGTGTCCCAGCAGGTGCTCGGCCCGGTGATGATGGAGAAGGCCGGCGGGCCCGACCCCGTCCGCACGCTCGAACTGCGCGCCCTCGCCGAGGCCGCCGAGGGCCGCCTCTCCCCCGCCGTGCACCGCTTCCCGCTCGCCGAGGCCGCGGCCGCGCACCGCGCGCTCCAGGACCGGGGGACGACCGGGAAGGTGGTTCTGGAGCCCTGACCGGCGACGGTCCCACGGACGACCGGAACGGGATGCGATACGTCCCGATCCATGGTCTTCTGGCCCAATGAGTGCCACCCGGACAGGTGAGGGAACCGCCTCCGCGGACGCCGACCCCCGCCGCTGGTGGGGGCTGGTGGTGATCGCCCTGGCCCAGCTGATGGTCGTCCTCGACGCGACGATCGTGAACATCGCGCTGCCCTCCGCGCAGCGCGACCTGGGCATGTCCGACGCCAACCGCCAGTGGGTGATCACCGCCTACACCCTCGCCTTCGGCGGTCTGCTGCTGCTCGGCGGACGCATCGCCGACCTCGTGGGACGCAAACGCACCTTCGTCATCGGGCTGATCGGCTTCGCCGCCGCCTCCGCGCTCGGCGGCGCCGCCGTCGGCCCCTCGATGCTCTTCGGCGCCCGAGCGCTGCAGGGCGTCTTCGCCGCCGTCCTCGCGCCCTCCGCGCTGTCCCTGCTGACGACCACCTTCACCGACCCCAAGGAACGCGGGAAGGCCTTCGGCATCTACGGCGCGCTGGCCGGCAGCGGCGCCGCCGTCGGCTTCATCGTGGGCGGCGTGCTCACCGAGTTCCTGAACTGGCGCTGGTGCCTGTTCGTCAACATCCCCATCGCCGTCGTCGCCGTGACCGGCGCCCTGGTCCTCCTCCGCGACCGGCCCGGCCACGCCGACGTCCGCCTCGACGTCCCGGGCGTCGTCCTCGGCTGCGGCGGCCTGGTGGCACTCGTCTACGGCTTCAGCGAGGCCCAGCCGCGCGGCTGGACCGACCCGCTCGTCCTGGCGCTGTTCGCCGCGGGCGTCGTCCTCCTGGGGATCTTCGTGTGGTGGCAGACCCGGGCGCCGGTGCCCCTGCTGCCGCTGCACATCATCCGCGACCGCAACCGCGCCGGCTGCTTCCTGACGATGATGCTGGCCGTCATCGGCATGTTCGGGCTGTTCCTGTTCATGACCTACTACCTCCAGGTCATCCTCGACTACTCCCCCGTGCAGACCGGCCTGGCGTTCCTGCCGTTGACCGCCACGATCGTCATCGGCTCCACCCAGATCTCCGCCCGCCTGCTGCCCCGCGTGGGCCCGCGCATGCTGATGGCCCCCGGCATGCTCCTCGCCTCCGGCGGCATGGTGATCCTCACGCAGATGACCGTGCACTCGCAGTACACCACCGAGATCCTGCCCGCCCTGCTCCTGATGGGCCTCGGCATGGGCCTGACCTTCATGCCGGTCTTCTCCACCGCCACCGCCGGTGTCGCCCCGCAGGACTCCGGCGTCACCTCGGCGACGGTCAACACCTCGCAGCAGGTGGGCGGCTCGATCGGCACGGCACTGCTCAACACCATCGCCACCAGCAGCAGCGCCTCCTGGATCACGTCCCACCTCACCGACCCGACCCGGCGGGAGGAGATCATCAGGGAGGGCATCGTCCACGGCTACACGGTCGCCATCTGGGTGGCCGCCGGCATCATGCTGCTGGCGGGCGTGATCGCGGGCCTGATGGTCACGGCCAAGGCCCCGAAACACGGCACCCCGGCCGACCACCCGGTCCCGGAACCGGTGGGCTGAGGACTCCAGGGGCCGCCCGCACCCCCACCGCGGCGCTGAGCGCTCAGTGGCGCCCCGCCACCCGGTCCGCCAGCAGTGCCAGCCGGGACGACGACGCGCGGTGCGTCGTGCGCTCCCGCCGGTCCGCCTCCCGGTACACGGCGTACATGCCCTGCACGCCCAGCCAGCGCAGCGGCTCCGGCTCCCAGCGGCGCACCCGGTGCCCCACCCACGGCAGTCCGGTCAGCTCGGTGCCACCGCCCTCACCCGAGTCCCGCCGCACCAGGTCTCCCAGGGTGCGCCCGGCCAGGTTGGCGGTGGCCACCCCGGAACCGACGTACCCGCCCGCCCAGCCCAGCCCCGTCGACCGGTCCAGGGTGACGGTCGCGCACCAGTCGCGCGGCACCCCCAGCACCCCCGACCAGGCGTGCTCGATCCGCAGCCCGGCCAGGGAGGGGAAGAAGCGGACCAGGATCTCCCGCAACGCCTCGACGGTCGCCGCCTGCGTGGAGCCGTCGTTGTCGGTGCGGGAACCGAAGCGGTACGGCACCCCGCGCCCGCCGAGCGCGATCCGGCCGTCGGCGGTGCGCTGCGCGTACATGTAGGCGTGCGCCATGTCGCCGAGGGTCTGACGGCCCGCCCAGCCCACCGACTCCCACTGCTCGTCGGTGAGCGGCTCGGTGGTGATCATCGAGGAGTTCATCGGCAGCCAGGTCCGCCGCTGGCCCTTGAGCGAGGCGGTGAAACCCTCGGTGCAGCGCAGTACGTAGGGCGCCCGGACGGTGCCGTACGGCGTCACCGCCTGCCGGGGCCGGATCTCCGTGACCGGCGTCGACTCGTGGACCGTCACCCCGAGGCGCTCGACGGCCGCCGCGAGTCCCTTCACCAGCTTCACGGGATGCAGCCGCGCCCCGTGCGGCGTCCATGTCGAACCGACGGCGCCCGCCACCCTGATCCGCTCCGCCGTCTCCCGGGCCCCGTACAGCTCCCGGTCCTTCTCGCCGAACGCCAGCTCGGCCTCGTGGAACGCTTTCAGCCGGGCCGCCTGCGCGGGCGTGCACGCCACTTCCAGCACCCCGCCCTTGTGGACGTCGGCGTCGATGCCCTCCTCCGCGGCCGCCCGGATCACCTCGTCCACGGTGTCGTTCATCGCCCGCTGCAGCCGCACCGCCGCCTCGTGGCCGTGCAGCTTCGCGTACCGGTCGCGGCCCGCGATGCCGTTGTACAGCCAGCCGCCGTTGCGGCCGGAGGCGCCGTAACCGCAGAACCTCTGCTCCAGGACCGTGATCCGCAGGGACGGCGCCGCCTTCTTGAGGTAGTACGCCGTCCACAGTCCGGTGTAACCACCCCCGACGATCACCACGTCCGCCGACGCGTCCCCGGCGAGCGGCTCCCGCACCGCCGGGAGACCGTCGTCCGCGTACCAGTAGGAGATGCCACCGTTCACGACGCCGCTGCTCGGGCTGCTCATGGGCAGGACGTTAGCCCTGGTGAAGGGCCGCTGTCTGCTTCGGATTCCGTTGAATTGCGACGCCCGCGGCGCTCCCGCTGAGCACGAAAAGCACCTGACCGCGCCGCCGCCCGCCGGTACCGTCACCGGACGTGATCGACGTTCCGGACGCCCTCGCGGCATCCCAGGCGAAGTACAACGGGGAAGCGGGCCGCGCCTTCATCGACGCCCTGCCCGAGCTGGCCGCCGGCTTCCTGGACCGCTGGCGACTGCGCCTCGACGGTCCCCCGATGCACGGCTGGGCGGCCCTGGTGCTGCCCGTCGTCCGCGGCGACGGCACACCGGCCGCGCTCAAGCTCCAGATCCTCGACGAGGAGACGGCGGGCGAGCCCCTCGCCCTGCGCCTGTGGGACGGCGACGGGGCGGTACGCCTGCTCGACCACGATCCCGCCACCGGCACCATGCTGCTGGAGCGCCTCGACCCGACCCGCACGCTCGGCCACGTCGAGGACTCCCGCGCGGCGGTCCTCGTCGTCGCCCGGCTGCTCGCCCGCCTCACCGCCACGCCCGCTCCGCCCGGCCTGCGGAGCCTAGACGACATCGCGCGGGCCATGCTGGAGCGGACGCCCTGGGCCCTGGCCCGCATCCCCGACCCCGAGGCCCGCCGCCTGGTCACCGACTGCGCCGCCGCCGTGCGCGAGGTCGCCGGCGAGCCCGGCGACCGGCTGCTGCACTGGGACCTGCACTACGAGAACGTCCTCGCCTGCGACCGCGCCCCCTGGCTCGCCATCGACCCCAAACCGCTGGCCGGCGACCCCGGCTTCGACCTCCTCCCCGCCCTCGACAACCGCTACGACCCGGCCGAGACCCGGTGGCGCTTCGACGCCCTGACCGACATCCTCGGCCTGGACCGCGGACGGGCCCGCGCCTGGTCCCTCGGCCGCGTCCTGCAGAACCTCCTGTGGAACGTGGAGGACGGCGACCCGCTGGAGGCGGAGCAACTGGAGATCGGACGCCTGCTGCGGACGTGAGCGGCCCGGCACCGGAACACGACAACGGCCCCCGCCTGTCGCAGGCGGGGGCCGTTCCGTCACCGAGCCCCCTGTCGGATTCGAACCGACGACCTTCGCTTTACAAGAGCGGCGCTCTGACCAGCTGAGCTAAGGAGGCAGGCATCGCGCGGCGGCGCGCGCGGAGGCTGCTCCACTGTACACAGAGCCGGTGAACGATGGGATTCGAAAATTTCGGCGAAGTTCACAGGGCCACAGGTACTGACAGATCACATGAACGCCGGGTACCGTCCTGAGCCAGTTCACCCGCGTGGACTACACCAACCACCTTCCTACAACGGATCGTCCGGCACGTTCCTGCCGGTAGAAGGGGGCCCATTCATCATGGCCACAGTCCAGTTCGACAAGGCGACCCGCGTGTACCCGGGTTCCGACAAGCCCGCCGTCGACGGTCTCGACATCGACATCGCGGACGGCGAGTTCCTCGTCCTGGTCGGCCCGTCCGGCTGCGGCAAGTCCACCTCGCTCCGCATGCTCGCGGGGCTCGAGGACGTCAACGGCGGCGCCATCCGCATCGGCGACCGCGACGTCACCCACCTGCCGCCGAAGGACCGGGACATCGCCATGGTGTTCCAGAACTACGCGCTGTACCCGCACATGACGGTCGCCGACAACATGGGCTTCGCGCTCAAGATCGCCGGCGTCAACAAGGCGGAGATCCGGCAGAAGGTCGAGGAGGCGGCGAAGATCCTCGACCTCACCGAGTACCTGGACCGCAAGCCGAAGGCGCTCTCCGGTGGTCAGCGCCAGCGTGTCGCGATGGGCCGCGCGATCGTGCGTGAGCCGCAGGTGTTCCTCATGGACGAGCCGCTGTCCAACCTGGACGCCAAGCTCCGTGTCTCCACCCGCACCCAGATCGCCTCGCTCCAGCGCCGTCTGGGCATCACCACCGTCTACGTCACCCACGACCAGGTCGAGGCCATGACCATGGGCGACCGCGTGGCGGTGCTCAAGGACGGTCTGCTCCAGCAGGTCGACTCGCCGCGCAACATGTACGACAAGCCCGCGAACCTCTTCGTCGCCGGCTTCATCGGCTCCCCGGCCATGAACCTGGTCGAGGTGCCGATCACCGACGGCGGCGTGAAGTTCGGCAACAGCGTGGTCCCGGTCGGCCGCGACGCCCTGAAGGCCGCGTCCGACAGGGGCGACCGCACGGTCACCGTCGGCGTCCGCCCCGAGCACTTCGACGTGGTGGAGCTGAACGGCGGCGCCGCGGCGTCCCTGACCAAGGACTCCGCCGACGCCCCGGCCGGTCTCGCGGTCTCGGTCAACGTCGTCGAGGAGACCGGCGCCGACGGCTACATCTACGGCACGGTCGAGGTCGGCGGCGAGACGAAGGACCTCGTGGTCCGCGTCAGCAGCCGTGCGGTGCCGGAGAAGGGCGCGACCGTGCACGTCGTGCCGCGGCCGGGCGAGCTCCACGTGTTCTCGTCCTCCTCGGGCGAGCGCCTCTCCGACTGAGGACCCGACCGGTGTGTGCCGGGGGCGGACGTCCCCGGCACGGGTGAATTCCCCCCGCAGTGACGAGAAGGGCCCCGCAACCTGCTGCGGGGCCCTTTTCGTTGTCGACAAATACCCCGGCACAACGGACGTTTCGAGCAGTGTGCGTCAACGCCTTACCCATTTTCGGGCCTTGCTATGTCACCCGAACCGGTGACTAAATGTCGCCAAATCATCACCGGGCGCTACCCTCACTCGCGTGAAGCACTCCGTGAAGCACTCCGCCACCCAGCAGACGCGAAGCGGCCGGGGCCCCGCCCGCCGGATCGGCCGTTCTCTCGCCTTCGTCCTGCCCGTCGTCCTGGTGCTCTCCGGGACCCTCGCGGTCACCCGGGTCAACTGGTCGGGGGATCCCTCGAACTCGGTGCTCACCGCGTCCGACGCCTCCGCCGCCGGGGCCTCCTCGCGCGCCGCGGCCCGCGCTCCGCACGAGGTGCTGCGCGACCGGCTGCTGACCGAGCTTCAGGAGGAGGACCCGGGCGTGGCCCTCACTCACCTCCAGCAGGCCGTCGACGAGCGCCCGTCGCTGGCCAAGCACTGCGCGTCCATCGCCCGCGCCCTCGGCCGCGCGGCCGTCAAGGTCTACGGCCCGACGCGCGCCCAGTCGTACGCGCGCCCCGTCTGCGACACCGCCTTCGCCTCGGGCGTGCTGGCCGCGCACCGCTGAGCGCCCCACGGCCGAGCACCCCCACGGGGCCGACGGGACGCCACGTACAGTTCGGGTCATGACCGATCCGAACGCCGCGTCCCGCCGCCCCGTTCAAGCCGTCGTCCTGGCCGGCGGACAGGGTTCCCGCCTGCGCCCGTACACCGACGACCGGCCCAAGCCGATGGTCGAGATCCCGGGCACCGGAACCCCGATCATCGGCCATCAGCTCGCCTGGCTCGCCGAGGAGGGCGTGACCGACGTGGTGGTCTCGTGCGGCCACCTCGCCGAAGTGCTCCAGAAGTGGCTGGAGACCGCCGACCTGCCGCTCTCCGTCACCACCGTGGTGGAGCCCGAGCCCCTCGGCCGCGGCGGCGGCCTCAAGTACGCCGCCGCGCGTCTCCCCCACCCGGACCGGCCCTGGTACGCCACCAACGGCGACATCTGGACGCGTTTCTCCCTGCGCGACATGGCGGACTTCCACACCGAGCGGGACGCCGTCGCGACCCTCGCCCTGGCCCGTCCCCGGCTGCCCTGGGGCGCCGTGCAGACGGACGGCTTCGGGCACATCACGGACTTCATAGAGGCGCCCCCGTCGACCTTCGAGATCAACGCGGGCGTCTACGTCTTCTCGCCCGCCTTCGCCGAGATGCTCCCGGAGCGCGGTGACCACGAGCGGACGACGTTCCCGCGGCTGGCCCGCGAGCACCGGCTGGCCGGCTTCCCGATCCCGCAAGGCTCCTACTGGCGGGCGATCGACACCGCGAAGGACCTGACGGAGGCGGCCCGCGAACTGGCGGCCCTGGCCGGCCGCTGAGCGGCCCGCCGGCTACGGAAGCGGTCGCTGCCACCTCACCGTCCCGCCGTGCGAGCGACGTTCCGTGCCCAGCGCCGCAGGCGCCGCCTTCACGGTCACACCGCAGCTCAGCTGCGCCCATTCCGAGGACCGGCCGGCCCGGGTCCGTGGTCGGCCCTTCCGGCCAGCCCCTCCGCGAGGTGGGCCAGCCAGCCGCTCGGAGAGTACGGCGGCGGCGGGTCGACGTCCATCCCCAGCTCCGCCATTGCGAAGCGTGAGGCGGGCGACCAGTTGCGGGTCCGTGGTGGCGGTGCAGTCGCGTACGGCCGCGACATGGTCCGGGAACCCGCCCGGCATGTCCTGCGAGAGCCAGCCACCGGGGAACTGGGCCTACTCGGGGAAGCGGGCGTGCCGCTCCCAGTGGGTGCGGGGCCCGGCCGGGGTCGGGACCACGCCCTCCTGCGCGCCGGCGAGCCGCTGAGCCCCCACGGCGACGGGTCCCGCACGTCATCCGTGCGGGACCCGTCGTCGTACGCGCCCTGGGCTGGCGCGGCGGCCCCGGCCTAGCCCAGGAGACCGCCCACCAGACGGCCGCCCGGCTGGCCCGTGGAGGAGGAGCCGCCGTCGCCGTCGCCGCTTCCGGTGGAGCCGGTGGAGCCGTCCCCGCTGCCCCCGGTGGCGGTGCCGCCGGAGGTCGGACCCGCGGTGGTGCTCGGGGCCTCTCCGGCCGGGGAGGTCCGCTGCGGCGGGGCCTGACCCGTGGTGCCCTGGGTCTGGCTGGGGGCGCCGCCGGGGGTGGTGCCGCTGTCGCCGGTCGCGCCCGGCGTGGTCTCCTCGCCCTCGGAGGGCGTGGCCGCGCCGGCGGTGGCGCCCTCGGTGGATGCGGAGGAGGAGGCCTCCGGCGTCTTCTCCTTCCGCTCGCCGGGCTCCTGGGGAAGCGGGGAGCCGGGGAGTTCGTTGCGCGGGCCCTCGCCGGGTCCGGGCACGACCACGCGGTCGGCGTCGCGTACGGCACCGCCGAGCAGCGAGCCGACGAGGAGGGTGACGCCGGCGACGAGGAAGGTGATGAGGGCGCCGCGGCGCAGCACGTAGCGGCGCAGGTCCCAGATGTCGGCGCGGGGGCCGAGGCGGCGCCAGGCACCGCCGGCGAGACGGCCGTCCACGGAGTAGACGGGCGCGCCGGCGATGATCAGCGGGGACCAGGCGGCGAGGTAGATGATGTCGGGCGCGTCGTAGACCGGGGTGCTCTTCCAGCTGACGGTGACCAGGAGCGCGGCGGACAGGATCGCGCCGATGACGGCGGCGACGCGCTGCCAGCAGCCCAGGACGGTCAGGACGCCCACGATGACCTGGAGGAAGGCGATGACCAGGCCGGACCCGACGGGGTGCTCCAGGGCGAACTGGCGCAGCGGTTCGGCGACGTCCCAGGGGTGCAGGGTGTTGAGCCACTTGACCATGGACCCGCGCTCGCCGCCGTCGAAGTAGACGGGGTCGCAGAGCTTGCCCATGCCGGCGTAGACGGAGATGAAGCCGAGGAAGACGCGCAGGGGCAGCAGCACCACGCCGAGGTTGATGCGGCGTCCGGGGTAGTAGGCGTGCCGTGCCGGATCGTCGGCGTGACGCCTGGTGCGCGGTTCCGTGTCCGTGCCGTCGCCGTAGTCGTGACCGGCGGGGGACGGGCCGAAGTCGTCGTCGCCGTAGGCGGGTTCGCCGTAAGCGGGTTCGTCGTAGGCGCTGCCGACGGTGCGCATGGCGGGCAGCAGCCGGGTGCCGTCGCGGACGGGGCCGCGCTGGGCGCCGACGAGTGGGGCCTCGAGGGGCTGGGTGTCGGGCCCGTCGTCGAAGTCGTCGTACGGGTCGTAGCCGGGGCGCCCGCCCTCGCCGACGCGCGGGATGACCTGGGTGGCGCCGGCGTCGGCGAGCGGGTCCTCGGTGTGACGGCCCGCTCCGGCCCGCACTGCCTGGAGCAGTCGGTGGGCGCCGGTGTCGTCCGGGTCGGACCGGCCGCTCCAGACGACGGGGCGGCGCCGGGCGGGCGTGGGGACCCCCGTGCCGGCGACGGGCATGCGGGCGGTGTCCTGGGTGGCGCTCAAGTGCCGCGCGATCCGCGGGGACCGGGTCCGCCGCGCGGAGGCACCGAGCTGCACGCGGAAGCTGGCGTGATTGACGATGACCTGGGCCGGATCGCTCGGCACCTTCACCATGCTCAGCGCGGGAGCTTCGTCGTAGCCCGACGAGCGGTCCCCCGTGGGTGTGCGGGGTGTTCTGGTGTCCACGCTCATCTAACCGAGTGATGTGTCGTTAGGACACTGCCTCGGCCCGCCGGATCTGTCCGGACCGCGTCAAGCTTGTCCGGGCCACCCGGAACGCCCCGTTCGGGGGACCGCATCGAACGCGCGATCCCCCGACCGCCGTCAGGCGCGTCGGCGCGCCGCCTCGTAGAGCACGATCCCCGCCGCCACACCGGCGTTGAGCGACTCGGCGCCACCGGGCATCGGGATCCGCACCCGGAAGTCGCAGGTCTCGCCGACCAGGCGCGACAGGCCCTTGCCCTCGCTGCCGACGACGATGACCACGGGCCCGCCCAGGGCGTCCAGGTCGCCGAGCTCGACCTCGCCGTCGGCAGCGAGGCCGACGACCGTGATCCCGGCCTTCTGGTACGACTCCAGCGCCCGGGTGAGGTTGGTGGCGCGGGCCACCGGCGTACGGGCGGCCGTACCGGCGGACGTCTTCCAGGCGCCCGCGGTCATGCCGGCCGCGCGCCGCTCGGGCACGACGACGCCGTGGCCTCCGAAGGCGGAGACGGAGCGGACGACGGCGCCGAGGTTGCGCGGGTCGGTCACGCCGTCGAGGGCGACGATCAGCGGGTCCGCGCCCTCGTCGTGGGCGGCGGCGACCAGATCCTCGGGGTGGGCGTACTCGTACGGCGGGACCTGGAGGACGAGACCCTGGTGGTTGAGCCCGTTGGTCATCCGGTCCAGTTCGGGCCGCGGCGCCTCCATGAGGTTGATGCCGCCGCGCTCGGCCGCGAGCTGGAGCGCCTCGCGCACCCGCTCGTCGTTGTCGATGAACTGCTGGACGTAGAGCGTCGTGGCGGGCACGCCCTCGCGCAGGGCCTCGTAGACGGGGTTGCGGCCGACGACGAGTTCGGACGTCGACCGGCCGCCCCCGCGTCGCTGCTGGGGGCGCCCCGTGGCACGGCGGGCCTTCGCGTTCGCGGCGCGCTGCTTGGCGTGCCCCTTGCGCATCTCGGCGGGAGGCGTCGGCCCCTTGCCTTCCAGGCCCCGGCGTCGCTTGCCGCCGCTGCCGACCTGCGCGCCCTTCTTGCCGGACATGCGGCGGTTGTTCGCGGCCATGAGTTACCTGTCTCGCTCTCTACGTCTTCACGGGAGTGTGGGTGGTGCTTGCGTCTTATGCAGTGTGCCGCCCGGGAGGCCGGGCGGCACAGTCGATCTTCCGGGACCGAGGAGGTTCAGCGGGAGCCGAGGCTCCAGCGGGGCCCCTGCGGGCTGTCCTCGATGGCCAGCCCCGACTCCTTCAGCCGGTCGCGGATGGCGTCCGCGGTGGACCAGTCCTTCCGTCCCCGGGCGGCCTCCCGCTGGTCGAGGACGAGGCGTACGAGGCTGTCGACGACGTCGTGCAGGTCCTCGCCCTTCTCGCCCTCGCCGGCCCAGTGCGGCGCCTGCGGGTCGAGACCGAGCACGCCGAGCATCGCACGGACCTCGGCGAGGCGGGCGACGGCGGCCTCCTTGTCGTCGGCGGCCAGTGCGCTGTTGCCCTGCCGGACGGTGGTGTGCACGACGGCGAGCGCCTGCGGGACGCCCAGGTCGTCGTCCATCGCCTCGGCGAAGGCGGGCGGCACCTCGGCGGCGGGCTCGACGGTCCCGCCGGCCAGCTCGGTGACGCGCTGCACGAAGCCCTCGATCCGCGCGTACGCCGACTCGGCCTCGCGCAGGGACTCCTCGCTGTACTCGATGGTCGAGCGGTAGTGCGGCGTGCCCAGGTAGTACCGGAGCACGACCGGGCGCCACTGCTTGACCATCTCGCTCACGAGCACGCTGTTGCCGAGCGACTTCGACATCTTCTCGCCGCTCATGGTGACCCAGGCGTTGTGCACCCAGTACCGGGCGAAGGCGTCGCCGAAGCCCTTGGCCTGGGCGATCTCGTTCTCGTGGTGCGGGAAGATCAGGTCGATCCCGCCGCCGTGGATGTCGAACTCGGTGCCCAGGTACTTGTGCGCCATGGCGGAGCACTCCAGGTGCCAGCCGGGCCGCCCGCGTCCCCACGGCGTCTCCCAGCTCGGCTCCCCGGGCTTGGCCGCCTTCCACATGGCGAAGTCCCGCGGGTCCCGCTTGCCGGTCTCGCCCTCGCCCGCGGGCTGGCGCAGTTCGTCGATGTCCTGGTTGGACAGCGACAGGTACCCGGGCAGGGACCGTACGTCGAAGTAGACGTTGCCCTCGGCCTCGTAGGCGTGCCCGCGCTCGATGAGGCCGCGCATCATCTCGACCATCTCGGTGATGTGGCCGGTGGCACGGGGCTCGTAGGTGGGCGGCAGGCAACCGAGCGCGGTGTAGGCGTCGTTGAACGCCCGCTCGTTCTCGTACCCGATGGACCACCAGGGGCGGTTCTGCTCCGCCGCCTTTCTGATGATCTTGTCGTCGATGTCCGTGACGTTGCGGATGAACGTGACGTCGTAGCCGCGGTACGCGAACCAGCGGCGCATGATGTCGAAGTTCAGGCCGGAGCGGATGTGCCCGATGTGCGGGGCGGCCTGCACGGTGGCACCGCACAGGTAGATCGAGACACACCCGGGCGTGAGGGGGGCGAAGTCACGGATCTGCCGGGCGCTGGTGTCGTACAGGCGAATAGTCACGAGTCCAGGGTAGTGGCCCCCGGGCAGTGCCACGGGCGCACGGCCCGCTTGTTCACCGCACCGAATCCTTCGGAGACGACGCCCGTCCCTCACCCGGCCGAACGCGAGGGCGACGGACACCGCGTGTCCGGCCGAGCCGCGGCCTTCGTCCACCCCTCACCCGACCGAGCCCGGAGGCGACGGTCACCGCCCGGCCGACCGAGCCCGGAGGCGACGGTCACCGCCCGGCCGACCGAGTCGGGTGGTGGGTGGGCGCAGGCCGGGGTCCAGGGGCGGAGCCCCCCGCGGCCACCGTGGCACGGGCCGTGCCCGTCACCCCACCCGCACCACCAGCGCCGTGGCGATCGCCATCAGCCCTTCCCCCCGCCCGGGAAACCCGAGCCCGTCCGTCGTCGCCCCCGACACCGACACCGGCGCCGACACCGCCTCGGACAACACCTTCTCCGCCTCCGCCCGCCGCTTGCCGATCTTCGGCCGCGGCCCCACCACCTGCACCGCGACGTTCCCGATCCGGAAACCGGCCGCCCGCACGATCCGCGCGGCCTCCGTCAGCAGGGTCACCCCCGACGCCCCGGACCACTCCGGTCGCCCGGTGCCGAAGTGCTGCCCCAGGTCACCGAGCCCGGCCGCGGAGAACAGCGCGTTGCACGCCGCGTGCGCGACGACGTCCGCGTCGGAGTGCCCGGCCAGCCCGGCCCCCTCGCCCTCCCACTTCAGCCCCGCGCACCACAGCTCGCGCCCGTCCTCGAAGGCGTGGATGTCGGTACCGATCCCGACCTGCGGCAGCACCAGGGGAACGTCCGCCTCAGAACCCATCGTTCAGCCTCCGGCGCGCCAGGACCGCCTCCGCGAGCACCAGGTCGAGAGGCCGCGTCACCTTGAACGCCTCCTCGTGCCCCGGCACGACCATCACCGTCTGTCCCAGCTGCTCGACCATGCTCGCGTCGTCGGTGACGTCACCGGTCACCGTCTCGTGGGCCCGCACCAGCGTGGCCCGGTCGAAGCCCTGCGGCGTCTGCACCGCCCGCAGCCGTGCCCGCTCCGGCGTCGCCACCACGGGTTCCGGCTCGCCCGGCACCGCCGCGGGCTCGACCTGCTTGACGGTGTCGGCGAGCGGCAGCGCCGGCACCACGGCGGGCGCGCCGTCCCGGACGGCCTCGATCACGCCGTCCACCGTGTCCACCGGCACCAGCGGCCGGGCCGCGTCGTGCACGAGGACGATGTCGTACTCCGGCGGCAGCGCGTCCAGGCCGAGCCGTACGGACTCCTGCCGTGACTCGCCGCCGGGGACGACGAGGAAGTCGGTCCGCTCGGGCAGGGCGTGCGCGTCGAGGAGGCTCTTGACCTCGGCGGCGCCGTCGGGCGGGGCCACGACGACGACCAGGGAGACCGCGCGGGACGCGGCCATCGCGCGCACCGCGTGGATGAGCATGGGCGTGCCGCCCAGGGCGCGGAGGGCCTTCGGGGCGCCCGGGCCGAGGCGTACGCCGCGGCCGGCGGCCGGGATCACGGCCGCGGTCCGGGCGTTCGTACGGGCGCCGGCGGGCGGCTGCGCGGGCGAGGGGCGCGATTCGTCAGACATCGGTTCCTGTCAGGTTTGTGTGCTCGACCTAGTTGGGTATGGCCTCACCGTGCCGGGCGCGACGCCTTGACCGGACCCTTCCGTGACCCCGGTCGAGCCTGCAGCCCGGGCCCGGCACGCCAGGACCGGGGGCACGTCTCCCGGGATGAGCGTACGAAGGCGTACGGCGTCAGGGTATGAAGATGCCGCAGCGCCCGGCGACAGCAAAGATGTCATCGGGCACCGCGGCATTTCCGTGCGCTGAACCGAGTGGGCCTGATTCGAGCGGCCGGTGGGCCGTGTCTCGCGTCAGGTCACGCGAGGGTTCGCCTCAGGAGGCGAGCACCTCGTCGAGCAGGGCCTCCGCCTTGTCCTCGTTGGTGTTCTCCGCGAGAGCGAGCTCACTCACCAGGATCTGGCGGGCCTTGGCGAGCATGCGCTTCTCACCTGCGGAGAGTCCGCGCTCGCGCTCACGCCGCCACAGGTCGCGTACGACTTCCGCGACCTTGATGACGTCGCCGGAGGCGAGCTTCTCCAGGTTTGCCTTGTAACGACGCGACCAGTTCGTGGGCTCCTCGGCGTACGGCGCGCGCAGCACCTCGAAGACCCGGTCCAGCCCGTCCTGACCGACCACATCACGCACGCCGACGAACTCCGCATTGTCCGCTGGCACACGTACCGTCAGGTCACCCTGGGCGACCTTCAGCACCAAGTAGGTCTTGTCCACGCCTTTGATCTGGCGAGTTTCGATAGCCTCGATCAGCGCGGCCCCGTGATGGGGATAGACCACGGTGTCGCCAACCTTGAACGTCATGTGACAGGTACCCCTTCCGTGGCTATCCAGGGTAACACGGATACGGCGTCTTCTGAATGGCGTTTTCGCAGGTCAGGGCATATCTCGGGGCTTGACAACAGCAACAGGAACGTGCTGCGCCGGGTGAGCGGAAGAAGGTATTCGCAGGTCGGAGCGGCTCTTACGGCCGGGCGAAACGTGCACGTCACACACGCCGAGAGGACCCCCCGAACGCCCGAAGATCCCCATATGTCCGGTTCCATGCGTGCGACTTCCGCTACTCCGTTCGGTGCCCGGCGCGGGCTTCCGGACGAATCCGGAATTGATCACCGGCGCGCCCGGCCGGCCCCGTCGGTGATCAATTCCGGGTCCGCCCGCACATTCCTTCACGCAGAATTCGTGCGCGGGCAGGGTGCCGGTATGACGGCGCTTCTTATCCGAATGGCGGATGAGCGCCTGTTGACTCTGCGTACCAATGTGACGCCTGATGCCAGTGCGCCGGGTGCCCTCCTGGTGCGGCCGGCCGGCTGCGGAACTGCCGCCTGCCGGGCGAAGCCGAGCACCTCCGGGGAGGGTCGGGTGCGGCGGCCCGGGAACGGCTCGGTAACCTAAGGCCGCTGACAGTCACTTAGGGCGGCTTTATCCGTTGCCGCCGCCTCGCTCGAGTCCAAGGAGTTGCCGCCGCCGTGAGCAGCAGCCTTCGACGCGGTGCCCTCGCCGCCGCCGCCATCGCGTTCTCGATCGCCTCGCTCGCCGCGTGCGGTGCCGGTCACAACGCCCAGACCCTGGAGATCAAGCCGGACAACGCGGCCACCTCGGTGGGTGACCTCAAGATCCAGAACGCGCTGGTCATCACGCAGCCCGACCTGGAGTCGACCGGCCCGGCCGTGGTCTCCGCCACCCTGTTCAACAGCGGTTCGACCGACCAGACGCTGGATTCCATCACCGTGGCCGGCAAGACCGCCGAGCTCAAGCCCGCCAAGGGCGGCAAGGACCTGACCGTCCCGGCCGGCGGTTCCCTGATCCTGGGCGGCAAGGACAACGCCTCCGCGGTGCTGCCCAGCAGCCGCGAGGCCATCCAGGACGGCAACGCGCAGAAGGTCACCTTCGCCTTCAGCAAGACCGGTGACGTGAGCCTGCGCGCCTTCGTCGTCCCGGCCGAGAGCTACTTCTCCTCGTGGGGCCCGGCCGACGTCCCGGCGGCGCCGGGCGCGTCGGCGGAGCCGTCCGCGGAGGCCTCCGGGGAGCCGGCCGCCGGTGAGACCTCGGGCGCCCCGGCCGACGGCGCGTCGGCAGGCGCGACCGACGGTGCCTCGGCGGACGCGACCGGTACGGCGACCGACTCCGAGGCGCAGGAGGAGACGGCCGGCCACTGAGCCCCGTACAGCGCAGCACGCGGTACGCCGAAGGGCGGGACCCCTGAGAGGGAGTCCCGCCCTTCGGCGTACCGTCCGGCGGTCCGGAAAGGGGCCGGGGCCGGTCCGGCTACGGCTCGAACTTGTAGCCGAGCCCGCGTACCGTCACCAGGTACCGCGGCGCGCCCGGGTCGGGCTCGATCTTGGCGCGCAGCCGCTTGACGTGGACGTCGAGGGTCTTCGTGTCACCGACGTAGTCGGCGCCCCACACCCGGTCGATCAGCTGCATGCGGGTCAGCACGCGGCCGGCGTTGCGCAGCAGCATCTCCAGCAGGTCGAACTCCTTCAGCGGCAGGTCGACCTTGGTGCCGCCGACGGTCACCACGTGCCGGTCGACGTCCATGCGGACCGGCCCGGCCTCCAGTGCGGCGGGGGTGACCTCCTCCGGCTCGCCGCGACGGCGCAGGACGGCCCGGATGCGGGCGACCAGCTCGCGCGAGGAGAAGGGCTTGGTGACGTAGTCGTCGGCCCCTATCTCCAGCCCGACGACCTTGTCGATCTCGCTGTCCTTGGCGGTCACCATGATCACGGGTACGTTCGAGCGGCCGCGCAGCTGACGGCACACCTCGGTGCCCGGCAGGCCGGGCAGCATCAGGTCGAGGAGGACGAGGTCGGCGCCGTTGCGCTCGAACTCGTCGAGTCCGTCGGGCCCGGTGGTCGCGACGGCGACCTCGAAGCCCTCCTTGCGGAGCATGTAGGACAGGGCGTCGGAGAAGGACTCCTCGTCCTCGACGACGAGCACACGGGTCACGGAAGGACCTCCGGGGCGGGAAGCGTTTCGTACGGGGATGTATGGGGGGTGGTGGGGGCGGACCGTCCGTCGCCGGCGATCTCGCCGTGCTCCACGTGTCCCAGGTCCATCTGTTCCACCTGGTCCATGTGGTCGGCGTCGTGGGCGGTCCGCCGTGCTGCGCGGTCGCGGGCGGTGCCCGACTCCGGCAGTCGCAGGGTGAACGTGGAGCCCTGGCCTTCGGCGCTCCACACCGTGACCTCCCCGCCGTGCGAGGCGACCACGTGCTTGACGATCGCGAGACCCAGGCCGGTGCCTCCGGTGGCCCGGGAGCGGGCCGGGTCGACGCGGTAGAAGCGCTCGAAGACGCGCTCCTTGTCCTTCTCGGAGATCCCGATGCCCTGGTCGGTCACGGCGATCTCGATCAGGTCGCCGCCGGGCGCGCTGACGCGCCGGGCCGCTATGCCGACGCGGGTGCGGGCGGGCGAGTAGTTGACGGCGTTCTCGACGAGGTTGCCGAGAGCGGCGGCGAGCTGGCCGCGGTTGCCGCGGACGTGCAGGTCCGCGGTGCCTCCGGCGGCCATCGTGATCTGTTTCGTGCCGGCCGCCTGCCGGCAGCGGTCGATGGCCTCGGCGACCAGCTCGTCGACCCGGACGGGCTCGGCGTCGTCCAGCGGGTCGTCGTTCTGGACCCGGGACAGGTCGATGAGCTCCTGCACGAGGTTGGTGAGCCGGGTCGCCTCGATCTGCATGCGCCCGGCGAACCGCTCCACGGCCTCCGGATCGTCGGAGGCGTCCATGACGGCCTCGGAGAGCAGGGAGAGCGCGCCGACCGGCGTCTTCAGCTCGTGGCTCACGTTGGCGACGAAGTCGCGCCGCACGGCCTCGATGCGGCGGGCCTCGGTCAGGTCCTCGACCAGCAGCAGCACCAGCCGCGACCCGAGGGGCGCCACACGCGCGGACACGGCGAGTGCCTCGCCGCGCCCGGTGCCCCGCCTCGGCAGATCCAGCTCGACCTGCCGTATCTCCCCGTCCCGCCGTGTGTCCCGGGCCATCTGCAGCATCGGCTCGACGGCGAGCTTGCCGCCCCGGACCAGGCCGAGGGCGTACGCCGCCGAGCTGGCCTTGACGACTCCGTCGGCCTCGTCGAGGACGACGGCGGAGGACCGCAGCACCGACAGGACGGTGTCCACGCCGGGCGGGAGCACCGGGTCCGTGTGCAGGGAGGTGCGGGTGGGGCGCTTCTGGTCGCGCTCGCTCCAGCGGAACGCGAGCATGGCGATGACGCCGGTGAGTACTCCGGCGATCGCTGCCGCTGCGGCGACCGCCGCGTTCACGTCCATGAGTCCAGGTTAGGCATGGCGAACGTCCCGGCATCAGCCATCGGGGTGCGACCTCGAACACTCGTCGCCCGAAGTTCACCTTGGAGCCAGGGCCGGTTCACTTGGGATGCCGGAAACGGACGCGTACGGGCCGGAGCGTGTAAGCGTGGGGGTGCGGCGAGGGGTTCGAGCCCCCTCCTAGGACGTACGAGAGGGAACCTGATGCGGGACGCGTACCACGAGGAACTGGACTCGATCGGCGACAGTCTGGTGGAGATGGCCCGGTTGGTCGGGTCGGCGATCGGGCGCGCCACGACCGCCATCCTCGACTCCGACCTGAAGCTGGCCGAGCACGTGATCGAGGGCGACCAGAAGGTCGACGAACTCCAGCACGAGCTGGAGGCGAAGGCCATAGCCCTGCTGGCCCGGCAGCAGCCGGTGGCGACGGACCTGCGGATCGTCGTCACGTCGCTGCGGATGTCGGCCGACCTGGAGCGCTCGGGCGACCTGGCCCAGCACGTGGCCAAGCTGGCCCGGCTGCGCTACCCGGCGCGTGCGGTCCCGCACGACCTGCACGCCACGATCCTGGAGATGGGCCAGCTCGCGCAGCGCCTGATGGCGAAGGCGGCCGAGGTGATCATCACCAAGGACGTGGACCTGGCGCTCCAGCTGGAGCAGGACGACGACGCCATGGACCTCCTGCACCGCACCCTCTTCCAGCACCTGATGGACGACCGCTGGAAGCACGGCATCGAGACGGCCGTGGACGTGACCCTGCTCGGCCGCTACTACGAGCGCTACGCCGACCACGCCGTCGCGGTCGCCAAGCGGGTGGTCTACCTGGTCACGGGCGAGCACGCGGACGAGCTCCAGGCGGACATCCAGCCGGTGACGGGGGTGGAGGGGGCCTGACGGCCGTGTCGCCGGGCGGCGGGTCGTGCCGGCGGATGCCCGCGGGTCGGCCGCCCGGGCGCATCGAGTCGACGCCTGGGCGCATCGAGCGGCCTCCCGGGGGCGCGCGAGAGCGCCTCAGTGCGCCGTTGATGCGACCAGGGCTCCGGGCTTCCAATGGGCTCAGGCACCAGCCTCGAGGAGGAACCCATGGCCGATTCCCCCAGCACGACACCCGACCCCGCGCAGGAACGCCGGACCGAGCAGCCCGCCGACCTCCGCAGCCTGCCCCTGATCGCCGCCTGCGGCTGCGGTTCGGGCTGCGGCTGCGGCTGCCAGTCGGGCAACCCGTGCCAGTGCGGCTGACGGGGCGATGACGCGGTGACGCGTACGGCGGCCGGGCTCGCTCCGGCCGCCGTACGGGCGCACCCTGGAGGGGAGAACCCTGAAGGGGGTGCGAGGCCATGGCTCACTTCATGGACGTGCACCGCGGGATGCACGGAATCACGGCGGACCAGCTCCACCAGGCGCACCAGGCCGACCTGGCGCTGGAGAAGGACGAGGGCGTCCACTTCGAGCACGCGTGGGCGGACCCGGACTCCGGCACGATCTACTGCCTGTCCGAGGGCCCGACGGCCGAAGCGGTCCAGCGCGTCCACGAACGCACGGGACACAAGGCGGACGAGATCCACGAGGTCTCGCTGTCGGTATGACGGCTCCTGTCTCCCCGTAGGCGTCGCGCCGCCGCGAGTGAGTACGGGTCCAGTCCCTGGCACCGGGCGCGACGCCGGAGGCCCTGCGGGGGTCGTTAGGAGGCGGAGGCGGCGTCAGGCCCTGACGTCACGCTTTCCACCCCGTGCGCCGCCCCAGGTAGTTGAGGAGCGCGTCGGCGTCGTCCGCGCCGGCCTCCGGCTCGGTCGCCGCGCCGAAGGCGAAGCCGCGCAACGGTTCCACCAGGGCCTCGGCGACCGGACGCAGCGACCGGGCCAGGGACGGCGTCAGCGGTGAGGGCTGACCGGTCGCGACGGCGATGTCCCACGCGTGGACCGCGAGGTCGAGTGCGGCGGCGCCGGCCGCCAGCTCGGCCGGCACCTGGAACGGGGGCAGCGGCACCGGCACCGCGGGATCGTCCGGATCGACCGCGCCGAAGGCATCGGCGGAGCTCCTGAGCACCTCGTGCTGCTCGCGGAGGACAGCGCCTCGCAGGCGGCGTGGAAGGTCAACGAGCGCCTCTGGGACCTGCTGACCCACGCCCGTGACCCGTCCGGCGCCTCCGCCACCCGCCGTGCCGAGCTCGGCTCCACGCTCATCGACGCGCTGAACAGCCTCCATCAGGCGGCGCGGGCGGACCTGGCGATAGGCAGGCCACGGGCCGGACGGCGCTGACGGCCCTCTGCTTGCCCGGCGGCTAGGACGGCGTCTGACCGAGGCGCCGCTGCCGCACGTAGCGGAGGATCACGAAGGCGATCGCGGCGAGCTGCGCGACGAACCAGATGCCGATCTCCACCCCGCCCATGCCGCTGCCGAACGCCACCAGCGCCAGAGCGAACACGGCGATGACCAACAGAAGGCTCACGATCAAGTTACGCAACGTCCTACCCCCAGACTCATGGGCTCGCGCCCTGGCGAGCATGATCGCAGGTGGTGATCGCCGCGTACAGGTCTCGATCAAAAGCCCCCGACCTGCCGGAGGGACGCAGGTCGGGGGCTTTCTCAGTACCGCTTACTTCTTCTTGCCCTGGTTCTTCACGGCCTCGATCGCCGCCGCCGCCGCGTCCGGGTCGAGGTACGTGCCGCCCGGGTTGACCGGCTTGAAGTCGGCGTCCAGCTCGTAGGAGAGCGGGATGCCCGTCGGGATGTTCAGGCCCGCGATGTCGGCGTCGGAGATGCCGTCGAGGTGCTTGACCAGGGCGCGGAGCGAGTTGCCGTGCGCCGCGACCAGGACCGTGCGGCCGGTGAGGAGGTCGGGGACGATGTTGTCGAACCAGTACGGCAGCATGCGGACGACGACGTCCTTCAGGCACTCCGTCTGCGGGCGCAGCTCCGGCGGGAGCATCGCGTAGCGCGCGTCGGAGAACTGGGAGTACTCGGCGTCGCGGTCCAGCGGCGGCGGCGGGGTGTCGTAGGAACGGCGCCACAGCATGAACTGCTCCTCGCCGAACTCGGCGAGGGTCTGGGCCTTGTCCTTGCCCTGGAGGGCGCCGTAGTGGCGCTCGTTCAGGCGCCAGTGGCGGTGCACGGGGATCCAGTGGCGGTCCGCGGCCTCCAGCGCGAGCTGGGCCGTGCGGATCGCGCGCTTCTGGACGGACGTGTGGACCACGTCGGGCAGCAGGCCGGCGTCCTTGAGCAGCTCGCCGCCGCGCGTCGCCTCCTTCTCGCCCTTCGGGGTGAGGTTGACGTCCACCCAGCCGGTGAACAGGTTCTTCTCGTTCCACTCGCTCTCGCCGTGGCGGAGGAGGATCAGCTTGTACGGTGCGTCGGCCATGGCTCCGAGCGTAATCGACCCCCCTGACCGACCGCGCGCCGCGCCCGCTGGGCGGACGGTTGACGGGAACTGTTAATTGACTGGCCTGCGACAACCGCGCGCTCGTAAGTTGTGCTCATCGCTTGAGCCGCTTACATGCCATCACGGGGGTCCCCATGTCCGTCGCCGGGCTGAGACATGCCGCGCGCGAGTCCGTCTCCGGGCTCCCGCGCGAGTTCTGGTGGCTGTGGACCAGCACCCTGGTCAACCGGCTCGGTGCCTTCGTCGCCACCTTCATGGCGCTGTACCTGACCCTCGACCGCGGCTACTCCGCCTCGTACGCCGGTCTGGTCGCCGCCCTGCACGGACTCGGCGGGGTCGTGTCCTCGCTGGGCGCCGGGGTGATGACGGACCGGCTCGGGCGGCGGCCCACGCTGCTCGTCGCGCAGGCCTCCACCGCTGCGTCCGTCGCGCTGCTCGGCTTCATGCGGGACCCGGTCGCCATCGCGGCCGTCGCCTTCCTGGTCGGCATGGCGAGCAACGCCTCCCGGCCGGCCGTGCAGGCGATGATGGCGGACATCGTGCGGCCCGAGGACCGTATCCGCGCCTTCTCGCTGAACTACTGGGCCATCAACCTCGGCTTCGCGATCTCCTCGATGGGCGCCGGGTTCATCGCCGAGTTCAGCTATCTGGCCGGCTTCCTGATCGAGGCGGGCATGACCCTGGTCTGCGCGGTCCTCGTCTTCGTGAAGCTGCCCGAGTCGCGGCCCGGGAAGACCTCCCTGGACGCCGGCTCGGCGGGCGAGCCCCCCGTCTCCCTGATGACCGTCCTGCGCGACGGGCGCTACATGAGCGTCGTCGGGCTGTCCTTCCTGGTCGCCCTCATCTTCCAGCAGGGCTACCTGGGCCTGCCGGTCGCCATGGGCGAGGCCGGGTTCACACCCGCGGACTTCGGCCTGGCCATCGCCGTCAACGGCGTGCTGATCGTCGTCCTGCAGATTCCGGTCACCCGGTTCATCGAGCACCGGGACCCCCGGCGGCTGCTCGTCGCCTCGTCGCTGCTCGCCGGGTACGGCTTCGGGCTCACCGCCTTCGCCGGGTCGGTCGGGGTGTTCGCCCTCACCGTGTGCGTGTGGACGCTGGCCGAGATCGTCAACGCGCCGACGCAGACGGGGCTGGTCGTGCGCCTCTCCCCCGTGCACGGGCGCGGGCGCTACCAGGGCATGTACACCATGTCCTGGGCCGTCGCCTCACTGGTCGCGCCGCTGATGTCGGGCTTCGTCATCGACCACTGGGGCGCCGAGTGGCTGTGGGGCATGTGCGCGGTCGTCGGCACGGTGGCCGCCGTCGGGTACGGGGCACTGATGCGACGGCTGCCGGAAGAGGAGCCGACGGCGGCCGAGGTGCCCGTCGCCGAGGAGCCCGCGAAACCCGAGGTCAGCGCGGCCTGACGCCCCTCACGGGTGCATCCGCGCCCCCTTCAGCACCTTGTCCACCGCGTTCTTCGGGCCGTACACCGCCAGTCCGACCAGGTCCAGCTCCGCGGTCGGCACGGCCCTCACCGCCGCCCGGTTGTCACGGTCGTTGCCGGTGGTGAAGAGGTCGGAGGTGAACACCGCGCGGGGCAGGGCGCGGGACAACACGCGCGCGTGGGCGTTGGTCAGCGTCTCCTTGGTGCCCTCGAAGACCAGCACCGGCTGCCGGAACATCGGCAGGTACGCGGTCGCGTCGGCGTCCTCGTAGGGCTCGCCGATCACCTCGGGGATCTGGCTGCCCAGGCCGCTGACCAGGAAGGCGGTGACGTTGAGGCGCTGCCAGGTCTCCAGGTCCTCGCGCAACAGGACGGCGATCTTGGTGTCGAAGCGGACGGGGCTCTCGGTGTCGTGCGTGCTCATACCGTGAGACTGCCGGTCGGCGCGGGGCGCGGTCTTGTACGTTTTTTGCATGGCCGACCAGCGGAAAGTATCCGCCTGGCGTCCCCGGGTCCCGGGCGTCGTCGAGGTCTTCCACGCCCACTACACCGAGTACAGCTACCCGATGCACGTCCACGACGCCTGGACGCTGCTCATCGTGGACGACGGTGCCGTCCGCTACGACCTGGACCGGCACGAGCACGGCACGCCGCACGACACGGTGTCGCTGCTGCCGCCGCACGTGCCGCACAACGGCTCCCCCGCCACCCCGGACGGCTTCCGCAAGCGCGTCCTGTACCTGGACGCCTCCCGGCTCGGCGAGGAGCTGATCGGGCGCGCGGTCGACGCCCCCGACCTGCGTGACCCTGTGCTGCGGCGGCGGGTCGGGCAGGTGCACGCCGCGCTGGCCCGGCCCGGTGACGAGCTGGAGGCGGAGAGCAGGCTGACGCTGATCGGGGAGCGGCTGCACGCCCACCTCCGGCCCCGGGGCGCGCCCGGTTCCGCGCGGCCCGACCCCGTCCTCGCCCGCCGGCTGCGTGAGCTGCTGGACGAGCGGGTCGTCGAGGGCGTCGGGCTGGAGGAGGCCGGCGGGCTCGTGTCCGCCCATCCGGCCCATCTGGTGCGGGCGTTCAGCACGGCGTACGGGATCGCCCCGCACCAGTACCTGATGTCCCGTCGGGTGGATCTGGCCCGGCGGCTGCTGCTCGCGGGGCGTGCGCCGGCCGACGTGGCGGGCGCGACCGGGTTCTACGACCAGGCCCATCTGACCCGGCACTTCAAGAGGCTGGTGGGGGTCACGCCGGGGCGCTACCGCACCGGGGCGCAGCGGCGCTGACCGGACGTCAGTCCTCGGAGCGCTCGATCAGGTGCTGGAACGCCTCCAGGTTCCGCGTCGACTCCCCGCGCGAGGTCCGCCACGCGTACTCCTTGCGGATGGCGGACGCGAAGCCCAGCTCCAGCAGGGTGTTGAAGGCGCCGTCGGCGGCCTCCAGGACCTGCCCGAGGAGGCGGTCGATCTCGTCGGCGGTGACGGCGGACAGCGGGAGCTTGGCGGTGACGTAGACGTCGCCGAGGCGGTCGACGGCGTAACTCACCCCGTACAGCTTGAGGTTGCGCTCCAGCAGCCAGCGGTGGACGGCCGGTTCGTTCTCGTCGGGGTGGCGGACGACGAAGGCGTTCAGGGAGAGGGAGTGCCGGCCCAGGAGGAAGGAGACCGTGGTCGACAGTTTGCGGGTGCCGGGGAGCTTCACGACGTAGTTGCCGGGCTCGGGGCTCTCCCACTCCAGCTCGGCGTCCTTCAGGGCGCCCTCGAGGATCTGCGCTGCCTTCTGTGCCTCAGCCATGGTGGGAGCGTACGCGACGGCGGTGGGACTGGGCCGCGGCCGTGTAGACGTCGGCCGTCGCCGCGGCGGCGCTGTCCCAGCCGAAGGACTGGGCGTGCCGGGCGGCGGCGTCGCCCATGCGGGACACGAGGTCCGGCTGGTCGGCGAAGTCGCGCAGCACGCGCGCGTACGCGGCGGGTTCGTGGCCCTGGACGAGCCGGCCGGTGTGCCCGTCGCGCACCGCGACCGGGAGGCCGCCGACCGCCGCGGCCAGCACGGGCGTGCCGGTCGCCTGGGCCTCGATGGCGACCAGGCCGAAGGACTCGCTGTAGGACGGCATGACCAGCACGGACGCGGCCCGGAACCAGTCGGCGAGCTGTTCCTGGCCGACCGGCGGGCGGAACCGTACGACGTCGGCGATGCCGAGCCGCGCGGCGAGTTTCTGCAGGCCCTCCGGCTTGGCGAGGCCGCTGCCGCTGGGGCCGCCGACGACGGGGACGACGATGCGGGAGCGCAGCTCGGGGCGTTCGTCGAGGAGGACGGCGACGGCGCGCAGCAGGACGTCGGGAGCCTTCAGGGGCTGTATGCGGCCGGCGAAGAGGGGGATCAGGGCGTCCTGCGGCAGGCCGAGGCGGGCGCGGGCGGCGGCGCGGCCGTCGGCGGGGCGGAACCGGTCGAGGTTGACGCCCGGGTGGACGACGGCGACCTTGGCCGGGTCGGCGGCGTAGTGCCGGACGAGTTCGTCGGCCTCCTCGGCCGTGTTGGCGATCAGCCGGTCGGAGGCGGCGACGATCTGGGTCTCGCCGATGACGCGGGCGGCCGGTTCCGGGGTGTCGCCGTCGGCCAGGTTGGCGTTCTTGACCTTGGCCATGGTGTGCATGGCGTGCACCAGGGGGGCGCCCCAGCGCTGGGCGGCGAGCCAGCCGACGTGGCCGGAGAGCCAGTAGTGGGAGTGCACGAGGTCGTAGTAGCCGGGGCGGTGTCCGGCCCAGGCCTGCATCACCCCGTGGGTGAAGGCGCACAGCTGGGCCGGCAGGTCCTCCTTGGCGAGCCCCTCGTAGGGGCCGGCGTCGACGTGCCGGACGAGGACGCCGGGCGACAGTTCGACGGTGGGCGGGAGGGCGGCGGTGGTCGCGCGCGTGAAGATCTCGACCTCGATGTTGATCGCGGCCAGGCGCTGCGCGAGCTCCACGATGTAGACGTTCATGCCGCCGGCGTCGCCGGTGCCGGGCTGGTGGAGCGGTGAGGTGTGCACGGAGAGCATGGCGACGCGGCGGGGCCTGCGATGCAGCCGCAGCCGCGTGGAGGCCGCCGGTGAGCGACGCCCGAGCCTGCTGACGTACTGGCTCACGAGCCGTTCCTCCTCCGCTGCGGGCATGCCGGTCGGAGGACAGGCGTCGCCCTCCAAGGTGTGGGAACACCGGAGGACGGTGCCCCATTTCCGGTTCGCCGCCCTTTACCGAATCATTACCGGCGGTCGCTCAACCGTTCGATGACGCGGTGCGTGCGAGGGCTTCCATGCCCTTCCTCCACGCCTCCGTCAGGTCCGCATCCGGGGGAAACCGGCCGTGGATCTCGAGGACCACCATCCCGTGCGCGAACGCCCAGACCGAGCGCGCCAGGTCCCCGTCCCCGCCGCAGGCCCGCAGTAGCGGTGCGGCGGCCCGGTCCTCCAGGCCGGCCGGGAGGGACTCGCGGGGCAGGGGGCGCTCGTTGGCCAGGCAGTACAGGTGGGGGTGCGCGAGCGCGTAGGCCCGGTACGCCCGCGCCAGCGCCACCGGCGAGCCGGGAGACCGCGCCACGGCGGCCTCCATCGCCTCGGCGGCCTCGGTGAGGAACTGGGCGACCAGCTCGACCTCGACGGCCTTCTTGTCCGGGAAGTGCTTGTAGAGGGAGGGGGCCTTGATGCCGAGGCGGTCGGCGAGCGCCCGCAGGGTGAGCGCGGCGGGCCCGGACTCCTCCAGGAGCACGCGCGCCGCCGCGGCGATCTCCCGGGCCCGGGGGGACAGGCGGTCAGCCACGCTGGAAGCCCTCCTTCGTACGCAGTCCATAGCCGAAGGCGCGATCGTACGAGATGTGGGCGAGCCACCCGCACAGCGCGGCGAACACAGGCGCCCAGGTCAGCGGCGCCACGGTGGAGATCACGAGGAGCGCGAGCGGGATCGTGGCACGGTGGGCGGCGTTGTAGTACGGCACCGCGCGGGGCGGCAGCCGCCCCTTCTCCATGCGGGGCGCGTCGGACAGGCCCGCCAGGAAGGTCAGGTCGGGCGCCAGGAAGAAGGCGAACGCGAGGAGGCCCGCGGCCCAGCCGTGGTGCACCGCCTCCAGGACGGCGAACGCGGACCAGAACAGCGCGCCCAGCAGCCAGGCGGTGCGCCGGGCGAGGGGAAGCGCACGCGGAGGACGTGGAGTGGCGGTGGGCGTCACGGTGACCGTGCTCATGGGTTCGTTCCCCTCGTGCTGGGCGGGACGTAGGCTAACGCGGTTAGCCCCACCGTAGGGCTAACGGTGTTAGCCGTCAAGCGTGCCTCCCTGGCCCGGCCCGGGCAGGACCGGCCGCATACCCTCGTACGCATGACAGCCCGCGCCGCCCCCCGCCCCGTAGGGGCGGTCACGCGCGGGACGACCAATCCGAACCGGCTGCGCCGCATGGACCGCTGGATCGCGGCCACGCACGGCGCCGAACTGCGCCGCGCCGCCGACCCCGTCGCCGTCGACCTCGGCTACGGCGCGGCCCCCTGGACCGCCGTCGAGCTGCTGCACCGCCTGCGCACGGTCGCGCCGCGCACGCGCGTGGTGGGCGTCGAGATCGACCCGGCGCGGGTGGCGGCGGCCGAGCCGTACGCGCGCGCGGGGCTCGTCTTCCGGCACGGCGGCTTCGAGGTCCCGGTCCCCCGGCCCCCGTCGCTGATCCGCGCGGCGAACGTGCTGCGCCAGTACGACGAGGACGAGGTCGCCGCCGTCTGGCAGCGGCTGTGCGCGCGGCTCGCCCCGGCGTCGGCGCACTCCCGCGGCGGCCTCCTGGTCGAGGGCACCTGTGACGAGATCGGGCGGCGGCACGTGTGGGTCGCGCTCGGACCGGAGGGGCCGCGCACGGTCACCTTCGCCACCCGGCTCGGCTCCCTGGACCGCCCCTCCGACCTGGCCGAACGGCTGCCCAAGGCGCTCATCCACCGCAACGTCCCCGGCGAGCCGGTGCACGCCTTCCTGCGCGACTTCGACCGCGCCTGGGCCGCCGCCGCGCCCTACGCCTCCTACGGCGCCCGCCAGCGCTGGATGCGGGCGGTGCGGGACCTGGGCGCCGACTGGCCGGTGAGTGACGGTCCGGGGCGGTGGCGGCAGGGTGAAGTGACGGTGCGCTGGGAGGCGTTGGCCCCGCGCGGCTGAGCGGCGGCCTCGGCACGGGAACGATCTCCGTGAGGTGTTCGTCACACAGCACGGGAAGCGCCGTGCCGGCACAGCGGGGGAAGACGGGGAGCGGCGGTGGCGAAGCGGGCGGGAACAGCGGGAGACACGGGCGGAGCGACAGGGGGAGAAGCGGCGGCAAAGCCGCGGCAAGCGGGGGGAAGCCCTCCACAAGCCCCGGAAGTATCCCCTCTGTCGCTTTCCGCGCCGGCATGGCACGATCCCTCGAGCGACGGAAGTTACTGACGGTAAATCAGCTCTGGGGGCGAGGTATGCGTACGGGGAAGCGTGGCTTGACGACTGCCGCCGTGACCGTGGTCTGCGCGGTCACCGTGCTGGCCGCCCCGGGCACGGCGTTCGCGGACCCGGGCCCCGCCCCGACACCGACGGCCTCCACGACGGCACTGCCCGCGGCGGCTCCCGGCAAGGACCTGGAGGCCGTGCGCAAGAAGCTCGACGAGCTCTACCGCGCGGCGGCCTCGGCCACGGACGAGTACAACGCCGCCGAGGAGAAGGCGCAGCAGCAGTCCGCCGAGATCGTCGCACTGGCCAAGAAGATCGTCGAGGGCCAGGAGAGGCTGGACCGCCTCAAGGACCGCGCGGGTGCCGCGGCCCGCGCCCAGTACCGCACCGGCGGGCTGTCCGACGAGGCCAAGCTGATCCTGAGCGAGGACCCCGAGGAGTTCCTCGACAGCACCGGCCGGGTGATGCAGGGCCAGCGCGCCACCAAGGGCCTGCTCGGCGAGATGGCCCGCGCCCAGGAGGACCTGAAGGCCTACCAGGCGGACGCCTCCGCCCAGTGGAAGAAGCTGGAGGCCAACCGCAAGGCCAAGGCCAAGGCCCAGAAGAAGATCGAGGGGCAGATCGCGGCGGCCGAGAAGCTCGAGTCCGAGCTGGAGCAGGAGGAGAAGGAGCGCCTCGCCCGGCTGGAACGGCTGGCCCAGGAGAAGGCCCAGGCCGCCTGGCTCGGCTCCGGCGTGGTCAAGGACCTCGACGCCTCCGCGACCGAGCAGGGCAGGAAGGCCGTGGAGTACGCCACCGCCCAGCTCGGCAAGCCGTACCAGTGGGGCGCCGAGGGCCCGGACGCGTACGACTGCTCCGGCCTGACCTCACAGGCGTGGGTGGCGGCCGGGCAGGTGATCCCGCGCACCTCGCAGCAGCAGTGGCAGCAGCTGAGGCACGTCGACATCAAGGACATGCGCCCCGGCGACCTGATCATCTACTTCGACGACGCCAGCCACGTCGGGATGTACGTCGGTGACGGCAAGGTCGTCCACGCCCCGCGCCCCGGGCGCACGGTGACGATCGCGGGGGCGGGCACGATGCCGATCCTCGGCGTGGTGCGGCCGGACACGGCGACCGCGCCCCCGCGGTGACGCGGGCCACGCGGCCCGCGCCCCGGGCGTGACGCCGCCCACGTGACCCAGTCCACGCCGGACACCCCGCCCCGCGTGACGTTCGTCATCCCCGTACCGCGGTCGACGTGTCCAACTGCGGTACGGAACGCGGCATATGACAGTGGCCGATGGCCGTCCGACGTGTGGTGGACCATTCCGCAGCGGCGCCGTCACCCGCTATGGTCCCCGTCGGTGGGTCGAGGTCCCTCGCCCCGCCATGCCCTCGGGGGGAGGGAAGGAACCCAGACGATGCCCGTACCCGTACCGCGGCAGAGGGCGATCCCGGCCGTGGAGTGTGGTCAGGCGCCCGCCGCGTCCCCGCGGAGCGGCCGTTCCCCGGAACAGGCCCCGCTCGGGACGAACCCGGCCGAGAACCCCACCAGTCAGCGAGAGAACCCGACGGAGAAGCGCGAGAAGACCACGGACCAGCGAGAGAGCACCACTCCCACGAACCTGACGCTGCTGCTGATCGAGGACGATCCGGCCGGCTCGCCGATCGTGCCGGACCTGCTCGACCAGGCCGGCAAGCCGATCCGCGTCCGCACCGCACGCAACCTCACCGAGGCCGAGCGGCTGCTGACCGACGACGTCCACTGCATCCTGCTGGACCTGGCCCTGTCCGCCCCGGCGCGGGCGGGCGACGGCGAGGACGACGACGAGCTGGCGGTGCTCAAGCACGTGCTGGAGCTGGCGCCCCGGCACGCGGTGCTCGCGCTCACCTCCTCCAGCGACGCCGAGCGCGGCGCGGAGGCGGTGGCGGTCGGCGCGCAGGACTACCTGTTCCGCGACGAGCTGGACGGCCGGCTGCTGAGCCGGGCCATCCGCTACGCCGTCGAGCGCAAGCGGTCCGACTCGGCGGAGCGGCGCCTGGCCGAGGGCCGGCTGCGCGCGCAGGAGAACGCGCGCCTGGAGCGCGGTCTGCTGCCGACCCCGCTCCTGGAGGGCTCCCCGCTGCGGTTCGCGGCCCGCTACCGTCCGGGCCGTTCGCGCGCCCTGCTCGGCGGCGACTTCTACGACGTGGTCCGCACCCCGGACGGCACCGTGCACGCCATGATCGGCGACGTCTGCGGGCACGGCCCGGACGAGGCGGCGCTCGGCGTGGAGCTGCGGATCGCCTGGCGTGCGCTGACCCTGGCGGGCCTGTGCGGGGACCAGCTGCTCGGCACGCTGCAGCAGGTGCTGGAGCACGAGCGCTCGGACGACGAGATCTTCGCGACGCTGTGCACCGTGGACATCGCACCGGACGGGCGCCGCGCGGGCCTGTGCCTGGCCGGACACCCGGCGCCGCTGATCGCCGGCCCCGGCATGCCCGCCCGTCTGCTGCCGTACGACAACAACGGCCCGGCGCTCGGGCTGCTGCCGGGTGCCCGCTGGCCGCGCATGCAGGTGGAGCTGGGCGCCGAGTGGAGCCTGATGCTCTACACCGACGGCCTGATCGAGGGCCACATCGGCGAGGGCCGCGAGCGGCTCGGCCAGGACGGCATGGTGGAGCTGGTCCGCCGCCGCTTCGCCGACGGCCTGCGCGGCGAGGAGCTGATCCGGACGGCCGTCAACGAGGTCCGCGACCTCAACGGCGGTGAGCTGACGGACGACGTGGCCGTCCTGCTGCTGGACCGGGCTCCCTGACCGCCCCGCGGGGCGGCGCGGCGGTCAGCGTCCGCCGTTGTACGGTCCGTACGGGCCGTCGCTGCTGGAGCCGCGGCGGCTGTTGCGGCCGCCGCCCGGCAGGCCGCGCAGCACGGGCCGCACGTCGACCATGTACACGATCGTCGCGACGAGACCGATGATCGGCAGGAACGACAGGATCGGGAAGAGCAGGTTCACCACGAACGCGAGTCCGAGAATGATCAGCCAGAACGGCTTGGTCTTCTTGTCCGCCGCGCGGTAGGCGTCCTCCCGGCGCGTGGCCGCGTCGATCAGCGCGAAGCCGCTGAAAACGATCAGGGCGGTGCTCAGCAGCCACATGAAGCCTGCGAACCCCTGCATCAGCACAACGTCCACCACCAGACTCGGGTCGTCATTACGCGGTCACCGTACCCGGAGAACGGGCCGGGCACCCCAAGGGTGCCCGGCCCGCGTGTGCTTCCGCTCTCCTACTTGCCGGGCGGCGTCGTCTTCTTGGCGACGGTGGTGGGGGTGGGGGTGGGCTTCTTCGCCGGAGCCTTGCGGGCGGGCGGGGTCTTCTTCGCCGCGGCCGGCTTGTCCTCCGTGACCGTGACGGGTTCGCGCTTCGGCTCGACGGCCACGGCCACCTCCTCCACGCCCTCGGCGAGGTCCTCGATGCCGTCGGCGGCCTGGCCGCGCCAGGTGCGCACGGCCTGCTCGCCGTGCTCGGCGACCTTCTCGTAGGTCTCCCGGGCCTTGACGGCGTACTCGGCGGCGACGCCGACACCGCGCAGCGCGAGGTCCTGGGCGGTCTCGCCGAGCTTCTTGAAGTCGGCGTCGAGGGACCCGAGGAGCTCGTTGACCTTGGTCTGCAGGGTGCCCTGCGTCTCCTTGACGCGGGCCGTCGCCTTCTCCTGGACGGCCTTCGGGTCGGTGTTGCGCACGGCCTCGATACGCGCCGGCGCCTCGGTGCGCAGCTGCTCCACCAGCACCGGCACCTTCTTGGCCTGCTGGAAGGCCAGGTCGGCGGTGCCGGCGGCGAAGTAGAGCGGGGTGGGGTCGCTGAAGGTCTTGCGCAGGTCGTCGGTGATGGCCATGGTGCTGGTCCTCCCGGAATGCGTTCGGCTGAGGGTCGGTTGGTGGTCCCGCGCCCGGCCGGCCGGCTGCTCGCTCGTGCTCATCCGGCCGTCTGCTGCGGGTCGGCGTCGCCGCCGCCGCTCGTACGGGGGCGGCGGCCGGGTATGGAGCCGCCGCCGCCGAGGCCGCCCTCGGGGGCGTCGTCGGCGACTTCGCCCGGGGTGTCGTCCGTACCGAACCCGTTCTCCTTGCGGAACGAGTCGTAGATCTGGAGCAGCACCTGCTTCTGCCGCTCGTTCAGCGTGGGATCGGCGAGGACGACCGCACGCGTCTCCACTTCGTCCCGGTCCCGTTCCGCGTCAAGGATCCCGGCACGCACGTACAGCGTCTCGGCGGAGATCCGCAGCGCCTTGGCGACCTGCTGGAGCACCTCCGCGCTCGGCTTGCGCAGCCCGCGCTCGATCTGGCTCAGGTACGGATTCGACACCCCGGCGGCATCGGCGAGCTGCCGCAGCGACAGTTGCGCGTTGCGCCGCTGCTCGCGCAGGTACTCACCGAGATTGCCGACGTTGAGCGAAGCCATGTCTCCACCATGCACCAGCGTGCTAACTATTGCAAGCAGCCGCTTGCAAGAGTGCGCCTCGGCGCCGCCCGGCGGCCGGGCTCACACCAGTTCGGGCTGGGGACGCGCCTGCGGTGCCGGTACCGGCACGGCCTCGGGGTCCCACAGCCCGGTGGTGCGCGTGTACCCGTACACCACGGAGGCCATCGCCAGCAGCAGGAGCGGCCCGGCCACCCACGGGTGCGCGGCCATCTCCACGGGCAGGTAGCGGTACGAGACGAGCAGCGCGCCGAACACCGTCGCGCCGTAGGCGACCAGCCGGATGCCCGGCCAGTCCAGACCGCGGTCGTACGTGCGCAGCCCCGCCTCGACCGTGCACGCGAACACCACGCCGGCCACCAGGTCCACGCCGTAGTGGTAGCCGAATCCCAGCGTCGCGGTGAGCGTGGCGACCAGCCAGAACGCGCCCGCCCAGCGCAGGACGCGGGGGCCGGTACGGGAGTGGATGAAGATCACGACGGCCCATGCCGTGTGCAGGCTGGGCATGCAGTTGCGCGGGGTGAAGGCGTCGTACGGCATGTGCTGCGGCGCGCCGGCCGGCGGCAGCGTGTGCGGCCACAGATGGGCCACCGCCCATGGCCCGCCGCCGGTGCCCCAGGCGCCGTCGCCATAGGCGAAGATCGGCCCGACCACCGGGAAGACCATGTAGACGGCCGGCCCGAGCAGGCCGACGGCCAGGAAGGTGCGCACCAGGTGGTGGCGCGGGAAGCGTCGCTCGGCCGCCACCTTGCGCAGCTGCCACACGGCGACCACGACCGCGGCCACGGGGAGCATGACGTAGACGAAGTCGAGGACCCGATGGCCGACCGGGCCGGTGGCGCCGACGATCCGGCCGGCCACCCACGACGGGTTGCCCAGCGCGTGGTCGGCGCTCGCCAGGTACTGGTCCAGCACCGTCGGGCGGGTCTTCGACGTGATGAGCAGCCAGGCGTCGCCGGTCTTGCGGCCGGCCACCAGCAACAGCCCCAGCCCGACGCCCTTCAGCAGCAGGACGCGTTCCGGCCCGGTGCGGCGCGTGACGGCGACCACCGCGCCGCCCAGGATCACCCACAGCGCGCCGTTGCCGAAGTTCATCTCGGCGCCGACCGCCCACCGCACCAGGGCGAAGACGACGTCGATGCCGACCGCGACGCCGGCCGCGACGAACCGCTGCCGCCAGGTGAGCACCACCGTCATCAACGCCATGCTGGCGTACAGCAGCGGCCCGGAGGCGGGGGCGAAGACCACCTCGCGCGCCTGGTTGGTGATCGGTCCCGGCTCGCCGTAGTGACGCGCGGCGATCTCCAGCGCGACGAGGAACCCGAGGACCGCCACACCCGCCGTGGTCCACAGCATCACCCGTGGCCGACGCCACGCGGTGAACGTGCTTCTGACGCTTATTCGCGACAACAGGCGCGACGCTGCAGGTATCAATTTTTGGCCGATTTGTGAGGAACAGGCAGTTAAGGAAACACGAACGAGTGATGGGCGATCATCGTAAGTTCGGACATGCTAGCGAATCCGGCGCGGGGTGCGTCCATGGCTTTCGGCCCCTCCGTCCGAACGGCAGCGGCCGTGCGTGCACCACGTCCAGCCGGGACACCGCCCGGGTCAGCACGACGTACAGCCGGTGCAGTCCCCGCTCCTCCGCCTCGGCGATCGCCGCCGGTTCGACGGCGACGACGTGGTCGTACTCCAGGCCCTTGACGAGGCTCGCCGGAACCACGGACACCGGGGCACCGAGCTCCTCGGGACCCGCCGCCGCGATTCCGGCCGCGTCGAGGGCGGCCCGCACCCGGGAGACGTCGGCGTCGGCGGCGACGACACCGACGGAACCCTCCCGGGCCAGCGCGTTCCGGACGGCGCCGGCGACCGCGTCCGCCAGATCGCCGGGCGCGGCCGGGCGCATCGTCAGCTCTCCGTCCCCGCGCAGGGAACGGGCCTCGGGCACGTCCACGTCCAGCCGGGCGAGCAGCCGGTTGGTGAGGCCGACGATCGCCCGCGGCACCCGGAAGCCGGTGGTCAGCGGCACCACGGGCGCCTCCGGCCTGCCCAGATGGGCGAGGAGCGCCGGCCACGACCGCGCCGCCCACGGGGTGGTGCCCTGGGCCAGGTCGCCGAGGACGGTGAGCGACCCGAAGACCGCACGCCGCGCGATGGCCCGGCACTCCATCGGGGACAGGTCCTGGGCCTCGTCGACGACGATGTGGTCGTAGCCCTCGGGGTGTTCGAGGAGCCCGGCGACCTCGTCGAGGAGGACGAGGTCGGCGGCCGACCAGCGCGCCGACCGCCACGACCGCGGCGACCCGGCCGCCCGGTGCAGCGCCTTCTGCTCGTCGGCGTCCAGCAGCCCGTCCGCGGCCTTCGCCAGCTCCCCCGGGTCACCGAGCAGCCGGGCGACGACCTCCTCCGGCCGCACCCGCGGCCAGACGGCGTCGAGGTACGCGCCGACCGGCCGGGCCCGTTCGATCCGGCGCACCCAGGTGCCGTTCCGCGGCCCGCCGCGCCGTTCGGCCTCGTCCTGGACGTACCGCACGATCCGGGACCGCACCCGCTCCCGCCCCACGGCGTACGGCGGTTGCTCCTCCCGTACGTCCGTCACGATCCGCGCGAGCACGTCGCCCGGCACCCGCCGGCGGTACGAACCGTCCGGCACGACGAGGGAGTCGGCGGCGTCGGCGGCCACGCGCGCGTACAGGGCGCGGCGCAGCACCTCGGCCATGCGGGCGTCGTGCTTGACGGCGGCGGCCCGCTCGTCGTCGGTGCCGGTGACCGGGTGCAGGGCGATCTCCTGGGAGAGCGTGGACTGCCGTACGCCGGTTTCGCCGAGGGCCGGCAGCACCTCGGCGATGTAGGAGAGGAAGGTGGGGTTGGGGCCGAGGATCAGCAGGCCACCGCGCCGGATGCGCTGCGGGTGGGTGTAGAGCAGGTACGCGGCCCGGTGCAGGCCGACGGCGGTCTTGCCGGTGCCGGGGGAGCCCTGCACGCAGACCGAGGCGGTCAGGCCGGCGCGGACCAGGTCGTCCTGCTCGGGCTGGATGGTGGCGGCGATGTCCCGCATGGGTCCGACGCGGGGCCGCTCGATCTCGCGGGCGACGATGCCGCTCGGGCCGGACTCCCCGCGCCCGAGGTGCTCGTCCTCCAGTCCGGTGAGGTCGGCCGGGTCCCCGAGGCTGCCGGGCGCCCAGCCGAAGCGGCGGCGGACGGCGACGCCCTGCGGTGCGCGGGCGGTGGCCTGGTAGAAGGCGCGGGCGACGGGGGCGCGCCAGTCGACGACGAGCGGCGGGGCGGCGGGGTCCTCCGTGATCCGCAGCCGGCCGATGTGCAGTGTCCGGCCGTCGTCCTCCTGCCCCGGAGGCTCGCGGTCGCCGTCACCGTCGCGTCCGGCGAGGTCGAGCCGCCCGAAGAACAGCGGCCCCTCGGGCAGTTCGTCCAGGGCCTTGGCCCGGCTGCGCAGCCGGTATCCGAGGACCTCGGCGTCGGCACCGGAGGCGGAGACGTCCTCGCCGGTGACGACGTGGTCCCGGGCGCCGTCGATCATGGCGGCCAGGGCGGTCCGGCAGTGCTCGTGGTGGGCGCGCTCGCGGTCGAGGGCGTGCCGAAGGGCGGGGTCCGGTGACGTCATGGCGGCGAGCGTAGCCGAAATAACGTTACCGAGTTAAATTTATGTCCGAGTTACGCACTGCTGAGCCGGTCGGGCGCGAGCCGTCAGGCGAGACGCGGCAGCCCCGCCGCCAGCCGCGCGAACGCGCGCTCCGCCGCCGCCACGGCATCCGCCCGTACGTCCTCCGCCCGCTCCCCGGCCGCGATCCGCCGCCAGTTGTCCTGCGCGAGGATCCGCTGCACGGCGATGATCTGCCCGGCGGCCAGCCTGGCGTCCAGGTCGCCGCCGAGCGCCTCGGCGAGCGCGGCCTCCGACCGTTCCAGGTGACCGTGGAGCCGGGCCACCAGGGCGGGGGTGCCGTAGAGCAGCCGGTGGAAGGCGAGCACGTCGGGACGGTCGTTGAGCCCGGTCACCGGGTCCGACCGCTCCAGCCCGTCCAGGAAGTGCCGTCGCAGCGCGGCGAGCGGCGCCGGCCCCTCCCCCGCCACCCGGGCCGCCTCGCCCTCGTGATCGGCGATCCGGTGCAGGACGAGGTCCTCCTTGGCCGGGAAGTACCGGAAGAGGGTCGGCTTGGAGATCTCGGCCGCGGCGGCCACCTCCGCGACGGACACCGCGTCGAAACCCTTCTCCAGGAAGAGCCCGACGGCGATGTCCGACACGTGCCGGAACATCCGCTGCCGCTTGCGCTCACGCAGGCCGATCTCGCTCATGGCGCCGAGCCTACGCACCGCTCCCGTCGGCCGCGGAGAGCGGCTCCAGGGCACTCGCCGCCTCCCACAGGACACCGAAGAACGCCCGCCTGCGAGCGACCACGTCGCGCCCCCGGTCGCTGTCGTCCCGGCACCAGCGGGTCAGCAGCGACCCGTGCCCGATGAGGTCCAGCAGCTGGTCGTCGTCGTGCGACCGCGACGGGGCCGGGACCAGGGAGCGGTACTCGTCCGGCCTCAGGTCGATCTTGTCGTAGATCCCCTCGAACACCACGTCGTCGTTGATCACGTAGAGCTTCAGGAACGGCGACATGTGCACCACCCGGAACTCGACCGACAGCGCACCCTGTCCCCTGCGGAGCATCCGGCCGCGCATCATCCGCAGGTCCCGCTCGTACCCAGCGATCTTCCCGACCAGGTACCGGCGGAATCCTGGGGCGTCCGTCAGCTTGCCGTCCGCGTCCCGCACCAGGCCGGGAACCTCCATCGGCCGCGTGAAGTCCGGTACCAGGATGCGGACGTCCACCGACCGGGACGGGTCCGGAGGGAGATCCTCCAGCACCCTCCTCATCGGATCGGCGAAGGTCTCCCCGGTGAAGCACATCCCCCACAGCCGGACGTCACCGCCGCGCCGGAGCGCCTCGGCACACTCCCGCACCAGCTGGTCCGTCGTGGCGTGCTCGCCCGACCGCGGCCGCAGCCGCGCCGTCAGGTCCCGGACCTCCTCGCCCAGCCGCCGGACCGTCTCGTCCAGTCGCCGCGTCTGCTCCCGCTGCGCGTCGTGCGCCGTGTTCAGCCGCAGCACCTCCGCGTACAGCACGTAGCCCACGATGCTGAGCAGCGCTCCGCCGATGTAGGTCTTGCCCTGCAGGGCGTCGCCCACCGGTTTGACGAACTGGGCCACGAGGCCGACGCAGAAGACGGCCAGCAGCAGCACCCTGGTCACCGCCGACTCGGCACGACTCCACCGCGCCACCATCCTGCCGCCCAGCGACGGTCCGCGCTCCGGCACCAAGTCCCCCCGTGGACACATGAGTTCTCACCGCGCCCACTCATGGTGCCCGGTACCGGTGCCGGCAGGAAGAGGGCGGCGCGGGCCTATACGGGCCGTCGGGCCGGATCCGAGGGGACACCGTCCGGCCGGCCGTGCTCACCGTGCACGTCGTGCCACGCCCGCAGCGCGTCCAGGACCTGTTCCCGGCCCGGTACGTCGACCAGCTGGAGCGGCTCGCGGGCCCGCCGTGTCGCACGCCGGACGCGGTCGGCGGCGAGGCCGAAGTGGTCCGGGCCCGCGTCGGCGGGCAGGTCGAGCGCCGCGCGCATCACGTCGGGGAAGACGGACTGGGCGTGCTCGAAGGCGAGGTAGACGGGGAGGTCGTCGTCCAGGCCGGCGGTCAGCCCGGCGAGACCGGCCTCCTCCATCGCCTCGGCCCACAGCTCCGTCATGCGGACCCGGTCGTGCTTCTCGTACCCCATGCGGACGAGGTGCGTCGCGAGGTCGTGCAGGGGGTCACCGAATATCGCCAGCTCCCAGTCGATCACCGTGAGCCGCTTGCCCCGGAGCACCGCGTTGGCACGGTGGACGTCCGTGTGCAGCAACCGGAACGGCCTGGCCGTCCGGCAGCGGTGGTGCGCCGCGAACCGTGCCATCGCGTCCCGGGGGACGCCGACCGCGTCGAAGAGCGCGCCGAAGCGGTCCCGGTTGGGGCGGTGCACCCGCTCCTCGGTGAAGCGGACGAGCCAGTCCAGGAAGCCCTGCGTGTCACCGTCCTCGGGCCAGTCGCCGGGGCGGGCCGGCAGTTCCGCCACGGGGACCCGCGCGGTCCTGACGAAGAACGCGGCGAACTCGCGCATGAGCGTCTCGTCCGCGCCCCCGGTCCCCTCGGTCCGGAGCTCGCTGAGCGCCCGGCCCATCCGGTACCGGTGCACGGAACGGTCGCCGAGGTCGGCGAGGCACGGCGGCACCTCGCGCAGGTGCCGGCACACGACGCGGAGCACCTCCGACTCCCGCGGCCAGATGCGCGGCACGACCTCGACGGTCGTCAGCGGGACGCGGTACTTGAACCGGGTGAACGGCACGGCGCCCAGCAGCAGCGCCAGCACCGGTCCGGCGCGCAGCACGTAGTTGGTGTTGTGGTGCCCGCGCAGCACCTCGACCCTGCCACGGAGCCTCCGGGACTCCACAAAATGGCGCACAAGCGCCTTGTGCGCTCGGTGTGGCAGACGGTGCATGGCCGGAGAGTAGCGCCTCCGGTCCGTCACCGGCGGCCGCGTCCGAAGGGTGTCCGCCGAACGCCGGAGTCAGCCCCCGGACGCCCTGCCGGTGCGGAGCAGTGCCAGCAGCGGTTCGAAGGAGCCGATGACGGTGTCCGCGCCGGCGTCCCGCAGGGACTTCTCCTTGCGTTCGTTGCGGGCGTAGCCGAGGAAGGGGACCTGGGCCAGCCGGGCGGCCTCGCAGTCCGAGGGGGAGTCGCCGATGAACAGGGAGGCGGCCGGCGCGGCTCCCATCGCGCTGAGCGCCCGGACGAGGGTGTGCGGATCGGGCTTGAGGAGCCTCAGTTCCTGGGTGCGGCCGTAGATGTGCGGAGTGAAGCACGGCAGCAGACTCCGGCCGGTCAGATAGGTGCGCACGACCCCCGGGGCGTTGTTGGTGGCGACGGCCAGCCGCACGCCCACGGCCGTCCAGGTCCGGATCAGCGGATCGGCGTACGCGGTCGGCATGGCGGAGGCGGTGGCCCGCAGCTCCTCCTGGGTGAGACGTTCCTCCAGTTCCGCCACCAGGTCACTGTCGGGATGCCGGCGGTCCACCGCGCGGAGCACCGCGTGCGGGTCCGGGGACTCCCGTTCCGCCTGGGTCAGCAGGCCGCGCAGCCCGCGCTCCTCGAGCCAGTCGACGAGGTCGGCCGCCACCCGCTCCGCCGTGTGCCCGGCGAACAGCCGGCAGATCGGCCCGTCGAAGTCCCAGAGCACGAACCTGGCGCCGCGCACCAGCCGTCCGAGGTTCTCCGTGTCCGCCGCCACCGGCTCGGTCTGCGTCGTATCAGAAGTCACTAGGAGAGTGTCATGTCCGTGGTGATGGTTTCCCAGAGGGCGTCGAACCACTTCTGTGATTCCTTCACGAACACCGCGTCCCGCTGACCCGAGCGGGTCAGGAAGGAGAACAGCAGCGACTGGGAGCCGAGGGCGTCGTACATCTCCAGCGTCCGGCTCTCGTACTCCTCCTCGCGCCGGGTGAGCATGTAGTAGCCGAGGAGCGCCTCCTCGCCGTTGAGCAGGTACAGCTTCATCGGCGGGGTGAAGGGCAGCGCGCGGAAGGCGATGCGCACGTCGACGCGGTGGGTGGACCGCACGGCGTACAGGTTGTGCTGGAGGACGCGGGCCTGGGCGTTGCGCATCTGCAGCCAGCGCTGGTGGACCGGGTCGTCCTCCTCGTCCTCGACCAGGACGGGGAAGGCCAGCTCGATGTCCCGTGACGGCATCAGCACGCGGAAGTCGATCGACTCCGGGCGGATCCGGCCCTCGTGGATCAGCCGGAGCGGCTCGCTGAGCGCCAGCATCAGCGTCTCCGAGGTGTGGCACACGACGTCCACGCGCACGTGGGGCACCGAGAACGCCTCCGCCAGCCGGGGCCCGAGCGCCACCATCGTCGGCTGCGGCTCGCCCCGGACCGGAGGGGGCTCGGCGATGCGGGGCGGGCTGCCCTTGCTGACGTTGGTGAGCAGGCCGTCCTCCTGGAGGGCCCGAAGTGCCTGGCGGACGGTGCCGCGCTCCACCTTGAACTCGTCGGCCAGTTCGGCCTGGGTGGGCAGGCGGTCGCCCGCCTTGAGGTCGCCCCCGCGGATCCGTTCCCGCAGGATGTCGGCGATCTCCTGGGCCGAGAGCCTTCTGCTGCCGTTCACGGACACGTTCTCCTGGGTCACGACCAGACGCTACAACTCCGACCTACCTAGCGGGAGTTGTTTGAAACTTGTTTATAACTAGTAGCCAAGTGGGGACAACCTAGGCAGAGTTGGTTGCCAACTTATTCGAGTTGGCGGAAGTTTTACGTCCCGAAGCTTCCGAAGGGGGAAAGACCATGCCCGTCCTCGCCCTCGTCTCCGCGGTCTTCGTCATCGCCTTCGAGCAGATCGTCCAGTGGAGGTACGGCGCCACCGGAGTCGTCGGCCTGCTCCTGCTCACCATAGGCATCAAGGCCAAGAGCCCGTCCGTCAGCTCCGCCGGCGCGGTGCTGCTGGCCCTGCTGGTCGCGGGGCCCGCCCTGTGAGGGGCCGGCCCCCGGATCCGCACGGGGAACATCGGATGTGGGAGACCGTCAGTCCGTGAGCACCAGCTCCGAACTGATCGTCTCCCACAGTGCGTCGAACCACAGGCGCGACTGCCGCACGAACGACGTGTCGCGCGGGCCGGCCCCCTCCGCGAAGGCGAACAGCGTCGAGCGGGTGCCCTCGGCGTCGTACATCTCCAACTCCTCCTCGCCGACCCGCTCCTCGCGCCGGGTGAGCGTGTAGTAGGCGAACAGCGCCTCCGTGCCGTTGAGCAGGTAGAGCTTCACCGGCGGGGTGAAGGGCAGCGCGCGGAAGGAGACGCTCACGTCGATGCCGTGCGTGGCACGCAGCGCCAGCAGGTTGTGCTTGAGCACCTGTCCCTGGGCGTTGCGCATGGCCAGCCACCGCTCGTGCACCGGGCCGGCACCGCCGCGCCCCGCCACCGGCACCGGGAACGCCAGGTCGATGTCCCGGCCCGGCAGCAGCACACGGACGTCGACCTTGGCCGGTTTGCGCCGCCCGGTGTGGATCTGACGCAGCGGTTCGCCGATGGCGAGCGTGAGGGAGACGGCGGTCAGACACAGCGCGTCGATCGTGACGTGCGGGGCCGCGAAGGCGTCCGCGATCCGCGGGGCGAGGGCCACCGTGGTCGGCATCGGCAGCGCGTCCGGCCCGGTCAGGGCCTTGCCGGGGTCAGGGGCGACGGTCGCCGGGCTCCCCTTGGACACATTGGTGAGCAGATGCTCCGACTGCAGGATGCGCAGGGCCTGGCGGACGGTGCCGCGCTCCACACCGAACTCGTCGGCCAACTGCGCCTGTGTGGGCATGCGCTGGCCCGACTGCAACGTCCCGGACCTGATCCGGGCGCGCAGTTCGTCGGCCACCTCGCGATGGGTTCTCGCAGGCTCCTGAGGCTTCTTCCGCCCATTGACGGAGGCATGTTCCCGCTCCACGACCAAACACTACAACTTCCCGCCATCTTTGGGCAGTTCACGGAAAGGTGGTTATGAGTCGCTCCCAAGAGGAGATAACTACAGAGAAGTTGGCTGCCAACTTGGGCAACGTGGTCGGACCCTCTCGGGGGTTGGCCACCACGTGACAGCAGAAGGGGACACGTCCCGCGCGGGACGGCCCGAAGGGGGACCGCCATGCCGCTCATCGCCATCGTCATCGCCGCTCTGGCCATCGGGTTCGAGCAGCTGGTGCAGTGGAGGTACGGACCGATGGGAATCATCGCGTTCGCCGCCCTGTCCATCGGCATCAAGGCGAAGAACACCGCGATCGGCGGGGTCGGCGCGGTGATCCTCGTGATGCTGCTCGCCCAGTCCGGCTGAGTCGGCGTACCGCTGTCCGGGCCCCCTTCCGGAGGGGAGCCGGGAGCCCGGACAGCCGGTCGGCACCACCGCACGACAACCACACACCGCACAACAACCACAACTGAAGAGCAGGCGCTGACTACGGACAGCGCGTCCACCCGTCGCCTGCAGAAGGGAGCGACCTCAGAACATGTCCGGGCACCAAGGCCGCCTGGACGTACGCAGCAGGGCGTCGGCCAGCCGGGCGGCGCCCGCTCGCTCTTCCCGGACCCGGCCGAGCGCCGCCAGCCGCACGGCCGACTCGTCACCCAGCCACAGCGCCGCCAGCTCACCGACGCCGAGCACCAGGGCGGCGCTCTCGGTGGTCGGCGTGCAGGACGCCCCCGTCTGCGAGGCCTCCAGCCGCCACCGCCCGCCGGTCAGACCTCCCCCGCTCGAGCGGGGGGACCCCCACCTGTCCACGACCTCCAGCACGAGCGTTCCCTCGGCGCCGTACGTGCGGTCCTCCAGCGCCCGTGCGACGTCCAGGATCCGCACCCACAGCCAGTCCGCCTGCGTGGTGATCCTGGCGGCGCGCGGGTCCGGCAGCAGGTGCGGGAGCAGATCGTCGGGGGCCCGCCAGCCGCTCTTCACCGTGGTGATCCAGTCGACCGAGCACAGATACCGCCACAGCGCCCGCTCGGCGGCCGGGGTCACGCCGAGCAGCCAGTCGACGGTCGCCGTGTTCAGCGGCTGCTTGGCGTCGCCCCACCTGTCGTCCGCCCGGTAGGAGACCATGCCCTCGACCTCGCCGTCCGCCGAGCGGTACACGGCGTAGAACGGCTCGGTCCACGGGGCGCCGTCCATGCGCACCGCGCCGGTCCTGGCCAGCCACCACAGCTCGGCCCGGCTGACCGCGCCCGGCTGGGCCCGGCGCAGCCGCTCGTGCAGCTCGGGGCCCAGCTTGCGGACGTCCTCGCCGTCCACGAGGTCGATCCGGCCGCCGTCCTCCGGGGCGGCCCAGCGCGGGTCGAGACCGGCGCGGGGCACGTCGACGGTCCACTCGGTCATGGTGGTGGCGGGGCCGAAGCCGTAGCGGCCGTAGATCGGGTACTCCGCCGCGATCAGCGTCGCGACGACGTCTCCGCGTTCCTTCGCGGCCGCCAGGTCCTGCGCCATCATGCGGGTGAGCAGACCGCGGCGGCGGTGGGTCGGGCTGACGGTGACGTTGGAGACGGCGTCGGCCGGGACGGGCGCCCCGCCGACGGCGGTGACCTCCTGGTCGAAGGACCGGAAGGTCGCCACACAGCGGTCGCCGTCGAAGGCGCCGAGGAGCCGGCCGGGGACGAACTGGTTGCGACGGGCCTCCAGTTGCTCCGCGCCGACGGCGGGCGGCTGCAGGAAGCCGGTGTTCAGGGCACGGTTCCAGTCGGGGAACTCGGCCTCGGTTATGGGACGTACGTCGATGTCGGTGCGGCGGGTCATGCGCTCACGGTAGGTCGGCGGCCACCCCGTCGTCGCGGGTATTTGTCCGCACCGCGAGGTCACCCCCCGCGTGCCGCAGATCCCGGCGCCTCGTATGCCCCCGCCCTCGGGATGCTGGTCGGCGCGTCGGCAGCGGGGACGGGGGCCACCGCGCGGACGGCCGTGGCGCCTCGCGAGCCCTGGCGTCTCACCGGCCCACCGGCGGACTCACGCCCCGCAGCCCCGCGGTGCCTCGCGCACTCCGGCGCAGCGCGCCCCGCGCACTCCCCGGCGTCAGAAGGCCGCCCGGATCTCGCCCACCTCGTGGCCGCCGCCCAGCAGCGGGGCCCGGCCGATGCGCTCGACCACCGGGGCGTCCACGCCCAGCAGCGTCAGCGCGCGGGCCAGTACCGGACCCAGGGCCCTGGTCGCCCCGTCCTCCACCTTGAAGGCCAGCGCACGGCCGTCGGGCAGGGCCACCGCCTGGACGGCCTCCGCGCCCATCTTGGAGAGCGTGCCGGGCACCTCACGCATCAGCCAGGTGTCGGCGCGGCGGGTGCCGGCGACGTACTCGGGGTGGGCGCGCATCGCGTCGGCGACCCGGCGCTCCGCGGTGCCGGGCTCGGCGCCCACGAAGCTGCGGAAGGCGCGGGCCAGCCCGACCAGGCTGATCGCCATCAGCGGCGCCCCGCACCCGTCCGTGCCGACGGCGGCGACCGGCTCGCCCGCCGCGTCCTCCACAACCCTGTGGATGAGCCGCTGGAGCGGGTGGTCCGCGTCGAGGTAGGTCTCCAGCGGCCAGCCCCGCTGGGCGCAGACGGCCAGCATCGCGGTGTGCTTGCCGGAGCAGTTCATGGTGATCCGGTCGGGCCCCGCGCCCGAGGCCAGGTACGTGTCCCGCTCCTCCGGGTCCAGCGGCAGGTCGGGCGGGCACTGGAGCAGGGCCGGGTCGAGGCCGTACTCGTCGAGCATCTTGCGGACCAGGTCGCGGTGGAAGGGCTCCCCGGAGTGGCTGGCGGCGGCCAGCGCCAGCCGCTCCCCCGCGAGGTCGAGACCGGCCCGCAGCACGCCCGCCGCCTGCATCGGCTTGTTGGAGGAGCGCGGGAAGACCGGCGCCGTCACGTCCCCCAGCGCCAGCTCCACGGCTCCGTCGGCGGCCAGGACGACCAGACTGCCCCGGTGCCGCCCCTCGACGAAGCCGGACCGCACGACCTCGGCGAGGACGGGCGGCGCGACGGGCGAGAGGGCGGACGTGGGCGCGGACGGGGACGCGGGCATCGGCGGTGGCCTTCCGGACGGGTGACCCGCCGCCGTGACGGCCCGGGTTCACCAGGCTCCGCGGGGCGGCCGGCGTAGGCCGCTCCCGGCGTCACACGAGCAGGTCGTCGACTTGTGCTTCCCCCTCACGGTACCGGCGTGCGATCTCCGCGCTGCAGCCGTCGGCCGTCCGCTGCAGCCGCTGCCGCCGGCGGGAGACCTGCTGCTCGTAGCGCACGAGGCGGCCCATGGCGGCGTTCAGCTCCGGGTCGGTGCGGGCCGTCAGGTCGGACAGCTCCACCTCGCCGAGCATCTCCGCGGCCAGTCTCCGGCCCTCCTCGCTGCGCGGTGTGCCCAGCGTCACATGGCGTGCGGAGGACCGCTGCCGGGCCGGCGCGTCGGTCAGGATCTCCGACAGCCGCGCCACGACGGACGCCACGGACTCCGCGGCCGTCACGCCCGGATCCACCGCGGGCCCCGGCCCACGCCGCGCCAGCTCCGCCCGCAGGATGTCGATCCGCCCCTGCAGCAGCCGCCGTACGTAACTGAGATCGGCCTCCTCGCGCTGGGCGTCCCGGCGCAGCGTGCGCAGCTCGGGCAGGCTCAGCACGGGCAGGTCGTGCTCCGGCGGGCCCACGGGCAGCTCCGGGCTGTCCGTGCGCTGCACGGGCGGCCGGGGCGGCTCGAGGCCCCCCCGGATAGGTCCACGCGACAGTCCCAGGCGGCTGTCCCGTACTCGGTGTGCTCATATCCCTCAACCGTCCCCTCGACCGGCGTCTGGCAAGCATCGTGCCACCCCAAGTGGCCGCTATGTGACCGAGTGCCCCCGATCGGCCCCAGATGGGGGGTTACGGAGCAAAAAGAAGCCCCCGTACGGCCCGCCCGCCGGGCTCCCGCGGCGGCACGGCATCATGGCGGCATGCGTGCGGTGGTGCAGAGAGTGGACGGCGCGAGCGTCGTCGTGGACGGCGAGACGGTGGGGGCGATCGACGGCGAGGGACTGTGCGTCCTGGTCGGCGTCACCCATGAGGACACCAAGGAGAAGGCGGCGCAGCTGGCCCGCAAGCTCTGGTCGGTGCGGATGCTGCACGAGGAGAAGTCGTGCAGCGACATCGACGCCCCGCTCCTGGTGATCAGCCAGTTCACCCTGTACGGCGACGCCCGCAAGGGCCGCCGCCCCACGTGGAACGCCGCCGCTCCCGGTGATGTCGCCGAGCCGCTCGTCGACGAGGTCGTCGCGCAGCTGCGCGCGCTGGGGGCGACCGTGGCGACGGGCCGCTTCGGCGCGAGGATGCGGGTGTCGCTGACGAACGACGGCCCGTTCACGGTGCTGATCGAGGTCTAGGGCCTGCCGGACAGGCCCCAGGCCCCCCTACGGTTCGACGACCGTCTCCTGGGCAGCCGCCGTGGTCTCGGCGAGCAGCCGGGCGTCCACCGGCACGCTCCGCTTGACCAGGGCGAGGGCGACCGGGCCGAGCTCGTGGTGGCGTACGGACGTGGTGACGAAGCCGATCTTGCGGCCGTCGGGCCCGTCGTCGGCGAGGCGCACCTCGGCCCCGGCGGGCGGCAGGTGCACGTCGCTGCCGTCCAGGTGCAGGAAGACCAGCCGGCGCGGTGGCTTGCCCAGGTTCTGCACGCGGGCGACGGTCTCCTGCCCCCGGTAGCAGCCCTTCTGCAGGTGCACGGCCGTGCCGATCCAGCCCAGCTCGTGCGGGATGGTGCGGTGGTCGGTCTCGAAGCCGAGGCGGGGCCGATGCTGCTCGACGCGCAGCGCCTCGTGGGCGAGGATCCCGACCGGCGGACCGGTCTCGGCGGCGAAGGCCTCCAGTTCCTCGCGCGGCAGGAAGAGATCACGGCCGTACGGCGTCTCGCGCACGACGGCGCGCTCGGGGGCGGCGGCGATGGAACCGGCCGGCAGGTGGACGACCGCGGTGTCGGCGGTGCGGTCGGCGACCTCGACCCGGTAGAAGAACTTCATCGACTCCAGGTAGGCGATCAGCGCCTCCTGGGTGCCGGGCTCCACGTGGGCCCAGACGGTCTCGCCGTCGTCCACGAGGTACAGCGCGTGCTCGATGTGGCCGTTGGCGGAGAGGATCAGCGCCTCGGTGGCCTCGCCGGCCGGCAGCTCGCTGACGTGCTGGGTGAGCAGCAGGTGCAGCCAGGCCAGCCGGTCGTCGCCGCTGACGGTGACGACACCGCGGTGGGACAGGTCGACGAAGCCGGTGCCGTCGGCGAGGGCACGCTGCTCGCGGAACAGGTCGCCGTAGTGGGCGGCGACGCCTTCGTCCACGCCCTCGGCGGGGACGGCGCCGGGCAGGGACAGCAGAGGGCTCTTCATACGCCTAGCCTACGACTCGGTAGTTGAACCCTTCAGGGAGCAGTCCCGGCACCGGCCGAAGATCGCGAAGTGCTTCATGTCGGTGTCGAAGCCGAACTGCTCGCGCAGCTTGGCGGTGAACTCGGCGGCCACCGACAGATCGGCCTCGATGACGCTGGTGCAGTCCCGGCAGACCAGGTGGATGTGGTGGTGCCGGTCGGCCAGGTGGTAGGTGGGCGCCCCGTGCCCGAGGTGGGCATGGCTGACCAGCCCGAGCTCCTCCAGCAGCTCCAGCGTGCGGTACACGGTGGAAATGTTGACCCCCGACGCCGTCTTCCTCACTTCGCCGAGGATGTCGTCGGGGGTCGCGTGTTCCAGGGTGTCGACGGCTTCGAGCACCAGCTGCCGCTGCGGGGTCAGCCGGTAGCCGCGCTGCCTGAGGTCGCTCTTCCAGTCGGTGCTCACCACACCCCTGAGTCTAGGACTACTTGAAGAAAGCGATCCCGTCGTCCGGCATGTCGTCCGGCAGGGCCTTGGCCCAGCGCTCGACGTCCTCCGGGGTGACGACCTTCTTCAGGTGCGCCGACATGTAGGGGCGCAGCTCGACCTCGGGGGTCTGCTTCTCGCCGACCCACATCAGGTCGCTCTTGACGTAGCCGTACAGCCGCTTGCCGCCGGTGTAGGGCCGCGAGGCGGCCGTGCGGGCCACGGCGTCGGTCACCAGGTCGATCTGCGGCTTCTGGTCGGCCAGTTCGCCGTACCAGATCTCGATGACGCCGTCGTCGCGGGTCATCGTGACCTCGACCTTGCGCCGGCCGTCGATGCGCCAGAAGCCGTGCTCGGACTCGAGCGGGCGGACCTTGTTGCCGTCCTGGTCCAGCACCCAGGTGTGGGACTGGTATTCCAGGAAGTCGCGGCCGTCGTGGCTGAAGGTGACTTCCTGCCCGAAGTTGCACTTCTCGGCACCCGGGAAGTCGTGCACGCCCGCGCCCGCCCAGTTGCCGAGCAGGAAGGCGAGCGGGACGAGGTCCTTGTGGAGGTCGGACGGGATCTCGATCATGAGCAGAACTTCCTGGCGTGGGGGGTCAGCGCTGGCCCTGGTACAGCTTCTTCACGGTCAGTCCGGCGAAGGCGAGGACGCCGACGCAGACCAGGACCAGCAGGGTTTCGAAGAAGATCTCCACGGGTGCTCCTCGATTGAGCGGGGTGCGGTGCGTGCGCTGTGTGCACAGGGGCCGGTGCCCAGCTTACGCGGCCGGGCCGGACGGCACTTTGTGAGGTACGCCCTCGCGGCGGCCGTACGATTCCGCCATGGCGAAGAAGCTCGTGATCAAGGTGACGGCGGGGGCCGATGCGCCCGAGCGGTGTTCTCAGGCGTTCACGGTGGCGGCGGTGGCCGTGGCCAGTGGGGTCGACGTCTCGCTGTGGCTGACCGGCGAGTCCGCCTGGTTCGCCCTGCCGGGCCGGGCGGCGGAGTTCGAGCTGCCGCACGCCGCGCCGCTGCCCGATCTGCTCGACTCGCTGCTGGCGGGGGGCCGGGTGACCCTGTGCACCCAGTGCGCGGCCCGCCGCGACATCACCGAGAAGGACGTCCTCGAGGGCGTGCGGATCGCGGGGGCCCAGGTCTTCGTGCAGGAGTCCCTCGCCGACGACACGCAGGCGCTCGTCTACTGAGCCCTCAGCGTCCGCGGCGCTTGCCGTCCAGCTCGTCCCACCACTCGTCGGACTTCGCGTCGCCCGAGGGGTCGTCCCACCAGCGGTCGTCGGGACCCCGGCGGTTGGCGACCACCGCGGCCAGCGGGGGGATGACCATGGCCACCACGCACATGCCCACGGCCGCGGGGACCGACCAGAGGCGGACGACGCCCCAGGCCAGGACGAACAGCGCGATGCAGGTGCCCATCATCACGAAGTAGACGTGCCGCCGCCGTGCGTACATACGTCCAGCGTAGGTCCGCGCACACCGAAGGGACCGCACCCCAGGCGTCCAACCCGGTGGGTGCGGCCCCTCGGCCGTTGCGTGGCGCGGCTGCCGTCAGACGGCGATCGCGACCTCCGCCAGCCCGCCCTGCTGGGCGACGACCGTGCGGTCGGCGCTGGCGCCCGGGACGAGCGCCCGTACGGTCCAGGTGCCCTCGGCCGCGTAGAAGCGGAACTGGCCCGTCGCGGAGGTCGGGACCTCCGCCGTGAACTCGCCGGTGGAGTCCAGCAGACGGACGTAGCCCGTCACCGGCTCGCCGTCGCGGGTCACCTGGCCCTGGATGGTGGTCTCACCGGGCTTGATCGTCGAGGCGTCGGGGCCGCCGGCCTTCGCTCCGCACATGTCGTACTCCTGAGGGGTTGGAAAAGGTCGGTCGGGTTGCTTACTTGTTGGCGCCGAGCTCGATCGGCACGCCGACGAGGGAGCCGTACTCGGTCCAGGAGCCGTCGTAGTTCTTGACGTTCTCCACGCCCAGCAGCTCGTGCAGCACGAACCAGGTCAGGGCCGAGCGCTCACCGATGCGGCAGTAGGCGATGGTGTCCTTCGCCAGGTCGACCTGCTCGTCGGTGTAGAGCTGCTTGAGCTCCTCGTCCGACTTGAAGGTGCCGTCGTCGTTGGCGTTCTTCGACCACGGGATGTTGCGGGCGGACGGGACGTGGCCCGGACGCTGCGACTGCTCCTGCGGCAGGTGGGCCGGGGCGAGCAGCTTGCCGGAGAACTCGTCGGGCGAGCGGACGTCGACCAGGTTCTGCGCGCCGATCGCCTTGACGACGTCGTCGCGGAAGGCGCGGATCGAGGTGTCCTGCGGCTTCGCCTTGTAGTCGGTCGCCGGGCGCTCGGGCACGTCGGTGCCGTCGACCAGCTCGCGGGCGTCCAGCTCCCACTTCTTGCGGCCGCCGTCGAGGAGCTTCACGTTCTCGTGGCCGTACAGCTTGAAGTACCAGTAGGCGTAGGACGCGAACCAGTTGTTGTTGCCGCCGTAGAGGACCACGGTGTGGTCGTTGGAGATGCCCTTCTTCGACAGGAGCTTCTCGAAGCCCTCCTGGTCGACGAAGTCACGGCGGACCGGGTCCTGGAGGTCCTGCGTCCAGTCGATCCGGATCGCGTTCTTGATGTGGTTCTTGTCGTACGCGGACGTGTCCTCGTCCACCTCGACGATCGCGATGGTCGGGTCGTCCAGGTGGTCCTGCAGCCAGTCGGCGTCGACCAGGACGTCGCTGCGGCTCATGCTTTCTCCTCCGGGGCAGTTGCGGCGGGGCGTGCGAGTGAGAGGGTGTGCGCGCTCATGCCGGAGCGGCGCGCGGGTGCCCTGAGCAGGGCGGTGAGGGGAACCGGACGGCGGCGTCGCCGTCCGCTCAGAAGGTGCGACAGAGCATGGCGGCAACGCGGCACAGGTCCACTGCCCGCCGCTTCGTGAGATCCGCCTGTCGCTTCATAGGCTCGATCGTAGGGACGGATACCGGGCCATGTCACCGGCGTGTCGCATGATGAGACACGATCGTCCGGGATGTGGGATCGGTGAGGCTCCCGGGGTGCCGCCGAGGGGGTCGCGGCCCGTCGCTTCCGCCGTCACATCTGCGGTGCGGACGTCGGCGTCTCGCCTGTCGGACGCCGCTTCGTCACCGGCCGGCCGGCGGGCGTCCGCCGGCTCTCCCGGGGTGCCGACCGTCGTCTACCCGGCCAGCTTGACGTCCGAACCCTTCACCGTGATCTCGACTCCGTTCTTCGCCGCCTCGACCTTGTCCAGCTCGATACCGCCGGGCAGCTCGTCGATGGTCTGCTGGAAGTCGGTGATGGCCCGGATCCGGGACTCGGCGAACTGCTTGCCGCCTATCGTCGGCAGGCCGTCGGCGACGACCTCGACGTCGTCGTCCTTGACCTTGACCGAGCTGAGCACGTCGACCGGCTCGGGCAGTTCGACGCCCAGGATCGTGGCCCGGAGCGACACCTTGATCTTGCCGTTGCCGCCGTCGGAGAGGCCGACGACCTTGGCGGTGATGCCGAACCCGATGTCCGTGGGCTCGGATTTGGTGGCCTTCATCAGCTCGTCGTAGCCGATCGTCGCAGTGCCGGTGGCCGTGGCCGCGGTGGCGGAGCTGAAGTCGCCGGAGAACTCGACGCCCCTCATGTCCGCCCGCAGATCGTCGATACGGATCTTCTCGGCGCCGTCGCCGGTGGTGGCCTCGTAGTCGTGGATGCCGACCTCGACCTCGTCGAGCTCACCGCCGGCGAGCTGCGTGAGGAAGGGGAAACCGTTGATCGACACGTCCGGCGTCGAGGCCAGGTTCTCGGTGGTGCGCAGCTTGTCCGCCGCCTGGTCCTCCGCGAAGTTGACCGCGATCCGGTCGGCGATCACGAAGAGCCCGCCCAGGATCACGACGACGACCAACAGTATTCGCAGTGCGCGCATGCGAGCGTTCCCCACCAGTAGGCGTCAACGACAGCGGTCCCCCGACGACCGGCGGCCGTCCAGCGCGAGCGTAACGCGATGGGCACCGGCCGCCGGATTTTTGTCGATCACCTGTGACAGGCGGGGTCCGGGCCCCGGGGACTGCTCAGCCGAGCGCGCGGCCGAGCAGGTACACAGCCGGTGCCGAGGCCGCCAGCGGCAGCGCCACACCCGCCGTGAAGTGCACGAACCGCGACGGGTAGTCGTAGGCCGCGACCCGGTGCCCGATCAGCGCGCACACCGCGGCGCCCGCGCCGAGCAGCGCACCCGACGTGCCGATGTCCGTCACCGCGCCGGCCGCGATCCCGGCACCCGCCGCCGCGAGCAGCGCGACGACCACGCAGACGGGCGTCGGCAGCGGCAGCGCGCGGGCCACGAGGGCCACCGCCACGGCGACCGCGCCGACCGTCACCGCGTCCGCGTCGGCCGCGAGGTAGCCGCCCGCCACGACGGCCAGGGCCGCCGCGGCGACGGTCGCCATCAGGCCGTACATCCGCTCGTCCGGGTCGGCGTGCGACCGCAGTTGCAGGACCAGGGACAGCAGCACCCATACGCCGAGCGTGCCGAGGAGCGCCGCCGGGGAACGGTCCGACACCAGCATCGCCGCGTCCGCGGCCAGCGCGCCCGCGAAGCCCAGCGCGATGCCCTGCCGGGCGGGCCACATGCCGTTCAGCCGGAACCAGCCCGCCGCGGTGACGGCCTGGAGGACGATCAGCGGGACGAGCAGCGCGTACGTGCCGACCGCGGCCGCACCGGCCAGCAGCAGTCCGAGCAGCGCGGTGAGCGCGGCCGGCTGCATCCCGGGATCGATGATCGGCGAACGCCCCTCGGCCCGGGCCCGCTGCGCGTCGGTGATCCGGGCGTTGCCCGCGAGGGTGGCCGGGCCGTACTCGGGTGCGTCGGTGGAGGCGGTGGCCGCCGCGGCCGGCGCGGCCGGCGAGGGCTCGGGGGCGGTGGGGAGGGCGGGGGGCTCGGATGCGTAGGGCTGCGGCTGGGGCTGAGCCTGGGGGGCGTACGTCTGGGGTTGCGGCTGGTACTGCTGCGCTTGCGGCTGCGGCTGCGCTTGGTACTGCTGCGGCTGGTACGGCTGCGCCTGATGCTGCTGCGGCTGCGGCTGGTACTGCTGTGGCTGCGGCTGGTACGGCTGCGATCCGTACGCCTGCCCGCCGTACCCACCGCCGTACCCGCTGTCCCCCTGCGGGGGCAGGTACGCCGTCTCCTCCGCCGGGACGGGCGGTTGCAGCTGGGTCTCCCAGGTCTGGCCCTGCCACTGCTGCGTGTGCTCGCCCTGCTGGTGCTGTCCGGGCCACACCGGGGCGTCGTACCCCTCGTGTCCCTCGTACGGCTGATGCGGCTGCTGCCCGTGATACGGCTGGTCGGTCATCGTCACCCTCCCGCGAACGGCGGGAGCACCTCGACCGTGCCGCCGTCGGCCAGCCGTACCGTCTCGTGCGCGCGCGTGCCCACGGGGTCGCCGTCGACGAGGAACGAGCAGCGCAGCAGCACGCGCGTGAGTTCGCCGGGGTGGCTCTCGCGCACCGCGTCGAGCGCGTCGGCGAGCGTGGCCGCCTCGTGCGGCTCCTCGGCCACTCCCGCCGCGGCCTTCGCGGCCGCCCAGTAGCGCACCGTGACCTTTGCCATCTGGATCCTTCGTCGCCGGTGCCGATCGGCGTCCGTGCCGATCGGCGGTGAACACCGTCAGGCTAGCCCGCCCGCGCCACGGCCCAGTCGCCGATCCTGCGCAGCAGCTCCTCACCGGAGGCGTGCTCGGCGTGGCCCATGCCGGGCTCCACCCAGAGTTCGCCGTGGTCACCGGCCGCCTCGGCCAGCATCCGGGGGTGGTCGAGGGGGAAGTAGCCGTCCCGGTCGCCGTGCACGAGGAGCAGCGGCGTCGGCGCGATGCGCGGCACCGCCTCCACCGGCGACAGCGGCACCGGGTCCCAGTCCCGGTGGTGGATACGGGTGCGCAGGCCGTAGCGGCCGACCAGCCGCCCGGCGGGCCGCATCACCAGCCAGTGCAGCCGGCGCATGGGGGCCGTACCCCGGTAGTACCAGCGGGCGGGGGCGCTCACCGACACGACGGCGTCCGTGCGAGCGGCACTGTCGTCGCCGTACAGAGCGGCGTGCCGCAGCACCACCGAGCCGCCCATGGAGAAGCCCACGGTCACGACGCGCGCGTGACCGAAGCCGCGCGCCCAGGCCACCGCCGCCGCGAGGTCGAGCACCTCCCGGTCGCCGACGGTCGAACGCCCGCCGGAGGCACCGTGACCCCGGAAGGAGAACGTGACGACGGCCCCGCGGCGCGCGAACGCCTCCGCGATCCGGCGCACGTGCGGGCGGTCGGCGTCGCCGGTGAACCCGTGCGCGACGACGAACACCAGGTCGGCGGCGTCCCCCCGGTCCGGACCGGGGTCGTACACGGCGTCGATGCGCACCCCGTCCGACGTGCGCAGAAACGTCCGTGCGGGCGTGCGGCGGGGCGTCCGCCCCGCCGTCCCCCGGGACGTCCCAGGATGTGGACGAATCGTGGAACGCGCCACATGACCTGCCCGACCGTCGCTCATGTCGGCTATTCTGCTGGGCAGAGGACTCGGGCGACGTAGCCCCCGGGTCCTTTTGTGCTTTCGGGAGCGTTCACCAGCGTTCACCTCCCGGACTCGCAGCGGACTCCACGGGCGCGGGGTCCGCACCGTACGAAGCAGTGCCGTAAACGTCCTCGCAGGGACCGAGGAGGAACCAGACGTTATGGGCGAGCGAACCGTGCACGACCGTAAGACGACCCAGGCAGGTGGGGCGCGATGAGTTCTCTGCTGCTCCTGACCAACGCCCTCCAGCCGTCGACGGAGGTGCTTCCCGCCCTCGGCCTGCTGCTGCACAACGTCCGCGTGGCCCCGGCGGAGGGGCCCGCTCTCGTCGACACCCCCGGCGCCGACGTCATCCTCGTCGACGGGCGCCGCGATCTCCCCCAGGTGCGCAGCCTGTGCCAGCTCCTGCGCTCCACGGGCCTCGGCTGTCCGCTGATCCTCGTCGTCACCGAGGGCGGCCTGGCCGCCGTCACCGCCGACTGGGGCATCGACGACGTGCTGCTGGACACCGCAGGTCCGGCGGAGGTCGAGGCCCGGCTGCGGCTGGCCATGGGCCGCCAGCAGATCGTCGGCGACGACTCCCCCATGGAGATCCGCAACGGTGACCTGTCGGTGGACGAGGCGACGTACTCCGCCAAGCTCAAGGGCCGGGTCCTGGACCTGACGTTCAAGGAGTTCGAGCTGCTGAAGTACCTCGCCCAGCACCCGGGCCGGGTCTTCACCCGCGCCCAGCTGCTCCAGGAGGTGTGGGGCTACGACTACTTCGGCGGCACCCGCACCGTCGACGTGCACGTACGGCGGCTGCGCGCCAAGCTCGGCCCCGAGCACGAGTCGCTGATCGGCACCGTCCGCAACGTCGGCTACCGCTTCGTCACGCCCGAGAAACCGGAGAAGAAGGAGCGGGCCGCGGAGGAGCCCAAAGCGAAGACGGGGTCCACGGCCGAGGCGGACGCCGCGGAGGCTGCGCCCGCCGCGGCCGAGGCCTGAGCGTCACCGGGCGGACCGAGGGCTGATACGCCCTGCCCGGAGCCGGTCCATCCGCGTAGACTCCGCGCGTGGCCAAGGTGACTCGGGATGATGTGGCGCGACTGGCGGGGACTTCGACCGCCGTCGTCAGCTATGTCATCAACAACGGACCCCGGCCGGTCGCCCCGGCCACGCGCGAGCGTGTCCTCGCCGCGATCAAGGAGCTGGGGTACCGGCCCGACCGGGTCGCCCAGGCCATGGCGTCTCGGCGCACGGACCTGATAGGCCTGATCATCCCGGACGCCCGCCAGCCCTTCTTCGGGGAGATGGCCCACGCCGTCGAACAGGCCGCGTCCGAGCGCGGGAAGATGGTCCTCGTCGGCAACACCGACTACGTCGGCGAGCGCGAGGTCCACTACCTGCGTGCCTTCCTCGGCATGCGGGTCTCCGGCCTGATCCTGGTGAGCCACGCCCTGAACGACCTGGCCGCCGCCGAGATCGAGGCGTGGGACGCCCGGGTCGTGCTGCTGCACGAGCGTCCCGAGGCCATCGACGACGTCGCCGTCGTCACCGACGACCTGGGCGGCGCCCAGCTCGCGGTGCGCCACCTGCTGGAACACGGGTACGAGTACGTGGCCTGTATGGGCGGCACCGCCGACACCCCGTCCGTCGGCGACCCGGTCTCCGACCACGTCGAGGGCTGGAAGCGGGCGATGAAGGAGGCCGGGCTCTCCACCGAGGGCCGGCTCTTCGAGGCGCCGTACAACCGCTACGACGCGTACAAGGTGGCCCTGGAGGTCCTCGCCGGGCCGCGCCGCCCGCCCGCGGTCTTCTGCTCCACCGACGACCAGGCGATCGGCCTGCTGCGCGCGGCCCGTGAGCTGCGCATCGACGTCCCCGGCGAGCTGGCGGTGGCCGGCTTCGACGACATCAAGGAGGCGGACCTGGCCGACCCGCCGCTGACGACGGTCGCCTCCGACCGGTCGGCGATGGCGCGGTCCGCCGTCGACCTGGTCCTGGACGACGGGCTGCGGGTCGCGGGCTCGCGGCGGGAGCGGCTGAAGGTGTTCCCGTCGCGGCTGGTGGTACGGCGCTCCTGCGGCTGCGAGTAGCCTCCGGCGGTCACTGGAGCCGGGTGCCTTTATATCGGGCATACGAGGTTCTGCCGGGCTTCTCAGGCGGGACTCAGGAAGCTCTCATCCGCGGGCGCGAAGCTCATGGACATGACCGAGAGCTTCCGCCGCAGCGGCGAGTACGAGAACGCGCATCCGTACGTGACCCCCTATGAGGGCGCCCAGCAGCACGCCTCCTCGCCGGAGAGCCACGCGAGCCCGGAGAGCCACGCGAGCCCCGTGAACCCGGAGTGGCCGCCTCCGCCGGCCCAGCCGCCCCACCCTCCGATGGCCGCGGTGCCGGGTGAGCCCGCCCCGTCGCCCCGCAGGCGGACCCGGCGCGGTCCGGTCGCCCTGCTCGCCGCCGTGGCGATCGTCGCGGCGGCCGTCGGCGGCGGCACCGCCTTCGGCATCCAGGAGCTGACCGGCGGCGACACCGTCGCCTCCAGCTCCACCAGCACCACCGTGGTGCCCTCCAGCCAGAAGGGCACGGTCGCCGGTGTGGCCCGGGCGGTCAGCCCGAGCATCGTCGAGATCAGCGCCGCCTCCAACGCCGGCTCCTCCACCGGCTCCGGCGTGATCATCACCGGTGACGGCGAGATCATCACCAACAACCACGTCGTGTCCGGCGCCTCGTCGATCAAGGTGACGACCAGCGACGGCAAGCAGTACAGCGCGCAGGTCGTCGGCACCGACAGCAAGAAGGACCTGGCGCTGATCAAGCTGGAGAACGCCTCCGGTCTGAAGACCGCCACCCTCGGTGACTCCGACGGCGTCCAGGTCGGCGACCAGGTCGTCGCGATCGGCTCCCCCGAGGGCCTGACCGGCACCGTGACCAGCGGCATCGTCTCGGCCCTGAACCGTGACGTGACCGTGTCGGCGGACGAGGGACAGCAGCAGGAGCAGCAGCGGCAGGGCGGCCAGTGGCCGTTCGAGTTCGGCGGCCAGCAGTTCAACGGCGACACCGGCTCGTCCACGACGACGTACAAGGCGATCCAGACGGACGCCTCCCTCAACCCGGGCAACTCCGGCGGCGCGCTGATCGACATGAACGGCAACATCGTCGGCATCAACTCCGCGATGTACTCGGCGGCCGGTTCGTCCTCGTCGGCGGACGCGGGCAGCGTCGGTCTCGGCTTCGCCATCCCGATCAACACCGTCAAGGCGGACCTGGCCACGCTGCGGGCGGGCGCGGACGGCTGAGCGAAGGAGCGCAGCACGCCATGATCCAGCGGATCGCGCACGCCGCGACGTCCATCGACGGCGGCCCGGCCGGAGTCGTCCTCGCCCTGGAGGTCGCCTCCGCACTGCACCCTCCGGTGCCCCGGGCGCCGGAGGTGTCGGCCCGCGCCGCCACTCGCGCCGCCGCCCGCACCGCGGCACACCGTCGCCGCGCCGTACGGGGATGACCCGCACGCACCGCGCCGCAGGGCGCCGGCCCCGGCCTGCGGCACCGCACGGGCCGACTCGGACGTGCGACGCTGAAGGCGTTGGCAGCCCCTACCCACCGCACCCGAGGAACCCGAGCCCATGAGTCCCGCAGAAGGCGACCGCGACCGTGACACCCAGCGCATCCTGATCGTCGACGACGAGCCGGCGGTCCGCGAAGCCCTCCAGCGCAGCCTCGCCTTCGAGGGGTACGGCACCGAGGTCGCCGTCGACGGCGCCGACGCCCTGGAGAAGGCGGCGGCGTACCGGCCCGACCTCGTCGTCCTCGACATCCAGATGCCCCGCATGGACGGCCTGACCGCCGCCCGCCGGATCCGCGGCGCGGGCGACACCACCCCGATCCTCATGCTGACGGCCCGCGACACGGTCGGCGACCGGGTGACCGGCCTGGACGCCGGTGCCGACGACTACCTGGTCAAGCCCTTCGAGCTGGACGAACTCTTCGCCCGCATCCGCGCGCTGCTGCGCCGCAGCTCCTACGCGGCGGCGCTCGAGGCCACCGCCGGCAACGACGACACCCTCAGCTTCGCCGACCTGACCATGGACCTGGCGACGCGGGAGGTCACGCGGGCCGGGCGGCCGGTGGAGCTGACCCGCACGGAATTCACCCTCCTCGAGATGTTCATGGCGCACCCGCGCCAGGTCCTCACCCGGGAGCAGATCCTGAAGGCGGTCTGGGGCTTCGACTTCGAGCCGTCGTCCAACTCCCTCGACGTGTACGTCATGTACCTGCGCCGCAAGACCGAGGCGGGCGGCGAACCGCGCCTCGTCCACACGGTCCGCGGCGTCGGCTACGTCCTGCGGCAGGGCGGCGCGGAGTGATCAAGCGGTTCCGCACCCTGCCCCTGCGCTCCCGCCTGGCGCTGCTGGTCGCGGCGGCGGTGGCGTTCGCGGTGGCGGCGGTCTCGGTGACGTGCTGGTTCGTGGTCCGCAACCAGCTGTACCACCAGCTGGACGACCAACTGCGCGGTGAGCAGGTCTCCAGCCAGCTTCTGCAGAGCATGCTGGCCAACTGCCGGTCGGCCGATCCCCAGGAGCTGCCGCAGGCACCCAACGCCCCCATCGTGACGATCCTCTACTCCGACGGCTCCACGTGCGTGGATCCGGGCAGCGAGGAGATGCGCGTGCAGGACGCGGACGTGGCCGTCGCCGACGGCCTGGCGGAGAGCACGCTGCACACCGGCAGAACCACGGAGGGCACCACGGTCCGCGTCTACACCCGCCCGGTCGTCGACCGGCTCACCAAGCAGGTGCAGCCGGGCATCGCCGTGTCCGTCGCCAAACCGGTGAAGGAGGTCACCGAGCCGCTGTCCTCGCTGGTCTGGGTCCTCCTGCTCGTCTCCGGCATCGGCGTCGTCGGCGCCGGGGCCGCCGGAGCCGCCGTCGCCCGCGCCGGGCTGCGTCCGGTGGACGACCTGGCCCAGGCCGTCGAGCACGTCGCCCGGACCGAGGACCTGAACGTCCGCATCCCCGTGGAGGACGACAGCGAGGACGAGATCGCCCGCCTGTCCCGCTCCTTCAACTCGATGACCTCCTCCCTGGCCAGCTCCCGCGACCTCCAGCAGCAGCTCATCGCCGACGCCGGCCACGAACTCCGCACGCCCCTCACCTCCCTGCGTACCAACATCGAGCTGCTCTCCCGCAGCGAGGAGACCGGCCGCCCGATCCCCGAGGCCGACCGCAAGGCGCTCCTCGCCTCCGTGAAGGCGCAGATGACGGAGCTCGCCGCGCTCATCGGCGACCTCCAGGAGCTGTCGCGCCCGGACACCGGCCAGCACGCGGGCAGGACGCAGATCCTCGCCTGGCAGGACGTCGTCGAGTCGGCGCTGCGCCGGGCCCGCCTGCGCGGACCGGAGCTGACGATCACCGCCGACGTCCGGCCCTGGTACGTACGGGCGGAGCCCTCCGCCCTGGAGCGCGCGATGGTCAACATCCTGGACAACGCGGTGAAGTTCAGCCCGGACGGCGGCACCGTCGCCGTACGCCTCGCCGACGGAGTCCTCACCGTCCGCGACCACGGACCCGGCATCCCCGCCGAGGAACTCCCCCACGTCTTCGACCGCTTCTGGCGCTCCCCGTCGGCCCGCGCGCTGCCCGGCTCGGGCCTCGGCCTGTCGATCGTGGCCCGGACGGTCCAGCAGGCGGGCGGCGAGGTGACCCTGACCCCGGCGGAGGGCGGCGGCACGACGGTCACGGTGCGACTGCCGGGGGCGCCTGTGCCGCCGCCGGATCTGGGCGCGGCGGACGGGGAGGACTGACACGGCACGAGGCCCGGGCCGCGTACCGGGTGGACGCGTCCCGGGCCTCGCCGAGAGAGGTGCCGGAAGCCGTTACTGCACGACCGTGATCCGGTCCGCGGCCGGCGGGGCGATCGGGGCCGACGCCGACGAGTTGGCCGTCAGGTACTGCTCGAGGGCCGTCAGGTCGTCCGTGCCGACCAGTTCGTCCGTGCCCCGGCCCAGCGTGGTGAAGCCGTCGCCGCCGCCCGCGAGGAAGCCGTTCATCGCGACGCGGTAGGTGGCCGCCGGGTCGATCGGGGCGCCGTTCAGGCGGATGGAGCCGGTGACGACCCGGTCCGCGCCCGTCTTCGTCAGGTCCAGGGTGTACGTCAGACCGGACGAGATCTGGAGGATCTTCGGCGCCGCCTCGTTGCCGCCGGTCACCTGCTCCTTGAGGGCCTGGATCAGTTGGGCACCCGTGTAGCTGCGCAGGTTCACCGTGTTGGCGAAGGGCTGGACCGTGAAGCCCTCGGCGTACGTCACCACGCCGTCACCCTCACCGGCCTTCGCCGCGTACGTGAGCGGCGCCCGGATGCCGCCCGGGTTCATCAGGGCCAGGTCGGTCTCCGGGTCCAGGGACTTGCCGTAGGCCAGCTGCGCGTCGGCGATCAGGTCGCCGAGGGGGGACTCGGTGCCGTCGCGGTTGATGTCGCCGGAGATGTAGCCGATGGGACGGTTGCCGATGGGTGCGGCCAGGGTGTTCCACCGCTCGATCAGACGGGTCATGTCCGGTGCCTTCGGGACGTCCCGCGTCACCACGTGGTTCGCCGACTTCACGGCCGTACGGGCGATGTCACCCGTCGCGCGGTCGTACGTCAGCGTCGTGTCCGTGTAGAGGCGGCCGAAGGACGCGGCCGACGTGACCATGCGGGGGTTGCCCGCCGGGTCGGGGATCGTGCAGACGTACGCGTTGTGGGTGTGGCCGGTGACCAGCGCGTCCACCTCGGGCGTGACGTTCTTGGCGATGTCGACGATCGGTCCGGAGATGCCGTCGCCGGCGCCCGGGGAGTCGCAGTCGTAGTTGTAGGAGGACGACGCCGGGAAGCCGCCCTCGTGGACGAGGGCGACGATCGACTTCACGCCCTGGCGCCGCAGCTCCTCGGCGTACTTGTTGATCGTCTCGACCTCGTCCTTGAACTGCAGGCCCTTCACGCCGTCAGCCGAGACGATGTTCGGGGTGCCCTCCAGGGTCACGCCGATGAAGCCGACCTTGACGCCCTTCTGCTTCCACACCCAGTACGGCTTCAGGAGGGGCTTCTTCGTCTTCTCGTCCAGGACGTTGGCCGCCAGGTACGGGAAGTCGGCGCCCTCGAACTCCTCGTCCGTGTAACAGCCGTCGGTGGGGTGGCAGCCGCCGTTCTGCAGGCGGGCCAGCTCCCTGGCGCCCTCGTCGAACTCGTGGTTGCCGACGGACGTCACGTCGAGGTCGAGCTTGTTCAGCGCCTCGATGGTCGGCTCGTCGTGGAACAGGCCGGACAGCAGCGGGGAGGCGCCGACCATGTCGCCGCCGGCCGCGGTGACGGAGTACGGGTGCCCCTTGCGGGCCTGGCGCAGGTGGGTGGCGAGGTACTCGGCGCCGCCCGCGTCGATCGTCTTCGTGGTGCCGTCCGGCTGGAGTTCGGTGACCCGGCCGGAGGAGCCGGCCGGGGGCTCCAGGTTGCCGTGCAGGTCGTTGAAGGAGAGGAGCTGGACGTCCTGGTAGCGGCCCGGCCGGTGATCGGGCTGGTGACCGCGGTGGCTCTCGCCCGCGGTCGCCGACGCCGGCAACGCCGCGGCGGCGAGCGCTCCCGCGGTGACGACACCGGCGGTCACCGCGAGCAGGCGGTTGACGCGGCGTCTGCGGCGCGGTTGGTACGACTGTGCTGTGGCTGGCATGCGCCCCCCTGTGGGTCTGCCTGCGGATCTGCTGGTGCGAGCCGTCGAGGAGAGGGACGGCCCGTCGGCGCAGCCTAGAGTCAACGCGCGTAGCGCGACAGGGGTTTCCGGGTTACAGCCTGGTTTACCTTCGTCGTCCTGTGCCGCCACTTTGCCGGGCCCGCCCCTTACCCTCGTACGCATGACCAGCGACGACACCGTGCGGCCCGGCCGCCCCCGCTCGATCGAGACCCTCGCCGCACTCACCCCGGAACAGACCGAAGCCGTGCTCGCCCTGCTCGGCGAGGCCGCCCGGAACGACGGGCAGCACGCCGTGTCCGAGCAGGGGCGCCTCCAGCTGCGCGGTGGCGCGCGGGAGGGCGTCGCCCACCTGCTGCTCACCGTGGACGGCGAACTCGTCGGCTACGCCCAGCTGGAGGACACCGACCCGGTGGAGCCGCCGGCCGCCGAACTGGTCGTCCACCCCTCCTACCGGGGGCAGGGGCACGGGCGGGCGCTGGGCTCCGCGCTGCTCGCGGCCTCCGGCAAGCGGCTGCGGATCTGGGCGCACGGCGGCCACTCCGCCGCCCGGCATCTGGCGCAGGTGCTCGGGCTGACCCTCTTCCGCGAATTGCGGCAGATGCGACGCCCGTTGGCCGGCCTGGACCTGCCGGACCCGCGCCTGCCCGAGGGCGTGAGCGTGCGCACCTTCGTGCCCGGTCGGGACGACGCGGCCTGGCTCGCCGTGAACGCCGCCGCCTTCGCCCACCACCCCGAGCAGGGCGCCCTCACACAGCGGGACCTCGACGACCGCAAGGCCGAGGCCTGGTTCGACCCCGCGGGGTTCTTCCTGGCCGAACGCGGGGGCGAACTGATCGGCTTCCACTGGACGAAGGTGCACGCCGAGGAACGGCTCGGTGAGGTGTACGTCCTCGGCATCCGTCCCGACACCCAGGGCGGCGGCCTGGGCAAGGCCCTGACCACCATCGGCCTGCGGCACCTGGCGGAGCAGGGCCTGCCCACGGCGATGCTGTACGTCGACGCCGACAACAAGGCGGCGGTGTCCGTCTACGAGCGCCTCGGCTTCGTCACGCACGAGACGGACCTGATGTACCGCACGGAGACGTGAGCCGTCACCTGCGCGCCGCGCCTGCCGGAGACGCGAGCCGTCCCCCGCGCCCTACGCCTGCCCGCCGGGAGCGCGGGGCGGCCCGGGCAGGGTGACGGCTCGCGACCGTCCTCGCCGCCCGCGCCGGCCCACCGGTTCCGGTCCGCACACCGCCCACGCCACCGCGACCGCCGCCAGCAGGATCGCCCAGCGGTCGTGCGCCACGGGCCACCGTGGGTCGTCCGGCACCACGAACAGCGCCCAGTCGTCGGGTATCAGCAGGGGCGCGAGAACGGCGACGACCAGCAGGGCCGCCGCGACGGCCGGACCGGGGCGCGGTTCGTCCGTCAGCCGTACCGCCGCCGCGGCACCGGCGAGCGCCAGCACGCACATCGCCGCGGCCTCCAGGGTGATGTCGCCGACCGGGGGCCGTGTACCCGAGGGCGCGAGCAGTAGCACCGCCGTCCACCACAGCGCGGCGGGCGGTGCGACGAGGGCCACCCGCAGGGCCTGCCGGAGGGGGCGCCGGGTCGGGACGGGCGCGGTGAGGTGCCGGGCCCGGTCGTCCAGCAGGAAGACCAGGCCGAGCGCGCCGACCAGGGCGACGCCCCGCAGCAGGGTGAGCGCCTGCCAGGGGGTCGGCTCGGCACCCGCCATCCTCGGCGTCCCGGCGAGCAGCAGCCCGAGGGCGCCCGCGGAGCCCAGGGACCGCCACGGCAGCGTGCGCCACACGGGGCCGGCCAGCGCGCGCGTCACTCGCACGAGTCCGCCTTCTTCGGCCCGGCCACGCCCAGCAGCCCGGCGGCCTCGTCCGTCGTGACGTCCGGGGAGGTCAGCTCGGCCCAGTGCGCCTTCACCCGCTCGGCGACACCGGGGCGCGGCTTCTCGAGCAGCTGCCGTACGACGTCGGTCTGACCCTCCGTCATGGTCAGCGGGTCGGTCGGGGACAGGACCATCGCGGATCCCTCGACACTGTCGTCGAGACGGACGCGGCGCAGGGCGTTCATCGGGTCGTCCTGCCAGCTGAGGGACAGCCACATGATGGTGACCATGCGCCCGTCGCACACCGCGCTCCCCGCCTCCTCGCTGCCCGCGACCAGCACGGCGGCGACGGCGGTGGAGAACTCCGGGACCCGGTTGCCGCCCCAGGCGGTGCCCACGGTCACCCGGTGCGGTGCGCTCAGCGCGGGGATCGCGGCGTCGTCCCCCAGTCCGTACCGGGCGTCTATGCGCTGCCGTACGAGGAGCCGCTGATCGTGCGCGGTGCCGCCCGCGAGGGACTGGACGCGGTCCACCACCCCGGCCCAGGTACCGGTCCGGGTCTCCCACTCGGGGAAAGCGCAGTACGTGGACGGACCGTGCCCGACGCAGGTCTGCTCCTTCTCCGGGCTCACCGAGGCCCGCTCGCGGGCCTCGGTCAGCTCGGGCGACGGGTCCGCGCTCCGGGCCTGCAGTATTCCGCCGGCGACCGCCAGCGCGAGGGTCAGGGCGACGCCCGCCCGGACGGCCGGTCCGCGTCCGCCGGCCACCAGTACCGCGAGGAAGCCCACGCACAGGGCGGCGCCCGCCAGGTACAGGGCGTGCCAGGCGGCGGGCCGCCCGAGCAGGTCGGAGGGCAGGGACTTGGCACCGCCCTCGACGACCACCGGGGACAGCCACGACAGCCCGCCCGTACCGCCCGTACCGGTGCCGAGGACGAGCGTGAACAGCAGGCAGACCACCAGCAGCGGCGCGGCGAGCGGCGACCGCAGCACCCGGGCCAGCAGCACACCGAGGGCCCCGAACAGCAGCACCGTCAGGGGCCCCACGAGCAGCTCGGCCGGTGAACCGTCCCCGACCGCTCCGTCCTTGGCCGCCTCCCACGCGAACTGTCCGGCCACGCACAGCGCGGTGAGCGCGGCGGCCGGTACGACGGCGAGCGCGTGTGCCACCGTACGGCGCCAGGGCGCCACGACCAGGATCGCGAACTGGCTCTCCGTGCCGTGGCGCGCGGAGCGCAGGACGGCGAAGTTGGCGGACACCAGGACGGCGAGGCCGACGAGGAGGGGCCCGCCCTGGGTGGCGCGGTCGGCGTCCTGGAGGGCCGGATATCCGTCCCAGGAGCTGCGGGTGCGCCACACGATCCAGGCGACGTAGGCGACGAACGCGACGACGACGGGGATGCTCAGCAGCAGCCGGCGTGCCTCGAACCGGGCGAGGGCCAGCACGGCCCGGGCACCGCCGCCGCGCGGCCCGGCGTCCACGGCGGGCGGGGCGGACGTCTGAACAGTGCTCATGCCGCCACCTCCGCACCGGCGCCGTCGAGGGTCAGCAGGTAGCCGTCCTCCAGCGTGGGTTCGAGCAGTTCGGCGCCGGAGGGCGGGTCGCCCACGTTCCGGAAGGAGCCGGTGCCGGTGCGCCACCCGGCCTTCGCGTGCGGGTCGCGTTCCGTACTGCTCCACACGCGCCCGGCGGCCCGCGCGGTCAGTTCGGCGGGGGTCCCGTCGAAGCGCACGGCTCCGGCGGCCATGACGACCACCCGGTGGCAGAGCATCGCCACGTCCTCGGTCTGATGGGTGGACAGCAGCACGGTCCGCCCCTCTCCCGCCCCGGCGATCAACTCCCGGAACCGCATCCGCTGTTCCGGATCGAGTCCGACCGTCGGTTCGTCGAGGACCAGGAACCCGGGGTCACCGACGAGCGCCGCCGCGAGCGCGACCCGCTGCCGCATGCCACCGGACAGCTTCCTGATCCGCTTGCCGCGCACGTCGCCCAGGGCGACCTCGTCCAGGACGCGCCGCACCTCGCGGTGCCGTCCGGCCCGGTCGGTCAGCTCCTTCAGGATCGCGACGTAGTCGACGAACTCGAAGGCGGTGAAGTCCGGGTGGAAGCCGGGGGTCTGCGGCAGGTACCCGAGCCGCCGACGCACCTCCTGCCGTCCCCGCGCGGTGCCCGGGTCGTGCCCCAGCACGGTGAAGGTGCCCCGGTCGGCGGGCACGGCGGTCGCCAGCACACGCAGCAGCGTGGTCTTCCCGGCCCCGTTCGGTCCCAGCAGCCCGGTGACGCCCGGCGTCAGCCGCAACGACACCTCGTCCAGGGCCAGGGTGCGCCCGTAGTGAAGGCTGAGCCCGGCGGCGGTAACGGTGGGGGTCATACGGCACTCCCGTACACAGGTCGAAAGGAGAAGAAAGAGAAGGAGAAGGAGAGGGTGGAGAAGGGGGAAGGGCTCACGCGGCGCCCCGCGGGAAGACGTCGAACCGGTCGCGGAATAGGACCAGCAGCCCCGTCCCCAGCACGGCCACGGCCGCGGACACGCCCTGCCCGGCCGCGGTGAACGGCGCCAGCGGACCGCCCTCCGCGGCCTGCGCGGCGTCGGCGGCGAACAGCACGGCACCCCACGCCCCGGCGACCACCGAGGGCGCGACCACAGGGCCCAGCCGGGGCGTCAGCGCCAGCCCGGACGCGGTGAGGGCGAGCGCGGGCAGCAGCCAGGCCAGTGCGCGCAGCCCGTATCCCGGCAGGGCGAGCGTCGCGAGGCCGTTGACGCCGAGGCCGACGGCCAGGACGGCGACCGTGCGGATCATCAGCAGCCGGAAGCCGTGCATCGGCGAGACGACCGCCATCTCGTACGTCGGATCCAACGCGGGCCCGTAGGCGAGCGCCACCCCGGCCAGCGGCAGCAGCGGCGCGAAGGCGAGGAAGACCGTGGGCCTGTCGGTGGCCCCGGACGTGAAGGCGACGACGAAGGTCATCACCAGCACGGCGACGACCGCACCCAGCCAGGACCGGCGCAGCACGGGCGTGGCCGCGAGCAGCCGCGCCGTGTGGTCGGCGACCCCGCACCGCACCAGCAGGCCCTCCAGCCACCCCGGCCGGGGTGCGTCCAGCTCGGCGTCGAGCCGCTCCCACCCCGCCTCCAGGGCGGCGGCGTCGCTCACCTCGGCGAGGACGCCCCGGCACCGCGCGCAGGCGGTCAGATGGGCATCGGCGGACCAGAGCACGGGCGCCGCGAGCTCGCCGCGGGCGTACGCCCGCAGGTCGTCCTCGTCCACGTGCCAGCCGTTGTCGATTCTCATGCCAGCGCCTCCCGCAACTGCCGGCGGGCCCGCATCGCCCGCGTCTTGACCGTGCCCGGCGGGATGCCGAGCAGGACGGCCGCCTCGCGGGTGCTCAGCCCGTCGATGACCGTGGCCTGGAGCACCGCGCGCAGCTCCGGCGAGAGCCGGACGAGCGCGCCGGCGAGGTCCCCGTGTTCCACGCCGGCGAGCACCCGCTCCTCGGCCGATGCCTCGTCCCGGTGCCGCAGGCGGGCCAGCGCCTGCCGCAGCCGCCCCCGGGCTCCGTCGCCGCGCAGCGCGTCGACCAGCCGCCGGGAGCCGATCCGCCACAGCCAGCCGGCCACGTCCCCGTCCTCCCGATAGCGCGCGCTGCCCCGCCACACCGCGAGGAACGTCTCCTGCACGACGTCGTCGACGACACCGGCGTCGGCGCAGCGGCCGCGCATCCGGGCGGCCAGCCAGGGGGCGTACCGCCGGTACAGCTCCTCGAAGGCGCGCCGGTCGGCGTCCGCCGCGACGGCCCGCAGCAGCTCACCGTCGGTTCTCGTTTCGCTCACATCTCCTCATCGGACGAGCCGGGGCGTCCGGTTCACACGATCACAGGTCGGTTTTCCGACCCGGCGCCCCGGGCGAGGTGTCCGACGTGACGCGGCCTGCCGGAGGCCCCCCGCTATCCCACACGTCATGTCCCCGTAACCATCGATTCAGACAGCCTTGCGACCCTCACCGAATGAAGCCGACCGTGCCACCAGGAGCAGAGCATTCCGCGCCGTCCGACGCGCCTGTCCTGCGCGCGGCGCGGAAGAATGGGTTCATGAGGCAGCCGAACACCCAGGCCGAGGTCCAGCACTCGCAGCCCTCCGTGGGCTCCATCGCCGCGCACCGCCCGCACACCGTGGCCGCCACGGTGTCCGATCTGGAGCCCGACATCGACGCAGACCTGGACGCGTACGAGGAGTCGGAGGCGTCCCAGGCCGGTGGCGCCCAGCTGCCCCAGGGCCGCTTCCTGGACCGTGAACGCAGCTGGCTCGCGTTCAACGAGCGCGTCCTCGAACTCGCCGAGGACCCGAACACCCCGCTCCTGGAGCGGGCCAACTTCCTCGCGATCTTCGCCAGCAACCTGGACGAGTTCTTCATGGTCCGCGTCGCCGGCCTGAAGCGCCGCATCGCGACCGGTGTGGCCACCCGCTCCGCCTCCGGCCTCCAGCCCCGCGAGGTGCTGGAGATGATCTGGGCCCGTTCCCGCGAACTCATGGCCCGGCACGCCGCCTGCTTCCACGAGGACGTCGCCCCGGCCCTGGCCGAGGAGGGCATCCACCTGGTCCGCTGGAGCGAGCTGGCCGAGAAGGAGCAGGCCCGCCTCTTCACCCTCTTCCGGCACCAGATCTTCCCGGTCCTCACCCCCCTCGCCGTCGACCCGGCGCACCCCTTCCCGTACATCTCGGGCCTCTCCCTCAATCTCGCGGTCGTCGTCCGCAACCCCGTCACGGGCCACCGCCACTTCGCCCGCGTCAAGGTCCCCCCGCTGCTGTCCCGCTTCCTCGAAGCGTCCCCCGGCCGCTACGTCCCCATCGAGGACGTCATCGCCGCCCACCTCGAAGAGCTGTTCCCCGGCATGGAGGTCCTGGAGCACCACGCCTTCCGCCTCACCCGCAACGAGGACCTGGAGGTCGAGGAGGACGACGCCGAGAACCTCCTCCAGGCGCTCGAGAAGGAGCTCATGCGGCGCCGCTTCGGCCCGCCGGTCCGCCTGGAGGTGGAGGAGTCCGTCGACCGGGAGGTCCTGGACCTCCTCGTCCGCGAACTGAAGATCGGCGAGGCGGAGGTCTACCCCCTGCCCGGTCCCCTGGACCTCACCGGCCTCTTCCGCATCCACAGCATCGACCGCCCGGAGCTGAAGTACCAGAAGTTCGTCGCCGGCACCCACCGCGACCTCGCCGAGGTCGAGTCCGCCTCGGCGCCGGACGTCTTCGCCGCCCTGCGCAGCCGCGACGTCCTGCTCCACCACCCGTACGACTCCTTCTCCACCTCCGTGCAGGCCTTCCTGGAGCAGGCGGCGGCCGACCCGGACGTCCTCGCGATCAAGCAGACGCTGTACCGCACCTCCGGCGACTCCCCGATAGTCGACGCGCTCATCGACGCGGCCGAGTCCGGCAAGCAGGTCCTCGTCCTGGTCGAGATCAAGGCCCGCTTCGACGAGCACGCCAACATCAAGTGGGCCCGCAAGCTGGAGGAGGCCGGCTGCCACGTCGTCTACGGGCTGGTCGGTCTGAAGACCCACTGCAAGCTGTCCCTGGTCGTCCGGCAGGAGGGCGACACCCTGCGCCGCTACAGCCACGTGGGCACGGGCAACTACCACCCGAAGACGGCCCGCCTCTACGAGGACCTCGGCCTGCTCACCGCGGACCCGCAGGTCGGCGCGGACCTCTCCGACCTGTTCAACCGCCTCTCCGGCTACTCCCGCCGCGAGACCTACCGCCGCCTGCTCGTCGCGCCCAAGTCCCTGCGCGACGGCCTGGTCTCCCGTATCCACAAGGAGGTCCAGCACCACCGCGCCGGCCGCCCCGCGCACATCCGCATCAAGGTCAACTCGATGGTCGACGAGGCCGTCATCGACGCCTGCTACCGCGCGTCCCAGGCGGGCGTCCCGGTCGACGTGTGGGTGCGCGGCATCTGCGCGCTGCGCCCGGGCGTGGCGGGCCTGTCGGAGAACATCCGGGTCCGTTCCGTCCTCGGCCGCTTCCTCGAGCACTCGCGCGTCTTCGCCTTCGGCAACGGCGGTGAGCCCGAGGTCTGGTTCGGCAGCGCCGACATGATGCACCGCAACCTCGACCGCCGTATCGAGGCGCTCGTCCGGGTCACCGACCCGGCCCACCGGGCGGCCCTGAACCGGTTCCTCGAGACCGGCATGTCCGACGGCACCGCCTCCTGGCACCTCGGGCCGGACGGCGAGTGGACCCGGCACGCGACCGACGCGGACGGCCAGCCCCTGCGCAACGTCCAGGAGATGCTCATAGACGCCCGGAGGCGCCGGCGTGGCACAGCAACACCTTGACCCGACGAACCGCCTGGCCGAGCCGGCCGAACGGGCCGAACCGGCGAGCTCGGCCGGACCGGTTCCCGCGGAAGCCCTCGCGGGCTACCTCCGTGCCCAGGCCACGGAGTTCCTCCGCGCCCTGCGCCTGCACCGCGAGTCGGGCGCGGGCGCGAACGGTTCGTCCGGCGTGGGCGACGGCTCCGCGGGCCCGGTGGACGCGGCCCGCGCCCTGCGCCGCGCGGCCCGCCGTCTCAGCGGCACCCTGCACACCTACCAGCCGCTGCTCGACGCCGACTGGGCGGAGGGCATGCGCCCCGAGTTGGCCTGGCTGTCCGGCACGCTGGCTCTGGAGCACGCGTACGCCTCGCGCCTGGAACGCCTGCTCCAGGCGCTGCACCGCCTGTCCGGCTCGTCGGCGTTCCCGGCCCGCCGGCAGGTGGCGGCCGCTGCCGTGTCCGCCACCCTCCCGGCACCCCCTGCGGCCCCCGCGCCCCCGGACCGCGGCAACCTCACCGTGGGCGCGGCCAAGGCGGGCGCCCTGCTCGACCGCCAGCTGACCCTGGCCCGCACCCGGGCCCACTCCACCGCCTTGCAGGCCCTGGGCAGCAGCCGCTTCCACGCGGTCGCCGACAAGGTCGCGTTACTGGCCAGCGAGGTGCCCCTGCGGGCGACCGCCGACGTCACCGCCGACCTCCGCTCGCTGGCCGGAGCGGCGGAGGGCCGCCTCGCCGACGCGGTGGCGGCCCTGCCCCTGGTCACCGCGGGCCACCCGTACAACGCGGAGGCGCTGATCCACGGCCTGTCCCCGGACCCGGCACCTCACCCGCAGGACGCCCCTTGGCACCAGGTACGCCTGCTGCTGCGCCTGCACCGGTACGCCCGCGAGGTGCTGGCCGGCGAGGGCGGCCCCGGGGGTGAGGACGCGCGCCTGCTCACCGCGGGCGAGGCCCTCGACCGCCACCGCGACGCGTCGGAGGCCGCCGCCGCGGCGGCCCAGGCCGCCCGCACGCCCCGCATCGCCCCGGCGACGGCGTACGCGCTCGGCGTGCTGCACGCCGACCAGCGCCACGAGGTGGAGGCGGCACGGTACGCGTTCCAGCACGACTGGCAGCACAGAGGCGTCCGCCCGGCGCCGGCGCAGTGACCCGCGAAGGGACGGCGAGCCCCGCATGAGCACTCCCGAGGACACCACCGTCCGCGCGGCCGGCTGCGTGCTGTGGCGCCGCGCCCCGGGCACCGGCGAGCCGCAGCTCTGCCTGGTCCACCGGCCGAAGTACGACGACTGGTCGCACCCCAAGGGCAAGCTGCTGCGCGGGGAGGACCCGCTCGCCGGTGCCCTGCGCGAGGTGGCGGAGGAGACGGGGTACACCGCGTCGCCCGGCATCGAGCTGCCCACCGTGCGCTACCCGGCGGACGGCCGCCCCAAGGAGGTCCGGTACTGGGCGGCGGAGGCCGTCTCGGGCGGTTTCACGCCGAACGACGAGGTCGACCGCATCCTCTGGCTGCCGGTCCCGGCCGCCCGGGCCCGTCTCACCCAGCCCAGGGACCGGGCCCTCGTCGACGCCCTCCCGGCCGCGCTGCGCCCACAGGGGGACGCTCCGTACGACGGATGACCGGGAGACCGCGCCGTGTCATCGGCGTAAGCATTCCGTGACCTCACCGCACCGTCCACAGGGGTTCACCCCTCGTTCATTCACGCCCATCGGCGGCTTCACCTGTTCTGCCTAATTTCGGCCGTAGACAGTCCTCGCACGCCGCCGGATTCAGGACGGCGGCTCCTGGAAGGAACTCCCTCAAGTGAAGCTTCAGCGCATGAACCGGCGGGCCCTCGCTCTCGGTGCTCTCGCCGTCTCCGGCGCCCTGGCCCTCACGGCGTGCGGCTCCGACGACACCGGCGGAAACAGCAACGGCGGCGACTCCTCCGCCAGCACGCAGGCCGGCAACATCAAGTGCGACGACGCCAAGGGCCAGCTCCAGGCCTCCGGCTCCTCGGCCCAGAAGAACGCCATCGACGCCTGGGTCAAGCAGTACGTCGCGGCCTGCAAGAGCGTGCAGATCAACTACAACCCGACCGGTTCCGGCGCGGGCATCACCGCGTTCACACAGGGCCAGACCGCGTTCGCCGGTTCGGACTCCGCGCTGAAGCCCGACGAGATCGAGGCGTCGAAGAAGGTCTGCAAGGACGGCCAGGCCATCGACCTGCCGATGGTCGGCGGCCCGATCGCCGTCGGCTTCAACGTCCCCGGCGTCGACACGCTCGTCCTGGACGCCCCGACGCTCGCGAAGATCTTCGACAGCAAGATCTCCAACTGGAACGACCCGGCGATCGCCAAGCTCAACCCCGGCGCCAAGCTCCCCGACCTCAAGATCCAGGCGTTCCACCGCTCCGACGAGTCCGGCACCACGGACAACTTCACCAAGTACCTGAAGGCCGCCGCGCCGAAGGACTGGACGTACGAGCCGGGCAAGTCCTGGGAGGCCAAGGGCGGCCAGTCCGCGCAGGGCTCCTCCGGTCTGGCCGCGCAGGTGAAGCAGACGTCCGGCGCCATCTCGTACTTCGAGCTGTCGTACGCCAAGGACGGCATCAAGACGGTCGACGTGAAGACCGAGGCCGCCGAGCCGGTCAAGGCCACCGTCGACAACGCCACCGCCGCCATCGGCGCGGCCAAGGTCGTCGGCACCGGCAAGGACCTCGCGCTGGAGCTGGACTACACGCCGACCGCCGACGGTGCCTACCCGATCGTCCTCGTGACCTACGAGATCGCCTGCGACAAGGGCAACAAGGCGGAGACCCTGCCCGCCACCAAGTCCTTCCTGAACTACATCGCCTCGGAGGACGGCCAGGGCCTGCTGGCGGACGCCGGCTACGCCCCGATGCCCGCCGAGATCATCACCAAGGTCCGCGAGAACATCGCGAGCCTGAGCTGACCCGAGTGCGGTCCGGTCCCTGCCCGGGGCCGGACCGCACCGTCCGGTGCACCGCCGCCAGGAGCCCCCGCACGGACGGCTCCGCCCGAGCCGCCGCGTACGACGGCTCCGCAGACCGGAGAACCCGATGGACATATCCACTGATCCCCAGAAGCCAGCAGCAGCCCCCGTACCCCAACAGCCCCCGGGCCCCGAGGACAGGCGGGCCGCACGCGGCGCCACCCGGCCCGGCGACCGGATCTTCGTCGGGCTCTCCCGCGGGTCCGGCATCCTGGTGCTGGTCATCATGGCCGCCATCGCGGCCTTCCTCACGTACCGCGCCTCCCTCGCGATCAGCAAGGACGAGGCCAACTTCTTCACCAGCTTCGACTGGAACCCGAGCGGCGACCCCGCGGAGTTCGGCATCGCGGTCCTGGCCTTCGGCACCGTCGTGTCGTCGATCATCGCCATGGCCATCGCGGTCCCCGTCTCGGTCGGCATCGCCCTGTTCATCACGCACTACGCGCCGCGCAAGCTGGGCGGCGCCATCGCGTACGTGATCGACCTGCTCGCCGCCGTGCCCTCGATCGTCTACGGCCTGTGGGGCGCGCTCTTCCTGGTGCCGCACATGGACGGGCTCTTCGGCTGGCTGGACGAGTACCTCGGCTGGACCGGCATCTTCGAGTGGAACGGCGGAGCGCCGCGCTCGCTGCTCACCGTGGGCGTCCTGCTCGCGATCATGATCCTGCCGATCATCACCAACGTCAGCCGCGAGGTCTTCCGGCAGGTCCCGCGCATGCACGAGGAGGCCGCACTGGCCCTCGGCGCGACGCGCTGGGAGGTCATCCGGATGTCGGTGATCCCCTTCGGCCGCTCCGGCGTCATCTCCGCCTCGATGCTCGGCCTCGGGCGCGCGCTCGGCGAGACGATGGCCGTGGCCATGGTGCTCTCGCCGACCTTCGACATCAACGCCAGCCTGCTCGACCCGGGCGGCGGCACCTTCGCCCAGAACATCGCCAGCAAGTTCAACGAGGCGACCGTGATGGGCCAGGACGCGCTGATCGCCTCCGGTCTGGTGCTCTTCGTCATCACGCTGCTGGTCAACGGCGCGGCGCGCATGATCATCGCCCGCCGCAAGGAGTACTCGGGGGCCAACGCATGAGCCACGCAACCCTTACCCCCAAGAGCCGCAGCTCCCTGCGCGGCGCCACCCTGCCCCAGTGGTTCCCCTGGGCGGTCGCAGCCGGCTCGGTCGCCGCGGGCCTCGGCATCAGCACCGTCGCCGGGCTGAACAGCAGCATCCAGTGGGCCCTGATCGCCGTGGTCCTCTTCGTCGGCGGCACGTACGCCATCTCGGCCCGCGTCGAGGGCGGCCGGCAGGCCAAGGACCGGGTGGCGACCAGCACGGTCTGGGTCGCGTTCCTGCTGGCCCTGATCCCGCTGCTCTCCCTGATCTGGGAGACGGTCAAGCGGGGCGTGAAGGTCCTCGACGGCTACTTCCTCAGCCACTCGATGGGTGTGGTCGCCGACAGCGAGCCCGGCGGCGGCATCTACCACGCCATCCTCGGCACCCTGGAGCAGGTCGGCCTCGCCACCCTGTTCTCCGTGCCGATCGGTGTGCTCACCGCGATCTACCTGGTCGAGTACGGCCGCGGCCGGCTCGCCAAGGCCGTCACCTTCTTCGTCGACGTCATGACGGGCATCCCGTCGATCGTGGCGGGCCTGTTCGTCCTCAGCCTGTGGGTGCTCATCCTGGACATGGGCCCGTCCGGCGTCGCCGGCTCGTTCGCCCTGTGCATCCTGATGATCCCCGTGGTCATCCGCTCCACCGAGGAGATGCTCAAGCTCGTCCCGAACGAGCTGCGCGAGGCGTCACTGGCGCTCGGCGTGCCGAAGTGGCGCACGATCCTGAAGGTGGTCCTGCCGACGTCGGTCGGCGGCATCATCACCGGCGTCATGCTGGCCATCGCCCGCATCACCGGCGAGACGGCCCCCGTGCTGCTGCTGGTCTGGGGCACCGACTTCATCAACGCGAATCCGTTCCAGGACCCGCAGGAGTCGCTGCCGATGTACATCTACCTGCAGTACAGCGCGGGCTCCGCCCCCGCGTACGACCGTGCCTGGGCGGCGGCCCTGACGCTCATCGCGTTCATCATGATCCTCAACCTGGTGGCCCGCGGCATCGCCCGCTGGAAGGCACCGAAGACCGGTCGCTAAGGCCCCGGACCGAAAGAAGCAGTGATTCACATGGCCAAGCGCATCGATGTCAGCGGCCTCAACGCCTACTACGGCTCCTTCCTGGCCATCGAGGACATCTCGATGACCGTCGAACCCCGCTCCGTGACGGCCTTCATCGGCCCCTCCGGCTGCGGCAAGTCCACCTTCCTGCGCACCCTCAACCGCATGCACGAGGTCACCCCCGGCGGCCGGGTCGACGGCAAGGTCATGCTCGACGACGAGAACCTGTACGGCGCCGGCATCGACCCGGTGGCCGTGCGGCGCGAGGTCGGCATGGTCTTCCAGCGCCCGAACCCGTTCCCGACCATGTCGGTGTACGACAACGTCGCGGCGGGCCTCAGGCTGAACGGCAAGTACAAGAAATCCCAGCTGGACGACATCGTCGAGAAGTCGCTGCGCGGCGCCAACCTCTGGAACGAGGTGAAGGACCGCCTGAACAAGCCGGGCTCCGGCCTCTCCGGCGGTCAGCAGCAGCGTCTGTGCATCGCCCGCGCGATCGCGGTGGAACCGAACGTCCTGCTCATGGACGAGCCCTGCTCCGCCCTCGACCCGATCTCCACCCTCGCGATCGAGGACCTGATCGGCGAGCTGAAGGAGCGCTTCACGATCGTCATCGTGACGCACAACATGCAGCAGGCGGCGCGCGTCTCGGACCGCACGGCCTTCTTCAACCTGGCGGCCGTCGGCCAGCCCGGCAAGCTGATCGAGATCGACGAGACGGAGCGGATCTTCTCCAACCCGTCGGTCCAGGCCACGGAGGACTACATCTCCGGCCGCTTCGGCTAGGCCGGATCCGATCCCCTCGCGGTGCTGCATGGCGGTGCCACCGCGAGGCGCACAAGGGCCCGCCCCCGGAACGGGGGCGGGCCCATCGCCTGTGCGCGCACGCCGCTACAGGAACGCCAGATCCACCAGCCAGTACGAACACGCGGCCACCAGCGCGGCCGCCGGCATCGTGATGAACCAGCCCAGGATGATGTTCTTCGCGACGCCCCACCGCACCGCGTTCACCCGCTTCGTGGCCCCCACACCCATGATCGCCGACGTGATCACATGCGTCGTCGAGATCGGCGCGTGGAACAGGAACGCCGACCCGAACATGATCGACGCCCCCGTCGTCTCCGCGGCGAACCCCTGCGGCGGATCAAGCTCGATGATCTTCCGCCCCAGCGTGCGCATGATCCGCCAGCCACCGGCGTACGTCCCGAGCGACAGCATCAACGCGCAAGCGATCTTCACCCACACCGGGATCGGGTCGCCGTAGTCCTCGACATCGGCGATGACCAGCGCCATCACCACGATGCCCATGGTCTTCTGCGCGTCCTGCAGACCGTGGCCCAGCGCCATACCCGCCGCCGACACCGTCTGCGCGATACGGAAGCCGCGCTTCGCCTTGTGCGGGTTGGACCGGCGGAAGAGCCACATGATCCCCGTCATGACGAGGTAACCGACGACCAGACCGATCACCGGCGACACGAACATCGGGATGACGATCTTGTCGACCACTCCGTGCCAGTACACGGTCGTGCTGCCCGCCAGCGCCGCGCCCACCATGCCGCCGAACAGCGCGTGCGAGGACGAGGAGGGCAGGCCGAAGTACCAGGTGATGAGGTTCCACACGATGGCGCCGATCAGCGCCGCGAAAAGGATCCCCATCCCCTTGGAGCCCTCGGGTGTCTCGATCAGCCCCTCGCTGACGGTCTTGGCGACCCCGGAGCCGAGAAAGGCGCCGGCGAGATTCATCACGGCGGCCATCGCGAGCGCCGCCCGAGGGGTCAGCGCCCGCGTCGACACGGACGTCGCGATCGCGTTCGCCGAGTCGTGGAAACCGTTGGTGTACGTGAAGAAGAGCGCGACCCCGATGGTCACGATCAGAGCGAAGGTGTCCATGGAGGGGTCAGGACTCCTTGACGGCGATGGTCTCCACCGTGTTCGCCACGTGCTCGAACGCGTCCGCCGCCTCTTCCAGCACGTCCACGATCTGCTTCAGCTTCAGCACCTCCATGGCGTCGTACTTGCCGTTGAAGAGGTGGGCGAGCAGCTTGCGGTGGATCTGGTCGGCCTGGTTCTCCAGCCGGTTGACCTCGATCCAGTACTCGGTGAGGTTGTCCATGGTCCGCAGGTTCGGCATGGCCTCGGCGGTCAGCTCGGCGGCCCGGGCGAGCACCTCGATCTGCTGGTCGACGCCCTTGGGCAGTTCCTCGACGTTGTAGAGGACGACCAGGTCGACGGCCTCCTCCATGAAGTCCATGATGTCGTCGAGGGACGACGCGAGGGAGTAGATGTCCTCGCGGTCGAACGGCGTGATGAACGAGGAGTTCAGCTGGTGGAAGATCGCGTGCGTGGCGTCGTCACCCGCGTGTTCTGCGGCCCGCATACGCTCTGCGATCTCGGCCCGGGCGGGTGCGTCCGCCCCGAGCAGTTCCATCAGGAGCTTGGAGCCCGTGACAATGTTGTCCGCGGACGCGGCGAACATGTCGTAGAAGCTCGTCTCCCTGGGGGTCAGACGAAAGCGCACGTGGGGTCCTCGGGGTGCATTGGTTTCGGTCAGGCTGATGCTAGGCGCATCATCCGGCCACGGCTAACGGGCCGTCCCCCAGTGTCGCCCATGAGGCAGAGTGATGAGCAGGGGGGCGACCCGAGGCCTTGCTCCGCGCTGCGTCCAGGGGTCCCCTACCCCGGAAAATTCGGTATCATATACCCACCAGGGGTATCTGTCGCCAAAACTGCCCAACAGGAGGACGCGATGACGACCACCGAGGCCGGCGCAGGCGCGCCCTCCTCCACCGTGGACGCGGTGGAGACGGACGGGACGGACGTCGTCACGGACCACGACCGCGGTGTGCACGGCTACCACAAGCAGAAGGACGAGCACCTCAAGCGCCTGCGCCGCATCGAGGGCCAGATCCGTGGCCTGCAGCGCATGGTCGACGAGGACGTCTACTGCATCGACATACTCACCCAGGTCTCCGCCTCGACCAAGGCGCTGCAGTCCTTCGCCCTGCAGCTCCTCGAGGAGCACCTGCGCCACTGCGTCGCCGACGCGGCCGTCAAGGGCGGCTCCGAGATCGACGCGAAGGTGGAGGAGGCGACGAAGGCGATCGGCCGCCTGCTGCGCACCTGAGCCGGCGGGCCCGGCTACTGGCCGGCGCCGCGCTCCTCGGCGACCCTCAGCACCTCGTCGATGCTCTCCAGGCTGAGCCGCTCCCGGGCGGCCGAGGCCGCGATGATCAGCTCTCCGCAGAGCTCTATCTCGGCGAGCGCCACGTGGTCCTGAACTGCCGTACCGCCGACCGGAGCCACGTGCGTCACCTCGTCTCTGCCGTCACCGACTTCCTAGAGTAGGGAGCGGCCTACACACCGCGCATGGCACGGAAGGGCTAGTTCTTGCCGTCCGCGCCGTCACCCGTGCCTCCGCCCGGCCCCTCTCCCGGCTGCTCGGCGATCTTCCCGGCGTAGATGTCGTCCTCCTCGGGCAGCCGTACGCGCACGGCGGCGCCGAAGTCGTAGAGCAGTGTCGTCGAGGCGACGGCCACGGTGCCCTCGCTCTGCCCGTTGGCGAAGCTGAACCGGTGCCGGACCTTGCGGATGCGGCCCGCGTCGTCGAGATAGGCGTCGAACGGCACCTCGGTGGTGGCGAAACCCTCGGCGGCCGCGGCCAGCGCCGCCTTGTTGCCGTCCGAGGCGTCCCGCGCCGCCCGGGTGAGGTCGGCGGTCCCGCGGTAGTGCCGCACCGCGGTCCCCGCCACCTCGGTGCGCCCCACGTACGTCGCCGACCGCGTCCCCCGCAGCACCTCGGCGGCGGCGAACGGGTCCGTCGCCCCGCCGGTCACCAGATTCCCGTCGGAGAGCGTGGCGGTCGCCACCCGCACCCATTTGTCGTCGGGCACGCCGGCGCCCCGGTTCTTCATGAACAGGGCGCCGGGCGCCAGCAGCTCGGTGATCGGGCGGTGCTCGCTCGTGCCCGCGGGGTCCTGCGGCAACCTCACCTTGAGCCTGCCGAGCCGCTCGCGGAAGTCGTACACACCTTCGCCGCGGATGGTCACCCGCGTCCCGCCGCTGGCCATCTCCATGGCCGTGCGGGCCTTGGAGCTGCCGGCGGCCACCAGACGGTCCGCGGCCCGGTGCAGCACGCGGACCGGGTCCCCGGGCGGGGCGTCCTCCACGGCAGCTCCCTGCCCGGAGCACCCGGCCGCGGTCAGACCCACGCCGACCACGGCCCCGACGACGGAGACCGACCCCGTCTTCCTGCCCCGCCGCTCCCTCTCCCGCCCGACCATCGCCACCTACCCCAGCCGACACGGCCCGTCCCGGACCCCCTGTCGTCCCGGTTAACGACGGGCAGGCGACGCCGGTAACGTTGTGGCCGTGGCTCAGCAGGACGCTTGTGAAGCTCCCCAGGACATCCCGGAACACAGCACGACCACGGTCGAACAGGGCGCCTTCTGCGTGGCCCGCTGCACCTGCGGCTGGCGAGGCCCGGCCCGCAGAGCCAGAAGCCAGGCCCGCACGGACGCCACTTCCCACTCCGCCACGTGGCCGTCCTAGCCGCGGGCAGCCGTGCCTCCCCCAGGGCCTGATCGGCCTGGGAGGCGCCACCAGGGGCGGCACGGGCGGGCGGTGGGAGTCTCCCCGCTCAATGGGGCCCCGCGCGAGCGAAGCCGAGCGTGGGGGAGAAGCCGAGAGCGGGGGGGCACCCCGCACGCGCCGGGCCGCGCACCCACCCCCGGCCCGCGCACACCCCGTCAACGCGAAACCCCGCGCGCCGCCGCCCACGCCCCGCACCGCGTGGACCGCGGGCAAACCTGCCGGCACGGCTGCACGCTCCGGCACCCGCCGACGCCGGGCCGCGCCACCTGCCCCCGACCCGTCCACCACCCCCCGGGCACCACGCCGGACACCCGCACGGCCCCACCCATGGAACCCCCACCCCCACCGTCCCGTCTCCCTCCAAGAACCCCCACGGGACGCGGAGACGCACATGAACCGGCGCACCTTCCTGGGCGGCACCACAGCCGCCACCCTCGCCCTCACCACCGCAACCGCCTGCACGGGCACACCCCCTGACAGCCCCTCCGGCGCGGGCAAGAACCCCGCCGCCACCCCCCGCCTCACCCACACCGCCACCTCCACCAGGCCGGCCGCCACCCCCGCCGCGTGGAACGCCCTGGCGAAATCCCTCGACGGTCCCCTCGTCCGCCCCGGCGACCAGCCCTGGCAGACCGCCCACCAGCTCTACAACACCCGCTTCGACACCCTCCGCCCCACCGCCGTCGCCTACGCCGCGCACCCCGACGACATCCGCACCGCCCTCTCCTACGCCCGCGCCCACCGCGTCCCCGTCGCGATCCGCAATGGCGGGCACTCCTACGCCGGTTGGTCCTCGGGCAACGGCCGCCTGATCATCGACGTGTCGAAACTGAACCGCGTCCGGGCGAGCGGCAATCAGGCCACCGTCGGCGCCGGCGCCAAACTGATCGACGTCTACCGGGCCCTGGCCGCCAAGGGCGTGACCGTTCCGGCCGGTTCCTGCCCCACCGTCGGCATCTCCGGACTCACCCTCGGCGGCGGCCACGGCGTCGTCTCCCGCGCCTACGGCCTCACCTGCGACAGCCTCACCCAGGCCACCCTGATCACGGCGGACGGCAAGCAGCTCACGGCCGACGCCACCGACCACAAGGACCTGTTCTGGGCCCTGCGCGGCGCCGGCAACGGCAACTTCGGCATCGTCACGGAGCTCCGCTTCCGCACCCACCCCGCACCCCAGGCCGTATCGGCGTACCTGACCTGGCCCTGGGCGAGGGCCGCCGCGGTCGTCCGCGCCTGGCAGGAGTGGGGCCCGGACCAGCCCGACGAGATCTGGTCGTCCCTCCACCTCGAGGCCGGACCCCACGGCACCCCGACCGTGTCGGTCTCCGCCTTCTCCCTCGGCACCTACGGCGAGTTGCAGAACGCGGTCGACCGCCTCGCCGGCCGCATCGGCGCCCCGGCGAGCAGCGTCTCCCTCAAGCGCCGTTCGTACGAGGCGTCGATGGAGGTGTACGCCGGCTGCTCGTCGTTCGCCACGGACGCCCGGTGCCACCTCCCCGGCACCACGCCCGGCCGGTCACCGCAGGGCGCGCTGAGGCGCGAGACGTACGCGGCCCGCTCGGACTTCTACGACCGTTCCCTGTCGCCCGCCGGCATCCGGGCCCTCCTGGCCCAGGTCCGCTCGGTGCGCGGCGGCGCCGGCAGCATCGCGTTCACGGCGCTCGGCGGTGCGGTGAACCGCGTCGCGCCGACGGCCACCGCGTTCGTGCACCGCCGCTCCCGGATGCTGGCCCAGTACCTCGCCGCCTGGCGGCCGGGCACGAGCGGCGCGGCGGCCCAGTCCTGGCTGACGTCCGCGTACGGCGCCATGCGCCCGTACGCCTCGGGCGCCGCGTACCAGAACTACGCGGACCCGTCCCTCAAGGACTGGCGGCGGGCCTATTACGGAGACGCGGCCCCGCGCCTGGCCAAACTCAAGAGCCAGTACGACCCGGACCGCGTCTTCACCTTCCCCCAGGCCCTGTAGGCCTAGGCGGCGAGGTCCCGCTCCTCCGCCCCGGCGTTCTCCTGCCGGGCGCCCGGGATCACGGAGCCCCGCCCTGCTCCGGCCCGCCCCCGCGCACTGACCAGCCATCCCGCCCGTGGCGACCGCTCGACGGCCTTGACCAACGGCGTCAGCAGGGCCATGGCGACCGGCGACAGCAGCAGCGCGACGGCGGTGCCGAGGGCGAAGCCGCCGATGACGTCCGTCGGGTAGTGCACGCCCATGTAGACCCGGGCGAAGCCGCCGAACAGGGCCAGCACGATCGCGCCGATCCCGAACTTCCGGTTGGCGACGAACAGCGCGACGGCCAGTGCCATGACGAGCGTGGCGTGGTCGCTCACGAAGGAGAAGTCGTCCTTGCCGGAGACGAGCACTTCCAGCCCGTCGTGGTCCTTGAACGGCCGGGGCCGCTCCACGAAGCCCCGTATCGGCACGTTGACGAGTACGGCGATACCGGCCGCCAGCGGTGCCCACACCAGCGCGGCCACGGACGAGGCAGCGTCCGCACCGCCCCGCCGCCGCACACCCCACCAGCACCACAGCACCAGCAGCACGATCGCGAACAGCAGTCCGTACTCACCCACGAACTCCATGACCCGGTCGAACCAGTGCGGCGCGTCCTTGGCCAGTCCGTTGATGTCGTAGAGCAGCTCGACGTCGGGGTTCGACCCGGATTCGGCGAGTCCAGCCATGGTGCAGCGGCCCCTTCGTCATGTCCTCCGGCGCACCTTGCGCGCGCCTCTCCTGCCACCCCCGTGGTCGTAGATCCGCCGGCTCTCCTCGTGTGCCGCACACCTACACGACAACAGGAACGCACGGTCCCCGTTGATACGTTCCACACTCCACCGAATGATCACGCAGACGTTATCGAAGAGAAATACGTCGTCGCAGCTCAGGGGATGGGTTCACGTTCGGTTCACACCGTTGTGGGCAATGCTTTCGCGCCATCTTCGGTCACCCGCGTGGCCCCGAAGTAGTCAGGCGTGTCGACCGGGTCGAACCGGATCACGGCCCCCGGCCGCGGCGCGTCGATCATGTACCCGCCGCCGACGTAGATCCCCACGTGCCGGATGGCCCGGGAATTGGTCAGGTCGTCAGAAAAGAACACCAGGTCACCCGGCAGCAGCTCGTCCCGCGCGGGATGCGCCCCCGCGTTGTACTGGTCGTTGGCGACCCGGGGCAGCTTGATCCCGACACTCTCGTACGCGGCCTTGGTCAGCCCCGAGCAGTCGAACCGCCCTCCCTGGTCGGCGGTCCCGTTCCCACCCCACAGATAGGGCGTCCCCAGCTTCTTCTGCGCGTACGCGATGGCCCCGGCGGCCTGCTCGGAGGGATCGACCCGCGTGGTGGGCGCCGCGAAGCTCTTCTCCAGCGTCGTGATCACCTTGACGTAGTTCTGGGTCTCCTTGTAGGGCGGCACGCCCTGGTACTTGATGACCGCGTAGGCCCCCGCGTTGTAGGAGGCCAGCATGTTTTCGGTCGCGTTCCCGGGCACGTCCTTCACGTACGACGCGAGAGAGCAGTCGTACGACGCCGCCGACGGGATCGCGTCCGCCGGATCCCACACGTCACGGTCGCCGTCCCCGTCCCCGTCGATGCCGTGCGTGGCCCACGTCCCGGGAATGAACTGCGCTATCCCCTGCGCCGCCGCGGCGCTCTGCGCCTTGGGGTTGAAGCCGCTCTCCTGGTAGAGCTGGGCGGCGAGCAACGCGGGGTTGATCGCGGGGCACAGATTGCCCCACTTCTGCACCAGCCCCTGATACGCCGCGGGTACGGCCCCCTTGGCCAGGTTCTTGACTCCGCCGCCCACCCCGCCCGCGAGGTTCCCGGCAACGATGTAGACCCCGACGACCAGCAGCAGAACGAAGCTGACGCCCAGTCCGACCGCGGCACCGCCGATGAACCACACTTTACGCACGGCCCAACCCTTCCCCATCCAGCTGCTACCCAGGCCACGCCCAGCAAGTGTGACGGTATTTCACCGGCGCCGCGTGGCAACCGATTCGACGCGGACGCGCGCCCACCGGAGAGGCGCAGACGCAGGAGTGGCCAACGACGGACCGCGCGGCACGTTGCGGACCCACCTCATTGCCCACCGTGACGCTCCGTGATACACAGAGTGACGATACGAATCTTTGCATACCGGTCAGCGCCACCCTACGAGGGAACGGCGGGGACCGGTGGCAAGCTATTCGTACGAAACCCGCCAATCGATGACGCCAAGTCGACATACGACGGCGCCGTTGTCGGCGACAATGAGGCCTGACCTCTGCACGAAGGCAGAGGGCGCGGAACTACCCAACAGGGGCGGTGACTTACATGCTCTTTGCGGCCGACGAGGGAGACATCAACACCATCATCGGAGGGATCGCTCCGGACTGGGGCCCCTTCGGCAGCCTGGGCAACGAGGCGAAGGTGATGATCGAGGTGGTGATGGCCGTCGCCATCCTGCTCTGCCTCGGCATCGCCATCTGGGGCGCCGCCAAACAGCGCATCGGCGCGACGGCCCTCCGGGACACCTTCAGCGCCGAACAGGGCAAGGGCCTCATTATCGCGGGCCTGACGGGCGTGTTCATCATCGGCTCGCTCGGCACGCTCTTCACCATCGTGTACGGCATGGCCGTGTAGGCGGGCGCGCGGTCCATCGGCCCCGCCGGGCGCGCCCGGTTCCCCCTCCATCCCACCCGCCCGTCGTGCCCACCGGCTGAGGTTGCGTTTCCCTGATGTCCAGTCACCACACCGCGTCCGAGCGGGAGCCAGCACCGCTACCGTCATACTTCTACGGCATGGTGTACGAGGTGTTCCCGCACGACGTCGAGGGGGCGTACGCGGCATGAGTCTCGGAGACGACCACCAGTCCTCCGGCGGTTACGGCGGCACGGGCCAGACGCGGACGCGGCTGCCCGACAGCGGCGGCGACGCGTACGGAGGTGCGCGCCGCGGCGGACGCTCGTCCTCGCGCAGCCTGGTCACCGTGGTCGGCGTGGTCGTCCTGCTGATCGCCGCGATCGCCTTCGCGAACCGTGGAGGAGACGATTCCGCAACGTCCGGCGAGGCGGCGACCGGCGACAAGCCCAAGACCTCGGCGACGGCACCGTCCGGCGACCAGCCGGTGACCACCAAGGCAGCCGGCATCCCATCGGGCTTCCCCCACGACCAACAGGGCGCACAGAGCGCAGCGGCGAACTACGCGGTGGCGCTGGGTTCGACCGGCATGTTCCAGAAGGACAGTCGGCACACCATCGTCGACACCATCTACACCCCCACCGCCGCAGCCAAGCTCCAGAGTGCGATGGACTCGGCGTACTCCCCTGCCTTCCTCAAGAAACTGGGTCTCGACCCCAACGGCGCTGCTCCGAAAGGCAGCATCTTCGTATCACGCACCATTCCCGTTGGCACCAAGGTCGAGCAGTACAGCGACACCACCGCCAAGGTCGCTGTCTGGTACATGGGCTTGATCGGCATGTCCGGGGAAACATCGACCGATCCCGTGACCACGACGTGGAAGACCTGGACCTTCGACCTCGAGTGGGTCGCTGACGACTGGAAGATTGGCACGGACACCCAGAAGGACGGACCGGCGCCGGTCCCAGGAGACGACAGAGCCGCCGGTTCCGACGAGATCAGCAAGGCCATCGAGGAGTACGGAGGGTTCACTTATGCCCGGTAACCCGCGACGCGTACTTACCCTCACGGCCGTGCTGGCGTCGGTTCAGGCAACCGCCGTCCTGCTAGCCACCCGCGCCTTCGCGGCTCCCACTCCAACGCCCGCGCCAAGTGACGACCCCTGTGATCTGCTCATCGGCCCCGCCAAGCAGTACTGCGAGCGCGACGACAGCGGCGGCGGCTCCACCGGAGGTACCGGTGGGGACGCCCCCGGCATCACCTCCACCCTCGACCCCCTCTCCTCCCTCGCCAAGGGCTGTGCCGACGCCGCGTCCTGGACGATCGACAAGCTCAGCGCCGCCGTACAGGACACCGCGAACGTCGACTTCACGAACCAGAAGTTCCTCCAGCAGTACGCCGTCGTCTTCGCGGCGTCCACGATCCTCACGCTCCTCCTCTGGCTCCTCGCCGTGGCGAAGCGCGCCGTGCGCGGCGTCCCCCTCACCACCGCGCTCTCCGAGGCCATCGGGTTCCTCTGGCTCACCGTCCTGGCGTCGGCCTTCACGCCGCTGATCCTCTACACCGTCGTCTCCGCCACCGACGGCGTCACCGACGTCCTCGCCAAGGCCACCGGCGATCAGACGGACACCTTCTTCGGCACGTTCTCCGGCGCCCTGGAGAAGGGCGAGGACATCGGCGGCGGCCCGATCATGCTGATCGTGGTCTCCCTGGTCTCCATCCTCGCCGCCGGCGTCCTGTGGCTGGAGCTCGTCATCCGCGCCGCCCTGCTCTACGTCGGCGCCCTGCTCGGCACCGTCGTCTACGCCGGGCTGGTCGACAAGAACCTGTGGGGCCACGTCCGCCGCTGGGCCGGGATCATGATCGCCGTGATCCTGGTCAAGCCCGTCATCGTGATCGTCCTCGGCCTCGCCGGGGCGCTCTCCGCCGACGACGGCCCCGACGCCTTCTCGGCCGTCGTCTCCGGCCTCGCGATCATCCTGCTCGCCATCTTCGCGTCCGCGATGATCTACCGCTTCGTCCCCGGCTTCGGCGACGAGATCGCCGGCTCCCGCAACAACCGCATCATGCAGGGCGCCGAGGGCAAGGCCGCGGCCGTCATCAGCTCCCCGGCCAACCTCGTCGCCCAGGGCATCAGAACCCACAGCACCCGCCACAACGGCGACGGCGGAGGCGGGTCCAGCTCCTCCTCCGCGTCCCGCCCCTCCAACCCCGCATCCGGCGGGGTCGCCGCGCACAGCTCGCGCCCCTCGAACGGCGGCGGCGGAAATGTCCCCTCCGCCGCACCCGCACCGCGCTCCGGCAGCCCGGTGAACACGCCCCATGCCAGCAACACCCGCAACAGCGGCACCAGCAACAGCTCAGGAGGTGACGGGCGTTGACGACCGAGTCCCACATGTCCCATCCGGTCACGCCCCGCCGTACGTATCTGATCGGCCGCGCCCGGCCGAACGCGATCGTCGGACGCAACCGCGAGACCGGCGAGATCGCGCTGATCATCGCGGGCGCGTTCCTCGGCATGATGTGCGGGCTCCTCGTCCCCGTCCTGACCCTGCGCATCGTGCTGCTCATGGGCTTCCCGCTGCTCGCGCTGGCGGCGGTCTACGTGCCGTACAAGCACCGCACGTTCTACAAGTGGTTCGAGATCAACCGCAGCTACAAGCGGACGCTGCGCAACGGCACCACCTACCGTTCCGGCGTCATCGAGGCCGGCACCCGGCTCGACGGCCGGGAGATCGAGGTCGGCCCGCCGCCCGGCATCGGCCGCATCACCTGGCTGGCCGCGCCCTTCGGGCCGGACGAGATCGCCGTACTGCTGCACGCCGACCGCAAGACCGTGACCGCCGCGATCGAGATCGAGGGCCCCGGCGTCGGCCTGCGCGACTCCGAGGACCAGGAGGCCCTCGTCGACCGCTTCGGCACCCTGCTCAAGCACGTGGCCAACGGCGACGGCTTCGTCACCCGCATCCAGATGCTCGCCCGCACCCTCCCGGCCGACCCGGACGCGCACGCCAAGGACGTCGCCGTACGCGGCGACGACAAGGCGCTGCCGTGGCTGCAGCAGTCGTACGACCAGTTGCAGTCCATGGTGTCCACCAGCAGCGAGCAGCACCGCGCGTATCTCATCGCCTGCATGCACTACACGCGCGAACTGGCCGCCGAGGCCCACACCATGGCCCGGGCGGCCCGGCCGCAGAACGGGCGCAAGGTCGACCGGGACGCCGGACTCGCCGTGGTCATGGCGCGCGAGCTGACCGACATCTGCTCGCGCCTCCAGGAGGCCGACATCCGCGTCCGCCAGCCGCTCGGCCAGGGCCGGCTCGCCTCGCTGATCCACGCCATGTACGACCCGGACCACCCGATCGACCACATCCAGGCGATGACCAAGCGCAACGCCTGGCCGGCCGAGCTGGACGCCATGGAGCCCACCTACCTGCAGGCCAAGACCCGCGAGTCGTCCACCCGCGCCCCCTGGTGCCACGCCACCGCCTGGATCAAGGAGTGGCCGATGACCCCCGTCGGCGTGAACTTCCTCGCGCCGCTGCTCGTCCACACCCCGGACGTCATCCGGACGGTGGCCGTGACGATGGACCTCGAGCCCACCGAGGTCGCCATCGAACGCATGCTGACCGAGAAGACGAACGACGAGGCCGAGGCCTCCCGCGCCGCCAAGATGAACCGGACCGTCGACCCCCGCGACATCGCCGCCCACGGCCGGCTGGACCAGCGCGGCGAGGACCTCGCCAGCGGCGCGGCCGGCGTCAACCTGGTCGGCTACATCACCGTCTCCTCCCGTTCCCCCGAGGCGCTCGCCCGCGACAAGCGGACGATAAGGGCCTCGGCCGGAAAGTCGTACCTGAAACTGGAGTGGTGCGACCGTGAGCACCACCGCGCCTTCGTGAACACACTTCCGTTCGCCACCGGCATCCGAAGGTAGGGGCTGAGCCTGATGCGGGACCCGCTGTCCGTCCTCACCGACGCCTTCACGTCCTTCCTGTTCGGGAAGGTCGAGACGACCCGCCTCCCGGTCCGCACCTCCACGGGCCAGGCACAGGCCGTCTACCTGCCCACCGCCGCACCCGGCCTCGGCGACTCCGGCGTGATCATCGGCCGCGAGGTCTACTCCGGCAAGGGCTACATCTACGACCCCTTCCAGCTGTACGGCCAGCAGCTCCCCGCCCCGCACTGGCTCGTCCTCGGCGAGTCCGGCAACGGCAAGTCGGCCCTGGAGAAGACGTACGTCCTGCGCCAGCTCCGCTTCCGCGACCGCCAGGTCGTCGTCCTGGACGCCCAGGGCGAGGACGGCGTCGGCGAGTGGAACCTCATCGCGCAGGAACTGGGGATAACTCCCATCCGCCTCGACCCGATGGCCGCCCTGGACCACGGCATCCGGCTCAACCCGCTGGACCCGGCGATCACCACGACGGGGCAGCTGGCCCTGCTCCGCACGATCATCGAGGTCGCGATGGGGCACGGCCTGGACGAGCGCTCCGGTTTCGCGCTCAAGGTCGCCCACGCCTACGTCAACGAGACCATCGTCGAGCGCCAGCCCGTCCTCACCGACATCGTCGAGCAGCTCCGCCACCCCGAGCCGGAGTCGGCCGAGTCGATGAACGTCGACATAGACGACGTACGGGCCTGGGGCCTGGACGTGGCGCTGGTGCTGGACCGGCTCGTCGACGGTGACCTGCGCGGCATGTTCGACGGCCCGACGACCGTCGGCATCGACCTCGACGCGCCGCTCATCGTCTTCGACCTGTCCCACATCGACCGCAACTCCATCGCCATGCCGATCCTCATGGCCATCGTCGGCGTGTGGCTGGAACACACCTGGATCCGCCCCGACCGGAAGAAGCGCATCTTCCTGGTCGAGGAGGCCTGGCACATCATCAACAGCCCGTTCGTGGCGCAGCTGTTCCAGCGGCTGCTGAAGTTCGGACGCCGGCTGGGTCTGTCGTTCGTGGCGGTGGTGCACCACCTGTCGGACGTCGTGGACGGGGCGGCGGCGCGGGAGGCCGCGGCCATCCTGAAGATGGCGTCGACACGGACGATCTACGCCCAGAAGGCCGACGAGGCCCGGGCGACCGGCCGGGTGCTCGGCCTGCCCAGGTGGGCGGTGGAGATCATCCCCTCGCTCACACCCGGCATCGCGGTGTGGGACGTCAACGGCAATGTGCAGGTGGTCAAGCATCTGATCACCGAGACGGAACGCCCCCTGGTCTTCACCGACCGCGCGATGACCGAGTCCTCCGCCGACTTCAACGACGACGCCCTGCGCGCCGCCGAGCTGGAGGCGGAGGAGCGGGCGGCTGCCTTCATGGAGCAGCACATCGGCGACTCGTCCGAATCGACGGTGGCGTAGGCGCGGCGGGAGCGACGCATGAGACCGGACGACCGCCGCGACCAGCGGCCGGGACAGCAGGGTGGCATTCCCGACGGGCTGCTGATCGGCATACTCGCGTTCCTCCTCGGCATGACCCTGCTGGTGTGGACGGCGACGGGCCTCGCCGGCCTGTTCTCCCACGGCTCCTGGCCCGCCGGCATCACCTTCGCCGGCACCCCCCTGGCCATGCGCCACCTGATCGGCCGGCCGCACGACATCGCCGGCGCCTGGCCGGACGCCCCCGCGGCGGAACTCTCCGGGTACGGGCTGTTCTGGGGGCTGTTCATCGGCCAGCTGATGGTGCTCGTCGTCCTGGCGGTGTTCGTGATGGGCACGGTGGCCCGGTGGAAGGCGGTGCGGCTCCAGCGACGGGCCGCGCAGTCACCGGCGGGGCACGTACCGCCCCCTCCCGTCACGGCACAGGGCCCGCCGCCCGCCCAGACGCAACCGGCCTGGACACCGCCCCCGGCAGCACAGGCACCCCCGGTACCGGACCCGGCACCGGCCGCAGCCCGCCACGAGGTGCCGACCCCGAGAACCGCCCCGGAACCCGCACCGGCCGCCGAACCCCAGGCGCAGCCGGCGACGGAACAGACGCCCACGGCCTCCCCCCTGGGCGGCAGCCGTGGCGGACGGGAGAAGATCCTGCTGGGCACCAGGGAGAGCCGGCGCTCCACCGCGAGGCAGGCCGTCAGTGACGCGGACGGCCCCGCCCTCGTCGTCACGTCGAACCCCGCCCTGTGGCAGGACACCAAGGACGCCCGCTCCAAACTGGGCCCCGTCCTGCTCTACGACCCCACCCACCTCTGCGACACCCCGGCCCGCCTCCACTGGTCCCCCACCGCGGGCTGCGAGGACAAACCGACGGCCGTCGCCCGGGCGACCGCGCTCCTCACCCCCGTGCGGCCCACCGCCCGCCTCGACCAGGCCGTCAGCGACACCGCCACCACGCTCCTGCGGAGCTATCTCCACGCCGCCGCCATCGACGGCCGCACCATCCGCCACGTCCACCGCTGGTCCCAGGGCAGCCAGCTCCAGGACGCCGTACGCATCCTCCGCACCAACCCCAAGGCCGCCCCCGGCGCCGCGGGCGAACTCGAAGCGGCCCTCACCGCTCACCCGGAACGCCGGGACATGGCTCAGCAGCTGACCACCCGTGCCCTGGCCGCCCTCTCCGTGGTCAATATCCGGGAGGCGTGCACTCCCAATCGAACTGATGCCCTCACCTTGGATTCCTTCGTCCACGAACAGGGCACCCTTTACGTGGTGGGGGAATCCATCGAGGACCCCCGGACGAGCCCCGGCGCCATGCCGCTGCTGACGGCGCTCGTCTCCAGCGTGGTCGAGCGCGGCCGGCGCATGGCCGAACGGTCATCCTCCGGTCGGCTCGACCCACCACTGACGCTGATCCTGGACGACGTCGCCGCCGTGGCTCCGCTTCCCCAGCTCCCGGAGCTGCTGGCCACCGGCGCGGACCGGGGAATGCCGGCCCTGGCCCTGCTCCGGTCCCGCGAACAGGGCCGCGCCCGCTGGCCGCACGACGAGCTGCCGGTGTAGCCGCGGCGAGGACGCGAGATGGGGGACGAGGAGTCAGCGTTCGACGACGAACTCCAGCTCCATCTCCTCCGGCCTGCCCGCCAGCGGCACGGTCCGGCCGCTCGGCACGAACCCCGCCTTGAGATAGAAGCCCTGGGCCCGTCCGTTGTCCTCGTGCGCGATCAGCCGCGCCCGCTCCGCCCCGGCGGCCCACGCCCACTCCAGCCCGGCGTCGAACAGCGCCTTGGTCAGCCCGCTCCCCCGCCACTCGGGCCGCACGAACACGCCGACGACGTGCCCCTGCTTCCGGTCCACGGGAAAGCCGGCCCAGTCCGTCGTCCCGGCCTCCTCCATGAGCACCGTCAGCGTGCCGAGCCACTGCCCGCCCGGCCCCTCCGCGACGATCTGCCGGGCCCCTAGCGCGCCCTCCGCGGCCCCGGCCGCCCGCTCCTGCCAGTAGGCGTCGGACCGGCCCACGGCGTCCTCGTAGGTCTCGAGGAAGGCCAGATGCGCGACCGGGTCCCGCAGCGCGCGCAGCCGCAGCTCCTTCACGGCGGGCCACTCGTCGGCACGTATGGACCGGATCACGTAGTCACCGGGGACCGAGACACTCATGTGGGCCACCGTAATACCCCGGTACTACGCACCTCATCTCATATACGGCCCCGGGACGGACGTCCGCGGCCCCGGGGCGCCCGAAGATGGTCGGATGGAGCCCGTGGTGGAAGAGCGAGCGGCCGAGCCCCTCACCGAGTACGTACAGCGCGTCAACCGGCGGGTCCGCGCCTTCGACCGGCGCCGGCCACTCGTGTGGGACCTCCACTTCACCGCCTTCTGGGTCACGGCCGCCCTGATCGACTACGCAGGCGGCGGCTGGCGCAGCGTCGCCCACGACCCCGGCGTCCCCGGCGGACTCGTCCTCGCCATGAGCCTCGGACTCTCCGTCCCCCTGCTCTGGCGCCGCAGCCACCCCCGCGCCGCCCTCCTCGCCATGGCGCCGGTCGCCGTGGCGAACGTCTGGACGGGCGCCGCCCTCCAGGTCTCCCTGCTGCAGCTGGTCCTCCTCTTCCACATCACCCTGCGCCTGCCCCTGCGCAACCTGTGGTGGGCGACGGCGCTGATGACGGTCCCGACGTGCGTCACGCTGGCCCGCTACGGCGAGGAGGTGGGCCCGTGGAACCAGCAGGTCGGCTCGCAGGTGCTCTCCATGGGGATCGTGGCCCTCATCGCCGTGACGGTCCGCACCCGGCGCAATTACACCGAGGTCCTGGAGGACCGCGCCCGCCGCCTGGAGATCGAACGCGACCAGCAGGCCCAGCTCGCCGCCGCCTCGGAACGGGCCCGCATAGCCCGCGAGATGCACGACATCATCGGCCACAACCTCTCCGTCATCACGGGCCTCGCCGACGGTGGCCGGTACGCCGCCGCCAAGTCCCCGGAACGCGCCGCCCAGGCCCTCGACGCCATCGGCACCACCAGCCGCCAGGCCCTGGGCGAACTGCGGCGCCTGCTCGACGTCCTGCGCGACGAGGAGAGGGAGCAGGCCGAACTCGCCCCGCAGCCCGCCCTCACCGACCTCGACCGGCTCGTCGACGGGGTCCGCAAGGCCGGTCTGCCCGTCCGTACGGCCGTCAGGGGCGAGGCTGCGATCCCCCCGGGCCGGCAGCTCGCGCTCTACCGCGTCATCCAGGAAGCCCTCACCAACACCCTCAAACACGCCGGCCCCGACGCCACCGCCCAGATCGACCTCTCCTACGAGGCCGGCGGCGCCGTCACCCTCACCGTCACCGACACCGGCCGGGGCGGTCCGGCCCCCGCGCTCTCCGACGGCCGGGGTCTGCCGGGCATGCGTGAGCGAACATCCCTGTACGGCGGCACACTTGAGGCCGGCCCGCGTCCACGCCCCGACCGGGGCTGGCGCGTTCACCTGTACCTACCGGAGGAACCCGCGCAGTGACCACCGTCCTCATCGCCGACGACCAGCCCTTGCAGCGTTTCGGTTTCCAGATGCTCCTGGAGAGCCAGGACGACATGACGGTGGTGGGCGAGGCCGCGAACGGATCCGAGGCCGTCCGCATGACGGCCGAGCTCCACCCCGACGTCGTCCTCATGGACGTCCGCATGCCCGGCCTGGACGGCATCGAGGCGACCCGCCGCATCATCGCCGCCGGCCATCGCACCCGGGTCCTCATCCTCACCACTTTCGACCTGGACGAGTACGCCTACGCCGGCCTGCGCGCCGGTGCCTCCGGCTTCCTGGTGAAGGACGCCCAGCCGGAGGAGCTCCTCTCCGGCATCCGCGCGGTGGCCACGGGCGACGCGGTGGTGGCCCCGAGCCTGACCCGCCGCCTCCTCGACGCGTACGTCCACCATCTGCCGGCCGGCTCTGCGGCCGACGACCCCTCCGTCGGCTCCCCGGACTCGCGTCTGGCCTCGCTCACGGACCGCGAGCGCGAGATCCTCATGGTCATGGGCCAGGGCTGGACCAACACGGAGATAGCGCAGCGCCTTCATCTGGCCGAGTCGACGGTGAAGACGCATGTGGGCCGCATCCTGGCCAAGACGGGCTCCCGGGACCGCGTCCAGGCGGTCATCCTGGCGTACGACACGAAGCTGGTGAAGCCGTCCTGAAAAGGACCTGAAACGCAGAAAACCCCGCACCGTAAGGTGCGGGGTTTTCCCAAAAATTGTTCGGCGGCGTCCTACTCTCCCACAGGGTCCCCCCTGCAGTACCATCGGCGCTGA
>NZ_BMRV01000020.1 GCF_014648815.1 Streptomyces flaveolus | reverse complement strand
CGCGGAGATCAATTCGATCGGTGAGGACACCGGCACCTGCCCCGCGCCGAAGCCGGGCGGCGCCGCCCCGTCCGGCACGCCCGTGCAGGACGGCAAGAAGTGCACCGACCAGCTGGACTACGCGGGTGACTCCCGGTCCAACGCCGAGATCAACTCCATCGGCGACAGGACCGGCTACTGCCCGCCGGTCCAGGGACGGTGACCCCCGCCGGCGTCAGCCCCGCAGTGCCGCCAGCTGATCCAGGAACCACCGGGCCGGCGGCAACGCGGTCGCGGCGGCGGACAGCCGCTTCGACCGCTCGGCCCGCTCGCCCGCCGGCACCGACAACGCCTCGTGCAGCGCGTCCGCCGTTCCACAGATGTCGTACGGGTTCACCACCAGCGCGTCGTCACCCAGCTCCTCGTACGCCCCCGCCTCCCGGGACAGCACCAGCACGCACCCCTCGTCGGAGACGACCGGCACCTCCTTCGCCACCAGGTTCATCCCGTCCCGGATGGGGTTGACCAGCGCCACGTCCGCCAGCCGGTACGCCGCCAGCGACCGCGCGAAGTCGTCCTTCACGTGCAGCACGACCGGCGTCCACCCGGCCGTCCCGAACTCCGCGTTGATCTCCTGCGCGACGCGCTGCACCTCGGCCGTGTAGTCCCGGTACACGGCGAGGTCCTGCCGCGACGGGTAGGCGAAGGCGACGTGCACGACCCGCTCCCGCCACTCGGGCCGGTCGGCGAGCAGCTGCCGGTACGCCAGCATGCCCCGCACGATGTTCTTGGACAGCTCGGTGCGGTCCACCCGGACGATCGCCCGGCGCCCCTCGCCGATCTCCTCGCGCAGCGCCGCCATCCGTTCGTCGACGTCGGCCTCGTGCGACCGCTTCCGGAGGAAGTCCGCGTCGGCCCCCAGCCCGTGCACGCCGATCTCCGTGCCGCCGACCCCGTCCACCAGCGCGTCGCAGCAGGCGGTGAACGCGTCGGCCCACCGCCGGGTGAGGAACCCGAGCCGGTCGGCGCCCAGCATCCCGCGCAGGACCTGCTCGGCGATGTCGTCCGGCAGCATCCGGAAGTAGTCGACCGGCGCCCACGGCGTGTGCGAGAAGTGGCCGATCCGCAGGTCGGGCCGCAGCTCGCGCAGCATTCCCGGCACCAGCGTCAGGTGGTAGTCCTGCACGATGGCGACCGCGCCCTCGGCGGCCTCCTCGGCCAGCGCCTCGGCGAAGGCCCGGTTGTACGCCTCGTAGGACGCCCACTGCCGCCGGAACTCCGCGTCGAAGACGGGCTCCAGGGGCGTCTGGTACAGCATGTGGTGCACGAACCACAGCACCGAGTTGGCGATCCCGTTGTACGCGTCCGCGTGCACGTCGGCCGGCACGTCCAGCATTCGTACGCCGTCCTCGCCCACCCCGCGCCGCACCGCCTCGCGGTCGCCGTCGCTCAGCGCGGAGCAGACCCACAGCGCGTCCGCGTCCGGCCCGATGGCCGACAACCCGGAGACCAGTCCGCCGCCGCCCCGTTTGGCATGCAGCGAACCGTCCTCCCGCACCTCGTACGAGACGGGCCCCCGATTGGAGGCGACCAGCACCTGAGCAGCACCGAAGGTTGAAGCCATACGCCTCAACCTAGCCCGGCCCCCAAATCCTCAAACGTGCCCACGCGTCACCTCGGCGGCGATTCGGTCACGTGACGCTCAGGCCACCCGGCGGGACGCGTACTCCGCGATCTCCGTCATCGGGGGCCGTTCCTCGGTGTCGACGGCGTAGGTGCGCGGTTCGAAGCCGCCGGCGCCCCGCTCGAACTGGGTGAGGGCCGGCCGGAGCAGATGGCCGCGGGCCAGCCGGAGCTGGGCGGTGCGGTAGATCGCGGCGGACATGCGGCCCAGCGCCCGGCCGTCCTGGTGACGGTGCCGGCGCACCCCGACGTCGACCTGGGCGAGCGCGTCCAGGCCCACCAGGTGCAGGGAGTCGACGAGCATGCCCAGCTCCACCCCGTAGCCGACGGGGAAGGGGAGCTTCTCGAGGAGCGAGCGGCGGGCCGCGTACTCGCCGCCGAGCGGCTGGACGAAGCCCGCCAGCCGGGGCCAGTGCAGGTTGAGCAGCGGGCGGGCCATCAGCTCGGTGACCCGGCCGCCCTCGCCCGGGGCGGCGTCGAGCGGGCGGTCGTACATGGCCTTGACGAGGTGGACCTCCGGGTCGGTGAGCAGCGGGCCCACGATGCCGGAGACGAAGTCGGCGGAGAACTCGCGCAGGTCGGCGTCGACGAAGCAGACGATGTCCCCGCCGGTGACCAGCAGCGAGCGCCAGAGCACCTCGCCCTTGCCGGGCACGGCCGGGATGCGGGGGAGTATCTCGTCGCGAGGGACGACACGCGCCCCCGCCGCCGCGGCCACCGCCGCCGTGCGGTCGGTCGACCCGGAGTCCACGACCACGAGCTCGTCGACGAGCGGCACCCGCCGCATCAGCTCGCGGCGGATCACCGCGACGATCTCGCCGACGGTCGCCTCCTCGTCGAGCGCGGGCAGCACCACGCTGACCGACTGGCCCGTGGCGCGCTTGGCGGCCATGATCTGGGGAAGCGTGCGGTCTGCCACGGACCAGGAGCGTGTGCCAAGCCAGCGCTCGACTTCTTCCAGCACGGTCGGTGGGCTCCTTTGTGATCCATCTCGCGGTACGGACGACTATCTCAACCGTCCTGGCCTTCGGTTACAGTCTTGAACAACGCGGAGGACCGGCGCATGCCGGGGTCACCGTGTGAACCAGCGCAAAACAACCACATACCGCTCATCCAGAGGGGCAGAGGGATACGGCCCGATGAAGCCCCGGCAACCCTCCAGTCGGTTCTCGTAGATCACTGTCGATCGCAGCGCGAGGCTCCCGGCTAGGGAAGGTGCCAAATCCGTCTCACGGCGAGATGCGTCGTGAGGAAGATGAGGAGAAAGGGCCTCGCCTCACATGGCTGTGCAGACTGTCGCAAGCACCACCGACACCACCGCTTCCCCCTCCCCCGTGGACCTGGGCCCCGCCGCGGCGCTCTCCTGCCGCGAATGCGGTCACCGTGTGCCCCTCGGCCCGGTCTTCGCGTGCGAGGAGTGTTTCGGCCCGCTGGAGATCGCCTACGACTTCTCGGCCTACGACACCGAGGAACTGCGGAAGCGGATCGAAGCGGGCCCCGCGAACATCTGGCGCTACGCGCCCCTGCTGCCCGTCCCGGCGGACGTCGCGACCAAGCCGAACATCAACCCGGGCTGGACCAAGCTGGTCAAGGCCGAGAACCTGGCCCGTGAGCTCGGCGTCACCGGCGGTCTGTACGTCAAGGACGACTCCGGCAACCCGACGCACTCCTTCAAGGACCGTGTCGTCGCCCAGGCCCTGGAGGCCGCCCGCGCCTTCGGCTTCACCACCCTGTCCTGCTCCTCCACCGGCAACCTCGCCGGCGCCGTCGGCGCCGCCGCCGCCCGGGCCGGCTTCCGCTCCTGCGTGTTCATCCCGCACGACCTGGAGCAGGGCAAGGTCGTCATGGCCGCCGTCTACGGCGGTGAGCTCGTCGGCATCGAGGGCAACTACGACGACGTGAACCGCTTCTGCTCCGAGCTGATCGGCGACCCGGCCGGCGAGGGCTGGGGCTTCGTCAACGTCAACCTGCGGCCGTACTACGCCGAGGGTTCCAAGACCCTCGCGTACGAGATCTGCGAACAGCTCGGCTGGCAGCTGCCCGACCAGCTCGTCGTCCCGATCGCGTCCGGCTCCCAGCTCACGAAGATCGACAAGGGTCTGCAGGAGCTGATCAAGCTCGGGCTGGTCGAGGACAAGCCGTACAAGATCTTCGGCGCGCAGGCCGAGGGCTGCTCGCCGGTGTCCACCGCCTACAAGGCCGGGCACGACGTCGTCCGCCCCCAGAAGCCGAACACCATCGCCAAGTCCCTCGCGATCGGCAACCCGGCCGACGGCCCCTACGTCCTCGACATCGCCCGCCGCACCGGCGGCGCGGTGGAGGACGTGAACGACGAGCAGGTCGTCGACGCGATCAAGCTGCTCGCCCGGACGGAGGGCATCTTCGCGGAGACCGCCGGCGGTGTGACGGTCGGCGTCACGAAGAAGCTGATCGAGAACGGCGTCCTGGACCCGTCCCTCACCACGGTCGTCCTCAACACCGGCGACGGCCTCAAGACCCTCGACGCGGTGGCCGGCACCGGTCTGACCGCGACGATCCGCCCCAACCTGGACTCCTTCCGAGAGGCTGGCCTCGCATGAGCGTGACCGTTCGCATCCCCACCATCCTGCGCACCTACACCGGCGGGAAGGCCGAGGTCGCCGCCGAGGGCGCGACTCTCTCCGAGGTCATCACGGACCTGGAGAAGAACCACACCGGCATCGCCGCCCGCGTCCTGGACGACCAGGGCAAGCTGCGCCGCTTCGTCAACGTCTACGTCAACGACGACGACGTCCGCTTCGAGCAGGGCCTGGAGACGGCGACGCCGGACGGTGCCGGCGTGTCCATCATTCCGGCGGTCGCCGGCGGCTGATCCGCCCGCCCGGTCGCCTTCGGTGACCGGCGTCACGCAGAGTTCATGGAATTGCCCCCTCCGTAAGAGAAGCGGAGGGGGCAATTCCATGTGATTGAGCGCGGTAGAGTTGGGGAACGCGCTCCCGATCACCGAGACGGTGCTCCGGAATTCCTCGTCGCAGGCCCGACAAGATGTAGCCAAAGTGTGGGCGTATTTCGCGGCTTTTGTTCGCTTTGTGTAGCCCGACTTGACCCGAATTCAGGCGAATTCTCGCCACATTCCGGACCGGCTACGTCCAGATTTCTCGTCCGATTGACCTGTTGCAGACGGCAGTTGGACAGATACATTCAGCCGCGGTCGACGCGTTCCGGCGCACGCCCCCACCCATTGGGGGGGTGAGGTCTGACCCGGATCCGCGAAGTGCGGATCTGTGCAAGGGCCAGTAATAGGGGAGTTAGGCATGGCTCAGGGCACCGTCAAGTGGTTCAACGCGGAGAAGGGGTACGGCTTCATCGCGGTCGACGGTGGTGCGGATGTTTTCGTCCACTACAGCGCGATTCAGATGGACGGCTACCGCACCCTCGAAGAAGGCCAGCGGGTCGAGTTCGAGATCTCGCAGGGTCAGAAGGGCCCGCAGGCCGACATGGTTCGCCTCAGCGCCTGAGACGTGCGGCCGGCGCAAGCCAACGGTCTTCTCCGAAGGGCCCGTACCCCCTGGGGTACGGGCCCTTCGGCCTGCCCGGGACCCGGTCCCGCCGGTGTTCGCGGGCGGCTGAGCGACCGGCTCGATCCCCGAGAGGCGCTTGCACTCGACAGGGGCGAGTGCTAATCATTGGCGTTAGCACTCTGAAGGTGAGAGTGACAACGAAGGACCGGGTCGGTGAGGCCCGCAGGCCGGGTGGGGAAGGAACCCACGAGGCCGGCGAGCCGTCCGTCGCGGGCGCGGGCGCGGTCCGAAGGAATCACCCCCAGTCCTGGAGGGACCACTTCACATGGCCAAGATCATCGCGTTCGACGAGGAGGCGCGGCGCGGCCTCGAGCGCGGCATGAACCAGCTCGCGGACGCCGTCAAGGTGACGCTCGGCCCCAAGGGCCGCAACGTCGTCCTCGAGAAGAAGTGGGGCGCGCCCACGATCACCAACGACGGTGTCTCCATCGCCAAGGAGATCGAGCTCGAGGACCCGTACGAGAAGATCGGCGCCGAGCTGGTCAAGGAAGTCGCCAAGAAGACGGACGACGTCGCCGGTGACGGTACGACCACCGCGACCGTTCTCGCCCAGGCCCTGGTGCGCGAGGGTCTGCGCAACGTGGCCGCCGGTGCCAACCCGATGGCGCTGAAGCGCGGTATCGAGAAGGCCGTCGAGGCCGTCTCCGCCGCCCTGCTCGAGCAGGCCAAGGACGTCGAGACCAAGGAGCAGATCGCCTCCACGGCCTCCATCTCCGCCGCCGACACCCAGATCGGCGAGCTCATCGCCGAGGCCATGGACAAGGTCGGCAAGGAAGGCGTCATCACCGTCGAGGAGTCCCAGACCTTCGGTCTGGAGCTGGAGCTCACCGAGGGTATGCGCTTCGACAAGGGCTACATCTCGGCGTACTTCGCCACCGACATGGAGCGGATGGAGGCGTCGCTCGACGACCCGTACATCCTCATCGCCAACTCCAAGATCGGCAACGTCAAGGACCTGCTGCCGCTCCTGGAGAAGGTCATGCAGTCGGGCAAGCCGCTGCTGATCATCGCCGAGGACGTCGAGGGCGAGGCCCTGTCGACCCTGGTCGTCAACAAGATCCGCGGCACCTTCAAGTCCGTCGCCGTCAAGGCCCCGGGCTTCGGCGACCGCCGCAAGGCCATGCTCGGCGACATCGCCATCCTCACGGGCGGCGAGGTCATCTCCGAGGAGGTCGGCCTCAAGCTGGAGAACGCCTCGCTCGACCTGCTGGGCAAGGCGCGCAAGGTCGTCATCACCAAGGACGAGACCACGATCGTGGACGGCGCCGGCTCCGCCGAGCAGGTCCAGGGCCGGGTCAACCAGATCCGCGCCGAGATCGAGAACAGCGACTCGGACTACGACCGCGAGAAGCTCCAGGAGCGCCTGGCGAAGCTGGCCGGCGGCGTGGCCGTCATCAAGGCCGGTGCCGCCACCGAGGTCGAGCTCAAGGAGCGCAAGCACCGCATCGAGGACGCCGTCCGCAACGCGAAGGCGGCCGTCGAGGAGGGCATCGTCGCCGGTGGTGGCGTGGCCCTGCTCCAGGCCTCCCAGGTCTTCGAGAAGCTGGAGCTGACGGGTGACGAGGCGACCGGCGCCAACGCCGTGAAGCTCGCCCTGGAGGCCCCGCTGAAGCAGATCGCCGTCAACGGTGGTCTCGAGGGCGGCGTCGTCGTGGAGAAGGTCCGCAACCTGACCGTCGGCCACGGCCTGAACGCCGCGACCGGTGAGTACGTCGACATGATCGCCGAGGGCATCATCGACCCGGCGAAGGTGACCCGTTCCGCGCTGCAGAACGCCGCCTCCATCGCCGCGCTGTTCCTCACCACCGAGGCCGTCATCGCCGACAAGCCGGAGAAGGCCGCCGCGGCCGCTCCGGGCGGCATGCCGGGCGGTGACATGGACTTCTGATCGACCGGTTCCGGTTGATCGACCGTCCGTCACGTACCGAGGGCGGCACTCCTGGCCAAGGCCGGGGGTGCCGCCCTCGGGCGCGTGTGAGCCGGGTCACGGATGGCGGACGGCCGGAATGACGGTGGCGGGCGTGCCGGTTGCACGGGTGCAGGCATCCATGCGTATGCACATACTGACCGGTACCTCCCCGAGGAGTTCCCCCGTGACCGTCACCGCCTCCGAAGCCGCCTCGCGCGCCGCGCAGATCCTCGCCCGCCCGGCCGTCATCAACGGCCTGACCGTGCCGAACCGCATCGCGATGGCGCCGATGACCCGCATGTTCTCCCCGGGCGGCGTCCCCGGCGAGGACGTGGTCTCGTACTACGCGCGCCGCGCCGCCGCCGGTGTCGGCCTGATCGTCACCGAGGGGACGTACGTCGGCCACGACTCCGCCGGGCAGAGCGACCGCGTGCCGCGCTTCCACGGTGACGATCAGCTCGCCGGATGGGCGAAGGTCGCCGACGCCGTGCACGCGGCGGGCGGCACGATCGTGCCGCAGCTGTGGCACATCGGCATGGTGCGCAAGCAGGGCGACCAGCCGTTCCCCGACGCCCCCGCCGTCGGCCCCTCGGGCCTGCGCATCGGCGAGGACGAGGTCACCGGCAAGGTCATGACCCAGCGCGACCTGGACGACGTCATCGGCGCCTTCGCCGAGGCCGCTGCCGCCGCCGAGCGCATCGGCTTCGACGGCGTGGAGATCCACGGCGCCCACGGCTACCTCGTCGACCAGTTCCTGTGGGCCGGCACCAACCGCCGCACCGACGCCTACGGCGGCGACCCCGTGGCCCGCACCAGGTTCGCCGCGGAGATCGTGGCCGCCGTGCGGGAGACGGTCTCGGCCGAGTTCCCCGTGATCTTCCGCTACTCCCAGTGGAAGCAGGACGCCTACGACGCCCGCCTCGCCGAGACCCCCGAGGAGCTGGAGGCGATCCTCGCCCCGCTGGCCTCGGCCGGCGTCGACGCCTTCCACGCCTCCACCCGCCGCTACTGGCGCCCCGAGTTCGACGACTCCGACCTCAACCTCGCCGGCTGGACCAAGAAGCTCACCGGCAAGACCGCCATCACGGTCGGCTCCGTCGGCCTCGACGGCGAGTTCGGCAAGGCGTTCCAGGGCGAGGGCGCCGGGCTCGGCAGCCTCGACGACCTCCTGGACCGCATGGAGCGCGACGAGTTCGACCTCGTCGCCGTCGGCCGCGCCCTGCTCCAGGACCCGCAGTGGGCCCGGAAGGTGCTGGACGGCCGCTTCGACGAGCTGACGCCGTTCGACGCGGCGTCGCTGAAGTCCCTGAGCTGAACCCCGGACCGCTCCCGTCGCGCACCGCGGCATAGGGTCCGTGGGATCACCAACTACTGCCGCACGTAAGGCCGGCGGCGACCAGTCAGGGAGTGATCGATGACGAACCCCGAGGCCCAGGAGTCCGTGGTGCGCACCGCCACCGGCGCGGTGCGCGGACGGCGGGAGGACGCTCTCACCGTCTTCCGCGGCATCCCGTTCGCCGAGCCGCCGGTGGGGGACGCCCGGTTCGCCGCACCGCGCCCGGCCCGGCCCTGGGACGGCATACGCGACGCGTTCGCGTTCGGGCCGCCGCCCCCGCAGGACCTGGGACTCGCGGGACGGGCCGGCGCACCGGGCGCGCCGGAGGGCGACGACTGGCTGACGGTCAACGTCTGGACGCCCGAGCCGGACCCGGCCGCCCACCGCCCCGTGATGGTGTGGATCTACGGCGGCGCCTACAAGCTCGGCCACGCCGGCAGCCCCGGCTACGACGCCCGCCGCGTGGCCGAGGACGGCGACCTCGTCGTCGTCACCTTCAACTACCGCGTCGGCATGGAGGGTTTCGCCCGCATCGAGGGGGCGCCCGCCAACCGGGGCCTGCTCGACCAGGTCGCCGCGCTGGAGTGGGTGCGGGACAACATCGCCGCGTTCGGTGGCGACCCGGACCAGGTCACCGTCTTCGGCGAGTCGGCGGGGGCCGGTTCCCTCGCCGCATTGCTGGCCATGCCGCGCGCGGCCGGGCTGTTCCGCCGGGCCATCGCCCAGAGCGTGCCGGGCACCTTCTTCTCCGACGCGCTCGCCCGGGACATCGCCGGCGCCCTCGGCGCCGAGGCGGGCCTGCGGCCGACCGTCGCCGACCTGTCGGCGGTGGCTCCGGACCGGCTGGTCGCGGCCGGACAGACGCTGGCCGCCAAGATGCTCCAGCACGTGGACCGCTGGGGCCAGGCCGCCCCCACGGTCACCCCCTACTCACCGGTCGTGGACGGCGAGGTTCTGCCGGTCGTGCCGTGGCGGGCGCTGGCGTCCGGGGCCTCCCGGGACGTCGACCTGATTGTCGGTCACAACCGCGACGAATTCCGCCTGTTCAGCTCCATGGCCGGGTCCTCGGACCGGATCACCGACGAGCGCGCCGCCTCGGCCCTGCGGATGTTCGCCCCCGGCCCGGACGGCGAGCGGACCTACCGCGCCGCCTTCCCCGACGCGTCCCCCGGTGAGCTGTACGAACGCGTCCAGACCGACTGGCTGTTCGCCATGCCGTCGCTGCACCTGGCGGAGGCTCACCTCGCGGGCGGCGGCCGGTCGTACGTCTACGAGCTGACCTGGCCTGCCCCGGGCAACGGCGGTGCCCTCGGCGCCTGCCACGCCCTGGACCTCCCGCTGCTGTTCGGCACGTTCGACGCCGACATGGGCGTGCTGCTGTTCGCCGGGGCGGAACCGTCCCCGGAGGCGCTGGCCCTCTCCGCCCGTTTCCGCGCCTCCTGGACCGCGTTCGCCCGCACCGGCGACCCCGGCTGGCCCGCGTACGACACCGGACGGCGCCTGGTGCAGGTCCTGGACGCCGAGCCGGCCGTCGTGCCGTACCCGGAGGAGACCTCGCGGCGGCTGTGGGAGGGCCACGAGTTCGCCGCGCTGCCCCTGCTGGGGGCGGGGGTGTGAGGGTCCGCGGCGCGCTGCTGGGCCTGTTCCTGGTGCCCCTGGCCGTCGGCGCGTACTTCCTGTGCCGGGCGGCGACCGCGGACGGCACCCCGAGCTGCGACGGCATCATCGTGGAGTACGGCGACGCCGAGCGGTCCGGCCCCATGAAGCCGGGGGAGACGTGCGACCTCTACGACTTCACGGACGGCCGCTCGGCCGGCACCCGGACGTACGACCAGCAGAGGAAGGCCCAGGAGCAGCGGGCGGCGGACGACCGCCTGACCGGTGGCCTCTGGGCCGCCCACGGGCTGGCGGGCCTGATCGTCGTCGCCTCGGGCCTCGGGGTGACCCGCTCGGCCGCCGGCCGGGACGGCGACCGATGAGTTTTCGCGAGCGCCGCGGTCGAAGAGGGAGAACGCACCACGCAACAGCGGGATCATGAGCCACCGGAACCACGAGCCATCAGGAGACCCCAGATGCGCACCCTGATCAGCACCGCCTTCGTCTCGCTCGACGGAGTCGTGGAGGCGCCCGGCGGCGAGCCCGGTTACCGGAACTCGGGCTGGACCTTCAAGGACCTGGAGTTCCTCCCCGAGGCGTACGAGATCAAGGGCCGGGAGCAGAAGGAGGCCGGCGCGATGCTGCTCGGCCGGGTCAGCTACGAGGCGTTCAGCGCGGTCTGGCCGGACATGGAGGACTTCGCCGACTACAAGGTGATGCCGAAGTACGTCGTCTCCACCACCCTCACCGACGGCGACCTGGTGTCCAACTGGGGCGAGACCGCGATCCTGCGCTCGCTCGACGAGGTCGCCGCACTGAAGGAGACGGAGGGCGGCCCGATCATCGTGCACGGCAGCGCCACCCTCAACCGGGCCCTCTCGGACGCCGGCCTCATCGACCGCTACCACCTGCTGGTCTTCCCGCTGCTCCTCGGCGCGGGCAAGCGGCTGTTCAGCGACACGGACAAGGACGCCCAGAAGCTGAGGCTCGTCGAGCACGAGGCGTACGCCAACGGCATCCAGAAGAACGTCTTCGACGTCGTCCGCTGACGCCGCGGCGGTGCCGCCTCAGCCCATCGGCTCGATGTCCACCCGCACCGGCGTCCCCCACACGCGCAGCACCTCGTAGTCCGTGAACTCGTGCACCAGCCGGTACGCCATCGCCGCGCGTGGGGCGCGCAGCTGGGCGGCGATGTACAGCTCGGCCTCGCGGCGGTCCCGTCGCGGGGTGCCGCACAGCTGCCACGCCTGACCGTTCCACAGCTCCGGCAGCCAGCGCTGCTGGGGCTGCGGCCGGTCGCCGCGCATCCCGTAGCGGGACGGGGCCGGCTCGGCGGGCCGGGCCGGGAGGGGGCCGCCGCCGTACTCGGCGCGGCGGGCGGCGCGGCGGCGGGTCTCGCACAGGAGGCACAGGTCGGGGGCGGCCTCGTCGACCGGTCCGTTCGGATGCTCGGGGCACCGGGTGCTGGGGGCCGTCGTGGTGACGCTCTCCTCCAGCCGGTCCAGCGCGCGCTTCAGGTCGGCGCGGATCTCGTGCACCTTGGCGTCGGGCGTGTCGGCGGTCAGGGCCTCGCCGTGCTCACCGAGGAGGCGCAGGGCGCGGCCCAGGGCGGTCAGCTGGGCGTGGTTCATGTTCCTCAGGGTCGCACACGGCACCGACGGTCCCGCCCGCCTCCGCCGCCCGCAGGCTGTCGCCGAGGCCGAAGAAGTACGTCGCCGCGAATCCGACCACGTACCCGGTGAGCAGCCCGCCGCCGTACACGCCCGCCGTCGCCGCCCACCCTCCGGCGCCCGCGAGCAGCGGGAACAGCGCCCAGCCCGACGGGCCGATCGCCGTGGCCCCCACGTCGGTGCCGAGCATCGCGAACAGGCCGACGAACGCGCCGCCCGCCGCCCCGCCCACGCATGCGGTGAGGAAGGGGCGGCCGAGGGGGAGCGAGACGCCGTAGATCAGCGGTTCGCCCACGCCCAGCAGTCCGGCGGGGAGCGCCGACCTGATCGTCGTGCGCAGGGACGTGTCGTGGCGCAGCCGGACGTAGACCGCCGCCGCCGCGCCGACCTGGCCCGCGCCCGCCATGGCCAGAACGGGCAGCAGCACGGTGTGGCCCTGCTGCTCGATGAGCGTGGTGTGGATGGGGATGAGCGCCTGGTGCAGGCCCAGCATCACCAGGGGAAGGAAGAGGCCGCCCAGGACGAGGCCGGCCAGGGCGCCCGTCGTCGTCAGGAGCCAGCCCGCCGCCGTGCCGACGGCCGTCGCGACCTCGCCGGCCGCGTACATGAGGACGTACAGCGTGACCAGGCCGGAGACCAGCACCGTCAGGGCCGGGGTGAGCAGCACGTCCAGGGTGCCGGGGAGGCGGGCGCGGCACCACTTCTCGACGTACGTGCCGAGCAGCGCCGCCGCCAGCGCGCCGAGGACGCCGCCCTGGCCGGGGGCGAGCGCGACGCCGAACGCGGTCACCTTCGCCACCCCGGGGTAGACGACGACGGCGGCGGTCGCGCCGCCCAGGACGGGCGTCCCGCCGAACTCCTTCGCGGTGTTGTGGCCGACGAACACCGCGATCAGCGCCATGAAGGCGGAGGAGACGGCGGCCAGGGCGGGGGTGAGGCCGGGCAGCCACCGCAGGTTGGTGAGCAGGCCGGCGACGCCCGCGACGATGCCGCAGCCGATCAGGGCCGGGATGAGCGGGACGAAGACGTTCGCGACCCGCCGCAGCGCCGACTTCAGAGGTGTCGCGTTGCGCCGCCGCTGCCGGGCCTTCAGCTCGGCCCCGCGCCGGGCGAGCTGGTCCGCCGTGCCGCCCCCGGCCGCCAGCAGGGCCTCGAACGCCTCCGTCACCCGCCCGACCACCCCCGGGCCCAGCACCACCTGGTACGACCCGTCGTCCTCCACCACCCCGAGCACACCGGGCAGGGCCCGCAGCGCCGCGTCGTCCACCCGGGACCGGTCGGCCAGGCCCAGGCGGAGGCGGGTCATGCAGTGGGCGACGGAGGTGACGTTCGCGGGGCCGCCGACCAGGGGGAGCAGCGCGGCGGCCGTGGCATGGGGATCCTTGTGCACCTGTCGAGCGTGCGGTCAGCCCCGCGCCGCCGCCAGCGCGGCACGCAGATGACCGTCGGAGTCCTCCAGAAGGCGGGCGGCCGTCGGGCCGTCGACATCGGCCAGCAGGGTCAGGATGGCGTGCTTGACCTCGCCGTCGGTGGCGGCCAGCGCGCGTTCGATCTCCTCGTCCTCGGCGCCGGTGGCGAGCGCGACGATACGGCGGGAGCGGGCGCGCAGCTTCTCGTTGGAGGCCCGGACGTCGACCATCAGGTTTCCGTAGGTCTTGCCGAGCCGGATCATCGTGATCGTCGACAGCATGTTGAGGACCAGCTTCTGCGCCGTGCCGGCCTTCAGCCGGGTGGAGCCGGTGATCAGTTCGGGTCCGGTGACGACCTCGATGCCGTGCTCGGCGGCGGCGGCCAGGGCACTGCCCGCGTTGCAGGCCAGACCGACGGTCAGCGCACCGAGCGCGCGGGCGTGCTCGACGGCGCCGATCGCGTACGGGGTGCGGCCGGAGGCGGACACGCCGACCACCGTGTCGTCGGCGGTGAGGGCGAGGGCGTCGAGGTCGGCGCGGGCCAGCTCGGCGGAGTCCTCGGCGCCCTCGACGGAGGTGACCATGGCCTCCGGGCCGCCCGCGATCAGGCCGACGACCTGCCCCGGTTCGGTGTTGAAGGTGGGCGGGCACTCCGAGGCGTCCAGCACACCGAGCCGGCCCGCGGTGCCGGCGCCCGCGTAGACCAGCCGGCCGCCACGGCTCATCCGGGCGGCGACGGCATCGACGGCGGCGGCGATCTCGGGCAACCGCGCGGCGACGGCGGCGGGCACCGTGGCGTCCTCGCCGTTCATCACCCGCGCGATGTCGAGGGTGGACATCCGGTCGATCTCGGCCAGCTCGGGCCGGAACGCCTCGGTGGTCAACGTCTCCAACTGGGAACGGAGATCGGGGTGATGGGGGGTGGAGGTCATGAGAGAACGGCCCTTTTCAACTTCGGTCGGTGTACTAACCAAGGGGCGCGGGGCTGTATCGATGTGCGGCTCCGCCGCGTGGGCGCGACCAGCCACACTCGGCCGCCGGCCGCCCACGACGATCAAGCTCTACGGTCTACCGCGCGAACCGTGCCGATGGGCCAACGCCTCGTAGGACGCCGCCAGAGCCGGCGCAGCCGATTCGTACGTCCGCTGCGCCACCCCCACGAACAGGCAGTCCACCACCAGCAACTGACTGGTCCGCGACGACATCGCCGCCGGCCGCAACTCGCTCTCCCGCGCCGTGGACGTGGTCAGCACGTGGTCGGCGTACTGCGTGACGGGACTGTCGGGGCGGCCGGTGATCGCGACGGTCGTCGCCCCGCGTTCGAAGGCGACGCGCAGCGGCTCGATGACGTCCCCGGTCGACCCGGAGTGGGTGATGGCGAGGGCGACGTCCCCGGCGCGCAGCTGCACCGCGTTGGTGACGGCGAGGTGTGGGTCGCTCGGGGCGTGGGCTATCAGCCCTATGCGCAGGAGTTTCTGGGTGAGATCCTGGGCGACCAGCCCGGAGGCGCCAATGCCGTACACGTCGGTGCGGCGGGCGGCGGCCAGTGCGGCGACGGCCGCGCCGAGCTGGACGGTGTCGAGTCCGGCGGCGGTGTCGGCGAGGGTCTGCTGCTCGTCGTAGGCCAGCTTGGCGACGACGTCGGCGATCGGGTCGTCGACCGCGATGTCCGTCGTGATGGCGGGTGCGCGCCCCGACTGCTGCTGCGCGGCGAGCCCGGCGAGCGCGAGGCGCAGATCGCGGTAGCCGGGGTAGCCGAGCAGGCGGGCGGTGCGTACGACGGTGGCCTCGCTGGTGCCGGTGAGCTCGGCGAGGCCGGTGACCGTGAGGGCCGCGCAGCCGGCCGGGTCGCCCGCGACGGCCTCGGCGACCCGCTGCATGGAGCGGGTCATCGACGGCGCCAGCGTGCGCACCTTGGCCGCGAGGGCGGCGGGCGCGGGCGGCGCGCTCCCGCCTCCGGTGGCGCGACGGCCGCCGGGCGCACTCGCGAAAGTTTCCTTCACTTCATCGGTCACTCATGAAAGATATTTTCGTTTCGGTCCCCGGGTCAAGAGTGCGCACAATGGGGGCATGGACCCCATCAGCCCCCTGGAGCAGGCCCTCCACGCCGCACGCGCCCTCGTGCTCGCCGACCTGGTGGCGGGCCAGGTGGCCGAGGCCGACGTCGTGTCGCTCGTCGAGGAGTCCGTCGTGCAGCGGCGCTGGTGGGTCGAGCAGTGGCCCGAGGGCGCTCAGTTCGTGGCCGGGCTGGTCGCGCAGGACGTCCAGGACGCCCTGCTGGAGCGGTACGGCCGCTGGCCGCTGTGCCCGGTGTGCGGCTCCGGCGACCCGCACGCGCTGGACGTCGAACCGGAACTCGGCCCGGACCCGCACTGGGTGTGCGGCAAGGCCGGCGTGAAGGTCGCGGCGGTCGGCTCGCTGGGCGCCGCCACGGGCGGCACGCAGTCGTCGTGAGGACGCCCCGGTGACCCTCTACATCGATCCGCCGACCTGGCCGGGCCACGGCCGCATGTGGTCGCACCTCGTCAGCGACGTCTCCTACGCCGAACTGCACGCGTTCGCCGAGACCCTGGGCGTGCCGCGCCGCGCCTTCGAACGCGACCACTACGACCTCCCCGCCCACCGGTACGCGGACGCCGTGTCCGCCGGCGCCCTGGAGGTCAGCAGCCGCGAGGTGGTGCGGCTGCTGCACGGGGCGGGGCTGCGGCGGCGCAAGGGCGCCGGTCAGGGGCGCGAGCCCCGCAGCTCGTAGGCGAACTGCTCCTCGTCCTCCCCCGCGACCCGGGTGAAACCGGCGCGCGCGATGACGGCCTGGGACGGCAGGTTGCCGGGCTCCGTCGTCGCGAACACCGACGTCACCTCGTCGCGCTCCAACGCCCAGGCGGACAGCGCGCGCAGACCCTCGGTGGCGTATCCGTGGCCCCGCGCGGCCTCGGCGAGGTCGTAGCCGATCTCCACCCGGCCGTCCTCGTCGGGCGCGCCGTGGAAGCCCATGCCGCCGACCGCGCGCCCGTCCTGCGTGCGCACGAGCGTGAACACGCCCCACTCCGGCCGGTGTACGCCCGCCTCGTACGCCTTCAGCAGCATCCCGGCGGCGTCCCGCGTGCCCTGGTACGGCCCGCCGTCGACCCACACGAACCCGCCGTCGCCGCCCGCGGCCAGGTCGGCGGCGGCAGCGGGGGTGACGCCCTGGAGGGTGAGGCGTCCGGCGGGGATCACGAGGTTGTTGTTCCAGCGCCACGCGTCGAGCGGGGCGCGTCCGGGAAGCTCGCCGCGGCCGGTGGCCCACAGCAGGGTGCGCCAGTGGTCGGGGCCGGGCAGGACGTGCGGGAAGATCCGGGTCAGCACGTCCTCGCACAGTGCGGCGGGCGGCTCGTACGTCAGGCCCAGCCCTTCGGCGATGTCGTGCGTGTGCACCAGCACTTCGGTGACCCCCATCGCGGCGAAGCCCTCGCGGTTCGCGCTGCGGAACGGGTACGAGTGGAAGGCGCGGACCTCGCGCGGGGTGGTGCGGACGGTGGCGGCGAGCAGCGCGCTCGTCGTCTCGATCACCTGGAGGACGCCCTCGTTGTCGGTGCCCTCGTCGAAGGTGATCTCGAAGGGCACCCAGGCTTCCATCGCGCGTCCCGCCAGCTGCCCGGCGTACGCGATGAGGTCCGAGGCGATGTGCTCCGCCGTCTCCCGGCAGCTCCACTCCAGCCGCCCGGCCCGTACCGCCTCCCAGTCCCGGTCCGTCGCCGTGCGCAGCAGCGCCACCGCGCCCGCCACCGCCTCTTCCACCTGATCCCCGCCCATGGTCCGCATGCGGGGCACGTTACGGGGCCGGGTCACCGCCGGGCGACAGCATTTCCAGCTCGCCGGTGAGGTTGTAGCGGGCGGTCGCCTCCCACTCCCGCTGCCCGTACGGCGTGCGGAACAGCCGGGGCAGGCCGAGCAGTTGACGCAGGATCGCGGCGCGCCCCTCGCGGAAGGCGTCGTTCGGCACGAAGTGGTACTCCTCGCGGACGGCGGCCGTGTAGGCGGCGTACGCCGACGGGGGCGAGGCGAGGACCGCCAGGTCGGCGTCGCACAGCACCTGGCCGTCGCGGTCGTCGTCGGCGGGGTCGTGCGCGACGGTGAGCCGCACCAGCCGGGCCACCTCCGCGGTCCTCTCCGCCGGCACGCCGGCCTCGGGCAGCGCCCGTTCGGCCAGGCGCGCCGACCGCTCCTCGTTCTCGGACCGCTCGGGCAGGTACACGGCGTCGTGGAACCAGGCGGCCAGCCGTACGGCGTCCGGGTCGTGCGCGTACTGCTCCAGCTCGTCGACGCGGTCGAGGACCGCGGTGAGGTGGGCGAGCGTGTGGTAGCGGCGCTGGGGCTCCTGCCAGCGGGCGAGCAGGTTGTCGGCGTACGGCACCGGGTCCGGCCCGGCGTCGGAGCCCCGGGCTCCGTTCAGGGCGCGAGCGAAGCGGGCGCGGAGGGCGTCGAGATCGGCCATGCCCTCATTCTCCCGCGACCGGTCCGCCGGCCCTAGCGTGGAGGCCATGACGACTCCTGCTGATGTACACGAGGTACGCGACCCCGAGCTGCCCGGGCGGCTGCTGACCATCGAACGGGACGAACTGGTGCCGCTGCTGCGGTCCCGGGCGGACGGTGACTTCGCGCTGCCGGTGGAGGCGTGTCCGGGCTGGACCGTGCGGGACGTGCTGGCGCACTGCTCGTCCGCGCTGATGCGGGTGGTGGAGAGCCGCTTCGAGAAGGGCGTCTTCTCACCCGCGTCCAACGACCGGGACATCGCCGAGCGCGCCGACTGGCCGAACGCCCGGATCGTCGACGAGCTGGAACGCGGCATGACCGAGGCCGGGCCGGTGATCGGCCGTGCGGGTGGTGTCCTGGACCGGGTCGCGCTGGGCGAGTGGGTGCACGCGGGCGATGTGCGGGTGGCCTTCGGCGAGCCGGGGGCGTACGCGGGGCGGGGGCTGCCGGACGCGCTCACGCTGCTGACCACGGTCACGCGGGACCTCGGGCACGTTCCGCTGCACGCCGACCTCGACGACGTGGACGAGCCGCTGAAGCTGGGCGAGGTGAGCGGCGAGCGGCCGCCGGGGCGGTTCATCGGTGACGCGCCGACGCTGGTGCGCCTGTACGCGGGGCGGCCGGTGGACGCCGGGGCCGGGTACGAGCTCGCCGGGGTCGAGGCGGCGGAGCTGAACATCTTCGGCGACTGAGCGGCGGCGGGCCCGAGGTGCGGGGACCCTCTGGCACGCTGTCGGGGCGTACGCTTGAATTGGACTAGACCTGTAGCGGTCCGGACAGCCGAGCAAGCCCGACGAAGCCCGACGAATGGGGTCCCATGAGCAAGCGTGCAGTCCTGGAGGTGATCGCCCTCGACGTCGAGGACGCGGTCGCCGCCCAGGCCGGAGGCGCGGATCGCCTCGAACTGGTCACCGACATGGCGGCCGACGGACTCACCCCGTCGACCGGGACCGTCGCCGCGATCCGCGCCGCCGTCGACATCGACATGCGGGTGATGCTGCGGCTGGCGGACGGGTTCGCCGCCGGGGACGTCGAGCGGCTGGTGGGGATCGCCGGGGAGATGCGGGGGGCCGGGGCGGACCAGTTCGTGCTCGGGTTCCTCGACGCGGACGGTGACGTGGACCTGCGGGCGGTGGAGCGGGTCGCCGGGGCGCTGGAGGGATGCCGGTGGACGTTCCACCGTGCCATCGACCGGGCCGCCAACCGGGACGCGGTGCGCAAGCACCTGGCCGACTTCCCCGGGCTGGACACGTATCTGACGGCCGGCGCGGCGGGGGGCGTCGGCGAAGGTCTTCCGACGCTGCTCGCGGAGGCGCGGCGGCGGGGGGAGCCGGGGTACGAGCAGCAGCTTCTGGTGGGGGGCGGGCTGAGGCTGGAGCACGTGCCGACGCTGCTGGACGCGGGCATCGACGGCTTCCACATCGGCGGCGCGGCGAGGCCCTCCGGGTGGGACGGGCCGGTGTCGGCGGACGCGGTGGGGGAGTGGCGGCGGGTACTGGGCGGGTAGCCGCATCGGCGTACCCGAACCGCGGCCGCGCCCGAGTGTCCGCGCAGCCGCAGCCGCAGCCGCACCCGCATCGCCGCGGGCAGTCGTGCCGCCCCAGCGGCACGACTGCCCGCGGCTACGGGGGCGTGGCGTGCGACTGTCCGCAGCTAGGCCAGTTGCGGCGGGAGTGTCGTCGCGTGGGTCACCAGGAGGCCCGAGACCGCTCGGGTCAGGCAGACGTACAGGCGGCGCAGACCCGTGCGTTCGTCGGGCTCGCCGTCGACCACGGCCTGCGGCTCGTCCAGGACCACGTAGTCGTACTCCAGGCCCTTGGCCAGTGACGCCGGGACCAGGGTCAGGCGGGTGGCCCGCGTCGTCTCCTCGCCCGGGCCGAGGTGGCCGATCCCCGCGGCGGTGAGCGCGTCCGCCAGCTCCGGCACGCGCGCGTCGGCGGCGATCAGGCCGACCGAGCCCTCCCGGGACAGCAGCTCGCGGCACGCCGCCACCACGTCTGCCGTACCGCCCGCGGCCGCGCGGATCTCGAAGAAGCCCGGGTTCTCACGGATCGACGCCACCGGCGTCAGACCGGGCGCGATGTACGGCAGCAGCCGCGAGGCGTACGTGATGACGTCCGTCGGCACGCGGAAACCGGCGGTCAGCTCCTCGATCACCGCCTCGCCCTTGCCCAGGTGGGCCAGCGCCTCCTCCCAGCTCCGCGTCGCCCAGGGCGTGGTGCCCTGCGCCAGGTCGCCGAGGACGGTCGCCGAGCCGGTGGTGCAGCGCCGGCCCACCGCGCGGTACTGCATGGGGGACAGGTCCTGCGCCTCGTCGAGGACCACGTGCCCGAGGGAGTGGGTGCGCTCGATCAGGTCGGTCGCCTCGTCGATCAGCACCGCGTCGGCCGGTGCCCACCTGGCGGACTTCACCGACCGGGCCGGCTTCACCCACAGGATCGCCTTCTGCTCGTCCTCGGTGAGGACGCCCTCGGCGTGCTCGGCCAGGAAGTCCGCGTCCGTGAGCAGGCGCAGTACCAGCTTCGCCGGGTCGACCTGCGGCCAGACGGCCTTGACCGCAGCCTTCACCGCGGCGTTGCGCGCCACCGCGTTCTGCACCCGGTCGTCCGGCGCCTCGCCCGCCCGCTCCATCTGCACCAGCACGGCGTGCGCGACGCGCTGCGGAAGGGCCTCGCGGGCGGCGCCGTAGCGGATGTCGCGGGCGAGCAGCTCGCGGACGATCTCCTCCAGCTCGTACGCCGCCACCCGCCAGCGGCGCGAGCCGCGCACGACCACGATCCCCTCCGTGGGCAGCGTGACGTGCGAGTACAGGGCCCTGCGCAGCACCTCCGCCATCCGCGCGTCACCCTTGATCACCGCCGCCGTGGCGTCGTCCGTGCCGCGCACCTCGACGTGCGCGACCAGGTCGTCGACGGTGGCCTGCCGGACCGTCAGCTCGCCGAGCGCGGGCAGGACTTGCTCGATGTAGTGCAGGAAGGACTTGTTCGGCCCGATGACGAGCGTGCCGGTGCGGGCGAGCCGCTCGCGGTGGGCGTACAGGAGGTAGGCGACCCGGTGCAGACCGACGGCGGTCTTGCCGGTGCCCGGGCCGCCCTGCACGCAGACCGACCCGGCGAGCCCGGCGCGCACGATCTCGTCCTGCTCGGGCTGGATGGTCGCCACGATGTCCCGCATCGGGCCGACACGGGGCCGCTCGATCTCCTGCTGGAGCAGCTTGCTGGTGGTCGCCGCCTCGGCCGGGTCGGACAGGTGCTCGTCCTCGTACGCCGTGAGGTCCCCGCCGGTGTACCCGAAGCGGCGGCGCAGCCCGACGTCCAGCGGGTCCTTCTTCGACGCCCGGTAGAACGGCTGCGAGACCGGCGCACGCCAGTCGATCACCATCGGGTCGCCGTCCGCGTCGTGCACGTGCCGGCGCCCGATGTAGAAGCGCTCACCCTCCGCGCCCTCGGCCTGCTCCGCCCCCGGCGCGTGCAGGTAGTCGAGCCGGCCGAAGAACAGCGGGGTGTCGCTGAGGTCGGCGAGCGCCTTGATGCGGTCCTCGATCTGGTTCTGCAGGACGGCGGCGTTGACCCAGTTCGCGGTGACGTCGGTGATGTCGAGGGACTCGACGTCCTCCCGCATGGCCCGCAGCGCGGAACGGGACGCGGTGAGATGGGCGCGCTCGCGGGACAGAGGGTCGTCGTGGACGGGCGTGGACAAGGGGGTGCCTCCGGATGACCTGCGGTTCGGTGGGCGCGGGCTGCGCGGTGGGCCGACCGGTTTCCGTCCGGACGGCAGCACTCCGAGGGGGAGGCGGGCAAGAGCGGAGATTCTAGGGGAAGGAGTGCGGCGCGGGCCAACGTATTTCTCCGGCAGCCCCTAGGGGATCGCGTCCTCCGCACTGGGGGATGTACTCCCTCCACGGTCGTAGCGGACGGCGGCGCGGGGTCGGCCCGGAGACCGATGACAGCCTTATGTCCCGAATCGCACTATGGAGACATGAGCGCAGCAACCATCTCCCCCGCCCCGGCACCGGGCCGCCCGTCCGGCGCCACGCCCGTGGCCGGCAGCCACCGGCACCGGCTCGGTGACGCCCTGCGCGCCGTCAAGGTGTTCGCGGGCGCCGCCTTCGACGTGGTCGTCCTCGGCGAGTACGGCGAGGAGGCCGGCGTCCGCCGCCGGTGACGTCCGTACGCGCGCCGGCGGCCTGAGTACACCGACGCGCGGCGGCTGAGTACGTCCGCCGGTGCGCGGGCACCGGCCGCGCGGCTTCACTGGCCGCATGACCACACAGCACTGCACGGCGCAGCCGCCCGCGTACCTGCCGCGGCGGGCAGGCCGGGACCGCCGCGCCTGGGTCGCCCCGGCCGTCGCGACCGGGCTCCTGACCGTCCTGGGCCCGGCGGCGCTGTTCCTCGGCGGCCTGTCGGCCATGGCGACCGACAGCTGCGGCCCGGACGACTGCTCGCAGGCCCTGACGACCTCACTGTCGCTGATCTACGGGACCCTGTACTTCGGCGGCTTCCTCACCCTCGGCGCCTGGGCCGCCGCCTGGGTGATCCCGTGGACCCGCCGGTGGAGCGCCCTGCGCGCCTGCCTGGCGTTCGCCTCGCTGCTGCCGTCCCTGTTCGTCCTGCTGCTGGTGTTCACCCTGCCCGCGCCGTGACCGGGGCCGGGCCGGGTCACGGCGCGGCGGCCGTCAGCCCTCCGTCAGCAGCTCGTCCGCGTCCATGATCCGGTAGGCGTAGCCCTGTTCCGCCAGGAAGCGCTGGCGGTGGGCGGCGAAGTCCTGGTCGAGCGTGTCGCGGGCGACGACCGAGTAGAAGTGCGCCTGGTGACCGTCGGCCTTGGGGCGCAGCACCCGCCCCAGCCGCTGGGCCTCCTCCTGCCGCGAACCGAAGGTGCCGGACACCTGGATCGCGACCGTCGCCTCCGGCAGGTCGATGGAGAAGTTCGCGACCTTCGACACCACGAGGACGCTGATCTCGCCCTGCCGGAAGGACTCGAAGAGCTTCTCCCGCTGGGCGTTGGACGTCTCGCCCTTGATGACCGGCGCGCCCAGGTGCTCGCCCAGCTCGTCGAGCTGGTCGATGTACTGGCCGATGACGAGGATCTGCTGCCCGGCGAAGCGGCGCACGATCGCCTCCGTCACCTTCCGCTTCGTCGCGGTCGTCGCGCAGAAGCGGTACTTCTCCTCCGCCTCGGCGGTGGCGTACGCGAGCCGCTCGGAGTCGGTGAGGTTGACCCGGACCTCGACGCAGTCGGCGGGCGCGATGTAGCCCTGCGCCTCGATCTCCTTCCACGGCGCGTCGAAACGCTTGGGGCCGATGAGCGAGAACACGTCCGACTCGCGGCCGTCCTCGCGCACCAGCGTCGCGGTGAGGCCGAGCCGGCGCCGCGCCTGGAGGTCGGCGGTGAACTTGAAGACCGGCGCCGGCAGCAGGTGCACCTCGTCGTAGACGATCAGCCCCCAGTCCCGGGAGTCGAACAGCTCCAGGTGCGGATAGACGCCCTTGCGGCGCGTCGTCAGCACCTGGTAGGTGGCGATCGTGACGGGCCGGATCTCCTTCTTCGTCCCGCTGTACTCGCCGATCTCGTCCTCGGTCAGCGAGGTCCGCTTCACCAGCTCGTGCTTCCACTGCCGGGCCGAGACGGTGTTGGTGACGAGGATCAGCGTCGTGGACTTGGCCTGCGCCATCGACCCGGCGCCGACCAGCGTCTTGCCCGCGCCGCAGGGCAGGACCACGACACCGCTGCCGCCGTGCCAGAAGTTCTCCACGGCCTGCTTCTGGTACGGGCGCAGCGCCCACCCGTCCTCGGCCAGCTCGATCGGGTGCGCCTCGCCGTCGACGTACCCGGCGAGGTCCTCGGCGGGCCAGCCCAGCTTCAGCAGCGTCTGCTTGATCTGCCCGCGCTCGGAGGGGTGCACGGCCACCGTGTCGGGGTCGATGCGGGTGCCGACCAGCGGGGCGATCCGCTTCGACTTCAGGACCTCCTCGAGCACCGGCCGGTCGGTGGTCGTCAGGACCAGTCCGTGCGCCGGGTGCTTGGAGAGGGTGAGGCGGCCGTAGCGGTCCATCGTCTCGGCGATGTCGACGAGCAGCGCGTGCGGCACCGGGTAGCGGCTGTACTGCACGAGCGCGTCCACGACCTGCTCGGCGTCGTGCCCCGCCGCCCGCGCGTTCCACAGGCCCAGCGGGGTCACCCGGTAGGTGTGGATGTGCTCCGGCGCCCGCTCCAGTTCGGCGAAGGGCGCGATGGCACGGCGGCAGTCGTCGGCCTGCTCGTGGTCGACTTCCAGGAGCAGGGTCTTGTCGGACTGGACGATGAGCGGACCATTCACGGGCGGCACCCTTTCGCGTGCGTACGGCCGGACGACGGCTCGGCCGATCGTCCAGTGTGCCTGATCGCGGCGCGAGGGTGCCCGCTACCGCAGCGTGAGGTTGTCGACCAGCGGTCCCTCCACGGTGATCCCCTCGACGACCGGCTGCCCGCCGCCCGCCACCGGCAGCGGCAGCGGCAGCGCGGTGGCCTCCGGGGCGAGCGAGCCGAACAGGGCGGCCGCGGTGATCAGGGCGGCGATGGAGACGGCGACGGCGTAGCGGGCGGAATCGGGGAGCTTCGAATACATGGGGCGGTCCGGCCTTTCGGAAGGCTCAGGGGAAGCGAGCGGGGAAGCGGGAGCGGGCCGGCCCCAGGGAGAGGACTGGGGCCGGCCCGCTCACGACGGAGATGCGGGACGGACGGGTCAGAAGGTGAAGCCCCCACCCAGATCGATGCCGACCGCGGCGGCCTCGGCGGCCAGCGCGGCGAGCAACGCGGCGGTCGCCGCCAGGACGGTGGTGACACGACGAACGGCACCCATCGGAAACTTCCTTTCGGTTCGGCGGTAGGACACCCGGTGGCTGCCCTCGCCCCGACCGGCCGATGCGGAAGATGAAAAAAGCTCCCTCGCAGGTGGGAAAAGCTCGGCGTGGCGTGCATGAACCAGCCCGTACGCCCGAAAGTGCGCACCGAAGCGGAACCCGGTGTGCGGGACCGCGGACCGGAACGTGTCAGGTCGCGTCGTCGGCGAGCTCCGCCACGCCCGTGATCCGGTGCAGCGGATACGTGCGCACCTCGTCCGCCGTGTGGTCGTACGCCGTGACGAAACCGCCCTCCACGCGGATCGGGGCGATGACGCGCTGACTGGCGGCGCCCTCGGCGTTCACGTAACCGATCCACAGCGCCTCGCCGGTCAGCACGGCCGCCTGCACGGTGGCCAGGGTCTCGGCCGCGCCCGTGCGGGGCAGCTCGCCGTTCGCGGCCGGCGCGCCCTCGCCGCCGCCCGGGCCGGGCTTGCGCGGGGCCGTGGACGCCAGGTCACCGGCCCGGACGGCGCGGATCGCGGCCGTCAGCAGCGTGTCGTCGGGCACCGGCGGGCCGTCCGGGACCGGCTCCGGCGCCGAACGCGGCGGCGTGCGGTGGGCGTCGGCGCGGGCGATCAGCACATCGCCCCCGGCGGACTCGGCGGCCGGCGCGAACCCCATCGCGCGCAGCCCGTCCAGCAGCACCGCCGGGTCGGCCTGCGCGGCCAGCACGGTCGGCGCGAGGCGGCGCAGACCGAGGCCGGCGGCCCGCTTGTCGGCGAGGATCTCGTCCAGCGTCGCGTCGTCGTCGCACCGCACGTACGCCGAGGCCGCCCCGACCCGCAGCTGCCCGTGCCGGCGGGCCACGTCGTCGATCAGGTACGCCAGCGGCTGCGGCACCGGCGTTCTGGAATGCCGGGCGAGGAAGGCGTGCAGGTCGGCGGCGGTCCGGCCGGCGTCCAGCGCGCGGCGCACCGAGCCCGGCGTGAACCGGTAGACGGTCGCCCCGCCCCTCGACTCCACGTCCGCGAGCACCCCGAGCATGTCCGCGAGCGGACGCTCCAGCGGCCCCGGCGCCACCGCCGTCAGGTCGGCCTGCAACAGCACGTGGTCCAGCGGCTCGGGCAGCAGGGGCGCGAGCAGCCGGGCGGCGGTCGCGGTCGCCGCGGCCCGCTCGGCGGCACTCGGCGAGGGGAGCGCGGCGGGCGCACGGTGGTGGACGGGGAGCTTGGCGCCCGGGCCGTCGGACTCCTCGGGCGTGTCCGCCGGCCGGGGCGGCTCGGGCGCGCCGATCAGCGCCCGCCCAGGCGCCGCCAGCGCACCGCGCCCGGTGACGCCCAGCAGCTCCGCCTCGGACAGCGTCCAGCGGGCGAGCCGGGTACGCAGGTCGTCGTCCTGGCCGTCCCGCCCGTCGCGCCGCGGCCCCCGCAGCGGACGCTCCCAGCGCAGCCTCGCCAGCACCGACTCCTCGGCCGGCGCGGACCCTTCCGGCAGCCCGGCCAGCAGGGCCAGCACCCGGTGCCGCACCTCGGGCGCGGCCGACCGGTCCAGGTTCGGGCCGAGCGCCGACAGCGTGCGGTCCTTGGCGTCCCGCCCGCCGACCAGCCCCGGCGTCCGGGTGGCCGTCAGCCACGCCTCGGCGAGCCGCGCCCAGCGCTCGGCGGCGGGCAGCTCGCGCCACTCGTCGTACGCCGGGGTCGCGGCGTACCGCTCGTCCGCCTCCCCGTCGGACGCCAGCAGCCCGGCCGCGTAGGCCAGCTCGACCCAGAACGCGGCGACCGGCTCCGGCACGTCCAGCGCGACGGCCGTCCGCTTCAGGTCGCGCACGCTCAGCCCACCGGCCCGCAGCACCGCCGGGCCGCCCTCGTGCCAGTCCTTCAGCAGTTCCTCGACGGTCGCCAGCGCGGCGAGGGCCTGGCCGGCCGCGGTGGCGTCCACAACCTGTGGACGGTGCGTGGCGGCGGCCTCCACCGCCGGCGGCACCGGCTCGGGCGCGCGGTGCGCCCGGCCGGCGCGCAGATGCAGGGCGACCTCGCGGGGCAGGACGACCGTGCCCGGCGCGGTGGGCAGCAGGAGGCCGCGGTCCAGCAGCCGGCGCAGATGGGGCGCCGGATCGTGGGTGACCTGACCGTAGGGCGGGCCCCAGACCAGGCGGTCCAGCACCTCGACGGAGCCCGCCGGCAGCTCGGCCAGCAGGGCCGTCATCCGCTCCCGGTCGGTGAACAGGGCACTGAGCCCGGCCAGGGCGGTGACCGAGTCGTGGGTCGAGGGCAGACCGAGGGTCGTCAGGATCTCCTGGACGCGGCCGGGCGACATCCCCGCCGCGGCCTCCCGCACGGTGGGCCCCAGACCGGTCGGGGACGGATGCTGCGGGGAGGGCGCGAGCAGCTCGCGGGCCGTGCGCACCAGCCGCAGCCGGTCGTCGCCGCCCCACACCAGGGCCTGCTCGCGCAGAAGGGCGAGAGCCCGCGGCAGGGCACCGGCGATGGCCGGATCACCGTCGTCACCGGCCAGGAGACCGAGCAGTTCCCCGTACGTCGCCGGGTCCGCCGCCACGGCCAGCGCCTCCGCCGTCTGCAGCGTGAACCGGTCCAGCCGCTCCAGCGCACGCACCACCGAGGCACGGGTACCGGCCCGGGTGGCGAGCTGGGTGAGGTCCGTGGGCACGGGAGTGATGAGGTCCGGGCGGCTGCGCAGGAGGGCGGCCAGGGAGACGTCGTCCCTCGCGCGGAGCGCTTCCGCGAGGGACCGGGGGGCCGCGGACTTCTCCTCGGTGCTCATCCGGCCAACGTTAGCGGGTGGGCACGACGGTGGAGCGGCGCGTGCACGGTCCGGTCCGGTGCGCGGGGGCGTCCGCCGCACCCGGGAACATTCGGTACCTTCGTCCGACGGGGTATCACACGTCACCCGCCCCGGAGGGGTTCGTGGGGATCGAGAGCGACCAGGTCGTCTACGAGTATCTGAGCCGCGTCGGCGACGTGGCCCAGCAACGGCAGCTGCCGTCGGCCACGCGCATGCGGCTGGTCTCGGAGCTGCGCAACGAGATCGACCGGCGCCGCGCGAAGACGACCGTCGACAGCCCGGCCGCCGTCCGCCGCATCCTGGACCGGATCGGCAGCCCCGACGACGTCGTCGACGCGGCGGGCGGCACCGGCGGGTCCGGTGGGGCGTCCCGGGAGCCGTCCGGCGCCGTGCCCGTGCAGCGGGACGGCGAGCCGGAGAACCGGGAGAAACGCAAGGGCCTGCGGCGCGCCGTGCCCCGTCCCCGCCCCGCCGCGCCGTCCGCATCCGAGCCCGCCGCCGCCTCACCGCACCTGGCGAGCGCGCGGGAGCTGGGGGACAGCGCCGTGCAGCCGGACTGGTGGCGGGTGGAGGACGGGCCGTTCGGGGGCGGCGGCGACAGCGTGCCGGGGTTCGTCGGCGGAGTGGAGATCCCGGACCTGCTCAAGCCGCCGCCGGGGAAGCCGGGGGAGAAGGACGGCAGGGGCGAGAGCGGCGGGAAGGCGCCGGTGGAGGCCGAGGCGGAGGAGGCGGCGGAAGCGCCCGCCGCCGGAAAGCCGCGCAAGGCCCGCCCCGCCCGCGCCGCGCGCCGCCGCCTGTGGCCCGAGGGCGGCTGGAACAACCCGCTCCTGCTGATCGCCGCCGCCCTGCTGATCGCCGGCGCGGTCCTCGGCAGCCTCGTCCCGCTTGGCCTCGGCTGGCTGATCACCTACCTCTCCCGCCGCCTGACCCCGGCCCAGGCGAAGTGGGCGGTCCTGGGCCTGCCCGGCACCGTCCTGGCGGCCGGTGTCGTCTGGCTCTGGGGCCGCACGGAGGGCCGCTGGGGCGACCCGGTCGCCGAGGGCCACATGAACGACGCCGTCGCCGAGACCTGGCCCTGGGTCCTGCGCACCGCGGCCGTCGCCACGGCCCTCTACCTCCTCTGGCGCTCCCGCCGCCCCCGCACCTGACCGGCGCGACGGGTTCGGCGGCGTGGCGGTGGGAGGGACGCCCACCTCATGGGCCCCGAGCACGGTCCCAGCTGCCCGGACCGGCTCCTGCGGCCCTTTCGGCCCCGGGCACAATGGAGGCCATGGCCTCCACGATCCGCCCCGGCTCCGCCCCCACCGTCGGCTTCGACCTCGACATGACGCTGATCGACTCCCGGCCCGGCATCCGCGCCTGCTACCTCGCGCTGTCCGAGCGGACGGGGACGTACGTCGACGCCGACCTGGCCGTCACCCGGCTCGGGCCGCCGCTGGTGGAGGAGCTGGCGAACTGGTTCCCCGCCGACGAGATCGCGGCCACCGCCGACCTGTACCGGGAGATGTACCCGACGTACGCCGTCACCGCCACGACCGCGCTGCCCGGCGCCCGGGAGGCGATCGAGGCCGTGCGGGCGGCCGGCGGACGGGCGGTCGTCGTCACCGCCAAGTACGAGCCGAACGCCAAGCTCCACCTGGAGCACCTCGGCATCGAACCGGACGCGGTGATCGGCGACCTGTGGGCCGAGCAGAAGGCCGTGGCGCTGCGCGAGCACGGCGCGGACGTGTACGTCGGCGACCACCTCGGCGACGTCCGCGGCGCGCGCACGGCGGGCGCCCTCTCCGTCGCCGTGGCCAGCGGACCGTGCAGCGCCGAGGAACTGCGCGCGGCAGGCGCCGACGTCGTCCTGACCGACCTGACGGAATTCCCCGAGTGGCTCGCGGGCTACCGCGACGGCGACGGGCCGGCCGCGGCCCGCGCCTGACGCCGCCCCGCGGCGACCGACCGGAGCACCCCCGCGCCGGAGACCAGGAACCCCACTCCCATGAGCATGCTCAGTCCGAACATGTAGGTGGGAAAGGGCGTCGTCCCCAGAAACAGCGGGGCCACCGTGACCAGTGTGGCCACGGCGCCGACGAAAAAGACGATCGCACCGGCGCGGATCAGTCGGTCACCGGGCACGGCGGAATTCGTTTGGGTTTTGTCACGCACCCGACCAGGGTAGTTCCCAGCCCGAAGGAACAACCGGGGGACGTCTTGTCACCGGCCTGAAGACCATTAGCCTGGGTACCGGCGGGTCCCACGACCCGCCCGAGTGCTATCAAGAGCAGTTTTCCGACGAGTACGAGGACGAGGACAGACGTGCCTACCGGCAAGGTCAAGTGGTTCAACACCGAGAAGGGCTTCGGCTTTCTCTCCCGTGACGACGGCGGTGACGTCTTCGTCCATTCCTCGGTCCTCCCCGCCGGAGTCGAGACACTGAAGCCGGGCCAGCGCGTGGAGTTCGGCGTCGTCGCCGGCCAGCGCGGCGACCAGGCCCTGTCCCTGACCCTTCTGGAGCCGGCCCCGTCGGTCGCCGCCGCGCAGCGCAAGAAGCCCGACGAACTCGCCTCCATCGTCCAGGACCTGACGACCCTGCTCGAGAACATCACCCCGATGCTGGAGCGGGGCCGCTACCCCGAGAAGACCGCCGGCAAGAAGATCGCCGGCCTGCTCCGCGCGGTCGCCGACCAGCTCGACGTCTGATCCGCCCTAGGGGAATTCCAGTGCGTCCGGGCCGAGGGCCGGCACCAGTCCCTCGGCCGCGGCGCGCGTCAGCAGGCCCCGGACAGCCGCGTAGCCGTCCTCGCCCAGGTCGGCGGTGAACTCGTTGACGTACAGCCCGATGTGCTGGTCGGCGACGGCCGGGTCCATCTCCTGGGCGTGCTCCATCACGTACGGGCGGGACGCCTCGGGGTCGTTCCACGCCGCGCGCACGGACGTGCGGACGGCGTCGGCGAGGCGGGTCAGCGTCGCCTCGCCCAGCGACCGCTTGGCGATGATCGCGCCGAGCGGGATCGGCAGCCCGGTGGTGAGCTCCCAGTGCTCACCCATGTCGGCGAGCTTGTGGAGCCCGTAGTTCTGGTAGGTGAAGCGCGCCTCGTGGATCACGAGGCCCGCGTCGACCTTCCTGTCGCGCACGGCCGGCATGATCTCGTGGAACGGCATGACGACGATCTCGCCGACCCCGCCGGGCACGGTGTCCGCCGCCCAGAGGCGGAACAGCAGGTACGCGGTCGACGTCTCGCTCGGCACCGCGACCGTACGGCCGCGCAGATCGGCATCCGCCTCCCGGGTCAGCACCAGCGGCCCGCAGCCCCGGCCCAGCGCCCCGCCGCACGGCAGCAGGGCGTACTCGCCGAGGACGTACGGCAGCACCGCGTACGACACCTTCAGCACGTCGAACTCGCCGCGCTCGGCCATGCCGTTGGTGATGTCGATGTCGGCGAACGTCACGTCGAGGGCGGGGGCGCCGGGGACGCGGCCGTGGGCCAGGGCGTCGAAGACGAAGGTGTCGTTCGGGCAGGGCGAGTACGCGATCTGCAGGGGCTCAGTCGTCATGTGGGTTCCAACTCGTGAGGACGGGTGCGAGCTTCCCGAAGGCGTCCGTCAGGGCCGCGAGCGCGTCGCCGATACGCCACGCGGCGCGGTCGCGCGGGCCGACCGGGTTGGAGACCGCGCGCAGTTCCAGCACGGGCACCCCGTGCGCGGCGGCGGCCTCGGCGACGCCGAAGCCCTCCATGGCCTCGGCGAGGGCACCGGGGTGGCGGGCGCGCAGCAGTGCGGCGCGTTCGGCGGTCCCGGTGACGGTGGAGCCGGTCAGGACGGTGCCGGGGCGGGCCCCGGTCGTGGCGGCCACCCGGCGGACGAGCCCGGCGGGCGGGCGGTGGGTGACGGTGCCGAAGCCGAGGTCGGTCACCGGCAGGAATCCGTCGGCGGTCTCGGCGCCCAGGTCGGCGGCGGTGATCTCGTCGGCGACGACGAGGGAGCCGACGGGCGCGCCGGGCGCGAAGCCGCCGCCGATGCCGGCCGAGACGACCAGGCCGTACGGGGCGCCGTCCAGGGCCGCGGCGGTCAGGGCAGCGGCGGTGGAGGCGGCGGCGAGGGCGGGGCCGACACCGGCCGCCAGCAGGTCCGGACCGTCCGGGAACCGGTGCAGGACCACCCCGGGCCGGGGTGTCTCCACCGCCCGCCCCGGGAACGCCTGAGCCACCGCGTCCCGTTCGACGGGGACCGCGGTGGCCACGAGGACGCGCACGGAGGACGTGGTCAGTCGTCCTTCTTCAGCTTGAAGACCCACACACCGGTGATCTTCTGGCTGCCGTCCTTGCCGTCCCGGGCCGCGATGGCGACGTTCGTCGAGTCGCCCTGGGCGCCGTACTGGGCGTTGAAGAAGACGCTGCCGGGGATGGTGCGGTAGGTCTTCTTGCTGTCCTCGACCAGCTGCTGCCCGTTCATCAGGATCGTCCAGTGATCGTCGGCGATCTCCGGGTCGACGCCGAAGCGGACGGTCTCGTCCTGGTCGACGCTGATGGACTTGGCGTCCGGGTCCTTCAGACACTTGTTGATCTCGTCGTCGGAGAGGGCCTTGCCCTCTCCTCCGCAGGTGGCCTCGGAGCTGACCGAGTCACTGCCGACCGTGATCGTGGACATGGCGGTCGGCTCGTCACAGGCGGACAGCAGGAGCAGTCCGGCGGATACGGCACCGGCGGCGGCGACGGCACGGCGGCGTCGCACAACGCGGTGTCCGATGGCGGCTGCGCCGCGGGGCAACGTGGTCATGGACGAAGGCTATATTGCGGCTCCGGCCGTCCCCCCACCTGGGTGCGGCGTGGCGTGGTCACGCCACCCTGGCCCGCGCGGTGCCGCCGTGCCGGGCCGAACCGATCAACCCCCGTACGGTGGTCAGCCATCCGGCGGCGACGATCGCGGCGGCCACCGACAGACCCAGCGTGCCGTTCAGCGGCAGCGCGATGCCCACCGCCCCGCCGAACACCCAGGCGACCTGGAGCAGCGTCTCCGAGCGGGCGAACGCCGACGTGCGGACGTGTTCGGGCACGTCCCGCTGGATCAACGCGTCCAGGGACAGCTTGGCCAGCGCCTGCGCGAAACCGGCCACCGCGGCCAGACACGCCACCAGCACCGCCCCGAAGAACACCGCGGCCGTGAACGCCGCGCCCAGCACGATCGCGACGACCGTCACGATGATGATCTCCGGTGCCCGGGACCGCAGCCACGCCCCGACCGCCGTGCCCAGCGCGTTGCCCGCACCGGCCGCGACGCCCACGATCCCGAGCGACACCGCCGCGCTCTGGCCCGTCATCGGATGGACGCGCAGCAGGAACGCCAGGAAGAAGATCAGGAAGCCGGTCAGGCAGCGGATGGCGGCGTTGGCGGCCAGCGCGTGGGTGACCGCGGGGCCCACCGTGCGCAGCCCGGGGCGCTTGCCGGGCCGGCGGTGCGGCCCGTGCAGATGCCTCTCGTCCGCGGCGAGCAGGGCCCGGTCCTCGCCCCGCGCCGAGTCCACCTTCCGCGGCAGCGTGAACGACAGGACGGTCCCCGCGACGAAGATCACGAACGCGCCGTACAGCGGCCAGCGGGGCCCCAGCTGTTGGAGCCCGGCCCCGATCGGCGCGGCCACGCCGGTGGCGAGCAGTCCGCACAGCGTCACCCGGGAGTTGGCCTTCACCAGGGAGAACCGGGGCGGCAGCAGCCGGGGCACCACCGCGCTTCTGACCACGCCGTACGCCTTGGAGGCGACCAGTACGCCGAGCGCCGCCGGGTACATCTCGATGCTGCCGGTGATCACCGCCCCGGACAGCACCAGTGCGAGCAGCGCGCGGGCCCCCATCGCCGTCGCCATGGCCGCGCGGCGGCCGTGCGGGATCCGGTCCAGGATCGGGCCGATGACCGGCGCGAGGAGGGTGAACGGGGCCATGGTGATGGCGAGGTAGAGCGCGACTCGGCCGCGCGCCTCGTCCGTCGGCACGGAGAAGAAGACGGTGGAGGCGAGGGCGACGGTGATCATGACGTCGCCGGCGCCGTTCACCCCGTGCAGCTCGATCAGCTTGCCGAGGCCGGACTCGCCGGCTCCGTGCGCGTGCGTCGCCCGGCGGATGCCGCGCACGGTCCCGGTCACCGGCAGACGCAGGGCACGGCCGACCGCGCGGAACCAGCCGGGACCGCGTCCCCGGCTCCCGCCCTTGAACTCCGTCCGTGCGGCTGCCACTCCGTCATAGTGCCCCGAGAGTCCGGGCTCTAGCGTCGTTACGGCACGGATGGCACTGACGAGTCGGGTGACGCACCCGGGGACGCGGGGCAGGTCCGGGGGCCGGCGTGGGGGCGCCGCGAGTGCCGGTGCCGGGTCCGGTACGCGCTCCGGTGCCGCGCCCGGCACCGGTGTCCGGGCGGGTTCGACCCGGGCCGGGCGGGGTTCCCTACGGGTTCTTTTCGGGCCCGCGCAGGGTGCGAGGCCGTGTCGAAGCGGGATCGTGCCCTCGCCGAAACTCCCGTCGGTGTAGGCCCAGCGGACAGGAGCAGGTAGCGTGCCTAGCGCGCCGTGGCGAACGTTCTCGGCCGCGCGCCTTACGGCCATACCGCAGAATGGATGACGTAGGTGTGCCCGAGCGCGATCGGGCGCGGACGTCGACGCGGTCCACAGGTCCGCTCCGTCCGCCCCTCGCAGGCAGCGGTGCACTCGTGAGACGGCGTATGGAGAGAAGCGATACCTGTGAGCGCAGCGACAACGCGAAGCCGCACCCCTGACCGTCTGTGCGCCGAGGCCGTCGACCTCGCCCGCGCCGCAGCCGAGGAGGCCGCCGCACCCGGCGTCGTCGGCGAGCACGAGGGGCTGGTGTCGGAGGGCGACCGGGTCGTCACGCACTACTTCGCCGCCAAGGAGCTCGGCTACCGCGGCTGGCGGTGGGCCGTCACCGTGGCCCGGGCCTCCCGCGCCAAGATCGTGACCGTGGACGAGGCGGTGCTGCTGCCCGGCCCGGACGCCCTTCTCGCCCCCGAGTGGGTGCCGTGGAGCGAGCGGTTGCGCCCCGGCGACATGGGGCCCGGTGACCTGTTGCCCACCGACGCGGAGGATCTGCGGCTGGAGCCGGGCTGGACCGGCGGGGACGAGCCGCCGCCGAACTCCGTCGTCTCCCACGAGATGGCCGACCTGGTCGAGGCCGAGGACGCGGAGGTCACGGCCGGGTCACCCGCCGCGCTGTCGACCACGCCGGCCCGCGGCACGATCGCGGCGGTCGCCGAGGAACTGGGCCTGCGCCGTGCGCGGGTGCTCTCCCGCTACGGCCTGCACGTCGCCGCCGACCGGTGGGAAGACGCGTTCGGGCCCAAGACGGCGATGGCCCAGGCCGCGCCCGCCACGTGCGCCTCCTGCGGCTTCCTCGCCCGCATCGGCGGCTCGCTGGGCCAGGCCTTCGGCGTGTGCGCCAACGAGTTCTCCCCGGCGGACGGCCGGGTGGTGTCCCTGGCCTACGGCTGCGGTGGCCACTCCGAGGCCGCGGTGATGCCGAAGACCCCGCAGCCGGCTCCGCCGGTGATCGACGAGACGCGGATCGACCCGTTCCCGCTGCGGCCGGCGTCGGACTCCGGGTCGGTGCCGGTGACCGAGGACGCGGCGTCGGCGGAGCTCGGGCACTCCTGACGGTTGGCTCGCGCCGCGTGCGTGGTGACTCGCGTCGCGTGCGGGTGCGGGTGCGGGTGCGTCGTGGCTCGTGTCCCCGGGGGCTGCGCCCCCGGACCCCCATCGGCCTTGACGGCCTCGTCCTCAAACGCCGGACGGGCTGGAGAACGGCGCTGACCGGCGTTGGTCCCGGGCCGTCGGGACGGGCTGGAGAACGGCGCTGACCGGCGTTGGTCCCGGGCCGTCGGGGCGGGGTGGAGAACGGCGCCGACCGGTGTTGGTGCTGGGCCGTCGGGGCGGGGTGGAGAACCGGGCTGACCGGTGTTGGTCCCGGGCCGTCGGGGCGGGGTGGAGAACGGCGCCGACCGGTGTTGGTCCTGGGCCGTCGGGGTGGGGTGGAGGGCGGCGTTGACCGGCAGTCGTTCTCTGGCCGCCGGGGCGGGTTGGGAGGCCGCGTCGCCCGGTACCCGGGCGCAGGTCGCCGGGGTCGGGCGGGACGGGACCGGGCGTCTCGGTCGGCGGGCGGGCGGCCGGCGGGGATGTGTCCTCGCGGTACCTTCGTGGTCCGTCGAAGAGGAGAGTGACCGTGAGCATGTTCGAGCGGCCCGCCGACGAGGGTGCGGACCCTTTCGCTACGGCACGTCTGCGGCGCGGGGTGCTGGACGCCTGGGCGACGAGCCCCGCCCGGTTCCGTGAGGACGCCAACGCCGAGGAGGACCTCGTCCTCGGCGGCTACCGCGACCGGCTGGTCGTCGAGCTCGCCCAGAACGCCGCCGACGCCGCCGCCCGCGCGGGTGTGCCCGGCCGGTTCCGGCTGACCCTGCGCGACGGCGTCCTCGTCGCCGCCAACACCGGCGCCCCGCTGGACGCGGCCGGAGCCGAGTCGCTGTCCACGCTGCGCGCCTCCGCCAAACGGGAGGGCGGCGAGGGCGCAGTCGGCCGGTTCGGCGTCGGCTTCGCCGCCGTTCTCGCCGTCACCGACGAACCCGCCGTCGTCGGCCGGCACGGCGGCGTGCGCTGGTCCCTGGCCGAGGCGCGGGGGCTGGCCGCCGACACGGCCCTGCACAGCCCCGGCCTGGGCGACGAGATCCGGCGGCGCGACGGGCATGTGCCGCTGCTGCGGCTGCCGTTCCCCGCCGAGGGCAGCGCCCCCGACCCGTACGACACGGCCGTCATCCTGCCGCTGCGGGACACCGCCGCCGCCGACCTCGCCGAACGGCTCCTGCACGCCGTGGACGACGCGCTGCTCCTCGCCCTGCCGGGCCTGGAGGAGGTCGTGATCGAGGCGGGGGACGACGTACGCACGCTGCGCCGCAGCACGGACGGCGACCTGACCGTCGTGGCGGACTCCCGGGAGGGGACCACCCGCTGGCGTACCGCCGCCGCGCACGGTCCGCTCACGCCCGACCTGCTCGCCGACCGGCCGGTGGAGGAGCGCCTGCGTCCGCACTGGTCCGTGACGTGGGCCGTCCCCGTGGACGCCGACGGCGCACCCGCACGGCCCCGCACCAGCCCCGTCGTGCACGCCCCGACCCCCAGCGACGAGCCCCTCGGCGTCCCCGCCCTGCTCATCGCGTCCTTCCCGCTGGACTCGACCCGCCGGCACGCCGCGCCCGGCCCGCTGACCGACTTCCTGACGCAGCGCGCGGCGGACGCCTACGCCGCCCTCCTCGCCGGCTGGCGCCCGGTCGCCGCCGGCATCATCGACCTCGTGCCCGGCCCGCTGGGCAAGGGGGAACTGGACGGCGCGCTGCGCCGGGCGATCCTCGACCGGCTGCCGCGCACCCCCTTCCTGCCGCCCGCCGCCGCACCGAGCGGCGCCGGCGATCTGCCGGAGTCCCCGGACATCGAGGGGCTGCCCGGCGTACCGGCAGTCGGTGACCTGCCCGAGTCCCTGCGTCCCCGCGACGCCGAGGTGGTCGAGGGGGCGGGCGCGGAGACGGTGGGCGTGCTCGCCGAGGTGCTGCCCACCCTGCTGCCCGGCGGCCTGGAGCGCCGGCCGGAGCTGCGCACGCTGGGTGTGGCCCGGGCGCCGCTGGCCGACGCGATCGACCGGCTGGCGGGGCTGGAGAAGGACCCCGCGTGGTGGCGGCGGCTCTACGACAGCCTGGCCGGCGTCGACCCGGAGCGGCTGTCCGGTCTGCCGGTGCCCCTCGCGGACGGGCGGACCACCATCGGCCCCCGGCAGGTGCTGCTGCCCTCCCCGGACGCCGCCTCCCTCGACCCCGGGGTCCTCACCCGCCTCGGTCTCAAGGTCGCCCACCCGGACGCCGCCCATCCGATCCTGGAGAAGCTCGGCGCCCTCCCGGCGACCCCGCGTGCCGTGCTCACCACCCCGCAGGTCCGGGCCGCCGTCGCCGCCTCCCTGGACGACGAGGGCGGCATGAACTGGGAGGAGGACGCCCTCGACGCCGAGGAACTCGCCGACACGGTCCTCGGCCTGGTCCGCGACGCCGGACTCGACGCCGGTGACGAGCCGTGGCTCGGCGCGCTCGCCCTGCCCGACGAGGACGGCGAACTCTCCCCGGCCGGTGAACTCGTCTTCCCCGGCGGCCCCTTCGCCCAGGTCATGCGCGAGGACGAACTCGCCGCCGTGGACGCGGCGCTGGCCGAGAAGTGGGGGCCGGAGCCGCTCGCCGCGTGCGGTGTCCTCGTCACCTTCGCCCTCGTCCGCGCCACCGACGTCGTCCTGGACCCGGACGAACTGGAGCCCCGCGAGGGCGACTTCGCCGAGCCCGACGACGCGGGTCTGCTGGACGCCGTGGACGTGTGGAGCGAGGACGTCCTCGACCGCTTCCCGGACAGCCCCGTCCCGCCGGTCGCCACCGAGATCGTCGCCGTGCGCGACCTGGACCTGGTGGACGACGAGCAGTGGCCGCGCGCCCTCGCCCTGCTGTCGCAGCCGCCGCTGCGGGACGCCCTGGTCGAGCCGGTGCGCGTCCTGCTGCCCGACGGCACCCACGAGGTCGTACGGCCCTACACCGCGTGGTGGCTGCGCGGGCACCCGGTGCTCGGCGGACGGCGCCCGGCCGGACTGCGCACGGCCGGCGGCGACCCCCTCCTGCGGGGCCTGTACGACGAGGCGGACGCGACCGGCTTCGAGGACGAGCAGGTGCTGCGGGCGCTGGGCGTGCGCACGTCCGTGGCCGCCCTGCTCGACGAGCCGGGCGGCGCGGCCGAGCTGCTGGACCGCCTCGCCGACCCCGACCGCCCGGTCACGGCCGCCCAGCTGCACGCCCTGTACGGGGCGCTGGCCGAGCTGGACCCGGAGCAGGTCACCCTGCCGGACGACCTGCGTGCCGTCCGCGACGGCCGCGTGGAGGTGGTGGACGCGTCCGACGCCGTCGTGGTCGACTCGCCCGATCTGCTGCCCTTCACGTCGGGCGTCCCGCTGCTGCCGGTACGGCCGGCGCTGGCCGCCGAGCTGGCGGAGCTGTTCCAGGTGCGGCGGCTGAGCGAGTCCGTCACCGGCGAGGTGCACTCCGAGGGCACCGAGCACGTCGTACCGGAGCCGGTGCGGGTGCTGCTCGGGGCGCGGACACCGGCGTCGTACGTGGAGCACGAGGAGCTGGTGGTCGACGGCGTGGAGGTCGACTGGCGGCTCACGCCCGGGGGCGTCCTGCACGCCGCGACCCTGGAGGGCGTGGCGGCGGGCCTGGCCTGGGCGGCGGGACAGTGGCCGCGGCGTTTCGAGGTGGCGGCGCTGCTGGAGGACCCGACCCGCACGGAGGAGTTGGCCCGGGACCGCTGGTTCGACTGAGGGAGCGAGGTCGTGGGTGGCTGCGGCGCCGTCGTGGCTGGTCGTGCTCACGCGGCGGAGCCGCATGTCGATAGCGCCCCGCGCCCCTGAGGGCGCGAGCGTCACGCCGGGAAGCGGTGGTCGACCCACCTCCACAGGAGTTCCAGCGAGGCCGCCGCCACCACCGCCACCCCGACGGCAGTCCACGGCATCGTGACCCCGACCAGCTTCAGCGCGAAGAAGTCCTGCAGCCACGGCACCACCAGCACCACCATGAAGGCCAGCCCCATCGTCGCGACCAGCAGCACCCGCCACCAGGTGTAGGGCCGCGCGACGATCGCCAGCACCCACATCGAGATCAGGAACAGCGTCAGCGTCGCCGCGCTGGTCTCCGCGTCCAGCGCCCCCGGCCCGCTGTAGTGGTGCCGGGCGACGAGATACGTCACGAAGGTCGCCGCCCCGGCCACCGCGCCGCCCGGGACGGCGTACCGCATCACCCGCCTCACGAAGTGCGGCCTGGCCCGTTCCTTGTTCGGGGCGAGGGCCAGGAAGAAGGCCGGGACGCCGATGGTGAGGGTGGACAGCAGCGTCAGATGGCGGGGCAGGAACGGGTACTCGACGCGCGAGCACACCACCAGCACCGCCAGCAGCACCGAGTACACCGTCTTCACCAGGAACAGGGTCGCGACGCGGGTGATGTTGCCGATGACCCGGCGGCCCTCGGCCACCACCGACGGCAGGGTGGCGAAGCTGTTGTTCAGCAGCACGATCTGCGCGACCGCCCGGGTGGCCTCCGAGCCCGAGCCCATCGCCACACCGATGTCGGCGTCCTTCAGCGCCAGGACGTCGTTCACCCCGTCGCCGGTCATCGCGACCGTGTGGCCGCGCGACTGGAGGGCGCCCACCATGTCCCGCTTCTGCTGCGGGGTGACCCGCCCGAACACCGTGCCCGCGTCGAGTTCGGCGGCCATGGAGTCCCGCTCGGCGGGCAGCCGGCGCGCGTCGACGGTGGCGCCGGACAGTCCGAGCTTGGCGGCCACCGCGCCGACGGAGACCGCGTTGTCCCCGGAGATGACCTTGGCCCGCACGTCCTGGTCGGCGAAGTAGCGCAGGGTGTCGGCGGCGTCCGGCCGCAGCCGCTGTTCCAGCACGACCAGCGCGGTCGGCACGGCGTCCTCGGCCGGCTCGGCGTCGTCGAGGTCCCGGGCGGCGCGGGCGAGCAGCAGTACCCGCATGCCCTGCTCGTTGAGCCGCCCGGTCTCGGCGAGGGCGGGGTCGTCCTCGGCCAGCAGCACGTCGGGCGCCCCCAGCAGCCAGGTGCTGGAGGCGCCGTCGTCCTCGTCGAACGTGGCGCCGGCGTACTTGCGGGCCGAGGAGAAGGGCAGCGACTCGGTGCAGCGCCAGTCCTCGGCGACCTCGGCGACCGGATAGGCGTCGATGATCGCCTGGAGGGAGGCGTTCGGGCGCGGGTCGGACTCGCCGAGGGCGCCGAGCACCGCGCGGACGTACCCCTCGTCGGCGCCGCCGAGCGTGCGCAGTCCGGTGACGTCCATGCCGCCCTCGGTGAGCGTGCCGGTCTTGTCCAGGCAGACCGTGTCGACGCGGGCGAGGCCCTCGATGGCGGGCAGCTCCTGGACGAGGCACTGCTTGCGGCCGAGGCGGATCACGCCGATCGCGAAGGCGACGGAGGTGAGCAGGACCAGGCCCTCGGGGACCATGGGCACGATGCCGCCGACGGTGCGGGCGACGGACTCCTTGAAGGCGTCGTCCTTGGTGAGCAGCTGGCTGATGATCAGGCCGATCGCGGTCGGGACCATCATCCACGTGATGTATTTCAGGATCGTGGAGATGCCGGAGCGCAGCTCGGACTGGACGAGGGTGAAGCGGGACGCCTCCTCGGCGAGCTGAGCGGCGTACGCCTCGCGCCCCACCTTGGTCGCCCGGAACGCGCCGCCGCCCGCGACCACGAAGCTGCCGGACAGGACCTGGTCCCCGGGCCGTTTGACCACGGGGTCGGCCTCGCCGGTCAGCAGCGACTCGTCGATCTCCAGTCCGTCGGCCTCGACGCACACTCCGTCGACCACGGCCTTGTCCCCGGGGCCGATCTCGATGACGTCGTCCAGCACGATCTGCGAGGTGCTGATCTCGGCGCTCTTCCCGTCCCGGCGCACGGCCGGTCTGACCTCTCCGATCAGGGCCAGGGAGTCGAGGGTCTTCTTCGCCCGCCACTCCTGGAGGATGCCGATGCCGGTGTTGGCGAGGATGACGAAGCCGAACAGGCTGTCCTGGATCGGCGCCACGATCAGCATGATCACCCACAGCACACCGATGATCGCGTTGAAGCGGGTGAAGACGTTGGCGCGGACGATCTCGCCGAGGGAACGGCTGCTGCGCACCGGTACGTCGTTGACCTGTCCGCGCGCGACCCGTTCGGCCACCTCCTCGGTGGTCAGCCCCGTCTCCGGCGACGACAGGGGAACGGGATGCGCTGGATCGAGTGCGGCGCCCGCGTCGATATGCGTCATGCATTCGACGGTACGTGCGGTTTTACGGCTTCACCCGCTGGATGTGCGGAAGATCCGACCTGGGTACGAGGCGGCCCGGCGCCGTGTGCTGCCCCGGTACTACGCGGTGGGACGGGCCTGCGGGGCCGCGTCGTCCCGCCGGGCCGCGGCGTCCCGCTTGATCGCGGCGTCGCGCCTGCGGACGTACCAGATGCCGATCAGGCCGAGCCCGCCGCCCGCCAGGCAGGTCCACACCCACCAGGTGTGCCCGTGGTCGTCGAACCAGCCGTAGAAGGGCAGCTGGGCCAGGAAGAGGACGAACCAGAGGATGGTGCCGCCGGTGATGGTCGCGACCACGGGGCCCTCCAGGGGCTCCGGCGCCTCATGCGTAGGTGTCCACTTCGCCATGCGTACAGCTTACGAGGGCGGGCGACGCGCAGGGGTCTACGCGCGGAGATAGCGATCTGCGGCTCATACGTTCATACTGAACCCGTTTGTCTCTGACCGCTTTCATTCGTAGAAAACACCAACAAGGCCGTGGGGGAACCTGTTGGTGATGAGGTCTCGCATGTCCGCCTCGGCTGCTGCCAAGGTCCCCCCGTCCCCTGAGTCGCCCGAAGACCGGCGGCCCCCGCAGAACGCGCTCGACCGCTACTTCCGGATCTCCGAGCGCGGCAGCACGCTGCCCCGTGAGATCCGGGGCGGCCTCGCCACCTTCTTCGCGATGGCCTACATCATCGTGCTGAACCCGATCATCCTGGGCAGCGCGAAGGACATGTACGGCCACCAGCTCGACAACGGTCAGCTGGTCACCGCGACCGCGCTGACGGCGGCCTTCACCACGCTCCTCATGGGCGTGATCGGCAACGTCCCGATCGCGCTCGCGGCCGGTCTCGGCGTGAACTCCGTCGTCGCCCTCCAGCTCGCCCCGCGGATGTCCTGGCCCGACGCCATGGGCATGGTGGTGCTGGCCGGCTTCGTGGTCATGCTGCTGGTCGCCACCGGTCTGCGCGAGCGCGTGATGAATGCCGTGCCCTTCGGGCTGCGCAAGGCCATCGCCATCGGCATCGGCCTGTTCATCATGCTCATCGGTCTCGTCGACTCCGGGTTCGTCACCCGGATGCCGGACGCCGCCCAGACCACCGTCCCGCTCCAGCTGGGCACGGGGGGTCATCTGCTCGGCTGGCCCGTCCTGGTCTTCGTCCTCGGCGTGCTGCTCACGCTGGCGCTGATCGTCCGCAAGACCCCCGGCGCCATCCTGATCTCCATCGTCGTGATGACCGTCATCGCGATGATCATCAACGCCGTCGCCGACGTCCCGTCCTGGGGTCTGACCACGCCTCAGTGGCCCGGCAACCCGGTCTCCACGCCCGACTTCGGCCTGGTCGGCCAGGTCAGCCTGTTCGGCGGCTTCGAGGAGGTCGGCATCCTGACCGGCGTCCTCTTCGTCTTCACCGTCCTGCTGTCCTGCTTCTTCGACGCCATGGGCACGATCATGGCCGTCAGCGACGAGGCCAAGCTGACCGACGCGAAGGGCCAGATGCCGGGCATCAACAAGGTCCTGTTCGTGGACGGCGTCGCGGTCGCCGCGGGCGGTGCCAGCTCCTCCTCGGCCACCACCTGCTTCGTGGAGTCCACGGCCGGCGTCGGCGAGGGTGCCCGTACCGGCTTCGCCAACATCGTCAGCGGCGCGCTGTTCGCCGTGGCCCTCTTCCTCACGCCGGTCGCCACGATGGTCCCGTCGCAGGCGGCCACGCCGGCGCTGGTCGCGGTCGGCTTCCTGATCCTGGCCGGTTCGATCAAGGAGATCGACTGGTCCGACTTCACGGTCGCCGTCCCGGCCTTCGTGACGATGCTGATGATGCCGTTCACGTACTCGATCACCAACGGCATCGGCATGGGCTTCATCACCTTCACGGTGCTGCGCCTGGCGGTCGGCCGGGGCCGGGACGTGCCGGTGGCGATGTACGCCGTCTCGGCGGTCTTCGCCTTCTACTACCTGATGCCGGCCCTGGGCCTGACCTGATCCCGCGGGGTCACGGCACCCCGTAGAACCGTTCCGTCTCCTCGACGGCGGACTGGAACCGCTCGTCGAAGTCATTGCGAATGAGCGTCCGGACGACATAGTCCTGGACGCTCATTCCTCTTTTCGCCGCATGGTGCCGGAGCCGTTCGAGCAGCTCCCCGTCCATCCGCAGGCTGAGCACGCTGGTCCCCATGCGCACGAGGGTCGCCTCCGCCGACCGGGTGATGCTCCGGTTTCCGGAAATAGCTCACTCGTACGGGTGAAGCTTGGGTTTCCGTGGCGGGAGTCACGGGCAGTCGGCGGGGTGAGCGTTGGTATTTCGCTAGCCTAATGAGTTAGGCTAAGGACCATGCCGGACCTCAAGCATGGCGACGACGCTGCCGCCGTGAACTCCCTGCGCTCCGCCGTGATGCGGCTGTCCCGTCGGCTCAAGCACCAGCGGGTCGACGAGTCGCTCAGCCCCACCGAGATGTCGGTGCTCGGCACCCTGTCCAACTGCGGCAGCGCGACCCCGGGCGAACTCGCCCGCAAGGAACACGTCCAGCCGCCCTCGATGACCCGCATCGTGGCGCTCCTGGAGGCCAAGGGACTGGTCCGGCTGGAGCCGCACCCCGAGGACCGGCGCCAGAAGGTCGTGACGCAGACCGAGCAGGCCGTGGTGATGCTCGAGGAGAGCCGCCGCAAGCGGAACGCGTTCCTGGCCGCGCTGGTCGACGGGCTCGACGAGGACGAGTGGGCGAAGCTGCGCGCAGCGGCCCCCGTGCTGGAGAAGCTCGCACACCTGTAAGCAGTATTCGCGAGGAGGCGAACCCTTTTGAGTACGGGACCCGGAGCAGCTTCCGTCCCCGCACCTGACCACGACGACTCCCTGTCCAAGGCCCCCCGGGCCCCGCGCAAGACGTCCATGTTCGCCTCCCTGAAGGTCAGGAACTACCGCCTGTTCTTCCTGGGCCAGGTCGTCTCCAACATCGGCACCTGGATGCAGCGCATCGCCCAGGACTGGCTGGTGCTCAGCCTCACCGGCTCCTCCGCGGCCGTCGGCATCACGACGGCCCTGCAGTTCCTGCCGATGCTGCTCTTCGGTCTCTACGGCGGCGTCCTCGTCGACCGCCTGCGCAAGCGGCCCACGCTGCTGGTCACCCAGTCCGCGATGGCCCTGACCGCGCTCGCCCTCGCCGCGCTCACCCTGACCGGGCAGGTCCAGGTCTGGCACGTCTACGTCGCCGCCTTCGCGATGGGCCTGGCCACCGTCATGGACAACCCGGCCCGGCAGTCCTTCGTCTCCGAGCTGGTCGGCCGCGACCAGCTGCAGAACGCGGTCAGCCTGAACTCGGCCAACTTCCAGTCCGCCCGCCTGGTCGGCCCCGCCGTCGCCGGCCTGATGATCACCGGTGTGGGCACCGGCTGGGCGTTCCTCGCCAACGGCCTGTCCTTCGTGGCGCCGCTGAGCTGCCTGCTGCTGATGCGCGCGCGCGAGCTGCACGTCGTCCAGCGCGCCCCGCGCGGCAAGGGCCAGCTGCGCGAGGGCCTGCACTACGTCGCCGGGCGCCCGGAGCTGATCTGGACCATCGTCCTGGTCGGCTTCATCGGCACCTTCGGCTTCAACTTCCCGGTGTTCCTGTCCGCCTTCGCCGACGACGTCTTCGACGCGGGCGCCGGTGAGTACAGCCTCTTCAACACCCTCATGGCCGTCGGTTCCCTGGCCGGCGCCCTGCTCGCCGCCCGGCGCGGCACGTCCCGGCTGCGGGTCCTGATCGCGGCGGCCCTCGGCTTCGGCGTCCTGGAGATCGTCGCGGCGACAGCACCGCAGCTGTGGCTGTTCGCCCTGCTGATGATCCCGATCGGCGTCTTCAGCATGACGGTCAACGTCACCGCCAACACCAGCATCCAGATGTCCACCGACCCGGCCATGCGGGGCCGCGTCATGGCCCTGTACATGATGGTCTTCCTCGGCGGCTCCCCGGTCGGCGCCCCGATCGTCGGCTGGGTCACCGACACCTACGGCGCCCGGGTCGGCTTCGCCGCGGGCGGCGCCGTCGCGGCCACCGCGGCGGCCGTGATCGGCCTGATCCTGGCCCGCGTCGGCAATCTGCGCCTGTCGGTCGGCTGGCACCGGGGGCACCCGCAGGTGCGGTTCGTGCCGCGGGAGCGCAGGGAGGAACTGGCCCCGGCGGCGTAGGCCGCGTCCCGGCGGTCTGGGAAGGTGACGGCATGAGACTCTTCGCCGCCGTACTGCCCCCGGAGGACGTCGTCGCCGGCCTCGCCGCCGAGGTGGCCGCGCTGAGGAGGCTGCCCGGCGCGGACGGGCTGCGCTGGACGGGCCGCCCGGGGTGGCACCTCACGCTCGCCTTCTACGGCGAGGTCGACGACGACGTCGTACCGGACCTGTCGGCCCGCCTGGAGCGCGTCGCGCACCGCACCGCGCCCTTCGAGCTGGCGCTGCGCGGCGGCGGCCAGTTCGGGCACGGACGGGCCCTGTGGGTGGGGGCCGAGGGCGGCCTGCCCGCCCTGCGGCTGCTCGCCGAACGTGCCGAGTCGGCGGCGCGCAAGGCGGGCGTCCCGATGGGCGAGCACCGGCGCTACCAGGCCCACCTGACGCTGGCCCGCAGCCGGGAGGCGTTCGACGTGGCGCCGTACGTCGAGGCGCTGGACGGCTTCACCGGCCGCACCTGGACCGTGACGGACCTGGCGCTGGTGCGCAGCAACCTGCCGAGGTCCGGGGTGCCGGGCGAGCAGCCCCGCTATGAGACGGTCGCCCGCAGTCCGCTCGGCGCGTCCGGTTAGGCTCGGGGGCGTGGACCCGAAGACCCGTAACCGGATCATGGCCGGTGTGCTCGTGCTGATGTTCGTCGTCGTGGCGGTGGCGGCGGCGCTCGGTTAGCCGAGGTCGCCGCCACCGTCGGACCCTGCGCGCCTTACCAGGCGAAGGCCTCCGGCGAGGGCCCCGGCCCCGGGAAGATCTCGTCCAGCCCGCTCAGCAGCTCCTCGGACAGCTCCAGCTCCACGGCCCGCAGCGCCGACGCCAGCTGCTCGGCGGTCCGCGGGCCCACGATGGGGCCGGTCACGCCGGGCCGGGTCAGCAGCCAGGCGAGCGCGGCCTCGCCGGGTTCGACGCCGTGCTTGTCGAGCAGGTCCTCGTAGGCCTGGATCTGCGCCCGCTTCGCGGGGTCGGCCAGGGTGTCGGCCGCCCGCCCGGAGGCGCGCCGTCCGCCCTGGACCTCCTTCCTGATGACGCCGCCCAGCAGCCCGCCGTGCAGCGGCGACCACGGGATGACGCCGAGACCGTAGTCCTGCGCGGCCGGGATGACCTCCATCTCGGCGCGGCGCTCGGCCAGGTTGTAGAGGCACTGCTCGCTGACGAGGCCGATGGTGCCGCCGCGCCGGGCGGCTGTCTCGTTGGCCTGGGCGATCTTGTACCCGGGGAAGTTCGAGGACCCGGCGTACAGCACCTTGCCCTGCTGGACCAGGGTGTCGATGGCCTGCCAGATCTCGTCGAAGCCGGTGGCGCGGTCGATGTGGTGGAACTGGTACAGGTCGATGTGGTCGGTCCGCAGCCGCTTCAGGCTGGCGTCGACGGCCCGGCGGATGTTCACGGCGGACAGCTTGTCGTGGTTGGGCCACGCGTCGCCGTCGGCGGCCATGTTGCCGTACACCTTGGTGGCGATGACGGTCTTGTCGCGCCGGTCGCCGCCCTTGGCGAACCAGTTGCCGATGATCTCCTCGGTACGGCCCTTGTTCTCGCCCCAGCCGTACACGTTGGCGGTGTCGAAGAGGTTGATGCCCGCGTCCAGCGCCGCGTCCATGATCGCGTGGCTGTCGGCCTCGTCGGTCTGCGGACCGAAGTTCATGGTCCCGAGGACGAGCCGGCTGACCTTGAGTCCTGTGCGTCCGAGCTGCGTGTACTTCATGGTCCCCAAGCCAACGACCTGGAGTGCGCTCCAGGCAAGCGGGTCCGCACGGTCGCGGTCGGGTCAGGGCGCCGCGTACTCCCCGCCCAGCCCCCACTCCTCGTGCAGCGCCCGGGCGAACGCGCCCGCGATCTTGTGCTCGCCGGCCTCGTTGGGGTGGGTGCCGTCGTAGGTGTCCGTGTGGAAGTCGTACGACTGCGGCGGCGGGACGAGGAGGAGGGCGGAGCCCGGTTCGTCGAGGTCGGTGAGGGTCTTGGCCAGGAGTTCGTTGAAGCGGTGGACCTGGTCGGCGAAGGGCGCGTCGGCCTCCACCCGTATGTTCGTGATCACCGGCATGACGGCCACGCGGACGCGCGGGTTCGCCGACCGGGCCGCGGCCACGAAGGCGCGGACGTTGTCCGCGGTCTGCTCCGGGTTGGTGTAGAAGCCGAGGTCGATCAGACCGAGGGAGACCAGGAGCACGTCCGCGCGGTGGACGCGGACCGCCTCGCCGATCAGCGGCGTCATGTGGTGCCAGCCCTCGCCCCAGCCGGCCAGGTGCGCGCGGGGGAAGCCGGGGTCGGCGTAGGCGTACGAGGTGGGGGCGTCCGTCGCCGGGTCGTGCAGCGACTCGCGGGGGCCGGCGAACGTGAAGGGGCGGCCGTACGTGTCGCGCAGGTGCTGCCACATGCGGTAGCGCCACGTGTGTTCCCCGGCGCTCCCGATGGTCATGGAGTCACCGACGAACATGAACCTGAGCATCCGCTCATCATGGACGATCAGCCTGGCCGACGCGATGTGAGCCCGGCCACCCGGGACGACCGTCACCGTGAACGCCCGCGCGGGATGGCAGGCTTGGCACATGCGCCGATCTTTCGCCCTCCTCGTCTCGGCCCTCCTCGTGGGCGCGTTCGCCGTGCCCGCCTCCGCCGCCGACGGGGACGACGGAAGCGACGGGTTCACGATCAAGGACCCGCGCATCACCGAGTCCAGCGGCCTCGCCGCCTCCCGCCTCCACCCCGGCGTCTACTGGACGCACAACGACCAGGACAACGGCCCCTACCTCTACGCCGTCGACGGCGCCACCGGCGAGACCGTCGCCCGCGTCGCGCTCTCCGGCGTGGGCACGCCTCGGGACGTGGAGGCGATCTCCATCGGGCCCGGCAACAAGATCTTCGTCGGCGACATCGGGGACAACCTCGGCGGCACCTGGCCGTACGTGTGGATCTACGAGCTGCCCGAGCCGAGGGAACTGAAGGACCAGACGGTCAAGGCCACGCAGTACGTCGTGAAGTACGCGGACGGCGCCCGCGACGCCGAGTCCATGGTCGTCCACCCGAAGACCGGGCGCGTCTACATCATCGACAAGAACGAGGACGGCGGGCACCTGTACGAGGGCCCGGCGAAGCTGTCCTCCTCCGGCACCAACGTCTTCCGGCCCACCGTCCCCGTCGATCTGTGGGCCACCGACGCCGCGTTCTCCCCGGACGGCGAGCGGCTCGCCGTGCGCGGCTACCTCGGCGGCATCTGGTACGCGTGGAACGGCGGGAAGATCCAGCGCAAGGGCCGCATCAGTGTGCCCCTGGGGCAGGGCGAGTCCGCCACCTACACCGCCGACGGCGCGAAGCTGCTGCTCGGGATGGAGGGCGCGAACAGCCCCGTGAAGGCCGAGGACGCGCCCGGGGGCGGCCCGTCCGGCGGGGGTGGCGCCGCGTCGGGCGGCGGGACCGAGGCCTCCGGTGAGGGCGGGGCCGGCGGGGACACGCTCAAGGTCGGCGCGCTCGGCCTGATCGTGGCGTGCGGGGCCCTGTTCGGGCTACGACGGCTGTTCCGGCGTCGCTGAGCCGCCCGCCGCCCGCCGCGCGGTCACCAGCACCTCCAGCCCGTCCAGGATGCGCTGAAGCCCGAACTCGAAGTGGTCGAAGCCGGTGCCGAAGGCGTCCTCCGACAGGGACGCCAGCACCGGGTAGCGCCCGCTCGTCATGGCCTTCTCCAGCACCGGCTGCTGGGCCTGCCAGAACTGGGCGTCCGTCAGCCCGGAGCTGCGCTCGGCCTCCTCCTGGTACACCTGCGTGCGGGCGGCTCCGACGACATACCCGTCGATCATGACGATCGCCGACACCAGTTCGGGGTCGGTGAGGCCCATCGGCCTGATCCGGGTGAGCACCTTCTCCATGCCGTCCAGAGCGGCCGGGCCGAGGATCGCGCGGGACTGGTTGACCTCCAGCAGCCAGGTGTGGCGGCGGTAGAGGGCGAGGGTGGCGTGGCCGAGGGCCTCCAGCGCCGAGCGCCAGCCGCCGTCACCGAAGCCGTCGGGCTCCTGGGACGTGCGCTGGACGCGGTCCAGCATCAGGTCGATCAGCTCGCCCTTGCCGGGGACGTAGCGGTAGAGGGACATCGTGCCGGTGCCCAGCTCCGTGGCGATCCGGCGCATCGAGACCGCGCCGAGCCCGTCGCGGTCCGCGACCTCGACGGCGGCCTCGACGATCCGCTCCAGCGTCAGGCCCGGCCTGGGCCCGCGGCTGGGCCGCCGGCCGGTGTCCCACAACAGTTCCAGGGTGCGGTTGATGTCGCCGCTGCCGCTGGTCTCCGTACCGCTTGCCATGGGGTCAGTCTAGGTCCGCGGGAAAAAACTGGGTACAGCGTACGCGTAATCGGGTACGGTGTACTCAGTCAGGGAGCGAGAGGGGACCCATGAGCGACGGACACGCGGTACGGGCCGAGGGCCTTCAGAAGCGGTACGGCGAGAAGCACGCCCTCGACGGCTTCGACCTGGCCGTCCGCGAGGGCACCGTGCACGGCCTGCTGGGACCGAACGGCGCCGGCAAGACCACCGCCGTGCGCATCCTGTCCACACTGGTCCGGCTGGACGCAGGGCGGGCCGAGGTGGCCGGTCTGGACGTCGCCCGGCAGGCGCGCGAGGTGCGGGCGCGGATCGGGCTCACCGGGCAGTACGCGGCCGTGGACGAGGTGCTCACCGGCCGGCAGAACCTGGAGATGTTCGGGCGCCTGTTCCACCTCGGCGGCAGGCGGGCCCGGGCCCGCGCCGTCGAGCTGTTGGAGCAGTTCGACCTGACCGACGCCGCCGACCGGGGCGTCGGCAAGTACAGCGGCGGTATGCGGCGCCGCCTCGACCTGGCCGCCTCCATGATCCTCGCGCCGTCCGTGCTGTTCCTGGACGAGCCGACCACGGGCCTCGACCCCCGCAGCCGCGGCGAGGTCTGGGACTCCGTGCGGGCACTGGTGGCGAGCGGCACGAGCGTGCTGCTGACCACGCAGTACTTGGAGGAGGCCGACAAGCTCGCCTCCCGCATCACCGTCATCGACCAGGGCCGCGCCATCGCCGACGACACCCCGGACGGGCTGAAGAACCTGGTGGGCGGCGACCGCGTCGAGGTCGTGGTCGCCGAACGGGCGGACATCCCGAGGGTGGTGAAGGTGGTCGCCCGGGTCTGCGACGGCGAACCCGAGGCCGACGAGGAGGCGCTGCGCGTGCACGCGCCGGTCACCGACCGGGTGTCCGCGCTGACCGAGGTCGCCCGCACCCTCCAGGACGAGCAGGTCGCCGTGGAGGACATCGGGCTGCGCAGGCCCAGCCTCGACGACGTGTTCCTGCGCCTGACCGGACACCGGACGGACCGTGCCGGCCGTGCGGGTAAGGAGGCGGTGGCGGCATGAGCGCCCTCGACCTGACGACGGCCCCGCGCGGGCGCGGGCGGCTGTACTGGCTCCTCGCCGACTGCGGCAACATCGTCCGCCGCGGGCTGACCCACTACCAGCGCCAGCCCGTCAACATCGCCTGGCAGCTGGGCTTCCCGATCCTGTCGGTCCTGCTCTACGGCTATGTCTTCGGCAGCGCGATGACCGTGCCCGGCGGCGGGGACTACAAGGACTTCCTGATGCCGGGCATGTTCGTGATGACCATGGCCTTCGGCTTCATCAACACCGCGACCGTCGTCGTCCACGACTCGACCAGGGGCGTCATCGACCGGTTCCGGTCCATGCCGATGTCGTCCTCCGCGGTGGTGGCGGGACGGGGCGTCACCGACCTCGTGGTCGCCTGCGCCGAGCTGGCCATCATGATGCTGACGGCGCTGGCCATGGGGTGGCGGCCGGACGGCGGCTGGGGCTTCGCGGCGGCGTTCGGGCTGCTGCTGTGGCTGCGGTTCGCGCTGATCTGGGTCGGCGTGTGGCTCGGCCTGCTCGTGCCCGACCCGGAGGCGGCGGGCGGCCTGTTCGCGGTCGCCTTCCCGCTGACGATGATCTCCAGCATCTTCGTCGCCCCGCAGCTCATGCCCGACTGGCTGGGCTGGGTGGCCGCCTGGAACCCCATCTCCTCCACGGCGGCGGCGGCCCGCGACCTGTTCGGCACGCCGGCGGGCGGCGGCGACTCGTGGGTCGAGCAGCACGCGCTGCTGATGGCGGGAGCCTGGCCGGTGGTGCTGACGGCGGTCTTCCTGCCGCTGGCGGTGCGCCGCTTCCAGCGGCTCAGCCGGTAGGAGCGGGAGAACGGCGAGGGGCGCCCGGCATGCCGGGCGCCCCTACCGTCGTACGGGAGTGGTGATCAGAGCTTCTCGATCACGTAGTCGATGCACTTGGTCAGCGCCTCGACGTCGGCCGGGTCGATCGCCGGGAACATCGCGACCCGCAGCTGGTTGCGGCCGAGCTTGCGGTACGGCTCGGTGTCGACGATGCCGTTGGCGCGCAGCACCTTGGCGACGGCGGCGGCGTCGATGTCGTCGGAGAAGTCGATGGTGCCGATGACCTGCGACCGCTTGGCCGGGTCGGTGACGAACGGCGTCGCGAACTTCACGTCCTCTGCCCAGCCGTACAGCGTGCGCGCGGAGGTCGCGGTGCGGCGGACGGTGAAGTCCAGGCCGCCCTGGCCGTTCATCCACTCCAGCTGCTCGTTGAGGAGGAACAGGGTGGCCAGCGCCGGGGTGTTGTACGTCTGGTTCTTGCGGGAGTTGTCGATCGCCGTCGGCAGCGAGAAGAACTCCGGGACGTGCCGGCCGGACGCGTGGATCCGCTCGGCGCGCTCGATGGCGGCCGGGGAGAAGACGCCGATCCACAGGCCGCCGTCGGAGGCGAAGGACTTCTGCGGGGCGAAGTAGTAGACGTCGGTCTCGGCGATGTCGACGGGCAGGCCGCCGGCGCCCGAGGTCGCGTCGACCAGCACGAGGGAGCCCTCGTCCGCGCCGGCGACCCGCTCGATGGGCATGGCGACACCGGTCGAGGTCTCGTTGTGGGTGAACGCGTACACGTCCACGCCGGCCTCGGCCCGCGCCTCGGGGTGGGTGCCCGGGTCGGCGGAGACGACCGTCGGCTCGGCCAGCCAGGGGGCGAGCTTGGCCGCCTTGGCGAACTTGGAGGAGAACTCGCCGAAGGTGAGGTGCTGCGACTTGTTCTCGATCAGGCCGTGCGTCGCGACGTCCCAGAACGCCGTGGAGCCGCCGTTGCCGAGGATCACCTCGTAACCGTCGGGGAGCTGGAACAGCTCGCGGATGCCCTCACGGACCTTGCCGACCAGGTTCTTGACCGGGGCCTGGCGGTGGGAGGTCCCGAGGAGGGACGTACCGGTGGCGGCCAGCGCGTCCAGCGCCTCCACCCGCACCTTGGAGGGACCCGCGCCGAATCGACCGTCCGCGGGCTTGATGTCAGCAGGAATCTGGATCTCAGCCACGAGCCGGAGGCTACCCCCTGGGTGAAACCGGACGGCGACATGTCCGTCCGATGAGACGAGATCTCCGCCTTGCGGACCTGTAGCGAGCTACGAGAGCCCATCCTGGACGCATGACCGATCTGGAGGCAGCACTGCGCGGGGCCGTCCGGGGCGAGGTCGGATTCGACGTCACCTCCCGGGCGCTGACCACCATGGACGCGTCCAACTACCGGCGCGTCCCGCTCGGGGTGGTGGCGCCGCGGGACGCCGACGACGTGGCAGCCGTGCTGGAGGTGTGCCGGGAGCGGGGTGTGCCGGTCGTGGCGCGCGGCGGGGGCACGTCGATCGCGGGGCAGGCCACCGGCAGGGGCGTCGTCCTGGACTTCACCCGGCACATGAACCGGCTGGTCTCCCTCGACCCCGGGGCGCGCACGGCGGTCGTCCAGCCGGGCCTGGTCCTCGACCGCCTCCAGGAGGCCGCCGCTCCGCACGGCCTGCGCTTCGGCCCCGACCCCTCCACCCACAGCCGCTGCACGCTCGGCGGGATGATCGGCAACAACTCGTGCGGCTCCCACTCGGTGGCCTGGGGCACCACGGCGGACAGCGTGCGCGAGCTGACCGTGCTGACCGCGCGCGGGCGGCGGCTGCGGCTCGGGCGGGACTGGGCGGGGGCGCCGGAGGGCCTGCGCGAGCTGGTGGACGGCGACCTGGCGCGGCTGCGCACCGGCTTCCCCGCCCTGCCCCGCCGCATCTCCGGCTACGCGCTGGACGCGCTGCTCCCCGAGCACGGCGCGGACGTCGCCCGCTCCTTCTGCGGCTCGGAGGGCACGCTGGGCGTGCTGACCGAGGCGGAGGTCCGGCTGGTCGAGGCGCCACGCGCGCGTGCGCTGGCGGTGCTGGGCTACGCCGACGAGGCCGGGGCCGCGGAGGCGGCGGCCGGCCTGCTGCCGCTCGGGCCGCTGACCGTGGAGGGCATGGCGGTGGACCTGGTGCCGTCCGCGCGGGGGCTGCCGCGGGGCGGGGCCTGGCTGTTCGTGGAGACGGGCGGTGCGTCGCAGGCGGAGGCACGCGCGCGTGCGGAGGCCGTCGTGCGGGCGGCCGACGTCGTGGACGCGCTGGTGGTGACCGACCCGGCCGGGCAGCGGGCGCTGTGGCGGATCCGGGAGGACGCGAGCGGCACGGCGACGCGGATGCCTGGGGGCACCTCCCAGACGGAGTCCGGGGGAGGGGCGGAGGCGTGGCCGGGCTGGGAGGACTGCGCGGTGCCGCCGGCCCGGCTCGGCGCCTACCTGCGGGACTTCAGGGCGCTGCTGACCGCCCACGGCCTGCGCGGCACGCCGTACGGGCACTTCGGCGACGGCTGCATCCACGTACGCATCGACTTCGACCTGCTGACGGACGCCGGGGTGGCCCGCTTCCGCCGCTTCTCGCAGGAACTGGCGGACGTGGTCGTGGCCCACGGAGGCTCCCTCTCCGGGGAGCACGGGGACGGGCAGGCGCGGGCGGAGCTGCTGCCGCGGATGTACGGCGAGGAGACGGTGGCCCTCTTCGAGCGGGCCAAGGGCGTCTGGGACCCGGACGACCTGCTCAACCCGGGGATGCTGGTCCGCCCGGCGCCGCTGGACGCGAACCTGCGCTTCGCCGTCCTGCCGCGCGACCCGGTGGACGTGGAGTTCGGCTACCCGGCCGACGGGGGCGACTTCTCGGCGGCGGTGCGACGCTGCGTCGGCGTCGCCAAGTGCCGTACGGCGTCGGTCTCCGGCTCCGGGGTGATGTGCCCCTCGTTCCGGGCGACGGGGGAGGAGGAGAACTCCACGCGGGGCAGGGCGCGGCTGCTGCACGAGATGCTCGCCGGTGAGCTGGTGACCGACGGCTGGCGGTCCACGGAGGTCCGCGACGCCCTGGACCTGTGTCTGTCCTGCAAGGGCTGCCGCTCCGACTGCCCGGTCGGGGTGGACATGGCCACGTACAAGGCGGAGTTCCTGCACCACCACTACGCGGGCCGGCGCCGCCCCGCCGCCCACTACGCGATGGGGTGGCTGCCGGTGTGGCTGCGCTGGGCGGCGTGGACCCGGACCGCTCCGGTCGTCAACGCCCTGGCCTCGGTCCGGCCGTTGGCCGCGGTGGCGAAACGGCTGGGCGGGATCGCGGGCGAGCGGGAGCTGCCGCGGCTGGCCGGGGAGACGTTCACGCGGTGGTGGCGCAGGCGGCGTCCGGCCGCCGGGCGGTCCGGCGACCTGGTGGTGCTCTGGCCCGACACCTTCACCGAGCACCTGTCACCGTCCGTGGGGCGGGCCGCCGTACGGGTGCTGGAGGCCGCGGGACTGCGGGTGGCTCTGCCGCCGACGCTGCGGGGCCGGGCCGTCGGGGACGGTGCCTCGGGGTCGGCGGCCGACCTGCTGACCGCCCGCCGGGGCCGGGTCTGCTGCGGCCTGACGTACGTCTCCACGGGTCAGCTGGACCGGGCCCGCGCGGTGATGCGCCGCACGCTGGACCTGATGGCGCCGGTGCTGGAGACGCGCGCGCCGGTGGTCGTCCTGGAACCGAGCTGCGCGGCGGCCCTGCGCACGGACCTGCCGGAACTGCTCCACGACGATCCGCGCGCCGCCCGGCTCGCCGCCCGCGTCCTGACGTTCGCCGAGGCCCTGGAGCGCCACGCCCCCGACTGGACCCCACCCGCCGTGGACCGCCCGGTCACCGGCCAGACCCACTGCCACCAGCACGCGGTACTGGGAGACGCGGCCGACCGCCGTCTGCGCGAGGCGGCGGGCCTGACCGGTGAGCTGAGCGGCGGCTGCTGCGGCCTCGCGGGCAACTTCGGCTTCGAGAAAGGCCATCACGCGGTCTCGGCCGCGTGCGCCGAGGACCAGTTGCTGCCGGCGGTGCGTGAGGCACCGGACGGGGCGGTGGTCCTGGCGGACGGCTTCTCGTGCCGGACACAGCTGGAGCAGCTGGCGGGTGTGCGGGGGCGGCATCTGGCGGAGGTGCTGGCGGAGGGGCTGACGGGGGAGTGACGGCCGGGATCACGGGGCCCTACGGCTGGTGGAACTCGACCTCCGGGTGGGAGGGCGTGGGGCCGTCGAGCAAGGGCCGGGGGACGCCGCCCAGGTGGAGGTCGAAGAAGGCGGCGACGTAGTCGCGGGTGAGGGATCAGCCGCGTTCGCCCGAGAGCGGCACCGCCAGGTCCGGTAGTCCGAGCTGATCCCCCAGCCAGGGGAAGTCGGTGAAGGAGAAGTGCCCGGCGCCGTCGAAGGTCAGCCAGCGTTTCCAGCCGTGCAGCCGGTTCCAGGCCTCGGGCCAGTCGGTGCCGGTGCTGTCGGGACGATGAGTGGCCTCCGCGCCGATCATCAGGATCGGCCGCCCGCCGAGCCCCGCCCCGGGGGCCTGGACGAAGAAGTCACCGTCCAGGTCGGCACCCGCCCGCACCCGCCGGTCGGCCGCCATGGCAGCGGCGGCGGCCGCTCCTCCGATCGAGTGCCCGGCGACCCCGATCCGTCGCGAGTCGATGACGCGGGAGAGGGCGGCACCCGGACCCCGACGTCCCGTCAGTTCATCGATCACGAAAGACAGGTCGGCGGCGCGCCCGCGGACGACCGCCGCCTGCTCCGGCCCCGGACCGACCTCGTCGCACGCCACGCAGGGCGGTATCCGGCCGCCGGGGAACTCCGTGCCGACGGATTCGTACGCGTGGTCCACGGCGGCGACGACGTAGCCGCGACTGGCCAGGTCGTCGGCGAGCGAGGTGAGCGTGGTGCGCGGCATCCCGAAGCCGGGGGACAGCAGCACCAGGGGGAAGCGGCCCGGCGCCGGGGGAGCGGAGACCCGGGCCTGCGTACGCGTCCCGGCGACCGTCTCGGGCGGCACGACCCCGCCGAGCCCTCTGGTCTCCAGCAGGAGCCGCGCCTCCTCGGTGGTCATGTAGGCCGCGGGCGACCCGCCGGCCGAGCGGGCCGGATAGGACACGGACACCATCAACTCCCGGTGTCCCGCCGCCGGTACCCAGGGATCCGTACGGCTCCGGTCGACGAGGTGCAGGGTGCGGCGGCCCACCGGGTGGGGACCGGTGAGCGCGGGCAGCTCCAGCTCCGCGGTGGCGGACAGGGCCCCGACCGCCCGGGGTCGGGCTGCCGATGCGGTGGGCGCGGCGCCCAGCAGCGGGACAGACAGGGCGCAGGTGAGCAGCGCGGCCATGACGACGCTGCGTGATCTACGGTTCATGCAGGCGAAGTTAGGTCCGGTCGAGCGCCCGGCGCGTCGGCCCAGGGCGGTACTTGGCCGTAGGTCCGCGGGACGACCCCGGGGCCCGGTGTCCGACCGTGGTGCCGGACCGGGCCGCGCGGAAGGAGAGGGTGAGTGGCGTACGAACTGGGACGGGTGGCCGTCCTTTCCGACATCCACGGGGTGCTGCCCGCGCTGGAGACCGTGCTCGCCGAACCGGAGGTGGCCGCCGCCGAACGGATCGTGCTGACCGGCGACATCACTGCGGGTCCACAGCCGCGCGAGGTGGTCGAGCTGCTGCGCGGCCTGGGCGAGAGGGTGCTGTGGATCGGCGGCAACGCCGACCGCGAACTCGTCGAGTACCGCAGGGGCGAGCGCGCCACGATCCCCGACCCGATCGGGCCCTACGCGGCGGAGTGCCTCACCGACGAGCAGGTGCAGTTCCTCGCGGACCTGCCCACCTCGCTGACCCTCGGCGTGCGCGGTCACGGCAGGGTGCTGTTCTGCCACGCCACGCCCCGGGACGACGAGGAGGTGGTGCTGGTCGACTCGCGCCGCGACCGGTGGACGGAGGTGTTCGCCGGCCTGCCCGACGACGTCCGCACGGTGGTGTGCGGCCACACCCACATGCCCTACGTCCGGCTGTCCCACGGCCGCCTGGTGGTCAACCCGGGCAGCGTCGGCATGCCCTACGGCCGCGCCGGCGCCCACTGGTGCCTCCTCGGCCCAGGCACCGACCTGCGGGTCACCCCGTACGACGTACCGACGGCGGTGACCCGGCTCGTCACCGAGTGCACCTACCCCGACATCGCCGCATGGGCCGACGAGTACCTGTGGGCGAGGGGCACGGACACGGAGGCCCTGCAGACCTTCGGCCCGAGGGACGGCCGCGGGGGAGGGGCCTGAGGAACCGCACGGGGCGGGCCGCCACCGCCGGGCCGGCTCGAGCCCTCCAGCCTCCGTCCCCGGCTCTCCGCCACTCGCAGGGCGTCGGCGAGGGCCTCCGACAGACGCTCGGCCAGGAAGCGGATCTCGCCGTGCGGGGCATTCGGGAGGACTCGGGGATGGCCGAGTAGTTCGGCGCCCACGCCGAGCTGCTGGCGTGCGGAGCAGTGGCGTAGCGGTCGGCTGCGCGAAGCCCCCCGGGGGGCGGGAACCGGAACCGCGACGGGCGCGCGGCACGTGTTCGTCCGTATGGACGGTTCGGGTGATCAAGCGGAGGCGCCGCGGCGGTGACGTGAGCCGCAGCTCGGTGACGGTGGGGTACGGGTCGGAGGCCGGGCCAGGGAAGCGCACGACGACCGTCGACCGCGACACGCCCGGCGTGCCCGGCGAGGCACCCCAGGACGAGGACACCGTCTTCGTCACCCTGGGCACCGGGACGTCGACGGCGACGGATACACGGACGTGGTGGCCGGTGCTCCCCGCTGGGACGTGTGCGGCAAGCCCGGCCCGGAGCAGGTGATGTTCCTGGCGGGCGGCCCGGACGGGCTCAGCGGTATGGGCGCTCGGTCGTTCGACGGCGACGGACGTGCCGACCTCGTGGTGACCGCGCCCGGCGGCGACACGGCCGACGGCGTCGCGCACCTGCTGCGCCGCCGACGGGCCGTCCACCGAGGGTGTCACCCGGCTGTCCGGGGACGCCTTCGACGACACGGAGGGGCTGGGGCTGCTGATGGGCGGCGGAGGGGTCGCCCATCAGGCCGTGCGGAGTCTGTTGGGCTCCGTGCTCTGCGATGCTCCATCTAGGACGAGATCTGACCTCGATGGTTCATAGCGTGGTTCTCGACCGACGGAACGAACACTGGACGACGGAGACCGACGTGACCTTCGACGAGACGACCACCCGAGACCTGACCACCCACGACGCGACCGAGGCCCCGGCCGTCACCGACGAGCGTGCCGACCTGCTGGCGATGCTGGCCAAGCACCGGCACTTCCTGCGCTTCACCACCCGCGACCTCACCGACGAGCAGGCCGGGCTGCGGCCCACCGCGAGCGAGCTCTGTCTGGGCGGCCTGATCAAGCACGTGACCTCGGTCGAGCGGAGCTGGGGCGACTTCCTTCTGGAAGGCCCGTCGGCGATGGGGGACTTCACGGCCTTGACCGAGGCCGACTGGGCCCGGCGGGCCGACGAGTTCCGGATGCTGCCCGGTGAGACGCTGGCCGGTGTACTGGCCGACTACGCCGAGGTGGCCCGCCGGACCGACGACCTGGTCGCCACCTTGCCCGACCTGGGGGCCGTGCAGCCGTTGCCGAAGGCCCCGTGGTTCGAGGACACGCACTGGTCGGCGCGCCGGGTGCTGATGCACATCATCGCCGAGACCGCTCAGCACGCCGGCCACGCCGACATCATCCGCGAGACCCTGGACGGCGCGAAGAGCATGGGCTGACCGGCGGTGCCCGGTCGGGCGGGCGGGTGCCCGGCGGTCACCCGTAGAGCGAGCGGGCTCCCGGGCTGTCGCCCCGGAAACGCTGACCCATGGCGATCTCCTCGCCGACCACCGACCAGACCGTCCCGTCGTCCTGGAAGGGGAGCGGGTCGAGCCCGTCCGTCTCCCGGCGGACGCGCTCGACCTCGCGCTCCAGGCGCTCGAAGCCGGCTTCCTCGTCACCCTCGTCGCCGAAGGTGAACCCGTCCAGCAGGCGCTGGAACCGCACGGTGACCCGGACGAGGGAGGAGGCGTCCGTGTGGAGTTCCCGCACGCTCTCCTCGTCGGGATCGAAGGCGTACACCTTGCCGCTGCCGGGATCCAGTGCGAGATGGGCGTTGAGGAGCCAGGCGATGACGGGCCAGTCGCCCGCGTCGTGCGAGGCGCCCTCGAAGTCCTCGGCGTCGACGACGTCCCGGACGAGGGGCAGCCGGCCGGACTCCCCGTCGGGCTCACGCAGCGAGAGCGTCCCGGTGGGGACGCCGACGGTCTGCAGGAGGCGGGCGCCCTCGGTCTCCGCGGCGAGGGGCGGGAAGGCGGTGGCGGGCAGGGTGGCGAGCCGGTCCTCGCCGAAGATGTCGGCGAGTTCGCCGCGGGTGACGTCGAACAGCACGGTCAGGACTCCGAACTCGGGCGTTGCAGGGTGCCGTGGGACGGGCCGGTGACTTGACGAAGCGGCACTCCACGGGTGGACAGGGGCTTCTGGCCGGGCGACCGGCGCTTTCGGCACCAGGGGCGGCTCAGGGAACCGTCTCGCCCCGCACCAGCGGGCCGCACACCGGCTGGATGCCCTCGGGGAGGCCGTCCGGGCGGCACCAGCGGGCCTCCAGGATCTCGAACGGGTCGAGGCGCAGCTCGCCGCCCAGCAGCCGGGCCTCGTACGCCACCTCCATGCGGGTGCGCAGGCCGCTGGTCAGCATGACCAGCCGGCCCACCTCCACCTCCAGGCCGGTCTCCTCCGCGACCTCGCGCACCACGGTCGCCCGGAAGTCCTCGCCCTTGCGCGCGAAGCCGCTCGGCAGACCCCACTGGCGGCCAGGCGGCCACATCCGGTGCCTCAGCATCAGCACCCGCCCCTCGTCGTCGCGCACGACACTGGTCACGCCGACGACGAACTTGGCGTTGAGGAACCACATGATGCGGCTCTGCAGCGGGCGCAGCAGGCGCCAGAGGCGGGCAAGGAGTCGTCTCACGCCGCGGACGCTACCTCCTCGGCGGGCGGACCCGTCCGGCGAGGTCCCGCCCGCCGGACGGACGTCCGTTGACAGCCGCACACCCCGCCCCCGACAGTTGCATGACAGGGCTATGCGCCTGACTGAGTCCATTACCCTGGACTGTGCCGTACAGCACGATGAACGAAATCGACCCGCAGACCGTCCCGGAGCCCTCGTGAGCACCTCCAGCGCCACCCCCGGCACCCCCTCCCCGGCCGCCTCCACGGCGGGCCCCGAGGCAGCGCAGGCCGTCGGCCACGCGCCCGCGCCGGGTGGTGCCCCGACCGGTCGCTGGGGGTCCCTCGGCCCGGTCGGACTGGTCCTCGCCGGGGGGATCTCCGTGCAGTTCGGCGCCGCGCTGGCGGTGAGCCTGATGCCCCGGGCCGGCGCCCTCGGCGTGGTGACCCTGCGGCTGGTCGTGGCCGCCGTCGTCCTGCTCCTGGTCTGCCGTCCCCGGCTGCGCGGCCACTCCCGGGCCGACTGGGGCACGGTCGTCGTCTTCGGCATCGCCATGGCCGGCATGAACGGCCTCTTCTACCAGGCCGTCGACCGCATCCCGCTCGGCCCCGCCGTCACCCTGGAGGTGCTCGGCCCGCTCGCCCTGTCGGTCTTCGCCTCCCGCCGCGCGGTCAACCTGGTGTGGGCCGCGCTCGCCCTGGCCGGCGTCTTCCTGCTCAGCGGCGGCGGCTTCGACAGCCTCGACCCGGCCGGTGCCGCCTTCGCGCTCGGGGCGGGCGTGATGTGGGCCGCGTACATCGTCTTCAGCGCGCGCACCGGCCGCCGCTTCCCGCAGGCCGACGGGCTGGCCCTCGCCATGGCGGTCGGCGCGGTGCTGTTCCTGCCGCTGGGCATCGCCGAGTCGGGGGCCGAGCTGATCGACCCCGTGACGCTCGCGCTGGGCGCCGGGGTGGCCCTGCTCTCCTCCGTCCTGCCGTACACGCTCGAACTGCTCGCGCTGAGGCGCCTGCCCGCGCCGACCTTCGCCATCCTCATGAGCCTGGAGCCCGCCATCGCCGCGGCGGCCGGCTTCCTCATCCTCGACCAGGCCCTGTCCGCCACCCAGTCCGCCGCCATCGCCCTGGTGGTCGCGGCCAGCATGGGCGCGGTCCGGACCCAGGTGGGCCGGCGAAGCCGCGCCGAGCGGCAGCTCCCGGGCCCAGGAGCCGACGGCCAGTAGACGCCGCGCTCTCCCCGGCATCCCGCTCCCGGCCCCCGCCCGGCTCACACCGGCGCGGGGGCCGGCGCGTTTTCCGGCAGGCCCGCCCCGCCCCCGGCGGCACCCCGCCCGCGCCCCGGCCCCGCTGAAATTCATGCAAGCATGCTTGATTGTTTACGCCCCCGCTGCCATGCTCCACACCACACCGCGCCGCACGCCGCCGTGCCCGAGGGGAGCGCCCGTGTCCGACCCGACGCCCGTGATCGACGACCTGCGCGAGGAGAGCGAGGAGCTCGACGCGCTGGTCGCCCCGCTGAGCCCCGAGCGGTGGACGCTCGCCACGCCCGCCCCGGGCTGGACCATCGCCCACCAGATCGCCCACCTGGCCTGGACCGACCGGTCCGCCCTGGTCGCCGTCACCGACGAGGACGGCTTCAAGGCGCTGGTGGAGAAGGCCCTCGCCGCCCCCGGCACCTTCGTCGACGACGGCGCGGAGGAAACCGCCCGCCGGGCCCCCGCCGAGCTGCTGGCGTACTGGCGCGAGGGCCGCCGGCGGCTCGACACCGCGCTGCGCGAGTCGGCCCCCGGCGCCCGTTTCCCCTGGTACGGCCCGCCCATGGCGGCCGCCTCCATGGCCACCGCCCGGCTCATGGAGACCTGGGCCCACGGCCTCGACGTCGCCGAGGCGCTCGGCGTGACGCGCCCGCCCACCGGCCGCCTGCGACACATCGCCCGCATCGGCGTGCGCACCCGGGACTTCGCGTACGCGGCCCACGGCCTCACCCCGCCCGCCGAGCCGTTCCGCGTCGAGCTCACCGGACCGGACGGCGGCCCGTGGACGTACGGCCCCGAGGACGCGACCCAGCGCGTCACCGGCCCCGCCCTCGACTTCTGCCTCCTGGTCACCCAGCGCGCCCACCGCGCCGACCTCGCCCTCAACGCCGAGGGCCGGGACGCCGACCGCTGGCTGGACATCGCCCAGGCCTTCGCCGGACCGCCGGGAGCGGGCCGGAAGCCGAAGGGGGCAGAGGGGTGACGGCACCGCTGCGTATCGGCAACGCCTCCGGCTTCTACGGCGACCGTTTCGACGCGATGCGCGAGATGCTCACCGACGGCCCCCTGGACGTCCTCACCGGCGACTACCTCGCCGAGCTGACCATGCTCATCCTCGGCCGCGACCGGCTCAAGAACCCCGACGCGGGATACGCGCGCACCTTCCTGCGCCAACTGGAGGAGTGCCTCGGCCTCGCCCACGACCGGGGCGTCCGCATCGTCACCAACGCCGGCGGACTCAACCCCGCCGGACTCGCCGACGCCGTACGCGCCCTCGCCGGCCGGCTCGGCATCCCCGTACGGGTCGCGCACGTCGAGGGCGACGACCTCACCGCCGCCCACCCGGGAGCGCTGGCCGCGCACGCCTACCTCGGCGGCTTCGGCATCGCCGCGTGCCTGCGCGCGGGCGCGGACGTCGTCGTCACCGGGCGGGTCACCGACGCGGCCCTGGTCACCGGGCCCGCCGCCGCGCACTTCGGCTGGGCGCCGACGGAGTACGACCGGCTCGCGGGCGCGGTAGTCGCCGGGCACGTGCTGGAGTGCGGGACACAGGCGACCGGCGGCAACTACGCCTTCTTCCGGGACGGCGACGTCCGGCGCCCCGGCTTCCCGCTCGCCGAGCTGCACGCCGACGGCACCTGCGTCATCACCAAGCACGACGGCACCGGCGGCTTCGTCGGCACCGGCACGGTGACCGCCCAGCTGCTGTACGAGACGGGCGGCGCCCGGTACGCGGGGCCCGACGTCACCGCCCGGCTGGACACCGTACGGCTCACCCAGGACGGCCCCGACCGGGTACGGATCGACGGCGTCCGCGGTGAGGCCCCGCCGCCGACGCTCAAGGTCGGACGCAACCGCCTCGGCGGCTTCCGCAACGAGGTCACCTTCGTGCTCACCGGCCTCGACGTCGAGGCCAAGGCCGCCCTCGTACGGGCGCAGATGGAACCGGCCCTCGGCAAGGTCACCGACGTCCGCTGGGACCTGGTCCGCACCGACCGGCCGGACGCGCCGACCGAGGAGACGGCCAGCGCCCTGCTGCGGCTCGTCGTCCGCGACGCCGACCAGCAGGCCGTCGGGCGGGCGCTGAGCGGGGCCGCCGTCGAACTGGCCCTCGCCAGTTACCCCGGCTTCCATGTGTCGGCGCCCCCCGGCAAGGGCTCGCCCTACGGGGTCTTCGAGGCCGCCCACGTCCCACAGGACGGCGTCGACCACGTCGCCGTCCTCCACGACGGCCGGCGCGTCCCCGTGGCACCGGCCCCCGACACCGCCGTACTGACGGCCGTACCGGAGCCGCCCGTGCCGGAGCCGTTGCCGCCGGGGCCCCGCAGGCGCGCGCCCCTCGGGCTTGTCGCCGGGGCCCGCAGCGGCGACAAGGGCGGCAGCGCCAACGTCGGCGTGTGGGCCCGCACCGACGAGGCCTGGCGCTGGCTCGCGCACGAGCTGACCACCGACCGGTTCCGGGAGCTGCTCCCCGAGGCCCGCGACCTGCCCGTCACGCGGCACGTGCTGGCGAACCTGCGCGCCCTGAACTTCGTGGTCGAGTCGATCCTCGGCGAGGGCGTCGCCGCCCGGCACCGCTTCGACCCGCAGGCCAAGGCGCTCGGCGAATGGCTGCGCGCCCGCCACCTGGACATCCCGGAGGTTCTCCTGTGACGGTCCTGCCCACCACCGTCGACCCGGCCGGCCCCGACCACCGGGCCAACCGCGAGGCCATGCTCGGCCGGCTCGCCGAACTGGACGCCGAGCACGCCAAGGCCCTCGCGGGCGGCGGCGAGAAGTACGTCGCCCGGCATCGCGAACGCGGCAAGCTGCTCGCCCGCGAACGCGTCGAGCTGCTCCTCGACCCCGACACGCCCTTCCTGGAGCTGTCGCCGCTGGCGGCCTGGGGCAGCGAGTACACGGTCGGCGCCTCCCTCGTCACCGGCATCGGCGTCGTCGAGGGCGTCGAGTGCCTGATCACCGCCAACGACCCGACCGTGCGCGGCGGCGCCAGCAACCCCTGGTCGCTGAAGAAGGCCCTGCGCGCCAACGACATCGCCCTCGCCAACCGGCTGCCCTGCATCAGCCTGGTCGAGTCCGGCGGCGCCGACCTGCCGTCGCAGAAGGAGATCTTCATCCCCGGCGGCGCGATCTTCCGCGACCTGACCCGGCTGTCCGCGGCCGGCATCCCCACCGTGGCCGTCGTCTTCGGCAACTCCACGGCGGGGGGCGCCTACATCCCCGGCATGTCCGACCACGTGATCATGGTCAAGGAGCGCGCCAAGGTGTTCCTCGGCGGGCCACCGCTGGTCAAGATGGCCACCGGCGAGGAGAGCGACGACGAGTCGCTCGGCGGTGCCGAGATGCACGCCCGCACCTCGGGCCTCGCCGACTACTTCGCCGTGGACGAGCCGGACGCCCTGCGCCAGGCCCGCCGCGTCGTCGCCCGCCTCAACCACCGCAAGGCGTACGCCGATCCGCCGGCTGCCGAGCCGCCCGAGTACGACCCCGAGGAACTCCTCGGCATCGTCCCCGGCGACCTCAAGACCCCCTTCGACCCGCGCGAGGTCATCGCCCGGATCGTCGACGCATCCGACTTCGACGAGTTCAAGCCGCTGTACGGGACCAGCCTCACCACCGGCTGGGCGAGCCTGCACGGCTACCCGGTCGGCATCCTCGCCAACGCGCGGGGCGTCCTGTTCAGCGAGGAGTCGCAGAAGGCCGCCCAGTTCATCCAGCTCGCCAACCAGCGCGACATCCCGCTCCTCTTCCTGCACAACACCACCGGCTACATGGTCGGCAGGGAGTACGAGCAGGGCGGCATCATCAAGCACGGCGCGATGATGATCAACGCCGTCTCCAACTCACGGGTCCCGCACCTGTCCGTCCTCATGGGGGCGTCGTACGGCGCCGGGCACTACGGCATGTGCGGCAGGGCCTACGACCCGCGCTTCCTGTTCGCCTGGCCCAGCGCCAAGTCCGCCGTCATGGGCCCGCAGCAGCTCGCCGGGGTGCTCTCCATCGTCGCCCGCCAGTCGGCCGCCGCGAAGGGCCGGCCGTACGACGACGAGGCGGACGCGGCACTGCGCGCCATGGTGGAGCAGCAGATCGAGTCCGAGTCGCTGCCCATGTTCCTGTCCGGGCGGCTCTACGACGACGGCGTCATCGACCCGCGCGACACCCGCACCGTCCTCGGCCTGTGCCTGTCCGCCATCCACACCGCGCCCTACGAAGGGGCGCGCGGTGGCTTCGGCGTCTTCCGAATGTGAAGGGTGAGGGACCAGTGATCACTTCCGTCCTCGTCGCCAACCGGGGCGAGATCGCCTGCCGCGTCTTCCGCACCTGCCGGGAGTCGGGCATCCGGACCGTCGCGGTGTACTCGGACGCCGACGAGAACGCCCTCCACGCGCGCGTGGCCGACACCGCGGTCCGCCTGCCGGGAACGGCCTCCGCCGACACCTACCTGCGCGGCGACCTCATCGTGAAGGCCGCGGTCGCCGCCGGCGCCGACGCCGTGCACCCCGGCTACGGCTTCCTCTCCGAGAACGCCGGCTTCGCGCGCGCCGTCACCGACGCGGGCCTGACCTGGATCGGGCCGCCGCCGGAGGCCATCGAGGCGATGGCGTCCAAGACCCGCGCCAAGGAACTGATGGGCATCGCGCCCCTGGGGGAGGTCACCGAGGCCGACCTGCCGGTGCTGGTCAAGGCCGCGGCGGGCGGCGGCGGACGCGGCATGCGCGTCGTACGGCGCCTGGCGGACCTCGACGCCGAGCTGACCGCCGCACGCGCGGAGGCGGCGAGCGCCTTCGGCGACGGCGAGGTGTTCGTCGAGCCCTACGTGGAGAACGGCCGCCACGTCGAGGTGCAGATCCTCGCCGACACGCACGGCACGGTGTGGGCGCTCGGCACCCGGGACTGCTCCCTCCAGCGCCGCCACCAGAAGGTGATCGAGGAGGCCCCGGCGCCGGGACTGACCGCGTCGCTCACCGAGGACCTGCACGAGCAGGCCGTCCGGGCCGCCCGCGCCGTCGGCTACACCGGCGCCGGCACCGTCGAGTTCCTCGTCGCGGACGGCAGGGCCCACTTCCTGGAGATGAACACCCGCCTCCAGGTCGAACACCCCGTCACGGAGGCGGTCTTCGGCATCGACCTGGTCGCCCTCCAGCTCCGCGTCGCCGAGGGCCACGCCCTCGAAACCGACCCCCCGCGCGCGCGTGGCCACGCCGTCGAGGCCCGCCTGTACGCCGAGGACCCGGCGCGGGACTGGGCCCCGCAGACCGGCCGCCTCCACCGTCTCGCCGTCCCGGACGGCATCCGCCTGGACACCGGCTACACCGACGGCGACGACATCGGCGTCCACTACGACCCGATGCTCGCCAAGGCCGTCGCCCACGCACCCACCCGCGCGGAGGCCGTCCGCCGCCTCGCCGGCGCCCTGGAACGGGCGCCGATCCACGGCCCGGTCACCAACCGGGACCTGCTCGTCCGCTCCCTGCGCCACGAGGAGTTCACCTCCGCCCGCATGGACACCGGCTTCTACGACCGCCACCTCGCCGCCCTCACCGAGCCCGCCCCCGACCCCCTCGCCCCACTGGCCGCCGCCCTCGCCGACGCCCACGGCCGCTCCCGGTTCGGCGGCTGGCGGAACGTCCCGTCCCAGCCGCAGGTCAAGCGGTACGCCATGGCGGGCGAGGAGCACGAGGTCCGCTACCGCCACACCCGCGACGGCCTCGCCGCCGACGGCGTACGCGTCGTCCACGCCGACGCCGCCCGCGTCGTCCTCGAAACGGACGGCATCCGGCACACGTACGAGATCGCCCACTACGGCGACCAGGTCCACGCGAACACCACCGCCCTCACCCCCCTGCCCCGCTTCCCCGACCCCGCCACCCAGCACGCCCCCGGCTCCCTCCTCGCCCCCATGCCGGGCACGGTCGTCCGCGTCGCGGAGGGCCTGACCGAAGGCACGACCGTAAAGGCGGGCCAGGCCCTCCTGTGGCTGGAGGCGATGAAGATGGAACACAAGATCACCGCCCCGGTCACGGGAACGCTCACCGACCTGCACGCCGTCACCGGACAACAAGTCGCGGTGGGCTCTCTACTGGCGGTGGTCCAGGGCACCTAGGGGCGCGGGGAACTGCGCGACCAGCCACGACGAGACCCGCACCCGAAGGAGCACAGTGACCACCCTCATCGAATCCGAAGAGCACAAGTCCCTCCGCGAAGCGGTATCGGCCTTCGCCAGGAGCCACCCCCGCACGCTCGGCACCGACAACAGGCGCTTCTGGCAGGACGCCGCCAAGCTCGGCTACATCGGCGTCAACCTGCCGGAGGCATACGGCGGTGGCGGCGGCGGCATCACCGAACTCTCGCTCGTCCTCGAAGAGATGGGCGCCGCCGGCAACCCCCTGCTCATGATGATCGTCTCCCCGGCGATCTGCGGCACCGTCATCGCCCGCTTCGGGACCGAGGCCCAGAAGCGGAAGTGGCTTCCCGCCCTCGCCGACGGCAGCCGCCTGATGGCCTTCGGCATCACCGAGCCCGACGCCGGCTCCAACAGCCACCGCATCACCACCACCGCCCGCCGCGACCCGGCGAGCGGGGACTGGCTGCTCACCGGCCGCAAGGTCTTCGTCTCCGGCGTCGACATCGCCGACGCCACCCTCGTCGTCGGCCGCACCGAAGACGCCCGCACCGGCACACTCAAGCCCTGCCTGTTCATCGTCCCGCGCGACGCGGAAGGCTTCCAGCGGCGCCCCATCGACATGGAACTCAACGCCGCGGAGAAGCAGTTCGAGCTCGTCCTGGACGACGTACGGCTGCCCCCCGAAGCCCTCGTCGGCGACGAGGACGCCGGACTCCTCCAGCTCTTCGCCGGCCTCAACCCCGAGCGCGTCATGACCGCCGCCTTCGCGATCGGCATGGGCCGCTACGCCCTGACCCGCGCCGTCGAGTACGCCCGCGAACGCACCGTCTGGAAGGCCCCCATCGGCGCCCACCAGGCCATCGCCCACCCCCTCGCCCAGGCCCACATCGACCTCGAACTGGCCCGCCTGATGATGCAGAAGGCGGCCCATCTGTACGACGCCGGCGACGACATGGGCGCGGGCGAGGCCGCCAACATGGCCAAGTACGCGGCCGGCGAGGCCTGCGTGAAGGCCGTCGACCAGGCCGTGCACACCCTCGGCGGCAACGGCCTCACCCGCGAGTACGGACTCGCCCAGCTGATAACGGCGTCGCGCGTGGCTCGTATCGCCCCGGTGAGCCGGGAGATGATTCTCAACTACGTCTCCCACCAGACCCTGGGCCTGCCCAAGTCGTACTAGCCCCCCGTGGAGGAACCGTGTTCCGCAGCGAGTACGCAGAAGTCCCGCCCGTCGAACTGCCCATCCACGACGCCGTGCTCGGCCGGGCCGCCGTGTTCGGGAACACCCCGGCACTGATCGACGGCACCGACGGCACCACGCTCACCTACGAGCAGGTGGACCGCTTCCACCGGCGCGTCGCCGCCGCCCTCGCCGAGGCAGGCCTGCGCAAGGGCGACGTCCTCGCCCTGCACAGCCCGAACACGGTCGCCTTCCCGCTCGCCTTCTACGCCGCCACCCGCGCGGGTGCCTCGGTGACCACCGTGCACCCGCTCGCCACGGCGGAGGAGTTCGCCAAGCAGCTCGCCGACTCGCGGGCCCGCTGGGTCGTCACCGTCTCACCCCTCCTGGGCGTCGCCCGCCGGGCCGCCGAACTCGCGGGCGGGGTCCGGGAGATCTTCGTGTGCGACAGAGCGTCCGGCCACCGCTCCCTCATCGACATGCTGGCCTCGACCGCCCCCGAACCCGAGGTCGCCATCGACCCGGCCGAGGACGTCGCCGCCCTGCCGTACTCCTCGGGGACCACCGGCACCCCCAAGGGCGTCATGCTCACCCACCGGCAGATCGCCACCAACCTCGCCCAGCTCCAGCCCGCCATCGCGGCCGGACCGGGCGACCGCATCCTCGCGGTGCTCCCGCTGTTCCACATCTACGGGCTCACGGCCCTCATGAACGCCCCGCTGCGGCTCGGCGCCACCGTCGTCGTCCTGCCCCGCTTCGACCTGGAGCAGTTCCTCGCCGCCATCCAGAACCACCGCATCACCGGCCTGTACGTCGCCCCGCCGATCGTCCTCGCCCTCGCCAAGCACCCCCTGGTCGCCGACTACGACCTGTCCTCGCTGAAGTACATCGTCAGCGCCGCCGCCCCCCTGGACGCGCAACTCGCCGCCGCCTGCTCCCGGCGGCTCGGCCTGCCGCCCGTCGGCCAGGCCTACGGCATGACCGAACTGTCCCCGGGCACCCACGTCGTCCCGCTGGACGCCATGGCCGACGCGCCGCCCGGAACCGTCGGCAAGCTCATCGCCGGCACCGAGATGCGCGTCGTCTCCCTCGACGACCCGGACAGGGACCTCGGCCCCGGCGAGTCCGGCGAGATCCTCATCCGCGGCCCCCAGGTCATGAAGGGCTACCTCGGCCGTCCCGACGCCACCGCCGCCATGATCGACCAGGACGGCTGGCTGCACACCGGGGACGTCGGCCACGTCGACACCGACGGCTGGCTGTACGTCGTCGACCGGGTCAAGGAACTGATCAAGTACAAGGGCTTCCAGGTGGCGCCCGCCGAACTCGAGGCCCTGCTCCTCACCCACCCCGGCATCGCCGACGCGGCCGTCGTCGGCGCCCACGACGACGACGGCAACGAGGTGCCGCACGCCCACGTGGTGCGCCGGGCGCCCGCCGAGGGACCCACCGAAGGAGAGGTCATGATGTACGTCGCCGAACGCGTCGCCCCCTACAAACGCGTCCGCCGGGTCACCTTCATCGACGCCGTGCCCCGGGCGGCCAGCGGCAAGATCCTCCGCCGTGAACTGCGAGGCCGCCCGTGACCCTGATCGACCGCACCCGCGTGCGGGGAGTCGAGACCCTCACCCTCGACTCCCCGCACAACCGCAACGCCCTCTCCGCCGCCCTCGTCGCCGACCTGGCCGACGCGCTCGCGAAGGCCGGTGAGGACACCGGCGTCCGCGCCGTCGTCCTCACCCACACCGGCACCACCTTCAGCGCCGGCGCCGACCTGCGCGACCCCCCCGACCCGGACGCGCTCGTCGCCCTGCTCCGGCAGATCGTGGAGCTGCCGAAACCGGTGATCGCCCGGGTCACCGGGCACGTCCGCGCGGGCGGCCTCGGCCTGCTCGCCGCGTGCGACGTCGCCGTCGCGTCCAGCACGTCGACGTACGCCTTCACCGAGGTCCGCATCGGTGTCGCCCCAGCCGTCATCAGCCTCACCGTGCTGCCCCGCACCGACCCCCGCGCCCTCGCCCGGTACTGCCTCACCGGCGAGCGCTTCGACGCCGCCGAGGCCGCCCGCACCGGCCTGCTCACGGCGGCGGGCGCCGACGTGGACGTCGTACTCGCCCCCGTCCTCGACGGTGTGCGCCGTGCCTCACCGCAGGGCCTGGCCGAGACGAAACGGCTGCTCACGGCTAGGGTGCTGGAGGCCTTCGACCGGGACGCGGCCGACCTGACCGCGCTCTCGGCCCGGCTGTTCTCCTCCCCGCAGGCCCGCGAGGGGATGACGGCCTTCCTCGAACGACGGGATCCGGAATGGGTGGTGTGAGCACGGCCGACCGTGCCGAGCGAGTACCCAAGCAGGACCGCAGCCGGGCCACCCGGCAGCGGCTCCTCGAAGCCGCCGTGGCCTGCCTCGCCGAACACGGCTGGGCCGGCTCCACGGTCTCCGTCGTCGCCGAACGCGCCGGCGTCTCCCGCGGCGCCGCCCAGCACCACTTCCCGACCCGCGAGGACCTGTTCACGGCGGCGGTCGAGTACGTCGCCGAGGAACGCTCGGGCGCCCTGCGCGCCCTGTTCCCCGACGGCGCGGCGGCCGACGACCGCCGCGCCGTCGTGGCCGCCCTGGTCGACCTCTACACCGGGCCCCTGTTCCGGGCCGCGCTCCACCTGTGGGTCGCCGCCTCCGACGAGGAGCAGCTGCGCGGCCGGGTGACCGAGCTGGAGGCCCGCGTCGGCCGCGAGACCCACCGCATCGCCGTCGACCTCCTCGGCGCCGACGAGAGCCGTCCCGGCGTCCGCGAGACCGTCCAGGGCCTCCTGGACATGGCCCGCGGCCTGGGCCTCGCCAACCTCCTCACCGACGACGCAGGCCGACGCGAACGGGTCGTGGCCCAGTGGGCGGACCTGCTGGACGCAGCGCTGGGCTGACGCACCCCCGCGCCCGCACCCGCGGGGCCCGCCCGGCGGTTCACGGAGCGAGCCGCTCCACCCGCCAGCTCCCGTCGGCCTGCGCCACGTACCGCAGCCGGTCGTGCAGCCGGTTCTCCCGGCCCTGCCAGAACTCCACCGCCCGCGGCGCCACCCGGAAGCCGCCCCAGTGCGGCGGCACCGGCACCCGCTCGCCCTCCGGATAGCGCGCCGCCAGCTCGGCGTACGCGGAGTCCAGGGCGTTCCGGCCGGGCACCACCGCGGACTGGACGCTGGCCCACGCCCCCAGCTGCGAGCCGTGCGGCCGGGTCCGGAAGTAGGCGGCGGTCTCGTCCCGCCCGGTCCGCCGCGCCACGCCCGTCACGATGACCTGGCGGGCCATCGGGTGCCAGGGGAACAACAGCGACACGTGCGGGTTCTCGCCCAGCTCGCGCGCCTTGCGGGAGTCGTAGTTGGTGTAGAAGACGAAGCCCTGCTCGTCGAAGTGCTTCAGGAGCACCGTGCGGGAGCTGGGCCGGCCCTCGGCGTCCGCCGTGGAGACCACCATGGCGTTCGGCTCGAACAGGCCGCCCTCCGTCGCGGCCTGCTTGAACCAGCGCGCGAACTGCTCGAGGGGCGTGGCGGCGAGCTCGCTCTCGGCGAGCCCGTCGGCCCGGTACTGCTTGCGCATCGACGGAAGATCGAAGGGGACGGCATCGCGGTCGGTCACGACGGCCATCCTGCCGTATCCGCGCGGCTCCGCTCCGCGGTGTCCTTCGTCACTGAGTGGCACTGAGTGCCGCGACCCCTCCCCAAAGGTGACACCCGGGGATATCGTGCTGGTTCCGTCCCGGTTGGATGAGCGCCCGCCGGACGGGGCATCACACGGGTGACCGCAGGGACCGCGAGCCGCGCACGGCCGTGGATCCATGGGGACGACCGCACTCGTCCCCGCGCCGGTCGCCACACATCACGACCACGAGGAGCCGCCTGATGTCCGATTTTGTACCCGGGCTAGAGGGAGTCGTCGCGTTCGAGACGGAGATCGCCGAACCCGACAAGGAGGGCGGTGCCCTCCGCTACCGCGGGGTCGACATCGAGGACCTGGTCGGACACGTCTCCTTCGGCAACGTGTGGGGCCTGCTCGTCGACGGCGCGTTCAACCCCGGACTGCCGCCCGCCGAGCCCTTCCCCATCCCCGTGCACTCCGGCGACATCCGCGTCGACGTCCAGTCCGCGCTCGCCATGCTGGCGCCGGTCTGGGGCCTCAAGCCCCTCCTGGACATCGACGCCGAGCAGGCCCGCGCCGACCTCGCCCGCGCCGCCGTCATGGCCCTGTCCTACGTCGCCCAGTCCGCGCGCGGCCAGGGCCTGCCGATGGTCCCGCAACGCGAGATCGACAAGGCCCAGTCGGTGGTCGAACGCTTCATGATCCGCTGGCGCGGCGAGCCCGACCCCAAGCACGTGGCCGCCGTGGACGCCTACTGGACCTCCGCCGCCGAGCACGGCATGAACGCCTCCACCTTCACCGCCCGCGTCATCGCCTCCACCGGCGCGGACGTGGCCGCGGCCCTGTCCGGCGCCGTGGGCGCCATGTCCGGCCCGCTGCACGGCGGCGCGCCCTCCCGCGTCCTGCACATGATCGAGGAGATCGAGCGCACCGGGGACGCCGAGGCGTACGTCAAGAAGACCCTGGACGCCGGCGAGCGCCTCATGGGCTTCGGCCACCGCGTCTACCGCGCCGAGGACCCCCGCGCCCGCGTCCTGCGCCGCACCGCCCGCGAACTGGGCGCGCCGCGCTACGAGGTCGCGGAGGCCCTGGAGAAGGCGGCCCTGACAGAGCTGCACAACCGCCGTCCCGACCGTGTCCTGGCCACCAACGTCGAGTTCTGGGCGGCCATCATGCTGGACTTCGCCGAGGTCCCGGCCCACATGTTCACGTCCATGTTCACCTGCGCCCGCACGGCCGGCTGGTCGGCGCACATCCTGGAGCAGAAGCGGACGGGCCGACTGGTCCGCCCCTCCGCCCGCTACACCGGCCCGGGCCCCCGCGACCCGCGCGAGGTCGAGGGCTACGGGGACATCGCGGGCTGATCCCCGAGAGGTCCCGCAGAACGCAGACGACCCGCGAGTCTGGTTCCTCCGTGGAGGAGCCGGCCGGACGTACCGGCGACTCGCGGGTCGGGTGACTGCTCGGGATTGGGCCGGCTGCGCGTTTCTCTCACGCGCTGGTCCGGCACCGCACTCGGTGTGGTGCCGGGCCGCTAGCCCGCAGCCACCTCACGCGTCCGGTTCTTGTACATCTGCCGAACCACCTCCCTTCTCGTGTGCCCCCACACTAAAAACCGGACGGCCGCCGAAGCAACGACTTTTTTCGCGTCGGTCCGGCGTCCGATATGCCATGGACGCGTTCTGCCTGGTCACCTACCGTTCCGCGCATGACGCAGCGGCGGACGATTCTGAGCGGGTCCACGTTCGAGGAGCGGATCGGGTACGCCCGGGCCGTCGTCGACGGGGACCGGGTGCACGTGTCGGGGACCACCGGGTTCGACTACGCGGCGATGACCATCGCCGACGACGTGGTGGAGCAGGCCGAGCAGTGCCTGCGCAACATAGGGGCCGCGCTGGCCGAGGCGGGCTGCACGTTCGCGGACGTGGTGCGGGTGCGGTACCTGCTGCCCGAACGGGCGGACTTCGAGCCCTGCTGGCCCGTGCTGCGGCGGGTGTTCGGCGAGGTGCGGCCGGCGGCCACGATGGCGGTGTGCGGGCTCTCGGACGAGCGGATGCGCATCGAGATCGAGGTGGACGCGCGCCGGGGACCCGTCGCGCCCGGCTCGGGGCTGCGGATCGAGGCCGTGGACGGCGAGGGCATGGCCGAGGAGTGGCGGCACGTCCACAACGAGATCGTGCCGCCCGCCGCGATGTCCCTGGCGGACGTGCGCGAGCGCAGCGTCCGGTACCGGCTGGAGAACGCCTACCTGGGAGACGTCCTCGTCGGCTGCTCCACCGTGCGTCCGCCCGAGGGGGAGGAGCGGGTGGCGACCGTGATCGCCCGCGTGCTGCCGGCGTTCCGGGGGCGCGGGATCGGCGCGGCGCTCTACGAACGAGGGCTGGCGCACGCCCGCGGGCTCGGCGCCGGGGCGGTGGAGACGGTGGTGCTGGCGGCCAACGAGGACGGGCTGCGGTTCGCCGGGGCGCGCGGGTTCACCGAGCGGGAGCGGTACGTGCTGGACGGCGAGAGCGACGAGTGGGTGGATCTGCGGCTGGCGGCCGGGGCGTGACGGCGGGACCCTTGATGACAGGGGCGTATGCCGGGTTTCCGCTGCGCAACGATTTCCGCAATCTTGCGGGAACCCGGTGTGTGCTGCATCACGTTCGAGTTGAATGAAGGCCAGTGAACGAACCGGCGTACGGTACGGCGGACGCAGCCTGCAGGGGGTTCAGGTGAGTGCTTCCCGGCGTAGTGGGACCACCGACGAGCTGGGGCCGGACGAACCGGAGCAGCCCGAGCGGGACGGCGCGGACCTGTTGGCCGCGCTCCTCGACGGGATGGACGCGGCGCTGTGCGCCTTCGACGCGGAAGGCGTCGTCACCCACTGGAACCGCGAGGCGGAGCGGATCCTGGGCTGGACCGCGGCCGAGGCCGTGGGGCGGCAGGGATTCGCCGGCTGGGCGGTGCGCAGCGCGGACGCCGGGGAGGTCGAGGAGCGCCTGCTGTCCGCGATGCGGGCGCCGGGGCGTCAGGTGAACGAGTTCGCGTTGCTGACGAAGGACGGCGGACGGGTGCTGGTGCGCACCCAGTCGGCGGCCGTGCGCGGCCCGGACGGCAGGCCCGCGGGGGTGTACTGCGCGTTCAGCGAGGTGCACGCGCAGATCGACCTGGAGCGGTCCATCGCGCTGAGCGAGGCGCTGCTGGAGGACGCGAGCTGGGGTGTCGTGCTCGTGGACGTGGACCTGCGGCCCGCCGTGGTCAACGCGCACGCGGCCCGGGCGCTGGGCACCGGACGTACGTCGGTACTGGGCCGGCCGCTGGGCGATCTGCTCTCCCAGGGCGTGGAGGAACTGGAGAGCGCGCTCACGCACGTCCTGGCGGAGGGCGCGCCGCCGGCGCCCGCCGAGATCTGGGTGAGTGTGCGCACCCCGGACGGGGAGCGGCGGCGGTGCTGGCGCAGCGGGTTCGTGCGGCTGTCCTCGCCCCTGGCGGAGGAGCCGGTGCCGCTGGGCGTCGGCTGGCTGTTCCAGGACGTCACGGAGGCCAAGCAGGGCGAGCAGGAGGCGGCGCTGCTGCGTTTCCGTGCCAATCAGCTGCACCGGGCGGCGCGGGCGGCGGGGGAGTGCGAGGACCCGGCGGAGGCGGCGACCGTCCACCTCGACTTCGCGCTGGCCGGGTTCGCGGACCACGCGCTGATCGACCGGGTGGCGGGCGGGGCGCTCGCGGACTCCGGGTCGGCGGATCCGGTTCGCCTGGTCCGGGTGGCGACGACGCCCTCCGGTGCGCCGGGGACCGGCCTGCCGTCCGGGGCGGCCGGGCTGCCGGTGCGGTACGGCGAGGGGCATCCGGCGCTGCAGTGCGTGGAGCGCGTCGGCTCGGTGCGGGCCAGCGCGGGCGTCGGCGCCGTGCCGCCCGAGCAGGCGCGCCGGTGGGCCGAGGCCCGGCAGTGGCCGCCGGACACGGTGCACGCCCTGTGCACGGTGCTGCGCAGCCGGGGGCGGACGCTGGGCGTCGTGACGTTCCTGCGGGGCGCCGGCCGCAACGCCTTCGAACGCCCCGACGCGATGTACGCGGAGGACGTGGCGGTACGCATCGCGACGACGCTGGACCTGGCCGGAGCGGTGGCGCGGGAGTAGGCGTGCCCCTCGGGCAGGACCGACCGCCCCGCGAGCAGGGGTCCCGGTGAAGCGCCGCCGGCGAAGGGTTCGCGGCGGCCGCGGGCGGGAGTGCGGCCCGGGTGATGCGCCGCCGGGTCGGGCCGGCCGCCGCCCCGCCCCCGGGCGGTCGGTGTGCCGGTGACGCCGCCGGAGGCGCTCGCGGCGCTCGCGGCGTTCGCCGGTCAGTGCCGGTAGAAGATCCGGTCGCCGTACTCCGCCAGCACGCGGCCGTTCCACTCGTGGCCGCCGTCCACGTTGCCGGAGCGCAGCAGGGGCGGCTCGATGCCGTGCTCGGCGAGGGCGCCGGCCGCCGTGGCCATCACGGCCTGCATCAGCGCCGTGGTGACGACCGTGGACGCGGGTGCGAAGGGCGCCGGGACGGTGTCGAGGGTGAGTTCCGCGTCCCCGACGGCGATCTTGGAGTCGAGGACGAGGTCGCAGTGGTCCTTCAGGAACGTGCCGGAGGTGTGCCGGGACCTGGTCTCGGAGGCGTACGCCACCGAGGTGACGCCGATGACCTTCACCCCGAGCGCGCGGGCGTTCATGGCCATCTCCACGGGGAGCGCGTTGCGCCCGGACAGGGAGATGATCACCAGGGCGTCGCCCTCGCGCAGGGGCGAGGAGTCCAGGACGGCGCTCGCGAGGCCGTCGACGCGCTCCAGGGCGGAGCCGAGCGTGGCCGGCATGACGTCGACGCCGACCACACCGGGCACGGAGAGCAGGTTCATCAGGGCGAGTCCGCCGGCGCGGTAGACGACGTCCTGTGCGGCGAGCGAGGAGTGACCGGCGCCGAAGGCGAAGAGGCGGCCCCCGTCACGGACGGTGTCGGCGAGCAGGGTGCCGGCCGCCTCGATGGCGTCGGCCTCCTCCTCGCGGACGCGTCGCAGCAGGTCGATCGCCGCGTCGAGGAACTGGCCGGCCGGCTTGCGGTCGCTCATGCGGGGCCCCTTCGGTGTGGCTGCGTCGCGGATCACGGTGCGGTCTGGACCTGTGCGGTGTCAATACGGCCGAGCGGGCCGCGCCGGGCGGTGTCCGGTGGTGCCGGTCGCCCCGGGTTGCCGCGGCGAGGGACGCTTGTCGGTGGTATGCGTCAGAATTGAATGCAGGGCCAGCGCACGCGCCGGTGGGCCTCCGCCTCCGGCAGATCTCACCAAGGGGCACGTATGTCCGGACTGATCGACACCACGGAGATGTATCTCCGCACCATCCTCGAGCTGGAGGAGGAAGGTGTGGTCCCCATGCGTGCCCGGATCGCCGAGCGGCTCGACCAGAGCGGCCCGACGGTGAGCCAGACGGTGGCGCGGATGGAGCGCGACGGTCTGGTGTCCGTGGCGGCCGACCGGCATCTGGAGCTGACCGACGAGGGGCGCCGGCTGGCCACGCGCGTGATGCGCAAGCACCGGCTCGCGGAGTGCCTGCTCGTCGACGTGATCGGCCTGGAGTGGGAGCAGGTGCACGCCGAGGCCTGTCGCTGGGAGCACGTGATGAGCGAGGCCGTCGAGCGCCGCGTGCTGGAGCTGCTGCGGCACCCGACCGAGTCTCCGTACGGCAACCCGATCCCGGGCCTGGAGGAGCTGGGCGAGACGGACAGCGCCGACCCGTTCCTGGACGAGGGCATGGTGTCGCTCGCCGACCTCGGCCCGGGCCCCGAGGGCAAGACGGTCGTCGTGCGCCGCATCGGCGAGCCGATCCAGACGGACGCGCAGCTGATGTACACGCTGCGCCGGGCGGGCGTGCAGCCGGGCTCGGTGGTGAGCGTGACGGAGTCGGCGGGCGGCGTGCTGGTCGGCAGCGGCGGCGAGGCGGCCGAGCTGGAGGCGGACGTCGCGTCCCACGTGTTCGTCGCCAAGCGCTGAACCGGAGCGTGCGCGGGCCGGTCGGGGGGCCGTCGAGCGGACGGTGACGCGGGGGCTTCGCGCCACGGCGCCGATCCCGTCGATTCCGGGACGGGGTGCGCCGAATCGCAGCGGTCGCGCGATCGGCGTGCGAGGCTGTCGCGTGAGTGCACGTGAGGCTCTGGGCCGTGGTCCGACAGCGATGTCGGACCGGCCGGAGAGGGGGAGGGACATGCCGGAGAGACGGAGAGGGCCCCGGCGCCTTGTGGCGCCGGGGCCTGTCCTCCCCTGTGCTGACCCGGAGCCCCGAGCTCTCAGGGTCAATCCCCTCGGACCGTTTTCCCCGAGCGGTCCGCCTCCCGCTGAAGATCTCCCCGCGGCGACGGCGATCAATCCCTGAGGGGTGTCACTCGAATGAGGGGTGTTGCCCAGCGGGACGGCATTTTCGAATATCCATTCGATACTCTGCGGTTGTCGGACATGAACGGCCCGTACGACAGGCGCCAGGTATGACAAGCGCGGACACGCAAACAGCGCAGGGACGACAGGGCGCAGGCACGACAGGGCGCGACACTTGGGGGTGCCAGGACCTATGGCGCGGCGCATCGACGTGACCGGGGCGGGTGGGGTGCGCCTCGCCGCCTGGGAGTTCGGCGACCCTCCCAAGACCGACGGGGCGCACGGCACGGATCCGGCGGACGCGCACGGCGGCCTCCCGGGCGTGCTGTTACTGCACGGCCTGATGGGCCGCGCCTCGCACTGGGCGCCCACGGCGCGCTGGCTCTCCGCGCGCCACCGGGCCGTCGCCCTCGACCAGCGCGGCCACGGCCGCAGCGACAAGCCCCCGCGGGGCGCCTACACCCGGGAGGCCTACGTCGAGGACGTCGAGGCCGCCCTGGAGCAGCTCGGCCTCGGCCCGGCCGTCCTCATCGGCCACGCCATGGGAGCGCTCACCGCCTGGCAGCTCGCCGCCAAGCGGCCCGACCTGGTCCGCGGCCTGATCATCTGCGACATGCGGGCCTCCGCGCTCGGCGCCGCCTCGCAGCACGTGTGGGCCGAGTGGTTCAAGGCCTGGCCGGTCCCGTTCGCGACGCTCGCCGACGTGCGCAAGTGGTTCGGCGAGGACGACCCGTGGGTGGAGCGGCCGAACCCGGCCCGGGGCGAGTTCTACGCCGAGGTGATGGCCGAGTCCCCGGACGGCTGGCGCCCCGTCTTCGAACCCGAGCAGATGCTGCGCTCCCGCGAGACCTGGGTGTACGACGCCCACTGGGAGGAGCTGGCCCAGGTCCGCTGCCCCACCCTGGTCGTGCGCGGCCTGGACGGCGAGCTCGGCCGGGCGGAGGCCCAGGAGATGGTCCGGGTCCTGCCGCGCGGCCAGTACGCGGAGGTCGCCGACGCCGGCCACCTCGTCCACTACGACCAGCCGGAGGCGTGGCGGGCGGCCATCGAACCGTTCCTGGACACGCTCGGGGAAGGGTGAGGCGGGGCGGCCTCCCCGCCCCCCGTCACCCCTTGCTCACGGCCGTCAGGATCTCCGGCAGCCGCCGTGCCGTGTGCGGGGCGGCCAGACGCAGGCCGAGCAGGGTGAGCACCGCGCCGTACACCGCGCCCACCGGCAGCAGGACCGCGCTCCACGCGTCACCGCCCTCGCGCACGTGCAGCCAGATGGTCAGCGCGATGACCGGCGCGCACAGCAGGGCGGCGCCCACCATCCCGCCGACGATGGAGATCCAGGCCAGCCCCACCTGGCCGGGGACCACGTTCTTGTGGCCCTCCTGCGGAATGGAGTACGGGAAGCGGGCCGACGTCCAGGCGCCGGTCGCCAGCATCGCGCCGAGCAGCGCGAAGGACAGGCCGAGCGCCTCGGGCAGCGTCCGCCAGTCGTCGAGCATCGCGGTCGTCAGGACGGTGACGAGGGTGGCGTACGGCAGCGTGATCAGCAGCAGGGCCAGCGCCCGGGCGCGCAGCTCGACGTACGCGTCGCGCGTCGAGGAGATCGTCATCGCGACGACCCAGAAGGCGGAGGTGTCCTGGCCGAACTGGTTGTACATCTGGATGCCGAGCATCCCGGCGGCGAAACAGGCGAAGTAGACCGAGCCGGTGCCCTGCCAGGCGTTGAACACCGGCACGATCAGGCCGATGGCGAGCGAGGTCACCCAGGCCGCCTTGGTCTTGGGGTCGCGCCACACGTACCGCAGGGAGCGCTCCATGGTGGTGCCGGTGCGGCCCGCCGGGAGCAGCCGGGCCAGGCCCGCCGAGCCCGGTTCGCGGACGGGCCTGCCCTCGGCCGCCTGGAGCGTGGACCCGTCGGGCGAGGTCATCAGCCGGGTCAGGTGCCGCGCCCACACCCACAGCAGCAGCACCAGGGCCGCCGCGGTCAGCGCCAGCTGGGCGAGGGCGACGCCGTACGACCCGTCGCTCGCCGCGTCCATCGCGCCGATCGCCGTGGCGGGCGGCACCCAGCGCAGCACGTCGGCCACCGGGTCGAGCTGCTCGAGACCGGACGTGCCCAGCCGCTGCGCGCCGAAGTTGACCAGCTGTGCCCCGACGGCGACGACCAGCCCGCTCAGCACCGCCAGGTCGCGGCCCTTGCGGCTGGTCAGCAGCCGGACGTTGGCGGCGGCGACGGCCCGCGCGAGGGTCACGCACACCAGCAGCGCGAGGACGGCGCCCACGACGCCGACGGCGAACGCGGCCCCGCCGTGCGCCACCGCGACCACGGAACCGGCGAACATGCACAGCGTGAACAGCGGCCCGATGCCCACCAGGGAGGCCGCGAGCAGGGCCCGCACCAGCGGCCGGGGCCGCAGCGGCAGCATCACCAGCCGGGTCGGGTCGAGCGTCTCGTCGCCACTCGGGAAGAACAGCGGCATCACCGCCCAGCCCAGTGCGAGCACCGCCGCGAGCAGCACGACCAGCGCGTCCACGTGCGCGTACCCGCGCAGGGCGATCAGGCCGATCAGCTGGAGCGCGGCGAAGAGCAGGACGACGACGGCCGAGGCGACGTAGGCCGCTCGCCGGCCGCCGGACTGCCGCAGCCCGTTGCGCAGCAGGGACAGTTTCAGCCGTACGAAGACGGCCGTCAGGGGCGTGGCCGGGGCGGCGGGGGCCGTTCGCGCGCTCATCGCGCCCCGCCGCCCAGCCAGTCGAGGTCGCTGCCGGCGTCCCGGACGCCCGCACCGACGAGTGCGAGGAACGCCTCCTGCAACGAGGCCGCGTCACCGCGCACTTCGGCGAGCGTGCCGGTGGCGCGGATGCGTCCGGCGGCCATGACGGCCACCCAGTCGCACAGCGACTCCACCAGCTCCATCACGTGCGAGGAGAAGACGACGGTGGCGCCGGACGCGGTGTAGCGCTCCAGGACGCCCCGGATCGTCTGTGCCGACACCGGGTCGACGCCCTCGAACGGCTCGTCCAGGAACAGCACTTCGGGGTTGTGCAGCAGTGCGGTCGCGAGGCCGATCTTCTTGCGCATGCCGGTCGAGTAGTCGACGACCAGCTTGTGCTGGGCCCCGGCCAGGTCGAGCACGTCCAGCAGCTGGGTGGCCCGCTTGTCCACCTCGGTCCCGGGCAGTCCGCGCAGGCGGCCCGAGTAGGCGAGCAGCTCCCGCCCCGACAGCCGCTCGAACAGCCGCAGCCCCTCGGGCAGCACCCCGATCCTGGCCTTCACCTCGACCGGGTCGCGCCACACGTCGTGCCCGACCACCTCGACCGACCCCTGATCGGGCCGGAGCAGCCCGGTGACCATGGAGAGCGTGGTGGTCTTCCCGGCCCCGTTCGGCCCGACGAGCCCGATGAACTTGCCCGCGGGCAACTCCAGGTCGATCCCACCCACGGCGACCTGCTGCCCGAACCGCTTCCAAAGCCCCTGAACCCGCACGGCACTTGCGCTCACCACGACTCCCTCCGTCACCTAGAACCCTACGGGGGAGCAGCGCGCCCCGAAGGGGCGCGGGGAACGGCGCGAGCAACCACAACGAACCCGCAGCCGCTGCATCACACCAACCCGGCAGACGAGTAGGCGCGTCCTACCGATCCCTGCCGCACGCATACGCCAACGGCGAGATCACCTCCTCCACATCCGGCAGCCACCGATTCGCCGGCGTCGGCCGGCAGACCCACTGCACGGCCCCCCGCGTCCCGTACCGCGTGGGCGGCGCGGCGACATACCCGCCCTCCCCGAGCACGGTCAGATCGAGCGACCGAGGGGACCAGCCCAGATTCCGCACCAGCTCGGGCACCTTCGCCGTGGCCCCCGGAAGAACGAAGAACCGCATCCGCCGGTCCGGTGCCAGCGTCACCGGCCCGAGCGTCAGCTCCATCCGCTCCATCCGGGCGAGCGCCAGGAACCCCGCGGTCTCGGGCACGTCGATCGCGTCGAACGTCCGCCCCGTGGGCAGCAGCACCGACGCCGTGGGGTGCTGCTGCCACATCCGGCGGGCGACGGTCGCGCTGCCCGTCGCCCGCGTCGCCCAGTCCTCGCGCGCCGGGTGCGCCCCCGGGACGGCGCACGCCGCCTCCCCGCAGGAGCAGCGCTGCACCCCGTCGGAGGCTTCCAGCCAGGTCCCGGGAAACACGTCCCAGTGGCGCTCCTCGGCATAGCGGACGGCGGTCTCCAGCAGCGACGTTCCGCGCTGCTGCGGGATGTGAGCGGTTTCGGTGCCCGGGATGGTCTCTTCCACGTGGAACTCAACTCCCGCACCCACCACGGGTTACGGCTCCCCCGCGCGCGGGGGAGGAGCATCGATCCCGCACCCGGGGCGCATGGGTGCACGTGCGGGGGCGCGCGGGAGGATCCGCGGCAGGAGCTGGGTAGCCACGTCTGGGGCCGGCACCGGCCGTTACCCCGGCAAACCTCACAAGCCTCGCATTGTCGGCACATCGGCGGGGCATTGATCTTCACGGCCGGAAATCTCTCGTTCCGCCGAGACAGCATCGAGACCGCATGGGGGTACGCCATGGCCGCAAGGCCTCTCGTGGCGCGACAGCCGAACGAACGGCTGCAGGCGCTCATTCAGGAAGCGGGCTGCTCGAACGCGGGCCTCGCCCGCCGGGTGAACATGTGCGGCGTCGAGCACGGCCTCGACCTGAGGTACGACAAGACGTCGGTGGCCCGCTGGCTGCGCGGACAGCAGCCGCGCGGGCGGGCGCCGGCGATCATCGCGGAGGCGCTGGGACGCAAGCTCGGCCGTACGGTCACGATCGACGAGATCGGCATGGCCAACGGCAAGAACCTCGCGTCGGGCGTCGGCCTCCAGTTCTCGCCGACGGTACTGGGAGCCATCGAGCAGGTCTGCGAGCTGTGGCGCAGCGACGTGGGGCGGCGGGACTTCCTGTCCGGCTCCTCCGTCGCCGCGTCCGCGCTGGTCGAACCGAGCCGCGACTGGCTGATCTCCGCGCCCGACCCGCAGGTGTCGCGCTCGGCCGGGCCGCGGGTGGGCCAGTCCGACGTGGCGGCCGTGCGGGCGATGACGCAGGCGCTGGTGGACCTGGACCACCAGTACGGCAGCGGGCACGTGCGCCCGGTCGTCGTGCACTACCTCAACAGCGTCGTCTCCGGGCTGCTCGCGGGCTCCTACCGGGAGGCGGTGGGGCGGGAGTTGTTCGCCACGGTCGCCCGGCTGACCGAGCTCGCCGGGTACATGGCGGTCGACACCGGTCAACCGGGCCTGGCCCAGCGGTACTACATCCAGTCGCTGCGGCTCGCGCAGGCGGCCGGCGACCGCGGGTACGGCGGCTACGTCCTCGCCGCGTCGATGAGTCACCTGGCCGCACAGCTCGGGAATCCGCGCGAGATCGCGCAGTTGGCGCGCGCCGCGCAGGAGGGTGCGCGCGGGCGGGTCACCCCGCGCGCGGAGTCGATGTTCCACGCGGCCGAGGCGCGCGGCCACGCCCTGCTCGGCGACGCGCGGTCGGCCCAGGCGGCCGCCGGGCGCGCGGTCGAGGCGATGGAGGCGGCCGACCCGGCCTCCGGGGACGACCCGGCGTGGATCGCCCACTTCGACCAGGCTTACCTGGCCGACGAGTTGGCGCACTGCCACCGGGACCTCGGGCAGGCCGACGCGGCGGCACGGTGCGCCGAGGAGTCCCTGGCCGGGCACCCCGCGTCGCGGGCCCGCAGGCGGGCCATCGGCCATGTGCTGCTCGCCACCGCGCAGGTGCAGCAGCGGGAGATCGAACAGGCCTGCCACACCGCGCTGAAGGCCGTGGACCTGCTGGAGACGCTGCGCTCCAACCGGGGCGCCGAGTACCTGGAGGACTTCCAGCAGCGCCTGGAGCCCTACCGGGAGGAGGCGGTGGTAAGGGAGTTCGGGGCGCGGCTCGATCTGCCCGCCGCCGCGTGAACCGACGGGCCCCCGGTGCGTGAACGTGCGGTGAAGCACTGTGCGGAGAGCGGAAAGGAACGTAAACAGCGTGCCGGAGCCCGGTTTTGTTACTGCGGTCACAGGGAAGGAGGTCACGCCCTGGGCGGCGTGGCAGGGGGCTCGGGGTACCCGGTAGCGTGAGCCGACGATTCCGAAGGTCCCCCATTCACAGGAGTCCCGGTGACGCAGAGTGGACAGGGCGAGGAGCCCTCGCCGCGGCAAGCGCGCGAAGGCATCGTGCTGCCCTCGGACGGCGGTGCGCCCTTGCTGCCGGGCCTGGCGGGCGGTCCCGCCGGGCCCGAGGCCGCTCGGCCCGCGCCCGCCTCGGCGCCGCCCGGCGCCCAGGCCTGGGACCAGCCGTGGGGGCCCGGGCAGCAGTACGGCCCGACCCAGGGGGAGAGCTGGCCCACTCCGCCCGGCGCCCAGCCATGGGGGTCCCCGGACAGCGGCCGCTCTTCCGCCGAGCAGCACGGCTGGCCCGCGCAGGGCCCGGCGCAGGGCCCCGGCGGCCTGCCGCCCGAGGCGGGCCCCGGCCCACTGCCCCCGGAGAACACGCAGCCGCCGGCGTACGGCGGTCCGGTCGCCGCAGGGCACGCCCAGGGCGCGCAGTCGCCGTACGGGCAGCCGGAGTACGGGCAACCCGCGTACGGGCAGCCGGAGTACGGGCAGCACGGGCAGCCGTCCGTGCCGCTCCCGCCGGCCGACGAGGGCGCCACCCAGTACCTGCCGCCGGTCGGCATACCCGCCGACGAGGGGGCGACGCAGTACATACCCCCCGTCTCTCCGGGGGCGCTGCCGCCCGAGAGACCCGCCGGCACGCCCTCCGACGCGACGCAGTTCCTCGGGCACGCGCCGCAGCACGCCCCGTACCCGGCCGGCCATCAGCCCGCTCCGGCCGCCCCCCACCCCGACGCCGAGGCCACGCAGTACATCGCGCCCGTGCCCGCCGGGCCCCACGGCGGCATGCCCGGCGCCGACGACGGCCGGCAGCCGCCCGCCGAGTTCGACAGCCTCTTCCGCAGCGCCCCCGGCGCCGACGGTCCCGCCTCCGCCACCCAGCAGATGCCCCGATTCGACGAGCCGGGCCCCGCGCACTCCGCGGACCCGTCCGGGTACGTCCCGCAGGGTCCGGGCGGCGGCGGCAGGCGCCGCGGCGGCCACGACGACGCGGGCCGGGGCGGCCGCGGCGGCCGGACCGGTTCGCGCGTGCCGCTCCTCGCGGCCGTGGGCGTCGGCATCGTCGTCGTCGGGATCGGCGCCGGCGCGATGATGGCCGGCGGGGGCGGCGACGACGACAAGGCCGACAACCAGACCGTGTCCGCCACGGCCCCCGCGGACTCCGCGTCGGCCTCGGCGTCACCGTCCGCCGACCCGGTCCGCCAGCAGGCCGTCGAGCTGGACAAACTGCTGGCCCAGAGCGGCAGCAGCCGGACCACCGTGATCAACGCGGTGGCCGACGTGAAGTCCTGCGACAACCTGCCCCAGGCCGCGAAGGACCTGCGCGAGGCCGCCAAGCAGCGCACCGGCCTGGTCACCAGCCTCTCCCGGCTGTCCGTGGACAAGCTGCCCGGCCACGCCGAGCTGACCGCCGCGCTCACCGAGGCGTGGCAGGCCTCCGCGTCGGCCGACAACCACTACGCGGCCTGGGCCGACCAGACGGCCGGCAAGAAGGGCTGCAAGAAGGGCAAGGCCCGGAGCACCGCCGAGACGCAGGCCGGCAACCGGGCGAGCGGCACGGCGAGCGCGGAGAAGGCGAAGGCCGCCGACCTCTGGAACACCATCGCCAAGCAGTACGGCCTGACCGAGCGCGAGCCGACCCAGCTGTGACCGCCCGCGGGCGGGCTCACCCGGCCCGCCTCAGGCGATGTCGGCGTCGCGCAGGGTCTGGGTGGTGTCGACGGCGCCTTCGCGGGCCGACACCAGCCGGCCCTGCCGGACGACCTGCAGGGTGACCTCCGTGTTGACCAGCCGCGGGAAGCCGACCGAGGCCAGCTTGTCCTGGAACTTCCACTGGAGCGTCGGCGTGAGGCCGCCCGTGCCGACCTTCAGCCCGTCGTCCAGGGCCCGGGTGACACGGTCGGCGCTCACCCCGCCGTCCCCCAGCGACTCGACGACCTCCTTGAACACGGTGTACGCGATCCAGGTCGTCTGCACCCCGGCGTCCGCTGCGTCGACGCTGTTGTCGCCGAACGCCTGCTCCTGGATGACCCTCTTCATCCCGTTCCAGCCCGGATCACTCACCTCCGGGTACCAGCCGGTGACGTACGCGCCCTCGTAGGGTCCCGAGGCGCCGCCGGACGCGTTGACGGTCGACTGGTCGACGCTGCCGAGCACGGTCGCCGTCCGCACCTCCGGATAGTCCTCGCGGGCCCGCCGGAAGGAGTCCATGAAGGTGCCGGTGCGGTCCCCGAGGACCGGCACCACGCACCCCTTCCGCCCCGGGTCGGCGGTCGCCTGCCGCAGCGCCCGGTCGGATTCGCCGTCGTACTCGGTGGCGTCCTCCTTCGCCCGCTGGTCGTGGGTCGAGGAGTGCCCGCCCCGGGTCAGCCCCGAGTCGAGCAGCGCGGGCAGCTGGTCGCCGGCGATGGTGTCGGGACGGACGAGCGTGACGGGGCCGCAGGGCTCGGCGAGCGCGCTGCCGAGACCGGCGAGCAGCGCGGGCTGGCCGCCATTGACGGGGTAGGACAGGGGGCTGGTGAACTCGGCGTTGGTGATGCCGTAGCCGCCGATGTAGGGGATGCCGGCGCCCTCCAGGACGGGGAAGAACGAGTCGGCGTGCTGGCTGTAGGAGCCGACCACGGCGACCGCGCCCTCCTTGACGGCGCGGCGGGCGCACTTCGCGGCGGCCACGCTGTCGTTGTGGTCGTTGCAGGTCAGGACGTTCAGCCTGCGGCCGCCCAGGCCGCCGTGGGCGTTGACCCAGCGGGCGTAGGCACGCGCGAAGGCGGGCATGCCGGGCTTGTTCGTCGCGCCCGTGTCCGAGGGCGCCCAGGTCATGACGGTGATCGGATCGTCCCCGGAACCCCCCGTGACACCGGGGACGACCCCGCAACCGGTGACGAGCGACGCACACGCCGCCAGCGCTCCCGCGGTCAGCGCCCCGGCTCGGGCGGGCCGGGAGCGGCCCGGGAGGCCGCGGAGGAACGTGCTGCGGTTGCGTCGCCTGCCGGTCATGGTCACGCACGATTCCGTCACACGGATAACCTGGAAGTGACCTCCGGTCAACGCAGGGTGACGCCGAGGTGAATTGCGGGGGCCGGTACGCCACGGGTGGAGGGGAACGTACGATCGATGACCGTGCAAGGTTCGGAGAACTCTTCCCGTCGCGGCCGTCGCTCCTCCACCATGGGCGGCATGCCACTCAACGACATGCCGTGGTGGCGCTGGCGCAGCCAGGTGCGCTCCGCGCTGCACATGCTCTCCGCGCCCGCCTTCCAGCGGGATGTCTGGCTGGCCGGTACGCCCGGCTACGGCGACGTCACCGACGCGGTGTACCGGCTGGTGGAGGACACCTGGCTGGACCACTGGTCCGCGGAGAAGTACGTCGGCACCATCTTCCGTGACTCCCAGGAGGCGGCGCTCGTCGACAGCGCCGTGCTGCGGGTCCTGCGGATCGTGCACCAGGTGGGGCCGGACGCGCCGGTGGCCGCCTACCTCGACCACCCGGACTGGCCGGAGGCGGTGCGGGCGGCGCGGGACGCGCACGTGCGGCTGGCCACCAGTGACGGCGACGAGCCGGACTCGGAGCCCCGCAGCCTCGAGGTGCTGCGGATCATGACGCGGTCCGCCTGACGAACGGCCGTCGGACCGGCGGGGCCGAATATGGGACCCTGTCCCCCATGAACGAGCAGTCCAGCCCCGCCGCCGCACCGGCCGACCAGTACGTCCTCACCCTGTCCTGCCCCGACAAGCAGGGCATCGTGCACGCCGTGTCGAGCTACCTGTTCATGACCGGCTGCAACATCGAGGACAGCCAGCAGTTCGGCGACCACGACACGGGCCTGTTCTTCATGCGCGTCCACTTCTCGGCCGACGCTCCGGTGACCGTGGACAAGCTGCGCGCCAGCTTCGCGGCGATCGGCGACTCCTTCCACATGGACTGGCAGATCAACCGGGCCGACGAGAAGATGCGCATCGTGCTCATGGTCAGCAAGTTCGGGCACTGCCTGAACGACCTGCTGTTCCGGGCCCGGATCGGCGCGCTGCCCGTGGAGATCGCCGCCGTGGTGTCCAATCACACCGACTTCGCGGAGCTGGTGGGGTCCTACGACATCCCCTTCCACCACATCCCCGTGACGAAGGACACCAAGGCGGACGCGGAGGCGCGGCTGCTGGAGCTCGTGCGCGAGGAGAACGTCGAACTCGTCGTGCTGGCCCGCTACATGCAGGTCCTCTCCGACGACCTGTGCAAGCAGCTCAGCGGCCGGATCATCAACATCCACCACTCCTTCCTGCCGAGCTTCAAGGGTGCGAAGCCGTACCACCAGGCGCACGCGCGGGGCGTGAAGCTGATCGGTGCGACCGCGCACTATGTGACGGCCGACCTCGACGAGGGGCCGATCATCGAGCAGGAGGTCGAGCGGGTCGGCCACGACGTCACGCCGGACCAGCTGGTCGCCGTCGGGCGGGACGTGGAGTGCCAGGCGCTGGCGCGGGCCGTGAAGTGGCATGCCGAGCGGAGGATCCTGCTGAACGGGCGGCGGACGGTCGTGTTCGCCTAGGAGCCCGGGGGTTCCGTCTCGTCGGCGGCTGCGCGTAGTCGTCGGCCGGTCGCGCAGTTCCCCGCGCCCCTGGAGGTACGTGCAGTGAACGCGCCCCTTCGGGGCGCGGGGCTGTGTCGCATATGCGGCTCCGCCGCGTGGGCGCGACAAGCCCCCCACGCACACCCGCCGACGAATCCGCGACCGGCCCCTACATCCGGCTCAAGCTCGCCGCCGCGAACAGGACATCCCTGATCGCCTCCCGGTCCCCGACCTGCCCCGCCGCCGCCTCCGCCGGAGGCACATGGCCCGCGGCCAGGCGGCAGAACTCGACGCCGTCCAGGGCGACATGGGCCACCTCGTGATCCGCGGAGCCCACCGCCGCCGGTGAGTCCAGCGGGATGAGCCACTCGCCGCCGCCCGAGCCCTCGATCTCCAGCCGCAGGCTGCGCCCCGGCTCGCCCGCCGCGACCAGGTGCCGGCCGCCGGCGGGCGCGGCGAGCCCGGCCCTGCGGCGCGCGGCCAGGACGCCCGGCAGCAACCGCGCGGCGAGGTCGATCATGCGGTTGAGATGGCGGGGCGAGGGCGGCTCGTAGGGGTAGTCCACCGCCTCGGCGATGTCCTCCGCGTGCACCCAGCACTCGAAGGCCCGGTCCAGCATGGCGTCGCGCAGCGGCAGCTCGAAGTCGCCGTAGGAGACCGGCATCCGGCCCGTGCCGCCGCCGGTGCCGCCCGTGCTGCCGGTGAAGGCCACGGTCCGGACGATGGCGTGGCTCTGCTCGCGCCACGGCGCCCGCACCGCGCGCGTGGGCGGGTAGTGCGAAGCACGCCAGTAGGCCTCGGTGCGGCTCGCCGGAGCCGGTGCCTGGGCGGTGATCTCGCCGAGCGGGTCGGGCAGGCCCAGCGCGACCCCGACCAGTCCGTCGACCGTCAGCAGGTGCGCGATGACCCCGGCGACGGTGGTACGCCGGCTCGCCGTGCCGTCGTCCCCGAACCAGCGCAGCCGTACCGGCGCGTGCCACTCGGAGTCCCCGAAGTCCTGGAGCAGCGCGTCCAGGCGCGCCGTCTCGGCGTCGTACGGCGTGGCCCATTCGGGCACCGGGATGCGCGGCGGGCGGCGCTCCAGACAGCCGTCCAGGACACGGGTGCGCAGGGCGGGATCCAGGTCGAGGCTCTCCGGGCGCTGGAGCAGCCCGACGGCGTCGCGCAGCCGCAGCGCCTCCTCCGCGCAGGCACCGCAGTCGCCCAGGTGCTCCTCGACGGCCGTGGCCTCCTCCGCGGAACAGGCGGCCAGCGCCCAGGCACCGAGGAGGGAGGTCAGCACGTGATGCTCCAGTACGAGGGGTGCGGCCGGTTCCACTGCGGGCAGCGGACGCCCGCCGTCCTCGACGGAGGCACGCGGCAGCGGTATGCGCGGCGCGCGGTCCGGCCCGCCGACGCCGCCGTACGCCTCGTTCCCGTCGTCCGTGTCCTTCTCGTCGGGATCACCGAGACCACCGCGATCACCGAGATCACCGGGGTTGTCGCGGATGTCGCGTTCATCACGCTCGTCGCGCCCGTCGTTCTCACCGTGCTCGTCGTACGCCCCGCTCATGCCGCACCCCCGTATCCCGGCGGTGCCCCCGGTGATCCGGCGTCGCGGGCGGTGGCCAGCAGTTGCAGGCCCAGGCGCAGGCGGCGGCGGGCCTCGTCCTCCGTGACGCCGAGGTCGGCGGCGGTCTGGCGGTAGTCGCGGCGCTGGAAGTAGGCCAGCTCCAGGGCGGCCCGCAGCGGGGCCGGCATGGACTGGACGATGTAGTCGGCGCGGGCGGCGACCGAGGCGTGGCGCACCTTGCGCTCCAGTTCCTCGGTGGTGCCGGGGCCGCCGCGCGCCAGGGCGGCCGCCTCGGTGGCCCGCAGCCGCTGCACGGCCAGACGGTGGGTCAGCGTGGCGACCCAGCTGCGCAGCGGGCCCTGCTTGGGGTCGTAGGTGTCCGGGTGCTCCCAGACGTGCGCGAACACGTCGCGGGTGAGGTGATCGGCGGCCCGCTCGTCGTCCAGCACGCGGTGGGCGAGGCCGTGCACGAGCGAGGCGAACCGGTCGTAGAGCTCACCGAGGGCGGCGGCCTCGCCCCGGGCGAGCCGCTGCTGCATCTTGCGGTCCCAGCGCAGCGGCAGGTCCTTCTTCGCCATACGGCTCCTCCACCCCCCTGCTCGGGCCCGACGGCCGGACCGGTCCCGTGCCGGTCTCCAGCCTGTGGCCACCGTCTCCCCGAATGTAGTCGGCACGTCCGACAACGCACGCCCCTTTGTGTCAATGTGCGCCCCCGGCGGGCCGCAGGTGGTAGGGCGCTCATCGGCCTCTCAGATCGACCCCCTACCCTCCATCGTGCGACCGAATTCGATCGAACAGGATCGAAACCGTCTGAAACAAGCCTCTTTTGATCGCGGCCCGTTTCCGGCCGGGTGTTTGCGGGAACGGCCGGTGGGCAGGCGCGCGGCCGAGAAGCGTAAGCGCGGCTTCCGTTTCGGAGGGGTCCGGACGTACCGACGGATGAAGGGCATGGTGGTGACGTTCAATGTGACCGGCGGCGAGCGGGGCGACTGGGCCGTGCTCCAGGTGTCGGGCGAACTGGACCTGGTGACGTCCCCGGTGCTTCGGCAGCGGGTGCACGACGAGGTGGCCGAGGGGCGGCACAGCCTCGTCCTGGACCTCTCCGAGGTCCTGTTCTGCGATTCCAGCGGGGTCGGGGTGCTCATCGCCTCCCGGCGCCTCATCCGCTCCTGCCAGGGCCGGCTGCGCCTGATACTGCCCGCCCAGGGTGCCGTCGACGGCTCCCACGTCAACCGGGTCCTCGGCGCGCTGGGGGTGCGCCGGCTCTTCGACGTCCACCCCGACCTCGCCTCGGCGACCGGCGACGAACCACGCCCGCTCTCCGCATAGGAGCGCACCCGGAGCGTGCCCGGGGGAGGGACGGGCATCCGTTCGCCCTGCGGGCGGGCCCCGGGCGTCGTACCCTCCGTGCGAGACGCACCCACCGACGTGATGTGAAGGCGGTCGGAGAAGACATGGTCAGCAGCGAGTACGAGCGCAGGATCGCGGCGCGGTTCGCCACCTTCGACCAGGACGGCAACGGCTACATCGACCGGCAGGACTTCAACGCGGCGGCCAAGGCGCTGCTCGCCGAGTTCGCCGTCGCCGCCCGGTCCGACAGGGGCCAGGCCCTGTACGGCGGAGCGGAGGCGCTCTGGCAGGGCATGGCAGGTATCGCCGACCGCGACGGCGACCAGCGCATCACCCGTGAGGAGTTCGTCACCGCCGCGGTCAAGCGGCTGCGCGACAACCCGGACCGGTTCGCCGAGATCGCCCGCCCGTTCCTGCACGCGGCCCTCGCCGTCGCGGACGCGGACGGCGACGGAGCCGTCACCGTCCCCGACACCGCGCGGGTGCTCACCGCGCTCGGCGTCCCCGAGGACAACGCCCGGTCCGTCGCCGCCGCACTCGACACGGACGGCGACGGCAAGGTGGAGGAGGCCGAGGCCGTCCCGGCGTTCGCCCGCTGGTTCACCGTGCCCGAGTGACACGCGCGGCGCCGCGGCGTCCCCGCCCGCGGTGTCGCGGATCGTGGCGGTGCGCCGTCACTGAGCGTCGACACCCGGTCGGGACCGGCGTGTGCCCCGTCACGGCCCGGAGTCGGCGCCGTGCTCCGGTACCTTGTGTGGGATGCGAGTGCTCCCGAGCGCCGGCCGCGCCGGTGCCGCCCGCCGGGCGGCTCCGGAACCGGGCGTGTGCGCCTTGCCCCGCAGGGCGGAACGGCCGTCGGCCGCCGCCTGTTCGACTGTCCGGAGCGAGCGTCGCACAGTATGCCGCACGGGTACTCCTTCGCGCTGGAATATGCCCGAAGCGCTTGTTGGGGTGACTGTACGTCAACCATGCTGTTCCATACGGGATTCACGTTCCGTGAACCCCGACCCGGCCGTTGTTCTGGCCATGCAGGAAATGGCTACGATCGTGGCCCTCATGAGGCGCGAGCCTTTGTGTCCGCCGGTTCGGATGGTGTGAGCGGTGCAGGTGCTTCAAGTGCAGCTGGAGATCCGGCCCGACCCCGCAGAGGTGGGGCGCGCCCGTCGGTGGGCGCGCTCACGGCTCGCCGGGTCCGGGATACAGGCCGACGAGCAACTCGCCGAGACACTGGTCCTGCTCGTCTCCGAGCTCGTCACCAACGCCGTGGTGCACACCGGCTGCCCCGCCGTGCTGCGGCTCGTCCTCCCGGGCGCGGTGAGCGAGGAGACCACGGTCCGCCTCGAGGTGGACGACACCAGCGGCTGCGCCCCGGTGCCCCGGTGCGTGGACGGCGACGCGACCGGCGGCCGGGGCCTCGCCCTCGTCGACGGGCTCGCCGACCGCTGGGGCTGGAGCCGCGAGGGCGCCGGCAAGCGCATCTGGTGCGAACTGGACCGCTGCCCCGAGTCCGGGGACACCCCGCCGGCCTGTGCGGGCGGTGCGGTGGCCCCCGAGGGGCTGGCCTACGAAGTGGTGTAGGCCCGACGCGGGGTGTGCCGGGCGCATCGGGTCCCGTTTCCGCCGGCGTCGATGCGGCAGTGCGCCGGGGCGTGCTTCCGTGCGCGTCCCGCGCCCTAGGGCGCCAAGTGAGCAGCGCTCCCCTGCCGGTTGACGGCTCGTGACCGTTTCTTCACGCTTGTAGGCAACGATTCGCCGCGAGGGGACGACGAGGGCTCGGTGACGGAGCCCTCGACGAGTGTGGGTCGTGATTCGGCGGCGGTTCCCTCGGGGGTGACGGGAACCGGGCGGGAGCGCCGGAGTCGGGTGGCGGTGTGCGGTGCCCATGCTCGGGGCGGACGGCGCCGCGCCGCCGGCCGGCACCTTCGGGGGGGCGCCCTCACTGTCCACAGGCTGTGGACAACTCTGCGCGGAACGTCCGCCGGTACGCGGTCGGCGTGACCCCGAGCACCGCCTGAAGATGCTGCCGCATCGACTGTGCCGTCCCGAAGCCCGCCTCACGGGCCACCTGGTCGACGGACAGCCCGGTGGACTCCAGGAGATGCCGGGCCCGCTCCACCCGCTGCCGGGTCAGCCACTGGCCGGGGCTGACGCCGACCTCCTCGCGGAACCTGCGGGTGAAGGTGCGCACGGACATGGCCTCCTGCTCGGCCATGTCCCGCAGCTGGATCGGCTCCTGGAGCCGGCCGAGCGCCCAGGCGCGGGCGTTGGTCGTGGACGACTGCTGCGGATCGGGCACCGGCCGCTCGATGTACTGCGCCTGCCCGCCGTCGCGGTAGGGCGGTACGACGGTCCGGCGGGCCACGTCGTTGGCGACGGCGGTGCCGTGGTCCCGGCGCACGATGTGCACGCACAGGTCGATCCCGGCCGCGACGCCGGCCGAGGTGAGCACGTCGCCGTCGTCGACGAACAGCACGTCGGCGTCCACCCGGACCTTCGGGAAGAGCCGCTGGAAGTGCGCGGCGGAGGCCCAGTGCGTGGTCGCCGGGCGGCCGTCGAGGTGACCGGCGGCGGCCAGCACGTAACCCCCGGTGCAGATGGCGACCAGCCGGGTGCCGGGCCGGATCCGGGCCAGCGCGGCGGCCAGCTCCTCGGTCAGCGTGCCCTCCTCGTACACCGGGCCCAGCTCGTACGACGCCGGGACGACCACCGTGTCGGCGCCGGCCAGCGCCTCGGGCCCGTTCTCGACCAGGATCGCGAAGTCGGCGTCCGTCTGCACCGGTCCCGGGGGCCGGACCGAGCAGGTGACGACCTCGTACAGCCGGCGGCCGTGCTCGTCGCGGGCGCGCCCGAAGATCCGCTGCGGGATGCCCAGTTCGAAGGGGAGCAGGCCGTCGAGGGCGAGGACGACGACGCGGTGCGGGCGGCGCGGGCGGTCGGACGTCATGGCCCGATCCTAGCGAACCCTGTCTTTCGGGCCACTCGATCGGGTAATGCCGAGAGGGGAAGCTCGGTGACGTGACCCAGACAACCGACGCCACAGCGGCCGCGCGGCGGTCCGAGCCCACCCGGCCGCGCCGCGGCCCCCGGGTGCACCGCGCCTGGTGGGTGGCCGCCGTGACCTTCGTGACGATCATCGGCGCCGCCGCTTTCCGCTCCCTGCCCGGCATCCTCATCGACCCGTTGCAGGACGACTTCGACTGGTCGCGCGGCACGATCGGTGCCGCCGTCTCCGTCAACCTCGCGCTCTACGGCCTGACCGCACCCTTCGCCGCCGCGCTGATGGACCGGTTCGGCATCCGCCGGGTGGTGGCCGTCGCCCTCACCGTCATCGCGCTCGGCTCGGGTCTGACCGTGTGGATGGAGTCCGCCTGGCAGCTGATCCTGTGCTGGGGCCTGCTGGTCGGCCTCGGCTCCGGCTCGATGGCGCTGGCCTTCGCCGCCACCGTCACCAACCGCTGGTTCACCGAACGGCGCGGGCTGGTCACCGGCGTCCTCACCGCCGCCTCGGCCTCCGGACAGCTGATCTTCCTGCCGCTGCTGTCCTGGATCGTGGAGACCTACCAGTGGCGGCCCGCGGCCGTCACGGTCGCCCTCGCCGCCCTCGCCGTGGTCCCCTTCGTCTGGCTCCTCCTGCACGACCACCCGGCCGACGTGGGCCTGAAGCCGTACGGCGCCGAGGAGTTCGTGCCGAAGCCCGCCCCGGTCCCCGGCGCCGCCCGCCGCGCGCTCGGTGTTCTCTTCTCCGCCGTGCGCACCGGCCCGTTCTGGCTGCTGGCCGGCACCTTCGCGATCTGCGGCGCCTCCACCAACGGCCTGATCCAGACCCACTTCGTGCCCGCGGCCCACGACCATGGCATGCCGCTGACGGCCGCCGCCTCGCTGCTCGCCGTCATCGGCGTGTTCGACGTGATCGGCACGATCGCCTCCGGCTGGTTCACCGACCGCTTCGAACCGCGCCGCCTGCTGGCCGTCTACTACGCCCTGCGCGGCGTCTCCCTCCTCTTCCTCCCCTTCCTGCTGGCCCCCGGCGTCCACCCGCCGATGATCTTCTTCATCGTCTTCTACGGCCTCGACTGGGTCGCCACCGTCCCGCCCACCCTGGCCCTGTGCCGCGAGCAGTACGGCGAGGACAGCGCGATCGTCTTCGGCTGGGTCCTCGCCTCCCACCAGGTCGGCGCCGCCCTCATCGCCTTCCTCGGCGGCGTCGCCCGCGACACCTTCGGCACGTACGACGTCGTCTGGTACGCCTCCGGCGCCCTGTGCGCGGTGGCGGCCCTGATGTCCCTGGTGATCCGCCGCCGCACGCCTCCGGTGCCCGGGGTGTCGTGAGCGGGCCGTAGGCTGCGGCGCGTGGGGTGGGGGAGAACACGGCCGGGGACGGCCGGGCCGAGGCGTGTGGCGTGGCCGAACGACGAGTGGGACCGGGCGGCGGCGCTGTGCGCGGCACAACTGCCGCCGGCCGCACTGCTGCAGATGATCGTCGTATCCGGCCGGGACGACTACGGGGCGGGGTACGGCGGGGCCTTCGGGCTGGCGTGTTTCTTCGTCCTCGGGTGGCTCCTCGTGCCGCCTCTCGGCCTGCTGCACGCCCTCGTGCAGATCATGCCGGCCGCCGCTCTGGCCCGCCTGCAACGGCGTCACTGCGGCGGCCCCGAGTGGGCCTGGCACCTGACGACGTCCGTGCTGGTCGGCGTGTGCTGGGCCGTACTGCTGCGCGCGCTGTGGGGGCTGCCCCTCGCCGGCACCGTCCCGTGGCTCGTCGGTGTCGGCGTGCTGCCGGTACTCGGCCTTGCGTATCTGCGACGGCGGCGGTGGGGCGACCGGGGCATCTGGCTGCGCTCCGCGGGCGGATGCATGATCCTGCTCGTCGTCACCGGCGTGGGCGGTGCCGTCCTGGTCGACGACTACGAGCCTCCGGTGCTGTCCGCCTCCCAGGTGGCCGGCACCTGGTACGGGGACCACGGGGCGCGACTGCGGCTGTGGCTGGGCGGCCGGGCCGAGCTGACCCGGGTACCCGCCGAGGCCGTCTTCGAGGACCCCGGTGACTTCACCGTGTGCAACGGCACCGGCACCTGGGCGCTCGACCGGGAGGGCGACCACCACGGTGGGCGCGAGGGCGTCCTCGTACGCCTGGACGGCGGCTGCGGGCAGGAGACGTACTGGACGATCGGCGGCAGCGAACGGCAGCCCGAGCTGTTCGTGGTGTTCGGCGACCCGGACGCCGGGGAGCTGCGGATCCTGTCCCGGGGCTGAACAGCGGGCCCGTGCCTCAGCCCGGCAGGCGTGAGATGCGGTTGTGCTCGGTTTTCGCGATCGCCCTGGCGATGCGTGTTGCGTCCAGGGACAGTTCGCGGAGCATGCCGCTGATCGGGTTGGTGAAGCCCGTGAAGTACAGGCCGGGGGCGTGTGCCGGGGGGCGGGGGCCTCGTGCGGCCGGTCTGCCGTCCGGCGCGAGGACGCCGAGGTGGCCGACCAGGGGCTCCAGGCCCCGCAGGTAACCCGTGGCCGCGATCACCGCGTCGGGGGCGACGCGGGTGCCGTCCGCGAGGAGGACCTTGCCGTCCTCGAAGCCGGCCACCGCGGCCACGATCTCCACCCGGCCCGAGCGGACCGCGTCGATCAGACCGACGTCCTGCACCGGGATGGCGCCCTGCCGTGCCCGGGTGTACAGCCCGGCCTCGGGGCGTGGCAGGCCCTGGGCCGACAGGTCGGGCACGCTGATCCGGGCCAGCGGCCGGGCCAGCCGGTCGACCAGGCCGGCCGGGAGCCGCCGGCACAGGACGCCGGTGTACTGGGCGGGCCAGCCGGCGGTGGAGCGGCGGACGATGTGCGGCGGGGTGCGGACGGACAGTCGCACCCGTGCGGCGCCGCCCTCCATCAGGTCCACGGCGATCTCCGCCCCGGTGTTGCCGACGCCGGCGACCAGGACGTCCCGGCCGGCGTAAGGAGCCGCGTTCCGGTACTCGGCGGCGTGCCGGAGCTCGCCGGTGTACGTGTCCCGGCCGGGCCAGTCCGGCAGGCGCGGGGTGTGGTTGTACCCGGTGGCGATCACGACCGCGGCGCCGGTCAGTTCGCGGCCCCCGGACGCGTGCAGCAGCCAGCCGGTGCCGTCGGGCGCGCGCTCGACGCGCGAGACCTCGACACCGGTGACGATCTCCAGCTGGTGGTGGTCGGCGTACTTCTCCAGGTACCGCACCACGTCGTCGCGGGCCACCCACCGCCCGAAGCGGCGCGGCATCGGCAGGCCGGGCAGTGCCGACAGCCGGCGCGTGGTGTGCAGGCGGAGCCGGTCGTAGTGGCGCCGCCAGGAGGCGCCGACCCGGTCGGACCGCTCCAGGACGACGGCCCGCAGCCCCCGCGCGCGCAGCGCGTGGGCGACGGCCAGGCCGCCCGGGCCTGCGCCTATGACGTACACGGGGAGGTCCGCGGGGTGGGCGGACCGCTGTTCAGCGGACGCTGTGGAGTCGGCCATGCGGCGAGCGTAATCCCGGCCCCGCTTGATGGGTCTCGGTCAAGACCGGAATCGGTTGCGGATTGGTCACGGGAAAACCCGCGGGCCCCGCCGGCCCCCGTTCGGCTTGAATGGACAGATGGCCCCCACACGTATACGCACCCTCGCCCCCTCCGTCACCGAACCGCGTGGGCACGGCCTGCGCCTCCGTGCCTGGGACGCCGGCAGCGACGCCGACGTGCAGACGTGGCTGCGCGGCTGCCTCGATCCCGACTTCCGACGCTGGAACACGCCGCTGAGGCCGGTGACCGACGTCAGGGCGGCCCGCGAGTCGCTGCGCGCGCGGGCACGGGACGCCGGAGAGGGCAGGTCCGCGTCGTTCCGGATCACGGACGGGGCGGACGGCACGACGCTCGGGCACATCGGCGTCAACGAGATCAACCTGCCCCTGCGGCAGGCCCACGTCGGCTACTGGGTGCTGCCCGAGGCCCGCGGCCGGGGCGTCGCCACCCGCGCCCTGCTCCTCGCGTCGCGCTGGGCCTTCGCCGAACTCGGCCTCCACCGCCTGGAACTGGGCCACGCGCTGGGCCACGACGCCTCCTGCCGGGTCGCCGAGCGGTGCGGGTACGTCTGCGAGGGCACGATGCGCGGGGCCATGTTCGAGGCCGACCGGCGCGACGCGTTCCGGGACGCGCACCTGCACGCCCGGCTGGCGACCGACGCCGAGCCGGCCGCTCCCGGCGTGCGGTGACCGCTCGCCGCCGGTGTTCCGCTCACGGCCACAGCAGCTGCGTGCGCCAGCCCTCCTCCGTCCGCCGGTAGGAGAGGCGCACGTGGCGGCGCCGGGCGTCGCCCTGGAAGAACTCCACCTCCTGCGGCCGTAGCCGGTACAGCGTCCAGGACGGGACGGGCGCGTCCGGCTCCCGCCCCGCCTGTTCCCAGGCCGCCTCGGAGGCGCGCGCCAACTCCTCCGGCGAGCTCAGCGGCGCGCTCTGCCGGCCGGTGAGGGCGGCGGCCAGCGCGCCGGTCGACCGGGCGCGCAGGTCGGCCCGCGCCTCCTCGGCCGGGGCGACGGCGACCGGGCCGCGGACCCGCACCTGGCGGCCCAGCACCGGCCAGTAGAAGACGAGCGCGGCGTACGGCCGGGCGGCGAGGTGGCGGCCCTTGCGGCTGTCGGCGTGCGTGGCGAAGGACCAGCCGTCCGCGTCCGCGCCGTGCAGCATCACGATCCGTACGTCCGGCCACCCCTCGGCATCGGCCGTCGCCAGGGACACGGTGTGCGGTTCGCTCTGGCCGGCCGCGACCGCCTCGGCGAGCCACCGGGTGAACAGCGGCAGCGGGTCGCCGGGCGCGGTGGCCGGGTCGAACGGGGGCAGCTCGGTGACCGCCGGGTCCCAGACCCGCAGTGACCTCAGCAGCTCGTGAAGATCGGTTTCCATGCCCCGATTGTCACGTGGTGACGGGCCGGGGGAGGGGCGTTCCCCGTACGGTTCACACCTGGCCGAGGTCGGAGGACACCCAGCGCTCGGGCCGCATCCGGACGACGACCTGCTCGCCGTGGTTCTTCCAGGCGAAGTCGACGTAGCCGTCGACCTTCTCGGCCGGGAGGTACCGGGCGGACATCTCCCGCAGCAGCTCGACGGTCGCGGGGGCCGTCTCGACGACCGGGCCCTCCACCGACACGTACCGGATGGTCGGCTCCAGCCGGTCGACCATGAGGGAGAACCGGCCGGCCGCCTTGATCAGCTCGTTCTTGCGGCTGTCGAGCCCGGTCATGATCCAGACGTCGCCGCCCGCCTCGTACTGGTACCAGATCGGCACGGTCAGCGGGGCGCGGCCGGCTCCCGCGTCCACCGCCAGCGCGGCGATGTGGGGTTCTGCCAGGAACTGCTCACGCTCTTCACGGGTCAGGGCCATTCCGGTCTCCTCCAACGGCGTTCGGGCGTCCGGCTGTTCGGGTCCTGCACCGGTCGCAACACCGGACGGGCGGGCGGTTGTTCCCCTGCGGGCCGGTCGACGGCGGCGGGTGGGTGCCTGGGGGAAGGAGACGGGGAGGAGCGGGGGTGGGGGAGTCACCGACGTGGGTGAGGGCGTCCGAGGGGCGGGGCGTGGCGGATCGGGCAGGGATGACAGGCTGCCGCGTACCGGTCGGGCGCGCTACTTCGTGGGCTTCTTGCCGGTGATGCCCAGGTACATCAACAGGGCCAGGTTCGGCTTGAGTTCGGCCTGCTTCACGCCCCAGGACGTGAAGCCCTTCTGGTGGGAGGCGACGGCCGAGAGCATCGTGACCAGCGAACCGGCGATCGCCGCCGGGTTCACGTCCTTGTCGACCTTGCCCTTGGCCTGCAGTTCGGCGACGGAGTCCGCGAGGGCCGTGTTCACCGAGTTCAGGATCTTCATCCGGAGCTTGTAGAACCGCTTGTCGCCCTCCGCGGCGCCCAGGTCGACCACCCGGAGGATCGCGTCGTTCTTCCGCCAGAACTCCAGGAACCCGTCGACCAGTTCCTGCGCCGTCTGCCAGCCGGACTTGCCGACCCAGGAGCGGCCCGCCGCCAGCTCGGCCAGGCCGGAACTCTCGGCGGCCGTCTGCTCGGCGATCTCCAGAACGGCTCCCTCGACGTCCGGAAAGTACTGGTAGAAGGTCGCGGGCGACGTGCCTGCCTTCCGGGCGACATCGATGACCTTGACGTCCCGGTACGGGGAGGAGCTCAGCATGTCGCCCAAGCAGTCGAGCAGTTTCTGCCGGGTCGCCTGCCCGCGTCGACCGGCCACGCGGCCGTCAACGGTGCGCACTTGTCCTGTCATGCCGTCAGCTTACCGACGGGCGTTCCCGGCGCGATTCGGCCGACTGCAAATGGGGTGCGCGGGCGCAGAGTGGCTGCTGTGCCTGGTCTGCGCGGTGCGCGCGACGCGGTTACGTTGGCGACATGGCCGAAAACGGTGCATCCGCCCGGAGGGCGTCCGTGTACGCAGAAGGCGTCCCCTGCTGGGTGGACGCACAGCTCTCCGACGTCCCGGCGGGCAAGCGCTTCTACGGCGAGCTCTTCGGGTGGACCTTCGACGAGACGGGGCCCGACGCCTCCGCCTGGGCCCGGCTGGACGGTGAGCCCGTCGCCGCGCTGGTCCCCAAGACGGACGGCCGGATGCCCACCGTGTGGACGGTGTACTTCGCCGCCCGGGACGCCGCCGCGCTGGCCGCGCGGATCCGGGAGGCCGGCGGGCAGATCGTCACGCCGCCCGGGCCGGTCGACGGACTGGGCACGGCCGCACTCGTCACCGACCCCCAGGGCGCCGTCTTCGCCCTGTGGCAACCGGCCTCCGGCACCGGCGGGAGTGCCTTCGCCGGCTTCGGCAGGCGGCACGAGCCGGGCACCTTCGCCTGGGCCGAGCTGTACACCCGCGACACCGAGGCCGCCAACGCCTTCTACGGCGACCTGTTCCACGACGCCCTCTTCGGCCCCGGCGCCGCGCCCGACGTGGGCCGCGCCGCGGTGACCGACGTCTTCCCCGCCGAGATGCCGCCGCACTTCCTCGTGCACTTCCGGGTCGAGGACTGCGAGGCGGCGCTCGGCACGGTGGCCCGGCTCGGCGGGCGGGTGCGGGTGCCGCCGTTCGAGACGTCGTACGGGCGGGTGGCCGTCGTCTCGGACGGCCAGGGGGCGTCCTTCGCGGTGCTCCAGCGCTGAGGGCCGCCGCGACACCGCACCGGGGTGGGCGTTCGCCCGGGATTGGGGCGTGACACCCCGATTGTCCCAGGGTTCGCCACCAGCGCCTCGGACAGGAAGAATCGGGGTGTGTGCCGCCGCGGCGGTGCGGTGGTGAGACGCTGCACGTCGGTCGCGTACATATGTGGGTGGCGCGGCTCGTACGGGGAGGTGGCAGGCAAGTGGTGGATCAGCTGACGCAGCACGATCCGCGGCGGATCGGGCCGTTCGAGGTGCTGGGGCGGCTCGGCGCCGGCGGCATGGGGCTGGTCTATCTGGCGCGCTCGGCGTCCGGCCGGCGCGTGGCGATCAAGACGGTGCGGACGGAACTCGCCGAGGACCAGCTGTTCCGCGTCCGCTTCACGCGCGAGGTGGAGGCCGCCCGCGCGGTCTCCGGCTTCTACACGGCGGCCGTGGTCGACGCCGACCCCCGGGCCGCCGTGCCGTGGCTGGCCACCGCGTACGTCCCGGCGCCCTCCCTCGAGGAAATAGTGAACGAGTGCGGGCCGCTGCCGGCCCAGGCCGTGCGCTGGCTGGCGGCGGGCGTCGCGGAGGCGCTCCAGTCGATCCACGGCGCCGGACTCGTCCACCGCGACCTCAAGCCGTCCAACGTCCTCGTCGTCGAGGACGGCCCCCGGGTGATCGACTTCGGCATCGCCTCCGGTGTCTCGAACACCCGTCTGACCATGACGAACGTCGCCGTCGGCACCCCCGCGTACATGTCCCCGGAGCAGGCGAAGGACTCGCGCAGCGTCACCGGCGCCAGCGACGTGTTCTCGCTCGGCTCCATGCTGGTCTTCGCCGCCACCGGGCACCCGCCCTTCCACGGGGCCAACCCGGTCGAGACCGTCTTCATGCTGCTGCGCGAGGGCCCCGACCTGGAGGGCCTCCCGGACGAACTGCGTCCGCTCATCGAGTCGTGCATGCAGATGGACGCGACGGCCCGCCCCAACCCCGCCGATCTCCAGTCCCAGCTCGCCCCCCACCTGTTCGGCTCCGGCTCCGACGACAGCGGTACGGCGTCGGCGTGGCTGCCCGAACGGGCGGTGGGGCTGATCGAGGGACGGCGCGGCGGCCGCACCACGACCCGCCCCGCGGTGACGGCCGGCGGGCGCAGCGGCGGCTCGGGCGGTGCCCGGCCCGCCGTGCCGGCGCCCCCGCTGCCGCCCCCGCCCTCGCGTGACCCCGTCGTCCCGGCGCCCGTGCCCGTCGGCGCCCCGGACACCGGGCCCGTCCAGCTGGCCGGCGCCGCGGTGCCCATCGGGCCCGGCCCGCGCGTCGCCGACATGCGCGCCGCCGCCGTCGCCCCGCCCCCGCCGGAGTCCGCCCTCGCCGCCTCCTGGTCCCGGCCGCGCCCCGGCGTCAACGGCGCCGACCCGGCCGTACCGGCACCGGCCGCCCCCGCGACGCCTCCCGAGGCGGCGGCGAGCGGCTGGCGCCCCTGGCGTTTCCGCATGTCCAACGACGTCTGGGGCACGCCGTCCGTCGACGGGGACCTGGTCTACGTCACCTCCTTCGAGGTCCACGCCCTGGACGTGGCCACCGGACGCCGCCGCTTCAAGACCCGGGACGTGGCCTGGTCGATGGCGGTCGCGGACGGCCGTATCCACGCCTCCGACGGCCCGACCCTCTTCGCCCTGGACGCGCGGGAGGGCGCCGACCTGTGGCGCGTCCAGACGGACGCCTGGGTCTACTCCCTCCAGGCCGACCGGGGCACGGTCGTCACCGCCACCCGCGGCGGCGGCGTCCAGGCCTGGGAGGCCTCGGGCGGCCAGAAGCTGTGGGAGATCACCGGCGCCCAGACCGACTTCGAGTCCCCGGAGGCGGGCGCCACGGTCCACGACGGCACGGTGTACGTCTGGCAGGACGCCCGGCTGCGCGCCCTGGACGCCCGTACCGGCGACGAGCGCTGGTCGTACCCCATCGGCGACGCGGCCTCCTGCGGTGGCGTGCCGGTCCGCCTGGCCCAGGCGCCCGACGGCTACGTGTACGTCGCGGCCGGCACCCGCGTCCTCGCGCTGGAGGTCACCTCGGGACACGTCCGCTGGCACTTCGAGGCCCCGGCCGTCTTCCTCTCCCCGCCGGTCTTCGTGCCGGGCCCCGCGGTGACCGGCGGCGGCGTCTACCTGGCCGACTACCTCGGCACGGTGTACGCCCTCGACGCCACCGACGGCCGCGACCGCTGGCGCATCGCGACGGAGGGCCGCTCCTCCACCGACCCGGTCCTGGTGGCCGCCGGTCACGTCCACGTGGGCAGTGGCAAGGGCCTGTACACCTTGGACGCCGTCACCGGCACGCCCAAGTGGCGCTTCCAGGCGGGCGGCGAGATCGTCGGCGCGCCCGCGGTGGCCGAGGGCCGCATCCACTTCGGCTCCACCGACCACCTCCTGTACACGCTGAAGGCCGACGACGGCCGCCTGCGCTGGAAGCTGGCGACGGGCGGCGAGATCACCGGCTCCCCGGTCGTGCGGGACGGCATCGTGTACGCCTGCAGCAAGGACCGCTGCGTGTACGCGCTGGACGCGGAGAAGGGCACGGGGACGGCCCGTACGACGTGACGCGGTCCGCCCCGGCCCGGTCACACTGCGTGCCCGGCCGTGGCAGGGCAGTGACATGGCCGTGACAGCGGCTGGTTAGCGTGGGGGCCATGACGACACGGGGACGGGCCTTCAGGTATGCGGCGATCTCGGCACTGGTGGTGCTCAGCCTGACCGGCTTCTCGACGGGACGCGGCCACGGCCACGGTGGCGGTGGTGACGGCGGCGGTTGCAGCAACAGCAGCCAGGACCACGACAGTTCGTCGTCCTCGTCGGACGGCGACGTCTACAAGGACGACGGCTCCTACGGCAGCGGCACCAGCGGCGGCTACGGCTACGGCCACTCCGGCTCCGACTACGACGACGACACCGACACCGGCAGCGGCGGCAGCGGGGACGACAGCGGCGGCAGCGCCCTGGAGGCCGCCACGGTGGAGCTCGTGAGCTGCGCGACCGAGGACGACCCGTACGCCACGGTCGAGGTCACCAACCCGAACGACCGCGAGTACACCTTCGCCGTCACCGTGTTCTTCAAGGACGGCGGCGACGTCACGATCGACGACGCCCGCCAGGAGACCACCGTCCCCGCCGGCACCGCGACCCGCGTACGCCTCGCGGTCGACGCGCCCGGCAAGACCGTCGACCACTGCGAGCTGGACGACGAGGAGCTCCTGCCGCTGACGTGACGCGGCACCGGACGGTCAGGAGCGGGCCGCCCGGCGTTCCGCCTCGCTGATCGGCGGGCCCTGGAGGTGCGGCTTCCGCGGGCCGAACAGCATGGGCACCAGCATGTCCCGCGAGAAGAGCCGGGTCGGGGGCCGTTCCATGCTCATCACGTCGAGCAGGGCGCCCATGGCGCGCGGGCTGCGGGCGCCGGTCGCGACGGCCCGGTCGACGTAGCGGGCCAGGAGCCTTTCCACCGCGGTCGGCGGCGTGTCGGCGGCGCCCGGGTAGAAGGCGTCCTGGCCGACGGCCAGGTCCCAGGCGCCGGCGACCGGGCGGGCCGCGGCGCGCTGCAGGGCACCGGCCGTTCCGGGCGCCGTGAGGTCGGTGCGGCGCAGCACGTCACGGACGGCGAGGGCGCCCTGCGCGGCGACGGTCAGGCCGTGCCCGTAGACGGGGTTGTAGCCGGCGACGGCGTCCCCGAGGACGACGAAGCCGTCGGGCCGGCGCTTCAGCTTCTCGTAGTAGCGGCGCCGGTTGGCGGTGCTCCGGGTGACGGTGACGTCGCCGAGCGGTTCGGCGTTCCGCAGCAGCTCGCCGATGACCGGGTCGGCGAGGCCGAGCGCGAACGGCACGAAGGCGTCCGGGTCGGCGCCGGGCTCGCCGCCCCGCGTACCGCCCAGGGTGACGATCCACCGGTCGCCCTCCACGGGCAGGATGACGCCGCCCCGCCCGGGCGCCTTGGCCGGGTTGGCCTGCACGTTGATCAGCGGGAAGGCGCCGTCGGCGGTGGTGCCGGGGGCGCGGTACACGCGGGTGGCGTAGGTGAGGCCGGCGTCGACCTCGCGCTCGGTGACCCGGGGCAGGCCCAGGTCGACGAGCCACTGCGGGGCGCGGGAGCCGCGTCCCGTCGCGTCCACGACGAGGTCGGCGCCCAGCACGTGCTCGCCGTCGCCGGCCCGGACGCGGACCCCGCTCACGCGGCGGGCGTCCCCCTCCAGGCCGAGGGCGGCGGTGTTCTGGCGCAGGGTGATCCGCTCGCTCTTGAGGACGTGGTCGCGGACGACGGAGTCCAGCAGGTCGCGCGAGCAGACCAGGTTCCGGTGGTGGGTCGCCAGGAACCTGCGGAACCAGACCTCGTTCGGGGCCCGGGACACCATGTCGGCCATGATGTGGACCAGGCGCCCGCCCCGGCACACCACGTCGTCGACGAGCCCCGGCAGCAGCTCGCCCAGGGCCCGCACACCGCCGCTCCACACCAGGTGCGCGTGCCGGGCCTGCGGAACGCCCCGGCGCGGCTCGGGCCCCTCGGGCAGGACGTCGCGCTCGACGACCGTGACGTCCGCGAACTCGGTGAGCGCGGCGGCGGCGAAGAGGCCCGCCGCGCTGGCGCCGAGGACGACGGCGCGCGGCCGGTGGGCGGCGGGGTTGCTAGGCATGGGCGTTGAGGCCGCTTTCTGTGCTGGTCACCCGGCGGCCGAGGGCGGCGAGGGCACGCCGTCGGTACAGGGCGAGAGAGATGGTGCCGATGTGGTCGCTGATGTCGGTGCCGATGCCCGGCGGCCGCTCGGTGGCGGGTGCCGGGACACCGGCCGCGTAGGCGTCGATGGCGTCCCGCAGCGCGACGGCACCGGCGAGATCGCGGGCCCTCGCCTCACCGTGGTCGGCCCGTGCCGCGGCGAGGGCCCGTTCGTGGACGTCGTGGCGGAAATGCGGGGCCAGCAGCCGCAGCGCGTCGTGGATGCGCTGCTGGCGCTGCATGACCCGCAGGTCCAACGGCACCCAGAAGCCGAAGCGGGCCGGTGCAGCCGCCGGCGCGAGCACCCGCAGCGCCCGCCACAACGGCCGCAGCCGCAGGTACTCCCGTTGGTCGCGCACCGCGTTGCGCAGCGCGGGCCCGGCCTGCGGGACGATGAACCCGACGGCGACCAGCGACGCCTGGAGCAGCGCGAACGGCGGCGCGAGACGTGTACTGAGGACGTCCCAGTCCGCACCGCACCACCGGGCCCCCACCGCGACCAGTTTCGCCGCGTCGAAGACCAGCCCGGCGGCGAAGCCGAGCAGCAGGAAGACGACCCCCGACTTCACCCAGCGGTCGGTCACGGTCGGCGACCACTGCCGCAGCATCCGGGTGGCGACGATGCCGGTCACCGCGTGCGCGCCCAGGTAGAGCAGGATGTGCTCGCGCATCCACGGGGTGCCGGCGTAGTACGTGTCGAGGTCGTACACGCGCGGCTCCGGCACGCTGGCCAGGAAGAAGGTCACCCACAGCCCGGCCACGACCCCGCCGTACGCCCAGTGGATACGGCGGATGCCGCGCCTGCGCCGCTGGGACGGCGGCTCCCGCCACCGCGTGATCATGGCCAGCCCGGTCGCGCCGGACGCGGTCAGGAACGAGTACGCCCAGGGCGAGGCGAAGTTGGGGATGCCCGTCCACGCGTTGAGCCGCTCGATGTTGACGGGCGTGACGACGACGAGCACGCACGTCGCGCACACCAGCAGCACGGTCGTCGCCCGCACCTCGGGGTTGCGCCAGGCCCGCACGAACGTCGGCAGCTTGAGGAGGACGGCGAGGGCGAGCAGGACGGTGGGCAGCGCGTAGGGGATGTGGAAGTGCGGGCCCATCAGAGCAGGCGCCCGCCGCGGTTGGTCAGCGACAGGTTCATGCGGCCCTCCACGGTCGCCGGGGAGACCGGGCCCTCGGCGTAGCGGCCGTGCATCCAGGTGCGCACCTCGCGGCCGAACAGCAACCCGAAGGTCTCCGCGGCCACTTCGTGCCCGTCCGGCGACTCGGCCCGGGCCGCGACGGCCAGCAGCGCGTCGCGCGGCACCTCGGCCTCGGCGAGGATCTGCTCCGCCGCCCGCCGCACCGCGTCGGACGCCTGCTGCGGGGAGGCGACGACCCGTGCGGAGGCGTCGGCGAGCCCGGCGACGTGGTGTCCGCAGTCGCCCTGCTCCTCGTGCCACAGCTCGTGGCCGAGGATCACCAACTGCGCCTCGGGAACGGTGCGTTCCTCGACCACGACGAGGGAGCGGTCCCCGAGGTCGAGCCGCAGCCCCGACACCGGGATGTCCGCCGGGAACGCCCGGAACACCAGCTCCACCGGCCGCCCCGCGCGCACGCTCATGGCCCGGCAGAAGGCCCGCATGACGGCCTCCGGCTCCCCCGGCCTCTCGACGTCCTGGGCGGCTTCCCTGCCGAGGGCACGGAGCAGCGCCTTCATCGCTCGCGGACTCACCGGCCGGGGCCTCCCTCCCGGGGACATCACCGACGTACACCGACATGACGGGGAGACCCTAGTGACAGACGGAGTTCTGTTCGACCCTTCCGAGCAACTCAGGCCACGGCTTGGCCGGAACTGGCCGATTCCGGACACACATCGGCCGCGGCGGCTCCCCCTCCGCGCCGCCGCGGCCGATCCCCGTGCGGGAAAAGGTCTACTTGCCGTCCAGGTCCAAAGCGGGCGGGGCCGGCATCGCGTTGTCCATCGTGGTGATGGCGTCCTTCGCGGGCGGCGTGGGCATCGCGTTGTCCATCGTGGTGATGGCCTCGTCCTTCGCCGGCGGCGTCGGCATCGCGTTGTCCTGCGTGGTGGCTTCCGCGTCCTTCTTGATGTCGCTCATGGGCTGCGTTCCTTCACTGCGGTGACGGCTGGAGTGGAACGCCCGCCCGGTAGCTCCCCCGCGGGCCGCCGGACGGGCGTTCGGAGCCGCACGATACTGGCCCGGCTCCTGGTCAGACCGCCTGCCCCCCGACGCGACGGTGTGACAGGAAGAAGAGTGCACGGGGGAGATAAACGAACGCTGAACGCGGTCAGGCGGCCGTGGCCGGGGAGAGCAGCGCCCGTACCTCGTCGGCCTCCGGCGCGCCGCACTGCTGGAAGAGGGTGAGCGCGTCCCGCCAGCAGGCTCCGGCCCGGTCCGCCTGGCCGATTCCGGCAAGGGCGCGTCCGAGGAGCGTCAGGACGTTCCCCCGCATCCGGTCCCCGCCGATGCACCCCAGGGCCAGCGCCTGTTCGGCGTGCTGCGCCGCCTGGGCCGGACGGTGGGCGGCCAGATGGACCTGCGCGATACGGAAGTTGGTCGTCCCCTGCCACAGGCGTTGCCGGTGGTCCTCGAAGATGCGCAGCGCGTCGGAGAACTGGCCGAGGGCATCGGTGTGCCGGCCGGCCCCGGTCAGCGCGATGCCCAGGGTGAAGTGCCCGTTGGCGAGCCTCATGGTCCGGCCGATGTCGAGCTGGGCGGTGAGCCCGCTGTGCGCGATGGCCACCGCCTTGGCGGTGTTGCCCATACCCAGGTGTGCGCGGGAGAGGTTGCAGAGGCTGAGCGCCTCGCCGGCCCGGTTGTCGGCTGCCCGGTATCCCGCGATGGCCTGCTCCAGGAAGGCCTGCCCGTCCGCGTACCGGCCTTGATGCAGCGAGATGAGACCCCGGTCGTTCGCGACCCAGCTGACGGCGGTGGTGTCCCGCGCGGACTGCGCGAGGGTCATGGCCAGTTCCGCCTGTTCGGCGGCCTGCTGAATACGTCCGGAGACGAGGAGCACGTTGGTGAGCGTCGTGCGTGCCCTGCCCTCGGCGCGCGGGTCACCGCCCGTTCCGGTGGCGTCGCACATCGCCCTGGCCGTCGTCTCGTACTGATGGGAGTTCGCCCCGGACTCCGTCAGGTCCTTGGCCGCCCACAGCAGGTCCACCGCTCGCCGCAGTCTGTCCGTCCCGGCGGACTGCCGCACGCACGCGAGCAACGGTGCCGCCTCGCTGTACAGCCAGTCCCGTGCCGCCGAGCCCTCGGTGAACGTCAGCCCCGGGTACTCGGTCGGCTCCAGGCCGTCCACGAGCCGGTCCCCGGGCCGTTCGATCGCGTACACCCCCGCCGCCGTCGCCAGATAGAAGTCCAGCAGCCGCGACAGCGCCGCCCCCCGCTCGCTCGGTGGGTGTTCGTCGCGTTCCGCGCACGCGCGGGCGTAGAGGCGGACCAGGTCGTGGAAGCGGTAGCGGCCCGGTGCCGCCGACTCCAGGAGGGACGTGTCCACCAGGGACTCCAGCAGGTCCTCCGTGTCCTCCGCCGGGAGGTCCAGCAGCGCCGCCGCCGCCGCGAGGGAGATGTCCGGACCGTCCGCCAGGCCCAGCAGGCGGAAAGCGCGGGCCTGGGCCGGTTCCAGTTGCCCGTAGCCCAGCTCGAAGGTGGCCTTGACCGCCAGGTCACCGGCCTGCAGCTCGTCCAGCCGGCGTCGCTCGTCGGCCAGCTTGGCGGCGAGGACGGACACCGTCCAGGTGCGGCGGGCCGCGAGGCGGGAGGCGGCGATGCGGATGGCGAGGGGGAGGAATCCACAGGCGCCGACCACGTCCAGCGCCGCCTTCCGCTCCGAGGCGACCCGCTCCTCGCCCACGATCCTCGTGAAGAGCGCCAGCGCCTCGTCCGGGGACATCACGTCCAGGTCGACCAGATGCGCCCCGGCGAGGCCCACCATCCGCACCCGCGACGTCACCAGCGCCGCGCAGCCGTCCGTGCCGGGCAGCAGCGGGCGTACCTGCGCGGCGTCCCGGGCGTTGTCCAGCAGGACGAGGACGCGGCGGCCGTCCAGGACGGAGCGGTAGAGGGCGGCGCGCTCCTCCAGGGAGTCCGGGATGGCCGAGTCGGCCGTGCCCAGGGCGCGCAGGAAGGCACCCAGCACCGTCTCCGGCTCCGCCGCCCGCGCCCCCGCGCCCTGGAGGTCGACGTACAGCTGCCCGTCCGGGAACGCGGCCCGCGCCCGGTGGGCGACGTGCACCGCGAGGGTCGTCTTGCCGACGCCGCCGATGCCCGCCAGCGCGGAGACGGCCATCACCCGGCCCTGCGCACCCGACGCCGAGCCCAACACCTCGCTCAGCTCCCGCACGAAGGACGCGCGTCCCGTGAAGTCGGGCACCTTGGCGGGAAGTTGCGCCGGGCGGACCGGTGCCGCGGCCGACTCCGCGGCCGGCGCGGACGGCCCCGCCAGGGCGGGGTCCGCCTGGAGGATGCGCTGTTGCAGCTCCCGCAGCCCGGGCCGCGGGTCGACGCCCAGCTCGTCGGCGAGCAGGCGCCGCGTGTCCGCGTACACGGCCAGGGCCTCGGCCTGGCGCCCGCTGCGGTACAGGGCGAGCATGAGGAGCTCCCGCAGCCGCTCGCGCAGCGGATGCGCGGCGGTCAGCGCGGTCAGCTCCGAGACGGCCTCCGCGTGGCAGCCCTGCTCCAGGTCCATGTCCAGGCGGGTCTCCAGGAGCTGGAGCCGCCACTCCTCCAGCCGGACCCGCTGGGCCTGCGCGTACGGGCCCGGGACGGCGGCCAGCGCCTCGCCGTCCCACAGCGCCAGCGCGCGCCGCAGCACGTCACGGGCGCCGCACAGGTCCCCGGCGGCCCGCGCCTTCTCCGCCTCGGCGGCCAGGTCCTGGGCGAGCGACAGGTCCAGGGCGTCGTTCTCCAGCCCGCGCACGGCGTAGCCGCCGGACTCGCTCACCAGCACACCGGGGTCCAGGACCTTCCGCAGCCGGGACGCGTACGTCCGTACCGCCGCCAGCGCCTGCGACGGCGGTTCCTCGCCCCACAGGGCGTCGATCAGCTCGGCCGCGGTGGCCGTACGGCCCTCGCGCAGCAGCAGGGCGGCCAGCAGGGCGCGTTGCTGCGGGGAGCCGGTGGCCAGCGGTTCCTCGCCGCGCCAGGCGCGCACCGGACCGAGCACGCCGAAGCGCAGCGCGGCCGACTGCTCCGGCTGCGCCGGGGATCCGGGCAGCCGCTGCTCCGGAACCCGCGGTCCACCGTCCATGCCGTCCCCCTAGACATCCTGAGCAACCAGGTCAGTTTGCCTTGTTCATGCCGACCTCGTCAGCCGTGGGAGACGCCGATCACAGGTTCCTCACCTGCTCCCTGCCTCCTCCAGGTCCACCCGCACCGTCAGCAGCCCCGTCCCGACCCCCATCGCCCGCACGGCCAGGCTGTTGAAACGGGGCAGCCGGCGCAGACGCGCGACCGGGTCGTCGTCGGGGAGCAGGTGGGCCGTCCCCACGTGCCAGCGGCCCCGGATCCGCACCCGTACCCGCGGATCGGCCCGGATGTTGCGGATGTACTGCGCCCGCTCACCGAACTCCGACACCAGCCAGAAGGAGCCCCCGACCCGGCGGCCCCCGACGGGCGTACGGCGGGGAAGGCCGGAGACGCGGCCGGTGGTCTCCAGCAGCGTCTGGGCCGGAAGCCGGCGCGCGACCGCGTTGAGCCGGCGCTGGAAGGCCGTGACGGCCCGGTACTTGGTCTCGGCGTAGGACGACATCGTTCGTTCAAGCTCCCGTCTCGTGTGCCTCCATGTTCCCTGGAAAACCTGAAGGGGAAGGTGCGGTCGGGCGGAGAGACGGGCGGTGCGGGCGTGCGGGTCGTGACCTGGAACCTGTGGTGGAGGTTCGGCCCGTGGGCCGACCGGCGGAAGGCGATCCTCGCCGTCCTGCGCGACCTGGAGCCCGACGTCGTGGGACTCCAGGAGGTGTGGGCCACCGGGGACGAGAACCTCGCCGGATGGCTGGCCGGCGAACTAGGCCTGCACTGGGCCTGGGCGCCCTCGCCCGTGCCCGGTCCCTGGCAGCGCCGGATCGGCGACGACACGGTCGGCATCGGCACCGCGGTGCTCAGCCGCTGGCCCGTCGTGGAGCGGGCGGTGCTGCGCCTGCCCGTCCCCGGCGACCTCGACGACGGACGGCTCGCGCTCTACGCCCGCCTGGACGCGCCCGCTCACCGGGTCCCGTTCTTCACCACCCACCTGACCTCGGCGTCCCATGCCTCGCCGGTGCGCCGCGAACAGGTGGGCGCCCTCGCCCGCTTCGTCGCCGAGCACCGGCAGGGCACCGCCCACCCGCCCGTCGTCACCGGCGACCTCAACGCCCGCCCCGACTCCCCGGAACTCCGCCTCCTGCGCTCCGGGCCCCTGCACGACGCCTGGGACCACGCCGACCCCGGCGCGCCCGGCGGCACCTGGGACACGGCCAACCCGTACGTGTCCCACGCCGGCGGCGAGCCGAGCATCCGCATCGACTACGTCCACGTCGGCCCGCCCGGCCCCGGCGGACTGGGCGCCGTCCGCACGGTACGCCGCGCGGGCGCCGCCCCCGTGGCCGGCGTCTGGCCCTCCGACCACGCGGCGGTCGTCGCCGACCTGACCGGGGGCTGAGGCCGGGGGGAGGGGGGACCTAGCGGGCCGGGGTGGTCCGGACGAGGTCGGCGTACAGGACGATGTTGTCGGGGCGGTGACCGTCCCGCAGGTCGCCGCCGCAGGTGATCAGGCGCAGTTCGGGCGCCGTGGTGTCGCCGTAGACCCGCTGGGTGGGGAAGTGCTTCTTGTCCACCTGTTGCAGGTCCGTCACGGCGAAGACGGCCGTGGAGCCGTCCGCACGGTCGACGGTGATGGTGTCGCCCCGCTCGATGCGCGCGACGTTCCGCATGACCGCCGGCCCTCCGACGGTGTCGTAGTGGCCGATCAGGACGGCCGGTCCGGTCTGGCCGGGCGTGACGCCCTCGCGGTACCAGCCGATCAGGTCGGCCTGCTCCTCGGACGGCACCTGGACGGTTCCGTCCCGGGCCAGGCCCAGTTCGAGTACGGGACCGGTGTCGACACCCGCGGCCGGGATCCGGACGCGGACGGGCCGCGAGGCGGGCAGCGGGACCGGTGGGGGCGTGGACGCGGACGCGGCCGGGGAGGCGGCATCCGCGTGGCCCGGCGTGGCGGCGGGGGTGCGGGCCGAGGCGGGGGGAGTGCGGGCCGAGGCGGTGACGTGCGCGCCCGGCACGGGAGGTGTGGCCGCGGGGCCGTTCAGGCCGCTGATCGTCATCCAGCCGCCGACGGCCAGGGCGGCGACGGCCGTGACCGCGGCCCACGCCAGGCGGCGAGAAGGGCGCGGAGCGGTCGCCGTGCCGGGGACGGACGGGGGTGAGGCGGGCGCGTGCATCGCTTCTTCCTCGGAGCTTCTCGGGGGACGCGGAAGGCGGGCCGCCGGAATCACCGGTGGCCCGCCCGGTGGGCAGGGACGACGGAGCCGTCAGACGCCCGCGCCGGCTCCACGACGGCGGCGCACAACGAAGCCCAGACCGGCCAGACCGGCCGCGGTCAGCGTGGCGCCGCCCGCCAGCAGGACGGTGTCCGTTCCCTCGGCGCTCTCGGCACCCGCGGCCACCCCGCCGGCCGGCACGACCCTGGTCTGAGTGGTGCCGGTGCCGGTCTGCCGCGGGGTGTCCGTGTCGTCGTCGGTGCCCGTGGTGGTGCAGCCGTCGGGGAGCGTGGGGAAGGGGGTGGTGCGCCAGGGGGCCGGGTCGCCCTGGTTGCGGTCGAGGAG
>NZ_BMRV01000019.1 GCF_014648815.1 Streptomyces flaveolus | reverse complement strand
GGTGCTGATCGCGGCGACCGGCGGCACGGCCCGGCACTCGCTCGTGCTGGAGCACGCACTGCGTCCGCTCTTCGCCTACCTCAAGGCCGTCGTCGTCCCGACCGGTGTCTACGCCGCCTCCGAGGACTGGGGCGCCGAGGGCCTCGACCGCCGGATCGAACGGGCCGGAGGGGAACTGGCCGCCCTGATGACCGGGCTGTCGACGGTCAGGAAGCCGGCCGGGGACACCGCCGAGGTCGTGCCCTTCGAGGAACGCCTCGCCGCGCTGCGGCCCGCCGGGTGAGATCTGGGTAAGAAGCCCGGCCGCCTGCTCACGGGGCGGCCGGCCTTGGCAGACTGGACGGGTGCCCCGGACTGTTCTGCTCGCCGAAGACGACCGCGCCATTCGGCATGCCCTGGAGCGCGCCCTCACCCTGGAGGGCTACCGGGTCACCGCGGTCGCCGACGGCGTCGAGGCGCTGGCGCAGGCGCACCGCGGGCGCCCGGACGTGCTGGTCCTCGACGTGATGATGCCGGGTATCGACGGCCTCCAGGTCTGCCGGGTGCTGCGCGCCGAGGGCGACAGCACACCGATCCTGATGCTGACGGCGCTCGTGGAGACCGCGGACCGCATCGCGGGCCTGGACGCGGGTGCCGACGACTACGTGGTCAAGCCGTTCGACATCGAGGAGGTCTTCGCCCGGCTGCGCGCGCTGCTGCGCCGCACCGACCGGACGGAGACGGACGGGGACGGGGACGCCCCGGTGGCGGGGGAGGACGTGCCCGGGCAGGGTCCGGAACGCGGGGAGCGCGACGGCCGGTACCTGGAGGCGGTCGGGCTGCGCATGGACCCGGGGGCCCGCCGTGCCTGGCGGGGCGAGCGGGAGCTGGAGCTGACCCGCACCGAGTTCGAGCTGCTGGAACTGCTGGTCCGCAACGCGGGCATCGTGCTCGACCACTCCACGATCTACGACCGCATCTGGGGCTACGACTTCGGCCCCGGCTCGAAGAACCTCGCCGTCTACGTCGGCTATCTGCGCCGCAAGCTCGACCAGCCGGACGCGCCGCAGCTGATCCAGACCGTGCGCGGGGTGGGTTACGTGCTGCGGGAGGGCTGAGTGGGCGCCTCGCCCCGCCCGGGTGGCCGGGGGCGGCGGCCGCGGCTGCTGTCGCTGCGGACCACGTTCGCGGTGTCGTTCGCGACGGTCACGGCCGTGGTCACGGTCCTCGTCGGCGTGCTCTCGTACAACGCCGCCGCGCGGCTGGTGCGGGTGGACCAGGAGTCCGTCTTCGACCAGGTCGTGCAGGATCTGCGCGCCGAGGTACGCCAGCGGCCGATGTCGCCCGGCGACTTCTCCTCGTCCGCGCCCGGTCACGACATCGTGCGCCCGGCCCGTACGGACGTGCAGGTGCTCGGGCCGGACGGCCAGGTCTCCGACCCGGCCGGCCGCCGGCTGCCGGTGACCGGCGACGACCGGCGGACGGCGGGTGCCGCGGTGGCCGGGCGGATGGTGCAGCACAAGGACGTGGACGTCGGCCACGACGTCTACCGGATCGCGACCGTCGCCCTCGGTGACGGCCGGGGTGCCGTGCAGGTGGCGCAGGAGTTCAGCGACACCGAGGACCTGCTGCGGGCGCTGCAGCGGCGGACGCTGGTGCTGATGGCCGCGGTGGTGACCGCCGCGGGTCTGTGCGGCTGGTGGCTGGCCCGGCGCATCACCCGGCGCCTGATCGCCCTCACCTCCGCCGCCGAGGACGTCGCCCGCACCCGGCGGCTAGGCATCCAGGTGCCGGTCATCGGGCACGACGAGGTGGGCCGGCTGGGCCGTGCCTTCGACCGGATGCTTGGCCGGCTCGCCCAGTCGGAGGAGGACCAGCGGCGCCTGGTCCAGGACGCGGGGCACGAGCTGCGCACCCCGTTGACCTCCCTGCGCACCAACATCTCGCTGCTGCGCCGGATCGACGAGCTCCCGCCCGCCGCGCGCGAGGAACTGGTCGCCGACCTGGGGCAGGAGGCCCGGGAGCTGACCGACCTGGTCAACGAGCTGGTCGAGCTGGCGGCCGGCCAGTCCGAGGCGGAGCCGGTGCGGCCGGTCGACCTCGGCGAGATCGCGCACGAGGTGGCGACCCACGCGCGGCGCCGCACCGGGCGCGAGATCAGCGTGCGGGCGTGCGGCGACACGACGACGGACGGCCGGCCCGTCATGCTGACCCGCGCGATCTCCAACCTGGTCGAGAACGCCGCGAAGTTCGACCGGGCCGGTACGGGGCCCATCGAGGTCACCGTCGCCGGCCCGGCGCGTCCGGGCACGATCCGCGTCGAGGTCCGCGACCGCGGGCCCGGCATCACCGAGGCCGACCTGGTCCGCGTCTTCGACCGCTTCTACCGCGCCGCCGACGCCCGCTCCCAGCCCGGCTCGGGGCTCGGCCTGTCCATCGTGCGGGAGGTGGCGCTGGCACACGGCGGAACGCCGTTCGCCTTCCGGAGGGAGGGGGGTGGGTCGGTGATCGGGTTCACGGTGGGTGAGGTCCCGACGCCGGACGAACCGCCGGGGCGCGGCGCGGGCTGACGCAGGGCGCAGGCGGCGGCCCGGGTCTGCCGGTGACCCGGCGTTGCCGTCAAGGGGTGGGTCGCGCGGCCCGGCGCTGCCGGGATGCCTCACCCACCGCCCACCCGTGCCGTCCTCCGGGCCGTTCACATACTGGGGGAGGCACGACTGCCCGCGGCTGAGCCAGAAGGGGCCGTGCGGGTCAGGCCGTGCCGGTCAGTTCGTATCCCGCCTCGTCGACGGCGGCGCGGACGGCGTCCTCGTCGAGCGGGGCGGTGGAGGTGACGGTCACCTCGCCGGTGGCGGCGACGGCCTTGACCGCGGTGACGCCCGCCAGCGCGGAGATCTCCTCGGAGACCGCGCCCTCGCAGTGGCCGCACGTCATGCCGGTCACCTTGTAGACGGTGGTGGTTCCGGCGCCCTGGCCGCCCTCCGCCGTGGCACCGGAGTGGCAGGAGCCGTCGGCGGTGCAGCAGGAGCCGGAGTTCTTCTGGTCGGCGGTCATGGCGTCTCCCTCGGGGTTGTCGACGAGTGGGCAGCACGGGAGGCGCGCTTCTCGCAGCGCCTCCCGTGCTGCCCACTCTATACCCCTAGGGGGTACCCGCAAAGCGGCTCCGGGATGTGGCCGGCGCTCAGACCGACGACGTGCGGCCGTGGTCGGTGCACAGCGCCCAGATGACGAAGACGCCGACGCCGATGGAGATGATCGCCCAGAGCGGGGTGTAGGGCAGCCACATGAACTGCAGGATCACGAAGAGCGCGGTGAGCCCGACACCGAGGGCCCGCGCCCACGCCGCGCCCTTGAGCACGCCCAGGCCGGTGAGGGCGAGGAGGATGCCGAGGATCAGGTGGATCCAGCCCCAGGAGGTAAGGCTGAACTTGAAGACGTAGTCACCGACGGACGCGTAGACGTCGTCCTTCGCGATGGCTGCGATGCCGCCGAAGATGCCGAAGATGCCTTCGATGAGCATCAGCACACCGGCGAAGACGACACCGCCGGAGGCCCAGGCGCTCCTGCTGTCTCCCGGCCGGTGTCCGGTGCTGTGGCTGGCGTTGGCCATGGTCGTTCTCCGTCCCTCGAATCCACTGTGCGCGGGGGATTTCGAGTGTTGGCCCGCGACCGGGAGGCGGCGAGCGGGTGTAGGCCGTTCGAGTGAACGCATCGACGCGATCCGGCATGGAGGCGCGGCGGAAGATTGCCGGAAGTCGGCAATGCGGTGACACGAGCCGGTCGGCAGGATGGGGGCAAGGGGAGCACGTGAGACGGCTCCGATGCCGGGCACCGGCAAGTGCCCCGTCGGAGCCCGCACGTGCCGTCGCCGTCACGGGCGGGATGCGGGCAGGATCACGGGGGTACGACATGCGGACGTTCGTCGAGGCCGTCTCCGGCCGTGTCGAGGACGCCGATCCCGTGGCCTCGTTCCCGCTGCCGACGGCCCTCGCCAGGCCCGGCGCGCCCGATGCCGGTATCCGGCCCGGTGCCGTGGTTCCCCCGGTGCCCGCGTACGCGCCGACCGCGCTCGAGGACCCCGCCGACCCGGGCGCCCGGGCCGGCCTGCACGGCCTGGTCGGTGCGGACACGGCGGTCGCGGTACCCGGTGCGCGCACCGTCCCCGAGGGCCGGCGGGCCTCCGGCGGCGTGCCCGGCGGCCGGCTCGTCGACACCGCCCTGCACGCCGAACCCGACCCCGACGCCGTACGGCCGGCGCGCCGGCTCTCCCCCGACGAACACGGGCCGTCCCGGACGGCCGCCTGACTTCCGACGGCACCCGTGCCGTACCGGCCCGCACGGGCCGCCGGACCGTGCCGTACCGGCCGCCGCCGTGACGCCTCCGAGCCCCGAGCGGGCTCGCTCCTCCTAGCCGCCAAGGACGTGCTGATGAATGCCATGACCGTGGGCGCGGGCGCGCTCGTCGTCCTCTGCCTGCTCGCCGTACTCGTCGTCTCCCGGCTGTTCCGCAAGGTGGAGCAGGGCAAGGCGCTCATCGTCTCCAAGATGCGCAAGGTCGACGTGACCTTCACCGGGCAGGTCGTCCTGCCGGTGCTGCACCGGGCCGAGGTGATGGACATCTCGGTGAAGACCATAGAGATCACCCGGGCCGGCAAGGAGGGCCTGATCTGCCGGGACAACATCCGCGCGGACATCCGCATCTCGTTCTTCGTCAAGGTCAACAAGACCGTCGAGGACGTCGTCAAGGTCGCCCAGGCGGTCGGCACGGCGCGGGCGAGCGACCGCGACACCCTGCAGGAGCTGTTCCACGCGAAGTTCTCCGAGGCGCTGAAGACCGTCGGCAAGCAGTTGGACTTCACCGACCTCTACACCAAGCGCGAGGAGCTGCGGTACCGGATCATCGAGGTCATCGGCGTCGACCTCAACGGCTACCACCTGGAGGACGCGGCGATCGACTACCTGGAGCAGACGCCGCTCACCCAGCTCGACCCGGCCAACGTCCTCGACGCGCAGGGCATCCGCAAGATCACGGAACTGACGGCCGTGGAGCACGTACGCACCAACGAGGCGCAGCGCACCGAGGAGATGGAGATCACCCGGCAGAACGTCGACGCCCGGGAGGCGATCCTGGAGCTGGAGCGCCGCCAGACCGACGCGGAGATCAAGCAGCGCCGGGAGATCGAGACCGTGCGGGCCCGTGAGGAGGCCGAGACCGCGCGGGTGGTGGAGGAGGAGCGGCTGCGCGCGCAGGGCGCCTTCCTGCGCACGGAGGAGCAGCTCGGGGTCCAGCGCGAGAACCAGGCCCGGGAGGTCGCCGTCGCCGCGAAGAACCGGGAACGGGTCATCGCCGTCGAGAACGAGCGCATCGAGAAGGACCGCCTGCTGGAGGTCATCGCTCGGGAGCGGGAGACCGAGCTGACCCGGATCGCGGCCGAGAAGGAGGTCGAGGCGGAGAAGCGGGAGATCGCCGAGGTCATCCGCGAGCGGGTCGCCGTGGACCGTACGGTCGCCGAGCAGGAGGAGTCCATCAAGAAGCTCCGCGCGGTGGAGGAGGCGGAGCGGCGGCGGCAGGCCGTGATCATCGCCGCCGAGGCGGAGGCCCAGGAGAAGCTGGTCAAGGACATCAAGGCGGCGGAGGCCGCCGAGCAGGCCGCCACCCACCGTGCCGCCGAGGAACTGACCCTGGCCGAGGCCCGGCTGAAGAGCGCCGACCTGGACGCGCAGGCCAAGCTGCGGCTCGCCGAGGCCTCCCGGGCGGAGAGCGCGGCGGAGGGGCTGGCCGCCGTCGAGGTCCGTGACAAGGAGGCGGCGGTCATCGAGAAGTCCGGCCGCGCGGAGGCCGAGGCGGCCGAGGCCCGGATGCGTGCCGAGGCGGAGGGGACCCGGGCGAAGGCGCTCGCCGAGGCCGAGGGCATCGGGGAGAAGCTCAAGGCCGAGGCGGCCGGCCTGACCGAGAAGGCGGCGGCGATGGCCGCGCTCGACGAGGCGTCCCGCGCGCACGAGGAGTACCGGCTGCGTCTGGCGGCGGAGAAGGAGATCCGGCTCGCCGGACTGGACGTCCAGCGCCAGGTCGCCGAGGCGCAGGCCACCGTGCTGGCCACCGGCCTGGAGAACGCCGACATCGACATCGTCGGCGGTGAGTCGGTGTTCTTCGACCGTCTGATGTCCTCGATCGCCCTCGGCAAGGGGATCGACGGCTTCGTCCAGCACTCCGGGACCGCCCAGGCGCTCGCCAAGCCGTGGCTGGAGGGCACGTCGAACCTCGCCGACGACCTCGGCCGGATCCTCGGCTCGGTCTCCACGGCCGACGTGCAGAACCTGACCGTGTCCGCCCTGCTGATGAAGCTGATGAAGACGGGTGACGTGCAGGCCGGCCAGGTGCAGAAGCTGCTCGACAGGGCGGGGGAGCTGGGGCTCGCGGACGCGCCGCTGACGTCCCTCAACGGCAGCGCCAGGGTCTGACGGCCGCCCGACCACGTCGTTCTCCGCAGCCGCCGCCGCACAGGAGCGGCGGCCGCGGGACCCACTCGCGGAAAGGAGCCCCATGGCAACCGGGGCGGACACCAGCGCGCACCAGGCACCGGACGCCGGCACGCCCCGGCCCCCAGGCGCCGGCCCTCACGGAGGCCCCCAGGAGGCGCTGGACACCGGTACGTACGAGGTGCTCCGGGACCGGCTCGCCGCGCAGGCCGCCGAACTGGCCCGGCGGGCCGAGGCGCTGAACCTCCGCCGGGTCGAGGAGTTCGGCTCGGCCGGACTGGAACTCGCCGGCACCGAACGGCTGCGGACCGAGCGCCCCTGCGTCCCCCAGGACGTCGTGGCCGTCGGCGGGACGCTGCTCCTCGGGTACAACACGGCCTTCGCGACCCGCACCGAGGCCGCGGTGGGCGACGTCCTCGCGCTGCACGACGGGGACCTGAACCGGCTGCCCGAGGACGCCGTGCCCGGCCTGCTCGACGACCCCGCCTTCGTCCGGGAGTTCGCGGCCCTGTACCGCTACTACCGCGAGGCCACCCTGCTGCGGCTGCGCCGCGTCGACGGCAGGCTGCTCGCCGTCTTCCGCACCGGCGAGAAGGCGGACGACATCCGCGTACTGCGCTGGGCCCTCACCGACGACGGGCAGGCGTCGTTCCTGGACGCGCGCGGTGACCGCGACCACGTCCTGCCGCCCGCCCACGACTTCACGTGGACCGTGGCGACCCGCGAGGACCACGTCCTCGGCCGCCACCCGCACGTCTCCGTCGGGGGTGAGGTCTTCGTCGCCGCCGTCGGCGGGGCGCTCACCGTCAAGGTGGAGAACGACACCGAGACGGCGCGGGGCATCCACAGCGAACCGGTCGCCGAACCGCTCCAGGCCCTCGCCGACGCGGACATCGCCCACGCCCGCGTGGGCGCGCTGATCCTGCTGCGCGTACGCCCCTACAAGGAGGACACCGACCGGTACCTGGTGTTCAACACCCTCACCAGGACGGTGGTCCGGCTCGACGGCATCGGACAGGCCTGCCGTCGCCTCCCCGACGACCAGGGCATCATCTTCCCCGGCGGCCACTGCATGGCCACCGGCGCCCATCGCACGTACGAACTCGACGTGGCAGGACTGCAGTTCGAGCGGGAGGTGCGCGCACCGAACGGCGAGGACGTGCTGTACGCGTTCCACGCCCCCGCGCAGGGCCGCACCCTCCTGCTGCCGTACAACCTGATCCGCAAGGAGGCCGCGTCCCCGTTGACCTGCCGGGGCTGGGCGCTGTTCGACGACGGCACCCTCACCCTGCTGCGCACCGAGGACGGCGGCGAGCCGGCCCGGGTGCACCCGGTGCAGCGGTGGACCTCCCCGTACGTGTCCGACACGTACGCGGCCGCCCGCCCGGCCGGCAGCGGCCCGCTGGCCCGCATCGGCAACGCCGACCTCGTCCGGGGCATCTCCGACTGCCTGTCCGTGACGCGCGCCGCCACGGAGACCACCCCGGCCGGCGGGGTGTACGCGGCACTGGCCGCCGCCTGCGTCCGGGCGGCCGACGCCCATCACTGGCTCGGCGACCCCGAAGCGGGCGACCTGGCCGATCCGTTGGAGCAGGTACGGGCCACCGCGGCACAGGTGCTCGCCGAGTTCGAGAACGTGCAGGCCCTGACCCGGCAGGCGGGCGACGCGCTGGAGGAGGCCGCCTCCCGGCTCGCCGCCGTCGTCCGCCGGCTGCGCGGCGAGGCACCGCGCGGGGCCGCCGCCTGGGTGACCGGACTGTCCGAACTGCGCCGGGCGCAGGGACACCTGCTGACCCTGAAGGAGATGCGGTACGCGGACACCGTCCGCATCGACGAGCTCGCCGCCGGCGCCGAGGCCGACCTGGCCGCCTTCGGGCAGCGGGCCGTCGCCCACCTGGCCCGCGAGGACGCCTTCGCCGGGCACCACGCGGACGTGGAGCGGCTCGTCGCGGACGCCGAGGCTCTCGGCACCGCCGCCGAGGCCGGGCCGCTCGCCGACCGCCTCGACGAGCTGGCCGAGCAGCTGGGTACGGTGACCGAGGTCGTCGCCGGGCTCGACATCGGCGACGCCACGGTCCGCACCGCCGTCCTGGAGCGCGTCGCCGAGGCCCTCGCCGGGGTCAACCGTGCCCGCGCCGTCCTCGGCGCCCGCCGCCGCGCCCTGCTCGACCAGGAGGGCCGCGCCGGGTTCGCCGCCGAGTTCGCGCTGCTCGGCCAGACGGTCACCGGCGCCCTCGCGGTGGCCGACAGCCCCGAGGCGTGCGACGAGCAACTCGCCCGCCTGCTGGTCCAGGTGGAGAACCTGGAGTCCCGGTTCGCCGAGTTCGACGACTTCCTCGGTGAGCTGGCGGACAAGCGCGACGAGATCCACGAGGCGCTCTCCGCCCGCAAGCAGTCCCTCGCCGACGCCCGCGCCCGCCGCGCCGAACGCCTCGCGGACTCGGCGGCCCGCGTCCTGCGGACGGTCGTACGCCGCGCCGCGACGCTCGCCGACGCGGACGCCGTCACCACCTGGTTCGCCTCCGACCCGATGCCCGTCAAGGTCCGCCGCACCGCCGCGGAGCTGCGCGAGCTGGGCGACCCGGTACGCGCGGAGGAGCTCGAGAGCCGCCTGGAGGCAGCCCGCCAGGAGGCGTCCCGCGCCCTGCGGGACCGTACGGACCTGTACGCCGACGACGGCCGCACGCTGCGTCTCGGCGGTCACCGCTTCGCCGTCTCCACCCAGCCCCTCGACCTCACCCTGGTCCCGCACGGCGACGGTCTGGCCCTCGCCGTGACCGGCACCGACTACCGCGCCCCGGTCACCGACCCGGACTTCGCTGCCACCCGCCCCTACTGGGACCGGCTGCTGCCGTCCGAGTCGCCCGAGGTCTACCGCGCCGAACACCTCGCCGCCCGCCTGCTCGACGAGCACGGCCCGGCCGTCCTCGCCCAGAGCGACGACCTGCCCGCCCTCGTGCGGAGCGCGGCCCGGGCGGCGTACGACGAGGGGTACGAGCGGGGCGTCCACGACCACGACGCCACCCTGATCCTCACCGCCCTGCTGCGCCTGCACGACGGCGCCGGCCTGCTGCGTCACGAGCCCGCCGCCCGCGCCGCCGCCCAGATGTTCTGGGCGCACGGCACGACGGACCGGGCCCGGCAGGACTGGCGGCGGCGCGCGGTCTCCCTGGCCCGCGCCCGGGACACCTTCGGGCTCGCGCCCGCCATCGCCGACCTGCGGCAGGAGCTGGCGCGGGCCGTCACCGAGGGCGCCGGGGAGACGGCGGCGACGGGGGAGGCCGCCGCGGCGTACCTCTTCGAGGAGCTGACCTGCGGACCCGACGGCTTCGTCCTCGGCGCCGGCACCCGCACGCTGCTGGACAAGTTCCGCCGCACGGTGGGCGGTCCGGCCTACGACGAGGACGTCGCCGCCCTCGGTGACCTTGCCGCGCGCCGCCAGCTGGTCGAGGCCTGGCTCACCGCGTACACGGCGTCCACGGGCACGGAGACCACGCCGGGCGACCTGGCCGAGGCGGTGGCCGCCGAACTCTGCCCGGACCTGCCGCGCTACCCGTACGACGCCCCGCTCGCCCTGACCGTGCGCGGCCTGCTCGGCACGCACCCGCGCATCACCGACGGCGCCCTCACGCTGCGCCTCGACGAACTCCTCGCCCGCACCCGCGCGTTCCGCGCCCACGACCTGCCCGGCCACCGTGCCTACCAGCGCCGCCGCGCCGCCCTGCTGGACGCCGAGCGGGCCCGGCTGCGGCTGGACGAGTACCGCCCGCGCGTGCTGCCGGCCTTCGTCCGCAACCGGCTCATCGACGAGGTGTACCTCCCGCTGATCGGCGACAGCCTCGCCAAGCAGCTCGGCACCGCGGACTCCGCGCACCGCACCGCCGGCGGCGGACTCCTCCTGCTCGTCTCCCCGCCCGGCTACGGCAAGACGACACTCGTGGAGTACGTCGCCGACCGCCTCGGCCTGATGCTGGTGAAGATCAGCGGTCCTGCGCTGGGACACGCGGTGACCTCCCTCGACCCCGCCGACGCGCCGAACGCCACCGCCCGCCAGGAGGTCAAGAAGATCAACTTCGCGCTGGAGGCGGGCGGCAACACCCTCCTGTACCTGGACGACATCCAGCACACCTCGCCCGAGCTGCTCCAGAAGTTCATCCCGCTGTGCGACGCCACCCGCCGGATCGACGGCGTACGGAACGGCGCACCGCACACCTACGACCTGCGCGGGAAGCGCTTCGCCGTGTGCATGGCCGGCAACCCCTACACCGAGTCCGGCAGCCGCTTCCGGATCCCCGACATGCTCGCCAACCGCGCCGACGTCTGGAACCTCGGCGACGTCCTCACCGGCAAGGAGCACGTCTTCGCGCTGAGCTTCGTCGAGAACGCCCTGACGGCGAACCCGGTTCTCGCTCCGCTCGCCGGCCACGACCGTGCCGACCTCGACCTGCTGCTCCGCCTCGCCGAGGGCGACGGCACGGCCCGCGTGGACCGGCTCGTCCACCCGTACGCCCCGGCCGAACTGGAACGCGTCCTGGCCGTGCTGCGCCATCTGCTCACGGCCCGCACCACGGTCCTCGCCGTGAACGCCGCGTACATCGCCTCCGCCGCCCAGCAGGACGACGCCCGCACGGAACCGCCCTTCCGGTTGCAGGGGTCGTACCGCAACATGCGCAAGATCGCCCAGCGGATCCAGCCGGTCATGAACGACGCGGAACTGTCGGCGCTGATCGAGGACCACTACCGCGCCGAGGCCCAGACCCTCACCACGGGAGCCGAGGCCAACCTCCTCAAGCTGGCCGAACTGCGCGGCACGCTGAGCTCCGGGCAGGCGGCCCGCTGGGCCGAGGTGAAGACCGCCCACATGCGTGGCCGGGCGCTCGGCGGCCCGGAGGGCGATCCTTCCCCGGCCTTCGGCCGGAGGGACCCCCATCTCGCTGCCCTCGCGCGGGCCGTGGCCGCCCTCGGTCTGCTCGCCGACCGCATCGGCGCCGTCGAGTCGGCGATCGCCCGCGCCGCGGCGCCGTCGCCCCGATCGGCCGACGGGCATGCTCGGCACCCGGAGGCGGGCGGGGAGTGATGCCGCGCCCCGGAACAGGCGGACGTCCGGCGTCGGCTCCGTGGGCGTCCGGACACCGGGGCAACGCGCCTCCCTCGGCGTGGGCGCGGTCTTCGTCACCGCGACCACCACGGCGCTCGCCATGGTCGACCACCGGGAGGCGGGGCTGGCGTCGGGTGTCGTCAACACCTTCCACGAGGTGGGCGGGTCGATCGGTGTGGCGGTCGTCTCCACGGTCGCGGCCTCCGGCTTCGAGCCGGGACCCGCCGGCGGATTCACCGGCGCGTTCGCGCTGTGCGCGGTCGCGGCGGCCGTCGGCGCGGCCGTGGCCCTGGTCCTCGTGCCGCGGGGCAAGCTCCGGACGACGGGGGGACCGTACGTCCACTGACAGGACGGCGGTACGACGCCGGGCGGCCCCCGCGATGGTCGAGGGGCCGCCCGGCGGGGTGGGGGTGCGGTCAGTGGTAGGCGTGGACGACGGCGTGACCCTTGCCGCGGCCGATCATCCACTTGTTGACCGGCGTGGTGAGTACGAAGGCGACGGCGAGCCCGCCGAGCAGCGCGTACCAGAACAGCCCGTCCGACAGGTGCGCGTCCATCGCGCCCGGCACGAGGGCGATGATCCCGTTGTCGACCAGTTCCATCACCGCGATGGAGACGGTGTCGGCGGCCAGCGCGACCTTGATCGCGGCCTTCAGGTCCAGTCCGGCCCGGCGCACCGCGAAGAGCGTGAACGAGTAGCCGAAGAGGAACGCGAGCGCGATGGCGAGGGTCATCGTCGGGACGTTGCCCCACATCAGGGCGGTGCCGATCACCATCCCGAGGATCTCTCCGATGGCGCACCCGGTCAGGCAGTGCAGCGTCGCCTTCGCGGCCATGGCCCACGACGCCGGGCCGGGCCCGTGGTGGTGTCCGTGGCCGTGGCCGCCGTGGTGCTCCCCGTGTCCGTGGCCGCCCGCGGGAGCGGCGTGGTCGTGCGTGGCGCCGGAGTGGTGCGTGCTGTGGTCCATGACGTCGTCCCCATTCGATGTCCCGCGAGCCTCTGGTGGCCCCCACGTCTTCGACTATATACCCCCCGGGGGTATAACGCCAAGGGGTGTGGGCGACCGCTGAACAGAAGCGGGTGAAAAGGGAGGCGGGCGGGGCGGGCACCGGCGGTACCCACCCCGCCCCGGGGCGACGAGGTCAGCCCTTGCCGAGCAGCTTGTTCATCTGCTCGATCTCCGCGCTCTGGGAGGTGATGATCTCTCCGGCCATCTTCTTCGCGGGCCCGTAGGCGCCGTCGGCCCGCTCGGCCTCGGCCATCTCGACCGCGCCTTCGTGGTGCTTGATCATCATTTCCATGAAGGCGGCGTCGAACGCCGTGCCCGAGGCGTTCTCGAGCTCGGTCATCTCCTGGGCCGTCATCATGCCGCCCATGCCGCCCGTACCGCCCGTGCCGTGCATGGAGTGGTCCATGGCGCCCTCGGCGGGCACCTCCTCACCCCAGGAGGTGAGCCAGCCGGACAGCGTCCTGATCTCCGGGTCCTGGGCCTTCTTGATGTCCGCGGCGAGTTTCTTCACGTCGGCCGACCGGGCCCGGCCGGGCGCGAGGTCGGCCATCTCGACGGCCTGACGGTGGTGGGGGATCATCCCCTTCGCGAAGGCCACGTCGGCGGCGTTGTGCTGCCCCTGCGGGGCGGAGGCGGAGGCCGGCGCGGAGGGGGAGGCGGCGTTGTGGGCGCCGTGCCCGGCCGGGCTGCCGCCGTCGCCGTCCCCGCCACAGGCGGCCAGGATGAGCGCTGCCGCACCGGCGGCGACCAGGGCGGCACTGCGGCGGACGAGAGAACGCTTGCGGTTCATGGTGGTGCGACTCCTTCACGCGCGCCGTTCGCGGCACGCGGTGGAACGGATGGAGGGCGTGCGAGGGCACGGCACCCGTCATCCGGGGATCACCGGGCGTGGGGTGCCGAGCGGGCCGCTCTATATCCGCAGGAGCTGGAGTTCGGAGAGGTCGGGCGGTGCCCGTCCGTCATGGGGCGACCCCGGCAAGGCCGCGGCCGGCGCGGGGGCCGGGGGCGCGTCCAGCAGAGCGCCGGCCAGAGCCGGCGGCGCGTACGCCGAACCGATGCCGGCAGCCGCACACGTCCCGTCGGCGTGATCGAGGTGACGTGTTCCGCCGTCCGTGTGCGCACAGGCCCCGCCCGCGTGCGGCATGCCGTCCGCCGCGGTCGTCACCATCGCGTGGCCGGCGTCCGCGTGCGCCGTCGGCGTCACTCCGGGGGCCAGGCCGTGCATGGCGAGCACACCGGCCAGCACCGCCATCACCAGCAGCACGAACGACCGCCCGGCCGGGCGGTCGCTTGATCGGGTGCTCCTGGTCACGCGCCCATCGTACGGACGGGCCCCCGCAGCGGCACGCCGACTCGTGCGGCGGCCGAGGCGACGGCCGGGACGGTGCGGGACGCGCGCGGTGGGCACCCGGACCCCACGAACCGACGAGGCAGGAGTGACCGTGACTGTTTCGATCTCTCACCGGGATGCCGCAGCGCTCGGAGGCGGCGAAAGCATCCTGATGCGCCAGCGCCGGGACCACGCACGGCTCGACGCGATGATGAACCGCTGGCCGGCCGAAGGGGGCACGGACGAAGAGCGGGACGCCCTGTGGCAGGACATCGTCCAGCTGGTGTTCAGCCATGCCTTCGCGGAGGAGACGGTCCTGTGGCCGCTCCTGCGCCGGGTGGCCCCCGAGGGCGAGGAACTGACCGGCCGGGTGGAGCTGGAGCACCAGGCGATCAACGACCTGATCACCCGGGTCGAGAAGGCGCCCGACGACCCCCGGCGTGCCGAGTGGATCCAGGAGGCGTTCACGCTCATCCGCGAGGACATCCGCGACGAGGAGGACGAGCTGCTTCCCCTGCTGCGGGACGCGTTCGGTGATCGTCGGCTGCGGCGCATCGGCGCCGCGTGGGAGGCCGTACGGGCGACCGCGCCGACCCGCCCCCACCCAGGGGTCCCCCGGCGCCCGCCGGGCAACGCCCTGCTCGGCGTGCCCCTCAGCGTCTTCGACCGGCTGCGCGACCTGGCGCCGGGCGGTGGCCCCGTCGCCCGCAGGGCCGCCCTGGTGATCTCCGCAGCCGCGGCGGCCGCCGTCGTGCTGGCGGCGCGTGCCGCCCGCCGTCCGGCGCACGGCGGGTGAGGTCAGGCGCCATGCCCGTGCAGCCTGTTCTCGTCCACCCGCGATGACACCTCGTCCGCCTCGGGGCCGGCCGGTACTGCGTCCGGCCCGCGAAGGCTGATCTCCACGTGCCCGTCGACGACGCGCGTGTCGAAGGCGGGCTGGGGCGCGGTGGCGGGGCCGCGGACGTTCCAGCCGTCCGAGAGCCGGAAGACGCTGCCGTGCCAGGGACACTGCACACACCCGTCGGCGACCGTACCCTCGGACAGCGGTCCCGCCAGATGGCTGCACCGCTCGGCCAGCGCGTGGAAGGTGCCGCCGACCTCGCGCACCACCAGGACCGGCACGTCGTCCACGGTGCGCCGTACGGCCTGGCCGGCGGGGAACTCGTCCACGCTGCCGACCCGGTGCCACCCCTCGGAGACGACGTGCGGGACCTCCTCGGCGTGATTGGCGCCGGACGCCTGCCGGTAGGCGAGGTGGCCACCGAGCATGCCTCCCACACCGACCGCGGTCAGCCCGAGGAAGCCGTACGCCCGGCCCGCCCCGGCCCGCCCGGTGAGGCGGCAGAACAGCGAGGCACCGTACAGACCCACGGCCGTCACGTTGGTCAGCGCGTGCACCAGCCCCACCCGGGTCTGCTGACGGTGCAGTTCGGCCCAGTCGACCGCGCCCGCCAACGCGGCGGGACCGGCCGCCGCCAGTCCGACGCCCACCAGGAATCCGGCCTCCCGGGAACGGCCCGGCCACAGGTCCAGCACCGCGGCCGACATCCAGCTGCCGATGGGGACCTGCACCATCAAGGGGTGCGCGGGATGGCCGAGCGGCTTGCCGTGCAGCGCGTCCCGCGCCCGGCCCAGCGGCAGCGCCCGTACGCGCTTGGTCAGCACGTCGATCACCGCGTCCGCCCGGGGGTCACGTTCCAGGGCGTCCAGCAGCGACAGCATGCGGTTCTGTCCGATGATGCGGCGGTCTGACCTTTTTCTCATGGGCGCAGGGTTTCCCCGGGCGCGAAGGACAAACAGCGGACCTGGACGCGGCGGCGCCCGTGCCCGTCCGGTCGGACGTGCTCGACCGCGCCACCTCACTCGTACGGCTGGAAGTCAGGGCCGTTCGGCCCCAGTCCTTCACGATGCACGGCACGATCACGCTGCTGCTGTTCGCCACCCCGACGTGCGCCGGGTTCGCCAACGCGATCAGGCCGTTGCAGATCGGCTCCGCGGCGGGATCCCGCGTAGGCGGCATCGCGGAGCCGGCATCGCGGAGCCGGCGCAGTCGACCGGTGGGATGCAGGTGGGGCAGGTCCCGGGCGTAGTGGCCGAGGACACGGTGGTGGTGCCCGGAGCGGGGTGTGCGGCTTCCAGGGACAGCGAGGCGAAGGTGCGCCGGCGACGACCGGGAGCATCCCCAGCGGTTCCCCATGGACAGCCCTCCGCTGGAAACCCGGCCATCGCCGATCGCGGGGCGGGCTTCCGCGACACCCGTGAACCGAAGCGGGTGGGGCGACCGCGTCCGGTGTGGGTACCCGGGCGGCATGATGAAGAGCGCACTGTGGCAGGGGCTGTTCGCGGGAACGGCCGGGGTGCTGGTGATGACTCTGGGGGAGAAGGCCGAGCAACGGCTCACCGGGCGTCCCGACAGCCATGTGCCCGCACGCACCTTGGAGCGCCTGGCCGGCCTGCCGGAGTACCCGGGCCGCCAGCCGGTGCCGCTCAACTTGGCCATGCACGTGGGCCAGGGCGCGGCCCTCGGCGTGCTGCGGTCGGTGATGGCCCACGCCGGGCTGCGCGGGCCCTGGTCGTCGGCGAAGTTCGCCGTGGTGCGCCTCACCAACGACCAGATCCTGGAGAACGCCACCGGCGTCGGCGCGCCGCCTTCGACCTGGCCCCGCCGCGAGCTCGTGGTCGACCTGCTGCACAAGACGGTGTACGCCATGGTCACCGGTGCCGTCGCCGACGCCCTGGCCGCCCGCTCGGGCCCCGGCCCCGGGCAGCGCCACGCCGCCGTGCGTTCCGGCCGTCACAGCGACGTGGGCCCGCTGCCCCGGGAACGGGGACGTTGACCGCCGGTCGTCCTCTCCACTCGTCCGCGACCCGGCCGACCGGTCAGGCGTGCCCGGCCGGCCGGCAAACGGGAGTCAGCCCTTGCCCATGGCCTTGCGGACGGCATCCTTCGTGCGGTCCATGAGCGCGGCGACCGGGCCGAGGGCCATGTTCTTCGCCCCGGACTCGACGCCCGGGTGGGGCCGGGTGGGCGCCATCGCCTCGGCGGCCTTGACGGCCTTGGCCATCGCGGCGAGGTTGGCCGCGTCGGCGCTACGGCGGATGTGGGTGAACTCGTAGCGTTCCTCGGCCCGGGCGTGCGCCTGGACGTCCTTGCGCAGCTTGAGCAGCTGGGGCATGAACTTCGGGTCGTCGGTGTCCAGCTCGTCCAGGGCGGCCAGCGTCTCCTTGGCCGCCTTCTCCTCGGCGAGGCGGTCCTCCACGATCTGCTCGCCGCCGGGGAAACCCTTCCGGGCAAAGGGGTGGACGACCTCTTCCTCGGCGGTCTCGTGCACGGCCAGCAACCTCACCAGACGGCGGAACGCGTCCCGGCGCTCCTCGCCCTTACCGGCCTCGACCTCGTCGAAGAGGTTGCGGATGTCACCGTGCTGGCGCATCAGCAGGGAGACGACGTCGTCGTCCTGGGCCTTGTCGTCCCCGGCGTGCGGGGTGTGCAGCTCGGACATGTCGGTTTCCTACTTCTCGCGCTGCGCGGGGTCGGGGTGCTCGCCCTCGGTCTGGACCCGGTACTCGCGGCCGAACATCTCGTCGTGCTCGGTCATGACCCGGTCGCTCGGGGGAGCTTCGCCGCCGTGGATGTCCTCCTGCATCTTCTCGAACCGCTCGTGCGCCTCGCGTACATAGCCGGCGCCGAGCGTCGTGAGGTCCATCTGGGTGTCGAGCAGCTCGCGCAGGTAGCCCTTGTTCGGCTCGAAGGTCAGCACGTTGGGCAGCTCGGGGGCCAGCACGGAGGCGGGGTCGCGGCCGTCGTGCGCGCGCATGAGGTCGCAGGCGGCGTGCAGGTGCTCCAGCTCCATGTTCAGGTGCAGCTCCCAGATCGCCTTGACCCTGGGGTCGCTCTCCTGCTCCATGAAGGAGTAGTACAGGTAGCACTCGTTGTACTCGTGGTTGACGAGCTGCTCCCACCACGTCTCGCCCGGGTCCACGAGGGACTCGTAGTGGGTGACGTGCTCCTCCTCGATCAGCCCGATCTCCTGGTAGAGCTGGCGGGCGATCGGCTCCATGTAGGTGGGGCCGGTGTTCATGTAGAAGTTCATGGTCTGCTGCTCCGCCGACATGATCGTCAGGGCGTGCAGCTTCGACAGCGGGTCCGTGCGGTCCTTGGCGTACGGGTCGCGGACGTTGTCGACCGGATTGCGGTGGTGGTACCGGGTTGGCCGACCGGGCATGACCTCGGTCAGGTTGTCCACGATCGACTCCGCCTTGCGGTGCTCGATCATCTCGTACAGGTTCGCGTACCGGTACAGGTGGTCGAAGTCCTCCAGCACACCGAACTGGTACGCCTGCTTCAGATACGGGTCGGGCTCCATCCGCGCCACCCACGCGGTCAGGTCCACCGCGACCTGCTCGTAGGCGATGGTCGTCTCCAGCACCGACGACACCCCCGGGAGCAGCCAGTTCACGACCTTCTGCTGCTGTGCCTCGATGTAGCGCACCCGCGCCAGCTGCCGTTTGATCTCCGGGTCCACCGTGTGGCGGGCGAGCTGGTGGCTGAACAGGATCGCCTCCACCTCGATCCCGTTCATCGTGATGATCCGGCACCGGGTGTACGGGTCGCAGTGGTCCGGATCGATCGGATCCACGTTCAGCTCACGCCAGTTGCGCAACTGACGGTCCAGCGGGATACCCCGCTGCCCCAGCGGATTGAAGGTCATGGGGGTGGTGCCTCCTGAGGACTAGGGGGACTCGCGCGCCGCTGGGGTACCCCGCTTCAAGCGACGAGCACAGACTTGCGCCCCAGTCTGTTCACCTTGGTCACTTTTGAGCCACCGCTCGCACCCGCGGAGCGCACGGTTCCCCCGTACGGCTCAGACACGGCGTGATCAAGCCCCGGCAGGGGCACTTGGAGGGCGCCCCATCGAAGGGACGGGTCATGAGAGAGACGCGAACCGGCGATCCCATGCGTAGCGTCGCGCTCGCGCACGGTGCCTGCAACATCATCGGCGGACTGTGGCCCCTGCTGCACTCGCGCAGCTTCGAGTGGGTCTTCGGGTCGAAGACCGACCGTTGGCTGCAGAGGACGACCGCGGGACTGCTGGTCTCCGCCGGCCTCACCCAGATGACGGCGGCGCGTGACCCCCAGGGCTTGGCCCACGCCCGCCGAACCGGCCTGGGCACCGCCGGTACCTTGCTGGCCATCGACCTGGTGTACGTGCCGAAGGGCACGATTCGGTGGACGTATCTCCTGGACGCCGCGATGGAAGCGGGCTGGATCGTCGCCTGGGCACGCTGCCCGACCACAGCGGACCCGGCCGGCCCGCGGTGACGAGTGCGCCGGCCACGCGGACATGCGCGAGCCCTGCCGCGTGTGCGCCGAGGCGTGCCGTCGGTGCGAGCAGGGGTGCAACGACCTGCTCGCCGGCCTGGGGTGATCGTCGGTGCGCGTGGTGCCAGGAGTAGCGTGGCAGGTGCGGAGCGGGGAACACGTCCGCACCGGCTCTCGAAGACGGGTGGCCCTCATGACCAGCTCGGACACGCCCCCTGTTTCCTCTCGCCTGCCCAGCGGCGCCCACGACGCGGTGCGACCGGGGTCCGCGCTTCTCCGGCTGGAGACGACCGAATCGCGCGAAGGTGTCCTCGACGGTGCGTGGTGGCCGCGGTCGCGCGACATCGAGGTCGAGCTGCCCGCGCTGCTGAGCGCTCTGGTCGGACACATCGGCCCCGTGACCCGCGTGGGACTGGACGCCGCGGCCTGGGAAGGCATCCCGACGCGCATCGTCGTGGACGACCGGGTGGTGCGCGTCGATTCCTTCCCGGTCGGTGACGACACGGTCCTGATCACCCGGGGGGACCGGGACGTGTTCTCGCTGCTGGTGGTCCCGCCGAACACGGCACCGGACGCCGCCCGCGCCGCGATGACCCAGGCCGTCCGGGCGGACAACGTCAGCCAGGCGGAACAGATCCTCATCGACACCGCGAGCGAGCGGGGGCCGTCGGACTGATCGGTTCACCGCCCGGATCGTGGCCGGACCGGATCCTCCCGAGGCAGTGTCATCACGCACGGGGTGATCGACCCCGGCAGCCCGACGATCTCTCCCATGTTCCGCCAGCCCCAGGACGCGAAGGTGGCTTGTCCGGCTCGGTCAGCCGGGTGGAGGAGGGCGACTCCGAGCTGGGAGTGCCGGTCGGCGAGCAGATGCTGCTGCAGGCGGCGGGCGATGTCGCGGTTCCGAGGGTGCGGATGCGCGACGAACTGGGTGAGGACGACGAACTCGGCGCAGGACGTGAGCCGCCCGATGCACGTCAGCAGCGTTTCGTCGTGGCCCTGCTGCGCGGAGCCGGCCTCACCCACCGGAAAGCCGTAGGCGCAGCCGACCAGCTCCGTCGTCTCGGCGACCAGCAGCGCGAAACCGGGGTGCCGGGCGCTGACGGCCAGCCGGCGCAGGATTTCGCGCCCTTCTTTGTGCGCCTCGCCGGCGGTGCCCGCGACGGACGCCACGGCCAAATCCGCGATGTCCTCCTCCATCGCCTCCGTCTGCCAACGACTCAGCCGGCGAAGACGGACCCCCTCCGGGATGTCCGGCCCGCGAACAGACTCCGCGAGCGTGTCCGCCGTGCCCTCCAGGGAGGCCGGTTCGAGGAGGCCGAGTCCCTCGGGAGCGGATTCCGTGGCGGCGAGAAGCCGGCTGATCTGCGCGCACGGGTGGTGCAGCCGCAGGGAGGCGTGCACCCGGCCGGCGCGCCGTGACGCCGACAGGAGGACGTCCAAACCCCTGGCATCACAGGAGCCGACCGTCAGCAGGTCGACGTCGATCACGGTGACGCCGTCGCGCAGACACTCCTCCAGCGCGGCACGCAGCAACGGCGCCGTGGCCGGGCCGATCTCACCGGCGAGCGTGACGAGCGCGCCCTCTCCTTGGTTGCGCCGGTGGATGTCCAACCGGGACAGGGTCATCACATCTCCCCTCGGCGGGGGCACGGCCGGAGTGCGTGATGCCCTCGGTACTTCCACCGTACGCGCTTGAATGAGGTCAAAATGCCCAAAAACGCTATAATTTGACCGGCGAGTGTCGTGTGAAGACCTCTCTTGAGGGAGGAAACCGGATGTCTGAGAACACCGGCCTGAGGCACGGCGGAGCGCCCGGTTCTCGCGGCCGGACGGCCATCGCGGACGTGGTGGTGGAGAAGATCGCAGTGGCAGATCCGCGACGCGCGGGGTCAGTGTCGAGGTCGGAGAACTGCAGGCGGCCATCGATCTGGAGATCGTCGTCGAGTACGGCGTCACGATCGCGGACCTGGCCAGTGCGGTGCGGGAAAACGTGATCGCGGCAGTGGAGCGGAGGCGCGTCGGGAAGTCGTGGAAGTCAACATCATGGTCAGCGACGTGAAGCTGCCCGATGGGGAGGAAGAAGGAGAGGAGCGGCAGCGGGTCCAGTAGCCGGGGCGGAGCAGCTTCCCGAGTGAGGAGCGCGTGATGAGCAGGGCGATGGTGGGCTTGAGCGCGGGAATGGCGCTGGGTTTCGCCGCGTACTTCGGGGACTTCTGGGCTTTCCTGCTGGTGTTGGGGCTGGGCGTCGTCGGTCTCGTGGTCGGGCGGTTGACGGAAGGTGACCTTGAACCGAGCGACTTCGTCCGTCGCCGGGACCGGCAGGGGCGGATCCGCGAGGACCGGCGACGGGCGCGGGGAGACTGGCGGCAGTGACCGGCTGAGCCTTTCCAGGCCGGCCTCTTGGCGAACCGTCCCGTCGCGCCCTCGCGTGGTGACGGTATGGACCGTGGTAGTCGACAGACATGCCGATGAAGCCTTCTACTGCCGCGGACCGTTGGTCATGGGTCGGGCGGCTGCGCCGTGCCCTCAGTCGTTCGCCAGTCGGGCGTGGGTGGCGACGGAGCAGGGCCATTGAGCTGGGGTGGCGAAGGAGATCTTGTCGTCGGCGAAGGCCCGGTTCTGCATGGCCTGCGAGGCGCGCAGGGTGGAGCGACGGTGAACGACGGTCACCGAGCGGGCGAAGCGGGTGAGGAAGGTCGCCTCCTCGATCGCGGTGACACCGCCGCCGACCACCACGATGTCGCGGTCCCGGAAGAAGAAGCCGTCGCAGGTGGCGCACCAGGACACGCCCCGGCCGGAGAGTTCGTCCTCCTTGGGCAGGCCGAGCCTGCGGTAACCGGACCCGGTGGCCACGATCACCGTCTTCGCGCGGTGCACCGTGCCCTCCGTGTCGGTGACGGTCTTGATGTCCCCGGTGAGGTCGACGGCGACATCGTCGCCGTCGACCATCTCGGCGCCGAACTTCTCGGCCTGGGCGCGCATGCTCGTCATCAGGTCCGGGCCGTCTACGCCCTCGGGGAGCCGGGGAAGTTCTCGACCTCGGTCGTCGTGGAGAGCGCGCCGCCCCCGAAGATCGCACCGCCGAACACAAGCGGCTTGAGTTCGGCGCGGCCGGTGTAGAGGGCGGCTGTGTACCCGGCGGGGCCGGAGCCGATGACCTCGCGTATGCCGGTGTCGCTCACCGAGGTCACGCCTCCTGCTCGGCGTCGATCTCGGCGATGAGCGCTTCGATGCGGGTCTTGATCTCGTCGCGGATCGGGCGGACGGCCTCGACGCCCTTGCCCGCCGGGTCTTCAAGGGCCCAGTCGAGGTACTTCTTGCCGGGGAAGATCGGGCACGCGTCGCCGCAGCCCATGGTGATGACGTAGTCGGACGCCTGGACGGCCTCGGTGGTCAGGATCTTCGGCTTGGCGCCGGCGATGTCGACGCCGACTTCCCTCATGGCCTCGACGGCTGAGGGGTTGACCTGGTCGCCCGGGAGGGAGCCGGCGGAGCGGACCTCGATCCGGTCGCCCGCGAGGTGGGAGAGGAATCCGGCAGCCATCTGCGAGCGCCCGGCGTTGTGGACGCAGACGAACAGCACGGAGGCGAGCGGGCTGGAGGGCATCGGTTCTTCCTTCGTCAGTGGTTCTTGCGGTGGTGCGGGGTACGGGTTCAGGTGCTCGGCAGGGAGGCGAGCAGTTCGGTGATGTGGGCGTCGAGCTCGTCGCGGATGCCGCGGACCACGGCGATCGGGGCGCCCTCGGGGTCGGTGACCGGCCAGTCCAGGTAGCGGCGCCTGGGCAGGACGGGGCAGGCGACCCCGCATCCCATGGTGATGACGATGTCGGCGGCCTGCACGACCTCGTCGGTGAGCGGCTTGGGGAACGCGTCGCTGAGGTCCACGCCGGCCTCGGTGAGCACCTGGGTGACGACCGGATCGACCTCGGCGGCCGGGAGCGGGCCCGCGGACGAGACGACCACGTGTCCGCCCGCGCGGTGCGCGAGGAGGGCTGCCGCCATCTGCGAACGGCCGGCGTGGCTGCAGACGAAGAGCACGCGGGGCAGGCCGCAGCCGGGCGCGCCCTCGACGTGAGCGAGCGCGTCCAGCCGCTCGGGGGCCAGGTGCTCGGCCAGTACGACCAGGTGGGTGCGGATGCGGGCGTGCTCGGCCAGCCGTTCGCAGGAGTCGGTGACGAGGCGCCGGATGGTCTCCGGGGCGAAGCGCCCGCGGTAGCGCAGGGCGCGTCGGGCGATGCCCGACGCGAGGAGCTCATTGGGCAGGACGGGAGGCGGGGATGCGGTCACGGGAACCCCCTTCGGGGCAGAGGGACGCGAGTCCCACACATCAGCCCTGGCTGATATCAGCTCGGAGTGATGTGACAGTATCAGCCCATGATGACGTCAGTCGACACTGACCTGATCCGGGTTCTGGCCGACCCGCTCAGGCTCCGGATCGTGACCCTGCTGGCCCGCGAGACGCTGTGCACCACCCACCTCGTCGAGGAGACCGGCGCCCGGCAGACCAACCTCTCCAACCACCTGAGGGTCCTGCGCGAGGCCGGGGTCGTGGAGACCGAGCCGTGCGGGCGCTTCACCTACTACAAGCTGCGCCCCGACGTCATCGCCCAGCTCGCCGGGCAGTTCGCCGATCTGGCCGAGTCCGCCCGCAACGCCGCCGACAACAAGAGGGCCTGCCCGTGACCTCCACCGAGCCCACCACCTCCGCTCCGGCCGGGGTCGGGGACGACTCGATCGTCAAGAGGCTCTCCACCCTCGACCGCTACCTAGCGGTGTGGATCCTCATCGCCATGGCCGTGGGCCTCGGGCTCGGGCGACTGATCCCCGGGCTGAACGACGCGCTGGCGAAGGTGGAGGTCGGCGGCGTCTCCCTGCCCATCGCCCTGGGTCTGCTGATCATGATGTACCCGGTCCTGGCCAAGGTCCGCTACGACAAGCTGGACGCAGTCACCGGTGACCGCAAGCTGATGATCTCCTCCCTGGTCATCAACTGGGTCCTCGGACCCGCGGTGATGTTCGCCCTGGCCTGGATCTTTCTGCCGGACCTGCCGGAGTACCGCACCGGCCTGATCATCGTGGGTCTGGCCCGCTGCATCGCCATGGTCATCATCTGGAACGACCTCGCTTGCGGCGACCGCGAGGCCGCGGCCGTGCTCGTCGCGCTGAACTCGGTCTTCCAGGTCCTGGCGTTCGGCCTGCTGGGCTGGTTCTACCTCGACCTGCTGCCCGGCTGGCTCGGGCTCGGTGACGGGGAGCACCTGGACATCTCGATGGGGGAGATCGCCTTCAACGTGGTCGTCTTCCTGGGTGTCCCGCTGCTGGCCGGTTTCCTGACCCGCCGGATCGGCGAGAAGAAGATGGGCCGCGAGAGCTACGAGTCCCGCTTCCTGCCGAAGATCGGCCCCTGGGCGCTGTACGGGCTGCTGTTCACGATCGTGATCCTCTTCGCCCTGCAGGGGAAGACCATCACCTCCCAGCCGCTGGACGCCGCCCGCATCGCGCTGCCGCTGCTGGTGTACTTCGCGGTCATGTTCTTCGGCACCTTCCTCCTCGGCAAGAGCCTGGGGCTGGCCTACGACCGGACCACCACCCTGGCGTTCACCGCGGCGGGCAACAACTTCGAGCTGGCCATCGCGGTCGCCATCGCCACCTTCGGCGTCACCTCCGGCCAGGCCCTGTCCGGCGTCGTCGGACCGCTCATCGAAGTCCCGGTGCTCATCGGCCTCGTCCACGTCGCGCTCGCCTGGCGCAAGAAGTTCACCGCCGACGCGGTGACTACGACCCCGTGACGCAGCACGTGGATGTGGTGGTGGCCGGCGGTGGCCAAGCAGGGCTCGCCGCCGGCTATCACCTGCGTCGTCAGGGCATCGACTTCACCATCCTCGACGCCGAACCGGCGTCGGGCGGGGCCTGGCAGCACATGTGGGACTCGCTGCGGAGACACCCAACGGGCCGTACATGCGACGGATACCTCCGGCGCTACCACTGCCGTCCGACGTCCACCGCGCCGACGGTGCCACCATGGCCCATCGCCTGGACGCCCTCAAGGAGTACCTGCTGCGCTGCTGCCCGCCCGGCTGCGGCGCCTGACCGCGGACCCGGCTCATGGCGGCGGTCAGCCGCGCAGGTCGAGCATGGCCGCCATGGCCGCCACCACGGACGGGGCGACCTGGTAGTAGACCCAGGTGCCGCGCCGCTCGGAGGTCAGCAGTCCGGCCTCGCGCAGCTTCTTGAGGTGGTGGGAGACGGTCGGCTGGGAGACCCCGACGTCGGCGATGTCGCACACGCACGCCTCGCCGCCCGGGTGGGAGGCGATCTTGGAGAACAGCCGCAGGCGCACCGGGTCGGAGAGTGCCTTGAACATGGCGGCCATCTTCTCCGCGTCCGCCGGGGACAGCTCCCCGGCGGTGATCGGCGGGCAGCACGGCACGACGTCGCCGTCCTGCAGGACGGGCAGTTCCACGACCTCTGATTTCGACATGCGTCTATGTTGACACTCGTCGATACGGGTGGCAAGCTCCGAGGTGCAGGGACATCGACAAGTATCGAATCAAGGGGTCGTCGTGACCACCGTCCTCCGTACGGTTCTCACCGCGGCCCGGGTCCGCCGCACCACCCGCCACCTGGTCGGCGTCACCTTCTGCGACGGCTGCGCCCAGGTCAGCGACAGCGCCTCCCGCGTGGCGGCACGTCGGCGGCACGCCCAGATGACCGCCTTCACCCACGCGCGCTGACCCCTTCATCCCCAGAGGAGACCGAGCATCATGAGCACCCAGCAGCTCCCCGTCATCGTCGTCGGGGCCGGCCCCGCCGGACTGGCCGCAGCCACCCACCTCATCGAGCGCGGCATCGAGCCCCTCGTTCTGGAAGCGGGCGACAAGGCCGGCGCGGCCGTGCGTGAGTGGAGCCACGTGCGGCTGTTCTCCACCTGGGGTGAGGTCGTCGACCCGGCCGCCGAGAAGCTCCTGGCCCCCACCGGCTGGACCCGGCCCGACCCGGCGACGTACCCGTCCGGCGGCGACTGGGCCGAGCAGTACCTTCAGCCGCTCGCCGACACTCTCGGTGACAAGGTTCGCACCGGCGCCACCGTCACGGGTGTCTCCAGGGAGGGCCGTGACCGGATTGTCGACGCCGACCGGGAACAGCAGCCTTTCGTCGTGCATGTTGAGTACGCCGACGGCCGTGAGGAGCGCATCCGGGCCCGCGCGGTGATCGACGCCTCCGGTACCTGGGCCACGGCCGGCCCGGCCGGCGGCAGCGGCCTGCCCGCGCTCGGGGAGAAGGCTGCGGCCGACCGGATCAGCTACCGCGTGCCGGACCTGAGGAACCCGGCCGTCCGTGCCCGGTACGCGGGCAAGCGCACGGCCGTCATCGGTTCGGGCGCCTCCGCGTTCACCGCGCTCGCGTACCTCGACGAGCTGGCCGAGTCCGAGGACGGCGGGGGAACGCGCGCGGTGTGGGTCCTGCGCCGGGGCATCTCCGGCTCCACCTTCGGCGGCGGCACCGCCGACCAGCTCCCCGCACGCGGCGCCCTCGGCCTCGCTGCGAAGGCCGCTGTCGACAAGGGGCACGCGGACGCGGTCACCGGCTTCCGCACCGAGGCGTTCGAACGCGACGCCGACGGACGCCTGGTCCTGGTGGGCGAGGACGGCCGCCGCCTGGAGCCCGTGGACGAGGTGATCGTGCTTACCGGCTTCCGTCCCGACCTGTCCTTCCTCTCCGAGATCCGCCTGAACCTCGACGAGCGCCTCCAGGCACCTGTGGAACTCGCCCCGCTGATCGACCCCAACCAGCACTCCTGCGGCACCGTCTACCCCCACGGGCACCGCGAGCTCTCCCACCCCGAGCAGGGCATCTACCTGGTCGGCATGAAGTCCTACGGCCGCGCCCCCACCTTCCTGGCCATGACCGGGTACGAGCAGGTCCGCTCCGTCGCCGCGGCCATCGCCGGCGACCTCGACTCCGCCGACCGCGTCGAACTCACCCTCCCCGAGACCGGCGTCTGCGGGGGCGCGGGCCTGTTCGACACCCCCGACGCTCAGCAGACCGAAGGCGGCGGCTGCTGCGCCGCACCGGAACCCCAGCTCGTCCAGCTCGCCGCGCCCGCGGCAGTGAGCGCCGCTGCTGAGGACGCTTCGGCGGGCGGCTGCTGCGGCTCCTGACCGGCCTCGACACCCGCGACAGCGGGGCCGCGACCGGAACAGGGGACCGGTCGCGGCCCCGCGCCGCTCTACCCGCCCTCTGCCTGACGCAGATCGTGAGCTGGGGCATCGTCTACTACGCCTTCCCCGTCCTCAACCCACAGATCACCCAGGCGACAGGCTGGTCGGCCGGAGCGACCACGGCGGCGTTCTCACTCGGCCTCGTAGCCTCCGCGCTCGCCGGAATCCGTGTCGGGCGCATCCTCGACCGGCGTGGTCCCCGCGCTGTCATGACGATCGGCTCGGGCCTCGGCGTCACCAGCCTGCTGGTGGTCGCTACGGCTCCCAACACGGAGCCGTCGGAGACCGGAGAGCCTCAGGGCACATCACCGCCCCAGCAGAACCGATGTGCCCTCAATGTGCCCTGGCCGCCTGACGGCCCCTCCCCGGCACGCAAAAGGGCGAGGCCCGAAGACCTCGCCCGACCCCCACGAACCCCAGCTCAGGGCCACACCAGGCAATACGGCTGGTGCCCCGCCTCATGCAGCCGGTGCGAGAAGTCCTGCCACTCGTGCAGCAACTGGTAGACGTTGAACGCGTCCCGCGGTCCGCCCCGGTCCGGGACCGTCGACCAGATGAAGGCCGCCGCGCCGACCGCCTCCTCGCCGATGCCGCGCAGGGGGTCGACGACCGTCATCGGGAGTTTCACGACCGCGTAGTCGGGGTGCAGGACGACCAGCTCCAGCGGGGGCACCTTGTGCAGGGGCACGCCCTCGATGCCGGTGAGGACCATGGCCGCCATGGTCTCCGGCTTGATCTTGGTGAACATGCCGTTCATCCCGAGCTCGTCGCCGCCGAGTTCCTCGGGACGCATCGAGATCGGGACGCGGGCCGCGGTCGCGCCGTCGGGCGCGCCGAAGTACTTGTACGTCACCCCCACCCGACCACCATTCCCGCTCCCCGCCCCCGGTCGGCCGACCCGTCGGTCGGTCCGGTCGGGCTCGATCGGCGCACCGTGTGCCTGACGTGTCTCGCGTGCTTCGGCGGTGTCCTCCGCGTCGCGTCGGTGCCTTCCCCGCCGGGCACGTCGAGGACCCAGGTCGTCGGTCCCCTCGCCCAGTCCGCCACCGCGATGCATATCTCCACCCGACTGCTTTTCTAGGACGCGTGACCCCCGCCGCGCAACCCGATCATCGTGTCAGTGACCTCCCCCACGGCCGCTCGCCGAAACGTGCGGTGAACATCTGGCCGTCACCTGGCCGTCAGATGCCCGCAGGAGCCGGCGGCCCCGGTCCGCGCCGCCCGAATGAGCTGCGTGGACGGGCTCCAGTCTGGCAGACGGCACGGCGTTCGGGCGGGTTGTCTACCCTGAATGAGGTCACCCTGGGCAACCAGAGCCGGAGCAGGGTCCGAGAAGTCGGAGAAGGTCGAGAAGGTCGGAGAAGTCGCAGGTCATGAGCGAACTGGCATATCCATACGAAGCACCGGCCTCGCAGGCTCTGTTCGACCGTGCGGCGGCCGTCACGCCGGGCGGGGTGAACTCCCCGGTGCGGGCGTTCCGCGCCGTCGGCGGCACGCCCCGGTTCATGGTGTCCGGCACCGGGCCGTATCTGACGGACGCGGACGGGCGGGAGTACGTCGACCTCGTCTGCTCCTGGGGTCCGATGATCCTCGGGCACGCGCACCCCGAGGTGATCGCCGCCGTGCAGGAGGCGGTCGCGCGCGGGACGTCGTTCGGCACGCCGGCCGAGGGTGAGGTCGCCCTCGCGGAGGCGATGACCGAGCGGGTCGCGCCGCTGGAGCAGGTGCGGCTCGTGTCCAGCGGGACCGAGGCCACCATGTCGGCCATCCGGCTCGCCCGCGGGTTCACGCAGCGCACCAAGGTGATCAAGTTCGCCGGGTGTTACCACGGTCACGTCGACTCGCTGCTCGCCGCCGCCGGGTCCGGCCTCGCCACGTTCGCGCTGCCCGACACCCCGGGCGTCACCGGCGCCCAGGCGAGCGACACGATCGTCCTGCCGTACAACGACCTCGACGCCGTGCACGCCGCCTTCGCCGCCCACCCGGGTGAGATCGCCTGTGTGATCACCGAGGCGTCGCCCGGCAACATGGGTGTCGTGCCGCCGCTGCCCGGCTTCAACCAGGGACTCAAGGACGCCTGCGCCGCGAACGGCGCGCTGTTCGTGTCCGACGAGGTGATGACCGGCTTCCGCACCAGCAGGGCCGGCTGGTACGGCGTCGAGGGCGTCGTCCCCGACCTGATGACCTTCGGCAAGGTCATGGGCGGTGGGTTCCCCGCCGCCGCGTTCGGCGGGCGCGCGGACGTCATGGCGCACCTCGCCCCGGCCGGCCCCGTCTACCAGGCCGGCACCCTGTCCGGTAACCCGGTCGCCACCGCCGCCGGGCTCGCTCAGCTGCGACTGCTCGACGACGCGGCGTACGCCAAGGTCGACGCGGTCTCGGAGCAGATCCAGGGCCTGGTCACCGAGGCGCTCACCAAGGAGGGCGTGGCGCACACCCTCCAGACCGCCTCCAACATGTTCTCCGTCTTCTTCACGGACCGGCCGGTGCGCAACTACGAGGACGCCAAGGCGCAGGAGTCCTTCCGGTTCACCGCGTTCTTCCACTCGCTGCTCGCGAACGGCGTCTATCTGCCGCCGTCCTCCTTCGAGTCCTGGTTCGTGTCCACCGCCCACGACGAGCGGGCCGTCCAGCGCATCGCCGACGCCCTTCCGGCGGCGGCCCGCGCGGCTGCGGAGGCGACCGCGTGAGCGCCGGGGACCGGAAGGACGAGCTGACCGTCGTCCACGTGATGCGGCACGGCGAGGTCGAGAACCCGACCGGCGTGCTCTACGGCCGGCTGCCCGGCTACCACCTCTCCGAGCTGGGCCGGCGCATGGCCGACCGGGTCGCCGAGCACCTCGCCCCGCGCGATGTGACGTACGTCGTGGCCTCCCCGCTGGAGCGGGCGCAGGAGACGGCGACGCCGATCGCCAAGGCGCACGGTCTGGACCTCGGCACCGACGAGCGGCTCATCGAGGCCGAGAACGTCTTCCAGGGCAAGACCTTCGGCATCGGCGACGGCGCGCTGCGCCGGCCCGCCAACTGGAAGCACGTCGTCAACCCGTTCAAGCCGTCCTGGGGCGAGCCGTACGTCGACCAGGTGGTGCGGATGATGGGCGCGCTGAACGCCGCCAAGGACAAGGCGCGCGGGCACGAGGCCGTCGTCGTCAGCCACCAGCTGCCGATCTGGATCCTGCGGTCGTACGTCGAGCGGCGGCGGCTGTGGCACGACCCGCGCAAGCGGCAGTGCACGCTGGCGTCCCTGACGACGTTCACGTTCCAGGGCGACCGGATCGTGTCCGTCGGCTACACCGAGCCAGCCCGTGACCTCGTCCCGGCCCACCTCCTCGCGGGGGCCAAGCCGGTGAAGGGACAGGGCAAGGCCTTCGGGGCCTGACCGGCCTTCGAAGCCTGACGGCCACGCAGGCCGGCGTCCACGGCCCGCCGTTCGCGAACCTCGTTACGGAATCCGCACAAATATCCGGAACCCGACCGTTCGTCACGTCCTCTCACCCAGTGACCACCCAAGGACGTGACGAACGAGGTTGCGATGCGCACTTCCACCCGCACTCTCACCCGCAGGGGGATGCTCGGACTCGGCGCGGGCGCCGCGGCCGCCGTCGGGCTCGCGGGCTGCGGCTCCCACCCGTCGACGGACGGCTCGCACCAGGCCGGCGGTTCCGCCGGGCGGCCCTCGCCGTCCGGCAGCACGGCACCGCCCGCCCGCCCCATCGGCGACGGCTCCACGTCGTACACCGGCAAGCAGCCGCACCAGCCGGACGCGCCCGTGCCGCTGGAGCCCGGCGAGACCCCGCCGCAGTTCGTCGTCTTCTCGTGGGACGGTGCGGGGGAGGTCGGCAACGGGCTCTTCCCGCGCTTCCTCGACCTCGCCCAGGAGCACGGCGCGCACATGACCTTCTTCCTCTCGGGCCTGTATCTGCTGCCCGAGTCGAAGAAGCGCCTCTACGACCCGCCGAACAACCCGCGCGGCGCCTCGGACATCGGCTACCTCACCGACGCCCACATCAAGGACACGCTGAAGAACGTCCGCCGGGCCTGGCTGGACGGCCACGAGATCGGCACCCACTTCAACGGCCACTTCTGCGGCGGCAGTGGCACCGTGGGCAACTGGACCCCGGCACAGTGGCGCAGCGAGATCGACCAGGCCAAGTCCTTCGTGAAGGAGTGGCGGACCAACAGCGGCTGGACCGACCTGCCGTCGCTGCCCTTCGACTACGACAAGGAACTCGTCGGCGGCCGCACGCCCTGTCTGCTAGGCCAGGACAACCTGCTGCCCACCGCCCGCGAGCTCGGCTGGCGCTACGACGCCTCCTCGCCCGGCGGCCGGCAGGTATGGCCGGCGAAGAAGGACGGGATCTGGGACCTGCCGTTGCAGCAGATACCTTTCCCCGGCCACTCCTTCGAGGTCCTCTCGATGGACTACAACATCCTCGCCAATCAGTCGGTCAACTCGACCAAGGCCCCCGCCCACAACTACCCGGGCTGGCGCGATCAGGCCACCCAGTCGTACATATCCGGCTTCAGGCGGGCATACGAGTCGAACCGGGCACCCTTCTTCATCGGCAACCACTTCGAGGAGTGGAACGGCGGCATCTACATGGACGCCGTCGAGAACGCGCTCGAGCACATCGCGCGGGAGAAGGAGAAGGGCGGGGACATACGCCTCGTCTCCTTCCGCCAGTTCACCGACTGGCTGGACGTGCAGAAGCCCGAGGTGCTCGCCAAGCTCCGTACGGTCGAGGTGGGGCAGCAGCCCGCCGGCGGCTGGAACGCCTTCCTCAAGGACACGTCCACCGAGGGCTCGACACCCACGGGGAACGCCGCCTGAAATGCGGATTTCCGCCCGTGAGGGGGGTGCGCAAGATCCCCGGAACGGACATGCGAAACTTTTCACATGAGTGCCGCCAGCCGCGCCCCCCTGCGCTCGAACCGCACCGCCGCCCGCGTCCGCCGTCGCGCCGCCCTGACCACCGGTGCGGCCGTGGCCGCGCTGCTCGTGTCCGCGTGCAGCTCGGGAGGGACGTCCGGCGGTGGCGGCCAGACCGGCTTCATCACCGGCTCGGACGGCATCTCCACCGCCAAGAAGGGGGAGCGGGCGGACGCCCCCGAGCTGTCCGGCAAGACCGTCGACGGCGGACAGGTCGACGTCGCCGACTACAAGGGCAAGATCGTCGTCATCAACGTGTGGGGCTCCTGGTGCGGGCCCTGCCGCGCCGAGGCGAAGAACCTGGAGACGGTCTACCGGGACGTCAAGGACCAGGGCGTCCAGTTCGTCGGCATCAACACCCGTGACCCGTCCATCGGTCCGGCCCGGTCCTTCGAGAAGGACTTCGGGATCAGCTACCCGAGCCTGTACGACCCCACCGGCAAGATGATGCTCCGGTTCGAGAAGGGCACGCTCAACCCGCAGGCCATCCCGTCCACGCTGGTCATCGACCGGGACGGGAAGGTCGCCGCGCGCAGCCTCCAGGGGCTCAGCGAGGAGAAGCTGCGCAAGATGCTCGCGCCGTTCCTCGCGGAGAAGCCGGGGACGTGACGTGACCGTGATGTCCACGCTCGCTGCGGACGGCTACAACGGCACTGTGCTCAACGGCGCCCTGCTGGTCGCCCTCCCCGTCGCGCTCCTCGGCGGCCTCGTCTCCTTCTTCTCGCCCTGCGTCCTGCCGCTCGTCCCCGGTTACCTCTCCTACGTGACCGGGGTCACCGGCACCGACCTCGCCGAGGCCCGGCGCGGGCGGATGGTCGCCGGCGCCTCCCTCTTCGTCCTCGGCTTCACCGCGGTGTTCGTCTCCGGCGGGGCGCTGTTCGGCTACTTCGGCGAGACGCTCCAGGCCAACCGGGGCGTCCTGACCAAGGTGCTGGGCGTCTTCATGGTGCTCATGGGCGTGTTCTTCATGGGCCTGATGCCCTGGCTCACCCAGCGCGAGTTCCGCTTCCACCGCAAGCCCGTGAGCGGGCTGGTCGGCGCGCCCGTGCTCGGCGCCCTGTTCGGCATCGGCTGGACGCCCTGCATCGGCCCGACCCTCTCCTCGGTGCTGGTGCTCTCCTCCCAGCAGGGCACCGCCGGCCGCGGCGCCATACTGACCGTGGCCTACTGCCTCGGCCTCGGCGTGCCGTTCGTCCTGGCCGCGGTCGCCTTCCGCAAGGCGCTCGGCGCCTTCGGCTGGATCAAGCGCCACTACGTATGGGTGATGCGTGTCGGCGGCGTCATGATGATCGCGACCGGTCTGCTGCTGCTGACCGGCGCGTGGGACAGCATGGTGCAGGACATGCAGACCTGGTCCACCGGCTTCAACGTGGGAATCTGAATCGATGAGCAGCACTTCGAAAACGGTGCCGGGGAACACCCCGAGGGCCGGCGACGACCAGGACCTCGGCGCCGCCGGCTCCCAGCTCTCCACCGCCCCCCAGGAGGAGGCCCCGAACCTCCCCGCACTCGGCGTCGTCGGCTGGGTCCGCTGGTTCTGGCGGCAGCTCACCTCGATGCGGGTGGCGCTGCTGCTGCTCCTGCTGCTGTCGCTGGGCGCGATCCCCGGGTCGCTGATCCCGCAGGAGGGCATCGACGCCACGAAGGTCGACGACTTCCGCACCAGGCACGACCTCCTGGCGCCGGTCTACGACAAGCTCGGCCTCTTCCACGTGTACGGCTCGGTGTGGTTCTCCGCGATCTACATCCTGCTGTTCGTCTCCCTCATCGGCTGCATCATCCCGCGCACCTGGCAGTTCGTCGGCCAGTTGCGCGGCCGCCCGCCCGGCGCCCCCCGGCGCCTGACCCGGCTGCCCGCCTACACCACCTGGCGCACCGGGGCCGAGCCCGAGCAGGTCCGCGAGGCCGCGCTGGCGGTGCTGAAGAAGCGCCGCTTCCGCGCCCACACCGTCGATGACGCCGTCGCCGGTGAGAAGGGCTATCTGCGCGAGGCCGGCAACCTCGCCTTCCACATCGCGCTGATCGTGATGCTGATCGCCTTCGCCTGGGGCCAGCTGTTCAAGTACGAGGGCAACAAGCTGATCCTGGAGGGCGACGGCTTCTCCAACACCCTCACGCAGTACGACGACTTCAAGTCCGGCAACCTGTTCGACCCGGACCGCGACCTGGCCCCCTTCAGTTTCACCCTGAAGGACTTCCACGGCACCTACGAGGCGACCGGCCCCAACCGCGGCACTCCGCGCGTCTACGAGGCCAAGGTCACCTACAGCGAGGGCGCCTACGGCAAGGACGAGCCGACCACCATCAAGGTCAACGAGCCGCTGGAGATCGACGGCTCGAAGGTCTACCTCACCGCCCACGGCTACGCGCCCGTCCTCACCGTCAAGGACGCCAAGGGCAACGTCGTCATGGACCACGAGGCGACGGCGCTGCTGCCGCTGGACTCCAACGTCACCTCCTCCGGCGCCGTCATGGTCCGGGACGGCTACCGCAACGCCGAGGGCGTCAAGGAGCAGCTCGGCTTCAACGCGTTCTTCCTGCCGACGTACGGCGGCAAGGGAAGCGCGATGTTCTCGACCTTCCCGGCGCTGCTCAACCCGATGCTCGCGCTCTCCGCCTACCACGGTGACCTCGGTGTCGACGCGGGCTTCCCGAAGAGCATCTACCAGCTCGACAAGACCAAGCTGAAGGAGTTCAAGGACTCCGACGGCGAGCTGTTCAAGAAGCAGCTCAAGGTCGGCGACACCATGACCCTGCCGAACGGCGCCGGCACGGTGACCTTCGACGGCGTCCAGGAATGGGCCAACTTCCAGGTCACCCGGCAGCCCGCCAGCGGCTGGGCGCTCGGCGGTGCCGTCGTCGCCATCCTCGGCCTCGCCGGCTCCCTGTTCATCCAGCGCCGCCGCGTGTGGGTGCGGGCCGTCAAGGGCGCCGACGGCGTCACGGTCGTCGAGATGGCCGGCCTCGGCCGCAGCGAGTCCGCGAAGGTGCCCGAGGAGCTCGGCGAACTGGCCGGGATCCTGTACGAGCAGGCGCCCGGCGCCCCCGACGCCGACGCCGATCCCGAAACCCCCGATCCCCGAGTCGTACCTGCCGAAGGGGCTGAGAAGTGACTCTCGCCGCCGCAACAGAGGCCGCAACGGAGTTGGCCACCGCCACCAACGAGCATCTCGCGAACCTCAGCAACACGCTGATCTACTCCGCGATGGCCGTCTACACCCTGGCCTTCTTCGCCCACATCGCCGAATGGCTCCTCGGCAGCCGCAGCAAGGTCGGCCGCACGGCCGCCGCGCTCACCGCCACGGCCGAGGCGAAGGGCGCACCGGCCGTCACCGTGAAGAAGGCCGGCGGCACCGCCGTGCTGGAGCGGCCCCAGGTCGTCGTGCGCTCCGCGGCCGGCTCCCGTGACGTGCCCGACGGGCCGGGTGCCCACGGCGGCACCGAGAAGGGCGACCTCTACGGGCGGATCGCCATCTCGCTCACCGTGCTCGCCTTCGCCATCGAGGCGGGCGGTGTGCTCACGCGTGCCCTGTCGGTGAAGCGGGCGCCGTGGGGCAACATGTACGAGTTCAACATCACGCTCACGACGGTCGTCGTCGGCGTGTACCTCGTCCTGCTCGCGCTGAAGAAGAACATCCGCTGGCTCGGCCTGCCCCTGGCCACCACGGTCCTGCTGGACCTCGGCCTGGCCGTCACGGTCCTGTACACGGCGAGCGACCAGCTGGTCCCGGCGCTGCACTCGTACTGGCTGTACATCCACGTCTCCACGGCGATCTTCTGCGGCGCCGTCTTCTACGTGGGCGCGGTCGCCACGATCCTGTACCTGTTCAAGGACTCGTTCGAGAACAAGCTCGCCACCGGCGGCACCCCCGGCCGTTTCGCCAACTCGGTCCTGGACCGGCTGCCCGCCGCCGCGTCCCTCGACAAGTTCGCGTACCGCGTCAACGCCGCCGTCTTCCCGCTGTGGACGTTCACGATCATCGCGGGCGCCATCTGGGCGGGCGACGCCTGGGGCCGCTACTGGGGCTGGGACCCCAAGGAGGTCTGGTCCTTCATCACCTGGGTCGCGTACGCCTGTTACCTGCACGCCCGCGCGACGGCCGGCTGGAAGGGCCGCAAGGCCGCCTACCTGGCCCTGGCCGCGTTCGCCTGCTGGCTGTTCAACTACTACGGCGTGAACATCTTCGTCTCCGGCAAGCACTCCTACGCCGATGTCGGCCTGGGCGCGCTCCAGTCCGTCGGCTTCTGACCCCGGAACACCGCGAGGCCGGTGCCCATGACCCAGGTCACGGGCACCGGCCTTCGTCGTGCCCGGGGATACGACAGTCTCTCCAGCACCGCGTAGTCCGCGAAGCTCCTCCGGTACCGCAGGTGACCGCGTCTCCCGTGGGTGCCGGCGCTGCCACTCCTCGACGTCCTCCGGGCCCGGGCGCGGTCCCGAGGGACTGCGCCGCAACGGCACGCCGACCGTTTCACTCGCCGTCCGCGCTCACCGACCGCCAGATCCGTTCCGGCAGGACGCGCGCGGCCTCGTCCAGGTCGATGTCGCCGACGGCCAGCCAGCGGCGGGACGCGCCGATGACGGGGCCGAGGACGAGGCTCTCGAGGAGCGCCGGGGTCAGGGGGGCGAGCTCTCCCTTGTCGACGTACAGCTGGAGCCACTCGGACGCCGGTGTCAGCCTGGCCTCCTGGGCGTCACGGAGCTGTTTGGCCTGGGCCATGCCGAGTCGGTCGGCGTGGGACGAGTGCAGGAGCCGGCCCGCATCCGGGTGCTCCCGGACGAAGGACAGATAGGCGCGCACGAGGGCACGGATGCCGGTCCGGGCGGTGCGTGAACGTTCCAGCGCGGTGACCATCTCGCCCAGCAGCCGTTCCAGCCACCGCATCAGCAGCGCGTTGACGAGGCCGTCGATGCTGCCGAAGTGGTGGTAGAGGCTGCCCAGGCTCACGCCGCTGGCCTTGGTCACGGCGCTGACGGTCAGCCCCTGCTCGCCCGATTCGCCGTACACCCGCAGGGCGGCGTCCAGGAGCAGCTCGACGGTGGCCTCACCACGTTGTTGCTTGGGACTCATGAGGCGACCGTTCTCTCCTGGGGACCGTGACGACCAGCGTAAAGCAAGGGTTCGGTCGTCACGAAGCAGGTGAATTTCTAGAGGATGTTTCTAGAAACATACTCCGGTCTGTGCCCTGCCGACGCACACTGTGCGCATGTCTGCATCAGAGATGCGCGCCCGGGCGGTGGCGTCGGCGATCGCCGTCGCGGCCGCGGTGCTCGCCCTGTCGGTCACCGGTTGCGGCAGCACCGACAACGACGCACCCGACGCCGCCCCACCCGTCAGCTCCGTGCCCTACGAGACCGCCACGGAGGACCCGTACACCGAGGATCCGTACACCGAGGACCCGGTCGCCGACGACCCGTACGCCACCGAGAGCGCCGCACCCGACCCGTACGACTCGGGCACCTGTCTCAACGGAACGCTGCCGGACTCCACGACCGCCCAGGAGGTCGACGACGTGGAGGAGGTCGACTGCTCGGCGTCCGACGCCCACTACCAGGTGATCCAGACGTTCCCCATGACGTCCGACCTGAGCCAGTGCAACAGCAACTCCCGTACGGAGTACGCGTTCTCCTACCGCTACACCCTCAACGGCGCGGCGATCAACGAGTACGTGTACTGCCTGGTCGGACTCGGTCCGTACGCACGGAGCTGAAAGCAGTTTCTAGAAGCATCTTTCAATCCGGGGCCGCGATGGTACAGACTGGCCCCTCGGCCGGACCCGTGTCCGTCCGTACGACCCGGGGGGGAACGTACGGCCACGGGTCCGGTCCGGGGGTGACTCAGTCCCGCCGGGGATCCTCGTCCGCGTCCTTGTCGCCGCCCGTGTCCTTGTCCCGGTCCTCGCCGAGGGACTTCAGGAAGTCCGGGTTGTCGTCCGGCGCGACCCACTGCCGCCGTCCGCCGCCCTGTCCGAACGCCGTGCCGGCCGGGTGCCGCTTCTTTCCCGCGATGAGCCAGGAGATCGAGCCGACCAGCGGGAACAGCAGCACGAGGATCGCCCACAGCGGCTTGGGCATGTGGCGGATGTCGGCATCCTTCGTGCTGATGCAGTCGATGAACGCGTAGACGCTCAACGCCAGTGGCACGAGGAACATCAGCACCCGGAGCATGGGGCCTCTCCAGCTCAAGCGGTGGGCGGGGACGCGTCACGGCCCCCAGGTACAGGGCCAGCGTAGCCGCTCGGGGATACTGGACCGCATGGCTTACGACGATCTTCGCTCCCTGCTCAGGGCGCTGGAGCGCGAGGGTGACCTCAAGCGCATCAAGGCCGAGGTGGACCCGTACCTGGAAGTCGGGGAGATCGTCGACCGGGTGAACAAGGCCGGCGGCCCCGCCCTGCTCTTCGAGAACGTGAAGGGCTCCGACATGCCCCTCGCGATGAACGTCTTCGGGACCGACCGGCGCCTGCTCAAGGCTCTCGGCCTGAAGGCGTACAGCGACATCTCCGACAAGATCGGCGGGCTGCTGAAGCCGGAGCTGCCGCAGGGCTTCGTCGGGATGCGCGAGGCGTTCGGCAAGCTCGGCGCGATGGCGCACGTGCCGCCGAAGAAGGTGAAGTCCGACAGCGCGCCCGTGCAGGAGGTCGTCCTGCACGGCGACGACGTGGACCTGGGGCGGCTGCCCGCCCTGTTCACGTGGCCCGACGACGGCGGTTCCTTCTTCAACCTGGGACTCACGCACACCAAGGACCCGGAGACGGGCATCCGCAACCTGGGCCTGTACCGGCTCCAGCGCCACGACAAGCGCACCATCGGCATGCACTGGCAGATCCACAAGGACAGCCGCAACCACTACCAGGTGGCGGCCCGGCGCGGCGAGCGCCTGCCCGTCGCCATCGCCTTCGGCTGCCCGCCCGCCGTGACCTACGCCTCCACCGCGCCGCTGCCCGGCGACATCGACGAGTACCTCTTCGCCGGCTTCGTGCAGGGCAAGCGGATCGAGATGGTCGACTGCAAGACCGTGCCGCTCCAGGTTCCGGCGAGCGCCGAGGTCGTGCTGGAGGGCTGGCTGGAGCCCGGCGAGATGCTGCCCGAGGGCCCCTTCGGCGACCACACCGGCTTCTACACGCCCCAGGAGCCCTTCCCGGCCCTGAAGATCGACTGCGTGACGATGCGGAAGCGTCCGCTGCTCCAGTCGATCGTGGTCGGCCGCCCGCCGACGGAGGACGGCCCGCTGGGGCGGGCGACGGAGCGTTTCTTCCTCCCGCTCCTCAAGATCATCGTCCCGGACATCGTGGACTACCACCTCCCCGAGGCGGGCGGCTTCCACAACTGTGCGATCGTGTCGATCGACAAGAAGTACCCCAAACACGCCCAGAAGGTGATGCACGCCATCTGGGGTGCGCACATGATGTCCCTGACCAAGCTGATCGTCGTCGTCGACTCCGACTGCGACGTCCACGACCTGCACGAGGTCGCCTGGCGCGCGCTCGGCAACACCGACTACGCCCGCGACCTCACCGTCGTCGAGGGCCCGGTCGACCACCTCGACCACGCCTCCTACCAGCAGTTCTGGGGCGGCAAGGCGGGTATCGACGCGACGAAGAAGCTGCCCGAGGAGGGGTACACGCGGGACGGGGGCTGGCCGGACATGGTGCTGTCCGACCCGGATACGGCGGCGAAGGTCGACCGCCGCTGGAAGGAGTACGGACTGTGACGTCGGCTTCCGCCGCGCTGCCGCAGCAGCCGGGACGCACCAAGGCGTTCCTGCGCCTGGTGATGATCGAGCACTCGGTGTTCGCGCTGCCCTTCGCCTACATCGCCGCCCTGACCGCGATGTACGAGTGGGACGAGAACATCCACTGGGGCCGGCTGCTCCTGGTCACCGTCGCGATGGTGGGCCTGCGCACCTTCGCGATGGCCGTCAACCGGATCATCGACCGCGAGATCGACGCCCGTAACCCGCGCACCGCCCACCGCGAACTGGTCACCGGCGCGATGTCGGTCAAGCACGCCTGGACCGGCGCGCTCGTCGCCCTCGTCGTCTTCCTCGGCGCGGCGGCCCTGCTCAACCCGCTCTGCCTCGCCCTCGCGCCCGTCGCGGTGATCCCGATGGTGGTGTATCCGTACGGCAAGCGGTTCACGAACTTCCCGCAGGCCATCCTCGGGCTCGCCCAGGCCATGGGCCCGGTCGGCGGCTGGCTGGCGATCAGCGGCGCGTGGTCCTGGGAGGCCGTGATCCTCGGCCTCGCGGTGGGCATCTGGATCGGCGGCTTCGACCTGATCTACGCCTGCCAGGACGTCGAGACCGACCGGCAGGTCGGCGTGAAGTCGGTCCCGGCCCGCTTCGGCATCCCCGCGGCGATCTGGGGCGCCCGCGCCTGCCACACCGTCACCACGGCCCTGTTCGCCTGGTACGCCGTCGCCACCGACGCCGGGGTCTTCTTCTGGCTCGGCCTGCTGATCGTCGCGGGCGCCTTCGTCTACGAGCACACGATCGTCCGGCCGCACGACCTGTCCCGTCTGAACAGGGCGTTCTTCAGCGTCAACGGCTTCATCGGCATCGCCCTGTTCGTGTGCGCGCTGCTCGACCTGCTGGTTCGGGGCCTCACCGTCTGAATACTCGGAGCCTGCGGCTAGGCTCGACATCATGAAGCCAGGACAGACGCAGCGCGCGCCTTGGATCGTGGGGGTGTCGGGGGCCTCCGGTACGCCGTACGCGGCATCCGTGCTGCGGGCACTGCTCGCGGCCGGCGAGAGCGTCGACCTGGTGGTCAGCCGGGCCTCGCGGCTCACCCTGCTCGACGAGACCGGCATCTCCTTCCGCGACGCCCACTGGCAGCAGGACCTGCGCGAGTGGCTGGCCCGCGGAGCCGACGGCAAGCCGGACACCTTCGACGTCGACCTCGGCGGCGACCGGGTACGGCACTGGAGCGCGGGCGATCTCGCGGCCGGGCCGTCCTCGGGGTCGTACCCCGCCAAGGGCATGCTGATCGTGCCCGCCTCCACGGCCTGCGTGGCCGGGGTCGCGCTGGGACTGTCGAAGGACCTGCTGCAACGGGCGGCGAGCGTGACCCTGAAGGAGGGGCGCAAGCTGGTGGTGGCCGTACGCGAGACCCCGCTGGACGGCCGGACCCTGCGGCACCTGGTCACCCTGGACGACGCGGGCGCGACCGTGGTGCCCGCCTCCCCGGCCTTCTACGCGGGGGCGACGCACATCCAGGACCTGGTGGACTTCGTCGCCGGACGCGTCCTCGACGCGGCGGGCGTGGAACACGGCCTGTATCGCCGCTGGCGCGGCGAGCTCGGCGGAGGGTCGCGCACCACCGACTGAGCACGAGCACCACATGAGCACCATCTCCCCCCACACGTATCTTCAGACCTCTTCAGTGGAAGGCTTCGATCGCATGGACGCGGTGGACAGGCAGCTCATCCAGGCCCTGAGGGAGAACGGCCGGGCCTCCTACGCGGAGCTGGGACGCCTCGTCGGACTGTCGGGACCCAGCGTCACCGACCGCATCAACCGGCTGGAGGCGGCCGGTGTCATCACCGGCTACCGGGCCACCGTCGACTCCGCGTCGCTCGGTCTCGGCGTCACCGCCCTGGTCGGCGTCTCGCTCTCCGACGCGGCCGACCACGAGGACGTCGCGCAGCGGCTGCGGGACCTCCAGGAGATCGAGGACTGCTGGTTCATCGCCGGCGACGACTCCTACATGCTCAAGGTGCGCGCGGCCGACGTGGACGGCCTGGAGAGCATCATCCGCCGGCTGTCCGGCACGAAGGGCGTCTCCCGGACCCGTACCACGATCGTGCTCTCCACCAAGTGGGAGAACCGGGTGGGCGAGCTGCCCGAAGAGGCCTGACCGCCGGGGCGTACGGTTTACGGAGTCTGACGGATCTGTCGGAGAAAGAGGTATCGCATGGACGCCGGGCTCAAGCGGGAGCTGGAGCAGAAGGTCCGCTCCGGTGAGCGGCTGACCCGCGAGGACGGCATCGCGCTGTACGAGTCGGACGACCTGGCCTGGCTCGGTGGCCTCGCGCACGAGGTGCGGACGCGGAAGAACGGCGACGTCGTCCACTTCAACGTCAACCGGCACCTCAACATGACCAACGTGTGCACGGCGTCCTGCGCCTACTGCTCCTTCCAGCGCAAGCCGGGGGAGAAGGACGCGTACACGATGCGCATCGAGGAGGCGGTGAAACTCGCCAAGGCGATGGAGGGCGAGAACCTCACCGAGCTGCACATCGTCAACGGTCTGCACCCGAACCTGCCGTGGCGCTACTACCCGCGCTCGCTGCGGGAGCTGAAGGCCGCCCTGCCGAACGTGTCGCTGAAGGCGTTCACGGCCACCGAGATCCACCACTTCGAGACGATCTCCGGGATGTCCGCCTCCGACATCCTCGACGAGCTGATCGACGCCGGTCTGGAGTCCCTGACCGGCGGCGGCGCGGAGATCTTCGACTGGGAGGTGCGGCAGCACATCGTCGACCACCGCACCCACTGGGAGGACTGGTCGCGCATCCACCGCCTGGCGCACGAGAAGGGTCTGAAGACCCCGTGCACCATGCTCTACGGCCACATCGAGGAGCCCCGCCACCGCGTGGACCACGTGCTGCGGCTGCGCGAGCTCCAGGACGAGACGAACGGCTTCCAGGTCTTCATCCCGCTGCGCTACCAGCACGACTTCGTGGACATGAAGGACGGGAAGATCCGCAACCGGCTCCAGGCGCGCACGCAGATGGCCACCGGCGCGGAGGCGCTGAAGACCTTCGCGGTGTCGCGGCTGCTGTTCGACAACGTGCCGCACGTCAAGGTCTTCTGGGTCATGCACGGCGTCCAGACGGCGCAGCTGGCGCTGCAGCACGGTGCGGACGACATGGACGGATCGGTCGTCGAGTACAAGATCACGCACGACGCGGACGACTTCGGCACGCCGAACAAGCTGACGCGTGAGGACCTGCTCGACCTGATCCGCGACGCGGGCTTCCGCCCGGTGGAGCGGAACACGCGCTACGAGATCATCCGGGAGTTCGAGGGGCCCGACCCGGCGCGGCGTGACTCGCCGCAGCCGATGCGGGTGTGATTCTCCGGTCGTCTCTCGGCTGCGGGTGAGTGGGGGCCGTTCGCGCAGTTCCCCGCGCCCCTTTCAGGGGCGTCCAGCGCGGGGAACTGCGCGACCAGCCACGAGCCACCCGCACCCGGCACCGGATCCGAACCGGCCACGGCGGGTACCCGCACCCCATGGCCCCCGAGGACGACTACACCGCACAACCCTTCGTTCCGAAGCGCGGCGGCCTGACCGCACTGCGCAGGGCCGCCGCCGACTGCCGGGGCTGCCCCCTGCACCGGGACGCCACGCAGACCGTGTTCGGCGCCGGCAAGGCGGACGCCCGCGTCATGCTCGTCGGCGAGCAGCCCGGCGACCAGGAGGACCGCCAGGGCAGGCCCTTCGTCGGCCCCGCCGGAAAACTCCTCGACCGGGCGCTGGCCGAAGCCGGCCTGGACCCGGCGGACGCGTACGTCACCAACGCCGTCAAGCACTTCAAGTTCACCCGGGCCGAGCCGCGCAAGCGCCGTATCCACAAGGCGCCCACCCTGCGCGAGATGACGGCGTGCGGGCCGTGGCTGGCCGCCGAGCTGGCCCGGGTGCAGCCCGAGCTGATCGTGGTGCTCGGCGCCACGGCCGGGAAGGCGCTGCTCGGCTCGTCGTTCCGGGTCACGCAGGTGCGCGGCACCGTCCTGGAGGAGGAGATCCACGGGCGGCCCGAGACGCTGGTGCCCACGGTGCACCCGTCGGCGGTGCTGCGGGCGGACGACCGGGAGGGCGCCTATCGGGGCCTGGTCTCCGACCTGGAGGTGGCGGCGCGGGCCTTGTCGTAGATCACATCCCGAGGCCCTAGAGGTAATAGCTAGTATGGGTGCGTGTCCCTTACCTTCACGCTCGACCCCGCCCTGACCCCCGAGCTGCGCGACGGCGTCCTCGGCCTGTGGACCGACGTGTCGAACGCCGGCGGCTCCGTCGGCTTCGTACCGCCGGTGGCCCGGGAGGACGTCCGCCCCGAGCTGGTCAAGCACATGGTGGCCATGGCCGAGGGCCGCACCCGGCTGCTCGTCGGGCACGACGAGGAGGGGCAGGTGGCCGCCACCGCGTTCCTCGCCCTCAACACCCACCGGCTGATGACCCACTGGCTGTGGCTCTACACGGTGATGGTCCACCCGCGCCACCAGGGCCGGGGATACGGCCGGGACCTGATGGCCGCCGCCGCCGACGCAGCCCGCACCTGCGACGGCATCGAGGCGATCCGGCTCACCTGCCGGGGCGGCCTCGGCCTGGAGCGGTTCTACGCGTCCTGCGGCTACAAGGAGGTCGGCCGGGTGCCCGGCGCGATCCGGGTGGCGCCGGGCGACGACCGGGACGACATCACGATGCTGCTGCCGCTGACCTGAGCGCGGGACCCCGGCTGTGGCGGGCGGCCCCCGGCGTGCTTCACTGGACGGTGCCCTTTTGGGTACGTTCTGGCCTCCCCCAAACGGAAGAGTGGATTGAGATGCTCCGCTACACGCTGATGCGCCTCGGGATCTTCGTGGGCTGCCTCGTGGCCGTCTGGGGCCTCGTCTACGTCGGCGTGTTCCCGCGCGGCCTCGGCGACTCCAACGGCATGTGGATCGTCCTGCTGTCCCTGGTCCTCTCGGCCCCCATCAGCTTCGTGGTGCTGCGCAAGGAGCGGGACCGGGCCTCCGTTCAGGTCGTGCAGCGGGTGGACCGCATGAAGGCCAACCTGGAGGCCAGCCGCGGCCAGGAGGACCTCGCCGACGACACCGCCCGTGCCCAGGGCCAGACCTCGTAGTACCCGACACGCGCTCGAGCGCCCCGGTTTCCGAAACACAGGAAACCGGGGCGCTTTGCGTTTTACGGCCAGTAGTCCACTCCAGCCTCTCAAAGCGAGGCTTTGGGGGTCTCAAAGCATAGGTGTTAAAGTCATATGCATGATGTCAGCAGCCGCGCCCGCCACACCGCCGAGCCTCGGGCTCGTGGCGCGCCTGCACGTGGACCTCTGTCGGTGCGCGTCCGCGAACTGTCGCCCCTGACGTTCCTTCTCATCCCACCGTTCTCCACGTCAGCACTGCGCGTCCGTCCCCGCGTCCCGTCCCCCTACGGAGCTTGTCCGTGTCCTCCCTCACGAAGTCCTTCAAGGTGCCCTTCTGGGCCCAGATAATCGCCGGTCTCGTCCTCGGCGTCCTGCTGGGCTGGCTGGCCCGCAGCCAGGACGTCTCCTGGCTGGTCACCACCCTGGACAAGATCGGCGGCACCTTCATCGGCCTGCTGAAGCTGGCCGTCGCCCCGCTCGTCTTCTTCGCGATCCTGGTGTCGATCACCAACCTGCGGAAGGTCAACAACGCGGCGCGCCTGGCGTCCCGCACCCTCCTCTGGTTCATGATCACGTCGCTGATCGCCGTGGCCATCGGCCTCGTCATCGGCCTGGTCACCAACCCCGGCGCGGGCACCGGCCTCACCCCGGCCGACGGCGCCAAGCCCGAGCACACCGGCTCCTGGATCGACTTCCTGACCGGCATCGTGCCGACCGACGTCATCACGCCGTTCACCGAGCTGAACGTCCTCCAGATCGTCTTCATGGCCGCCGTCGCCGGTATCGCCGCCCTCCAGCTCGGCGAGAAGGCCCAGCCGATCCTGAACCTGAGCGAGTCCGTCCTCGAACTCCTCCAGAAGGCCCTGTGGTGGGTCATCCGCCTGGCCCCGCTCGGCACCGTCGGCCTCATCGGCCGCGCCATCGCCACCTACGGCTGGGACCTGATCGGCAAGTACGCGACCTTCACCGCCGACATCTACGTCGGCTGCGCGATCGTCCTCTTCGTGGTCTACCCGACGCTGCTCGCCACCGTCGCCAAGGTCAGCCCGCTCCAGTTCTTCAAGGGCGCCTGGCCCGCCATCCAGCTGGCCTTCGTCTCCCGGTCGTCCGTGGGCACCATGCCGCTGACCCAGAAGGTCACCGAGCGCCTCGGCGTGCCGAAGGAGTACGCGTCCTTCGCCGTGCCGTTCGGCGCGACGACCAAGATGGACGGCTGCGCCGCGATCTACCCGGCGATCGCCGCGATCTTCGTCGCGCAGATCTTCGACATCCACCTCGGCATCGGCGACTACCTGCTGATCGCCTTCGTGTCGGTGGTCGGCTCCGCCGCCACGGCCGGCCTCACCGGCGCCACGGTCATGCTGACGCTGACCCTGTCCACGCTGGGCCTGCCCATGGAGGGCGTCGGCCTCCTCCTCGCGATCGACCCGATCCTGGACATGATGCGCACCGCCACCAACGTCGCCGGCCAAGCGCTCGTCCCGGTCATCGTCGCCGCCCGCGAGGGCCTGCTCGACCGCAAGGCGTACGACGAGGCGCACAGCTCGCCGCTGGACGAGCCGGAGCAGGAGAAGCAGGACGCGAAGCCCGTCCCGGTCGCGGCCTGAGTGCCCGACCGCTCGATCGCCTGACCGTGGCAGTGGCGTCCGGACGTGCCGACGTCCGGACGTCCTGACCACGGCCGCACGGACCGTACGCTGATCCGCATGGGTGTGGGAAAGACCAAGCGGATGCCGCGTGCGGTCCGTGAGCAGCAGATGCTGGATGCCGCGGTGCGCACCTTCGGGCAGCGCGGGTACATGGCGGCGTCGATGGACGAGATCGCCGAACTCGCGGGCGTGTCCAAGCCGCTGGTGTACCTCTACCTGAACTCGAAGGAAGACCTCTTCACCGCCTGCATCCGCCGTGAGGCGCGGGCGCTGACCGAGGCCGTACGCGCCGGCGTCCGCCCGGGCCTGCCGGCCGACGGCCAACTCTGGTCCGGCCTGCGGGCCTTCTTCACCCACACCGCCCGCAACCCGGACGCCTGGACGGTGCTGCACCTTCAGGCCCGCACCCACGGCGAGCCGTTCGCCGCCGAGGTGGCGGTGATGCGCGAGGAGATCGTCGCGTTCGTGACGCAGCTGATCGCCGCCGCCGCTCGGGACGCCCACCGTGACCCGGACCTGCCCGAGCGCGAGGTCGCCGGGCTCGCCGAGGCCCTGGTCGGCGCCGCCGAGTCGCTCGCCGACTGGGCCAACGCGACCGAGGGCGTCAGCGCGAAGCAGGCGGCGGCGACCCTGATGAACTTCGCCTGGGCGGGGCTGGGCAACCTGATGACCGACCGGCCCTGGACCCCGCCCGAGGAGCCCGGGGCCGAAGCGGTGGCTCAGGCCGCCGGATAGGGCCCGGCCTCGCCCGACAGGTGCAGCCGTCGACCCCCGTCGCCGCGCAGCTCGAACCGTCCGTCCCCGGCCCCGTACGTCACCGTCCCCGGCATCGGTACCGGCGCCTTGAAGGCGGCCCGCACCGCGACCGCGTCCGGCGTGCCGTGCTCGGCGAGGCACCGGGCCACGCTCCACATGCCGTGCGCGACGGCGCGCGGGAAGCCGAACGGGCGGGCGGTGAGCGGGTGCAGGTGGATCGGGTTGCGGTCGCCGGACGCGGCACCGTAGCGCCGCCCGAGGTCACCGGCGAGCCGCCACTCGGCGCGCACGGGCAGCGGCGGCTCCTCCTGTCGCGGGGCGCCGGGAGTGTCCGTTCCCTCGGTGCGGTGCCGCGCCAGGTAGGTGCTGCGCGACTCCCACACCAGGTCCCCGCCGGCCCGCAGTTCCGTCACGACCGCGGCCTCGGTGCCGCGCCGGTGCGGCAGCAGGGACTCGACGCGCACGGCGAGTTCGTAGGTCCCGGCCACCGGCAGGGGCGCCCTGCGGGTGAGGCCGATCGACGTGTGGACGAGCCCGAGCAGCGGCAGCGGGAAGTTCCGGCCGCTCATCAGCCGCATGGCCAGCGGGAAGCCGAGCACGTGCGGATACGTCGGCGGAAGCGTGTCCGCCCCGGCCGGGAAGCCGCACACCCGCTCGTAGGCGGCCAGCCGCGCCGGGTCCACGCGCAGGCCGGGGACCACCAGGCGGGTGCGCGGGAAGTCCGCGTCCGGGCGGGGCCGTTTGAGGGGCGACAGCAGGGCGCCGCGCGCGAGGAGCGGCAGGAGGGAGGGGACGCCGGCCAGCGGGCGGTCGTCGGCCATGGGTGACTCCCAGCTCCGTGAACAGACCCAAGGGCACTTACTCTGAAGTAAGGTTACCGGAGGTAAGCCTTGTCGTGTCGCCAGGGGGAGATGCAGTGTGACGGCCATTTCGGAAAGAACGTGACCTACCCGCAGGTAACCCCCGAGACTGCACAGCCCCGGCGCCGGACCATCCCCGAACCCGCACCAACTCCCCACGCGAGCCCCGTACGATCCCGAACCTGACCGCCGGTAACCCCCGGCAGGACCTCGTCCTCCGGCCCGGGCGGTGAACGCCTCGGCGCGCGAGGCACGTACGTCATGCAGCTGAGCAGTGTCGCCGCTGCACGTCCCAGGAGCCGCCCGTGTCCACCCCGCTTCCCTCCTTCGCCCCCTCCGCCGCGTTCGCCGACTCGCCCGGTCCCACCCTGGTGGCACCCGAGACGCGACGCCTGGACGGGGCCGTGCGGGAGGCGTACGTGCCGCCGTTCGCCCCGCCGGTGCGGCACGGCTCCCTGGCCGACCTGCCCTTCGACAACGCGGCCGCCGTCCCCGACACGGTGGTCCTCAGCCGCAGGTCCGGGGACGGACGCTGGAGCGACGTGACGGCGGCCGAGTTCGCCGCGCAGGTGCTGGCGGTGGCGAAGGGCCTGATCTCCGAGGGCCTGATGCCGGGCGACCGGATAGCGATCATGGCCCGGACGACGTACGAGTGGACGCTGCTGGACTTCGCCGCCTGGGCCGCGGGCCTCGTCACGGTCCCCGTCTACCCGACCTCCTCGGTCTACCAGGTCCGCTGGATCCTCCAGGACTCGGGCGCGGTCACCCTGATCACCGAGACGGCCGCGCAGGCGGCGGCCCTGGGCCCCGAGCTGGACCGCCTCCCGGACCTGCGGCACCTGTGGGTCATGGAGAAGGGCCACGTGGAGCAGCTCGCCGAGCTGGGCGAGCGGGTGCCGGACGCAGAGGTGGACGTGCGCCGGGGCATGCTGAGCCCGAGCACGCTCGCCACCCTCATCTACACCTCCGGCACCACCGGCCGCCCCAAGGGCTGCGTGCTGACCCACGGCAACTTCTTCGCCGAGGTGGACAACGCGATCGAGCTGCTCTACCCCGTCTTCAAGACGCAGACGGAGGAGCCGTCGATCCTGCTCTTCCTCCCCATGTCCCACGTCTTCGGCCGGATGGTCGCCGTGGCCTGCGTCCGGGCCCGGGTCCGCCTGGGGCACGCGCCGAGCCTGAAGGCGGAGGACCTGCTGCCGGACCTGGCCGCCTTCCGGCCGACCTGCCTGCTGACCATCCCGTACATGCTGGAGAAGGTCTTCAACGGGGCGCGCGCCAAGGCCGAGTCGGGCGGCCGGGCGACGGTCTTCGACCGCGCGGTCTCGGTGGCGGTGCGCTACGGCGAGGCCATGGAGGCCCGCCAGACCGGCTCGGGCGGCGGCCCGGGCCGGGCCCTGAAGACCGCCCGTTCCTTCTACGACCCCCTCGTCTACCGCAAGATCCGCAACGCCATGGGCGGCCGGGTCCGGCACGTCATCTGCGGCGGCTCCCCCCTCGGCCGCCGCCTGGCCGCCTTCTACGCCGGCGCCGGCATCGAGATCTACGAGGGCTACGGTCTCACCGAGACGACGGCCGCGGCGACGGTGACGCCGCCGCTGAAGCCGCGCCTGGGCACGGTGGGCTGGCCGCTGCCCGGCACCCGGATCCGGATCGCCGCCGACGGCGAGATCCTCGTCGCCGGCGACCAGGTCCTGCACGGCTACTGGGAACCCCAGGCGGGCGGTGTCGTCCCGGCCGCCCCCGACGGCTGGTTCGCCACCGGCGACCTCGGCAGCCTGGACGACGAGGGGTACCTGACGATCACCGGCCGCAAGAAGGAACTGCTGATCACGGCGGGCGGCAAGAGCGTGGCCCCGGCCCCGCTGGAGAACTGGCTGCGCTCCCACCCCCTGGTCTCCCAGTGCATCGTCCTCGGCGACCGCCGCCCCTACGTCTCCGCCCTGTTCACCCTCGATGCCGACGGCATCACCCACTGGCGCCGCATGAACGGCAAGCACCCCGTGCCGCCGGAGCTGCTGACCGACGACGAGGAGGTCCGGGCGGTGCTCCAGCGCGCGGTCGACGAGGCCAACAAGCTGGTCTCCCGCCCGGAGTCCATCCGCCGCTTCGCCGTCCTGCCGAGGGACTTCACGGAGTGGGAGGGCCATCTGACCCCCTCGCTGAAGCTGCGGCGCGAGGCGATCATGCGGGACTTCGCGGAGGCCGTCGAAGGGCTGTACGAGGGGTAGCCGGGCGAGCCGGCCTCAGCGGCGGGCGATCAGGCACGCCTGCGGGACCTTCGAGGAGGTCTCCGCCTCCTGCACCCGCACCGTCCGCGACAGCACGGTGAAGCCGGCCCGCTCCAGCAGCTCGGCCATCCGCTCCGGCCGTCGCCGTTCATGGTCCAGGGCAACCGGGTGGCCGAAGGGGCGGTCGACGCGGAGGGCCTCGTCGCCGACCTGGAAGGCGAGGAGCAGATGCCCGCCCGGGGCCAGGACGCGCCGTACCTCCGCGAAGAAGTCCGGCAGCCGCTCCCACGGCGTGTGGATCGACGAGTACCAGGAGACCGCGCCCGCGAGGGCGCCGTCGGGCAGGTCCAGCTCCAGCATGGAGCCCTGCTCGAACCGCAGGCCCGGGTTCTCGCGACGGGCGATCGCGAGCATGGACGCGGACAGGTCGAGGCCGAAGACCCGCAGGCCGAGCGAGGCGAGGTGGGCGGTGACCTGGCCAGGTCCGCAGCCGAGGTCGGCCACCTCCCCGTCCGGTCCCACCAGCTCGGCGAAGGCGCCCATCAGCGCCCGGTCCAGCGGGGCGTCGGCGAGCACGGTGCGGAAGCGCTCGGAGTAGTCCTCGGCGATGGCGTCGTAGAAGGTGCGGGTGGTGTCCAGGAAGCCGGTGTCGTGGGTCATGGCGGGACCCTAGGGCCTGCCACTGACAGCCACCGGCCGTCGGAATTCACCGGGAATTCATGGAGGCGCCGGAAAGGGGCGGGAAAGGGCAGGAGCCCCGTCGCCGGAAGGCGCGGGGCTCCTTGGGTACTGCTGTCAATCAGACAGGAGTGACATTCTCCGCCTGCGGACCCTTCGGGCCCTGCGTGACGTCGAACGACACCTGCTGGTTCTCCTCGAGGGAACGGAATCCCTGAGCGTTGATCGCGGAGTAGTGGACGAAGACGTCCGGGCCGCCGCCTTCCTGGGCGATGAAACCAAAGCCCTTTTCGGCGTTGAACCACTTCACGGTTCCGGTAGCCATAAGCCCTCCTTGGGCCCAAAGGGTTGCCCTGCTCCAGAACCAGCAAGTGTGAAGACCGATCCGCACAACTGCATATGTCTGAGAATGACGAGAGCCCGCGGTCACATGCTCCGCAGGCTCTGTACTGCAAGGGAAACCAAACTGCAACTTGCTGTGAGCGTAGCACGCAGGCCCCCGAGCGCAACAGAGGCCAAGATCACTTCACCCGGATGTTTGAACGAACGTGTCATTCGGCTGACAGCGGGGGGTGCCGCCGGGCGTCCGGCGGGGGAGGGCTAGCCTCGCGATGTGGACAATTCTCGCACCCGGCCGCGCGTCGGCCACATCCAGTTCCTGAACTGCATGCCTCTGTACTGGGGGCTCGCGAGAACGGGAACGCTCCTCGATTTCGAGCTGACGAAGGACACCCCGGAGAAGCTCAGCGAGCAGCTGGTGCAGGGCGATCTCGACATCGGTCCGGTCACCCTGGTCGAGTTCCTCAAGCACGCGGACCAACTGGTCGCCTTCCCCGACATCGCCGTCGGCTGCGACGGCCCGGTGATGTCCTGCGTGATCGTCTCGCAGGTCCCGCTGGACAAGCTGGACGGCGCCCGGGTCGCCCTCGGGTCGACCTCGCGCACCTCGGTCCGGCTCGCCCAGCTGCTGCTGGCCGAGCGCTTCGGCGTCCAGCCCGACTACTACACCTGCCCACCGGACCTGAGCGTGATGATGCAGGAGGCCGACGCGGCCGTCCTCATCGGCGACGCCGCGCTGCGCGCCAACATGATCGACGGGCCGCGCTACGGCCTCGACGTGCACGACCTGGGCGCGCTGTGGAAGGAGTGGACGGGCCTGCCGTTCGTCTTCGCGGTCTGGGCGGCCCGGCGCGACTACGTGGAGCGCGAGCCGTTCATCGCCCGCAAGGTGCACGAGGCCTTCCTCGCCTCCCGCAACCTCTCCCTGGAGGAGGTCGACAAGGTCGCCGAGCAGGCGGCCCGCTGGGAGTCCTTCGACGAGGAGACCCTCGCGCGGTACTTCACGACGCTGGACTTCCGCTTCGGCGCCCCGCAGCTGGAGGCGGTCGCGGAGTTCGCCCGCCGGGTCGGCCCGACGACGGGTTTCCCGGCCGACGTGAAGGTGGAGCTGCTCGCGCCCTGAGCGTCGCGCCGTCGGGCCACTACCCTGCTGGAAGGTTCAGGCGTACGGGGGAGGGGTGGGCCGATGCGGCCGCTCGATGTCGACGAACCCACGGTCGTGGGGCCCTACCGGCTGCTCGGCCGGCTGGGCTCCGGCGGCATGGGCAGGGTCTACCTGGGCCGCAGCGCCGGCGGCCGGACGGTCGCCGTGAAGATCGTGCATCCGCACTTCGCGCTCGACGAGGAGTTCCGGGCCCGGTTCCGCCGCGAGGTGGACGCCGCCCGCCGGGTGGGCGGCGCCTGGACCGCGCCCGTGCTCGACGCCGACCCGGGAGCGCGCGTGCCCTGGGTCGCCACCGCGTACGCGGCCGGACCGTCCCTGACGGCGGCAGTCGCGGACGGCGGCCCGCTGCCGGCCCACTCCGTACGGGCGCTCGGCGCGGGTCTCGGCGAGGCGCTGGCCGCGGTGCACGAGCTGGGCCTGGTGCACCGGGACGTGAAGCCGTCCAACGTGCTGCTCACCCTCGACGGCCCCCTTCTGATCGACTTCGGCATCGCCCGCGCCACGGACGGCACCGCCTCCCTGACCTCGACGGGCGTCTCGATCGGCTCGCCCGGCTACATGTCGCCCGAGCAGATCCTCGGCAAGGGCGTCACCGGTGCCGCCGACGTCTTCTCCCTCGGCGCGGTCCTCGCCTTCGCGGCGACCGGCCGGCCGCCCTTCCCCGGGGACTCCTCGGCCGCGCTGCTCTACAAGGTCGTCCACGAGGAGCCGGAGCTCGGCGCCCTGGACGGCGAGGTGCGGGAACTGGTCCGCCAGTGCCTGGCCAAGGAGCCCGGCGCCCGTCCCGCCCCCGGCGAGGTGGCCCGGCGGCTCGCCCCGGACGGCGCCGCCCGGCTGGTCGCGGGCGGCTGGCTGCCGGGGGTGCTGGTGGAGCAGGTCAGCCGGAGCGCCGTACACCTGCTCAACCTGGAGGCGGCGGGGGAGGGCGGTCCGGGGTCGGGACCGGTGGACTTCAGCCGGTCGTCGGTGCCGGCCGGGGAGCAGGAGGCCGGCGCTCACGCCGCCGGTGTCTTCGGTCCGCCGCCGGTGATGCCCCAGGCTCCCGCACCCCCCACTGCCGTGCCCGGGCCGCGGGACGGTGAGCGGAGTCCCGGGAAGCTGTCCGTGCACGTGGCGGCGACCTCGACGCGGGGCGGGGACGGGCGTGGGCGCAGGCTCAGTTGCACGGTGGCCCTCGCCGTGGCGGGGGCGCTGGCCGCGGTGACGGTCGGCTCGGTGTTCCTGTTCGACCTGCTGCCGGGCGAACGCCGGGACACCGCCGGCGGTGACGCCGACCAGGGCACCCACTCGCCGTCCGCCTCGGCCCCGGGGGACGCCCAGGGCACCGTCCCGGCCGCCTACCTCGGCACCTGGGAGGGCCAGGGCACCGCCCTCGGCGGCACTCTGCCGGCGGGCACCTTCCGCGTCACCGTCGAACGCGTGGGCATCGGCCAGGAGTTGGGACGGTTGCGCCAGACCGACCAGCTGGGCGGTGTCTGCGTCGACGTCCTGACGCTGAAGCAGGTGACGGACAAGCAGATCGTCGCCGCGTCGGTCGGTGCCGAGGGCAATCACAGCGGCTGCAACCAGTCGCCCACCACCGTCCGCTTCACCCCGGTCGGCGACGACCTTCAGTACGCCTCCGAGAGCGCCGCGTCGGGGAAGCCGGAGGCCCGGCTGTCGAAGGTCGAGTAGCCGGAAAGGGCCACCGGCCGCTCGGCCCGCCGCCATAGGGTGTCCGCGTGCTGAGCGTCGATGTGCCGGTCCTCCTCGTCGCCGTGCTCTGGGGCGCCGCGGCGGGGGCGCTGCTGCCGCGGGCGGCCTACCGTTTCTCCGCCCCCTCGGGTCAGGCGTGGCGGAAGGCGTGCCCGGCCGCGCACCCGGTCCGGGGATGGCTCGGGCCGGCGCGGTGCGGGCGGTGCGCGGACCGCGCGGTGCCGTACGGTCCCGGCGCCGCCGTTCCCGTCGCCGTTACCGCCCTGGTCTGTGCCGCCCTCGCCGCCGCCACCGGGACCCGGCCCGAACTGGCCGTCTGGCTGCTGCTCGCGCCGGTCGGCGTGCTGCTGGCGGTCGTCGACGTGCGGGTACGGCGGCTGCCCGACCCCCTGACCCTCCCGCTCGCGGCCACCGCCCTCGCCCTGCTCGGTGTCACCGCGCTCGTGCCCGAGCACGCCGGGCAGTGGACCACCGCCCTGCTGGGCACCCTCGCGCTCGGCGCCGGCTACTTCGTGCTGTTCCTCATCAACCCCGCCGGCATGGCCTTCGGCGACGTCAAGCTCGCGCTGGGCGCCGGTGCCGTCCTCGGCTGGTACGGCTGGCCGACGCTGATGCTGGGCACCTTCGCCGGGTTCCTGCTCGGGGCGCTCTACGGCGGTGCCCTCGTCGTCGCGGGGCGGGCCGGGCGCGGGACGGCCATCGCCTTCGGGCCGTTCCTGCTCGCGGGTGCCTTCCTCGGTGTCCTCGCGGGCGCGTACGCGGCCTGAGCGCGGCCGGGGAAAAGGGCTGGCGTACGCTGGTCAAGTCCGTCCACAACCCTTACGAACACTGCGAAAGGGACGCCGGTGACCGAGAAGGCCGACCTTCAGACCGTCCTCGACCGTGCCGCCGCCGGTGGGCGGATCACCCCCGAAGAGGCCCTCGCCCTTTACCGCGACGCGCCCCTGCACGCGCTGGGCGCCGCCGCCGATGCCGTCCGCAGGCGCCGGTACGCGGGCACCGAGCACATCGCGACGTACATCATCGAGCGCAACATCAACTACACGAACGTGTGCGTCACCGCGTGCAAGTTCTGCGCCTTCTACGCCGCGCCCAAGGACACCGCCAAGGGCTGGACCCGCGACCTCGACGACATCCTGCGCCGCTGCGCGGAGACCGTGGAGCTGGGCGGCACGCAGATCATGTTCCAGGGCGGCCACCACCCGGACTACGGCGTCGAGTACTACGAGAAGCACTTCGCCGCCATCAAGAAGGAGTTCCCCGAACTCGTCATCCACAGCCTGGGGGCGAGCGAGGTCGAGCACATGGCGCGGATCTCCGGGGTGTCGGTCGAGGAGGCCATCACCCGGATCCACGCGGCCGGGCTCGACTCCTTCGCCGGGGCCGGCGCCGAGCTGCTGCCCGAGCGTCCCCGCAAGGCGATCGCGCCGCTGAAGGAGTCCGGCGAGCGCTGGCTGGAGATCATGGAGATCGCGCACGGACTGGGCGTCGAGTCGACGTCCACCATGCTGATGGGCACCGGCGAGACCAACGCCGAGCGCATCGAGCACCTGCGCATGATCCGGGACGTGCAGGACCGCACCGGCGGCTTCCGCGCCTTCATCCCGTACACCTACCAGCCCGAGAACAACCACCTGAAGGGCCGCACGCAGGCCACGCTCTTCGAGTACCTGCGGATGATCGCCATCGCCCGCGTCTTCCTCGACAACGTCGCCCACATCCAGGGTTCGTGGCTGACCACCGGCAAGGAGGTCGGCCAGCTCTCCCTGCACTACGGCGCCGACGACCTCGGCTCGATCATGCTGGAGGAGAACGTGGTGTCGTCGGCCGGCGCCAAGCACCGCTCCAACCGGCTCGAGATCATCGACCTGATCCGCAAGGCGGGCCGCGTCCCGGCGCAGCGTTCCACGACGTACGAGCACCTCGTCGTGCACGACGACCCGGCGAACGACCCCGTCGACGAGCGGGTGGTCTCCCACATCTCGTCCACGGCGATCGAGGGCGGCACGGCCCACCCCGAGCTGAAGCTGCTCGCTTCCAACTGACGCCGCCGTGCTGACGATTCACGTCGCCGAAGCCTCGCCCGAGACGGCCGTCGTGGTCGACGGCGCGCATCTCGCCGCCGTCGGCCCGTACGAGGCACTGGCCGCCGACCACCCGCGGGCACGGGTGCGCCGGTGGCCCGGACTCCTGACGCCCGGACTGCTCAACCCTTACGGTCCGGAACTGCTGGAGCAGGCCTACCACCCCGACCCGCGCGAAGCGGACCGGCTCGGCACCGAGCCGGTCTTCGGGGAGCGCGGGCTCGCACTTCTGGCCGCCGACCCGTCCGCGCGGGGCGCCAGCGCGCGCCGCGGAGTACAGCGCATGCTGGCGCACGGAACGGTTGCCGTCGCGGGTGAGCTGCGGGGTCGCGCGGTGCTGGACGCGGTGCGGGGAGCGGGGCTCGCCCTGGCGGGGCGGCCGGCCACCCTGCCCGGGCCCGCGTCGTTCTCACCGGTGCCGCTCGTGCTGCTTCCCGGGCTCGCTCCCGGGAAACCCGCACGGTTCGCGGTGTTCGACGTACCCGACCGGGCCGCGCTCGTGCGGGACGGCGCGTCCACGTGCGTGGCGACCGTCGTCGCGGGCCGGATCGTGTACCGGCGTCGCTGATCGCGCTAGCCCGCGAAGGCCTTCGCGAACGCGCCGGTCTCCTGCTGCACCCCGCTGCAGTCGGTCAGCGCGTCGTCCGCGGAGGCGTCGTCGGCGCACTGCTGGTCGCGGAACGTGGCCCACATCGACACCCAGGCGATGCCGTTCTCCTCGGCGAAGGAACGGACCTCGGCGGCGTCCGCGAGGGTGAACGTCTCCCCGGCGACGTCGTTGACGCCCAGCATCGAGGTGAGCGCCATGCCCCGCCACGCGTCCGCGTCCGACGTCCCGAAGACCTTCCTCAGCTGCGTGTGGGCGGCCTTCGCCGAGGTGAGGGCGTACTCGCCCATGTCGCCGCCGTACGACTCGCCGTAGTTCATGGTCATGAGGTTGACCGTGGAGACCTTCACGCCGTGGTCGTTGGCGGACGCCAGCAGCGCGAGGGAGTCGGCGTCCAGGCCCGAGGGCATCACCGGGAGGGTGAAGGAGACCTCCAGGTCACTCCGCTCCTCCTGGAGCAGCGCGATCGCCTCCGAGCGCAGGGCGACCGAGTCGGCGTCGGTCAGTTCGTCGCCCTCGACGTCGAAGTCGGCCCGCGTGGCACCCGCCGCGTCCAGGGCCTCGCCGTAGGCCGCCGCCAGCGCGGAGGCGCTGTCGCACGTGGCCGCCAGTTCCCTGCCGGAGGCGCCGCCGAAGGAGACGCGGACGGCGGCGCCGGACTCCGTCAGCTTCGCGACGCGGGAGGCGACCGAGGCGTCGCCGACCTGCTGGACGCCGTTCCAGCGCGGCTCGCAGTCGTCGCCGGAAGCGATCACGAAGGCCAGGTTGTACGTCGCCGGGGAGCCCGCCGCGTCGTGGGCGGAGGCCGTGGTGGCACTGACGTAGGGGGCGTAGGTGGTGCCCGGCGCGGCGGCGGACGGTGCGGCGGAGCCGGACGGTGCGGCACCGGCCGCGTCGGTCGTGCCGTCCTGCCCGGAACAGCCGGCGGTGGCCAGGGCGAGCAACAGGGCGCACCCGGCCGCCGCCTTCCGGTAAGCCCTCATGTGCGCACGCTCCCGTTCTCGTCGTCGGACGAGTGAATGTCTCACGGGCGGCTGGGCCTTTCCTGAGAGAAGTGCGAGGTTTTCCGGCTTCTCCCAGGGGACGGACAGGTTGCGTCGCGTTTCATCGTGAACCCACAACGAAGCCCCAGGGTGCGACAGGCAAGGCTCCCTAACGTCCGGGGAATGCATTCCGAGCCTGCCTTCGAAAGCCGCGCCGCCCTGGGCGAGGGGCCCGCGCGCGGTCGCCGCCGTAAACGCGGCAACGGGTCCGCCGAAGGGCCCGTGTTCGTCGACAACTCCGGACGCCGGGCCCGGCTGCTGCGCCGGCTGGGTCTCCTCGTCGGAGTCGTCTGCGTCGGCTACGCGGCCGTACTGGGCCTGGCCTTCATGGGCATCGGCACCTCGATCAACCCGTCCTCGCTGCTGCCCTTCGGGGGCGGCCAGGACGGCCGTGCCCCGGACGGCGGTGCGCGCCCGCAGGACGGCCTCGCTCCCACGGGGGCCCCGCCCGTCGGCGCCCGCACCGGTGCCCCCGGCGGCCAGGCGCCCACCGCCACCCCCACCTCCGGCGCCTCTGCCGCCACCGACTGACCGGGACGCCGCCACAGCCATGACCACGACCACACCCCCCACCCCGCCCGCACGGGGCCGCCGACGGGCCCCCACCAGGATCGAGCGGGCCGCCGGCCGGGCCGCCGCCCTGCAACGACCGCGGGTGCTCCTCGCCCTGCTGCTCCTGCTCGCGCTGACCTGCGTGATGCTCCTCGACGGCTATCTGCGCGCGGAGGTCGGCGGCGACCAGCGCGTGCGCACCGGGGCGAGCGCGAGCGACGTACCGGACGACGTCCTCGACGGCGGGCCGATCCTCACCTTCCGCGGCGGACAGGCCACCACGGTCTCCGTCCCGGACAAGACGATCGCGCTGACCTTCGACGACGGCCCGGACCCGACCTGGACACCGCAGGTGCTGGAGATCCTGGAGAAGTACGACGTGCCCGGCACGTTCTTCCTGGTCGGCTCCATGGTCTCGCGCTATCCGGACATCGTGGAGGACATGGTCGAGCAGGGCAACGAGGTGGGTGTCCACACCTTCACCCACATCGACCTGTCCTACCAGAGCGAGGCCCGCGTCACGCGCGAGATCGAGCAGACCCAGCTCGCCCTCGCGGGCGCGGCCGGCATCACCACCACGCTGTTCCGCGCGCCGTACTCCTCGCAGACCGATGCCATCGACAACTACAGCTGGCCCGTCTACGAGAAGCTCGGCGAGGACGGCTACACCAGCGTCTTCATCGACACCGACAGCGACGACTGGAAGCGGCCCGGCGTCTCGGAGATCGTCGACTGGGCCACGCCGGAGGACGACGAGGGCGCCTCCGTCCTCTTCCACGACGCGGGCGGCGAGCGGTCGCAGACGATCGAGGCGCTGCCGAAGTACATCGCGAAGATGAAGGCGAAGGGATACACCTTCACCACCATCAGCGGCGCCATGGCCGATCAGCAGGCCGGGCAGCAGCCCTCCGGCGGGCCCGCCGCCCAGGCGTCCGGCGCCGGGGGCGGCGGCCTCCAGGCCGCCCACCACCGGGCCACCGGCACGACCCTGTACGAGGGCAAGGCGCTCGTCGCGGCCGTCGCGGTCGCCGAGTGGACCGTGCCGGCTCTGTCGGTCGGGCTCATGGTCGTCGGCGTCGCCGTGATGGGCCGCTTCGGGATGATGCTGATCCTCGCCCGCCGCCACCACCGGAAACGCAACCGACGCCGCTTCAGCTGGGGACCACCCGTCACCGGGCCGGTGAGCGTGATCGTCCCGGCGTACAACGAGAAGGAGTGCATAGCCAACACCCTCCGGTCGCTGGCGCGCAGCACCCACCCGATCGAGATCGTCGTCGTGGACGACGGGTCGACCGACGGCACGGCCGAGATCGCCGAGTCCCTCGGCCTGCCCAACGTCCGGGTCGTCCGGCAGGCCAACGCCGGCAAGCCCGCCGCCCTCAACAACGGTGTCCGCCACGCCCGGTACGACATCGTCGTGATGATGGACGGCGACACCGTCTTCGAGCCGGACACCGTACGGCACCTCGTGCAGCCCTTCGCCGACCCCGGCGTCGGCGCGGTCGCGGGCAACGCCAAGGTCGGCAACCGGCGCACCCTCATCGGGGCCTGGCAGCACATCGAGTACGTGATGGGCTTCAACCTCGACCGGCGCATGTACGACCTGCTGCGCTGCATGCCGACCATCCCCGGCGCGATCGGTGCCTTCCGGCGGGACGCGGTGCTGGAGGCCGGCGGCATGAGCGAGGACACCCTCGCCGAGGACACCGACATCACCATCGCCCTGCACCGCGCCGGGTGGCGGGTCGTCTACCAGGAGCACGCGCGGGCCTGGACCGAGGCGCCGGGCTCCCTGAAGCAGCTCTGGTCGCAGCGCTACCGCTGGTCCTACGGCACCATGCAGGCCCTGTGGAAGCACCGCGGGTCGCTGACGGACAGGGGGCCCTCGGGGCGCTTCGGGCGGGTCGGCATGCCGCTGGTCGTGCTCTTCCAGGTCGTCACGCCGGTCTTCGCCCCGCTCATCGACGTCTTCACCCTCTACTCGATGATCTTCATCGACTTCCGGGCGGCGCTCCTCGCGTGGCTGGCGGTGCTGGGCGTGCAGCTCCTGTGCGCGGCCTACGCCTTCCGGCTCGACCGGGAGAAGTACCGGTACCTGCTGATGATGCCGCTCCAGCAGCTGGCGTACCGGCAGATGATGTACCTGGTCCTCATCCACTCCTGCGTCACCGCCCTCACCGGCGGCCGGCTGCGCTGGCAGAAACTCAAGCGGACGGGCGAGGTGGGAACGCCGGCGGGGAACGGGTGATGGGGGCGCACAGCAAGGGGACGGCGCGGCGCGCTCCGGCGGTGACCGGGGAGACGGGGGCCGGGGACGCCGTGCGCCGTGCCCCCGGGGGCGGCCCGGCGGCGGGCCGGGACCGCTACTTCGACACCCTGCGCGCCGTCGCCCTGGTCCGGGTCGTCGCGTACCACGCCTTCGGCTGGCCCTGGGCCGGGCTGGTCTTCCCCTCGATGGGCATCATGTTCGGCCTGGCCGGCACCCTGATGGCCCGGTCGCTGCGGCGCCCGGCCCCGGCGGTGATCCGCGGCCGGCTGCGGCGCCTGCTGCCGCCGTTCTGGTGCTGGGGCCTGTTCGTGACCGGCGCGATGCTGGTGCACGGCTGGATGCCGGGGTGGCAGGCCGTCTACTGGATCGTGCCGCTCGGCGACCCGCCGGGCAACGCCTGGGGCGAGCAGGCCTGGGAGATCCTCTGGTATCTGCGGACCTACCTGTGGTTCGTCCTCCTCTCGCCGCTGCTGCTGCGGGTGTTCCGGGCGGCGCCCGTGCCCGTCCTGGTGCTGTCGCTCGTCCCCGCCGTCGTGCTCCGGTACGTCTGGCAGCCGCCGGACGGCCGCTTCGGCAGCGCCCTCACCGACCTCGCCACGTTCCTCTTCTGCTGGCTGCTCGGCTTCGCGCACCACGAGGGCGTGCTGGGGCGGCTGAAGCCGGCCGCCGTCGCCCTGCCCGCGCTCGCCGCGCTGGCGTACGGCGGGTGGTACGCGTTCGCGCACCAGGGCGAGTACGGCACCTACGACCTCGACGACATCCCGCTGGCGCAGGCCCTCTGGTCGGCGGGGTTCGTGACACTGCTGATGTACACGAAGGCACGGTTCGGCACCGACTTCGCCGGACTGGCCCGCTTCCGGCGCCTGGACCGGCTGGTGACCGTCTTCAACGCCCGTGCGGTGACGATCTACCTCTGGCACGAACTCGCGCTCGTCCTCGCGGTGCCGCTGATCGACCGCTTGTGGGGCGTACCGGCGTTCGAGGCACATCTGCCGCTGGACAGCCAGTGGTTCCTGCTGGGCGTCGGCTGGGTCCTGATCGCGGTGTCGGTCGTCCTGTTCGGCTGGGTGGAGGATGTCGCCGCGCGGAAGAGGCCGAGGCTCGTGCCGTGACCCGGCCCTGCAACAATGGGCCCGTGACCCGCGCCTCCCTGAACAAGCAGCCGCACGAAGTCGCCTCGATGTTCGACCACGTCGCGGAACGGTACGACCTGACGAACACCGTGCTCTCGCTCGGCCAGGACCGGGCGTGGCGCAAGGAGGTCGCCAGAGCCGTCGACGCCCGGCCCGCGCAGAAGGTCCTCGACCTCGCCGCCGGCACGGCGACCTCGTCCCAGCCCTTCGCCCGCGCCGGTGCCTACGTGGTCCCCTGCGACTTCTCCCTGGGCATGCTCCAGGTGGGCAAGCAGCGGCACCCCTGGATGCCGTTCACCGCGGGCGACGCCACGCGGCTGCCGTTCCGGGACGACGTGTTCGACGCGGTCACCATCTCCTTCGGGCTGCGCAACGTGCAGGACACGGACGCGGCGCTGCGCGAGATGTACCGGGTGACACGCCCCGGCGGCCGGGTCGTGATCTGCGAGTTCTCGCACCCGACCTGGGCGCCGTTCCGCACCGTGTACACCGAGTACCTGATGCGCGCCCTGCCGCCGGTGGCCCGCGCGGTGTCGTCCAACCCGGACGCCTACGTCTACCTCGCCGAGTCCATCCGCGCCTGGCCCGACCAGGCGGCCCTGGCGGAGCGGCTGCGGAAGGCCGGCTGGTCGAAGGTGGCGCACCGGAACCTGACGGGCGGCGTCGTGGCGCTGCACCGGGGCTTCAAGGAGAGCTGAGCGGCACGCGCCTCAGGGGCGGCCGAGCAGCACGAAGCGGGGTGTCCCGCCCGGTTCGGCCGACTCTCGCCGGAGCCCGCCGCGGGGCGGGCCGGGCACGCGCGGCTCGCGGATGCCCCCGCCGTCCTCGCCCTCCCCGAAGTCGAACCACACGTACACCCTCGACTCCCGCGGCACCCGGGCGCCCGGCGGCGGGTACTGGCGCACGACGTGGTCGACGACGGCGAGGCGGAGGTCGGGCCGGTCCGGCGAGGTGAGGGACAGGCCCTGTCCCCGCGCCACCTCGTCCGCGTCCACGGCCATCAGGCCGACCAGGTGCGGCACGCACACGTCGGGTGTCTTCGATGTCAGGCGCACGGGCGTCACCCCCAGCGGTACGGGCACAGTAACTCCGCCGCGCACCGCCCGGAAGCGTCACGTCGCCGACTGCGACACTCCGTCCCGCGGTGTCAGAGATTGAGCCGGTAGCAGTGCCCCTGCTGCTCCGTCGCCGGGGTCGTGAAGACCTCGGCGAGCCGCATGCCCAGCCGCTCCGTGACCGCGATGGACCGCGCGTTGCGGGCGTTGACCATCGCCACCACCTCCGCCACGCCCGCCGAGCGCACCCGCTCCAGGGTCTGCCGGGCCGCCGCCGTGACGTACCCCTTGCCCCAGTGCTCCCGCCCGAGCCGCCAGCCGATCTCGATCTCGCCCTTGGGGCCCCAGTCGCCCGGCCACGGCTGGGCGCCGGTGAAGCCGATGACCTGCCCGGACTCGTCCACCATGGTCCACAGGCAGAAGCCGTGTTCGGCGTCGTGCCGGCGCTGGCGGGCGGTGAGCTCCTCGTAGACGGACAGTTCCGCGGACCTCCCGCCGTGGAACTCCATGACGTCCGGGTGGTCGAAGACCCGGTGCCAGGCGACGGCGTCCTCGTCGGTGGGGACGCGCAGCCGTACGACAGGCAGAGCTCGGTTCACGGGGCAGCCCTTCAGCCGGGTGATCGGTGACGCTGAATAGACTGCCCATGTCCAGTGCCCGTCGGCACGCAGATTTTCGAAACTCTGGGGAGATCCCGCCGTGACCGAGCCCCTCTCCGACAACACCGCCGATGTGATCGTCGTGGGCGCGGGGCCAGCCGGCTCCACCACCGCGTACTACCTGGCCAAGGCCGGACTCGACGTCCTCCTGCTGGAGAAGACCGCGTTCCCGCGGGAGAAGGTCTGCGGCGACGGACTCACCCCGCGCGCGACCAAGCAGCTCGTGGCGATGGGCATCGACATCTCCGAGGAGGCCGGCTGGCTGCGCAACAAGGGCCTGCGCATCATCGGCGGCGGCTCGCGGCTCCAGCTGGACTGGCCGGATCTGGCCTCCTTCCCCGACTACGGACTCGTCCGCAAGCGCGACGACTTCGACGAGCAGCTCGCCCGGCAGGCGCAGAAGGCGGGCGCCCGCCTCTACGAGCGCTGCAACGTCGGCGCCCCGGTCGTCGACGACCGCACGGGCCGCATCACCGGCGTGCACGCGAAGCTGGGGGAGGAGAAGCGGGAGGTCACCTTCCACGCGCCGCTGGTCGTGGCCGCCGACGGCAACTCCACGCGGCTGTCCCTGGCGATGGGTCTGCACCGCCGCGAGGACCGCCCGATGGGCGTCGCGGTCCGCACGTACTTCACCTCGCCGCGCCACGACGACGACTACCTGGAGTCCTGGCTGGAGCTGTGGGACCGCCGCGGCGCCCAGGACCGCCTCCTGCCGGGCTACGGCTGGATCTTCGGCATGGGCGACGGCACGTCGAACGTCGGCCTGGGCGTGCTGAACACCTCCGCCTCCTTCAAGGAGCTGGACTGGCGGGAGGTGCTGAAGGCCTGGTGCGCGTCCATGCCGGAGGACTGGGGCTACACCCCGGACAACATGACCGGCCCGATCCGCGGCGCCGCCCTGCCCATGGCCTTCAACCGCCAGCCCCACTACACCAAGGGCCTGCTCCTGGTCGGCGACGCCGGCGGCCTGGTGAACCCCTTCAACGGCGAGGGCATCGCCTACGCCATGGAGTCCGGCCAGATCGCCGCCGACGTCATCGTCCAGGCACACGCGCGGGCCACGCCGGCCCAGCGGGAGATCGCCCTCCAGCGCTACCCGCGCGTCCTGAAGGACACCTACGGCGGCTACTACTCGCTGGGCCGCGCCTTCGTGAAGCTCATCGGCAACCCGAAGGTCATGCAGATCGCGACCCAGCGCGGCCTCACCCACCCGATCCTGATGAAGTTCACCCTGAAGATGCTCGCCAACCTGACGGACCCGACGGGCGGCGACGCGATGGACCGCATCATCAACGGACTGAGCAAGGTGGCCCCGAAGGCGTGATCACGCCCCGCTGAAGGCCGCGGCGTTGGCGGCCCGGCGCGCGAACACCTCGTCGCGCCGGTCCGCCGACTGCCGCAGCGCCCGCTTCCGGTCGCGCGCGGAGAGCCGGTCCAGGTAGACGTGCCCGTTCACGTGGTCGGTCTCGTGGGCGAGGCAGCGGGCGAAGTAGCCGGTGCCCTCGACGAGGAGCGGCTCGCCGTTCCTGTCCAGGCCCCGCACGACCGCCCGGTCGGGGCGCGGTACGGCCATGACGGCGCCCGGTACCGACAGGCAGCCCTCGCCCTCGTCGAGCAGCCGCCGCGCGCCCGGGTCGAGCGGTTCCAGCACCGGGTTGACGATGTGCCCGACATGTCGGACACCATCGTCGTCGGGGCAGTCGTACACGAACAGGCGGAGGTCCACCCCGACCTGATTGGCCGCCAGTCCCGCTCCCTCCGCCACGTACATCGTGCGGAACATGTCGTCGATGAGCGCGGCCAGGTCGGGCCCGAACTCGGTGACGTCCCGGCACGGCCTGTGCAGCACCTCTTCGCCGACCTCGGTGACGCGCCGGACCGACCCGCGCCGGGACTCCGGTGCGAGCGGCGGGTAGGAGGCGGTGTGCCGCCCCTGCACGAACACGCTGGGCATGCGTTCTCTCCTTCGGTCTCGTGAACGGCCGGTGGGGGACCGGCCCGTTGCGAGCTTCCCAGGAGCGGCCCGCGTCCGCCGGGAGTGCGCGAAAGACCGCAGCCCCCGAGCGGCTGCGGCCTTTCGTGTGGATGTGTCCGAGGTGTCCGGACGTGAGCGTCAGAGCACGCGCACCGCACCGCTCGGCGGGTCGTACGACAGGGGCTTCATCACGACGCCCGTCGACGAGTTCTGCGCGCCGACGAACATGCCGTCGCCGACGTAGACGCCCACGTGGTACGCGCTGCCCGCGCCACCCCAGTACAGGATGTCGCCCGGCTGCAGGTTGCTCAGCGACACCTGGGTGCCGGCGACCGACTGGTCCTGGGAGACGCGCGGCAGGTCGATGTTGACCTGCTTGAAGGCGGCCTGCACGAGACCGGAGCAGTCCCACGAGTTGGGGCCGGTGCCGCCGGAGACGTAGGCGTCGCCGATCTGGGCCTGGACGAAGGAGACGACGGCGGCGGCCGAACCGGTGGCCGACGAGCTGACGCTGACCGAGGCCTCACCGGACGAGGACGAGGCCGAGGACGACGAGCCGGTGTCCACGGAGGCGCTCAGGGTGGCGCGCTCGGCGGCACGGGAAGCGCGCTCGGCGGCCTCCTTGCGGGCGGCCTCCTCGGCCTTCTTCTTGGCCTCCGCGGCCTTCTTCTTGGCCTCGGCGAGGTCCGCCTTGGCCTCCTTGGCCGCGGCGGCGGCGGCCGCGTCACGCTCGGCGCGCAGCTCGTAGTTGGCTGCGGCCTGCTGCGTGGCGTCCGCGGACTGGGCGACCTGGGCGGCCAGGTCGGCCGTCAGGGTGGGCAGTTCGAGGGTCTGCGTCACCGGCTCGGCCGCGTTCGCCGAACCCGACGCCCCGGCCACTGCCAGGGTGCTGAGGACGCCACCGGCAACTCCGGCCCGCATCGCGAGTGTCGACGCGCTGCGGCGGGGCTTCCGGTGGCTGCGTATGTGAGCGGTGTGGGACATGGGTACAACCGGTATCAGGAGCTCCTCCATACCTTCAAGAAACGTGTGCTGCGCCACAGTTGTTCAATGGGGCCCCCGAATCCCGGGCGTGTCGCCCTTTTTTGACGTCCTGGCGAACATTGCGGCCCCTCCGTAACCCACCTGTGATCACGGACTTTGATCGTTTCGCCCGAATTGCCCCGCGCTTACCACTGGTTGAGGCAGTTGGCCAAGCCCGGTTCTCAGCCGCCTCTCATGAATGTGGCGGAGGTCACGGAACGGTTCCCCCGGTGGCCGCGTCCCCCGCGCGGATCGCCGTCCGCGACGCTCGTGAACGCGTGCACGCGTCCACATCGCGCCCCGCTCTCCCTCCGATGTGTGAACGAGAGCCACTATCAAGAGATCCGGTCCAGCACCAATTTGCATGCACGCGAACCATCTTGATATGGAGACGCCCGTTGCTCGTCCCCTCTGGCCAGCGGCGACGAGCGAAATTGTCACCTCTGGTGATCAGCTGAACGCTTCTTGTGTGAAGATCACCGCTCATCCGACTTCATGATCCTTCGTCAGGTGGTGGAGATCACAAAGCTTGTGCAATACCCCGTGTCGCAGATCACAGAGCGGCGGGCATAAGATGCGAGGCAGTTGGGCTTGTGACCTGCTTCACATGTTCGCGATCTTCGCCGGGACCAGCGGGGCTCGTGGGACTGCCGGGGCGGTTGTGAGTCCAGGCCAACCGCCAGCAGTCAGTGCCGACTGAGAGGAGCGAGGAGCGGTGAACGCGTATGCGCCCATCCTCGTACTGGGAGCCCTCGGGGCAGGCTTCGCGATCTTTTCCGTGGTCATGGCCACGCTGATCGGCCCGAAGCGGTACAACCGGGCCAAGCTCGAGGCCTACGAGTGCGGCATCGAGCCGACCCCCACGCCGGCCGGCGGCGGGCGCTTCCCCATCAAGTACTACCTGACGGCGATGCTCTTCATCGTCTTCGACATCGAGATCGTCTTCCTCTACCCCTGGGCCGTCACCTTCGACGCCCTGGGGATCTTCGGGCTCGTGGAGATGCTGCTCTTCGTGCTCACCGTCTTCGTCGCGTACGCGTACGTATGGCGGCGCGGCGGCCTGGAATGGGACTGAGGGGCCTTTAGTCATGGGACTCGAAGAAAAGCTGCCGAGCGGCTTCCTGCTGACCACCGTCGAGCAGGCCGCGGGCTGGGTGCGCAAGTCGTCCGTCTTCCCCGCCACGTTCGGCCTCGCGTGCTGCGCCATCGAGATGATGACCACCGGCGCCGGCCGTTACGACCTGGCGCGCTTCGGCATGGAGGTCTTCCGCGGGTCGCCGCGGCAGGCGGACCTGATGATCGTCGCGGGCCGGGTCAGCCAGAAGATGGCGCCGGTGCTGCGGCAGGTCTACGACCAGATGCCGAACCCCAAGTGGGTGATCTCCATGGGGGTCTGCGCCTCCTCGGGCGGCATGTTCAACAACTACGCGATCGTCCAGGGCGTCGACCACATCGTCCCGGTCGACATCTACCTCCCCGGCTGCCCGCCGCGGCCCGAGATGCTGATGGACGCCATCCTCAAGCTCCACCACAAGATCCAGAACTCCAAGCTCGGGGTGAACGCCGAGGAGGCGGCCCGCGAGGCGGAGGAGGCGGCGCTCAAGGCCCTGCCCACCATCGAGATGAAGGGGCTGCTGCGGTGAGCGACGCGAACAACACGTCGGGTGACGCGAACGGGGTGAACCCCGAGAAGGACCTCTCCGCGGAGAACCTTCCGGGCCAGCGCGGCCAGGGCGGCGAGGAGATCCGCGTCCAGCGCGGCATGTTCGGCGCCAACAACGGCGGCGACACCTCCGGCTACGGCGGGCTGGTCCGCTCCGTCCGGCTTCCCGGGCCGGCGAGCAGGCCCTACGGCGGCTGGTTCGACGAGGTCGCCGACGAACTCGAGGGCGCGCTGGAGGAACAGGGGCTGCTGCCCGAGAACGCCATCGAGAAGACGGTCGTCGACCGTGACGAACTGACCTTCCACATCGAGCGCGAGCACCTGGTCCGCGTCGCGAGGACCCTGCGCGACGACCCCGCGCTGCGCTTCGAGCTCTGCACCGGCGTCAGCGGCGTGCACTACCCGAACGACAAGGGCCGCGAGCTGCACGCCGTCTACCACCTGCGCTCGATCACCCACAACCGGCTGATCCGGCTCGAGGTCAGCGCCCCCGACAGCGACCCGCACATCCCGTCGCTGTTCACCGTCTACCCGACGAACGACTGGCACGAGCGCGAGACGTACGACTTCTTCGGCATCGTCTTCGACGGTCACCCGGCCCTGACGCGGATCATGATGCCGGACGACTGGCAGGGCCACCCGCAGCGCAAGGACTACCCCCTCGGCGGCATCCCCGTCGAGTACAAGGGCGCCCAGATCCCGGCTCCGGACCAGCGGAGGTCGTACTCATGAGCACGCACACCCCGTCCTCCGCATCGGCACGCGAGACCACCGAGGGCACCGTCTACACGGTCACCGGCGGCGACTGGGACGAGGTCGTCCAGACCGCGGCCCGCGCCGACGACGAGCGCATCGTCGTCAACATGGGACCGCAGCACCCGTCCACCCACGGCGTGCTCCGCCTGATCCTGGAGATCGACGGCGAGACGGTCACCGAGGCCCGCTGCGGCATCGGCTACCTGCACACCGGCATCGAGAAGAACCTCGAGTACCGGACCTGGACGCAGGGCACGACGTTCGTGACGCGCATGGACTACCTGACGCCGTTCTTCAACGAGACGGCGTACTGCCTGGGCGTCGAGAAGCTCCTCGGCATCGAGGACCAGATCCCGGACCGGGCCTCGGTCATCCGGGTCCTGCTGATGGAGCTGAACCGGCTCTCCTCGCACCTGGTGTGCATCGCCACCGGCGGCATGGAGCTCGGCGCCACCACGATCATGATCTACGGCTTCCGCGATCGTGAACTGATTCTCGACCTCTACGAGCTGATCACCGGCCTGCGGATGAACCACGCGTACATCCGCCCCGGAGGACTCGCCCAGGACCTGCCGCCGGGCGCGGTGGACCAGATGCGCGAGTTCGTGAAGAAGATGAAGAAGAACCTCCCGGAGTACGACAAGCTCGCCACCGGGAACCCCATCTTCAAGGCCCGCATGCAGGACGTCGGCTACCTCGACCTGGCCGGTTGCATGGCCCTCGGCGCCACCGGCCCGGTCCTGCGCTCCACCGGCCTGCCCCACGACCTGCGCAAGACCCAGCCGTACTGCGGTTACGAGACGTACGACTTCGACATCCCGACCGCCGACACCTGCGACTCCTACGGCCGTTTCCTGATCCGGCTGGAGGAGATGCGCCAGTCGCTGCGGATCATCGAGCAGTGCCTGGACCGACTCGAGCCCGGCCCCGTCATGGTCGCCGACAAGAAGATCGCCTGGCCCGCCCAGCTCGCGCTCGGACCGGACGGACTGGGCAACTCGCTGGACCACATCAAGAAGATCATGGGCACCTCCATGGAGGCCCTGATCCACCACTTCAAGCTGGTCACCGAGGGCTTCCGCGTGCCGCCGGGCCAGTCCTACACGGCGGTCGAGTCGCCCAAGGGCGAGCTCGGGGTGCACATCGTGTCCGACGGCGGCACCCGCCCCTACCGGGTCCACTTCCGCGACCCGTCCTTCACCAACCTGCAGGCCATGGCGGCGATGTGCGAGGGCGGCCAGGTCGCCGACGTCATCGTCGCGGTGGCGTCCATCGACCCCGTGATGGGAGGCGTCGACCGGTGACCACCTCTTCTTCGGACCGGGGCGTCAGCCTGGGCATGCCGGAACTGCCCGCGCCCGCGTACCCGGACGACGTCCGGGCCCGGCTGGAGGCCGACGCGCGCGAGGTCATCGCCCGCTACCCGGACTCCCGGTCCGCCCTCCTGCCGCTGCTGCACCTCGTGCAGTCGCAGGAAGGGCACGTCACCCGCACCGGCATGCAGTTCTGCGCGGACATGCTGGGCCTGACCACGGCCGAGGTCACGGCGGTCGCGACCTTCTACACCATGTACCGGCGCAGGCCGAGCGGCGACTACCAGGTCGGCGTCTGCACCAACACGCTGTGCGCGGTCATGGGCGGCGACGCGATCTTCGAGTCCCTCCAGGAGCACCTGGGCGTCGGCAACGGCGAGACCACCGACGACGGCAAGGTCACGCTGGAGCACATCGAGTGCAACGCGGCCTGCGACTTCGCCCCGGTCGTGATGGTCAACTGGGAGTTCTTCGACAACCAGACCCCGGCCAGCGTCCGGCGCCTCGTCGACGACCTGCGCGCGGGACGGCCGGTGACGCCCACGCGCGGTGCGCCGCTGTGCACCTTCAAGGAGACCGCCCGGATCCTGGCGGGCTTCCCCGACGAGCGGGACGGCGCCGTCGCGGCCGGCGGCAGCGCGGGGCCCGCCTCCCTGGCCGGGCTGAAGCTGGCGAAGGGCGAGGTGTCCGCCGCACGCGTGGTGCACCCGCGGGACGGCGGGCCGCACGACGCGCCGCAGGACCGGGCCGTGCACGACCCGTCGCCGACGCAGCACCTCAGCTCGCACGACGCGCCGCAGGACACATCGGCATCAGACCCGTCCCATCCGGCCGGGCCCGCAGCCGAGGAGGGGGAGTGATGACCTTGGCAGCCGAGATCAAGGACCACAGCCCGGAGAAGCTGCTCGCACCCGTGCTGTCGGCCTTCTGGGACGAGGACGAGTCCTGGACCCTGGACGTCTACCGCAGGCACGAGGGGTACGAAGGGCTCCGCAAGGCGCTGGCGATGTCGCCGGACGACCTGATCGCGTACGTCAAGGACTCCGGTCTGCGCGGCCGCGGCGGCGCCGGATTCCCGACCGGGATGAAGTGGCAGTTCATCCCCCAGGGAGACGGCAAGCCCCACTACCTCGTCGTCAACGCCGACGAGTCGGAGCCGGGGACCTGCAAGGACATCCCGCTCCTCTTCGCGAACCCGCACAGCCTCATCGAGGGCATCGTCATCGCGTGCTACGCCATCAGGTCGTCGCACGCCTTCATCTACCTGCGCGGCGAGGTCGTCCCCGTACTGCGGCGGCTGCACGAGGCCGTGCGCGAGGCCTACGCGGCGGGCTTCCTCGGCGAGAACATCCTGGGCAGCGGACTCGACCTGGAACTCACCGTGCACGCGGGCGCGGGCGCGTACATCTGCGGTGAGGAGACCGCACTGCTCGACTCGCTCGAAGGCCGCCGTGGCCAACCCCGGCTCCGTCCCCCCTTCCCCGCCGTCGCGGGCCTCTACGCGTGCCCCACTGTGGTGAACAACGTCGAGTCGATCGCGTCGGTTCCCGCCATCCTGCACAAGGGCAAGGACTGGTTCAGGTCCATGGGCAGCGAGAAGTCCCCGGGCTTCACGCTGTACTCGCTCAGCGGCCACGTCGCGAGCCCCGGCCAGTACGAGGCCCCGCTCGGCATCACCCTGCGCCAGCTCCTCGACATGAGCGGCGGGATGCGCCCCGGCCACCGGCTGAAGTTCTGGACGCCGGGCGGCTCCTCGACGCCGATGTTCACCGACGAGCACCTCGACGTGCCCCTCGACTACGAGGGAGTGGGCGCCGCCGGCTCCATGCTCGGCACCAAGGCGCTCCAGTGCTTCGACGAGACGACCTGCGTGGTGCGGGCCGTCACCCGCTGGACCGAGTTCTACGCCCACGAGTCCTGCGGCAAGTGCACGCCCTGCCGCGAAGGCACGTACTGGCTCGTGCAGTTGCTGCGCGACATCGAGGCCGGCAAGGGCTCGATGAGTGACCTCGACAAGCTGAACGACATCGCCGACAACATCAACGGCAAGTCCTTCTGTGCCCTCGGCGACGGTGCCGCCTCGCCGATCTTCTCCTCGTTGAAGTACTTCCGCGAGGAGTACGAGCAGCACATCACGGGCCGCGGCTGCCCCTTCGACCCGGCCAAGTCGACGGCCTGGGCCGACCGCACGGAGGTGAACGCATGACCGTGACCAGCAATGCTCCCTCGGGCGGAGGAGAGGCGGCCCTCCCGCCGGAGGACCTCGTCTCGCTGACGATCGACGGCATCGAGATCAGCGTGCCCAAGGGCACCCTGGTGATCCGGGCCGCCGAGCAGCTCGGCATCGAGATCCCCCGGTTCTGCGACCACCCGCTCCTCGACCCGGCCGGCGCCTGCCGCCAGTGCATCGTCGAGGTCGAGGGCCAGCGCAAGCCCGTGGCGTCCTGCACCATCACCTGCACCGACGGGATGGTGGTGAAGACCCACCTCACCTCGCCCGTCGCCGAGAAGGCCCAGCACGGGGTGATGGAGCTGCTGCTCATCAACCACCCGCTGGACTGCCCGGTCTGCGACAAGGGCGGCGAGTGCCCCCTGCAGAACCAGGCCATGTCGCACGGCCGGTCCGAGTCCCGCTTCGAGGGGAAGAAGCGGACCTACGAGAAGCCCGTGCCGATCTCGACGCAGGTGCTGCTCGACCGCGAGCGGTGCGTGCTGTGCGCCCGCTGCACCCGGTTCTCCAACCAGGTCGCGGGCGACCCGATGATCGAGCTGATCGAGCGGGGCGCGCTCCAGCAGGTCGGCACCGGCGAGGGCGACCCCTTCGAGTCGTACTTCTCCGGCAACACCATCCAGATCTGCCCGGTCGGCGCGCTCACCTCGGCGGCGTACCGGTTCCGCTCCCGCCCCTTCGACCTGATCTCCTCGCCGTCCGTGTGCGAGCACTGCTCCGGCGGCTGCGCGACCCGCACCGACCACCGGCGCGGCAAGGTCATGCGACGCCTCGCGGCCGACGACCCCGAGGTCAACGAGGAGTGGATCTGCGACAAGGGGCGGTTCGCCTTCCGGTACGCGCAGCAGCGCGACCGGCTGGAGACGCCCCTGGTGCGCAACGCGGAGGGCGAACTGGAACCGGCCTCCTGGCCGGAGGCCCTGCAGATCGCCGCCCAGGGACTGCTCGCCTCACGGGGCCGGACCGGCGTCCTGACCGGCGGCCGGCTCACCGTCGAGGACGCCTACGCGTACAGCAAGTTCGCGCGCGTGGCGCTCGACACCAACGACATCGACTTCCGCGCGCGCGTGCACAGCTCCGAGGAGGCCGACTTCCTGGCCGCCCGGATCGCCGGACGCGGCCGTGACCTCGACGGCACCGGCGTCACCTACACCGCGCTGGAGAAGGCGCCCGCCGTGCTGCTGGTCGGGTTCGAGGCCGAGGAGGAGGCCCCCGGCGTCTTCCTGCGGCTGCGCAAGGCCTGGCGCAAGCACGGGCTGAAGGTCTTCTCGCTGGCCACCCACGCCACCCGGGGTCTGGAGAAGGCCGGCGGCACGCTGCTGCCCGCCGCTCCCGGCACCGAGACCGAGTGGCTGGACGCGCTCGCGAGCGGCGTCGGCCTGGAGGACGGCGGCGCCCAGGCCGCCGAGGCCCTGCGCGCCGAGGGCGCCGTGATCGTCGTCGGCGAGCGGCTGGCCTCCGTGGCCGGCGGCCTCACCTCCGCCGTACGGACCGCCGCCGCGACCGGCGCCCGGCTGGCGTGGATCCCGCGCCGGGCCGGGGAGCGGGGCGCGATCGAGGCGGGCGCGCTGCCGTCGCTGCTGCCGGGCGGGCGCCCCGCGACCGACCCGCGCGCGCGTGAGGAGGTCGCCGCGGTCTGGGGCCTGGCCGACCTTCCGCACCGCTACGGCCGCGACACCGGCGAGATCGTCGAGGCCGCCGCGCGCGGTGAGCTCCAGGCGCTGCTGGTGGCGGGCGTGGAGGTCGCCGACCTGCCCGACCCGGCACGCGCGCGTGCGGCACTCGCCGAGGCCGGCTTCGTGGTGTCGCTGGAGCTGCGGCCCAGCGAGGTCACCCGGCACGCCGACGTGGTCCTGCCCGTCGCCGCGGTCGCCGAGAAGGCCGGGACCTTCCTCAACTGGGAGGGCAGGGTGCGCTTCTTCGAGGCCGCCCTCAAGCCCGACCAGATGACCCGCCGCCTCGCGCCCACCGACGGGCGCGTGCTCCAGATGCTCGCCGACGCCATGGACGTCCACCTGGGTCTGCCGGACCTGCGCACCACGCGCGCGGAGATCGACCGGCTCGGCGCCTGGGACGGGCCGCGGGCCGGCGAACCGCTGCACACAGCGAGCGCGCTGCCCCGGCCGGCCGCCGGGGAGGCCGTGCTCGCCGGGCACCGGCTGCTGCTCGACCAGGGCCTCCTCCAGCAGGGCGACGAGGCGCTCGCCGGCACCCGGCACGCCGCACGCGCGCGCGTGTCGGCCGCCACGGCCGCCGAGGCGGGCGTCAAGGACGGCGACCTCCTGGCCGTGACCGGCCCGCACGGAGCCGTCGAACTCCCGCTGGCGGTCACCGAGATGCCCGACCGGGTGGTGTGGCTCCCGCTGAACTCGGCCGGCCACGGCGTCGCCTCCGACGCCGGGGTGCTGCCCGGAACCCTCGTCCGCATCGGCCCGGCCACGCTCGCGGGCGAGGCCCCCAAGGAGGTGGAGGCATGAGCCCGTACCTCGCCGCTGAAGACCTCTCGATGTTCGGCACCGACCCGTGGTGGCTGGTCGTCGTCAAGGCGGTCTTCTGCTTCGCCTTCCTGATGGTGACCGTGCTCTTCTCCATCGTGTGGGAGCGCAAGGTCGTCGCCTGGATGCAGCTGCGCATCGGCCCCAACCGGCACGGCCCCTGGGGCATGCTCCAGTCGCTCGCCGACGGCATCAAGCTGATGCTCAAGGAAGACGTCATCGTCAAGCGCGCCGACAAGGCGGTGTACGTCCTGGCGCCGATCGTCGCGGCCATCCCGGCCTTCATGGCGATCGCGGTGATCCCCTTCGGGCCCGCCGGCAACGAGGTGTCGATCTTCGGTCACCGCACCGCCATGCAGCTCACCGACCTGCCGATCGCGATGCTGTTCATCCTCGCGGTAGCCTCGGTGGGCATCTACGGCATCGTGCTCGCCGGCTGGAGCTCCGGATCGACGTACCCGCTGCTCGGCGGGCTGCGGTCCTGCGCGCAGATGATCTCCTACGAGATCGCCATGGGCGCCGCGTTCGCCTCGGTGTTCCTCTACTCCGGTTCGATGTCCACCTCGGAGATCGTCGCCCAGCAGAACGACCGCTGGTACATCGTGCTGCTGCCGGTCTCCTTCATCCTCTACATCGTCACGATGGTCGGCGAGACCAACCGCGCCCCCTTCGACATGCCGGAGTCCGAGGGCGACCTGGTGGGCGGCTTCAACACCGAGTACTCGTCGATCAAGTTCGCGATGTTCATGCTCGCCGAGTACGTGAACATGGTGACGGTCTCGGCGGTCGCCACCACGCTGTTCCTCGGCGGCTGGCGGGCCCCGTGGCCCATCAGCACCTTCTGGGAGGGCGCCAACCACGGCTGGTGGCCGCTGCTCTGGTTCGTCGTCAAGGTCCAGCTGCTGCTGTTCTTCTTCATCTGGCTGCGCGGCACCCTCCCGCGCGTGCGCTACGACCAGCTGATGAAGCTCGGCTGGAAGGTCCTCATCCCGGTCTCCCTGGTCTGGCTGATGCTCGTCGCCACGGTGCGGGCCCTGAGGAACGAGAACTACGGCTTCACCGACATCGCCCTCTACATCGGCGGTGCCGTCCTGGCCCTGCTGCTGTTGTCCTTCGTCGCCGACATCTACCGCGACAAGGGCAAGGGCGACGGCGCCGAGGAGCCCGCCGGGGAACCGGCCGGCTTCGACCCGATGGCCGGCGGATTCCCCGTACCGCCGATGCCCGGACAGGAGTTGCCCCCGGTGCCGCGGCGCCGCCCGCGCCGGGACCGGGAGCTGATTGTCAGTGGCGGGACCGATACTCAGGGTGACGGACCTCTGGGCGGATCTACGGATGGAAAGGAGGCGTCCGATGGCTGAGGAACCCAAGGAGACCAACCCCGGTTTCCTGAACCCCGTGGCCGGCTTCGGCGTGACCTTCAAGGCCATGTTCAAGAAGCGGCTCACCGAGCAGTACCCGGAGCAGCACAAGACCACCGCTCCGCGCTTCCACGGACGGCACCAGCTCAACCGCCATCCGGACGGCCTGGAGAAGTGCGTCGGCTGCGAACTGTGCGCCTGGGCGTGTCCCGCCGACGCGATCTATGTGGAGGGCGCGGACAACACGGACGAGGAGCGCTACTCGCCGGGCGAGCGGTACGGCCGCGTCTACCAGATCAACTACGCCCGCTGCATCCTGTGCGGCCTGTGCATCGAGGCGTGCCCCACGCGCGCGCTGACGATGACCAACGAGTTCGAGCTGGCCGACTCCAGCCGCGCCAACCTCATCTTCACCAAGGAGCAGCTGCTCGCCGGCCTGGAGGAGGGGATGGTCGACTCGCCCCACGCCATCTACCCGGGGACGGACGAGCAGGACTACTACCGGGGCCTGGTCACCGAGGCCGCGCCCGGCACCGTGCAGCAGGTCGCCCACTCCAAGGGGGAGGTCGTCCAGGAGGGCGACTCGACCTTCGGCGGGACCGAGCCGGCGTCGGAGGAGGTGATCCGCCGATGACCGCGCAGCTCGCCGCCGCAGCGACTCTCTCCGCCGGCACCTCCACCGGAGAGGCCGTCCAGTTCTGGATCCTCGGCACGGTCGCGGTGATCGGCGCCCTGTGCACCGTCTTCATGAAGAAGGCCGTGCACAGCGCGCTCTGCCTCGCCGGGACCATGATCGTGTTGGCGGTGTTCTACCTCGCCAACGGTGCCTACTTCCTCGGCATCGTGCAGATCGTCGTCTACACCGGCGCGGTCATGATGCTGTTCCTGTTCGTGGTGATGCTCGTCGGCGTCACCGCGGCGGACTCCCTGAAGGAGACCATCAAGGGCCAGCGCTGGCTGGCCCTGGCCAGCGGGCTCGGCTTCGGCATCCTGCTGATCGCCGGCATCGGCAACGCGTCCCTCAAGGAGTTCGACGGCCTCGCCCAGGCCAACGCGAACGGCAACGTGGAGGGCATCGCGTCCCTCGTCTTCACCAAGTACGTCTTCGCCTTCGAGATCACCGGCGCGCTGCTCATCACGGCGGCCGTCGGCGCCATGGTGCTCACCCACCGCGAGCGCACCGAGCGGGCCAAGACGCAGCGCGAGCTGTCCGAGGAGCGCGTCCGCGACGGCAAGTACCTGCCGCCGCTGCCCGCGCCCGGCGTCTACGCCCGGCACAACGCGGTCGACATCGCGGGCCTGCTGCCCGACGGCACCCCGTCCGAGCTCACCGTCAGCAAGACGCTGCGCGAGCGGGGCCAGGTACGCGACGTCTCGATGGAGGCGCTGAACGACCTCAAGGCCCTGGAGCAGCGTGCCGAGGAGCGTCTGGAGCGCAAGGCGGTCGGTCCGGCCACCTTCAAGCGGTCCGAGGAGGCGTCGAAGTGAACCCCGTCAACTACCTCTACCTCGCGGCCCTGTTGTTCACGATCGGCGCCACCGGTGTGCTGATCCGGCGCAACGCGATCGTGGTCTTCATGTGCGTCGAGCTGATGCTCAACGCCTGCAACCTCGCGTTCGTCGCCTTCTCCCGGATGCACGGCAATCTCGACGGCCAGATCATCGCCTTCTTCACGATGGTCGTCGCCGCCGCGGAGGTCGTGGTCGGGCTCGCGATCATCGTGTCCCTGTTCCGTTCCCGCCACTCGGCCTCGGTCGACGACGCCAGCCTGATGAAGCTGTAAGGGGCTGAAACGTGGAGAACCTGATTGCGCTGCTGGTGGCGGCGCCTCTGCTCGGAGCGGCGGTCCTGCTCTGCGGTGGCCGTCGGCTGGACGCCGTCGGCCACTGGATCGGCACGCTGCTGGCCGCCGCGTCCTTCGTGATCGGCGTCGTCCTCTTCGCCGACATGCTCGGCAGCGGCGCCGAGGACCGCACCCTGACGCAGCACCTGTTCAGCTGGATCCCGGTGGAGGGATTCCAGGCCGACGTCGCCTTCCGGCTCGACCAGCTGTCGATGACGTTCGTCCTGCTGATCACCGGCGTCGGCTCGCTGATCCACCTGTACTCGGTCGCGTACATGGAGCACGACGAGCGGCGCCGCCGCTTCTTCGGCTATCTGAACCTGTTCCTCGCGGCGATGCTGATCCTCGTCCTCGCCGACAACTACCTGCTGCTGTACGTCGGCTGGGAGGGCGTCGGTCTCGCCTCCTACCTGCTGATCGGCTTCTGGCAGCACAAGCCCAGCGCGGCCACGGCCGCGAAGAAGGCCTTCCTGGTCAACCGCGTCGGCGACATGGGCCTGTCGATCGCGATCATGCTGATGTTCCTCTGGTTCGGCACCTTCGCCTTCGGGCCGGTGCTCGGTTCGCTGGAGGAGCCCGGCCTCGCGGGACAGGCCGGCGAGGGCAAGCTCACCGCGATCGCGCTGATGCTGCTGCTCGCCGCCTGCGGCAAGTCCGCCCAGGTGCCGCTGCAGTCCTGGCTCGGTGACGCGATGGAGGGCCCGACCCCGGTCTCCGCCCTCATCCACGCCGCGACCATGGTGACCGCGGGTGTGTATCTGATCGTCCGCTCGGCAGCCGTCTTCAACGGCGCTCCGGACGCCCAGCTGGTGGTCACGATCGTCGGCGCGGTCACGCTGCTGTTCGGTGCGATCGTCGGTTGCGCGAAGGACGACATCAAGAAGGCGCTGGCCGGCTCGACCATGTCGCAGATCGGCTACATGGTGCTGGCGGCGGGCCTCGGCCCCATCGGCTACGTCTTCGCGATCATGCACCTGGTGACGCACGGCTTCTTCAAGGCCGGGCTGTTCCTCGGCGCCGGCTCCGTCATGCACGGCATGAACGACGAGGTCGACATGCGCCGCTACGGCGGCCTGCGCACGTACATGCCGGTCACCTTCGTCACCTTCGGCCTCGGCTACCTCGCCATCATCGGCTTCCCGGGCCTGTCCGGCTTCTTCTCCAAGGACAAGATCATCGAGGCGGCGTTCGCCAAGGGCGGCACCGAGGGCTGGATCCTCGGCGCCTGCGCCCTGCTGGGCGCGGCCATCACCGCGTACTACATGACGCGCGTGATGCTGATGACGTTCTTCGGCGAGGAGCGCTGGCGCAAGGCCCCGACGCCGTCCCCGGCCGAGCCCGACGTGGAGCCGGCCGCCGAGACGCGCGGCGAGTACGAACCGCCGCACCCGCACGAGTCCCCGAAGACCATGACGATCCCGATGATCGTGCTGGCCGTCGGATCGGTGGCGGGCGGCGCCTTCTTCAGCATCGGCGACCGCTTCCTGCACTGGCTCGAGCCCATCACCGGGCACAGCCACGGTGACGCGCCGATCAGCGCCGGGGTGGTCACCGGGGCCACCGTGGCCTGCATGGTCATCGGCGTGGCGATCGCCTGGGCGCAGTACGGACGGCGTCCGGTCCCGGCCGTCGCCCCGCGAGGGTCGCTGCTCACCCGGGCCGCCCGGCGCGACCTGCTCCAGGACGACTTCAACCACGTCGTCCTGGTCCGCGGCGGCGAGCACCTCACGCGCTCGCTGGTCTACGTCGACCACACCCTGGTCGACGGAGTCGTCAACGGCACGGCGGCCTCGGTCGGCGGCCTGTCCGGGCGGATGCGCAAGCTGCAGAACGGCTTCGCGCGCTCGTACGCGGTCTCGATGTTCGGCGGTGCGGCGGTCCTCGTCGCCGCGACCCTGCTGATGAGGGCGGTCTGATACCGATGTCCTTTCCCCTGCTGACAGCGACGGCGGTGGTCCCGGCCGTCGGGGCGATCGCCACGGCCGCCGTGCCGGCCGCGAAACGCGGCTTCGCCAAGTGGCTGGCGCTGGCCTTCTCGATCGCCACCTTCGTCCTCGCCGAGCTGGTGGTCGTCCGCTTCGACCCCGACGGCGACCGCTACCAGCTCACCGAGTCGCACTCCTGGATCGCGGACTTCGGGGTGCGGTACGAACTGGGCGTGGACGGCATCGCCGTGGCGCTCATCGCGCTGACCGCCCTGCTCGTCCCCTTCATCATCCTCGCGGGCTGGCACGACGCCGACCCGCTGGAGACCGGCAGCAAGCGGTGGCGGCCGACGCAGGGCTTCTTCGCCCTGATCCTGGCCGTCGAGGCGATGGTGATCATCTCCTTCGAGGCCACCGACGTCTTCCTCTTCTACATCTTCTTCGAAGCCATGCTGATCCCGCTGTACTTCCTGATCGGCGGCTTCGGGGACCGGGCCCACGAGCACGGTGAGAAGACGGCCGCCACGCAGCGGTCGTACGCGGCGGTGAAGTTCCTCCTCTACAACCTGGCCGGCGGTCTGGTCATGCTGGCCGCGGTGATCGGGCTGTACGTGGTCGCCGGGAACTTCTCCCTCACCGAGATCGCCGAGGCGCGGGCCAACGGGTCGCTGGACATGGCGACCAACACCGAACGCTGGCTGTTCCTGGGCTTCTTCTTCGCCTTCGCGGTGAAGGCGCCGCTGTGGCCGCTGCACACCTGGCTGCCCAACGCGATGGGGGAGGCCACCGCGCCGGTCGCGGTGCTCATCACGGCCGTCGTCGACAAGGTCGGCACCTTCGCGATGCTCCGCTTCTGCCTGCAGCTGTTCCCGGAGGCGAGCAAGTGGGCGACGCCCGCGATCCTCGTCCTGGCGGTGATCAGCATCATCTACGGGGCGCTGCTCGCGGTCGGCCAGCGCGACATCAAGCGTCTGATCGCCTACGCGTCGATCTCGCACTTCGGCTTCATCATCATGGGCATCTTCGCGATGACCAGCCAGGGCCAGTCCGGCGCGACCCTGTACATGGTCAACCACGGCATCTCGACGGCCGTGCTGATGCTGATCGCCGGCTTCCTGATCTCCCGGCGCGGCTCGCGGCTCATCGCCGACTACGGCGGTGTGCAGAAGGTCGCCCCGGTGCTCGCCGGCACGTTCCTGATCGGTGGCCTGGCCACCCTGTCGCTGCCGGGTCTCGCGCCCTTCGTCAGCGAGTTCCTGGTGCTGGTGGGGACGTTCACGCGCTATCCGGTGATCGGCATCATCGCCACCTTCGGCATCGTCCTCGCCGCGCTCTACACCCTCGTCCTGTACCAGCGGACGATGACCGGGCCGGTGAAGCCCGAGGTGACGGCCATGCCCGACCTGCGGGTGCGTGAGCTGGTGGTCGTGGCACCGCTGGTGGCGCTGCTGATCTTCCTGGGCGTCTACCCGAAGCCCATCACGGACATCGTCAACCCGGCGGTGCAGCAGACCATGTCCGACGTACACAAGAAGGACCCCCAGCCCGAGGTGGAGGCGGCCAAGTGAGCGCATCAGCCGTCCACAGCCTGTGGACAACGGCGGCAACGGCGGCCGACCCGATCGCGAAGATCGACGCACCGAAGATCGAGTACGGGCAGCTCGCGCCCACGCTCATCGTCATCGGCGCGGCGATCGTCGGAATCCTGGTCGAGGCCTTCGTGCCGCGCAGGTCCCGCTACTACGCACAGATCTTCGTGTCCGTCGTCGCGCTCGTCGCCGCCTTCGCCGCGGTCGTCGCGCTCGCGGCGCGCGGATACGGCACGACCAAGGCGGGCATCGCGGCGATGGGCGCCATCGCCGTCGACGGACCGGCCCTCTTCCTGCAGGGCACGATCCTGCTGGCGGCGCTGGTCGGCGTGTTCACCTTCGCCGAGCGGCGGCTCGACCCGGAGACGCACGGCAACCGCGTCGACTCCTTCGCCGCGCAGGCCGCGTCCGTGCCGGGCAGCGAGAGCGAGCAGAAGGCGGTGAAGGCCGGGTTCACCACCACCGAGGTGTTCCCGCTGCTGCTCTTCGCCGTCGCCGGCATGCTGATCTTCCCGGCGGCCAACGACCTGCTGACGCTGTTCGTCGCCCTGGAGGTCTTCTCCCTCCCGCTGTACCTGCTGTGCGCGCTGGCCCGGCGCAAGCGGCTGCTGTCGCAGGAGGCGGCGGTCAAGTACTTCCTGCTCGGCGCGTTCGCCTCCGCGTTCACCCTGTTCGGCATCGCCCTGCTCTACGGCTACTCGGGCTCGATGTCGTACGGCACGATCGCGCAGGTCGTCGACGGCACCGTGCAGAACGTCACCCCGGCGCTCGCCGGGACCATGGGCAACGACGCGCTGCTGCTCGTCGGGTCCGCGCTGATCGTCATGGGCCTGCTGTTCAAGGTGGGCGCGGTGCCGTTCCACATGTGGACGCCGGACGTGTACCAGGGCGCGCCGACGCCGGTGACCGGCTTCATGGCGGCGGCGACCAAGGTCGCGGCCTTCGGCGCCCTGCTGCGCATCCTCTACGTCGTCCTGCCCGGCCTGCGCTGGGACTGGCGGCCGGTGATGTGGGCCGTGGCGATCGTCACCATGCTGGGCGGCGCGATCGTCGCGATCACCCAGACGGACATCAAGCGGCTGCTGGCGTACTCGTCGATCGCGCACGCGGGCTTCATCCTCGCGGGTGTCATCGCGACCACGCCGGACGGCGTCTCGTCCGTCCTCTTCTACCTGGCCGCGTACTCCTTCGTGACGATCGGCGCCTTCGCGGTGGTCACGCTGGTGCGCGACGCGGGCGGTGAGGCGACGCACCTGTCGAAGTGGGCGGGGCTCGGGCGCAGGTCGCCGCTGGTGGCGGCCGTGTTCGCGGTGTTCCTGCTGGCGTTCGCCGGCATCCCGCTGACCTCCGGTTTCTCGGGCAAGTTCGCCGTGTTCAAGGCGGCGGCGGAGGGCGGCGCGGCCCCGCTGGTCGTGATCGGTGTGATCTCGTCGGCGATCGCGGCGTTCTTCTACATCCGCGTGATCGTGCTGATGTTCTTCAGCGAGCCGCGGCCCGAGGGGCCGACCGTCGCGGTGCCGTCCCCGCTGACCATGACGGCGATCGGCGTCGGAGTGGCGGTCACGGTGGTCCTCGGCGTGGCGCCGCAGTACTTCCTGGACCTGGCCGGACAGGCGGGGGTGTTCGTGCGCTGACGCGGCGCCCGCGCCTTTCACGGCAGCGGCCCGGCACCTCTCCGTGGGTGCCGGGCCGCTGGTCCGTCCCGGGCCGGACCGGGGCAGCCTCGGCCTTCGCTCCGGCACCGGAGCCTGTGGACAACTCCGGGGCTGTCGGCGCGGGCCCCTATCGTTGAGGCAGTGGTCGGGACAGGACGGGCGCGGCAGGACGTACGGGGGACGGGACGATGGGCGTGATCGGCGAGATGACAGAGACGGCAGAGGCCGGACGGCTGGACAGCGAGACGCTGGCCACGCTGCACCGGGTCTTCGGGTACGAGGCCTTCCGCGGTGAGCAGGAGGCGGTCGTCGACCACGTGGTGGCGGGCGGCGACGCCGTCGTGCTCATGCCCACCGGCGGCGGCAAGTCGCTGTGCTACCAGATCCCGGCCCTGGTCAGGCCCGGCACGGGCATCGTGGTCTCGCCGCTCATCGCCCTGATGCAGGACCAGGTGGACGCGCTGCGCGCCCTCGGGGTGCAGGCCGGGTTCATGAACTCCACGCAGGACTTCGACGAGCGGCGGGTGGTGGAGGCCGAGTTCCTCGCCGGTGAGCTGGACCTGCTGTACCTGGCGCCCGAGCGGCTGCGGCTGGAGAGCACCCTCGACCTGCTCTCCCGCGGCAAGATCTCCCTCTTCGCGATCGACGAGGCGCACTGCGTCTCCCAGTGGGGCCACGACTTCCGGCCCGACTACCTGGCCCTGTCCCTGCTCGGCGAGCGCTGGCCGGACGTGCCCCGGCTCGCGCTCACGGCGACGGCCACGCACGCCACCCACCGCGAGATCACCGAGCGGCTGAACATGCCGGCGGCGCGGCACTTCGTGGCCAGCTTCGACCGGCCCAACATCCAGTACCGGATCGTGCCGAAGACCGACCCCAGGAAGCAGCTGCTGAACTTCCTGCGCGAGGAGCACGCCGGGGACGCGGGCATCGTCTACTGCCTCTCGCGCAATTCCGTCGACAAGACCGCCGAGTTCCTGTCGCGCAACGGCATCGAGGCCGTGCCGTACCACGCGGGCCTGGACGCGGGCACCCGCGCGGCGCACCAGTCGAGGTTCCTGCGCGAGGAGGGCCTGGTGGTCGTGGCGACCATCGCCTTCGGCATGGGCATCGACAAGCCGGACGTCCGCTTCGTCGCGCACCTCGACCTGCCCAAGTCGGTCGAGGGCTACTACCAGGAGACCGGCCGCGCCGGCCGGGACGGGCTGCCGTCGACGGCCTGGATGGCGTACGGGCTCAACGACGTCGTACAGCAGCGCAAGCTGATCCAGTCCGGTGAGGGCGACGAGGCGTTCCGCCGCCGGGCCCAGTCCCACCTGGACGCGATGCTCGCCCTGTGCGAGACCGTCCGGTGCCGCCGCGGGCAGCTCCTCGCCTACTTCGGACAGGACCCGGACCCGGCCGGCTGCGGCAACTGCGACACCTGCCTCTCCCCGCCCGAGACCTGGGACGGCACGGTGGCGGCGCAGAAGGTCCTGTCGACCGTGGTGCGGCTGAAGCGGGAGCGCGGGCAGAAGTTCGGCGCCGGCCAGATCATCGACATCCTGCTGGGCAAGCGCACGGCCAAGGTGATCCAGTTCGACCACGACCAGCTCTCCGTCTTCGGCATCGGCGAGGAGCTGACCGAGGGCGAGTGGCGGGGCGTCACCCGGCAGCTGCTGGCCCAGGGGCTGCTCGCGGTCGAGGGCGAGTACGGCACGCTGGTGCTGACCGAGGACAGCGGGGCGGTGCTGCGGCGCGAGCGGGAGGTGCCGCTGCGCAAGGAACCCAAGAAGCCGGCCACCGCCAAGTCGGCGGGCGGCGGACGCGGCGACCGCAAGGCCAAGGCCGCCGCGGTCGAACTGCCCCCGGAGCTGCAGCCCGCCTTCGAGGCGCTGCGTGCCTGGCGCGCGGAGCAGGCCCGGGAGCAGGGCGTCCCGGCGTACGTCATCTTCCACGACGCCACCCTGAGGGAGATCGCCACCGTCTGGCCCACCTCGGTCGGGCAGCTCGGGGGCATCAGCGGAGTCGGCGAGAAGAAGCTGGCGACGTACGGGGAGGGTGTGGTCGAGGTGCTGGCGGGTCTGGGCGGACCGGCCGCTGCCACGGCGCCCGCGCCGGCTCCGTCGGCCGGCCCGGGCACAGGTTCCTCCGGCCCGGGCACAGGTTCCTCCTCGGGAACCGGCGCGGACGACTGGCCCGAGCACGAGCACGAGCACGAGCCCGAGCCGGAGCCTGAGGACTGGATATAGGGACTCGCCGGCAGGGCCGCCGCGTCCGCGGCGTCACAACGCCCGGGTCGCGTATGCCCTGACGTCGGCGTCCGTGTCGCTCGTGACGGTCGCGAGCGCCGTCCGGGCGTCCTCGGTGGTGGCCGTGTGCCGGGTCAGGGCCAGGACGGCCGCCTTGCGGACGTCGGCGTTCGGATCGGCGAGGACCTCGGCGAGGACGGGGACCGCGGCGCCGGACGCGGCGGCGGACAGCGCGGTGGCCGCGCCCGCCCGCACCTGCCAGGCCGGGTCGGACAGCGCGGCGACCGCCCGTGCCGCCAGGGGGGCCGGGCAGCCCGTCTCCGCCAGCGCCGCGAAGGCCGCGCCCCGGACCAGGGCGTCGGAGTCCTCGGTGAGCCGGTCGTGAGCGCCGCCCGCGAGGGGGGCCGCCCGCAGTGTGCCCAGCGCCTTGGCGACGGCCACCCGGACCTCGCGGGACGGGTCCCCGGCAGCCGGTGAGAGCGACTCCGCGGCGTCCAGGGAGACCAGCCCGCGCACGGCCTCGATACGCACGGAGGTGTCCGGATCGCCGAGGGCCCCGGCGAACGTGCCGGGGTCGCCCAGCCGCAGGACGCGCAGCAGGTCGAGCGCGGTGGCCCGGACCACGGGGTCGGACCGGTCCAGCGCCCGGACGAGGGGCTCGCCCAGCGCCGGTTCGGGTGCCAGCGTCTCGGCCAGCTCGCGCAGCGAGGCCGCGGCGGCGGCGCGTACCTCGCCGTCCGGGTCGGACAGGGCGGTGGCGAGCGCCGGACCGGTGCCGGCGGGCACGGTCTCGGTCAGCACGGTGACCGCCGTGCGCCGGACGGCGGGGTCGGGGTCGGACAGGTACGGGCGGAGGGCGGCGAGTTCGGGCTCGTTCTCCGCCAGGGCCAGCAGTTCCAGCAGCCGGGGGGAGGACGTCGCGGCCGACTCGGCGGTCCCGTGGCCGCCGGCGCCCGGGGCCACCGTGGGCAGCGTGCCCGTGGCGCGGGGCGCGGCGTCGCGTGCGCCGGCCGTCGCCACCTGCTCCGGGTGCACCTCGCCGAGGTGCCGGGAGAGGCCGCCGACCGGCGTGAACTCGTCGACCGGCACCAGATAGGGAGCCACGGGACGGGCCGTGAACTCCATCGCACCGGAGGGGGACTTGTGCAGATCGAGGTGGTGGAACCAGGAGACGTCGTCGCGCTCGGGGATGTCGACGCGCTCGTGGTAGAGGCCCCAGCGGGACTCCGTGCGGGCCAGGGAGGCCCGGGCGGCCATCTCCGCGCAGTCGCGGATGAAGTCGACCTCGGCGCAGCGCATCAGCTCGTGCGGGGTGCGGGCGCCCATAGCCGCGATGTCCGCGCGCATCCGCTCGAAGGACTCCAGGGCCAGCGACAGCCGCGCCCCGGACTTCGGCGGGGCCACGTAGTCGTTCACGAAGCGGCGCAGTTTGTACTCGACCTGGGGCTGCGGCGGGCCGTCGGGGTTGCGCAGCGGGCGGTAGACCAGTTCGTGCGCGGCGTGCAGCTGGTCGGCCGGCAACTCGCCCTCGTACGGCCGGTACCGGGCGGCGTCGGCGCCCGCCAGGTCGCCGAAGACGAACGCTCCGATCATGTAGTTGTGCGGCACGCAGGCCAGGTCTCCGGCGGCGTAGAGGCGGGGGACGGTGGTGCGGGCGTGGTCGTCGACGCGGACGCCGGAGGCGGAGTGGCCGCCGCACAGGCCGATCTCGGAGATGTGCATCTCGACGTCGTGGGTGCGGTAGTCGTGGCCGCGGCCCGCGTGGAAGGTTCCGCGGGTAGGGCGTTCGGTGGAGTGCAGGATCGACTCCAGGGCGGAGACCGACTCCTCCGGCAGGTGGCTGAGCTTCAGGTACACCGGGCCGCGGTCGCTGGCGACCTCCGCCGCGAACTCGGCCATCATCTGGCCCGACCAGTAGTCGGAGTCGACGAAGCGCTCGCCGTGCCGGTTGACCTGGTAGCCGCCGAAGGGGTTGGCGACGTAGGCGCAGGCCGGACCGTTGTAGTCCTTGATCAGCGGGTTGATCTGGAAGCACTCGATGCCGGTCAGTTCGGCGCCCGCGTGGTAGGCCATGGCGTAGCCGTCGCCCGCGTTGGTGGGGTTCTCGTAGGTGCCGTAGAGGTAGCCGGAGGCGGGCAGGCCGAGCCGGCCGGCGGCGCCGGTCGCCAGGATCACGGCGCCCGCGCGGACGGTCACGAACCGCCCCGTGCGGGTGTTGAAGCCGGCCGCGCCCACCGCCCGGCCCTCCGCCGTCAGGACCCGTACCGGCATCACGCGGTTCTCGATGCGGATCCGCTCCCGCATCTCGCGCCGCCGGAGCTGCCGGTAGAGGACCTTCTTGACGTCCTTGCCCTCCGGCATCGGCAGCACGTAGGAGCCGGACCGGTGCACCTGGCGGACCGCGTAGTCGCCGTGCTCGTCCTTCTCGAACTTGACCCCGTACGACTCCAGCCGCTGGACCATGGCGAAGCCGCGGGTGGCGGTCTGGCGGACGGTGGACTGGTCGACGATGCCGTCGTTGGCGCGGGTGATCTCGGCGACGTAGTCGTCGGGTTCGGCACGGCCGGGGATGACGGCGTTGTTCACGCCGTCCATGCCCATGGCGAGGGCGCCGGAGTGGCGGACGTGGGCCTTCTCCAGCAGCAGTACGTCCGCGCCCTGCTCGGCGGCGGTCAGCGCGGCCATGGTGCCGGCGGTGCCGCCGCCGATGACGAGGACGTCGCAGGTGAGTTCTTCGGCGTCGGTGAGGGCGGGGATCTCCACCAGAGGGCCTTTCAGGTGCCGAGGGATGTCAGGACGTCGCGCCGCAGCGCCACGCGGGCCGGGTCGTCGTGCGCGGTGCGGTCCCGGGGGCGGGGCACGTCGCGTACGGCGGTGAGCCGGCCGGAACCGAGCAGGGCGACCCGGTCGCCGAGGAACAGGGCCTCGTCCACGTCGTGGGTGACGAAGACGACGGTCGCACCCGTGCCGCGCAGCACCTCGACCAGCAGGTCCTGCATGCCGGCGCGGGTCTGGGCGTCGAGGGCGCCGAAGGGCTCGTCCATCAGGACGGCCCGGGGGCGCGCGGCGAGGGCCCTGGCGAGCTGGGCGCGCTGGCGCTGGCCCCCGGAGACGCGGTGCGGCAACTGCCGGGCGTGCGCGGTGAGTCCGACCCGTTCCAGCCAGGTGGCCGCCTGTGCCCGGCGCTCGGCGCGGGGCAGGCCCTGGATGGCGAGGGGGAGTTCGACGTTGGCGCGCAGCGAGCGCCAGGGCAGGAGGGCGTCCTCCTGGAAGACCAGCGCGCGGTCCGCCCCCGGTCCGTCGATCCGCAGGCCGTCCTGTTCGGCGGACCCGGCCAGCGGGGGCAGCAGCCCGGCCAGGGTGCGCAGCAGCGTCGACTTGCCGCAGCCCGACGGGCCGACCACGGTGAGGATCCCGCCCGGGGAGACGTCGACGTCCACACCGGTCAGCGCGGGGGCGTCCGGGCGGCCGAGGACGGCGCCGCGCAGGGCGAGGCGGGTGCCGCGCGAGGGGCTCCGGGGGCCGGCGGCCGCACGGGTCTCAGTCTCGGACGAGGTGCTCATCGCGTGCCTCCTCGGGCTCGGTGCCCTTGCGTACGGCGGGCACGGCGGGTGCGTCGGCGCGGGCGGAGGGTGCGGCCGTGCCGGCCCGCGCGGACCGGGAGCGGGCGGCGCCGGGCACGTACGACGCGCGCGGCAGCCAGCGGGTCAGGCGGCGGCCCAGCAGCTCCACGGCCGTGGAGGTCAGCCAGCCCAGGACCCCGATGGTGACCATGCCGACGAACACGCCCGGATAGTCGACGACGGTGTAGTCCTGCCAGGTGCGGTACCCGACGCCGTACTGGCCGGAGATCATCTCGGCGGAGATCACGCAGATCCACGACACGCCGATCCCGACCGACAGCCCGCCGAAGACGCCGGGCAGCGCGCCCGGCAGGACGACCGAGGCGAGCACCCGCCACCGGCCGCCGCCCATTGTGCGCACCGCCTCCTCCCACACGGGGGTCAGCGCGCGGACCGCGTGCCGGGTGGAGACCAGGACGGGGAAGAAGGCGGCGGTGCAGGTGATGAAGACGATGCCCTGCTCGTTGGAGGGGAAGAGGAGGATCGCGACGGGGACCAGGGCGATGGCCGGGATGGGGCGGATCACTTCCAGCACCGGGCCGAGGAGGTCCTCGGCGAGCCGCGAGCGGGCCACGAGCACGCCGGTGGCCACGCCCAGGACGGCGGCGAGCAGGAAGCCGGTGAGGATGCGGGTGAGGCTGTCGGTGAGGTCCGTCCAGTAGTCGGGGCCGGCCAGCCGGTCGGCGAAGGTGCGGGCCACGTCGGTGACGGTGGGGAACTGCGAGAAGCGCAGCCAGAGGTCGATGTCCCGGCTGGTCAGCAGCTGCCAGAGACCGAGGGCGGCGGCGAGCGAGGCGACGCGCAGCGCGTACCGGGTCACGACGCGCGCTCCAGTGCCTCGGCGTACGAGACGACGCGTGCTCCGCCGTGTCCGGCACGGTACGCCTCGGCGGTCGCCGGTGTGACGAACGGCAGCAGTTCGTCGCCGTCGGCCACCCACACCGACCGGTCGGCGAACCACAGGGTGCCGGTGGTGGTGTCGGGGACGTAGGCGGCCCGGACGTCGTCGCGGTGGGCGGCGACGTGCCGCAGCAGGGCGGTGGGGGAGGTGAAGGGGAGCGTCTTGCGCGCGCCCTTCGGCCAGACCTCGCCGGCCGGCTTCGGGGGTGCGGAGGCGAGCCGTTCGGCGTACGCGGTGGGGCCGAGTGCCTTCTTCACGTACCGGTCGTCGACGAAGGCGTCCACGTCCACGTCGCCGGTCAGCTTCGCGTCCTCGAGGACCGACACGTCCTCCTTCAGGGCGGCGACGAGCTGGGGCTTGATCGCCGGATCGAAGGTGGCGATGCCCTGGGCGCCGTTGTAGAGGTAGACGGCCTCGGCGGGGAGGCCGGTGGCCTTCGCGACCGTCTCGGCGGCGTCCACCGGGTGCGCGTCCAGGTAGTCGGTCGCCTGGGTCTGGGCCTTCAGGAAGGCGTCCAGCACGGCCGGGCGCTTCTTCGCGAAGTCCTCGCGGGCGGTGACCCCGTGGAAGGTGGGCAGGTTCAGCTGCGCACCGTCGTACAGGGCCTTCGCCTTGCCCTGCTGGGCGAGCAGGCCCGGCCAGGCGACGAACTGCGACAGGGCGTCCGCGCTGCCCGAGGACAGGGCGGACGCGCCCACGGCCGGTTGCTGGTTGAGCTTTTCGATGTCCTCGTCCGGGTCGAGGCCGGCCCGCTGGAGCGCCCGTACGAGGGTGCCGTCGGCGGCCGAGCCGACGCTGGTCGAGACCCTCTTGCCCTTGAGGTCCTTGAGCGAGGTGAGCGACGAGTCGGGTGCGGTGACGATGGTGTTGAGGCCGCCGCGGAGGTTGTAGCCGGTGACCGAGACCAGGCGGGTCGGCTTGCCGAGCTGCTTGCCGCGGGCCGCGTTGATGAGCAGCGGGAAGTCGCCCATCGAGCCGATGTCGATCTTCCCGGCGGTCATCTGCGCGGTGATGGGCGCGCCGGTCGCGTAGTCCTGCCAGTTCACCTTGTAGGTGACGCCGTCTCCGAGGGCGTTGAGCTGCTTCTCGAAGTAGCCGAGGGAGCGCAGGAGGGTGCCGGCCGTGACCGTGTTGATCGTCCGGGACTGGTAGCCGACGGTCACGGTGACCGTCGAGCCGTCGGCGGACGCGTCGCCGCCGCAGGCGGTGAGGGGGAGGAGCAGTGTGGCGACGGCCGTGGTGGCCAGGACGGCGGAACGTTCGGGTTTCATGGGAGTCGGCCTCTCACCGGAGCAGGTAGGGCATGTTGACCGTGACGGCCCCGGTGGGGCAGCGGGCGGCGCACGGGCCGCAGTACCAGCACTCGTCGACGTGCATGTACGCCTTGCCGTTGCTCTCGTCGATGGCGAGGGAGTCCAGCGGGCACATGTCCACGCAGAGGGTGCAGCCGTCGATGCACTTCGACTCGTCGATGGTCACGGGCACGTCGGCCCGCTGGGGCGCCAAGGGCATGGCTGTCTCCAGGGATGTGCGCGAAGGAGGGTGGTTACCGGGACCGGTGCAGGAGGCCGCTCATCGCGATGCGGTCACCGCGGAAGCGGATGAACTCCAGGTCGACGGGGCGGCCGTCCGCGAGGTGGGTGAGGCGTTCCAGCATGAGGACCGCCGTGCCGCGCGGTGCCTCGAGCACGGCGGAGCAGTGCGCGTCCGCGGTGACCGCCTCCAGGGTGATCTCGGCGTGGCCGAGGGGCCGGCCGGTGACGGACTCCAGGAGGCGGAAGACGTCGGTGTTCTCCAGATCGGTGCCGAGCAGGGCGGTGCCGATGTCGAGGGGCAGGTAGGTGAGGTCGAGGGAGAGCGGGATGCCGTTCAGGCGGCGCAGGCGCTCGATGTAGAGGACGTCGGTGCCGGGTGGCACGTGGAGGCGTTCGGCGACCGGGGCGGGTGCCCGGACCGGGACCGTCGTGCGGACCTCGTTGGTGACCCGGCCGTGTTCGTGCAGGGTTTCGGCCAGGCCCATCAGACGGTCCAGGCCGTGGGCGTACTTGCGGGCCACGACCACGGTGCCGACGCCGGGCTGGCGGGCGACGAGGCCCTCGGCGCGGAGCAGGTCCAGTGCCTCGCGGACGGTGTTGCGGGAGGCGCCGTACTCGGTGGCGAGGGCGTCCTCGTGGGGGAGCGTGGCGTCGGGGAAGGCCTCCGTGAGGATCTGGCGGCGGAGCAGGTCGGCGAGTTGGCGGGCCCGGTCGGCGCGCAGCCGGCGCCGCGCGCGGTGGGCGGCGACGGTGGTCGCGCCCTGGCCGGCGTGGTCTCGGATGCGGTCGGTGGGGGGCATGGCTGGAACCATACCTATCCGGTGGGGTTTGCGGTGTTGCTGGATTGTTGCGCCACCGGGGGCTCCGCCGGGGGTGGGGATGAGCTGGGGTTTCCTGGTGGCTGGGGGGAGATGCGCCACCGGGGCCGGGGTGTCCGGTGGGGTCGGTTGCGGGGGTCCGGCGTTTGGCGGTGCGGAGCGCCGGCGCCGGGCGGGGGTGGGGTGTGTGGCCCGCGCAGCGGGGTGCCGCCACGCCCGCCCGTGCCGCCCCTGGGAGTACCTCCCAGCCCAGTTGAGGCACTGGGGAGGCACGATGTCCTACGGCTACGGCTACGGCTACGGCTACGGCTACGGCGGCGCGGCGGCTCCCGCGGCACGGCTACTGTCCGCGGCTCCCGCCGCCAGGGCGGCCAGGGCGGCGCGGCACCGTCGTGGCCGCCCGGGGGCGACCGCACGCGCGCGGGCGGCACAGGGCTGTCGAGGCTGCCCGTCGCACCGGTTGAGCAGTGGTTACGTCAGAGCCGTCAGGCCCGGGGCGAAGGTGATCAGGAGGGGGAGGAGGGGGACCAGCGCGGCCGTCGCCGTGGTCAGGGCCCGGTCGCGGGGGGTCAGGCGGGGCGGGGGTTCCAGGAGACGGTCGACCCGTTCGCCGAGGAGGCGGTGGCTGGAGGCGCAGGACAGGACGCCCCGGTGCTGGTTCAGCTCGATCAGGGCCAGGGCCGTGGTCAGGTGGCCGCAGCGCCGGGAGGCGGTGTCGTCGGCGGCGAGTTCGACCAGGCGGTGCGTCTGGTCGCAGAAGTGGGAGAAGAGCGGGACCCGCGGGAAGCCGGTGGCCAGGGCGGTGGACAGGTGCAGCAGCCAGTCGTGGCGGGCCCGGGCGTGACCGCGTTCATGGGTGAGCACGGCGTCGAGCTGATGGTCGGTGAGGCGGTGCAGGGCGCCCGTGGTGACGATCAGCTGGGGCGGGCTGCCGGGCATCCACCAGGCGTCCGGGTACTCGTCCTCCAGGACGAGGAGGGGACCGCGGGCCCGGGGGAGGCCGGCGGGCAGGTCGGGGGCGCGTTCGCGCAGGTGCGCACGGGACCGGGCGCGGCGCCGGCGGGCCTCGACGAGCTCGCGGACGAGCATCGCGGTCGTCCAGGCGGCGCCCCCGGCCAGCAGCAGGGTGAAGGCGGCCGCCCAGGGCGGGCCGGCGGAGAGGTTGTAGGCGGCGGTCACCGCGGGCGGCGCCGGTGCGAACAACTGGGCGCGCACCGTGCCGAAGACGGCGGTGGCGCCGAGGACGAGGGACGTCAGGCAGCACAGCAGGACGGTGGCGACCAGGCACTGCCACACCCACAGCGCGACGACGGGATCCCGCTCGGGCCACGCGGACCGGGTCAGCGCGCGCGGCACCGGCACGGCGGCGGTCACGGCGACGACGAACAGCAGGAGCAGGCAGACGGTCATGCCACGGGCTCCGGATCCTGGTCGGAAAGGCGGCTCTGGCTGTGGTGCTGTGGTGCTGCGCGGCGATGTGCACCGCCCGACGCCAGTATGACGGGGACGGGCGGTGCGAGTCAGGTGCCGACGGGCATCGGATTCCTGTACGGGGGGCCAGGGGCGTGGCCCGCGCCCGGCACGTGCCTACCGTCCGACCACCCGCCCGGTCACCTCCCCGAGTCCCACCCGCAGGCCGCCCGGCCCCGGTGCCCACGCGGACAGGGTCACCACGTCCCCGTCCTCCAGGAACGTCCGCTTGCCGTCGGGGAGTTCCAGCGGATCGCGGCCGTTCCAGGTCAGCTCCAGCAGCGACCCGCGTTCCCGCTCGGTGGGCCCGCTCACCGTGCCCGAGCCGTAGAGGTCGCCGGTGCGCAGGGAGGCGCCGTTGACGGTCATGTGGGCCAGCTGCTGGGCGGCGGTCCAGTACATGGTGGAGAAGGGCGGCTCGGAGATCACGTGCCCGTTGACCGCGACCGAGATCCGCAGGTCGTAGCCGCCCGGTTCCTCCTCGGCGTCGTCCAGGTAGGGCAGCAGCCCGTGGGTGCGCTCGGGCGGGGCCACCCGCGCCTCGTCCAGCGCGTCCAGCGGCGTGATCCAGGCCGACACCGAGGTGGCGAAGGACTTGCCGAGGAACGGGCCGAGGGGGACGTACTCCCAGGCCTGGACGTCCCGCGCGGACCAGTCGTTGAGCAGGCACAGCCCGAAGACGTGCTCGCGGAAGTCGCCGAGCGGCACCGGACGGCCCAGCTCGGACGGTGTGCCCACCACGAAGCCGACCTCGGCCTCGATGTCGAGGCGGACGGACGGGCCGAAGACGGGAGCGGCGTCGGCCGGGGCCTTGCGCTGCCCGTAGGGCCGTACGACGTCCGTGCCCGACACGACGACCGTGCCGGAACGGCCGTGGTAGCCGATCGGCAGGTGCTTCCAGTTCGGGGTGAGGGAGTCCTCGGCGTCGGGGCGGAAGATCTGGCCGACGTTCCGGGCGTGGTTCTCGGAGGCGTAGAAGTCGACGTAGTCCGCCACCTCGAAGGGCAGGTGCAGGGTCACCGACGACAGCGGGTGGAACAGCGGCTCCAGGGCCTCCCGGTGGGACGGGACCGTCACCCAGGCCGTCAGCGCGCGCCGCACGTCCGACCAGGCGGTGCGGCCGGCCGCCAGCAGCGGGTTCAGCGTCGGCCGCGCCAGCAGTGAGGCGTACGGCGATCCGAGCGCGTGGGCCGCCGCGCCCGCGTCCAGGACGTGGTCGCCGAGTCGGACGCCCACCGTCCGCTCCTGCGCGCCCCGGATCGAGAACACGCCGTACGGAAGGTTGTGCGGGCCGAAGGGATCGCCCTCGGGGACATCGAAGGGGGGCATCGGGTGCTGCCTCGCTTTCGTGCTCGCCGTGCGCCACGTGATCCGTGGCCGCGCCACACGTTACGGGTGGCACCCGGGTCTTGGGCAGTGCCCGAAGAGGTGGCGGCGACCGGCGCGGCATGGCGGGGACAGGCGGGCTGACGTGCGGCGAGTGGCCCGGCGCCGGGGCGGACGGTGAGAAGAGTGACCCGTGGGGCGGCCCGCTCCGCCCGCGGGAGCGGGCCGGACGGTGGCGCTGCGCCACCGTCCGTGTGCGGGAAGTTGTCCACAGGCCGGGACGCAATCTTGACGGAGCGGTGCGAACGGGGCGACTCTGGGCGGGTGCCGGAAGGCCTCGGGGAGGGGGCGTTCCGATGGCACATCAGGGGGACGGATGGCCACAGGGGAGGCCGGTCCGGGTCCGGCGCGGTCTGGTTCGCAGCCGAGAGAGCGGCTCGAAGAGACCATGCGCAGCCGACTCGGCCGGGAATGCGTCTACGTACCGTCGTGCCGTTTCGGGCTGTACGCGGCACTGCGTCACTGGTGCCCGCCGGGCGGCCGGGTGCTGATGTCGCCGGTCAACGACGACGTCATCTTCTTCGTCGTCCTCGCCGCCGGGCTGCGGCCGGTGCAGGCGCCGCTGAATCCGCTGGACGCGTCCATCGACGTCGATGCCGTGCCCGAGGAGGTGTGGGGTTCCCTGTCCGCCGTACTGACGACCAATCTGTACGGCAACCCGGACCCGGCACCCCGGCTGCGGGAGCGCTGCGACGCGCTCGGCATCCCGCTGTTCGAGGACGCGGCGCACGCCATCGGCAGCGAGGTGGGCGGGCGGCCCGTCGGCACGTGGGGCGACGCGTCCGTGTTCAGCCTGTCCAAGCACGTCGGCGCCAAGGCCGGCGGGATCCTCTCGGTCGCCGACCCGGGGCTGCGGGAGGCCCTGGCGAAGTCCTGCGACGACCTGCTGCTGCCGCGCCGGACCACGGCCGAGGTCGCCTACGCGGTACGGCCGTACGCGGAGGCGGCCGTGCGCGGTCTGCGGCTGAGACGGGCGGCCTGGGCCACGCTGCGGCTCCTGGGGAAGATGGAGCGCGAGGAGATCCGGATGCCGCTCAGGCCCGGCGAGCTGGCCCGGGCGGTCGCCTCGGCACCGGATCTGGAGGCGCACGACCCGTGGGTCCGCGTCGACATGCACGACTACCGCCTGCGGTCCGGCCGGTTCCGGCTCGGGCGCGTCGGGCGCGGACTCGACCGGCTGGACGACGTGCTCGCGGGCTGCCGGGCGGGCACGGACCTGCTGCTGTCGACCCGCTGGGCGCACCCGGCCGGCGGCCGGCGGCCGGACGGGGCGCAGCCGTTGTTCCGCGTACCGCTGTTCGTGGCGGACCGGGACGCGGCGATCGGGGCGCTGGCCCGCCGGGGCATCGTCGTCGGCTACCTCTACGATCCGCCGCTGGACGACTACGCGGGCGCGGAGTTCACCGACCTCTCCCCCAGCCCCGAGGGGGCGCGCTGGTTCGCGCGGCACGCGCTGCCCGTCGACCCGCTGCGCGCCCGCGCGGTCGTCCGGGTGCTGGAGGAGTGCGGGGCGCGGCCTGCCGAGGCGCCGGAGGGGGCGGGACCGTCCCGTGGCTGAGACGCGGGTGCACGAGGCCGCCGCGGCACCCGCCGGCGGCGACCCGGAACGGCCGGAGGGCGGGCACGGCTCCGACTCGCTGTTCAAGAACGCCTACTTCCTCATGCTCAGCACCGGCGTCTCCGCCGTGCTCGGCCTCGGCTTCTGGCTCGTGGCCGCCCGCTACTACTCGGAGGAGGCCGTCGGCCAGGGCTCGGCCGCCATCGCCGCCATGCGGCTGCTCGCCAGCATCACGGCGACCACGATGATCGGCGCCGTCGTCCGCTTCGTGCCGCGCGCCGGACGGGCGACCGGGCCCCTGGTGCGGCGTGCGTACGTGGCCAGTTCGGTGGTCGTGGTCGTGGCCGCCGTGGTCTTCCTGCTCACCCTCGACCTGTGGGGCGCCTCGTACGCGCCGCTCGGCACCCCCGCGGCGGGTGCCCTGTTCGTCGCCGCGTGCGTGGCCTGGGCGCTGCTCACCCTCCAGGACGGGGTGCTGACCGGACTGCGCAAGGCCGAATGGGTGCCGGCCGGGAACGCGGTGTTCTCGGTCGGCAAGCTGATCCTCCTGGCCGTCTTCGCCTCCGCGCTGCCGGTGCTCGGCATCTTCGTGTCCTGGGCCGTGGCCATCGCCTTCTCCACCCTGCCGCTCGGCTGGCTGATCTTCCGCAGGCTCATCCCGCGCCAGGCCGCCGCCGACCACGACGTGGAGCCGCCGAAGGCCCGAGAGATGGGCCGCTTCCTGGCGGGGGACTCGCTGGGCGCGCTGTTCAGCCTGGCGATGATCAACCTGCTGCCGGTGATGGTCGCGGTCCGCTTCAGCGCCGCGGAGAACGGCTTCTTCTACGTGGCGTACACGGTCGGCGGCACGATGGAGTTCATGGCCATCAACATGGCCTCCTCGCTCACCGCGCACGCCTCGCACGACCCCCGCCACCTCGCCGACGGCGTCCGCGGGGCGCTGCGCCGCATGACGCTGCTGCTGGTGCCGGTCGTGCTGGTCCTGGTCGTCTTCGCCCCGCAGATCCTCGCCCCCTTCGACGCGGACTACGCCGAGCACGGCTCCACGGTGCTGCGGCTGCTCGCCATCGGCGCGCTGCCGAGGATCGTCGTCGAGCTGTACATCGGCGTGCTGCGCGTCCAGGGACGCACCGGCGTGCTCGCCGCCGTGCAGGGCACCATGTGCACCCTCGTCCTGGGCAGCGCGGCCGCGCTGTTCACCCCGGCCGGGATCGCGGGCGCCGGCTGGGCGGTGCTGCTGAGCATGACGCTGGTCGCCGTGGGCTGCGCGCCCGGTCTGCGGTCCGCCCTGCGCGGCGGCGCCGGCACCGGCGGCAGGAGACCGCGCGGCGGCCGGGACTCCGACGGCCCCGACTACGGCACCAGCTGGGCCCGTCTGAACGCGGCCGCCGGGTACGGCACCACGTGGGCGCGCCGGGCCGCCTACGAGCAGAAGGACGCCGACGGCGACACGGCCACCCTGTTCATCGGCCGTCCCGGCTACGAACGCGAGGCGCTGCAGGCGGACACGCTGGCCCTGATCGTGCGGCCTCACGACTCCGGCCCCGGGGCCGGGACCGGCGGCCACGACGGACCGGCGCAGCCCGCGGAGGCCGGGCCGGCCGAGCGCGCGGAGCGGTGGCTGAGGGGCGCCCTGTGGTCCCTGCTCGCCGTCGCCACGGTGGTCTTCTGGGCGGCGCTGCGCGATCTGCCCCGGCTCGGCGGCGCGTCCGCGGCCGGCGGGACCGGGCTGACCGGGCGCCGCCTGCTGGAGGGCCTGCCGTCCCCGGCGCTCGTAGCGGGAGGCGTGCTGCTGGTGGTGTTCGTGGCGTCGGTGACGCTGTGCGCCGCGCGCGAGGTGTGGCTGCCCGGGGCCGCGCTGGGATCGGCGCTGATCGCACTGCACGCGGCGCCCGCGGCCCTCGGCTGGGAACCGGGGCCGGTCGGTGGGGCGTTGTACGACGGACCGGCGGGGTTCCTGGCGGAGGCGCTGGGCCTCGACGGGCCCGGGCCGCTGCTGCGGTGGGGGCCGCCGGCCCTTTGGCTGCTGTGTCTCGTGCCGCTGTGGCTGCTGCTCGCCCGCGTGGGCGGACGGCTGGGCTGGGCGCTGCGCTGGGGCGTGCTGTATCTCGTCGCGGTGGGCGGCTGGGTGTGGCGGGAGACGCTCGCACCGGCCGCGCTGCCGGCGCTCGCCGTGCTCACGGTGCTCGTCCTGCTGGTGCCGCTCGGCCGTGCCGCGGCGGCGAGGAGACTCCCGCGCCCCGGCGGCACGGAAGGCCGTCCGGGGCACTGAGCCGGGCCCCGGCCGGACCGGGCCGGGGCCCGGTCAGCGGGTCGGCACCGGCTGGTGGAAGTACCCGTTCTCCCCGGCCTCCCGGTAACCCTCCAGTCCCGGCCCCTCGTTGACGGTGAGGTCGCACACCGCCTTGTCCGAGGTCGGCCGGTTCCAGTGGACCAGCGCCTTCACCTGCGGCAGCTTCTTCACGTCGGCGGGGATCCGGGTGTACCAGTCGCGCTGGCGCACGGGGTTGGCGGCGTCGGGCGCGGTGGCGAACTCGGCGAGCATCACGGGCTTGTCGTCGGTGATGTGCGCGCGCAGCCACGTGTAGCTGGGCTGCTGGCTGCGCAGGAAGTCCTTCCAGTCCGTGGTGTCGTGGCACTGGTAGTAGTTGTACTGGTCCATGGCGATCCAGTCGACGTACGCGTCCCCGGGGTAGAGCGCCTTCATCTCGTCCGCGCTGCCGAGGTAGCCGGAGACGGTCCACACCCACACGACGTTGTCGGCCCCCAGTTCCCGGAACCGGTCGTGCAGGTGCCGGTACGCCGCGACGAACTCCTCCGGGGTGCCCGCGCCTTCCTTGATGCGGGCGTCGGTCTCCTGGTCGAAGGAGAGGAAGACGCGCTTGCCGTAGGCCTTGATGCGCCGTATCTGCGGATCGAGGATCTCCTCGTCGTACTTCCCGGAGGCGATGTTCTTCCAGCCGAGCTGGGTCTCCGTCCAGTTCTCGTGGTGCGGCTCGGTCCAGACGGTGGACTCCCAGGCCAGCATGAGCAGCCTGTCCCTGCCGAGTTCCTGCTCGTCCGGCGTGAGCAGTTGCCCGTCGAGTTCGGAGCCCGACATGTCGTGGTAGTTGTAGACGAGGTCGAGCTTGCGGCCGATCCGCTTCTCGAAGCCGAGCACGGCGTCCTTGAGCGAGCCGTTCCCGGCGTACGGCACGTAGGCGCCCCACCAGGCCCCGCAGGGCGGGACCAGTGTGTCGGTGGGGGCGCAGGGGCCGGTGGGCAGCTCGCCCGAGGCGGCGTTGCCGGGCACGGCGTCCGCGGCGGCCGGCTCCGGGTCCTCGGAGCGGCTGGCCCAGATGCCGAGTCCGGCGAGCAGTGCGGCCACCACCACCAGGACGACGGCCGTGTAGGTGCGCTTCGCGGCGCCCTCCATGTCGATCACCCCGCGGGTTACGGACGGTGTGTGCGGTCCGCCCGACCGGTGGCGGCCCGTCATGCGCTGCCACCGCCGGCCGGCCTGCGTTTGGCGCGTTCGACCGCGCCGCGCCGGGCGGCGGGCAGCGGCAGCCCGGGCAGGGCCGCGGTGACCGTGGTGAAGACGGCGAGCGAGACGAGGAACGCGGTGGCCGAGAAGCCCTCCACCAGGAACAGCGAGGTGGCGGTCAGGACGCCGAGCGAGAGGCTGACCGGCGCGACGAGCGCGACGGCCTCCAGCCGGGCACCGGCGGCCAGCCCGCCGGGCTGCGGATACAGCGCCGCGCAGCCCGGTCCGAACAGGGTGAAGAGCAGCACCGGTATCCAGCGCAGCGGCGAGGGGCCGGGCAGGGCCGTGGTGGCCAGGGCGAGCCAGCCCGAGGCGGCGACGAAGACCCTGAGGTGTGCCGGGGTGACTCTGAGGCCCTTCGCCGCCTCGGCGCTGCTGTCGATGTCCGCGGAGTCCGGGATGGTGTTCATGGACTGACCTGACTGCCCTTCGTCGTCACTGCGATCACCTTGTGGTCGTTCAGCGGGTGGCCGGCCGGTACTCCAGGACGACGCCGTACGGATGGGCCTCGACGGTCTCGAAGAGCGGCGAGGCGGTCAGCTTCGTCCGCAGCGTCTCGAAGCCGCCGGCCGGCAGCAGGCCCTCTCCGGCGGTGTAGATGTCCTGGGTGCGGGTGAGGACGACGTACGTCCTGGTCCCCGGCGGGATCCCTTCGGCGAGGTAGCCGGCCGGGTCCTTCAGCATCCTCTCGTTCTCGGGCAGCTCCTGCTCGGCGAAGTACCAGTGCTCCAGACGGTCGTAGCGGTGCAGCGCCTGCGGGAAGGAGCCGGTGGTGGCGAGGATCAGCGAGCCGTCGGGCGCGCTGTCGAGGGCGCGGGTGACCAGCGCGGTCTCCTCGGGCGGCGTGTAGTACATCTTCTCCTTGCCGTAGTACGACGGCAGGAAGCCGGCCAGCAGCACCAGCAGTACGGCGGGCAGGGCGACGGCCGCGGCCCTGCCGCGCCAGACCTTCGCCCGGCCGGGGCGGGCTCCCGCGGCGGCCGGGACGAGTGCCGCGGCGGCGAAGAAGGCGGCGCCGGGCAGGCCGAACAGGTAGACGCGGAAGAGCATCTCGCCGCCGTAGTCGTTGACCGCGAACAGCGGTACGGGGGCGACGGAGACCAGCAGCAGCGGCAGCGCGCTGCGGGTCAGCCGGCGCCGCAGCACGACGGCCAGGCCGGCGAGGACGACGATCGCGAGGACCATCAGCACGTTGGCCCTGCCCGCGAGTTCGGGTCCGGGTCCGGTGAGCTGTCCCGCGTAGCCCGCGCGGGAGTTCTGGGTCAGCTCGCCGATCGACTCCTTCAGGGTGGACAGCGTCTCCACGAACAGGGGTCGCCCCATGGTGAGGTCCCAGGTCAGCATCAGCAGCCCGGCGACTGCCAGCAGTCCGGCGTTGCGGTAGCGGCGGGTCAGGTTGAGCGCGAGCAGGCAGACGCAGAGCATCACGGGGGTCAGCTGGTGCGTCGCGTTGACCGCGGCGATCAGCGGGGCGAGGACCACGACGCAGACGGCGCGCTGCCGGTGGTTCGTGGGCGGCGGCACGGCGGCGGCCGCCGGGTCGAGGGCGCTGCGGTCGCGCAGCCGCCCGGCGGATCCGGGGCGCACGAAGTGCCGCAGCACCACGGCGATGACCGTCAGGTGCAGCAGGTAGGCGAGCCCCTGGGGGGCGAAGTAGTCCTGGCCCACCCAGTTGGCGAGCTGGAAGATCCACACGGCGGTCCACACCAGCCGCCAGTCGCGGCAGAAGGTGCGGTAGATCAGGATCAGCACCGGGATCATCAGCAGACCGAAGACGATCGGCGCCCAGTTGAGGTACGCGGCGGCGCTCTCCACGCCCAGGGCGCGGGTGAGGCCGGCGTTGAGGGTGAAGAAGCCGGGCCACTGGTCGTACGCGGACATGTTGCCCGACAGCGCCGCCTCCGGGCGCAGCTCGCCGTTGGCCAGCAGGGTGTTGACGACGGCGTCGTGCTTGGAGGCCCACGGGTAGCGCACCGCGTCGTACAGCACCGCCGGGGGTGCCTTGAGGGCGAACAGCAGCGCGGCGCAGTGCGCGGCCGGCCACCAGGGTGCGGCGGCGGCGCGCCGCAGGCTGAGGACGAAGCCCGCGGTGAGGACGAGCAGGGAGAGGTAGTAGGCCACGGGCAGCCGGTCCAGCAGGCCGTAGTCGCCCATCTCCCGGAAGCCGATGCGGGGCAGTGCGTAGATCCACAGGCAGCCCGCGAGCAGCAGGGTCAGCAGGCCGGTGGCGGGAAGGCGGGCCGGTACCCGGCCGGCGCGCCCCGGCCCGGTGACGGGGTCGGGGGCAGGCAGCGCGCTGCTCTCGGCGGTCGGTACGGGCACATGGTGCTGCACGTTGAGACTCCCCTCCCCAGGTCAACTATAGGAATTTTCTCGGCTTTTCACACCAAAATCGGCGGACTGGGCCCGCTGGGCGACGGCCGCCCGCACGGCAGTGGTTCAGCCTGCGAAGACGGGACCCCGCACGACGGCGCGGGCCCGGCGGTACCACCGCCAGCCGACCGTCCTCGGCCCGTCCCGGTACGGCGCGACCCGGGCACCGCCACCCGCCAGCCAGGCCCGGACGTCGGCGACGGTGTGGCCGCGGCGCACGATGAGGCGGGCGATGCGGTACCGCTCGTCGCGGTCGGAGCTGAGCGCGTGCCGCACCGCGGTGGCCGTCTCGTAGCCGGCGCGGGCCGACATGGCCCTGACCCGCGGGCTGTTGTAGCCGTGCGGGTAGGCGAGGTGGCGGACCGGGTGGCCGAGGGCGTCCTCCAGCACGTCCTTCGACGTGCGCAGTTCGTACGCCAGGTCCTTGCCGGACAGGGTGTCCAGCTGGGCGTGGGTGACGGTGTGGCTGCCGATCTCCATACCGGCACGCTCCAGCTCCGCGGCCCCGCCCAAGGTCATCATCGGGGCGGGCGGCAGCAGGCTGCGGCCGCCCGGGGTGACGGCCCCGGTGGTGAGGTAGGCGGTGGCGGGCAGCGCGCGGTCGGCCAGCGCCTCGGCGGTCGGGCCCGGCAGGTCGGCGAAGCCGTCGTCGAAGGTCAGCAGCACGGGCCGGGGCGGCAGGGGCGCCCGCCCGGCGAAGTGGTCGGCGACCGCGCTGATGGTGACGGGTGTGCGCCCGCTGTCGACGATGGCGTCGAGGTGGGCGGTGAACTCCTTCGGCGTGACGGTGAACTCGGCGATCCAGTCGGGCGGATCCGCCATCACCGCGTGGTAGAGGAAGACGGGAATGCAGTCGTCGCCCGCCCGTCCTCTGCCGTCCGCTGTGTCGTCGCCGCGGTAGCCCCTCGTCCTCATCTCGTCCCCCTGGGAGCGGACCGGAGGGCGTGCCGCGCACGCAGGTAGCCCACCGGCCCGTAGACCATCCCCCGCCGCTGCAACCGCGACAGACGCCGTGGCCACGGGTGGGTCCATTCGTCGTGGCCGCCCGGAGCGCCGCCGCCGTCCGTGTCGCGGACGGCGGTCAGCGAACGCGCGTGGGCCAGCCCGCGCGGCAGCCGGGCCAGGAACGCCGGCAGCAGCGCCGGCCGGTTCACCAGGATCGCCGTGAGGTACGCGGTGAGTCCCGCGCCGTAGCCGTACGCCTGGGTCTCCAGGTCCCGCCAGGTCTCCCGGTGGTGGTGCCACACCAGGGCCGTCGGGGTGTAGTGCAGCCGCCCGCCCTGGGCGAGGACGCGCACGAAGCCGTAGAGGTCGTCGCCGCCCCGCGCGTGTGTGCCCGCGCCGGTCGCCGGGTCGAAACCGCCGGCCGCGCGCAGCGCCGCCGTACGGAAGGCCATGTTGGCGCCGGAGCCGAAGCGCCCCGCGGTGAACGGGAACAGCGGTTCGTCGGCGGGCGGGTGCTCCGGGTCGTACGTGCGCGGGGTGAAGCCCTTCGCGAAGCCGCCGTGGCTCTCCAGCAGCACCTGGGCCGGGGTGCGCAGCCGTGCGGGCAGGATCAGCCCCGTGGCACAGCCCAGGCGAGGGTCGGCGGCGAAGGGCGAGGACAGCTCGGTGAGCCAGCGCGGGTCGGCGACCACGTCGTCGTCGGTGAAGGCGACGACCTCGCCCCGCACGGCGGCCAGGCCCCGGTTGTGGGCGATCGCGAGTCCGGGGACCGGCTCGCACACGTACCGCACGCGCTCGGCGTACTTCCGCTCGACCAGCTCCCGCGTCTCGTGGGTCACCGGGGCGTTGTCGACGACGACGATCTCGGCGTCCGGATGGTCCTGCGCGAGCAGGGAGTCGAGCGCGCGGGCGAGCTGCCCGGCCCGCTCCCGGGTGGCGACGACGACGCTGACGGACGGCGGTCCGGGCAGCGGGGCGGACGCGGGCCCGGGCACCGGCCCGGGTGGCGCCGCGGGGTGCAGTCGCCGGGCGAGCCCGGCCAGCGTCCGCGCCGGGTCCTCCCCCTCCGCCACCCGCCCGAGCAGCGTGCCCACGGGCCGGCCCCTCCTGCGGACCAGGACGAACACCGCGCCGGACGTCACCGGCGGACACCCCGGCCCCGGTCTGAGGCCGGCCTCCTCCCCGTCCCCGAGATCCAGCTCGGCGACCTGCACCGGCTCGGTGCTCAGGAACCTCTCGATCTCCTGCCGTGTCTCCTGCCGCGCACGCCGTGCTCCGGCCATGCGCCCCACCCCCTTGTGGTTGCCCCTCCGTCACGACCGGCGCAGCCGGGCCGCCCCCTTCAGCGTGCGTGCCGCCAGCGACGCCAGCCGCGGCCGGTCGCGCACGAAGCTGTGCGCGCGGCGGGCCGGCTCGCGGCCGAGCCAATGCAGTGCGGCGCCCGCCCCCGGACGCGTCGCCGTTCCCTCGTACACGGGCAGTTCGCCGGTCTTCAGCGAGTCCTTGTACTCCGCCGCGCCCCGCCCCATGTCGAGCAGGCCGATGCCCTCGGCGGCGGCGGCCTCGGCCATCCGCAGATGCAGCACCAGCCCCGGCGAGTACTTCGCGAAGTCCGGGTCGTACGCCGGGAACCAGCAGGCCAGGACCGACGCCGAGCGCAGCCCGAAGTGGGCGGCGACGGGCCGGTCGCCGGCGTAGAGCACGGACAGCGTCCCCTTGCACTGGGGCGCCCGGGTCTCGGCGAGCCGTCCGACGAGCCGGGTGATCCACTCCTGCGCGAAGCGGTCCCGGCGTCCCGTCCTGCGGTACTGCGCAGACTTCCACTCCATGAGCGTGCGCAGCGCGGCCGGTTCACGCTCGTCGAAGACGAAGCGCACGTCCCCGACCTGCCGGCCCAGCCTGCGCTCCTTGGCGAGGGTGGTCTTCAGGAACTTCGGGGACTGGGCGCGCAGCACGCTCTCGTACGCCTCGTACCCCTTCTCCACATCGATGACGTAGGAGGTGTGCTCCTCGGCGGCGTACGGCACGAACAGGCCCTGCTCGGCCTCCAGATTGTCGAAGGCGAGGCTCGACAGGGAGCAGGCCCGCAGCAGTTGACGGGTGTCCGTGGCGAGGCCCGGCCGCAGCACCGCGCCCTGGCAGTCCGAGACCCCGAGCCCGATCGCCCGGCCCTGGCCCAGCGGCCCGCGCTCGTGCGGCAGGAAACCGGCGGCCTCCCCGCCCTCGTACAGCACCGCCACCCGCGCCCCGGCCCGTACCCGGCCCACGACCTCGGTGAACTCCGGCTCCATGAACGGATTGCGGGGCGACCTCGATGCGGCGCGCAGCGCGCGCCAGCGCTCCCGTTCCCCCTCGCTCAGCTCCTCCGGCCTGAGCACACGTACACGTCCGCCGTTCAACCCGACCCCCCGATCAAGTCCCCCCTGGACAAAAGGACGGTACCCCCGGGGCAGCCCGGAGGGTAGAAGGCAGAGCATGTTGTTGCCAACTGGTGCACAGGCCTTTAACTGCCTTTAGACGATGTTGTGTCAGGTTTCGGACACCTGCGAACGTCCTCGTGCGCATCCGGTCGTGCGTGAGTCGGACAGGTGCGGTGTCCGTATTCTCTGATCATGGACCGCACCGCATATGCCCTCGTCGCCACCGACCTCGACGGAACGCTGCTGCGCGGCGACGACACCGTCTCCGACCGGTCGCTGGCCGCGCTGGCGCGGGCGGCCCGGGCCGGGGCGCGGCACCTGGTGGTGACGGGGCGCCCGGCACCGAGGGTCCGCTCCCTGCTCGACGGTCTCGGCTGCACGGGGCTCGCGGTGTGCGGACAGGGCGCGCAGGTGTACGACGCCGGCGCGCACCGGATGCTGTGGTCGGTCACCCTGGACCGGGAACTGGCGGAGACCGCGCTCGGCAAGATCGAGGCGGAGGTGGGGGAGGTGTACGCCGCGGTCGACCAGGACGGTGTCGACGGGCTGACGCTCATCGAGCCGGGCTATCTGATGCCCCACCCGACGCTGCCCGCGGTGCGGGTCGAGCGGCGCGACGAGCTGTGGAGCGCGCCGATCAGCAAGGTGCTGCTGCGCCACCCGGACCTGTCCGACGACGAGCTGGCGGCCACGGCGCGTGCGGTGGTCGGTTCGCTCGCGACGGTCACGATGTCGGGGCCGGGGACGGTGGAGCTCCAGCCGTGCGGTGTCACCAAGGCGACCGGTCTGGCACTCGCCGCCGAACACCTGGGGCTGAGCCGGCGGCGGACGATCGCCTTCGGGGACATGCCCAACGACATCCCCATGTTCCACTGGGCGGCCCGCGGGGTCGCCATGGCGGGCGCCCACCCCGAACTCAAGGCGGTCGCGGACGAGGTCACCACGACGAACGAGGACGACGGCGTGGCCGTCGTCCTCGAGCGGATCTTCGGGGCCTCCTGACACGCTCGGCGCGTGTCAGGAGGCCCCGGTTCTCCGTTGTGCCGCTGTGCGGGGGGTGGCTCAGTACGCGCCGAAGACGTTGTCGATCGAGCCGTACCGGTCGGCCGCGTAGTTGCAGGCGGCGGTGATGTTGGCGACCGGGTCGTACGAGTCCCAGGAGGTGCCGGCGACGTGGTACGCCTGGAAGGTCGGGTCGATCACCTGGAGCAGGCCCTTGGACGGGGTGCCGTTGATGGCGTTGATGTCCCAGTTGTTGATGGCCAGCGGGTTGCCGGACGACTCCCGCATGATGTTGCGGTAGATGCCGTCGTAGGACCCGGGAATCCCGTGCTGGGCCATGATGTCCAGCGACTCGCGGATCCAGCCGTCGAGGTTGTCCGGGTACGCCGTCGTCGCCGTGGTGGCGGCGGTGGTCGTGGCGGCCGGGGTGGCGGCGGACGCGGTGGCGGCGCCGATGAGCGGCAGGGCGAGCACGGCGGCGCCGGTGCCGGCGACGGCGAGCTTGCGGGCGAGGCGGCTGGTTCGAGCGTGACGGTTCTGACCGTTGGCAGGCATGTGTGTGTCCCTCTCCAACGCCTGCGAGGTGAGCTGTCGGGTTCGGGCGGGGAGGTGCCCGGCCACGCCCTGACGGGCACGGCTTCACCCCGAGCCGCTCCGGTGGTTTCCGGCGCGGCGACTTACCTGGGTCCCCCGCTCCTGCCTGCGAGTGTCTCGTGTGGATGACTGTGTGTCGGGCGGTGGCAGGATTCGGCGTCCGCCTGACAGGCCGGGAACGTATGCGAGAGCACATGTCCGGAACAAGTGCAGGAATCACCCGACGCGCCTGTTGACCTTGGTCTGGGTGGTTTGGGGTGCTTGATCCTTTGCGACTGCCAAGACTCAACTCGCCTACGGGGCAAAGGGACGGCGAGGGTCGCGGCGGGGGTGCGGCGAGGGGGCCGGCGGGCGCGGTGGCGTGAGCCAACTCACGGGCCTCAACAAGGGCGGCAAATCGGGCATTAGGGCCAACTGGTGGCCAACCGGCCGCAGGTGGCGGGTTGTTTGGGCGGGGAGCCGGGGCGGGGCTGTCGGCCGGCTGTGCGGGTCCTGTGTCGCGCCCGGCGGTCGACGGCTGTCGCGCCCGGTCGTCGACGGCCCGGCCCGGTGTTCCGTCGTGCCGCGCGGGCACCCGTTCGGAGCGGGGGTGCGGATGCCGAATGGGTGACGTTCTCGGGGTGCGGTCCGTTGGGAGGAGTGGTGGGATCTTCGGTGGCGGCTTCCGGCGTGCCGTGCCCTGTTTCGCGCCTCTCTGGCGATGTCGACCGATATCTGCTCATATCACCTGATCAAAAACATACCGTGCATGATCCGATACCGACCGGCCTGTAACGGTGGGCGCTAGCGGTGATCGAAACGTGACCGGATACGCTGACTTGAGTGGTGGCAGCGACCTATCGACAAACCAGGTAATCGCCAGTAGACACCAGCAGACAGGAGACCCCTCGTGACCGTCGTCGGGCCGTTCGGGCTGAGCGTGCGGGACCAGGCTCTGGAAGCCGATGTCCAGACCGGATTGGCGGCCGTCGAGGAAGGGTTGCTTGAGGCAACCAAAAGTGAGGTGCCGTTCATCACGGAGGCCGCCCAGCACCTGGTGCGGGCCGGCGGCAAGCGGTTCCGGCCGCTGCTGGTGATGCTCGCTTCCCGGTTCGGCGACCCCTACGCGCCCGGCATCGTGCCCTCGGCCGTGGTCGTGGAGCTGACCCACCTCGCCACGCTGTACCACGACGACGTGATGGACGAGGCCGCCGTGCGCCGCGGGGTGCCCAGCGCGAACACCCGCTGGGGCAACTCGGTCGCGGTCCTCACCGGCGACTTCCTGTTCGCCCGCGCCTCCCAGATCCTCGCCGACCTCGGCCCCGAGGCCGTCCGGGTGCAGGCCCTGGCGTTCGAGCGGCTCGTCACCGGCCAGATCCTGGAGACAGCCGGACCGCAGGACGGACGGGACCCGGTCGACCACTACCTCGACGTGCTCGGCGGCAAGACGGGATCGCTGGTCGCGGTCTCCTGCCGGTTCGGCGCGATGATGTCCGGCGCCGACGAGACGGTCGTCGACGTGCTCACCCAGTACGGCGAGCGGCTGGGCGTCGCCTTCCAGCTCGCGGACGACGTCCTGGACATCGCCTCCGACTCCCACGAGTCGGGCAAGACGCCCGGCACGGACCTGCGCGAGGGCATCCCGACCCTCCCGGTGCTGCGGCTGCGCGAACGGGCGGCCCGGCTGGGACTCGCCGAGGACCTCGCCCTGTGCGAGCTGCTGGACTCCGACCTCAGCGACGACGCCCGGCACGCCGAGGCGCTGCGCCTGCTGCGCGCCCACCCCGCGCTCGAACAGGCGCGGCGGGACACCGTCCGGTACGCGAAGGACGCCCGGGCGGCGCTGGCCCCGCTGCGGGAGTGCGACGCGAAGGCCGCGCTGGTCGAGCTGTGCGACGCGGTGGTGCACCGGGCCGGCTGACCCTCCGCCCGGCTCCGCGCCCTCCCGGCGCGCCCCCCTCCCCCTACTGGCCGGGGGAGGTTTCCCGCCTCCGTGTCATCCCGCAGGAGTACCCGGAGTTGAGCCCGCGGTCTGACGCTTCTCCCTGGCCGATTTGGTCAGATGGACACCACGGAAAACACCACTCCTCACCGATTCGGGTGAGAATGGCGGCTCACGGGTGAACACGTGCGAGGTCGCGAGACAGCCGCCGCCGACGACGGAGGTAGGGCACACATGGCACCGATCGGTTCCGACGACAACACGACCACCGGGGAGGGCGAGGAGCTGCGCGCCGGACGGCGCAGGGCCGCGCGGTACGTCGTCCCGGTCGCGGTGATGGGCGTGGCGGCCGCCACGATCGGGCTCGTCCCCGCGCTCGCCGACTCCGGTGACCCGGACCTGCCGGAGGTGACGGCCCAGCAGCTCATCGAGAAGATCGCCCGGTCGGACGTCCAGCAGCTGTCCGGCACCGTCAGGATCAGCACCGACCTGGGACTGCCGGACCTCGGCGGCCTGGAGAGCGGCCTGATGTCCGGGATGTCCGGCGGCCCCGGCGCGGGCGGCGGCGACGAGGGCTCCTCCGCGGACCCCTCCGCCAAGCTCACCGAGCTGGTGACCGGCACCCACACGCTTCGCGTCGCGGCAGACGGCCCCGACCGGCAGAAGCTCTCGCTGCTGGAGAACGCCGCCGAGTACAGCCTGATCCACGACGGCAAGGACGTCTGGGGCTACGACAGCAAGTCCAACGAGGTCTACCACTCCACCGCGGAGGCAGGCGCCGAGCGGCCCGCCGAGAAGGCGCCGGCCACCCCGAAGGACTTCACCGAGCAGGCGCTCAAGGCGGTCGACGACACCACGTCCGTGACCGTCGACGGCACCGCGCACGTCGCCGGCCGGGACGCGTACCGGCTGGTGATCAAGCCCCGGCAGTCCGGTTCCACGGTCGGTGCGATCAGCGTGGCCGTGGACGCGAAGACCGGCATGCCGCTGAAGTTCACGCTGACCCCGTCGAGCGGCGGCGCCGCCGTCGTGGACGCGGGCTTCACCCAGGTCAGCTTCGCGAAGCCGGACGCGTCGACGTTCGACTTCACCCCGCCCAAGGGCGCGAAGGTCACCGAGGGCGACGAGATGCCCAAGGCGCCGGAGCGGAACCGGAAGGCCGGCGGCGACCTCGCCAAGGACCTGGACGGCCTCCGGGTCATCGGCGAGGGCTGGAACGCGATCGCCACCTTCGACACCGGCGGCCAGGGCCTGCCCACGGCCTCCGCGGGCGGTGACCTGGGCGGCTTCCTGGGCTCCCTCGGCGACCAGGTCAAGGGCGACTTCGGGTCGGGCACGGTCTTCAGGACCCGCCTGGTCAACGCCCTGATCACGGACGACGGCAAGGTCTACGCCGGCGCGGTCACCAAGGACGCGCTGGTGAAGGCGGCCGACGCCGCGAAGTAGGACCGGACAAAGGGCCGTGTCCGTACGACGAGGAGAGGGAGCCGATGGGTGAGCCGTCCGCCGCGGAGCCGGAGGGCCCGGGCCCGGGGGGCGCGGGTGACGCCGTCATCGCCACCCGCGCGCTCACCAAGCGCTATCGCGGCGGGCAACCCGCCGTCGACGGTCTGGACCTGACCGTCCCGGCGGGCAGCGTCTTCGGCTTCCTCGGCCCCAACGGCTCCGGCAAGACCACCACCATCCGCATGCTGATGGGCCTGATCGAGCCGACCTCGGGCACGGCACGGGTGCTGGGCCGGCCCGTGCCGCGTGCCGCCCGCGCCGTACTGCCTCAGGTCGGCGCCCTCATCGAGGGCCCCGCCCTGTACGGCTTCCTCTCCGGCCGCGACAACCTCCTGCGCTACGACGCCGCCGACCCGACCGCCGACCCGCGCACCCGGCGCGAGCGCGTCGGGGCGGCGCTGGAGCGGGTGGGCCTCGCGGCGGCCGCGGGCAAGAAGGCGAAGGCGTACTCGCTCGGCATGAAGCAGCGCCTCGGCCTGGCGGCGGCGCTGCTCCAGCCGCGCCGCCTGCTGGTCCTGGACGAGCCCACCAACGGGCTCGACCCCCAGGGCATGCGCGAGATCCGCGCCCTCGTGCGCGAGCTGGCCTCCGACGGCACGACCGTCTTCCTCTCCTCCCACCTGCTGGACGAGATCGAGCAGGTGTGCACGCACGCGGCCGTGATGGCGCGGGGCCGGCTGATCACCCAGGGGGCGGTCGCCGACCTGGCGGCCGGGGCGCGGGGCCGGCTGGTGGTGACCACGCCGGACGCGGGGGAGACGGCACGGGTGCTGAAGGAACGGGGTGCCGGGGACGTGGTCGTCGCCGAGGACCGGGTGACGGCGGAGCCGCCGGGCGGCGACCTCGCCGACCTGAACGCCGCGCTGGTCGCGGCCGGCGTGCGCGTCCGCGGCTTCGGAGTGGAACGGGCCTCGCTGGAGGACGCGTTCGTGGCGCTGACGGGGGAGGGCTTCGATGTCGCGGGCTGAGGCGTCGCCGGCCGGGGCGGCACGGGCCGGGAAAGCGGTGAACGGGGACGCGGACGCGGGCGTCGTGCGCGCGCCGAGCCGCCTGTGGTCCTTCGGGCTGCTCCGCAGCGAGCTGCTGATCACCTTCCGGCGCTGGCGCACCCTCGCCCTGCTGGGCGTGCTGGCCGCGGTGCCGGTCCTGGTGGGGATCGCCGTGAAGATCGAGACGGGTGACGGCTCGTCCTTCGGCGGCGGGGGCCGGGGCGGCGGGGGCGAGGGGCCGGCGTTCATCTCGCAGATCAGCAACAACGGACTGTTCCTGGTCTTCACCGCGCTGGCCGCGACGCTCCCGTTCTTCCTGCCCATGGCCATCGGTGTCATCGCCGGTGACGCCATCGCGGGCGAGGCGAGCGCGGGCACGCTGCGCTACCTCCTGGTCGCCCCCGCCGGGCGCACCCGCCTGCTGCTCACCAAGTACGCGACGGTGCTCGCCTTCTGCCTGGCGGCCACCCTCGTGGTCGCCGTCTCGGCACTGGCGGTCGGGGCGCTGCTGTTCCCGCTCGGGGACCTGACCACCATCTCCGGCACCCACATCACGTACGCCGAGGGCCTGGGGCGGGCCCTGCTGATCGCCCTCGTCGTCGCCGCCTCGCTGGTCGGCGTGGCGGCGCTCGGCCTGTTCGTGTCGACGCTCACGGGCAGCGGCATCGCGGCGATGGCGACCACGGTCGGGCTGCTGATCACGGTCCAGATCCTCGACCAGATCCCCCAGTTGCACGCCCTCCAGCCGTACTTCTTCTCGCACTACTGGCTGTCCTTCGCCGACCTGATGCGCGAGCCCGTCTACTGGGACGACCTGGTGAAGAACCTCGGCCTCCAGGCCCTGTACGCGGCGGTGTTCGGCTCGGCGGCCTGGGCGCGGTTCACCGCGAAGGACATCACCTCGTAGCCGGCGCGGCCGTTCGCTCGTACGGGAAACGGGCGAGCGGCGGCTCCTGCGCGAAGAAGGTCTTGGCGCGGGTCAGCGCGTCGGTGTCGCGCAGGACGTCGCCGGGCTTGCTGCCGTTGCCGAGCAGGACCCCGCCGAAGCGCATGCCCATGTACGCCGCCGAGTTGTTCAGGCTGCCGATCAGCGGGTCGGCGACCTCCTGCTCCTCGTGCGCGAGCGCGGTGACGCCCCACAGGGTGCGGCCGGCCAGGGTCGCCTTGAAGTCGAGGCCGGGGGTGCGCAGCCAGCCGGACCAGTGGTCGAGGTAGCGCTTGACGGGGGCGGACAGCGAGTACCAGTACAGCGGCGAGGCGATCACGAGGTCCGTCGCGGCGAGCGTGGCGTCGAGCAGCAGCGCCTCGGCGCCCTCGGTGGGGCGGGTGTGGTCGCTGTCGTGCCGCAGGTCCTCGAACTCGGGCAACGGGTGCTCGGTCAGGCTGATCCATCGCTGTTCGACGGCCGCGGGCAGCTGTTCGGCGGCGCGGCGGGCCAGCAGTTCGGTGTTGCCGTCGGGACGGCTGCTGCCCAGCAGGAAGAGGAAGCGGCGGCTCATGGGTCCCCCAGAGGTGTGTGGCGTGCGCAAAATACCAGCACTTGCAGTATATGCGTGCGCATGTTTCTGTCCAGCGTGGTGCGCGGAGCGCCGCTCGGGCAGGGTGCCGGCGGCGCCCGGAGCGGCCCACCGCACGTCCGTGACCTCCTGGAACGAGCCTGTGACACCGTGGTGACGTGAGAATCGCGGGCGAGCGGCGAGACTCGACGGTAGGTGAACGACAGGCATGACAGGCTCTGGACGGCAGGGAAGCGAAACCGCCGACGGAAGCCGCCTATGAGTGGGGGGACGATGTCTCGACTCGGCCGCGACAGGCAGCGGGACCAGCGAAGCGCCGAGCGCCCGCCCGCCCCCGCGGACACGCCGATCGACGTCCGCGTACCGGAGGCCGGTGGTGACGCGCGCGGCGCTTCGGTCGACGGCGTCCTGGTCGTCGCCGCCCCCGGCGAGGAGATCCGGCATGCCGTCCTGAACCGCCTCCACCGCTTCGCCCTCACCGCGGGCCGGCCCGTCCTCGCCACGATCCACGACGAGCGCATCGGCTGCGTCGTCCAACTCCGGGTGGACCCGGACGGCTCCAGCCACCTGGCCGGGAAGCCGGTCCCGGCACCCCGCGGGGCGAAGCCCGCGGAGAGCACCTCGCCGGCCTCGGGGATCCCGGCGACCCCGAAAGCCCCGCCCGCCGCGGCAGCCCCGGAGACGCCTGCTGCCCCGAAGACCCCGCTGGACCCGGCAACCCCCGCCGCTTCGGCAGCCCCGCCCGCCGCGGCAGCTTCGGCGGCTTCGGCGCCCCCGGCAGCTTCGGCAGTCCGGTTGGCCCGGGCGGTCGCGGCGGCCACCGCAGACTCCGCAGCCCTCGGGGCCTCCGCAGCCCCGGCAAACCTCGCCGCCCCCGAAGCCTCCGCAGCCCCGACAGCTCCGGCGACCCCGGCAGGTCCGGCAGCCCCGGGAGTCCGGTTGGCTCGGTCGGTCCCGGCGGCCACCACAGCCCCGACAGCCTCTGCAGTCCCCGCAGCCCCGGCGACAGCTCCACTTTCCGCGACAACTCCGGAGGGGACTGCTGCCTCGAAGACCCCGCTGGACTCGGCAACACCCGCCGCTTCGCCCGCCTCGCCAGTCCGGCCGGCTCGGGCGGTCCCGGCTACCACCGCAGGTTCGGCAACCTCGGCAGTCCCCGCAGCCCCGGCGACAGCTCCGGTCGCCTCGGGCACCTCGGCAGTGCAATCGGCCCGGGCGGTCCAGGCGACCCCCGAAGCCCCGGCCACTTCCGCAACCCCGGCCACTCGCGCCGTCCGGCCGGCGTGGGCGGTCCCGGATGACGCCGCCGACTCTCCGGCCCCGGCCGCCCGCGTGGCGGCGGTGCCCGAGTCGTCGCGGGTGGCGTCCGGCGAGTCCGCGCCCACGTTCGTGCTGCGCGCCCTCCCGGAGCCCGCCCGGAGCGCGGCGCCGGGTACGGTGGCGCCCCCGACGGGGGTGTTCGGCCCGCCGCCGCGGATGGACGCGCCGCCCGCGGGCGGCGTCGCGGCGGACGAAGCCGCGCCCGGCGCATCCGCGCCCGGCGTCCCCGCGCCCCCCGTCGCCATGCCCGGCGCCTCCGAGAGCACGGCGCCCAAGCCGGCCTCCGTCCCCGCCTCCGCAGGTCGCCCCAGGCCGATCCCGGCCCTCGTCGTGGACCCCGACCCGGCGCCCAAGCCCACCCCCACCCCCGCCCGCGGCTTCGACGCCGTGGCCGAGACCGTGCTCGGGGACGCGCCGCTCACCGCGCCCGGCGACGCCACCGCGCCCGCCCTCCTCGCCGAACCCACGGCGCGGATCAACGAGGCGGTCAGGGAAGGACGTACGCAGGACGCGGCGCGACTCGCGGAGCGGTCCGTGGCCGAGGCCTCGGACACGCTGGGGCCGGAGCACCCGGAGGTACTCCGGCTCCGTGAACTCACCGCCTACATCGCCTACCTGTCCGGCGACCCCGGCCGCGCCTTCCGGCTCTCGCTGGACCTGGCCAGGATCCACCGCGCGGCCGGCGACCCGGAGGCCGCCTACGGCAACGTCCAGAGCGCGGCCACCGCCTGGCGGGCGGTGCGCGACCCCGAACAGGGGCTGGAGCTGGGGCACGACCTGGTCGGCCTGTGGAGCGAACTCGCCGCCGAGGCGGGACCGGCCGCCGACGACGCCGAGCAGCTCGAGTCGGCCCGCACCCGCATGGGCCGCCTCACCGCCCGCGCCCGCGCCCGGGCCGACTGACCGGGTGGCCGGGCCGGGCCGGGCCGGGCCGGTCCTACTGCGACAGCTGCCAGACCGCGTACGCGACGGCGTCGCTGTTGCGGTTCAAGGCCGTGTCGTTGATGTTGGCGGTCGTGTCGCAGGACGAGTGGTAGCACCGGTCGAACGCCTGGCCCGCGGTGCCGCCCCACTTGGCCGCCTGCGCGGACGTCTTGCGGTAGTCGGCGCCGCTGAAGAGACCGCCGACGGGGACGCCCGCGTTCTTGAAGGGCGCGTGGTCGGAGCGGCCGTCGCCCTCGGTCTCGATCTCGGTGGAGACACCGAGGCCCGCGAAGTAGTCCTTGAAGGTCTTCTCGATCACGGGGTCGTCGTCGTAGACGAAGTAACCGGGGTTGGGCGAGCCGATCATGTCGAAGTTCAGATAGCCGCTGATCTTCGCGCGGCCGGTGGACCCGAGGCTGTTGACGTAGTAGCGGGAGCCGACCAGCCCCAGTTCCTCGGCGCCCCACCAGGCGAAGCGCAGGTGCTTGGTGGGCTGGTACCCGGAGCGGGCCACGGCGAGCGCGGTCTCCAGGACGGCGGCCGAGCCGGAGCCGTTGTCGTTGATGCCGGGGCCGGAGGTGACGCTGTCCAGATGTGACCCTGACATGACAACCTGATTCGTGTCGCCGCCGGGCCAGTCCGCGATCAGGTTGTAGCCGGTGCGGCCGGAGGACGTGAACTGCTGGACCGTGGTGGTGAACCCGGCGGCGTCCAGCTTGGCCTTCACGTAGTTGATGGACGCCTGGTAGCCGGGGCGGCCGTGGGCGCGGTTGCCGCCGTTCGCCGTGGCGATCGACTGGAGCTGCGCCAGGTGGGCCTTGACGTTGGCCACCGGTATGTCGGGTGCGGCGGCCGCGGCGGTGGTCTCGGGGGCGGATGCCGCGCCGGCCACGGAACCGCCGGTCAGCAGGGTGGCGACCGCGACGGCACCGGCCGCCAGGGCACGCCCGGAAACGGAGAGCTTCATGTGGGGGGCTCCGAATTCCTGGGGAGTCCCTGGGGAGGACTCCCGGTGAATGGGGTGCCTGGATGGTGTGGCCCTGGCTGACGTCGCGTCAAGACCGCTATTCGGCCACCGCGTTGCGCATATCGGGCTACGGCTTCCCGGTCGGGGCGTCGAGCCGCGCGGGCGCGGGCGCGGGGTCCGCGGAAGCGGAATCCGGGGACGGCCCTCCGCAGGCCACGATGTCCGAGTCCCGCGCGGCGCCCTCCTTCTCCGCCGGTACGCCGCCACCGGCCCTGTCCAGCTGCGCCCGCAGCGCCCGGGAGGTCCGGTGGGCGGTGCGCAGCGCGTCCCAGGTGAGCAGCGTGAGCGCCAGCCAGACGAGCGCGAAGCCGGCCCAGCGCTCGGGCGGCATGGCCTCGCCGAAGTAGAGGATGCCGAGCAGGAACTGGAAGACCGGGGCCAGGTACTGCAGCAGCCCCAGCGTGGACAGCGGCACGCGGATCGCCGCCGCGCCGAAGCAGACCAGGGGGATCGCGGTGACCACGCCGGTCGCGGCGAGCAGGGCACCGTGCCCCACGCCCTCGGTGGTGAAGGTGGAGTCGCCGTGCGCTCCCCGCCACAGCAGGAAGCCGAGCGCGGGCAGGAACTGGATCGCCGTCTCGGCGGCCAGTGACTCGACGCCCCCGAGGTTGACCTTCTTCTTCACCAGCCCGTAGGTGGCGAAGGAGAAGGCGAGGCAGAGGGAGATCCACGGCGGCCGGCCGTAGCCGACGGTGAGGACGAGCACGGCCGCGAAGCCGGTCGCGACCGCCGCCCACTGCACGGGCCGCAGCCGCTCCTTCAGCAGCAGTACGCCCATCGCTATGGTGACCAGCGGGTTGATGAAGTACCCGAGCGAGGCCTCGACGACGTGGCCACTGTTCACGGCCCAGATGTAGACGCCCCAGTTCACGGTGATGACCGCGGCGGCCACGGTGATCAGGCCCAGTTTGCGTGGCTGCCGCAGCAGCTCACCGGCCCAGGCCCAGCGCCGTACGACGAGCAGGGCGACGGCGACGAAGGCGAGGGACCACACCATCCGGTGGGCGAGGATCTCCCCGGCCCCGGCCGGCTTGAGCAGTGGCCAGAACAGCGGGACGAGCCCCCACATCCCGTACGCCGCGAAGCCGTTCAGCAGGCCTATGCGCTGTTCATTCCTGGACGACCCGGCCACGGGCACCTCCTCCTCGCCTTTCGGCACGCCGGGGACGGAGGCATGCCAGGACGACGGTAGCGCCGCACCCGGCCGCCTGTCATGCCCGTATCGTCATACGGTCATGACAGGCGGCCGGACCGCCGGAGGCGTCGGTGCTCACTGGCGCAGCGCGGCCTCGATCGCCTCGGTGACCGGGGTGGTCGGGCGGCCGATGAGCCGGGACAGGTCGCCGGTGGTCACGACCAGCTCGCCCTTCTCGGTGGACGCCTCCACGCCGCCGAGGATCTCGGCCATGGGCTCGGGCACCCCGGCGCCGACGAGGGCGCGGACGTACTCCTCGACGGACACGGGGCGGTAGGCGATCTCGCGGCCCGCGCGCCGGCTCACCTCGGCGGCGTACTCGGCGAAGCTCCACGACTCGTCGCCGCCCAGCTCGTAGCGCTTGTTCTCGTGGCCCTCGCCGGTCAGTACGGCGACGGCGGCGGCCGCGTAGTCGGCGCGCGAGGCGGAGGAGATGCGGCCCTCGCGGGCGGCCTGGACGACTGCGCCGTGCTCCAGCACCTGGGCGAGGTTCTCCGTGTGGTTCTCGTGGTACCAGCCGTTGCCCAGGATCACCCACGGCAGACCGGAAGCGAGCAGGACCTTCTCGGTGGCGCGGTGGTCGTCGGCGAGGGCGGCGGTCAGGCTGCTGGGGGCGCTGGTGTACGCCAGCAGTGCCACGCCGGCCGCCGCGGCGGCGTCGATGACCGTCCGGTGCTGCCCGGGGCGGTCCTTGGTGACCTCGTTGCCGGAGATCAGCAGCACCTTGTCGCCCGCCGCGAACAGCCCCTCGAAGGTCTCGGGCGCGTTGTAGTCGGCCACGGCGAGCCGCACGCCGCGTTCCGCCAGGTCGGCGGCCCTCGCCTTGTCCCGCACGACGGCGGTGACCTGGTCGGCCGGGACCTTCTCCAGCAACTGCTCCACGACGTGGCGGCCGAGGTGTCCGGTGGCTCCGGTGACGACGATGCTCATGGCTTCGGAACTCCTTGTGGGGGTCGGGGTGCGATGTCATCGACGCTAAAGGAGGCGCTAACCAAAAGAAAGTACCCACTTTGAAGTAAGGTACTGGCATGACCGTAAGCGACCCCCGGGCCGGCGAGGCGATGTGCCCGTACCGGCTCGTCCTCGAGCACATGACCAGCCGTTGGGGCGTCCTCGTCCTGATCGAGCTCCTGGACCGGCCGCACCGGTTCAGTGAGCTGCGCCGGGCGGTCGGCCGGGTCGGCCGGAGCGTCAGCGAGAAGATGCTCACCCAGACCCTCCAGACCCTGGAGCGCGACGGCCTGGTCCACCGCGACGCGAAGCCCGTCATCCCGCCCCGCGTCGACTACTCCCTGACCCCGCTCGGCCGCGAGGCGGCGGAGCGGGTCCGGGGCCTGGCCGAGTGGACGCGCGAGCGGATGACGGACGTCGAGCGGGCCCGCCGGGCGTACGACGAGACCCGGGCGGCACAGCAGGAAACCCGGGCGGCACAGCAAGAGGCCCGGGCGCTTTCGTCCCGGGCCTCGTGATGCGGTACGGCTCTCAGCCGACGACGGTCCAGGTGTCGCCGCCGGCGAGCAGTGCGGCGAGGTCGCCCTTGCCGTTCTGCTCGACGGCGGTGTCGAGCTGGTCCGACATCAGCGTGTC
>NZ_BMRV01000018.1 GCF_014648815.1 Streptomyces flaveolus | reverse complement strand
GACACGCTGATGTCGGACCAGCTCGACACCGCCGTCGAGCAGAACGGCAAGGGCGACCTCGCCGCACTGCTCGCCGGCGGCGACACCTGGACCGTCGTCGGCTGACGGGGAGGGACCGACCCGGACATACGGAACCCCGTGACGGTCGCCGGCGTCTTCGCGGCGGCCGCGATTCGGCGTGCCCCCGGACGCACCGTCCGGCCAACGGGCGTCGCTTCCCCGCCACTTGGGGTGACCAACCGGCTGATTGCCGTCTTGTCATGGCCTGTTACCGGCGCTTACTTTTGCCCCTCCTGACGCAATGTCGAGGGGGATACCCATGGCCGTACGCGGCCGGCACCGCCGGTACCAGCCGAACAGGATCAACCGGGCCTCACTGACCGTCACCGCGGGAGGGGCCGGGATCGCGCTCCCGCTCATCGGCACCGGCACCGCCCAGGCGGCCGGTGTGGACACCTGGGACAAGGTCGCCGCGTGCGAGTCCAGCAGTGACTGGGGCATCAACACCGGCAACGGTTACTACGGCGGCCTGCAGTTCACCCAGTCCACCTGGGAGGCGTTCGGCGGGACCGCGTACGCGCCGCGCGCGGATCTTGCCACCAAGGACCAGCAGATAGCCGTCGCCGAGAAGGTGCTGGACGGGCAGGGACCCGGCGCCTGGCCGGTGTGCTCGGTGCGGGCCGGACTGAGCCGGGGCGGTGAGACGCCCGACATCCGTCCGGCCGGGGGCGCGGGGGCGGAGAAGGACGCGGAGAGATCCACCGCGAAGCGGGACGGGAAGACCGGCGACACGTCGCCCGGCGGCTCCGGGAAGGCGGCGGCCTCGAAGTCCGCCCGTGCGTCCGGCAAGACGCCCGACGTACGGCCACAGACCACACCGCAGTCCCGGGCCGGGAAGGCCCGGATGTACACGGTGGTCACCGGCGACACCCTGTCCGGCATCGCCGACAGCCAGCGGGTCCCGGGCGGCTGGGAGGGCCTGTACGAGACCAACCGCGACTCGATCGGAGCGGACCCCGACCTGATCCTGCCCGGCCAGCGGCTGGCGCTGCGCGGCCAGCGGGCCGCCACGGCGCCCCGCGCCGAGCACAAGCCGTCCCCGGCGGCCGAGCCGAAGCAGCAGCAGCGGAAGCCGGCCAAGCAGAAGCAGCCCAAGAAGTCGTCCCCGGACACCGGCAACGACAAGGCCACGAGCGGTCACGCCGTAGTGGCTCCCGTCGACGCCTCCACCGGCACGCCGTACCACCAGGCGGGCTCGTCCTGGTCGAAGGGCTACCACACGGGCGTCGACTTCCCCGTCCCCACCGGTACCTCCGTCAAGGCGGTCGCCGCGGGCCGGGTCGTCAGCGCCGGGTGGGGCGGGTCCTACGGGTACGAGGTCGTGGTCCGGCACGCCGACGGCCGCTACTCCCAGTACGCGCACCTGTCGGCGATCTCCGTGAAGGACGGCCAGTCCGTGGGCGCCGGCCAGCGCATCGGACGGTCGGGCTCCACCGGGAACGTCACGGGCCCGCATCTGCACTTCGAGGTGCGGACGGGGCCCGGTTTCGGTTCGGACGTCGACCCGCTGGCGTATCTGCGGGCCGGTGGCGTCAGGATCTGATCCGCACCCGGCGCCGGTCGAGGACGGGCAGCGGGACGTACGGGCCGCCGTAGAAGGGCCCGTAGGAGACGATCCGGTCCTCGGCCGCGGGCACGGCCGGTTCCGGCGCCGTGTACGCCTCACCGGCGGGCGCGGCCGCCGGCACCGGCGCCGGGCCGGGGAGGAACACCTTGGCGGGGCGCGAGGCGAGCTGCTGCGCGCCCCCGCCACCGACCGGCGCGCCGTCGGACAGGCCCGCGACCGACACGGACGTGCCGGTCACCCCCTGGACCTCGACCGAGGCGGGCATCACCGGCTCGTGGACGACCGGCGCGATCGCCACCGACACGCGGGGTGCCGGCCCGACCACCACCGGCAGGCTCGTGACCGGCCCGCCCGGGACGGACCCGACCGCCGGTGCCACGGCGGACGCGCAGGCCGCCTCCGCCTCGGAGGCCACACCCCCGCAGACCGCCCCGGCCCCGGACACCGCACCGTCCGGCACAGCCTCCGCGTCGACCCCCGCCGCGGCCTCCCGCGCGAGCCGTTCCGTCGTCAGCAGGATCAGTCCGCCCGCGGCCACCACACCGCAGCTCAGGGCGAGCGCGGTGCCGGTCGTGCCGTAGCGGAAGGACTCGCCGAACATCGTGATGCCGACCACGGCCGCCACCACCGGGTTCGCGACCGTCAGCACCGCCAGCGGGGCCGCGAGGCCGGCGCCCCGGTAGGAGGCCTGCGACAGCAGCATGCCGGCCGTGGCGAGCACGCCGATCACCGCCAGGGAGGGCAGGTCGGCGGCCGACACGCCGCCGGTCCAGTCGACCGCCACCGTCTTGGTGAACACCGAGGACATACCGAACGCGATGCCGGACGCGGTCGCCAACAGCACGCTGCGCACCGCGGGATGCCGCTGCGCGGCCCGCCCGGCGATCATCAGCGTAACGATCGCACCGGCCGTCACCACGGCCACCGTCACGCGCTGCGCCGTGTCCAGCGACTGGGCGTCGGACGCGCCGACCAGGGACAGCAGACCGGCCAGACCGACCGTCGCCATGATCGCGCCCCGCCAGGCCGTCGCACCGGCCCTGCGGCCCACGAACAGCGCCGCCATGGGCAGGGCGAACACGATGGTGAGTGCCCCGAGCGGCTGCACCAGGCTCAGCGGACCGTAGGCGAGTGCCACCACGTGCAGCAGAGCGCCGAGGCCGTTGAGGCCGACCGCCGCCCACCAGGCGGGCCGGCGCAGCGGGGCGTACTGGACACCGGTGGAGGACGCCGCGACCTGCTCCTGCACGATCGCTCCGCCCGCGTACGCGACGGCGGAGACGAGCGACAGCAGCACGGACAACGCGAGGGCGCTCATCGGCTGCTCCTCTGCGTGAGGCGGGGGCTCATGGCCCGGCGCGGCGAACGGTCGTCTTCCATGGACAACACGATGCCGTCTCAGGATCTTCCCGTCGTCGTCCCTGAGCACTCATTGGGTCCTACTACCGATGGAGTACGACGACGGTGCCGTCCTCCCCAGGGTGGGCGTCTTTCGTCGAGGACCCCTGACCGCGTCCCGTAGGGGCCTTGATACTACTGCTCTCCGTGGACCTCGACCCCGGCCTCGCCGCCCTCCGCCCGCTCGGCGGTTTCTTCGTGCTGCGCGCCTCCCGGCCCCTCCCGCACCGGCCGCTGCCCACCCTCGCGCACGCCTGGCGGGAGGCCCCCGTGGGCGGTCCCGTCGGCGGACCCGACGGCGGCCTTGCACACGACCCCCTCGCCTTCCGCGTCCGGAAGGTCGCCGCCGCCCTCCGCGCCCCCGAGACCCGGATCGCCGCCTCCGTGGTGCACCAGGGGCTCGCCGCCCGCCTCTGGGCGGTGACGCTCGGCTGCGCCGCCCTCTACGGCAGGGTCCCCGACCTGGACCCCGGCCTGCTGCACTGGGACCCCGACGCCACCGCCCCCGACGACCTGTGGCTCGCCGAGGTGCGTCCGCGGCCGGGGGACGCCGCGACCGTGGCGGAGGCCGTGCTCGACACCCACCTGGTTCCGCTGACGGCGGCCCTGCGCGCCCGGCACCGCCTGGCGACCGGACTGCTGTGGGGCAACGCCGCTTCCGCCCTGGCCGGCGCCGCCCGCGAACTGGACCGCTGGGCCCGCCGCCACGGCCGAACCGACGCCGCCGCCCGCGCCCGCTCGCTCACCACCGGCCTGCTCGCGCACCCCCTCCTCACCGGGACCGGCACCCTGACGGGCACCGCCTTCCGGCGTCGCAGCTGCTGCCTCTACTACCGCGTGCCCGGCGGGGGCGTCTGCGGCGACTGCTGCTTCTCCCTGCCCTCTCGGCCGCGCTCTTCGCTGCCTCCGCGCTCTCCGGGGGCCCCGCGCTCTTCCCCGGGCGCCCCGTCTGAGTGACCATGAAGGGACCAGCCGCCGAACAGGGGAGGTTCCGGGTGCGTGTGGGACTGCTGACCCGGGAGTATCCGCCCGACGTGTACGGCGGCGCGGGCGTGCACGTCGAGTTCCTCGCCCGGGAGCTCGCCCGCCTCGTCGACCTGGACGTGCACTGCTGGGGCGAGGGCCGCGCCGACGGCGTACTGCGGCACCGTCCGTGGTCCGCGCTCGACGGCGCCAACGACGCGCTGCGCACCTTCTCCGTGGACCTCGCCATGGCCGCCGCCCTGGAGGGCCGCGAGCTCGTCCACTCACACACCTGGTACGCGAACCTCGGCGGCCGGCTCGCCCAGCAGCTGTACGACATCCCGCACGTCGTGACCGCCCACTCCCTGGAGCCGCTGCGCCCCTGGAAGGCCGAGCAACTCGGCGGCGGCTACGCCCTGTCCAGCTGGGCCGAGCGCTCCGCCGTCGAGTCCGCCGACGCCGTCGTGGCGGTGTCCGGCGCCATGCGCGAGGACATCCTCGCCTGCTATCCGGCCCTGGACGCGTCCCGGGTCCACGTCATCCACAACGGCATCGACACCACCCTGTACCGGCCCGATCCGCACACCGACGCCCTGGACCGGATCGGCCTGGACCGCTCCCGGCCGTACGTCCTGTTCGTCGGCCGCATCACCCGTCAGAAGGGCGTACCCCACCTGCTGCGGGCGGTGCGCGGCATCGACCCGGCCGCTCAGGTGGTGTTGTGCGCGGGCGCCCCGGACACCCCGGAGATCGACCAGGAGTTCCGCGACCTCTTCGCCGAACTGAGCCGGGCCCGCGAGGGCGTGCACTGGATCCCGCGGATGCTGCCGCGCCCGGAGGTGATCCAGCTGCTGACCCACGCCGCCGTCTTCGTGTGCCCCTCGGTGTACGAGCCCCTGGGCATCGTCAACCTGGAGGCGATGGCCTGCGGCACGCCCGTCGTGGCCTCCCGCGTCGGCGGTATCCCCGAGGTCGTGGCGGACGGCGAAACGGGGGTACTCGTACCCAAGGACGAAAGCGGCGGCGATCAGCGGGACGACGACTTCGAGCAGGGTCTCGCCCGGGCACTGGACTCCGTCCTCGGCGACCCGGAGGCCGCCCGGCACATGGGCGAGGCGGGACGGGAGCGCGCGGTGGACGAGTTCGGCTGGGACGCGGTCGCCCGCCGCACGGTCCGGCTCTACGAGGAGATGCTCGAACAGGCTTAGGCGGTCGGGCCCACGGGCAGGCATGGGCCACCAACGAGGGTGAGGGGAGCGGCCATGCGTCGTGGTGGTCCTTCGGTGCTCGGCATCGTGCTGGCTGGCGGGGAGGGCAAGCGTCTGATGCCCCTGACCGCGGACCGCGCCAAACCCGCGGTCACCTTCGGCGGCACGTACCGCCTGGTCGACTTCGTGCTGTCCAACCTGGTCAACAGCGACATCCTGCGGATCTGCGTCCTGACGCAGTACAAGTCGCACTCGCTGGACCGGCACATCACCACCACCTGGCGGATGTCCAGCCTGCTCGGCAACTACGTCACCCCGGTCCCCGCCCAGCAGCGCCTCGGCCCGCGCTGGTACCTGGGCAGTGCCGACGCGATCCTGCAGTCGCTGAACCTGATCTACGACGAGCAGCCCGAGTACGTCGCGGTGTTCGGCGCCGACCACGTGTACCGGATGAACCCGCGCCAGATGCTCACCCAGCACATCGAGTCCGGCGCGGGCGTGACCGTGGCCGGCATCCGGGTGCCGCGCACCGAGTCGTCGTCCTTCGGCGTGATCACTCCGGGCTCCGACGGCCGGACCGTCACCGGGTTCCTGGAGAAGCCCGCCGACCCGCCCGGACTCGCCGACGACCCGGACCGCGTCTTCGCCTCGATGGGCAACTACCTCTTCACCACCAAGGCCCTCGTCGAGGCCCTGCACCGGGACGCGGAGGACCCGCACTCCGTGCACGACATGGGCGGCTCGATCCTGCCCCAGCTCACCGACCGGGGCGAGGCCGCGCTCTACGACTTCAGCGGCAACCACGTGCCGGGGGAGACCTCCCGTGACCAGGGCTACTGGCGGGACGTGGGCACCCTCGACGCGTACTACGACGCCCACATGGACCTGATCGCCGAGCGCCCCGCCTTCAACCTCTACAACCGCGACTGGCCGATCTACACCCACTCCAACCAGCTGTCCCCGGCCCGGTTCAACGCCGGCGGCATGGCCAGCGAGTCGATCATCAGCGCGGGCTGCCTGATCCGCGGCCAGGTCACCCGGTCCGTGCTGTCGCCCGGCGTCGTGGTCGACCCCGGCGCGGTCGTGCAGGGCTCGGTGCTGCACGACAACGTGCACATCGGCCGGGGCGCCGTGGTGCGCGGGGCGGTGCTGGACAAGAACGTCGAGGTGCCGCCGGGCGCGACGATCGGCGTCAACCCGGAGCGGGACGCCGAGCTGTACACCGTGTCCAAGGGCGGCGTGATCGCGCTGGGCAAGGGGCAGCGGGTGCCGTGACGCCCGGGCCGGCCGCGGCCCCGGGGGCTGGTGCCGTCCCCCGGGGCCTTTGTCATGTCCCTGGACGCCAAGCGGAATCCATGTTGTCATGCCACTGCTGTTACATCGATGTATGACATCGATGTCCTGAGCCACCAGCCACCACCCGTTCTCGAGGAGAGGGCCAGTGCGCACCAAACGACTCAGAGACAGACTGGCGTTACTGCTCGCCGCCGCCCTGGGCGTCGCGGGACTCGCCGCCGTACCGGACGCGAGCGCGGCGGACGCCGCCGCCGAGATCCATGGTCTGAAGGGCGAGTACTACACCCAGTCCGCCCCCGGCGCCTTCGACTTCCACGAGCTCAAGGCCACGGGCTTCGACCCGCAGATCGACTTCGGCACCCTGGAACCGCGTCTGAGCTTCGCCACCGGCCGGTCCGACGACGTCAGCGTCCGCTGGACCGGCAAGCTGGTGCCGGAGAGGACCGGAGCCCACACCTTCTCGGTCACCGGCGACAACGGCTTCCGCCTCTGGATCGGCGGCAGCCTTGCCATCGACCACTGGGTCGACGACTGGGACCGCGAGCAGACCGCCGAGCCCATCGAGCTCACGGCCGGACGGTCCTACGACATCAAGCTGGAGTACTTCGAGCACTACGGAGGCTCCAACCTGCACCTGCGCTGGACCGAGCCCGGCGGCACCAAAGAGCCGGTGCCGCAGTCGGCGTTCCGCCTGCCCGACGGCTTTGACTACGACGGTGCGACGGCGACCACCGTGCTCGCCACGGGCCGCACCCTGGAACTCGACTTCGCCCAGCCCCTCGCCGCCGCCCCGGCCGGCCTCACCGACCACCTCGAAGCGGTGATCGGCGGCGCCAAGTGGCCCCTGGGCGAGGCCACGGTCGACCCGGCCGACCCCAGCACGCTCCTCGTCGCCCTCGGCGAACCCGTCGTCGGCAACAAGACCGGCACCGCACCCGGCACCGCCGACGTCCGCTACGACGGAGCGGGCGGCCTCACCGGCGCCGACGGCAACGTTGTCAAGGCGTTCTGGAGCAGCGGCGCGAATCACTCCACGTACGAGCTGCGCACCCGGTGGGCCGACGACGTGGACCCGGACGACGCCCACCCGGAGTACCCGCGCCCGCAGCTGACGCGGGACGCCTGGCGCAGCCTCAACGGCCGCTGGCAGTTCGCCGCCGCCGAGGCCGGCGAGCAGCCGCCGGTGGGCAAGCGGCTGAAGGAGCGGATCGTCGTCCCGTACCCGGTGGAGTCGCAGCTCTCCGGCATCCAGCGGCACGAGGACCGCATGTGGTACCGCCGCACCTTCACGGTGCCCCGCGACTGGCACATCGGCTCCGGCCGGCGGCTGCAGCTCAACTTCGGCGCCGTCGACTGGCAGTCCGAGGTGTACGTCAACGGCACGAAGGTCACCGAGCACAAGGGCGGCTACGACAAGTTCGGCGCCGACATCACCGACGCGCTGAAGCCCGGCGGCACCCAGGAGCTGATCGTCGGCGTCTACGACCCGACCGACGCGGCGAACGGCGAGAACCCGCCGCTCGGCAAGCAGCGCCTGGACCCGAGCGGCATCTGGTACACGCCCAGCTCCGGCATCTGGCAGACGGTCTGGATGGAGCCGGTCGCCCGGGACCACGTCGACTCCCTGAAGCTCACCCCGGACGTCGGCGCGGGCACGCTCACGGTCGAGCCCGAGGGCGTGCGCGACGGGGTACGGATCAGCGCGACGGCGTACGCCGGGCACCGCAAGGTCGCCACCGTGAGCGGACGCACCGGCGAGCCGCTCACCCTGAGGATCCGCGACCCGCGGCTGTGGTCGCCCGACGACCCGTTCCTGTACGACCTGAAGGTCACCGTCGGCACTGACCGTGTCCGGAGCTACTTCGGGATGCGTTCCGTCGCCGTGGAGAAGGTGAACGGCGTGCCCCGCACCCTCCTCAACGGCGAGCCCGTCTTCATGATGGCCACCCTCGACCAGGGTTTCTGGCCCGACGGCCTGCACACCGCGCCCACCGACGAGGCCCTCGCGTACGACCTGAAGCTGCACAAGGAACTCGGCTTCAACTCGGTGCGCAAGCACATCAAGGTCGAGCCCGACCGCTGGTTCTACTGGGCCGACCGGCTGGGCCTGCTGGTGTGGCAGGACATGCCCGCCATGACCGCCGGCGTGAACCCCGGCACGACCGCGCGCGCCGAGTACGAGCGCGAGATGAAGGAGATGATCGACGAGCACATCAGCAGCCCGTCGATCGTCATGTGGGTCACCTTCAACGAGGGCTGGGGCCAGTACGACATCGGCCGCGTCGCCGCGCAGGCCAAGGCCTGGGACCCGACCCGCCTCGTCAACAACCAGTCGGGCCTGAACCTGGGGGCCGACGGAGGCGCCGGCGACATCATGGACGAGCACGGCTACCCGAGCCCCGCCCTTCCGCCCCGGCCGGACGGCGAACGCGCCCTGGTCAGCGGCGAGTACGGCGGCCTGGGTCTCGCGGTGCCCGGCCACGCCTGGTCGGTGCAGCAGTCGTACGTCGACGTGGACCCCGCGACGTACACCGACGACTACCTCACCAAGCTCGACGAGGTCCGCGCCCTGGTCTGCAAGGGGAGCAACGGTGCCGTCTACACCCAGATCACCGACGTCGAGGGAGAGCTGAACGGGCTGACGACCTACGACCGCGAGGTCCTCAAGCCGGACGTCGAGCGGATGAAGGCCGCCCACGAGGCACTGATCCGCGACGCGTCCCGGCCCGCCCCCGCGGGGTGCCCGGCCGGCTGAGCACCGGCACGGCCCCCGGTCGGCCCGCAGCCGTCCGGGTGGGGAAGCGCGGGGCGGGCGGCGCCGCCGGTGCCGACCTGAGCGCAAGCGCCCCATGAGTCCCAGGAGTCCGGCCTCTGCCCGAGAGGCCGGACTTTTAATCTGTTGTTAACTGTGCGTAGCTTGATCGTACTTGACCGTAATCGGCGGAGGGCGATTGACTGCTTGTCCACCCGTCGTCCTTGCGAGGCAAGCCCTTGACTTCCGATCTGCTCGCCCCTCTCGACCTGGCGTTCTGGAACATCGAGTCCGCCGAGCACCCCATGCACCTCGCGGCGCTCGGCGTCTTCCCGGCTGACTCGTCCACCGCGGCCGCCCACGCGGCGGACCTGCTCGCGGCCCGCGCGCCGGGAGTCCCCGGGCTGCGGATGCGGATCCGGGACACCTGGCAGCCGCCGCTGGCCCTGCGCCGGCCCTTCTCCTTCGGCGGCGCCACCCGCGAGCCCGACCCGGGCTTCGACCCGCTCGACCACGTCCGGCTGCACGCCCCGACGACGGACTTCCACGCCCGGGCCGGCCGCCTCATGGAACGCCCGCTGGAGCGCAGCCGGCCGCCTTGGGAGGCCCATGTGCTGCCGGGCGCGGACGGTGAGTCCTTCGCCGTGCTGTTCAAGTTCCACCACGCCCTGGCCGACGGACTGCGGGCCCTGGCCCTCGCGGCGGGCGTCCTCGACCCGATGGACCTGCCCGCGCCCCGCCCCCGGCCCGAAGCGCCCCGGCGCGGCCTCCTGCCCGACGTGCGCACGCTGCCGGACCTGGTGCGCGGCGCCCTGTCCGACGCGGGACGCGCCCTGGACATCGGCGCCGCCGCGGCCCTGGCCGGCCTCGACGTACGTTCCTCGCCCGCGCTCACCGCCGAGCCCTCCGGCACCCGCCGCATCGCGGGGGCGGCCGTCGACCTCGACGACGTGCACCGGATCCGCAAGACCGTCGGCGGCACGGTCAACGACGTCCTGATCGCGGTCGTCGCCGGCGCCCTGCGCCGCTGGCTGGACGAGCGGGGCGACGGCAGCGAGGGCGTCGCCCCCCGCGCCCTGATCCCCGTCTCCCAGCGCCGCCCCCGCAGCGCCCACCCGCAGGGCAACCGGCTCTCGGGCTACCTGATGCGGCTCCCGGTCGGCGACCCGGACCCGCTGTCCCGGCTCGGCACGGTGCGCGCCGCGATGGACCGCAACAAGGACGCCGGGCCGGGGCGGGGCGCCGGCGCGGTCGCCCTGCTCGCCGACCACGTCCCGGCGCTCGGTCACCGGCTCGGCGGCCCCCTGGTCGGCCAGGCCGCCCGGCTCTGGTTCGACATCCTCGTCACCAGCGTGCCGCTGCCCAGCCTCGGTCTGCGGCTCGGCGGGCATCCGCTCACGGAGGTCTACCCGCTGGCCCCGCTGGCCCGCGGCCACTCCCTGGCGGTCGCCGTCTCGACGTACCGGGGACGGGTCCACTACGGACTGGTCGCCGACGCGAAGGCCGTGCCGGACCTCGACCGGCTCGCCCAGGCGCTCTCCGAGGAGGTGGAGACGTTGCTCACTGCCTGCGGTCCTCAGGAGCTGTCGTTCGGATCGTCCCGGGGGGCGCGGGGCACGGCGTGCAGCGGTACCGTCCGTGGAGACCGGCATGATCGAAACGACAGCCCCTGACCCCGGCGGGTTTGGATCCGGGCCCCGGGCTGAATAAAATCCGCTGTTCGACAGCGGCCGCGTCTCGGAGCGCCGCCACGGTGACCCAGGGAACGGCAGCGGCGATGACGGTGACACAGGACGGCCCGGCGACCACGGACGAGGCGGCCGCCTCGGCGTACGGCCCCGGCATCGACCCGGAGCGGCTCGCCGTCTGCCTGAGCGTGCTGGCGGAACTCGACGAGCTGGACGTCGACCACCCCGACGCGATCGCGGTCCGCCGGGCCACCTCGCACATCTACCGCATGGTCAAGCAGCGCCGCCGCCAGGAGCGCCGGGCCGCCAAGACCGCCCACGACAAGGCGGTCACCGAGGCCACCGCCACCGGGTCCGCCGAGCGCATCGACGACGAGACCGAGGGCATCCTGCCGTCCTCCCGCACCGAGGAGGGCGCGATCGCGGGGATACTCCAGCGCCCGCGCTCCTGCTACATCTGCAAGCAGCGCTACGTCGAGGTCGACTACTTCTACCACCAGCTCTGCCAGTCCTGCGCCGCCGAGAACCGGGCCCGGCGCGACGCCCGCGCCGACCTCACCGGCAGGCGCGCGCTGCTCACCGGCGGCCGGGCCAAGATCGGCATGTACATCGCGCTCAGGCTGCTGCGGGACGGCGCGCACACCACGATCACGACCCGCTTCCCCAAGGACGCCATCCGCCGCTTCAAGGCCATGGACGACTCCGCCGACTGGATCCACCGCCTGGAGGTCGTCGGCATCGACCTGCGCGACCCGGCCCAGGCCGTGGCGCTGGCCGACCAGGTCACCGAGCAGGGCCCGCTCGACATCCTGATCAACAACGCCACCCAGACGGTGCGCCGCCTGCCCTCCGCGTACGCCGCCCTCGTCGAGGGCGAGAGCGCCCCGCTGCCGGCCGGTGAGCTGCCCGCCCACCACGTCATCGGCGCCTTCGGCTCCGGTGCCGTGGACGGACTGGCCGCGCTGCCCGTCGGTGCCTCGGGGCTCGACGCGCAGAAGGTGGCCGACCTCGCCCTGGTCGCCGGCAACGCCAGTGTGGTCCGGCACCGCGAGGGCACCGCCATCGACGCGGGCGGTCTGCTCCCCGACGTCGTCGACAGCAACACCTGGGTGCAGACCATCGAGCAGATCTCCCCGGTCGAGCTGCTCGAGACCCAGCTGTGCAACTACACGTCGCCGTTCATCCTCATCAGCAAGCTGCGGCCGGCGATGGCCGAGGCCGCGCGCAGGGCGTCCTCCGGGCGCGCCTACGTCGTCAACGTCTCGGCGATGGAGGGCGTGTTCGCCCGCGGCTACAAGGGCGCGGGCCACCCGAACACCAACGCGGCCAAGGCTGCCATGAACATGGTGACGCGGACCAGCGCCCAGGAGATGTTCGACACCGACCGCATCCTGATGACCTCGGTCGACACCGGCTGGATCACCGACGAACGCCCCCACTACGACAAGCTGCGCCTGGCCGAGGCCGGCTTCCACGCCCCGCTCGACCTGGTCGACGGCGCCGCCCGCGTCTACGACCCGGTGGTGCGCGGCGAGGCGGGCGAGGACCTGTACGGCGTCTTCCTCAAGGACTACGCGCCCGGCAAGTGGTGACCGCGGTACCGGGCCGACGGCCGTAATCCGCTGGCCCGTTCGCCCGGCGCCGCCCTGCCGTGAGGGTGCGCGCCGGCGTGCCCGGTGCGCCGGCCCCGCGTACTTCGTGGTTCGACCCCATGCAGGCCCACTCACGGGCCTGTCGCCCCGTCGGGGGGCACCGCGCGGCCACCCTGATCTCGGGCACGCCTCGCGCGCACCCGCGGCGGATCCGGTCAGTCGACCGCTCCCAGCCGCGAGTTGCGCGCCGCCAGCAGTTCCAGCACCGTCCGCCAGTCCTCCAGGACCCCGGCGTCGAAGACGGCGGTACGGGCCTCCTCGCCGGCCTGCCGCAGACTGAGCAGGTCGTCGTCGTGGCAGCGGGCGTCCGGGAGGGCGTGCGCGTGCAGCAGGTGGGCGACGCGTGGGCCGAGCAACGGCCGTACCGCGTCGGCCGTGCGGCCGGCCGGACCGCCGGGCCACAGCAGCGGCCCCACCACGGACACCAGGCCGGCCACCTGGAGCTCCTTGTCGGCGGGGCGCCGCCGGCGCAGCAGCGCGGCGGTCCGCAGCGCGTGCCCGTGCGGATCCGCGGGGCCGTCCCCGTGACCGGAGGACGGCCGTGCGCCCCGGCAGGCGTACAGCAGGTCCATCAGCTCCTCGATGCTGCGCAGTTCCATGCCCCGGTCCTCCCACGAGACAGCCGCCCGGACCGCCAGCGCACCATGGCGAGCTTGCGACGCAGCCAACGGCACCTGAACGGCACGGCCGTCCGCCGCGGATATGCGACGGTGCGGCCGGTGAGGTGGGCCGAACGGGTGAGTCGCGCGCAGGGCGAAAGCTGATGAATCGCGGCAGACTGTCCCCAACTGTGCGCGGGGCGGCGGGCAATGGTTGCCCCATGTTTTGGAGCCCCATAGAGCGCACCCCCGCTCATTTGGTTAATCTGGAGCGGACGGACAGGCAGTACCGGGTGCCTACCCACACCCACGGTCCGTCATGGGACGCGCCGGTCCACATCGGCCCGCTCCCGCACGAGTTACCGGCGCCACCGCGTCCGAACTGCATGCGACTCAGACCCGAGCGGGCGCCAGGTGCCGGACGGCAGACTGGCCGACAGGCCCCGAGGGTGACCCGACACATAAGGAGTGCGCGGTGACACCGAAGACGACGACGAACCCCGAGCAACGCACCGAGGAACGCGCCGAGCGCGCGGGCCGCCGGCCCGGAGAGATCGGCAGCCTCGACGTGTGGGCACGGTCCGCCCCCATCCGCCTGGCGGGCTACGAGGAAGACCTCGCCGAGCCGCACATCCTGCCCAGCGTGGACTGACCCGCCGCCGGACGCGTGGGCGTGCGAGACTCACGCCCATGCTGATCAGGGAAGCGACGGCCGCCGACTGGCCGCAGATCTGGCCCTTCTGGCACCGCATCGTCGCGGCCGGCGAGACCTACGCCTGGGACCCGGACACCCCCGAGGACGTGGCCCGGGCCCTGTGGATGAACCCCGCCAAACGCGTTCACGTCGTCGAGGACGACACCGGCGCCGTCGTCGCCTCCGCCTATGTGACCCCCAACTACGGCGGCCCCGCCGCCCGCATCGCCAACGCGGGCTTCATGGTCGACCCGGACCGGGCCGGCCGCGGCACCGGCCGGGCCCTCGCCGAGTACGTCCTGGAAGCTGCCAGGGCCGACGGGTACCGGGGCATGGTCTTCAACGCCGTCGTCGAGACCAACCCGGCCGTCAGGCTCTGGACCTCCCTCGGCTTCACCATCCTCGGCACGGTCCCCGACGCCTTCGACCACCCACGGCACGGGCCGGTCGGCCTGCACATCATGTACCGCGCCCTGTAGGGCCCGCCGGACAGGCCCCGGGGCCGTTCAGTCCAGGGGTGCCGTCCGCCGCCACGGGCGCAGCGCCTCGATCCGCTCCGCCAGCTCCAGCAGCGACGCCTCCGCCCCCGGGCGCCCCACCAGCTGGACGGCACACGGGGCGCCCGAGGGCAGCGTGCCGAAGGGCACCGACATCGCGGGCCAGCCGGTCAGGTTCCACGGCGGGGTGAACGGCGAGTACGCCGAGTTCGCCGCCACGTTGCGCAGCCAGCCCCGCTCGTGCCACGGGCCGGCCTTCGGCGAGCGGCGGGCCAGCGCCGGGGTGAGCAGCACGTCGTACTCGGCGAAGAACGGCTCCAGGCGCTCGCGCAGCCGCTCCCGGCCCGCGCCGGTGGACACCGTGCGCACGAAGCGCCGCCCGACGCCCGCGTGCACCCGGGTGCGCCGCGCCAGCTTGCGGTGGTCGAGATTCCGTGCGTCCACCGACGTCCCCGCGGTCCAGTGGGCGACGGCAGTCAGACCCAGTGACGCCGGGTAGGGCGGGTCGGCCCGCCGCACCTGGTGCCCGGCCCGCATCAGCACCCCGGCCGCCTCACGGACGGCGTCCGCGTAGGGGCGGGAGACGGGGACACCGGCGAGCGGGCTGCGCGGGGAGACGGCGACCCGGAGGCTGCCGCGGTCCGCGCGGCGGAACCGTCCGGCGCCCGCCGGACCGTTCGCGGGGCCGCCGTCGGCATCGTCCGCGAGCACCGAGAGCATCAGCCGGGCGTCCTCGACGGTGGTGGCCAGCGGCCCGTTCTCCGACATGCCGAACCAGTCGCCGTCGCCGATGCCGGCCGGGACAACGCCGCGGCCCGGCTTGATGGTGACCAGCCCGCAGTTGGCCGCCGGGATGCGCAGCGAGCCCATGCCGTCGTTGCCCAGCGCGAGGGGCACCAGCCCGGCGGCGACCGCGGCGGCGCTGCCGCCCGAGGAACCGCCCGCCGTGCGCGCCGGGTCCCAGGGGTTGCGGGAGGTGCCGTGCACGCCCTCGGTGGTACCGAACACGCACAGTTCGGGCACGTTCGTCAGCCCCACGACCACCGCGCCCGCCGCCCGCAGCCGCGCCACCGTGACGTGGTCGGCCGCGGCGGGCGTGTCCGGCGTCGCGGCGGAACCGACCCGGGTGGACTCGCCGCGCACCGCGAGGTTGTCCTTGACGGCCACCGGGACGCCGGCCAACGGCAGTTCGGCCAGATCACCCCGGGCGCCCACCTCCTCGGCCTCCGCGAGGGCCGCCTCGGCGCGTACCGACCGGAAGGCGCCGACGCGGCCGTCGAGCCGCTCGATCCGGGCGAGATGCTCCGCCACCACCTCGCGCGGCGTGGCCCGCTTCTCACGTACGGCGGCGGCGATCTCGGCGGCGGTCCGGCCGGCCCAGTCGGTCACGGGAGCTCCTCGGTGCGTGCGGGGACGGGATTACTGGCGAGTACGCAGAGAGCACTCTGCCCGCCGGGACGCCCCCGCGTCGAGAGTCCGGGACCCGCCGGCCGCCCGTTCAGGCCGGCCTGGCCGGTCCGGTGCTGTCGCGCTCGATCAGCAGCGGCACCGGCACGCGCACCGTGCGGGCCGGGCCGCCGTCCAGCAGGGCGGTCAGTTCCGTCGCCGCCGTGCGGCCGAACTCCACGCTGTCCCGGGACAGCGCGGACAGCCACGGCTTGACCATGCGGCACAGCGCCGAGTCCTCCCAGGCCACCACGGACACGTCCGCCGGCACCGAGAAGCCGAGCCCGGCCGCGGCGGCGACCCCGGCGACGGCCATCACGTCGTTGTCGTAGATCAGGGCCGTCGGGGGAGCGGCGGTCTCCAGCACGCGGCGGGTGACGGCGGCTCCCTCCGCGTCGGAGTAGTCGGTCGGCACCGACTGCACCTCGTCGAGGCCGCGCCGCGCCGCCTCGGCGCGCAGCGCACGGATCCGGCGCTCCGTGTGGGCGAGGCCGGGCAGCCCCGCGATGTGCGCGATCCGCCGGTGGCCGAGCGCGTACAGCCCGTCCACCAGCGCGGCCATCGCACCGGCGTCGTCCGCCCACACCGTCGACAGTCCCGGATGCCGTTCGTCCGGCGCTCCGCCGATCACCACGGCGGGCAGGCCGAGTTCGTCGAGCAGGTCGGGACGCGGGTCGTCGGTGCGCGGGTCGACCACCAGCACGCCGTCCACCCGGTGTTCGGCCCACCAGCGCCGGTAGACCGCGCACTCGTCGTCGACGTCCTGCGCCACCTGGAACAGCAGACCCAGATGACGCCGCGCCAGCACCTCCTGGATGCCGGAGACCAGTTGCAGGAAGAAGGAGTCCACGCCCAGGGTGTGCGCGGGCCGGGCCAGCACGAAGCCGACCGTCGCCGCGCCCTCGCCGGACAGCGCGCGGGCCGCCGTGCTGGGCCGCCAGCCCAGCTGCTCAGCGACCCGGCGCACCCGGTCCCGGGTGATCTCGGAGACCCCCGGCCGGTCGTTCAGCGCGAAGGAGACCGCGCTCTCGGAGACCCCGGCCCGCCGCGCGATGTCCTTCATCGTCGGCCGGCGCGCGGCGGGCCGCTTGGCCGGCATGCGCGCTCCTTTCTTCAGAACGTGAAACCCGAGCGCATGGTGGATGCGCGAGCTAAAGCGCTTGAGTGGAAAGATCCTAAAGCGCATTAGTAGAACGTGGCAAGTGCTTGCTCGATGCTGCTCTGACCTGGACTAATGTCCTCCAGACTTCTTTAGTTCCCGTGAATGCATTGACTTCGCGCCAATCCGCCGTGCATGGTCGCTGCCATCCCACCGCCGACGTCTTCAGGGAGACGTGTCACCGTGCCCACCTCGCGCAGAACATTCGCCGTCGCCGCCGTAGCCGCCCTCGTCCTGCCGCTCAGCGCCTGCGGTTCCGGAGGCGACGGGAGCGGCTCGACCGACGCCTCGGGCAAGGTCGAGGGCGACATCACCTTCCAGACCTGGAACCTGCGGGCCAACTTCAAGCCCTACTTCGAGGGCCTGATCGCCGACTTCGAGAAGAAGTACCCCGGTACCCACGTCAAGTGGGTCGACCAGCCCGGCGAGGGCTACGCCGACAAGATCAGCGCCGACGCCGCGGGCGGCACCCTGCCCGACGTCGTCAACGTCTCCCCGGACCTCGTGGCCCCGCTCGCCAAGGCCGGCCTCGCGCTCGACCTGGACAAGGCCGCCGGCCAGTACGAGAAGGAGTACCTGGACGGCGCCTGGGCCAGCCACCAGGTGCCGGGCATGGAAGGCACGTACGCCTTCCCCTGGTACCTCAACACCGGCCCGCTCTTCTACAACAAGTCCCTCTTCGAGAAGGCCGGCCTCGACCCCGAGCAGCCGCCGAAGACGTACGACGACCTCTTCGACGCCGCTGCCAAGATCGCCGACAGGACCGGCGGCGAGGTCGCCACGCTCGCCAACGTGCCCACCATCGAGGACTTCGGCCGCTACGGCGTGCCCCTCATGAACAAGGAGGGCACCGCCTTCGCGTTCAACGACGCCAAGGGCGTACAGCTGCTCACCCGCTACAAGGAGCTGTACGACGCCAAGGCCCTCGACCCGCAGGCCCTGACCGCAACCCCCGAGTCCTCCGGCAAGAAGTTCCTCACCGGAGCCGTCGCCATGAACCCGGGCAGCGCGCTCGACCTCGCCAACTTCAAGAAGCAGGCGCCGAACCTGTACAAGAACATCGGCATCACCGACCAGATCACCAGCACCGGCCACGTCAACATGTACGTGATGGGCGTGATGGTGAACGCGCAGAGCAAGCGCAAGCCGGCCGCGGTCGCCTTCGCGCACTACGTCACCGACGCCGCGCACCAGATGTCGTTCGCCAAGCAGGTCGCCATCTTCCCGAGCACCGCCGGCTCGCTGGACGACCCGTACTTCACCAAGGAGGACGGGACCGACGAGACCCGGGTGCGCATCGCCGCCGCCAAGTCGCTGAAGACCGCCGTCAACTACACGCCCGTGCTCTTCAGCGAGCAGATGAAGACCGAACTGCGCAACGAGGTGGCCAAGGCGCTCCAGGGCAAGCAGAGCCCGAAGGAAGCTCTCGACAACGCTGTCAAGGCGTGCGACCGGCTCCTTCAGCAGCAGGGCTGAGGCGTCATGGCGAGTCCCGCCCTCACCGGCCCCCGACGCGTCACCCGGCGCGTGCGGCGCCAGCTGCCCACCAGCCCCTGGCTGTTCGCCGCCCCGGGCCTGCTGATCACCGGCGCGTTCATCCTGTACCCGTTCGTCTCCACGGTCGTCAACTCCTTCACCGACCGCCGCACCCTGGTCCCGGGCGAGTTCGTGGGCCTCGCCAACTTTCGCGAGCTGCTCCACGACGACATGTTCTGGATCGGCCTGCGCAACAGCACCCTGTACGTCCTCGGGGTGGTCCCCGCGCTCGTCCTGCTGCCGCTGCTGCTCGCCCTGCTGGTGCAGAAGCACATCCCCGGCATCACCTTCTTCCGCTCGGCCTTCTACACCCCGGTCGTCGCCTCGATCGTCGTCGTCGGACTGATCTGGGTCTGGCTGCTGGACGAGCGCGGCCTGGTCAACTCCCTGCTGGAGACGGTCGGCGCGAGCCCGGTCGGCTTCCTGAGCGACCAGTGGCTGATCCTGCTCAGCGCGATGGCCGTCACGGTCTGGAAGGGCCTCGGCTACTACATGATCATCTACCTCGCGGCGCTCGCCAACGTGCCCCGCGAACTGCACGAGGCCGCCGCCGTGGACGGCGCGGGCGCGGTCCGCCGCTTCCTCACCGTCACCGTGCCCGCCGTGCGCTCCACCATGGTCCTGGTCGCGGCCCTGTCCTCGGTCGCCGCCTTCAAGGTGTTCTCCGAGGTCTACCTGATGGCGGGCCCCAGCGGCGGCCCGGCCGGCGAGGACACCACCCTCGTCATGCTCGTGCAGCGCACCGGCACCGGCCTGACCGGCCGCGTCGGCTACGCCTCCGCCCTCTCCGTGGTCGTCTTCGTCGTCACCGTCGCCCTCATGCTGCTCGTCCTGCGCGCCGACCGGAAGGAGGAGTCGTGAGCGTCGTCGAGAAGACCCGGCCCGCCGAGAAACCCCGGGCCACCGCCCGGGAACGGGAGCGCGAACCCCGGATCACCGACGAGCACGGCCGCCGCGTACGCGTCTGGGAACTGGCCCTGCGCTACCTGCTCCTGCTCGGCGTCCTCGCCCTGACCGTCGGACCCTTCCTGTGGCAGCTGTCGACCTCGCTGAAGGGCCCGACGGAGGACATCTTCAGCTCCCCGCCGAAGTTCCTGCCCTCCGAACCCACCCTGCACAACTACGAGCGGGTCGCCGACACCATCCCCGTCTGGGACTACGCCCTGAACTCGCTCAAGGTCGCCGCGGCCAACGTGGTCACCAACTGCGTCGGCGCCGCCCTCGCCGGCTACGCCCTGGCCCGGCTGCGCTACCGCGGCCGGCGCGTCGCCACCCTGGTGTTCATCCTGGCGATGCTCGTGCCCGTGGAGGGCATCATCATCGCCCAGTTCACCACCATGCGGGAACTCGGCCTGAACAACACCCTGATCGGCGTGGTGCTGCCCGGCTGCATCGGTGCCCTCAACGTGCTGCTGATGCGCAACGCCTTTCTCAACCTCCCCTACGAGATCGAGGAAGCCGCCTACGTCGACGGCGCCAACGTCTGGCAGCGGTTCGTCCGCATCGCGCTGCCGTCGGTGAAGGGAACCCTCGCCGTCGTCGCGATCTTCGCCTTCATGGGCGCCTGGGACGACTTCCTGTGGCCGCTGATCGTGCTCAGCGACCCGTCCAAGTTCACGCTGACCATCGGCCTCAACTACCTGCACGGCACCTTCGCCAACGACGAGCGGCTCGTCGCGGCGGGCACGATCATCGCCGTGGCGCCGCTGATCGCCCTCTTCGCCTGCCTCCAGCGGTACTTCTTCCGCGGGGTCGGCGAGGGCGCCGTCAAGGGCTGACCCCTCGGCCGAGGACCGAACCCCGCATTTCCCGTACGTCCCCGTAGCAAGGACACCGCATGCCTTCTGCCGTGCGCTTCGGCGTCAACTACACCCCGAGCCAGGGGTGGTTCCACCACTGGCTCGACTTCGACCTCGACTCCGTGCGCGCCGACCTCGACTCCGTCGCCGCACTGGGCGTGGACCACGTCCGGGTCTTCCCGCTGTGGCCCTACTTCCAGCCGAACCGCGCCCTGATCCGCGAGCGCGCGGTCGAGCACCTGGTGGACCTGGTCGACGCGGCCGGCGAACGCGGCCTCGACGTCAACGTGGACGGCCTCCAAGGGCACCTGAGCAGCTTCGACTTCCTGCCGGCCTGGACCCGCACCTGGCACCGCCGCAATCTGTTCACCGACCCCGAGGTCATCGACGGGCAGGCCGCCTACCTGCGCACCCTCGCCGCCGCGCTCGCCGACCGGTCCAACTTCCTCGGCATGACCCTCGGCAACGAGGTCAACCAGTTCTCCGCCGGACCCCACCCCGACCCGGACCGCGCCACCGGCGACCAGATCGACGCCTGGCTGGAGCGGATGCTCGCCGCCTGCGAGGAGGGCGCCCCGGGCAGGATGCACCTGCACGCCGAGTACGACGCGACCTGGTACCAGGACGACCAGCCCTTCACCCCGGCCCAGGCCGCCCGGCGGGGCAGCGTGACGGCCGTGCACTCCTGGGTCTTCAACGGCACCGCCCAGCGCCACGGCCGCACCTCCGTGCCCAGCGAACACCACGCCGCCTACCTGATCGAGCTGAGCAAGGCGTGGGCCGACGACCCGCACCGCCCGGTCTGGCTCCAGGAGGTCGGCGCCCCCGCGCCCCTGGTCCCCGCCGAGCACGCCGCCGCCTTCACCGAGGCCACCGTCGCCAACGCCCTGGACTGCCCGGACCTGTGGGGCGTCACCTGGTGGTGCTCCCACGACGTGTCCCGGGCGCTGGCCGACTTCCCCGAGTTGGAGTACGGGCTCGGGCTGCTCACCAACGACCGCCGCCCGAAGGACTCCGCACGGGTCCTGGCCCGCGCGGCCCTCGCGGCACGCGAGGGGGCACATCCGGCCCCCGCCCCGCGCACCACCGCGCTGACCATCCCGGCCGACCCGTCCGCGCGCTCGGCCTGCGCCCCCGGCGGCTCCGTCTTCGACGCCTTCTTCCGGCTGGTCGCCGACGGAGCCCGCCCCACCACCGTCCTCGACACGCGCGCCGCCGACACCGGGCACCTCACGGCGCGCGGCATCACCGAGGTCGTCACTCCCGACCAGGTACTCCCCACCCCCCACGGACCTCACGTCCGCCAAGGAGGCACCCGCTCGTGACCCCCACCCGACGCACCGTCCTGCTGGCCGGCGCCGCCGCCGCGCTGTGGCCGGCCCTCCCCGCCGCCGGTGCCGCGGCCGCCGCACCGAAGGCCGCCGCGACCCTCCAGCCGTACGCCGGCTACTGGTTCCCCGACTCGCTGCCCGCCGGCACCCCGGGCGACGGCATCACCTGGCGCAGTCTGAAGGCGTGGCGCGCGGCCGACGACCCCGACCTCGCCTTCAACGCCGCCTCCGTACCGCTCGCCGACCGCTTCACGCCGACGCCCGCGAACGCCACGGCCCGCGCCGGGCAGGCCCGCATCCAGTCCCTGGTCTCCTTCGGGCCGACCGCGGGCAACCCCTCCCAGGGCTCCGCCACCGCCGACCACTACGCCCTCACCCACTGGGCGTACGTCGACGAACTCGTCTTCTGGGGAGGCTCCTCGGGCGAGGGACTGATCCTCGCGCCGAACGCGCCGGTCGTCGACGCCGCGCACCGCCACGGCGTACCCGTCCTCGGCAACGTCTTCCTGCCGCCCGTCGCCTACGGCGGACAACTGCGCTGGACCCGCGACCTGGTGCAGAAGGACGCCGCCGGGCGTTTCCCGCTCGCCGCTCAACTGGTCGCGGTCGCCGACGCGTACGGCTTCGACGGCTGGTTCGTGAACGCCGAGACCGGGGGAGGAGACGCCGCGCTCGGCGCGGACATGCGGGGCTTCCTGCGGGAGCTCAAGGCCCTCGCCGCGGCCGAGGGCCAGCGGGTGACCTGGTACGACTCGATGACCGTGGACGGCGCGGTCAGCTGGCAGGGGGCGCTCAACGACCGGAACCAGGCGTTCTTCGAGGCCGCCGACGACATGTTCGTCGACTTCCGCTGGACGGCCGACCGCCTCGCCTCCTCCGGGGCGCGGGCCGAGGCACTGGGCCGCGGCCGGTACGAGCTGTGGGCCGGGGTGGACGTCGAGGTGAACGGCTGGAACACGTCCGAGAACTGGGACGCGATCGTGCCGCGGGACCGCGCGCACGTCACCTCGATCGGCCTGTACCGGCCCGAGTGGACCCGCAACCACCTCCCCGAGGACCGGAGGACGCCGGGGGACTTCCACACCGCAGACGACCGCTTCTGGACGGGGGCGTCGCTCGACCCGTCACGGCCGGACGGCGCGGATCCGTGGCGGGCGCCCGCCGTGTCGGTCGCCGACCGGTCCACCGTCACGTCGCTGCCGTTCGCGACCTCGTTCAACACCGGGCACGGCCTGCGCTGGTACGAGGAGGGCGCCGCCACCTCGGACACGCCCTGGAACCACCTCGGACTCCAGGACCGGCTGCCGTCGCGGCGCTGGGTGGTGCGGACGGAGGGCACGCGGCCGGCGGTCGCCTTCGACTTCGCCGACGCGTGGCGCGGCGGCAACAGCGTGCTGGTCGCGGGCGAACTCGATCAGCCGGCCGTGCTGGACCTGTACGCGACGCGGCTGCCGCTGCGCGCCGGCACGGTGGTCGAGCTGACGCACCGCACGGACGCGGGCTCCGTCGACCTGGAACTCGCCGTCGCCACCGCCGAGGCCGGTGCACCGGGCGCGGCACCGCCTTACCGTCTGATTCCCGTAACGGCCGCGCGCACTGTGAAGTCGGTCAACGGCTGGGAGACGGTGACCGTGCCGCTCACCGGGCTGTCCGGCACGGTGCACGCGATCGGGGTGCGGCTCACGGCGTCCGACGGTCCCGTGCGGTGGCGGGCGGGCGGTCTCGCCGTCCGCGAGGCCGCACCGAAGGCGCCCGCGGCCCCCACCGCCCTGCGGATCACCGCCGCGCACGGCGGCGACCTGCGGTTCACCTGGAAGCGCCCCCGCACCGAAGACGTACGCCACTACACCCTCCACCGCGTGCTCCCCGACGGCACCCGCCGCTTCCTCGGCGGCACCTGCCAGCGCGCCTGGTTCGCCGGCGGTCTCGCCCCCGAGCAGGGCGAGCGCGCCGCACGGTTCGAAGTGCGCGCGGTGGGGGAGCTGTACACCACGTCCGCCCCCGCCACCGTGACCCACGCCTGGTAATCACCCGCCCCACCAACCACGGAGCACCCCGCATGCATGACGACCGCAGCCTGGTCGAAGCCCGCCTCAAGCGCGTCCTCGACGAGCGCGTCCGCCCCGCCGTGTACCCCGAGTCCGTGCCCCTGGACGTGGCGGTCTGGCACGCGCCCGGCGAGCCCGTCCCGGTCGAGGAGGGACTCGCGGCCCGACCCGAGCCCATCGAGGTGGGCGCCCGCTGGGGCGCGCCCTGGGGCACCAGCTGGTTCCGGGTCACCGGCACCGTGCCGAAGGAGTGGGCCGGGAGGACGGTCGAGGCGATCCTCGACCTCGGCTTCGACGAGAACATGCCCGGCTTCCAGTGCGAGGGCCTGGTCTACCGCCCCGACGGCACCCCGGTGAAGGGCCTCAACCCGCGCAACCAGTGGGTGCGGATCGGCGCCCCCGTCGAGGGCGGCGAGGAGGTCCGCCTGCACGTCGAGGCCGCCTCCAACCCCGTCATCCTCGACTACCACCCCTTCGTGCCCACGCGGCTCGGCGACAAGGACACCGCGGGCAGCGAACCGCAGTACACCCTCGCCCGCATGGACCTCGCCGTCCTCGACGAGACGGTGTGGAACCTCGTGCTCGACCTGGAGGTGCTCGGCGAGCTGATGGCCGAGCTGCCCGTGGAGTCACCGCGCCGCTGGGAGATCCTGCGAGCGGTCGACAAGGCCCTGGACGCCATCGACCTCCAGGACGTGGGCGGCACGGCGCAAGCGGCCCGTTCCCGCCTCACCGGGGTGCTGTCCGCCCCCGCCGTCCCCTCCGCGCACCGCATCAGCGCCGTCGGTCACGCGCACATCGACTCGGCGTGGCTGTGGCCGCTGCGCGAGACCGTGCGCAAGGTCGCCCGCACCACCTCCAACATGACCGCGCTCCTGGAGGACGAGCCGGACTTCGTCTTCGCCATGTCGCAGGCCCAGCAGTGGGCGTGGGTGCGCGACCACCGGCCCGAGGTGTGGGCGCGGGTCAAGAAGGCGGTCGCGGACGGGCGGTTCGTACCGGCCGGCGGCATGTGGGTGGAGTCGGACACCAACATGCCCGGCTCGGAGGCGATGGCCCGGCAGTTCGTGCACGGCAAGCGGTTCTTCCTCGACGAGTTCGGCGTCGAGAACGACGAGGCGTGGCTCCCGGACACCTTCGGCTTCGCCGCCGGACTGCCGCAGATCATCAAGGCGGCCGGCGCCAAGTACCTGCTGACGCAGAAGATCTCCTGGTCGCAGACGAACAAGTTCCCGCACCACACCTTCCGCTGGGAGGGCATCGACGGCACCCGGATCTTCACGCACTTCCCGCCGGTCGACACCTACAACTGCTCCATGAAGGGCAGCGAGATCGCGCACGCCGCCCGCAACTTCAAGGACAAGGGAGTCGCCCGGCACTCGCTCGCCCCCACCGGCTGGGGCGACGGCGGCGGCGGCACCACCCGGGAGATGGTCGCCAAGGCCGCCCGGCTGCGCGACCTCGAAGGCTCGGCGACGGTCGAGTGGGAGACCCCGCGGGCCTTCTTCGAGAAGGCCGAGGCCGAGAACCCGCAGCCGCCCGTCTGGGTCGGCGAGCTCTACCTCGAACTCCACCGCGCCACCCTCACCAGCCAGGCCAAGACCAAGCAGGGCAACCGGCGCAGCGAACACCTCCTGCGGGAGGCCGAGCTGTGGGCGGCCACGGCCGCCGTGCGCGCCGGATTCCCCTACCCGTACGAGGACCTGGACCGCATCTGGAAGACGGTGCTGCTGCACCAGTTCCACGACATCCTGCCCGGCTCCTCCATCGCCTGGGTGCACCGCGAGGCACGCGCCACGTACGACCGCGTCGCCGCCGAGCTGAACGACATCATCGACGCCGCCCAGCGCGCCCTCGCCGGCGAGGGCGACACCCCGCTCGTCTTCAACTCCGCCCCGCACAACCGCACCGGCGTCCCGGCCGGCGCCGCCGCCGCGCCCGCCATCGCGGGCCGCACCGACCTCACCCCCCGCCCCGGCGGCGGCCACGTCCTCGACAACGGCCTGCTGCGCGTCGAGATCGACGCACGCGGTCTGGTCGTGTCGGCCTACGACCTCGACGCCGACCGCGAGACCATCGCCCCCGGCGGGGCGGGCAACCTGCTCCAGCTCCACCCCGACTTCCCCAACATGTGGGACGCCTGGGACGTCGACGAGTTCTACCGCAACACGGTCACCGACCTCACCGACGCCGACGAGGTCGCCCCCGGCGACGACGGCGCCTCGGTGCGGATCGTCCGCTCCTTCGGCTCCTCCCGCGTCACCCAGGTGCTGACGCTGGCGCCGGGGGAGCGGCGGCTGGACGTGGACACCGAGGTCGACTGGCACGAGACGGAGAAGTTCCTCAAGCTCGCCTTCCCCCTCGACGTGCACGCCGAACGGTACGCCTCGGAGACCCAGTTCGGGCACTTCCACCGGCCCACCCACACCAACACCAGCTGGGAGGCCGCCAAGTTCGAGGCCTGCAACCACCGCTTCGTCCACCTGGAGGAGCCCGGCTGGGGCGTCGCCGTCGTCAACGACTCGACGTACGGCCACGACGTGACCCGCACCGTCCGCACCGACGGCGACCGCGGTACGACCACCACGGTCCGCGTGTCCCTGCTGCGCGCCCCGCGCTTCCCCGACCCCGAGACCGACCAGGGCGTGCACCGCTTCCGGCACGCGCTGGTGCCCGGCGCGGGCATCGGCGACGCCGTGCGCGAGGGCTGGCGGATCAACCTGCCGGAGCGGCGCACCACCGGCGCCGGAGAGGTCGCGCCGCTGGTGACGGTCGATCAGGACGCGGTCGTGGTGACCGCCGTCAAGCTGGCCGACGACGGCAGCGGGGACCTGGTCGTCCGGTTCCACGAGGCCCACGGCGGCCGGGCCAGCGCCACGCTCACCACCGGGTTCGCGGCCACGGACGTCCAGGTGACCGACCTGCTGGAACGCCCGCTCGCGGACGCGGAGGCGCCCCGGCTGGACGGCGGCCAAATCGCCGTACGGCTGCGGCCGTTCCAGCTGATGACGCTGCGGCTGAAGCGCGCCTGACGGTACCGGCGGGCCCGGTTCACTCCGTGAGCCGGGCCCGCAGCCACTCCTCCACCGCACCGACGTGCGCCGCCGCAGCCGCCCTGGCCGCCTCCGGATCGCGGGCGGCCAGGGCGCGGTGGATCGCGGCGTGCTCGCGGCGGGTGCGGTCGAGGGCACCCTCGTCCTGACGACCGCGCCGGACCCGGTCCCGGAAGGTGCGCGAGGACAGTCCCTCCAGGATCGCGGCCATGGTCTCGTTGCCGGCCGCCGCGACGATCTCCCGGTGGAAGGCCAGATCGTGGGCGAGGAGCTCCTCCGGGTCGTCGGTGGCGTCCATCGCCAGCAGATGCCTCTCGACCTCGGCCAGCCGCTCCGGTGTGATCCGGGCCGCGGCCAGCGCCGTCGCCGCCGACTCCAGGACCCGGCGGACCTCCAGCAGCTCCACCGTCCGCGTGCCGCGCGACAGATCGGCCACCACGCCGAACGTCTCCAGCAGGTCGCCGGCCTCCAGCCGCGTCACGTAGATGCCCGAGCCGTGCCGGGCCTCCAGCACGCCCAGCGCCGTCAGCGCGCGGATCGCCTCCCGCATGGAGCTGCGGGAGATCCCCGACTGCGCGGCGAGCTCCCGTTCCGTCGGCAGCCGCTGCCCCGGCTCCAGCAGGCCCTCCGCGATCATCGACTTGATCCGCTCGATGGCGCGCGCGGTCACCGTGCCCTTGCGCGGGGCCGTCTCGTCCACGCCGTTCCTCCAGTTCGCCGAGGTGCGCCGCAGTCTAATCGCCATGGTGGTCCGACCAATATGCGCCAGATTGCAGAAATCGCGGACCGATGACTGTTCCTTCCCTGAAGTGGCCTGATAAATATGCGACACCTGGCCCGCCCGGCCCTGAGGAGCCGAGCGTCCCCGACCTCAGCCCGCGTCACCGCGCTCGACATCCACGACATCCGCTTCCCCACGTCACGCGAGCTCGACGGCTCCGACGCGATGACTACTCGGCCGCCCAGCAGACCGGTGTCCTTCAGTTCCTGCCAGAACGCGGCGGGCACCCTGCCCTCCAGCCGGTCGGCGCATTCGTGTGGCACACCGCCCGCCCGGGGTCACGCCCTCTGGGTCACCCCCACCAGGCGGGTCGGCGGCAGGAACTCCCGGACGTACGTCCGCTCCCAGCACGCGCCCGTCTCCCGCAGCTCGCGCCAGGTCGTGTACCGGTAGCGGAACAGGCGGGCGCGGACGAAACGCGGCGGAGCGTCGGGCGGGAACGGGGAGCGGCGCAGCAGCTTCAGCGTCGCCCGGTCGTTCTCCAGCAGCCGTTCCACCAGGACGCCGAACCACGGCCCGGCGTACGACGGCGACAGCGCGGCGAACCACATCAGCCAGTCCAGCCGCAGATGGTACGGCGCGAACTGGCGCGGCCAGCGCCGCGGATCACCGGGCTTGCCCTTGAACTCGTACTCCCGCCAGTCCGAGTCCTGGCGCGCGACCTCGTCGGCGGTGCCCTCGATCACCACCTCGTAGCGGACCCGGCTGACGCTGCCGAAGGCGCCGTAGGTGTTGACCAGGTGGAGCGGGTCGAAGGACCGGTTCATCACCTGCCGGCGGGAGATCATGTTGAGCACCGGCCGGTGGCTGAGGAAGACCAGCAGCGCCGCCACCGCGAGGACCACGACCACGTACCACAGCGGAGCGTCCGGCACGGACGGCGGACGCGCCGGGAACCGGATCGCTGACAGGGCCAGCACGATGGTGATCCAGTTCAGCCACGCGAAGTTGCCCGACAGCACCAGCCACAGCTGGGTGACGATCATGAGTGCCGCGGCGGCCGTCGCGACGGGCTGCGGTGTGAACAGCAGGAACGGCACCAGCAACTGAGTGACGTGGTTCGCGGCCACCTCCACGCGGTGCAGCGGCCTGGGCAGGTGGTGGAAGAACCAGCTCAGCGGGCCCGGCATCGGCTGGGTCTCGTGGTGGTGGTCCAGACACGTCAGCTTCCGCCAGCACTCGTCACCGCGCATCTTGATCAGCCCCGCCCCGAACTCGACGCGGAACAGCAGCCAGCGCAGCAGGAACAGCACCACCACCGGCGGGGCCACCTCCTCGTTGCCGAGGAAGACGGCGAGGAACCCCGTCTCCAGCAGCAGGGACTCCCAGCCGAACGAGTACCAGGTCTGCCCGACGTTCACGACCGACAGGTACAGCGCCCACGGCACCAGCCACAGCAGCATGGCCCCCCACAGCGGCAGCAGCGAGTCCAGACCCGCCACCAGCGCCGCCGACACCGCGCAGCCCGCCCAGACGCAGCCCGCGAAGAAGCGGTCCGAGTAGCGCAGCTGGAACAGGCTCGGCGCCCGTTTGAACGGCACCCGCTCGACGAACCGGGGCACCGGCAGCATGCCGCGCTCGCCGATCAGCGCGCGGAACTGCAGGGCCGCCGTCACGAAGGCGACCAGGTACATGACGGCCAGGGCCCGCTGGAAGACCAGCCGGGTCAGCCAGTAGTCGGGTGCGGTGAACCACTCCACGGCTCGCGCTCCTCTCGTGCCCCGCTCCGGGTACCCCGGCCACCCGGTGTCCCTTCCGGCCTCCGGGCAGCGGATCCGGAGTCGAATAATCGGGCAAATCCTGGCAAGGTGGGGCGCATGGTTGATCGGGGAGCGAGCGCCCTGTCACTCCCGGACGACTGGCCCGCCCAACCGGACCCGATCCTGGCGCTCAACCGCATGGGGAGCTTCGACTGGGACCTGGACTCCGGCATGTTCCACATGGACGCCCAGGCGCACGAGGTGTTCGACCTGCGCCCGGACGAGTACGACGGCCGCCCCGAGTCCCTGTCGGTCCGCGTACCGACGGCCGAGGGCCATCGCCTGGACGCCCTGGTCGCCCAGGCGATGAAGGACGGCAGCGAGAACTACGGCACCTACTTCCGCATGCGCTGCCGCGACGGCACCCTGCGCTGGACCCACACCCAGGGCTACATCCGCCGCGACGAGACCGGCCGGCCCCGCCGCATCATCGGCATCGTCCGCGACGCCACCCAGGAGCTCGGCGACATCGAGGCCCGCAGCGAGCGGGCCGCCCTGGACGAGGCCCGCCGGCAGCAGACCAACGTCGTGCAGCTCGCCACGGCCGCCCTCGCGCACGCGCGCACCGTGGACGACGTCATCGACGCCCTCAAGGACACCCAGGGCCTCACCCATCTGGGCGCCACCAGTGTCGTCATGGGCCTGGTGGAGGCCGACCGCATCCTGCTGGTCGCCGAGGGGCCGGACGGCAGCTTCGTCCACGGCACCCGCGTCACCGGCGTCGACGAGGACTACCCGATGAGCGAGGCCGTCCGGACGCTCAGCCCGCGCTTCATCGAGTCACCGCAGGAGTTCGCGGAGCGCTATCCGATCCTGTGGCCGCACCTCACCGGCCTGCACGTCACCTCGGCGGCCTACCTGCCGCTGATCGCACAGGCCCGGCCGATCGGCGCCATCGGCCTGCTCTACAGCGACCGGTACGGCTTCTCGCCCGAGGACCGCAACGTGCTCGTCGCCCTCGGCAGCAGCATCGCGCAGAGCCTCCAGCGGGCCATGCTCTACGAGCAGGAGATGGACCTCGCGGAGAGCCTGCAGCAGGCCCTGCTGCCGCGCACCATCCCCAGCGTCCCCGGCTGCGACGTCGCCGTCCGCTACCGCGCCGCCACCATCGGCGGCGCCTTCGGCCGCGACATCGGCGGCGACTGGTACGACCTGATCCCGCTGCCCGGCGGACGCGTCGGCGCCGTCATCGGCGACGTCCAGGGCCACGACACGCACGCCGCCGCCGTCATGGGCCAGCTGCGCATCGTGCTGCGCGCCTACGCCGCCGAGGGCCACCCCCCGGCCACCGTGATGGCGCGGGCCTCCGTCTTCCTCCACGAGCTCGACACCGACCGCTTCGCCACCTGCCTGTACGCGGAGGTCGACCTGACCACCGGAGTGGTCCAGGTGGTCCGCGCCGGGCACCTCGACCCGCTGCTGCGGCACCGCGACGGCAAGTGCCGCCGCGTGCCCGTGGAGGGCGGGCTGCCGCTCGGCCTGTCCGCCGAGTTCGGGCGCCTCGCCTACCCGGTCGGCACCATCGAGCTGGATCCGGGCAACACGCTGCTGCTGTGCACCGACGGCCTGGTCGAGGAGCCCGGCGCCGACCTCGACGACGGGATGCGCGCCCTCACCGAGCTGGTCACCTCCGGCCCGCAGGACGTACGGAACCTCGCCGACCGGCTGATCGAGGCGGCCGAGCAGCGCCGCGGCGACGACGACGTGGCCCTGCTCGTGCTGCGCCGCCGCACCCCGGACACGCCCCGCATCGGCGGCCGGGTCCGTCAGCACGTCGCCCCGGGCGACCCCGAGGCCCTCACCGAGGCCCGGCACATGATCCGCGCCGCGGTCCGCGCCTGGGGCGACGAGGACCACGCCGACTCGATCGAACTGGTCGCCGACGAGCTGATGACCAACGCCCTCATGCACACCGAGGGCTCCGCGATCGTCACCCTGCGGTTCCTCTCCGGCACCGACCGCCGGCTGCGCGTCGAGGTCGAGGACACCTCCAGCGCCCTGCCGCGCCGCCGCGACCCCGGGGACTCCGGGGTCTCCGGACGGGGGCTGCGCCTGGTCGACACGCTCGCGGACGCGTGGGGCGTGGAGGCGCGCGGCAGCGGCAAGGTCGTGTGGTCGGAGTTCGTGATGCCCCACGGCCGACGACCGGCGACGGGTGACCACGACTGATGCCGCACGGTCCGGGGCGCGTGCCACGACCGGCGTTGTCGGTCCCGGGTGGCACTCTGGACACATGCCCGAACTGCCCGAGGTCGAGGCGCTCAGGGACTTCCTGACCGAGCACCTCGACGGCCGCGAGATCGTCCGGGTGCTGCCCGTGGCGATCAGCGTCCTGAAGACGTACGACCCCGCGCCCACCGCACTGGAGGGCCACCGGGTGGCCGCCGTGCACCGGTACGGCAAGTTCCTCGGCATCGAGACCGCCGGCGGCCTCCACCTGGTGACCCATCTGGCCCGGGCGGGCTGGCTGCACTGGAAGGACAGCCTCCCCGACGGCATGCCCCGGCCCGGCAAGGGCCCCCTGGCCCTGCGCGTCGCGCTGGACACCGGCGCGGGCTTCGACCTGACCGAGGCGGGCACGCAGAAGCGGCTCGCGGTGTACGTCGTGTCCGACCCGCAGCAGGTGCCCGGCGTGGCCCGGCTCGGCCCGGACCCGCTCGCCGACGACTTCGACGAGGCGCGCTTCGCCGCCCTCCTCGCCGGCGAGCGACGGCAGCTCAAGGGCGCCCTGCGCGACCAGAGCCTGATCGCGGGCGTGGGCAACGCGTACAGCGACGAGATCCTGCACGCCGCGAAGATGTCGCCCTTCAAACTGGCGGCGTCGCTCACCGACGAGGAGACCGCACGGCTGTACACGGCGCTGCGCACGACGCTGACCGAGGCGGTCGAACGCTCCCGGGGGCTGGCGGCCGGCCGGCTCAAGGCCGAGAAGAAGAGCGGTCTGCGCGTCCACGGCCGCACCGGCGAGCCCTGCCCGGTCTGCGGCGACACCGTCCGGGAGGTCTCGTTCAGCGACTCCTCCCTCCAGTACTGCCCGACCTGCCAGACCGGCGGCAAACCGCTCGCGGACCGGAGGCTGTCGCGACTGCTCAAGTAGCCGGGCCCGGCACGTCCGGAGCAGACGCATGGCGATATTCGCGACAGAAAGGGACGAAAGTCCTGCATGGGGCCACGGGGGGCATGGGCACAAAGGGGCGGAGAGAACGTGACCGAGCCCACAGCGAGGACGCCCGCCGTATGCAGACCGATGTCGCAGCCCGCCCGTACCCGACCGCACCCTCCGTCCGGACCGCCGCACTCGAACTCGACACCCCGGACGCCGTCGCCGCCGCGTTCGTCCGCCTCGCCACCCTGGACGACGGCCCCGGCAAGGAACGGCTGCGGGAGGAGCTGACGCGGGCCTGGCTGCCGATGGCCCACCGCCTCGCCGCCCGCTTCCGGGACAAGGGCGAGAGCCCCGAGGACCTGCGTCAGGTCGCCGCCCTGGGCCTGCTCAAGGCGATCGGCCGGTACGACCCGGCCCGGGGACCGTTCGAGCCGTTCGCGATACCCACGATCCGGGGCGAGCTGCGGCGGCACTTCCGCGACCGCACCTGGGACGTGCGGGTGCCGCGCCGCGTCCAGGAGCTGCGCAACCGGGTCCGGACCGCCTGCGTCGAGCTGGCCCTCACCCCCGGCAGCCCGCGCCCCACCGTGGCCGAACTGGCCCGGCACACCCTGCTCAGCGAGGACGAGGTCGGCGAGGGGCTGGAGGCCCTGGAGAGCTACCGGGCCCTCTCCCTGGACGCGTCGAACGGCGACACGGGCGAGGCCGGCGGCGGGCCGAGCCTCGCGGACGCACTGGGGGAGCCCGACCGGGGCTTCCAGCTCGTGGTCGACCGCGAGAGCGTCAAGGAGGCGGTGCGCCGGCTGCCGTCGCGCGAGCGGGCCATTCTCTACCTGCGCTTCTTCGAGGACTGGTCGCAGAGCCGCATCGCCCGGCGGATGGGCATCTCCCAGATGCACGTCTCCCGGCTGCTCACCCGGACCTGCGCCCGGATCCGGCACGAGACCCTCGCCGCGCGGTGAGCGCTCATCCGACGGGGAGGGTCACCAGGCGCTCCCCGTCCACGGTCCGCACCTCGTAGCGGGCGGTCTGGCCGGGACGCAGTGCCGCGCCGCCCCGCATGGTGTTCGGCCGGGCGTCGTGATCGGGGACGCTCCAGGTGGTGACCGTCTCCTCGGTCCCGTCGCGGCCGACGGCGACGAGCCGGCAGGAGCGCGGTCCCGCCCCGTCCTTGACCTCCAGCTCCACGTCGCTGCCCCAGGCCTCGGCCTCGGCTGTGACCTGCGCCCACACCCCCGTCCGCTCGTCGGTCGCGGTGACGCGCACACCCGGCGCGTCCTGCTGCGCGTGGAGCGCGAGGGCGGGGCCGGCCACGGCACACACCACGGCCGCGGCCACGGCGTACAGCAGTCGCCGGCGGCCCGCCCGGTGGCGCGCCGCGACCTCCGACAGCAGCCGGTCCAGCAGCTTCGGTCCGGGCCGGCTCAGGGGGTGGACGAGGCGGGGCGTCGCCTGCCGGTACAGCATCAACTGACGGGCGGCGGGGCCGAATTCCGTCACCTGTGTCGCGCATCGGGGGCATTCCATGAGGTGGTCCTCGAAGCGGAACGCGTCCGCCTCGTCCAGCACGCCGAGCGCGTAGGCGCCGACGTCGCGATGCCTTTCCAGGGACCTCATGCCGAATCCTCGTGCCGTCGGGTGCGGGTGGGGTTACTCCGTGCTCCCACCGGTACGCACCGGGCAGCCGAATCACTCAAGACACACACGGAATCGCCACCAACGGGTTCGGAGCGGCCGAGCCCGTGGATTGGTCCGTGCGCGAAGAAACTCCGGCCGAGGTGGCGCCTAGAAGAGATGGATGGCGAGATGGCCGAGCGGCAGGCCCAGTTGCCAGGCCGGAGTCCACACCTTCGGCCCCTCGTCCTCCCCGGCGCCCGCGGCGCCGCCGGGCACCGCGTTCAGGTCCGGGGCGAGCAGTTCGGTCTCCTGGAGCCAGCGCCAGGCCGCCCGGGCCAGCTCCAGGTCCGGCGAGTGCCGGCCGGCGGCGACGGCGTCGGCCGTGACCTCGGCCAGCCGCTCGCGCACCCATTGGTGCCACGGCTGGTCGTACGCCGTCAGGGACAGCCAGGTCTCCAGCCGGGTGACGACCCGGATGCCGCTCAGCTCGTTCTCGGTGTCGGACAGGAAGACGGTCAGCGCCAGCGCGTCGCGTCCGGCGCGGAACTCGAAGGACGTCGGCGGCATCAGGTCGCCGGTCCGCAGCAGCTCGTCGGCGATGTACTCGGCGTAGAACCAAGCCATCGGGACGGTCAGTTCGCCGCCGCCCGTGCCGTCCGTGCTCTCTTGACCTCTGTGCAGCATCCCTTCCTGCCTTCCTCCGGTGCGTGCGCGTCGCCCGACCCGGGTTGTGGGCCCCCGTCCGGAACACGGATGAGGACAGCCGATTACTCAACCGGGGTCCACGGCAAGGCGCTTTACGGAGGCTTGACCATAGGGCCGGTTTCACCGCAGGTCGGCGGCGTATCCCGGAAGCACCCTGCGCAGGGCGCGCAGCGCGTAGTACGCGCGGGACTTCACGGTACCGGGCGGGATGCCGAGGGTTGCCGCGGCTTCCGCCACACTCGCCCCCTGGAAGTACACCAGCACCAGGACTTCACGGTGCTCGGGAGTGAGTGTCTTCACAGCCTCGCGCACATCGAGGGCGGCGGCGGCCCGCTCGGCGTGGTCGGCGCAGACCGGCGCGTTCTCCAGCACCGCGTCGCCGACCTCGGCCGGCCGCGCCTGCCGGGCCCGGCGCGCGTCGATCGCCAGCCGCCGGGCCACGGTGAGCAGCCAGGGCCGTACCGAGTCGAAGGCGTCGGCGCGCAGTGCCTCGGGGTGCTGCCAGGCGCGCACCAGCGTCTCCTGCACCAGGTCCTCGGCGCGCTGGCGGTCGCCGTCGCTCAGGCGCAGCAGCAGCGCGAAGAGCGGCCGGCCGTGCTCGCGCTGGAGTGCGGCGAGCTCGTGCTCGGCGGTCGTCGCGTCGGGGAGGGTGATTCCGGCCGTCATGGCCGTATGGCACCGCAGGGCCCCGTGCGGGGACAGGGCGCGCGCACGGGTCTGCGACGGACGGTCGATCGCGTCGGTGAACGGTCCGACGAACGGTCGGCGCACCGCGTTCGCGCGCCCTTTCGCGCCCGCCGGACGGGCTAATGGGCGTGTCGGAGCCCGCTGTGACAGCGTCCATCTCTTTACCTATTTGTGTGTAAATGTGATTTTCCTCGTGCATGCGACCACAGCGGAGTGAACGGATGATCACACGCAGTCGGCAGGTGGCCCTGGCCCTGACCGTCCTCCTCACCGCGGGCGCGGCCTGCCAGGCCCGCGATCACGAGCCCCCGGCGCGTCCGGCCCCCGCCCCGTCCGCCGCCCCCGCCGGTTCCTTCACGCTCGTCGCCTCCGGCGACGTTCTGCCGCACGACTCGATCATCGAGCGGGCGCGCTTCGACGCGGGCGGCACCGGCTACGATTTCCGCCCCATGCTCGCCGGCGCGAAGCCCGTCGTCGCGCGGGCCGATCTCGCCCTGTGCCACATGGAGACGGTGTACGGCGCGAACGGCGACTACAGCGGCTACCCCCTGTTCAAGTCCCCGCCCGAGGTGGCGGCGGGCCTGGCCGCCACCGGCTACGACGGCTGCTCCACCGCCTCCAACCACACCTTCGACGACGGCGCGGAGGGCATCCGTCACACCCTGGACGCCCTCGACCGCGCCGGCGTACGGCACGCCGGGTCCGCCCGCACCGAGGGCGAGGCGCGCACCACGACGATCCTGCGCGCGGGCGCGGCCCAGGTCGCCCACCTCGCCTACACCTTCGACACCAACGGCCGCCCGGCGCCACAGGGGCAGCCGTGGGCGGTCCAGCTGATCGACGAGGACCGGATCGTCGCCGACGCGCGGGCCGCCCGGAAGGCCGGCGCCGACGTCGTCGTCGTGTCCCTGCACTGGGGCACGGAGTGGCAGGACGAGCCCGACGACGAGCAGTTGGCCCTGGCGGACGGCCTGACCGCCGCCCGCAGCGGCGACCGTCCCGCCGTCGACCTGATCCTCGGCACCCACGCCCATGTCCCGCAGGCGTACGAGAAGGTCAACGGCACCTGGGTGGTCTACGGGATGGGCGACCAGATCGCCGGCGAGATGATCAACGACGACGGCGAGCGCGATCCGCGCGGCAACCAGTCGAGCATCGGCCGCTTCACCTTCGCCCCGCCCGCCCGCCCCGGCGAGCGCTGGCGGGTGACGAAGGCCGAGTTCGTCCCCCAGCTCTTCGACGTCGACGCCGGCCGGGTGGTGAACCTCAACCGGGCCCTGGAGGAGGGCGCCGAGGTGCGTGCCGTGCGCGACCGCATCCGGGACGTCGTGCTCAGCCGGGGCGCCGGCGAGGACGGGCTGGTGATGGGGGAGTAGCTCCGGCCGGTCGCCCGGGGGTCAGCCGACGTCGACGTGGTCGAGGGCGTGCAGCATCTCGCCGAGTACGCGCAGGCAGGCCGCCACATCGGCCCCCGTGAGGCCGCCGCCGACCGCGCGGAGCACGGAGTGCTCGCGGTCGAGGACGTCGGTGATCGTGCTCCGGCCCGCCTCGGTGAGCCGGATCAGTGACGACCGGCGGTGGGCGGGGTTCGGGACGCTCTCCACCAGGCCGCGGGCCGCCGCGTCGTTCACCATGCGCTGCACGAACTGGCGGCTGATGGCCTGCGCCCGGCCCATCTGCGGCACGGTCATCGGCCCGCCGCGGTGCAGCAGGGTCAGCACGGCGCGGACGCCCACGGACACGCCGTCGTGGGCCAGGCCCTGTTCGACGCTGCGCTGGGCGCGCCGGTAGAGGGGGCCGACCAGGTCGTAGACCTCGGTCAGGCGGTGGCCGAGGTCGTCCGGGGGGAGGGGAGCGGCGGTGTCGTCCATCCCGCCATGATGACACCCTGGTTGCCAAATCTCCGTGGAAATGACACCTTGGTTGTCATGACTGGTGCTTCGGATCTGCGCTTCTTCACCTCCACCGACGGCGACCTCGCCTATCGTGACACCGGCACGGGCGACCCGGTCGTCCTGCTGCACTCCGGATTCGCCGACCACCGGGTCTTCGACGCCCAGATCCCGGCCCTGGCCGCCACCCACCGCGTGATCGCGCCCGACGTCCGCGGACACGGCTCCTCGGCCAACGCCACCGAGCCGTTCCGCTGGGCCGACGACCTCGCCGCCCTGCTCCGCCACCTCGACACGGGCCCCGCGGTGCTCGTCGGCGTCTCGATGGGCGGGGCCATCGCCACCGACACCGTGCTGGAGTACCCGGAGCTGGTCCGCGCGGTCGTCGCGTGCGGAGCGGCCACCAGCGAGTTCGCGTACACCGACCCCTGGGTCCGCGCGGTCCAGGCCGAGCAGGGCAGGGCCCTGGCCGCCGGTGACGTCGAGGGCTGGCTCACGGCCTTCCTGCGCTTCGTGCCGGGTGAGCACCGAGCCGTCGAGGACGTCGACCCGGACATCCTGCGCCGGGTCCGGGAGATGGCCCTCGGCACCCTCTCCAAGCACACGCCCGACGAGGAGAACCGGCACGTGCCCCTGACCGGCACCTGGGCCCGCGTCCCGAAGGTCGACGTCCCGGTCCTCACCGTCAACGGCGCCCTCGACGCCCCGGACCTGATCGCGGAGGCTGAGCGGTTCGCCCGTACGGTCCGGGACGGCCGCTCCGTCACCGTCGAGGGCACCGCGCACTACCCGAACATGGAACGCCCCGAGGAGTTCAACCGGATCCTGCTCGACTTCCTGCGCGGGCTCTAACGGCCCGCCAGCTCCGACTTCCGGTACGAATAGCTGAAGTAGATCACCAGGCCGATCAGGAACCACACGGCGAAGCGCGCCCAGGTCTGCCACTGCAGGAACGTGATCAGCCAGATCGAGAAGACGATGCCCAGCGCCGGCACGAACGGCATCCAGGGCGTGCGGAAGGTGCGCGGCAGGTCCGGCTGCCGGTAGCGCAGCACGATCACCGCCGCGCACACGACCACGAACGCCAGCAGGATGCCGATGTTGGTCAGCTCGGCCGCCTCGCCGATCGGCAGGAACCCGGCGATCAAGGCCGACGCGACCCCGACGATCCAGGTGACCCGGGTCGGCACGTGCCGCGTCGGGTGCGTCTTGGCGAACCACTTGGGCAGCAGCCCGTCCCGGCTCATGCTGAACCACACGCGGGTGACACCCAGCATGAACGTGAACATGACGGTGAGGATGCCGATGATCGCGCCCACCGCGATGACGTCGGCCAGACCACTGAGCCCCACCGACTTGAACGCCGTCGAGAAGCCGCTCTCGGGGTCGATGTCGGTGTAGTTCTGCATGCCGGTCAGCACCAGACAGGCCGCCACGTACAGCACCATCGAGATGACCAGCGAATAGATGATCGCCTTCGGCATGTGCCGCTGGGCGTCCTTCGACTCCTCGGCCGCCGTCGACATGGCGTCGTACCCGAAGACCGCGAAGAACACCGTCGCCGCGCCCGTGAAGGCCCCGCCGACCCCGAACGGGAAGAACGGGTGGTAGTTCGAGGTGCTGATGTGGAAGACGCCGACGCCGATGACCAGCAGGACCACCAGCACCTTCAGCACGACCACGACCATCTCGAAGCGGGCCGCGTTCTTGATGCCGAGCGTCAGCAGGTAGGCGATCAGCAGGCACAGCACCGCCGCGAACAGGTCCACCTTGTGCCCGTCGCCGGTGCCCGGCGCACCCAGCATCCAGTTCGGCAGGTCGGCCCCCATCTCGCCGACCAGGAAGCTGAAGTAGCCGGAGATGCCGATCGCGACGACCGCCACGATGGCCGTGTACTCCAGCAGCAGGTCCCAGCCGATGAACCAGCCGACCAGCTCACCGAGCACCGCGTAGCCGTAGGTGTAGGCCGAGCCCGCCTTCGGGATCAGCCCGGCGAACTCCGCGTACGACAGTGCCGCCGCCGCGCTCGCGACGCCCGCGATGAGGAACGAGATCAGGACCGCAGGGCCCGCGGTGCCGTTGGCCACCGTGCCGGCCAGCGTGAAGATGCCGGCACCGATGATGCCGCCCACGCCGATGGCCGTCAGCTGCCACAACCCCAGCGACCGCACCAGACCGGCGCCCTGCTCGGCCTCGGTGTCCTCGATGTGTTCGATGGGTTTGCGACGGAGAACGCCCTCGCCCATGCGGAATCCGGCCATGCGCCTCACCTCTTTGTGATCGGCAAACGGCTGACGGTGGATCATGATGACTCACTCGCGTCCCCGACGGAAGGCACGACGCACGCACCGGGCCGACCTGTGTCACGGCACCACGGTCACCGGCCAGCGCCCCGCCTTCACCAGCCGCACCGCCACCGAGCCGACGATCCGGTGCCCGGCCTGCTCGGACGCCCCCACGACCACGGCGTCCGCCCGCAGCTCGTCGGCCGCCTTCACCAGGCCGTTGTAGGGATCGCCGCGGAAGGTGTGGAACTCCCAGCGCACGTCGAATATCCCCTTGGTCCGCTCCGTCGCCGCCCGGATCTGGGCCACCAGGTCCTCGGCGATCTCGTCGGTCGCGTCCGCCACCGGGGCGCCCAGCGCCGCCCCCGCCGCCAGCACCGGCTGCACGTACACCACGGCGAGCAGCGCACGCTGCCGCCGGGCCAGACCGCCGGCGTAGGCCGCCGCGCGGAGCGAGGAGTCGGAGCCGTCCACCCCGACCACGATGACCTTCGGTCCGTCCGTGCCCCGTTCGAACTGATGGGAGTGCTGTTGCGTCACGCGGCGAGGTTATCGGAACCCCCGGATCCGTCCGGCCCCCGGGCCGCTTGCCCCCCGTCCCGGGGCGCGAGCCGCGGACAGGCGCCCGCACTGGGCCGGTCGGGTGGTTCCGTGCCGCCGCACCGGTGTCGTTCAGGGGCGTCGGCCCTTGTCCGGGCGAGTGATGAGTCATGAAGAAGGATCAGTTGCTCACGCGGCGCCGCGCCCTGCTCGCCGGTGCCGCGGCGGTCGGAGCGGCCGGTACCGCCGGCGTGCTCGCGGTGGGCCGGGACCACCAACCGGCCCGGCCGGCCGCTCCCGCCGCGGGCGCCCAGGCGCGGCGCCCGCTCGAGCCCTCCGCCTACCGGCTCCAGCCCCTGACCGGATACGGCACGCCCGTGGCCGGACCCCACCAGCCCGCGGTGCGCAGCGAGCCGATCCTGCGCATGTCCGGCCGGGGCCGCACCATGATGCTCACCTTCGACGACGGACCCGACCCCCGCTACACGCCCAGCATCCTGGACACGCTGGCGGAGTACGACGTGCGCGCGACGTTCTTCGTGTGCGGCGAGATGGCCGACTACAGCAAGGACCTGCTGTCCCGGATGGCCGACGAGGGGCACGTGGTCGGCAACCACACCTGGTCCCACCCCCTGCTGACCAAGCTCACCCGGCGCCGCATCCGCACCGAGATGGAACGCACCTGCGAGGTCGTCGAGAAGGCCTACGGCGAGGCGCCCCGCTGGTTCCGCGCGCCGTACGGGGCGTGGAACCGCGCGGCCTTCCAGCTCGGCGCCGAACTCGGCATGGAACCCCTCGCCTGGACCGTCGACACCCTCGACTGGACCACCCCCGGCACCGCCACCATCATCGACCGGGTCGAGGACGGCGCCGCCCCCGGCGTCGTGGTGCTCTCGCACGACGCCGGGGGCAACCGCTCGCAGACCGTGCGCGCCCTGCGTTCCTATCTGCCGCAGCTGCTGGACTCCGGCTACCACCTCACCGTCCCCCGGCGGCAGCAGGTGTGACGCGCGCCGCGCCCGCCCGGCCGGGTCCTCTCAGCGGACCTCGACCAGGCGGGCGAAGGCGACGACGTTCCCGTCGTAGCCGTTCTGCTTGGTGAAGCCGCCGCCGCAGGTGATGACCCGCAATTCGGGAGTTCCCTTGGAGGCGTAGACCCGGTCGCCGGGGAAGTCGTCCTTCTCGAACACCTCGACGCCGTAGATCTCGAACACCGCGGTCTTTCCGTCCTGGCGGGACACCTCGACCCTGTTTCCCTTTTTCAGCGCCCCGAGCCCGTAGAAGACGGCCGGGCCCTGCTTGTTGTCGACATGGCCGACGACCACCGCGGTGCCCTTTTCCCCGGGGGACACCGCGCCGGTGAACCAGCCGGCCAGATTCGGGTCCTCGGGCGGCGGCGCGCCGACCCAGCCTTCCGCGTCCAGACCGACCGGCATGATCGGCGCGTCGACCTGGATCGCGGGGATCGCGACCCGGTCGGGGACCGCGTACGCCAGCGGGGCGAGGCCCGGGACGGCGTTCTCCCCACCGGCGACGCGGGTGTCCGAGGCGGCCGCCGAAGCGGGTTGCGGCGGGCCCACGTCGAACTCCCCCGACCCGTTGCGAATGAGGGCGAGCCCGGTCAGCAGAACCAGCGCTATCACGCCCCAGGGAGCGCGCTTCCTCCGCCGCTCCTCCTCTTCGGCCAGTTCCTCGGACCCGTCCATTCGCCTTCCCCTCTCGACCCGGCCGTCGCCGTGTCATTCGTGCATACGAGCACGCTAAGCGCGGTGCACCCGAGCGGCGACGGGGCGCATGCGAACGGGTGGCGCGGCGCACCCGGCGGTGAGCCATCCGGGACACGCCCGGCCGAATTTCCTGACGGTCCGTGACCTGCGGCGATATCCACTCGCCGGTTCCGGCCCGGTATGCCCTCTCACCAGGACGGACCATTCCCGAAATGCGCTTGCGGGCAGGGCAACTGAGGGTCTTTCTGGGAGGCGCTTTCTCGCCGATCGACCGGGGACGGGTCCCGGGGCGTCTTCCGCGGAGGATGACATGCGCAACTTTCGTGCCCTGGCGGCCGCGGGTGCCGCGGTCGCCGTTCTCGGGATGGCCGCCCCCACGGCCACCGCCGGCGGCGACCACAACACGCCGAGCAACATCGTCGCCCTGCCCAGCGTCATCGCGCGCGGCGGTCAGATGACCGTCACGGTCGACGGCTGCCCGCAGGGCGGGACGATGACCTCGGACGCGTTCGGCAGGGCCCACCTGACCCCGGTGCGGGGGGCCAACGAGACCTCCAGGGGCACCGCCACCATCAGGAACGACGCCCGGCCCGGGTCCTACGACATCACGGTCAACTGCTCGGGCCGGACGCTGACCCGCCCGGCCGCCTTCACCGTCATCGGCGGTGTCCGCGGCGGTCTCGGCGGCAGCAGCTCGAGCGGGGCCACGCCGACGGACATCGCGATCGGCGGCGGGCTCGTGGCCGCGGCCGTCGCCGGCGGAGGCCTGTTCTGGATGCGCCGCCGGTCCGAGCGCCGGATCTGACCCGCCGCCACCAGGGCCGTGCGGGCTCGGCCGTCGGGGAACGGGCCCGCCTGGCACCGCGCCCAGGACCGCGCACGTCGGCAGGGCGTCGCCCCGGGCCCTCACGGGATCCGGGGTGACGCCCTGTGCGCGCGGGGCGGAGAGGTCAGGCGCCCTCCTCGCCGGAGCGGCGCCGGGACAGGTGGTACGCCGCGCCGACGGATCCCGCGATGAGCGCGACGCCGAGCCCGATCTCCTTGAGGTCGAAGCCCGCGATGCTGCCGCCCGAGCCGGCGTGGACGCCCCTGGACGGTACGGGGTCGGGGCGGTACGAGTGGCCGCCGGCGATGGTCAGGTTCGTGGTGCCGGTCGTCCCGTCACAGGTGAACGACACCTGGTACACCGCGCCGGGCCTGGCGTCCCGGTCGACCCGTGCCTGCGCCGACACGTGCGTGCGCGGGATGACGACCGTGTCGAACACCGGGGACGTGACCCGCACACGGCCGCGGCAGGCACCGTCGTTCCGGTCCACCCGCAGGGTGACCTCGCCGCCCGCCGCGACGGTGGAGGGCCGGACACTGAAGCCGAACGGCGTGGTGCTGCCGCCGACGGCCGCGCCGGCCGGCACGCAGGAAGAGAGAGCGGCGACGCCGAGCAGCGCGGCCGAGGCGACGGGTATCGCGCGCATGGTGGATCCTCCGGGTCCCCGAGGAGCAGCGGCGGACCTGTTCCGCTCGCGCCAGGAATGCACCTCGATGCCCGAAACGCTAGGAAGCCCTGCTCGTGGGCGCGATCCCAGTCGCGCGAATGGGGCAAGGGTGTGGGCCGGTCGGGGGACGGCGCCGCGGCGGCCGGAGGACGGGGACGGCGTGTCGGCAGGGCTGAGGGCCGCCCCCGTGTACGGGCGGCGGGGGCGGCCCGTGCGGGGCAGGTCAGCCCTTGACGCCCGGGAAGAGGTTCAGGAACGGCTCCGTCGATGCCGCGACCCCGCGGCTGTAGGGCGCGTCGAAGTCCCAGATCAGGAAGAGCAGGAAGGCGATCAGCGCGGAGAACAGCCCGGCGAGGACCAGTTCCCGTGTGGTGCGCCGGATCTGCAGGGCGAAGACCATGCCGATGGTGACGACGGCACCGGCGATGAGCCCGAACCACACCACGCCCGGCATCGTGGCCCCCGTCGACTCCGACCGGGAGATGCGGGCCTGGTCCGCGGCGGCCACCTGGTCGACGAGCGGCTGGTAGGCCTGGGCCTCGAAGTCCGACCTCGGCTCGTAGTCGGTGACGTCCGCACGGACCTTGTCGAGGAGTTCGGTGCCGCGCTCGGTGACCTGGCCGTCGTCGGCCATGGACTTCCACTCGGTCGTGACGACGTGTCCGACATAGGCGTTGACATCCTCCCGGATGCGGTCACGGACATCGGGTGGATAGACCCGGACGCGCTCGGAGATCTCGTGCAGGGCGACGGCCTCCGCCTGCACGTGGTCCTCGGCGGCGCTGCGCGCCTCCCAGACACCGGCGATGGCCAGGCCCAGGACGATGGCGTACACCACACCGATCCACATCGTCATGTACTCGATGACGTCCGGTGTCTCGGTGGGGTCCTCGTCGTCGGACGCTGTGCGGTGCCGCAGGATCGTGACGATGACGACGACGGCGCAGGCGGCCAGCATCGCGAGGATCAGAACAAGCCATTCCGGCAAGAGAAGCCTCCAGGGATCAGCGCGCGCGCAGCGCGGCGACGGCTACCAGCGCGGGCACCGTGATGAGCAGGACGAAGACGAGGGGTGAGGTGGCCCCGCCGGAGGACCGCTGCTGCACCCGGGCGGTGCGGTACCGCGGGTAGTGCACCGGGGTCAGCGACGGGCGGGGTGCCGGAGTGGCCGACGGTGCGGGCGCGGGAGCGGCGGGCCGGACCGGCGGTGGCGTCGGTGAGGGCGTCGGTGTCGGTGCGGGCGTCGGACGTGCCGGCGCCGGGCGCGGGGGCGGCTCGGGTTTCGGGGCGGGTGGTGGCGGGGGTTTCGGCGCGGGCGGCGGTGGCGGCGTGGGCTTCGGAGGCGGCGGCGGAGGCGGCGGTGGCGTCGGCGTGGGAGTGGGCGGTGGCGTCGGCGTGGGAGTGGGCGGCGGCGGAGGCGGGGGTGTGGGCTCCGGGCACGGTGGGAAGTCGGGCCAGGAGACACTCCCGGCGACCACCACCGCCTCGGTGCCGCCCGGGCCGGTCGAGGCATACGCACAGGCGTCGGCCTGTGCCGTGCCCACCGGTGTGCCGACGAGGGTGAACGTCAGCGTCACCAGGGCCAACACCCGTCCGGCGACGGCGGATCGGGTCGGTTCGGGTCCATGCACGACGAGATCATCGGGCTTGGCGCGCGGTGCCACGCGGGAGAAGCCGGCGATTGCCCCGAACGAGGGATATGGGCCGGCGGACGGTTTGACCAGCGGCCGGTCGCCCACGCGCGGATCCGTACGCGAGTACGGGGAGAAGCGGGCGGACCGTCCTCTCCCGCGACGGCCCGAGGCGGCCGGGCCCTGGCCGGAAAGAATTCCGCTCCCCGGTTGAACACAACCCGCGTCCTCGCGCGTACCCAGTGTCGTGCCGCGGCGCAGCAGGGCGCCGCAACACCTTTGCGATGATCGGGGATTGACGATGAAGACCTCCTGGCGGAGCGCCTCACTCGTGGCGAGCGCTGCGGCGGTGCTGGCGCTGACGACGGCGTGCGGTCAGGACGGCGGCAGCGCCACGGGCAGCCAGAACGTGGGTGCGACGGCCGTCCCCGGTGACGTCAGCACCATCGGCGCCGGAGCCGGTAGCGGCGACGGCCTCGGCGCGAAGGGCGGCCAGGCCTCCGCGGCTCCGCCGGTCTCCGCCGGCAAGCTGTCCGTCTCCGCGAACGCCGAACTGGGCGAGCTCGTGACCGACGGCAGCGGCCGCACCCTCTACCGGTTCGACCAGGACACCGCCCAGCCGCCCAAGACGACGTGCGAGGCCGACTGCGCCACGGCCTGGCCGCCGGTGGCCGCGGACGACGCCATCGCCGGCGAGGGCATCGACGAGTCGCTGCTCGGCGAGGTCACCCGCGCCGACGGCACCAAGCAGCTGACCATCGGCGGCTGGCCGGCGTACCGCTACGCCAAGGACGCCGTCGGGGAGGTCAAGGGCCAGGGCGTCGGCGGCAAGTGGTACGCCCTCGCCCCCGACGGCAAGAAGGCCAAGGCCGCCGACCTGGCGGGACTCTCCACCCGCAACGATCCCGAACTCGGCGAGATCGTCGTCGACAAGAACGGCATGACCGTCTACCGCTTCATGAAGGACGAGGCGTGGCCGAAGCCGGTCTCCGCGTGCACCGGAGCCTGCCTGGAGAAGTGGCCGGTCGTGGCCCCGGTGGAGGCCAACGACACCAAGGGCGTCGTGAAGAAGGGCCTGATGAGCTTCACCCGGCCCGACGGCGCCGCGCAGCAGACGGTCGACTGCTGGCCGATCTACACCTTCGCGGGTGACAAGAAGGCCGGCGACACCAACGGCCAGGGTGTCGGCGGCACCTGGTACGCCGTCGCACCCGACGGAAAGCCGGTCGGCGCGCCGAAGAAGTGACGGCACCCTCCCCAGGGCCGTCCCCTCCGTGTCCAGGCGGAGGGGACGGCCCCATTCGCGTGCTTTGGCGTGCCTTGGCGCCCGGCACGTGCCGCAGGCAGTGACCGGGAACGGACGGTCAATCTCCGCTCGGGCTCGCCCGTTCGGCGGGCGATCAGTAGCCTCAGCTCGAACACCGGATCGCCCGAGCCTTGGAGAGATAGATGGAGCGTCCCGCCTGGGCCCCACGGAGCATCGACATCTCGGTGCCGAGCGTGTCCCGCATCTACGACTTCTACCTGGGCGGTTCGCACAACTTCGAGGTCGACCGCGAAGCGGCCCGCAGGGCCATGGAGTTCCTGCCGGGGCTCCCCAAGATCATGCAGGCGAACCGGGCGTTCATGCGCCGCGCCGTGCGCTTCGCGGCCCGGGAGGGCATCGACCAGTTCCTGGACATCGGCTCCGGCATCCCCACCCACGGCAACGTCCACGAGGTGGCCCGGGCGGCCCGGCCCGGCGCCCGCGTGGTGTACGTCGACCACGACCCGGTCGCGGTGGCGCACAGCCAGGCGGTCCTGGAGGGCGCCGAGGACGCGGACGTCGTGGCCGCCGACCTGCTCAAGCCGCAGGACATCCTCACCAGCCCCCAGGTGGAGCGGCTGATCGACCTGAATCGGCCGGTGGCCCTCCTGCTCGTTGCCATACTGCACTTCGTGGAAGACGCGGACGACCCCTACGCGGCGGTGGCCGAGCTGAGCGACGCGCTCGCACCCGGCAGCCTGCTCGTCCTCACGCACGCCTCGTACGAGGGGATCCCGCTGCCCGCCGAGCGGGCCGGGGGCGCGGTGGACGTGTACAAGGACATCCGCAATCCGCTGATCATGCGTTCGCGCGACGAGATCGCCCGGTTCTTCGAGGGGTACGACATGGTGGAACCCGGACTGGTTCCTATGCCGCGCTGGCGGCCCGAGACGGCGCCGGAGGACGAGGACCCGTATGCCTTCTCCGGCTTCGCGGGCGTGGGGCGTACGGCGTGACCGCGGAGCCGGGCGGGCCGGAGGACAGACTCCGACGGTTCGCGACGATCTGGAGCCGCGCGGTGTACCCGGTGACCTCGACGTCGTCGACCCGGCCCGAGTTCGAGGAAGAACTGATGCCGCTGGCCCGCCGGCTGAGCGAGCTGCTGCGGGCCCGGAGCCTCGACACCGAGGAGGCGAAGGCGGTCGGCGCGGCCCTCGTCGACGTGCACTGCACCGACCCCGACGCGCTCACCCGCACGCTGGACTGCGTGGACGCCTACCTGGTGCTGTACTGCGGCGAGGACGGCGACGCCGAGGCCCTGCGGGCGCGGTCGGCACGGATCCAGCACGCCATGGCGGCCGGGTTCGCCGGGGCGCTGCGCGGCCGGACGCTCGCCGAGCAGGAGGCCATCGCGCAGGCCGCCCTGAAGGCGCAGGGCGTGGTGGCCGAGGCGCTGCACGCCAGTGAGGCCCGCTTCCGCGCGGTCTTCGAGGGCGCGGCCATAGGCATCGGCATCGCGGACCTCGACGGCAACATCCTCCAGGTCAACGGCGCCCTGACCCGCATGTTCGGCCTGACCGACCCCTCGCTGCGCGGCCGCAACGTCAGGGAGTGGACCCACCCCGACGACGCGCCCCAGACCTGGCGGCTCTACCAGGAACTGGTGCGCGGCGAACGCGAGGCCTATCACTGCGAGAAGGCCTTCTACCGCCCCGACGGTACGGTCCTGTGGACCAACCTGACCGTCTCCCTGCTGCGCGACCCCGACGGCAGCCCGCAGTACCAGCTCGCGCTGATGGAGGACACCACCGAGCGCCGGCTGCTCAATCTGCGGCTGCGCTACGAGGCCACCCACGACGCCCTCACCGGCCTGCCCAACCGCAGCTTCTTCTTCGAGCGCCTGGAGAAGGCCCTCGGCGCGGGCCCCGGCCAGCGGTTCGGCCTGTGCTACCTCGACCTCGACGGCTTCAAGACCGTCAACGACAGCCTCGGCCACGCGGCAGGAGACCGGCTGCTCGTGGAGGTCGCCGACCGGCTCCAGGCCTGCGCCACCGCACCCGGCGAGATGGTCGCCCGGCTCGGCGGCGACGAGTTCGTGGCGCTGACCACCGGCCCGGACACCCGGCACGAGGTGGACGAACTCGCCGGGCGCATCATGAACGCGCTGCTCGCGCCCATCAGCATCGACGGCCGTGAACTGACCGTGCGCGGCAGCATCGGCATCGTCGAGGGCCCGGCGGGCGAACGCAGCCCGGCGGAGGTGCTGCGCAGCGCCGACATCACCATGTACCGGGCCAAGTCGGCGGGCGGCAACCGCTTCGAGCTCGCCGACCCGGAGGCCGACGCCCGGGTCATCACCCGGCACGGGCTGACGACCGCGCTGCCGGCGGCCCTGGAGCGGGGCGAGTTCTTCATCGAGTACCAGCCGCTGGTGCACCTCGGCGACGGCAGCGTGCACGGCGCCGAGGCCCTGGTGCGCTGGCTGCACCCGCAGCACGGCGTGCTCGGCCCGGACCGCTTCATCCCGCTCGCCGAGCACACCGGGCTGATCGTTCCGCTGGGCCGCTGGGTGCTCGAGCAGTCCGTGCGGCAGGCCCGCGCGTGGCGGGAGCGGTACGGCGAGACGACCGCGGCGGGGCCGCTGCGGATCAACGTCAACCTCTCGCCCTGCCAGCTCACCCACCCCGGGCTGGTCCAGGACACCATAGAGATCCTGGAACGCACCGGCGTCGCACCCGACGCGCTCTGCCTGGAGGTGACGGAGTCCGCGCTCATCGGCGCGGACGACGACCTGCTGAAGCCGCTGCGCCGGCTGGCCGAGATGGGCGTGGACATCGCCCTGGACGACTTCGGCACCGGCTACTCCAACCTCGCCAACCTGCGCCGGCTGCCGGTGAGCGTCCTCAAACTGGACCGTTCCTTCACCCAGAGCATGCAGCGGTTCCCGGCGGACCCCGTCGACCTCAAGATCGTCGAGGGCATCGTCGCCCTGGCCCACAGCCTGGACCTCACGGTGACCGTGGAGGGGGTGGAGACTGGCGCGCAGGCCGAGCAACTGCGCATCCTGGGCTGCGACACGGCCCAGGGCTGGTACTACGCCCGTCCGGGCCCGCCGGATCGCCTGCACGAACTGGCCCTGGTGGACGCCACGGGCTGAGGGGCGCGGCAGCCCGGGGGTCTGCTGTCCGGTTCGCCTACGCTCCGGCGCGGGCGCTCTCGGCGACCTCGGCCGCCACGCGTACGAGTGCGGCGGTGGCCGTCGACCGGGACTCCTGGGGCCAGGCGAGGGCGAGGGCGACCGGCGGCGCGTCGGACACCGGGCGGTAGGCGACGCCCGGGCGCGGGTAGCGCACGGCGACCGAGGCGGGCAGCAGGGTGACGGCCTCCCCGAGCGAGACGGCCGTGAGCACCTGGGCCAGATCGCCCCGGCCGCGCCTGGCCTCGTCGATGTGCCGCTCCACGGTGCCGGGGCTCCAGCCGAGATCGGCCAGCTCCAACCGGTCGCGTGCGGCCAGCGGGTGGTCCGAGGCGAGGACGGCGACGCGCGGTTCGACGACCAGCGTCTCGCTGTCGAGGCCGGTGCCGTCGAACGGCGCGTGCACCAGGGCGACGTCCGCCTCGCCGCCGCGCAGCAGCTCCGGCTGTTCCTGCCAGCCGCACAGCCGGACGGCGACCGGCACGGAACCCGGTTCGGACGCGTAGCGCGTCAGGATCGGCTCGAGCAGTCCCGCGTCCCCGTCGGCCTTCACGGCCAGCACCAGCTGCGGACCCGCCGCCGCGCGCCGCGCTCGGCGCCCGGCCGCCTCCAGTGCGTCCAGCGCGACGCGGGCCTCGGTGAGCAGGACGTCCCCGGCCGGGGTCCTGGTCACGTGGTGCGTGGTCCGCTCGAACAGGGCGACGCCCAGCTCGGCCTCCAGCCGGCGGATCGCCCGGGACAGGGGCGGCGGCGAGATGCCCAGCCGCTCGGCGGCACGGGCGAAGTTGAGTTCCTCGGCGACCGCGACGAAATAGCGCAGGGAACGGGACTCCATGTTCTCCGCCTCCCTTCGGTATTGCCCTCAGGGTAACAACCGGGATCCTAACGGTCCTTCAGTTCCGCCCGGCCGCGGAACAGGATGAACAGGCGCCGGAGCCCCGTACGGGGCGGGTCCGTGACCCGGTGCGTTTCTCCATCCTCCCTTCCTTGAACCGGAGTTGTTTCCCGTGATCGTCATCACCACCCCGACCGGCGGTATCGGCCGACAGGTCCTCGACACCGTTCTCGACGCCGTGGACGAGGGGGCCGCGGTCCGGGTGATCGCCCGCGACCCCGGCCGTCTCACCCCCCGGGCACGCGAGAGGGCCGAGGTGTTCCAGGGCTCGCACGCCGACCCCGAGATCCTCGGCGCGGCCTGCGACGGAGCCGACCGGGTGTTCTGGCTGGTGCCGCCCGCGCCGGGCGCCGACAGTGTCGAGGGCCACTTCCGCGACTTCACGCTGCCGCTGTGCGAGGTGATCGGGCGGCACGGTGTCCGACGGGTCGTCGCCGTCTCCAGCCTGGGGCGCGGCGTCGCGAAGAACGCCGGGCCGATCTCCGCGTCGCTCGCCATGGACGACCGCATCGCGGCCACCGGCGTGCACTACCGGGCGCTGTGCCCGCCCTTCCTGATGGAGAACCTGCTCGGTCAGGCGGCGGCCCTCCGCTCCACGGGCGAGTTCCGGGTGGCGTACGCCGCGGACCGGGTCCTGCGGACCTGTGCCACCGGAGACATCGCCGCGACGGCGGCCCGGCTGCTGCTCGACGACACCTGGACCGGCCGGGCCGACGTGCCGCTGGTCGGTCCCGACGACCTCACACCCGAGGGCATGGCGCGGGTCATGTGCGACGTACTGGACCGCCCGGTGCGGGTGCGGGAGACCACCCCGGCGGAGTACGGGGCGACGGCCCTGCGCTTCGGGGCGAGCCAGGACGGCGCCCGGGGCCTGGCCGACATGGCCGCCGCGATGGACACCCAGGGCTTCTACGGCTCGTCCGCACCCAGCACACCGGACACGGCGCCCACGGGCTTCCGCCGCTGGTGCGAGGAGACACTCAGGCCGGCCGTGCTCGCCTGAGCCCGACGCCCCGAAGCGGCCGGGCCGAGGGAGCCTCGGTGGCTTCGCCGCGACCGTTGCGGGCGTGAGCGCCGGCGATGCGCCTTCCGAACGGTCCGACGAGGCTCACGGGCGTGGCCCGCTTGACCGGCCGGGTCCACCGCTTGCAGAGTCGGGTCGCGGCGCCCGCAGCAACGCCTCCTTCCCCTACCGGCCGGTCGCACGACGCCGGGTGGCGGACAGTCCCAGACCCAGGAGCGACTGATCCATGGTCCTCGACCTGATCGTCATCGGTGCGGCCATCTCCCTGGGGCCTGTGCACAACAGCGCCTTCATCCTGCTGCTGTCCTCGCGGCGCGGCGTTCGTCAGGGCCTGGCCTTCCTGGTGTCGTGGCTGGTCAACCTCGTCGCGGTGATCGCCTGCGTCATGCTGCTGACCGGCGGCCGGCCCCCGGCCCGTCACACCGCGCACTCGACCGCCGTGCTCGGCGTGAAACTCGCCCTCGGTCTGGCACTGGTGCTGTTCGGCGCCTACCGGCACCGCCGGCCGCCCCGCCCGCACGGCCCGCCGCGCTGGGCCGCCCGGATCGACGACGCGTCCCTGGTCACGGCAGCGGGGCTCGCATGGCTGCTGCAGTCCTGGGGACTGGTCGCGGCCGGCGCCGCGACCGTCATCGACGCGAGCCTCTCCACCCTCGCCGACTGGATCGCACTGAGCGGCTACTGTCTGCTGGCCACCCTCAGCCTCATCGTCATGGAGAGCTACGCGGTCCGGGCGCCCGCGGTCGCGAACGCCCGCCTGAACGCCCTGCGGGCGCCGGCTGGAGCAGCACCAGGAACAGCTGGTCGTCACGCTCTCCCTGGTGATCGGCCTGTGGCTGACGGTCCGGAGCATCGTCGGGCTGGTCGCCTGACGCAGCGGACCCTTCGGGGAGGCACCGGGGGCTGTCCGGCGAACCCGTCCGGACCCGACCGCCGGTAGGCTGCGGTGGTGCGCACGGTCGAGCTTCTGTTGGACGAGGCGGCGGAGCTGGCGGTTCGGGAGGCCTGGCGGCGGCTCGCGGACGCGGGGCTGCCCAGTCAGGCGCGTCACCGTTCACCGACCAACAGTCCGCACCTCACCCTGGCCGCCTGCCCGGAGCTGACCGCCCCGATCCGCTGGGAGCTGGCCGAGGTGGCCGCCGCCCTGCCGCTGCCGGTGCGGTTCACCGGCGTGGTCCGCTTCGAGCGGCCCACCTCCGTGCTGGCCTGGGCGCTGGACTGCGACTCCGCGCTGGCCGGCGTGCACCGACGGGTCTGGGAGGCGGTGGCCTCGGACAGCCCGCCCCAGGCCCTCAGCCCGTTTCACGAACCTGGGCGCTGGAGCCCGCACGTCACCCTCGGCCGCACCCGGCGGGCAGGTGCCTTCGCCGGCCGGCGGGTCCCCGAACTGCTGCCGGCGCCACCCCTGTCGGCCCGGCTCATCACCCTGCGCAGCTACGACACCGAGACCGGCGTCCTGGAGGTGCTGGAGCCCCGCACCTGAGACGCCCCTGACGGCGACCGGCCCGGCAGCGCTGTCCGCCGTGCCCAGGGGTGCCCTCACGGCGTGCCGGACGGACGGAACCCGGCGCCGACGCCTGTCGGCGGCGCCCGCCGCGCAGGCCCGACCGTCCCGAGAAGCCGCACCTCGCCTCCGGCCGGCCCCCGGGGCGCCGCCGCGCGAGTCCTCACCGCTCCAGCAGCATCCGCTGCAGCTCCCGTGCGGCCCGCGGCGGAGCCACGTCACTGCGGTGGGCCAGGGCGATGGTCCGGTGCAGGCCCGGGCGGGACAGGGGCGTCACCCGCAGCCCGCGGCCGGAGCGGGCCGCCACCATCCGGGGGACGACCGCCATGCCCAGCCCCGCCCGCACGAACCCCAGCACCGCGTCCATCTCCCCGCCCTCCACCGCGAAGTCCGGCTCGAACCCCGCCGAGCGGCACGCGGCCACCGTCAGTTCCCGCAGGTCGTACCCGTGCCGGAACATCACCAGCCGCTCGCCCTCCAGGTCGGAGATCCGCACCGCCCGCCGCCCGCCACCAGGGCGGGGCGCCTCCGGGGACGACACCACCACCAGGTCCTCCCGCAGCAGCTCCACCGTGGTCAGCGCCGGCGACGCGGTGGGCAGCGGCAGGACCACCAGCGCCAGGTCGAGCGCGCCACGGGCCAGCCCCCGGACCAGGTCGTGCGAGCCGCCCTCCTCGATCAGCAGCCGGACACCGGGGTAGCGGTCGTGGAACGCGCGCAGCACGTCGGGGAGCAGTCCGGTGCACAGGCTCGGCGTGGCGCCCAGCCGGACCCGCCCGCTGCGCAGCTGCACCAGCTCCAGCACCTCGTGCCGCGCGGTGTCCGCGTCGGCCAGGATGCGCCGGGCCAGCGGCAGCAGCGCCTCCCCGGCGTCGGTCAGCGTGATGTTGCCCCGAGCCCGCAGGAACAGGTCCGCGCCGAGCTCCCGCTCCAGCGCCTTGATCTGCTGCGACAGCGACGGCTGCGCCACGTGGACGGCCTCGGCGGCCCGGGTGAAGTGCCGGGTCTCGGCGACCGCCACGAAGTACTGGAGCTGCTGGAACTGCATACCGCAAGCATAGGTCTTCGATAGGCAGACCCTATGGAAACGAGGCGGACCATGTCTTGGACCGATGGCCCCTGGCCCGCGTAGCGTCCTGTGACATGGCTCTGGCAACGCGGACGGACCGACGGCCGTCCATGGCGCGCACCGTGTGGGACTCGTCCGTCGGCAAGAAGACAGTGATGGCGATCAGTGGTCTCGTCATGCTGCTCTACCTGGTCGCCCACATGATCGGTAACCTGAAGATCTTCTTCGGGACGAGCGAGTTCAACCACTACGCCCACTGGCTGCGCACGGTCGGCGAGCCGTTCATGCACTACGAGTGGACGCTGTGGCTGATCCGCGTCGTGCTGGTCGTCGCCGTCGTCGCCCACGCCACGTCCGCGTACCAGCTCAGCCGCCGCGACATCAAGGCGCGGCCCAGCAAGTACGTGCACAAGAAGGCCCGGGCGAGCTACGCCACCCGCACCATGCGCTGGGGCGGGATCATCCTCGGCCTGTTCATCGTCTGGCACATCCTGGACCTGACCACCGGCACCGTGCACTCCGGCGGCTTCGAGAGCGGCAAGCCCTACCAGAACGTCGTGGACACCTTCTCCACCTGGTACGGCAACGTCGTCTACATCGTCGCGATGCTCGCCCTCGGCCTGCACATCCGGCACGGCTTCTGGTCCGCCGCCCAGACCCTCGGCGCCGGAAGCCGTACCCGCGACCGCGCCCTGAAGACGACCGCGAACGTCCTCGCGCTGCTGCTCACGATCGGCTTCGTCGCCGTACCCGTGGGCGTCATGACCGGAGTGGTGAGCTGACATGACAACCTACGCCGACTACACGACCGGAGAGCCGGTCGCCGACACCAAGGCCCCCGCCGGGCCGGTCAACGAGCGCTGGGACACGCGCCGTTTCGAGGCGAAGCTGGTCAACCCCGCCAACCGGCGCAAGCAGACCGTCATCGTCGTCGGCACCGGCCTCGCGGGCGGCTCGGCCGGCGCGACCCTCGCCGAACAGGGCTACCGCGTCGTCCAGTTCTGCTACCAGGACTCGCCGCGCCGCGCCCACTCCATCGCCGCACAGGGTGGCATCAACGCGGCGAAGAACTACCGCAACGACGGCGACTCCGTGCACCGGCTGTTCTACGACACCGTCAAGGGCGGCGACTTCCGCTCCCGCGAGTCCAACGTGCACCGGCTCGCGCAGATCTCCGTAGAGATCATCGACCAGTGCGTGGCCCAGGGCGTGCCCTTCGCCCGCGAGTACGGCGGTCTGCTCGACACCCGCTCCTTCGGCGGCGTCCAGGTCTCCCGTACCTTCTACGCCCGCGGCCAGACGGGCCAGCAGCTGCTGCTCGGCGCCTACCAGGCGCTCAGCCGGCAGATCGCGGCCGGCAACATCGAGATGCACCCGCGCACCGAGATGCTCGACCTGATCGTCGTGGACGGCCGGGCGCGCGGCATCGTCGCCCGGGACCTGATCACCGGGAAGATCGACACCTACTTCGCGGACGCCGTGGTCCTGGCGAGCGGCGGGTACGGCAACGTCTTCTACCTGTCGACCAACGCCATGAACTCCAACGCCACCGCCGTGTGGCGCGCGCACCGGCGCGGCGCCTACTTCGCCAACCCCTGCTTCACGCAGATCCACCCCACCTGCATCCCGCGCACCGGCGACCACCAGTCCAAGCTGACGCTGATGAGCGAGTCGCTGCGCAACGACGGCCGGATCTGGGTGCCGAAGGCCAAGGGCGACGACCGGCCGCCGAACAAGATCCCCGAGGACGAGCGCGACTACTACCTGGAGCGCATCTACCCCTCCTTCGGCAACCTCGTGCCCCGTGACATCGCCTCCCGAGCCGCGAAGAACGTCTGCGACGAGGGCAGGGGAGTGGGCCCCGGCGGGCAGGGCGTGTACCTGGACTTCGCCGATGCGATCAAGCGCATGGGCCGCAAGGCCGTGGAGGCGAAGTACGGCAACCTCTTCGACATGTACCAGCGGATCACCGACGAGGATCCGTACCGGGTGCCCATGCGGATCTACCCGGCCGTGCACTACACGATGGGCGGCCTGTGGGTCGACTACGACCTCCAGACCACCGTCCCGGGCCTCTTCGCGATCGGCGAGGCCAACTTCTCCGACCACGGCGCCAACCGGCTCGGTGCCTCCGCGCTGATGCAGGGCCTGGCGGACGGCTACTTCGTCCTGCCGGCCACCATCAACGACTACCTCGCCCGCAACCCGCACAAGGACGAGGTCGACGACGGACACCCGGTGGTGCAGGAGGTGCTGGCCGAGACCGAGGACCGGCTCAACCTGCTGCTGTCCGTCGACGGCGACCGCACCCCGGACTCCTTCCACCGCGAACTCGGCGAGCTGATGTGGGAGTTCTGCGGCATGGCCCGCACCGACTCCGGACTGCGCAAGGCCCTGGAGCGCATCCCGCAGATCCGCGAGGAGTTCTGGCGGCGCATCAAGGTCCCCGGCACCGGCGAGGAGTTCAACCAGTCGCTGGAGAAGGCCAACCGCATCGTCGACTACCTGGAGCTCGCCGAGCTGATGTGTCTCGACGCGCTGCACCGGTCCGAGTCCTGCGGCGGTCACTTCCGCGAGGAGTCCCAGACCCCGGACGGCGAGGCCGCCCGCAAGGACGACGAGTTCGCGTACGCCGCCGCCTGGGAGTTCACCGGCACCGGCGAGGCTCCCACCCTGCACAAGGAAGACCTGGTCTTCGAGTACGTCCACCCCACCCAGCGGAGCTACGCATGAAGCTCACCCTGCGCGTCTGGCGCCAGAAGAACGCCGACGCCGACGGCGCCATGTCCACGTACGAGGTGGACGGGATCTCGCAGGACATGTCGTTCCTGGAGATGCTCGACACCCTCAACGAGGAACTCATCCTCAAGGGCGAGGACCCGGTCGCCTTCGACCACGACTGCCGCGAGGGCATCTGCGGCGCCTGCTCGCTCGTCATCAACGGCGACGCCCACGGCCCCGAGCGCACCACCACCTGCCAGCTGCACATGCGGTCCTTCAAGGACGGCGACACCATCGACGTCGAGCCGTGGCGGGCCGCCGCGTTCCCGGTCGTGAAGGACCTGGTCGTCGACCGCTCGGCCTTCGACCGCATCATCCAGGCCGGCGGCTACATCACCGCGCCGACCGGTGCCGCGCCGGAGGCGCACGCCACACCGGTGCCCAAGCCGGACGCCGACCTCGCCTTCGAGCACGCCGAGTGCATCGGCTGCGGCGCCTGCGTCGCCGCGTGCCCGAACGGCGCGGCGATGCTGTTCACCTCCGCGAAGATCAACCACCTGAACGTCCTGCCGCAGGGCGCGCCCGAGCGGGAGACGCGGGTGCTGGACATGGTCGCGCAGATGGACGACGAGGGCTTCGGCGGCTGCACGCTCGCGGGCGAGTGCGCGACGGCCTGCCCGAAGGGCATCCCGCTGGTGTCCATCACCAGCATGAACAAGGAGTGGCTGCGGGCTGCGCGGAAGGTGCGGCGGTAGCGCCGTGGAGGTGCTGTCACCGACGGCTGCGGGTTCGTCGTGGCTGGTGGCGCCCACGCGGCGGAGTCGCACGGTGTCACAGCCCCGCGCCCCTTGGTGGGTGCGCTGAACGTTCGCCGAAAGGGTGCGGACGGACGGGGTCGGGGGAGGTGCTCCCCCCGGCCCCGTCTCGCTTGCGCGTGCCCGGCATTCAGCAAGCGCACATCCGCTCTCCCGGCACTGGTCACGCGCAGTACAGCCGGCATCGGAAGAACTGTGGCGGACCCGGCCCCGTCACCAGGAGAGCACCCATGACCGGCGTACTGACCGCGGACCGCCCCCCGGCGCCCGCCGCACCCCCGCGCTACACCGTCACCCTCGCCCGAGACGAGGACGAGGTGCGCGCGGCCCAGCGGTTGCGGCACGACGTCTTCGCCGGCGAGATGGGCGCCCTGCTGGCGAGCCCGCAGCCCGGGTACGACATCGACCCCTTCGACGCGTACTGCGACCACCTGCTGGTGCGCGAGGAGACGACCGGGCAGGTCGTCGGCACCTACCGGCTGCTGCCGCCGGAACGCGCCGTGATCGCCGGACGGCTCTACGCGCAGGGCGAGTTCGACCTCGCGGCACTGGACCCGATCCGGTCCTCCCTGGTCGAGGTCGGCCGTTCCTGCGTACACCCCGACCACCGCGACGGCGCCGTGATCGGGCTGATCTGGGCCGGCATGGCCCGCTACATGAGCGACCGGGGCCACGCATGGCTCGCGGGCTGCTGCTCGATCCCGCTCGCCGACGGCGGAGCCCTCGCCGCCGCCACCTGGGACCGGGTCCGCGCCAAGCACCTGGCACCCGAGGAGTACCGCGTACGCCCGCTGCTGCCCTGGACGCCGCGCGCGGCGGCACCCGCCGCCCGCACCGGACTGCCCGCCCTGCTGCGGGGCTATCTCCGCCTCGGCGCCTGGGTCTGCGGGGAGCCCGCGCACGACGTGGACTTCGGCGTCGCCGACCTGTACGTGCTGCTGCCGATGAGCCGCGTCGACCCGCGCTACCTGCGCCACTTCCGCTCGCTGCTGCCGGCCCGATGAACGCCTGGCTGCCCGCCGCCCCCTGCACTCCCGGGGCCTGCGTGGAGCCCTCCAGGACCGCGGGCGGCGTACCGCGTGCCGTGCTACGGCTGACCGCGGTCGCCGTCCTCCTCCTCGCCGGGTGCGCGGTCGCGCTGTCGCCGCTGCGGGGACGGATGCCGGCCGGCCTGGTGAGGCGCTGGTGCCGGTGGATCGTGCGCGCCGCCGGTGTCAGGGTCCGCGTCACGGGTGCCGCCGCGCCCACCGGCGGCCTGCTGCTGGTGGCCAACCACGTCTCCTGGCTGGACGTCCCGCTGCTCGCCGCCGTGCGCCCGGCCCGGATGCTCGCCAAGAGCGAGATACGGCGGTGGCCGGTGGCCGGGCCGCTCGCCGCTCGTGGGGGAGTCCTGTTCATCGAACGGGACCGCCTGCGGGCGCTGCCGGACACGGTCGCCCTGGTCGCGAGGGCACTGCGCGAGGGCGCCGCGGTCGCCGCCTTCCCCGAGGGCAGCACCTGGTGCGGACGCGCGCACGGCCGCTTCCGCCGGGCCGTGTTCCAGGCCGCGCTCGACGCCGGGGTGCCGGTCCAGCCGGTCCGCATCCGCTACCGGACCGGGGCACGGACACCGAGCACGGTGCCCGCGTTCGTCGGCGAGGACATCCTGCTCGCCTCGCTGTGGCGGGTGGTCTCGGCGCGCGGGCTGACGGCCGAGGTGGAGGTGTGCCCGGCCGTCCCGCCCGGCTCTCATCGCGACCGCCGCTCCCTCGCGGGCGCGGCCCAGTCGGCGTACGCGGCGGCGGGGACCGGCGGCCACGGTCACCAGGGGAAAGCACCTTCGAAAAGTATGTGCCCTTTGTGATGGATGTGCCGTTTTCGGGCTGCTGATGCGGACAGTCGGAGTACAGGCACTCCGGAAGGAGGGTGATGCCAGATGATCACCCGTGAAGAGATCGCCAACGTCCTGGACCATCCGGTCTACGACGGGGACGGCAACAAGATCGGCGACGCCAAGCACGTCTTCTTCGACGACATGACGGGGCGCCCCGAGTGGGTGAGCGTCAAGACCGGCATGTTCGGTTCCAACGAGTCGTTCGTGCCGATCCGCGACGCCTCGCTGGTGCAGGATCACCTCGAGGTCCCGTACCGCAAGGACAAGGTCAAGGACGCACCCAATGTGGACGTCGACGCGGGCGGCCATCTGTCGGAGGCCGAGGAGCACCGGCTCTACGACTACTACGGCATCAACTGGGACAGCGTGCTGTCCGAGGCCGAGCGCACCGACGACGGCCGCTGGGCCGCCGGCCCCGGCGAGGCGGGCGCGGCCGGTATGGCGGGCACCGCCGGCATGGCGGGCACGGCAGGCACCACCGGACGCGAGGACGCGTCGGGCCGGCGGGGCATGCGCGGCGACGACGCCATGACCCGCTCGGAGGAGCGGATGCACGTCGGCGTCGAGCAGCACGAGGTCGGCCGGGCCAGGCTGCGCAAGTACGTGGTCACCGAGGAGGTCGAGCAGACCGTTCCGGTGCGCCACGAGGAGGTGCGCGTGGAGCGCGAGCCGATCACGGACGCCAACCGTGACGAGGCGCTCTCCGGTCCCGAACTCGGCGAGGCCGAGCACGAGGTCACCCTGCACGAGGAACGCGCCGTCGTGGAGACCGAGACGGTGCCGGTCGAACGCGTCCGGCTGACCACGGAGGAGCACATAGAGAACGAGACCGTGCGCGGTCAGATCCGCAAGGAGCGCATCGAGGCCGAGACGGAAGGCATGACCGAGGACGACATCCGGCGGGGCCGCGAGTAGCGGTCCGTCACCGTCCGGCAGGCGCGCGCCGGTGAAGCGGCTTCACCGGCGCGTCCCGCCGTGCACGACGGCGGCCAGGTACGGCGCGGTGGCGCTGCCCTCCGTCCGTGCCACCTCGGCCGGAGGACCCGCCGCGACGATCCGCCCGCCCGCGTCGCCGCCGCCCGGCCCCAGGTCGATGACCCAGTCGGCGCCCGCCACCACGGTCATGTCGTGCTCCACCACGATCACCGTGTGCCCGGCGTCGACGAGGCCGTGCAACTGCCGCATCAGCACCTCGACATCGGCGGGGTGCAGACCGGTCGTCGGCTCGTCCAGGAGGTACAGGGTGTGGCCGCGCCGGCCCCGCTGCAGCTCGCTCGCCAGCTTGATGCGCTGGGCCTCCCCGCCGGACAGCTCCGTCGCGGGCTGGCCGAGCCGCAGATAGCCCAGACCGACGTCGAGCAGCGCCGCCAGGCTGCGCGCGACCGCGGGCGTGTCCGCGAAGAACTCCGCCGCGCCCTCCACGGTCAGGTCCAGCACCTCGGCGATGTTCCGCCCCCGGTAGGCCACTTCGAGCGTCTCGGGGTTGTAGCGCGCCCCGCCGCAGTCCGGGCACGGCGCGTAGGTGCTCGGCAGGAACAGCAGCTCGACGCTGACGAACCCCTCGCCCTGGCAGGTCTCGCAGCGCCCTCCGGCCACGTTGAACGAGAAGCGGCCGACGCCGTAGCCCCGCTCGCGTGCCGCGTCGGTGGCCGCGAAGACCTTCCGTACGACGTCGAACAGGCCCGTGTACGTCGCCAGGTTGGACCGCGGGGTGCGGCCGATGGGCTTCTGGTCCACGGAGACCAGCCGCTCCACGCCCGGCGATTCCTGGGTGATCGCGCCGATGAGCGTCGACTTCCCGGACCCGGACACGCCGGTCACCGCCGTGAGGACGCCCAGCGGGAAATCGGCGCTCACCCCGTGCAGGTTGTGCCGGGTGACCGGGCCGACGGTCAGGGTGCCGCGCGGCGTGCGCACCTCGCGGGCCGGCGCGGGAGAGCGGTCGAAGAGGTGACGCGCCGTCGCCGACTCCCCGACCTCGGCCAGCCCGGCCACCGGGCCGCTGTACAGCACCCGCCCGCCGTGCTCGCCCGCCCGCGGACCGACGTCCACGATCCAGTCGGCGCCGCGCATCACCCCGAGGTGGTGCTCCACCACGAACACCGAGTTCCCCGCCGACTTCAGCCGCTCCAGCACCGCCAACAGGGCCTCGGTGTCCGCCGGGTGCAGCCCCGCGGACGGCTCGTCGAGGACGTACACGACGCCGAACAGCCCGGAGCGCAGCTGCGTGGCCAGCCGTAGCCGTTGCAGCTCGCCCGCCGAGAGCGTGGGCGCGGGGCGGTCGAGGCTCAGATAGCCGAGGCCCAGCTCGACGACGGGCGTGATGCGGGAGGTCAGGTCGGCGGTGAGCACCCGGGCCGTCTCGTCGCCCGTCGGCAGCAGCCCGGCGAGCTCCGTGAGCGGAAGAGCGGCCAGCTCGGCGATGCTCCGGCCGCCGACGGTCACCGCGAGGGCCTCGGGCCGCAGCCGCCCGCCGCCGCAGACCGGGCAGGGCGCGCTGGTGAGGAACCGCTCGGCCTTCGCCCGCAGCGTCGCGCTCTTCGAGTCCGAGAACGTCTTCATCACATACCGGTGTGCGCTCATGTACGTGCCCTGGTACGGCCGCTGGATACGGCCGGCCTCCCGCACGGGGTGCACGGTGACCACCGGCTGTTCGTCCGTGAACAGGATCCACTCCCGCTGCTCGGCGGGCAGCTCGCGCCACGGCCGGTCCACGTCGTACCCGAGCGCGTCGAGGACGTCCCGCAGGTTCTTGCCCTGCCAGGCGCCGGGCCACGCGGCGATCGCACCGTCCCGGATCGACAGCGACGGGTCGGGGACGAGCAGGTCCTCGGTCGTACGGTGCACCCGGCCGAGCCCGTGGCACTCGGGGCACGCCCCGGCCGCCGTGTTGGGCGAGAAGGCGTCGGAGTCGAGCCGCGCGGCGCCCGGCGGGTAGTCGCCGGCGCGCGAGAACAGCATCCGCAGGGAGTTGGACAGGTTGGTCACGGTGCCGACCGACGAACGGGACGTCGGCGCCGCCCGGCGCTGCTGGAGCGACACGGCGGGCGGCAGCCCGGTGATCTCGCCGACCTTCGGCGCGCCGACCTGCTGGATCAGCCGGCGGGCGTAGGGCGCGACCGACTCGAAGTAGCGCCGCTGCGCCTCCGCGTAGACGGTGCCGAAGGCGAGCGACGACTTGCCGGAGCCGGACACGCCGGTGAACACGGCCACCACGTCCCGCGGGACGTCGACGTCCACGCCCTTGAGGTTGTGCTCACGCGCGCCGCGGACGCGGACGTACGGGTCGTGGGGGCTGTGCATCGGGGGGAACTCCGTACGCTCTTCGGGTCACGGCCGGCGGGACAAACCCCGCGATTCTACGCTGGGGCGGTCCCCGTCCCCGCGCCGGTGACGCGGGCGAGCCGCCGGTAGGAGTCCAGCAGGGCCTCGCGGTCGTACGTGCTGGTGGTGACGAGCACCTCCTGGGCGCCGGTCTCCTTCAGGAGCGTCTCCAGTTCGCCGGCGACCTGCTCCTCGGTGCCCGCGATGTGGCCGCTCAGGCCGGACTCGTACAGATCGCGCTCCTTGGCGGTCATCGAGCGGGCCTCGACGTCCTCCGCCGGCGGCAGCGGCGGGAAGGCGCCGCGGGTGCGCGCGTGGGCCATGGACCAGGCCTCCGGCAGCAGGAGGCGCCGGGCGGCCTGCGGGGTGGCGGCCACGGCGACGGTGCCCGAGACGACGACGTACGGCTCCCGGCTCCACGCGGAGGGGCGGAAGGCGGCGCGGTAGCGGTCGATGCCGCGCAGCATCCGGTCGCGGTCGCGCAGGTCGCCGATGACCATCGGCAGGCCCGCGCGGGCGGCGACGGCCGCGCCCTCGCCCATGGCCAGCACGAACGGCGGCACGGTCAGCCCTTCGGCGGGGCGGGCGTGCACACCCGTGGGGGAGGTGCCCCGGAACCAGCCGAGCAGCTCGGCCAGTTGCGCGTCGAAGTCCTCGGCGTCGTCCTTGTCCCGGCCCAGCGCCTTGCGCACGCCGTCGGTGAAGCCCACCGACCGGCCGAGACCCATGTCGATCCGGCCCGGGAAGAGCGACTCCAGCACGCCGAACTGCTCGGCGACGACCAGGGGCCGGTGGTTGGGCAGCATCACGCCGCCGGTGCCGACCCGGATGCGGTGCGTGGCGCCGGCGACGGCGGCGGCCAGCACGGTCGGCGCGGAGCCGGCCACCCCGGGCACGCCGTGGTGCTCCGCCACCCAGAACCGGTGGTAGCCGAGCCGCTCCGCCTCCCGGGCCAGGGCCACGGTGTCGCGCAGCGCCTCGGCGCCGGTGCGGCCCTCGCGGATGCGGGAGCGGTCGAGGACGGAGAAGCGGGTCGTCGCGATCACTGAGCTCACACGGGGTTCAACGCGTGCGCGCCGCGAGGATTCCCGGGACGACTCCCGGGACGGGGCGGCCGGCCGGCCCCGGTCAGCCCTGGGGGCGCAGCAGTCCGCGCTCGTAGGCCCGCACCAGGTGCTGCGGGACGAGGTGGCGGACGCCGTTGACGGTGACGGGCACGAGGACCGGCGCGGCTGCCTTCCACCGGGCGCGGCGGTGGCGGGTGTTGCTGCGGGACATCTTCCGCTTCGGAACGGCCATGGGACTTCCCTTCGGTCGGTGACCGTCGGGACGCTACCTGAAAATGAATCCCATTAACAAACAAGGGGTTGCCGGTCGCCGTGGCCCTCGCCCTAGGGTGGGGGGCGTGACCGACAGCAGCAGGCCTCCGCTGGCCGTGTTCGACCTGGACAACACCCTCGCCGGCACCGCACACCGGCAGTGCTTCCTGGAGCGCCGGCCGCGCGACTGGGACGCCTTCTTCGCCGCCGCGCCCCAGGATCCGCCGCTGCCGGAGGGCATCGCGCTGGTGCACGCGAGCGCAGGGGAGTGCGAGATCGTCTACCTGACCGGCCGGCCCGAGCGCTGCCGGCGTGACACGCTCGACTGGCTCGCCGCGCAGGGGCTCCCCGAGGGGCGGGTGTACATGCGGGGCAACACCGACCGCCGGCCCGCCCGGCGCACCAAGCTGGAGATCCTGGGCCGGCTCGCCCGCGCCCGCGAGATCCGCGTCCTGGTGGACGACGACGAGTTGGTGTGCGCCGACGCCGAACGGGCCGGATTCACCGTCGTCCGCGCGGACTGGGCCGCCGGATCGGCCGAGCTGAAGGACGCCCAGGAGCGGCAGGGGCGTACCTGACCGCCCGGGCGGCCCCCGTTCCTCCGCAGGTCCCGGTCCGCCCCCGGCGGGGCGTCAGTCCGAGCCCTCCAGGCGGAAACCGAGCTTCAGGCCCACCTGCCAGTGGGCGACCTCGCCCTCCTCGATCTGGCCGCGCACCTGGGTGACCTCGAACCAGTCCAGGTTGCGCAGGGTCTGCGAGGCGCGGGTGATGCCGTTGCGGATGGCCTGGTCGACGCCGTCGGGCGAGGTGCCGACGATCTCGGTGACCCGGTAGGTGTGGTTCGACATGCGGGTGCTCCCTCCTGCGGGGCGGGCGGCGGTGTCGCGTGTGGCACGCGTCACTCCACCGTGCCCCACGCGGCGGCGGAGCGCGAGGCGTCGGTGTCCCCGTCGGCCGTCCTCGCCGGCCTCCCGGCTGGGTCTCCCCCTTGACCTACGCATTGGTCCATACCAAAATCCCAGACACCCGTACGAGCCTCATGCTCGTCCCCCCACGTCGGGTCTCCCTTCGCGTGCGCGGGACCCACCGGTCCGTCACCGACACTGTTCGACCAGAAGGACCCCTCGTGAGACGTCGCCTCCTCGCCCTTGTCTGCGTGTCCGCCTCCCTGCTCAGCGGCTGCGGTCTGATCTCCTCGGACGGCGGGAGCGGGCGGCGCGCCGTCACCCTGTGGCTGATGAAGGGCAGCGCCTCGGAGGACTTCCTGAAGCGCTTCACCGAGGACTTCGAACGCGAGCACCCCGACCTGGACCTTGACGTCCGCATCCAGGAGTGGACCGGCATCGGCGAGAAGGTGCAGACCGCGCTGAAGTCCGACGGCGGTGACGGGCAGCCGGACGTCATCGAGGTCGGCAACACCCAGGTCCCGCAGTACGCCGAGGGCGGCCGGCTGGAGGACCTGACCCTCGAGTCGATGCGCGACTGGGGGATCCGCGACTGGCTGCCCGGCCTGGCCGAACCGGGGGAGTACCTGTCCCAGCAGTTCGGCATCCCCTGGTACGCCGCCAACCGCGTCGTCATCTACCGCAAGGACCTGTTCGAGCAGGCCGGCATCACCGGGCCGCCGCGGACCCGCGAGGAGTGGCTCGCCGCCACCGAGAAACTCGACCGGGGCGACGACCAGGGCATCTACCTGGCCGGGCAGGACTGGTACACGCTGTCCGGCTTCATCTGGGACGAGGGCGGCGACCTCGCCAAGGAGAACGGCGGCGTCTGGACGGGAGCGCTGGACAGTCCGGCCGCCCTGCGCGGCATGGACTTCTACCGTGAACTGCAGGCCCTGGGCAAGGGACCCGTCGACGCCGACGAGGAGCACCCGCCGCAGGCCGGGGTGTTCGCGAAGGGCCGGGTCGCGCAGATCATCGCCGTGCCGGGGCTCGCCCAGTCCATCCTGCGCGAGAACCCCGGGCTCAAGGGCAAGCTGGGCTTCTTCCCCGTGCCCGGCAAGAGTGCGGGCAAGCCCGGGGCCGTCTTCACCGGCGGTTCCGACCTCGTCGTCCCCGAGAACACCGACGACCGGGACGGTGCCGTCGCCGTGCTCGAGGCCCTCACCGGGGCCAAGTGGAACACCGACCTGGCCCGCACCATGAACTACGTCCCCAACAAGAAGTCCCTTGCCGCGGACGTCGCGGGCGAGGAAGGCGTCGAGGCGATGGCCGCCGGCGCCGCGCAGGGCCGGGCGACCCCCAGCACGCCCCTGTGGGGTGCCGTCGAGGCGGACAACCCGATCAAGGAGTACATGACCAAGGTCCTCACGGGCGCCGAGGCGCGGCCGGAGGCCGAGCGGGCCTCCGACCGCATCGCCGAACTCCTGGACCCCGACGCCGGCTGACCGGGCGCGGGTCCCGTCTCGGCGCGCCGGCTCAGCGCACCCGGCTCAGCGACAGCGCGAAGCGTTCCTCGCCGTCGGTCCACCAGTGGGCGAGGTCCAGGCCTGCCGCGGACAACTCCTCTCGCACGCCCTCCCGGCGGAACTTCGCGGACACCTCGGTGCGCAGTTCCTCCCCGGCGGCGAAGTCCACGGCCAGGTCGAGCGCCTGGACCTTCACCGTCTGCGCCGTGCGCGAGCGCAGCCGCATCTCGATCCACTCCCGCTGCGGGTCCCACACCGCGACGTGGTCGAAGGCGGCGGGCACGAAGTCGGCGCCCAGTTCGCGGTTGATCACGGCCAGGACGTTCTTGTCGAACGCGGCCGTCACTCCGGCCGCGTCGTCGTACGCCCGCACCAGTACCCGCTCGTCCTTGACCAGGTCCGTGCCCAGCAGCAGCCCGTCGCCGGGGGCGAGCAGGGCACGGACGGACGCCAGGAACGCGGCCCGTTCGGCGGGCAGCAGATTGCCGATCGTGCCGCCGAGGAACGCCACCAGCCGGGGACCCGGCGTGTCCGGGAGCGTGAGCCCGGCGGTGAAGTCGGCGATCAGCGCGTGCACCCGCAGCCCCGGCCGCTCGGCGACGATCGCCTGCCCCGCCCGGGTGAGGGCGCTCTCGCTGACGTCGACCGGCACGTACGCGTCCAGCCCGGTCAGCGCGTCGAGCAGATGCCGTGTCTTCTCCGAGGAACCCGAGCCCAGCTCCACCAGCGTGCGGGCGCCCGTCGCGGCGGCGATCTCCCCGGCCCGGTCGACGAGGATCTCCCGCTCCGCCCGGGTGGGGTAGTACTCGGGCAGCCCGGTGATCTCCTCGAACAGCTCGCTGCCCCGCGCGTCGTAGAACCACTTGGGCGGCAGCGACTTGGGCGTACTCGACAGGCCCGCCAGGACGTCGGCGCGCAGGGCGGCGTCCGTGGCGTCCTCGGGCAGCGTGCGGGTGAGGCGGAACGGGCTCACGTGCGGGGCTCCTTCACAGATACGGAAGCGGTCGTGGCCGCGGGCACCAGGGCGTTCTCGCGCGGGTCCTCGAGCGGAGTCAGCAGCACGTCCGTGCCGCTCGCCGCGAGCAGGGTGCGGTCGGGGACCTCCTGCCAGTGCGGGTCGTCGTCGTACGGCTCGGAGGCGACGACCGTGCCGCCGCCGGGCCTGGCCAGGTACCAGAGGGTGTCGCCCCAGGCGGTGGCCGCGATGGTCTCGCCGTCCGTGAGCAGCAGGTTGAGCCGGGAGGCGGGGGCGGCCGCGGCGACCTCCAGCACCGTGTCGGCCAGCGCCCGCGCGTCGGCGCGCGGCCGCGGCTCACCCGCGCCCACGGCGCGCAGCCGGTGCAGGACCAGGGCCCACACGAGCGCCGAGTCGTTGCGGGCCTCCAGCGACAGCAACTCCCCGGCCGGCAGGGTCCCGGCCACCCGCTCCAGCGAGCCGGGCCAGCCCGCCACGGCGCCGTTGTGGCTGAACAGCCAGGGCCCCGCGGCGAACGGCGCCGCCGCGGCCTCCGCGTCGGCACCCGCCAGCGTCGCGTCCCGCACGGCGGCCAGCAGCGCGCCGGTGCGCACCACCCGGGCCAGGTCGGCGAAGGACTGGTCGGCCCAGATCGGCCCGGCCCGGCGGTAGCGCGCCGGCAGCGGGTCGCCCTCGGCGTACCAGCCGACGCCGAACCCGTCGGCGTTGACCGTGCCGTACCGCTGGCGCCGGGGCGCCCAGGACTGGCGGTACAGGGCGTGCGCCGGTTCCACCAGGAGCCGGCCCAGCGGCTCCGCGGGGCCCACATAGGCCAGGTGACGGCACATCAGGAGCCCTCCGCGGAACGGGCGGTGCGGAACCCGGAGAAGATCTGCCGCCGGATCGGATAGTCCCAGTTGCGGAACGTGCCCCGGCAGGCCACCGCGTCCACGGCGAACGAACCGCCGCGCAGCACCTTGTAGTCCGGCCCGAAGAACACCTCCGAGTACTCCCGGTACGGGAACGCCCGGAAACCGGGGTACGGGGCGAAGTCGCTCGACGTCCACTCCCAGACATCGCCGATCAACTGCCGTACACCGAGCGGGGACTCACCGGCCGGATAGCTGCCCGCGGGCGCCGGGCGCAGATGCCGCTGCCCGAGGTTGGCGTGCTCCGGGCCCGGGTCGGCGTCGCCCCACGGATAGCGCATGGAGCGGTCGCCGGCCGGATCGTGCCGGGCGGCCTTCTCCCACTCGGCCTCGGTGGGCAGCCGCCGCCCGGCCCAGCGGGCCCACGCGTCGGCCTCGTACCAGCACACGTGCACCACCGGCTCGTCGGGCGGCACCACCTCGGTGACGCCGAAGCGGCGCCGCAGCCACTGCCCGCCGTCCCGGCGCCAGAACAGCGGGGCCGTGACCGAGTGGCGGCGGATGTGCTCCCAGCCCTCCGGGGCCCACCAGCGGGGGTCGTCGTAGCCTCCGTCCTCGATGAACGCCTGGTACGCGGCGTTCGTCACCGGCGTGGTGTCGAGGAAGAACGGGGCCACCTCACGCCGGTGCGCGGGCCGTTCGTTGTCCAGGGCCCACGGCTCGGCCGAGGTGCCCATCGTGAACGGGCCGCCGGGCACCAGGACCTCCGCCGGGCCGGTGAACAGCGGGACGGGGTCCGGGTCCGGGGCCGTCAGGGCCTGCGGCCCCTTGCGGAGCTGGTGGGTGATCAGCATGGTCTCGTCGTGCTGCTGCTCGTGCTGGGCGATCATCCCGAAGGCGAAGCCCGCCTCCGTCAGCCGCGTCCCGTGGAACGCGGCGCCCTCCAGCACGTCCAGGGCCCGGCCGCGCACGTCCGCCGCGTACCGGCGGGCCTCGTCCGGCGGCAGCAGCGGCAGCGAGGGGCGTGCGGCGCGCGGATGCTCGAAGGCGTCGTACAGGCTGTCGATCTCGGGCCGTATCGCCTCGTGCCCGCCCACGGCACGCAGCAGCCACTGCTCCTCCTGGTTGCCGATGTGCGCGAGGTCCCACACCAGCGGGGACATCAGCGGCGACACCTGGGCGGTCAGGTCGGGCCCCTCCACGCAGCTGGTCAGCAGCGTGGTGCGCTCACGCGCCGTGACGAGCGTGGACAGGGCCCGTTCGCGGAGCGTCTCGGGGTCCACACGGGGGTCGGCTGCCGGTTCGGCGGTGGGGCCCGTGGCCGGGCCGCCGGCGGTGTCCGTGACGGAGTCGGTCATGGGCGGGTCTCCCTCCCGTGCGGGCCGGGGCCCGCGCCGTCGTGCGTGTCCAGCAGGTCGTCGGCGGGGCAGCGGCCCCGGGCGACGTAGCGGTCCCGGTAGGCCGCGACCGCGTCCGTCACCCCGGTGGTGGCACCGAGCCGGGGCAGCGCGTCGAGCGCCGCCGCGAAGCAGACGCCGGCCGCTTCACGCAGCTCCGGATCGGTCAGGGCGTCGCGGGCGGCGTCCCGGTAGAGCGGGTTGTGCGGGGCGGGCCGGCCGAGGGTGCGCTCCGCGAGGGGCTTCACGGCCCGGTAGGCGGTCTCGGAGGCCTCCTGGTCGTCGAACAGCGCCGCCGTGACGGCGAGCGGCACGATCCAGCCGTCGTCCCCGGGCTGCGCGTCGATCATGCGCAGCTCCAGATGCCCGCGCGGTCTGACCGGCGGGAACAGCGTGGTGAGGTGGTAGTCGAGGTCCTCCCTGGTCGGCGGTCTCGGCGACCGGGACCTGGTCCACTCCCGGAAGGTCATGCCGTCCGGCACGTCCCAGGGGCCGCGGTCCCGGCGTACGCACATCACCGGGGCGTCCAGCACATGGCGGGCCCAGGCGCGGCGCGGGTCGGCGTCCAGCGGCGGTCCGCCCGCCCGGCCGGTGCCGATCTGGGCCCACCGCAGCTGCCGCGTGGACCGCCAGCCGGTGGGGCGGCCGCCGGACAGCGGGGAATTGGCGAACGCGGCCACCAGGACCGCGCCCAGCTGGTGGGCGAGCCACCAGCGGCGTACGTGACCGAGCTGACCGGGCTCCTCGTGCCCGGCGTCCAGGCACACCTGCACGGAGGCGGTGGTGCACATCATGAAGCGGCCCGCGGGACCGGTGCGGTCGAGGCAGGCCTCCATGGCGTCGTACCGCGCCTGGCGCAGGTACCGGCGGGGTGAGCGCCAGGGCTCGTGGCCGAGGCCGACGAGGGCGAGACCGTCCTCCCGCAGGACCGCCCGGACGGCGTCCAGGTCGGCCCGGACGGCGTCGACGCACCCCATCAGGGAGGCGGCGGGCAGGGAGCTCAGTTCCAGCTGGCCGCCCGGCTCGACGGTCAGCGCCGAGTTCAGTGGCACGGTTCGCAGTGCGGTGTACACCGCTTCGAGTCTTTCGTCTGTCACGGGGAGCCACGGCGCGCCCAGCTCGTGGACCAGCCACTCCACCTCGACGCCGAGGCGCGCGGGCGGACCGGTCTTGAAGCAGATGCCGTGGACCAGCGCCTCGACCTCGGCTTCCGTGACGGTGGTGCGTGGCCGCGTACAGCCACCTACCGCTTCGGACATGTCGGGATCCTCCTGAGATTCCACCATGTCGCCGACCCTGTTCGTGGTGGGCCGGGTCGGCACACTCGTCCCACCCAAGACCCTCACGCCGCTCCGCACAAGGGTGCATATCGGGACGTTCCAGTTCGGCAATCTCCACGACCCGACCGTTTCCGAGGACTTCCCCCGTCGTTTCCCGGGCCGGGAAATGCCGTTGCGCCGCACCACCAGCATCACCCAGGATTCCCGCATGAGCACGACGGGGGAGGCCGCGCGGCGCGCGGTCATGGCGTCCACGGGGGTGGCGCCATGAGCGCGCGCCTGCGTGGCATCGCGCAGCAGACCGAGCAGATCGTCATGGCGGGGGCCTATCGCACGCCGGGCGGGCGCGAGGTGCGGATCGCGGCGGCGGTCGAGGCGGCCCGCGAGGGCACCCGGATCCACGGTCCGGAGCCGGTCGGGGTGCCACCGTCCGCCCCGGTGGCCACGGTCCTCGAGGTCACGGGCGAGAGCAGCCTGGAGGCCGCCCGCCGGCTCGGCGGCGAGGTGGCGGTACTGAACTTCGCCTCCGCCCGCAACCCAGGCGGCGGCTACCTCAACGGTGCCCAGGCCCAGGAGGAGGCCCTGTGCCGGGCTTCCGCCCTGTACACGTGTCTGCTGCGGGCCCGCGCGTTCTACGACCACCACCGGGCCCACCGCGACCCGTTCTACACGGACCGCGTCATCCACTCGCCCGCCGTGCCCGTCTTCCGCGACGACCGCGGACGGCTGCTGGAGGCGCCGTACACGGCCGGATTCCTCACCGCCGCCGCACCGAACGCGGGCGTCGTGCTGCGCACCGCACCGGAGCGCACCGGCGAGCTGGGCACGGCGCTGGCCGTGCGTGCCGAACGGGTGCTGGAGACGGCCGCGGCCCACGGCTACCGGCGGCTGGTGCTCGGCGCCTGGGGCTGCGGCGTGTTCCGCAACGACCCGGCCCAGGTCGCGGGCGCCTTCCGGACGCTGCTCGGACCCGGCGGACGGTTCGCCTCGGCGTTCGAACGGGTGACGTTCGGCATCCTGGACCGCACACCCGGCGGCACGGTCCGCGCCGCGTTCGCGCGGACCTTCCCGGAGGCCGCCGCCGACGGGCGTCAGCTCCAGCCGTAGCGCTCCCGCAGCCGCTGCCGCACGAGGTCGAACCGCATCCGGTCCAGCGCGGCCGCCTCGCGGCGCATACCGGCCTCGTGCAGCCGCAGCACCCGGTCCACGTCCACCCAGGAGTCCCGCCCCGACCGGTCCCACGGCCCGCTGCCGATCGGCACCCACTCCCGGTCCCCGTCGTGCCGCTTGCTGGAAAGCTGCACGGCCAGGAGCGTGCCCGCCGCCTCCCGGGCGACGACGAGCACGGGACGGTCCTTGCCGCGCCCGTCGTTCTCCTCGTACGGCACCCACGTCCAGACGATCTCGCCCGGATCCGGGTCCCCGTCGTGCGCGGGTGCGTACTCGGTACGCACCCGGCCCACCTCCCGCGGGTCCGCCTCGGTGGTCGCAAAGGGGCCGTGCCGGCCGGGCACGTACGCGTCGCTGTCATCGGTCATGCGGGTGAAGGCGTTCACGGCCGTACCGTACGCGACGCGTCCCGCAGTTCCCGGACAGCAGCTCCCCGACCCGGTCGGCGCGGCCCCCGGCCGGATGGCAGGCTGATCTTCGGCCACCCTCCGTACGAGCACGAGAACAGGAAGCCGACGTCATGACCGACAAGCTCACCGTGAGCGTCCTGGGAACCGGCATCATGGGCGCCGCGATGGCCCGCAACCTCGCCCGCGCCGGACTCACCGTCCACGCCTGGAACCGCAGCCGGGACAAGGCCGAGCCGCTGGCCGCCGACGGCGTGCACATCGCCGACGGCCCCGAGGAGGCGGTGCGGGACGCCGACGTCGTCCTCACCGTGCTGTACGACGGCCCGGCCGCCCTGGACGTCATGCGCCGCGCCGCCCCCGGCCTGCGCGCCGGCGCCGCGTGGGTGCAGTCGACCACCGCCGGTCTCGACGCGGTCGCGGACCTCGCCGCCTTCGCCCGCGAACACGGCCTGGTCTTCTTCGACGCCCCGGTGCTCGGCACCCGGCAGCCCGCCGAGACCGGCCAGTTGCTCGTCCTGGCCGCCGGCCCGGCCGACGCGCGCGACACGGTGACGCCCGTCTTCGACGCGGTGGGCTCCCGTACGGTGTGGACCGGCGAGGACGGTGCCGTCGGCAGCGCGACCCGCCTCAAGCTCGTGGCCAACAGCTGGGTCCTCGCCACCACCAACGCGGTCGGCGAGGTCCTGGCCCTGGCACAGGCGCTCGGCGTGGACCCCGACGGCTTCTTCGACGCCATCGCCGGTGGACCCCTCGACATGGGCTATCTGCGCGCAAAGGCCGGCCTGATCCGCGACGGTGCCCTCACCCCGCCCCAGTTCGCCGTCACCACCGCCGCGAAGGACGCCCGCCTGATCGTCGAGGCGGGCGAGCGCAACGGCGTACGCCTGGACGTCGCCGCCGCGAGCGCGGAGCGCCTGGAGCGTGCCGCGGCCCAGGGACACGGCGACGAGGACATGGCGGCGGCCTACTTCGCCAGCTTCGTCGAGAAGCCGTCCGACTGAGCGCGTCCGGGGTACCGGACGAGCGCAAGAAACGGAAATGCCGAGCAGCCTCGAAACGATCAAGACACGAAGGAGTTCCGATGTCCAAGCCCCCGCTGCCGCCCGAGGCCGTCGACCTGCTGCGCCGCCCCAACCCGTGCGTGATGGCCACGCTCCGCTCGGACGGCGCCCCCGTCTCCACCCCCACCTGGTACGTGTGGGAGGACGACGGCCGCGTCCTGATCAGCCTCGACGAGGGCCGCGTACGCCTCAAGCACCTGCGTCGCGACCCGCGCGTGACCCTCACCGTGCTGGACGGCGACGACTGGTACACGCACGTCACCCTCATCGGCCGCGTCACCGAGACCCGTGACGACGAGGGCCTGGCCGACATCGACCGGATCTCCACGCACTACACGGGCAAGGCGTACCCGGACCGGGTCCGCGCCCGGGTCAGCGCGTGGATCGAGGTCGAGCGCTGGCACGGCTGGGGCTCGATGAAGGACAGCGACCAGGCGTCGACCTGAGCGCCGGCCCGGCCGGTTCCGCGCCGGCCGGGCTCAGCTCGCGAAGACCGCCTGTGCCGCCTGTGCCGTCCGCGCCGGAGGGGCCGGGGCCGGCCCGTCGGAGGGGTGCCGCCACAGGCCCCGCGCGGCCAGCCGCGGCAGGACGCCCTCGCCGAACCAGTACGCCTCCTCCAGATGCGGGTAGCCGGAGAGCACGAACTCCTCGATGCCCAGGGACGCGTACTCCTCGATCCGCCCGGCGACCTCCTCGTGGCTGCCGACCAGGGCGGTGCCCGCGCCGCCGCGCACCAGGCCGATGCCGGCCCACAGGTTGGGGTGGATCTCCAGGCCGTCGCGGGCGCCGCCGTGCAGGGCGAGCATGCGCCGCTGCCCCTCCGACTCGCTGCGGGCCAGGCCGTCCTGCACGGCCCTCACCGTGGCCGGGTCGAAGCCGGACAGCAGCCGTTCCGCCTCGGCCCAGGCCTGCGCCGAGGTGTCGCGGCTGATGACGTGCAGCCGGATGCCGAAGCGAAGGGTGCGGCCCTGCCGCGCGGCGAGCTCCCGGACCCGGGCGATCTTCTCGGCGACCTGCGCGGGCGGCTCGCCCCAGGTGAGGTAGACGTCGACGTGCCGCGCGGCGACCTCGATCGCGGCGGGCGACGAGCCGCCGAAGTAGACCTCGGGCACCGGGTCGGGCACGCGGGCCAGCTTCGCGTCCTCCACCCGGAGGTGCTCGCCGAGCAGATCGACGCTCCCGCCGTCCCACAACTGCCGGACCACGCTCAGGAATTCGCCGGTACGGCGGTAGCGGGCGTCCTTGTCGAGGAAGTCGCCGAAGGCCCGCTGCTCCCGGCTCTCCCCGCCGGTGACCACGTTCAGCAGCAGCCGCCCGCCGGTCTGCCGCTGGAAGGTGGAGGCCATCTGCGCGGCGAGCGTCGGCGACAGGAGCCCGGGCCGGAAGGCCACCAGGAACTTCAGCCGCTCGGTGTGCTGGCTGACCATCGCGGTGGTCAGCCAGGCGTCCTCGCACCAGGCACCGGTGGGAGTGAGCGCGCCGGCGAAACCGAGGGTCTCGGCGGCGCGGGCGATCTGGCTCAGGTAGGCCACCGTCGGCGGCCGGTCCCGGCCGGACGTGGTGGCCGGGGTGCCGTGGCCTCCGCCGACGACGTCGCGACTGTCGCCGTTGGTGGGCAGGAACCAGTGGAAGGTCAGGGACATGCCGTCTCCGATCAGGGGGGAGGTCGTCGGGGCGCCGGGGTCAGCTGGCCGCGGCGAGCAGCGGGGCGTGCCCGAGCGCGGCCGAGAACTGGTCGACCACCTGGGTGAGCGCCTCGGCGGCGGCCGGGGCGACCGACAGGGTCCCGTCGTCGTGGCGGGTGATGTCCCGGTCGAGGGTGAACCAGCCCTGGACGATGTGCCGCGCGCCCATCGAGGTGAGGACCGGACGCAGCGCGTAGTCGATGGCCAGCACATGGGCGACGCTGCCACCCGTCGCGAGCGGCAGCACGGTCTTGCCGGTGAGCGCGTACTGCGGGAGCAGATCCAGCAGCGCCTTCAGCACACCGGAGTACGCGGCCTTGTAGACCGGGGTGCCGACGACCACGCCGTCCGCGGCGGCGAACAGTTCGGTGGCCTCGACGATGGCCGGGTGCGCGAAGTCGGCGCCCAGCAGCGCCTCGGCGGGGATGGTGCGGACGTCGAGCGGGATCACCCGGTGGCCCTGCGCGACCAGCCGCTCGTCGAGGTGGCGCAGCAGACGGTTGGTACGGGAGGAGGCGGAAGGGCTGCCGGAGACGGACAGGACGGTGGCCATGGGGGACCTCTTTCGAGAAACGCCCGGACGCCCGCGCGTGCCGGAGCACGCGGGGGTGCGGGAAGGGGACAGGAGGGCCGGCGGGCGCGGACCCGAGCGGGGGAGCCGGCTCGTCGCAAACGCGCCGTGCGTGTGCGCGGGTGAGGGGACGGCTCGCGCGGGAGGGCGGCGGTGGCCGAGGGGTTTCGCGCCGCTGCGGGAAAGAGCGGGCCTGCCGGCTGGAGCGTCAGACCGGGCGGCGACAGCAGGCGCTGGAGACACGCGCGAGGTCGACGTGGCGTCGCCGCGTGAGATCCGGTCGCGTCTGCTTCATGACGGCGATCGTCGCAGTCGGCCCGCGCGGCCGTCAAGGAACAGCCGGCCGTTCCCGGCTCCCGCCCGTGGGATTTCACACGGGTGTGACAACGGCGCCGACGCTGTGAAGACAGTCCCGCCCGGCACGCCATGTGGGCCCGCGCCCGGGGTACTTGAGCCTGCATGACGCTGCCCGAGCCGCTCAAGAACGCGTTGATCGTCGTGCTGACCTACGCCTGTGCCGCGCTGATCCTGCGGTACCGGCGCGACGGCATGGACTGGGGTCCGGCGCTGCTGATCGCCCTGATCGTGACGCCGCTGGCCCTGCTGCTGTCCGCGGGGCGGGAACGGCTGATGGGCACGGCCCGGCGGGCGGGCGAGCGGGCCCGGGAGCGCCGACGGGGACACGCCACCGAGTAGCGCGGCGTGGCGCCGGCGCCGACCATACGGATGGAGCCGCGCGGGGCAAGTCGGAGGAGGTTGGACGCGGTCTTTCGGGCCACATTCACTTCGACGGTTTTCGGCCCGTGAGGTCCGCACGGAGACGCCACTTCCGTGCCCCTGCTTCACACCCTGCCCGCTACCGACGCGGAACACCCCGCGCCAAGGGCGTGATCCGGCCTGACCGCCCGTCCCGGCCGCGCTCCGCGACGCCGTCGAGAACGGCGTATTGATGTCGCTGTCGGCCCGGCGCGGCCACCTTCCGTGCTTCTGCGGCGGGACCCCGGGGCAGACGGCTGGGGACATTGGGGGACGAGCCCGGTGGTCCGCGAGGACGGCCGGGAGACCTTGGGGGTCGTACATGGTCCGTGTTCTCGTGGTGCACGACGCGCTGCTGCTGCGTTCGGCGCTGGCACAACTGCTCCTGTCCGCCGACGGACTCGAGGTCTCGTCCATGTCCTCCCAGGGCGAGGACGCCGACGAGGACGACTTACCCGCGGACGTGTGTGTCGTGGACGGGGACTGTCTGGAGGGCACAGAACTCTGCCGCGCACCCTTCTGGGACCGGTGCGGGTCCCGGCTGGTCGTCCTCGCGGCTCCGGAACGGCCGGGTGTGCTGCGCAGGGCGTTCGACGCGGGAGCGCTCGGCTTCGTCGCCAAGGACGCCCCGTCCCACCGTCTGATCGACGCCGTGCACACCGTCGCCAAGGGGGAACGGTTCCTCGACGAGAGACTCACCGTCGCCCTCCTCGAGGCGTCCAGGACACCGCTGACGGCCCGTGAGCTGAACGTGGTGGCGCAGGCCGCGCAGGGCTCCTCCATCGCCGAGATCGCCGGCGCCCTCCACCTGTCGCGGGGGACGGTGCGCAACTACATGGCCAGTGCGATACGCAAGGTCGGCGCGCGCAACCGGGTGGACGCGATACGCATAGTCCAGAGCGCCGGCTGGGTGTGAGAAGGCGGGGCACGGGGCGCCCCGGGTCACTTCCCGGTCTCGCCCCAGTGCCCCACCAGATCGCGGTAGAGCGGTGAACGACCGAGGAGTTCACGGTGCGTCCCGCAGGTCGCACCGACACCGTCCAGTACGAGGATCCGGTCGGCCCGCAGCGCCGACGACATGCGGTGGGCCACCACGACCAGCGCACCCGGACGCCGGGCGAGGGCCTCCTCGGCCCGCGCCTCGGCGGCCGGGTCGAGGTGGCAGGTCGCCTCGTCGAGCAGGAGCAGGCGCGCCGTGGACAGGTGCGCCCGCACCAGCACGAGCAGCTGGCGCTCGCCCTGCGAGAGATCGCCCGGGCTGAGCGGCGCGTCCAGCCCGCCCAGGCGCTCGACGAGACCGTCGGCACCGAGCTCGCGCACGGCGGCCCGGATGCCGGCCACGGAGGCGTCCGGCCGCAGATACGTGAGGTTGTCCCGCACCGTCGCGGAGAAGACGTACGCCTGCTGGGGCAACAGGACGCGCAGGGCGGAGAGTTCGGCCGGGTCCCGGCCGGTGACCGTACGGCCGGCCACCTCGACCACCCCGCCGCTCGGCGCCAGCGTCCCGGCGACCAGGCGGGTGAGGGTCGACTTGCCGATGCCGCTGGGGCCGACGACGGCCAGGTGTTCGCCGTCCTCCACACGCAGGTCGAGCGCGTCGAGGACCGGCTCCGCCCGCGCGCCGTACGTCAGCGTCACCGACCGCAGTTCCACGACGGGTGCGGGAGACCCCGCCCGCCGGCCGGCGGGCGCTGTGGGCGCCGCCGGCGGCGTGCCGGTGAGGGGCGGATGCTGCTCCGGTCCCGTGATCCGGTCCAGGACCACGAGCAGCCGCGTGCCCGCGGCGCCGATCGCCGTCATCAGGGTGTGCAGAGCGGGCAGCAGGGCCTGGGCGAGGTAGGTGAAGGCGCCCAGCAACGCCCCGGTGCCGACCCCCTTGCCGCGCAGCCACGGTACGGCCACCAGCAGGAGCAGGACCGGCAGCTGGCCCGCGACACCGAGGGCCAGCGTGCGCACCGCGGCCCAGCGGGCGAGGACACGGGCGGTGGCCGCGGCGTCCGCGACGAGCCGTTCGCCGCTGCGTGCCACCTCCTCCTGCGTACCGCAGGCGGTGATGTCGCGCAGTGCCCCCCGGGTCCGCGCCGCGTGATCGCCCAGCGCCTCGTCGGCTGCCAGGGCCCGGCGCTGCGCCGCCGCCATGGGCCGCAGCGTCACCAGGAACAGGGCCAGGCCCCCGGCGAGGGGCGGCACGACGACCAGCAGCAGCGCCGGGGCCAGCGAGAACAGGCCGAGCAGCGCGCCCGCGGCGGTGAAGACGAACGAGCGCAAGGTCAGCACGAGCCCGGCGAAGCTGTCCCGCACGATCTCCACCTGGTTGGTGAGCCGCGACACGGCGGCACGGTCCCCACCACCCGGACGGGCCTGCGCCCGCGCCATCGACCGCTCGACCGCCCGCCGCACCAGACCGTCCCGCAACGGCTCGGTGAGTCCGGCCAGTTGGGCGAAGACACCCCTGATCACGGGCGCCCCGAGCACCACGGCGACGGCGGCGAGCGCGAGCCAGCCGAGCCCCGCGGCCGTGTCACCGGCCAGGAACCCACGGTCGAGGGACTGGGCGACGCCGTACCCGACCAGGAAGGTCTGCGCCGACTCGGCCACCGACCACGCCCCGAGCCGCGCGAGGACGCCCTTGCGCCCGGCCAGGAACCGCCGGGCGGGCGGTACGGCCCGGCGCAGCGGACCGGGCTCCCGGCCGGACCACGCCGTCCGGCTGCCGTCGGCGGCGGTCACGGCCGCGCCTCGCCGTGCACGGAGGCGATCCGGTCGCCCGCGGGTCCGGCGTCCGCCTCCTCGGCGCCGGATTCCACGCCGGTGGCGAACACCGCCCGGTAGGCGGCCCGTTCCCACAGCCGCCGATGGGGGCCGACCGCCCGTACCCGCCCGTCCTCCAGCCAGATCACCAGGTCCGCCCGGGCCGCGACCGATGGACGGTGCGCCACGACCAGGCGCGTGGTGCCTTCGAGGGAGTGGCGCACCGCCCGGTCCACGGCGTGCTCGGTGGCGGTGTCCAGACTGGAGGTCGCGTCGTCCATCACGAGCAGCCGGCCCGCGTGGGCGAACGCCCGGGCCAGCCCCAGGCGCTGGTACTCGCCGCCGGAAAGCGGGACGTCGGCGAGCCGGGTGTCGTACGTCCGCGGCAGGCGGCGTACGAAGGCGTCGGCACCCGCGAGACGGACCGCCTCCCGCACCCGGTGCGGTGTCGCGGGGGGTGCCCCGGCCGCGACCGCCTCGGCCACCGTGCCGTCACCCAGCACCGGACGCGCGAAGGCGAAACCGACCTCGGCGCGCAGGCTCGCACGGCTCAGGGAGGCCAGAGGGGCGCCGTCCAGGAGGACCTCGCCCTCGTCGGGGTCGATCAGCCGGCCCGCCACGGCGGCCAGTACGGACTTGCCGGCGCCGCTGCGGCCCACGACCGCGGCCGTCGCCCCGCCGGGCACCACCACGTCGTCCGCCCGCAGGACCTCCGCCCCCTCGCGCAGGACACGTACGCCGCGCATCTCGAGGACGCCGGGGCCACCCGGGGGCAGGGTCCGGCTGCCGTGGCGCAGGGCGGGCAGCCGTTCCAGAGCGGCGGTGCGCTCCCGCGCCGTCCGGCCCCGGACCAGCGCGCCGAGCAGCGTGGCCGCGCTGCCGAACCCGGCGGCCAGCTGCGCGTAGCGGCACACCGCCAGCAGCTCGCCCACGCTCAGGGCGCCCGCGCCGAGCCGGAGCCCGCCGACGGCCGTGGCCGCCACCGTCAGCAGCGGGACGAGCACACCGCCGGTTGCCAGTGCCCGCCCGTGCAGTGCCCACATGCGCTCGCCCAGCGCGCTGAGCTCGGTCAACGGCCGCAGCACGCGCTCGCGTTCACGGCCCGCCGTCCCGGCGGCGGCGATGGTCTCCGCGCCCTCCATGGCCTCCAGCAGGCGGCCCGCGATGTCCGACTGCACCTGCTGGTAGGCACGCACCGACGCCCCCGTGTCGCGCGCGAAGACCCGCAGCACCAGTACCAGGGCGGGCAGTCCGGCCAGCACGCACCCGGCCACCCACACGTCGACGAAGGCCAGCGCGACGAGCGCGCCGGCCGGGGTGATCAGCGAGGCGGCCAGCGCGGCCCGGGCAGCCGGGGCGCCGCCCGCGTCGGAGGCGTTGAGCGTCAGCCGTGTCCCGACGTCTCCCGCGGAGTACGGACGCGCCCCTTCCGGTACGGCGTGCAGCAGGCCGGTGAGGGCGCGGGAGCGGACCGCCGCCGTCCAGCCGGCGGTGCACCGGCCGGTGAGCAGCGCGGTCAGGCTGTCGAGGAGCACCTCGCCGGCGAGCAGCGCCACGCTCGCCGCGAGCCAGGGCCCGGCGCCGCCGTCGTCCAGCAGCAGGTCCAGCGCCCGGCCGAGGACCAGGGGCTGCGCGACCGCGGCGGCGGCCGCCGCCACCGAGCACACCAGCACCAGCAGTTCGGGCCCACGGCCGGGGTCCGCGCCGGGCACACGCTGTTGTCGTCGCCGGACCGGGGTCGTGTCCACCGGCAGCCCCTCCTCGTGGTCGGCGCCGCACACGGCGGCGACGAGACACGGCACCGGCGCCCCGGCGGTGAGGCCGGGACGCCGGTACCGGACCGCACGGCCCGCCGCGGTGACCGCGGCGGGCCGTCTCGGACGTCAGTTACAGGTCGTGATGCTGAGGCTGCTGTCGCCGCAGAGCAGCAGGCTGGCGCGGCTGCCGGTCTCGACGTCCCCCATGGCCTCTTCCTTCGGGGTCTCCATCGACTGCAGGTCGAACAGGTTCATGTGCTCATCCCTTCGTACGGACAACGGGTGCTTGTTCACGGCCCCTCGTGGGACCGGCTCATGGGCCGCGGCTCGGGCCGCGGCGGTGGGAGGAACGGCAGACCGGCGGACCGGTCGCCGTGTACGGACGCGAGGGCCAGCAGACAGCCGGCCGTCCCGGTGGACAGGTCCATCGACAGGCGCATCATCTGCTCGCCCGGAAAGGCGAGCCGGCCGCGGTAGGACATGGCGTGCCAGGCCAGCGCGTCGATCTGGCGCCGGACGGCCGCCGGCCCGGTGCCCGGGCCGGGCGCCGTCGTCCGGCCGAGGTACAGCACCATGCCGGCGACGCCCCGGTAGAGCCCGGGCTGGGCGTAGAACATGGCCTGCGCCGCGCGCACGATCTCGCTCCGCGCCCGCTCGAACTCCTCGTCGGCGCGGTGCGCCAGGTAGTCGTCGAGCACCATGCCGATGCCCACGCTGCCGGCCCCCAGGTACGGCATGGTGCGCCAGCCCTCGTCCACCTGGAGGGCGCCGCCCGCGCCGCGGACGCAGCGCGCGAGATCCTGGCGCAGCGCGTCGCCGGCGAGGTCCAGCAGGGCGGTGTCCCCGGTGCGTTCGTACAGGCGCAGGAACAGCAGCGCGCTGCCCGTCGCGCCGTGCAGCAGACCGGCGCGGGCCCGGCGGCCGGACCCCCCGCCCGGCGGACCGGCCGGTGCGCTCCGGGCGCTCAGCTCGGCGCACCGCAGGGCAGCCGTGCGCAGGGCCGTGTCCCCGGTGGAGGCGGCCAGGGAGTCCAGCATCAGGCCGATGCCGGCCGTGCCGCCGTGCAGGTCGGGGGAGAGTCCGTCGAGGGGATGCTCGAGGAGGGTCGCGGTCAGGTCGAGCGCCCGGGCCCGGTGCCCGAGGCGGTCCAGCGTCCAGGCGGTCCCCGCGATCCCGTCGTGGAAGCCCAGCGGCATGCCCGACGGCGGCTCCTTCGTCCGCTCCAGCAGCCACTGCTCCCCGTCCTCGTCGCGTCCCGCACCGCTCTCGGCGAGGGCGTACAGCACGCCGGCCGCGCCGTATCCGAACGAGAGGCCGCCGCCCGCCGTGGCGAACTGGGCGACGTCGCCGGGGAACAGACGGTCGTCGCGGGACGGGGTCGCCGACGCGCGGACGGCCGCCGCCATCGAGTCCCGGCTGCGGGGCCAGTCGCCCGGCTCGACCGGGACGAAGCCGCTCCGGTCCCGGCGCGCCGACGGCGGACGGACCGGCGTGCCGGTGATCTCGGCGACCGCCGCGTCCAGGAAGGCCCTCGGGACCGGGAACTGCCGCGCCACCACGTCGGCGAGGTGCTCCGCCTTGCGCCGGTCCAGCGCCAGCAGACTGGTCAGGGGCAGGAACAGGGCCAGCCGCAGACAGGCCAGGGCGTACCGGTCCACGGCCGGTCCCCGCCGGCCGGGCGGCGCCACGAAGCCGGGGTGCGCGACGGTCTGCCGGCCCGGCTCGTCGACGTGATGGGCGGCCTCGAAGTCCAGCAGGGCCACCCGTCCGTCGTCGCGGACCATGATGTTGAAGAGGTGCAGGTCGTTGAAGACCACGCCCCGCTCGTGCACCTGCGTGACGGCCCGCTCGACCTGGGCGTGGATGTCCAGCGCCCACTCGGTGTACTCGGCGAGCCGCCCCTCGTCCGGGTCGGCCTCGATGAGCGGATGGCGCCGGGCGAAGAAGGTGTTGAGCGGCTTGCCGTCGAGGTGTTCGAGGACCAGGAAGTGGTGCTCCCCGACGGTGAACGCGTCCCGCACCTCGGGCGTGCAGTCCAGACCGGACAGCCGCTCCAGGGCCCGGCGTTCGCGCTCCAGCCGGGCCACCGCGTCCGCCCCGTCGGCCGCCAGCCCCGCGTGCGGGCGGCCCTCCTTGAGGACCACGAGCTCACCGGTGCGCGTGTCCCGCGCCCGGTAGACGCCGCCGCCGTTGGAGAAGTGGAGCGCCGACTCGACGGTGTAGGGGATGTCCGCCAGGGTCACCGTGGCCCGCGCCTCGAGGTGGGGCCGCAGGAACGCCGGCACGCTCACCCAGTCGGGCACCCGGAACACCGGGCCGCGCAGGTCCGGAACGAGCACTCCGTCGGGGTCCGCGACCGCCGGCCGCAGCTCGCCGTCCTCGTCGTAGCAGTTGCGGCGGGTGAAGCTGCCGTAGCGCACGTGCACCGGGCCGTCGCCGAGTCTGAGATCGCTCAGGATGTGCGGTCCCGGCTCGCCGGCCAGCAGGGCGCTCAGCTCGCCCGCGAGTTGCTCGAACCGCTCCTCGTCCGCCGGGTACACGGTGATGAACTTGCCGCTGCCCGCCCGGTCGGCGTACTTGGCGTTGCGCTGGTGGAGCAGGTAGCGGCTCGGGACGAACTTGAACGCGACACCGTGCTCGAGGCAGTGTCGCCGTACGCGCTCCAGGACGGATTCGGCGTTGTCCAGGCAGGCGGAGACGTGGATCTTCCAGCCCTGCGCGGGCAGTTCGGCGTCCAGCGGCCGCAGGGCCAGCCAGTCGCCGCTCTCGCCGCGCTGCCATCCGGCCGGGACCGGCTCGGTGGCCGCCGCGTACCGGGTGCCGGCCGCCGCGGTGCCGGGGGCCGTGCGGTGCGGCGCGTCGTAGAAGTGCGGGTCTGCGTCGCAGTACACGGCGTAGCCCTTGTTCACGCCTTCTCCCTCCACCGGTCGGTGCCGAGGAAGACGCTGTCACGCGCCACCGCGTCCGGGACAGTCACCGCTGTCACCTCTCGGACGTGCGGAACGCACAGGTAACTTGCCGGGCGCCGGTGCCCCGGCCGCCGTGCTAGTCCTTGCGTCCGGTCACGGCCACCGTGACGCCGAGGCCGATCATGGCCAGGCCGCCCGCCCCGCCGACCGCGGACAGCCGCCGCGGGGAGTTGGCGAACCAGTCGCGCGCCGTGGCCGCGAGCAGCCCCCAGGCGCTGTCGCAGGCCACCGCGATGACGTTGAACACCAGGCCGAGCAGCAGCATCTGCACCGCGACACCGCCCTGTTCACGGTCGACGAACTGCGGCAGCACCGCGGCGAAGAAGACGATGGTCTTGGGGTTGGTCACACCGACCGCGAACCCCTCCCAGAAGGTGCGCCGGGCTCCGGGCGTCCCGCCGTCGCCGGTGAACGCCGCCCGCAGGGAACGGCGTTCGCGCCACGCCTTCACCCCGAGGTGCACGAGGTAGGCGGCGCCCGCCAGTTTGAGCACCGTGAAGACCAGGAGCGAGCGTTCCACGACCGACCCGACCCCCAGGGCGACGGCGACGACCAGCACGTACGCGCCGAGGGTGTTCCCCACGACCGTGGTGAGCGCGGCCCGGCGCCCCTGCGCGAGCGCCCGGCCGATCACGAACAGCACACTGGGGCCCGGCACCACGATGAGCAGCAGCGACAGGGCGGCGAAGGCGAGGAGACGGTCGGGGGACACCATGGCGCCATGCAAGCACGGGGCGGACCCGGCCTTCCACGGCATTTCCCCGCCGAGCGGGCCGGCACGATCGACACGGCCGGTCCGCTCGCCTAGGATCTTGCGCGCGGCATCGCGTGCCGGTCACCGGCCGGGTGAGGCATGGAGGCGCCGCAAAGATGCCCGTGGAGGCATTGACCCGTGTCAGTCGAGTTCAACCACACCATCGTTCTCTCCCGCGACCGGGAGAAGTCCGCCCGTTTCCTCGCCGGAATCCTCGGCCTCGAGGTCGGGGAACCCGCCGGAATGTTCCTGCCCGTGACGACCGCCAACGGCGTCACCCTGGATTTCGCCACCGTCGGCATCGACATCCCGGCCCAGCACTACGCGTTCCTCGTCTCCGAGGACGAGTTCGACACGATCCTCGCCCGGCTCGTCGAGGGCCGGGTCCCCATCCAGGCCGACCCGCACGGGCGGCACCCGCGCCGGATCAACCGCAACGACGGCGGACGCGGCGTGTACTTCACCGACCCGTCCGGGCACGGCATGGAGGCCTTCACCCGCCCCTACGGCAGTGACCCGTCCTCACCGCTGAACGGTGTCACGGAGGACGTGCCCGGAGCACACTGACCGGCGGCGGCCGGACCCCCGGCGGAACGGCTACCGGGCCAGCAGGTCCCGCAGGGCCCCGGCGACCTCCCCGGGCGCCTCCTCCGCCATGAAGTGGCCGCAGCCGACCGTGACGTGCCGCAGCTCGGGGGCCCAGGCCCGCCACAGCGCGACGGCGTCGTAACCGAGGACCGTGCCCCAGTCCTGCTGGAGCACGGTCACCGGCATCCGCAGCCGGTTGCCGCGCTCGCGGTCGGCCCGGTCGTGGTCGACGTCGATGCCCGCCGAGGCCCGGTAGTCGGCCACGATGGACGGCACCGCCTCGCGCGACGCCTTCAGGTAGGCGGCGCGGACGTCGGCGGGCAGGGCCCCCGCGTCCCGGGTCCAGACGTCGAGGAAGTGGCCGAAGAAGGCGTCCGGCGCGGCGCCGATCAGCTGCTCCGGCAGACCGGGCGGCTGCGCCATCAGATACAGATGGAAACCCACGGCCGCCGTCGTTCCGTGCAGCACGTCCCACATGTCCAGGGTCGGCAGCACGTCCAGCGCGGCCAGGTGCGTCACCGTGTCCGGGTGGTCGAGTCCGGCCCGGACCCCGACCAGGGCGCCCCGGTCGTGCCCGGCCAGCGCGAACCTGTCGTGCCCCAGCGCCCGGGCCAGGGCGACGACGTCGGCGGCCATGGTCCGCTTGGCGTACGCGGTGCCGTCGGGGTCGGCGGGCTTGTCGCTGTCGCCGTAGCCGCGCAGGTCCGGGCAGATCACCGTGTGCTCGGCGGTGAGGTCGGCGGCGACGTGCCGCCACATCAGGTGGGTCTGCGGGAAACCGTGCAGCAGCACGAGCGGGCTGCCGGAGCCGCCGACGGCCACGTTCAGCGCGACGCCGTCGGCGACGGGGACACGGTCGTAGGTGAAGCCGGGAATGGTCGGTGCCATGACTGATCGGTGCCTTTCGGTGTTCTTCGACGCGTCCGGTCCAGGACGTTCCTCAGGCTGCCCGGCGCGAATCAGCAACCGATCAGCACGCGTACCGTGGTGATCACGGACCACGGGCGCGACGGCGCGGAGCAGGGCGGACGGAACATGGAAGCGGTCACCTTCGGGGTGCTCGGGCCCGTCACGGCCGAACGGGACGGCGACCCGCTCGACCTGCGCGGACCCCGGCACCGGGCCCTGCTGGCCCGGCTGCTCCTGGCCCGGCGGCGCGTGGTCCCCGTCGCGCGCCTGGTCGAGGACCTGTGGGACGTGCCGCCCGCCCGGGCCGTCGGCACGGTGCGCACCTTCGTCGGCGATCTGCGCCGGGCCCTGGAACCCGAACGCCCGCGCCGCGCACCGGCCCGGCTGCTGGTCACCGAGGGCCCCGGCTACGCGCTGCGCGCGGCACCGGACGCGGTGGACGCCTGGCGTTTCGAGGAGGCCGTGGCCCTCGCCGAACGGCTGCCGCCCGACCGGGCGCCGGCCCGGCTCGGCGCGGCCCTGGGGGAGTGGCGGGGACCCGCCTACGCCGACTTCGGCGGCGAGGGCTGGGCCCGGGGCGAGCGCGCCCGGCTGACCGAACTCAGACTCCACGCGGTCGAGCGGCGGGCGGACCTGCTCGTCGGCCTCGGCCGGGCGGCCGAGGCGGTCCCCGACCTGGACGCACACCTGGCCGAGCACCCCTGGCGCGAGGAGGCCTGGCGACTGCTCGCCCTGGCCCTGTACCGGACCGGCCGCCAGGCCGACGCCCTCGCGGTACTGCGCCGGGCCCGCGTCCTGCTCGCCGGGGAACTGGGCATCGACCCCGGACCCCGGCTGCGCCGGCTGGAGGCAGGCATCCTCTCGCAGGACCCGTCCCTCGACCCGCCCGCCGAACCCGCGGACGCGGCGGCCCGCCTGTGGTCCCGCGCGACCGAGGCGTACGACCGCACGGTCGCCGCCGGGGCCCGCGCCCGCCTGGAGTCGACCGTCGGCCTGCTGCGCGACCTCGCGGTCACCGGCGGCGGCGGTCTCGAGGCGGCCCGGGAGCACCGCGCGGCGGCGGTCGTCGCGGCCGAGGAGACCGGCGACGAGGAACTCGCGGCCCGGGTGATCGGCGCCTACGACGTCCCCGCCGTCTGGACCCGCAGCGACGACCCCGAAGCGGCACGGCGGATCGTCACGGCCGCCGAACACACCCTCGCGGCCCTGCCGGACCACGCCGCGGCCGATGCGGCCCGCTGCCGGCTGCTCGCCACCGTCGCCCTGGAGTCCCGGGGCGTCCGCTCCCCGCGCGGACCCGAGGCCGCCGCCGAGGCCGAGCGGATCGCCCGCCGCCTGGACGACCCCGCGCTGCTGGCGTTCGCCCTCAACGGCGCCTTCATGCAGTCCTGCACCACCGCCGGGCTCGCCCCGCGCCGGGACGCGATCGGCGCCAAACTCGTCGCCCTCGCCCGCCGGCACGGCCTGCACAGCCACGAAGTGCTCGGCCACCTGATCCGCGTCCAGGCGCGGTCCGCCCTCGCCGACTTCACCGCCGCCGACGAGCACGCCGACGCCGTGGACCGCCTCGCCGAACGCTACGATCGGCCCCTGGTGGCGGTGTTCACCACCTGGTACCGCGCCCTGCGGCAGGCCGCTACCGGCAGCCCGTACGACCGAGCCGAGGCCGGCTACCGGGCCGCCGCCGCACGGCTCGACGGCGCGGGGATGCCCGGCCTGGAACGCGGCCTGCTGCCCCTGGCACTGCTCGGCCTGCGCCTGGCCCACGGACGGCCCGCGGAGGTGGACCCACGGGCCGACTGGGGCCCGTACCGCCCGTGGGCCGAACCGTTCGCGCTCCTGCGCGAGGGCCGCGACACCGAGGCCCGGTCGGCACTGCGCGCCCTCTCCGAACCGCCGCCCGACCTCCTCCACGAGGCCCTGTGCTGCGCCGAGGCCGCGCTCGCCCTCACCCTCGGCGACCGGCCGGCACTGCGCCGGACCTACCGCCGGCTACTCCCCGCCTCCGGTGAACTCGCGGGCGCGGGCAGCGGGTTGCTCACCTTCGGGCCCGTCGACGACTGGCTCGCCGCGATCCGCCGCGCGCTCGGTCCGGCCGGCACACCGCCGGACGTTCCCTCGGCACCTCACGACTGACCCCGCGCGTCTCCCGGCCGCCCGCGCCCCGCCCGCGGCGCTGGTTGTGCCGAGCCGCGCCGGGTACCCGGCAGCACATGAAGTGGCAACAGGTGCAGGACGGTCCGTCGGCGGTGTACGTGGTGGTGCTCGACCCCGGCGACGACGCGGTCGCCGAGCTCACCGCCTTCGCCCGCGACCGTTCCCTCAAGGCGTCCCAGGTGACCGCCGTGGGCGCCTTCGCGGAGGCGGTCGTCGGCTGGTTCGACCGGGCGGCCAAGGACTACCGGCGCATTCCCGTCGGCGAGCAGTGCGAGGTGCTGTCGCTGATCGGGGACATCGCCGTCGCCGACGACGGACCCACCCCGCACCTGCACGCCGTACTGGGCCTGTCCGACGGCTCGACCCGCGGCGGCCACCTGCTCTCGGGCAGGGTCTGGCCGACGCTGGAGGTCGTCGTCCGCGACAGCCCGGCGGAGCTGGCCAAGACGCACCGGCCGGAGATCGGCCTGGCCCTGATCGACCCGGGGTGAGCCCGGCCGCCCCGAGACGGTTTACCGGCCCGTGTGCGGGCTACGCGGCCCGCACGCAAGCACGCACCGACACCCAGGGAGGCGCGACCATGACACAGCGCGTCCGAGACGTGATGTCACCCGCGACGGTGGCAGTGGAGCCCATGACCACGGTGACGCGGGCGGCCCGGCTGATGCGCGAGGAGAACGTCGGCGACGTCCTGGTGACCTACGACTGCGACCTGTTCGGCCTGCTCACCGACCGCGACATCGTGCTCCGGAGCGTCGCCGACGGCCGCGACCCGGACCGCACCACGGTCGGCTCGGTGTGCACGCCGCCGCCCGTCGTGACCCTCGCGCCGGAGGACTCCACCGAGCACGCGGTCGACCTGATGCGGCGCCACGCCGTCCGGCGGCTCCCGGTCGTCGAGCACGGCGGTGTCCCCGTCGGGGTGGTCAGCCTCGGCGACCTCGCCGGCACCGAGGACCCGCACTCCGCCCTGGCGGACATCAGCACGGCCGCCCCCGGCCACTGACCGGGCGGCGGCACGGGCGACCGGGGTGTACCCGCCCCGCGCCGACCGAGAATCCGAGGAGGGGACGGACGGAGGAAGCGACATGACCCCCCTGGCACGAACCCCCGCGGCAGGCACCCGGGAGGACCGCCGTGCCGTCGGCCGCACCGCACGGCTGCGCAGCCGCATCCCCGAACCCGACGAGGAACCCGACCTCCTCGGCCAGTACCTGGCCCAGATCGGCGCCACCCCCCTGCTGACCGCCGAGGACGAGGTACGGCTCGCCCAGCGCATGCAGGCCGGCGTCCGGGCGGCCGACGAACTGGCCGCGGCCGACGCCGGAGAACCGGGCCCGGCGCCCGGGCGGCGCCGCGCGCTCGAGGAGACCGTCCACGACGGGCAGGCGGCCAAGGACCACATGGTGCGTGCCAACCTGCGGCTCGTCGTGTCGATGGCCAAGCGCCACGCCCACCGGGGCCTGCCCCTGCTGGACGTCATCCAGGAAGGCAACCTCGGACTGATCCGGGCCGTGGAGAAGTTCGACCACACCAAGGGCTTCAAGTTCTCCACCTATGCCACCTGGTGGATTCGCCAGGCCATCGAGCGGGGCCTCGCGACCCACGCGCGAACGGTACGGCTGCCCGTGCACGTCGTGGAGCAGCTGCAGAAGCTCGCCAAGGTGGAGCGCAAACTCCGCGGCAGCCTCGACCGAGAGCCGACCGTCGAGGAGGTGGCCGCCGAGAGCGGCATCGACGCGGAGAAGGTCGTCTGGCTGCGCCGCGTCGGACGGGACGCCGTCAGCCTGGACACGCCGGTGGACGAGACGGGTGAGACCGTCGTCGGCGACCTCATCCCCGACACCGAGGTGCTGCGGGCCCCGGAGGTCGCCGAGTTCCGGGCCCTGGCGGAGGAACTGCGGGAGGCCGTCGGCACCCTGGCTCCCCGCGACGCCCTCATCCTCAGCCTGCGCTACGGCCTGCACGACGGCCGGCCCCGCACCCTCCAGCAGGTCGCCCAGCACGTGGGCCTGACCCGCGAGCGCGTCCGCCAGCTGGAGAAGGCCTCCCTCGCCCACCTCCGCGCCCCCGAGAACCGGGACCGCCTGCTGGACTGGGCGGGCTGAGGCCCCCGGCTGCCCGTCCGGCCTCAGCCGCCGTCCCCCGGCACCCGCAGCCGGGCGCCCTGCCGCAGCAGCTCCCGCTGCACCAGCCGGTACGGCAGCCCGCGCGGCCCGCGCCCGTGCCGGACGGTCAGCGCCGCGCTCACACCGGCCGCGTGGCCGGTCGCCATGGCGATGGGCATGACCCGGTACGACGAGTGCGCCACGTGCGTACCGGAGATGCAGCGCCCGGCCACCAGCAGCCGCTCGGTGTCCCGGGGGACCAGACAGCGCAGCGGGATGTCGTAGAAGCTGCCCTGCGGCACCCGCTTCAGAGTGGTTCCGGAGCCGCGCGGATTGTGGATGTCGACCGGATAGGCGCCGTGCGCGACGACGTCCCGGAAGGTGCGTGCCGCGAGGATGTCGTGACCGGTCAGCTGGTAGTCGCCGAGGACGCGGCGGGTCTCCCGCACGCCGATGTGGGTGCCGCTCTGCACCACGTACGACTCCTCGAACCCGGGCACGCGGGTGCGCAGGAAGCGGTCGATCGAGGCGAGCTGGCGCCGCGCGGTGTACTCGGCGCGGGTGAGGTCCCACACGCTGGTGCCCAGGACGCGGTTCACCCGGGTGCTGTTCACGGCGACCTCGCGCGGGTGCGGGGTCGCGAAGAAGAGGATGTCCTCGCGCGGCAGCCGCAGCTCCCCGGCCGCCCTGGCCTCCTCGATCAGGTCCCACAGGCCGTGCACACCGCGCCACTGGTCGGGATGCGCGCGCACGTAGTCGGCGAAGTCGGGCCGCGCGAAGTCGGCGACCCGGAACATCAGCGTCATCGGCTGCACCAGCCCGTCCTCGGGCCGGCCGATCTCGTACGGCGCCCCGCAGGCGGTCGCGACGTCCCCGTCCCCCGTGGCGTCCACGACCACCCCGGCGTCGATCACCACCGGCCCCGACTTGGTCTCGAACACCACCCGCCAGCCGGAACCGTCGTCCAGCGGCAGCGCGCCGGAGGCGAAGGAGTGGAACAGCATCCGCACCCCCGACTCGTCCATCATCTCCAGCAGGGCCAGCTTGAACAGCTCGGGGTCGAAGGGGACCGTGTACCCGGTCCTGGGGGACGGCGGAAGACAGCCGCCGCGGCCCATGAGCCGGTCGAGCAGCTGCCACAGCACGCCCGCGACCACCGGCTCGCCCTCGCCGTGGTCGGTGGGCAGCAGCCGTGAGGTGTCCCCGGACTCCGTGAACGCGGCCTGCTTGTGCTCGTTGTGGAAGGACATCAGCGGCATCACCAGCGCCACGGTCGCGTTGCCGCCGAGGAACCCGTACCGCTCGACCAGCACCACGTCGGCCCCGGCGTCGGCCGCGCCGACCGCCGCGGCGAACCCGGCGGGGCCACCGCCCACCACCAGGACGTCGCACCGGCCCCCGTGCCGGGCGGGCCGCGGGGGCAGGGTGACCGTGCGGGGCTCGCGGGGTTCTTCCAGGATCGGCATCGCTCTCCCAGGGATCAGGCGTGCAGCGGTCGCGGTTCGGACACGTACGGCCCGGTCCGGGCCGTCTCCGCCGCCGGGCCGGCGCCGATCTCGTCGAGCAGCGAGCCGCAGCGCACGCAGGTCTCCCGGGCGGCCGAGGACAGCTCCCGCATCCGGCCCAGCAGGTCCTCACGGCGCTGCGGGTACTCGTCCCACAGCCGGTCGACCTCCGCCAGCAGCAGCCCCGCCTGCTCCCGGGCCACGCCCACCAGGGCCGGTGCGCCGAGCCGGCGCGCGAAGTCGAAGACCTTGCCGGAGTAGGGCAGCGGCAGCACCGGCACCCCGGTGAGCGCGGCGAAGATCACGAAGTGCAGCCGCATGCCGACGGCCAGGTCCAGATGGCGCATGAAGCCGAGGATCTCCCCGGGGTTGTAGTCGCCGTGCAGGATCCGCCCCTTGTCCGGCGCGGTCATGTGGGAGAGCACGGCGTGCGCGTGCCGTACGTCGTGCCGCTCCATCGGCAGGAACACCACGTGCGCGTCCAGCCGGCGCACCAGGAAGTCCGCGACGTCGGCGAGCAGCGCGTGGTAGTCGCCCTCGTCGAGCTTCTCGGCGGCCCGGCCCGGTTCCCGCACCGACATCCCCACCAGCCGGGCATCCGTGCGGATGCCCTCGTCGCGCATCATCGCCTCGGTGAACGGCTCCGGACGCAGCAGCAGTGCCGGGTCGGCGGTGACGGTGACCTCGCGTTCCAGGCCGACCTCCTCCAGGACCAGCCGGGACTCCTCGTCCCGCACCACGACGTCGTCCATGTCCGACAGGACCGTGCGCACCGCCTCGCGGTCCTCGGCGTCCGTCAGCGGGCCCGCGCCCACGGCGTAGGCGAAGGTGGGCACGCCCCGGGTCTGCGCGGCGCGCACCAGTCGCAGATAGCGGCGGGCCTCGCCGTTGTAGAGGATGCCGCCGCCGCCGAGCACCAGCAGGTCCAGCCCGGGCAGCACGTCCAGGACGTGGTTGCGGCTGACGCCCTCCCAGGGCACCACCTCGTCGGCGTCCCGGTGATGACCGCGGGTGTGCTCGGCGTTCCGGCTGAGCACCACGAGGTGCGCGTCGGGCCGCTGGGCGCGCAGACAGGCCAGTACACAGGTCAGGATCGCCTCGTCGCCGGTGTTGAACCCTCCGTACGATCCGAGCACGCCGATGCGCGGGCCCGGCCGGGCGGAGTGCGGATGCGAGGGGGCAGTGGTCATCCGGGGGCTCCCGTCACGTCGGAGTCGGCCGGCCCGCCGGCCGTGGCACGCGGACGGTCGTCGCCCGCATGCCGTGCCGAGTTGCCTGCCCCACGCTCCGGAAACACCCCATTGGTCCCGTCCTGTCTGGACTTGCACCGGTGGGCGTCCGGTCCCTCAGATCACGGCGTCCGCGCGCAGCGCCGCGATCTCGTCGGGGGAGCGGCCGAGCTCCGCGAGGATCGCGTCGGTGTGCTCGCCCACCGCCGGCACGGGGTCCATGCGCGCGGGCAGCCCCGCGAGGTCGGCGGGCGGCAGCAGCGCCCGTACCGTGGCGCCGCCCGGCACCGGCACCCGGCGCCAGCGGTCGCGGGCGTCCAGCACCGGGTGGTCGAGGAAGGCGGCGATGTCGTTGACCCCGGCGCAGGCGATGGCGATGTCCCGCAGGTCCTTCAGGACGGCGTCGCTGTCCGAGCGGGCGATCCGGGCGGCGACGACGGCGTCCAGTTCCTCCCGGTGGGCGACCCGGTCGGAGCCGGTGGCGAACCGGGGATCCTCCGCCAGCTCGGGCTGCCCGAGGAAGTCGGCGCACAGGGCGGCCCACTCGCGCTCGTTCTGGACGGAGAACAGCACCTCCTTGCCGTCGGCGGCCCGGTAGGCGCCGTACGGCGCGATGGTGGCGTGCCGGGTGCCCAGGCGCGGGGGCTGGCTGCCGCCGTACTCGGTGTAGTAGGCGGGCTGGCCCATCCACTCCGCCAGGGCCTCGAAGAGGGAGACCTCCACCGGGTGGGCCCGGCCGGTGGTGGCGCGGGTGTACAGGGCGGTGAGGATGCCGCTGTACGCGTACATCCCGGCGGCGATGTCCGCGACGGAGATGCCGACGCGCGCGGTCTCCTCGGCGGTTCCGGTGAGCGAGACCAGCCCGGTCTGGCACTGGACCAGCAGGTCGTAGGCCTTGCGGTCGGCCCACGGGCCGCTGGTTCCGTAGCCGGAGACGGTGCACGGGATCAGCCGAGGGCAGCGCTCCGCGAGGTCCGTGGCGTCCAGGCCCAGGCGGCCGGCGGCGCCCGGCGCGAGGTTCTGCACGAAGACGTCGGCGTCGTCGAGGAGCCGGTGCAGGATCTCGCGGCCCCTCGGGTCCTTGAGGTCGAGGGTGAGCGACTCCTTGGACCGGTTCAGCCAGACGAAGTAGCTGGAGTGACCGTGCACGGTCGTGTCGTAGCGGCGGGCGAAGTCGCCGTCGCCCGGTCGCTCCACCTTGATCACCCGGGCGCCGAGGTCGGCGAGCTGGCGGGTGGCGTAGGGTGCCGCCACGGCCTGCTCGAGGCTGACCACCGTGACCCCGCTCAGGGGTAGCCGCTGCACGCCGATGTCTCCTGCCGCCGGACCGGGCGCCCGCGGGCGGAACGCCCGGCAGGCCTTGTGCGCTGATTTCTACGGCCCCCGTCCGGCGGATGTCAACGGCGGCCGGCACCGGCACGGGTGCCCTCACCTGTGCCGGTGCCGGCCGGCCCGCGGCCCCTCAGCGGCCCGCCGGGCCCGAGGGCGCGGGCGAGGGCCCGCCGCGGGAGACGACGCGCGTGCCGTGGTCGTCGACGACCCGGGCCTTCAGGGAACCGGGTGGAGTCGACGCCGCACGACCCGCCGTCGGCCGACGCGCGCTTCGACCAGCGGCCGCTGCTGGACGACCGCTGCGGCGGGCAGCGGCGCCCGGCGGTCGCGGCCGTGCTGGAGGAGCTGCGTGTTCTGGCGTCGGGCGCGGTGGCCCGAGGCACGGCAGGACCGGAGCTCGGTGAGCTCCGGTCCTGCGCGCCGGTGCGGGGCCGGTCAGGCGGCGGCGGCGTCGGCGTAGCCGTGCAGGCGGGCGACGACCTCGGTCAGCTGCGCGGCGACCTCGGCGTCGTCGGCCGGGTGGGTCTCCGCGAAGCGGGTGACCGAGCCCGGGATGGACAGCTTGATGTCCTCGATCACCTTGCCGCCGGCGATGCCCACGGACTTGCGGGTGTCGTCCTGCGCCCACACGCCGCCGTACTGGCCGAAGGCGGTGCCGATCACGGCGACGGGCTTGCCGTTGAAGGCGCCGGCGCCGAACGGGCGGGACAGCCAGTCGATGGCGTTCTTCAGCACGGCCGGCATGGTGCCGTTGTACTCCGGCGAGAAGAACAGGAAGGCGTCGGCGGCCTGCGCGGCCTCCCGCAGCTTGACCGCGGCGGCCGGGACGCTGCCCTCGACGTCGATGTCCTCGTTGTAGAACGGGACCTCGGCCAGGCCCTCGAAGAGCTCCACCTCGGCGCCCTCCGGGGCGAACTTGACGGCCGCCTCGGCGAGCTGACGGTTGTGCGAACCGGCGCGAAGGCTGCCGACGAGGGCAAGGATGCGGACAGACATGAGTACTCCCACTGCTGGTGCTGCTGTGAAACGGCCGGTGCCGAAACACCGCCGGAGCGATCCGGACCGAGGTCCGTTTAATTTCTAACATCCTAAGCGGACCGCGGTCCAGTTCTGTTCCCGATGCTTTACGCTGTTTTCATGTCCGCCGCCCTGCCGCCCCTTCCCAAGCCCCAGGAGACCGACGGTCCGCCCGAGTTGCTCCAGCTCGGCACGGGAGCCGAGGAGGACGAACCCTGCCTGCGAGCCGACGCCGCCCGTAACCGGGCCCGGCTGCTGGAGGCCGCCGCGCGGCTGGTGGCCGAGCACGGCGCGGCCGGCCTCACCATGGAGGCGGTGGCCGCGGCGGCCTCAGTGGGCAAGGGCACGGTCTTCCGGCGTTTCGGCGACCGCACGGGCCTGCTGATGGCGCTGCTCGACCACTCCGAGAAGAAGTTCCAGGCCGCCCTCCTCGGCGGACCGCCGCCCCTGGGGCCCGGTGCGCCGGCCGTGGAGCGGCTGCGGGCCTTCGGCTGCGCGATGCTGGGCCGCAGCGTCGACGAACTGGCCCTGCAACTGGCCGCCGAGCCGAGCGCGGAACGCCGTTACACCGCCGCCCCGCGCCGCTTCCTGCGCGGCCACGTGGCGCTGCTGCTGCGCCAGGCCGTGCCGGACGCGGACAGCGAGCTGCTCTCCCACACGCTGATGGCCTACCTCGACGCGGCTTTGATCCACCACCTCACCGAGCAGTGCGGGGTGCCCGTGGCACGGCTGGAGGCGGGCTGGCTGGACCTGGTGGCACGGGTGACCCGCACCGAGCCGCCGCGCTGAGCCTCGCCGTCCGGGCGGCGTTCCGTCCGGCCGGCGCCGTGATCTCGTCCAGCACGGGCACGGGCACGGGCACGGGCACGGGCGCGGGCTGGGCTTCGGGCAGGGCCGAGGCGTGGATTCGTACGGTCCGGGGCGCGGGTTCGTCCGGCCGTGCGGTCGTGCCGTCGGCGCGAGCCGTCGTCCCGTCCCGTTCCGGGCCTGTACTCCGATCCCGTGCCGGACCCACTGGGCCGATCCCGTGCCGGACCTGGTGGGCCGGTTCCGTTCCGGGTCCGGCCTCCGGTTCCGTTCCGGACCTGGTGGGCCGCGGTTCCGTTCCGGACCTGTGAGCCGTTCCGGTCCAGGGCCTCGGATCCGGTCCCGTCCCGGGCCGTGGCCTGGTCAGATACCGACCGTCGTCCTGCCCGTTGCGGGCCGTGTCCGCGCCCTGTACCGGCCGTCGTTCTTCGTCCGTTCCGGACGACGGTCCCCCGCCCGTGGGCGGTGTCCGGGGCTCTGCCAAGATGCGGTACGTCATGGTGCAGATACCGAAAACGCCCGCCCCCGCGTCCCTGGCACCGCGCTCCGTCCCCACGAGTGCCGATGTGGCCCGCCTGGCCGGCGTCTCGCGCGCGACCGTCTCCTACGTCCTGAACAACACCGGCGCCGTGCGCATCAGCGAAGCCACCCGCCGCCGCGTCCACGAGGCCGCCCGGGAACTCGGCTACGTCCCCCACGCGGCGGCACGCTCCCTGCGCGCCGGACACAGCCGCATGGTCCTGATGCCCGCCCCGGCCTTCCCCGTCGGCCCGCTCTACAGCCGCTTCCTCACCGAACTCCAGTGGGCGCTCGGCCGGCTCGACTACACCGTCGTGCAGTACGGCACCGCGGGCCCGCACGACGACGACGCGGCCCGCGCCTGGGCCGAACTGCGCCCGGTCGCCGTCCTTGTGCCCGGCTCGGGACTCGGCCCGCGCGGCGTGGAACTGCTCAAACGCTCCGGCGCCCGCGCCGTCGTCACCCTCGCACCCGAGGCCGTCGAGGGCGCGCACGCCCTGCTCATGGACCACGAGGCCGTAGGCCACTGCGCCGGACGCCACCTCTACGACCGCGGACACCGACGGATCGGCGTCGTCGTCCCCGCGGAAGGCGGCCTGGAGGTCTTCTCGGCGCCCCGCCTGCACGGAGTGCGCCGCGCCGCCGCGGGCACCGACGCCACCGTCACCGAACTGCCGCTCGCCTACGACGAGCGGGACGCCGCACGACTGGCCGCCCGCTGGCCCTCCCTCGGCCTCGACGCGGTGTTCGCGTACAACGACGAGTACGCGATGCTGCTGATGCGGGCCCTGCAGGACGCGGGCCTGGACATCCCCCGGGACGCGGCCGTGATCGGCGCCGACGACCTCATGCTCGGCCGCCTGCTCCGGCCCCGGCTCAGCACCGTCCACCTCGAACTGCCGTCCGGCCGCGACCTGGCCGCGCTGGTCGACCGCGCGGTCCACGACCCCGGCGCCGCGCCCGAGCTGCACACGGTGCTCGGCGCGAGGGTGGTGCACCGCGAATCCAGCTGAGCCGCCCGGCCCCTACTGGACGTCCTGCCCGGCCTGGCCGCCCTGCTGCTGTGCCTGCTGCTGGGCGACCGCCTTGCGGACCTCGTCCATGTCCAGGTTGCGGGCCTGCCCGATGACGTCCGTCAGCGCGGCCTCCGGCAGCGCACCCGGCTGCGCGAACACGGCCACCTGGTCCCGGACGATCATCAGCGTCGGGATCGACTGGATGTCGAAGGCCTGCGCGAGCTCCGGCTGCGCCTCGGTGTCCACCTTGCCGAACACCAGGTCGGGATTCTCCTGCGCCGCCTTCTCGTAGACCGGCGCGAACTGACGGCACGGCCCGCACCAGGACGCCCAGAAGTCGATCAGGACGAACTCGTTGTCCGTGACCATCTGGTCGAAGTTCTCCTTGGTGAGCTCCACGGTGCTGCTCATGACGCGATCCCTCTTCCTGGTGTCGGCGACAAGCCGTTGGCACAAACGCGGCCGATGGGGCGGCTATTCCGCGCACGTACCCATGTGGCCTCGCCGCACACCACCCACCAGACTGGCCCCATGACGGAATCGGAATCCAACGCGTACGACGTCGTGGTGATCGGCGCGGGCCCCGTGGGGGAGAACGTCGCCGACCGCACCCGGGCGGCGGGACTGTCCACCGCGATCGTGGAGAGCGAGCTGGTCGGCGGCGAGTGCTCCTACTGGGCGTGCATGCCCAGCAAGGCCCTGCTGCGCCCGGTCATCGCCCAAGCGGACGCCCGCCGCACCCCGGGACTGGGCCGGGCGGCGCAGGCCCCCCTCGACGCCGCCGCGGTCCTCGCCCACCGCGACTACTTCACCTCGCACTGGAAGGACGACGGCCAGGTCCAGTGGGTCGAGAGCATCGGCGCCGACCTGTACCGCGGACAGGGACGCCTCGCCGGACCCCGCACGGTGGAGGTGACCGGCCCCGACGGCGCCCGCCGCACCCTGACCGCCCGGCACGCCGTCGCCGTCTGCACCGGCACCCGGGCCGCCCTGCCGGACCTGCCCGGCCTCGGCGACGTACGCCCCTGGACCAGCCGCGAGGCCACCAGTGCCCAGAGCGTGCCGGGACGGCTGATCGTGGTCGGCGGCGGAGTCGTCGCCGTCGAGATGGCCACGGCCTGGCAGGCCCTCGGCTCCCGGGTCACCCTCCTCGTCCGCGGCAAGGGCCTGCTCGCCCGCATGGAGCCGTTCGCCGGCGAACTGGTCGCCGAAGCGCTCACCGAGGCCGGCGCCGACATCCGCACCGGCACCTCCGTCGAGTCCGTCACCCGCGAGAACGGCACCGTCGTCGCCGTCACCGGCACCGGCGACCGCATCGAGGCCGACGAGATCCTCTTCGCCACCGGCCGCGCCCCGCGCACCGACGACATCGGCCTGGAGACCGTCGGCCTCCAGCCCGGCTCCTGGCTCCCGGTCGACGACAGCCTCCGCGTCGACGGCCACGACTGGCTGTACGCCGTCGGCGACGTCAACCACCGCGCGCTGCTCACCCACCAGGGCAAGTACCAGGCCCGGATCGCGGGCGCCGCCATCGCCGCCCGCGCCTCCGGCGAGGCCGCCCTGGAGTCCGGACCGTGGGGCGCGCACGCCGCGACCGCCGACCACGACGCCGTGCCCCAGGTGGTCTTCACCGATCCGGAGGCCGCCGCCGTCGGCCTCTCCCTGGCGGAGGCCGAGGAGGCCGGCCACCGCGTCCGGGCGGTCGACGTCGACCTGTCGAGCGTGGCCGGCGCGGGGCTGTACCGCGACGGCTACAAGGGCCGCGCCCGCATGGTCGTCGACCTGGAGGACGAGATCGTCCGCGGTGTCACCTTCGTCGGCCCCGGCGTCGGCGAGCTGATCCACTCCGCGACCATCGCCGTCGCCGGGCAGGTGCCGGTCAGCCGGCTGTGGCACGCGGTGCCGTCCTACCCGACGATCAGCGAGGTGTGGTTGCGACTGCTGGAGGCCTACCGGGACAACTGACCCGTCAGGTAGCGGCGTTCGGGGCGAGCGGGAGGCGCCCGCCCCGAACGTGCCCGCGACCGGCAGCCGACTCCGACGTGACGTCAGGGCAGGTCGAATCCCAGGGCGGCCGCGGCCCGCTCCGGCGTCGGCTGGGCCCACAGCCCCGCCATCGCCTCGCCGGACGCCAGGGACCGCAGCTCGGCCCGGTCCAGGTACAGCGTGCCGTCGAGGTGGTCCGTCTCGTGCTGCACGATCCGGGCCGGCCAGCCCGCGAACGCCTCGTCCACCGCACGCCCGTGCTCGTCCCGCGCGACCAGCCGCACCTCGGCGTGCCGGGCCACCACCGCCTGCCAGCCCGGCACGCTCAGACAGCCCTCGTAGAACGCGGCCCGGCCCGCGCCGAGGGGCTCGTAGCGCGGATTGACCAGCACCCGGAACGGCTGCGGCACCCGCCCGCGCGCCACGCGCACCTCGTCCGGCACCGGCGCCGGATCCTCGATCACCGCGATCCTCAGCCCCACCCCGACCTGCGGCGCGGCCAGGCCGACCCCCGGCGCCGCGTGCATGGTGACGCGCAGCGCCTCCACGAACCGCGTCAGCAGCGCGGGCTCCAGCTGTCCGTCGAAGGGCTCGGCGACCCGCCGCAGCACCGGGTCGCCGGCCGCGACGATCGGCAACGGGCCGCCGACGGCGAGCAGTTCCTCGACCCGCTCGGCAAGAGACGCGTGCTCACTCAGGGCTCCCATCGCGCCAGCATGACACGCCCGGCGCCCGCGCACCGCCGGTCCCCGGGCGAACGACGGTGCCCGGCCCCCCCGTGGGGAACCGGGCACCGCGGGCTTCACCGGCGGGGAGTGCCGCTCAGACGCTCTCCGCGAAGTCGCCCGCGAAGGCGGAGGCGATCCGCAGGTGCGAGTCCGCCTCCTCCTGACGCCCCTGCCGTTCGAGGGCGCGGCCCAGCATCAGCCGGGCGTAGTGCTCCACGGGATCGCGCTCGACGATGACCCGCAGCTCGGCCTCCGCGCGGCGCAGCTGGGCCGAGTGGTAGTAGGCGCGCGCCAGCAGCAGCCGCGGTCCGGTCTGCTCCGGCACCTCCTCGACCAGCCCGCCCAGAACGCGCGCGGCGGCGGCGTAGTCCTTGGCGTCGAAGAACATCTGCGCGCGCTCCCAGCGCTCCGCCGGCGTTCCGTGGTCGTAGTACGTCGTGTCCACTCGTGACCTCCTTCTGCGGACTCTGCAACCACCCCCATTGATGGAAAATTCCACCATGCTCTCCGGGCTCCCCGGGGTGCGCCCGTCTGGCGGGTGAAGGGGCCGGGGACGGACTGACGCGACGGGCCGTCCGGGTCTAGGTTGGGCGGCATGAGCAATCTTGATCGCGAGGCGGTTCCCTCCGTGTGCGGCGGCCGCGGCTTCGTGGTGGCGGAGCCCGTGCGTGAACTCCTCAGCCCCCGCCAGGTCAGGCTCGGCGAGTCCACCGAGGTCCGCCGGCTGCTGCCGAACCTGGGCCGGCGCATGGTCGGCGCCTGGTGCTTCGTCGATCACTACGGCCCCGACGACATCGCCGACGAGCCCGGCATGCAGGTGCCGCCGCATCCGCACATGGGCCTGCAGACGGTGAGCTGGCTCCACGAGGGCGAGGTGCTGCACCGCGACTCCACCGGCAGCCTGCAGACCATCCGCCCGCGCCAGTTGGGCCTGATGACGTCCGGCCGCGCGATCAGCCACTCCGAGGAGAGCCCTCGCTCGCACGCCCGCTACCTGCACGGCGCCCAGCTGTGGGTGGCCCTCCCGGACACCGACCGCCACACCGACCCGCACTTCGAGTTCCACGGCGACCTGCCGCACGTCACGGCCCCCGGCCTGACGGCCACCGTGCTCCTCGGCGCACTCGACGGCGCGACCTCGCCCGGAACGACGTACACCCCCATCGTCGGCGCCGACCTGAGCCTCACGGGGGGAGCGGACGTACGCCTGCCGCTGGAGCCGGACTTCGAGTACGCGGTCCTGGCCATGTCAGGAGAGGCCCACGTCGACGGCGTGCCCCTGGTGCCGGGCTCGATGCTCTACCTGGGCTGCGGCCGCAGCGAACTGCCGCTGCGGGCGGAGTCGGACGCGGGCCTGATGCTCCTGGGCGGCGAACCGTTCGAGGAGGAACTGATCATGTTCTGGAACTGGATCGGCCGGTCGCAGGACGAGATCGAACAGGCCCGCCGGGACTGGATGGAAGGGACGCGGTTCGGCGAGGTGAAGGGGTACGACGGGGCTCCGCTGGTCGCGCCGGTGCTGCCGGCGGTGCCGTTGAAGCCGCGGGGGAGGACGCGCTGACCTGCGGTGGTGCGTCGGTTTCGCTGACCTCTGGGCATGGGCAGTCAGCGCCTCTCACTGCATCCGGCTCGCCTGCCGGAGAGCTCCTGAACTGCTCGCTGGCCTCGTGGCGTTGGGGAGGGGCAGTGCTGTTCGCACCGCCATCTTGTGGGATGGCCAACGAACTCTCGGCCGTCAAGGTGGAGGACAACCCGGCCCATGTGGCGGCGGCGCTCCTGGTACTGGACATCGCGCCTGACATCTTGGCGACCAATCCGAGTTGAACTCACCTCAACGGGGTCGCGGTGCCCGAGCTTCGCCGCACAAGTGCACCACCGCTTCATCGAGGCGAGTGACAACGGGCTGTTCGCAGCTGCCCTTGTCTCCATGCACATGCAGCCCGGTCCGGCCATTCCGGACCAGGCTCGACGACGGCCCGCCGACAGCCTTCGCGGAGTACCCGGGTTCGGCGGAAAGGCCGCCGCAGGTAGGGTCGCTGCGTGTTGCAGGTGGCCCCGGCCGTTTCATCCTCGTGGCACTGCCCGGATGCCCTCCCACGCGTGGGTGTGCAAGCTGGTACGGACAGGCTGGTGGCTGGGGCCTGGCTCGTGGTCGGGCGGGCAGGGAGAGGAAGCCATGGGCGGGACGCGTGGGACGGGCTCCGACGGTTGGGTCGCGCGGCTGTTTGCGCGTCTGGCGGTGCTCGCGGCGATCGGATCGCTGGTTGTGCTCGTACTGGCCGTGGGGGAAGCCGGTCTGGTGGTGCTTGCGGCCGGGTTCCTGGGGGTTGCCGTCTGTGCCGTGGGCATGTGGTGGTTCGTCGCGCACCGTGGTGTCGTGCGACTGGTCGGCGCGCTCCTGGCGGCCGGGGCGCCCGTAGCCGTCCTGGTGCTCTTCGCGTACGACGGACTGTGGCTGACCGCGCTGGTAGTGCTCCTTTGCTGGGCCGTGACGCTGGCGTGCGCGCGGGCGGCTTTGCGGAGATCGAACCCGGAGCGTTCGATGCGGGCGGTGCCGGCGGTACGCTCCCGGCGGCCTGTTCTGATCATGAACCCGAAGTCGGGAGGAGGGAAGGTCGGCCGTTTCGGCCTGGTCGAGCGGGCCCAGGAGCTGGGCGCGCAGGTGATCCTGCTCGACCCGTCCGCCCCGGCCGACGTCGCGGCACTCGCCCGGCAGGCCGTGGCCGAAGGGGCGGACCTGCTGGGCGTCGCGGGCGGCGACGGTACCCAGGCTCTGGTCGCAGGGGTCGCCGCCGAGTACGGTCTGCCCTTCCTCGTGGTCTCCGCAGGCACCCGCAACCACTTCGCCATGGACCTGGGGCTCGACCGATCCGACCCCTCGCGCTGTCTCGACGCGCTGACCGACGGCGAGGAACTGCGGATCGACCTCGGCGACGTGTCCGGCCGCCCCTTCGTCAACACCGTGTCCTTCGGGGTCTACGCCGACGTCGTACAGCGGCCCGAATACCGAGACGACAAGACGGGCACCGCGTTCAACCTCATGCCGGACCTGCTGCTCGGAGAAGGCGTGCAACGGCTCCATGCGCGCATCGACGGCACGCCGCTCTCATCGCAGCAGGCCCTGCTCGTCAGCAACAATCCGTACGGCTCACCCGACGAGCTCAGCGGCGCCGGCCGCCGACCCCGGCTCGACGAGGACCAGTTGGGAGTGCTCGGGATCCGGGTGGAGGCCGCGGCGGAGGCCGCCGACCTCGCTGTGCGGGGCTCGCAGTCACCCGCCCTGACCGTGATGAGCGCAGGGCGAGTCGAGGTGACCGTCGCCGACGCCGAAGAGATCCCCGTCGCGGTGGACGGAGAAGCACTGCGGATGCCCACCCCGGTGATCTGCACCCTGCGCCCGGGCGCGCTGCGCGTCCTCGTGCCCCGTGACCGCCCGGGGGTCGCGGACATCCCGCCGCCCGTCGACTGGCAGCGCATTATGGACCTGGCGCTCGGCCGCGCGGAACGGGCCGCCCCGCAGTGAACCGGTCAACTGCCCAGCGACGTCAGGACAAGCGACTCTCGGAACGCCGCCGGTCGGCGAGGAGTGCGTTCATCGCCATGGGCACCACCACGCTATTCCTCGGGCTCGACGACAGTTACGGACGTGTGCGTCCTTGTGATGCTCGCGTACCTGTTCCCTGCCTCGTGGTCAGGACGGTCGCAGTCTCGACCGCGTCCCCCTGCGCACCTGAGCCGTCCGAGAGAGCCAGGGCAGGATGCTCCAGCGGTGCGTGTACGGGACGGTGCCGGAACCAGGGGTCTCGATCTTCATCGCGGCTGCCGTGCTCGACCCCGACCACGTTGCCACGACGGACCTCCAGTCGCCCACGGCCGCCGTAGCCGGAGCCCGTATCTTCGCGTCGGACGTGCTTACCGGCGGGGGCCTGGAGGACCTGTCCTTCACCACGGAACTCATCGTCAGCGGACTCGTGACCGACGCGAACCGCTACGGCAAGCCCTCCGTGCAACTGCGGCTGATCCTCCAGTCCACCCTTACCTGCGAGGTCTTCGACGCCGGCAGCACCACCCGCATCTGCGCCGTGCCCGTACCCCCGACGAGGGAGGCCGCGGACTGCTCCTGGACGCCCAGCTCACCGAACGCTGCGGACCGGTCGGCGGGAGCGAGTGCGCACCGGGTCCGCAGGGGGCTCTCTGACCTCGTACTTTCGCCAGAACTGGTGCAGGAGGGCCATGATAGCGTTCAAGTAGTACAGATGACTGAGTCAATTCCGGGAGGGTTGGATGGCGTACGTGTCAGCTGATACGCGGCGGGAACAGCTGATCGAGGCGGCTGTGCGGGTGATCGCTCGTGAGGGTGCCGACAGGGCCACCACCCGGAAGATCGCCGAGGAGGCCAAGGCACCTCTCGCTTCCCTCCACTACTGCTTCCAGAACAAGGAGAACCTCCTGCTCGCCGTCTTCACCCAGCTCTCCGGAGAGATGCCCGTCGAGGCTGATCCGCCCGAGGACGAGAACGTGAGCCTGGGGCAGATCATGGAGCGGCGCATGACGAGCGCCATGCAGTGGATCGTGGAGAACCCCCTCCGCGCGCGGGCCATGATCGAGGTCACCCTGTGGGCCGAGCGCTACGACCCTGAGCTTTCCGTCACCTTCTACGAGGGCTTCTTCAAGTCGTCGGAGGCGGACCTGCGCAGGGCCGACACGTCGCTCCCGGACGAGGAGCTGCACTCTGTGATGAGGGTCGGGATGTCCATCGTCGACGGCCTCTCGCTGCAGATGCTCACGAACGGGGACAAGGAGCGCGCTCTGCGGGACACGGCGACCGCCTGCGCGATGCTCAAGGCCTTCCTGGACGAAAGCGAGCGCAACACCGTCTGACGGCGCGGCGTTTCCGGACACTGAAGCGGTTCCGGAAACGCCGCCGTCAAGAGCGTGACTGCTGTGTGAATGCCGCCCTGATCCAGCTGTACGAAGGAGAGCCGGCCGTCGGCGTACTGCCGGCGGAGGACCTTCTTGTCGATCTTCCCCACGCTGGTCCTGGGGATCTCGGCGACGACAGCCCAGCGTTCCGGGAGCTGCCACTTGGCCCAGTTCCCGGCCAGGTGTTCTCTCAGGGCCGCGGTGTCGGCCGACTCGCCTTTCCTCAACACGACGGCGGCGCAGGGGCGTTCGTCCCAGCGCTCGTCGGGGATGCCGAAGACGGCCGCCTCGGCGACGGAGGGGTGCGCCATGATGTCGTTCTCCATGTCGATGGAGGAGATCCATTCGCCGCCGGACTTGATCACGTCCTTCGCGCGGTCGACGAGGGTGAGGAACCCGTCGGGGCTGATCCGGCCGACGTCACCGGTGCGCAGCCATCCGTCGTCGAACGATTCGGCTTCGACCGGTTCATCGCTCGGGCTGTAGTAGGACCCCGTGATCCAGGGGCCTTTCACCTCCAGCTCTCCGAGCGACTCCCCGTCGTGGGGCACGGGAGCGTCGTCGTCGCCCTTGAGGCGGAACTCCACCAGCGGCGCGAATCTGCCTTGGCTCATCCTGTAGCGCCACAGGTCTTCCCCCGTCGCGTCGGCGGGCGGGCGGGCGACCGTGCCCACGGACGACGTCTCGGTCATCCCCCAGGCGTGGACGACCTTGATGCGGTGCTCCTCCTCGAAGGTCTTCATCAGCGTGGGCGGCATGGCCGAGCCGCCCACGAAGACCTCGCGAAGGTGGGTGATGTCCTGTGGGTGGGCGGCGAGCCTGGCGGCAAGTCCCGTCCAGATGGTCGGTACGGCGGCGGCGTGGGTCGGCCGCTCCGCCTTCATCATGGCGAGCAGCGGCTCGGGCTGCAGAAAACGGTCGGGCATGAGGAGCGACGCCCCGGAGAGCATGGAGGCGAACGGCAGACTCCACGCGTTGACATGGAACATCGGCACGACCGCCAGGCACCTGTCGCGCGTCGACAGCCCCATCGCGGCGGAGTGGTCAGGTGCATCGCGTGCAGGAAGAGCGAACGGTGGGAGTACACCACGCCTTTGGGGCCGCCCGTCGTGCCCGAGGTGTAGCACATCGCCGCGGCTGAGTGCTCGTCGAGCACCGGGAAGTCGTACACATCGGGCTGAGCCGCGAGGAACGCCTCGTAGCCGTGCACCTCGACCCCGCGGGGCGCACGGAGGCCGGCCGCGTCACCCTTCACGACTACCACGTGGCGCACGGTGCGGAGTCGGGGGAGCACTTCCTCGAAAGCGGACGTGAGTGACCCGTCCACGAACACCACACGGTCGTCGGCGTGGTTGGCGACGAACACGAGCTGTTCCGGGGAGAGGCGGATGTTCAGGGCGTGAAGGACCGCACCCATGGCGGGGACCGGACCGTGGCGTAGGCCTCCATGTGCTCGGTGTTGTTCCACATGAACGTGGCCACCCGGTCGGACGCGCTGACCCCGAGGTCGCGCAGAGCGTTCGCCAACCGCGTCGCGCGTGCGCCGAGTTCACCGAACGTGCGGCGGCGCGCCGCTGAACCCGTCCAGGTCGTGACGGTGGCGTCGGCGTGCACGGAGGCCGCGTGGCGCAGCAGTTTGGCGAGTGACAGTGGCCCGTCCTGCATCGTGCTCAGCATTCCTTGCTCCTTGGCTGGGAGGTCACCGTGTCGACGAGAGAGGTGCGCAGCGGCTGGGCCTGCCCGGCCACGGATGAAGAGGAGAGGAAGAGATCGACGCGGCTGGGGTTGACGCTGGCCCAAATGTGAGCGAATGATTTGGACAACAGATCTAGTCATGTGACTCTACTCAACTTTGCGAGGCCGTCGCAATGCCCTGTCGAAGGGCGGCCGGGGTGCCCGGCCATGTGCTGCGGAGCTGGCCCGACGTGCTGAAACGCATCGTGTGATCAAGGTTGGAAGTGACGTATGGACCGCACCATCGAGCACGTCGACGTAGTGATCGTCGGAGCCGGCCTCTCAGGTATCGCGGCGGCGGTCGAGCTGAAGGCGAAGCATCCCGGACGGTCGTTCGTGATGCTCGAGGCGCGCGCCGACATCGGGGGCACGTGGGACCTGTTCCGGTACCCCGGGATCCGGTCCGACAGCGACATGTTCACGTTGGGGTACGGCTTCAAGCCGTGGACCGCCGAGAAGTCGATCGCCTCCGGCGAGGCCATCCTCGACTACCTGAACGAGGCCGCCGACGAATACGGCCTGAGACCGCACATCCGCCTCGAACACCGGGCCCTCGGCGCCGACTGGTCGCATGACGACCGCTCCTGGACCCTGGAGGTCGCGGGCCCCACCGGCCGTACGTCCGTTTCCTGCTCCTTCCTCTACATGGCCGCGGGCTACTACGACCACGACCGTGGCCATGCGCCGCAGTTCCCGGGGCAGGAGACGTTCCGCGGACTGATCGTCCATCCGCAGGAGTGGCCGGCCGAACTGGACTGCACCGGAAAGCGCGTCAGCGTCATCGGTTCCGGCGCCACCGCGATCACCCTCGTTCCGGCCCTCGCGCAGACCGCGTCGAAGGTCACGATGGTGCAGCGGTCGCCTTCCTACGTGGCCATCGACTCCGATGTCGACGAGCAGGCCAACCGGCTGCGCGCGGAGGTGGGGAGCCAGGAGGCGTTCCAGCGGATCCGGCTGCGCAACCTCCAGGACCAGCAGGCGAGGTACCAGTTCGCCCGCATGGACCCCGAGGCCTTCAAGAAGCCCCTCTTCGACGACATAGAGCAGATCGTCGGCCGCGACTGCCGGGAGAGGCACTTCACCCCGTCCTACGAGCCCTGGGACCAGCGACTCTGCCTGGTGCCCAACGGGGACCTCTTCGACGCCATCCGGGACGGCAGGGCCGACGTGGTGACGGGGCACATCGAGACCTTCACCGAGGACGGCCTTCGCATGACCTCCGGCGAGGAGGTGTCGGCCGACGTGATCGTGACCGCGACCGGCCTGCAACTCGTCACCCTGGGGAAGATCCGGTTCAGCATCGACGGCGAGCCGATCGACTTCTCGAAGACCTTCACGTACAAGGGGGTCGCGTTCAGCGGGGTCCCGAACCTCCTGATGGCCTTCGGCTACCTCAACTCCTCCTGGACGCTCCGCCTCGAGCTGGTCAACCAGTTCTGGAGCTCGTTGCTCAGCAGGATGGACGAGCTGAGTGCCACGGTCGTGACGCCCGTTCTGCGCGACGAGGACCAGGACATGGAGAGGGGGCCCTGGCTCAGGGACGTCTCCTCGGGCTACCTCGTGCGTCACATGGACGATATGCCGGCCCAGGGTGACCGCGAGCCGTGGGTCAATCCCCAGGTCCACGAGCAATTGAAGGACCTCCTGAGCGCCCCTTTCGAGGACGGTGTTCTGCGCTTCTCATAGCGCCGCGGAAGGCCCGTTTTCCATGCGGCCATGTGGTTGACACCCACGCTTTACCAGCACTACCTTCAGGTCAGATGACTAAGTCAGTTGAGCCAGTCATGTGGGCGTAATTTCGTGAACGGCGCCGGCCCTCGTGTCCGGCCGTGAATGATTGAGGTGAGTGCCCATGAGTGGCGCTGTGAGAATCGAGACCGAGGCGGATCCGACTCCGCTCGTTCTCTCGTTGGCGAGGGTTCTGCGCGAGAGTGCGGCGATTCCCGAACTCCGTGATCTGCTTTCGGGTCTGACCGGTGCCGTGGCCCTGAAATCGGGGCTTGACTCCCAGGCCGCGACCCTGGCCTTCGCGGACGGCGGCGTGCACGTGCACCACGGCGTGGCCGAAGGGCTCGAAGCGATCCCCCTCGTGCCCTTCTCCGAGTACGCGCTCGCCGCGACGCCCGGCCCGCTCGCCTCGGCGGTCGAGCAGCTCCTGAACCCGCCGCTTCCCACGTGGCGTGACGCCGTGTCGTCCTTCTGGGCGGCGAACCAGGGCTCGGAGGGGTTCCCCGAGGCGCTCCGCGTCGTCTGCCAGACGGAGGGGCAGGAAGCCCGTTTCGGCAAGGACTCGGCGGAGGCGTACGAGGTGCACGGTCCCGCGGAGGCGCTGGCCGCGGCGTTCAGCGGCCGCGGTGATTCCTTTCTTTTCGCCCTCGCGACCGGAGTCACGGTCGTCGGCGGGGTGGGGCAACTGTCGGCGATGTGCGGCGCGCACTGGAAGGTGAGATTCGGTGGCTGAAACAACCAGGGACGAGCTCGACCGCTGGCTGAGTGAACACCACATCACTTCGGTCGAGATCCAGGCGACCAACCTCGACGGCGTATTCGTCGGAAAGACCCTGTCGCGGGAGAAATTCCTGAACGGCGTCGAGCAGGGATTCGCCTTTGCGGACGTCGTGTTCGGCAACGATCTGGACAGTGTCCCGGCGGCCGGAATGGCCTTTCCTTCCTGGCGCGGCGAAATGGAGGACATCTTCCTTCGCCCCGATCTCGACACGATCTGCGTGTGGAAGCCGGGCAAGGCGGCCGTCATCGGCGACTTCTGGACCCAGGACGGCACCCCGGTCTCCTGCTGTCCACGCAACCTGCTGCGCCGCGTCGCGGCCGACGCCCGGGAACTCGGTTTCACGGTCGACACCGCCGTCGAGATCGAGGCGACCGTCTTCGAGGAGCCGATACGCGAAGCCCGCGCCAAGGGCTACGAGAACCTCACCCCGCTCGGCGGCACCAGCGGCAGCGCCTATGTGCTCGCCAAGGACGCGGAATGGCGCGCGTACCTGGAGCGGGTGGAGGAGCGGCTGCGGGACATCGGCATCGGCTGGGAGGCCTGGAACGACGAGGCCGCCGCGGGCCAGGTCGAGATCAACGTCGCGCTGGGCGACGTCGTCGCGGTCGCGGACCGGTGGGCCCGGTGCCGCCAGGTGATGCGCGAGGTGGCCCACGAGCTCGGGCGGACCGTGACGTTCATGGCCAAGTGGTCGGACGCCTGGGGCCAGGCGTCGCACCTGAACATCTCCCTGGGGACACAGGACGGCAACGCCTTCTACAGTCCCGACGGCGCCTCCGCGGTCATGCGCCGGTTCATCGGCGGCCTGATGCCGGCGATGGCGGGCACGACGTCGATCGCCCTTCCCTTCATCACCTCCTATCGCCGGCTCGTCCCCGCCGAGGGGCCGCCCACGACCGTCACGTGGGGAGTCGGCAACAAGACGACCGCGGTGCGCGCCGTCGTGGGCCACCCGAAGCAGTCCCGGGTCGAGTACCGCGTGCCCGGTTCGGACGCCAACATGTACCTGGTCAGCGCGGCCGTCCTCGGCGCCGGCCTCTTCGGGGTCCGCAACGAACTCGAACCGCCCGCCCCCTTCACCGGCATGGCCTGGTTCCTCCCCGACGGGGAGACGATTCCGGCGAGCATCAGCCAGGCCACCGCCGCACTGGAGGCCGACAAGATCCTCCCCGAGGCGCTCGGCCAGGAGTTCATCGACTACTGGCTCGGCACGCGCCGTTGGGAGTGGATGTCCTTCCACACCATGGGCGGGGGCGATCCGGACTGCGGGATCACGCCGTGGGAGCGCAACCGATACTTCGAGCTGGCATGAGCACCCGGATCACAGCCGCCGTCCTGAACACGGCGCCGGGCCTCCTCGAGATCGAGGAGCTCGTGATCGACGACCCCGGACCGGACGAGGTCCTGGTGAAGGTGGCGTACGCCGGTCTGTGCCACTCGGACCTGCACGAGATCGACGGGACCTTCGAGTCGCAGCCACCGATCATCCTCGGCCATGAGGCGGTCGGCCGGGTCGTGGCCGTCGGACCGGGCGTCAGGGAGTTCGCCGCGGGGGACACGGTGGTGACGTGTCTGTCCGTGCACTGCGGCACCTGCGCGTACTGCGTGACCGGGCGGCAGACCCTGTGCGTGAACCGCGCACGGCTCCAACAGGAGCGGCACCGGCCGCGGTTGACCAAGCCCGGCGGCCGGCCGGTGCGGCCGACCGCCGGCATCGGAGCCTTCGCGGAGATGGCCCTCGTCCACAAGAACGCCCTGGTCGCCGTCCCGGACGACATCCGCCCGGAGACGGCGAGCGTGCTCGGCTGCGCCGTCACCACGGGCATGGGCGCCGTCCTGCACAGCGCCTCGGTGCACACCGGGCAGACCGTCGCCGTGATCGGCCTCGGCGGGATCGGCTTCGCCGCCGTCCAGGCCGCGCGACTGGCCGGCGCGGCGCAGATCATCGGGATCGACGTCGTTCCCGGCAAGCTGGACCGGGCCGTCCGGTTCGGCGCGACCCACGTCGTCGACGCGAAGGAAGGCGACCCGGTCGCGGCGGTACGGGAGCTCACCGGCATCGGCGTGCACCACGCGTTCGAGGCGGTCGGCTCGGGCGCCACGGCCGGGCAGGCGTTCGCCATGCTCCGGCCGGGCGGCACCGCCACCGTGATGGGCATGATCCCCGACTCGCAGCCGGTACAGATCCGAGGGGCGGAGCTGTTCCTGGAGGAGAAGCGCATCCAGGGCTCGTTCATGGGCTCCAACCACTTCAAGGTCGACATCCCGCTGTACGCGCACTTCAACCGCGTGGGTCTGCTCCAGCTCGACGACCTCGTCACCGCCCGGTGCGACCTGGCCACCATCAACGACGGATTCAAGGCCTTGGCGTCCGGACAGGAGATTCGCGTCGTCGCCCGGGTCGGAGAGATGTGACCATGAAGCCGCTGATCGGAATAACGGGCCGCCGCCTGAGCCTGGGCATGGTGAAACGGACGTCCCGTCGCTTCCAGCACCAGTTCATCGACTCGCACTTCAGCGCGTTCGGCGACAACGTGGCCGCCGCGGGAGGGATCCCGGTCAACCTGCCCTTCCGGGCCGAGGCCGAAGCCGTCGTCGAACGCCTCGACGGACTCGTCGTCACCGGCGGGCAGGACGTCCACCCCTCCCGATGGGGAGGCAGCGCCCGGGTCGACCCCACGGCCGACCCGCGGTGGGACCACGATGTGCCGGACCTCGCACGAGACGAGTACGAGGCGGCCCTGATCACGGCCGCGCTCCGGGCGAACGTGCCGATCCTCGGCGTCTGCCGAGGCCACCAGCTGCTCAACGTCGTGCTCGGCGGCACCCTCGTCGAACACCTGGAAGAGGGCCGGATCGTCCACGCTTCCCAGAACCACGCACCGGACGACGGCGAGGCCGAGCACACCGTCAGCTTCACGCCGGGAACCCTCGCCCACACGCTCTACGGGCCCCAGCGCGTCGTCAACTCCTGGCACCACCAGGCCGTCGACCGCCTGGGCCGAGGACTCAGCGTCATGGGCACCACCGCGGACGGCGTCGTCGAGGCCATCAAGCTCGACGACAGCCCGGTGGTGGGGGTGCAGTGGCACCCCGAGTGGATGGCCTCGTCGGACCCCCTCTTCGACTGGCTCGTCGCCGTATCGGCGACGAGCGCCCCCAGCCCCGCACTGAAGGGAGGCGCGACGTGGTGAACACGGAACGGACAGGCACCGCGCGGTCGCTGGACGACTGGCTCGCGCTCAAGAGCCGGCTGAGCCTGCCCCGCGGCATGTGGGTCGACGGCGAATGGACCGCATCGCGGACGGGCCGGACGGCCGAGGTCATCAGTCCACGCGACGGACTGCCCTTCGCGGAGGTCCCCAGCGCGGACAGCGACGACGTGGACCGGGCCGTCCAAGGTGCCAAGGAGGCGTTCTCGTCCCGGGTCTGGGCGGGCCTCGAGCCACGCGAACGCGGAGCCGTGCTGATCCGCTGGGCCGACCTGCTCGACCAGCACCGCGACGAACTGGCCCTGCTGGTCGCCCTGGAGATGGGCAAGCCGGTCACGGTGGCCTGGTCCGTCGAACTGCGCACCGCCATCAACACGGTCCGCTGGTACGGCGAACTCGCGGACAAGCTGATGGACGAGTCCCCGCGGGGCCGCAACAACTCCGTCGCCCTGGTGACGCGGGAGCCGCTGGGAGTGGTCGGCGCGATCACGCCGTGGAACTTCCCGATGACGCTGTCGATGTTCAAGATCCCCGCCGCCCTGGTCTCGGGGAACAGCGTCGTCGTCAAGCCCGCCACACAGACGCCCCTCTCCCTCCTGCGCGCGGCGGAACTCTCCGCCGAGGCGGGCCTGCCCGCCGGCGTGCTCCAGGTGCTCACCGGCAGCGGCGCGACGGTCGGCTCGGCGCTGACCCTGCACGACGACGTCGCCACGGTCACCTTCACCGGCTCCACCGAGGTCGGAAAGCAACTGCTGACCTACGCCGGGCAGTCCAACGCGAAACCGGTCTGGCTGGAACTGGGAGGCAAGTCCCCCAACCTCGTGTTCCCCGACGCACCGGACCTCGACGAGGCGGCGCGGATGGCCGCCTGGGCGGTCTCCTTCAACAGCGGGCAGATGTGCACGGCCGGTTCGCGGCTGCTCGTCCACGAGGACATCCACGACGACCTGGTCGCCAGGGTCGTGGACCATCTCGGCCGGCACAGGATCGGCGACCCGCTGGACCCGGAGACCACGATGGGGCCGCTGGCGTACGAGCGGCACCGTGACGACGTCCTGGACGAGGTGCGCAAGGGCATCGCCGAGGAGGCCCGGCCCGTCCTCGGGTCGGACCGGAAGAGGACCGACGGCCTGTACGTGGATCCGGTGGTCTTCGTGGACGTGGACCAGGACAGCCGCCTCGCCCAGCACGAGATCTTCGGCCCCGTCCTGGCGGTCACGACGTTCCGCGACGACGCGGAGGCCGTCGCGATCGCCAACAACTCCGACTTCGGGCTCGGATCCGCGATCTGGACCGGCGACCTCGCCCGGGCCCACCGGCTGTCACGGGAGATCCAGGCCGGCCTGGTCTGGGTCAACTGCTACGAGGAGGGCGACAGCTCGGTGCCGTTCGGCGGCCGGAAACTCTCCGGCCACGGGGCGGACCGGAGCCTCCACGGCCTGGAGAAGTTCACGACCTTGAAGACGACCTGGATCGAACTGGCCTGACCGGTCGCGCAGTCGGTGCGCAGCCGATGCGCAGCCGATGTGCAGCCGGCGGGAGAGCCGGAACGCCCGCGGTTGACCGCACGGTCGGGCAACCGGGGTTCGAGTTGAGGGAGAGGATTCACATGACAGCACAGAAGAAGGACCAGGCCCTGACGTCGGTGGCGGCCGACACGCCGGCCGAGGAGATCCTGAAGATCGTGGCCCGCGACGGCGGCGTCATCATCAAGGGCCTCCTGACGCGGGACCAGATCGACCGCTTCAACGCCGAGATCGATCCGCCCCTGCAGGCGCTCCGCCCGGGCTCGACCCACGAGAACGAGCTCGTGGCCGAGTTCCACGGCCGCAACACCAAGCGACTCACGAACCTGGTCACGCACAGCCCCACGTTCCGCAACGAGATCATCGACCACCCCCTGGTCCACGAGATCAGCGACCAGGTCTTCCTCGAGGAGTCGGGCACGTACTGGATGACCACCGCGCAGGTCATCGAGATCGGCCCCGGCAACAAGGCGCAGATGCTGCACCGGGACCTGGAGAACTGGTTCCCGTTCATCGGCATGGGGCCCAAGGGCCCGGAGGTCACCATCAACTTCCTGGTCGCGCTGACCGACTTCACCGAGGAGAACGGCGCCACCCGCGTCATCCCCGGAAGCAACCACTGGAGCGACTTCGAGGACCGGGGCGCTCCGGAACAGACGATCCCCGCCGTCATGAACGCCGGAGACGCCCTGTTCATCAGCGGCAAGACCGTGCACGGCGGCGGGGCGAACCGGACCGACGACCAGTACCGGCGGGCTGTGGCCTTCACGTTCAACGCGGGCTACCTCACCGGCGAGGAGGCCTACCCATTCCTGGTCGACATGGAGACCGCCAGGACGCTCTCGCCGCGTGTCCAGCGCGTGCTCGGATTCCGTTCCCAGTACCCGACGGGCTCGCCCGGCCTGTGGCAGGTCGACTACGCCGACCTGGGCGACTACCTCAAGCTCTGAGAGCCGGCCGGTCGCTTCCCGCGGCCTCGCCGCCGACGCCTGAGGGCGAGACGTCCCGCGGAAGGCCTTGCACGGGCCTTCTGCGGGACGCCGGCGAGGTCTGCCCCTTGTCCCTGCTCGTTGATCGACGAGGCACCGGAGACGGCGCCCGTTGTCCCGTGTGTGCCGAAGGAGGCACTCGAACATGACCGAGGCAACCGGTGTTGTCGTCGTCGGACTCGGCGCCACAGGCATCGCCATCGCCGAGTCACTGGTGAGCCGACGCGACTGCGAACTGCTGGGCGCACTGGACATCGGGGTGGACAAGGCCGGGGTACCCCTCGCCGACCTCGTCGCCGGCGCGCCGCGCGTCCCCGTGGTCTCCTCCGTCGCGCAGTTGCCGTCCGCGGAAGTGGCTGTCGTGGCCACATCGTCCTGGATCGACGCGATCGAACCGACCCTCACCGCCCTGATCGCGCGTGGGACGAACGTCCTGTCGATCTGCGAGGAGTTGCGGGACCCGACCCGGAGTCACGCTCAGGCGGTGGCCCGCCTGGACCGGCTCGCGCGCGAACACGGTGTCTCCGTGCTCGGCACCGGCTGCAACCCGGGAATGCTGATGGACACACTGCCGCTGGTCCTGAGCGGCCTCACACTCGGCGTGGAACGGGTGTCCGTGCGGCGTACGGCGGACATGAGCCGATACGGCGCGATCCTGAAGAAGTTCGGTCTCGGCCTCACCCCGGCCGAGTTCGACACGGAGCGCGATGCGGACCGCGTCATGGGGCACGTGGGCTTCGCGCAGAGCATCGGCGCCTTGGCCCGAGGACTGGAGTGGGAGCTCGACGCGATCGAGGTCGACTCCGTCGAGCGAGACCTGATCACGGAAACGGAACGCAGGGGGCAGCACACCGTCATCGCCGCGGGAACCGTGGCGAGCGTCCTGCACCGGGCACGGGGACTGATGCAGGGCAAGCCCGTCATCGAACTGGCCACCCGATTCGGCATCTTCGGCCCGGACGACCCCGTCGAACGGGGCGACGGACTCCTCGTCGTCGGCCGTGAGCAGACGATCGAAGTCGCAGTGCCCGGCGGGTTCGAGAGTTTCCTGTCCACCGTTGCCATGGCTTCGAACGCCGTGACCGCGGTCGTCGATGCGATGCCCGGTTTCCGCACCGTCGAGGACCTGCCGGTGGGCGCCCTGGCCAGCAAGGGAGCGCGCGCCGCGGCCTGAGACCCGTCATGCGGCGCCCGGTGGCACTGGGCGCCGAACCACCACCGGAACAGCGGTGCCCTCCTCGGCGGCCGTTTCCGGTGACCGAGAAGGGAAGAACGTCGGATGGGCCTGGAGTCATCGCGTATCGCCTTCGAGCGAACCCGGCGCAGCGTGGGAGGAGGCGTGGGCTCGGGCCTGCGCGCGGCGATGCGACCGCACCCTCTCTTCGTGAGCAGATCGCTGGGAGCCCATGTCTGGGACCTGGACGGCGATCGCTACATCGACTACGTCATGGCGTGGGGCCCCCTCGTCCTGGGGCACGGTGATCCCCGCGTGGTGGACGCCGTACGCGACGTGGCCACGCGCATGCAGGTCGTCGGCACCAGCCACGTCCTCGAGTACACGGCGGCCGAGGCCGTGCTGGAGGCGGTGCCGCACGGCGAACGCCTGCTCTGGAGCAACACCGGGACCGAGGCGGTCCAGGTCGCGCTGCGCCTGGCGCGGGCGGCCACGGGGCGCCGGCGGATCGTGAAGTTCGCCAACAGCTACCACGGCTGGCACGACACGGTGTACGCGGGCTTGAGCGACGCCGACGGGAGCGGGAGCGGGGTCGCGGCGCCTGCCAGCAGGGGCCAGAGCCCGAGTGTGCTCGACGACCTGGTGGTGGCGCGGTTCAACGACGTGGGGATGATCGACCGGATCCTCGCGGAGTCCGTCGAACGGGACATCGCCGCGGTGCTCATCGACCCGATCATGAGCAACGCCGGTGTCGCATCACCCGCGCAGGACTTCCTGCAGACCTTGCGCTCCCGCTGTGACCAGCAGGGCGTGGTGCTCATCTACGACGAGGTGATCGCCGGCTTCCGGATCGCTCGTGGCGGCGCGGCAGAGTTCTTCGGGGTGCGGCCCGACCTCTCCGTCTTCGGCAAGGCCATGGCCGGTGGCTTCACCCAGAGCGCCGTTGTCGGTCGAGCGGACCTGATCGACCAGGTCACGGACGGTGTGGTGCACGCCGGCACGTTCAACGGAAATCCCATCGCGTTGGCCGCCGTCCAGGCGACCATGGGCGTGCTCGCGGATCCCGCCGTCTATCACACGCTGGACAGCGTCTCCTCCCGGTTCGAGCTCGTGATCGGTGACCTGCTGGCTTCCGCCCCTCAAGCCGCCCGCCTCAAGCGAGTCGGTTCCCTGCTGCAGTTCGACCAGGCCAGCGATGCCACCAGCCTGCACGGGGCCGGCGGTCTCTGGCCGCGGATTCTGGAGGGGATGCTCGCAGGCGGCGTGATGTTCATGCCCTCCGGCAAGATCTTCCTCAGCACCGCCCATGGTCAGAGGGACATCGACGCCACCGCCGAAGCCCTCGAGAAGGTCCTGGGTCAGCTGGGAGGGGGCGCACGCGGCTGAACGGCCGCACACGGCCCCGGGGCCTGCTCCGCACTCGGCGGGTGACGGCCTTGAGAGGCTGGGCGTGCGGTCACCGTCGCCACCGACGTCACCGACCCCGAGCAGTGCGCGGCGATGGTCGGTGCCGGCCTCGACGAGTTCGACAGGGCCGACGTATTGATCAACAATGCGGGCGTCGGTACGGCCGTCCCCGCGTTGCGCGAGCGCCCGGAGGACTTCCGCAAGGTCATCGACCTCAATCTCAACGGCGCCTACCGGTCGGCCCAGGCCTGTGCGAGGGTCATGAAGCCAGGCTCCAGCATCGTCAATGTCGCCAGCAGTCTGGGCCTCATCACGTCCTATGCCCCGCAAGCCGCGTACTCGGCCGGCAAAGCCGGACCGATGGGCCTGACCCGGGACCTGTCCGCACAGTGGGCGGGCCGCTTGGGTATCCGGGTCAACGCCGTGGCGCCCGGCTACTTCGCCAGCGAGATGACAGCGCCCGTGCCCGAGGACCTGCTGAAGGGCTTCGTCACGGAACGCAGCCCCCTCGACAGGCCGGGCCGGCAGCACGAACCGGACGCGGCGGTCCTCCTTCTGGCGTCGCCGGCCTCCTTGTACATCACCGGAAGCACGCTCGCCGTCGACGGCGGCGTGTCCGGCCACTGAAGCCCCGCCCCGGCTTCGGCCCTGCCGGGGCCCGACGTCTCCGGCCGGGACGGCGCGATCACCCGAGCCGGCGCTGATGCGGTCGAGTTGGGTGATCGTCGACGTGTGGGCGGGAGTATCCGCAGTGGCAGAGGACTGTCGCGAGCCCGCGGAGGGCTCGCTCACTTCGGGAGAACTCCTCCGGTGAAGACGTCGCGGAGGCCGGCAGCCGCGTCCACGACCGCGTCGGTGGCCTTGGTGAAGGTGCCGATCTCGGTGAAGAACCCGTGGAACACCCCTGGGTAGCGGCGGCACAGCACGGGGACGCCTGCCTCCTCCAGCCGCCGTGCGTACGCCTCTGCGTCGTCGCGCAACGGATCCACTTCCGCGGTGACGAGATGGGCGGGGGCGAGACCGGCCAGGGTCGCTGCCCGGAGGGGTGTCAGGAGTGGGTTGGGGGCAACGTCCTCGTCGCCCACGTACTGACGCCGGAACCAGCGCGCGTCGGCGGTCCCCACCAAGGGGGCGTCCGCGAACTCGGTCCAGGAGGGGCGTTCGTAGGAGTCGTCCACCGCCGGGTAGACGAGGATCTGGAGTGCGGGCTGGGGCAGTCCGCGGCTGCGCAGGTCCAGGCAGAGCGCCGCGGCCAGACCGCCGCCGGCCGAATCGCCGCCGACCGCGATGCGGTGTCTGTCGATGCCGAGCGCCGCCGCGTTCTCGACGAGCCAGGCGTGAGCCGCCCTGGTGTCGTCGACGGCGGCGGGGAACGGGTGCTCGGGGGCCAGCCGGTAGTCGACGGAGACCACGACGCACTCGGCGTGCAGGCTGAAGAGACGGCACACCTCGTCGACTCCGTCCAGGCTGCCGACGGTGAAGCCTCCCCCGTGGAGGTAGAGCAGGCAGGGCAGGCCGGCATCGTCTGTGCCGGGCGTGCGCGGGCGGTAAGTCCGAACCGGCACCGAGTGGTTCACCCCGGCCGGGTCGGTCCAGGTCGCCTGCTCGTCGGCTACGGAGGCGACTCGGGTGAGCCGGGGTGGAGGCTGGGGGGCCGTGAACCTCCGCACTCCCTCGACCCCGAGGGTGTGCAGCGGCCGGGGGAGTACCTCGGCCAGAAAATCGGCCGCCTGGAGCGATTCGGCGTCGAGGAGCCCGCGCCAACCAGGTGGGGAGTCCGCTCCGGTCTTCACGGGCCCTCGCCCGGCCGGACTGCCGTCCGCGGCGGGAGACGATGCCGAGAGCTTGCCGGGAGGAGAAGTCACAGGGGCGCTCCTTGTGCGGGGACCGTGGCATGACCTTGCCCATAAGGCGTGGTCGTGAGACTAAGTCATCCGTACGACTTTTGGCAGGGGTCTGCCCGGGGTGTGCCGGCGGGCTCTGCGGCCGAACGGCCGGGGCGGGCACCGTGCTCCGCACCGCACCGCACCGCCCCGACGTGGCGGCAGGTGCGGAGCCGGCGTCGGGTGAACGGATCGCTGCTCGGACCCGAGGACGGTCGGGCAGGGCGGAGCAGGGCGGCCGCGGGCGCTCGCCCCCCGAAGACTTCAGGGGGCGAGCGCCCGCGCCGTGATCGGGCGGGAGGACATGCCTGTCGGGTCAGTTCATGTCCTTCACCAGCTTCGAGACGAAGGAGAGGCCCTGGCCGGTGTGCGAGGCCGAGAGGTCGCCGTCGAGCGGGGTGACGGTCGCGTAACCGTCCCTCAGGAGTCGGTGGTCGACGTCCCTCCGGTCCGATCCGGCGTTGACGGCGGAGACGTCGTAGTCGCCGTCCCCCCGGAGCGTGTACGTGGTCGGGAAGGGGTCGATGGTGTCGAACTTCGCCGCCCTGGCCCCCTTGAGGCCGTCGAAGGGGTAGTTGACGTTGAGACCCAGACCTTCGGGCAGAAGCCGCCGACAGTCCTCGGACGACTCCTGCAGGCTGCGCAGGAGCTTGACCACGAAGGCCGATGTGCCCTCGAAGTCCGGTTCGCGCGTGGCGCCTTCGTCGTAGTCCCAAGGAGACTCGGAGCTGACGGCGATCGAGGAGACACCGCGGTCCATGGCGGTGGTGACCGCGCCGACCGTGCCCGAATGGTTGGTCACGCGGGAAGTGTTCTGCCCGTAGTTGGCGCCGGACACCACGACATCCGGGTACCGGTCGACGGGGAGCGTGTGGAGTGCGAACGCCACCGCGTCGGCGGGAGTGCCGTCGACGGCGAGGATGTGGTCGTCCTGTGCCACCGGTCGGGACACCTCCAGCACCCCGCCGTACGCGATCCGGGCGCCCATGCCGGACTGGTTCTTCAGCGGGGCGACCATCGTCACTCGGTGGCCGTCGGCCTCGAGCGCTCTGTAGACCGCCTGGATGCCCGGTGCCGACCAGCCGTCGTCGTTGGTCAGGAGCACGTCGAGAGGACCTCTGCAGGCCGGGCGCGCCTCGACTGCGGTGGCCGCGCGGTTCTCTCCGTCCGTCGCGGCGGTGACGGAGGGGCCGGCCACACCGAGTGCCGCCAGACCGAGAACGAGGCCCGTCGTCCTGCCTCGTCTACTCATCGTGTGTTCTCCGATCCTCGGGGTGAGAGCGCCCCTTCCCGGGGGGCGCTCGCCTCGCCGTCCAGCGGCGGAGGTTGGGGCCGGCCAGAGCCGGTGCGGTGGTCGGGAGGACCTACGCGCCCTGCTTCAGCAGGGCTTTGAACGCGCCGGGGTGGCGGGTGGAGGACAGCGCCGTCGCGACGAGAACGCCGGCCGGGAAGGCGGCGGCGACCAGGTATCCGACGGTGTAGAGGTAGGGCTTCGGCACGCCGGGGATCTCGGGGATGTACGCGAGGGACAGGACGGTCGTGGTGACGGCGGAGCCGAAAGCGGCGCCCATCATCATCGCCGTGGCCGGGATTCCGGCGGCCATTCCGGCCTGGTCCTCGTCCACCACCAGTTGCGGAATCGCGAACGAGCCGCTGTAGCCGGCGCGACTGCCGAGACCGACGAGGGCAGAGCCGACGAGGTACTGCCATGTGTGGTCGTGGGCGAACGCCAGCCACACGAGTCCGAGGCCGCACAGCGCCGCGCCCGCGGCCAGCACGGCGCCGGGGCGTCCCTGCTGCACCACGCGTTCCGCCGCCTTGCCGCTGATGAACATGGTCAGCGCGAACGGCAGCATGAGCAGGCTGGTCCCGAGCGCGTCGGTGCCGGAGCCGTAGCCGACCTCGGACGGAGTCTGGGTGTAGTAGCTGACCAGCAGGACGAAGGCCGTGTCGACGGCTCCGAACAGGAAGGACGCCACGCACGCCGTCGTGGTGTACGGCCGCTTCAGCATGGCGAGGTCGAAGACCGGGGCGGCCGACCGACGCTGGGCAAGGACCCAGGCGGCCCCGGCGACGACTCCGAGGGCGAGCAGCAGGTAGCACACATTGCCCCAGTCGCTGGTCTGTGCCATCGCGAGCAGCACCAGCGTCACCCAGGCGATCATCCACACCGTGCCCCCCACGCCGATCCGCGCGGAGGATGCGGGGCGCGAGTGCGGAACCACCGCCAGCAGCGCCGCTGTGGTCGCCGCGAACGCCGCTGCCAGGAGGTAGAAGAACGTCGACAACGACAGGTACTTCACCGTCAGTCCGCCGCCCACCATGCCGACGACGACCCCGGTTCCGGTGGCCATGATGAGGACGCTGACCGCGGTGGCCACCGAAGAGCCGGAGAGGTGGCGGCGGAGGAAGCCGACCGGGAGCATCTGCGCCGCGCTGCCGAAGCCGAGCATGGCCGAACCGACGAGCAGCGCAGGGTACGTGTCGACGACGGCGGGGATCAACGCGCCCGCGGTCAGAACGATGCCGGACCGAAGGAGCATCGTGCGGTCGTCGACGATGTCCTGCAGGCGCGGGATGAGCACGAAGCCGGCGCCGCTGCCCAGGAGCATCGCGGTGAGGACCCAGGTCACGGCCGAGACGTCGATGGAGTAGTGCCTCTGCATCAGGGGCAGAAGGGGCCCCAGCATGAAGTTGACGGCGATGGTCACCGTGCACAGCAGCGCGGAGACGCCGATCAGCGGGACCCGCTTGCTCGAAGACGGGGCTGCGGCACCCGTTCCGGTACTGAGCACGGCCTCGTTCGCTCTTGCCATCGTGATTCACTCCCGTGCGAGATGAGGACCGTCGCCTCGGGCAGAGCCCGGTGCCGGCGGCGTGTGAGGGTGGGTCTCGACGTGCGGGGCACGGCTCTGCCGTGGCAACGCCAGGGCCGTTGCCGGTGCGGGCGGCTGTGGTACACAGTGCGCCGCGGCACCGCCGCTGGGCGTAAGCGCGTCACCAGCAGCCAGGGGAGGAACTGCGTCGGGCGTGCCCTCACCCGGCTGCCCGCCCGGTGTCGGTGAGGACCTTGCTCTGCGCGGAGAACGCGAGTCCGGCGAACCCGGACCGCTCGGCGAGTTCGAGGTTCTCGACGACCGCCCCGACCACCCGGGCGCTGTAACCCGCGGCACGCATGGCGGTCAGCGTGGCGCGGGCACCCTCGGCGAAGGTCTTCAGCGTCGCTTGGTCGGTCTCGTGGGAGTCGTGCGCGATCGCCTCCGCCGTCTCCGGCGCCACCGCCTCCAGCAGGGAGATCACCTGCGCCGTCGTCGAGGCCAACGCCTTGGGGGTCAGGCCCTGATCGATCGCGTAGGTCGCCGCCTCGACGTAGGCGCTCAGGGCCGCGATGAAGAACGTGCCGACCATGCTCCCCTCCAGCACTCCGGCGCCGCGCACCTCGTCGGAGAGGTGCTGCGAGGCGCCCCCGAGGCTCATGAAGACGTCCTGGTGCTCCTCCCAGAGCGCGGCAGGGCCGGACACGGCGACCATTCCGTGGGGAGAGCCGATGTCCTTGGGGTAGGAGCCGATGAACCCGTCGAGGTAGGCGGCGCCTCGCTCGCCGGCCCAGCGCGCCATTTCCTCGGCCTCGTCGGCCGACCCGCTGCCGAGGTTGACCAAGGTGGTGGTGTCCCAGTCGGTGACCGGCTGGAGCGCCGAGCGCGTGCTCTCGTAGGTGTTGGTGCAGGCGATGCAGATTCTCGCCGCTGGCACCGCTTCGACGGGGGAATCCACGGGCGAGACGCCGGACTCGGCGAGCGCGAGCGCCCGGTGTGGCGAGCGGTTCCACGCGGCTACGGAATAGCCCCGTCCGGCGAGGGTGCGCGCGAGTGCGGAGCCCATCAGCCCGCAGCCGATGACCAGAACGTCGTACTTCTTCGTGCTGCCCATGAACCTGTTCCTCTCGATGGCTGCCAAGTCGCTCGTCACTTCCGGTCGGCGGGGCGCGCGCACCTCTGGCCCACGTCGTCGGCGTCCCGCACACCGGCGCGACCACCCGGCGCGATGCGAGGCGCATACCGACGGCGACGGGTTACGGCACCACCGGGGAAACGCAGACCGACCGGTCGGGACGGCTCCTTCTGCTTTGACCTTGATGGCTGGGACCGCCGTCCGGCCAGGGCACGTCAGCGCAGGTTCGAGGAGGACGTGGTGTATTTCGCACCTTGCGGCATCCGGTTGGGGCCGGGCACTGTGCCCCCTTCCCTTCCACGCCTACGATCGCGGTGCATGAAGATGCTGTGGCCCGACCCGTCCGAGCGGGTGTGCGAGCTGATCCGGCAAGTCGCCGAGAGCCGGCTGCCGGTGCCGGACGAGGTCGTCGACCAGGTGTGGCGGGCATCGCAGCGCGAGGCGCGGCAGCGCGCGTACGTCGACGATCCTGTGCTGTCGGAGGCGGACCGGCGCCTCTGCAAGGCCAACATGACGCATTGGCTCGTGTCCAACATGCGGGAACCCGGCCGCCGGGTGGCCCCGGCCAGGGACCGCGAGATGCTGATCATCGCCAGGGACCTGGTGCTGCGCGGCATGGACCTGAACGAACTCGGGTCCTGGCGTGCCGCCCAGAGGGTCGGGTGGGGGCTGTGGGTCGACCAGTGCTTCGCCGTGACCGACGACCGCGATGAGCTGCGCGAACTGATAGAGGTGTCCGCCAACTCGCTGACGACCTACATCGACGACTCCATCGCCGCGGTCGGGACCTACGCCGACGAAATCCGCGCGGAAATGGGCTTCGGCGCCCAAGCACAGCGTCACACGACGGTCCAGTTGCTGCTCCAGGGCGCGCGTATCAGCCGCGCCCGTGCGGAGGAGCAGCTCGGTTATCCGCTGGCGGGGCATCACGTCGCGGCTGTCCTGTGGGTCGATTCGCCGGTCGATGCGCATGAGCTAGAGCGAGCCGCAGAGTGCGTCATGTGGACGTGCGGTGCAACCCGCCGCCTGACCCTGCCGCCGAACACGTCCGCGCTCTGGCTGTGGCTGCCCGTTGCCGAGGTGCCGCCGACGGCTGATGTTCTGCACATCCTGGAGAAGACCCCTGGCGTACGCGCGACGCTCGGACGCCCCGGATCAGGCCTCTCGGGTTTCCGGCAGAGCCACCTGGACGCTGCCGCGGCACAACGCCTTCTTGCCCGAGTCGGATCACCGCGACAGGTCGTCCGTTACGAGGATGTGCACCTCGTCGACCTGCTCACAGCCGACCTGAACCAGGCCGATGAGTTCGTAGCCCGCACGCTCGGCGACCTGGCGACCGCGGACCCGATCCTGCAGCGCACGGTACGCACGTACGTTGCCGAGGGCTACAGTGTCTCCAGAACCGCGGACCGGCTGTTCGCCCACCGCAACACCATCGACCGGCGCCTCGCCAAGGCCCGCACCATGCTGCCGCGCCCCCTCGACCACGACCCGACGAGCGTTTCGGCCGCCCTCATGCTGGTGGAACTCCAACAGGACCAGGGGCCCGGCTGTTGACCGATCGCCGGTGGTGGCTGATGAGGATCGGCTGGGCGAGGAAGTGGGGGAGGCAGGGCGCGGGAGAAGCGAAAGGTCTTGCCGGCACGGACGCCGAGCACCGGGTCCCGGCTGTCGTCGGTGTGCTTCCGCAGCTCCCGTCGCGAAGGATGCTGGTGTTGTGGACCACCGTCCTGTCCGCGGCGCCTACACGACCGGTGGCATGGGGCTCATCGGCACCCCCGCCTCCCACGAGGCGTTCGAGACCTGCGACGGGTTCCTCATCGTCGGCTCCTCCACCCCCTACTACGAGTTCTGGCCCGAGCCGGGCCAGGCCCGCGGGGTGCAGATCGACCTCAACGCGGACCGTATCGGCATGCGCTACCCCGTCGAGGTCGGCCTCGTCGGCCACGCCCAGGGCGTGCTGGAGCGCCTCCTGCCGCTGCTGGAACGCAAGACCGACCGGTCGTTCCTCGACACCGCGCAGGAAACCTACCGGCGGTGGTGGGAGCTGATCGGCGAACAGGCCGCAAGCTCCGGCACCCCCATGCGGCCGCAGGTGGTGACCTGGGAACTGTCCAAGGCGCTCCCCGACCGGGCGATCGTCACCGGAGACGCCGGCACGGTCACCGCGTGGGCGGCCGCCTGCGGCTGCGCAAGGGCATGCACTACTCCTTCTCCGGCACCCTGTGCAGCATGGGCTCCGCCCTGCCCTACGCCATCGGAGCCCAGTGCGCCCACCCCGACCGGCCGGTCGTCGCGTTCACCGGTGACGGCTCGATGAGCATGGGCTTGGGCGAGCTGGCCACCCTCGCCCAGTACGACCTGCCCGTCAAGGTCGTCGTCCTGCGCAACGACTCCCTGGCCCTGGAGGTGTGGGAACAGACCGCTCTGCTCGGCAACCCCCAGTCGGGCTGCGCACTGCACCCCGTCGACTTCGCCGCCGTCGCCCGCGCCTGCGGCCTGAAGGCTTTCCGCGTCGACGACCCCGCGCAGGCCGCCGAGGTGTTCGCCGAAGCCATGGCGACCGAGGGTCACTGCCTGATCGAATGCGTCACCGACCCCTACGAGGCACCCTTCGGCGAGAGCCTCCAGCCCTCCCACGCCCAGCACATCGCCCAGGCGTTCGACCGAGGCGAGCCCGCCGCCCGGAAGATGGCCCGCAACCTGCTGGAGGACGACCGGGTCGCCCTCTCCCCGGCCCTCCAGCAGCACTACGACGCCCTCGCCCGCCACCGCTGACCCATCCCCTCCCGCTCATGGGTGCTTGTGGACGGCGCCTTCTTTCATCACGAAGTCGACCTTGCCGGTGATCCCGATGTCGGTGAACGGGTCGCCGGGCATGGCGACGATGTCGGCGGTCCGGCCCGGCGCGAGCACGCCGAGGTCGTCGAGTTCGAGCAACTCGGCGGCGACACTGGTCGCGGATTTGAGGGCGCGGGCCGGTGTGATGCCGGTGGAGACCATGGTGGGGAACTCCTTCCAGTTCTCCGCGTGGGGGAACATGCCGGCGTCGGTGCCGAAGGCGATCTTGACGTCGGAGTCCGCGACGTGGTCCGCGCCGTCCAGCAGGGCCTTCTGATGGATCCTGTACTTGTGGCGTTTGACGGCGGGCTGGTTCGCCCAGAAGGCGTCGTCGTCGACGTGGCGGGCGTCGTCGAGGGTGGTGAACTGGGTCGGCACCAGGTAGACACCCTTGTCGGTCATGAGTTGCAGTGTGTCGGCGGTGGCGAGGTTGCCGTGCTCGATGCTGCGCACCCCGGCGTGCACCGCGCGGCGCACCCCCTCGTCGCCGTAGCAGTGCGGGGTCGCGTGGCGGCCCAGGTCCCGCGCGGTCGCCACCAGGACGTCCATCTCCTCCTGGCTGTACGTGGTCTGCCCAGGGTCGTCGGAGGGGCTGGAGAACCCGCCGGTGGCGCCGAACTTGATCCAGTCGGCGCCGGCGCGGATCTCGGTGCGGACCCGGCTGCGGATCTCGTCGCGGCCGTCGGCCGAGGCCAGTTCCAGGAGCCGGTGCCGGCCCTGGTACTCGCCGGCCAGCACCCCTGAGAAGTCGCCGTGCCCGCCGCGTGCGGAGATCAGGTGCGGGGCCACCAGCATGCGCGGGCCCTCGATCAGCCCCGCGGCGATCGCGTCGCGCAGATCGACGGTGTTGTACCCGGCATCGGCGGTCATCAGGTCCCGGATCGTGGTGAAGCCGTTGAGCAGCATCGCCCGCAGCACCGGGATCGTCGCCAGCGCGGTCGCCGCGGCCGAGCGGGTCAGGACCGGGAAGATCGCCGGGGTGACGGTGACGTGGGTGTGGCAGTCCATGAACCCGGGGGTCACCGTGTGCCCGGCCAGGTCGATCACCACGGCGGCGAAGGGCCGGGGGATCTCCTCGGCGATCTCGGTGATCCGGCCCTTCTCGACCAGGACGTCGCGGACTCCGGCGGGTGCGTCGCTCAGCCCGTCCCATACGGTGGCGCCGGTCAGCAGGGTGGTCATCGGCAACCCTTTCGGCAGAAGGGCGCACGACGGGCCGGTGGGCCGCCCGTCGGCACACTCGACACCAACGGTTTCCCCCTCGTTCCATCAGGGCACCGTTCGCAGCCGCCGGCAACCCGGGGGAGGGGCGCCGGTCCGTCGGCGCGTGGTCAGCGGACGACCGCCGCGTGCTCGGCCGCGGTGCGTTCGGCGGCCGAGAGGATCGCTTCGACGGCGCAGTTGTAGATCGCCTTCTGGGTCACGGCGGTCAGGTCGTCGATGTGCTTCGCGGTCGCCGGGTACTGGCGCTCGGGCAGGTGGGAGTAGACGCGGGTCCAGGCCGAGTCGTCCTTCTCGCGGTCCTCGGGAGCGAGTGAGCTGAGCGAGGCGGAGTGGGCGCAGAGGCCGAGGGCGGTGTCGATGAAGGCGCGGTAGAACAGGACGGCCCGGGCCGGGGGCAGGCCGGCGCGTTCGAAGGCGGAGAGTAGAAGCTCCACCATGCGGTGCTCGGCGGGCCCGCCGGTGGTGCGGGCGAAGCTGAGCAGGGTGATGGCCGGAAAACGGTTCTGGCAGGACCAGGTGACGTCGGCGATGCGGCGCAGGGTGTCCTGCCAGGCTTCCCCCTCGGGGATGTCGCCGATCTCGTCGAGTTCGATCTCGATCGTCCGCTCGCACAGCGCGAGGACGAGTTCGTCCTTGTCGCGGAAGAGCCGGTAGAGGATGGAGACGTCCACGTCGAGCTCCTGGGCCAGCCTGCGCATGGTCAGGCCGGCCGTGCCCTCCCGCTCGGCGAGCTGGAACGCGGCGTTCACGGCGGCTTCCCGCCGCACGCTCCTTCGCTGGCGCGGGCCGGTCCTGCGGGCGGCGCCCGTCCTGGCGTCCGCCGGGGCCTTGGGTGCCGTGTTCTTCGCCATGAGGTTCGGTCTTCTCGGTCGGGGGCCGGGTGACGACCTTACCAACGGGACGGAATCACTGTTGCCAACGCCGTTGACAACAGTATGGCGGATCAGGTTCCGTGTCGCAGGCCACACCGCCGCCGACCCCGCCCGACGGGCTCGGCCGTGGATGGCCGTACCTGTGCGTTTCCGACACGGCCCGTCCGTCAACTCAGGAGCCCTCATGAGCCGGTGCCTACGCATCGCCCTGGTCCAGACGCCCGCGGAATCCCTCGACGACTTCGCCGACGGATTGCGCAGGCGCATGAGATCCCCCAACGCCGCCCAGCTCGTCGTCTATCCGGAACTGCACCTCTGCTCGCTGGGCGTGGACTCGATGCCCGAGCAGGAGGCCGTCGACCTGTACGCGGAACCGCTCGACGGCCCGCGCGACCGGATGCTCGGCGAGCTGGCCCGCGAACTGGGCATCTGGCTCGTTCCCGGAACGGTCCTGGAGCGGGCGGAGGACGGTTCGGTCCACAACACCGCGGTGGTCTACGACCCGGACGGAGAGCGGGTCGCCCACTACCGGAAGATCTTCACGTGGCGCCCCTATGAACCGTTCCGTCCCGGACGCGAGTTCGTCGTGTTCGACATACCCGGTCACGGCAGGGTGGGCCTGTCGATCTGCTACGACAGCTGGTACCCGGAAGTCACCCGGCACCTGGCGTGGATGGGCGCCGATCTGGTGATCAATCTGGTCCAGACCCCGACGACGGGCCGGATCCAGGAGATCCCCCTCAACCAGGCGAACGCCATTGTCAACCAGATATGGGTGGCCAGCGTCAACGGCGCGTCCCCGACGGCCCACGGCGGGACCCTGCTGGTCGACCCCGAGGGGCACTTCCGGATCCCGGCCGCCGGCATGGAGGACGCCACCTTCGTCGGCGTCGTCGACTTCGACCGGGTCGGGGCGGCCCGCTCCCACGGGACGAGCGGTGACTCCTGGCCGTGGGAGCACTTCCAGGAGGGTGACAGCCGTCTCGAACTGCCGCTGTACAACGGCTACATCGTCCCGGCCACCTGGCGTCCGGCCGTTCCTCCTCGGACGCCCGCCCCGTTGCGTCCCGCCGCCGGGAGTGCCCCGGAGGGCGGTGCCGGCCGTGAGTAGGACCTCCGCGGGGCTCGCCCCCAAGCTGTCACTGGCCTCCGTGGTGACCTTCGGGCTCGCCTACATGGCGCCCAGTCTCGTGATGGTGCTGTTCGGTGTGATCGCCGCGGCCAGCGCGGGCACCGCCCCGACCGCGTTCCTCGTGGCCACCGCGGCGATGTGCCTCACCGCCCTCAGCTACGCCAAGATGGCCCGGCACTTCCCGGTGTCCGGGTCGGCGTACGGCTACGCCCGCAAAGTGCTGGGCGGGCGGGCCGGGTTCCTCGTCGGCTGGCTGGTCCTGCTGGACTACCTGTTCCTGCCGATGGTCGCCTGGCTCGTCCAGTCCGTGTACCTCAACGCACAGTTCCCGGCCGTCCCGGTCTGGGCGTGGATGCTCCTGAACGCCGGGCTGACCACTCTGGTCAACATCGTCGGCATCTCGCTGGCCGACCAGGTCAACAAGCTCCTGACCGCGCTCGCGTTGTTCGTGGTAATGCTGTTCGTCGCCTGCTGCCTGGTCCACCTCACGGACCACGGACCGCAGTCGTACACGGCACCGCTGTGGAACGCGGACAGCGGACTGACCGGGATATCGGCCGCCGCCGCCGTCGCCGCCTACTCCTACCTCGGCTTCGACGCCGTCACCACGCTCTCCGAGGAGACGCGTGACGCGCGACGCACCATTCCCCGCGCCGTCGTCCTCGTCGTCGCGATCGGCGGCCTGCTGTTCGCCGCGGTCGCCTACATCATGCAACTCGTGCACCCGGGCGGCCGGTTCGCGAATCCGGACATCGCCGGGTACACGATGTCCGTGCAGGTCGGCGGTCAGGCCTTCGCCGACTGGACGAACACGGCCGCCATCGTCGGAGGGTTCGCCTCGGGCCTCGCCGTGCAGCTCAGCTCCAGCCGCCTGCTGTACAGCATGGGCCGGGACGGCGTCCTGCCCCGGCGGATCTTCGGCACGCTGCACCCCCGGACGCAGACACCGGTGCTCAGTCTCCTCCTCACGGGGGCCATGTGCCTGACCGGACTGGACATCGGTCTGCAGACCGCAACGTCGTTCATCAACTTCGGCGCGTTCACGGCCTTCACCGCGGTCAACGTGTGCGTCGTGCTCTTCCACCTCCGCAACCGCGACACCAGCGGCGGTGGTGTCCTCGGGTACGTCGTCGCGCCGGCGCTCGGCGCCTGTGTCACCGTCTACCTGATCACCCGGCTGAGTGCGGACGCGCTCACCATCGGCCTGCTGTGGCTCGCGGCGGGCTGCGGTTACCTGCTCTGGCTCACCAGAGGATTCCGCCGCCCCACTCCCGAACTCGGTCTTGAGGACGAGCGCGCTTCAGTTGCTTCCTGAGCCGGAGGCCGCACTTGCGCCCACGGGCGTAGGACAGGCGAGGAGGAGGGCAACGTCGTCACGCGAGCCCGGGCGCGCTAGGCCCACGCCACGAACGGGGCGAGGAACGAACCCATCCCACGAACCAAGCCAGTGGCGCTCGCGGTTGCTGCCCCCTCCAGGACCGATGACGACAATTTGCTCACCGTCGGCGGTCCGGAACGCCGCTGACCTGCGCAAAGACGCGCAGGCCTCGCTATGTTCTGGAACTGGATCGGCCGGTCGCAGGACGAGATCGAACAGGCCCGCCGGGACTGGATGGAAGGGACGCGGTTCGGCGAGGTGAAGGGGTACGACGGCGCCCCGCTGGTCGCCCCCGAGCTGCCGGCGACACCGCTGAAGCCACGGGGAAGGCGTCGCTGACCTGCGAAATGGCCGACAGGCTGGTGACGGCCGGTCGGCCGGTCGTCCTGCTCCGCCCCCCCACTCGCTCGCCAGGGAACAAGGCCCGCCGCTACCACGCTCACCACGCACGTGACGACCTCATGTCATGCTGTCCCGCAGCGACTGCGAAGCAGTTCCACCCCATCGCCTTCGAGATCGTCCACGTACGCCGCACGCCCCGTCATGGCCATGATCAAGGACACGGTGCGGCCGGACACGAGGGGCCCCGAACCGCTGGTGAACGGGCTGTCATCGGCCACTAGTCGCAGGCCGCTGATGCGTCCCTTGGCGACGACCACGAGGTCTGATCCCTGGTAGTACTCGGCCGTCTTCGCCACGACATCGACCGGATAGTCACGGCGGATGCCCAGCGGACGCCGGATGTCTTCTCCGTGCACGATCGTCTCGCCCAGCATGGCGATGGCAGGCAGGGGAGGCTTGGTCGTGCTCGGGACGATGCGCCGGAAACGTTCAAGGGTCTCGCCCGGGGTCGCGCCGAGCTGCTGGGCCAGCCGCATGGCCACTTGTTTGTCGAAGTCGAACCGGCAGCGGATCACACCCGCCAGCCAGCTCATCGTATTGAGGCTCGCGCCCGCGGTCAGATGCGCCAGCACCTCACGCACTGTCAGGCCGGCGCAGAGCGACGGCGTCGCCCACCGCTCGTCCGTCAGGCCCGCCAGGTCTGCCGCCAGCGCCGCTCGCTCAGCGCGGATCAAGGGCCAGATCCCGGCCCCACGACCGCGGTCCGCTGTCGATGCCGCATTACTCATATGGGCTGTACTCCTGTGCATCGTGATCTGCGTTGCCCGGCCCGCGGAGAGAACCTCCGACAGGGCCATTCCGGAAGAAGACCGTTGCTCCCGAGCAAAGTCATCGCCAACGGACGAACTTTCCGGACCCGTCTGATCCCCCTGCCCTGAGCGTCGCTGCCCTCGCCGCGACGGCTCTCTGCGCGGATTGGGCCATGGCGAGCTTCAGCGAGTGAGCTCGTCGGACGTGACGGCCAGGCAGGCGGCCGTTCGGGCAGCAGCGCGAGGGAGGCGAAGGCACCAGCCATGTGAATGAAGAACAGGACCTTCTTTCGGACGCACAGGGCGACTGAGTCACGCACGTGTGGTGCCCTGTTCCGCTGCCGTCCGTGCTCGGCGCTCGGTGCTCCAGTAGAGGAGAGCGACGATCGGGAGGGCACCGCCGAGGAGGGTCAGGGCGGTCCAGCCTCCAGCGTGGTAGACGAGGGAGCCGAGCTGGGATCCGGCTGCGCCTCCGGCGAAGAACATGGCGATGAAGGCGCTGTTGAGGCGGGCACGGGCAGCCGGGTCCAGTTGGTAGACGGTGTGCTGGCCGAGGATGAGGCTCGCCTGGACCGCCACGTCGATGAAGATCGCGGCCACGGCGAGCAGGATGACGCTGTGTCCGCCGAACCCGGCGAGTGCGAAGGCCAGGGTGGCCACCACGAAGGCGATGCCTGTCATGGGGCGTACGCGCCCTCGGTCGGCCCAGTGACCGGCGAACGGGGCGACGGCCGCGCCGGCCGCGCCGACGAGGGCGAACACACCGACTCCGACCGATGAATAGTGGAAGCGCGGGCCGGTCAGGACGAAGGAGACCGTGGTCCAGAACGCGCTGAACGCGCCGAACATGGCCGCCTGGTAGAGGCCGCGGCGCACCAGCGCCGGGTGCGTGCGCACCAGCCGGAAGGTGGAGCGCAGCACGTGGTGGTACGGCAGGGCCGTGGTGGGCGCATGCTGCGGCAGGGCCGTGCGCAGGGCCACGGCGAGCACTGCCATCAGGGCGGCCGATCCGAGGAAGACGACGCGCCAGCCCGCGAGGTCCGAGACCAGGCTGCTCAGCGTGCGGGAGAGCAGGATGCCGGTGAGCAGGCCGCTCATCACTCGGCCGACGATACGGCCCCGGGCATGGTCGGGAGCGAGACTTGCGGCGAACGGCACGAGGATCTGGGCGACGACCGAGGTGGCGCCGCTGACCAGTGAGGCGATCAGCAGCATGGGGAAGCTGGTGGCCAGCCCCGCTGCGAGGAGGGAGAGGGTGGTGACCGTCAGCAGGACGGTGATCAGGTTGCGCTTCTCCAGCCGGTCGCCGAGCGGAACCAGGAAGAGCATGCCGACTACGTAGCCGACCTGGGTGAGAGTGATCAGCGTGCCGGCCGTGGCGGTGCTGGTGTGGAACACACCGCTCAGCGTGGACAGCAGGGGCTGGGCGTAGTAGAGGTTGGCGACCGTCATGCCGGAGGCGACCGCCAGAAGCGCGATCAGCCAGTCCGGCACGCCGTGGGGTGCCTCGGAGGTCCGGGGGCGGCGCGGGCTCTGGGCGTCGGTTGATGCGGACATGTACACCTTCTTGACAGGTGAGCCGGACCTACGGCTCGCAACGGAAGCGTCATGCGGTGACGGCAGCTTCTTCGGTGCCGTCACGCAGGCGTAAGCGCTGGGCCGAGCTCCGCTCTTCCGCAGCCGGCGCGATGGTTCGTGAAGTCAGTCATCTTGATCAGAGATGAACCAGCGAAGCCCACGCGCGATGAGTCCGGTCTGGCCCGCGGCCCCCTCGCGCATATGCGCGATCTGTCCTCTTGAGCAACTTCCCGGGCAAGGAGGTGACTTCAGTTGGCCGGTCCGCTGTCGGGCTCAGCGGGGGGAATCATGTGCATCGCCGCCTCCTCCGCCGACGCGCCGGCCCCGTCCAGCCCCCCGTCGGACGCGAACAGGTCGGACTCGGTGTTCGTGTGACTGCCATCGTCCGGCGCGACGAGCCGTCCCGCTCGCTCGTGACCGACCTCGTCGTCGACCAGTTCCGCATCGGTGTCCCAGACGTCGCCGATTCCGTCGCCCTCCGGGACACCGATGTCGGGCAACTCCTCCGAGAGGCGCTCATCCAGGCTCTCCCCCCCCGCCACCGGTCCGACGCCGTGACACCGGTGTGCTCCACGCCCCACGGCTTGTCCGGGGGTGAGTAGCCCTCGTCCAAGACCTCGTCACCGCTCCGGTGATCCAGGGTGTCGGACGCATCCAGCACACCGGCGTCGTCCTGCACCTCGGCCCCGTCCGGCTGGTACACCTCGTCGCCCATCAGGTCTGCAGTCATCTGTTGTGTTTGTCCTCGTTCCGGCCTGGAGGGAATCGTCATCCCCATCGAATCTGCGATGCACCGGTCGTGCCCGGCCGGTGGTGGCGGCTGTTTCGTCATGGTGGCGTGCCGCTGTGGTCACTGGATCAGGGGGCGTCGCCTGCTCGGAAAGGGCTCACCTGAGGTACCGATGCCTTGCCCGTGTTGGAGACCTCGCCACCGGTCCAGCGCACCGAGATCGAGGTCGTCTCGTCGGGCGGAGTGATGAGCAGAGCCGCCGGTGTCACTGTGGTGACACCGGTGATCGCCGGATTGGCGAACGTCATGGCCGACCAGGCGCTGGCCCCGGGAGTGAGCGTCACGGTCGGTTGCTCCTCGCCGCGGGCCCGCTCAGGGTCCGGGGTGACCGCGTCGCCTCGGCCGTCGACGAACGCCACTCCGGGAAAACCGCGGACCCAGCACGTACGGCGGGAACCGTTGGTGAGAACCACGGCGAAGTTCGACTGGCCGGCTCCGGGGTGGTTGCCCCCGACGGACGCCCGCAACTCGGAGGTACGGCAGCGGCGTCTCATGGCCGGTACGGCGGAGCCGGGTGACGACGCTCCCGCGTCGAGGGTGGCGGTCGGGGACGGTTCGCGGGACGGCGTGGAGGTGCCGGTGCCGGCAGGCCCCGGAACGGGGGTGGTCTCTGCCGGTGACGAAGAACCGGGCGGAGTCGGGCCGGCTCCCACGGCTCCGTCCGTGCTCTGGTCGGTACACCCGACCAATACGCTGCAGCAGAGGAGAGCGCTTGGCAGAAGTATTCGGTGTGTCATGCCGCTTTCCCTGGTTACCGACTGCGGGCTCACTCGCCCGGGGCTGTGCGAGCGGCGAGCAGGTTCGGGTCGTTGTTGGTGAAGTAGGCGCCGCTGGCGATATAGGCGGTGGTGTCCCGTACGGCGAGTGAGGTCGGGTTCTCGAGTCCGTCGGCACCGGTGAGCACGACCCTGTGCCGGCCACCGGGCTTGACCAGGGCAATCTCGTTGTCCGCGTTGATCGCGGCCAGGAGCGTGTCACCGTGGCCGGTGAACGCGAAATCGTCGATGTTGACCAGACCGGTTGCCCGGGTCTCGATGGACCCGGCCTTCTGGTGCCGGTTGACCGGGATGCGGAGGACTGTTCCCTTGTCCAGGTTGGACACCCATACCGCGCCCTTGTGAACCTTGATGCCATTGGCTCCGAGGAATCCGGCGGCTGCCAGTTCGGGGGCGGTGGCCCAACGAGTGGACGAGCCCCCGCTGACGGGCACCCGCCAGACGGTGCCGAGGACCGAGTCCGCAACGTACAGCTGGCGTTCGTGCTGGTCGATGGCCAGGCCGTTGGGCAGACCCTCGGCCGGGAGCGCGGCGATGCGCTCAGGGCTGCCGCCGGGGCGCAGGCGCCACACGCCGGTCAGATCGCTGCTGCCGGTGGCGTACAGGAAGTAGAGGGTTCCGTCGTGGGTGCGGACGACGCCGCCGAGGAAGGGGGACGAGAGGGCGGGAGTGGTGGCGCCGGCCGGTTGTTCGGGCAGGGTGGCGAGGATGCGCACCTTGCCGTCGGGACTGATGCGGGCGACCTGGCGGCTGTAGGCGAAGGTGACGACGGCGCTGCCGTCGGGTTCAAGGGTGATGTTCTCCGGTCGCTGTCCGCCGGCCATGTCCAGGTGTGCGACGAAGCGGACACCTGTCGTAGGGCCGGCGGTCGCCGTGGTAGCCGGGCCGGCCGTGGTTACGGCGAGGGCGGCCACCGCCGCGGAGGCCAGGAGGCCCGTGCGCGTCTTCGTCAGGAGCTTGGCCATGTGAGCTTTGTCTTCCTTCTCTTGGTGTCGAACCAGGCCGCGGGGGCCGCCGGTCAGGTCTCGTCGATGCGGCCACGAGTGGCCGGCGTAGGTCAGTGACCGGAACGGAGGGAGCGAGCGGCGCGGAGGATCAGGTCGGTGACGGGCCCGGGATCGCTCACGGACACGGCATGCGGTGCGCGGACGGTGACGGTGTGAGCGCGGGCACGCTTGGCCATCCACCGCTCGGCGGCCGGTGGGACGTTGCGGTCCTCGGTGGCGACGAGGTACCAGCTGGGAATCGTCTTCCACGCGGCGGCGGTGGCCGGCTCCTGGAGCGCGGCGAGCGTGATCGGTCGCTGCCCCGCGGCCATGACCGGGACGCTTGTCTGGTCCCCATCGGTGTCGACCGGGAGGCGGGCGCCTCAGTCGGGCCATTCCTTGCCTGGCTGCTGTACGCGGTCCACGTCAACGGGGAGCCGGCGGTCGGTGCGCAACCAACACTAGGGCTGCCGGGGAAGCAGAGTTGTCCGTCTGTGTCCTGCTATTGGCCTGTCCGTGCTCACACGGGACTCAGCCGCTCCACTCGGTGAGGAAGCCCAGGAGCTCGCGGTTCGCGTGTACGCAAAGGGTGCGACCCGCAGATGCGGGCCGCACCCTGGTTGCGGCATCCACCACACCCGGCCGTGCCGGAGTCAGTGCTGGAGAGCGGAACCGTCCTCGGGCGGCGCCAGGAGGACGGCCGCCCGGCTCCGGTGAGCGACGGCGTCGCTGACCCGGGGGTTGACGAGCGCTTCGAGCGACCCGCGGTGATGAGGGCTGAGGATCAGGAGGTCGGCCTGCCACTCCTCGGCGGCGGAGGAGATGGTGGTGGCTATCTGAGTCGTCAGGGCGTTGACGACGGTGCCCTCGGCCTCGACGCCCGCGTCCCGCAGCGAGGTGAGCGCCTCATCGAGGACGGCCTTGGCCTCCACATCGTCCTCCAGAGAGACCACGGCGGCGAGCGTCGCCGTGGAAGGAGCGACGTGCAGAACACTGACCCTGGCCCCGGTCAGTCGGGCCATGTCCCCGGCCAGGCGTATGACGGAGTGGCGCGCGGGGCTGGGATCGACTGCGACGAGAATGCGTTGAAACATTTCCTTTGTCCTTTTGTGAGTGTGCATCAAGACCGCACCGGGACGCGGCCTGCAGGGGGACGTCCGAGCCTCATGAACAACCGTGTGGTGCCGGTGTGTTCCGTAGGGGCGGGCCTTCCCACCCGATGTCCCGCACCGGCGTCACCGGCAGGCGGCCACTGGTGACCGACCTTCCCCGTGGAACAGTGAATCCGGGCATCACCGCGATGCGGACGCCTCCAGGGTGGGCGTGCCCTTCTGGGCAATAGTCTGTGCGTTCCTCGACAAGCGGCCCGGCCGCCGGGTCCTAGGGTGACGGGAAGAATTGCGCTTCTGTAATCTTTCGAGGTTCATCATGGAACAGCATCTCAGCACGGTCACGTGCCCAATGACGGCACGCGTCAGTGCTCTGAAGGGGCCGCCATTGCCGTTGCCGGCGGAGTTGCGCTACGGGATCACTGACCCCTATACCGTTCGCCTTTCCTTCGGGCCGTCGACCGGACCACCCGTCACCTGGGTGTTTGCCCGTGAACTGCTCGCCGAAGGGTTTAGGCGTCCTACAGGCTCCGGTGATGTGCTGGTGCTTCCCGGACACGGACGAAATCCACATTCCATCCGCATCGTCCTGAGTAATTTTGCTGGCACGGCACTCGTCGATCTCCCGGCCGCAGGGGTGGCTTCCTTCGTTCGGGAGACCTTCACCTTGGTGCCTTGCGGGGCCGAAAGTGATCACCTGGACCTCGACGGCGCCATAACTGCGTTCATGGGGAGAAGCAGTAGGCCGTAGTTCTGACTTCTCTGACGAATCCCTTGCCGAAAAAGGAGATCTCAATGCCTCGGACAATATCGGCGCCGACCATGCAGTTCGGCGTCTTCTCCGTCGGTGACGTCACTCCGGACCCGACCACCGGGCGTACGCCGACCGAGCGTGAGCGCATCAAGGCCATGGTCGCCATCGCGCTGAAGGCGGAGGAGGTGGGGCTCGACGTCTTCGCGACCGGTGAGCACCACAACCCGCCGTTCGTGCCCTCGTCGCCGACGACCATGCTCGGTTACATCGCGGCGCGTACCGAGCGGCTGATCCTGTCGACCTCCACGACCCTGATCACCACGAACGACCCGGTGAAGATCGCCGAGGACTTCGCGATGCTCCAGCACCTGGCGGACGGGCGGATGGACCTGATGATGGGGCGCGGCAACACCGGTCCGGTCTACCCGTGGTTCGGCAAGGACATCCGTGAGGGCATCAACCTGGCCGTGGAGAACTACGCGCTGCTGCACCGGTTGTGGCGTGAGGACGTGGTGAACTGGGAGGGCAAGTTCCGCACTCCGCTGCAGGGCTTCACGTCCACGCCCCGCCCGCTGGACGGTGTCGCGCCGTTCGTCTGGCACGGCTCGATCCGCTCTCCGGAGATCGCCGAGCAGGCCGCGTAC
>NZ_BMRV01000017.1 GCF_014648815.1 Streptomyces flaveolus | reverse complement strand
CAGCCGGGCCACGATGTCGTTGGCCTCGGCCGCGTCGGCGGCCCAGTGGACGGTGCCGCCCGCCGCCGTCACCGCCTCCTCGACCCGCACCAGATAGTGGTCGAGATGGCGCAGCGTGTGGTCCTTGATCCGCTTCCCGGCCTCCCGCAGCGCCGCCCAGTCGTCCAGCTCCGCCACCGCCCGCGCCCGCTTGTCCCGGATCGTGCGCGTCGCATGCCGCAGATTCCCCCGCAGCGTCGCATCACGCACGGCCTCCCGCGCCGCCTCGGGAAAGGACGGCATCCCCATGAAGGTCCCACTCATCGCAGCGGCTCCTCTTCCGTGCTCGCCAGGATCTCCGCGAGGTGCAGGGCCCGTTGGGGCGCGTCCCGGCGGCGCAGCATGCCGCCGATGTGCATCAGACAGGAGTTGTCGGCACCGCACAGCACCTCCGCGCCCGTCGACTCGGCGTTGCGCACCTTGTCCGCGCCCATCGCCGCGGACACGTCGGCGTTCTTCACGGCGAAGGTGCCGCCGAAGCCGCAGCACTCCTCCGCGCCCGGCAGTTCGATCAGTTGCAGTCCCTTGACCGCTTGCAGCAGCCGGCGCGGCCGGTCCCCGAGACCGAGCATGCGCAGTCCGTGGCACGACGGGTGGTACGTCACCGTGTGGGGGTAGTACGCGCCCACGTCCGTCACCCCGAGCACGTCGACGAGGAACTCGGTCAGTTCGAGGACGCGGGGCACGAGGGTCGCGGCGGCGCCGGCGAGTTCCTGGCCGCGTCCTTCGGCCGCCGCCTTGGCGCCGATCCGCGGGTAGTTGTCGCGGACCATGGCGACGCACGAGCCGGAGGGGGTGACGACGTGGTCGTAGCCGTCGAAGGCGCGGGCCGTGCGGCGCACCAGGGGTTCGGTCGCGCGCCGGTAACCGGTGTTGTACTGCGGCTGGCCGCAGCAGGTCTGGTCGGCGGGGAAGTCCACCTCGATCCCGAGGCGTTCGAGCACCTTGACGGTGGCGATCGCCGTGGACGGGTAGAGGGCGTCGTTGACGCAGGTGGCGAAGAGGGCTACGCGCATCGGGGTTCCGTTCGGGCAGGGGTGAGCCTGGCGGCTGCCGCGTCCCAGGCGGCGCCGTCGCCGCGGGGGCTGTAGCGCCTGAGGTGCTGGGTGGAGGCGACGAGCCGGCGCATCGCGGGAAGGTCGGCCACCAGCCCGGCCGCTCTGGCCTGGACGAGGATGTTGCCGAGGGCGGTGGCCTCGGTAGGCCCGGCGATGACGGGCAGGCCGGTGGCGTCGGCGGTGAGCTGGCAGAGCAGGTCGTTGCGGGAGCCGCCGCCGACGAGGTGGATGTGGGTGATGTCGCGGCCGGCGAGTTCGGCGGCCTGCCTCAGGGTGCGGCGGTGGGCCAGGGCGAGGCTCTCCAGGATGCAGCGGACGACGGCACCCTGGCTGTCGGGGACCGGCTGCTCCGTGCGGCGGCAGTGGTCCCGGATGCGTTCCGGCATGTCGCCGGGGGCGAGGAACTCGGGGTCGTCCGGGTCGATGACCGCCCCGAACGCGCGGCAGCGGGCGGCCTCGGCGAGGAGTTCGGGGATGTGCGTGGGCAGTCCCTGCGCGCCCCAGGTCCGGCGGCACTCCTCCAGCAGCCACATGCCCATGATGTTGCGGAGGTAGCGGACGGTGCCGTCCACGCCCAGCTCGTTGGTGAAGTTCGCGGCCCGGGAGGCCTCCGTCAGGACCGGGGCGTCCAGTTCGAGTCCGGCCAGCGACCAGGTGCCGCAGGAGATGTAGGCGAAGTGCGGCTCGGTGGCCGGGACGGCGGCGACGGCGGAGGCCGTGTCGTGCGAGGCGACGGTGACGACCGGGGTGCTCGCGTCGAGGCCGGTGTGGTCGGCGACGTGCGGCAGGAGGGTGCCGGCCGGGTCGCCGGGGCGGCGCAGCGGCGGCAGCAGGCCGGGGTCGACGGAGAGCCGCTCGAGGAGCTTGGCGGACCAGGTGCCGGTGCGGGCGTCGAACAGCCCGGTGGTGGACGCGTTGGTGACCTCCGCGCCGATGGATCCGGTCAGCCAGTGGACCAGCAGGTCCGGGATCAGCAGCAGGGTGCGCGCGGCACGCAGCTGGCTGCTGTCGGCGGCCGAGGCGAGCTGGAAGACGGTGTTGAACGGCAGGTGCTGCAGCCCGGTGATCCGGTACAGCTCCTCGGGGCCGACGTGGTGCCGGACCCGTTCGGCGGCGTCGTCGGTGCGGCTGTCCCGGTAGTGGTACGGGGTGCCGAGGAGTACGCCGTCGGCGTCGAGGAGTCCGTAGTCCACCGCCCACGTGTCCACGCCGATGGAGACGACCGAGCCGGCCCGGGCGGCTTCCCGCAGTCCGTCGAGGACTCCCTGGAAGAGGGAGAGCAGGTTCCAGTGCAGTCCGTCGGGCAGGCGGACGGGGGTGTTGGGGAACCGGTGGGCCTCGGTCAGGTCGAGGTTGTCCGGTCCGACACGGCCGAGAATCACCCGTCCGCTGGTGGCCCCGAGGTCGACCGCGGCGAACGCCGAGGGGAAGGCCGAGGAGGCCGGGGTGGTGGTCACGTGGTGGTACCTCCGCTGTGCGCGGCGAGGAGTGGTCGGACGGGGAGGGAGAAGGGGAGACGAAGAAGGCAGGGGGCGAAGAGACGGGGCCGGTCCGCCGGCCCGTGGTGCGCCCTGATGCCGCTGCGCGGGCCGCACCGGCATCAGGGCTGCTGCGGGGTCAGCGCAGGAAGGCCGCGGCGACGCCCGCGTCCACCGGGATGTGCAGCCCGGTGGTGTGGGTGAGGTCGCCGCCGGTGAGGGCGAAGACCGCGTTCGCCACGTGCTCGGGCAGGACCTCGCGCTTGAGCAGCGTGCGCTGGGCGTAGAACTCGCCCAGCTTCTCCTCCGCCACGCCGTACACGGCGGCCCGCTCGGCGCCCCAGCCGGCGGCGAAGATGCCGGAGCCGCGGACGACCCCGTCGGGGTTGACGCCGTTGACGCGGATGCCGTGCTCGCCGAGCTCGGCGGCCAGCAGGCGCACCTGGTGGGCCTGGTCGGCCTTGGTCGCGCCGTAGGCGATGTTGTTGGGGCCCGCGAAGACGCCGTTCTTGGAGGCGATGTAGATGATGTCGCCGCCGAGCTTCTGGGCGGTCATCACGCGGGCGGCCTCGCGGGAGACCAGGAAGGAGCCGCGGGCCATGATGTCGTGCTGGAGGTCCCAGTCCTTGGCCGTGGTCTCCAGCAGCGGCTTGGAGATGGAGATGCCGGCGTTGTTGACGACCAGGTCGACGCCTCCGAAGGCGAGGACCGCCTCGGCGAACGCGGCGGCGATCTGCTCCTCGCTGGTGACGTCCACGGTGACGGCCACGGCCTTGTCCGGGCCGCCGAGTTCCTCGGCGACGGCCGAGGCGTTCGTGGCGTCGAGGTCGGCGACCACCACGCAGGCGCCCTCGGCGACGAGCCGGTGGGCGATGGCCCGGCCGATGCCCGAGCCGGCGCCGGTGACCAGGGCGACGCGGGTGGCCAGCGGCTTGGGCGCGGGCATCCGGCGCAGCTTGGCCTCCTCCAGCTCCCAGTACTCGATGCGGAACTTCTCCGACTCCTCGATGGGGCTGTAGGAGGAGACGGCCTCGGCACCGCGCATCACGTTGATCGCGTTGACGTAGAACTCGCCGGCGACCCGGGCGGTCTGCTTGTCCTTGCCGAAGGAGAACATGCCCACGCCGGGCACGAGGACGATGGCGGGGTCGGCGCCGCGCATGGCGGGCGAGCCGGGGACGGCGTGCCGCTCGTAGTAGGCCCGGTACTCGGCGCGGTACTCGGTGTGCAGCTTCTGAAGGCGGGCGACGGCCTGCTCCAGCGGGGCGTCGGCCGGCAGGTCCAGGACCAGCGGGCGGACCTTGGTGCGCAGGAAGTGGTCGGGGCAGGAGGTGCCGAGGGCCGCGAGGCGCGGGTGTTCGGCGCGGGAGAGGAAGTCCAGCACGACCGCGTCGTCGGTGAAGTGGCCGACCTGGGGGCGGTCGGCGGACGCGAGGGCGCGGACGTGCGGGGCGAGGGCGGCAGCGCGGGCGCGGCGCTCCTCGTCGGGCAGGGGTGCGTACCCGTCGGTCACCGGTCCGAAGGGTTCGGGGCGGCCCCGCTCTGCGAGGAAGGCCTCGGCGGTGCGGATGATGTGGAGCGAGTTGGCCTCGCACTCCTCGGAGGTGGCGCCCCACGCGGTGATGCCGTGGCCGCCGAGGACGCAGCCGACGGCCTGCGGGTTGGCCTCCTTGACGGCGGCGATGTCCAGGCCGAGCTGGAATCCGGGGCGCCGCCACGGCACCCAGACGACCTTGTCGCCGAAGCACTCGGCGGTCAGCTTCTCCCCGTCGGCCGCGCAGGCCAGCGCGATGCCGGAGTCGGGGTGCAGGTGGTCCACGTGGGCCGCGTCGACCAGGCCGTGCATGGCGGTGTCGATGGACGGTGCGGCGCCGCCCTTGCCGTGCAGGCAGTAGTCGAACGCGGCAACCATCTCGTCCTCGCGCTCGACGCCGGGGTAGACGTCCTTCAGCGCGTGCAGCCGGTCGAGCCGCAGGGCGGCCAGTCCCTCGGCCTTCAGGGTGCCCAGGTCCCCGCCGGAGCCCTTGACCCACAGCAGCTCCGTCTCGCCGCCGGTGACCGGGTCGGTGGCGGTGCCCTTGGCGGACGTGTTGCCGCCGGCGTAGTTGGTGTTGCGGGGGTCCGAGCCCAGCCGGTGCGAGCGCGCCAGGAGCCCGGCGACTTCGGGGTGGATGGCGGAGGCCATGGTGATCTTTCCTTCGGGGTGGGATGACGACGGGGGTGCGGGGCGCGAGGGACTCCGGGGGACGGTTACGCGCCCCAGCCGGCCTGTTCGCCGCCCACGCGCTCGGCGGCGATCCGCTCCTGCCAGCCGCTCGCGCGGTAGGCGGCGACCGGGTCGGGGTGCAGGCCCTGCTCCTCACGGACCTCGGCCAGCAGCGGACGCACGTCGGTGTTGTAGGCGTCCATGAGCACGGCGTTGGCGGCCAGGACGTCGCCCTCGGCCTGCGCCGCGGTCAGCGCCCCGGCGTCGACGAGCAGGGCCTTGGCGGTGGCCTCCTGCACGTTCATCACGGAGCGGATGACGGCGGGGATCTTGGCCTCGATGTTGTGGCACTGGTCGAGCATGAAGGCGACGCCGGCGGCGGGGTCCAGCCCGCCGTTCTTGACGACCTCGTGCATGATCCGGAAGAGCTGGAAGGGGTCGGCGGCGCCGACCATCAGGTCGTCGTCGGCGTAGAAGCGGGAGTTGAAGTCGAAGCCTCCCAGCTTCCCCTCGCGCAGCAGGAGGGCCACGATGAACTCGATGTTGGTGCCGGGCGCGTGGTGGCCGGTGTCGACGACGACCTGCGCGCGGTCGCCGAGCTTGAGGCAGTGCGCGTAGGCCGTGCCCCAGTCGGGGACGTCGGTCGTGTAGAAGGCGGGCTCGAACAGCTTGTACTCCAGGAGGATCCGCTGGTCGTCGCCGAGGCGCTCGTAGACGGCCCGGAGGGCTTCGGCCAGGCGGTCCTGGCGGGCGGCGACGTCGTCCTGGCCGGGGTAGTTGGTGCCGTCGGCGAACCACAGCTTGAGATCGCGTGAGCCGGTGGCGTCCATGATGTCGACGCACTCCATGAGGTGCGCGAGCGCCTTGCGCCGCACCGTGGCGTCGGGGTGGCAGACACTGCCGAGCTTGTAGTCGTCCTCCTGGAACACGTTGGCGTTGATGGCGCCCAGTTCCAGGCCGCGGTCCTTCGCGTGGGCGGCGAGCGCCGCGTAGTCGTCCACCTTGTCCCAGGGGATGTGCAACGCCACCCGGGGGGTGATGCCGGTGAACTCGTGCACCTTGGCCGCGTCGTCGAGTTTTTCGCGAGGTGTGCGCGGCACGCCGGGCTGCGCGAACACCTTGAAACGCGTTCCGGAGTTGCCGTAGCCCCAGGAAGGCGTCTCGACCCGCTGGTGGGCGAGTGCGGTTTTCACGGCAGTGATGTCAGGCATGTCCACCTCTGAATACGCAAGTTGCCCCGTCGTGGGGCATGTGCAGGACCCGGTGTGTGAATCGATTCAGGACGCCGCTGAAACTAGCCCGTGACCAGAACGCCGTCAAGGGGTCGCGGAGAGCTTGGGCGACTCTGTTGCCGGAACACGGGCGCACAGCGCCACAACCGGCCCGACAGCGGGTGACTGCGCAGTTCATTGGGGCTTCCAGGCGCCCCCGTCGACCCGGTCCGCAACTTCTCGCGACTGGGGGACGCTCAGACCCTTGACGTTCCGGACAGGCTGAAGCTAGCTTCCGGGCAACCCCGTTGAAACATTTCACAGCGGGGTTCCCCCGGCACACGTACTGGAGAGAACCCATGACTCATCCCGAACCGGAGACCACTCCGGTGCTCGCCCTGGAGGGAGTGAGTAAATCCTTCGGCGCCGTCCGGGCCCTGCGCGGCGTCTCGCTGCGACTCCACGCGGGCGAGGCCCACGCCCTGGCGGGCGAGAACGGCGCCGGCAAGTCCACCCTGATCAAGACTCTCGCAGGCGTGCACCGTCCGGACACCGGCACGGTCCTCCTCGACGGCAAGCCGGTGGACTTCCACAGCCCGGCCGACGCCCGCGACGCGGGGATCGCCGTGATCTACCAGGAGCCGACACTCTTCCCCGACCTGTCCGTGGCGGAGAACATCTTCATCGGGCGGCAGCCGCGCCGCGCCCTGGGCCGGGTGGACCACCGCGCGGTCAAGCGGGCCGCCTCCGACCTCTTCGCCCGCCTCGGCGTCGCTCTCGACCCCGACCAGCCGGCGCGCGGTCTCTCCATCGCCGACCAGCAGCTCGTGGAGATCGCCAAGGCCCTGTCCTTCGACGCCCGCGTGCTGATCATGGACGAGCCGACGGCGGCCCTCACCGGCAGCGAGGTGGCCCGGCTGTTCGGCGTGGTCAAGACACTGCGCGAGCAGGGATCGGCGGTGCTGTTCATCTCGCACCGCCTGGAGGAGATCTTCGAGCTGTGCCAGCGGGTCACCACGCTGCGGGACGGTGCCTGGATCGCCAGCGAGCCCCTCTCCGACCTCGATGAGGACGGCCTGGTGCGGCGCATGGTCGGCCGCGATCTCGAGGAGCTCTACCCCAAGCAGGAGACCCGGATCGGCGAGGTCGCCCTCAGCGTGCGCCGGCTGACGCGCGAGGGGGTGTTCACCGACGTCTCCTTCGACGTCCGCCGCGGCGAGATCCTCGGCCTGGCCGGACTGGTCGGGGCGGGCCGCAGCGAGGTGGCCCGGGCCGTGTTCGGCATCGACCGCTTCGACGGCGGCGAGGTCGAGGTGCTCGGCCGGAAGCTCCCGCCGGGGGCGCCCAGTCTCGCCATGGCCGCGGGCATCGCCCTGGTGCCCGAGGACCGCCGCGCCCAGGGCCTGGTGATGGACATGTCCATCGAGCGGAACATCGGCCTCACCGGCTTCGCGGCCACCTCCCGTGCCGGGCTGATGAACCGCCGGGCCGAACGCAGCCGCGCCGTGGACTGGGCGACCAGGCTCCAGGTCAAGTACGCCCGGCTGGCCGACGTCGTCGGCACGCTCTCGGGCGGCAACCAGCAGAAGGTCGTCCTCGCCAAGTGGCTCGCCACGGCACCCCAGGTGCTGATCGTCGACGAGCCGACCCGCGGCATCGACGTCGGGACCAAGGCCGAGGTGCACCGCCTGCTGTCCTCGCTCGCCGCCGACGGCGTGGCCGTCCTGATGATCTCCTCCGACCTGCCGGAGATCCTCGGCATGGCCGACCGGGTCCTGGTGATGCACGAGGGCCGGCTGACCGCCGACATCCCCCGGGCCGAGGCCACCGAGGAAACCGTGATGGCAGCCGCGACCGGGCGCGCCGACCGAGGGAGGAAGGCGGCATGACCACGACCGTCGAGCCGGTGCGCCAGGACGTCGCACCCGAGTCCGTCGCCGCGCGGCGGCTCATGGACAAGATATTCAAGGCCCGTGAACTGGCCGTGATCGCCGTACTGGTGGTCATGCTCGGCGCCACCCAGCTGTCCAACGGCGAGTTCCTGTCGCAGCAGGGCATCAAGGACCTGCTGCTGAACGCGACCATCCTGGTGCTGGTCGCGATCGGCCAGGCGATGGTGGTGATCACCCGCAACGTCGACCTGTCGGTCGGCTCGGTGCTGGGCATCTCCGCCTTCGCCGCGGGCCTCTACCTCCAGGACGGCGGCAGCGCACTCGTCGCGGTGCTGATCGCGGTGGCGATCGGCGCGCTGTTCGGCGTCGTCAACGGTGCGCTGGTGAGCCTCGGCAAGGTGCCGGCGCTGGTGGTGACCCTGGGCACCCTGTACATCGTCCGCGGCATCGACTCGATCTGGGTCGGCTCCCGCCAGATCACCGCGAGCGACCTGCCCGGCGGCTTCGTCGACTTCGGCCACGACGGCATCTCCGTGGTGCCCTACCTCGCCCTGCTCACCGTCGCCGTGCTGGTCGTCGTCGCCTACTACCTCCGCAGCTACCGCAGTGGCCGCGACATGTACGCCCTGGGGTCCAACCCGGAGGCCGCCCGGCTCGCCGGTGTCCCCGTCCGGGCCCGCGTCATGACGGCCTACGTGGTGTGCGGCGCGCTCGCCGGACTGGCCGGCGCGCTCTACCTCGCCAGGTTCGGCAACGTCGACTCCAACACCGGCAGCGGCTACGAGCTCATGGTGGTCAGCGCCGTGGTCGTCGGCGGCGTCGCCTTCACCGGCGGCTCGGGCACCGTCTACGGCGCCGCGCTCGGCGCGGTGCTGCTGACCTCCATCAACGGTGTGCTCCCGGCCCTGGGCGTCAGCTCGGTCTGGGTCACCGCCATCAACGGCTTCCTGCTGCTGCTCGCCATCGCCGTCGACCGGGTCCTGGCGCTGCGGGTCGCCGGGGCGCTGCGCAAGAAGGCCGCACAGACGAGGAGTGCCCGTCATGCCTGACACCACCGCCAAGTCCCCCGCGCTCTCCCGCCTCGGCGGGGCGGTGCGCTGGGACACCTCGGTCGGCCTCCTGCTGGTCGTCCTGCTGATCTGCTCGTTCTCCTTCGTCGAGAACTTCGGCAACGCCCTCAACGTGTCCTTCCTGATCGGCAACACCCTGCCCATCGCGCTGATCGCGCTGCCGATGGCGATGCTCGTGGTGTCCGGCGAGGTGGACCTCTCGGTGGCTTCCACCGCCGGCCTCTCCAGCGCCGTGATGGGGGCGCTGTGGAACGCGGGCATGGCGATCGAGACGATCATCCCGCTGTGCGTGCTGCTCGGCGTGGTGTGCGGCCTGGTCAACGGGCTGCTCGTGACCCGGCTCGGACTGCCGTCGCTGGCCGTCACCATCGGCACGCTGGGCGCCTACCGGGGCATCGCGCAGATCGTGCTCGGGTCCGACTCGGTGACCGACTTCCCGGCCCAGTACCTGGACTTCGGGGCCGGCCGGTTCGGTGACACCTTCCTCCCGTACGCCGCCGTGCCGTTCGTCGTGCTGCTGGCGATCGCGGTCGTCCTGCTGCACGCCACGCGCTTCGGCCGCTCGCTGTTCGCCGTCGGCTCCTCCGAGGAGGCCGCCCGCTTCGCCGGTGTCCGGGTCAAGCGGCTGAAGCTGGCCATGTTCGTGTCCACGGGCGTGGTATCCGCCCTGACCGGCGTGTTCTGGACGCTGCACTACGCCAGCGCCCGCTACGACAACGCGACGGGCCTGGAACTGTCCGTGATCGCCGCGGTGCTGCTCGGCGGCATCGACTTCGACGGCGGCAAGGGCACGCTCGGCGGCGCCGTCGCCGGTGTGTTCCTGCTCGGCACGATGCAGAACGTCATGAGCCTGCTGAACGTCACCGCCCAGTCCCAGACCGTCGCCACCGGCGTGCTGCTCGTCGTCTCCGTGCTGGCTCCGCGGATCGGCCGGCAGATCTCCCAGGCCCGCGCCAGGGGGCGGACGGCCGCCTCCCCACCGGTGACGGCCCCGTCCTCATAGCCCTGCTGTCCTCGCGTCCCGGAACCCCTCCGGCCCGCCGTCCACTCCCCCGCCCGCACAGGTAAAGGAACACCTCATGTTCGGCACCACCGCCAGACCACGTCGCCTCTCCCTCGCCCTCGCCACCGTCACCGCCCTCGCTCTCGGCGCCACCGCCTGCGGCGGCACCACCAAGGACGACGCGTCCGAGGACGGCGGCAGCGCGGCGGTCGGCAAGGCCGACCCCAACGCGGCGACCAAGAAGGGCCTCACCGTCGCGTTCCTGCCCAAGCAGGTCAACAACCCCTACTTCACCACCGCCGACTCCGGCGGCAAGAAGGCCCTGGACGAACTGGGCTCCAGCTACAAGGAAGTCGGCACCAGCAGCGGCACCGACACCGCCGGTCAGGTCAGCTACGTCAACACGCTGACCCAGCAGCAGGTCGACGCCATGGCCGTCTCCGCGCAGGACCCCGGCGCCCTGTGCACCGCGCTCAAGCAGGCCATGCGGGGCGGTGTCAGCGTCGTCACCTACGACTCCGACACCAACAAGGACTGCCGCCAGGTGTTCGTCTCCCCGGCCTCCACCGAGGACCTCGGACGTACGCAGGTCGAGCTGCTGTCCCAGCAGATCGGTGGCAAGGGCGAGATCGCGATCCTGTCCGCCGCGCAGACCGCGACGAACCAGAACGCCTGGATCGACGTCATGAAGCAGGAGCTGAAGAAGCCCGCCTACAAGGACATCAAGCTGGTCAAGGTCGCCTACGGTGACGACGACGCCCAGAAGTCGTTCCAGCAGACCCAGGGCCTGCTCCAGGAGTACCCGAACCTGAAGGGGATCATCTCCCCGACCACCGTGGGCATCAAGGCCGCCGCCCAGTACCTGTCCGGCTCCAAGTACAAGGGCAAGGTCAAGCTCACCGGTCTCGGCACCCCGAACGACATGCGCGCCTACGTCAAGAACGGCACCGTCGAGGCGTTCGAGCTGTGGGAGCCGGCCAAGCTCGGCGCGCTCGCCGCGCACGCCGCCGTCGCCCTGGAGTCCGGACAGATCACCGGCCAGAAGGGCGAGACGTTCAAGGCCGGCGACCTGGGGAGCTTCACCCTGGGCGAGGACGGCGTCGTCTCGCCGGGCGAGCCGACCGTCTTCGACAAGGCCAACATCGACCAGTACGACTTCTGATCCGCAGCGACTTCCGTGACGACTGCGGTGGGGCCCCGGCGAGCGCCGGGGCCCCACCGTCGGCAGCAAGGTGATCCGATGCAACGCGTCTGTTTTCTGTTGAAGGTCCGCGCCGAGAAGGCCGCCGAGTACCGTGAACGCCACCGTGACGTGTGGGCGGACATGCGCGCCGCCCTCACCCAGGCCGGCTGGCGCAACTACTCCCTCTTCCTGCGGGAGGACGGCCTGCTCGTCGGCTATCTCGAGACCGACGACTTCGAGGCGGCCCGCGCGGCCATGGACGCGACCGAGGTGAACGCCCGCTGGCAGGCCGAGATGGCGGAGTTCTTCGAGGAACTCGACGGGCGGGCGCCCGATGCCGCCATGCGCCCTCTCACCGAGGTCTTCCACCTGGCGTGAGCCGGCGTCCCGGCCCCGCAGGACGAACGCTTCCCCGCACCGGTTCGACGGCGGGGAGAGAACAGCAGGAGACAACACACATGACGCACTCCACGCCGGTGGTCGGCATCAAGGACGTGGCACGGGAGGCGGGTGTCTCGGTCGGCACGGTGTCCAATGTGCTCAACCAGCCCAGCCGCGTCTCGCAGCGGACGCGGCGTCATGTGGAGCAGGTGATCGCGCGTCTGGGCTATGTGCGCAGCGAGTCCGCCCGGCAGCTGCGGGCGGGCCGCAGCCGGGTCATGGCGGTGCTCGTCCTGGACATGGGCAACCCGTTTTTCGTCGACCTGGCGCAGGGAGCGGAGCGCACGGCCCGGGACGCGGGCCTCGCCGTCACGCTGTGCAACAGCGCGCAGAGCGCGCGGAAGGAGGCCGAGTATCTCGACCTCTTCGCCGAACAGCGGGTCCGCGGGGTGCTGGTCACGCCCGCCGATCCCAGTGGGCGGAGCCTGGGCGACTTCCGCCGGCACGGCATCCCCTACGTGCTCGTTGACCGGGTGGCGGGGGACGAGGAGGGCTGCTCCGTCTCGGTCGACGACATCGCCGGCGGCGCCATGGCGGTCCGGCATCTCACGGGTGCCGGGCACCGCACCATCGCCTTCGTCAGCGGGCCGCCCCATCTGAAGCAGGTGCAGGACCGCCGGACGGGGGCCTTGAACGCCGTCGGCGAGGCCGGTCTGCCCCCCACGGCGTTGCAGGAACTGCCCACCGAGCGCCTCGACGTGGCCGCCGGCCGGGACGCGGGTGCCAGGCTGCTGGGTCTGGCGGCGCGGCCCACCGCGGTCTTCTGCGCCAACGACCTGCTGGCGCTCGGCGTGCTCCAGTTCATGTACACGGCCGGCGTCAAGGTCCCGGACGACATGGCCATCGTCGGGTACGACGACATCGAGTTCGCCGCCGCGGCGACCGTCCCGTTGACGTCCGTGCGTCAGCCCGCCCGTGCCATGGGCGCGATGGCGGCGGGCCTGCTTCTCCAGGAGGCCGGTGACCGGGCGGACGAGCACCGGCACCAGCACGTGGTCCTCCAGCCCGAGCTCGTCGTCCGCGGTTCCAGCCTGCCGACCCGCTGACACCGTGCGCCGCACGCGCACAGCCCGGCGGCGGTGGCGTCGCACGACGCCACCGCTGCCGCTCGTTCAGGAGCCGTCGGCCGCGTACACCGAGGTGAACGTCCAGTCGCCCGAGCCGACCTCGTAGACGGCCTCGCCCTGCTCGGTCCGCAGCGGCTTCGCTCCGTCGGGGGCGGCGACGCGTCCCCCGGTGAACGGCACATGGACCTCGGCGGTGCTGCCGGCGGGCACGCTCAGCCGCAGCCGGTAGCGGTCGCCGTCGCGCTTCCAGTCGGTGCCGACGGTGCCGTACGGCGTGCGGTAGGAGCCGGACGCGGAGGTGAGGTCGCCGACGACGGCCGGGTCGATCAGCAGCTTGCGGTAGCCGATGGAACCGGGGGCCTGTTCGATGCCGGCGACCCGGTCGGTGAACCAGGCGTCGATGGCGCCGAGCATGAAGTGGTTCTGGGACTGGCCGGGGCCGCCGTCCCAGGACTCGCCGAGCGTGGTGTTGCCGTGCAGGACCTGGTAGCCGTAGCTCGGGCTGGTGGTCTGCGTGGCGATCGCGTGGATGACGTCGTCACGGCCGGCCGCGGAGAGCACGCGGAAGGCGGCCGGCAGGGAGATCTCGCCCAGCACCAGGTGGTGGTCGGCCTGCTCCACGCTGGTGACGAAGTGGCCGAGCAGCCGCTCGCGCTCACCGGCCGGGACGGCACCCATGTCCAGCGCGAGCGCCTCGGCGCCGTGGCCGCCGCCGCCGAAGGTGCCGGTCGCCCGGTCGTAGTACTTGGCGGTCAGGGCCTCGGCACTGGCGTCGGCCTTGGCCCGGTAGGAGGCCGCGCCGTCCTCGTCCCCGAGGACGCCGGCGATACGGCTCAGGGCGTCGACGACCCGCCAGTAGCCGTAGGTGCCGGCCACGGCGCGCGGGAAGGTCCGGTCGGGGGTGAACCAGTCGCCGAGGCCGTAGTCGAGGATGCCGTCCTTCACCTGCTGCTCCAGGAACGCCGCGTACCGCTGCATCTGCGGGTAGTACGTGGTGAGCGTGTCGCGGTCGCCGTAGGTGGTGTAGAGCTGCCAGGGCACGAGGACGAAGGCGCCGCCCCAGTTGGCGTCGTTGCGGTAGCCGCCCGGCAGGTTCGTGTACTCGGGGACGGTGCTCGGGATCAGGCCGTCCCCGGTCTGGGCGTCGGACATGTCGCGCACGAGCTTGCGGAAGTACGCCTCCATGTCGTAGTTGCCGGTGAGGACGGGGAAGAGCAGCTGGTTCTGCTCGAGCCAGCCGAGCTTCTCGCGGCTCGGGCAGTCGGTGAGGACGCTCATCATGTTGCCCTCGATCGACCGGCGGATGATCGAGTGGATGCCGTTGACGAGTTGGTTCGAGCTGGTGAAGTCGCCCGAGGAGGCGTTGTCGGTGTGCAGGACCTTGCCGCGCACGGCGACGGTCGCGTTCTCGGGCAGGCCCTTGAGTTCCAGGTAGCGGAAGCCGTGGTAGCTGAACTTGGGATGCCAGGTCTCCGAGCCGTCGCCGCGGGTGGTGTAGGTGTCCCACAGCGGGCCGCCGACGTTGCTGATGGACTGGAAGGCGTGGCCGTCCTTGAGGCTCTCCGCGGGAAGGATGCGGATGTCGGTGCCGGCCGGGGCGGTGACGGTGATCTCCGGCCAGCCGGCGATGTTGCGGCCCAGGTCGAAGATCCGGCTGCCCTCGGCCGCGCCCTCGGCCTCCTTGCCGGTGAGCGTCTCGATCACGCGGACGGGTTCGGTCTCACGGGCGCTGAGGACGGCGGGGTCGGTGGCCGTGCCGGGGCCGGACACGGTGGCCGCCGCCTTCCAGGCGCCCCGGTCCTGGCCGGGCTTGTTCCAGTCCGGGATCGCGCGGCGGGCGTCGTAGTCCTCGCCGCCGTACCAGTTGGAGGAGGTGGTCGCGCCGAGGGTGGTGCGCCAGTCGCCGCCGCTGGCGATGCGGCGCACGGTGCCGTCGGCGAGCGTGATCTCCAGCTGGGCGACGAGTTTCGGGTCGCTCAGGTTGCCGTACAGCTTGCGGTAGCGGTCGGCGGTGCTGACGACGTTGGACATGCCGTTGCCCAGCTCGATGCCGAGGGTGTTGCGGCCGGAACGCAGCCGGTCGGTGACGTCGTAGGTGGCGTACTGGAGGCGCTCGGCGTAGTCGGTGTTGGCGGGTTCGAGGACGGCGTCGCCGACCGGCTCACCGTTGATGCTCGCGTCGTGGATGCCGAGGCCGGACACGTACAGCCGTGCGCTGCGCACGCTCTTCGGCAGGGTGAAGTCCTTGGTGAACAGCGGCAGTCCGGCGGGCAGGTACGGCGTGGGCGGCTGCTGTCCGGTGACCCGCGCGGCCTCGGTGAACGGGCCGGTGGGCGCGTCGCCGGTGGAGACGGTGTAGTCGACGGGGAAGTTCGGCACCCGGCCGTCGTCGGTGAGGACGTCGGCGCGCGGGTACAGGGCGATCTGGTCGAAGCTCTTGGCCGACTTGAGGTCCAGGGTGAGCACGACCGGCGCGTCGGAGACGTCGGGGCCGGTGTGCGGCGGGCTGGAGTAGCCGGCGGCCGTCTGCAGGGCGCTGTTGGGCAGTCCGTCCACGGCGAGGGCGGGTTCCCAGGTCTTGCGGACGGTGCTGGTCTCCGACGCGGTCACGGCGGCGCCCTTGGCGAGGCCGGTGGTCGCGCTCGCGGAGTCGCGTACGTCGATCTCGCCGAGCTGGAGGCGCCAGGACTCGGCGGGGAAGTCGTCAGCGAGCGGCAGGCCGAGCCGGGTGACGTCGAGGCGGACGTAACGGGCCGTGGTGCGCGGCAGGTCGACGACGACGGGCTCGACGGTGCGCTTGCTCAGCTGCCAGTCGGGGTGGGTGATCCAGTCCGCGTCCCAGTCCTGCCGCTTCGTCAGGCCCGTCTCGAACGCGGCGGGTTCGCTCCACCCGGAGGCGCGGCCGGTGTCGGCGGACCAGAGCATGACCCGCCAGTAGACGCGGGTGCGGGAGCCGAGTTCCTTGCCGGCGTAGGTGGTCTGCGGGACGCCGGAGCGGACTCTGCCGGAGTCCCACAGGTCCGGCTTGCCCTGTCTGAGCCTGCTCAGGGAGCCGGCCACCTGCACCCGGTACGCGGACTGCACGACGCCCGCCGCCCGGCTGGTGATGTTCCAGCTCAGGTAGGGGGTGGTGTCGTCGATGCCCAGGGCCTGCGCGAGGTGCTGGGTGCGCAGCTCGGCCGGCGCGATGCGGGCGGGGGGCCCGGCGTCCGCGGTGACGGCCGTGGGCAGCACCGTGACGAGTGCGGTGAGGCCGGAGGCGACGAGGAGGGCGGGGCGCCGGTGGGCGCGCCGGGCGAGCGCTCTGCTCATGGGGTGCTCCTTGCGGGTGCGGGGCGGGGCGGACGCTGCCGGGTCAGACACGGTTCAGGACGGCCGTGACGCGGCGGTAGGGCCGCAGGGTCACGGGGCCGAGCAGGCCCGAGGGCAGCGGCTTCTTGCGTTCGTTGGAGAGGGTGTTGGAGACGCGGACGGTGATCGTGTTGCGGCCGGTCCGCAGGACGTCTGTGACGTCGGCGGTGTAGGGGCTCCACAGCAGCGGCGGCAGCTCGGTGCCGTTGACGGTCACCCCGGCGACTTCCCGGACGGTGCCCAGGTCGAGGTTGAAGCCGCGCCCGTCGAGGGTGTCCCGGTCCAGGTCGCAGGTGGTGGTGTAGGTGCCGCTGCCGGAGAACAGCGGGTCGAGGTCGGTCCAGCTGCCCAGAGAGCGGGTGACGGGCGTGGCACCACCCTTGTCCAGGGTCAGCGTCCAGTCGCCGCCCAGGTCCACGGCGTGCAGCGGGTCGGTGACCTCGGCGGTGCCGCGGTAGGTGTGCCGGTCGTCGGTGCCCGCCAGGGGGTAGCTGCCGGGCGCGTCGGCGACGGCGGTGACGTGCAGCGTGTCCTTCCTGGCGGTGACGTCCTCCACGGGCAGGGCGGCGTCGGTGAGGTGGGCGCCGGGTCGGGTGGCGGCGCGGACGACGATCGCGAGGGTCTCGTAGGGGCGCAGGCGCAGCGGTACCCGCAGGCCGCCCCTCCCCCGGTCGCGGCGGTACACGGGTGCGGGCCGGGCGATGCCGGTGGCGGGGTCCCACAGCTCCGGGACGCCGGTGGCCGGGAGTGCGGCGACCGTCTCGACGGCCTGTCCGCTCTCGTTGTTGACGAGGAACGCGATGTCCTTGCCGCGGGTGGTGCGCAGGATGCGGACCGCTTCGGCGGGCGGTTCGAGCACGGCGGCGGCGACGCCGGCCGCGTGCGCCGCCTCCCGCAGGCCGGTCACGTCGGCGACGCGTACGGCCGTGCCGGCGCCGGTGCGGCGGCTGCCGGGCAGCTGCTCGCCGAACAACGCGGACAGCGCGCGTTCCAGGCCGCGGTCGCCGCCGTTCGCCTCGTCCCCGGGCAGTTCGCCGACGGCGACGACGGTGCCGCCGCCGCGGACGAAGGCCGTGAGTGTCTTCACGGCGGCGGCGTCGAGCGTCGGGGTCGGCGGCAGGACGGCCAGGTCGTAGCGGGCCTCGCCGACGGTGAGCCGGCCGCCGCGGGTGGTGGCGTGGGCGAGGAGGCCGCGGTCGCCGCTCAGTGCCCCCTCGTGCACGAGGTCGAAGTCGACCTGGGCGGCCTCCAGGGCGTACGCGACGTCGCCGAGCGCGCTGTCGACGGCGCCCTGCCGGTCGGTGCCACGCCACTGCTCGGCCGCCCGCTGCGGCTGGACGAGCGCGGTCCGTGCGGCGGACGTGCCGCGGACGGCCTCCATCACGCGGCCGATCCAGTCGGCGAGCGGTTCCATGGCCCACCACCAGGGGGCGCGCGGGCCGAACGGCGGGGGGAAGTACACCCGGGTCTCGTCGGTCCACAGCGCGTGCAGCACGGTGAGGTTGATGCCGCGGGCGGCGTTCGCGCCGACGAGGGCGCGGGCGAAGTCGGGTGCGACCTGCCAGCCCATGTTGCCGAAAGCCTCCAGCAGGGCGCGGTCGCGGCCCATCTGGTGGGCGACGCTGACGGGGTTGCGCGGGATCATCGTGGGTTCGCCGGCCACGTACTCGGCGGTGATGATGTCGCCGCCGGGGATCTGCGCCCACTGGTGGACCTTGTGCAGGTCGCCGGTGGAGGCGATGCGCTTGGAGGGCGATGTCTCGTCGTACAGCGGGTTGGTGATGAGGGCGACGTTCCGCTTCTCGTACCAACGGGACTGCTTCTCGAAGTACACGGCGAAACGGTCGGAGACGGCCTGCCAGTAGCGTCCGCGGGCGATGCGGCCGTCGCGGCCGAGGTCGTCGAAGGCCGAGGCGTACGCGGTGCCCGGTTCGACGCCGACGGCGTGCAGCGCGTCGTGCAGCGTCGGCGACCAGGGCAGGCGCTTGAAGTGGGCCTCGGCGGAGGCGAAGTAGGGTTCGTCGTCCCAGAAGCCCGGCATGACGTTGCCGAAGTAGCGGCCGAAGCGGCGGTGGTACTCCCCCGGGACCATGTCGAGGAACAGGTCGACGGGTTCGTCGTCGAGCAGGTCGACGTAGCTGCGGCTGTAGCCCTGGCTGTCGTCGATGAGGGGGCTGCCGCCGAAGACGTCGATCTGCCAGCGGCCGGCGGGGACCTTCCAGGTGCGTCCGGCCGTCAGGTCCGCGGTCAGTTCCACGAGGCGGTCCGTGCCGGTGGCGCCGACGGGGCGGGCGACGGCGGCGACGGGTGCGGCGGTGCCCTCGGGCCGCGGGCGGGCCGGGAAGTCGCCGGCGGCGGCCGGGTCGCCGTAGGTCTGCTCGTACAGGGTGGTGCCGTCGGGGGCGGTGACGGTCAGGCTCTCCCACAGGGCGCGCTGCCCGTCGACGGCCCGCACGCCCACGCTGCCGGTGGTGCGGGCGGTGTCGGTGACGGTGCCCTTGTCCTTGCCGTCGAGGGTGACGGCCACGGCGTCGCCGCGGACGGTGACGACGAGGGTGTGGAACTTGGTCTTGTTGAAGCCGTCGGTGCGGCTGCTGCGCGCGAGTTCCTCCGGCGCCGCGCCGTCGGCCAGGCGCAGGACGGTGACGACGCCGGTCTGGTCGAACTCCACGGCGTAGCCGTCGGTTCCGCTCGCCGAGGCGCGGACGACGAGCCCGGCGGCGCCGTGCTCGGCCTTGGCGCTGCCGGTGACGGTGCAGTCGGTCCAGCCCGCGCCCGCGCTCAGTACGGCGACTCCGCCGAGGACGTCGGCGTCGGCGACCAGGCGGCCGGTGTCGACGCCCACCCCGGTGGTGGCGGTGAGCTCGGCGGAGGCGGGCCCCTCGACGACGGTGGTGGACCGCCACAGTGCCTTGAGCCTCAGGTCCGGCCGGGGTGCGTAGGTGCGGGAGCCGACGGTGCCGCCGGTGACGATGTACTCGTCGGCCCGGCCGCTCGGGAAGTGGTCGTCGTTGAACAGCCAGACCCGCATGCCGGTGCGCTCGGCGACCCGCAGGACGTGGCCGACGATCGCGAACCAGTCCTCGCTGAAGAACACCGGCTGCATCTCGGCGTTGTCGAAGGGGAAGAGGATGACCTCGAACATGCCCTTGTCGCGGAGGTCGGCCATCTGGGTCTCGACCAGTTCGGGGGTGACGGGCCCGTTCCAGTACCAGTAGACCGTCGGCCGGCTGTCCCGGCGGGGGTCGGCGAAGTCCTCGGGGGCGAAACCGGACGTGCGGGCGACTCCGGCGGCGGCCGCCGGCTGCGCGGCGCGGGCGGTGGCGGCGGCGCCGGGCAGGCCGACGGCGAAGACGGCTCCTGCGGTTCCGGCGGCCACGACGAACCGGCGTCTGGTCAGGTCGGATTCGGACATGGGGAACTCCCTCGTTCAGGGGGATGTCGGGGGGGCGCGCCCGTGCCGTGCGGCACCGGGCACGTGGGCGCCCGGGTCCTCGGGCCCGGGCGGGCGTGGGTGTGCGGTGGTCCGTGTGTGTCCCGGGGGGTGCCGTCAGCCGGCGGCAAGTGCGGCCACCTCGGCGGCCGTCAGGGCACGGTTGTGCAGGCGGAAGTCGGCGATCGCGCCGTGCAGGTAGGGATGCGTGGAGTTCTGCGAACGGCCCAGGTAGTTGCGCGTACTGGCGCCGAGCAGCAGCGGGCTGGTGACCACGGCGGCGTTGCGGCCGGCCTCGGCTCCGTCGACGTACAGGATGCCGGTGCCGCCCGCCAGGGTGAGGGCGACGTGGATCCACCGGCCCTGCGGCAGGGGCCCGGCGGCGTCGATCACGTCCTCGCCCTCCATGCCGGAGATCTTCAGCGCGGCGCGGGCCCGGCCGGCGCCGGTGCGGGGCGTGAGGTACAGGTAGGTGCTCTTGTGGTAGCCGAGGTCGAAGACGCGTGCGGAGTTGGCGAGCGAGTCGATGCGGACGCGCACGGCGACCGTCAGTTCGGTCAGTCCGGCGGGGAGTCCCTCGGGGAGCGTGACGTGACCGTTCGTTCCGTCCAGGAGCACCGCGGTGCGTGTGCCGTCCGTGGTCCAGCCGGCGCCGCCGGTCAGTGCCGCGCCGGGGAAGGTACCGGTGCTGTCGGCGACCGTGGTGCCGCTGCCCTCGTCGAGCGGGTAGCGGGCGATGTCCCGTTCGCGGCCCTGGCGCGGCGTGACGGCCCAGTAGACGGTGTAGTTCTGGTGGTGGACCTTGTGGAAGGGCCGCAACGGCACCTCACGGCCGTCGGCCACGGCGGTGAACTCCAGGGGGACGCCCGCCACCGGCCGCAGGGACTCGGTCCGGATGCCGGGGAGGGTCGCGAGGGCGGTCGAGCCGTAGGCGCCGGCGAGCACCACGGGTCCGTAGGACAGGGACCGGACCTGCGGGTTGTCGGGGGCCGGCCGCCAGACGGGCTCGCGCGGGAAGGTCAGTTCCACCGTGTCGCCGCGTCGCCAGTGGCGCTCGATCGTGACGTACCGGCCCGGGCGGACGGGCGCCCCGAGTGCGTGACCGTTGAGGCGTACCGCGGCCCGGCCGCCGCTGTCGGCGAGCCAGGCGGGGACCCGGACCTTCAGGGTGAAGCGCGCGTCACCGCCGGTGACGGTGAGCCGGGTGCGGTCGGTCTCCGGATGACCGGTTTCCTGACGAAGCGTCACCCCCGTTTGCCGCCAGGTCACCTCGGAGGGGATGAACAGGTTCACGTACAGCGTCCGGTCCCCTCCGGCGGAGCGGAAGTAGATGCTGTCGGCGAACTTGGTGTGGGTCTCCATGCCCGTGCCGTGGTCGCAGGAGAAGTTGTCGTAGTCGCTGCTGTAGCTGCCCGGCGCGGCACCGAGCCCGCCCTTGGGCCGGCGTCGCGAACCGGCCCACAGGCCCGTGTAGTAGGTGACGAAGCCGTGCTCGGAGTCGGGGTCCTGCTCGCCGAGCATCTGGTTGTAGAGGGTCCACTCGTAGTGGTCCATGTACGCGGTGGTCGTGGGGTCGTACAGGAAGAGCTGCCTGCCGAGCTTGAGCATGTTGTAGCTGTTGCAGTTCTCGCAGGTGTCCTCGGACAGCCGGCTGACGATCTCGCCGGGCGGACCGAAGAACTCCTGGTTGGAGTTGCCGCCGATGGCGTACGAGTGGTGCCGGACGACCGTCTCCCAGAAGTGGGCCGCGATGTCCAGGTAGCGCCGCTCCCCCGTCGCGCGGTAACTCCGCGCCGCGCCCACGATCTTGGGGATCTCGGTGTTGGCGTGCCGCCCCGCGAGTTCGTCACGGCCCGCGGCCAGCGGCTCGTACAGCTCCTCGTGGTCGAAGCGTCGCGCGGTCCGCAGGTGCGCGGGGTCGCCGGTCTCCAGGTACAGGTTCGTCAGCACCTCGTTCATGCCGCCGAACTCGACCCGGAGCAGGGACTGCATGCGGTCGTGGGACAGGGGCGCCGTGCGGGAGTCCACCCAGGCCGCCATGCCCGTCAGCACGGTCATGGCCTGCTCGTTGCCGCTGAGCAGGTACTGGTCGAGCAGCCCGGCCATGATCTTGTGCAGCGTGTAGTAGGGCGCCCAGGGCTTGCCCCCTGCTTCGAGCTGGTCGAAGACGTCCTCCGGGAAGGCGGAGAGGTAGCCCGGGCGGTAGCCGGCGGCGGGCGCGTGCGCCTGGCACTCGGCGAGCGCCGCCACCAGGTGGCGGGCCTTCTCGGCGTAGACGTCGTCGCCCGTGTTGGCGTACGCCTGGGCGAGGGCGGACAGCAGGTGGCCGGTGCTGTGGCCGCGCAGCAGGACGTCCGGGGCCTCCCAGCCGCCGCACGGCTCCGCGGTCGACGGCAGTCGGACGTTCAGCCGGAACGTGTGCAGCAGCCGGTCCGGGTCGACGTACAGCAAGTAGGCGCAGGTGCGCCGCATGTTGGCGAGGAACGGGCTCTCGAGGAGCCGGACCGCGGACAGCGGGAACGGGTCCAGCGCCGGCCGGACGGCCTCCGCGGCCGGTCCGGCGCCGGCAACGGCCGGCGAACCGGTGTCCGGGACGGCGGCGGATGCCTCGGCGGCCGTCCCGGGCAGCGTGGCCACCGCGGCGGCGGCCGTGACGGTCAGGACACGGCGACGGGTGGGGCTGGGCACCTCGGGGCTGGGCACATGGGGTCGCGCGGACAAGCCGGGCTCCTTCGGGGAGGGACGAACCACTCGGTGACGGGCCGATGCGTGCACGGGGCGGCGGGAGGCGACGCTCCTGGGGCAGCCGGCTCCGCAACGTACGTTGAAACGTTTTTCTCAGCCGAACGGCAAAGTAGGCGGAGCCCTCGGGGGAGTCAAGGGTTACGACAGCCCCGCCGGAGTCGACGGCTGCCCGCAACCGGCCCGCACTCGCACGGTACTTGCTGGTAACGGGCCCTGTCGGCGGCGCGGGCGAACTGTCGGACGATCCGTCTCCGCCGAACCCTTGCGGCCGCACATCGGGCTGCGTATGTTCCAGCCAGGCCATTAAAACGTTCAAACGAGGCGCGATGAGACACAGACCTGGGCAGGAAGAGACCTTCGAGCACGACAGTCTGCGGCGGCGGACTCTGCTCAAGATGACGGCGGCGGCCGGGACCGCGGCGGCCCTGTCGGCGGGGACCGCCTCGGCCGCCGCCGCGGCGGGCGGACCGACACCGGCGGGCGCCACGACGGCCAGGCCCGGCGGCGCGTTCGCCCGTTCGTTCTCCTCCCCCGCGGCGCCGGTGCGTCCCAAGTTCCGCTGGTGGTGGCCGGACGCGCTGGTCGACGCGGACGAGATCAGGCGGGAGATCGACCGGATCGCCGACGCGGGCTTCGGCGGCGTGGAGATCGCGGCGGTCACCCACAGCGTCTCCGAGCCGATCGACCCGTCCCGCTACGGCTGGGGTACCCCTGCATGGGCCGACGCGGTCGAGACGGCCCTGGGTCAGGCGAAGAAGCGCGGCATCCTCGTGGACCTCTCCATCGGCCCGGCCTGGCCGGCCGCCGTCCCCGGCATTACGCCCGACGGCAACGCCGCGATCAAGGAGCTGGCGCACGGCGTCGCCGTCGTCCCCGGGGGAACCGCCTTCGCGGGCCCGCTCCCCGAGCCGGTGACCGCCCCCGACTCCGCCGCGACGGCCCGGAAGGTGCGGTCCGTGCAGGCCGTCCGCGTGGTCGCCGGCACCTCGCCCACCGCCTTCCCCACCCGGCTGGAGAAGGACTCGGTCACCGATCTCGCCTCCCGCGTCGAGGGCGGACGGCTGGAGTGGACCGCGCCCGACGACGGGACCTGGCTCGTCATCGCCTGTTACGAACGCGGCTCCGGCCAGCGCCCCGAGGGCCCGGCCCACACCACCCCATCGAGTTATGTCGTCGACCACTTCAGCGAGGCCGGGACGCGGGCCGTCATCGACTTCTGGGAGAGCCGCATCCTCACCCCGCGCATGCGCAGGCTGCTGCGGGAGACCGGGGGCGCGCTGTTCGAGGACTCCCTCGAGATCGAGACGCACGCGACGCTGTGGACGCCCGGCATCATGGCCGAGTTCGAACGCCGCATGGGCTACTCGCTCGCCCCGTATCTGCCCGCACTCCTGCAGACGAAGGAGAAGTACGCCTTCGCGTTCGACGACGCCACCAACAAGGCCGTCCGCCGGGACTACATGGAAGTGGTCACCGAGCTGTACGTCGAGAACCACCTGCTCCCGGTGCGGAAGTGGGCGCACGGCCTCGGCCTGCACCTGCGCGTCCAGCCCTACGGCCTGCAGACCGACGCGATGTACAAGGCCGCGCTGCTGGACGTGCCCGAGGGCGAGTCGCTCGGGTTCAAGAACCTCGACGACTTCCGCTGCCTGGCCGGCGGCCGGGACATGGGCGGCAAGCTGGTGCTGTCCAACGAGGCGGGCGGCACGGCGGGCGGCGCCTACGCGACCACCTGGGACGCCACCCTCCGCAAGCTCGTCACCCAGTACGCGGCCGGGGTGAACCAGGCCGTGTTCCACGGCTTCGCGTACGCCGACGCCCCGGGTGCGGCGTGGCCCGGCTTCGCGGCCTTCTCGCCGTACAACGGCGGCGCCGGCTACGGCGAGGCCTGGGGCCCCCGCCAGCCCACGTGGCGTCATGTGCCCGATATCGCCGGATACCTGAGCCGGACCCAGCAGGTCCTGCAGACCGGCGTCAACAAGGCCGACATCGGCGTGCTCTGGCAGAAGGGCTACGCCGGTTCCGGGCTCGGCGCGTCCTGGTTCAGCGCCGACGGCATACCGGCCGGCTGGACCCACCTCTTCCTCAGCCCGCGCCTGCTCTCGCTGCCCGGCGCCCTGGTGCGCGACGGCCGGTTCGCCCCGGACGGCCCCGCCTTCAAGGCGCTGCTCGTCGACGGCGACGTCATGATCAACCGCGAGCACACGCTGCAACTGGACGTCGCAGAGAAGCTCGTCGGCTACGCCAGGAAGGGCCTTCCGGTCATCGTCATCGGGGACTGGAAGGACGGGCACGTACCCGGGCTGCCGAAGACGGGCGACAACGAGCGTCTGCTGGAACTGATCGCCGAACTGCTGGCGCAGCCCAGCGTCTCCAACGTGCCCGACCGCCCCGACGTGCCCCAGGGCATCGCCGCGCTCGGCCTGAAGCGCGACGTCGAGTACGCGCAGTCCTCGATGCTGCTGCACGCCCACCGGGCCGACACGGAGGCCGACTACTACTTCTTCGCCAACGACTCGGTCAGCAAGAAGAACTCGACCGGCACGCTCATCAGTCACGACGTGACGCTCACCCCGCGCAGGCCGGACGCCGTCCCCTACGTGCTGGACGCCTGGACCGGCACGATCGAACCGCTCGCCCTCTACACCCGGCTCGACGACGGACGCTTCCGGCTCCGCATCACCCTGGAACCGGGAGCCACGACGATCATCGCGACGGCCCGTCCCGGCAAGTGGATCCCCGGCCCCGCACCCCGCTGGAACGCGACGTCCAGCGAGGCGGCCGAGGTCCGTCGTGCCGAGGGCGGCCGGCTGGAGATCCGCGACACACGTCCGGGCACCTACGCCACCGTCCTGCAGAGCGGGGCCACCGTCAGCGCGACCATCGAGAAGGTCGCCGAGCCGATGGCGCTCACCCGCTGGTCCCTGACCGCCGAGGACTGGACACCGGGCGCCACCGCGTCCAGCACGACCAGGACCCGGCGCACTGTCGAGCTCGACGGGCTCAAGCCCTGGCCCGAGATCCCGGAGCTGGCCGATGCGTCGGGCGTGGGCCGGTACCGCACCACGGTGAAGCTGGGGGCCGCCTGGAGCGGCGGTCACGGTGCCCGGCTGGAACTGGGCGAGGTGTTCGACACCTACCGGGTCACGGTCAACGGGCGCGCCCTGCCGCCCGCCGACCAGCTGACGCCGGTGGTGGACGTGGGCCCGTACCTGCGTCGCGGCACCAACACCATCGAGGTGGAGGTCGCCACCTCCCTGCTCAACCGCCTGCGGGTCGCCGACGCGCCGGTGTTCGGGGTCGCCAAGAGGCAGAACTACGGTCTCGTCGGCCCGGTGCGGCTCGTTCCGTACGGCAGGGCAGTCGTCGGGGCTTGACGCACACCCCGCGCGGTGCGAGGCGCCGCGCAGGCGGTGGCCGGTGGCCCAGGACGGCGCCGGGGGTCCGTCAGTGCCGGGGCGGCGTCACGGGCCGGACGCCGCTCGGGTAGGGTCCGCCTGCGCCGGCACGGCCACCAGCACACGGTTGTCCGGCGGATGCGATGCCTGACGACGAGTACGGGGGTACCCACCGCCATGAACGCACTGTTCCACATCACCATGGTGGTGCTGCTGGCCGCCATGGTCTGGTCCGCGGTCGCGCTGGTCCGCCGGACGCGGCAGCGGCGCGAGGCCTGGGAGAGCGGACTGAGCGCGCCTGCGCGGGTGGTGCGCACCTGGGCCACGACCCAGATGGTCAACAACGTGGCCCGGCGCGTGCAGTGGCACGAGTACGACTACACCACCCGGGACGGCCGCGCGGTCCGCTTCCAGGAGAGCGGCGGCCCGCGCGACCGGGCCGAGGGTGACACGGTCCCCGTCTACTACTCCGCGCAGGATCCGGAGCGGGCCACCGCGGTCGAACCGCAGCCCGGCAAGGACGCGGCGGCCATGACGTTCTGGCTGCTGGTCCTGGCCGGGTGCGCGATCTTCCTGGTGTACCAGTGGGTGAGCCTGTCCGCGGCGCTGAGCTGATGCCGCGCGGCTCACGCGGGCACGGGACGTCCGCCGCGGGCTGACGCCTCTCGGAGGGTCCCGTCCTAGCCCGCCCAACTCCGCAGCAGCCTCTCCCGCTCCGCGCTCCGCGGGGTCCCGCCCTCCGACGCGCGGCCCCACTCCGACATCGCCGCCAGGGTGGTCTCCATCGTCGCGGCGCCCTCGGTGAGGCGCGACAGCAGGGCGCGGGAGAGCTCGACCTCGGTCGGCGAGTAGCCGACGGCCGCGGCCGCGTAGACCGACAGCTCGTGGTCGGCGTCGGGCGACGAGACGCGCAGCGTCATCAGCGCCGGGGCCTCGTCCGTCCGGTCCGGCCCCATGGGCATGGCCAGATTCACCACCATCGTCACGGCGAGGTCCTTGAGCACGCCGGCCTGCCGCACGAGGGACTTCACCGGAACGTCCGCCACCGTCAGGGCGCGCACGTCCTCCCACAGGTGGACGCCGGACTGCCGCTCGCCGAGCGCCACCACGCCCTGGGGTGTCAGACGTACCCCGGGCGCCAGGCCGGACGGCTTCGCGCCCACGTACACGTCGCCCTCGGCGATCCAGAACAGGCCCACCATGGCCATGCGTTGCTCACTTCTCCCCGCGACGGCACCGCCACCGGGTCTCACATCAGAATGATCAGGACTCTTCCGCAACGCGCGAAGGGGCAGGGAAGTTCCCGCCCGCACGGTCTCCTCGGCCGCGGTCCCAGCCGGTTCCGGGGACGTTCGTCCGGCGCCCATGATGTGGCCATGAAGATTCCCGACCGACGGATCGAACTGTTCACCGGCGCCGGCAGCGAGCGCCGCTTCAGCGGACCCGCGACCGGTGACGAGCGGAGGATGCTCGTGGCCGTGCTGGACGCCCAGCGCGCCACCCTGAAGCTGAAGTGCGCCGGGCTGGGGCCGGAGTTGGCGCTGCGGCCCGTGTCTCCGTCCTCGCTCTCCCTGCTCGGCCTCGTGAGACACCTCGCCGACGTGGAACGCCGCTGGTTCCGGGCCGTGCTCGCCGGGCAGGACGTCGAGCTGCGCTTCTCCTCCACGGACACCCCCGAGGGCGACTTCGACGGCGCCGGTCCGGACCCCGAGGTCGTCGCGGCGTCCTGGGCGGCCTGGAGCGAGGAAGTCGCCTTCGCGGAAGCGTTCGTCGCCGAGGCGGCGCATCTGGACGTCGAGGGCCACGACTCCTGGCGGGGCACGGTCTCCCTGCGCTGGGTGCTGATCCACATGATCGAGGAGTACGCCCGTCACAACGGACACGCCGACCTGATCCGCGAACGGATCGACGGCGCGACCGGGGTGTGACCGCGCCGGGTCCGCCGTAATGAGGTCGCCCGGGGCGGACCGGACCTGGCAGGGTGTCGGCCATGGGTTCCGCGTCCGTCCACTCCGCACCGGTCCGCCACCACGACCACGGCACGTGGCTCGTCCGGTTCACCAGTCGGGTGCTCGTGGTCTGTCCGGGGTGCGGTGGCCGCGCCCTCGTCGCGCCCGTGCCCGGTCTCGCGGAAACGAGGTACGTCAGCTCCCTCCTCTTCCAGCCCCGCCGTCTCAGCTGCACCGGCTGCGGCGCGGTCGCCGACTGGACCGCCGAGCAGCGGGGCAGGGCTCTGGTCGGCGTGGTTCCCGGCGGCACCGAGGACCCCTTCTTCCGGCGGCCGCTGTGGCTGCAGACCCGCTGTGCGGGACGGATCCTGTGGGCGTACGACGAGGAACACGTCGACGCCCTCGCCGCCTACGTGAACGCACGGCTGCGGGAGCGTCACGCCTCCCCGACACTGTCGATGTTCGCCCGGCTGCCGGTCTGGATGAAGTCCGCGCGTCACCGTGACACGGTGCTGGCCGGCCTGGCGGCCCTCCGGGACCTCGCCGGGCGCTCGGCCCCCGCCGACCGCTCCGACGCGGCCCACGAACGCGGCGACCGCCCCCGCCACCACAACAGCCTGCTGTTCCGGGGCGGCGCGTACTGAGACTTGAGGAGAAAGCGCAAATCTCCCTCAACCGGGCAACCGAGCGTGGTGGTCCGATCTAGGCTGACCCACCCATCGGCCTGAAGAATCGAGGTGGACTCATGCCGATCGGCCCCGAAGTCACGGTCTTGACACGGGCGGCAGGGAGCATCCTCCGAGGGGTCTCGGAGCGTGCCGTCGGATCACCATCGTGGCCGAACCTGCACGAGTCACTGCTGGAGCTCCACGAGGTCATCAACGCCTGGTGTGAGGCCGCCAAGCGAACCAACCAGGCACTCCAGCAGCTCGGGACGAACGCGCAGACCCGGCGGGAGGTGAAAATGGGGGCCAGTGTCGGCAACGGGGCCGGCCGTCCCTACACCGTGTTCACCCTCAAGCTCGGACGCAGCTACGTCGAGATCGCGCATCGAGAGATCAATTCGATCATGCATCCTGCGGCTCCCCTGACGCAGCGCTGGAGCGCCGACAAGCGCAGGCAAGCAGCTCGGCGCTCACTGCGCAGTCTGATGTCCGTCTACTGCGCTGAATTGCTGGAGGACTTCGACAGCGCGGTCGAGGGGCGAACACAATGGGTCGGCAAATACCGCGCCTTCGTCGACCACGCCCTGGCCAACGCCGAAGTGAGCCCGGACCGTCTCCACTCCCTGAAAGCCGAGACAGCGGCAACCACGGCCGCACTGGCGACCGTCAGGGATCAACTGAGAGAGTTGATCAAGGAGCAATACCCCATGGGTCACGCGAGCGGGGCAACGTCCCTCGACCCCAGCCCCGGCTGATGCTGTGCCGGGGAACGCGCCGACACCGAACGAGACAACGCTCAGGTGACGCGAGCGCCGGGATCCGTTCCGGTCGGCGTGCCCTGGTGGAAATACATCCGCCAGCCCGACTCCGTCAGCCGCCAGAGCGAGCTGCGCCATGCCCGGCGGCCCTGGTGGTCGGCGACGTACGTCAGATGGACGACGCCCGGTGCGAGCACCACGCCGGACATCTCGCCGACCTCGACCGCAGACTCAGGGGACACCGAGCCATCGCTCGTCACCGTGAGGATCGACTCCGCGTCCCACCGGCGCCCCGAAGCGCCGATCTCGGTGAACTCCGGATCCAGCAGCTCCAGGACCCGGACCGGGCAGGCGCGCACCTCGGGATCGAGCAGCCGCAGCTCCCCCTCGATCGCCGCCCGCACCGCCCCCGCACTCTCCTGCGCCATGCGGGAACCCTACGGCCACGGCCACGCCGGGCGCAGCGCTTTCCGTACCCTGGCGGCATGCGTATGCGCCCCACCCTGAGCTGGACCCCCACCGAGGACCTGCCGCCGGGCACCGTGGACCCGGAGCCGGTCGTCGACGCGCTGAGCGCCGGCGGCGTGCTGGTGCTCAGTGGGGCGGGCATCTCCACGGAGTCGGGCATCCCGGACTACCGGGGCGAGGGCGGGAGCCTGAGCCGGCACACCCCGATGACCTACCAGGACTTCACCGGCTCCGCCCGGGCCCGGCGCCGGTACTGGGCGCGCAGCCACCTCGGCTGGCGCACCTTCGGCCGCGCGCTCCCGAACGCCGGTCACCGGGCCGTGGCCGCGTTCGGGCGGCACGGGCTGCTGTCCGGGGTGATCACGCAGAACGTCGACGGCCTGCACCAGGCCGCCGGCAGCGAGGGCGTCGTGGAACTCCACGGAAGCCTGGGCCGGGTCGTCTGCCTCTCCTGCGGCGCCCTCACCCCGCGCCGCGAGCTCGCCCGGCGGCTGGAGGAGGCCAACGCGGGCTTCGAGCCGGTGGCCGCCGGTATCAACCCGGACGGTGACGCGGACCTCACCGACGAGCAGGTCGGGGACTTCCGGGTGGTGCCCTGCACGGCCTGCGGCGGCATCCTCAAACCGGACGTGGTCTTCTTCGGCGAAGCCGTTCCGCCGCAGCGCGTCGAGCACTGCCGCCGGCTGGTCCGCGAGGCGACCTCGCTGCTGGTCCTGGGCTCCTCACTGACGGTGATGTCCGGGCTCCGCTTCGTCCGCCAGGCGGCTCAGGCCGGGAAGCCGGTGCTGATCGTCAACCGGGACCCGACCCGGGGCGACCGGCACGCCCTCACCCGGGTCGCACTCCCGCTGGGCCCGGCCCTCACCACCGTGGCCGGCCGTCTGGACGTCCCCGTCGACGGCCCGGGGGCGGACGACGAGAAGTAGCGCCCGCGGACTCGGGTGCTACGCCGGGCCGGCCACCCGTCGTGTGCCCCGGTGCCCGTTACGCCAGGGTCCCGGCAGCCCGGCCGCCGGGCGGTGGGCCCGTGCTGGCCCGGACGATCAGCGCCGGTTCGACGGACGCCGGTTCGGGTGCGGCGTCCGGGTCCGTGATGTGCCGCAGCAGGTGGGCGACCGCCAGCGCGCCCATCTCCGTGAACGGCTGGGCGACCGTGGTCAGCGACGGTGAGCAGTACTCGGCCAGCGCGATGTCGTCCACGCCGACGACGGAGATGTCCTCGGGGACCCTCCTGCCGAGTTCGTGCAGGGCCCGGATCACGCCGAAGGCCATCTCGTCGCTCGCCACGAACACGGCGGTGACGTCGGGGATCTTGCCGAGGATCAGCCCGTTGCGGTAACCGGACTCGGGTGTCCAGTCGCCCTCCAGCACCGGTGGCGCGGTCAGGCCCGCGGCCTCCAGGGTGTCGCGCCAGCCGGCGCAGCGGCTGGCGGCGTCGAGCCACTCCTTCGGCCCGGCCACGTGCCACACGCTGCGGTGCCCGAGCTCGATCAGGTGCCGGGTCGCCAGCCGGGCCGCGAGGGTCTGGTCGACGGCGACGACCTCGGTCGCCGGGGTCCGTGAGCCGTCGACGGTGACGGTCGGCACCGCGCCGGTGAGCTGCTCGATCCGCGGGCTGACGTGGACCAGCGGCACGGAGAGGATGACCCCCTCGACGCCCTGTTCCGCCAGACGGGACAGCGCTTCCTCGATCGCGGCCGTGTCCAGGGACGCGGTCGTCGCGGTACTGACCGCGTAGCCGGCCTCCCGCGCCGCCGTCTCGATGCCGAACGTCAGGTTCGTGCGCGAGTAGAAGTTGGTCTGCAGGGTCACGACGCCGATCGTCCGGCTGCGCCCCGAGGACAGCATCCGGGCCGCGTTGTTCTTGCGGTAGCCGAGCTGCTCGACGGCGGCGAGCACTTTGGCGCGGGTCTTCGCCTTGACGTTGGGATGCCCGGCCAGCGTCCGGGACACCGTCTGCGCGGACACACCGGCGAGCCGGGCCACATCGGTCATGCCGGGCTGCCGTGCGGCGCCGTCGCCCGCCGCACGTCTGGGCGTGAGTGCCTCACCGGCTTCCGGTGTTTCCGATGCCATCGTCCGCTTCTCCAGGAAGGCCGCGTCGTCGCAGGTACCGCTGTCGGAGCGCAGTCTAGCCACACCAGCCCTATTGGCATCGATAACAACGTCTGCCATAGTTCCCGCCAGCGTGCCTGCCGAGGCCGAGAGGGAGAGCAGTGTGTCATCGATAACATCGGGTCCTGCCGAGGGCCGGACGACTCACGGCCGGGCGGGCGGTACGCCGTCCGGGGATTCCTCGTCCGCGCCCGGGCCCGTCCTGACCCATCCGCGGGGAACGCTCCTGCGGGCCGGCCGCCCGCACCGCGTGCTCGCCGGGTCGCTGCACTACTTCCGCGTCCACCCCGCCCAGTGGGCGGACCGGCTGGAGCGGGTCGCTGCCATGGGGCTCAACACCGTGGACACCTACGTCCCGTGGAACTTCCACGAGCCACGGCCGGGGCGGTACCGCTTCACCGGCGGACACGACGTCGAGCGCTTCGTGCGGACCGCCCAGGAGACCGGGCTGGACGTGATCGTGCGGCCGGGCCCGTACATCTGCGCCGAGTGGGACAACGGCGGGCTGCCCGTCTGGCTGACCGGGCGGCCGGGCATGCGGCTGCGCTCCTCCCACCCGCCCTACCTGGCGGAGGTCGGCCGCTGGTTCGACGAGCTGATCCCGCGCCTCGCGGCGTTGCAGGCGGGGCGGGGCGGGCCGGTGGTCGCCGTCCAGATCGAGAACGAGTACGGCAGTTACGGCGACGACCGGGGCTACGTCCGCTGGGTGCGGGACGCGCTCGTGGAGCGCGGCGTCACGGAACTGCTCTACACGGCGGACGGCCCCACCGAGCTGATGCAGGACGGTGGCGGCCTGCCGGGCCATCTGGCGGCCGCGACGTTCGGCTCCCACGCCCGCGAGGCAGCCGCCCTGTTGCGTGCGCGCCGCCGCGACGAGCCGTTCGTGTGCGCGGAGTTCTGGAACGGCTGGTTCGACCACTGGGGCGAGAAGCACCACGTCCGGTCCGTGGAGAGCGCGACACGCACGCTCGACGACATCCTGGACGCCGACGGTTCGGTCAGCCTGTACATGGCGCACGGCGGCACCAACTTCGGTCTGTGGGCCGGTGCCAATCACGACGGCGGCGCGCTGCAGCCGACGGTGACCAGCTACGACTCCGACGCGCCGATCGCCGAACACGGTGCGACGACGCCGAAGTTCCACGCGTTCCGCGAGCGGCTGCTCGCCGTCAGCGGGGTTCCCGCACGCCCGCTGCCGCCCGAGCCGACGCTGCTGGCCGCCCGTACGGTCCCCGTGCGCGCCGAGGCCCCGCTGCTGGGGGCGCTGCGCGCCGCGTCCGAGCCGGTGACCTCCCCGCATCCGCTGAGCTTCGAGGAACTGGAGCAGGCGTCCGGTCTCGTCCTCTACCGCGCCGAACCGCTCCTGCCGCGCGGGGGCCACACCCTCACGGTCTCCGGGCTCCACGACCGCGCCCAGGTCTTCCTGGACGGCGTGCCGCTCGGCGTCCTCGACGACGAGAACGCCTCCCTGGAGGTCCTCGGCCAGGGCGAACCGGTGCTGCTGGAGCTGCTGGTGGAGAACCAGGGACGCGTCAACTACGGCCCGCTGCTCGGCGGGCACAAGGGCATCCTCGGCGGTGTCTCGGTCGGCCGACGGCTCGTGCACGGCTGGACCATGCACCGGCTGCCGCTCGACACGTGGACGCCGGAGGACCTCGCGCGCGCCGTGTCGGCCGCCGGCCCGGACGGCTCCACGGGGTTCGCCACGGCTCGGTTCACGGTCCCCGAGCCCGCCGACGCCTTCCTGGCGTTCCCCGGCTTCGGCAAGGGCTTCGTGTGGGTCAACGGCACCCTGCTCGGCCGCTACTGGGAGATCGGTCCCCAGCGGACGCTCTACGTGCCCGCACCGCTGCTCGTGCCGGGCGAGAACACCGTCACCGTGCTGGAGCTGGAGCGCCTCGGTGACCGGTTGGAGCTGTGCGAGGGGCCCGAGCTGGGGCCCGCCGAGGAGTACGTCGAGACCTTCTGACCCTCCCCGGGCGGCTCCCGCCCGCCCCCGCGCCCGGCGATCCACCGTCTGTCCTCGTCCCCGGCCGTCGTTCCTTCGCGGCCGCCGTCACGATCTCACCGCCGTCTCCCGTCCCTCACCCGATCCGAGGAGGAAGTACCAGGTGGAAACCATGACGTCCCCGTCGCCCCGCCCGCCCGGGCGCAGACGCGGCCCGCGTCCCGGCGCCGTGGCCGCGGCCCTGGGCCTGTGTCTGGGCATGCTGTCGACCGCGGCCGTGCCCGCCGGCGCGGCGCTGCCCCGAGCCCTGTCCGCCCCCGCGCCGGCGGCGGCCACGCCGGTGCAGCTGAGCCGGGGCGGGCTGACCGTCACGGTGGCCGAGGAGTTCCCGCAGGTCATCTCCTACCGGCTGGGCACACGCACCCTCGACGGACAGGCGTCCGTCCTCGACACCTTCACCGTGAACGGCACCCCGCACCGGGCCACGACCACCATGAAGGCGGAGGCGAGCAAGGCCACCTACACCTCCACCTTCGCGGACCTGCCCGGCCTCACCATCACCTCGACCATCACGGTGACCGAGGACACCACGGTCGTCTTCGCCGTGGAGCAGATCTCCGGCGAGGCCGCCTCCACCGTGCGGACCCTCGCGATCCCCGGCCAGTCCCTCGTCTCCGTCGACTCCTCCGCACCGGGCGCCAACCTCGCCCGGACGAAGATCTCCACGGACTCGACGACGACCGCCGACCGGTTCGTCCCGATCACCGACGGCACCGCCCCCGACAAGGAGCCCGTCGGCACCCCGTACGCGTTCGTCGGCACCGCGCAGCTGTCCGCGGGCATCGTCACCAACGCCACCGAGGACTCGCCGCAGAACGACAACAGCAACTGGAACACCCGCCTGCAGTCCCGCATCGTCGACGCCGGCGAGGGCAGGCGCCGGGCGGAGCTGTCCGTCGGCACCTACACCCACCACCCGCAGGGCGCAACCGACCCGCGGGTCGACACCTACGAGCTGCCCCGGGCGACCGTGGTCCTCGCCGCCGACGCCAACGGCGACGGCACGGTCGACTGGCAGGACGGCGCGATCGCGCACCGGGAGCACATGCGGCGCCCGCTGGGCGCGGACCGGGTGCCCGAGCGGGTGGTGCAGCGCATCCCGTTCAACTTCGCGAGCCAGGCCACCAATCCGTTCCTCAAGACGCTGGACAACACCAAGCGCATCTCCATGGCCACCGACAACCTCGGGCAGTGGGTGCTGGAGAAGGGCTACGCGAGCGAGGGCCACGACTCGGCGCACCCCGACTACGGCGGCAACGAGAACGTGCGCGCGGGCGGGCTGAAGGACCTCAACCGGCTCACCGGGACCGGCGCCGGCTACAACGCGGACTTCGCCGTGCACGTCAACGCCACCGAGGCGTACGCGCAGGCGAAGACCTTCAGCCAAGGGCTGGTCGCGGGGCAGCCGAACGGGTGGGACTGGCTCAACCAGGCCTACCACATCGACCAGCGCAAGGACCTCGGCACCGGCGCCGTCCTCGACCGCTTCGCGCAGCTGCGCAAGGAGGCCCCGCAGATCAGGACGGTCTACATCGACGCCTACTACTCCAGCGGCTGGCTGGCCGACGGACTGGCCGCCGGGCTGCGCAAGATGGGCTTCGAGGTGGCCACCGAGTGGTCGTACAAGTTCGAGGGCTCGTCGGTGTGGTCGCACTGGGCCGCCGACAAGAACTACGGCGGCGCGACCAACAAGGGCATCAACTCCGACATCGTCCGGTTCATCGCCAACTCCGACCGTGACGTGTGGAACGTCGACCCGCTGCTCGGCGGCGCCAGCGTCGTCGAGTTCGAGGGCTGGACCGGCCACGACGACTGGAACGCCTTCTACCGCAACATCTGGACCGACAACCTGCCCACCAAGTTCCTCCAGCACTTCCGGGTGATGGACTGGGACCGCGGCAGGTCGGCGACGCTCACCGACGGCGTGCGCGTCCAGTCCGTGGACGGCCGGCGCCGGATCTCCATGGGTGACGCGGTCGTGCTCGAAGGCGACACCTACCTGCTGCCGTGGGGCGACTCCCGGGCGGACAACGGCACGTCCTCGCCGGGCGACGCCGACAAGATGTACTTCTTCAGCGCGTCCGGCGGCACCCACACCTTCGAGCTGACCGACCAGTTCGCCAGGAACAGGAACTTCACCCTGTACGCCCTCACCGACCAGGGCCGGGTGAAGAAGGCCCGGGTGAAGGCCGAGGACGGGAAGGTGACGCTGACCGGGGAGAAGGGGCAGCCCTACGTCCTGGTGCCGAACGGTGGCAAGGCACCGCACCAGGACGCGGCGTACGGCGAGTTCACCGGGCTGACCGACCCCGGGTTCAACGGCGGGAACCTGGACGCCTGGAACCCGCGGGGCGACGCCGCGATCACGCGGGCCGGCAACGGCGACAACGTCGTCCGCCTCGGCAGCGGTGCCTCCGGCCTCTCCCAGCGGGTCTCCGGTCTGGTGCCGGGCAGGCGGTACACGCTCAGCGCCGACGTCGAGATCGCCCCCGGTGAACGCCGGGACACCACGCTCCGGGTGCGCGGTGCCGGCGACTCGGCGGTGAACACCTTCGACATCACCCCGGCACGCAACTGGATGGCCTCCGACGAGAAGCGCGACACCTACTCCCAGCGGGCCGCCGTCGCGTTCACGGCACCGCGGGGCGGCAAGGTCACCGTGGAGCTCAGCGCCGGTGCCGGCGGAGCGGCGGTCGTGCTGGACGACGTGCGCGTCATGGCCGACACCACCTCGCCGCTCCCCCGCGCCGGGGACGGCACGGTCGTCGCCCACGACGACTTCGAGGGCAACCAGCCGGGCTGGGGCCCGTTCGTGAAGGGCGACGCCGGTGGTGTCACCGACCCCCGCACGAGCGTCAGCGACCTGCACGAGCCGTACAGCCAGAAGGCGTGGAAGAACACCTACTCCCCGTACGACACGGGCACGTTGAAGGGCAAGGCGGTCGACGACGTGCTCGCCGGGCGGCACTCGCTCAAGTCCCACGCGGAGAACACGGGGCTGGTGTACCGCACCACGCCCGCGACCGTGCCGTTCGAGGAGGGACACAAGTACCGGGTGTCGTTCTCGTACCAGACCAACATCGAGGGACAGTGGGCCTGGGTGACCGGCGCGGACCGCGTCGCGGACGGGAGGACGACCTCCCGGGACATCACCCGTGACGTCCTGGAGCCCGCCCTGGACACGACGACGTACTCCCGCGAGATCGTCGCGGGCTGCGGGGACACCTGGGTCGGGCTGCGCAAGCTCGGCGGCGCCCGGGGCACGGACCTGGTCGTCGACGACGTCACCGTGACCGACCTGGGCGAGGCCGAGGCCGGGGCCGCCTGCGCGAACGTGAGCGTGCCGGCCGGTACCGAGCTGAGCCCCGGGGTGCCGGGCGAGTTCGTCACCACCTTCACCAACAACGAGTCCACCGACGCCGTGAACGTCGGGACGGCGCTGCGCGGGCTGCCGGAGGGCTGGAAGGCGGAGGTCGAGAAGAAGGACGGCAACCTCGTCGGGACCGTGAAGCCGGGCGCGAGCGTGAGCACCACCTGGCTGCTGACGCCGCCCGCCGGCGCGGCCGGCACCACCGCCACCTGGCGGGCGACCGCCACCTACGCCCACGCCGGGGCCACCAAGACCGTCTCGGCGGACGCCCGGGCCGCGGTGACCACCGAGCCGCTGCTCTCCCCCGGCTCGATGACCGCCACCGCCGACTCCGAGAACGGCTCCTCCGGCGACGGCGAGGGACCCGTGTCCAACGTCCTCGACGGTGACCCGGGCACCATCTGGCACACCGACTACACCGGCACGCCCGCGCCCTACCCGCACTGGGTGACGCTGAAGCTCGGCGGCGCGGCCGACGTGGACGGCTTCGGCTATCTGAACCGGCAGAGCGGTGGTCAGAACGGCCGCGTCGGCGGCTACGAGGTCGCCGTGTCGGAGGACGGCACGAACTGGAGGACGGTGGCGAAGGGCACGCTGAAGGACGTGCCGCAGACGCAGCGCGTCTCCTTCGACCGGGTCCGGGCCTCGCACGTACGGTTCACGGCCCTGAACGCCCTCAACGGGCAGCCGTTCGCGGCAGCCGCGGAGATGCGGGTGTACGGCACGCCGGTGGACCTGCCGACGGGCCATCCGCCGGGCGAGCGGCCCGCCGACCAGGGCTGAACCGGCCGGCCCCCGGCGTGGTCCGCCGGGGGCCACGGGGCCGGCCCCGGGTGGGGGCCGGCCCCGGCCGTCCTGCTGCCGGGGCCGGCCGGAGGGTCAGAGGCGGCCGCCCGGAACCACCGTGAACGTCGCCGGACCGGCCGGCAGGTTCACCGTGTACTGGCGCAGATACGTGTCCAGGAACGGCGAGCGGTCTCCGGCGGTGGCGACGTCGTCGGCCGGGTCGTCCAGGGCCAGCCTGAGCTTCGCGCCCTTGACCTGGATGGTCTCGCCCGACGGGGTGTCACGCCACGAGCCGGTCTGGACGGAACCGATCTCCACGGCCAGGACGTGTCCTGCCGCGAGGGTCCAGTCGGTCGCCTTCAGGTCGACGGTCAGCCGGCCCGAGTCCACCAGGGAGACCTGTTCGTCGAACATGACGGCGGTGCCGTCCGGGGCGACGTCGTACAGCTTGAGCATGACGTTGCCCTCGCCCCTCGCCGTCAGCGAGACCTGCGGGGTGCCGGTGACACGGACGGCCTGCTTCAGCGGCTTCGACCACACGAAGAAGCTGGACGTGACCGCACCGGCCTGCTGACGCTTCGCCACTTCCCTCGCCAGCCCGCGCGGCGGGGCCTGCTCGGTCGCGGGCGCGTTCTCCATGTCCCATTTGCCGGCCGGCTGCGCGGACGGCTGCGGCGCCGGTTCGCCCGAGGCGGTCAGTGCCGCGCGGGCGGAGGCGCCGCCGTCGTCCACGTACGAGCCGCCACCGAGCGGAAGGGTGACGAACCGTTCCGTGACGGGCCAGGTGCGCTGGGCGCGCCAGGCGCCGGTGGAGTCCTCGACGGCGTAGTTCGGGTAGCGGACGGCCGGCCTGATGCCCTTGAGGTACTGGTCGTAGAAGGACAGGGTCTCGTCGTACCAGCCTTCGCGGCCCATGGCCAGGCGTCCGTCGCCGACGCGGTCGCCGCCGCGCACGTGGTCCCACTGGCCGAGCCAGCCGCGCTCGGGGCCCCGGTGGTTGTCGAGGTACTCCTCCATCTCCTCGGGCTTGGTGTTGTTCTCGATGAAGCCCTGGGTGACGAAGAGCGGGGTGTCACTGCCCCTGGCCATCTTCGCCAGGTCGCGGGAGGTCCAGTACGGGTCCCGCTGGTCGGATATCCGGTATCCGGCCGAGTTCTCCGTCAGGCACTCCGGGTGGGTCTCCTCGTACCGGGCGTTGGCCTGGTAGCGCGGGTCGTCGTCCGCCATCGGAGGCATCGTGGCGATGGAGTTGTACGCCCCGGCGGTGCCGGTCACGTTCGGGCGGGGGACGCCGTTGGAGTAGATGTACTGGTACATGTCCCACAGGGGTTCCTGGGCGACGACGGCCTTGAGGGCGCGCTGGTCCAGGTTGTTGCCGATGAGGCCGGTGACGGCGTCGTACGACTTTCCGTACATGCCCACGGCGCCGGTGGACCACGGCTGCTTCGCGGCCCAGTCGACCGCGGCCCTCACGTCGGCCTGTTCGCCGGGGCCGCCCCAGTCGAGGCAGCCGGTGGAGCCGCCGAAGCCGCGCAGGTCCACCATGACGAATGCGTAGCCCTGGTCGAACAGGTCGGTGCCCTCGATGAAGTCCTGGAAGCGGGACGAGGGGCCGGTGTGGGTCCAGCCCTCCGGGCCGGTCTGCCCGGAGTGGGCGAAGTACGGGCCGATCGACAGGATGACCGGCACCTTCGCATTCTTCTTCCTGGCCAGTTTCTCCGGCAGCAGGACGTCGGCGTGCAGTTGGGTGCCGGAGCCGTCCGAGGACGGGAAGTAGTGCTGCGTCCAGACCGAGCCCTCGGGGACGCGGTCGTTCTCCTCATGGGTGACGGGGTCGGTCGCGGTGGCCGCCGCCCCCGTCACGGGCCGGGGTGCGGCGGCCGGTTCGGCCTCCGCCCCGGGCGCCGCGACGGCGGGGCCCGCCAGGCCGGCGGTCAGCGCCAGGGCGGCGACAAGTGCCGAGGCGGTCCGGGTGGCCGCGCTACGGGCTCTCACATGCTCCTCCTTGAACGGTGGGTGCAAGTGGTGCAGGTGGTGCAGGTTTAGCAGCGATACCCGCCGCGCGTCGATGGGGCGTGCAACTTCCCTGTGCGGCGGCGGAACTGAGTGGCGCTTCGGATTCTGTGCCGCATACCGTCGGCCCCATGGCTCACGAGTGCTTCGGGCATCCACGGCTCGCCGCGATCCATGACCCGCTCGACCCCGATCGCGGTGATCTCGACGCGTACGTCCGCATGGCCGAGGAGCTCGGCGCACGCCGGGTGCTGGACATCGGCTGCGGGACAGGGGTGTTCGCCCTCCTGCTCGCCGACCGCGGCATCGAGGTCGTCGGGGTCGACCCCGCCGGGGCGTCCCTCGACGTGGCCCGGGGCAAGCCCGGCGGTGAACGGGTGCGGTGGATCCACGGGGACGCCTCGGCGCTCCCGCCCCTGCGGGTCGATCTGGCGACCATGACGGCGAACGTGGCGCAGGCCATCGTGGCCCCGCGGACATGGCAGGAGACGCTGCGGAGAACGTACCGATCCCTGCGGCCGGGCGGGCACTTGATGTTCGAGACGCGGGTTCCGGCCCGCCGCGCCTGGGAGGAGTGGAACCGTGAGCGGTCCTGCCGCGTGACGGACGTTCCGGACCTCGGCGCGGTCGAGAGCTGGGTCGAGGTGACCGACGTGAGCCTGCCGTTGGTGACGTTCCGCTGGACCTATGTCTTCGCCGTGGACGGGCAGGTACTGACGTCGGAGTCGACGTTGCGTTTCCGGGAGCGCGAGGAGGTCGAGGCGGACCTGATCGCACAGGGGTACGTGGTCGACGACGTGCGTGAGGCTCCCGACCGTCCGGGCCGGGAGTTCGTCTTCGTCGCACGTCGCCCCCAGGAAGTCTGAGGACGCCGGGGCCGCCGTGGGCGAGGCGGTCGCGCCCCGCACCCCGGCGGACGGAGCGTCAGTGTGCGCCCCGCGTACGCCGGTTGACCCCGTTCGCTCGCCACGGCGGCACAACCATTCCGGTACGTGACGGGTCACACCAGGCAGGAGCACCAACCAGCTCCAAGACCACACAAGGGGGAAAAATGATCTCAACTCGCGCCAAGCTGGCCGCTGCCGCACTGGTGGCGGTGTCCGTCGGGGGCACCACCGCCCTGGCCGCGCCCGCCTCCGCCGCGGCGAGCGTCACCCCGGGGACCGTCTGCGGCAGCGGCTACAAGACCGTCAACTCCGCGCCCATCGGCTCCAGGGGGACCGTCTACCTGACCTACAACTCCTCCAACGGCAAGAACTGCGTCGTGACCATCCGCAACACCGTGGGCACGGCCGTGGACATGTCCGCATACCTGTACGTCCCCGACACCGACCAGGGTGACGGGGACTACGGGACGTACACGTCGTACGCGGGCCCGGTGTACGCCTACGGCAAGGGCCACTGCGTCGACTGGGGCGGCAGCATCGGCAGTGTGTCCGTGCAGGTGACCGGCTCCAACTGCGCGGCCCTGAAGGAGCACCGGGTCACCACGACCCGCTGATCCGGTTCCGACTCGTCCCGGCGGAGTGCGCGCGTGGGCACCCCCGCCGGGGCGGCGTCGGGTCGCGGCTCGTGTGCCCGGGAGCCGCCCGGACGACGATCAGGGCGAGACCGCCGTGGCCGTGGCTGTCCACCCTCGGCTGCCCCGGGCCGGCGGATCAGCGCGAGGGACTCGGTGTGGAGGCAGACCGCGTCGTCCCTCCGTGTTGCGGCGAGTTCGCTCGCGGTCCACTGCCAGTCGGTGGCTCCGTCGGCGTAGAAGGTGTAGGCCGCCTGGCCGGTCGCGTCGAGGTCGGCGACGGCGAGCGTGCTGGGCTCGGAGCTGGTCACGCTGCCGGTCAGATCGACATCGGAGACGTTGAGGCGGGCAGGAGCCGCGGCTGGTTCCGCCGCCGACCCTGACACGCCCAGATACACCACGGGCCCGGGGTACCAGCACGACCGCCATCAGGTCGTGGTGGGGCTGCACGTCGCGCGGATCGGCCTGTTCTGGCGCAAGGCTTTCCAGTCGTCCTCCAGGATGGAGTACTGGAGCATGTCGTGCCAGACACCATCGACGTGCGCGAAGTGCCGAAGTCGCGCTTCTTTGATGAATACACCGCTTTTGTCCAGGGCGCGGATCGCCGCGGTGTTGGTGGGCATCAGGAGGCACCACAAGCGGTGCAGGGCGAGGCGGTCGAAGGCCAGGACAGCGAGGAGCGAGCCGACCTCCGCACCGAGGCCGGTGTTGGTGTGGTCGGGGCTCAGGGCGATGCCGAACTCGGCGGCGCGGTGGTTGCACGCGACGAATTGGTCGGTGGAGGGTGGGGTGAGGGAGAGCTTGGCGGTGCCGATGAGTTCGTCGGTGTCACGGAGGACGACGCCCAGTCGGTAGAAGGTACGGGGGGCCTGCCGGGCTTGCGTGCAGGCGTGGTCGATCACGGCACGTGCGTCGGCGGCGGTCAATGGCTGGGAGCCGTAGCAGCGGGTGGTGCGGGGGTCGCCGAAGATGTCCAGAACGGCGTCGGCGTCAGCGTGTTCCAACTCCCGCAGGCGCAGGACGGTTCCCTCCACCGGCACGAGAGGAGTACTCGGGACGGACGTCGGTGGCGGGGTCGGCGCCTCGGATAGGGGCGTGTTCACGCAGGTGTACTCGGCTTGGTCGGGAAGGGTGGTCATCAGGGCTCCTCGCGGGTATGGGAGGGCTGGGCGGCGGCGGGCCGGCCAGGCTGGGGGACGGGTGCGAAGAGCAGGCGGGTCACGGACAGGGGCCCGTACGAGCGCAGCCCGGGCACACGGTCGACGACAGGGGCCATCCGGCCCCACCACAGGCCCGCTCCACGGGGCGCGCGCACCGGCAACGTTGCGGCCACCCCCGGGCATGCCCGTAGTTCACGCAGCCGCGCGGGTGTCATCCCCCACGACATCGGGGGTGGCCGGTACCCGGCCGGATAGCGGAACCAGCCGCGGGCGGTGCCTGCGGCGAACCATGCCGGTGGAGTGTCGAACACCAACTGCGCCCGCGGCAAACGCACTGCGCACGCCTCCACCAGGGCCCTCACACGGTCCCAGGCCAGATACATCAGCACACCCTGTGCCAGGACGAGGACACCCTCCGAGGCGTCGACCTCTCCCGTCCACCGCTCGTCCAGGAGGCAACCGGTCAAAGTCCGGCACCGGTCAGTGTCGGGGAGCAAGCGGCGACGCGGTGCGGCCGACTCCGCGAGTTCGACCCCCAGCCACTGCACCATGCCGTTGTCCACTCGCCAGAACTGCGTCTCCAGTCCCTCGCCCAGGCAGACCACCGTGCCGCGCGGATGCCGGGCCAGGAAGGCGCGCACCTCACGGTCGTAACACCGCGCCCGCACCGCCATGCCCCGGGCCCATCCGCGGTTGTCCGTGCCGAAACGCTGCGCGAACGGGTAGTCCAAAGCCTCGACCAGTTCGATGGCCTTGGGGTCGGTCAGGCCGCACTCAGGATCACGGGCTGCCAGGGAGCGGTGGTACAGCGTCCACAGCGCCGTCTCACCCACCGCATCGGTCATCGGTTCCTGCCCCAAGTAATCCACCGCCTCAACATGCCGCACCGTCTGTGGGCCGGGCACGGGGACTCGGGAGATGACGAAAGCCAAACCACCCGAACGGATGGAAGGTTGCAGGTACGAACGCCAAGACGCGGCAGCGCCCTTGTCCGAGATCGCCAGGTGACCTTCGGGCAGGTGGCGGCCCGCGCGTCTCGGTGAGAAGCCGGAGAGTGATGACGGCCTCGGTCAGGTACAGCGCACCCGCAAGCGCCCCGGGATCTACGTGGACTGCGTCGGTTGTCGACCGCGGCACGAGATCGCCGGTCCGGTCGGCGTATGTGTTCGCTTGGCATCCACGACCTCGGTCACGGCGAGTAGCTGGTTCAGGCTGGTTTTCCGTGAGCCAGGCTGGGACGATGCCGGAGATGACGAGCGATCCGGCGGAGCCATGAAGCCCAGGCAGCAGGGGCTGCACGAGGGCGAGGGCGGCAGCAGGAGGTGCTACAGCTTCTGGACCAGGAGTTTCCGACTGATCTCGGGAGCGTGTAGATCAGCGAACCGATGTCAGGCGCAATCACCGTGTGTGGTCACCGGGGGCGTATCTGCTCCACGTTCCTCCTGCGTCCAGGCCCCGGCCCCTTCATCGCGAAGGCCCTCGGTTACCACGACAAGACAGCCACCCGCCCGGTCACCGAACAAGCGGACCGGCCGGCAACCAGCCCTTGCGGCCTTGCCGCGGACACGTAAGACCTCCTCGTCGGCGGGGGCGAAGAACGCTTCCAGTTGGGGCCTGGTGAAGTTCCGGGGTCCTTGACGCACCTAGGATTGCGAGCGTGATGGCAAGAACCAGTGACATCGAGAAGGCGGCTGGTGTGCTGCGCGCCGGGGGCCTGGTGGCTCTCCCGACCGAGACTGTCTACGGACTGGGCGCAAACGCTGAGGACCCCGCCGCCGTCTCGCGTATCTTCCAGGTCAAGGGGCGCCCGCCCTCGCACCCTCTGATCGTCCACATCAGCGGCGCGGAGCACCTGGGCGACTGGGTCCAGGAGGTACCCGCGACGGCCCGCCTGCTGGCCGAACGCTTCTGGCCGGGGCCCCTCACGCTGGTCCTGGGGCGTGGGCGCCGGGTGCCTCTGGAGGCGACCGGTGGCTTGGAGACGGTGGCCGTGCGCGTACCCGACCACCCCGTCGCACTTGCGCTGCTGTCGGCCTTCGGTGGCGGTGTCACGGCCCCGTCCGCCAACCGCTTCGGCTCGGTGAGCCCCACGACCGCGGACGACGTCCGTGCCGAGCTCGGCGACGCCGTCGATTTCGTACTGGACGGCGGCCCCTGCAAGGTCGGTGTCGAGTCGACCATCGTCGACGCCACCGGCGAGGTCCCGACCATCCTGCGGCCCGGCGGGGTGACGCGCGAGGACCTCGAAGCGGTGCTGGGATGCCCGCTCGCGGTCCCGGCGACCAGCCACGTCCGGGTGCCAGGCCAGCATCCGTCGCACTACGCGCCGTCTGCGCGGGTCGTCCTGACCGAGCCGGAGAAGGTCGTCGACGAGGCGCGGCGCGCGCAGGAGCAGGGGCATCACGTCGGCGTCCTCCTTCCCCCGTCCCTCGCCGACACCCCGGTGAAGGCGCACGCCGTGGTGGATGTCCCAGCGTCCCTGGCTGACTACGCGCGCGATCTGTACGGGTTCCTGCGCGGACTCGACCAGCGGGGGTGCGATCTCATCGTCGCCTCCTTGCCGGTGGAGGAGGGGCTGGGACTGGCCATCGCCAACCGGCTGCGCCGCGCCGCGGGGCCCCGGCCCACCGCGTGACCAGCACCGACGGTGGAACACTGCGTCACCGGAGGCGATTGATCTGCTCCTCTGTGCACAATGCCCTCGTGCAGATGCTGCCCGTTCCTTGCCCCGCCCACCTCATTCCGGATGCCACCGGCACCGACGCGTTCCACGACGTGTACCGGATGGCCATGGCGCAGCAGGCTGTGTTCGTCGCCATCGAATCCGAAAGACGGCAGCGGTGGACCGTGAAGGCGGACACGCTCACTGCCGGCTCCGGTCATGCTGTCGACGATGCCGCGAACGATGCGGTCCGGGCCGCGATCACCTGCCTGGTCGACAACCGTGAGGTCGACCTTGACGCCTACGCAGGACCGATCTACTTCATGATGCACGGCGTGCGGAGCGAAGACCGCGCCCGCGAACTCGCGGCTGCACTCCATGCCGCCCTGTACGGAGACCTGGAGCCCCTGACCCGCGCTGTACCTCCCGTCTCCTGACGGCCGATCGCGGCAGATCATGGTGAGGGGCCGCGCCGCGGCGGTCAAGAGGCCGGGAGCACAGCCGCGTCGAGGCCGTGAGCGGCGACGAGGTGGGCACTGCCGTCGGCCAGGCGGTAGCGCAGGCCCACCACGGCGGTCCGGCCGGCGGCGACCTTGTCGGCGAGGACCCGGGAGCGGTCCAGCAGCAGGTCGGCGGTGTGCCTGATGTGCTCGGCGAGGATCTCCTCGGGCTCAACCCGTCCGGCGGCCCGGGCGGCCAGCACGCTGGGGGTCACCCGCTCGACAACGTCCCGGACGTACCCGGCCGGCGTCACGCCGTCCTCCAGCGCGGCGCACGCCGCGCCGACCGCGCCGCACGAGTCGTGCCCGAGAATCACCACCAGCGGGCAGCCCAGCACCTCCACGCCGAACTCGATGCTGCCCAGCACCTCCGGGCCCGCGACGTGGCCAGCGGTGCGTACCACGAACAGGTCGCCCAGGCCGCGGTCGAAGATGATTTCGGCGGCCAGCCGGGAGTCGGAACACCCGAACAGCACGGCGAACGGCTGCTGGGACGGCGCGATCTCGGTGCGGCGTGCGGCGTCCTGGTTCGGGTGCTCAGGGGTGCCTGAGACGAAGCGCTGGTTACCGGCCATGAGCAGGTCGAAGGCGTCACGGGGAGTCGGATTCTGGATCTCTGTCATGGCGGCAGCCTATGAGCGGGCACCAGCCGTCGCACCGCCAGGTCCTGCCAGAGGCTGCCGGATCGGGCCACGCTGACGACCATGCCCTCACAGGACCCCGCGTTCGTCTCATCCGCACAACGAGCCAGGCGCTGCCCGCGCCGTCAGCCGAACGAGGGCGGACCGCCCGGATCACTCGTCACCGCCATTGCGGGCCTGCGCCAGGAGCGCCGCCACGACGTCGTCTGGGATGAGACGAGCGGTCACATCTAGCGGCCGGTCACGTCTGCGTCGGGGTCGTCTGCGCCGGTGTCTGTTTGTTCGCTGCTCCGTCCGTGGGCGACTACCTCGCAGCCAGGCCCACAAAAATCTGTATCGGCTGGAGTAGACATTGGGAGATGGGATGGCTATGGTTTCTCTCGTAGCCGAGATCAAGAAGGGCCCGGCAGGGATGAACTGCCGGGCAGCAGTACGCAGACGGTGCGGCGGTGGAGTTCCGAAGCCAGGGTTGTTGCAGGACGGCGACGGGACTGACGGCCGGACCGGGTGGCCCGCAGTGATCAGGGGCCGCCATGAGCAGGACCGCAGTACCCGCAGTGTGGTTTTCGCGTGGTACCCCGGTAAAGGCGTCTGGCTGCGGGCGCGCGTACCGGGAGTGGCGCTGTTGCAGGCCACCAGCAGTACCGGTTCGGCAAGTGCTGGATCAGAGGGAAGAACGGAGGGACCGAGCGCCATCAGGATCGCCCGGACGAGCAAGGGGTCCGGGTACCGCAGGACATCGATAGTGAGGTGGTCTCCGGTCACGCATCCGCGATCCCCGCGCCCCCGGCAGCGTTCAGGCCGGGCACGCGGAAACAGAAGGCCGGCGCATTACTGGGGCCGGCAGATGGTGTAGCAGTTCCTTCGGGGCCCTGGTGCCGGTACGGCGCCAGGGCCCCTCCACGGGTTCCACACGAGGTGCGACGACAGCAGACGCCGGGCCGCCGAGATGCTCGGCACCACGCAGGGCTTTTTCCGCGCCGTCGGCGAAGCGCGCCTCACCACCCCGCTGCGCTCCGCGGGCGGACACCGCCACTATCAAGCCCAGCCCATCGACGCCGAACACCGCCGGGCCACCGAAGCGTCAGGGCGGCCCAATTGGCGGAACCTGGGAGCCGCACCGCGTATGTCCGCCGTGGGGGAGCCCACGCCCGACTGAGGGAGCGTCTGGTTTTCGGACCAGCCTCTCGAAGGGCTGTCCTGTGAGATCTCCTAGCATGAGCACATGTTTGCCAGGGGCGCCCGGGAGTCCGGGGGAGGATGGGAAGCCTTGTCGCGTGACACCGCTGAGGTCGAGCGTGCGCACGTTGTTTCAGAGCGTGGAGAGCAGCGCGAAGCCGGTCTGCCCCGCGGACCACGAAGTGACGGCGCGGGAGAGAACGCCCACACGATTGCCGCTCTGGTGGAGCGGGCGGCCGATTTGGTGGAACCGATCAAGCCGAGGCTGCGCGGCTGGCTCCATGCCGGGATGGTCCCCGCGGCGCTGGTCGCAGGTGTCGTGCTCATCTGCCTGGCTCCTACCCCGCAGGCGGCCTTGGCCTGCGCCGTGTACTCGGTCACCGCCTGGCTGCTGTTCGCCACCAGTGCCATCTACCACCGCGGCACCTGGGGGCCGGTCGGCGAGGCTCTTCTGCGACGCCTCGACCACGCCAACATATTCCTGATCATCGCTGGCACCTGCACCCCCCTTGCCGTACTCCTCCTCCCGACGGACCAGCGATCCGTGCTGCTGTGGATCGTGTGGACGGGGGCGTTGGCCGGCATCGCATTCCGGGTCCTGTGGATCGGGGCCCCGCGCTGGCTGTACACCCCGTGCTACCTGGCCCTGGGCTGGGCGCCGGTGCGCTACCTGCCCGGCTTCCTGCACACCGGCGGGGTGGCCGTCCTCACCTTGATCGTGGCCGGCGGCCTTCTCTACAGCGCGGGCGCGGTCGTCTACGCCCTCCAACGGCCCGACCCCTCCCCCCGCTGGTTCGGCTTCCACGAGGTGTTCCACGCGTTGACTGTGGCAGCCTTCGCCGCGCACTACATCGCCATTTTCCTGGCGACCCGCTGACCCCCACACCACCGCACGCCTGCCGGCCTGTGGGCCTGCCCGTCCGCTCGCCTCACCGGCGGCCCGGAGGCGCGGCGAGACCGGTGCACGGGCCACCGGGGTGCACGTCGGGCAGGAAATCTCCACCGCAAATACGCGCTCTTTCGAGCGCTCAACGGCGGCCTCCGTTCCTGAAACGCTGCGCTTCGGGTCGGCCGATATCTGTGGTCGCGAGGGGAGGGTTTGACGCGTCGCACGGAGAGCGTTTTCACTGCAATCAGCAGGACGGAGCCGTTTACGGAACTCGACCCGCCATCTCATGCTACTGTCGACCTCAGTTGCAGTTGTGGTTCCCAAAAACTTCAAGCGCCTTCGTCGGCATCTTCAGTCGCTGGCGGCGTTTTCGTATGGCCGGTCGTTTTCCGGACGGGGCATCATCGCGGCGACCCGGTATCCGTGCATCGCGGGTCCCGGCTTACCTGCCCAAGAGGAGATATGACATGGCGTCAGGCACTGTGAAGTGGTTCAACGCAGCCAAGGGTTTCGGCTTCATCGAGCAGGACGGTGGGGGTGCCGACGTGTTCGCCCACTTCTCGAACATCGCCGCCCAGGGCTTCCGCGAGCTGCTCGAAGGCCAGAAGGTCACCTTCGACATCGCGGCGGGCCAGAAGGGCCCGACGGCCGAGAACATCGTCCCCGCCTGACGCTGACGCGCACTTCGTAGCTGGGGCCCGCATCCCTCGGGGTGCGGGCCCCAGCTGCGGACATTTGCCGCGGTGGTGCGACCTGCGGGACGAGAAGAACGTCCGTGGTTACGTCCAGGGATGCACGCCTCGCCCAAGGCGCAACCGGTAGGCGTCCGGGATTTCACGCCCCTATGGCTCAGAAATGCCGTCGATGCAATCCGCGTCAGCCCTACTGCACTCCTCATTCTTTTTCTCATTCCATTCGGTCCGTTCTTGCGATTCCCCGCGCTGTCTTCGCTGCGGGAATTCCTTGATACGTGCCGTATCAAGGAAGGTTCTCCATGAACTCCGCACGTATCAATGACCGTTCTTCCCGTCGCAGCCGTGGCGACGGCCCCGCTTTCGGCGCCGGCGCCGGTTCGAGGCGGGACGGCCGTTTCGGATCGTCCGCCCCGAGCCGTTCAGGGGGTCAGAGCCGTTCGGGCGGCTACGGCCGGCGGCCCGCAGTGGTCCAGGGCGAGTTCGCGCTGCCGAAGACGATCACTGCCGCACTCCCCGCGGTCGAGGCGTTCGCCGACCTCGACATGCCCAAGCAGCTGCTGGCCGCGCTGACCGCGCAAGGCGTGAGCGTCCCGTTCCCGATCCAGGGCGCGACCCTGCCCAACACCCTCGCGGGCCGCGACGCCCTGGGACGCGGGCGCACCGGCTCCGGCAAGACCCTCGCTTTCGGCCTGGCCTTGCTGGCCCGCACCGCCGGACAGCGCGCCGAGCCCCGCCAGCCGCTGGCCCTGGTCCTGGTGCCGACGCGTGAGCTCGCCCAGCAGGTGACCGACGCGCTCACCCCCTACGCCCGCTCGGTGCAGCTCCGTCTCGCCACGGTCGTCGGAGGAATGTCGATCGGCAGGCAGGCCAAGGCGCTGCGCAGTGGAGCCGAGGTCGTCGTCGCGACGCCGGGCCGGCTCAAGGACCTCATCGACCGCGGTGACTGCAGGCTGAACCAGGTCGCGATCACCGTCCTCGACGAGGCGGACCAGATGGCCGACATGGGTTTCATGCCCCAGGTCACCGCGCTCCTGGACCAGGTCCGCCCCGAGGGCCAGCGGATGCTGTTCTCCGCCACCCTCGACCGCAACGTCGACCGCCTGGTCCGCCGATATCTCACCGACCCGGTCGTTCACTCCGTCGACCCGTCCGCGGGTGCGGTCAGTACGATGGAGCACCACGTGCTGCACGTCCACGGCGCGGACAAGCACTGGACGACGACGCAGATCGCGGCGCGCGAAGGCCGGGTGATCATGTTCCTGGACACCAAGCACGCCGTCGACCGGTTGACGCAGGACCTGCTGAACAGCGGGGTGCGGGCCGCCGCCCTGCACGGCGGCAAGTCACAGCCGCAGCGCACCCGGACCCTGACCCAGTTCAAGACCGGGCACGTCACCGTGCTCGTGGCCACGAACGTCGCCGCCCGCGGCATCCACGTCGACAACCTCGACCTCGTCGTGAACGTCGACCCGCCGACCGACCACAAGGACTACCTGCACCGCGGCGGCCGCACCGCGCGCGCCGGCGAGTCCGGCAGTGTCGTCACCCTGGTCACCCCCAACCAGCGCCGCGACATGACCCGTCTCATGACCGCCGCCGGCATCACGCCCCAGACCACCCAGGTCCGTGCCGGCGAAGAGGCCCTCGGCCGGATCACCGGCGCCCGGACGCCCTCCGGCATCCCCGTGACGATCACCGCGCCGGTCGCCGAGCGGCGTCAGCGCGGCACGTCGTCCTCACGCGGCCGGCGCAGCCCCGCCTCGGCCGCCCGGCGCAGGACCCGGCAGTCCTCGTTCGACGCCGCGGCGTAAGGACTTCGTGTTCAGGTGTCATCGCCCGCTTCCCCTTCCACCTCACCATGAGCGGCGTCCTGGAATCGATGGAGGGCGTCAAGCCCGAGGAAGTCATCGGGGCGTCCGTGACCATCGGTCGTCGCACCTACCCCGTCAAGCAGGTCGGGCAGGTCGTCACCCGTCAGGACCGCCGCGACTTCAACGCCGGCGAGGTCCTGCGGGCCATGACCCAGCTCGGCTTCACCTGCCGCGACCTCTCCCGAGCTGCCGCACCCGAGCGCATGCTCAGCCCGTTGCAGAAGGCTTCCGCAATGCTCGGGGCCCCCGCGGCAGGCTGACCGGCGGGCAGGCGTGAGCCTGGGTCGCAGCAGTGAGCTCGCCGCCGTCACTGTGCACTTGCGTGCCATCCTTCCGGCTGCCACATGAGGTACCGCCGGTAGCGCAGGGCGCACGGGGACTGGTCCTGGCCGCACAGGGTTCGAGCGCGGTGAGCGCCGGGCGGCTGGGTTCCTGGGCGCAGGCTGGGACACGTGGTGCCGTACGACCCGTTCGGTGCTGGACTGGGCACTGGCACCCGCGGGTCCGGGACGCGAGTCCTGAGCGGCATCGGGTTGAGGAGTGAGGAGGCGCCGTGACCGCATGGGGGTCGGACGGGAATCGCGCGGGCGGGGCGTTGACGCTGGCGGGGACGTTGGAGGCAGCGGAGGCCGCGGCGCCCGTGGAGTCGCTCGATGTGGTCGCGCGCATGCTCACGGAGCGCCTGGGGGCGGCGTCGGTGTCCTTCCTGATCACCGACTTCACCGGCGGCTCGGTCGTACGGCTGGGCGCTGCGGGCAGTGTCGAGACCGGTGAGCCGGCCCGGCGTATCCCGCTGCGGGGCACCCTGTACGACGAGGTGATCCGCAGCCAGCGGCCGGGGGTCGAGGGCAAGGGCGAGGGCGCGCCGGTGCGGATCGTCGCTCCGGTGACCAATCGCGGGGATCCCATCGGCGTCCTGGAACTGTTTCTGCCCGCGGCGCCGGATGCGGAGACGATGCGGGAGATCGGTGAGACGGCGCACGCGCTGGCCTACATCGTCATCGCCAACCGGTCCTTCACCGACGTCTACCAGTGGGGCCGGCGCACTGCCCCGCTGAGCCTGGCCGCGGAGATCCAGCACCGGCTGCTCCCGGTTTCGCTGGCGTGCGAGGCGGCCCAGTTCGCGGTGGCCGGGGCGCTGGAGCCTGCCGACCACGTCGGGGGTGACACCTTCGACTACGTCATCGACCGGGACGCCGTCCAGCTGTCCGTCACCGACGCCATGGGTCACGACGTCGCCGCCGCGCTGCTGGCCACCCTGGTGGTGGGTGCCCTGCGCCGGGCACGGCGGGCGGGTACCAGCCTCGAGGAGCAAGCCCGCCAGGCCGACCAGGCCATGCGCGAGCACGGCCTGGGAGGCTACGTCACCGGTCAGCTGTTGCGGATCAGCCTGCTCGACGGCGAGGCGCACTTCATCAACGCTGGGCACCCCTGGCCGCTGCGGATGCGGGAGGGGAAAGTGCAGCAGATCGTCCCGGAGGTCGACCTGCCGTTCGGCTTCCAGCGCCCGCATCCCTATCGGGTGCAGTCGCTGGACCTGCAACCCGGCGACAGGCTGGTGATGCTCACGGACGGCATGCTGGAACGCAACGCCCGGAGCATGGACCTGCCGGACCTGATCGCCCGCACCCGCGGGCTGCATCCTCGCGAGGCCGCTCGTACCCTCATCGGGGCGGTCGTCGACGCCGGCCACGGTCATCTGGAGGACGATGCGACCGTCATGTGCCTGGACTGGCACGGAGTCGGCCACTCCCAGCGTGACGCCGCCACCGGCGCCGACCTCACCGACGCCTCGCCCCCGTCAAGAACGGGACCAACCACTGCAACGCGTTGAACTCGGGCCGCATGACGGGTCCCACAACACCAAAGGCTTCGTACGAGTCCGCAACGCGTGCCCGCGGCTGCGCGAGTGGGACGACGGCCCGGGACCGAAGCGTCAGCCCAGCCCCGGAACGAGCAGCACCTTGCAGGCATCCCCGGTGAGGAGATCGATGGTCTCTCGTCGACCTGGTCGAGCCGCAGTCGGTGCGTGATCAGCCAGTCCAGGTCCGGCGAACTCGCCCGCCGGAGTCGGTGCGGCTCACCGGCCTCGACTGGACGTTCGTCACCACCGGTCTGCCCGACGCCGTCGCCGCCGCGCGCGAGCGCGCCGAGACGGCGTCGTCGGCCGGCGGAAAGGACCTCGACGTCGTCCTCATGGGCGGCGGCGCCACCGTCGGCTCGGCGCTCGACGCCGGGCTGGTCGACACGTTGAGCCTGCACCTCGCGCCGGTCGTGCTGGGTGCCGGGGCACCGCTGTTCACCGGCGGAGCGCCGCGCACGCTGGTGCAGCGCGGCGTGACCGCGACCTCGACGGCGACGCACCTGACCTACGAGGTGCTCCGAGCACGTCCGTGATCAGAACTCGTCGGCCGGGAAGTCCGGGTCGGCGAGGCCGCTCTCGGCGAACTCCTCCTCGTCCATCGGCCCCGGGCCTGCGAAGAAGCCCCCCATCAGCTCCGCCAGATCCAGCTCGGTGGCGCCGGCGGGGGCGGTGGGGTGGGTGCCGTCGCTGATCCGCAGGGTCAGGCCCAGCTTCTTGACGTCGGCGTCCTCCGCCAGCTTGGCGAGGTCGATGTCCACCTCGGTCAGCTCGCCGTTCTTGAGCGTGAAGTCCGCCGTCACATCGGTGTCGGGCGCGTCCTTCAGGTCCTTGTCCGTCGGCAGGTCCATGCCCGGCGGCAGATCCTTCGCCAGCGGACGGATCTCGCCCAGCAGCTCGGTGATCAGGGTGCGGAAGGGAGCGGTGGCGGTGACGTGCTCGTCGCCGCCCTCGCCGTCGGACGTCTTCAGCTCCACCTCACGGGCGACGACCCCGCGCAGCGCCTTCATGAGCTTCTTCTGCGTCTTGGCGTCGAGGGTCGGCTCGGGCGCGGGAGCGGTTCCGCCTTCCTCCCCCTCGGCGGCGAAGTCCTCCATCTCCTTGGTGCTGAACTTCACCCACTTGCCCTCAAGGGCGTCCTTGAGACCCCCGGCCTCCGGAGGCAGGTCCTCGACGGACGGCATGGGGCTGCCCATCGCCTTGCCGAGGGTTTCGACGTCGGAGCGGAGGTAGACGTAGTCGCCGATGACCCGGTACTCGACGAGGTCGCCGTCCGGGCTGCTGACCTTCATGGCCATGCCGACGAAGTCCTTCTCGCCGGACTCCTCGATCGGCTTCTTCGACTCCACGGTGACCGAGACCTTCGCGCCGCTCATCAGCTCGGCGACCTCGTCCGGGATCTCCTCGCCGGGCTCGGGGTCGGACTTCGCGTCCAGCGCCTTCAGCGTCTTGACGTCGGTGTCCAGATCCAGCTCGAAGGAGATCGTCTTCTCCTTGCCGAGCTTGTCGAAGGCCCGGTCCAGCTTCTGTCCGGCGGAGAGCTGCTCCACCGTGCCGCAGGCGGCCGAGCCCGCGAGGACGGCACCGACGACGGCGGTGGCGGTCAGGGTCTTGCGTATGGCGCTGATGATGGTCTCCTCGTGAGTCAGATCACGGCGTGATCGATCAGAAGACTCACAACCCGCTCACAAGGTTGCCCTCGATCACCGGGCAAAGCCGGAACACGGACGGCGCAACGTGCGGGAGCCTTTGTCACCGCGCCCGGCCGCGGGTGTCCTCCCCGAAGCGCGGTACCGCGGGGCGGAGTTCGCGGTCCGCGGCCCGTGGCCCCTCCGCCGCGCCCGACATGCGCCCGTCCTCGATCGGTCCTAGCGTGACGGACGTCGCTCGGGTGATCGACGGCCGGCCCAGCCGGCGGAAGGCGAGCTGTCATGGCTGAGCGGAACAAACGGTCCTCATTGATCGGTGAAGTGTCGGCTGAATTCGCCGGCACGATGATCCTCATTCTCTTCGGCTGCGGCGTGGTCGCCCAGGTGGTCGCGGGCGGAGCCCTCACGGACCCGGAAGGCGGCCTCGGGAACCACGACAGCATCTCCTGGGCGTGGGGTCTTGCCGTCACGCTGGGCGTCTACGTGGCGGCGCGGCTCAGCGGCGCCCATCTCAACCCCGCGGTGACCGTCGCCCTCGCCGTGTTCAAGGGGTTCTCGTGGCGCAAGGTGGTGCCCTACGTGCTGGCCCAGACGGCCGGCGCCTTCGTGGCCGCTCTGCTGGTCCGCTGGAACTACACCGAAGCCCTGGCGAAGGCCGACCCCGGCCACACCCTCAAGACGCAGTTCGTGTTCTCCACGCTGCCCGCCAACGGGAACACCGCTCTCCCGGTCCACGAGTGGGGCGCCTTTCGCGACCAGGTCATCGGCACCGCCATCCTGCTGCTGCTGATCATGGCGCTCACCGACCTGCTGAACAATCCGCCGGGCGCGAACCTGGCCCCCTTCATCATCGGCCTGGTCGTGGTCGCGATCGGCATGGCCTTCGGCACGAACGCGGGCTACGCCATCAACCCGGCCCGCGACTTCGGTCCCCGGCTGGCCAGCTTCATCACCGGGTACGGCGGAGCGTGGCGGGATCAGTACGGGAACTTCTACTTCTGGGTGCCGATCGTCGCGCCGCTGATCGGTGGCGTGCTCGGCGCGGGTCTGTACAAGGCGTTCATCGGCCGCTTCCTGCCCACCGCCGCACCCGAGCCCCCGGGACGCGTCCCGGCATCCGCGGACTGACCACACCGGCTGGAGAGGCAGGCATCATGGCGGACTTCATCGGCGCGGTGGACCAGGGGACCACCAGCACCCGATTCATGATCTTCGACCACGGCGGCAACGAGGTGGCGAAGCACCAACTGGAGCACGCGCAGATCCTCCCGCGTTCCGGGTGGGTGGAGCACGACCCGGTGGAGATCTGGGAGCGCACCAACTCGGTGATGCAGAACGCCCTCCGCTACGGCGGGCTCTCGGCGACCGACCTCCAGGCGATCGGCATCACCAATCAGCGTGAGACCACGGTGGTCTGGGATCCCCGCAACGGCCGCCCCTATTACAACGCCATCGTGTGGCAGGACACGCGCACCGACGCGATCGCGGCGAACCTGGAACGCTCGGGCAAGGGCGACGTCATCCGGCGCAAGGCCGGCCTGCCCCCGGCGACGTACTTCTCCGGCGGCAAGATCCAGTGGATCCTGGAGAACGTCGACGGAGTACGCGAAGCGGCGGAACGGGGCCACGCGCTCTTCGGCAACACCGACGCGTGGGTCCTGTGGAACCTGACGGGCGGACCCGACGGCGGCATCCACGCCACCGACGTGACGAACGCCAGCCGCACCATGCTGATGAACCTGGAGACGCTCGACTGGGACGACGAGCTGCTGGGCTTCTTCGACATCCCGCGGGCGATGCTGCCGGCCATCAACGCATCGTCGCACCCCGAGGCGTACGGGGTGACCCGGACGACCCGGCCGCTGCGCGCTCCCCTCCCGATCGGCGGGGTCCTCGGTGACCAGCAGGCGGCCACGGTCGGGCAGGTGTGCTTCCGCCCCGGCGAGGCCAAGAACACCTACGGCACCGGCAACTTCCTGGTCCTCAACACCGGGACGGAACTGGTCCGCTCCCAGCACGGTCTGCTGACCACGGTGGCCTACCGATTCGGTGACGACCCCGTCGTGTACGCGCTCGAGGGCTCCATCGCGGTGACCGGCTCCGCCGTGCAGTGGCTGCGCGACCAGATGAAGATCATCAAGACCGCCGCCGAGAGCGAGGACCTCGCCCGCACCGTCGACGACAACGGCGGCATGTACTTCGTCCCCGCCTTCTCCGGCCTCTTCGCACCGTACTGGCGCTCCGACGCCCGTGGGGCGATCGTCGGCCTCGCCCGGTACAACGACAACGCGCACCTGGCCCGGGCCACCCTGGAAGCCATCTGCTACCAGAGCCGCGACGTCGTGGAGGCCATGGAGCAGGACTCCGGGGTCCATCTCGACGTGCTCAAGGTCGACGGCGGTGTCACCGCCAACGACCTCTGCATGCAGATCCAGTCCGACGTCCTCGGCGTCCCGGTCAGCCGTCCCGTCGTCGCCGAGACCACCGCGCTGGGCGCCGCCTACGCGGCGGGGCTGGCCACGGGATTCTGGCGGGACACCGACGAACTGCGCACGCACTGGCACGAGTCCAAGCGCTGGGAGCCCCGGTGGACCGACGAGCAGCGTGCGGAGGGCTACGCCGGCTGGAAGCAGGCGGTGGAACGCACACTCGACTGGGTGAAGATCCCCTGAGGACGCGACGGCCCGGACGGGCCTAGGTACCCGGCCGGCCGGCGACGGCCGGCCGGGCGCCCGTGCGACGGGCCGCGGTCACGCCGGCGGCTCCGACGAGCAGCAGCACGGCGACGGTTCCGAGCGTGAACGCCTCGAACGAGGCCCGGGAGACGCCCCAGACGTCGCTGAAGACGTAGTCGATGCCGAAGAGCCCCTCCAGGACCCCGGGGAAGAGCGCCGACCAGGAACCGACCAGGATCCAGGCGTAGACCAGCACGGCGCACGTCAGGAATCCGCGGTCGCCGAACGGGACCCGGTAGGGCCTCGGGGTGTCGGGCCTGCGGAGGCGGAGGACGACGAGCGCGGGGACGACCACGAGGTAGGACAGCAGCAGCGTGGTGACCGCCACGGTCAGCACCACGGCGAACACGGCGCCCGCGTCGCCGTCCACGAGTTGCATGGCGGCGAGCATGAACAGCGTGGCCACCGCTCCGGAGAGGAGATTGGTGCGCACCGGCGTACCGAGCCGGGGGTGGAAGGCGCCGAGCGAACGGGCGAAGAAGCCTCCGTCGGCGGCGGCCATGGCCTGCATGCGGTCGCTGACGATCATCCAGGCGCTGCCCTGGGTGAGGAGGGCGAAGACGAACATGACGGCGGTGAGGGTCAGCAGGAAGCCGGAGGCGCCGCCGTAGACGCCGAAGACGAGACGGGCGCCCTCCATGAAGCCGCCGATGCCGGTCACCTGGTGGGCGGGTACGACGGCCAGCAGGGCCAGGACGGGGAGCAGGTAGCAGCAGGCGGCGATCGTCGCTGACCGTCCGAGGGCGGCGGGCACGTCGCGCTGCGGGTCGTGCATCTCCTCGCCGGCGGCGTTGGGGGCCTCGAAGCCGACGTAGGCGAAGAGCAGGATCGGTACGAGGGCGAGGAACCCGGCGGTCGTGGGGGTGAAGCTTGCGTCGGTGAGTCCTTGGAAGCCGTGCTCGATCCCGTAGAGCACGGCCGTCACGGTGAACAGGGCGAGGGCGAGGACCTTCACCGCGGCGCCGGCCGTGGTGATCCACTTTCCCCGGCGCAGGGAGACGACGGCCGTGAGGATCGCGACCCACACGAACAGCAGCTTGAACGTGTAGTCGGCGAACGTGCCGGAGCCCAGGGGGAAGACGAAGCCGTCCCAGGTCTCGGCGGCGAGGAAGACCAGGGAGCCACCCAGCCAGATGGGGTTGGTGACCCAGTAGAACAGGGTGGTGAGGGCTGCCGCCGAACGGCCGAAGGCGAGCTTGACCCACACGTAGGGGCCGCCCTCCTGCGGGAACGCGGCGCCGGTCTCCGCGAACAGCAGGGCGTAGGGGACGAGGAAGAACAGGGCGATGACCGCGGTCCAGGTGGCGGCCTCGCCGCCGCCGGTGGCGATCTGCCCGACGGTGTCGAAGGAGATGACCGCGGCGACGGCCATCGCGGTGATGTCGAAGCGCTTCAGGCTGCGTTGCAGGGCGCTCGTGGCCCCGGGCGCACGCGATTCGGTGGACGGGAGGTGGAAGGACACGGGCAGTTCCTTGGACGGGGAGAGGGGACCGCGGGAAGGGCGCGTGTGGACGCGGGGACGGCGTGGGGTCCGTGTCGGGTGCTGCCGGGCGCCGGGAGGCCCGATGGGGTGCCGGGCCTCCCGGCGGTGTCACAGGGCGCGGATCCCACCGGTGGGATCGGTGCGCTCAAGGACGCCGCGCAGGGCGGAGGCCGCCTCCTTGGCCTCGGCCTCGGTCATGACGAGCGGCGGGGACAGCACCAGGCTGTGGGCGGAGTCGCGCACGATCACGCCCGTCTCCCGGCGGATGACGTCGTGCGGCATCCGGTCGGGGCGCAGGGGCAGGGGGGTGCGGGTGGCGCGGTCCTGGACGAGTTCGACGGCGAGCATCATGCCGACGGAGCGGATCTCGCCGACGACCGGCAGATCGCCCAGTTGCGCCTCCAGCTCGGAGTGGAGGAAGGAGCCGAGGCTGGTGGCGCGGGCGAGCAGGCCCTCCTTCTCGATGATGTCGAGGTTGGCGGCGGCGACCGCGGTGGCGACGGGGTGGCCGTTGTAGGTGTAGCCCATGGGGAAGCCGTGCTCGCGCAGGAGGACCTCGGCGACGTGGTCGCCCACCAGGAGGGCGCCGAGCGGCACGTAGCCGGAGGTGATGCCCTTCGCGGTGACGATGATGTCGGGCGTGACACCGAAGTACTGGGCGGCGAACCACTCCCCCACGCGGCCGTAGGCGGTGACGACCTCGTCGAAGATCAGCAGGATGCCGTGCCGGTCGAGGACCTCTCGCACCCGCGGCCAGTAGTCGGCGGGCGGCACGAGCATGCCGCCGACACCCATGATGGGCTCGCCGATCATCGCGGCGATGTTCTCGGGACCGATCTCCGCGATCCGCTCCTCCAGCTCGTGGACGAGGAAGTCGGTCGGGTCCTGGCCGTCGTACAGCTCGGTGCGGTACGGCCACGGCGGGGTGAGGTGGGAGACGTGCGGCATCATCGGGGCGAAGCCCTCGTGGTACAGGGGGAAGCCGGTGGCGGAGCCGCCGCCGTAGCCGATGCCGTGGTAGGCCTTGCTGCGCGCCAGGATCCAGGTCCGGCTGCTCTCGCCGCGTCGGTGGTGGTAGTAGCGGGCCATCTTGATGGCCGCCTCGTTGCCCTCGGAGCCGCCCGAGGTGAAGTAGACGTGGTTGAGGGGGTCGGGTGCGAGGGAGGCGAGCCGCGACGCCAGGGCGATGGCGCGGTCGTTGGAGAACTCCCAGAAGCTGGTGAAGTACTCCAGCTTCCCCATCTGCCGATGGGCGACGTCGGCCAGGTCCGCGCGGCCGTGTCCGACCTGGGCCAGCCACAGGCCGCCGGTGGCGTCGAGGTAGCTCCGGCCCTCGGAGTCGGTGAGGCGGCAGCCCGATCCCTCCGTCATGACGACGCGCTCGGTGGCGCTGCCCGGCAGGTAGGGGTGGATGATGTGCTGCCGGTCCAGACGGGTGAGGTCCGCGGTGTCCAGGGTCATGGGTGAGGCGTCCTTAGCTCGGTGGCGGGTGCTGTGCCGGGAGGGGTGCCGCTCGCCGGCGTGTCAGCCGTAGGCGATCCAGGTCGTCTTCAGGCCGGTGTACTTGTCGAAGGAGTGCAGGGAGAGGTCCCGGCCGTGGCCGGACTGCTTGAATCCGCCGAAGGGCGTGAACGGGCTGAGCGCGTCCACGGTGTTGACGGAGACGGTGCCCGCCCGGAGTGCGTCGGCGACGCGGTGGGCGCGGCTCAGGTCGCGGGTCCACACGGAGGCGGCCAGGCCGTAGGCGGAGTCATTGGCGAGGCGGACGGCCTCGGCCTCGTCGTGGAAGGGCAGCACCGTCAGGACGGGGGCGAACAGTTCCTCGCGCACGAGCGGGTCGCCGGGTGCGAGGCCGGTGACGAGGGTGGGGTCGAGATAGGCGCCGTCCCGGGCGGGGCGGGTGCCGCCGCAGACGATGTTTCCGCCGGACCGGTCGAGGGCGGCCAGGACTCGTTCCACCTGGGCCTCGTCGACGAGTGGTCCGAGGCGGGTCGCGGGGTCGAGCGGGTCGCCCGGCAGCCAGGTGCGGGCCTGTTCGGCGACCCTGGCGGTGAACTCGTCGGCGACGGACGCGTCGACCAGCAGTCGGGTGTTGGCGGAGCACACCTGTCCGGCGTTGTAGGCGAAGCCCCAGGCGGCGCGCTCGGCGGCGGCCTCCAGGTCGGCGTCGGCGAAGACCACGTTGGGGCTCTTGCCGCCGGCCTCGGGCCAGACCTGTTTCATGTTCGACTCGGCCGAGTAGGCGAGGAACCGCTTGGCGACGGCCGTGGAGCCGGTGAAGACGAGACTGTCGACGTCACCGTGCAGACCGAGGGCGCGGCCGGTGGTGTCGCCCGGGCCGGGGACGACGTTGAGCACGCCGTCGGGAAGGCCGGCCCGGGCGGCGAGTTCGGCCAGCAGCAGCGCCGACAGCGGTGACTGCTCGGCCGGCTTCAGCACGACGCTGTTGCCGGCCGCGAGGGCGGGCGCCAGCTTCCAACTGGCGATGTCCAGGGGGAAGTTCCAGGGCACGACGGCGCCGACCACGCCCAGCGGCGCGCGGCGCACCAGGGCGAGGTTGCCGGGCGGTGCGGGGGCGACCTCGTCGTAGAGCTTGTCGACGGCCTCGGCGTACCAGGCGAAGACGCCGGCGGCGCCGGGCACGTCGGTGCCGTGGGACTCCGCGATGGGCTTGCCCATGTCGAGGGTGTCGCAGAGCGCGAGCTCCTCGCCGTTCTCCTCGATGAGGCGGGCCAGGGCGAGGAGGACCCGCTTGCGTTCCGCGGGGGCCGTGCGCGACCAGCGGCCGTCCTCGAAGGAGGTGCGGGCCGCGGTGACGGCCCGGTCGACGTCGGCGGCCGAGCCGGCCGCCACCTGGGCGGTGGTCTTGCCGGTCGCCGGGTTCACTGTCGGGAACCACCGGTCGTCGCCCGGGTCGGCCCACGCTCCGTCGATGAACAGGCGTGTGCGTGGCGCGAGGTCGGCGGCGCGCTGCCGCCAGTACGAGTGCGTCGTCATGCTGTGGCCTTCGATTGCGTCGTGGGAGGGGGCGAACGCGATGTTCGTGCGGATCTCGTGCGGGTCGTCCGAGAAGCGCCGGCCGGGACGGGTGGGCGCGGCCGGGGAGCGGGGCGGCTCGATGACGAGTGCCCGTCGCTTTCTTTGAGTCGAGATTCAAACAATTGGCGAACCGGTCGTCAATGCCCCTGACGACACCTTGTTGCGAAACCTGGTACGGGTGTCAGAGAATTGACCACCATGGGGAAAGCCGGCAGACCACGCAACCAGACGGCACGCAGGGAGGCCCTCGTCTCCGCGGCGGGGCGCGCCATCGCGCAGCGCGGGCTGGAGGGCCTGCGCATCAAGGACATCGCGGACGCGGCCGGGGTCTCCCAGGGCTCGGTGCTGTACTACTACCCGGCGCTCGACGACCTCGTCCTGGAGGTGCACCGGGGAGCGGTCGAGAGTTTCCTGGCGTCACGGCAGCGGGCCTGCGACGAGGCGCCCGCGGGGGATCCGGTGGCACGGCTGCGGGCGCTGCTCGGCAGCGGTCTGCCCGGCGGGGTGGACGATCCCGTCCACGGGTTGCTGTACGAGCTGCACCGGCGGGCCGGCCGCAGTCCGGGCCACGCGGAGCTGATGACCTCGCTGTTCGCCAGGGAGGTCGCTCTCTACACGACCGTCCTGGAGGTCGGCGCCGCGACCGGCGTCTTCACCCTCGCCGCGAGCGCCCAGGACCTCGCACACGGTCTCGTCGCGCTGGAGGACGGGTACGGCCTGCACATCATCAGCCACAACGTGTCCCTGCGGCCGGACCGGATCCGTCAGTTGGTCCTGGCGCACGCCCGTGCGGTCACGGGCTGCGCCGGTCTGTAGGGACCGCGCCGCGTCCCGCCGCGATGTCCCGCAGCAGCTCCATGACGGCCCGGGCGCGCACGGACTGCGTCACCCCGCGCACGGTGGCCAGGGTGAGTTCCAGCGGTGGGTGTCCGTCCGTGAGTTCCAGTTCCACGACCTCACCGCCTCCATAGGTCTGCCCGGTCGCCGGACGCTGGTTCAGCACCGAGTACCCGAGTCCTCTGGCCACCATGGAGCGGACGGTCTCGTAGCTCTGGGTGCGGTAGCGCACGTCGGGCGCGGTACCGGTGCCCGCCACCAGCGCGCGGAAGTAGTCGCGGGTGTGGGGCAGGTCGAGCAGCACCAGGGGCTCGGCGGCCAGTTCGGCCAGCTCCACCGTGCCCCGGCCGGCCAGCGGGTGTCCGGCCGCGACGATGGCGTGGGCCGGGAAGCGGGCGATCGTCTCCCCGCGCACCTCTGAGTCCGCGAACAGGCCGAGGTCGTAGGTGAGGGCGAAGTCGACGCGACCCGAGTACAGCGCCTGGAGCAGTTGCTCGGCCTCCGCCTCCACCACGTCGATCTCGATGCCGGGGTAGCGGCTGGTGCACTCGCTGAACAGGGCGGGCAGGTAGTACGGCGCCAGCGTGACGAAGCATCCGACGGTCACCGGCCCCGACAGCGTCCCCCCGCTGCCCCGGGCTTCCTCCTCCACCTCGCGTGCGCGGGCCAGCAGCTCACGGGCCTGGTGCCGGAGCCGCTCCCCCGCCGGTGTCAGGACGAGCCCTCGGCCCCTGCGGCGGATGAACAGGTCCACCCGCAGGTCGCGTTCGAGGTTGTGCACGGCGGCGGACACGGCGGACTGCGCGATGGTGAGCTCCGCCGCGGCCGCCGTCATCGATCCGCACTCCGCGGCGACGAGGAAGTAGCGGAGCTGAACGAGGGTGAAACCCACCGGTGACGTCATGTACGACCCCTGCGCCTGGCCTTGCGTGTCCTGTCCGCGGCACCCTATGCGGCGGCGGCCGGCGGCGCTCGGGCGGTCGCACGCCGTGACCGTACCGTCATGCCTGAGCGGCCCGGTCGATGCCGGTCCAGGCCAGTGCGACCGCGCCGTCGAGCAGGGCCCGCCGGGCTTGTTCGCCGACGCAGAAGGCGGCGAACTCGCGCTGGTGGTTGGTGGCGGGCAGCGAGCCGATGCCGATGTAGGGGTGGATGGCGGGAACCACCTGCGAGACGTTGCCCATGTCGGTGGAGGCGCGGTTCATCCGGGCGGCCTGGCCGGGTGGCGCGAACTCCCGCCCCAGCGCGAGGGCGTTCAGCCGATAGTGCCCGAGCGCCGTCTCGTCGGTGCGGAACTCCGCGTACGGTCTGCTCTCCGGCTCGATCTCCAGCTCGCACCCGGTGGCGAGGGCCCCCGCCTCGAAGGCCCTCATCACGCGCGGTTCCAGCCCGGCCAGCTCGGCGAGGGTCTCGGCGCGTACGTACCAACGTCCCGTGGTCCGCTCGGGGACGGCGTTCGGGGCGTCCCCGGCGTGGGTCACCACCCCGTGCACCCGGGCCGAGGCCGGCAGGTGCTGGCGGAGCAGGCCGATGGCCACCTGGGCGACCGTGAAGGCGTCGGCCGCGTTGATCCCCGCCTCGGGGTAGGCCGCCGCGTGGGCGGACCTGCCGGTGTAGGAGATCCTGGAGTGGCTGACCGCGAAGGGGCGGGCCTCGGCGACGTCGACCGGCGCCGGGTGCACCATCATCGCGAGGTCCACCCCGGCGAAGGCCCCCCGGTCCAGCATCTCGATCTTTCCGCCCCCGCCCTCCTCCGCGGGGGTGCCGTACACCTCCACGGTGAGGCCGGCGTCGTCGGCGACGGCGGACAGCCCGAGCGCGGCACCGACCGCGCTCGCCGCGATGAGATTGTGCCCGCAGGCGTGCCCGAGACCGGGCAGGGCGTCGTACTCGGCGCACAGGGCGATACGGGTGGGGCCGCTGCCGAACCGGGCGTGGAACGCCGTGTCCAGGCCGAGGTAGGAGGAGGTGACGTCGAAACCGGCGCGGTCGAGCAGGTCCGGGACGACGACGGCGGCGCGGTGTTCCTCCCAGGCGGTCTCCGGGTCGGCGTGCAGCCGCTCGGACAGGGCAGTCAGCTCGTCGGCCCGGCGGTCGACCGCGCGCCGGGCGGCCTCCTTCGCGGCGCCCGTCACCGGTCGCCCGGGACGCCGTACGAGGGCGCGGACGCCGGGTCGAGACCGCGACGCACGTAGTCGTCGCGCTGCGGCAGCCAGATGTCGAGGAGTTCGGCGAGCCGGTCGACGGGGTCGTCGGCCCAGTCCACGCGCAGGTCGGTCACCCGCCACTCCACGTCCGCGACGACCGCCAGCCCCGCGGAGTGCACCGGCCCCTCCTCGCCGCCGGCCGCCACGGCGGCCCGCAGGGCGGTGACCAGTCGTTCCTCCAGCTCGCCCGTGGCCGCCGCGTAGGAGTCGAGGAGGACCCGCGGGATGTGCTCGCCGGCCAGCATGTTGCCCGCCGCGACGGCACCGTCCGACGTCGCCGACGCGTGGGTGCCCAGCGTCCCCGAGCCGCTGTGGGCGAAGCCGGGGCCGGTGCGGCCGAGCACGGTCAGCTGCCGGTGGTGGATGGTCTTCGCGTGCCGCGCCGCACCCGTGACCTCGGCCAGGGCGCGCTGCGCGTCGCCGTGTTCCGCGAGCCGGGCGAGCAGGCTCGTGCCGAGGGAGGGGTCGGTGACGTTCTGGGACGCCGCGGCGCCGACGCCGGGCCTCAGATGGGCGACGCGGGCCGCGACCGCCGGGCTCGACGAGCTGACCACGATGCCGAAGCGCTCGCCGTCACGGACCACCAGGGACAGGGTCATGGCCGTTCCTCCTCGGGGATCACCGCGACGGCGTCGATCTCGCACAGCCACTCCGGACGGGCCAGGGCGGAGACCACCAGGCCGGTGGAGATGGGGTGGACGCCCTTGGTCCAGCGGCCGACCGTGCGGTACACCGCCTCGCGGTAACGGGGGTCGACCAGGTAGACCGTCAGCTTGACCAGGTGTTCCATGCGGCTGCCCGCCTCGTCGAGCAGCAGGGCAATGTTGGCCATCGCCCGCTCCGCCTGGGCCTCGGCGTCACCGATCCCGACCGATTCGCTGGTGTCGAGGTCCTGGCCGATCTGGCCGCGCACGTAGACGGTGCCGCCGGCCACGACGGCCTGGCAGAGGTCGTTGTCGAGGTTCTGCTCGGGGTAGGTGTCGCGGGTGTTGAAGGGCCGGATCCGGGTGTGCCCGCCGGTGACGACCGGGGCCTTGGCCTGCCGGCCCCCGTTCGTGGAGGTCATCGTCTGCTCCTCAGTTCGTCCGGGTCGCCGGGGCCGCGCCGGCCCGGTCGGTGGTGCCGTACGCGAGGTAGCCCCGCTGGGTGGTGATGTGGTCGGCGATGTACCGGGCGTCGTGCCAGACGCCCCACAGGAAGCTCGACCCCCGGCGGGACAGCCAGGGCAGCCCCAGGAAGTAGACGCCGGGTTCGCGGGAGACTCCGCGTCGCTGATCGGGCCGGCCCCTCTCGTCGAACGCGTCGACCTGGAGCCAGCCGTAGTCGGTGGCGAAGCCGGTCGCCCAGACGATCGAGGTGACACCGGCCCCGGCCAGGTCGAGTTCCAGGAGGGGGTCGGTCACACATCCCGGGTCCGGTCCGAGGACGTGGGCCTCCGGCTCCTCGGGGAGGTCGAGGCCGTTGCGCTCGACGTAGGCGTCGGCCGCCCGCAGCAGCGCGAGGTACTTGGCGTCGCCGAGCGCGATGTTGGTGGCGAGGTCCGGCGCGAAGCGCAGTACGCCGTCGTCGTAGGACGTGGTGACGCCGACGAGTTCGATGCCTGTGCCGGCCAGGGCGCGGAAGTCCACGGTGTGGCCGCCGCGGGCGCCGCTGACCGCGATGGTGACGTGTTCGGCGCCCGTGGGAGGCGTCTCGGCGTCCCAGAGTCCGAGGACACCGAGCCACCAGCAGAAGTCACGTCCGCGGTACTCGCGGGGAGGACGGTCGTGCGGGCCGACCGACAGGAGGACCCGACGGCCCGACCGGCGCAGTTCGTCGGCGATCTGGACCCCCGAGGAGCCCGCCCCGACCACGAGGACCGCGCCCTCGGGCAACTGCTCCGGGTTGCGGTACCCGCTGGAGTGGATCTGTACGGGGACGGCGCCGTCCGGGACGACGGGCGGGATCAGGGGACGCTGGAACGGTCCGGTCGCGGCCACCACGAAGCGCGTGTCGAAGGCGCCCCGCGACGTCTCGACGCGGAAGCCGGGCCGGCCGGTGTGCCTGCGCACCGAGGTCACCTCGACCCCGCACCGGACCGGGGCGCCGATCTTCTCGGCGTACGCGGCGATGTAGTCCGCGACCTGGTCCTTCGAGGCGAAGCCGTCGGGGTCGACGTCGGAGAACTCCAGGCCCGGGAACCGGTCGTGCCACGCGGGGCCGTTCGCCACCAGGGAGTCCCAGCGCTCCGAGCGCCACCGTTCGGCGACGCGGTGCCGCTCCAGGACGAGGTGCGGTACGCCGTGGGCCGCCAGGTGCTCGCTCATCGCCACGCCCGCCTGGCCCGCCCCGACGACGACCACTTCTGTCGCGACCACTTCTGTCTCTTCACTCGGCATGTCAGCCTCCACTCAGGCGGCAGCTCGTCCCGATGTCGCGTCGGCTGCGCCACCGCACGGGAAATCCTCGGCGCGGGCCCGGAGTTCTGTCCAACAGATGTTTCCGTTGCAGGTGATCTGTTTTCTGGATGCGCAAGCCCGCGTCGAGGCCATGACCGTCGCCGAGGCCGCCCCTTGACAGACGGCCCGGCAAGATCACACCATCGTTGTCATGACCACCCACCGGTTCGGCACGACGACGGGGCCTCTGCGCGTCCCGGACCGAACAGGGTGTGAACGCTCCGGTCGATGACGGGCCGCCGCTGAGCCCGAGCCCGGCGAGCCACCCGCGACCTGAGCGCGTCGAACCACCTCTCCCCCGCCGACCCGGCACCCCCGACCCCTGCGCCGTGCAGTGATCGGGGGCTCCTGGGCGTCCCGGTGGTCTGCCGTCGGGCGCCGAAGGCCCGTCCGCGCTCACGCACGACCGGATCAGACCCCACGTGAACGAGGGAGAACCCCATGACCGTGATGAACACCCGCCCGGCCCGAGGACTGCGCGAAGCTCGCGTCCCGGGCGACGGGATGTACGAGGGGCGGCGCATCCTGCGCCGCCTGCCCGAGGGCCGTCCGGAGCGGCCGTACGAACTGTTCGACGTGGAGCCCCAGGCGCGCACGATCGGCGCCGTCATCAAGGGGGTCGACCTGTCGCGGCCGCTCGGCCCGGCGTTGCGCGAGGAGCTCGACCGGGCCCTGCTGGAGTGGAAGGTGCTGTTCTTCCGGGCGCAGCACCTCACCTCCGACCAGCAGCGTGCCTTCGCGCGCAACTGGGGTGAGCTGGAGACCAATCCCCTGCTCGCCGCCGGCTCCAGCGAGGACGTCGTCCGCTTCGACAGGGCGAGCGGGACCACCCCGACGTTCGAGAACGTCTGGCACACCGACGTCACCTTCCGCGAACGGCCGGCGCTCGGAGCCGTTCTCCAGCTGCGCGAGGTGCCTCCGTTCGGCGGCGACACCATGTGGGCCGACATGGCGGCCGCCTACGACAACCTCCCCGAGGAGGTGACGGACGTCATCGACCGCGCCCGGGCCGTGCACGACTTCATCCCAGGATTCGCGCGCTTCTACGCACCGGAGCGGCTGCTGCGCCACCAGGACCTGTTCCCGCCCGTGGAACACCCCGTCGTACGCACGCATCCCGCAACCGGGCGGCGCATGCTGTTCGTCAACGCCTCGTTCACGACCCGTATCACCGGCATGGCGCGCGACGAGAGCGACCGGCTGCTGCGCTTCCTCTTCCAGCAGGCGCACGTGCCCGAGTACCAGGTGCGCTTCCGCTGGCAGCCCGGCGACATCGCGTTCTGGGACAACCGGGCCACCCAGCACTACGCCGTCAACGACTACGGCGACGCCCGCCGCGTCGCCGAACGCGTGGCCATCGCGGGCGACCGCCCCCGCTGACGGTCAGCGGCGGGCGAAGGACAGCACGGCGAGGAGGGTGGTCGGCTGCCGGGTGGAGAGGTACACGTAGGGGGCGGGGCAGTCCGGGTCGTCGATCTCGATGCGCAGGGCCGTCGGGATGTGGCTGCGCAGCAGCATCTTCGCGCGGACGTCGGCCCGCCGAGTGCGCCACAGGAACGCCTCTTCGGCGTCGAGGATCTCCGCCAGTCCGAGGGCGGTGAGGGGGAACCTGAGCTGTCCGGCCGTCAGGTGCCGGTCGGTCACCACGATGGCGGCGGCACCGTAGGCGTGCAGCGCCAGTGCGGTGAGGGCGGCCACGACCGCCAGCCCGGTGACGGCGGCGACGGGCCCGAAGGGCAGCAGGACGACGGCCGCCATCACGCTCAGCAGGGCGGCGACCCAGAACGCGGATCTCGGGACGCCGAGACGTTCTTCGTACAGACGCATGCCCCCACCCTCTCAGCTCCGGCCGGTGGCGCGCGGCTCGGGCCCTCCCTGTCAGGTCACAGGTTCACGCCGACGCACCCAGGGACTTCACTGAACGGAACGTCGGTGAACGGAAGGGCAGGACATGAAGGTTCTCTTCAAGCGCGCACTCGTCACCGGAGCGGCCGCGGTCGCTCTGACGGGGGGAGTCGGCCTCGTGACCGCCTCACCCGCGGCCGCCGAGGGCAACGTGCTGCAGTGCCGCACCTGGATCGCCGACGACACGGCCTACGGCGAGTGCCACAACCCCGGGACGCAGCTGCACGCGTTCTCGGTGCGCGCGATCTGCGGGTGGTCCGTCGACACCTACTCGAACTGGATCTACGTGTCGCCCGGCGGGACCAGTTCGGTCGGCGTGGGCTGCAGCGGACCGCTCACGACCGGCGTCGGCGGGGTGGCCATCGAGTACGGCGGCTGAGGGCGGCCGGGGGGGCGCCCTCAGCCGGCCGTCCCGCGTGCCGGCCGGTGGGCCTACAGGGTGCGCTCCAGGCGGTCCGCCACGAGCTTGACGAACCGGGCCGGCTCCTGGGGCCGGCCGCCCTCGGCGAGCACCGCGAGGGCGTGGAGGAGTTCGGCGGTCTCGGTGACCTCCGTGCGGTCCTCGCGCTCGGTGTAGGCCCGGTTCAGGGCCTTCACCAGCTGGTGCTCCGGGTTGAGTTCGAGGATGCGCTTGGCGTGGGGGACCTCTTGGCCCATCGCCCGGTACATGTTCTCCAGCGCGGGCGTGAGGTCGTCGGGGTCGGAGACGACACAGGCCGGGGAGACCGTGAGGCGGGAGGAGAGGCGGACCTCCTTGACGTCCTCGCCCAGGTGCTCGGTCATCCAGCCGAGCAGCCCGGCGTACTCCTCGCTCCGCCGGTCCTTCTCGGCGTCGGGCTTCTCGTCCTCGTCGCCGTCGAGGTCGATCTCGCCCTTGGTCACGGACCGCAGCCGCTTGCCCTCGTACTCCCCCACCGCGTCGGTCCACACCTCGTCCACCGGGTCGGTGAGCAGCAGGACCTCGACGCCCTTGGCCCGGAAGGCCTCCATGTGCGGGGAGGCCTCCATGGCCTGCCGGGACTCGCCCGTCATGAACCAGACGGTGTCCTGTCCCTCCTTCATCCGCTCCACGTACTGCTTCAGCGTGACCGGCGCTTCGGTGTCGTGGGTGGTGGCGAACGAGGAGACGGCGAGGATCGCGTCGCGGTTCTCGGAGTCGGTGATCAGGCCTTCCTTGAGGACGGCGCCGAACTCCCGCCACAGCGTGGCGTAGCGGTCCGGCGCGGACGCCATCATGTCCTTGACCGTCGACAGGACCTTCTTGGTCAGGCGGCGCTGGATCATCCGGATGTGGCGGTCCTGCTGGAGGATCTCGCGGGAGACGTTGAGCGAGAGGTCCTGCGCGTCGACGACGCCCTTGACGAAGCGCAGGTAGGGCGGGAGGAGTTCCTCGCAGTCGTCCATGATGAAGACGCGCTTCACATAGAGCTGCACGCCGCGCCGGTGTCCCTGGGTGAACAGGTCGTGCGGGGCGTGGGAGGGGACGAAGAGGAGGGCCTGGTACTCGAAGGTGCCCTCCGCCTGGAACCGGATCGTCTCCAGCGGCTCGCGCCAGTCGTGGCTGAGGTGCTTGTACAGCTCGTGGTACTCGTCGTCGGACACCTCGTCGCGCGGGCGCGCCCACAGGGCCTTCATCGAGTTGAGGGTCTCGGCCTCACCGGGCTCGCCGTCGTCTCCGGTCCCCCCGACGAGGCGGATGGGCCACGTGATGAAGTCCGAGTACCGCTTGACGATCTCCCTCACCTTCCAGGGGGAGGTGTAGTCGTGGAGCTGGTTCTCGGTGTCCGCCGGCTTGAGGTGGAGGGTGACGGCGGTTCCCTGCGGCGCCTCGTCGACCGTTTCCAGGGTGTACGTGCCCTCGCCTCGTGAGGTCCAGCGTGTGCCCTGGGGCTCGCCGGCGCGGCGGGTCACGAGGGTGACCTCGTCGGCCACCATGAAGCCCGAGTAGAAGCCGACGCCGAACTGCCCGATGAGCCCGTCGGTCCCGTCACCGTCCTGGGCCTCGCGCAGTTCCTTGAGGAAGGCGGCCGTGCCCGAGTTGGCGATGGTGCCGATGAGCCGCGTGACCTCGTCGTACGACATCCCGATGCCGTTGTCCCGCACGGTGAGGGTGCGGGCCTGGCTGTCGATGTCGAGTTCGATGTGCAGGTCGCTCACGTCGACGTCGAGCGTGTCGTCCCTCAGGGCGGCCAGGCGCAGCTTGTCCAGCGCGTCGGAGGCGTTGGAGACGAGCTCGCGCAGGAAGACGTCCTTGTTCGAGTAGACCGAGTGGATCATCAGCTGCAGGAGCTGACGCGCCTCTACCTGGAACTCAAACGTTTCGGTCGGCATGGTTGGTGACTACCTCACTGATCCGCAGTCGTCTGCACTGGTGAAGGCCACTTTAGAACAGCTCGGGCACTCCCCGGGTGCTGTCAGGCGTCGTCGGGCACGGCCGGGTCCGCTGCAAGAAGTTCAGTCAACAACGTTGACGCGGTGACGAGGGCGCGGGCACATTACTTAACGGTAGAACCGATTGGTAACTCGCGTTCGGTACTCCACGTTCCTTCGCTCGAGCCGCCGCACTCTCACCTATCAGCACGCCTGCGCGGGCACCGCCGTGCCCGCTTTCGCGTGCCCGCTTCCCGAGAAGAGAGAGCACATGCCGAAGCATGCCGTGCGCCGTGTCATGACCGCGACAGCAGCCGTGGTCGGCACGCTGGCCCTCAGTGTCACCACTGCCGCCGCCGACACCACACCGTCCCTCGACTACGTCGCCCTCGGCGACAGCTACAGCGCCGGCTCCGGCGTCCTGCCCGTGGACCCGACGAACCTGCTGTGTCTGCGCTCCACCGCGAACTACCCGCACGTCATCGCCTCCCGGACGGGCGCCCGCCTCGACGACGTCACGTGCGGCGCCGCCGAGACCAAGCACTTCACGAAGGCCCAGTACCCGGGAGTCGCCCCCCAGGTGGACGCGCTCGGCGCGGGAACGGACCTGGTGACGCTGACCATCGGCGGCAACGACAACGGCACCTTCATCAACGCGGTGACGGCCTGCGGCACCGCGGGACTGCTCAGTGGCGGCAAGGGCAGCCCCTGCAAGGACAAGCACGGCACGTCCTTCGACGACCAGATCGAGGCGAACACGTACCCCGCCCTCAAGGAGGCGCTGCGCGCCGTCCGCGCGAAGGCGCCCAACGCCCGTGTGGCGGCCCTGGGTTACCCGTGGATCGTGCCAGCCACCGCCGATCCGTCCTGCTTCCTGAAGCTGCCGGTCGCCTCCGGTGACGTGCCCTATCTGCGGGGCATCCAGGCGCACCTCAACGCGGTCGTCCGGCGCGCCGCCGAGGAGACCGGCGTCACCTACGTGGACTTCGCCGGGGCCTCCGAGGGGCACGACGCCTGCAAGGCCGCCGGCACCCGGTGGATCGAACCGCTGCTGTTCGGCCGGAACCTGGTCCCCGTCCACCCCAACGCCCTGGGAGAGCGCCGCATGGCCGAGCACACCATGGACGTCCTCGGTCTGGACTGATCCGGCGGCCCGGCCGATCCGGCCACGGCCTCAGCCGGCCTTCCGGAAGAGCTCCGACATCCGGTCGGCCGTGGCGGCGGCCAGCGGCCCGGCCGCGTCCGGGGCCACCAGGCCGACCCGGGCGGCCAGTTCCCTGCCGTGGACGTCGACGGCGGCCTCGACGAGTTCCGCCAGCGCCTCCAGCGCCGCCCGGGCCCGTGCCCGGGACACGGCGGCGCAGGCGACGGCGGGCAGCGCGGCCGGCCACCACCAGCAGGCGACCAGGGCATAGCCGGCCGCCCAGGCCGCGAGCCGTCCCGCGGCGCCGAAGGAGTCGCGGGACGACTGGATCTGCCGTACGGCGGGTTCGGGGAGGATCAGCCACAGCCGGGGCCACAGCGCCGCGAGGTCGGCACCGTAGGCGTCCTCGACGCGGTCCGCCACCGCCTGCATGCGGTCCCCGTACCAGCAGGGCCGCACCGGCGCGCGCAGCGAGATGCGGTCGCGGGCCTCGGCGAGGTCCTGGATCCGCGCCCACACGGCCGCGGGGACCGTCAGCGCGCCGTCCGCTCCCCCGCCGGACGGAGTGGTGCGGGCCACCGTCTCCTCGAGCTCGGCGTCCCGCCGGGTCCACCGGCGCCGCCGTCGCGTGGTGAGGGCGCGCGAGAGCGGATCGCGGCCCGCACGCAGCCAGTACCGCTCGATCGCGCCGCCGAGGAACTGCGCGGCGAGCGCCGCCGCCGCGGCGGTCAGCAGGACGAACGCCACCAGGAGTGCGGCCGTGCCGGTCCGGTCCAGCGCGGGCCGGGCGGCGAGGTCGTCCAGCGTGCCGCGCAGCCGGTCGACGTCGTGCCAGTGACGGTGCCCGAGGCGGGTGCCGACGGCCGCGACGGCGAGGAAGAGGGCGCCGGGCAGCACCAGCAGGTTCAGCCAGCGCTCGGTGAGTTTGCCGCCCAGGGTGGCGAGGAGTGGGTTCACGGTGTCGTTGGCCCGGGCGCGGTCACCGGTCGGGGCGCAGGCGCGCCTTGTGCATGCGTGCGTCGTGGACGGCACAGTGCGGGGCGGGCAGCAGGTCGCGGACCCGTTCGGTGCGGCTGCAGCGTGCCGGTCCGGGGCACACGGCCACCTTGAGGTGGGTGCTCACGCCGGGCACCCCGACGCCCCGGGACGCGACGAGCAGCCCGCCCGCGTACCCGGCCCGGCGCAGGGCGTGGTCGAGGGCGTCGAAGCAGGCGGCGAGTTCGTCGGCGCCCGCGCCCGCGCGCAGCAGGTCCCGCGCGCGCTCGGCCGCCTCCCCGACGCCGGGCCGCTGCATCTCCTCCCGGGAGCCGAGCAGGGCGCACAACGCCGCCTGCCGGTGCAAGAGTTCGGGAACGTCGGGCGATACGGTCATGGTCCCAGTGTGCCTCAGGACGGGCACAGTGGAGAGTGAGTCGCCAAGCCGCCGGAGTCGACTGCAGGGGGACGACAGGGTGAGGGACGACCGGGACCGGCTCGTACAGGCCGTCGGCGCACGCCTCGCGCGGGCCGGCACCGCGGACACGGGGGTGGACCCGGGCGTGGTGTTCGGCCCGGCCGCGGACTCCGAACTGCGGGCGCTGCTGCGGGCCACGGACCCGAGGACCGATCTGGAGGCCCGGCACGTGGCCGGGTGGCTGTGCGTCGCCCGCGCGTCGGCCACCTCCGGCATCGAGGGCAGCATCCACGGGGCGATGGCCGGCACGCTGCTCTTCCCCGTGTGGGTGGCCGATCCCCGGCTCGTGCCACCGCAGTTGGCGGCCGGCTTCGCCGCCGCCGACCCCGCGGACCTCCCCGACCCGGCGAACGCCGACGGTGTCGCCGAGTGGTCGGCGCAGTGCGCCGCGTCCCTGATCGCGGCCGAGGGCCGGCAGCACCGGCCGCCGCGCGACGCCACCGAGGACGACCTGCGTCTGTACGCACTGGCCGAGCGGGTGAGCGCCTCGGCACCGAGCCGCGAGATACTGCTCGCCACGGCCGTCGCCGCGGGCAGCCTCGCCGTCCTCGCGACCCCGGAGGACGACCCCGCGTACGGCGCCCTGGTCGCCGATCTGACCCACGCCCTGTCCCTCGGCGAGCGGGACGGGGCGGAGGCCGGCCCGGACACCGAGCTCCTTCTCACCCACCGCACCCTCAAGGCCCTCCCCGGCCACTCCCCCGACCGGCTCCCCGCCCTCAGCAATCTGGGCATCCAGCTGCTGGACCGCTACCAGCGCGCGCACGACCCGGAGGACCTGTACGACGCCGCCGGCATCGCCCGCGACGTGCTGGCCCAACTTCCCGCCGGCAGCCCGCATCTGGCCCACTGCCTGAGCACCCTGGGCGCCACGCTGCTCGCTCTGCGGCACCGGGAGGGCGGCACCGTCGAGGAGTGCGACGAGGTGGTGGACCTGTTCCGCCGGGCCGCTCCCGGCGACCCGAAGGGCCCGGCCGCGGCAGGCATCAACCTGGGCCTCGCACTCGTCCTGCGCTACCAGCGCGCCGGCCGGCCGCACGATCTGCACGAGGCGGTCGCGGTGTTCAGCGAGGCCCTGAACGCGGCGCGGGACCCGGATCAGCGCGTCGGTATACGCGCCGCGCTGGGCAACGCGCTGCGGGCCCGCTACGCGCTGAGCGGCGATCCCGCCGATCTGGACGCGGCGATCTCGCATCTGTCCGCCGTGGCGGCCGTGTCCACGCAGGCGACGCCCCGCACCGCGACGCGGCTGCTCGCGCCCGCGATGGCGCTGCACGCCCGCTACCGGCTCGACCCCGAGGGCAACCGCGCGGACCTGGCCGAGGCCCTCGCGCTCCTGCGGCGGGCCGAGTCGCTGCTGCCGCCGGGTCACCCGGAGCGACCCGTGACGCTCTGCGATCTCGGCCTGGTGCTGAGCGACAGTTACGAGCACAGCGGCCGCCCGGCGGAGCTGAACGAGGCGATCGAAGCGCTGCGGGAGGGCGTGGCGCTCACCCCGGACGGGCACGAGGTGCTCGGCGTGCGGCTGCTGAACCTCGGGATGGCCCTGGGGCTGCGCCACGGGCTCTCGGGCGACGGCGAGGACCTGCGCGAGGCACAGGAGTGCCGGCACCGTGCCGGGCGGCTGCCCGGGCTCGGCCGCGCGCACCGCGCGACGCTGCTCGGGTCCACGGGGATCAGTGTGATGACCGGTTCCGAGCGTGCCCCCGACCCGGCCGCCCGGCTCGACGAAGCCGTCGCGCTGTTCCGGCAGGCACTCGCGCTGACCCCGGCGGACGACCCCCTCCTGCCGCGCCGGCGCCACAACCTGGCCATGGCCCTGATGGCCCGCTGCGAGCGGGCGTGGCGGCCCGGTGACGTCCGGGAGGCGCGCCGGCTGGCCGACGCGGTCGTCGCGGCGCTGCCCGACGACTCCCCCGAGCTGCCCGCAGCGCTGACGGTGGCCGCCGACTCCCGTCTGTCGGGCCTCGGCTCCCTGGTGTCGCCCGGCGTCCGGGCCGAGGCGCTCGCCCTGCTGCGCCGGGCGGTCGAGGTCACCCCGCCCGGTCACGCGCGGCGCGCGCTGCGGCTGACGAACCTGGGTGCCGTCCTGCGGGACCGGAGCACCGGCCGGAGCCGCGACGCCGATCTGGCGGAGGCGGCCGAGGTGTTCCGCACGGCCGCACTGGAGCAGCAGTGCCCGCCCTCGGAGCGGCTGAACGCCGCGCGGGCCTGCGGCGACCTCTGGGCGGAGCTCGGTGTGTGGGACCGCGCTCTGGACGGCTATGTGCGGGCGGTCGACCTGCTGCACTCCGTCGCGCCGCGCCATCTGCTGCGCGACGACCAGGAGTTGCTGCTCGGCCGGACCGTCGGCCTGGGGGCCGCCGCGGCCGCCTGTGCGGTGCGCTGCGGCCGGCCCGGGCTCGCGGTGGGGCTCCTCGAACAGGCCAGGGGCGTCCTGCTGTCCCATGCCTTCGACGCGGACAGCGACCTCACCCGGCTCCGGGAGAGGGCGCCGGCACTCGCCGAGCGGTTCGAGGAGCTCCGGGCGGCGCTCGACACGGCGACCGAGAGCCGGGAGCAGCTGAGCGAGGAGTCCGCGGACCGCGGCCCGGGCGGCCCGGCGCACCCGTCCCGCGCCGCGGACGCGCGGGCCGACCGGCGCCAGCGGCTGGCCGCCGAATGGCAGGAACTCACGCGCCGCATCCGTGCCGAGCACCCCGGCCTCGGTCTGCTGCGCCCGGTGCGGGAGTGGGACGAGAGCGAGCTGCGGGCGACCGCCGCGGCCGGCCCGGTGGTCCTGGTCAACGTCTCCCCCTACGGCAGCGACGCCCTGGTCGTCACCGGGCGTTCCGTCGACGCCGTGCCGCTGCCCGGTCTAGATGCGCGGACGACGGCGGCTCACCGGGAGGCGTTCGAGGAGGCGCTCGTGCGTATCGAGACGCCCGGAACCTCACGCAAGCACGCGCGGCGCGCCCAGCAGGTCGTCCGGGACACCCTCGACTGGCTGTGGCGGACGGTCACCGGCCCGGTCCTGGACCACCTGGGCCTCCCGGCCCGGCCCGCCGGGCCGTGGCCCCGCGTGTGGTGGTCGCCCGGCGGCGCCCTGGGCACGCTGCCACTGCACGCGGCGGCTCCCGCCGACGGCGTGTCCGGGGCGCTCGACCGGGTGACGTCCTCGTACACACCGACGCTGCGGGCCCTGCACCATGCCCGGCAGCGTGTCGCGCGGCCCGCGGGCGCCACGACGCTCGTGGTCGGCGTGTCGGAGGCCGCCGGCGCCGCTCCCCTGCCCGGCGCGCGCCGCGAGAGGGAGCACCTGGCGGGCCTGCTGCCGGGGGCCGCGGTGCTGGCGGACACCGCCGCCACGCGCTCCGCGGTCGTCTCCGCCCTGCCCCGGCACGCCCACGCGCACTTCGCCTGCCACGCCCTCAGCGATCTGGAGCGCCTGTCCGAGAGCCGGCTGGTGCTGCACGACGCCACCGAGCGTCCGCTGACCGTCCGCGACCTCGCCCGCCTGCGGCTGCCGTCAGCGCGGCTGGCGTACCTCTCCGCCTGCGACACCCTGCGCAGCAGCCCGGAGCTCGCCGACGAGGCCGTCCACATCGTCAGCGCCCTGCAGATGGCGGGTTTCCCGCACGTCGTGGGCTCCCTGTGGCACGTCGTGGACGCCATCGGCGCCGAGGTCGCGCGGGGCGTGTACGAGGAGCTCCACACCGGCGGCGGCGCGCTGGACGTGGCCCGCACGTCCGGTGCCCTGCACGCGACGGTGCGCGCGCTGCGCGACCAGTACCCCGAGACGCCCAGCCTCTGGGCCTGCCAGGTCCACGCCGGTCCCTAGGGCGTGTCCGCACAGTCCCTCCGTCCGCCCGGAGGGCGGGTCCCGCGGCGTCCGGCGGGTGCTTTCCGGCGGGCCGGGCTTGGGTCCCGTACCGGGGTGTACGCGGGCCTTCGCCCCCTGCGGCGAGAGCTCGCGCCGGGCGTCGCGGGGCGGAGGGGCTGTGCGGACACGGCCCGGGCGTGTCCGCATACCCTGTCACCGTGCCAGACCCCCGCCTGCGTCGCGTCGCCGTCCTTGTGTTCGAGGGTGCCAAGCCGCTCGACGTCGGCATTCCCGCGCAGGTGTTCACGACCCGCGCCAGCATGCCGTACGAGGTGCGGGTGTGCGGCGCGACGCCCGGCCTCGTGACCGGCGGCGACGGCCTGTCGTACCACGTCGCCCACGGCCTCGACGCCCTCGCGTGGGCCGACCTCGTGTTCCTGCCCGGCTACCGGTTCCCGGACCGCGAGGACCCGCCACCGGCCGTCGTCGACGCGCTGGTCGCCGCCCACGACCGGGCGCGCGGCTCGCGGCCATCTCGACGGGCGCCTTCGCGCTGGCCGCCACGGGCCTGCTCGACGGCCGGCGGGCCACGACGCACTGGCACTACACGCGGGCGCTGGCGGCGAGGCATCCGCTGGTCCGGGTCGACGAGAACGTGCTGTTCGTCGACGAGGGACGGGTGCTCACGTCGGCGGGCGCCGCCTCCGGCATCGACCTGTGCCTGCACATCCTGCGCGGCGACCTCGGGGTGGCCGCGTCGAACCACGCGGCCCGGCGCCTGGTGGCGGCGCCCTACCGCAGCGGGGGCCAGGCGCAGTACGTGCCGCGCAGCGTGCCCGAGCCGCTCGGCGAGCGGTTCGCCGCCACCCGCGAGTGGGCGCTGCACCGGCTGGGCGAGCCCCTCACCCTGGAGACGCTGGCCCGGCACGCGGCGGTGTCGCCGCGCACCCTGTCGCGGCGCTTCGTCGAGGACACGGGATACACGCCGATGCAGTGGGTCATGCGCGCCCGCATCGACATGGCGCGTGAGCTGCTCGAACGGTCGCAGCGCAGCGTGGAGCAGATCGCCGACGACGTCGGGCTCGGCACCGCCACCAATCTGCGGCTGCACTTCCAGCGCATCCTCGGCACCACGCCGACCCAGTACCGCCGCACCTTCGCCCAGGGCGAGTGACGCGCTCGACACGGGCCTGGCGGGATCCTTTCGAACCGTGGCGATCGCGCCGCTGTCCCGGGTGTCCGCCACGCAGCACCCTGGGTGGCGAGACGAAGGGACACACTCATGACTCGCATCGCCATCAACGGATTCGGCCGCATCGGACGCAATGTGCTGCGTGCCCTGCTCGAACGCGGCAGTGACCTGGAGGTCGTCGCCGTCAACGACCTCACGGAGCCCGCCACGCTGGCGCGCCTGCTCGCCTACGACACCACGGCCGGCCGGCTCGGCCGCCCGGTGACCGCCGACGGGGACGCCCTGGTCGTCGACGGCCGCCGGATCAAGGTGCTCGCCGAGCGGGAACCGGCGCAGCTGCCGTGGGCCGAGCTGGACGTCGACATCGTGCTGGAGGCGACGGGCCGCTTCACGTCGGCCAAGGCCGCGCGCGCCCACCTCGACGCGGGCGCCCGGAAGGTGCTCGTCAGCGCGCCGTCGGACGGCGCCGACGTGACGCTCGCGTACGGGGTCAACACCGACGCCTACGACCCGGACGTGCACACCGTCGTCTCCAACGCCTCGTGCACGACCAACGCGCTCGCGCCGCTGGCCGCGGTGCTCGACGAGCTCGCCGGCATCGAGCACGGCTTCATGACGACGGTGCACGCCTACACGCAGGAGCAGAACCTCCAGGACGGTCCGCACCGCGACGCCCGCCGCGCCCGGGCCGCCGCCGTGAACATCGTGCCCACCACCACGGGCGCGGCGAAGGCGATCGGTCTGGTGCTGCCGAACCTCGACGGCAAGCTGTCGGGCGACTCGATCCGCGTGCCGGTCCCGGTCGGGTCGATCGTCGAGCTCAACACCACCGTCTCCCGCGAGGTGACGCGCGAGGACGTGCTGGCGGCCTACCGTGCCGCGGCCGAGGGCCCGCTCGCCGGTGTCCTCGAGTACTCGGAGGACCCGCTGGTGTCGTCGGACATCACCGGCAACCCGGCCTCGTCGATCTTCGACGCGGAACTCACCCGGGTCGACGGCCGCCACGTCAAGGTGGTCGCCTGGTACGACAACGAGTGGGGCTTCTCCAACCGCGTGATCGACACGTTGCTGCTGCTCGCCACCCGTTGAGGGGACAGCCGGTTAACGGTCCGCGGACCACACCCGTCACAATGGTGCGATGAGCAATTCCAAGGTTTTCTTCGACATCGACATCGACGGCAAGGACGCGGGCCGCATCGTCTTCGAGCTCTTCGAGGACGTCACCCCCAAGACCGCCAAGAACTTCATCGAGCTGGCGACCGGCGAGCACGGCTTCGGCTACAAGGGCTCCCCGTTCCACCGTGTGATTCCGCAGTTCATGCTGCAGGGCGGTGACTTCACCAGGGGCGACGGCACCGGCGGCAAGAGCATCTACGGCGAGAAGTTCGCGGACGAGAACTTCCAGCTGAAGCACACCGGCAAGTACCTGCTCTCGATGGCGAACGCGGGTCCGAACACCAACGGCTCGCAGTTCTTCATCACCACCGTCCCCACCCCGTGGCTGGACGGCAAGCACGTCGTCTTCGGCAAGGTCGTCGAGGGCACGGACGTGGTGGACACGATCGAGGGCTACGGCTCCTCCCCGTCGGGCCGCACCTCCGCGACCATCACGGTGCGGGACTCGGGCAAGCTCTGAGCCCGCACCGGCCGGGCGAAGGCCCGCCCGGACACGGCGCCCGCCGCACCCAGTGCGGCGGGCGCCGTCCCGTTTCCGCCGTCTCCTCGATGCCCCCGGCCCGCCGCCCCGCACGGCGCCCCGCGTGGTGCGGGGCGCCCGGCGGTGCGACGCTGGGGTGGAGAGGCGTCCGAGGAAGGGAACCGGGAGGGCCGATGGGACGGGACGTCCCGGCGCTGGTCTTCACCCGCGAGGACCGCCGCCGGTACCGGATCAAGATGCAGGAGTGCCTGGAGGCCTTCGCGCAGATGCTGCGCGAGTCGCGGTTCGAGACCGAGCGGCCCCAGGTGGGACTGGAGATCGAGCTCAACCTGGTCGACGACGAGGCCGAACCCGCGATGCGCAACAGCGACGCGCTGGAGGCCATCGCGGACCCCGCCTGGTCCACCGAGCTGGGCCGGTTCAACCTGGAGATCAACATCCCGCCCCGCCGGCTGACGGCGGGCGGCCCCGACTCCTGGGAGACCGAGATCCGCGGCGCCCTGAACCACGCGGAGGACCGGGCGAAGTCCGTCGGCGCGCATCTGATCATGATCGGCATCCTGCCCACGCTGCGGCAGTCGGACGTCGGTGAGGCAGCGCTGTCGGAGAATCCGCGCTACCGGATGCTCAACGACCAGGTGTTCGCGGCCCGCGGCGAGGACCTGCACATCGAGGTGGACGGCGTCGACCGGCTGCGGACCTACGCGGACACGATCACCCCGGAGGCCGCGTGCACCAGCACCCAGTTCCACCTCCAGGTGTCCCCGGAGGAGTTCGCCGACTACTGGAACGCCGCGCAGGCGATCGCCGGGGTGCAGGTCGCACTCGCGGCGAACTCGCCGTTCCTGCTCGGCAAGGAGCTGTGGCACGAAAGCCGTGTCCCGCTGTTCGAACAGGCGACCGACACCCGGCCGCAGGAGATCAAGGCGCAGGGGGTGCGGCCGCGGGTGTGGTTCGGCGAACGGTGGATCAACAGTGTCTTCGACCTGTTCGAGGAGAACCTGCGCTACTTCCCCGCGCTGCTGCCCCTGTGCGAGGACCAGAATCCGACGGAGACGCTGGACCGCGGTGACATTCCCGAACTGGGCGAACTCACCCTCCACAACGGCACCATCTACCGCTGGAACCGCCCGGTCTACGCCGTCGCCCACGACAAGCCGCACGTCCGGGTGGAGAACCGGGTGCTGCCCGCCGGGCCGACGGTCGCCGACACCCTCGCCAACGGCGCCTTCTACTACGGGCTCACTCGCGCCCTGGTGGAGGAGGACCGGCCGGTGTGGTCGCGGATGTCGTTCTCGGTCGCCGAGGACAATCTGCACACCGCGGCCCGGCACGGCATCGAGGCACTGCTGTACTGGCCCGGCATGGGCGAGGTGCCCGTGCCCGAACTCGTGCTGCGGCGCCTGCTGCCGCTGGCGCACCGGGGACTGGAGCTGTCCGGCATGGACGCGGCCTGGCGGGAGCCGCTGCTCGGCATCATCGAGCAGCGGTGCGTCACGGGGCGCAACGGCGCGGTCTGGCAGAAGGAGATGTTCCATCACATCGACGACTCCACCCACGTGGGCCGGCACGAGGCCCTGCGGCGGATGACCCAGCAGTACATGGACTACATGCATCTCAACGCCCCGGTCCACACCTGGCCGGTCGACTGACGTGCGGCGCCCCGTGCGGCACGTGCCCCAAGACCAGGGAGGCGGCAGACGATGTGCCGATGGCTCGCCTACTCGGGTACGCCGGTGCTGCTCGAGACCATCCTCTACAAGCCCGAGCACTCCCTGATCGACCAGAGCCTGCACTCCCGGATGGGCGTGGAGACCACGAACGGGGACGGCTTCGGCGTCGGCTGGTTCGGCCCGGAGATGAGGACGCCCGCGATCGTGCGGGAGATCGGCCCGGCGTGGAGCAACCGCAATCTGCGGGAGATCGCCGGCCACGTCCGGTCGTCGCTGTTCTTCGCGCACATCCGGGCCTCCACCGGGAGCCCGGTGCAGCAGACCAACTGCCATCCGTTCCGCCACGGCCGGTGGATGTGGATGCACAACGGTGCGATCGCCGAGTTCCACCGGCTGCGCCGGGACCTCGCCCTGGCCGTGGACCCGGGGCTCTTTCCCGACATGGAGGGGTCGACGGACTCGGAGATGATGTTCTACCTGGCCCTCACGCTGGGCCTGGAGGACGATCCGCCGGCGGCCGTGGCGCGGATGGCCGGGCTGGTGGAGGAGATCGGGCACGAGCACCACGTGGAGTACCCGCTGCAGATGACGGTCGCCGTGACCGACGGGCAACGGCTGTGGGCCTTCCGCTACTCCAGCCAGCAGGACTCGCGGTCGCTCTTCTACAGCTCGGCCGTGGAGAGCCTGCGGGCGCTCCATCCCGACCTGCCGTTCCTGCGGGAGGCGTCCGACGACACCCGCCTGATCGTCTCGGAGCCCCTCGGCGATCTGCCGGGCGTGTGGAACAAGGTCCCCGAGAGCAGTTACGGCGTCGTCCAGCCGGACGGTGACGCCATGTACCCCTTCACCCCGCAGCCGGTCTGACGCCTGCGCCGGGGCCGCCTGTCGTCACGGTGTCCAGTCGTGCGGCCCGCCGCCGCGCCACTCGATCCACTGAGCGGCCTGGACGTCCGACGCCTCCACGTCCTCCATGCCGGCGCGGCGCAGGAACTCCGCGATGTCGACGAGCGTGTAGGCCATGCCCAGGAAGGCGCCGTCGAAGCGGACGCGCCGGCCGCCGTCCCGGGCGGGCGGATAGACGACGATGGCAGGGTCACCGGACATGCTCCCAGGGTGTGCCGGATGCCGGCCGCGCGCACCCGGACACCGCCGGTGGGCGCCGTTCAGCGGTCCTCCTCGACTGACCGGTTGCGCGCCGACTCGCCCGCCGACAGGTGCTGCAACGCCTCGACCAGTTCCTGACAGGCCCGTTCCACCGAGCGCCGGGTGTTGCGCTGCTCGGTGATCACCGCGGACAGCAGGAGCGCGGTCAGGCCCATGGCCCCGTTGAACGCCTGGAGCTTCATCATCACCTCGACGTCGGTCAGCCGCGCGAAGGAACCGGACCGGTCCGTGGCGGCTACGGACGCCAGGACGGACGCGAAGAGCGCGCACGGCAGGCTGCCGGCCAGCTGGAAGCGCAGCGCTGCCCAGATCAGCAGGGGGAAGACCAGGAACAGCAGGCTGATCCGGGTCTGGCTGATCAGCGGTACCAGGACGCAGACGACGAGAGCCAGGGCCGATGCCTCCCACCACCGGGTGCCCGGGGGCGGCCGGCGGGCCCGGTACAGCAGCAGGAGCAGCGGGGTGACGAGGACGACGCCCATCGCGTCGCCCGCCCACCAGGCCAGCCACACGGGCCAGAAGCGGTCCGTGGGGAGTTCGCCGGTGAGGACGGCCATGCCGGCGCCGGCGCCGGCGCTGATCAGCATGGCGGTGAGCGCGCCGAGGAACACCAGCGCCAGGCCGTCACGCAGGCGGCTCAGGTCCGTACGGAAGCCCACCGCACGCAGCATCAGGTACGCGCAGACGGGGGCGGCGGTGTTGCCGGCGAGGATCCCGAGCGCCGAGGGCCGCAGCGGGGAGAGGTACATGACGACCAGGAGGGCGCCGAGGGCGATGCCGGGCGCGCAGCGCAGCCCGAGGATCAGCAGGCAGGCCACCGCGACGCCGGTGGGCGGCCACATGGGGGCGACCACCGCGCCTTCCACGACCAGGTGCCGCAGCAGCCCGAGCCGGCCCGCCGCGTAGTAGCAGCCCGCGACGAGCAGTGTCTCCAGGACCCGGACGAGCGGGCGCGGCCAAGCAGCGATACCCACCACAGCAGCCATCAGACACCGGCGCCGCCCCGTCGGCGAGGCGAGAGGCGCGCGGCTCCCGCCCTAAGGCTGAACGGCCCGCCGGTCGTGGCCGACGACGAGCACGGCCGCGTCGTCCTCGTGCCCCACCAGCGCCGCGTTCTTGATCACGGCGGCTGCCAGCGAGGTCGCCTCCATGCCCGCGACGGCCGCGATACCGGCGAGCCGCACGACCCGTTCGAGGCCCTCGTCGACGGGGAGCGAGGGGCCCTCCACGACACCGTCGGTGAGCAGGAGGAAGACACCGCCCGTGGTGAGCCGGTACCGGGTCACCGGGTACTCCATGCCCTCCTGGACACCGAGCGGCGGGCCCCCTTCGTCCTCGGAGATTCCGGACTTCCCGTCCGCCGTGGCCCACACGCAGGGGATGTGCCCGGCCCGCGCGCTCTCCACGGTGCCGGTGTCGGGGTCGAACCGCATGAAGGTGCAGGTGGCGAAGAGGTCGGTGCCCAGGCTCAGGAGCAGGTCGTTGGTCCGGGCGAGCAGTTCGCCGGGCTCGCTGGTGACGGACGCGAGCGCCCGCAGGCCGACGCGGATCTGTCCCATGAAGGCCGCCGCGTCGATGGTGTGGCCCTGCACGTCCCCGACGGACAGGCCTATGCGGCCGTCGGGCAGCGTGAAGGCGTCGTACCAGTCGCCGCCGACGTTGAGCCCAGCGTAGGCGGGCGAGTACCGGGCGGCCAGGTGGAACCCGGGGACGTCGGGCATGTCGCTCGGGAGCATGCCGCGCTGCAGGGCGATGGCCAGCTCCACCCGGGAGCGCTGCAGCTCCGCGAGCTCGCGCGCCTGTGCGGTCAGCGATCCGAGCCTGGCCAGCAGCTCGTCGCCGTCGTGTACAGGGCGCTTGCGGAACATCGACCGCTCCAGCTCCGGCTCCACAGGATGAGTCCGCGGGGGACACGTATCACTATGGCACCGTTCGTCCCCTCAGCGCGCCGGGCCGGCCGTCACGGGGCGTGGCCGGCGCAGCCGACGGACGACGACGCCGGCCCCCCTCGGGGCGTCACGTACGAGGCGAGCATCTCGCGCCCGTCGTGGCCACGCCCTGCTCTCCCGCCGACGCGGCGTAGGCCGTCCGGGTGCCGACGGCCACGAGCCCTGACGGGAGGCGTGATCGCCCAGGCCCCTGGACGCGTCCTGGCCGCCGAGCCTTGCAAGGCAGTAGGGAGAAGACGGCTACTTCTGCCGGTAGTTCTGCATGGTCCGCCCCCACGTGCTCGTGATCCACTCGCCAGTGGCCGGGAGGGACGCGGGTTCTTCCCTCCCCCTCGCACGACCACGCCACTCGGCAAAGGAGCATGCACATGCGGAGACCTCCGCGAGGAGGGCACCTCGACCGTGTGGCAATGAACTGCGCCCTTCAGGACGGCCCCGGGCGCCCGTGACCGCCGCAGGCGCGTGACACCGGCGGCATCCCCGCTCGTACCGCTGTCCGGGAAGGCCGGACCACGCACACTCCCCACCCCCCGCTCAGGCCACCGACGCATCGGCCGGTGGCCCAAGGAACAGGAGTCCGTTTCTGTGACCTCCCATCGTCGACCCAGACAGCCCAGCCGCACGCGCGTGAGCGTGCTGACCACGGCGGCCGCCGCTGCCGTCGCCCTGAGCGCGAACGCCGCCGACGCCACGCCCGGCCAGAAGCTCGGCAAGGACGAGGTCAAGGCGAAGGTCGACAAGCTCTACGTGCAGGCGGAGCAGGCCACGGAGAAGTACAACGCGGCCGACGAGAAGCAGCGGAAGCTGCAGAAGGAGGTCTCCGCCGTCCAGGACAGCGTCGCCCGCGGCCAGCAGGAGCTGAACGCACTGCGCGACGGGCTGGGGTCACTGGCCGCCGCCCAGTACCGCTCCGGAGGCATCGACGCCTCGGTGCAGCTCCTCCTCTCGTCGGACCCGGACGATTTCCTCGCCAAGGCGGGCACGCTCGACCAGTTGAGCGGCCGACAGGTCGACGCCCTGAAGAAGATCCAGGGCAAACAGCAGAAACTGGCCCAGGAGCGCGCCGAGGCCACCGAGAAGCTCGAGGACCTCGCCACCACCCGCACGGAGCTGGGCAACAGGAAGAAGGAGGTCCAGAGCAAGCTCGCCGAGGCGCAGAAGCTGCTCAACACCCTGACCGCACAGGAGAAGGCGGCCCTCGCCGCCGAGCAGCAGCGCGCCGGCCAAGCCTCCGCCGAGCAGGTGAACACCGGCCACCACACCCCCGCGTCCGGCCGGGCCGGCGCCGCGTTCACCGCCGCGCAGAGCCAGCTCGGCAAGCCCTACATCCGCGGCGCCACCGGACCCTCCTCGTACGACTGCTCGGGCCTGACCTCCTGGGCCTACGCCCAGGCCGACGTCCACATACCGCGCACCTCCGAGGCCCAGTCGGGCATCGGGACCCGTCTCACACGGAGCCAGCTCCAGGTCGGCGACCTGGTCTTCTTCTTCAACGACCTGCACCACGTGGGCCTGTACGCGGGCAACGGCCAGATCCTGCACGCCCCCCGCACCGGCACGGTCGTACGGTACGAGTCGATGGACACCATCGGCGGACCGTTCATGTTCGGCGTCCGCGTCTGACCTGACGCGGGCAGCGGCTACCGGCGCGGCACCCCGCCGTGCCGTTCCTCCTGAGCCGCGAGCACGCGGAGCCCCCGTCGGACCGTGCCGGCCGGGGGCCTCGCGCTGTCTGCACCCTGGCCCCCGGGCGGGCGGGGCGGGCGTCAGGTGAGTACCGCCTCCCAGGTGTCGACGGCGAAGTGCACCGTCATGCCGTTGCGGCCGTACAGGCGCGGCGCGCCCGTGGCGTTCTCGGTGTCGACGCCGAGACCCACCGTGTCCCGTCCGCGCGCGGCGAACCCGGCGAAGGCCTGCCGCAGCAGGAAGCCACCCAGGCCGCGGCCGCGCGCCTCGCGCAGGACCCCGATGCTGCGGATCCAGCCCATGGCCTCCCGGTCGTCCCGGGCCAGCAGGAACCCGGCGTCGCCCAGGTCGTCGGTGCCGGCGATCCACACCAGGGACCAGTCCAGCCGCTCCCCGCCGATGTCGTGCAGCCAGCGCTCGTAGTCGCGCGACTGGAAGTCGAAGTGGCCGGCGAACGCCGACTGGTACAGCTCGTGCACCCGCAACCGGTCGGCCTCGGTGACGCAGGTCCGCACCCGCACGCCCGGCGGCGGGGCGGGCGGCAGATCGCCCGCCGCGTCCACGGGGCGGCGCAGCACGTGGTAGCGGCGTACGGTTCGCCAGCCGCGCGCCGTGAGCAGCGCGGTGTCGGTCGTGGGCCGGGCGTTGAGGTGCAGATGGACGACGGCCCGGCCGGCTCCGTTGGCGCGCGCCTTCGCCAGTGCGCGCGTCTCCATCGCGGCCAGCAGGCGCAGCCCGGTCTGCTGGTGGTCGGGCAGCACGTAGTGGTCGATGTCGACGCGCTCGCCGCCGGACTCGTCCCAGAGCAGGCCGTAGGCCACCATCCTGCCGTCGTCGACGGCCACCCACGAGTCGTGCTCCAGGTCCGTGTCCGGGCGCTTCAGGTCGGCCTCGACCTCGTGCAGGTCGGTCTCGGCACGGCCGATCTCGATCCGGTCGACCTCGTTGAGGAGTTCGGTGATGGCCGGGGCGTCGGAGAGAGCGGCCGGCCGCAGGAAGGCGGGGGACATGGGTGCAGCCTCGGGGGCACGGTCGCCGGACGCAACGGGTTTTCGGCGGCCAGGCGTCCGGGCGGCCAATAAATGGTATTCCATTTACCGCCGACCCCTTGACGGTGCCGTTTGGCGAAAACTACGTTCTGGGGCACGGAATCCCGCTTCCACTTCGTGGAAACCGCCAGCTCCCCGCACCCCGAACCAGGAGTCCCCGCATGACTGCCCTGGAAGACCGCCGCTCGTCCGCGCCGACCGGCGACACCGCGACCAGCTCCGCCCTCTACACCTACGACCTGGCCCCGACGAAGAAGGAGGGGCGCCGCTGGGGCGCCTACAACGTCTTCACACTCTGGGCCAACGACGTGCACAGCCTGGGCAATTACGCGTTCGCCATCGGACTGTTCGCCCTGGGGCTGAACGTGTGGGGCATCCTGGCCGCCTTTGCGCTCGCGTCCGTCCTGCTCTTCCTCCTGCTCACCCTGTCCGGGTTCATGGGTCACAAAACGGGTGTGCCGTTCCCCGTCATGAGCCGCATCGCGTTCGGCATCAAGGGAGCGAAGATCCCGGCCGCCGTGCGCGGCGCCGTAGCCATCGCCTGGTTTGGTATCCAGACCTATCTGGCCTCCGCCGTACTCAGCGCACTCCTGGTGGCACTGTTCCCGGAACTGAGCCGCCTGGACACCGACTCCCTGCTCGGCCAGTCGACGCTCGGCTGGATCACGTTCCTGGCCCTGTGGGCGCTCCAGGTGCTCATCGTGAGCTACGGGATGCAGATGATCCGGCGGTACATGGCCTTCGCGGCACCCGTCACGCTGCTCACCATGTGCGCGCTCGCGGTGTGGATGTTCGTCCGCGCGGACGGCTCGATCTCCCTGTCCGACGGCGACCCGCTCACCGGCGGCGCGATGTGGCTCCAGGTCCTCCAGGCCGCCGCGCTGTGGGTGGTGATCTACGGGACGTTCGTCCTCAACTTCTGCGACTTCACGCGGTCCGCGAGGAACCGCGGCTCCATCGTCCGGGGCAACGTCATCGGCATCCCGGTGAACATGCTCTTCTTCGCCTGCATCGTGGCGGTCCTCAGCGGGGCCCAGTTCAGCCTCGACGGCCGGGTCATCACCAGTCCGACCGACATCGTCAGGTCCGTCCCCAACATGTTCCTGCTGGCCGTCGCCTCGCTCGCCCTCATCGCCCTGACGGTCGCGGTGAACCTGCTGGCCAACTTCGTGGCGCCCATCTACGCCCTGGTCAACCTCTTCCCCCGCCGGCTCGACTTCCGCCGGGCCGGTCTGGTGAGCGCCGTGCTGGGCCTCGTGATCACGCCCTGGAACCTCTACAACAGCCCGGTCGTCGTGAACTACTTCCTCGGCGGGCTCGGCGCGCTGCTCGGACCGCTCTTCGGCGTGATCATGGCCGACTACTGGCTGCTGCGGAAGGCCCGGGTCAACGTGCCCGCCCTCTACACCGAGGACACGGACGCCGAGTACCACTACCGGCGCGGCTACAACCCGCGGGCCGTCGCCGCCTTCCTCCCGAGTGCCGCGATCGCCGTCGTGGTCGCCCTCGTGCCCTTCTTCCACGCCGCGGCCGGGTTCTCCTGGTTCATCGGCGCCGTCGTCGCCGCCGCGCTGTACGCGGTCGTCGCCGACCGTGCCGTGCCGATCCGCGACGTGGACGGCGAGGCCATCGCCGTCGCCGCCGAATGACCAGCCCGAGCAGAAGGCCCCACCCCATGCGCATCCTCGTGGTCAACGTCAACACCACCCAGTCCATCACCGACGCGATCGGCAAGCAGGCGGCCGGCGCCGCCTCGCCCGGGACCGAGATCGTCCCCCTCACCCCCTCCTTCGGCGCGGAGTCCGTCGAGGGGAACTACGAGAGCTACCTCGCCGCGGTGGCCGTCATGGAGACCGTCCGCGCCCATCCGGAGCCGTTCGACGCGGTCATCCAGGCCGGGTACGGCGAACACGGGCGGGAGGGACTGCAGGAACTCCTCGACGTCCCCGTCGTCGACATCACCGAGGCGGCGGCGAGCACCGCGCAGTTCCTCGGCCGCCGCTACTCCGTCGTCACCACCCTCGACCGTACGGTGCCGCTCATCGAGGAGCGGCTGGAGGCGGCCGGGATGAGTGCCCGGTGCGCGTCCGTGCGGGCCAGCGGGCTCGCCGTCCTGGAACTCGAACGCGACGAGCAGGCCGCCGTGGACGCCATCGCCGAACAGGCCGCCCGTGCGGTGGAGGACGACCGGGCCGAGGTCATCTGCCTGGGCTGCGGAGGCATGGCCGGACTCGCCGAACGCGTCGTGGACCGTACCGGCGTACCCGTCGTGGACGGAGTGACCGCCGCCGTGACGATCGCCGAATCGCTGGTCCGTCTCGGCCTGTCCACGTCCAAGGTCCGCACGTACGCGGCGCCGCGCCCCAAACAGATCGTCAACTGGCCACCGGCGGCCCGCTGACGTCCCCCGTCGTCCCTGCCTCCGCCCTCCGCGCCGGCACCGGACCGGGCCGCCGGTCACACCGGCCGCACGGTATTCTGACGGGCCGCCCGGCTGCCGCACCGCACCGCCGCAGCCGGTGCGCCGTGGAACGGGACGAACGACGAAGGACGGCAATGGCTGCGTCAGGGGATTTCATGCCCGAGTCCGAGCGGGTGACCCGGCAGTTGCGCGACGAGATCCTCGACGGTGTACGACAGCCGGGCAGCAGGCTCGTCGAGCGGGAGCTGGCCGAGGCACTCGGGGTGAGCCGGCTGCCCGTCCGCGAGGCCCTCAGGACACTGGTGTCCGAAGGGCTGGTGACGCCCAGGCCGCGCACGTGGGCGGTGGTGCGCGAGTTCACCACGAGCGACATCGCCGACCTCGACGAAGTGCGCTCGGGCCTGGAGACCCTCGCTTTCCGGCTCGCCGCGCAACGGCACACCCGCGCCGGACTGGAGAGACTGCGCGCGACCGTGGACGCCGAGCTGGCGGCGGCCCGGGCCGGCGACGCGGTACGGGCCCACCGGGCGGCGGCCGACTTCCACCAGACCGTCATCTCCCTCGCCGCCAACGAGCTGCTCAACGAGCTCGAAGGCGTCCTGCGCAGCCGGCTGCGGTGGCTCATGGGCCAGCACGACGACCTGGAGGGCGTCGCGCTGGAACACGAGGCGCTCTGTCAGGCGATCGCGGAGCGCGACGTCGAGCGGGTGCAGGCACTCGTCCTGGAGCACCTCGCCACCAGCCGCAGTGCCGCCCTGGGCCGCCACACCCGGCAGGAGAAGGAACAGGAGACGGAGCCGGAGCGGGAACAGGGCTAGCCGCTGCGCCGCCCGGCCCCGTCACCGGTCAGCGGCGCGGCTCGCGCCGCATCGACCACAGAACCGGCCCCTCCCCCGGCAGCCGCAGCTCCTCACGCACGGTGAAGCCGAAGTGCTCGTAGAAGGGCAGGTTGGACGGCTTCGAGGACTCCAGGCAGACGGGCATGCCCGCCGCGTCGGCCTTGGCCAGTCCCGAGCGCAGCAGCGCGGCCCCGTGTCCCTGGCCCCGGGCGGCCGGATCGGCGCCGATGACCGCCAGGTACCAGTGCGGTTCCCGGGGTGTGTGCGCCGCGGCCGCCTCGACGGCGTCCCGGAACAGCGGGGCCCGGTCGCCGAGGATGTCCTGGAGCTGCTGGACGGTCTCCGCGTCGGGAACGGCCTTGGCCTGCGCCTCGGGCGGCACCCAGAAGGCGGCTGCCGCCTCGGTCCGTTCGCACAGGCAGTGGCGGACGTACTGGCGGGTGAAGATGGTGGCGAAGTAGCGGTCCAGCGCCGCGCCGCGGGTGGCGTCGTCGGGGAAGAACCAGCACATCATCGGGTCGTCGTCGAAGGCGCGGGCCAGGATGCGGCTGATCGCGGAAGCGTCGTCGGCCGTCGCCGTCCTCGGCGTGTTCGTCATCGGCATACGGGTCATTCTGCCTTTGATGATCTTGGGCGGGTCACGGGGGTCCGGGTACCGCCCCGCTCCTGACCGCGGGACGTCACAAGGTCACGTCGGACCACTGGTCGAGCGGGTCGGCGTCGTCCGAGAACCCGCCGAGCCCGGTGGTCCGGCCGTCCAGCGACTGCTCGGTCCAGATGACCTTGCCCGTGGTGGTGTACCGGGTTCCCCAGCGTTCGGCGTACCGGGCGACGAGGAACAGGCCGCGTCCGCCCTCGTCCGTGGCCGCCGCGTGGCGCAGGTGGGGCGAGGTGCTGCTGCCGTCGGACACCTCGCAGATCAGGCCGCGGTCGCGCAGCAGGCGGACGTGGATGGGGGCGCTGCCGTAGCGGATGGCGTTGGTGACGAGTTCGCTGAGGATGAGCTCGGTGGTGAAGCCCACCTCCGCCAGATCCCATGTCTCGAGTTTCCGGCCGACGTCGGCGCGGACGGCGGAAACGGCCGCGGCGTCTCGGGGTACGTCCCAGTCGGCGACCCGGCCGGGGTCGAGCACCCGGGTGCGGGCGACCAGCAGGGCGATGTCGTCGCGCGCGTGGTCCGGCGGGAGGGCGTCGAGCACGGCCCGGCAGGTCTGCTCGGGGGGCCGGTCGGGGTGGGACAGCGCGGTGCGCAGGATGTCGAGGCCGACGTCGATGTCCCGGTCGCGGTCCTCGACGAGTCCGTCGGTGTAGAGGACCAGTTGGCTTCCCTCGGGCACCCGGAACTCGGCGCTGTCGAACGGCAGGCCGCCCAGGCCCAGGGGCGGTCCGGCGGGCAGGTCGGGGAAGGACACGGTGCCGTCCGGGAGGACGAGGGCGAAGGGCGGGTGTCCGGCCCTGGCCGTACAGCAGGTGCCGGTGACGGGGTCGTAGACGACGTAGAGGCAGGTGGCCCCGATGAGTCCCTCCTCCTCTCCCTGGGCCGCCCGCTCCCGGTCGAGCCGGGCGACCAGGTCGTCCAGGCGGGCCAGCAGTTCGTCGGGGGCCAGGTCGAGGGTGGCGAAGTTGTGCACCGCGGTGCGCAGGCGTCCCATGGTGGCCGCCGCGTGCAGCCCGTGTCCCACCACGTCCCCGACCACCAGCGCCACCCGGGCACCGGACAGCTCGATCACGTCGAACCAGTCGCCGCCCACCCCCGCCTGGGCCGGCAGGTAGCGGTGGGCCAGCTCCAGGGCGCTCGGTTCCGGCAGGTCGCGGGGCAGGAGGCTGCGCTGCAGGGTGACCGCCATGGCGTGCTCACGGGTGTAGCGGCGGGCGTTGTCGAGCGCGACGGCGGCACGGGTGGCCAGTTCCTCGGCGAACGGCACGTCCTCCTCGTCGAACGGCCCCGCTCCGCCGGCCCGCCAGAAGCTCACCACTCCGAGCACCGCACCGCGAGCGCGCAGCGGCACCGCGATCAGGGCGTCGGCGTCGTGGTCCGGCGGGCGCGCCGGGTGCTCGGTGTCCCGCGCCGGCCCTGCCCCGGCCGCGCTCGGGTCCGTCTCCAGCACCGCCCGGCCGCTCGCCACGCACCGCGCCTGGGGCGTGGCGTCGGCGAGGGGAACCGCCCTGCCCACCGGCAGCGGTGACGGGCCGGCACCGCTGCCGCTCACGGCGGCACGGCGCATGACGGTGGTCACGGCCGCCGGTTCCTCTCCGCGCAGCACCTCCTCGGCCAGTTCCACGGTGACGAGGTCGGCGAAGCGCGGCACCGCCACCTCGGCCAACTCCCGTGCGGTGCGCTCCACGTCCAGGGTGGAGCCGATGCGCATGCCGGCGTCGTAGAGCAGTGTCAGGCGCTCGCGCGCCACCTCGGCCCGTCCGGACAGGGCGCGCAGCTCCGTGGTGTCCCTGAGCGTCACGACGCTCCCGGCGTACGCGCCGTCGGGGGCCGTGGGCCGCTTGTTGACCGCGAGCAGCCGGTCGGCGGTCAGGTGCACCTCGTCGGTGGCCGTCCGGACCGACGTCAGCAGCTCGGCGATGCCCGGGTCCAGGCGCAGGTCGGCGATCCGCGGCCGCTCCAGGTCCGGTGGCAGGTCGAGCAGGCGCCGTGCCTCGTCGTTGGCCAGCAGCAGCCGCCCGTCGCCTCCGGTGATCAGCACGCCCTCCCGCACCGCGTGCAGCACCGCGTCGTGGTGGTCGTACATGCGGGTCATCTCCACCGGGCCGAGGCCGTGGGTCTGGCGCAGCAGCCGGCGGCTCACCAGCGCGGTGCCGCCCGCGCACACGGCCAGCGCCCCGGCGGCGGCGCCGAGGAGGATCGGCATCTGCTCGGCCGCCATGCCCGCCACCTTGCGGACCGTGATGCCGACGGCCACCGAACCGACCGCGGTGCCGTCGGCCGCGGTGGCGCGGACGGTCGAGACGACCGACAGCCCCTGGGTGGTGTCGATGGTCCGTGTCACGGGTTCGCGCGGCGGTTCGGGCGGACCGGGGATGGTCTCACCGATCTGGGCGGGGTCGGGGTGGGTGTACCGGACCCCTTCAGGCGAGTACACGACGACGAGGTCGACGCCGGTGTCGCGTCTGATCCGCTCGGTGAGGGGCTGCAGCACGGCGGTGGGGTCGGGACCGGTCATCGCGCTCACCGTGCCCGGCGCCTGCGCGAGTGTCGTGGCGATGTCCAGGGACCGGAGCCGGGCCGCACGGGTGTTGTCGTTCCGGGACTGCAGCACCAGGGCCACGAGTGCGGCGGCGACGGTGAGGACGACGACGATCACCTGGAAGAGGAGCACCTGGCCGGCGACGCTGCGCACGTCGAACAGGGAGCCCAGCCGTCCCGGGGGTCGCGCCGGCCGGGAGTCGTCGCCGCGCCGGTCGTCCCGGTGCCGGCCGGAGGAGGTTCGCGAGCGCCGCCCGCCGACGGAGTGGGGGGACGTGGCCCGGGGACGACGTGGGTGTGCGCTCACGCTCCGTGTTCCTCCCTCCCAAGTGTCCGGGCCCTGGGTGGGGTTCCGCCGTTCGCCGGCCGAGAAATCCGACGGGGAGCGGGGCGCGCCGCGGATCGAGTGACGCCGCCGTCGCCTGCCGGGCCGCTTTCCGGGATGCTCGTCGCATTCCTCACGAATGAGTCAACCGTACCCGCTGCGGCCTCACGGCGCCGCGTGTCGTACGCCGCCCGGAAAAGCACACGGCCCCCGGAAGCGAACCGCTTCCGGGGGCCGTGCCGGGTTCAACGCATCCCGGTCAGGCGGGGGTGATGTTCTCCGCCTGCGGGCCCTTCTGGCCCTGGGTGATGTCGAAGGTGACAGCCTGGCCTTCCTGGAGCTCGCGGTACCCGCTGGCGTTGATGTTGGAGTAGTGCGCGAAGACGTCGGGGCCGCCCCCGTCCTGCGCGATGAAGCCGAAGCCCTTTTCCGAGTTGAACCACTTGACGGTACCGCTGGCCATGCCTTTGCCTTTCAGCCGATATCGGATCCGCACCGCGCGGACCCGGAGGTGGTCGTCCTGGTCCAAGGCACTGCACAGCAGACCGCCCGCACCACGGTGCGGGCGGTCGGGTCGAACCACGACATCTGCCGATGACGCTACACGGCATGTCCGCGCCTCACCAGTGAGTAAGGGGTCCGAGCACGAACGGTGTTGCGCCCGCGGGCCCCTCCGGTCCCGGACGGTCCGACCTGACCGGCGCCGCCGGCGCCCCCTTCCGTCACTCCCCGCACACGGCGTCGTCCGTGCGCCATACGGGCGAGACGCGGGGCATCGGCACGACCCGGTTGCGCGGGTGGTCAACCAATGAGTTGCCCACCTACCGAACCGGAGGTTGAGATGAGCGTCAGGAAAGCCCTGGCCCTGGTGATCGGCGCGGTGATGTGCACCGGCCTGCTGGGTACGGGCTGCGCCTCGCGGACGCCCGGCACACCCCCCGCGCCGCCGGCATCCCCCCGCCCCGCTCCGGCGGGCCCCACCGCCCGGCCGCTTCCCGGGCTCGGGCCCGCCGTGCGGGCCCGGGTGCCCGCGGCCACCGGGCAGGCCCTGGTGGTGCGGGGCGCGACAGCGGACTCCAACCGGGCCCAGGTGGTGCTGTACGAACGGCACCCCGTGCGGGGCTGGCAGGCCGTGGCCGGACCCTGGTCCGCGCACAACGGGCTGCGCGGCTGGACGAGGGACCACAGCGCGGGCGACCTGCGCACGCCCATCGGCGTCTTCGGGATCAGCGACGCGGGAGGCCGGCTGCCCGACCCGGGGACCCGGCTGCCCTACGACCAGGACCCGGAGTTCGCGCTCTCGGGCACCGGGCACCTGGGCGAGGACCTGGAGGGCTCGTTCGACTACGTGATCGCCGTCGACTACAACCGGGTGCCCGGCACCACCCCGCTGGACAAGACACGGCCGCTGGGCGACGACAAGGGCGGCGGGGTGTGGATCCACGTGGACCACGGCGGGCCTACCAACGCGTGCGTGTCCCTGGACGAGGAGCACCTGCGCGCGCTGCTGCGTGCCCTGGACCCGGACCGGCAGCCGGTCGTCGTCATGGGGCCCGCCTCGGCGCTGGCGCAGTAGCCGGCACGACGGCACCGGTCCCGCCGGGGCCTGGCATGAGCCGTGGGCCGTGGCGGGACCGGTGCGGTGCGCGCGGGGTCAGTTCTGCGTGGCCCGCCAGCGCTGCCGGGCTCCCCCTTCGTCGGCGGACTGGACCACGAGGCCGTCGGCGGTGGCGGTCAGGGTCAGTCCGCTGTGCCGGGCCTTCAGGGTGAGCGTCCCGTCCTGCGCGGTGACGGTCCACTGCTGGTTGGCGGTGCCGGTGCAGGTGTACTGGACCACCGTGGCTCCGGCGGCCTGTGAGCTGCCGGCCACGTCGGCGCAGAGGCCGCTGCCGGCGTTCTTCAGCTGGTAGGCGCCCTCGTCGTTCCGGGTGACGTTCCACTTCTGTGCCGGCGACGTGGAGGCCGCGCCGACCCGCAGCGGGCCGGCCTCGCTGTCGCCGGGTGCCTCGAGCCGTTCGTCGCCTCCGGTGTGGGCCAGGGCGTACTGGCCGTCCGGGATCGCCGGGGGCACGACGTCCTCGTCGCCCACGGCCAGTGCGAAGACGTGCACGGCGCTGTTCGCCGGCAGGGTGACGGCGGCGACGTCCTTGTCCGGGTCGATGCGCAGCGTCTTGGTGTAGAGGCGGTACTCGACGGTGTCGTAGGCGGGGCCGGACGGGGTGTTCTTGCCCTTCGTGGTGATCGCGGTCTTCGCCCCGTACCGGTCGGTGGGCAGACAGCACCAGTTGGGGAAGCCCAGCTTGGCCTCGGCGGTCGTGCCGTCGGTGTAGTGGACGGTCGCCGTGCCCTCGGCGCTGCCGCTGGTTCCGGTGCCGAGGAAGGCCAGCGCGTTGCCCTTCTCGTCGCCGGAGACCTGGATGGTCTGGCCCTTGCCCGTCACGTTGTCGGGGGTGCCCGGTGCAGCGTCGGGCCAGGTGAAGGCGAAGCCGTTCGCCTCGACGGCGGCGCCCGGGGTGACGCCCTTGTGGGCCAGCCGTTCGGCGATGAAGCTGGAGCCGCCGCCGTCGATGTCGCCGGGGTCCGGGTCGTCCTGCCTGGTCACGCCGACGTTGTCGGCGGCCGAGGCGAGCGAGGGGTGCGCCAGTGTGGTGGCGGTCCGGGTGTTCACGGCGTAGGTGCTGTGCTGCCGGGTCGTGTACGACGCCCGGGCGGAGAGGTCGTACCTGCCCGGGGCGGCGCCCTTCGGGGGCGTCGCGGTGAAGCGCGCGGTGAAGGTGCCGCCGTCCGGCAGGGCACGGGTGCCCGTCGGTCCGGTCGCGGCGACCTGCCAGCCCTCGGGGGCGTCGACGGCCGATCCGGTCACCGCGACCGGCTTGCCGGTGCTGTTGGTGACCGCGACGTCGACCTGCTGGGACTGTCCGATGGTGCCGATGGCGGCGGTGCGGGCGTCGAGGCCGACGGCGCGGTCCTGGGGATGCGTGCCGCCGACGGAGCCGGCTCCGTCGATGCGCACCGTCACCTGCTCGCCCGAGGACACCTGGGCGGTCTTGACGTGGACGACACCCGTCCCGGCGTCGTAGTACCAGCCGGACGGCGCCGCCCGCAGTTCGCGTTCGGACGCCACCTCCCGCAGCCGCTGTCCGGCGGCCCGGACGCCGGAGGGGTCGGTGTCGGTGTGCACGGTCAGGCCGTAGCGCCGCTGGGCGGGCTTGCCCTCGTAGGCGCCCCGGAGCGCGCCGATCCGGATGTCCACGGGGCCGCGGCGGCGGGCGTCCGGCGCGGTCACGTCGATGCGCTGCGTGGCCGACTCGCCCTCGGTGTGGGCCCGGGTGCGGCCGTCGTCCTCGTAGAGGGTGAAGGCGGAGTCGCCCTCGGGGTAGATGTCGAGGTCGAGACGGCCCGACTTCTTGCCCTGCGCCCAGTCGGTCGTGCCCTCGGGGAACATGGGCACGATCGCGCCGGCCCGCACGAACAGCGGGAGCGTGTCCAGCGGTGCCTGATAGCCGTCCAGGGTCTGTCCGCCCTCGTACACGCGGCCGGTCCAGTAGTCGGCCCAGCGGCCCTCGGGGAGGTGGATGCCGTTGCGGACGTCGCTGTCCTCGTAGACGGGGGCGACCAGGAGGTCGTCGCCGGCGAGGAACTCGTACTTCGCCGCGTCGCCCCAGGTGGCCGGGTCGTCCGGGTAGTTCAGGTACAGCGGGCGGGTGGGGCCGACGCCGGTCTTCGAGGCGTTCGCCAGATGCGTGTACAGGTAGGGCAGCAGCCGCTCGTGCAGCAGCAGGTACTTCTTGTTGATCGCGGTGTAGGGCGCGCCGTACCGCCAGGGCTGCTTGTCGCTCGCCGCCCAGCCGCTCATGGCGTACGTCATCGGCAGCAGCATCTTCCACTGGAGGTCGCGCACATAGGTCTCGGCGCTGCCGCCGAAGATGCCGTCGACGTCGCCGGTGGTGACGGGCTGGCCGGACATGGTGGAACCGGCGTAGGTGGGGATCTGCCAGCGGATGTAGTCCCACGAGCCCGACTGGTCGCCGCTCCACATGGCGCCGCAGCGCTGGGTGCCGGCCCAGCCCTCGACGGTGAGCACGGTGGCGCGGTCGGCGCTGTGCTCCTCGATGCCGTTCTGCGCCTTCTCGCAGGCGTCCAGGGCGAAGCGGTATCCGGGGCCGACCCAGGCGACGTCGGTCTTGCGCACCCGTACGCCGGCGGCGACCTCGGACTCCTGCTCGGTCAGGTCGGCCTCGGTCCACAGGCCGAGTTCGGCGCCGTTTCCGTGCAGCATGTCGCCGGTCGCGGGGAGGTCCTCGTAGCCGCAGCCGTAGCCGTCGTTGACCAGCATCCAGCCGAGCGGCATGCCTTCGCGGGCGTAGCCGTCGGCGATCGCGCGGGAGTCGCGCAGCGTCTCGCGTTCACCGCGGTTGGCGTTGTGCAGGTAGCAGTCGGCGTCGCCGAGCTCCATGGCGTACATCGGCAGCATGGCGGGGCGGCCGGTGAGTTCGGTGTATCCGTCGATGACCTGCTTGGCGTCGCCGACGAAGTAGTAGGCGTCGAAGCGCTGTTCCTGGTGGGTGGTGCGTACCGGTGCGCCGAAGTCGTAGCGGCCGGGGGCGAAGGTGTTGCGCAGGACGCCGTAGCCGTTGCTGGAGAGGTAGAACGGCGCCGCGTTCGGGTTGCCGCCGTCGTTCCAGTCGTAGTCGCGGCTGATGTCGATGCTCCGGCCGCGGTGGCTGAAGCGGCCGTTCTGCATGCCGCCGCCGAAGAACTGCTCCTGTGCGCCCTGGCCGAGGGTCTGCGCGGTTCCGCCGGCGGACCAGGACAGCGGTGCGGTCTCCCGCCACAGCTGTCTGCCGTCCTCGTCGGCGAGGGCCAGGGTGACGGGCGACTTGGTGACCGTCAGGGTCGCCTCGTCGGTGCGGATGACGTAGGCGTCGTCGGTCTCGGTGTGGGTCGAGTGGGCGCCCTTGTAGTCGGTCTTGACGACGATGTCGGCGTCCGGGGCGGCGGGATCCGCGGGGTCGTCGTTCGCCGGGTCGGTGAAGTGCCCGTCGGGGGCGAGGCGGACGCGGAAGAGGTCGTCGTCGGGGAAGCTGATGCGGAGCTTCGCGTCGCCCGAGGTGACGGTGTAGGTGTCGCCGTCCGCGGTGAAGCCGGTGGCGTCGCCGAGCCGGCCGTCGGCGGCGGACGCGTCGCGGGCGCCGGCGTACGACGGCACCGCGGCCGTGAGCAGCGCCGCGGCCAGGGCGGCGGCGAGCAGACGCGCTCGGGACTGACCGTTCATGGTGCCCTCCGGGGTCGGTCGGCGCTGCGGCCGCGTGCGCGTCGGTGGTGACGGTGGCGTCCCGAGGCGGCAGGCGTGACATAGCAGGCATTCCGGGCATGACGGCAACACTCCCCCAGTGGGCTGTCCGCGTCACTGCCGGAGCACTGTCGGTGCACGACTCTGGCGGGCTCGGCCCGGGCATGTCAATACGTGCTCGATGCAAAGCCGTTTCGAGCAGTTCCGAGCATGACCGCCGCGTCCACCCGGTGGCTTGGACCGCGTCGGTGTACCCGCCGCTCCGTCGACACCCGACAAAGGCGGTGCGGTTGCTGTCGGGTGCCCGGGGGCGGAGTCGCCGCACGATGGGGGCATGGACGACACGATCTTGGTATCCCGTTTCCTCCGCGACGGCTTCGTGAAGCTGGAAGGCGCCGTCGCGCCGCGCGTGGCCGCGGACTGCACGCGGCTGCTGTGGCGGGAGACGGGCTGCGACCCGGACGATCCGGCGACGTGGACGCAGCCGGTGCACTGGGTGCCCGGCATGGGGCAGGGGCCGTTCGCCGCCGCACCCAACTCGCCGTCCCTGCACCGCGCGTACGACCTGCTCGTCGGCGCGGGACGCTGGGAGCCGCGCTACTCACTGGGCACCTTCCCGCTGCGCTTCCCGCACGAGGAGGAGCCGGCGGACGCGGGCTGGCACATCGAGGGCAGCTATCTGCCGGAGGGCGAGAGCTGGTACTTCACGAATCTGCGCTCCCGGGGCCGGGCGCTGCTGATGCTGTTCCTGTTCAGCGAGGTCGGTGAGGAGGACGCCCCGACCCGGATCCGGGTCGGCTCGCACCTCGACGTGCCGAAGGTGCTGGAGAAGTACGGGGAGGAGGGGGCGAGCGGGTTGACGCTCGCGCCCGATCTGGTGGCGGCGTCCGACCACCGGCCCCTCGCCCTCGCCACCGGGTCCCCGGGCGACGTCTTCCTGTGCCACCCGTTCCTGGTGCACGCGGCGCAACCGCACCACGGGGTGCGGCCGCGCTTCATGGCCCAGCCGCCGCTGCTGCCGGCCGCGCCGTACGAACTGGAGCGTGCCGACGGCGCCTACTCACCGGTGGAGGTCGCGATCCGCCGGGGACTCGGACAGCCCACCCCCGGTCCGGACGGGGACGGCACCGACCGCAGCGCCGGGTAGACACCCCTCCGCGACGCTCAGCGTGCTGCCGCGTCCCGCCACGGCTGGTGTCCCGGTCCGGTCGGATGGGTGCCCGTGGCCCCCATGACCAGGGAGTAGAGGCTGGTCTCCGCGGTGATGAAGAGTCGGTTGCGCTTGGCGCCGCCCCAGGCGATGTTGGAGACCGCCTCGGGCACGTCGAGCCGCCCGATGAGCGTGCCGTCGGGGTCGTAGCAGTGCACTCCGTCGTTCATCGCGGCAGCCCAGAGCCGGCCCCCGTCGTCGAAGCGGAGATTGTCGAAGCGGGCGTTCGTGCGGCCGGCGGCGTCGGCGAAAACCCTGCCCTCGGACAGCGTGCCGTTCTCTCGCACGTCGAAGACCCGGATGCAGCCGGCCCGGGTGTCGGAGACGAAGAGCTGCCGCTCGTCGGCCGAGAAGACCAGGCCGTTGGGGGCTTCGAAGCAGTCGGCGACCAGGCGCACTTCGCCGCTGTCCGGGTCGATGCGGTAGACGTTGTTGGCGCCGATCTCGCTCTCGGCACGGTGGCCCTCGTAGTCGCTGGTGATACCGAAGTCCGGGTCGGAGAACCAGATCGAGCCGTCGGACTTCACAGCCGCGTCGTTCGGGCTGTTCAGACGCTTACCTTGCCAGCGATCGGCCAACACGCTGCGGCTGCCGTCGTGTTCGGTCCTGGTCACCCGGCGGTTGCCCTGTTCGCAGGTGATCAGCCGGCCCTGCCGGTCGAGGGTGTTGCCGTTGGGGTGCCCGGCGGAGCGGCGGAAGACGCCGACCTCGCCGGTCTCCTCGTCCCAGCGCAGCATCCGGTCATTGGGGATGTCGCTCCAGATCAACTGCCGCCAGGCGGGCACGTAGATCGGTCCCTCGGCCCACCGGCAACCGGTTGCCAGCACCTCGAGGCCCGCGTCACCGTTCATGCACCGCCCGGTACGGAACCGGTCGTCGAACATTTCGTACAGCTCGTCGGCCACGACTCTCCCCTTATCCTCGCCAGCGCCGAATCATGTACGGCACATTGGCAAGATTGCTGGATCGGATATGGTGCAATCAAGCAGAAGCCGAATGGAGAGTCGTGGATCACATCGATCGTGTCCTGCTGGAGCTGCTCCAGCAGGACGCCACACAGTCCTACGCCGTTCTCGGCCGGGCAGTCGGTCTGTCGGCGGGAGCCGCCCACGAACGCGTTCGCAAGCTGCGCTCGCGCGGCGTCATCCGGCGCACCGTCGCCGAGGTGGACCCGACGGCGGTCGGCGGCGGCGTCCTGGCCTATGTGACGGTCGACTCGACCGCGTGGATGGGTGATTCCTCGGAGGGCTTCGCCGCGATTCCCGAGATACTCGAGGCGCACATCACGGCCGGCAGTGCCTCGGTGCTGGTGAAGGTCAGGACCGCGACCACCGAGCAACTGCAGGACGTGCTCCGCCGGATCTACGCGATCGACGGCGTCAGCGGGACGCAGGCCACCGTCGTCCTGGAGACCTTCTTCGAGCGGGCTGTCTCCCCCAAAGCCACCGAGCAGCTCTGATCCTCGGGCCGTGCCGTCCCGGCACTTCCGGAAGGCGGCCCTCTGATACGGGTCGGGCCGCCTTCGCCGTCCGAGGGTCAGCCGGCGGGCCTGCCGAACCAGCGGGAGAGGTGCTCGTCCAGATCCCGCTGATCGTCGCCGATCCAGGCGACGTGGCCGTCCGGGCGCAGCAGGACGCAGGGGGCGTCGAGGGCCGCGGTGGGGTCCGCGAGGTGGTCGACCCGGTCCGACCAGCCGCCGGCGGTCAGGCGTTCGGTGCGGTCCAGCAGCAGGCCGCGGCCGCGATGCAGCAGACCGTAGAGGCGGCCGTGTTTCACGTCGATGTCGGGCAGGCGGCGGCCGAGCAGGTCGGGGCCTTCGCCGAAGTCGTAGCGGATGCCGATCGCGGTGATCTTCTCGATGAGGTAGCGGTTCACCTCGTCGAAGTCCATCAGTTCGGTGAGCAGCCTGCGCACGGCCTGCGGGCCCGGTTCGGTGGAGTGCAGTTCCATCTGGGCGCGGGTGTTGTCCAGCACGTCCTCGGCGACCGGATGACGCTCCGCCTGGTAGGTGTCCAGCAGTGTCTCCGGCGCCCAGGCGCGGACCTGTGCGGCCAGTTTCCAGCCGAGGTTGAACGCGTCCTGGACGCCCAGGTTGAGGCCCTGTCCGCCGGTGGGCGGATGGATGTGTGCCGCGTCGCCGGCCAGCAGCACCCGCCCGACCCGATAGCGTTCGGCCAGCCGGGTGGCATCCCCGAAGCGGGACAACCAGCGCGGGGAGTGCACGCCGAAATCGGTTCCGGCGATGGCGCGCAGTTGTCGCTTGAAGTCCTCGAGGGTGGGTGGTTCGGTGCGATCGCTGACTCCCGCGGCGGGGACCACAACGCTGTAGGCCCTTCCGACGGGCCTGAGCCAGAAGCGCTTGCCGGTCGCGCCGAGCCCGGCCACCTTGGCGGCGATCTCCTCCTGCGGCACCCCCACGTGCATCTCGCCCATCAGCGTCTCGGTCCGCGAGGGTTCACCGGGGAAGCCGACGCCGAGCAGTCTGCGCACCGTGCTGCGCCCGCCGTCACAGCCGACGAGATAGCGCGAGCGCAGCCGTTCGCCGTCCACCAGCTCGACGGTCACACCTTCCTCGTCCTGCTCGAGACCGGCCACCGCACGACCGCGCCGGATCTGCGCACCCAGTCGGGTCGCATGGTCTTCGAGCAGTCGCACGACGACCGGTTGCGGGATGCCCAGCAGATAGGCGTGCGCGGAATCCAGGCCCTTGGGTGCGGGTTTGTCGATGCCGGCGAAGAATCCGCCGGCCGGACGCTGCCTTCCGTGGTCGCGCATGCGGTCCAGGAGTCCGCGCATCGCCATCAGCTCGAGACTGCGCATGTGCAGACCGACGATGCGGGCGAACGACACGGGCTCGGTCTCCTTCTCCAGGACGAGTACCCGCACGCCGTGCAGCCTCAGTTCGGCGGCCAGCGTCGCGCCGGTCGGCCCGCACCCGGCAATGATCACATCGTGCACGAGGGACGCGCGATCGGCGCCGGAGGCCGACGGCTCTGCGGCGAACTGCGAAGAGTCCATAGGTGTTTGCCTTTCGGGAGTGCCTTGGCGGGAGGCGCTCCCGGCGACACCTACGTCAATCGCCGGCCGTGACGGAAAGGGGGAGCACCCACGTCGATACTGCGTTCATGGGTCTCACCTCCTCGGGCGGTGTCACGGTCCGCCGCAAGCTACAAGCCCGAGCATCGCGCCGTCCAGTCATTTGGCAGCTCGTTCGCCAGCCGCGTGATCATGACCTCCGGGTCAGAACAGGCGTTCCTGCGCGCCGGTCGGTCTGGCGCGCGGCCGGTCCCGGCGCGGGGCGGCCCGCTCGGGTGCCGTGTCCCCGAACAGGGGAGCCGTGCCGTACTCGTCCGGCTCGGCCGGAACGGCGGTGGGACCGGTGCCCACGTTCAGCCGCAGCGGGGCTTCCCGGTCGAAGTCCCCCGGGGTCATCGCCGTCCACTCCCGGTCCTGCCGCTCACCCACGCACCGACACCTCTCTCGCACCGCGAGCCGCGGTTGCCGCAGCTCGGCCTGTTGTGAGGGATTCTGCCCGGTCGGCGCTCCGCATCACCGGGCACGTCGACCATCACGAGGCTCCGCTCGGTGGCGTGGCCCCGCGCACGGGGGAGAACGCGGGGCCACACGAGAAAGCTATCGGAGTCGTCCGCCGCCTACCAGAGCGGCCCCCGGTGGCTCCCCCTGGCTCCTCCTGTGCCCCCTTCGTGCGAGCCGTCCGGGCCGTCACCCGGACGGCGGACGGCGGCGGCGGCCCGGCCGGGGCCCGCCGCACGGCGTCCCGCGATCCCGGCCGTGCCGGGCACACACTGGGTGCCATGGACCATCCCGATCCGCCGGAGGCGGTGTCACGGCGCTTTCCCGGCGAGCCGCGGAGCGCGGCGTCGGCTCGACGGTTCGTGCGCGCGGCTCTCGACGACGTCGCCCCGGACCTCACCGACACCGCCCAGCTCCTCGCCGGCGAGCTGGTCACCAACGCGGTGCTGCACGCGGGCACGGAGATCGAGGTCGGTGTCCGGGTGCACGACGGCCGGGTGCGCGTGGAGGTCGGTGATCGCCGGCCCCGCCGTGGTCCCGTACCGCGCCACTCCCCGCCGTACGCCGGTACGGGGCAAGGGCTGGCGCTGGTCGAGCAGTTGGCGTCGCGGCACGGGGCCGACGCCGGCGACACGCACAAGACCGTGTGGTTCGAGCTGTGGCCCGACGGTCCCCCACCGCCGGCGCCCGGGTGGGAGGCCGCCCCGCCGGACCCGCACGGGAGGACGGTGGCACTTGTCGACGTGCCCAGCGCCCTGTGCGCGGCATCCCAGCAGCACCGGCACGCACTGCTGCGCGAGCTCACCCTCGGCGCTTTCACCGGAGACCACCTGGAGGTGCTGCCGCACGACCTCACCACCGCCCATGACACCAACAACATGATCAGCGCCGGTCTGGCCGCCCCCGCCGAGCCGCTCCCCGACGCGGGGCTGCGCTCCGTGTCGCTGACGTTGCCGGCCGACGCGACACCGGCCGTACGCACCCTGCGCCGCGTCCTGGAGACGGCAGAGGAAGCGGCCCGGGAGGAGCGTCTCCTGACCCTGCCGGCCCTGCCGCGCGGACGCGCCTTCCAGGACTGGCTGTTCGACGAGATCGTCGGCCAGCTCTCCGGGGGCCGGCCCACCGCGTGGACCGTCCTCCCCCGCGAGCCGGAGGTCAGCTCCTCGGACCTGGTGCCGTGGGACGTCACCCATGTGCGGGCCGGCCGGCTTCCGACCATCGCCGCCGACGAGGCCAACCGGATCATCGCGGCGAACGGGCCGGCGGCTGACATGCTCGGCTGGACCGTGGACGACCTGGTCGGGCGCAAGCTCACCACCCTCATTCCCGAGCACCTGCGAGACCGGCACACCGCGGCCTTCACGTCCCTGCTGCTCACCGGTCGCACCCGCATCGTGGGCCGGTCCGTGCCGCTTCCGGCACTGCACCACGACGGCCGGCTGGTGCCGGTCCGGCTGTACATCCAGACCCAGGAGACCGCCGACGGCCGCACCGTCTTCGTCGCCCAGCTCTCCCCGCGGGCGACCACGTCCCTCGACTCTCCCGGACCGGCCGGCAGGCACCGGCAGGCCCCGCTGCCGGACCCCGGCAGGAGCCGCTCTCCGGCCGCTCCGGAACGGGTTCCGAGGCCGGACGGCAACGGCCACGGCATGTCCGCGCTGGACCGGCTGTCCCTGCTGGCCGACACGGGGGCCGAACTCAACAACACCCTGGACCTGGGCGAGGGCCTGCGGCGCGTCGGCCGGCTGCTCACGCGGCGGCTGGCCGACTGGTGCGCGGTGGACCTGTTCACCGAACACGCCCAGGTGGACCGGGTCTGTGTCGTGCACCGGGATCCACGCGGGCTGCGTCCCGAGTCGTACGAGGGCCCGCTCCCGCCGGTCTCCGAGGTCTCGCGCGGCCCACTGGCCCGGGCGCTGCGCGGGGCGGGGCCCCTGCTGCTCACCGGGACGCCGACGCCGGGACAGGCCGTGAGCGAGCTCGACCGGGACTACGCCGACCTGTTCCGGAGGCTCGGCGCGGGCAGTGCCGTCGTCGCCCCGCTGCGCGCCCGCAGGGAGATCTTCGGTGCGCTGACCGTCACCCGGACGGCCGGGGCCCCGCCCTTCACCGAGGAGGACCTGTCCCTCGTCGACGACCTGGTGCACAGCCTCGCCCTGGGCGTGGACAACGCCCGGCTGTACCAGCGGACCCGCAGCATCGCCGAACGGCTCCAGCTCTCCCTGCTACCCGTGCTGCCCGACGTCGGGCACCTGCAGATGGCCGCCCGCTACGCTGCCTCGTCCACCACCGCGCAGGTCGGCGGTGACTGGTACGACGGCTTCGTCGTGCCCAGCGGGGACACCGCCGTGGTCATCGGCGACGTCACCGGGCACAACCTCGACGCGGCCATCGCCATGAGCCAGCTGCGGAGCATGCTCCGGGGCATCGCCGTGGACCGCGAGGAGCCGCCCGCGGAGGTGCTGCGCCGACTGGACCTGGCGAACCACAGTCTCTACCGGGAGGCCACCGCCACCTGCGTCTACGGCATCGTCAAGGGCCCCGCCGAGGGCCCCTGGGAGCTGCACCACTCCTCCGCGGGTCATCCGCCGCCCCTGCTGACCACCCGGGACGGCGAGACCCGCTACCTCGAACAGGGCGCGGGCCTGCTGCTCGGCATGGATCCGGAGGTGGCCCGCCCCACGGCCTGCACCGTGCTGCCGGCCCACTCGACGCTGCTGCTGTACACCGACGGTCTGGTGGAGCGCCGGGGCGAGGTGCTCGACGTCGCTCTCGACCGCCTGCGCCGGCACGCGGCCGACCTTGCCCGCGAGTCCCTCGACACGTTCTGCGACGAGTTGCTGATCGGGCTGGGCGCCGACAGTGCCGACGACATCGCCGTCCTCGCCCTCCGCCCCACCCCGCCCGCCTGATCCGCTGATCCGTGGCACCTCCGGGCCTCGGGGCGGAGTCAGGCGGGCCGGTCCGCCGCGAGGGGGCCGGCGATCCGTTGAGGGCCCGGGCTGGTGACGGGGCCTGCGGTTCGGCAGAGGCCCTTGGGCGGACTTCCAGGGGATGCGGGGTGCCGGGCCCGTCGGGTCCACCGGGTCATGGGGTGACGATGGCGAAGCGCGGGTCGGGGCGTTCCATCAGGCCGCCCAGGGTCATCAGGGCGGTGATGTCGCCGTCCGTGGTGATCCGGCCGTCCCTGACGGCCTCGGGGAACGTGGTGGCGCGGCCGACGACCGCGTCGAGGGTGGCGCGGGTCAGCCTCAGGGTGAGGTGCGGGCTCTCGCCGCGCGGGGCGCCGCCGGGCATCGGGGTGAGGGCGCCGTTGGAGAGCAGCAGCGTCCACACGTCGGCGGAAGGGCTGGGCGTGTGGTCGTCGGTGATCTCCCAGCGCAGGAGGAGACGTCCGGCCGCGGCGGCGCGGAGCCCGTCGATGCGAACGGCCATGGACTGGAAGATCTGCTCGACGGTCAGCGCGGCGGTGATGCCCGACGACGCTCCGCGGCCGGGGGCCGGCAGGACGCCGTGGCGCAGTTCGGCGGCGCCGGTGAGGTAGAAGTTGCGCCAGGGGCCGCACTCGGAGCCGTGGCCGAGGCGTTCGAACGTGTCGGCCTGGAGGGCGCGGGCCTCGGCGTGCCCGGGGTCGGCGAACAGGACGTGGTGGAGCACCTCGGCGACCCAGCGCAGGTCGCCGCGGTCGAAGGACGCGCGTGCCTTGGCGACCACGGCGTCCGCGCCGCCCATGAACTCCGTGTAGCGCAGGGCGGCTTCGCGCGGTGGGTGCTGCCACAGGTGAGCGGGGTTGCCGTCGAACCAGCCCATGTAGCGCTGGTAGACGGCCTTGGCGTTGTGGCTGAGGGAACCGTAGTGGCCGCCGATGTGCGCGCGGGTCTCCAGCGCGGGCGGGAAGCGCAGTTGCTCCGCGATCTCGGCGCCGGTGTGCCCGGCGTTGATGAGGCGCACGCACTGGTCGTGGAGGTATGCGTAGGCGTCGCGCTGCTCCTCCAGGAAGCGCAGGGCGCGGTCCTGGCCCCAGGTGGGCCAGTGGTGGGAGGCGAAGACGACATCGGTGGTGTCGGCGAACAGGCGGAGGGTCTCGGTGAGGTACCGGGCCCAGGCGCTGGGGTCGCGGACCAGGGCGCCGCGCAGGGTGAGGACGTTGTGCAGGGTGTGGCAGGCGTTCTCCGCCACGCAGAGCAGCCGCAGGTCGGGGAAGTGGATGTTCATCTCCGCCGGTGCCTCGGTGCCCGGGGTGAGCTGGAAGACCATGCGGACGCCGTCGACGGTCTCGCTCTGCCCGGTGCGGTGCACGTCGAGGGTGGGGGCGATGAGGCCGACGCTCCCCAGGGAGGTGGTCTGGCCGAGTCCGCAGCCGATCTGGCCCTCGGGGCCCTTGGGCAGGGCGGCGCCGTACATGTAGACGGAGCGGCGGGCCATCGCGGGGCCGGTGATGACGTTCTCGCCGGCCGCGTGCTCGAGGAACCCGGCGGGTGCGATCACCGGGAGACGTCCTGCGGCGGCGTCCGCGGGGTCGGCGACGCCGAGGACGCCGCCGAAGTGGTCGATGTGCGAGTGGGTGTAGAGGACGGCGGTGACCGGGCGGTCGCCGCGGTGCTCCCGGTACAGGGCGAGGGCCGCGGCCGCGACCTCGGCGCTGATCAACGGGTCGATCACCAGGACGCCCCGGTCGCCCTCGACGAAGGTGATGTTCGACAGGTCGAGGCCGCGGACCTGGTAGACGCCGGGCACCACCTCGTACAGGCCCTGGCGGGCGGTCAGGCGGCTCTGCCGCCACAGCGACGGGTTCGCAGTGGGCGGGCAGTCGCCGTCGAGGAACGCGTAGGCGTCCGCGTCCCAGACGGTGTGGCCGGCCGCGTCCCGCACCACGCCCGGCCGCAGCCGGGCGACGAACCCGCGGTCGGCGTCGGCGAGGTCCTGGTCGTCGTCGGCCGGGTGGTGGACGGGTGTGGTGCCGGGCATGCGGTCTTCCTCGGGTCGGGGGTGCGGGGCGGGCGGCGGGCGGGGCGGGTCAGGCGAGGGTCGCCAGTCCCTTGGCGATGCCGTTGCGCTGGATCTCCGACGTGCCGGTCAGCACCCGGAACATGCGCATCTTGCGGAAGAGGTACTCGATCTCGTGGCCCTGGGTGAGGCCGTCCTTGCCGTGGATCTGCACCGCCTCGTCGAGGAGCCGGAAGACCGACTCGGCGACGAAGAGCTTGCACATGAACGCCTCGGTGCGCACGTCGTCGCCGCGGTCGAGGGCGGCCAGCGCGGCGTAGGTCATGGAGCGTGCCGCGTAGAGGTCGGCGGCCATGTCGGCGAGCTTGTGCTGGATGGCCTGGAGGGCGAGCAGCGGCTTGCCGTTCACGGTGCGGGTGAGGGTGCGGTCCCGGGTGAGCTGGAGTGCGCGGCGGGCGGCGCCGATGGCCGACGGGCAGTGCAGGAGGCGGTTGACGGTCACACGGCCCAGGGCGATGCGCAGGCCCCTGCCCTCCTCCCCCAGCAGGTTGGCGACGGGCACCCGGCAGTCGTCGAGGACGATGTCGCTCTCGATGTGCTCGCCCGACATGGGGGTGGCGCCCTCGGTGACCGTGCAGCCGGGACTGTCGAGGTCGACGAGGAAGGCGGAGTAGGACTCCTCGGTGTCCGCCATGCGCGCCACGACGATGGCGAAGTCGGCGAAGGGCCCGGCGGAGCTGAACACCTTGTGCCCGGTGAGCCGGTAGCCGTCGCCGTCGCGGACGGCGGTGGTGCGCATGGCGCGCACGTCGGACCCGGCGTCCGCCTCGGTGAGGGAGAAGCAGCAGGCGCGTTCGCCGCGGACCAGCGGCAGCAGGTAGGTGTCGAGCTGGTGGGGAGTGGCGTGGCGGAGGATGTCACCGGCGCGCAGCGGGCCGCCCATGTCGCCGAGGACGCTGTGGCCGAGGACGCGGCCACTGGCCGCGACTTCCTCCTTGAGGACGGCCAGTTCGGTGTAGGTCAGGGCCTGGCCGCCGTACTCCTCGGGGAGGTGGATGCCGTAGAAGCCGAGTTCCCGGCAACGTTTCCACACCGGTTCCAGGTCGGAGCGGGTGAGGCGGGAGGTGCGGGTGATGCCGTTGTCCTCTTCGTACTGAGCGAGTTCGTCGTCCAGGTAGGCGCGCAGGCGGGTGACGAGGTCGGCGAGCCGGGGTTCGTCGGGGACGGGGCGGAAGGAGAAGGTCATGGCGGGGTGCTCCGGGTCTTCGGTTCGGTTCAGTGCACGCGGCGGGTGGCGTGCGCCCAGTACGGTTCGCGGACGGCCTTGCGGTCGAGCTTGCCGTTGCGGTTGTGCGGAAGTTCGCCGACGAAGTCGACGGAGCGCGGCTTCTTGAAGCGGTCCAGCCGCCGGCCGCAGAAGTCGGCCAGTTCGTCGGCGGTGACCTGGGTGCCGGGGCGGGTCACGACGACGGCCTTGACCGCCTCGCCCCACTTATCGTCCGGGACGCCGACCACGCAGGCCTCCTGGACGGCGGGGTGCTCGTACAGGACGGTCTCGACCTCGGTGCTGTAGATGTTGAAGCCACCGGAGATGATCATGTCCTTCTTGCGGTCGACGAGGAACAGATAGCCGTCCTCGCGCATCCATGCGAGGTCGCCGGTGTGCACCCAGCCGTCGCGGAAGGTCTGGGCGGAGAGTTCCGGTGCTCGCCAGTACCGGCTGACGCAGTCGGGTCCGCGCACGACGATCTCGCCGATCTCGCGGGGCGGGAGGGGGCTGCCCTGCTCGTCGACAATCCTGACCTCGGTGTCGTAGGCGGCCCGGCCGCAGGACTGGAGGAGTTCGGGGTCCTCGGTGACCGCTCGGGCGATGTCGGCGCCGGACAGGCCGGCGACCACGCTGGTGGTCTCGGCCAGGCCGTAGCCCTGGGCGACGACGGGGCCGAACAGGGCGACGGCGTCGCGCAGGCGCTGCGGGGAGACGGGTGCTCCGCCGACGCGCACGCTGGTGAGGCTGGACAGGTCGCGGTCGCCGGCGCCGGGGTGGGCGAGCACCGTGTTGAGCATCGCCGGGACCAGGAAGGTCGCGGTGATGCGTTCGCGCTCCACGGTGTCGAGGAACGCCTGCGGGCTCCAGCTCGGCAGCACGTGCGTGGTGGAGCCGCCGAAGACGCCGGCCAGCAGAACCATGCCGGTGGCGTGCGTGATGGGGCCGCAGGCCAGGTAGCGGGTGTCGGGGCGAGGGCGCGACTCGTCGTTCATGAGGGTCTTGCGCATGTTGGCGAGCCGGTTGCCGAAGGTCTGCACCGCCGCCTTGAGCGAACCCGTCGATCCGGAGGTGAAGTTGAGGACGGCGGGCGCGTCCTCGGTGACGTCGACGGCCACGGGCCCGGCGTCGCCCTCGGCGAGCAGGTCTTCGTAGGGCAGGGGGTCGCCGTCGGTCCCGCCCGCCCCCTTCTCGGCGTCCAGCGCGACCGGCACGCAGTCGGTGCCCGCTGCCGCCAGGGCCGCCAGGGCGTCCTCTCGGTGGGCCTCGTCGAAGACCAGGACGCGTACGGGGGCGTCGCGGAGGATGTGCTCGATCTCGCCCCGGCCGAGGCGGGCGTTGACCGGGACCCGGATGAGTCCGGCCTTGTACAGGGCGAACTCGACCTCGACGAGCTCGCCCCGGTTCCAGGCGAGGCAGGCCACGGCGTCGTCGGGGCCCAGTCCGCGCCGGACGAGCGCGGAGGCCAGTCGGTTGGCGCGCTCCTCCAGGTGGGCGTAGGTCCAGGTCCGGTCCTGGCAGACGAGTGCGGGGTGTTCGGGCCAGTGACGGGCGCTGCGGGCGAGGTAGATGCCGAGATTCACCGACGACTCCTGTGCGGGTGGGGGCGATGGGCGGCCCTGGGGCGGGTCGACGCCTCACCCTCTGAACGAGTTGAATGTTTCCAGACAGATTGTTCGTTAACGCATCGCCTGTCAAGAGTCCGTAGACTGACTGCCGCCCGGGCGGACACGTGCCGCCGGGCCGCACGGGACCGGCTAGGGAGACGGACGACGGGGATGGCCGAGGACAGACGCATCCGCAAGACACGCAGGGCACTGCGCGACGCCCTGGTGCATCTCGTGCTGGAGAGGGGCTTCACGGCGCTGAGCGTCGAGGACATCACCCAGCGCGCGGACGTGGCGCGCGCGACCTTCTACAGCCACTTCCGCGACAAGGACGAGTTGTTCGCCCGGGTCACCCGCGATCTGCTCGACGAACTCGACGAACGGCTGCGGCCGGTGGTGACGGAGAACGCCGTGGGCTTCACCGGCAAGCCGGTGCTGGAGATGCTGCGCCACGCCCGGCAGGAGCGCGACCTGTACCGGATCGTGCTGCGGGGCGAGGGGGACGGCAAGCCGCTGCGGATGTTCACGGAGGCGTGCGCGCGGGTCGCCGCCGAGGAGTTCCGCGGGCGGTCCGAGCGCAACGACGTCAAGCCGCGCATCGACGCGGAACTGCTGGCCCGGGTCTGGGTCGGCGAGCAGGTGTCGGTGCTCCAGTGGTGGGTCGAGCACGAGGCCCCCCCGATGCCGGCCGAGGAGGTCGTCCGCATGCTCCTCGACCTCGCCCTGCGCGGCCGCTACTGGGCCACGGGCTTCGACCGGCCGGCCTGAGACGGGGGCGGCCCGAGACGGGGGCGGCCTGGGCGGGGGCGGCCTGAGGCGGCTCCGGCCCGGCACCGTCAGGCCTCCTCGCCGCCGCCCGCTCAGCCCTCCCCGCCGAAGGCCCGCGCGTCCCGTGCCGGGCGGATCATCGCCATGGCCGCCACACCGCACGCGGTCAGCACGGCCGCGGTCAGCAGGAAGGCCGCCGAATACCCCGCGGTCTCGGAGGCCGCGCCGTCCACCATGCGGCCGGTGAGGAAGGGCACGAACATGCCGGGCAGGGTGCCGGTCGCCGCGACCACCCCGAAGACCGCACCGCGCCTGGCGGCGGGCACGACGGCCGCCGTGGTGACGTAGTGCAGGGGCAGCGCGACCGAGTGGCAGCCGAACGCCACGGCGATCAGGGCCAGTTGCAGCGGTCGCTGGTCCGCGAGGGGCAGCAGGACGAGCGCCGCGCCGGAGACCAGCACCGCCAGGCCCTGGGCGAGACCGTCGGTGGCCCGCCCCGCGCGGCCCCGCCGCTTGCGCCGGTCGACGAGCGCCGGCACGGTCAGCAGCAGGAGCAGGCTCAGCACCGACACGGCACTGATGGCGGCCGACGCGCCCGTCGCGCCGAAGCCGAGCTCGGTCTGGAGGTAGACCGGCAGCCAGGCGTTGGACAGCGCGAGCGCCCAGTGCGAGCCGAAGGCACTGAGGACACCGCCCACGACGGTGCCGCTGAGCAGCAGCCGCCACAGCGGGGGCGGGGCCGCCGCCGGGGGCCGGGCGTCGTCCGTGGCGGAGGGCTTCGGGGCCGACCGCGGCTCCGGCGCCGCCCCGCCGTAGGGACCGTCCTTGCCGACGGCGTACCAGACGACGCACCAGGTGGCACTGGTGATCGCCAGGGCGATGAAGGCCGAGCGCCAGCCCAGGTGCACGATGAACCACGTCAGTACGGGAGCCGAGACGGCCGTGCCGAGGGCCGCGCCGCCGATCTGCAGGGCCGAGGGCATCCCGCGCCTGTCCGGCGGGAACCACGCGTAGAGGGCGTGCATCGACATCGAGGCGGCCGGCCCTTCCGCGGCCCCCAGCAGCAGCCGTCCCGCGATCAGCGCCGGCACGGTCGCGACCAGGACCGGCAACTGGGCGACGGCCCACAGGGCGGCCATGGCGAGCAGCAGGGTGCGCGTCGACCACCGGGCCGACAGGAGGCCGACCACCAGGCCGGACACGCTGAACAGCACGTAGAACGCGCTGGAGACGAGCCCGTAGGTGCTCTTGTCCATGCCCAGTTCGTCCATGAGGGGTACGGCTGCGAGACCCAGGACGGACTTGTCCGCGTAGTTGACCATCATGAAGACGACGACCATCACGAGGATCAGCCAGGCGCGCGGCCGGTCGAACGGCGGTGGCTCCAGGGCCTGTTCGGGCGAGGAGCGTCGGGACGGGAGGGGACGGACGACCACAGCGGCTCCATGGCTTGCTACTCGTTACTGAACTACCTGTCCATTAACCTTCTTATAGTCCGGCAACGTACTTCCCGTCTCCCCCCGGGTCAACGGTCGCGACAGCTCTGCGGACAAAAGAAACGGCCGGCCCCGTCGAGACGGTGGCCGGCCGGTCGGGCTCGGTGTGTCAGGCCGCGCGCATACGGTCCCGTACCGTGCGCAGTGGTGCGGCGGGGGTGTGGGTGGCCCTGACCCGGTAGGTCGTCCTGGCCGGGTCGGTCAGGGGATCGCCGAGCGTGATCCGGCCGGCGGCGTGCAGCGCGTCGCACTCGGCGGTCGGCAGGGCGACGTAGCAACCCCCCTTGCCCGTGGCGGAGTCCAGCGGTCGCCAATAGCTGTATCTGCGCCGTCCGCCACTCCGCACGGTGACGAAGACGGGGGTACGCGTATCGGAGACGATCCGCAGGATGTCGGACTCCGCGGGGCTGAGGGGGCCGCACGGGCGGGACCGTGGGCGCCCCGGGGCGGGAACGGCGCCGACGGGAGGGACGGCACCGAGCCGGGCGGGGCGGCCGGTCGCGCGGGAGGCGACGGTCTGCGGGAGCAGGGCGGTGGGCGGCATCGGCTGTGGCCTTTCCAGGTCAGTGACTCGAGACCGCCTACCCGGTACGGCCGGTGTTGATCTCGCTTGCGCCGCATTCTTCAGTACGGCACTGACAATTCCGCGCCGCCCGCGCCGGTGGCGGCGTCTCAGCCCTGTGACGGGGCCGTGTCCGCGCCCGCCCTCGCGAGGGGGTGGGGGTTGAGACGGGCGAAGCCCTCCTGTCGCTCGTAGGGGAAGTAGGGGTAGGGGGCGGCCTTGGCACTCGCGGCGTCCAGGCGGGCCACCTGATCCTCGGTCAGGGACCAGCCGACGGCGCCCAGGTTCTGCCGGAGCTGCTCCTCGTTGCGGGCGCCGATGAGGACCGAGGAGACGGTCGGGCGCCGCAGCAGCCAGTTGATGGCGATCTGGGGGACGGTCCTGCCCGTCTCCTCGGCGACGGCGTCGAGGGCGTCCACCACGCGGTAGAGGTGGTCGTCCTCCACGGGAGGGCCGTAGTCGGCCGTGGCGTGCAGCCGGCTGCCGGCGGGCAGCGGCCGGCCGCGGCGGATGCGGCCCGTCAGCCGTCCCCACCCCAGCGGGCTCCAGACGACGGCTCCGACACCCTCGTCGAGCCCCAGCGGCATGAGCTCCCACTCGTAGTCCCGGCCGACGAGGGAGTAGTAGACCTGGTGCGCCGCGTACCGTTGGTACCCGTGCCGGTCCGCGTCGGCCAGCGACTTCATCAGCTGCCACCCGCTGAAGTTCGAGACGCCGGTGTAGCGGAGCTTTCCGGCCCGTACGAGGTCGTCGAGGGTGGACAGCACCTCGTGGACCGGGGTCCGCGCGTCGTAGGCGTGCAACTGGAAGAGGTCGATGTAGTCGGTGCCCAGCCGGCGCAGCGCCTGGTCGACCGCCTTGATCAGCCGCGCCCGCGAGGTTCCCGCGTCCGCCGGTCCGTCGCCCGTCGGCAGGCCGGCCTTCGTGGAGAGAATCACCTGGTCACGGCGCCCCTTGACGGCCGCGCCGAGCACTTCCTCCGACGCGCCGCCGGAGTAGACGTCGGCGGTGTCGAACATGGTCACCCCCGCCTCCAGGCAGATGTCGACCAGTCGGCGCGCCTGTGCCTCGTCCGTGTCGCCCCAGGCGCCGAAGAGCTCTCCGCGCCCGCCGAAGGTACCCGCGCCGAAGCTCAGTGCCGGGACCATGAGGCCGGACTCGCCCAGTCTCCTGTATTCCACAACCGCATCCCCTCGTCCGGTCGCCGCGTCGGCCGAGCGACGCGACGACACCCTTTAACGGGACGTTCGTTCCGTTAAGATGTCCACAGGTTAGCAGCAATGAGCGCCTAATGGAACTGGAGTACCGTTATGACGTCCGACAGCGTGGAGCCCGGCACCGTCCGCCCGGGAGGCCGCACGGCCCGGGTGCGGTCCGCCGTACTGCGGGCCGCCGGCGACGCACTGGCCGAGCACGGCCTGGCCGGCCTGGACCTCGCCGACGTGGCCCGGCGCGCCGAGGTCGGCAGGACCACGGTCTACCGCCGCTGGGGAACCCCGGCCAACTTGGTGGCCGACCTGCTGACGGACATGGCCGAGCAGTCACTCCCCCGCACGGACACGGGCAGCCTGACCGACGACCTGCGCGCCAACGCCCGGCTCGTGCAGCGCACCCTGGCCGACGCGCGACAGGGCGCGCTGTTCAAGGCGGTGATCGCCGCCGCGACCTGTGACGCACAGGCGGCAGCCGCCCTCCGCCGGTTCTACGACACCCGCGTCTCGGAGTGGGAACCCTGCGTACGGCAGGCCGTCGAGCGCGGTGAGCTGCCCGAGGGCACCGACACCCACGAGGTGATCCGCGCGGTCTCCGCCCCCCTGTACTACCGCCTGCTGACCACCGGCGAGCCGCTCGACGAGGCGACGGCGGACCGCGCCGCGGAAGCCGCGGCCGCGGCGGCACGGGCGGGCGTCTTCGCGACGACCGGACACTGAGGAGGGCCGGGCCCCAGGGGGGGCCGAGGCGGCCGCCGGACTTTTTTGTCTCGTCCAAAGCCTTGCCCGATCGAAGCCTCACCACTTAAATCACAGCTTGAACTAAGCGGCACAGCAAAGCCGTTCGTCCCGACAGCCGCTCCCGGCATCCCGGCCGGGAAGGCCGCTCCCCCCTTCCCTGTCCGCACCCGCAGAAAGCTCACGCATGAGACTCAGATCCCTGGGTGTCGCGCTCGTCGCCACGGCGGCGCTCGTCACCCTCCCCACGCAGGTGACGGCCTCCGCGGCCGACACCCCTCTGTCCCAGGGCCGCACGGTCACGGCCTCGTCCACCGAGAACGCCGGGACGGCCCCGGGCAACGCCGTCGACGGCGACTCGGGCACGAGGTGGTCGTCGGCCGCGAGCGACGGCCAGTGGCTCCAGGTCGACCTCGGTGCGACGGCCTCCGTCACCCGGGTCGTCCTCCAGTGGGAGGCCGCGTACGGCAAGGACTACCGGATCCAGCTCTCGCCGGACGGCAGCACCTGGACCGACGTGAAGACGGTGACCGGCGGCGACGGCGGCACCGACACCCTGGACGTCTCGGGGCAGGGCCGCTACGTCCGGATGCAGGGCGTCCACCGGGCCACCCCCTGGGGTTACTCCCTGTGGGAGTTCCAGGTCTTCGGCACCACCGGGGGCACCACACCCGGCTCGTGCGGCACGGACAACGCCGCCCGCGGCAGGCCCGCCTCGGCCTCCTCCGTGGAGAACGCCGGGACCCCCGCCTCCGCCGCCTTCGACGGCGACGCCGGCACCCGCTGGTCCAGCCAGGCCTCCGACCCGCAGTGGGTCCAGGTCGACCTGGGCTCGGTGCGGGACCTGTGCAAGGTGGACCTGAGCTGGGAGGCCGCCTACGCCAAGGAGTTCCGGATCGAGGCCTCCTCGGACGGGCAGAACTGGCAGACGCTGAAGAGCGTCACGGGAGCCACCGGCGGCAAGGCCTCCTACGACGTCAGCGGCTCGGGCCGTTACGTCCGCGTCCAGGGCACGGTCCGCGCGACCGGCTACGGCTACTCCTTGTGGGAGGTCGCCGTCCACACCGGCACGACCGGCACTCCCCCGGTCGAGGGCGGCGGTGACCTGGGGCCGAACGTCATCGTCGTGGACCCCTCCACGCCGGGCCTCCAGCAGAAGTTCGACCAGGTCTTCGCCCAGCAGGAATCGAACCAGTTCGGCAGCGGGCGCTACCAGTTCCTGTTGAAGCCGGGCACCTACAACGGCATCAACGCCCAACTCGGCTTCTACACCTCCATCTCCGGGCTCGGCCTCAACCCGGACGACACGCAGATCAACGGTGACATCACCGTGGACGCGGGCTGGTTCAACGGCAACGCAACGCAGAACTTCTGGCGTTCGGCCGAGAACCTGGCCATCACGCCGTCCAACGGCACCGACCGCTGGGCCGTCGCCCAGGCCGCCCCGTTCCGGCGCATCCACGTCAAGGGCGGCCTCAACCTCGCCCCCAACGGCTACGGCTGGGCCTCCGGCGGTTACATCGCCGACTCGAAGATCGACGGCACGGTCGGTCCCTACTCGCAGCAGCAGTGGTACACCCGGGACAGCTCGGTCGGCGGCTGGACCAACGGCGTCTGGAACATGACCTTCACCGGTGTCGAGGGCGCGCCGGCGAGCAACTTCGAGACCGGTCCGTACACCACGCTCGACACCACACCGGTCTCGCGCGAGAAGCCGTTCCTCTATCTGGACGGCAACGAGTACAAGGTGTTCGTGCCCGGCAAGCGCACCAACGCCCGCGGCGTGTCCTGGCCCGCCAACGCCGGCGGCACCTCCCTGCCGCTCAGCCAGTTCTACGTCGTCAAGCCCGGCGCGACGGCCTCGACCATCAACGCCGCCCTCGCGCAGGGACTCAACCTGCTGTTCACGCCCGGTGTCTACCACCTCGACCGGACCATCGAGGTGAACCGGGCCAACACGGTCGTGCTGGGCCTGGGGCTCGCCACCATCGTCCCCGACGGCGGCGTCGACGCCATGCACGTGGCCGACGTCGACGGTGTGCGGCTCGCCGGCTTCCTGATCGACGCCGGTCCGGTGCGGTCCGACACACTGCTGCGGATCGGGACGCCGGACGCGAGCGCCGACCACTCCGCCAACTCCACCACCATGCAGGACGTGTTCATCCGCGTCGGCGGCGCGGGCCCGGGGCTGGCCACCGACTCCGTCGTGATCAACAGCGACGACGTGCTCGTCGACCACACCTGGATCTGGCGCGCCGACCACGGTGCGGGTGTCGGCTGGGAGACCAACCGGGCCGACTACGGGCTGCGCGTCAACGGCGACGACGTCCTCGCCACGGGATTGTTCGTGGAGCACTTCAACAAGTACGACGTGTACTGGAGCGGGGAGCGCGGCCGGACGATCTTCTTCCAGAACGAGAAGGCGTACGACGCCCCGAACGCGGCCGCCATCACCCACGACGGCATCGTCGGCTACGCCGCCTACAAGGTCGCCGACACGGTGAACGAGCACGAGGCCGTGGCGCTGGGCAGTTACTGCAACTACACGTCCGACGACACGATCGTCCAGCACCACGGGTTCCAGGTGCCGGTCAAGCCGGGCGTCAGGATGCGCCACCTGATGGTGATCTCGCTGGGCGGAAAGGGCCAGTACGCGCACGTGATCAACGACACCGGCGGGCCCACGTCGGGGACGGACACCGTGCCGTCCAAGGTCACCCAGTTCCCGTGACGGGCGGGTGAACCAGGTGTCCGTGCGCCCGGGGACCCCAGGTCCCGGGGCGCACGGGCCGCCTTCGGCAGGCACGCGGAATCCGCCATTGCCGCCGGTGGACCGGGGCGGAAAAGCGGCCCGGCACGGCTTCCGGCGGGACCGGTGCGCGCACGGCGCTGTGGTGCGCGAACACCGGCCGGCACCCCTTGTGACGGCACCGTCACACGTCCTTCACCGAACGCACACTTCCAGCCGAGCCGTGTTCCCGCTGTTCCGGGCGGTGCAGACGGTGCGCGGGGGCCGTGCCTAGTCTCCCGGGCCATGCGATCCACACGAACGAGACGCTTCGGTCTCGCCACCATCATCGCCCTCGCCCTCGCCCTGTTCGGCCTGGCGCCCTCCGCGAGCGCGGCCGAACCCGGCCCGGCCGAGCTGACGTTCAGCACCGACGCGGCGACCACGCAGCCGGGCGGCACGGTGAACCTGTCGATGACGATCAAGAACAACAAGACGTACGACATCTGGTTCGTCTACCAGACGATCGACCCGACCTGGCTGACCACCCAGCGCCCCGACCTCAAGTACAGCTTCACCGGCTGCACGCTGGCGGCGGAGAACGGAGCCGTCCCGTGCAGCGGGACCGGGCCCGCCAACCTGGGCGCGAACTACGGCGCCACCATCCCGCCCGGCCAGAGCCGCACCGTCACGCTGACGCTGCAGGTCGCCGCCGACTCCGGCTGCAACGGCAACATCGGCTTCTACTCGTACTACTACGCCGAGTTCAGCGACAGCACGAGCGTCAACGGCGGCCCGGTCTACACGCCGGAGACCCGCGTCCTGTGCGCCTGACCGCACCGCTCTCCGCGCACTGAGCACCGGCGGCGGCCGGCCCCGCGACGGGCCGGCCGCCGCCGGCCTGCGGATCACGCGTGACCTGATCTCGCGCCAGGGCCGGTCGGCGCGCTGGTGGAGACCTCTGGCGCCGAGAGCCAGCGGAACATGACGTTCCGTGGCCGCCCGATTCCGCTTCGCAGCAGTACACGGGCCCTGCGGCGCCTTCGACCTGCCAGGATGCGGCGCTCATCGACGACCGGGGGGCGTGCCGGTGAGGACCGAATGGACACATGTGCTTTTCCGTCAAGTTCCGCAGCAGGCACACAAAAGCTCCACACAGACCTCACTATGTGACGCGACGGATGCGTTGACGACCGGCGTCTCAGGGGAGCGGCGGCGTTGTCATGGGGTGGGGGCTCCGAGAGGGGCGGCCGGCCCCTGCCCGGGGGAGGGAATCTCACCGCATGAAGCGGACCATTCGCACGACGGCGCTCACAGTGGGCGCGCTGATCGCGTCGCTGGCTCTACCGGCCGGCACGGCCCGGGCGGACGCCCCGGCACCGCGCGTCGACCTGCGCGTGCTGGTCGTGAGCGACGGAGGACCGGCCACCGACGCCATCGCCGCCGAGCTGAGGACCGCGGGAACGCCGTACACGGAGGTCGATCTCGGGGACACGGACCGGCCCGCGATCGACGCCGGCTTCCTCGCGGACACCGTGGACGGACGGCCCCGCGCCAAGTTCCAGGCCGTGGTGATGCCCAACGACAATCCCTTCCCGGCGGGCTCGGGCGAGATGGCGGCCCTGGCCGCCTACGAGAAGGCGTACGGAATCCCGCAGGTCGACGCGTACACCTACGCGCGCCCCGAGGTCGGGCTCCAGTACGCGGTCGGCACCGGGTACGCCGGCAGTCTGGACGGCGTACGGGCCGAGGTGACGCAGGCCGGTCTGGCGGGTCCCTTCGGCTATCTGGACAAAGCCGTGCCGTTCGAGGACAACTCCCCCACCGTGGGCGAGTCCTACGCCTACCTGTCGTCGCCCGCGCCGGGCGCGGACTTCGTCCCCTACGTCCAGGCGGCGATACCCGGGCGGGCGACCAAGGGATCGCTGGTGGGCGAGTACCGGCACGACGGGCGGCGCGAACTGGTCGTCACCTTCGTCTACAACCAGTACCAGCAGCAGTTCCGGCTACTGGCCCGGGGCATCGTGGAGTGGATGACCGGCGGGGTCCACCTGGGCGCCGACCGCAACTACTTCGCGGTGCACGTCGACGACGTGTTCGCCGCCGACGACCGCTGGGACACCCGGCTCAACTGCACGCCCGGCGACGTGGACTGCGCACCCGGCGAGGGCACCCCGAACCCGATCCGCATGGTCCCCGCCGACGTCGACCACGCCACCGCCTGGCAGGACAGCAGGAACTTCACCCTCGACCTGGCCTACAACGGTTCCGGCAGCGTCGACCACCGCCAGGACAACAACGGCGCCGACCCGCTCGCCGACAAGCTGATCGCCGACCGCGGTGCGTTCCGCTGGATCAACCACACGTACACGCACGCCTTCCTCGGCTGCGTCCAGGATGTCAGCGTCGTGCCGTGGAAGTGCGCCACGAACGCCGACGGCAGCACCCGGTGGGTCTCCCGCAACGAGATCGCGGACGAGATCGCCACCAACCGCGTCTGGGGCCGGACGGCCGGACTGCCGCTGGACGACGACGAGTTGGTGACCGGTGAGCACTCCGGCCTGAAGGTGACCCCGCAGCAGCCCGAGGACAACCCGAACCTGGACCCCGCCCTCACGGACAACGGCGTCGCCTGGCTCGGCTCGGACAACTCGCGCGACCCCGTGCAGCGCCGGGTGGGCAGCGCCACCACGGTCTCCCGCTACCCGATGAACATCTTCTACAACGCCGGGCGGGCGGCCGAGCAGGTCTCCGAGTACAACTGGATCTACACCAGCCGCGCCCAGGGCGGCAGCGGCATCTGCGAGGACAACCCGGCCACCTCCACGTGCCTGGCCGCACCGCTGGACACCGCCACCGGCTACACCGGCCACATCGTGCCGCTGGAGACGCGCATCGCACTCGGGCACGTCCTCGCCAACGATCCCAAGCCGCACTTCATCCACCAGTCGAACCTGGCCGAGGACCGCATCGCCTACCCGGTCCTCGACGGTGTCCTGGACGGCTACGCCGGGCTGTTCGCCGACAACACCCCCGTGGTGAATCTGCGCATGGAGGCCATCGGCGTCGAACTGCAGCGCCGCGCGGCCTGGCAGGCGGCCGTCGACGCCGGCCACGTCACCGCCTACCGCGTCGGCGCCGCCGTGACCGTCGAGGCACCCGACGGCGTCGCGGTGCCGGCGACCATGCCCGCCGGCACCCTGCGCGCGGGCACGGGCTTCGGCGACGCCTACGCCGGTGCGCTGTCCGGCTGGACCACACCGGCGGCCGGAGACTCCCTCGCCCTCACCCTGCCGTCGTCGGCGACCGCTTCCCCGGCGGTCACCGGCCCCGGCGACACGGCCGCCGCGACGCCGGCCGCTCCGCCCACCCGGGTACCGGCCGGCGTGAGCGAGCCGGTGCCCTACGGCACGGAGCGCTGAGCGCCCACCGCAGGTCCTGCCACCCCACACCCCGGCCGTGGAGCACATGAATGCACGTTCCCCACGGCGCGCGGCGCCCCGGCGCGCCGCGCGTCACCCTGCTCACCGAAGGCACCTACCCGCACAGTCACGGCGGGGTGAGCGTCTGGTGCGACCAACTCGTCACCGGCATGCCCGACCTGGACTTCGACGTCGTCGCCGTCACCGGCACCGGGCGCGAACCAGTCGTCTGGGACATCCCCCGGCATGTCACCCGGGTCATCTCCGTCCCCATGTGGGGGCCCGCCCCGCAGGGGCGCCTCCCGCGCGGGCGTGAGCGCAACCGGCTCGAGGCCGCCTACGAGCGGTTCGTGGCCGCGCTGCTCGACCCGCGGGCCGAGGACGGGTTCGGTCCCGCCCTGTACCGGCTGGCGCGGGCCGCCGCGGACGGCCGGCTGAGCCCGTTCCTGCGCGGGGACCGGGCGATCGGCATCCTGACCGCCGTCTGGAACCGGCCGGGGCTCGCCGTCCGCGAGGCCCGGCCCACCCTGCACGACGCGGTGACGGCGACCGCCCTGCTGGAGCACGCCCTGCGTCCGCTGGCCGCCCCGTGTCCGGAACAGGGCGTGGCGCACGCGGTCAGCGGCGGCGTAGCGGTGCTGCCGGGGCTGGCCGCGCTGGAACGGCACGGGGTGCCCCTGCTGCTGACGGAGCACGGCGTCTATCTGCGCGAGCGGTACCTCGGTTACCGCACCGCCCCCTACCGGTGGCCGGTCAAGGCACTCGTCCTGGGCTTCTTCCGGCTGCTGGCCGAGGAGACGTACCGCAGGGCCGCCCTGATCACCCCGGGCAACCGCTACAACCGGCTGTGGGAGGAACAGGGCGGCGCCGCCCCGGAGTCCATACGCACGGTCTACAACGGCGTCGATCCGGCCGCGTTCCCGCCCGCCGGACCGGAGCCCGCGGAACCCGTGCTCAGCTGGGCCGGCCGGGTCGACCCGATCAAGGACCTGGAGACCCTGATCCGCGCCTTCGCGCTGGTGCGGGCCGAACTGCCCGCGGCACGCCTGCGGTTGTTCGGCGGCACGCCGCGCGGCGGAGAGGCCTACCGGGAGCGCTGCGAGGCGCTGGCGGCGCAGCTCGGCCATGGGGACGCCGTCACCTTCGAGGGCCGGGTCGAGGACATCAAGGACGCGTACGCCGCCGGGAACGTGGTGATGCTCTCCAGCATCAGCGAGGGCTTCCCCTTCACCCTGATAGAAGCCATGTCCTGCGGCCGGGCGACCGTCTCCACGGACGTGGGCGGCGTCCGGGAGGCCGTCGGCGACGCCGGTCTCGTCGTACCGCCGCGTGACCCGGCCGCCATGGCCGCCGCCGCCCTGGAACTGCTGGGTGACGCGGGACGGCGCCGGGCGATGGGCGAGGCGGCGCGGCTGCGGGTGATCGAGCAGTTCACGCTGCGGCAGACCATCGACACCTTCCGGTCCATCTATCTGCAGCTGTCGGCCCTCGGCTCCGCGGCCACGCCCGCGGCGGCCGACGACGAGCCCTTCGCGGCGGTCGGCGCGGCACCGGTGAGGAGTGCGACCGGATGAGCGGACCCATGGCGCTGGAGCCCGGCGGCGCGGAGCAGGACACGCTGGCGCTGCGCCTCGCCGACGCCCGCGCGCCCGCCCCGCGCGCGGGCGACCACCACACGCTCGCCCTGGTCCTGCCCGGGCACGGCGCGCGGCAGGCGGCGGTCGACCGGCTGGCCGCCGAACTCGCCGACCGCATCGCCCCGGCCGTCCATCCCTACGAGGTGGCCGCCCTGCTGGAGTCGGAGGGGCTGACCGGCGAGGTGATCGCGGACCAGTACGGTCACCGCGACCTCTTCTCCCTGGCCACGGCGTTGTACGAGCGTGTCCCGCGCACCTTTCCGCAGCCGCCGCGGCCCGCCGATCCCTGGCGGCCCGACCATGTGCGCTGCGCGCTGCGCGGCGCCCTGTTCGCGCTGCCGGGCCTCGGCTACGCGCTCGCCGGACGCCTGCTGCCGCACGGCGGCACCGTGACGGCGCTGGTGGTGGCGGGGCTGGTGTCCTGGGCGTGGAACCAGGCGCTGGGCCACCGGGCGTACCTGCGCCTGGCGACCGGGCGCCGGGAAGCCGGCCGCACGCTGCTGAAGGGGGCGCCGCTGGGTGCCGTCGCCGCGACCGCCGCCGGCGCCCCGCTCGCCGGGTCCGGTGCGGCGGTGGCGGCCGTGGGGGTCCAGTCGGCGTACCTCGCCGCGGCCGGCGTGCTGCTGGTGCTGGGCCGGGAGCGGCCGCTGCTGGCCGCGCTCGTGCCGGTGGTCGCCGGCGCGGCGGTGCTCCCCTGGTGGGAACCCGGGGACCTGCTGCGGGCCGTCCTGCCGTCGCTGTCGCTGTGCGGTGCGGTGGCCGCGGCCGGCTGGGCGCTGCGCGGCACCCTGGCGGCCGCGCCGGTCCCGGGAGCCGTACGCCCGCGGCCGTCACGGTCGCTGCCGTACGGCCTGTTCGGACTGGCCGCCGGGGTGCTGGTGTTCCTGGCGGGCCGGGAGCAGCCGTGGGCGGTGGTGGTACTGACCGTGAGCATGGGCCCGGCGGAGTGGCTGCTGTACCGCTACCGCGGTCTGTCGGTGGCGGCGCTGCGGGCCACCGCCACCCCGGCCGGGTTCCGGCTGCGTTCGGCCGCCGTGCTCGCCGGCTGCCTGCTGGCCTACGCCGGGCCGCTGGTGCCGGCGGCCCTGCTGGTGGACGCCGACCCGGTGGCCACGGCGCTGCTGGCGGTGGTCCTGTGGACCGCGCTGCTCCTCCAGGCCTTCGGCGTGGCCTGGCCACCCGCCGCCCTGTGTCTGGCGGCGGCCGCGGGCGCCGGCGCGGTCGTGGTGTACGGCCTCCCACCCGGTACGTCGGCGCTGCCGTTGTGCTGCGGGATCGCCGCCCTCTGTCTCACCGGTTGCGTGCTGCGGCTGCTGGGCCGGCCGGCCGCCCATGCCTGACGCCCTTTCGTCCGACGCCGCGCCACCGTGTCCCCGGGGCTCGTCGTCCCGCCTCGCCACCGACCCATCCACCGACCGGAAGGACCCCGCGTGACCTCCACACCGCTCGCCGCCGTCACCGGAGCCGAGGGATTCATCGGCTCCCACCTCACCGAGGCACTCGTCGCCTCCGGGCACCGGGTGAGGGCCATGGCGCAGTACAACTCCTTCTCCTCCTACGGCTGGCTGGAGACCCTCTCCCCCGACGTCCTCGACCAGGTCGAGATCGTCCTCGGCGACGTCCGGGACCCCGGCTCCGTCCGGCACCTGGTGGAGGGCGCCGACTGCGTGTACCACCTGGCCGCCCTCATCGCGATCCCGTACTCCTACCGGGCGCCGCACAGTTACGTGGACACCAATGTCACCGGCACCCTGAACGTGCTGGAGGCGGTACGCGCCCAGGGCACGCCCCGGCTGGTGCACACCTCCACCAGCGAGACGTACGGCACCGCGCAGACCGTGCCGATCACGGAGGAGCACCCGATCAACACCCAGTCGCCGTACGCCGCTTCGAAGGCGGGCGGGGACCGGCTGGCCGACAGCTACCACGCCAGCTTCGACACCCCGGTGGTGACGCTGCGGCCCTTCAACACCTACGGTCCCCGGCAGTCCATGCGAGCGGTGATCCCCACCGTCATCGGCCAGGTGGCGGCCGGGGAGCGGACCATCACCCTCGGGGACCTCCGTCCCACCCGGGACTTCACCTTCGTCAAGGACACCGCGCAGGCGTTCGTCGCGGTGGGCACCGCGCCCGCCGAGCGGGTCGTCGGCCGGACCTTCAACGCCGGTACCGGCGGGGAGATCTCCGTCGGCGACCTGGTGGCGCTGATCGGCAAGGTGATGGACAGCGCGCTCGACGTGCGGGAGGACGCCCAGCGGCTGCGGCCCGCGAACTCCGAGGTGATGCGGCTGGTCGCGGACGCGACCCGGCTGCGGGAGGCGACCGGCTGGGCGCCGGCGCACGACCTGGAGCAGGGTCTCGCGCACACGGTGGAGTTCTTCCGCGACCCGGGCAACCTGGCCCGCTACAAGACCGGCATCTACAACATCTGACCACGACCGGCACGTTGACCGAGGGGGAACCTCATGCACGCAGTGATCCTGGCCGGAGGCAAGGGCGTCCGGCTGCGGCCCTACACCACCGCGCTGCCCAAGCCGCTCGTGCCCATCGGCGACCAGCACGCGATCCTCGAGATCGTCCTGCGCCAGCTCGCGTCGGCCGGGTTCACCGGCTGCACCATCGCCATAGGCCACCTCGGTGAGATCATCCGCGCCTATGTCGGCGACGGCTCCCAGTGGGGCCTGACCGTGGACTACTCCACGGAGGAGAGCCCGCTGGGCACGATGGGGCCGCTGCTGACGATGCGCGAGCGGCTGCCGGAGCACTTCCTGGTGATGAACGGCGACATCCTCACCGATCTCGACTACGCCGACGTCCTGCGCCGGCACAGCGGCTCCGGTGCCCCGCTGACGATCGCCACGTACGCCCGCAAGGTGAACATCGACTTCGGGGTGCTGACCACCGACGCCAGCAGGGTCGTCGCGTTCACCGAGAAGCCCAGCATGGACTACCGCGTCTCCATGGGCGTGTACGGGCTGTCCCGGGCGACCCTCGACGGCTACACCGCCGGACTGCCGCTCGGATTCGACGAGTTGGTGCTGGACCTGCTGCGGGCCGGCGACCCGCCGCACGCCTACGAGTTCGACGGCTACTGGCTCGACATCGGCCGTCCGGACGACTACGACCGGGCGAACGCGGAGTTCACCAGCCGCAAGTCCCTGCTTCTCAAGGGAGCCTGAGCACCGCATGCGCATCCTCGTTGTGGGCTTCACCGGCTATCTGGGCGCCCATGTCGCCGAGCGGCTCCGTGCCCTGCCGGGCACGCGGGTCCTCGGCGCCGGCCGCTCACCCGGCGCCGACGTGCCGGTCGACCTCGCCGCGGACCCGGTCGACCGGCTCGCCGAGACGCTGGCGTCGGCGGCTCCCGACGCCGTCGTCAACTGCGCGGGCGCCACGGGCGGCGACGCGGTGACGCTCGCCGAGCTCAACGCCCGCGGCCCCGCCGCCCTGTGCGCGGCGCTGCGCCGGGTGCGCCCCGCGGCCCGCCTGGTCCACCTCGGTTCGGCCGCCGAGTACGGGCCGGGCGCGCCGCACGGCAAGGTGGCGGAGTCGGCGCCCACCCGTCCCCTCACCGCCTACGGCGCCACCAAGCTGGCCGGGACGGTCACGGTCGGCACGTCCGGTCTGGACGCGGTGGTCCTGCGGGTCGGCAACCCGGTGGGGCCCGGCGCCCCGCCCGCCGGACTGCCCGGCCGGGTCACCGCCCTGCTGCGCGAGGCGGGCACGGACCCGGACGCGGTGCTCCGGCTCGGCGACCTGTCGGCGTACCGGGACTTCGTCGACGTCCGCGACGTCGCGGGGGCGGTCGAGCGGGCGGTGACCGTGCCCGGCCCGTTGCCCGGGGTGCTCAACGTCGGTGGCGGGGACGCGGTGCCGGTGCGCGACCTGGTACGGACGCTGGCCGAGACCGCCGGCTTCCGGGGCCGGATCGAGGAGCGGGGCGCCGGGTCGGTCCGTTCCGGGGAGGTGTCCTGGCAGTGCTCCGACATCTCCGCCGCGCGGGCCGCGCTCGCCTGGGAGCCGTCGTACACGCTCCGCGAGTCCCTGTCCGCACTGTGGTCGGCCGGCGCGCCGTCACCGTCCTCCCGCTCCGAAAGTGACGTCCCGTCGTGAGCCTGCTGATCCCGCTGTACGTCCACCCCGCCGAGGACCCGGGCGCCTGGCACCGGCTGATCACGTCGGCCGACCGCACGTACGGAGTCGTCCTCAACCCCGCGAACGGGCCGGGCGAGTCACCCGATCCGGCGTTCACCGCGGTGGCCGGGGCGCTGCGCGCGGCGGGCGCGCGTCTGCTCGGCTACGTCGACACGGACTACGGCACCCGGCCCGCGGCCGACGTCGTCGAGGACGCCCGGCGGCACCGGGAGTGGTACGCGGCCGACGGGTGCTTCCTGGACCGGGTGAGTGCGGCCAGGAGTGAGCTGTCCGCCCACAAGGCGCTGGTGCGCGTCCTGCGGCGGCAGGGCACCACGTGCGTCGTGCTGAACCCGGGCGTCCACCCGGCGCCCGGCTACGCCCGGCTCGCCGACCTGGTCGTCACCTTCGAGGGGCACTGGTCCACCTATGTCTCGGCGTTCAGCCGGCCCGACTGGACGCGTCGGCACCCGCCCGAGCGGTTCTGCCACCTGGTGTACGGCGTGCCCGAGGCCCTCGCCCCGCTCGCCGTGCGCACGGCCCGCGAGCGGGGCGCGGCGGTCAGCGGGCCCGTGCCGGGAGAGCCACCCAACCCGTGGGCCCGCCTGACGCCCGTCCTGACGGGGGCGCGGCGATGAGAAGGGGGCCGGCCGCCCTGGTGACCGCGCTGCTCCTGGCGGTGGTGACCGGCTGTTCGGGAGGCGGGGGCGGTGAGGACCGCGGGCCGGAGCCCACGCCCCGCCGGGAGCTGTGGCAGCCGCGCCCCGGGCTGGCCTGGCAGTGGCAACTCGACGGCAGGGTGGATCCGTCGGCCGACGTCCCGGTCTACGACATCGACGGCTTCGAGAACAGCGCGGCGGACGTGGCCCGGCTCCACCGCGCCGGCCGCAAGGTCATCTGCTACGTCAACGTGGGCGCCTGGGAGAGCTTCCGCCCGGACAAGGACGACTTCCCCCGGGCGGTGCTGGGCGCGCCCAACGGCTGGCAGGGCGAGCGGTGGCTCGACATCCGCCGCGTCTCCGTGCTGCGGCCGATCATGGAGCGGCGGTTCGACATGTGCCGGGACAAGGGGTTCGACGCGGTGGAGCCCGATCTGGTGGAGGGCTTCGGCAACGAGACCGGCTTCCCGCTCACCGCGCGGGACCAGCTGACGTACAACCGCATGATCGCGGAGATCGCCCACGAGCGCGGCCTGTCCGTGGGTCTCAAGAACGACCTGCCGCAGATCCCGCAGCTGGTGGACGACTTCGACTTCGCGGTCAACGAGGAGTGCGCGCAGTACGGCGAGTGCGAGCGGCTCACGCCGTTCGTCGAGGCCGGCAAGGCGGTCTTCCACGTCGAGTACGCCGAGCCGACCGGCCGTTTCTGCCCGCAGTCGCGCCGGCTGGGACTGTCCTCGATGCTGAAGAAACCGGAGCTCGGGGTCTGGCGCCGGGCCTGTTGACCGCGGGGTACGGCAGGATGGGGCCATGAGCGTAGTCAAGATCAACGTACTGACCGTGCCGGCCGAGCAGCGCGAGACGCTGGAGAAGCGCTTCGCCTCGCGGGCCCACGCGGTGGAGAACTCCGACGGCTTCGAGTGGTTCGAGCTTCTGCGCCCCGTCGAGGGCACCGACACCTACCTCGTCTACACGCGGTGGCGCGACGAGGAGTCCTTCCAGGCCTGGATGGAGGGCCCCATGAAGACCGCGCACCAGGGCGGCGGCGCGCAGGGCGGCGAGCGTCCCAAGCCGGCGGCGAGCGGATCCACGCTCTGGTCGTTCGAGGTGGTGCAGCAGGCGGCTCCCAAGGGCGAGTAGCCCTCGAAAGGGGCGGGCTCGGCGCTCGACGACGTCGGCCGCCGGCCCGCCCCGCGCCCGTCTCCTTCCCCCGCGCCCGTCTCCTTCGTCAACCTCACTGTGATTCAGAGGTGTTGGCGGCGGCGTCGTTCGGTCGGCTATGTTGCAGACATGACTACCGGGACGGCATCGCGCCACTCACGGATCGGTGACCCGGTGCTCTTCTGAGCGCCGTACGGGCCGGCACGGTCCCGCTGTTCGACCGTGGATCCCGCGCTGCTGCGCGGGCTCCGCCTCCGTCGTGTTGATCCGAGGCTCGGCACATCGACCACGACTGGAGTACTCATGCCCATCAAGACACTGCAGATCCCCACCCCGGACGGCCAGGCCGATGCCTTCGCCGCCTTCCCCGAGCATGGCGAGCGGCACCCAGGGGTGCTGATGTACCCGGACGGCTTCGGCATCCGGCCCGTGCTGCGGGAGATGGCCCGCGAGCTGGCCGGGCACGGGTACTACGTACTCGTCCCCAACGTCTTCTACCGGCACGGCCCGGCGCCGGTGATCGAGCTTCCCGAGTACATCGGGGAAGAGGCCCGGACCGCGGTATTCGCCCGGCTGATGCCCCTGATCGAGGCGCACACCGCCGACCGTGTCCTGCGGGACGCCGACGCCTACCTCGGGTTTCTCACCGCCCGGCCCGAGGTCGGCGCCGGACCGGTCGCGGTGACCGGCTACTGCATCGGGGGCCTCCTGGCGACACGCACCGCCGCGGCCCACCCCGGCCGGGTGGCCGCCGTCGCCGCGTTCCACGGTCCCGTGGGCGCGGACGGGCCCGACGCTCTCGCCGGGATCACCGCCCGGGTCCACTTCGGCCACGCCGAGACCGACCTGACGCCCGAGGCGCTGCGCGAGCTCAACCAGGCCCTGGACGCCGCGAAGGTCGACCACACCTCCGAGATCTACCCCGGCACCGCCCACGGCTTCACCATGGCCGACACCGACGCCTTCGACCCCGCCGCCCTGCGGCTGCACTGGGAGCGCCTGCTGCCCCTCCTCGCCGGCGCCCTGGCCGACGACTGAGACTCCGGCCCAAAGACCACGAGGAAAACGCGGCGGTGGCGCCCGGACCAGAGCCGGTCCTGGGCGCCACCGCCGTCGCGTCGGCTCGGCTCAGCTCAGCTCGACGAGGAGGTCGCCGCCCTCCACCTGCTGGATGCGGTTGATGGCGAGCCTGCCGACCGTGCCGGACTTGGGTGCGGTGATGGTGGCCTCCATCTTCATCGCCTCGATGGTGGCCACGGTGGCCCCGGCCTCCACCGCGTCGCCCTCGGCGACGGCGAGGGTCACCACGCCGGCGAACGGCGCCGCGACATGGCCGGGGTTGGCCCGGTCGGCCTTCTCGGTGACCGGGACGTCGGAGGCCGCCTTGCGGTCGCGGACCTGGATGGGCCGCAGCTGGCCGTTGAGCGTGGACATCACGGTGCGCATGCCGCGTTCGTCGGCGTCACCGACCGCCTGGAGCTCGATGAGCAGCCGCACACCGGGGTCGAGGTCGACCGTGTACTCCTTGCCCGGGCGCAGCCCGTAGAAGAAGTCCTTGCTGTCCAGGACGCTGGTGTCGCCGTAGGTGCCGCGGTGGGTGTCGAACTCGCGCGCCGGGCCGGGGAACAGCAGCCGGTTGAGCGTGGCCCTGCGGTCCTTGGCCAGCCCGGTGCGGTCGTCGGCGCTCAGCTCCGCCACCGGCTTGGCCTCGGCGCGGCCCCGCAGGGCCTTGCTGCGGAACGGCTCGGGCCAGCCACCGGGCGGGGTGCCCAGCTCGCCGCGCAGGAAGCCGATGACGGAGTCGGGGATGTCGAACCGGTCGGGGTCCGCCTCGAAGTCCGCCGGGGAGACACCGGCGCCCACCAGGTGGAGGGCCAGGTCGCCGACCACCTTGGAGGAGGGCGTGACCTTCACCAGGCGGCCCAGCATGCGGTCGGCGGCGGCATACATCGCCTCGATGTCCTCGAAGCGGTCGCCGAGGCCCAGCGCGATGGCCTGGGTGCGCAGGTTGGAGAGCTGGCCGCCGGGGATCTCGTGGTGGTAGACGCGACCGGTCGGCGAGGCGAGGCCCGCCTCGAAGGGCGCGTACACCTTGCGGACGCTCTCCCAGTACGGCTCCAGGTCGCCGACGGCCTGGAGGTCGAGGCCGGTGGGCCGCTCGGTGTGGTCGGTGGCCGCGACGATCGCCGACAGCGACGGCTGCGAGGTGGTGCCCGCCATGGACGCCACCGCGCCGTCGACCGCGTCCGCGCCGGCCTGGACCGCGGCGAGGTAGGTGGCCAGCTGGCCGCCGGTGGTGTCGTGGGTGTGCAGGTGCACCGGCAGGTCGAACTCGCGGCGCAGCGCGGAGACGAGGGTCGCGGCGGCCGGGGCGCGCAGCAGACCGGCCATGTCCTTGACGGCCAGCACGTGGGCGCCCGCGTTCACGATCTTCTCGGCGAGCCGCAGGTAGTAGTCGAGGGTGTAGAGCCGCTCCGACGGGTCGGACAGGTCGGCGGTGTAGCACAGGGCCACCTCCGCGATCGACGTGCCGGTCTCGCGTACGGCGTCGATGGCCGGGCGCATCTGGTCGACGTCGTTGAGGGCGTCGAAGATGCGGAAGACGTCGATGCCGGTGGCCGCGGCCTCCTGCACGAAGGCGTCGGTGACCTCGGTCGGGTACGGGGTGTAGCCCACGGTGTTGCGGCCGCGCAGCAGCATCTGGAGGCAGATGTTGGGCACGGCCTCGCGCAGGGCGGCCAGCCGCTCCCACGGGTCCTCGGCGAGGAAGCGCAGCGCGACGTCGTAGGTGGCGCCGCCCCAGCACTCCAGGGACAGCAGCCCGGGCAGGGTGCGGGCGACCACGGGGGCGACGGCGAGCATGTCCTTGGTACGCACTCGGGTGGCGAGCAGCGACTGGTGGGCGTCGCGGAACGTGGTGTCGGTGACGCCGATGGAGGGTGACTCGCGCAGCCAGCGGGCGAAGCCCTCGGGGCCGAGCTCGGCGAGCCGCTGCCGGGAACCGGCCGGGGGTTCACCGGCGGGCAGCGGCGGCAGCTTGGTCAGCGGATCGGCCAGTTCGGGGCGTTCGCCGTGCGGCTTGTTCACCGTGACGTCGGCGAGGTAGGTCAGCAGCTTCGTGCCGCGGTCCGCGGAGTGCCGGGCGGTGAGCAGGTGCGGGCGCTGCTCGATGAACGACGTGGTGACCTGCCCGGCCTGGAAATCCGGGTCGTCCAGCACCGCCTGGAGGAACGGGATGTTGGTGGCGACACCGCGGATGCGGAACTCGGCCACGGCACGCCGGGCGCGGTTCACGGCGGTGGCGAAGTCGCGGCCCCGGCAGGAGAGCTTGACCAGCATCGAGTCGAAGTGCGCGCTGATCTCCGTACCGGCGTGGGTGGTGCCGCCGTCGAGGCGGATACCCGAGCCGCCGGGGGAACGGTAGGCGCTGATGGTGCCGGTGTCCGGGCGGAAGCCGTTGGCCGGGTCCTCGGTGGTGATGCGGCACTGGAGGGCCGCGCCGCGCAGGGTGATGTTCTCCTGGGCGAGTCCGAGGTCGGCCAGGGTCTCGCCGGCGGCGATGCGCAGCTGGGACTGCACGAGGTCGACGTCGGTGACCTCCTCGGTGACCGTGTGCTCGACCTGGATGCGCGGGTTCATCTCGATGAAGACGTGGTTGCCGTCGCGGTCGACGAGGAACTCCACGGTGCCGGCGTTGCGGTAGCCGATCTTCCGGGCGAAGTTCACGGCGTCGGCGCAGATCCGCTCGCGCAGCTGCGGGTCGAGGTTGGGGGCGGGCGCCAGCTCGATCACCTTCTGGTGGCGGCGCTGCACCGAGCAGTCCCGCTCGAAGAGGTGGATGACCCCGCCCTGTCCGTCGGCGAGGATCTGCACCTCGATGTGACGGGGTTCGACGACCGCCTTCTCCAGGAAGACCGTGGAGTCGCCGAACGCGGACGCGGCCTCGCGGGAGGCCGCCTCGATGGCCTCGCGCAGCTGCGCGGGTTCCTCGACCCGGCGCATGCCGCGTCCGCCGCCGCCCGCGACGGCCTTGACGAACACGGGGAAGCCGATGTCGTCGGCGGCGCGGACGAGTTCGTCGACGTCGGTGGAGGGGGCGGAGGATCCCAGGACGGGCACGCCGGCCTCGCGGGCGGCGGCCACGGCGCGGGCCTTGTTGCCGGTCAGTTCGAGGATCTGCGCGCTCGGTCCGACGAACGTGATGCCGGCCTCTTCGCAGGCGCGGGCCAGTTCCGGGTTCTCGGAGAGGAATCCGTAGCCCGGGTAGACGGCGTCGGCTCCCGCACGGCGGGCCGCGCGGACGATCTCCTCGACGGAGAGGTACGCGCGCACCGGGTGCCCCGGCTCCCCGATCTCGTAGGCCTCGTCGGCCTTCAGCCGGTGCAGCGAGTTGCGGTCCTCGTGCGGGAAGACGGCGACCGTGCGCGCGCCGAGCTCGTAGCCCGCACGGAACGCGCGGATCGCGATCTCACCGCGGTTGGCGACCAGCACCTTGCGGAACATTCTTGATCCCTTCAGCCTGCCGGGTGACGAGACCATGGTGTCGGCGCCGCCTCCGGTACGCCATGTGAGCCGGGCCACTCACGGCCCGGCCCCGGCCGTGTGCCGTCGCGCTCGGGTCAGACGTCGGAGTCGATGCCGGTCACCGCCGAGGGACCGAGCGGCGCACTGCTCCCGTCCAGGCCGGCCGCGCGCAGGGCGGATCCCGCGACCTCCCGGGCGCGGCCCTCCGCGTGGGCGGCGGTGTCCGCCTCGACGGTGAGTCGGATGGTGAAGGTGCCGTCGTCGTTGACCGAGAGGGCGTCGAGGTCCTCCTCGTCCCCCAGCTGGGTGCGGTGCGGGTCGGCGGGGCGCAGTGCGCGGGCGAGCTCGTCCTTGGTGGCGTCCGGGACCGCGCCGGTGAACGTTCCCGGCACCGAGATGACGTACGTCGTCATGGCACTCCTCCTTCGGATCCCCTCCGCCTACCCCGAAACCGCCCAGGGACCCCGCCGGGGGCGGCGCCGACGCATTCCTCAGCGCACTTTGGCGGCTGTCTTAAGGCTTCTTGAAGATGACCTTCGAACAGCCGTTTCCGCACCGAGCGGGTCCTAGGCTCTCGGACACCCCCCACAGTCCCGGTGGGCGCGATCGCGTCCACCGGGTCCGGGGCCGAGCCAGCCGACCGACAGACCGAGGTGTCCTGCATGGGTTCCCGCCGAGCCGCTCGACCGTCCCGTTCCCACGCCCGCCCCCACCGCGGACTGAGGACGCGCGGCACCGTGCTGGTGCTCGGCGTCGCCGTCACGGCGGGCGTCGGCATCACGCTGGCCGTCTCCGGCGGCGAGGACGGCGCTCCCGCCGACCGGGTCACGACGAGTGCCGCCGGTGAGGGCCCGAACGCGGAGGTGGTGGCGGGAGGTGCGGCGGCGCCGGTATCTCCGTCGGCGAGCCCGAGTGTCTCGGCGAGCGCCTCGCCCCGGGTGAGCGCGAAGCCCAGCGCCTCTCCGTCGAGGACGGCGAGCCCGTCCGCCGGGCAGGTGAAGAAGACCCGGCCCGCGTCCACGGCTCCCGCGAGGACAACAGTGAAGAGCGGCTCGGACCGGTCCGCGGCGGGTGGCGGCGGCACGGGTTCCGGCAGCGGGTCGGACTCCGGCTCCGGATCGGGTTCGGGTTCGGGTTCGGCAGTGGGTTCGGGTTCCGGCGGGGCGAGCGGGGCCGAGGCGCAGGTCCTCGCGCTCGTCAACAAGGAGCGGGCCTCGGCCGGCTGCTCGCCGGTCACGGCGAACGACCGGCTGACCCGGGCCGCCGACGACTACAGCGACGTCATGGCCGCGAGCGGAGTGATGTCCCACACGGGTCCGGACGGCTCCACCATGACGAGCCGCGTCGAGGCCGCCGGCTACGAGTGGTCGACGCTGGGCGAGAACATAGCCCGCGGGCAGTCCGACGCCGCCTCGGTGATGGAGTCCTGGATGAACAGTCCCGGGCACCGGGCGAACATCCTCAACTGCTCCTTCAAGGAACTGGGCGTCGGCGTGCACTTCGGCGACGGCGGTCCCTGGTGGACGCAGGACTTCGGCGCGAGCCGCTGACGCCGGTCAGCGTCCCCCGTCGGCGAGCACGAACGACACCCGCACCCTGGCGCCGCCCAGCGGTGCGCGCGTGATCGTCAGCTCGCCGTCGGCCGCGCGGGCCGCCCGGGCCACGATGTCCAGGCCCAGTCCGGTGGAACCGCCGACGCTGACGCCCCGGGTGAGCGCGGCCTCGGGATCCGCGACGCCCGGACCGGCGTCGTCCACGGTGAGGACCACGTACGGGTCGGCCCGTTCCACGCGGACGGCGAAGCCGGTGCCCTCGGGGGTGTGCCGGAAGACGTTGCCGATCAGGGCGTCGACGACCGCCGCCAGGTCGTCCTCGGGGAAGGCGACCGGCGTGGGGCGCGGGGTGAGGGAACGCTCGTAGGGGCGGCCCTGCTGGGTGGCGAGGACCGACCAGAAGTCCAGGCGCATGGCGACCACCTCGGCCGCGTCGCACGGCTTCGCCGTCCCGGTGCCCCCGCCGGGCTGCGCGGCGGCCAGCGGCGTACGGGCGGCGGCGATGATCGAGTCGAGTTCGCTCTCCAGCTGGCCGGCCGCCTCGGTGACCCGGCGGGCGCTCGGCGTCGCGCCCATCCGGTCGGCCTCCAGATAGAGGGCGGTCAGCGGGGTGCGCAGCCGGTGGGAGAGGTCGGCGACCAGTTCGCGTTCGACGGCGAGCAGGTCGACGACCCGGTCGGCCATGGTGTTGAACGCCACGCCGGCCTCCTGGAGCTCGGGCGGACCGTCCGGTTCCACGCGTACGTCGAGGTCGCCGGAGCCGAGGGCCAGCGAGGCGCGCTTCAGGCTCCGGGAGGACCGGACGACGCGGGCGCCGAGCCGGTCGGCGACCAGCACCGAGCCGCCGACCAGACCGAGCGCGAGCAGTGCCATCACGCCCCACGAGGCGGCCACCCCACGGGTGAGGTCCGCCGCCGGTACGTGGGCCTCCACGACGGCGACCCGGTCGCCGCGCAGGACGACGGGCTGGAGGTAGACCCAGCCGTCGGCGGTGTCCACGGCGAGCGTCTCGCGGCCGCGCACGGCCCGGTCGAGCGCGGCCTCGGGCGCGTGCGGGGTGCCGACGAAACCGCCGTCGGGCAGCCGCACCACCAGCTGGTCGGAGGAGTCCAGCTCGGTGACGGCCTGCTGCACGTCGGAGCGCCGGGTGGTGAGGGCGAGCACCGGGGAGAGGGCGGCGGCCCGCTGCTCGGCGGCCGTGGTGACGCGGTCGCGGGCCTGCTCGCGGACGAGGAGGGCGAGCGGGACGAGGAACGACAGGGCCACCATCGAGGTGACGGCGAGGGCGATCCCGGCGAGGGCGCGTCTCATGGTGAGCTGACCAGCTTGATGCCGATGCCGCGCACGGTCTGCAGGTAGCGGGGCTTGCGCGCCTTCTCGCCCATTTTGCGGCGGAGTGCGGAGAGGTGGACGTCGACCGTCTGGTCCTCCAGATACGGCTGCTGCCACACCTCGGTGAGGATCCGCTGCCTCGATATGACCTGGTCGGCGTGGGCGGCCAGATAGGCGAGCAGGTCGAACTCGCGGCGAGTCAGGGCCAGTTCGCGATCGGCCAGGTGGGCGGTGCGGGCGGTGGGGTCGATGCGCAGGTCGGCGACCCGCAGGACCGGCGGCTGCGCGGCGCGGGTGTCGGCGGGCGCGGACCGGCGCAGCACGGCGGCGAGGCGGGCCGCGAGCTGACCGCCCGAGAACGGCTTGACCAGGTAGTCGTCGGCACCGGCGTTGAGCAGCCGGATGATCTCCGTCTCGTCGTCCCGCGCGGTCGCGACCAGCACCGGAAGGCGGGAGATGCCCCGGATCATGCGGAGCACGTCGAGCCCGTCGAGATCGGGCAGTCCCAGATCGAGCACCACGATGTCCGGCGGGCTCTGGGTGATCTCACGCAGCGCCTCGAAACCCTGGTGAGCGGTCTTGACCGCGTAGCCGTGTCCGGTCAGGACCTCGATCAGCGCGGCCCGGATCACGGGGTCGTCCTCGACGACAAGTACACAGGCCATGGGCAGGCACGTTAGCCGGTCCGTCACTATGGTGTCGTGTCCCGCCTCCTGCGCTACCTGATCATCTGGCTGTCCTGCACGGCCGCCAGCATCACGGCCGTCATCCTCACGATCCACTTCGTGGTGGGCTCGACCCGGCCCACCGCGCCGGTCGCGCAGTCGGCGCCGCAGGAGCTCCCGGTGTCGCCGCGGCCCGCGCCGTCGCCGAGCGTGAGGCCCTCCTCCCCCGGTCCTTCGCCCACCAGCGAGAAGCCCCGGCCCACGCCTTCCCGTACCCGTGAGAAGCCGCGCGAGCCGAGCCCGGCGCCGACGACGCCGACCGCCCGCGCCACCACCCGGCAGCCTCCCGCGGGCGGGGGCGAGCGGGGGTGCGAGGAGGGCGGTTCGGGCGTCTACACGGTGCCGTCGGAGGGCGGCAGGGCGACCGTGCGGTTCGGCAGCGGCGGGGTGTGCCTGGTGTCGGCGGTGCCGGAGCAGGGTTTCACGGTGAGTACGAGCCAGAGCGCGGCCGAGACGCTGACGGTGACCTTCTCGGCGAGCCGCCACCGGTCGGAGATCACCGCGACGACCGAGCCGCGCAGCCAGGCCAGTGTGCGCGAGGTCTCGTTCTGACGCCCGCTGCGCGCCCGGTACCGGCCGTCCGGAGGGTGACGTCCGAACGGCCGGCGGGCGGGCCCGGTCAGGTGGTGGCGCAGGCCGCGCCGTTCAGGCTGAACGCGGTCGGGGCGGTGTTCGTGGCGCCCTTCCCGGCGGTGAACCCGAGGGTGACCGAGCCGCCGGCGGGGACGGTGGAGGTGTAGGAGGCGGGGGCGACGCTCACCGCGCCGGCGTGCTGCGCGGCGGTGCCTCCCCACATGTTCGTGATGGTCTGGCCGTCGGCGAAGGCGAAGGCGAGGGTCCAGGTGCCGAGGGGCGTGGCACCGGTGTTGCGGACGGTGATCTCGCCCTGGAAGCCGCCCGGCCACTCCCCCACGACGCGGTAACCGACCGAGCAGGTGCCGGCACCCTTCCCGGTCGTGACACTCACTGTCGCGGAGCGGGCCGACCGGTTGCCCGCCGCGTCGCGGGCGCGGACGGCGAAGGCGTAGGCGGTGCCCGGGGTGAGGCCGGTCACGGTGGCGCGGCCGGTGGTGCTCGTGGCGACCGTCGTCTCGGTGCCGCCGTCGACACGGACGATGTCGTAGCCGGTGACGCCCACGTCGTCGGTGGCCGCGGTCCAGGCGAGGGTGACCGACGTGTCCGTCACCCCGGACGCGGCCGGGGTGCCGGGTGCGGTGGGGGCCTGGGTGTCTTCCGGGGCGCCGTCGTCGTAGACGGTGGCCTCCTTCGCGGTCTCCGCGATGCCGTCGGCGCCGTGGAAGACGCGCTCGCCCCAGGCGCTGAGACGGCTGGGGTCGAAGTCGATCGTGAGGTCGAGGGCCGGGTCGGTGTTGCCGCTCCAGGACCAGGCGAGGTACCCGAGGCCCAGCTGCTCGGCGGTGGCCATCATGGTGTCCTCGTCGGGGTCGCCGTACTGGTCGGCGGGGCCGCCGAACTCGCCGATGAGGAGGGGCAGTCCGGCGTCGGCGAAGGTGTGCAGGTAGTCGGTGACCTCCTGGGCGGTGTCGAAGACGCTGTACATGTGGATGGAGAAGATCAGGTTGCCGGTGGGGTCGGCGTCCTGGACGGTCCGGGCGTTGTCCCGCATGACGCCTTGCCAGTCCTGGCCCCAGTTGGGCGCGTCCACCATGATCGTGTGCTGGAGACCGGCGGCGCGCAGCTTCTGGACGGCCGCGATCGTGGGCTCGGTCCAGCCGGCCGGATTCGTGTTGCCCCAGGGCTCGTTGCCGATGTTGACGACGACGTGGCCCTCCTCGCCGGCGAGCACGTCCTTCAGGCCGATCCAGTAGTCGGCCGCGTGATCGAGCGTGCCGGCCGCCGCGTCCTCGCCGTAGCCGGTGGTGTCGTGCACCTCCAGGACGCAGATCAGCCGGTTGGCCTTGCACCGGCCGATGACGGCTGCCACGTCCGCCGGGCTGTTCTCGCTCCAGCGGTGGCCGTCGGACAGGACGACCCGGACGGTGTTGGCGCCGAGCGCCTTGATGTCGGCCAGCGACCGGGTCTCGCCCGGGTACCAGGTGTGGGCGTGGTTGACCCCGCGCATGACGAAGTCGCTTCCGTCGGCCTCGAGCAGCCGGCCGTCGCTGATGTGCAGGCCGGCGACGGCGACGGCGGGGGCCGGCGGCTGGGCGGCCCGCGCGGCGGCGGGGCACAGGGCACCGACGACGGCGGTGCCGAGCAGTGCCGCCAGGGCCGCCCAGAGGCGGGGCACGGGGTTCCTGCGGGTGGCGGCTCTTGTTCTTCGCACGGCGACTCCAGGGCGTGAGGGGTGAGCGAGCGGCGAATGGGAGCGCTCCCATGAAACGCACTACGTCGCGTACACGTCAAGATGGCCGACGTGCCGCGCTCCGTCCGGTTCCTCCGTCCGCGGGACGTGCCACGGTCCCGCGGACGGGGCCGTCCCCGTCCGCGGCGCCGTGGCACGGTACTTCACCGCCGCAGGTGCTTCAGCACCGCGCGCATCGCCCGGCGCACCGCGTCGCGCGACTCGTCGGTCACGTCGCGGGTCTCGAAGCCGTGGTGGCCGTTCGGTACGTCGACCACCTCGACGGCGGTCCCGCACTCCTCGGCCGCGGCCAGGAACTCCTCGACACCGGCGGCGATCTCGGGCATCTCCAGGCCCACCCGGGTGAGGACCACGGGCAGGTCGCCGGCCTTCGCCACCGCGCGCACCGGGTGGAACCGGGTGCCGGACATCCCCCAGTTAGGCAGGGGCGCCAGCACCGGATAGGTGGCCGCCAGGCAGCGCAGCCACGGCGGGGGCGCGCCCAGCCAGTCGGCGGTGATCAGCCCGCCGCCCGAGAAGAACCACAGCGCGACGCGGTCCGCGTCCACCCGGGGGTCGGCCCGGATCCGCTCCACCGCGTCGGCCACGTCCGCGGCGGCCCGCTCGTAGTCGGCGAGGTCGTGCAGCCGGTGGGCGACGACCGCGCCCACCACGCCGTTTCCGGCCGCGTACCTGGCGTACCCGGTCAGCGTGGGCCAGTCCCTCGGCTCCGGCCGGGCGTCGGCCGGTACCGGGCCGCCGTGCACGAACACCACCGCCGGTCGCGGATCGTCGGCGGCGTCGTCGGCGTCGGGCAGGTAGAGGTCGACGTTCTGCGTCCGCTCCCGCGGGAGTTCGGGCACGTCCAGCAGGAACGGCCGCAGCTGGGCAGGCGGTTCGGCCGCGTCGGTGGGATCCAGCCGGTGTCCCTCGCCGGCGGCGGCCCGCAGCAGGACGTCCGCCAGGTCGTCCGGGCAGGACAGCATCGGCCAGTGCCCGGTGGGGAGTTCGAAGAAGGACACCCGGGGGTCGACGAGGGCGCGCAGGGCGGGGTCACCGAATCCGACCAGCATCTGGACCATCTCGATGCTCGAGCCGTTGGCGGTGCACAGCACGCCGGTGGTGGGCACCCCGGCCACCGCGCCGGTCAGCCGGAGCGGCTGGAGCAGGGTGCCGAGCGGCTGCGGGGCGGCGAGGGCAGTGAGCCGGTCCAGCGCGGCGTCGGCGAGGCCCGCCGTGCTGCCCCAGCGCTGCCATTCGTCGTGGGCCGGGGGCGGCAGTTCGCCCTCGGTGCCCGCTCCCCCGCCGGCCCCGGCACGCTCGGCCAGCCGCTCGCGCAGCGACTGGTCGGGGACGGCGGCCAGGGCCGGGACGCCGTCGCGCGGCATCGCCGAGTCGAGGTACACGATCCGGTCGATCCGCTCCGCCCGCCGGTCGGCGGCGCCGAGTGCGGGGTGGATGCCGTAGTCGTGACCGACCAGCACGATCCGCCCGCCGTCCTCCGCGCCGACCGCGCCGACCGCGTCGATCGCCGCGAGCACGTCCGCGATGTGTGTCTCCAGGTCGGTGCCGGCCGGCGCGGTGCCGCTCGGCCCGTCGAGCCCGGTGAGGGCCACCGGGTACGCCTCTGCGCCCGCGGCGGCCAGGCGCGCCGCGGTGTTCTCCCACACGTGTGTGCCGGTGAACATGCCCGGCACCAGGATGAAGGCGGTCATGGTCTCTCCTCCGTACGCGAGGGCGCGGACCGGTCCGGTCGCCCGTCCGCGCTCGCCGGTACGGTAGGAACTCCCCCTGAGGGAGGTTCAAGTGTTCATGTCGAGCGACGGGTTGTGCGGGATCGGCGAGCTTGCCGAGCGGGCGGGCGTCACCGTCAAGACCGTGCGCTTCTACTCCGACCGCGGTCTGCTGCCGGAGGCCTTCCGCAGCGCCGGCGGGCACCGTCGGTACGGCCCGGAGGCGCTCGGCCGGCTGCGTCTGATCCGTTCCCTGCGTGCCCTCGGGCTGGCGGTGTCCGAGGTACGCCGCGTGCTCGACGAGGAGGACGGGGCGGGCGGCGTGCTGGAGGACGCCGTCGCCGGACAGCTGCGCGAAGTCGGCTCCGAGCTCAGGGCGTTGCGCTGGCGGGAGGCGGCACTGCGGCTGGTGCAGGAGTGTCCGCCCGGGGAGCGGGCGGACCGGCTGCGGCTGGTCGGCGCGGTGGCCGCGCCGCCGAGCACGGCGCCGCTGGTCCGGTTCTGGCGCGGCTGGCTGCCGCCGCGGATGCCGGCGCGCTCCACCGCCGCGTTCCTGGAGGTGGCGGTGCCCCGGCCGCCCGACGACCCGGCCCCCGCCCAGGTGCTCGCCTTCGCCCGGCTCAACGCCCTCACGCTCGCCCCGTGTCCGGGCACCGCTCAGCCGCAGCCCGAGGCGCACCGGGCGGCCGGGGCGCGCGGTGCCGCGGTGCTGTACGCGGGGCTGGCCGAGGCGTACGAGCTGGCGGGTGTGCCGTTGCGCCGGGGCGTGGACCCGCACGCGGGTGACGCCCTGGACTGCTTCGTGAGCGCCTACACGGGCGCGTACGGCGTCCGCGACACTCCGGAGTTCCGCCGTCTGCTGGTCCGGCAGCTCGCGGCCGATCCGCGGATCGACCGCTACTGGGAGCTGGTGGCCGAGGTGATCACCCCGCCGGGCGCCCGGCCGGAGCCGACGCCCGGTGCGGCGCACGACTGGCTGTTCGCCGCGCTGGAGGCGCAGACGGCGACCACGGCGGCCTGAGCCGGCCGCCCGGGCGGGGCCCGGTCAGGGCACGTCGCCCCGCCAGTCGAAGCGGCGGGCGTCGCCGGACCGCGGCCCGTAGACGGACCGGCCGCCCGGTCCGTAGCGGCCTATCTCCGTCGCCAGTGTCACGCCCCGGCCGCGTTCGTCCTCGGCGAGGTCCGTGACGTCCAGCAGCAGGCCGTCCAGCGGGCCGCCGACCAGCTGCGCGTACGCGCGTCCCGCCCGCGGCCCGGGGTTGTCGTGGTCGGCGCCGTAGACCCGGCCTCGCATGAACTCCACCTCATCCATGCCAGGCAGCCTCGCATCCGCCACTGACAACGCGGACGGACGAGCCCGGGCCGGTACCCGTACCGGCCCGGGCCGGGCCTCACGGTCGTCAGACCAGGTCGAAGCGGTCGAGGTTCATGACCTTGACCCAGGCGGCGACGAAGTCGTGCACGAACTTCTCCTTCGCGTCGTCGGAGGCGTAGACCTCCGCGAGGGCGCGCAGCTCGGAGTTCGAGCCGAAGACCAGGTCGGCGCGGGAACCGGCCCACTTGACCTCGCCGGTGGCGGCGTCACGGCCCTCGAACGTGGTCTGGTCCTCGGACGTCGACTTCCACGTGATGCCCAGGTCGAGCAGGTTGACGAAGAAGTCGTTGGTGAGCGAGCCGGGCGTCCTGGTGAAGGCGCCGAGCTGGGACTGCTGGTAGTTGGCGCCCAGCACCCGCAGGCCGCCGACCAGGACGGTCATCTCGGGGGCGCTCAGGGTGAGCAGGTTCGCCCGGTCGAGCAGGAGGAACTCGGCCGGCAGGCGGTTGCCCTTGCCGAGGTAGTTGCGGAACCCGTCCGCGGTCGGCTCGAGTGCCTCGAACGACTCGGCGTCGGTGTGCTCCTCCGTCGCGTCCACGCGGCCCGCGGCGAACGGCACCTCCACCTGGAAGCCGGCCTCCTTGGCGGCCTTCTCGACGGCGGCGGAGCCACCGAGGACGATCAGGTCGGCCAGGGAGACCTTCTTCGCGCCGGAGTTGAACTCCTGCTGGATTCCCTCCAGGACCCGCAGGACCTGCGCCAGCTCGTCGGGCTCGTTGACCTCCCAGCCGCGCTGCGGCTCCAGGCGGATGCGGGCACCGTTGGCACCGCCGCGCTTGTCGCTGCCGCGGAAGGTGGACGCCGAGGCCCACGCGGTGGACACCAACTGCGAGACGGACAGGCCGGACTCGAGGAGCTTCGTCTTGAGGGTGGCGACGTCCTCGGCGTCGATGGCCTCACCCTCGGCCTCGGGCAGCGGGTCCTGCCACAGCAGGGTCTCCTCCGGGACCTCCGGGCCGAGGTACAGGGACTTCGGACCCATGTCGCGGTGGGTCAGCTTGTACCAGGCGCGGGCGAAGGCGTCCGCGAACTCCTCGGGGTTCTCGTAGAACCGGCGGGAGATCGGCTCGTAGATCGGGTCGAAGCGCAGCGACAGGTCGGTGGTGAGCATCTTGGGGCGGTGCTTCTTCGACGGGTCGTGCGCGTCCGGGACGATCTCCGGGGCGTCCTTCGCCACCCACTGGTGGGCGCCGGCCGGGCTCTGCTCGAGCTCGTACTCGAACTCGAAGAGGTTCTTGAAGAACCCGTTGCTCCACTGCGTCGGGGTCGTGGTCCAGGTGACCTCCAGGCCGGAGGTGATGGCGTCCGCGCCCTTGCCGGTGCCGTAGGTGCTCCGCCAGCCGAGGCCCTGCTCCTCCATGGAGGCGGCCTCGGGGTCGTCGCCGACGTGGTCGGCCGGGCCGGCACCGTGGGTCTTGCCGAAGGTGTGGCCGCCGGCGATCAGCGCGACGGTCTCCTCGTCGTTCATCGCCATGCGGCGGAAGGTCTCACGGATGTCGCGGGCGGCGGCGATCGGGTCCGGGTTGCCGTTCGGGCCCTCCGGGTTGACGTAGATCAGGCCCATCTGGACGGCGCCGAGCGGGTTCTCCAGCTCGCGGTCGCCGGTGTAGCGGCGGTCGTCGAGCCAGGTGGTCTCGGGGCCCCAGTAGACGTCCTCCTCGGCCTCCCAGACGTCGGCGCGGCCGCCGGCGAATCCGAAGGTCTCGAAGCCCATCTGCTCCAGGGCGACGTTGCCGGTGAGGACCAGCAGGTCGGCCCAGGAGATGCTCTGGCCGTACTTCTTCTTGACCGGCCACAGCAGGCGGCGGGCCTTGTCCAGGTTGCCGTTGTCGGGCCAGCTGTTGAGCGGGGCGAAGCGCTGCTGGCCGGCCCCGGCGCCACCGCGTCCGTCGCTGATGCGGTAGGTGCCCGCGCTGTGCCAGGCCATACGGATCATCAGCGGGCCGTAGTTGCCGAAGTCGGCGGGCCACCAGTCCTGCGAGGTGGTCAGCACCTCGGCGATGTCGCGCTTGACGGCCGCCAGGTCGAGGGACGCGAACGCCTCGGCGTAGTCGAACTCCTCGCCCAGCGGGTTGGCCACGGCGGGGTTCTTCGCGAGGATCTTCAGATTGAGCCGCTCCGGCCACCACTGACGGTTTCCACCGCCCTGGGTCGGGTGGAGGGCGCGAGTGTGGGCGACCGGGCAGCCGCCCGCCTCCTCGGTCTTCGCGTCGGTCACGATGGCGTCGTGGTTCTCTGACATGGGATCCTTCCGAACGGGGCGGTTCACGGTGCGGGGGACGTACTGGGACCGGAGCAGTCGGGGCACAGGCCCCGGTAGATGACCTCGGCCTCGTCGATCGCGAAGCCGTGGTCGTCGGAAGCGGTCAGACAGGGTGCCTCACCGACGGCGCAGTCGACGTCGGCGAGGGCACCGCACGACCGGCACAGGACGTGGTGGTGGTTGTCCCCGACGCGCCCTTCGAACCGGGCCGGGCCGCCGGGCGGCTGGATGCGGCGTACGAGACCTGCCGCGGTGAGCGCGTGCAGGGATTCGTACACGGCCTGGAGGGACACGTGGCCCACCCGGTCGCGCACTCCGGAGGCTATCGCCTCCACGCCGAGGTGATCGCCCGCCCGGACGGTGTCGAGCAGCGCGATACGGGCGGCGGTCACGCGCAGCCCTGCCCCGCGCAGTTCCTCTGCTGTGGCCGTGCTCCGGGAGGCGGTCATGGCGGCGAACCTACTCCGGTGAACCGGAGCAGCTCAAGGAAACGAACGAATCCAGTCTGCGGAGGGCCGCACGGGCCGGGAGGCGGACCGCCGGAAAGGGGAGAAGGGACCGCGGGTGGCGGCGCGGCCGTCCCTTGCCGCGCCGCCATGCACCGCACCATCCCGTGGGCTCGGGTACCCCCGGGCCGCCCGTCCACGCATCCGCCGTGTCGGCGGACGATCGTGGTAGACAACGTGGGTGGTGGGCACTGGCAAGGACATGCCGCAACCGGCACAGCGCGACGACAGGAATGGGTAGCCCGTGCTTTTGAAGACGTTCCGCTGGGCGTTCGCCGTCACCGCCCTCGGCCTCGCCGCGGGGGTGCTCTACGACGGCTGGACCGCTCTCGGTCTGGTGGCCATCCTGGCCGTCCTGGAGATCTCGTTGTCCTTCGACAACGCGGTGATCAACGCCGGGATCCTGAAGAAGATGAGCGCCTTCTGGCAGAAGATCTTCCTCACGGTGGGCATCCTGATCGCGGTCTTCGGCATGCGCCTGGTCTTCCCGGTCGTCATCGTCGCGATCAGCGCCCGGCTGAGTCCTTGGAGCGCCGTCCACCTGGCGCTCACCGACAAGGACCGCTACCAGGAGCTGGTGACCGACGCCCACCCGTCGATCGCCGCCTTCGGTGGCATGTTCCTGCTGATGATCTTCCTGGACTTCATGCTGGAGGACCGGGACATCAAGTGGCTGGGTGCGGTCGAACGGCCGCTGGCGAAGCTCGGCAGGGTCGACATGCTCTCGGTCTGCGTCGCCCTGATCGTGCTGCTCGTCTCCTCGATGACCTTCGCCGCGCACGCCCATCAGCACGGCGGCCACCATGCCGACAAGGCGCAGACGGTGTTGGTCTCCGGGATCGCCGGCCTGATCACCTACATGGTCGTCCACGGTCTCTCCGCGTTCTTCGAGAACCGGCTCGAAGCGGAGGAGGAGCGCGAGCACGAGGCCCAGGAGGAGACCGGACGTTCCGGCGGGCCCCGCTCGGCGGCCGCCCTGACCGGCAAGGCCGCCTTCTTCATGTTCCTCTACCTGGAGGTTCTGGACGCGTCGTTCTCCTTCGACGGCGTCATCGGCGCCTTCGCCATCACCAACGACATCGTCCTGATGGCCCTCGGCCTCGGCATCGGCGCCATGTACGTCCGGTCCCTGACCGTCTACCTGGTCCGCCAGGGAACCCTCGACGACTACGTCTACCTGGAGCACGGCGCCCACTACGCCATCGGCGCCCTCGCGATCATCCTGCTCGTCACCATCCAGTACCAGATCAGCGAGATCGTCACCGGTCTCATCGGCGTGGTCCTGATCGCCTGGTCCTTCTGGTCCTCGGTACGCCGCAACAAGGCGCTCGCGAACACCGGCTGACGTCCCGTCCGGAGTGGATCGCCGCCCTGCAGCGCTCGTGGCACCGAACAGGTGCGCTACATTTTGCATCGCCTTGACCGCGATCACTCACGATCACTCACGCTACGGAGCCGGCAATCCCATGAGCGATATCGTCAACGGACTCGGCCGTGCTACCGCCTACGGGGCCCTGGGCCTGGTCCTGTTGGTCCTCGGCATCATCCTGGTGGACGTGCTGACGCCCGGGAAGCTCGGCCGGCAGATCTGGGAGCAGCGCAACCGCAACGCCGCGCTGGTGCTCAGCTCGGCGCTGCTCGGTGTCGGCGGCATCGTGTTCACGTCGATCTGGACGACGTACGAGGACTTCGGCAAGGGCCTGGTGTCGACCGCGGCGTTCGGTCTGCTGGGGCTGGTGATGATGGCCCTGGCGTTCCTGGTGGTCGACGTGATCACTCCGGGGCGTCTGGGCGCGACGCTGGTCGAGCCGGAGCCGCACCCGGCGGTCTGGGTGACGGCGTGCTGCAACCTGGCGGTGTCGGCCATCGTCTCGGCCTCCATCGCCTGACGCCCGCCCCGCTCAGGAGACGGTGGCGGGCGGCGGGGTCCAGCGGTGGGTGCGGGGCGCGTCGGGGACGCCGTACGCCTTCTTCAGCTGCTCGGGGATCGCGTAGTGCATGACGCGTCCGCGGGTGAGGGAGGACAGTTCGAGGGCCGTGGTGAGGTGGCCGAGCCGGTCCAGGGCCCAGGCGCCGAGCGGTGAGCGGTCCTCGATCGTCTCCAGGACGCCCAGGAGGTGCGGGGCGGCCTTGACGACGGTGTCCCACGGAGTGCGGGGCACGTCGAGCCAGTCGGCGCAGGTGTCGCCGACGAGGTAGCGGATCAGGGCGGAGACGACCGGGTCGAAGAGGGTGCCGGGGACGACTTCCTCGTAGAGGTCGATGAGTTGCCGGGTCAGGTGCGCGCCCTCCTCGGAGGGCCCCATGTGTCGCAGCATGTACAGGTCGAGGAACTGCCGTGCCTCCTCGAGGGTGCGTGGCACGGCGTCCTGGTCGACGCCGAGGATGGCACCGACCACCCGCCAGGCGTAGAAGTAGGCGTCGGCTCCTTCCTCGGACATGTGGATGCCGAGCCGGTGCAGGCTGTCGAGGACGGTCAGGGAGAAGAACATCTGCCCGCCGATCATGTCCTCCTGGCAGATCGGCACACCGAGGGTGTCGGTGTCCCAGCGGTTCTCCCGCTTCAGGTGGTGGCGGATCGCGGCGTGCAGCAGCCGGACTTTCTGGGCGGCCGGGAGGAAGCGGCCGCCGGCCTCGAACGCGTCGGGCTGCATCAGGTAGACGGTGAACTGGCCGGTCTCCGCCATCCGTTTGGAGGGGTAGCTCAGTCCATGGGTGGCCGACAGCAGCCGGGCCACGTGCGGGACGACGTAGCAGGCGGGCATGGAGGCGAAGGACAGGGCGGTGGAGATGTGCACGTTGTTGTCGATGAAGAACAGCCGGGCCTTCTCCATCTCGGCCCAGTCCACCCAGTCCGGCGGGGTGCCGGTGGCCCGCAGGTACTCCCGGGCCACTCCGGGGAGCCCGGCGGGGAGTTCCTGGCCGGCGGTGGAGACGTAGCGCATCAGCGAGTTGAACTTGCCGGCCTCGCCGCGCTCGAACAGGGTGGCGACGACGGCGTCCGCCAGTTCGTCGCCGTGGCGGCGCAGGGCGTCCATCGACGTCTCGGTGTGGGTCATCACGGTCTCCTCGGCTTGGCTCGCTCGGCTCGCTCGGCGGTGGCAGGGGGTGACGGACAGCGGAGTCGGTGGAGGGGCGGTTCAGTGGACGCGGTCGGTCGCCTGGCGTGCGAGCGCGTGCAGGGCACGCCGTGCCCCGGGTGGCACGTCGACGTCGTCCAGGGCGCGGGTGGCCAGCTCCACCCGGGTGAGGATCATCCGCTCGACCCGCTGCGGTGCCTCCAGTTCCCGCATGAGGTCGCGTACGTCCTCCAGGTGGGTGCCGTCCAGGTCGCGCCGGCCCAGCACGCCGAGCAGCCGTTCCCGCTGGGCGGTGTCGGCGGTCCGCCAGGTCTCGGCGAGCAGCGCGGTGGGCCGGTGGGTGCGCAGGTCGTCCAGGGCCGCCTTGCCGGTGCGCTCCGGGTCGCCGAACAGGCCCAGCAGGTCGTCGCGGAGCTGGAAGGCCTCGCCGAGCGGCAGACCGTAGGCGGAGTAGCCGTCGCGCAGTGCCGGGGCGGCACCGGCGAGCAGTCCGCCGAGGAGCAGCGGGTGTTCGACGGTGTACTTGGCGGTCTTGTACCGGACGACCTTCAAGGAGGTGCCGGTGTCCGGCCGGCCACCGGTGTGCAGGATCTCCAGGCATTCACCGGCGATGAGTTCGCGGGCGAGTTCGGCCCACAGGCCCCGGGCGCGGGCGAGGTAGGCGGCGGGCAGGCCGCTGTCGGTGAACAGCCGGCCCGCGAGCGCCATCAGGTGGTCACCGACGAGCAGGGCCAGGGAGCGGGCGGCCGCGCGGACTCGGGGGCGGCTGTCCCCCGCTCCTCGCCGGGTGGCGTCCAGGGCCGCCTCCAGCGCGATGTGGGCCGTGGGCCGGCCGTGGCGCAGGGCGCTGTCGTCGATGAGGTCGTCGTGGACGATCGCCGCGGCGTGCACCAGTTCCATGGAGGCCGCCGCCCTCACCAGGGCGTCGCTGTCGGGCTGACCGGCCGCCCGCCAGCCCCAGTAGCAGAAGGCCGCGCGCAGGCGTTTGCCGTGTCCGGCCGCGACACGCAGTTGTTCGGCCACGGGAGTGAGGGCCTCGTCGATGGCCACGAGCTCGTCGGCCTCCTCGGCGAGGTAGCTCCGCAGGACGCCGTCGACGCGTGTCCTGAAGGCGGCCGGGTCCCAGCGCTCAGACATCGTGGCCGTCGGCCGCCCGCCGCGCCAGCACGTGCTGGGCGAGCACTTCGAGGTGGGCCGGCGGCACGCCGGTGTACCGGTCCAGGGCCAGCCTGCCCCGCGCCCGCAGGTCCTGGTCCGCCTCGCGCACCAGGTCGACGGTGTCGGAGCGGCGCAGCAGCCCCCGCAGGGTGCCCACCGCCGAACCCACCGTGCTCACGGCCAGGTCCGCGATTCCGGCGACCAGCAGCACGGCCTGGTCGTCCCTGCCCGGGCCGCGCGGCGTCGAGTGCGTCATGCTTCTCCCCCAGGGGTGGCGTCGTCACGGACGCGTCCGGCGGCGCATCCGGTTCGATCATGACGGCGTTCCCCGGGCCGGAGGTCCCCGAATCCCCCTTTGAGGGACACGGGGAACACCTGTCAGAGGCGGGAGGGGTACGAGCCGGGCCGGCCGGTGCCCGGGCCGGTCAGCCGTCCCGCTCGACGCTCCACAGCGGCAGTCGTTCGAAGAAGGTGACCGCCTCTTCGCGCCACCGCGGACGCCAGCCCGCCGCCACCCGTGCGGCCTGCCCGGCGTACCGCCGCATGTCCGCCCGCATCAGGTCGGCCACGCCACGACGCTCGCCGATCTCGCGGATCGCGGCGACGGTGTCCGGCGTGCAGGCCGGGTCCCCGAGGGCCTTCTCGACGAGCGCGCGCTCGTGGCCGCTCACGGCGGACAGCAGGCGGGCGACGGTGTAACTGCGCTTTCCCTCGCGGATGTCGGTGCCGGTCGGCTTGCCCATCGCGTCCGCGTCGCCGAACAGGTCGAGGTAGTCGTCGCGCATCTGGCCGCAGATGCCCACCAGTCGCGCGTAGCGACGCAACTCCGGCTCGTGGTGCGCCGGTTGCTCACCGGCGGCCAGGAGGCCGAGACACAGGGGGGCGAGGACCGAGTAGCGGGCCGACTTGTGGTCGGCGACGTCGTGCAGGACGTCGTCGTCGGTGACCGCGGGGCCGAAGTCGCGCTCCAGGTCGGCGATCTGGCCCACGAAGGTGTCGGCCGCGGCCCGCGCCTGGACCTCGGTCATGGCCTGCCGCAGCTCGACCGGAAGCCCGGCGTCGAGGAGCACCCGCAGGGAGAGGGCGAGCGCGAGGTCGCCGGCGAGGACGGTGAACCCGAGGGCGGCCCGCGGATGGCGGGGGAACCTCTCGCGGTAGGCGTAGTAGGTGGTGGGCCCGCCGCGGCGGGTGGCGCTGTCGTCGATGAGGTCGTCGTGCACCAGGCCGTGGGTCTGGAGCAGTTCGATGCTCAGCGCAGCGGCGTCCAGCGCCTCGGCGGGCGCGTCTTCCCGCACCAGACGCGCGGCCTCGTGCAGCAGGACGACCCGCATCCGCTTGCCGCCGCGCAGGGACAGGTCGCGCAGCAACTCCAGGCAGTCCGGCGTGAATCGGCTGAACGACGGCGCCTCCAGCGTCGCGCCCACCCTGTCGAAGTACTCCGCGAAGAGCCTGTTGAACCGGCGCTCGCACCGGGCGACACGGTCCAGCAACTGCTCGGTCATGGCGAAGTCCTCCTGACGGCGGGGCGGGTGACACGCCGGCAAGTCTGTCAGCAGGCTCCGGTCAGCCACCCGGAGCCCGCCCATCACCTCCGGGCCGGCGCCGGCGCGGCGGCGCCACGACCACGGGCCGGGCGCGCCCGCCCGGAGCTACGGCGTCGACGTCGCGGACTGATCACCGCCGACGCGCCGACGGGCCGGGACGCGGGACGGCCCGGCCCCGCTGGTCGCGGGGCCGGGCCTGGTGTCGAGGGGGGAGGCGGTCAGCAGTCCTGCCACAGGCGGGTCATCACCCGCACGCCGAAGCGCAGTCCCTCCAGCGGCACCCGCTCGTCGACGCCGTGGAAGAGACGGCCGTAGTCGAGGTCGGCCGGCAGCTTGAGGCCCTTGAAGCCGAAGCAGCGGATGCCGAGCTTGGTGAAGGCCTTGGCGTCGGTGCCGCCCGGATTGCAGTACGGGACCGGGTGGCCGTCGGGATCCTCGGCGCGGACCGCGGCGCACATGGCGTCGACGAGGGGGCCGTCGAAGCCGGTCTCCATCGCGATGTCGTGGTTGACCCACTCCCGGGACACCGAGGGCAGCAGCAGCGCGTCGATCGTGTCGATCAGCTCCTGCTCGTGCCCCGGCAGGAAGCGGCCGTCGACGCGGGCCGTCGCCCGGCCCGGGATGACGTTGGTCTGGTAGCCGGCGGTGAACATGGTCGGGTTGGCCGAGTTGCGGAGCACGACCTGCATGAAGTCGGCCACGTGGCCCAGCTTGGCCAGCTCCGCGTCCAGGTCCTCCGCGCCGAAGTCGATGTCGACGCCCTGGAGGCGGGCGGCCTCGGCGAGCAGCGCGCGCACCGGCTCGATCAGGCGGACCGGGAAGGTGTGGCGGCCGATGCGGGTGAGGGACTCGGCGAGGTCGGTGACGGCGTTCTCGTCGTTCGGGGAGGAACCGTGCCCCGCGCGGCCGGTGGCCGTCAGCTCCATCCAGGCCATGCCGCGCTGGGCGTTCTCGATCGGGTACAGGCGCCGGGTGTCGTCCAGCGCGTAGCTGAAGCCGCCGCCCTCGCCGATCGCCTCGGTGACCCCGGCGAACAGCTCGGGCCGGTGCTCGACCAGCCAGTGGGCGCCGAACCGGCCGCCGGCCTCCTCGTCGGCGAGGAACGCGAGGACGATCTCGCGGGCGGGACGGATGCCGGTGCGGGCGAAGTGGCGGGCGGTGGCCAGCATGACGGCCACCGTGTCCTTCATGTCGATCGCGCCGCGCCCCCACAGGTAGCCGTCGCGGATCTCGCCGGAGAACGGGGGCACCTGCCACTCGGCCGCGTCGGCGGGGACGACGTCGAGGTGGCCGTGGACCAGCAGGGCACCGCGCTCGGGGTCGGCGCCGGGGATGCGGGCGACGACGTTGGCACGGCCGGGGGCGCTCTCCACCAGCTGGGAGTCGATGCCCGCCTCGGCGAGCCGGGCCACGACCCACTCGGCGCAGGCGCGCTCGTCGCTGGTCGGGTTGGAGGTGTCGAACCGGATCAGCTCCGCGCACAGGTCGACGACCTCGCGCTCTGCTTCACCGGAAGCCGGGACGGGGGTGCTCATGGTGCTCCTACGGGGGCCGTGCCGGAGGTGGCCGCGGACGGCTCGGTGGGGTCTGCGGGGTGATCGTCCAGGGTGGTGGTGCCGTACGTCCTGATCCAGCCGGCGAGGCCGAGGACGCAGTAGAGGACGAACGCGGTGAGCAGGGAGTTCAGGGCGGGGATGCCGCCGTCGTAGAACTTGCCGACGCAGAACGCGGCCGCCCAGATGACCAGGGACATGGGTACCCAGGTCGGCGAGGTGGCGGGCAGGGTCTCGGCCTCGCGGGTGGCGTCCAGGGGCGCGCGCATGCGGCGCACCACCCAGTACTCGGCGACGATGATGCCGCCCACCGGCGGGATGGCCACGCCCAGCACGGACAGGAAGTCGGTGAAGTGGGTCATGATGCCGACGGCGGACAGGACGGTGCCGGCGATGCCGAGGGCGATGGTGACCGCGCCGCGGTGCAGGCGCTTGCCGAAGACGACCTGGAAGAAGTTGACGACGCCGAGGGAGGAGCCGTAGAGGTTCCAGTCGTTGATCTTCGCGGTGGACATCAGGACGACGAGCACGCCGAAGACGCCGGAGGTGGAGAGCACGATCTGGGAGACCTGGCCGCTGCCGACCAGGTGGCCGAGCAGGACGCCGGTCAGGCCGACGATGTACTCGGAGAGGATCATCGACGCGGCGCTCTGCAGGAAGACGTGGCCGCCCTTGCGGTTGTAGCGGGTCATCTCCGGGGAGACGATCGCGCCGGTCATGAAGCCGCCAGCGATGGCGGTCGCGGCGACGGCGAGCGGGATGGACTGGCCGGGCGCCGGGGAGTGGATCAGCTCGGACAGCGAGTGCTCGCTCAGCGCGTCGGTGACCGACCAGGCGACCATGGCGAAGAACAGCGGGGTGACGATCTTCGCGAAGACGGCCATGTACCGGAATCCGAAGATCACCAGGACGGTGATGCCGGCGCCCGCGACCAGGCACCACAGCCAGGACGGGCCGCCGACGAGCGAGGAGACGCTGTCGCCGAAGATGGTGTTCTGGACGCCGAACCAGCCGACGAGACTGACCGAGATGACCAGGCTGACCAGCGCGGAGCCGTTGCGGCCGAAGCCCGCCCAGCGGGTCAGCAGGGGCGTCGCCAGTCCCTCGCGCATGCCGGCCAGGCCGATCGCGAAGATCACCACTTCGAGGATGACCGCGCCGAGGGTGAAGGCCCAGAACGCGTCGCCGAAGGACATGCCGACGCCGATGGTGGCGCCGAGGGTGAACTGCGAGATGGAGCCCGACTGGGCGAGCCACTGGAGCAGCATCGTCCAGAAGCCGAGGCGCTTGTCGCGCGGGACGCGGGACAGGGCGTAGTCGTCGCTGCCGACGGCTCTGGCGCCGCCCGTCTCCGGGGCCGCGGCGGTGTTCTTGTGCGCGGCCATGGTCAGGACTCCTTGGGGACGCGGCCGAAGGTCTGCAGGTGGGCCAGTGAGCCGTAGCGGGACACCAGCGAGGCGAACTCCACGTCGTCGTGGAAGTCCAGGCGTCCGCCGCCGTAGGCCTTCGCGGTCTCGACGGCGAACCGGGCCGCCGCCGCGATGTCGGTCTCGTGGCTGGCGCCCGTCTGGCAGCCGGGCACCGCGGCCGCGGAGGTGATGGCGAGGCCGACGACCGGAGCGGGCGTCGCCGTGGCCGGCTGCAGGATGGAATTGATGTGATGTACACCGTTACCGTACGGGGTGATGTCCTGGGTGGTCACCGGGTACGTGACCAACGGCTCACCGCTCACCACCGCCAGCAGCTCGCCGAGCTTCTCGCTCACCTTGAGCACCCAGCCCTCCTTGACGGTGGGCGACAGGGCGAGGCCCCGGTGGTTGATGATCCGGTTGCCCTTGGTGGTGTCGATGGAGAGCACCGCCTCCATCTCGCCGGTGACCTCGTGCCGGTTCATGGTCGCGATGTCGACCGGCGAGTCCATGAAGGGCACCGGGTCGTGCGGCGCGGTCGGGGCGTTCGGGCAGATGTGCGTCGCGACGATCACGTCGCCGTCGAGGACGTCGCCGCGGCGGCGCATGTCGAGCAGCTTGGCGGCGGTGGCCAGGGCCGCGACGGCGCCGTCGGCGTCGGAGACCAGGCCGGTCGTCTCTGGCCGCGCCCCGACGCCGCCGAGCCTGCCCACCACGCCGAGGGTGCGGGCCGGGCCGCCGTGGGTGCGGCCGGCGCGGCCCGGGATCCGGACGAGCACGAAGTCCGTCGAGCCGCGCTCGCCGGTGACGGTGGTGACCTCGGCGCCGGAACCCTCGGGACCCGCGACGGAGTCGAGGTGGGCGGCGACGCGCTTGCCGTCGACGGCGGGATCGTCCAGCAGGTCCACGAGGTCCAGGACGTACTTCAACATGGGCAGTTCTCCTGATCCGCACCCGGGGGCGGTGCTGACAGAAGGTTCCGGATCCACTAACGTTCTCCGCAACTGTTTCCCGCTATCTGCAATCGCTGTCTGAATGGCGAGATGGGGCGGGCCGGACGAGCAGCCGGGAGGCTGCGGAGCCGGCGAGCGAGTGAGAGGAGCTGCCGTGACGGGTCAGCCCGACGACCGGAAGACTCCGGCCGGGGCCCTGCAGACCGTCGACCGCGCCCTGCTGGTGCTGCTGGCGTTCGAGCGCTCGCGGCCCGACTGGGGCGTCACGGAGATCGCCACCGAGTTCGGCTGGGACACCTCGGTGGCCCAGCGGCTGCTCTCCACGCTCGCGGGACGCGGCTTCCTGGTCTCCGACCCGGCGACCCGGCGGTACCGGATCGGCCCGGCCGCGCTGCGCCTGGGCCGGCTGTGGGAGCGCTCGGGGTCCCTGGAACTGCTCGCGGAACCGGTGCTCCAGGAGCTGCGGGCCGCGACGGGCGACACGGTGCTGTTCTGCCTGCCCGACAGCTTCCACATGCGCTGTGTGGCGGCCGTCGAGGGCGAGGAGGGGCCGTTGCGCTACTACCCGCTGGTCGGCGAGCTGTATCCGGCGCACGCCGGCGCCACCAGCAAGTCGTTCTACGCCTTCCTCGCCGACGACCAGCGCCACCGGCTGTTCCGCGGGCGCCCCATGGCGCGCTTCACCGAGCGCACGGTCACCGACCCCGACCAGCTGGAACGCGAGTTCCGCCAGGTGCGCGCGCAGGGTTACGCCTGGACGGTCGGGGAGTACGACGCGGGTATCGGAACCGTCGCCGTCCCGGTCTTCCTCGGCTCCGAGCCGTACGGCAGCCTGAGCCTCGGCGCCGCGAAGGAGCGCTTCCCCGAGGGGCCCGAGGACCGGCTCGACGCGCTGCGCCGGGCCGCACGGCTGCTGGAGCGGCGTCTGACGCATCCGCCGCAGCCGCACCGCCGCCCGCGGTCCCGCACCGCCTGACCCACCGATCCACCGAACCACCCCCGAAGAGGTCGACCCCGTGAATCTGCTGCTCCTGTCCAACTCCACCCAGTACGGCCGCGGCTACCTGGAACACGCCCTCGACACCGTCACCGGCTTCCTGCCCACCGGGGCCCGGCTGGCGTTCGTGCCCTACGCCCTCGCCGACCACGACGCCTACACCGCCAAGGTGCGGGGCGCGCTGGCCGGTGCGGGCATCGACGTGCGGGGCGTGCACGAGGGCGGCGACCCGGTCGCGCGGCTGGGCGAGGCGGACGCGGTGTTCGTCGGCGGGGGCAACTCCTTCCGGCTGCTGAGCGCGCTGTACCGCACGGGTCTGCGAAAGGCGCTGATCAGGGCGGTGACGGACGGGCTGCCGTACATGGGGGCCAGCGCGGGCACCAACATGGCGGCGCCGTCGCTGCGGACCACCAACGACATGCCGATCGTCGAGCCCCCGTCCTTCGAGGCACTCGGCCTGGTCCCGTTCCAGATCAACCCGCACTACCTCGACCCGGACCCGGCCTCTACGCACAAGGGCGAGACCCGTGAGGAGCGGCTGACGGAGTTCCTGGAGGAGAACGACGTGCCGGTACTGGGCCTGCGGGAGGGATCCTGGCTGCGGGTCGAGGGCGACCGGGCCGTGCTCGGCGGAGAACGCGACGCCCGGCTGTTCCGGCGCGGCACGGCGCCGCGCGAGCTCGCGACCGGCTCGGACGTGTCCGAACTGCTGCGCGTCCGGGCCGAGTACGACACCCGCGTCTGACCACGGAGGGCGGCCACGACGCGGTCGCCCCCGGCCTTGCCGGCGGCGAAGGCGGCACCGGCGACGATGCCGGGGACCGGCAAGGCGCGGCGGGGCGGCGGCGACGGCCTCCACGCCGTCCGGGTGAGTGTGAGATGCGGTCCGGCCTGACAACGGATCGGATGGGACGCATGCGCAGACCCATAGCCGTGGCTTCCCGCCACTCACGCCTGCTCACGTCAGGCGTCGCCCTCGCCACCCCGTCCCTCCTCCTCGCCCTGTGCGCCGTGCCCGCCTCGGCCGACGCGTCCGGCGGAACACCCGTCCGCGGTACGGCCTACATGGGCCGTGGCGTGCTGGCCCACGAGGGCGAGCAGGGACGGCCCACCGACACCAGGGCCACGCAGACCGAGGGCGTGGACGTCTCCAGCCATCAGGGCAACGTCGCCTGGTCGACCCTGTGGAGCAGCGGGGTGAGGTGGGCCTATGTGAAGGCCACCGAGGGCACGTCCTACCGCAATCCCTACTACACACAGCAGTACGGCGGTTCGTACGACGTCGGCATGGTCCGCGGCGCGTACCACTTCGCGACGCCGGACACCGCCGGCGGCGCCGCCCAGGCCGACTACTTCGTCGACCACGGCGGTGCCTGGTCCAAGGACGGCAGGACACTGCCGGGTGTCCTGGACATCGAGTACAACCCGTACGGCGCCACCTGCTACGGCAGGACGACCAGTCAGATGGTCGGCTGGATCAAGGACTTCCTCGACCGGTACAAGGCGCGCACGGGACGGGACGCCGCCATCTACACCTCCACCAACTGGTGGAAGCAGTGCACCGGGAACTACAGCGGCTTCGGCTCCACGACACCGCTCTGGATCGCCCGGTACGCCTCGTCGGTGGGCGAACTCCCGGCCGGCTGGGACGTCCACACCATGTGGCAGTACACCTCGACCGGGCCGACCGTCGGGGACCACGACAAGTTCAACGGGGCGCTGGACCGCGTCAAGGCGCTCGCCAACGGCTGAGCCGGGCCGCGGGGCGGCCGGCCAGCCGCGACGTCAACGGCCGGCCGCGTCCGCGAGGACGCCGGCGACCTGCCGGCGCACCACCTCCCGCGCCTGCGGGGGAAGCGCGCCGACATCCGTTCGCTCCAGGGCGCCGAGGACCTGGTCGGCTCCGTCGTCGCACGCGGTGCTCCCGCCGAGCACCTCGTAGCCGTCGCGGACGGCCACCCGCAGGTGGTGCCGCCCCTCGGCGTCGGCGTGCACGGCGGTGGCGACGACCAGGGGCGGCGGTCCGCCGGCTTCGGCGGGCTGCTTGTGGTAACCGCTGGCCACGGGGGCGCGCCAGTGCAGGGCGAGCAGCAGATGACGCTTGGCCACGACCTCGTTCAGGTCGGTCTCGTAGGCACCGTCGGAGCCCAGCACGGTGGCGTGTGCGTCCAGGACGAGGGCGGCGGGGAGCAGGCAACGCAGGCTGCTGCCGACGAGGTTGCCGCCTACCGTGGCCGTCCGGCGCACGGCCCCGGTGCCCACGGAACCGGCCGCCCGGCGCAGCACCTCCGGCACGCGGTCGTCGACCTGGTGCAGCACCACGGCTCCGCCCAGCGTCCCGGGCCCGACCACGGTCGCCTCCGGGAGGTTGCGCAGCGACATGGCCTGGTCCGGGAAGCCGTCCCGTTGCCAGGTGGCCCACACGAGCGTGGCCCCGCCGATGGGCACCGCCCCGTCGGCCATGCACTCCTGTGCCTCGGTCACGGACGTGGGCAGACGCAACAGCACGGCGATCGACCTGCTTTCCCGGGGAGTCGGCGGTCCTGTCGTATTGTCCGCACGGCCACAGGGGCGCGTACAGGGCTCATGCCCGGTCGGTGTGCGCCTCTCGCGCGCCGGAGCGCCTCCCGCTCGGGAAGGCGGCCCGGCCGGTCAGCCCACCCTCTCGGCGAGGAAGTCCAGCAGGACGGCGTTGAAGCGGTCGGGCTGCTCGGCGCCGGGGAGATGGCCTGCCTTCTCGATGACGGCCAGGGTGGCGTGCGGGACGAGGCGCCGGATGGCCTCGGCCTCCGCGACCGGGGTGTAGACGTCGTCCGCGCCGACGACGATCAGCACCGGTACCTCCACGCCGGCCAGGACGTCCCGGTAGTCGGGGCGCTCGGCCCGCCCGCGCAGGGCCGCCGCGGCACCGCGTGGATCGGTGGCGCACATCATCTCGAGGACCCGTGCGGCCACGTCCGGCATCGCGGTGACGTTGTAGTCGGCGAGCATCTTGCCGATGACCTCGTGCGCGTAGCCGTCCATGCCCTCGGCGAGCAGCCTGTCGGCCAGCCGGTTGCGGAACAGCCTGCCCTCGGCGGTCTCCGCGGGCGCGGAGGTGTCGGAGAGGACGAGGGCCCGCAGGCGCTCCGGGTGGCGCAGCTGGAACTCCATGGTGATCTGGCCGCCCATGGAGACGCCGCCGACGACCGCCCGCTCGATGTCGAGGTGGTCCAGCAGCGCGGCGAGGTCGTCGGCGAAGTCGGCGAGGAGGACCTTGCCGGGGGTCACACCGCTGCGGCCGTAGCCGCGGAGGTCGGGCGTGACGACGCGGTGACCCGCCTCCGTCAGCGCCGTGACCTGGGGCGCCCACAGGGTGCGGTCGAAGGGGTGCCCGTGGATCAGGAGGACGGGGAGTCCGGTCGAGGGACCGACGTCGTCGTAGCCGATCGTGGTGCCGCGCACGGTTGCGGAGTTCATGCCGGGACCCTAACTCCCGTGCCGCAGACGGACGAAGCGATTACGGCGCCCCGGTGACGACCCCACACCCAGGTCGCTGCCGCGCCCTCTCACACCCCGGCGGGGCAGCCCCCGGCCAGGTGGGTGGCCCTGGCACGTACCCCAGGGCATCACCAGCACCGTGCTGCACGACCTCACGGGTCCGGTCGGACACGCCCAGCAGATCCTCACCGTCCGCCCCCTGCCGGCCGCCGACGGCACCTGAGGGGAACACCACGGCGGTGCCCCGGGGTGGGGCAGGCGGGTGAAGGGCCGGGCCGGTGCGTCGCCCGGCCCCGCCGCCCGGGGAAGGGAGGGACTCATGCGCGCACTCGTCATCAACTGCACCCTCAAGCCGTCGCCCCAGCCGTCGAACACCGAGGCCCTGGCCGCCACGGTCATCGCGTCCCTGAAGGGGCACGGGGTGGAGGTGGACGTCGTGCGGGCCGTCGACCTGCATCTGAAGCCGGGCGTGGCGACCGACATGGGCGACGGCGACGACTGGCCGGGCGTGCACGAGAAGCTGCTGGCGGCGCAGATCCTGATCATGGCGTCGCCGACGTGGCTCGGCCGCCCCTCCTCGGTCGCCCAGCGCGTCCTCGAGCGCATGGACGCGATGCTCGGCGAGACCGACGCCGAAGGGCGACCCGTCGCCTACAACCGTGTCGCCGGTGTCCTGGTCACCGGCAACGAGGACGGCGCCCACCACGTCATCAGCGAGATCAACGGCGCGCTCGGCGACATCGGCTTCACCGTCCCCGGCCAGGCCTGGACGTACTGGCACCTCGGCCCCGGACCCGGGCCCGACTACCTGGACGACGATCGCGGTCACGACTGGTCGACCTCCACGGGCAGGGCCATGGCGTCCAACCTCGTCCACGCGGCCCGCGCGCTCGCCGCGACGCCCCTGCCCGCTCCACCGTCCTGACCGGCCGCCGCGCGAGCCGGTGAAGGGAGACGTCCGGTTATGTCTGCCGTCGCCGAAGCGGGGCATTCGTGCAGGTGCAATGCCGTACACGACAGATCAGGAGCTGAAGCCCGCCATGACGCACGACCTGACCCCGAAGTACACGGTCCCCGGCATCGAGCGCGAGGCCGCCGGGCGGCTGATCGGCGTGCTGCGCCTGCGCCTGCACGCGCTCAACGACCTGCACCTCACGCTCAAGCACGTCCACTGGAACGTCGTGGGTCCGCACTTCATCGCCGTGCACGAGATGATCGACCCGCAGGTCGACCAGGTGCGCGAGATGGCGGACGACGTCGCGGAGCGCATCGCCGCGCTCGGCGGCGTGGCGCAGGGGACGCCCGGGGCCCTGGTGGCTGAGCGGAACTGGGACGACTACTCCATCGGCCGGGCGGACGCCATCGCCCACCTGGGCGCGCTCGACGTGGTGTACACCGGTGTGATCGAGGGGGTGCGCGCCGCGGTCAAGGAGGCCGGTGAGATCGACCCCGCCACGGAGGACCTGCTGATCGGGCAGCTGCGCGACCTGGAGCAGTTCCAGTGGTTCGTGCGGGCCCACCTGGAGACGGCCGGGGGCACCCTGGCGACGGGCGGCGCGGAGTCCGAGGCGGAGGGCGCCGCGCGGGGCTCGGAGCTCGGCCAGAGCGGGCGGTGACCCGCCGAGGGCCCGGCCGCCTCGTGGAGACACGGCCGGGCCCCGGGTGCTCAGCGTGCGGGCCCGCCCCGGCGTCCGAGGCGCACCCCGACCAGGATCAGGTCGACGATCAGGACGGCGACCCCGATGACGAACAAGTAGAACAGTCCCTCGGCGGCCACTCCGATCACTCCCAGGACGAGCGCCACCAGCAACAGCAGGAGGAACAGGCTCACGGTCGACTCCCCTCGGGCGGGTTCTCGCGACGGCTCAGCGCCGGGCCAGCCGGCGTTCGCCGCGGCTGCCCTGCTCGTAGGGCAGGTCGTAGTGGGCGAAGACCGCGCTTTCCGCATCTGCCGCCAGTTCACCGTCCGGGTCGATCCCCGGCGCGGACTTGACCAGCCCCTTGTCGTAGGTCACCTTCAGGTAGTCCGGACCGACCGTGGCCTTCTCCAGCGGGACGAACACCAGCCGGCGGCGGGTCGGGAGGCCGATGGTGACCGCGGCGAACGCGGGCCGGTCGGTGGCGGTGTCGACGTAGATGGACTCCAGACTCCCGATCCTGTGGCCGCCGCTGTCGACGACGTCTTGGCCACGCCAGTCACGAATGTTGTCAGCCTCGAACATGGCTCGTCTTCCCTTCCCAGGACACACTCCCCTGTCTTGTTCCCCGCTTCGTGCCCCAGTCGCATGGTTTGTCCCCACTCCGGCGTAGCGACCGGCGCGCCGGTGCCCCGGGCCTGGGCCCCGCACGGCCGGACCAGGTCGCCGCTCGCGCTAGGCTGCCTGGTCTGAGCCTCCCTCCGGCCCGTGTCGAGGGGGGCGGCGAATTGGGCCCGGCGGTTTTCCGAAGGAGATCGAGTGTGGATGGCACTCACGACAGGGGCCGTCCCGCCCGGTCGAGGGACGGAGCCGTGCTGGAGGTGGGACCGTTGTCCGGACGCCCCGGCATCCGCGCCCGCGGAGAGATCAACGTGATCACCCGCTCGTCCTGGGAAGAGGCCCTCGCCGAGCTGTCCCGGCGGCACGCGGACGTCTCCTACGTGGAGCTGTCGGGGGTGCGCTTCGTCGACGTGGCCGGGGTGGCGGCGCTCGCCGTCACGGCCATGAACCTGCCCGGCGGCCGGGTCGTGGTGGAGCAGCCCCCGCCCCAGCTGCCACGCGTGCTGGAGATGTTCTGGCCGTCGCTGCGCGGGATCGAGGTGGCCGCCCGATGAGCACGGTGACCACGGACGAGTTGTTCGCGCACCCGGCGCTCTTCTACCGCTCGGAGCGGGAGTACACCGACCACACGGTGTCGTTCGTCCGCGAGGGGCTGGAAGCCGGCGAACCGGTGGCGGTGGCCGTTCCCGGACCCAACCTGGAGCTGATCAGGGCGGGCCTGGGAACGCGGGCCCGGAGCGTCCTGTTTCTGGACATGACGGACGCCGGACGCAATCCGGGGCGGATCATCCCCAGGGTCCTCAGGGCGTTCGCCGACGAGCACGCGGGGACACGGGTGCGCATCATCGGCGAGCCGATCTGGGCCGGGCGCAGCAGCGCGGAGTACCCGGCGTGCGCCCAGCACGAGGCGCTGATCAACGCGGCCTTCACCGGCCGCTCCGCGACGATCCTGTGTCCGTACGACGAGTCCCGGCTGGCCCCGGACGTCCTGGCCGACGCGTTGCGCACGCATCCGACGGTCATCGCCGACGGCCGTGAGGCGGCCAGCGAGGCCTACGACTGGCCCTCGGTCGTCGCCCGCTACAACGAGCCGCTGACGGCCCCGCCGGATGCCGCCGTGTTCGCGTTCGGCGCCGGGGAGCTGCCCGCCGCCCGCGGCTTCGCCGTGGAGCGTGCCACGTCGCTGGGGCTGGCCGAGCGGCGGCTGCCGGACCTGGAGCTGGCCGTGGCCGAACTGACCACCAACAGCGTGGTGCACGGCGGCGGCCACGGGACTCTCGCCGTCTGGGCCGAGGCGGGGCAGGTGGTGTGCGAAGTCCGTGACAGGGGTCGGCTCACCGATCCGCTCGCCGGCCGCCGGCCGCCGGAGCGGGGGCAGATCGGCGGACGCGGACTGCTGCTCGTCCACTACGTCGCCGATCTGGTGCGGACGCACACGACGGACGACGGCACGGCGGTCCGCTTCCACCTCGGGTTGCCGCACACGTAAGGCGCAGGTGTGCGAGCCGGGGACCGGGGTATGCGCCCTGTCGTCGGCCGATAAGGGACAGTGACAGGGCCGACCGACAGGGAGGGCACATCATGGCGACCACGATCGCGCGGGCTACCGAGCACCACCTCACCGGCGTGCCGGA
>NZ_BMRV01000016.1 GCF_014648815.1 Streptomyces flaveolus | reverse complement strand
CATGCAGTGGTTCTGGGACCAGTACACCACCGACGAGGCCGAGCGCGCCCAGATCACCGCCTCGCCGCTGCGCGCCACCACCGAGCAGCTCACCGGACTGCCCCCGGCCCTCGTCATCACCGCCGAGGCCGACGTCCTGCGCGACGAGGGCGAGGCGTACGCCAACAAGCTGCGCGAGGCCGGCGTGCCCGTCACCGCCGTCCGCTACCAGGGCATCATCCACGACTTCGTGATGCTCAACGCGCTGCGCGAGACCCACGCCGCCGACGCCGCCATCAACCAGGCGGTCGTCACCCTGCGCACCGCCCTGCACGCCGCCTGATCACCGAGGAGCCCCGCTCATGTCCGCTTCCACCCCCACCGTCCTCCTGGTCCACGGCGCGTTCGCCGACGCGGCCAGCTGGTCCGGCGTCATCGAGGAACTCCAGCGCGAAGGTGTCGCCGTCGTGGCGCCGCCCAACCCGCTGCGCGGTCTCGCCTCCGACGCCGCCTACATCGCCTCCGTCGCCGCGCAGATCGACGGCCCCGTCGTCCTCGTCGGCCACTCCTACGGCGGAGCCCTGATCACCGTCGCCGGCACCACCGACAACGTCGTCGGCCTGGTGTACGTCGCCGCCTATGTCCTGGAGGAGGGCGAGAGCCTCGGCGAACTGCAGGGCCGCTTCCCCGACTCGCCGCTGGTGAGCAGCCTCAAGGAGTGGACGTACCCCACCGCCGAGGGCGGGACGGCCACCGAGGTCACCATCCAGGAGGAGGCGTTCCCCTCGGTCTTCGCCGCCGACGTGCCCGCCGAGGTCACGAAGATCCTGGCGGCCGCACAACGCCCGCTCGCGCTCGGTGCGTTCGGTGAGAAGGCCGCGGCGGCGGCCTGGAAGACCAAGCCGTCGTGGGCCCTGGTGGCCGGCGCGGACCGGGCCATCGACCCGGACGTGGAGCGCTTCGGCGCCGAGCGCGCCGCGGCGACCGTCGTCGAGATCGAGGGTGCCTCGCACGCCGTCGCCGTCTCCCAGCCGAAGGAAGTGGCGCGGATCATCCTCGACGCGGTGCGCGCCACCGCCTGAGCAGGCGGGGACGACGTGGACGCTCGCCCCGGCGGATGCGGTCCTGCCGGCCATCGGCAGGGCCGCTTCGGCGGTCCGCTCGGGGCCGGCTCAGCGCCGGGCCCGTCCACCGGACCGTCGGTCCGCGGCACCGGCCCGCACCGCACCGGGAAGCTTCTCCGGCGACCGCTTCACGGGGAACCGCGGATCGTCCTGGAGCCGCTCGGTGTTGAGGTCGTCGACCGCGCCCCGGGCGTCCCCGATCGTGGCGTAGTCCACGGCGACGAAGTTGACCGGTCTGTCCCGCCGCCGCTCGCAGTCGTGCGCCCGTTCCAGCACCCGCTGCCGGGAGTTGACCGTACCGGCGTCCAGCCGCCGGCCGCCGCCGGCCGTGACGAAGTGGTTGAGCAGGAACAGCCGCTTGTCCGTGCCGCCCCGGTGGGGCAGACAGGTCATCGCGTCGGGGCTGCGGAAGGCGAACGGCGTCTCCATGCCGTACCCGTAGAAGTTCCGGTACCACGGGGCGGGACCGTCCGCCTTCTCCGCGAAGACCACCAGGCGCCGGCCACGGTCGATCATGTCCTCGAGCTTCGGCCACGGGCGGTCCGGATCGGGATCCGGCGCGTACAGCAGACCGGAGAGTCCGGCCTGCTCGAAGGCGCGCTGGGTGGCCACGGCGTCGACTCCGTCCTGCACGATCAGGGTGACGATCTCCGAAGGATGAGCGCGCAGCCAGTCGCCGATCTGACGCAGCGTGGGCGTCAGTTCCAGCGCGCCCGCGCCGCACACCGAGTGGCACAGCCACAGGCCCGGGTGCGGCGGGTTCACCCGCCCCAGGATGCTGGTGAGCTGCCGGCGCAGTTCCGGGGAGAACTCGGAGGTGCTCAGCCGGGCCGCGACCTCCTCGGGCCGCTCCCAGCGGTGCGTGTCGAGGAGCAGGGCGCGCACCCCGGCGTCCAACTGGCCGACGATGTCGGGATCCTGCAGCGGGCCGATGAAGCGGTCCGCGGTCGTGGCCATCGCGTTGTGCGCCGCGAGCTGGGCGATCTCGTCGTAGCGGGCGTCGCACAGCTCGGTACTGCCCTGGCAGATCCGCGGGGAGGGACCCGTCAGCGCAACCGGGGCGAACACCGTCCCGGCCAGCGCGCACGCCGACACGACGACGGTCAGCGCCGGCCCGTGCCGCGGGTCGGTGAACACCGGCACCGTCGGCCTGGTCTGCCACACCCAGGCGACGGTGATCAGCAGCGCTCCCGCGGCCAGCAGGATCACGGCGACGACGGTGGCCGTGGTCAGCAGCCGGTCGAGAGCGGTGGCCTGCACGTCGGCGAGGAGACGGGCGGCCGTCGGCGGCCACGACGCCGGCGCCCGGAAGAGCGCGTCGCCCAGCGTGAGCCGGAGGACGAACACCGCGAGGGCCGTGAGCGAGGCGGCGGCGGCGAGCACCCAGCCCAGCGGCATCAGGCGCCGCTTGACGGGGGACGGCGTGGAGAACCACAGCAGCGAGAGCGCGGCCGCGCACAGGATCACGGCGGCCGGCTCCACGACCGCCTGGAACAGGCGCGTGACCGCGCGTGCCCGGTGCACCGGGGCCAGTTCGTCGCGGGACGGATCGACGCGCACGGTGATGACCCAGGTGCCGTCGCGCGCCTCGCGCAGCAGCTCCGCGGCGGTCGCGCGGACCTGGTCCGTCAGGGCGACCGGCGCGAGTGAGGCCAGTGCCGCGGCCACGTCGCCCCGGTCCAGGGCGGTCTCCAGGGTGGGCCCGAGGCCGGCGCGGGCGTCCCGCGGCACCAGCCGCAGCAGGGCCTGAGTGGCCGTGACGGCCTGGTCGTGGGAGAGCGGCAGCGTCGGCAGGTCATCGAGCGGTGCCTCGCCCGCCACCACCTGCGCGGCCACCTCGGACAGGCGTTGCACGAAGGCCTGGAAATCGGGCTCGGCACGCTGTTGCAGTGCGGCGACGGCATCACCGAAGTACGCCTGGCTGAGCCTCTCGACGTTCGCGACGACGGGTTCCAGGTCCACGGTGACGCGCAGCCCGTCGCGGTCGCCCTCCAGGTAGTGGATCACCTCGGCGATCTGCCGGTCGCTCATGGTCCGCAGCGTCTCCGGCGGAATCACGACCTTGAGGTTCGAGGTGATGGTGGACTCCGGGACGGGCAGCCGGTCCAGCAGCTCCTGGGTCAGGGGCGTGCTGTGCGGATCGACCAGCACCTCGTCGTAGAACCGCTGGTAGGCGTGCTCGTCCTCGAGCACCCGGCTGTAGAACGAGGGGTCGAGCACGGTGCTCCGCACGACGGCTGCCGCGGCGAGGACGGTCAGGCTCAGCACGGCCACGGTCCAGACCAGCACCTGGACCCATGTCGAGCGGCGAACCAGTCCTTCCATGGCCCCCATTGTCGTTCCCGCCGGCCACCCGCCACCCACCGGCGCGGTCCCGTGTCGCCGGCGGCGGGCGCGCACAGTGCCGTCGTCCCGCACGCGCGAGGGGCGGCGGGAGAAGAACTCCCGCCGCCCCTCGCGCGTATGCGCCGTCCTGCGGATCAGACCGCCGGGGCCGGGTACGTCGGGTACTCCACCCCGGAAACGTGCTGGACGACGCGGACGACCTGGCAGGAGTAGCCGAACTCGTTGTCGTACCAGAGGTAGAGGATGGCGTTGTCGCCCTCGACCTTGAGCGCGCCGGCGTCGACGATCGAGGCGTGGCGCGAGCCGATGAAGTCGCTGGAGACCGCGTCGGGGGCGCTGATGAAGTCGATCTGGCGCTTGAGCGGCGAGGTCAGCGACACCTCGCGCAGGTGGTCGAGGACGTCCTCGCGGGTCGTCTCACGGGCCAGCTGGAGGTTGAGGATCGCGATCGAGACGTCCGGCACCGGGACGCGGATCGAGCTGCCGGTGATCTTCGCCTTGAGGTCGGGGAGCGCCTTGGCGACGGCGGAGGCGGCGCCGGTCTCGGTGATGACCATGTTCAGCGGCGCCGACCGGCCGCGGCGGTCCGACTTGTGGTAGTTGTCCAGCAGGTTCTGGTCGTTCGTGAACGAGTGGACGGTCTCCACGTGGCCGCGCAGCACACCGTACTCGTCGGCCATCGCCTTCAGCGGCGGCACGATCGCGTTGGTGGTGCAGGACGCGCAGGACAGGATCTGCTCGTCCGGCTTGATCGTGTCGTGGTTGACGCCGTGCACGATGTTCGGGACGTCGCCCTTGCCCGGCGCGGTCAGGACGACCTTGTCGATGCCGGGGCGCAGGTGCTTCGACAGGCCCTCGCGGTCGCGCCACTTGCCGGTGTTGTCGATGAGGATGGCGTTCTTGATGCCGTACGCCGTGTAGTCGACCTGCGTCGGGTCGTCGGCGTGGATCACCTTGATCGCGTTGCCGTTGGCGACGATCGTGCTGTTGTCCTCGTCTACGGTGATCGTGCCCTGGAACTGGCCGTGCACCGAGTCGCGGCGCAGCAGCGAGGCCCGCTTGACGAGATCCTGGTCGCCACCGCCCCGGACGACGATGGCGCGCAGCCGCAGGCCGTTGCCCGAGCCGGCCTTCTCGATGAGCAGGCGGGCGACGAGGCGGCCGATGCGGCCGAAGCCGTAGAGGACGACGTCGCGCGGCTCACGGCGGTCGATCTTGTTCGCTCCGGTGGCGCCGGCGACGGCCTCGGCGGTGAACTCCGCCACCGACAGGCCGCGGTCGTCGTCCTTGTAGGTCGCGGCCAGCATGCCGATGTCGATCTGCGAGGGACCGAGGTCGAGCGTGGTGAGGGCCTGGACGAAGGGGAGCGTCTCGGTGACCGACAGCTCCGCACCGGCGATCTGCCGGGCGAAGCGGTGCGTCTTGAGGATGCTGACCACCGACTTGTTCACCAGGGAGCGGCTGTGCAGCAGGACGGTGACGTCCCGCTCGCGGTGCAGCTTCCCGATCATCGGGATCATCGATTCCGCGATCTCCTCGCGGTTCTTCCAATTGGTGAACGAGTCGTCGTTGACAGTCACGTCTCTATCTTTCGAGCTAGGCGGCGCTCATATGCTAACCCCACCGCCCCTATGATCGATCAAGTGGGCCCCTCGTCGATCAGATGAGTGCCGGATCACGCCCGATCCGGTCCGCCGCCGGCCGGGCCGGAGGACCGGGGTGAACGCCCTGAACCGGCGGCCGGTGTGCGGGCTTGCCCGGATCCCGGCGGCGGCGAACAGTGGTGCCATGCACTCGACACGGGTTACCCGCCACGTGAACGCCCCGCGTGCGGCCGTGTACCGCGCGCTGCTGGACGCGGACGCCGTCGCGGCCTGGCGGACGCCGGACGACATGACGGCCCGGGTCCACACCTTCGACGCCCGGGAGGGCGGCACCTTCCGTGTGTCGCTCACGTACGAGGCGGCGACGGGCACCGGAAAGTCCGGCGCGCACACCGACACCTACCACGGGCGCTTCGCGCGGCTCGTGCCCGACGAACGGGTCGTGGAGGTGCTGGAGTTCGAGTCGGCGGACCCCGCCTTCGCCGGCACCATGACGATGACCACCACGCTCGCCGACGTGGCCGGCGGCACGGACGTCACCGTGGTCCACGAAGGGCTGCCCGACGCGGTGCCGGCCGTGGACAACGAGACGGGCACCCGCATGGCCCTGGCGAAACTGGCCGCGCTCGTGGAGGCCGCGGGCCGGCCCGGCTGAGGGACGGCCCGCGGCGGCACCGCCGTCAGCGCCCGGCGCCCCAGGTGTGGGCGACGTCCACCACGACGCGGCCGTCCAGGACCAGCACCCGGAACGGCAGCCGCGCCCGCACACCGAGCCCGATCTGCGTCTCGCCCTCGAAGCTGCCGGCGAAGCGGGTGTCCCGGAAGGTGCGGTAGCCCGCGAGGTCCACACCCGGCAGCGGCCGGCCGGCCCGCCCGGGATAGGTGGGAGCGCCGGTCTCGGGCCGGTATCCGGGTGCGGCGACCCGGATCTCCAGGACGGCTCCGCCGCCGACCGCGATCGGGCGGCCCGAGCCGTCCTGATGGAGCCGGTCGACGTACCGGACCCGGTAGCCGAGACCGCCGGCGCGCGCACCCGGCACGTCGACGGTCATCCGGTCGAAGCACGTGTGCCGGCCGGTCCTGACGTCCCGCACCGGCACGGTCGTCGCGGTGGCACGGGACTTGGCGAGGCTGCCCCAGCCGGTGGGGCAGGCCGTGATCCGCGTGGTGGCGGCCGGGGCGGCGTCCGCCGCGACCGCGGCCGTCCCCAGGGCGCTGCTCGTGAGCAGGGCCGCGATCAGTACCGCACTGGTTCGTCGCATGATGTCCCCCCGAGGTGAACATGTTCGGTTATGGGTGAGACAGCCCGATTGCCCAAAAGGTTGCGGTGCTGCGGGCATGGACCCCGAACATGATTGCGCCGTGGGCGTTCGGGTACGCGAGCCTGGACCGCGCTCGTGCCGATCATCCGCGCGGGCCCCACCCCACCGCCGCTACCAGGGAATCTGCCATGGAGACACCCGCGAACGACCACCCGACCACGCCCGCCCAGCGGGCACTGGACGCGCTCGCCGAGAACACCGAGAACACGGCGGCGCTCGACACCCTCGCGAGCAGTGACGTGCTCGTCCCGGTACCGGACGACGCGAACGAGCAGGACGCCGCCGACCCCGGGATGCTGGCCCTGCCGGTGCTGGAGCAGCAGGGGGGCCGCCAGGTGGTGCCCGTGTTCACCTCGGAGCTGGAGATGGCCGACCTGCTGCCGTACGTCTCGCGCTACCGCATGGTGCCGCTGGGCGCACTCGCCGCGCAGTGGCCGGCCGACGACCTGTCGCTGTCCATCGACGCCGGCTCGGAGCACCGCCTGACGCTCACGTCGGACGGTGTGCGCACCCTGCTGGCGCGTCCCTAGGGATGCGGGAGCCGGCCCGCCCCCGGACAGCACGGGACACCGGGCCGGCCCGCCTCCGGCGACGAACGGCTAGTGGTCGCCCAGCATGCGGGCCAGTACGGACCGCTGCAGCGGCAGCACCTCGGCGTGCAGGTCGCGGCCCTTGCGGGTCAGGGCGACCCACACACCGCGCCGGTCCTCCGCGCACATGGAGCGCTCCACCAGCCCGTCCTTCTCCAGCCGGGCGATGAGCCGGGACAACGCGCTCTGACTGAGGTGGACCCGGCCGACCAGGTTCTGCACCCGGCACTGGGAGCCTTCCTCCGGCGCCTCGGCCACCAGTATGTCGAGCACCTCGAAGTCACTCGCGCCCAAGCCGTGCGGGTGCAGCACGCGGTCGATCTCGCACATCGTGCGCGCGTGCACCGAGAGGATCTCCCGCCACCGTTCCTCGAGCCGCGCCCCGGCCGTCTTGGCTGCCATACCTGCACGGTAGCACCGGACGGACCGTTCGTTGATCGTGCAACTACTGCGGGTGCAAGGAACGGATCGTTCCGCCCTTCCCCGGCAGGACCGCCTGGGTCGACTTGCGCCTCACCAGTTCCGCCGGGAGGATCACGGCCGCCGGGTCCTCGCCGCCGATCTGGGCCGGCAGCCCCCGGACCATCTCCGCGCTGATCCGGGGGCGCGAGCGCTACGGCGGCCACCCGGCACTGGCGCTCCGGGCCGTCCACAACGAGCACGGCGTCCCCGTCTCCGCCTGCTACTGCGACTCCTGTGCCGCGCACTTCCGCCGCCGGCTCGCGACGACGTACGGCACGGTCGACGCCGTCAACGAGACCTGGGGCAGGCCCGCCGTCTGCCGCCACCGCCGCGGCGAGGGCACCGCCTGGTACGTCTCCACCCGTACGCCTGGACGGCTGGACCTCCCTCCCCGGCCCCCGGGGAGGAGACCGGTACCGGACACGGCGGCGGGAGTCCCGGACAGCGGAGCCCCCGCTGCGGGACAGTGGAGGGACACGGCACGGAAGGCCCGGAGGGAGGGCGAGATGCCGAGGACTCCCGCGCACACCACGCGTCTCGACATCCTGGAGTGGCTCAAGGATCCGGTCGCGCACTTCCCGCCGCAACGCCGCCCGGACGCCCTCGCGCACGGCGTCGGCGCGGACCTCGTCGCCGCCCGGCTCGGCGTGCCCCGCCGGGTGGCCAAGAGGCACCTGCGCCTGCTCGTCGCCCTCGGCCTGCTGCGCACCAGCAGAATCCGCCGGCGCACCTACTACCGGCGCGACGAGGTCCGGATCGCCGAAGTGGCGCGCATGTTCGAGAAGGGCTGGTAGCGCTCCGCCCCCGGACCCCGCACCGCTCCCGAAGTGACCCGGACGGGGGCCCGGCGTTAGGCTGGCCGACAGCCGCGCCGGTGCGCGCGGCGCGGCGGTGGGGCCCGCCGTACCCGAACCGCGGCAGATGCCGCCAACGGTCCCTACTTGCGAACGGGGGCACCCCCATGCCCGGCGAGTAGGAGACGCACGACCATGACAGCCCCGGACACGGACAGCCTCGGCGGTGTACGCCCCGCCGCGCCCCGGCGCCCGGGCCTACGCACGCAGGCGCCGGTCGTCGCGGTCGTGGCGCTCGGCGGCGGCATCGGCGCCACCGCCCGCTACGCGGTATCCCTGGGCTGGCCCACACACACCGGCGGCTTCCCCTGGGCCACCTTCTGGGTCAACGTCACCGGCTGCGCGGTGATCGGCGTGTTCATGGTCGTCATCACCGACGTGTGGGCCGCCCACCGCCTCGTGAGGCCCTTCTTCGGCACCGGCGTGCTCGGCGGCTTCACCACCTTCTCCACCTACGCCGTCGACAGCCGGCAACTGTTCGCCACCGGCCACACCCGCACCGGCCTGGCCTACCTCGCCGCGACCCCGCTCGCGGCCCTCACGGCGGTCGCCCTCGCCGCATGGGCGACCCGCCGCGTCCTGAAGCGGAGGCAGCCATGACACGGCTCACCGGCAGCGCCCTGCGCGTGACCGTCCTCGTCGGCGAGAGCGACACCTGGCACCACCGGCCCCTGTACTCGGAGATCGTCCACCGGGCCCACCGGTCGGGCCTCGCCGGCGCGAGCGTCTTCCGCGGCATCGAGGGCTTCGGCGCCTCCTCGCTGATCCACACCACCCGGCTGCTGTCCCTGAGCGAGGACCTGCCGGTGGCCGTCGTCATCGTGGACACCGAGGAGCGCGTACGGGCCTTTCTGCCGCAGCTCGACGAACTCGTCACCGAGGGCCTGGTGATCCTCGACGACTGCGAGGTCATCCGGTACGCCGGCCGCGAGGAGGTACCCGGGGGACCGGGTGGGACGGACCCGAAGGGTAAGAAGTCGTCGTGAACTGGCTGCTGGTCGTCGCGGGTGCCATGGTCGGCGCCCCGCTCCGCTACCTCACCGACCGCGCCGTGCAGTCCCGGCACGACTCGGTCTTCCCCTGGGGCACCTTCACGGTGAACGTCGCCGGCTCCCTCGTCCTCGGCGTGCTGACCGGCGCGGTGCTCGCCGGAGCCGCCTCCTCCCACCTCCAGCTGCTGCTCGGCACCGGGCTGTGCGGCGCCCTGACGACGTACTCGACCTTCTCCTACGAGACGCTGCGGCTGACCGGGACGGGCGCCCGCCTGCACGCCGCCGCCAACGTCGGGGCGAGCGTGGCGGCCGGCCTCGGCGCGGCCTTCGCGGGGGTGACGCTGGCCGACGCGCTCTGGGCGTAAGACGCCGCGTTGACCTGCGTGTAGTAGGACTGGCCCGTCCGCGACCGTCGTCCCGCGCCCGTCCCGAGCAGAACTGGATCCCATGAGCGTCATCAGCATCGGCCAGGCCGTCGTCCTCGGAGCCGTCGAGGGGGTGACCGAGTTCCTGCCCGTCTCCTCCACCGGCCACCTGAAGATCGTCGAGGGGCTGATGGGCATCCCCGTCGACGACGACGCCGTCGTGGGTTTCTCGGCCGTCATCCAGGTCGGTGCGATCGCCGCCGTGCTCGTCTACTTCTTCAAGGACATCGTGCGGATCGTCTCCGCCTGGCTGCGCGGTCTGAGAGACCGGGAGGAGCGCTACCACCACGACTACCAGTTCGCCTGGTGGGTCATCCTCGCGACCGTCCCGATCGTCGTCGTCGGCCTGGCGGCCAAGCCGCTGATCGAGGGGCCCCTCGCCTCGCTGTGGGTGGTCGCGGGCTCGCTGATCGCCGGCAGCGCCGTCATGTGGGTGGCGGACCGGACCGGCCGGCACAAGAGGGGCGAGGACGACACGTCGTTCAAGGACGCCATGCTGGTCGGCGGCTCCCAGATCCTCGCCCTGCTCTTCCCCGGCTTCTCCCGCTCCGGAGCCACCATGTCCACCGCGCTGATGCTCGACCTCGACCGGGTGGCCGCCACCCGGCTCTCCTTCTTCCTCGGCATCCCCGCCCTGACCGGTGCCGGTCTGTACGAGCTGAAGGACGCCCTCGGCACGGGTGCGGGCGCGGCCCCGCTGGCCGTCGGCACGGTCGTGTCCTTCGGTGTGGCCTACGCCTCCATCGCCTGGCTGCTGAAGTTCGTCACCAAGCACTCCTTCGACGCCTTCGTGATCTACCGGATCGTGGTCGGCGTCCTGCTGTTCGGGCTGCTCGGCACGGGCGTGCTGCACAGCTGACCGCCGCGCCGGTGCGGGACGGCCACGCGCCTCAGCGGGCGTCGCGCAGCGGCTCCCCGACCCTGCGCATGTGGCGCAGCGCCTCCCGGTGCGAGGCGAGCAGTCCGGTCTGGTGGTAGGGGACGCCCAGCTCGGCGCAGTACCGCTCGGTGATGACCTGGGCCCTGGCGAGGGCGGGCGTCGGCATGCTGGGGAACAGGTGGTGCTCGATCTGGTAGTTGAGGCCGCCCATGAAGGCGTCGACGAACGCGCCGCCCCGCACGTTGCGGGAGGTGAGGACCTGCCGGCGCAGGAAGTCGAGCCGCGTGCCCTCCTCGATCATCGGCATGCCCTTGTGGTTGGGCGCGAAGACCGAACCCAGGTAGATCCCGAACAGGCCCTGGTGCACGGCGACGAAAGCGAGCGCCTTGCCGGGGGAGAGGACGGTGAACAGGCCGCCGAAGTACAGGACGAAATGGGCGACGAGCAGTGTTCCCTCCAGCAGCGGCCGTTTCATCGACGGGCTGCGCAGCGCCTTGAAACTGCTGAAACTCAGATTGAGTCCTTCCAGCGTCAGCAGCGGAAAGAACAGGGCGGCCTGGTGCTTTCCGATGAACCGGGGAAGGCCCGTGGCCCTGCTCGCCTGACGCCGTGACCAGACCAGGATGTCGGGGGAGACGTCCGGGTCCTTCTCCTCGTGGTTGGGATTGGCGTGGTGACGGGTGTGCTTGTTCATCCACCAGCCGTAGCTCATGCCCAGCAACAGGTTGGCCACCAGCAGACCGCCCGCCTCGCTCGGGCGTCGGCGTGAGAAGACCTGCCGGTGGGCGAGGTCGTGGGCGGCGAGCCCGAGCTGGCCGAAGACGACGGCCGCCGCCACGGCGACGGTCAACTGGCTCCAGCTGTCCCCCAGGACCGTGAAGGCCGCGACGACGCCGGCGAGCGCGAGGGCGACGGCCCCGAAACGCACCGTGTAATACAGCGGGCGCCGCCGCAGCAGCCCCGCGTCGGCTATGCGCCGTGACAGTTCGGAAAAGTCGCTTCCCTTTTCGCGTCCCTTTTCCTCGTCGCGGGCGGGTGACGTCTCGATGAGCACCGTTGGATTGGCCATACGCTCCAGTATGTGAACGGCCGTCCGCCCGCAGAATGACGTCTGCCCCCGAAAAGGGGTGCAGCTAACCCCACCTCCCGGACGCCGGGGCGCACCCGGAGGGAAGATGGTGACCATGAGTACGCCGACGACCTTCCAGCCGGTCCTGGAGCGCATCGCCGAGGAGATCGAGCGGACCCCCGGCAGCGGCCGGCCCGCCGACTACATCCCGGCGCTGGCCGCCTGCGACCCGCGCCGCTTCGGCATGGCCGTCGCCGAGCCGGACGGCACCGTGTACGGCGTGGGGGAGTGGCGGGAGCCGTTCTCCGCGCAGTCCATCACCAAGGTCTTCACCCTCGCCCTCGACCTGTCCCGCGAAGGCGACGCCCTGTGGGAGCACGTCGGCCGCGAACCGTCCGGCAACCCGTTCAACTCCCTGGTGCAGCTGGAGTACGAGAACGGCATCCCGCGCAACCCGTTCATCAACGCGGGCGCCCTGGTCGTCACCGACCGGCTGCACACCCGTACCGGCGACGCGGCGGGCGAACTCCTCGCCTTCCTGCGTGCCGAGAGCGGCAACCCGGACCTGACCTTCGACGAGGAGGTCGCCGCGTCCGAGACGGCCCACGGCGACCGGAACGCCGCCCTCGGCCACTTCATGGCGTCCTACGGCAACATCGACAACCCGGTGCCGGTCCTGCTGGAGCAGTACTTCCGCCAGTGCTCCGTCGCCGCGTCCTGCGCCGACCTCGCCCTCGCCACTGGGTTCCTCGCCCGGCACGGGGTCCGCGCCGACGGCACCCGGCTGCTGAGCCGCAGCCAGGCCAAGCAGGTCAACGCGGTGATGCTGACCTGCGGCACGTACGACGCGGCCGGTGACTTCGCCTACCGGGTCGGCCTGCCGGGCAAGAGCGGGGTCGGCGGCGGCATCATCGCGGTCGTGCCCGGCCGCTGCACGCTGTGCGTGTGGAGTCCCGGCCTGGACGAGCGGGGCAACTCGGTCGCCGGGGTGGCGGCTCTGGACCGCTTCACGACGCTGACGGGACTGTCGGTGTTCTGACCCGGGCCGACGGCCGGCCGGTCAACCCCGCTCCACCCGCCCGACCTTGAGCCGCAGGGCCAGCGCCATGGCGCCCGCGCCGAGCCCGGCCGCGCCCAGGATCGCGCCGGTCTCCGGCCAGCCCGGCTCGCCCGGGGCCGGCTCCGCGCTCGCCGCCGCGGGTGCGGCCTCGGGGCCCGGCCGCGGCCGGGTGCCCCCCGGCAACAGCGAACCGACCGGGTCCACCCGCCCGGCGGCGCCGAAGCCCCAGTCGAGCAGCGCGCGGGCCTCCTCGTACACGGCGTGGCCACCACCCTCCTGAGGATTCATCACGGTCACCACCAGGGTGCGGCCGTCGCGCCGGGCGGCGGCGACGAGCGTGTTGCCGGCGCTGCTGGTGTAGCCGTTCTTGATGCCGATCAGCCCGGGATAGGGCTCCACCCCGTCCGCACCCGTGAGCAGCCGGTTGGTGTTCATGATCCCGTACGCGTCCCCGTCGCCGTCGGGGAACATCGCGTCGATCCTGGCGCAGTACCGCGCGAAGTCCGGGTTGCGCAGTCCCGCCCGCCCGAAGACGGCCAGATCGTAGGCAGAGGAGACCTGGCCCGGCGCGTCGTAGCCGTCGGGTGAGCGCACGTGCGTGTCGCGGGCCCCGAGGGCACGCGCCTCGGCCTGCATCCGGGCGGCGGTGGCGCTCCAGCCGCCGACGAGCGAGGCGAGGACATGGACGGCGTCGTTGCCGGAGTTGAGGAACACGCCGTTCCAGAGGTCGGAGACCCGGTACGTGTGGCCCTCCACGACGCCGACCAGACTGCTGCCGGGCCCGATGTCCGACAGTTCCCCGGTACTCACCCGGTGGCTGATGCCGCCCGGCAGGACCGGCAGCACCGTGAGCGCGAACAGCGTCTTGAGGGTGCTGGCCGGCGGCAGCTTGCGGTGCGCGTCGTGCGCGGCCAGCACCTCGCCGCTGCCGGCGTCGGCCACCACCCAGGACAGGGCGGAGACATCGGGGACCTCCGGCGCGCCGGGGCGGAGCCGGGCCTGGGTACCGGAGCGGTACAGCAGGGACGGCTGCGGTGCCGTGGCCCGCGGCCCGCCGGGCGTACCGGGGTCCGGCACCATGCGGGCGGCCGCGGCGGCGGGCATGAGCGTCAGCAGGCCCGCCACACAGAGCACACAGGTGGACCGAGTCGCCCGGGATGAGAATCCGATAGTCATACCGCAAACGTAGGAATGTGTCCGCGCGACGCCACGCTGCCCGGGCCGGGCCGCGCCCGCGAGCACCCGGATGGCCGTAGCGACCCGGGACGCGGCGGACAGGTCGCCGGTCGGCCGTCAGCCGGCGGGCAGGGTCGGCTGGACGCGCCGCAGGAACGTGGCGTTGTCCGGCGTCCGGCGCATCTGTTCGAGCAGTGTCTCCATACCGGAGTGCCCGTCCCGGGTCACCAGGGCCCGCCGCAGGCCCCGCACGGCCGTCGACTCGGCGGTGGAGAGGAGGAGTTCCTCGCGGCGGGTGCCGGAGCCGGTCAGGTCCACGGCCGGGAAGACGCGGTGGGAGGCGAGCTCCCGGCTGAGCCGCAGCTCCATGTTGCCGGTGCTCTTGAGTTCCTCGAAGTAGAAGTCGTCCGCGCGCGAGCCGGTCTCCACCAGCGCGGTGGCGAGAACGGTGAGCGAGCCGCCCTCCTCCGCCTTGCGGGCGGCACCGAAGAACCGCTTCGGCCCGATCAGCGCCCCGGCGTCGACACCGCCGCTGAGCGTGCGGCCCCCGGAGGCGGCGGCGTTGTTGTGCGCCCGGCACAGCCGGGTCAGGGAGTCGAGGAGGATCACGACGTCCTCGCCGGCCTCGACGAGGCGCTTGGCCCGCTCGATCACCAGGTCGGCGAGGGCGATGTGGTGCTTGGCGCTCAGGTCGAACGTCGAGGCGTACACCTCGCCCCGCACGGAACGCCGCATGTCGGTGACCTCTTCGGGCCGTTCGTCGAGCAGCACCACCATCAGGTGTGCCTCGGGGTGGTTGCCGGCGACGGCGGCGGCGAGCTGCTGGAGCAGGACGGTCTTGCCGGTCTTCGGCGGGGCGACGATCAGCCCGCGCTGGCCCTTGCCGACCGGGGCGATCAGGTCGGCGACGCGCCCGGTCAGGCCGGCCGCGGGGTGTTCCAGGCGCAGCCGTTCGTGCGGGTGCAGCGGGGTCAGGTCCCGGAAGTGCCGTCGGCCGCCCTGCCCCGCGGGCGTACGCCCGTTGACCCGGACGACGTCGGTCAGGGCGCGGCGGTCACCGAGGACGCCCTCGACGAGGTCGCCCTTGCGCAGGCCGTGCCGGCGGATCAGAGCGGGGGAGAGGGCCGGGTCGGACGGCTGGGGCAGCAGGTCTCCGGTGCGCAGGTGGCCCTTGCCTCCCGCGTCGACGTCGAGGACGCCGGAGGCGATCTCGGCCGGGGACTGCTGCACAGGGGGGTGTTCGAGTGTGGTGGTCATGGTGTTCGGTCCTTTCACGGACGCGGGCATGAGACATGCGGAAGGAAGAAGCAAGGGGGAGGAAGCCGCGCAGGGGGCGGACGACACCCTGGGGACGGCGGGGAACGGCACCTCGGACTTCAGGGGAAAGACCCTGCTCACGAGGTTGGGCCGAGAAGCGGACGCGCCGGTCGCATCAGGACGGGCGGGTCGGCGAACCGAAGGGAGAATCGCACCGGCGCCCGAAGAAACCCAACGAAGGCGAAGGGGGGCGTGCACAGGTGCTGCTCGGACTGTACCACTACGAGCGGTGATCTGGTGGGAAGACGGGACGGCCTCACCGCCACACCCTCCACAACGCGGACGGCGCCGCGCGTATTCCGTGCAGGCCGACGCCCCGCCGGTCGCGGCGCCCGGCGGGGCTCGGGACGTCACGCGCCCGTCAGGCGCTCCGGGCCTCCTCGGCGATCCGCTCGAACTGCGCCGCCATGGCCGCCTGCAGCGCCTGAGCGCCCGACAGCGGGCGCACCATCACGGTGAGTTCGTCGATGCGGCCGGCCTCGTCGAGGTGCAGGAAGTCGCAGCCGCTGATCTCCCGGTCGCCGACCCGGGCGCCGAACATCAGCGCGTGGTCACGGCCGTCCGCCTCGCCGATGACCCGCTCGTACCGGAAGTCCTCGAAGACGCGCTCGACCGCGCGCAGGATCGCCGCCGTGATCGCCTTGCCGTGGTACGGCTTGAACACGACCGGGCTGGTGAAGACCACGTCCTCGGCCAGCAGCGCCTCGACGGCGTCCATGTCGTGCGCCTCGACGGCCGCGCGGAATGCCTGCATCGTCCCTCCCTATTAAACTATTTGAATAAATGCGGAGTAGAGTAGCCACTTCTTGCTAGCGTGTCGACATGTCTCTGAAGTACGCCGTCCTGGCCGCCCTGCTGGAGGGCGAGGCGTCGGGTTACGAGCTGTCCAAGGTCTTCGACGTCTCGCTCGCCAACTTCTGGCCCGCGACACCCCAGCAGCTCTACCGGGAGCTGGACCGCCTCGCGGGGGAGGGGCTGATCGAGTCCCGGACGGTGCCGCAGGAGCGCCGGCCCACCAAGCGCCTGTTCTCGCTGACGCAGGCCGGCCGGGAGCGGCTGAGCGCCTTCGCCGCCGAGCCGACCCGGCGCCCCACCGCCGTCCGCGACGAGTTCCTGATCAAAATGCAGGCCATGGACGGCGTCGACCCCGGGGAGGTCCGCGCGCTGGTCGAGGAGCGCAGGTCCTGGGCCCTGGGCAAGCTCGCCCGCTACGAACGCGTCCGTGAGCGCCTCCTCGACGGCCGCACGGAGGAGGAGTACCTGCGCGACGCGGACCGCGTCGGCCCCTACCTCACGCTGACCGCCGGGATCACCTTCGAGCAGGACAACGCCCGCTGGTGCGAACGCGTTCTCTCGGTGCTGGAACAGCGCGCTCCCGCGGGCCCGGCCCGGCAGGCCCTAGGCTGACCGGATGTTCAGCCCCGAAGGCCCCACCCTGCGCGAACTCGCCGTCCAGGCGCTGTCGTCGGTCGAGCGCGGCTACGACCTGCTCGCCCCGAAGTTCGACCACACCCCGTACCGCACGCCGGACCGGGTCCTGGACGCCGTGGCGGCGGCGCTGGAGCCGATGGGGCCCTTCGGCACCGGACTCGACCTGTGCTGCGGCACGGGCGCGGGCGTGCGCGTCCTCGGCCGGGTGTGCCGGGAACGGGTCACGGGCGTCGACTTCAGCGCGGGCATGCTGGCGGAGGCGCGGGGGCGCTCCGTGCCCGAGGGCCCCGAGATCTCCTGGGTGCGCGCGGACGCCCGCGCCCTGCCGTTCGGGCCCGTTTTCGACCTCGTGGTGAGTTTCGGCGCGTTCGGGCACTTCCTGCCCCGCGAACTGCCGGACCTGTTCGCCCAGGTGCGCTCCGTGCTGCGGCCGGGCGGCTGCTTCGCCTTTCCCGTCGGCGCCCCGCCCCGCCCCGGCTCCCGGGCGTACTGGACGCTGCTGGGCTTCGACACGGCGATGCGCGTGCGCAACGCGCTGTGGAAGCCACCGTTCGTCATGTACTACCGGACGTTCCGGCTCGGCGACGTGGGCCGCGAGCTGGCGCGCACCGGATTCCGGGTCGACCTGCACGCCCTGCCCGGCTTCGGGCTCCGGCCCGACGGCAGCCCCCGCGCCCGGCTGGTCGTGGCCCGGCGGCTGCCGTGAGCGGCGACTGCCCGGTCAGCCCGCCGCCGGCAGGGTGAACTCGTAGACGAGCGCGTCCCGCTGGGAGTCCACCACCAGATCGGTGATCTCCAGCGGGCGCGCGTACTGGTCGTGCACCCGCCGGGTGACCCGGACCGCCGGGGTGTCCGCGAGCCGGGTGATCGTGTCGCGGTGGTGCAGGGCCAGCCCTGCCCTGCGCATCCAGTCGTAGGCCCGTCGCAACTGGGCGGTGGCGGAGCCGTCGGCGCGGTCGCGGTACCGGGCCAGCTCCTCGACCTCGGCCAGTGCCACGGCGGAGAACGAGGTCACGGCCGTGCGCCGGCCGGTGCCGTCAGGGGTCGCGGACAGATAGTGGTGCACCAGGGTCGGCCGGCCCGGCGCCAGCCCCAGCGCCGCGGCGTGCTCCGGCGGCGGGGCCTCCCAGGCCACGGTGGCCCGGTCGCCGGTGCACGGCTCGGCCGCCCGGGCGCCGACCGGGAAGGCGAGGGACGCCGGGCTCTCGGCGGGCGGCCCCGGCAGGGTGACATGACTGCCGCGCCGGTCGGTGGCGACCAGGCCCTCCCGGCGCAGCACCTCCAGGGCCTGGCGCACCGTCTCCCGGCTGACCCCGAACCGCTCGGCCAGCTGCCGCTCGCCCGGCAGCCGCTCACCGGGCGGGACGGTCCCGTGTCGCAGCTCGTCGAGCAACTGGGTGGCGACCCGCCAGTACAGGGGCGAAGGCGCGGGGCGGAGAGGGTCGTCGTGCGGGGTGGTGCGGGCCATGCCGGACCCTCCTGTGGGTGACGTACGGTAGCCGTGCGGGCTCGGTGCGCCACCAGAACTACCATTGGTCTAAACCAGTAGGGAAGTGCGGCCCGCCGGTTCGGCCGAAACCGGCCGCACCCGCGGGCGGCCACCACCCCTCGCCACGGGGTCGGGCGCCCCCTCACAGGGCGCTGTACAGGGCCTCCACCAGCGCCATCTTGCGCGGGTCGTCGGCGATGTGCGGCCCCATGCGGTTCATCGCATAGCCCAGTGAGACCCCGGCCTCGGGGTCCGCCAGCCCCGAGGACCCGCCGAAGCCGTCGTGTCCGAAAGCCCGCGGATTGGGCCCGTAGGAGCCGTTCGGGCCACTGAGCCACAGCCCGAGCCCGATCTCCGTCTCGTGGGCGAAGCCGGCGCCGAGGACCAGGTCGCGGCAGGCGCCCTGCCCCTCGCGGACCCGCTCGGCGGCCTCCGGGGACAGCAGGCGGTGGCCGCCGTACGAGCCCCGGCCCGCGAAGATCCCGTACAGCGCGGCGACCGCGCGCGCCGTACCGTGCCCGTTGGCCGCCGGGATCTCGGCGGCCCGCCACGCCGCCGTGTTGGCCTCCGCCGCCCCCACCGGGGGGTTGGTCAGCGCGGCCAGGGCCGCGGGTGCCAACTGGGCGAAGACGGCGGCCTGTTCGCTGCCGGACGCGGCGCGTGGATGCACCAGCTCGGCCGCCCGCCCCGCCTCCCGCTCGGGCAGTCCGATGGTGAAGTCGATCCCGAGCGGCCCGGTCACCTCGCGCGCGAGGAACGCCCCGGGCAGCAGCCCCGACACACGCCGCACGACCTCGCCGACCAGGTGTCCGTAGGTGATCGCGTGATAGCCGGAGCGGGTGCCGGGTTCCCACCAGGGCTCCATGGCCGCCAGCCGGGCGGTGGTCTGCTCCCAGTCGTACAGCGCGGCCACCGGATGCGGTTCCCGCAGACCGGGCAGGCCGGCGCGGTGCGACAGCAGATGCCGTACGAGCACCTTGTCCTTCCCCGACGCGGCGAACTCGGGCCAGTAGGCGGCCACCGGCGCGTCGAGGTCGAGCAGTCCGCGGTCGGCGAGGATGTGGGCGCACAGGGCGGTCGGGCCCTTGGACGTCGACCACAGGTTGACCACCGTGTCCCGCTCCCAGGGGCGGGTGCGGGCCGCGTCGGCCCAGCCGCCCCACAGGTCCACCACCGTCGCGCCGTCGACGGTGACCGTCACCGCGGCGCCCAGTTCCCCCCGCTCCCGGAAGTTCTCCTCGAACGCGCTGCGCACCGCCGCGAAGCGGGCGTCGCAGCGGCCGTCGACCGGTGCCTCGTGCTCTGCCATGGGCCCTCCGTCGTACGCCGGAAACCGGGCCGCGATGTCACGGCCCGGCCCCGAAGAACGTACCGACTGGTCGGACCGGACGGAAGCCCGCGGACACGGCCCGCCCGGGCTCAGGCGTACGAGCGCAGCCAGCGGAGCTTCGCGGCCTCCTGGAAGGGACCGCCGCCCTCGTGGTCGTTGAAGTCGTACACCTCGATCGCCTTGTCCTCGTGCGCCCACGCGTTGAACGCCGCGAAGACGGTCGACGGCGGGCAGGTCTGGTCCTCGAGTGCCGCCGAGAACAGGGCGGGGGCCCGGCCGCGGGCCGCGAAGTGCACGCCGTCGAAGTAGGACAGCGTGCGCAGGGCGTCCCCCGTGCGGCCGCGGTGCGTCTTCAGGTACAGGCCCACCTCCCGGTACGGGTGCCGGTCGGTGAGCGTCACCGCACGCGGGAAGTCGCACAGGAACGGCACGTCCGGCGCGACGGCCGCCAGGTCCGGCACCAGGCCGCCGACCGCGATCGATATGCCGCCGCCCTGGCTGCCGCCCAGCGCGACCGTGCGCGCCGGGTCGGTCAGCGGGTGCGAGCGCGCCGCCTCGACCGCGCGCACCGCGTCGGTGAAGACGCGCCGGTAGTAGTAGTTCTCCGGGGCGTCGATGCCGCGGGTCATGAAGCCCGGGTACGCGGGCGTGCCGCCGACCGGGTCGGCGGTCCCGCCACCGCCGCCCCAGGCACTGCCCTGGCCTCGGGTGTCCATCACGAAGTGCGCCCGGCCCGTGGACGCCCACAGCAGGTGCTCGTGCGGCAGCCCACGCCCGCCGCCGTACCCGACGAACTCCACCACCAGCGGCAGCGGCTCCTCGGCCGCGGCGGGCAGGATCAGCCAGCCCTTCACCGGGTGACCCCCGAACCCGGCGAACGTCACGTCGTACACCCGCACCGTGGACAGTCCCGTGTCGACCGGTTCGAAGCGGGCGTCGAGGTCGTGCGCGCGGGCCTCCTGGAGGGTCTTGCTCCAGAACGCGTCGAAGTCCTCGGGCTCGGTGGACTCGCTGCGGTGGGCGCGGAGTTCCTCGAGCGGAAGGTCGAACAGGGCCATCGAGAACCGCCTTTGCGGGGAGACAGTGCGGGGCCGTACGGATGATCACACCGTACGTGAGTGGTCGGACGACTCGCCAGATCCCTCCGGGGCCCGGCTCGGCACCGACGCCGCGCCGCAACCGGATGACGCGCCGATCCGCTGGTCAGCAGGATTCCCTGGTCCCGGGGAGCGGCCACGCCGGTCGCCGGATCACCGGTGACCGGCCCAGGTGGTCGGGTCACCCGCGCCTGGAGCCGGCCGCCGGCCGTGCGGGCGAAGCCGTCGGCGTCAGGCCCGGCGGTGTGTCCACTGCGGTTCCGTACGCGCCCAGTCGCGCTCCCACTCGGCCATCCGGCGCCGCAGCGCCGTCCGGTGGACGACGCACTGCGCGAGGAGGACGGTGAGGGCGGCGCCCAGGGTCGTGAACGCGCCGACGGTGACGGTGTGCTCCCAGACCGCGGAGTCGCCGGCCGGCGGCGGCACGCTCCGGCCCTGGGTGTCGAGCCACACGGCGATCACGTCGCCCTGCCTGGCACCGGCCGGGACACGGCTCGTGGTGGTCTGCGTGTCACCGTCCGGCGTGGTCCAGCGCACGGTCGCGCGGTACGACTGCCCGCCGGTCTGCACCGACGACAGGCTGTCCGGGGTCCGGTCGATCACCGTGGCGTGCACGCGGTGGCGCTCGGCGCGCTGCTGCGCCGCGACCGTCTGCGCCTGGCCGTGGGCCCACAGGGCCGCGGCAGCCCCCAGCAGCGGAGCGCCGACGACCAGCAGGACGGCGACGACCAGCGCGGTCCACGCCTCCACGACGTCCGACCGGCGCCGCAGCGGATTGCGCCGCCAGCGCCAGCCGCGCACCCGGGTTCGCATGTCGACCTCCTCGCGGTCACCGCGACCGGAGGATGCGACGAGCGGCCGTACGGGGTGGGCCGCCGCCGTCTCCGCATCGCGTCACGCGTGCGCGTGCCCCGCACAGGTCCGGTACCCCGTCCGGCGGGTCTTGCTCACCGCCCACCACGTCGCTCACGCCGAGTCGCCGGACGGCCGTTCCGTGCCGCCGCCCAAGTGCCCAGCCCACGCGCGGGGAAACACGGCCCGGACACGGCCCGCTCCCGCGGCCCCCGCGGTCAGCCGAAGCGCTCGATACGGATCCGGTCCACCGGCTGTCCCGCCGCCACCAGCAGCCGCGAGGCGTGCTCCGCGAAGGAGTTCGAGCCGCACACGTACGCCTCCCAGCCTCCGGCGGGCGGGTCGGCGAGCAGGGGCGCCAGGTGCGCGGCGGTCAGCCGTCCCACCGGCGTCCCCTCCGGAGCGCTCCGGGTGAACACGGGCGTCGTCTCCGGCCCGAACTCCCGCGCGTAGATCAGCTCCTCCGGGCTGCGCGCCGACACCAGCAGCCGCACCGGCACCGACAGCCCCCGTGCCCGGTGGTGGCGCACCATCGACATGAGCGGCACCACGCCGGAGCCGGCGCCGAGCAGCAGCGCGGGCCGGTCGCCGGGCCAGGCGAAGAAGCCGCTGAGCGGGCCCCGCACCTCGATCCGGTCGCCGGGCCTGGCCACCGTGTGGAACCAGCCGGACACCTCGCCGTCGGCCACATGGTCGAGGGTCAGCTCGATGTGCCCCGAGTCGTCGGGCGCGGACGCCAGGGAGTAGTGGCGCTGGGCCACGTACCCGTCGGGCGCGGTCAGCCGCAGCATCAGGTGCTGGCCAGGTACGTGCCCCGCCCAGCCGGGGACCGCCAGCCGGAAGGTGGCCGCGCGGGGCGTCTCGCGGCGGATCTCCGTGAGCGTGGCCGTCTGCCACGTCCCGGCCACCCGGCCGTCCACCTCGATGCGCCCGGGCACGGCGAACCGCGTCGGGGGAGTGAAGGCGGGTGTGCTGTGTGTCGTCGCCGTCTCAGTCACCGGAGTACCGCTGCTCCTCCCAGGGATTGCCGCGCGCGTGATAGCCGTTCTGTTCCCAGAAGCCCGGCTCGTCGTGGTCGAGGAGCTCCAGGCCCGCGATCCACTTGACGCTCTTCCAGAAGTACAGGTGCGGCACCACCAGCCGCGCCGGACCGCCGTGCTCGGGGGCCAGCGGCTGCCCGTCGTACTCCCACGCGATCCACGCGCGCCCGCCGGTCAGGTCGGCCAGCGGCAGGTTCGCGGTGTAGCCGGTGTGCGCGTAGGCGACGGCGTGCGTGGCGGACGGCAAGGGGCCGGCCGCGTCCAGGAAGGCGTCCAGGGACACGCCCCCGAACCGCACGCCGAACTTCGACCAGCCGGTCACGCAGTGGATGTCGCCGGCGTACGCCGAGGCCGGCAGCCGGTCGGCGTCGGCCCGGTTCCAGGTGCGGGGCCGGGCCACCAGTCCGCCGATGCGGAAGGACCAGTCGTCGGGGGCCAGGTCGGGCGTGACCTCGGCGGACAGCACGGGCCAGTCGTCGCCCGCGTCGTACTGGCCGGGCGGAAGTCCCGGCCGGGCGGAGCGTGCGCGCCCGGTGAAGCCTCGGGTGGTGTTCATGCGGCGGGGCCTTTCGGCCGACGGGGAGGGGCTGCCCGCGGTCGGCGTGATCAGTGCGTACGCGGTCAACGGTACGTGCCTTCGGGCGGGACCTCAGACCGGGTCCTCGCCGGGCCCGGCGTCCTGCCACGCGTTGTACCGCTCCAGATACGCGGCGAAGCGGATCAGGTCCTCCTCGGACCAGTCGGCCAGCCGCTCCCGGAACGCGGTCCGGCGGCTCTCCGTCACCTGCGCCAGGATGCGCCGGCCGGCGTCCGTCAGATGCAGGACCTGGACGCGGTGGTCGTCCGGGTCCACGCGCCGCTCGACCAGCTCGGCGCGCTCCAGCGCGGCCACCTGCCGGCTCACGGTGGACTTGTCCAGGGCGTAGTGGGCGGCCAGGTCGGTGGCCCGGCACCCGTCCCGCTCCTCCAGATGCCCGAGCAGCGTGTACGACACCAGCGACAGCTCGGGGTGCATGCGCCCCGCCGAGGCGCGGGCACGGCGGGCAAAGGCCGTCATCTCCCGCTGGATGGTCTCCACGGCCGTGTCCGCCGCGCGGGCGCCGGGGGTGACAGTGGTCTCATCGGACCTCTCGGCTGCCGTCACGGATCCTCCCTCGCAGTTCGGTTGTATAGTACAACTTGAAGTCGTAGTTGTATAAGCCAACCATTGGAGGATGCGGGCCGATGAGGTCGCACGCCCTGCGCCATGTGCTCACGCACCTGATCACCCCGCTGCTGATGTGCGTCGGCATGGGGCTCGCGTACATGGGGGCCTTCGTCACCCCCGAGCCGAACCACCTGCCCGTCGCCGTCGTCGGCTCGGGTCCCGAGGCCAAGGTGCTCGCCCAGACGGTCAAGGACGGGGGCGGTGACGCGCTCGACGTCCGGACCGTCCCCACCCGCTCCGAGGCCGTCGACCTGCTCCGGCACCGTGACATCACCGGCGCCTACGTGCCCGGCGGCGAGGCGCCCGAGGTCGTCGTGGCCACCGCCGCCTCCGACATGGGCGCCATGGCCGCGGAGAAGGTCTTCACCCCGCTCGCCGAGCGGCAGGGCGTCCCGCTGAAGGTCACCGACGTCGCCACCCCGGTCGACGACGACCCCACCGGGCAGGGGCTGTTCTTCCTGCTGATCGCGGTCAGCATCGGCTCCTACGCCTCCGTGGCCGCCCTCGGCGCCGCCGGGTCCGCGCTGCCGATGAGGATCCGCGCCCTGCTGACGCTCGGCGTCTCGGTCGTCGTCAGCGGCATCGGCGCCCTGCTCGCCGGACCCGTGTTCCACCTCGCGCACCACGACCTCGCCGGCCTGTGGGGCATGGCCTGGCTCTACGCCGCCGGCATCCTGTTCATCGGCGTCGGCCTGCACACCTTCCTCAAGCGGTGGACCACGCTCGCCATGATGGTGCTGTTCGTGATGCTCAACTTCACCACCTCCGGCGGCCTGTTCCGCCCCGAGCTGCAGAACGGCTTCTTCGGCACCCTGCACGCCTTCTGGAACGGCGCCGGCTTCGTCGAGGGCACCCGCAGCCTGCTCTACTTCGACGGCGACGGACTGGGGCGCAGCGTCTGGACCCTGGTCGCCTGGCTGCTGCTCGGGCTCGTGGTGACGGGCGTCGCCGCCCTCCGCGAGCGGGTCGGCGCGCCCGCGCCGGCTCACCCGAGGCACGCGAGGCCGGACGGGGAGAAGGCGGAACCGGCCGCCGGCGAGGAGGCGGCGGAAGAGGCCGACGAAGAGGCCGAGGAGACCGTCGCCGTCTGATCGTTGGGGTAGTGTGGCCGACGGCCGCGGGCAGTCCCGGCCGCCGAACACCTGGGAGGTGAGACCCATTACCGCTGTGTCGGCCCGGGTGCTCTCACCTCTCGGCAGTGCGGTCACCGGCCACCGGTGACCGGGAGAGCGCCCTTCGGTTCTCGAAAGGCTCTCGGCTTCCATGCCTCCACTGTTCCCGGCGTCCTCTTCTCCTTCCGCCTCCGCCTTCCCCTCCCGTGACTCCGTCGTGTCCGCGCTCCGCGCCGCGGGGTGCGTCTTCGCCGAGGACGAGGCGGAGCTGATCCTCGACGCCGCCCGCACCCCCGGCGAACTCGCCGCGCTGGTCGACCGCCGCGTCACCGGCCTCCCCCTGGAACTCGTCCTCGGCTGGGCCGAGTTCCACGGGCTGCGCATCGCCGTGGCGCCCGGTGTCTTCGTCCCCCGCCGCCGTACCGAGTTCCTCGTGGACCAGGCCCTCGCCCACGCGCCCGACGCGGGCGTCGTCGTGGACCTGTGCTGCGGTTCGGGCGCCGTCGGCGCGGCCCTGGCCGCCGCCCTCGACCGGCCCGAGGTGCATGCCGCCGACGTCGACCCGGCCGCCGTGCGCTGCGCCCGCGGCAACCTCACCGCCGCCGGCGGCCAGGTGCACACCGGCGACCTGTTCGACGCGCTGCCCGGCGCGCTGCGCGGGCGGATCGACATACTCGCCGCCAACGTGCCCTACGTCCCCACCGGGGAGGTCGCCCTGCTGCCCGCCGAGGCCCGCGACCACGAGCCGCTGGTCGCCCTCGACGGCGGCACCGACGGCCTCGACGTGCTGCGCCGGGTCGCCGCCGAGGCGTCCGGCTGGCTCGCGCCCGGCGGCTGCGTGCTGGTCGAGACGAGCGAACGCCAGGCCCCGGCCGCCGTCGACGCCTTCACCCGCGGCGGGCTGACCACTCGCCTCGCGGTCAGCGACGAGCTGTACGCGCAGGTGGTGATCGGCGTCAGGCGGTAGCGGAGCGCCGGTCTACTCCGGTGGAGTGGCCCGGGCGATCAGCAGGGCCACGTCGTCGGAGTTCTGCGGCTCGTGCAGCGTGCGCAGGAGCAGGTCGCAGACCTCCTCCAAGGGACGGTCCGGGCCCTCCAGCACGGCCAGGAGCGCGGCCAGCCGGTCGTCGATCGGCTGCTGGCGCGTCTCGACGAGACCGTCGGTGTAGAACACCAGCCGGTCGCCCGGTTCCAGATCGACGGTGGTGGTGGAGAAGGCGACGCCGCCCACCCCGAGCGGCACCCCGGTGGGCAGGTCCAGCAGCTCCGGAGGGCGGCCGGCGCGCAGCCGCACCGGCGGCAGGTGCCCGGCGTTGGCGATGCGGCACTGCCGGGCGTGCGGGTCGTGGACGGCGTACACACAGGTCGCGATGGCCTGGTCCAGGCCGGCCGTGGTCCGGTCGAGGTGTTCGAGCAGCAGCGCCGGATCCAGGTCCAGGGCGGCCAGTGTGTTCGTCGCGGTGCGCAGCCGTCCCATGGACGCCGCCGCCGTGATGCCGCTGCCCATCACGTCGCCCACGACCAGGGCCGTCTTGCAGCCCTCCAGCGGGATGACGTCGAACCAGTCGCCGCCGACCTCGCTGGTGGCCTCGGCGGGCTGGTACCGGGAGGCGACCTCCAGACCGCCCGTCACCCGCGGGTGGCTCGGCAGCATGCTGCGCTGCAGGGTGAGGGCGGCGTCGCGGGCGTTCTGGTACCAGCGGGCGTTGTCGATCTGCAGCGCCGCGCGCGCGGCCAGCTCCCGGGCCAGCAGCAGATCGTCCTCGTCGAACGGCATGGGATTGGCGGTCCGCTTCAGATCCAGGGCGCCGAGCACCTCGCCGCGCGCGATCAGCGGGACGGCGAGGTACGAGTGCACGCCGGCCCGGCGCAGCAGCTCGGCCGCCTCGGGTGAACGGGCGATGCGGGTCAGGTCCTCGTCCGTCACCTCGGCCACCATCACGGGCCGGGCGGTGCGCACGCACTCGGTGACCAGGCGCTCCGGCCCGTACCGGGCGACCTGTCCGGGCGGATCGGCCGCCCGCAGCGCCTCGGGGGCGTTGTCCGCCTGGACGGCCAGGGCCCGGATCACCGCGGGCTCGGCGGGGGCCAGGGTGCTGCGGCGGCCCTTGACCACGGCCTCCAGCAGGTCCACGGCCGCTATGTCGGCGAGGTCCGGCACGGCCACGTCGGCCAGTTCGCGGGCCGTGCGGTCCAGCTCCAGCGTGGTGCCGATCCGGGCGGAGGCGTCGGCGACGGCGGCGAGACGGCGCCGCGCGGCCTCCGCCTCGACGCCCGCCCGGTACTGCTCGGTGACGTCCACGATCGAGACGGCCACACCCAGCACCGCGCCGAGGGCGTCCTCCAGCCGGTACAGCGAGACCGACCAGGCATGGTCCTCGTCCGGGTCGGCCGGGGTCCGACCGGTCGCGGACTGGTCGACGACCGGCCGCCCGGTCTCCAGCACCCTGCGCGCCGCGCCCTCCAGCGCGTCGGCGCCCACCTCCGGCAGCACCTCCCGGATCGTGCGGCCGACATGGGCCTCGGCGGGGACGCCGTTGATCCGCTCCAGCGCCGGGTTGACCGACACGTACCGCAGGTCCGTGTCCAGGACCGCCAGTCCGATCGGGGACTGCGTGATCACCCGGGCGGACAGGGCCACGTCGTGCTCCAGTCGGCGCACCGTGGACCGGTCGACCGCGAGCCCGAGCGCGTAGACGTCGCCCCGGTCGTCGAGCAGCCGCATGTTGCGGAACTCGACCAGCCGGGTGGCGCCGTCCTTGCGGCGGACGGGGAAGGCGCCGGCCCAGCTCCGGCCGGTCTTCATCACGTCGGCGAACAGCTTCACGACCAGGTCGAGATGTTTCTCGTGGACCATGATCCGGGCGGCGTACTCACCCAGCGCCTCCTGGGCGGAGTAGCCGAACAGCTCCTCGGCCTGCGGGCTCCACAGCACGATCCGGCCCTCGGTGTCCAGCACGACCGAGGCCACGTTCAGCACGTCGAGCAGCCCGCTGGGACGCACGGGTCCGCGCGGCGGCTCGGCGCCCTCGAAACCGGCAGACCCGGCTGCACTCATCCCACGCCCCGCCTTCGCCGTTCCACGCGGCACGTCTTCGTGATGCCGACTCCTTTGTTCTACCGCGTTCCACCTCGTGCAGGGCCGTTTCTCCGAGGCCTCTGCCGTCCCCTCCAGCATCTCCCCGCGGCGCGGCTACCGCTCCGCGGGACGTGTCAGACCCGATGCGTCTTTGGTCTGTACATGACCAAGGCGGGCGGGCCAGACTGTGCGCCGAGTGCGTGCCGCCCGACCCCCACCGAGGAGCCGACTCATGCCCCTGCGCGCCCGGCAACGTTGTCACGCGGTCCTGACCGGACTTGCCGCCCTCGCCCTCTTCCTCGCCGCCCCGCCCGCCGGGGCCGCCGCCCCCGCCGCCGACACCTGGACCGAGGCCGGATCGGACCGGGCCGACCCGCTCACCGAGAGCCAGGGTCTGGCCTCGGTGGAGGTCCCAGCCGGCAGTCCGAACCGCTACACAGGGATCGGCACCGTCCCCTGGGGCCTCGCCGGCCGCGGCTGGAATCACGTCGGCGACCCCGACGCCTCTTATGACGGGCATTACGTCGAGCCGTACCAGCGTGACGACGGGAACTCGAAGATGTTCCGCGTGCAGGCGCCGGACGGCCGCTGGTCGGAGTACGTGCACACGCTGAGCGCGGGCGAGGCGCTGAACAACTCCTGGGCCGCGATCTCGCCGGACGGCCAGTGGATGCTGTCCGGCGAGTGGGGCACCATGAACCGGCTGCTGGTCTTCCCGACGCCCGGGGTCAACCCGGCCACCTCGCCCTCGGCGAACCTCCCGCAGGCGGCCACCGTCCACCTGGACCACGCCGTGCGCGACGTCCAGGGCTGCGACTTCCTCGACGCGACCACCCTGCTGTGCTCCTCCGACGACCCGGAGGGCACCCTCTTCGGGCTCACCAAGCCGCTGCTGCGGATCGACCTCTCCGCCGCGCCGGCCGGCACCGCCGACGTCACCGGCCGCGTCACCGCCCTGCAGCAGCTGCCGCTGCGCAGCGCCTGCTCCGGCGCCTTCGAGGCGGAGGGCGTCGACTACGACCGCCGTACCGGCACCCTGCGCGTGATCGTCGTCTCTCCGGGCTTCTGCGTGCTGACCGACAGCAAGACGTACCGCCTCACCCGGGGCTGAGACGCCGGCCACCGCCCGTGCCGGTAGTGCTCCGCCCGAGGTGGTGCTTTTCTGGGGGTATGGGTGCGGTTGCCGTGGGACGTCCACGCTCTGGATCGGTCAGCGGCACCGCACCGCGGCCAGGAGAGGAGCGATCACGATGGACGGCGAGCGACTGCATCCGGAGTCCGTCTCGGTGGAGCTGAGCGGATGCGACAAGGAGGACGCCCGCACCGTGTTCGACGCCCTGTGCGCGTGCTTCTCGTCCGACCGGCACGCGGGCGACGTGACCCGGGAGTACGACGACGTGCGCCCGACCGTGTGGCTCGGCACCTTCGACGTGGCCGACGCCCACCAGGGCCAGTGCGGTCCCACCCGGCTCCACGCGTCCGTGGAGGCCGACGTGCAGGGCGGCTACTGGGCGATCGAGCGATTCCGCACCACCCTGGACTCCCTGTTCACCGTGCACGACCTGAGCACGGCCTCCGGCGACCAGGAGCGCGAACTGCACGTACGGCTGGAGAGCCGCTGACCGGACCGGCCCGACGGGGCGGTGTGGTGTGCGCCGCCTCTTTGTGCAACTAGTTGCACAAAGAGGCGGCCGTCCTCTACAAAAGAGGCACGACACCGCGCACGGAGGGCCCGATGAGCCGTTACCCCCACCTGCTGAGCCCGCTCGACCTGGGCTTCACCACCCTGCCCAACCGGGTCCTCATGGGCTCCATGCACGTGGGCCTGGAGGAGGCCGAGCGCGGCTTCGAGCGCATGGCCGCCTTCTACGCCGCCCGGGCCCGCGGGGGAGTGGGCCTCATCGTCACCGGCGGCATCGCCCCCAACGACGAGGGCCGGCCCTACGAAGGCGGCGCCAAGCTCACCACCGAGGCGGAGGCCGCGCGGCACCGCGTCGTCACCGAGGCCGTGCACCGCGAGGGCGGCCGGATCGCCATGCAGATCCTGCACTTCGGCCGCTACGCCTACCACGCCGACCTCGTCGCCCCGAGCCCGCTCCAGGCGCCGATCAGCCCTCACGTGCCCCGCGAGCTGACCGACGACGAGGTCGAGCGGACCATCGACGACTACGCCCGCACCGCCCGCCTCGCCCGCGAGGCCGGTTACGACGGCGTCGAGATCATGGGCTCCGAGGGCTACCTCATCAACGAGTTCATCGCCACGCACACCAACCGGCGCACCGACCGCTGGGGCGGGTCCTACGAGAACCGCATGCGCTTCCCCGTCGAGATCGTCCGCCGGGTGCGCGAGGCGGTCGGCGAGGACTTCATCGTCGTCTACCGCCTGTCCATGCTCGACCTGGTCCCCGGCGGCTCCACGCTGGAGGAGGTCGTCACGCTCGCCAAGGCCGTCGAGGCCGCCGGAGCGACCATCATCAACACCGGCATCGGCTGGCACGAGGCCCGCATCCCCACCATCGCCACCTCCGTGCCGCGCGGCGCGTACACCTGGGTGACCAAGCGGCTGATGGGCGAGGTGTCGGTGCCGCTCGTCACGACCAACCGCATCAACACCCCCGAGGTGGCCGAGCAGTTGCTCGCCGAGGGCACCGCCGACATGGTGTCGATGGCCCGCCCGATGCTCGCCGACCCCGACTTCGTCGCCAAGGCGGAGGCCGGCCGCCCCGAGGCCATCAACACCTGCATCGGCTGCAACCAGGCCTGCCTCGACCACACCTTCGGCGGGAAGATCACCTCCTGTCTGGTCAACCCGCGCGCCTGCCACGAGACCGAGCTGGTCCTCTCCCCGACCCGGCTCCGCAAGCGCGTCGCCGTGGTCGGCGCCGGACCGGCCGGGCTGGCCTGCGCCGTGAGCGCGGCCGAGCGCGGCCACGAGGTCACCCTCTTCGACGCCGCCGGCGAGATCGGCGGCCAGCTCAACGTCGCCCGCAAGGTCCCCGGCAAGCAGGAGTTCGACGAGACCCTGCGCTACTTCCGGACCCAGCTCGACGCGCACGGCGTCGACGTACGGCTGAACACCCGGGTGGGCGCGGACGACCTCGCCGGCCACGACGAGGTCGTCGTCGCCACCGGCGTCACCCCGCGCGTCCCCGACATCCCCGGCGTCGACCACCCGAGCGTCCTCGGCTACCTGGACGTCCTGCGCGACGGCGCCCCCGTAGGCGACCGCGTCGCCATCCTCGGCGCGGGCGGCATCGGCTTCGACGTCGCCGAGTTCCTCACCGACGGCGGCGACAAGGCGCACGAGGACCCCGCCACCTACTTCCGCCTGTGGGGCGTCGACATGGACTACCGCGCGCCCGGCGGCCTCGCCGCACCCGAGCGCCCGGCACCGCCGCGCACCGTCCACCTGCTCCAGCGCAAGACGTCCAAGGTCGGCGCCGGTCTCGGCAAGACGACCGGCTGGATCCACCGCACCGAGCTCAAGCACCGCGGCGTCACCATGGTCCCGGGCGTGCGCTACGACCGGATCGACGACGCCGGCCTGCACGTCACGATCGGCGACGAGTCCACGGTGCTGGAGGTCGACACGGTCGTCCTGTGCACCGGCCAGGAGCCGCGCCGCGGCCTGTACGACGAGCTGGTCGCCGCCGGTCGCAGCGCCCACCTCATCGGCGGCGCCGACGTGGCCGCCGAACTGGACGCCAAGCGGGCCATCAAGCAGGGCACGGAACTGGCGGCGGCGCTGTAGGAGGCGTGCGGGAGCGGCGTGGGCCGTCCCTAGGATGAGCCCATGTCACTCCCGCACGCGATCCTCACCGCCCTGGTCGAAAAGCCGTCGTCGGGGCTGGAGCTGACCCGCCGGTTCGACAAGTCGATCGGCTACTTCTGGTCGGCGACGCACCAGCAGATCTACCGCGAGCTGGGAAAACTGGAAGCGCAGGGGCTGATCCGCGCACTGCCCGAGCAGCAGCCCGCCCGCGGGCAGAAGAAGAGCTACGAGGTCCTGCCCGCCGGCCGCGACGAACTGGCCCGGTGGACCGCTGCCGCGCAGGACCCGCGGCCCCTGCGGGACACCATGCTGCTGCGCCTGCGCGCCGCCGCCGTGGTCGGCACCACCGGCATCGAGGCGGACCTGCGACGCCATCTGGAGCTGCACGAACGGCAGTTGGCCGAGTACGAGGAGATCGAGGAGCGCGACTTCCCGCCCGGGAAGGACAGCGCGGAGGACCGGCTGCGGCACCTGGTGCTGCGCGCCGGCATCGACCTGGAGACCTTCTGGACCCAGTGGCTCAGGCACGCCCTGGCGGAATTCGCCGAACTGCCGGGCGACGACCCGTCATGACGCCCGCGCGGCGCGCTCAGAACCGGTACGGCTTCGAGCGCCGGCGCAGGAACCAGGCCGCGGCGATGACCCCGCCCCCCATCAGCGCGCTGCCCGTCACGAGGGTGACGGTGCTGTAGTCCTGGATGGCCCCGCCGACCCCGCCGAGGACCCCGCGCGGCGACGCGGACGGCGAGGGGGAGGCGGACCGGCTGGGGGAGGGCGAGGGCGAGGGCGCCGAGGACACGATGACGGTCTGGGTGCCGGCGGTGCTGTTGTTCGAGCACACCACGACGACCGTGTAGGTGCCCGGGGAGATGCCCGACCAGGCGGCGGACTGGCCCGCGCTGGTCCCCGACAGCGCGACCTGACGGCCCTCGGCGAAGCTGCCCTGGCTGCTGGTGAGCAGCGAGGCCGTGCCCCAGCTGCCGTTCAGCTGGGCGCAGGCGGTGGTCGTGACCGACACCGTGCTGCCGGTCGTGCTCACCGAGATCCCCGGACCCGCCGCGGCCGGACCCGCGGCCAGGGCGACGGGCAGCGCGGCGGCGGCTGCCACGGTCAGGCCGGAGCGGAGAAGTGGCGATGAGATGCGCATGTGGACTGCCCTCCGGCGGCACGGTTGGCGGACATCCCTTGCGCCGCCGAGATCGGTTCGCCCGTGCTGCCCCCTCAGGGGCAGCCAACAGGGCGGCGACCGGCTCCGCATGCGGAGCGCGACCGGCCAGGTGACGCGCTCACGGCCCTCCGCGCACCCGCCGGGGCGTCACCGCTCCCGGCCCGTCGTCACCGTCCGCTCCGCCGAGAAGCCGCCCCAGGTCCCGTCGGGCAGCTTGGCCCGGATCCGCACCCGGTGCGTGGTGCCGGCCTCCTGTCCGGCGTAGAAGCTGTACTCGGCCCGGTCGCGCGGCGCGTCGCCGCCGTACACGAGCGAGGTGGCCCTGCTGCCGTCCAGGTGGATCTCGTACTCGGTGACCACGCCGTCGGTGCGCGGCGGTACCCAGTCGAGGTCGATGTAGTACGCCCCGTCGGCGCGGTGGGTCGCCGCGCGCAGGCCGGTGGGCGCGGTGGCACGGCCGTCGTCGGCGCCCGGGGTGGTGAGGCGGACGACGGCACTGGCGGGGGAGACGTTGTCGGCGGCGTCCCGCGCCCGGACGGTGAACGCGTAGCGGGTGCCCGGACGCAGGCCGGTGACGACGGCCGCGGTCTGGGCGCCGCCGACGCTGTGGATCTTCGTGCCGCCCTGGTGGACGTCGTACGAGACGACGCCCCGGTCGTCCGTCGCCGCGGACCAGGTGAGCTGGACCGCCCGGCTGCCCGCCACCCGGCCGTGCGCACCCGGCGGCCGGGTGGGTGCGGAGCGGTCGGCGGCCGCGGCGGCCGGGGTCGTCGCCCGCACCTCCGCGCTGCTCGGCCCGAGCCGCCCGTCGGCGTCGCGCGCCCGCACGGTGAAGACGTAGGCGGTCGAGGGGTGGAGCCGGGTGACATCGACCATGCGGTCGGCGGCCGGCACCTCCGTCACCTTGGTGGCGCCGCGGTACACCTCGTAGGCCTCGACCCCGTCGACGGCGTTCCACATCACGTGCACGCTGGTCGCGCTGCCCGCCTCGGCGGTGACGCCCGTCGGCGCCCCCGGCGGACGGCCGCCCCCACCGTCGTCGCCGCCCGTGCCCCAGCCGCAGGACGAGGCCAGCGCGAGGGCCCCGCAGACCAGGGCGCAGCGGAGCAGCACCGAGCGGCGCGGGACGCGGTGGGGGGCGGGAACGGGAACGCCTCGCACGGCTCTGCCTCCCGGGGCGGCCAGACGGCAATGGTCCGGACCAATATGCCGCCGTGACGCGATCACATCAAGAGGGCCGCCATGGTCGATCGCCCGGACGGGTTACGTATCCTGGATACCTTGACGGTCCAAGTCCCCGTGCACTCAGGGGAGTTGTGGCCGGTTGCGCGGGCCGCTGTCGTCGCTGAACCCGCGCCGGCGCGGGCGGCCGGGCGGGCCGGAACCGGACCCGGCCCGCCCGCCCTCAGGGGGTGTCGTTCGGATCTTGCCGGGGTCGCGGGGTCCGGCACGCGCGGGTGCGTCTGCACGGCACCGTTGCCTGGAGTCTGCCTNTCCTAACGCCCCCCCCCCCCCGGGTCGCCCGCCCGGGTGCGCACCGTCTGGCCCTGTGATGGTGGTCCGCGCGCCCGATCCGGGGACAGATGGGGCCGAGTGTCCGTCCATGCCCCCCAGGAGAGGCCACAACGTGCGTGTCCAGTCGCTGACACTGGTCGCGGCCAGCGCCGCCCTGCTCGCCCCCACGGCGTTCCCCGCCGCACCGTCGCCGCCCCGGCCGGGCCCGCAGTCCCACGTCCGGCCGGTCCCCGAGGCCGCCACCCGGTCCCGGGCGGTGTCGGCGGCCGAGACCGCGGCCCGCCTCAGGCCGGAGCGCCGGGCCGGCTCCCGGTCCGGGGACCGGCCCGTACCCGGCCCGGACGCGGGTGCCCGACCCGCTGACGGCACACCCCGGGGACCCGTCCGCGCCGCCGACCTGCTCGCCAGGACCCGGGACTGCGCCCCCGTCTCGCACGGCCGCTACCGCAGTGACGCGGGGGCCCGGGCGGACATCCCGGTCTGCGGCACCCGGGACGCCGTCTTCTGGAAGGCCGACCTGGACATCGACTGCGACGGCCGGCGCGGCGCCCGCTGCAACGCCCGCACCGACCCGCACTTCACCGCCGCCACGGCCTACACCCGCTCCGACGGCGGCCCGCTGGACGCGGAGAAACTGCCCTACGTCGTCGTGCCCCAGCCCAGCGGCATCTGGGACCACCGGGCGGACGGCGTGCGCGGCGGCTCGGTCGTGGCCGTCGTCCACGGGGACCGGGTGGGGTACGCGGTCGTCGGCGACGTCGGCCCGCGCGACATCATCGGCGAGGCGTCCTACGCGGCCGCCAAGGCGCTCGGCGTCCCCGCCGACCCGAGCACCGGCGGCGTCGCCTCCGGGGTGACGTACATCGTCTTCAAGGACACCGGGACCGAGCCCCTCGAGGACACGGCAGCCACCGAGCGGACGGGGGAACGGCTGGCCCGGGAGTTCGCCGACGGCGACTGAGCGGCTGGGGCGACGACCGCCCGCCCCGGCACGTCGGCCCGCTCGGCCGGCGACCGGAGGCCGCGCGCGCCGTGCCGCCGCCCCTCCCGGCGCGCTACACCTTCCGGTAGGAGTACGCCTCGGCTGCCGCCGCCTCCACCGCCGCCAGGTCGGCGCCCGTCGCCGCCGTGACGACCGCGGCCACCGCGCCCTCGACGAACGGGGCGTCGATCAGACGGGTGTTGTCCGGCAGTTCGTCGCCCTCGGCCAGCAGGGCCTTGACGGTGAGCACCGCGCTGCCCAGATCGGCGAGAACGGCGACACCCGCGCCCCGGTCCACGGACGCGGCGGCCGCGGACACCAGCTCGGAGCTGGTGCCGAACCCGCCGGCCGCGGTGCCGCCCGCCGGAGCCACCGGCACCGCCGCGCCACCACCCGACAGGGCCTTCGTCAGTTCGGCCACGGACGCCGCGACCTCGGCACTGTGCGACACCAGCACGATCCCGACCAGCATCTCGTCACTCACCGGATGCCTCCTCCAGCCCCGCGATCAGCAGCGCCGCCGACGTGGCACCGGGATCCTGGTGCCCGATGCTGCGCTCGCCCAGATAACTCGCCCTGCCCTTGCGCGCCTGCAACGGCGTGGTCGCCTCGGCGCCCTCCTCGGCGGCGGCGCGGGCCGCGGCGAACGAGTCACCGAGGGCGTCCACGGCCGGCACCAGGGCGTCGATCATCGTCTTGTCGCCGGGCGCCGCGCCCCCGAGCGTCCGGACCGCGTCCACCCCCGTCCGCAACGCCTCGGCCAGCTGCTCCGCGCTCACCTCGGCGCTGTCGCCGAGCGCCTTGCCGGTGCGGCGCAGCAGCGTCCCGTACAACGGTCCCGAGGCGCCGCCGACCGTCGAGATGAGCTGCCGCCCGGCGAGCATCAGGACCGCGCCGGGCGTGTCGGGTGCCTCCTTCTGCAGCGTGGCCGTCACGGCCGTGAACCCGCGCTGGAGATTGCTGCCGTGGTCGGCGTCGCCGATGGGCGAGTCGAGGGCGGTGAGCCGTTCCGCGTCGCGGTCGACCAGCGCGGCGGTCGCCGTCATCCAACGGCGGAAGAAGTCGGCGTCGAGCACAGGATCTCCTTGCCTGGTAGGTACGTTCCGATCCCTTCCCCGTCCACCGTCACATGCCCCACCGCAGCCCGGGCGTCCTCACCGGCGCGTCCCACAGGCCGAGCAGCTCCTCGTCGATCGCGCACAGGGTGACCGAGGCGCCGGCCATGTCGAGGGAGGTCACGTAGTTGCCGACGAGGGTGCGGGCGACGGCGACACCGCGCTCGCCGAGCACGCGCTGCACCTCGGCGTTGAAGCCGTACAGCTCCAGCAGCGGAGTGGCGCCCATGCCGTTCACGAGGACCAGCACGGGACTGCTGGGGGCGAGATCGGTCAGCACCGCGTCCACGGCGGCCTCGGCGATCTCGCCCGAGGTCATCATCGGCCGCCGCTCGCGGCCGGGCTCCCCGTGGATGCCGATGCCGAGCTCCAGTTCACCGGCGGGCAGGTCGAAGGTGGGGCTGCCCTTGGCCGGTGTGGTGACGGCGCTGAGCGCGACACCGAAGCTCCGGGAACTGTCGTTGACCCGTCGGGCGAGCGCCTCCACCTGCTCCAGCGGACGGCCTTCCTCCGCCGCGGCGCCCGCGATCTTCTCCACGAACAGCGTGGCCCCCGTGCCGCGCCGCCCCGCCGTGTACAGGCTGTCCGTCACCGCCACGTCATCGTTGACCAGCACCTTCGCGACGCGGATGCCCTCGTCCTCGGCCAGTTCGGCGGCCATGTCGAAGTTGAGCACGTCACCGGTGTAGTTCTTGACGATGAACAGCACCCCGGCCCCGCTGTCCACGGCCGCCGCGGCGCGCACCATCTGATCCGGCACCGGCGAGGTGAACACCTCGCCCGGGCAGGCCGCCGTCAGCATCCCCGGCCCCACGAACCCGCCGTGCAGCGGCTCGTGCCCCGACCCTCCGCCGGACACCAGGGCGACCTTCCCGCCCACGGGGGCGTCCCGCCGCACGATCACCCGGTTCTCGACATCCACGGTCAGCTCGGGATGGGCGGCGGCCATACCTCGCAACGCGTCCGCGACCACGGTCTCCGGGACGTTGATGAGCATCTTCACGGGTACCTCCTGGGAAAGGTGGCAGGCCAGTCGCTGACCTGTGTCTTCGCTGGTCAGAGTGGCGAGGTCGGTTGGTGATCTCGTACGGTCGGGCGGGCGCCGGCCGTGATGCCGCTCTCGGCAGTATCGGCCCTGCGGCAGCGAAGGTCACGTGCGAGAAGGGCATGGGCGCGCCCCGGTCGTGAACCAGGACGTGCTCGGTTGCGGTCCGGATGGCGATTTCTCCGCGCGCCGGGCCTCGTCCGCCCTGCGGTCACCGGACACCCTCGCGTGCAGGCCGAGTCCTCGGCCTGCCACTGGCTCGCGTCGGTCTTGAGCAGGTCGGTCCAGCGTCCCGAGCGCGTCTCGGTCGGCTTGCTCGGCGCCCGCGGTGGCCCGTCTGCCATGGTCGCGGAGCATCATGTGCTTCCGCTGACGCGTGCGGCCGACCCTCGGCTGTTTCCGCTGAGGCGCGTCCGACCGTGCCGAACGGTGACCAGCCCTCCGAGGACGTGTCGGAGCCCCGGATCGACGACGATCGGCAACTGCCGGGTCACCTCCTCAGCCATCAGGTTTCCGCCCCAGTGGCAGGGGCAGGCGCATCATCAGCGTCGATGAAGGGACCGACATGAGTACCGGGGAGAAGGCCAAGGCCACGACCGAGCAGGTGGTCGGGAAGGCGGTCAGGAAGCTGGCCCACGCGATGGGCAAGGACACCACCGCCGCCAAGGGCGCCGCACTGGAGGCACGGGGCAAGGCCCGAGCAACCAAGGAGGGCGCGAAGGGCAGCATCCGCCACTGATCGCCCCGGGGGTGGTGCAGAAGGACGGGGCCCGGCGCGCGAAGCGCCGGGCCCCGTCTCACACCGTCATCACGCCCCTCGTGCCCGCCGAGCGATCTCGCTGTGGTGGCCGCTTGCCGCCGGCGCCCTGTACGTCCTGACTCCGGTCCACCGGCCAGGCTTCAGCCGGCGATGACGGCGACGCCCGTCCTGCCCCCGTCGACGTCCACCACGGTCCCGTGCACGAAGGCCGCCTCGTCACTGGCCAGCCAGACCACGGCATGCGCGATGTCCTCCGGCGTGCCGACCCCGCCGGCCGGAGTGCCCTTCATCATGACTTCGCCCGCGTGAGGCTCGCCGCCTTCCGGTGTCGGGGGCAGGATCACGCCCGGTGAGACGGCGTTCACCCGCACGCCCATCGGCCCGAATTCGGCGGCCCAGGCCCGCGTGAGCGTCTCCATGGCCCCCTTCGTGGAGCTGTAGAGCGCACCGAGAGGAACGCCCAGGCGCGTGATCCACGAGCCGAGGTTGACGACCACCCCGCCTCCGCTCTCCGCCATGGCCGGAGCGACGGCGGCGGTGAGGAAGAAGGGCGCCTTCACGTTGACCGCGTAGACCTGGTCGAACGTCTCTTCGTCCGTGTCGGCGGTACCGGGCGCCGGGTAGACGCCGGCGTTGTTCACCAGAAGGTCGATCCGCCCGCCCAGAGCCTCGCGGGCCCGCCGGGCCAGGTCCCGGGAGGCCTCCGCGCTGCCGTCGAGTTCGGCCCGCAGGAAGTCGGCCCGCCCGCCGGCCGCGCGGATCCCCGCGACGACCAGGTCGCCCCGTTCCGGATTGCGTCCGGACACGATCACATGAGCCCCCTCGGCAGCGAACTCCTCGGCGATCGCCTGCCCGATGTTGCTGGTCGATCCCGTGACCAGGGCCGTCTTGTTCCGCAGTCGTCCATTCATGACGCGCTCTCCTGTGTCTCGCCTTGTGCGGACACCGTGCGGCGCAGAAAATGGACCGGCAAGTCCAGAAAAGGGAGGCCGGATGCCGGACGCACTGACCGCGAAGGGCCGGGCCACCCGGGCCCGTATCGTCGAAGGGGCCGCCGAGGTGCTGCGCGAGCAGGGCGTCGCCCACACGACGCTCGACGACATCCGCGGCCGCACCGGCACGAGCAAGAGTCAGCTCTTCCACTACTTCCCCGACGGCAAGGACGAACTGCTGCTGGCGGTAGCCAGGTTCGAGGCGGGCCGCGTCCTGGAGGACCAACAGCCGCACCTCGGGCGTCTGGACACGTGGCAGTCCTGGCAGCAGTGGCGGGACGTCGTGGTGGAGCGCTATGAACGCCACGGCGACACCTGCCCCCTGGGGGCACTGTTCCTGCAGGTCGGGCGGTCCAGCCCCGGCGCGCAGGCGATCGTGTCGGAGTTGATGCGCCAGTGGCAGCACCAGCTCGCCCGCGGCATGCGCGCCCTGCAGTCGAACGGACTGGTGTCGCCGTCCCTGGACGTGGACCGGGCATCCGCCGCGCTCCTGGCCGGCATCCAGGGAGGCGTGGTCATCATGATGTCCACCGGCGACTCGACCCACCTCCGGGCGGCGCTCGACACGGGCATCGACCACCTCCACGCCTGGGGGTGTCACCGTGCCGGCGACGGCGAGCAGAGGTACCCGCTGCATGGGCTGCCCCGAGGCTGACGGTCTCCCCCAGGGCGTGCACGGCGCACCGCCGGACCGACCTGCCCCCGTTGCCCACAGGTCCGAGGCGCGTGTGCGGCCGGCCCGTTCCGGTCCTCATGGACACCCGCCATCGGAAGACGGCGCACGCCTGCCTACTGATGGAGCGGGTCCGGGGCGAGGGTGACGGTCATCCACGGCACAGCGGATTCACGAAAGCTGTGCCCTGCAGGGCAGGAGCACAGACGGGGGTCGTCCGGGGCACCGGTGACCGCGTAGGAGATCTCCCCACACTGGCAGCCACCTGTCCGCGGAACCGGTGCGGTGGTCGGTTCGGTCATTCCGCTGTGCGACATTCGGCCAGCCCCGATGGCTTTGTGCCATTCGTCGGCAATCCAGTCACCACATCACTGAGGCCCCGCTACATAAGGAGGCCGGGGTGACGCACGGCCGTCCCCCGTGGTGCCGGCCGATCGGGTGGGGGAGGTTGGTGCGCTTGCTGGCCATCGACGTGGCGGTGCTGCTCGCCGGCGTCGGCGCACTGTCTCCGGCGGTGCGCACCGCACGCCACGGGTCTGGGGAGCGGGGGAGTGATGGCATCGCGTCGACGGCGTCGGCGTTCGAAGAAGCGGACGCGCAGGCAGCTGCAAGGCTGGGGTGCGGTGGCGGCGGTGGCCACCGCCGTGTGGGTGGCCCGGCACTGGTCGGTGGTGTGGCCCGTCCTGGTGGCCGTGCTCGTCGCGGCCATGGTGGGCGGGACCGGCTGGGCGCTGCTGCGGACACACCGTCGAGCGGTCGGGCAGGACCGCGCGTGGCGGGCCCAGGAGGAGGCCAGGGCGCGAGAGTTGTCGATGGCCGAGGTCGACGCGTTGTCGTGGCAGGACTTCGAGGCGTACGTCGGCGATCTGTGCCGGCGCGACGGTTGCACGAAGGTCGTCGTCAGCGGCAAGAGCGGCGACCTGGGAGCGGATGTCCTCGGCTACCTGCCCGACGGCCGCAAGCTGGTTGTCCAGTGCAAGAAATACGCGCCGCACCGGAGTGTGGGCTCCCAGGACATGCAGAAGTTCGTCGGCACCGCCCGCCTCGAACACGGCGCCGATGTCGCGTTGTTCGTCACCACCGGCCGCACGTTCACGAAAGCGGCGCTGGGCCTGGCGCTGCGCCAGGACATCGTGGCCCTGCATCGCGACCTGCTGGGCTCCTGGGTCAAGGGCGCTCACCTGGAGACCCTGCTCCCGCTGAACGGCAGCGGTAGCGGTACCTGGCGGCGCCCCTCTGCCTGACCCGCGAGGTCCGTCAGGGCGAGGCGGCTTGGTGAGGGACAGAAAAGCCGGTGCGCGCCTTCGAGTCGAAGGGCACCGGCCCGGAGAGCGTCCTCGCTTCCGCGGGCTACGACGTGTGGGGTGCCGGCTGCGGTCCGAGGGACATCAGGACGAGGACGGTCCCCCGGACGACGAGTCCGCCGAGCAGGGCCGTGAGGACGTCGTCGACGTGGAGGCCGTAGCCCATCTGTGAACCGATCCAGGAGACGAGCAACCAGAGCAGTGTGTCCTGGACGACCCCGATGGCACCGAGAATCAGGAGCATCACCGGCGGCGCGCTTCTGATGGCACTCGGATAGCTGTGGATCAGCTGGTTGACGATGAGGAAGACGGCGCCGGCCAGGACCACCTCCCAGGGCGGCGCGTCGATCACCGCGGTGATCCCGGGAAGCAGGACGGTGGCGAGGGCCACACCCAGATACGTGCCCAGCAGTCGTCTTCGTCTGTACATGGCGCGATCATCGCGGTCGGGGGTCGGACCGGACAAGAGCCCGTCGACGAGAGGGATTGCGGCCTCACTCGCGAACCGCGCAGGAGCGTGTCGACGACGACGTCCGCCGCCTGGGCGGGGGTCAGCTCGGGAATTTGCCGGGACACGAGGTGCATGAGCTGGGGCAGCAGGGCCTTGACAGGTGATTGTGGTGAGTGCAAGAGCTCTGGTCGGCGCGAGAAGTGACTGCTGCCGCTCCGCCAGGGCCGCGGGACGCGCACACGGATCAGTCCCCTGCCGTCGTCCCCTCCCGGGTGTGGACGTACAGGCGGCGCCTGTCGCCGACGTCGACCGGCTGCGGCAGGGGGAGTTCGTAGCGCACCGGCCGGGCGTGGTCGGCCAGTTGCCGGCGCGGGTTGTAGACCTGGTTGAACTTCCACAGCATGCGGGCGAAGTTGGTCTGCCCGTGCAGCAGGTTGCGGCCGAGGATGCGGGCCGCGCCGAAGGCGGTGCGCAGGCCCAGGTGCTTGCGGTTGATCACGGCCTGGGTGCGCACCAGTTCCTCGTAGAAGCGCTCCAGGGGCAGTGCGGTCGGGACCACGGCGTGCTGGATGTCGAAGAGCCGGTAGTCGCGGGTGGTGAGCCGGCGCGACTCCGTGTGCCAGATCTCCGTACCCGGATAGGGCGTCATCACCGTGAAGTGAACGATCTCCGGCACCGAGAGGGCGAACTCCCGTACGACCCGGAAGCGCTCCTCGTCCCACGCCGGATCGACGATCAGGTTGATGGCGACCTGGATGCCCATCCGGCGGGCCGCCTCCAGGGCGCGGAGGTTCTCGTCCGGGCTGATCCGCTTGCGGAACAGGTCCAGTCCCTCGGCGTCGATGGCCTCCATGCCCAGGAACATGTAGCGCAGGCCCAGCCGTGCCCACCGTTCGAAGACTTCGGGGTGACGCAGCAGCACGTCGCTGCGCGTCTCCAGGTAGTACTGCTTGCGGATGCCGCGCCGCTCGACCTCGGCGGCGATGGCGTTGCCGTGGTCGGGCTTGATGAAGGCCACGTCGTCGACGATGAACACGTTCGGTTCGCGGATCCGCGCCAGGTCCTCGGCGGCCGCCTCGGGGGAGGCCTTGCGGTAGCTGCGGCCGTAGAACGTCCAGGCGGAGCAGAACGAGCAGTCCCAGGGACAGCCGCGCGTGAACTCGATGGAGGCGCACGGGTCGAGTTCGCCGATGAAGTAGCGGCGGCGGTTGCGCATCAGGTCACGGGCCGGGAGCGGGGAGTCGATGCCGTGCATCATCAGCGGCGCCGGCCCCCGCCCGGAGGCGGTGATGATCCCGGGGACGCCGTCCACCCCGCCGTCGCGCACCGCCTCCAGCAGCGGCGCGACGGCCGGTTCACCCTCGCCCCGGACCACCGCGTCCACCGCTCCGGACGCCTGGGCGAGCACGTCCTCGGCGACGAAGGAGACACTGTGCCCGCCGAAGAAGACGAAGCAGCCGGGGACCTCCCGCTTGATCTTCGCGGCCAGGTCGATCGCCTCGGGGATGTTCGCCAGGTAGTTCAGCGAAAAGCCGACGGCTTCGGGCCGGAACGACCGGACCTCGTCGCGCAGGCGCGCGACCGGGAGCACCTGGAGGTCCACGACCCGCACCTCGTGCCCGGCCTCCCGGGCGGCGCCGGCCACCCGTTCCAGGCCGAGGGGTTCCAGCCGCAGGAAGATCTCGGAGTACATCAGGGCGCTGGGGTGGACGAGCAGCACACGCATGGTCACCTCGTCGCGGGGTCGGGGCGGACCGGAACGGAGGGGAACCGGACGGGAACGACCTTCCCTTCCTAACCCGGCGGACCCGCTCCCGCACGGCCCGTACCGCCGTCCGGCGGGCTGGCGATGCCGGACGGCACCCGGGCGGACCAGCGGCACGCCCACCAGGTGAGCGCCGCGGGAGCCGGTCAGGCGTAGTGGCGGTAGACGGCCTGGGCCACGCAGGCCGGCTTGTCGCTGCCCTCGACCTCGACGGTGAACGTCAGCGGCATCTGCACGCCGTTGCCCTTCACCTCCTCCACGGTGCCGACGGCGCCGTGCAGGCGGATCTTCGCGCCGACCGGGACCGGACTGGGAAAACGGACCTTGTCCAGGCCGTAGTTGACACTCATGGAGATGCCGGTGATGTCCAGCAGTTCACCGAAGAGCGGGATGATCAGGGAGAGCGTGAGGTACCCGTGGGCGATCGGACCGCCGAACGGGCCGTCCTCGGCCTTCTCCGGGTCCGTGTGGATCCACTGGTGGTCGTCGGTCGCGTCCGCGAAGGTGTTCACCCGGTCCTGGGTGATCTCCCGCCACTCGGTGCGCCCGAGGTCGGTGCCGCCGAGGGCCTTGAGTCCGTCGATTCCATGGGCGGTGATGGGCATGAAAGATCCTTTCGAAGGCACAGCAGGGTGCGTCACGAGGGGGAGTGGTGGGCCGGTCCGTCCGCGTACAGGTCGCGGACGGCGGACTTGACGATCTTGCCGGAGGCCGTGCGGGGCAGACGGTCCGTGAGGATCACGGACTTGGGGATCTTGTACTTGGCGAGTCGGCCCCGGAGGTGGCCGAGGAGGGCGTCCTCGTCCGCGAGGGCCCCGGGCCTGAGGACGACGACGGCGCGGCCGACCTCGCCCCAGACCCGGTCGGGCACACCGATGACCGCGCACTCGTCCACGGCGGGATGGGTGAGGAGCACGTCCTCCACCTCGGCCGGATAGACGTTCTCGCCGCCCGACACGAACATGTCCTTCACGCGGTCCACGATGTAGGCGTAGCCGTCCGCGTCGGTACGGGCGACGTCACCGGTGCGCAGCCAGTCCCCGTCGGTGAAGGCGGCCTCGGTGTCCTCCGGCCGGCCCCAGTAGCCGGTCATCACGTTGGGGCCCCGCACGAGGATCTCCCCCCGCTGCTCCGGCCCGGCGTCGCTGCCGTCGGGCAGGACCACCCGGGTGTCGGTGAAGAAGTGCGGCACGCCGGCGGAGCCCGCCTTCGCCGAGGTCTGCTCCTTGTCCAGGAAGAGGACCCCGGGGGATGCCTCGGTCATGCCGTACCCCTGGCTGAAGGCCAGGCCACGGGCCAGGTACGTGGCGATGGTGCGTGCCGGCACCGGTGCGCCGCCGCAGGTGACGGTGCGCAGGCTGGACAGGTCCGTGGTCGCCCACCGGGGCCGTGCCGCCATCGCGTCGTACATCGTGGGGACGGCGAACAGGTGGGTCACGCGCCGGCTCTCGATGGTCTCCAGCACCTGCTCGGCATCGAAGGCGCCGAGCAGGACCACGCGGCCGCCCTTGAGGAGGGTCGGCAGGCACGTCATGTTGAGACCGGCGGTGTGGAACAGCGGGGCGACGACCAGGGTGACCTCGTCACCGGCGAGGTCGGTGTCGACGAGGACGTTGACGCTGTTCCAGATGATGTTGCCGTGGGAGAGGACGGCGCCCTTGGGGCGGCCCGTCGTTCCCGAGGTGTACATGATCATGCACGGGTCCTCGGGAGCCACGGCGACGTCCAGGGGGCCGGCCGCGCCGCCCGCGACCAGCTCCTCGTAGCCGAGGGCACCGACCTCGGGACCGTCCAGCGCGACCCGGTGGCGCAGCCCCGCCTCGTCGGCGGCGGCGCGGGCGGCCGGGGCCTGCTCCGGTCCGTGGACGAGGACGGTGCTGCCCGAGTCGGACAGGTTGTACGCCAGTTCCGGAGCCGCCAGCCGGGTGTTGAGCGGGACGAACACCGCGCCGAGGGCGCCGGCGGCGAACAGGGTCTCCAGGAAGGCCGGATGGTTGGGGCCCAGGTAGGCGACGCGGTCACCGCGCCCCGTGCCCAGCGCGCGCAGGCCGTGGGCGAGGCGCAGGACGCGCCGGTGCAGGTCGCGGTAGGTCCAGGAGCGCTCCTCGTGGACGACGGCGACCCGGTCGGGTGTCTTGCGGGCCCGGCGGGCCGGCCATGAGCCGAGGCCTTGGTTCAGCACGAGGACTCCTTCAGTCCGTGAGCAGGCCGAGCAGGCGGGCGGCGTTCTCCTTGAGGATCTTCGGCCGGACCTCGGGCTTGATGTCGAGCTTCTCGAAGTCCGCGAGCCACCGGTCGGGCGTGATGACGGGGTAGTCGGAGCCGAAGAGGACCTTGTCCTTCAGCAGACTGTTGGCGTACCGCACGAGCTGCGGCGGAAAGTACTTCGGGGACCAGCCGGACAGGTCGATGTAGACGTGGGGCTTGTGGGTGGCCACCGCGAGCGCCTCGTCCTGCCAGGGGAAGGACGGGTGGGCCAGGATGATCCGCAGCTGCGGGAAGTCCACGGCGACGTCGTCGACCAGCATGGGGTCGGAGTATTTCAGCCGGATGCCGCCGCCGCCCGGGACACCCGCGCCGATGCCGGTCTGGCCGGTGTGGAACAGGGCGGGCACGCCGAGTTCCTCGATGGCCTCGTACAGGGGGTAGGCGAGCGGGTTGTTCGGGGAGAACGCCTGGATGCTCGGGTGGAACTTGAACCCGCGCACGCCGTACTCCCGGACCAGGCGCCGGGCCTCCCGCACCCCCGCGCGTCCCTTGTGCGGGTCGATGGAGGCGAACGGGACGAGCACGTCGGCGTGGGCGGCGCAGCTCTCCGCGATCTCCTCGTTGGAGATCCGCGGGTGCCCGGTGGCGTGTTCGGCGTCGACGGTGAACACCACGGCCGCCATGCGGCGTTCACGGTAGTGGGCGGCCATCTCCTCGATGGTCGGCTGCCGGTGACCGTGGGCCTTGAAGTACTTCTCGGAGGCGCCGAACAGCTCGGGGCTCAGGGCCCCGTGGCCGTCCTTGGAGACCTCCGCGTGCGTGTGCACGTCGATGGCGGTGAGCCGGTCGAGATCCAGCGCGAGGTCGCCCATGTCACGCCACCGGGGCCGTGGGTGCCGGAATGCCGTACGTCTCCGGCTCGGCGCCCACGCCGTCCGCCCACTGCGCGGCGATCGTCTCCGCGTTCCAGCCGCCGTCGGCGAAGGCGACGGCCTTCTCCTTGGGGTGGGCCCACAGGGCCAGGCGGTCGCCGCCGACACCGATGGCCTGTCCGGTCACGTCCGCGGAGGCGTCCGAGGCCAGGAAGGTGACCAGGCCGGCGACATCCTCGACGGTGCCGAGTCCCTCGTCCTTGCGCAGCCAGTCCGGCAGCGGCGAGCCGTCCCGTTCGGCGGCCTCGATGACCGGGGCGAAGGCCGGGATGGTCTTGGTCATCTCGGTGGCGGCGACCGGCACCACGGCGTTGACCGTGACGCCGGCGCGGCCCAGTTCCATCGCCCAGGTCCGGGCCATGGCGACGATGCCGGCCTTGGCGGCGGCGTAGTTGGTCTGGCCGAAGTTGCCGCGCTGCCCGGCCGGCGAGGAGATCAGGATCAGCCGGCCACCGGTGCCCTGCTCCCGCATGCGGACGGCGGCGGCCCGGGCGCAGGTGAAGGTGCCGCGCAGATGGACGCGGACCACGGCGTCGAAGTCGTCGTCGGTCATCTTCCACAGCACGCGGTCGCGCAGGATGCCGGCGTTGGTGACCAGCACGTCCAGGCTGCCGAACTCCCGTACCGCCGTGTCCACCAGGAGCTGGGCCGCCTCGCTGTCGCCGACCGCGGCGACGACGCCGGTCGCCCTGCCGCCCGCGGACGTGATCGAGGCGACGGCCGCGTCGACGACCGCTCGTTCGACGTCGTTGACGACGACGGCGGCCCCCGCCGCGGCGAGTGCCTGCGCGTAGCCCAGCCCGAGACCGCGTCCGCTTCCGGTGACGACGGCGACTTTGCCCTGAAGGTCCATGAGAGGTGCCTCTCGTGTGCGGTGTGAGAAGGAATGCCGAAAGCGCCGGCCCGAGCCGGGATCGACAGGAATCCTGATGAACGGCAGTCTGGGCAATCATCAGGATTCCTGTCAATGCCTTAGTGTGGGACGCGCCGTCGAGCTGACGGCGCACAGCGAAGGGAGCGACATGAACCGACCCGCGCGGACCGCCACCTCGGGAGGGCGGACGTGACCACCTCGCTCCTCTACCTGGTCAAGAGGACGGAGCTGGCGGTGCGGGCCCGCCTCGAGGAGCTGCTCAGGCCCGCCGGCATCACGGCGCTGCAGTACACCGCCCTCACCGTGCTGGAGCGGCACGACGGCATCTCCGCCGCGCAGCTCGCCCGCGACTCCTTCGTCACCGCCCAGACCATGGCCGACATGGTGCGGGCCCTGGAGCGCCGTGGCCTGATCCGGCGTGAACCCAACCCGGTCAACCGCCGCGAGCGCCTCATCCTGCTCGCCGGACCGGGACGGCGGCTGCTCGCCGAGTACGCGGAACCGGCCCGCGAGCTGGAGCGGCGCATGGTCGCCGAACTGACCGCCGAGGAGATCGCCCTGTTCCGGAAGGCGCTGAACGAGGCGTGGCGCGCCCTGTCCTAGCCGGGCGGGGCCGTGCGCCGCCGGCGCCCGTGGGCGGGTCACCGGCGGCGCGACTGCTACGGGAGCGCCTGCATGCCGGATGATGGCGTCGTCGTCGCCGCCGTCGGGGCGGGCGATCCACGACCCGAGGTCGACCGCCCGGCCGTGCCGGGCACAGGACGTCGGGTCCGCCGCTGTGGGCGCTTCCCACCGTGGGTGATCGAAAGGGAAGGAGGCCGGGTGCTGGAGCGGCTGAACCAGGCCATGGAGCACATCGAGTCGCATCTCGACCAGCAGATCGACGTGGCCGAACTGGCACGCCTCGCCTGGACGTCGGAGTATCACTTCCGGCGCATGTTTTCCGCGCTGTCCGGCATGCCGCTGTCGGAGTACGTCCGGCGCAGGCGGCTGACGGTGGCCGGCGCCGAGGTGCTCGCCGGTGAGCGGACACTGCTGGACATCGCGATCCGCTACGGCTACGGGTCGGGTGAGGCCTTCGCGCGGGCGTTCCGCGCCCTGCACGGGGTCGGACCGGGCGAGGCCCGGCGGACCGGTGCGGCGCTGCACTCCCAGCCCCGGATGTCCTTCCGGATCGTCGTGGAGGGAAGCAGCGGCATGCGGTACAGGATCCTCGACAAGAAGGAGTTCCGGGTCGTCGGCAGGAAGGCCCGGGTGCCCCTGGTCCACGAGGGGGTCAACCCGGCGATCGCCGAGTTCATCCGGGGTATCGGCCCCGAGGCGCTGCGGCGGCTGGCGGCACTGTCCGACCAGGAACCGGAGGGCGTCGTGGGGGTGAGCGACCAGCTCGACCCCAGCCGGGCGGAGGGTACCGAACTCGACTACTACCACGCGGTGGTGACCGGGGCCGAGGCGCCCGCGGGCATGGACGTCCTCGACGTCCCGGCGGGAACGTGGGCGGTCTTCGAGAGCTCCGGCCCGTTCCCGCAGGCACTCCAGTACCTGTGGCGCGACGTGTACACGCAGTGGTTCCCCTCGAACCCGTACCGGAGCAGGCCGGGACCCGAGATCCTCCGCGTCCGCGTGTCCGAGGACGGGGCGCGGGCGGACGCGGAGGTCTGGATCCCCGTGGAGCGGGCCACCGGCTGAGCGGACGCCGGCCGGCGGCCCGCACGGGTCAGGGCGTCACCGGATTGCCGCCGAACGTCACCACGAGGCGGCCGTCCGAGGCGAAGGACCACCCCAGGGCGCCGCTGTACGCGGAGCACCGGGAGCCGTTCGAGCCGGTCCAGAACTGGTTGGTGCCGTCGGCGTCGCCCACGGTCTTGTCGTTCGAACCGTCGTCGCCGCGGCACGAGGTGTTGTTCCGGAACACCGAAGTGCCCTCGTCGAACGAGAAGTTGCGCTGGGCGTTGTCGATGCTGACGTTGCCCGACACCGTCATCGAGCCCGGGTTGCTGTTGTAGGTGAACCCGTGCTTGCCGTTGGCGTAGGCGATGCTGCGCCGGACGACGTGGTCGACCTCGATGTCCTCGCCGCCGAGCTTGTAGCCGTTGCGGTCGCCGCTGGAGTTCTGGGTGCCGTCGGAGAGGGTGCCGTTCTCGTAGGCGAGGGAGTCCTCGATGGTCACCGCGCCGATGGGGCCGGTGTCCGTCTTGGTGTAGAGGTCCCAGCCGTCGTCGATGTTGTGGTGGGAGACGGCGTAGCGGAAGACGTTGCCGGACCCGACGGTCAGCTTCGCGGCGAAGCCGTCGGCGTCCTCCCCGTCGGAGTCGGCGTTGTCGTGCGACTCCGCGCCGAGGATCAGGTTGTTCGACGGCCACTGGTCGCGGGGCGTCGTGGAGGCCGTCCGGGACAGCTGGAGGCCGGTGTCGCGGTTGAAGCGGGTGACCGTGCGCTCGATGACGTTGTGGCTGCCGCCGACGAAGATGCCGTTGTCCCCGGCGTGTTCGACGACGAGGCCCTTGATGTGCCAGTACGACGCGTTCAGGGCGAGGCCGCGGTTGGCCGAGTTCTCGGTCTGCGCGGAGAAGTTCAGCACCGGCGTCTCACCCGGGTAGGCGGCCAGTTCCGTGCGGTCGCCGGAGGTGCCGTCGTTGCCCTGCGGGACGGTGACGGTCTGGGCGTAGCGGTAGGTCCCGCCGCGGACGTAGATCGTGCCGCCGGGAGCGACGCGGCCGATCGCCGAGGTGAGCGTCGTCGGGTCGGCCTGGGTGCCGGACGCGCCGTCGCTGCCGTTCGGCGACACGTACAGGGCGGAGCCGGACGGCGGCGGCGTCGTCGTCCCGCCGCCCGTCACCTCGGCGTCGAGGTGGTCGAGGTTGGGCAGGCCGCCGGAGGTGGTGGGGCTGAGCCGGACCGTGTTGCCGCCCGCCTTCACCGGTACCGTGAGCGTCTTCGTCGCCCAGGCCGTCCAGGTGCCGGTGGTCTCGAAGGAGGCCGACGTGACGGTGGTGCCGTTCACGATGATGTCCGCGGCGCGTGCGCCGGTGGTGCCGTTGGCGAAGCGGATCTTCAGCGTCGCCGTGCCCGCGGTGGAGGCGTCGACGGTGAACTGGGCATAGGCGCCCGCCTTGTTGGTGCCGTTGCAGAAGCCGCTGCCGGAGTAGCCGGTCCAGTCGGAGTCGATGGTGCCGGTGCAGACCGCCGGGGAGCTCTCGGCCTCGTGGCGGACGGACGCGGCCTGCGCCGTGGGCCCGGACAGGACGACGAGGGTGCCGGCCAGCAGGCCGGCGCATGCGGTCAGGGATCTCACGTGCATCGTGTCTCCAGGGGGTCGGGTCCGACCGGGACTCGTGGGGGAACGGGAGGGAAAGCGCTTTCGGAACGGACCGTAAAGGGCTTGCCGTGAACGCGTCAATGGATGCGTACTTGATTCTTGTTCATCAGCCTGAACAACTGAGGGCCCGTCAGGACGGCTCCCGGCGTGTCGTGACACCCGTGCCGGGCACTGGGGGACGATGGCGTCCCGGGCAGACACGGGACCGGCCGGACAGGGAGGGCACGTGGACCAGCGCGCCGTACGGGAGTCGACCGCGCCGGCCGACGCTCCGGGGTGCGGTCCGCGCGACGGCGGAGAGGGGACGGACACCCGGCGCCGCATCCCCCGCACCGACGCCGTACTGCGGGAGCCGCGGCTCGCGCAGGCGGTGCACCGGCTCGGCCCCGACACGGTGAAGTCGGCCGTCCGGCAGGCCCAGGACCGGGCCCGCGAAGGGAAGCTCCTCCCCGAGGACGTGGCGGACACGGCCCTCGCCCTCCTGCCGCCCTCGGCCGGCGGACTGCGGCCGGTGATCAACGCGACCGGCGTGCTGCTGCACACCAACCTCGGCCGGGCCTCCCTGTCGCAGGCGGCCCGTCGCGCCGTGCGGGAGGCCGCCGGGCCGACGGACGTCGAACTCGACCTGCGCACCGGCGTACGCGCCCGCCGCGGGCGTACCGCACTGGCCGCTCTGCGGGCACGGGTGCCCTCGGCCGGTGCCGCGCACGTCGTGAACAACGGTGCCGCCGCCTTGGTGCTGGTGGCGACCGCGCTCGCCGCCGGCCGCGAGATCGTCATCAGCCGGGGAGAGATGGTGGAGATCGGGGACGGCTTCCGCCTGCCCGACCTGCTGGTGTCGACCGGGGCCCGGCTGCGCGAGGTCGGCACCACCAACCGCACCTCCGTCGCCGACTACGCCGACGCCCTCGGCCCCGAGACGGGCTTCGTCCTGAAGGTGCACCCCTCCAACTTCCGCATCAGCGGATTCACCAGCGCCGCCGGCACCGCCGAACTGGCCGCACTGGGCGCCCCGGTCGTCGTCGACATCGGCTCCGGGCTGCTCGCGCCCCACCCGCTGCTGCCCGGGGAACCGGACGCCGAGAGCCAACTGCGCTCCGGCGCCGCCCTGGTGACGGCCAGCGGCGACAAACTCCTCGGCGGACCCCAGTGCGGACTGCTGCTCGGCGACGACGCCCTCGTGCGGACGGTGTCCCGGCACCCCCTCGCCCGTGCCGTGCGGGTGGACAAGCTCACCCTGGCCGCGCTGCAGGCGACCCTGACCGGCCCCGGCACCCCGACCGCCGACGCCCTGGCCGCCGACCCGGTACGGCTCCGGCACCGCGCCGAACGGCTGGCGGCAACACTGGGAGCCGACGGCGTCGACGCGCGGGCCGTCGCGAGCGAGGCGACGGTGGGCGGCGGCGGTGCCCCCGGCGTCACCCTGCCCAGCGCTGCCCTCTCCCTCCCGGAGGCGTACGCCACCGCGCTGCGCACCGGCCGGATCCCCGTGGTGGGGCGTTTGGAGGGCGGCAGGTGCCTGCTCGATCTGCGCGCCGTACCGGCCGAGGACGACGAGCGGCTGGCCGAGGCCGTACGGGCCGCGGCGGAGAGGTAGGCGTCATGCGGGTGATGGCCACCGCCGGTCACGTCGACCACGGCAAGTCCGCCCTGGTGCGGGCGCTGACGGGCATGGAGCCCGACCGTCACGAGGAGGAGCGCCGCCGAGGGCTCACCCTGGACCTCGGATTCGTCTGGACCCGGACCGAGGAGGACGGGGACCTCGCCTTCGTGGACGTGCCCGGGCACGAGCGGTTCGTCGCCACCATGCTGGCCGGGGTCGGACCGGTGCCCGCCGTGCTCTTCGTGGTCGCCGCCGACCAGGGCTGGCAGCAGCAGTCTCGGGAACACCTCGCGATCATCGACGCCCTCGGCGTACGGCACGCCGTCCTCGCGGTGACCCGCAGCGACCTCGCCGACCCCGAGCCCGTACGGGCCGACGCCGTCGAACGCCTCGCCGCTACCTCCCTCGGCAAGGTGCCGGCCGTCGCGGTGAGTTCCGTCACCGGCGCCGGACTCGACGAACTGCGCGGGGAGCTGGGTCGGCTGGCCCGGTCGCTGCCGGTGCCGCCGGCCGACGCCGACGTACGGCTGTGGCTGGACCGGGCCTTCACGGTGCGCGGACGCGGCACGGTCGTGACCGGCACGCTCGGTGCGGGCACGCTGCGCGTCGGCGACCGGCTGCTGACGGGGGACGGCACGGCGGAACTGCGGGTGCGCGGGATGCAGTGCCTGCACGAGCAACGCACCACCGTGAGCGGGGTGGCCCGCGTGGCGGTCGACGTGCACGGAGCCGCCGACGGCACCCTGCGCCGGGGCCAGGTCCTGCTCTCGCCGGACCGCTGGCTGCTCACCGCACTGACCGACGTCCGCGTCACCGGGGAACCGGTCGCCGGCCTGCCCCGGGCCCCGACCCTGCACATCGGGACGGCCGCGGTGCCGGTGACCGTCCGCCCGCTCGGCGAGGACACGGCGAGGCTGACGCTCGGCCGCCCCCTGCCCCTGCGCGTCGGCGACCGCGCCGTCCTGCGAGAACCGGGCGGCACCCGCGTCCCCTGCGCGGTGACCGTCCTCGACGTGCGTCCGCCAGGCCTGGCCCGACGGGGAGCAGGCCGCGCCCGCGCCGGGGAACTCGCCACGATGACCGGACACCCGGACGGCGCCGCCGAGCTGCGGCGGCGCCGGATCGTACGGCGCGGCGAACTCATGGCGATGGGAGTGCCCCCGCCCGCCGAGCCCGTCGCCGGGGACTGGCTGGCCGACGCCGGCCACTGGGCGCGGCTGCGCGCACGCCTCGCCGAGGAGGTCGAGCGGCACGCCCGGCAGCACCCGATGGAACCGGGCCTGCCCGCCGAGGCCGCGCGCCACCTGCTCGGCCTCCCCGACCGGCTGCTGATCGACGCCCTCGCCCGGACCCCCGGCCGCCCCGAACTCCGTCACCGGCAAGGGCGGTTGTACGGCGCCGATGTCGGCCCCGCGCTGCCCCCGGCCCTGCGCGAGGCCGTGGACGCCGTTCGCCGGGACCTGACCCGTGCGCCGTTCCGCGCGCCCGAGGCGGACCGGCTGAGCGAACTCGGGCTCACCCGCAAGGCCCTGGCCGCGGCCGTCACCGCCGGCGTGCTCCTGCGGGTCGGCGACACCGTCGTGCTGCTGCCGGGCGCGGACACCGAGGCCGCCGCCGTCCTGGCCCGGCTGCCCCAGCCGTTCACCCTCAGCGAGGCCCGCCGGGCGCTGGACACGACGCGCAGGGTGGCCGTACCGCTGCTGGAGCACCTGGACGCGAGAGGGCTGACGGAGCGGGTGGACGACCAGCGCCGGCGCTGCCGGCCGGCGACCGGGAGCGGCGGAAGCGGAGACGGACGGGAATCGAACCCGCCTGCCCGAGATCCTCGGACACCTCGGTTTTGAAGACCGGGAGGGCCACCAGGCACCCACACGCCTCCACCGCCCGGCCAGGCTACACGGGCACCCGGCCACGGCCCCGTCACCCGGCGGGGCCCGTCACCACCGGTTTCCGTCACCACCGGGTCCCGTCACCACCGGGTCCCGTCACCACCGGGTCCCGTCACCACCGGGTCCCGTCACCACCGGGTCCCGTCACCACCAAGGAGTACCGGCATGACATCGACGAGCGAGACCGCCGTGCGCCTCACCCAGTACGCCCACGGCGGCGGCTGCGCCTGCAAGATCCCTCCCGGCGAACTCGAGGACGTGCTCGGCCCGCTGGCCCGGACGCGGACCACCACGAGCGACTTCCCGCTCCTGGTGGGGCTGGCCACCGGTGACGACGCGGCCGTCGTCACCCTGCCGACACCGCCCGGCGGTACCGCGCAGGCCGTGGTGTCCACGGCCGACTTCTTCACCCCGGTCGTCGACGACCCCTACGATTGGGGGCGCGTCGCCGCCGCCAACGCGCTCTCCGACGTCTACGCGATGGGCGGCCGCCCGGTCCTCGCGGTCAACCTGCTGGCCTGGCCGCGCGACGTCCTGCCCTTCGAGCTGGCCCGCGAGGTGCTGCGCGGCGGCCTGGACATCGCCGCCGAGGCCGGCTGCCACGTGGGCGGCGGGCACAGCGTCGACGACCCCGAACCCAAGTACGGCATGGCCGTCACCGGCCTGGCCGACCCCGCCCGGCTGCTGCGCAACGACGCCGGCCGGCCCGGCGTGCCGCTGTCGCTGACCAAACCGCTCGGCCTCGGTGTCCTCAACAACCGTCACAAGGCCACCGGTGAGCGGTTCGAACAGGCGGTGGCGGCCATGGTCGCCCTCAACCGGGACGCGGCCGCGGCGGCGCTGGACGCCGGGGCGGTCTGCGCCACCGACATCACCGGCTTCGGCCTCCTCGGCCACCTGCACAAACTGGCCCGCGCCTCCGGAGTGACCGCCGTGCTCGACACCGCCGCCGTGCCCTGCCTGGACGGCGCGCGGGAGGCGGTGCGCGACGGCTACGTCAGCGGTGGCACGCGGCGCAACCTGGAGTGGGTGGCGCCGTTCACCGACTTCGGGGACACGGACGCCGACACCCGCATCCTCCTGGCCGACGCCCAGACCTCCGGCGGACTGCTCGTGGCCGGCGAGGTGCCAGGAGCGCCGGTGATCGGCGAACTGGTCGCCCGCGGGCCGCACTCGGTCGTCCTGCGCTGACCGGCCGGCGTCCACCGCCCGTCCGTCACGGCTCCGTGCCGGTGTGCTCGTCGATGCCCGCGCGTGCCCGGTACTCCCGCACCAGCGCCGGCGCGGCCGGGCCCCTCGGGCGCCGGCCGGGCCGGATGTCCACGGCGAACGCCTTCGTCTCCTGGATGTGCGTGTTCGGGTCGAGGGAGAGATGCAGCAGCTCGTTGGCCGCGTCGCCCGTGCTGCAGCCGTTCGGACCCCAGTGATAGGGCAGCCCCACCTGGTGCAGGGTCCGGCCGTGCACGGTCAGCGGCGCCACCCGGTCGGTGACCAGCACCCGCGCCTCGACCACGCCGCGGGCGCTGACGATCGTCGCCCAGCCGGTGTGCTCCAGATCGCGCTCGGCCGCCAGCTCGGGGGAGACCTCGCAGAAGAACTCCGGTTGCAGCTCCGCCAGATACGGCTGCCAGCGGGACATGCCGCCCGCCGTGTGATGCTCGGTGAGCCGGTACGTGGTGGCGACGTACGGGAACACCTCCGAGCCGGGGGCGCCCGCGCTCGGCTGGTAGCGGTTGTCCGGATGCGGGGGCAGCAGGTGCCGTACCGGGTTGCGCTGTTGGCCGTACAGCAGGTTGGGGAAGGGCGAGTCCTGCGGCTCGTAGTGCGCGGGCAGCGGGCCGTCGGTGAGTCCGGAGGGCGCGTACAACCAGGCCTTGCCGTCGGCCTGCATGATGAACGCGTCGGTGCCCGACAGGGCCTCGGGCCCGGTCGCGCCGGGCGGCGGCACGTGGTCGGGGGACTTGTCGGAGGGGAAGTCCGGGACGTCGTGCCCGACCCACTTCTCCTGGTCCTCGTCCCACCACACCAGCGCCTTGCGCTCGCTCCACGGCCTGCCGTCGGGGTCGGCCGAGGCGCGGTTGTACAGCACCCGGCGGTTGGCCGGCCACGCCCAGCCCCACTCGGCCGCCACCCAGTCCTGCTGCTCCCCGGGTTTGCGGCGGGCGGCCTGGTTGACGCCGTCGGCGTGGACCCCGCAGTAGATCCAGCAGCCGCACACCGTGGAGCCGTCGTCGCTCAACTGCTGGTAGGAGGACAGCGGCCGGCCGTCGGCGTCGTGGCCGTTGATCTCGGCCAGCACCGCTTCCGCGTCCGGTTCGGACAGCTCGCCCTTGACCGGGTAGTCCCAGGTCAGGTCGACGATCGGCCGGTCCATGGGGTCGGTGGAGCCGGCGAGCTTGTGACGGATGATCCGCCCCAGGTGGTAGGTGAACCACAGGTCGCTGCGGGCTTCGCCGGGCGGCCGGACCGCCTGGTGGTGCCACTGCAGCAGGCGCTGGGTGTTGGTGAAGCTGCCGTCCTTCTCGGTGTGGGCGGCGGCCGGCAGGAAGAACACCTCGGTGCCGATGTCCTCCGTGCGCATCTCACCCGTCTCGATCTCCGGTCCGTCCTTCCACCAGGTCGCCGACTCGATGAGCGAGAAGTCCCGCACCACCAGCCAGTCCAGGTTCGCCATCCCGAGCCGCTGCATCTTGCCGTTGGCCGAGCCGACCGCCGGGTTCTCGCCCATCAGGAAGTAGCCCTTGCAGGTCCCCTCCAACTGGGCCATGACCGTCTCGTAGGTCGAGTGGGAGCCCGTCAGCCGCGGCAGGTAGTCGAAGCAGAAGTCGTTCTCCGCCGTCGCCGCCTCGCCCCAGTAGGCCTTCAGCAGGCTCACCAGGTAGGCGCGCATGTTGCCCCAGTAGCCCTTGCGGGCCGCCTCGCCCCGCACGAACGCGTCCAGGCCCTCCCGCTGGTGCGCGTGCGGCATCGGGATGTACCCCGGCAGCAGGTTGAACAGGGTCGGGATGTCCGTGGAGCCCTGGATGGAGGCGTGTCCCCGCAGGGCCAGGATGCCGCCGCCGGGCCGGCCGATGTTGCCGAGCAGGCTCTGCAGCACGGACGCCGCGCGGATGTACTGCACGCCCACCGTGTGCTGCGTCCAGCCGACCGCGTAGGCGAAGGCGGTGGTCCGGTCGCGGCCCGAGTTCTCCGTGACCAGCTCGCACACCTGCCGGAACAGGTCCTGCGGCACCCCGCAGATCCGCTCGACCATCTCCGGCGTGTAGCGGGCGTAGTGCCGCTTCAGCACCTGGAAGACGCAGCGCGGGTGCGTCATCGTCTCGTCCCGCTCGATCTCGCCCCCGCCGATGTCGGCGCCGCCCGAGCCGTGGGTCTCGCCGCGCGCCGCCTCCGTCACCGAGGCGCCGCCGCCCGTGCGGTCTTCGTACTGCAGGTCGCGCTCACCGGAGGCGGCCTGCATCTTCGTACCCTCGTACTGCCAGCTGCCGTTGTCGTAGCTGCGGCTGTCGGGGTCGAGACCGGAGAAGACGCCGTCGAGGTCCTCGGTGTCCCGGAAGTCCTCGCGCAGCACGACGGGACCGTTGGTGTAGGCGACGACGTAGTCGCGGAAGTACTTGTCGTGGCCGAGGACGTAGTTGACGATGCCGCCGAGGAAGGCGATGTCCGAGCCCGCGCGCAGCGGCACGTGCACGTCGGCCAGCGCGCTGGTGCGGGTGAACCGCGGGTCGACGTGGATCACCTTCGCGCCGCGGGCCCTGGCCTCCATCACCCACTGGAACCCGACGGGATGGCACTCGGCCATGTTCGAGCCCTGGATGACGATGCAGTCCGAGTTCTGCAGGTCCTGCTGGAAGGTGGTCGCGCCGCCGCGGCCGAACGAGGTTCCCAGACCGGGAACGGTGGAGGAGTGTCAAACACGTGCCTGATTCTCGATCTGCACCGCGCCCAGAGCGGTGAACAGCTTCTTGATCAGGTAGTTCTCCTCGTTGTCCAGCGTCGCGCCACCGAGGCTCGCGATGCCCAGCGTGCGGCGGGTACGGGTCTCGTCGACCTCCCACTGCCAGCCCGCGCGCCGGGCCTCGATCACCCGGTCGGCGATCATGTCCATCGCCGTGTCCAGGTCCAGGCGCTCCCAGTCGGTGCCGTGCGGGCGCCGGTACAGGACGTGGTGCTCGCGGGCGCCGCCCGTCGTCAGCTGGAGGCTCGCCGAGCCCTTGGGGCAGAGCCGGCCACGGGAGACGGGCGAGTCGGGGTCGCCCTCGATCTGGGTGACGCGCCCGTCCTCGACGTACACGTTCTGGCCGCAGCCCACGGCACAGTACGGGCAGACGGACTTCACCACCCGGTCCGCCGTGGCCACCCGGGGGGTGAGCCGTGCGCTCGCTCCGCTCTTGGCGGCGGCGCCGCGGCCCAGGGGGTCGGTGCCCTTGAGCTGGCGATAGACCGGCCAGGAGTCGATCCAGGTGCGTACGCCCATGCCGTCCTCCGCCCTTCCTCGGTGTGCTCCGCCGCCGGCCCGGGTGTCCGGTTTCCGGCGATCCAACCGTGCCGTGCCGTCAGGTCAGCCCGCACCGTCCTCCAGCCGCTCCCGCTGCGGGACGACGGTGTACCGGGGATCCTCCGCCGAGGCCACCCCGGCGTGGAACACGCCGAACCGCAGGGCCGCGGAACCCGCCAGCAGCGCCGCCCCGGCCGGCGCGGCCGCGGCGCGGCGGCGGCCCGCCACGGCGGCCAGGGCCGCGCCACCGGCCGTCAGCGCCTCCGCCCCGCGCAGCAGTCCGCGCGCCCTGCCCCGCTCGAAGGGCTCGGACACCATCCCCATCCGCCGCTTCATCAGCCGGAAGGCACCCAGCTCCAGGGCCGCCCCCAGCACCGCCGTCCGGCGCGCGGGCCCCGTCTGCGCCGGCGGCACACCGGCCAGCGCCAGCCCCGCCGCCGCGGTCGCCGCCGAACCGGCGAAGACGAACGGCAGCTCCCGGTAGCCCTCGTGCCAGGAGGGCACCGCGGTGTCCGACAGCAGCACGGCGGTGTACGTGGCGACCGCCGGGCCGAGCACGGAGGCGGCCGCCGTGGCGGCGGACCCGGCCGGCCGGAACCGGCCGCTCACGTCGGCCGCCGCGGCGACCACGGCGAGCGGGGCGTAGCCTGCCAGCAGCCAGGAGCCCACGTTCATCGGCGAGGTGGGCTTGAAGACGCGCAGCATGTTGAGGAACCGGGAGGGCCGGCCCAGGTCGTGCACCAGCGCGCCGAGCGACAGCGAGACGGCGCCCGCCGCGCCCAGCTTCGCCGTGCGCGCCAGCGCCGGACGCCCCGTGGCGTGCCCGCCGGCCGCCAGCAGCGACGACGCGCCCGCGAGCCCGCCCAGCCAGAGGTAGCCCGCGATGTCGAGGGCCGCCCAGTTCGGCCTGTTCAGCACCGGCTTGCCGTAGTACGAGGAGAACTCGGCGTCCGGCACCAGCGGTTGCTCACCGCGCCCACGGCGACGGCGGCGGCGCCCGGCGTGCGCTCCCGTCGGGGCGTCCCGTCCGGGCCGCGCGCCCTGGACTCCGTCGCGGGTGACGTCCGAACCGGTCATCGGGGCCTCCTGGCGAATCCGGCGACGGCCAGCGCGGCCAGCGACGCGGCGGCCACCGCCGCGTGCCGCCACATCGAGGGCAGGTCGCGGGTGGTCACCACCGGGTCGGGCGGCAGCCCGTACACCTCCGGCTCGTCCAGCAGCAGGAAGAAGGCGCCGTCGCCGCCCACACCGTCGTCCGGGCTCTCCCCGTACAGGCGCGCGTCGCTCACCCCGGCCGCGTGCAGCCGCGCGACCCTGGCGGCCGCCCGCTCGCGCAGTTCGTCGAGCGGGCCGAACTGGATCGAGTCGGTCGGGCACGCCTTCGCGCAGGCCGGTTCCATGCCGACGCCGAGCCGGTCGTAGCACAGCGTGCACTTCCAGGCGCGTCCGTCGCCCTCCCGCTGGTCGATGACGCCGTAGGGGCAGGCGGGCACGCAGTAGCCGCAGCCGTTGCAGATGTCCTCCTGCACGACCACCGTGCCGAACTCGGTGCGGAACAGGGACCCGGTGGGGCACACGTCCAGGCATGCGGCGTGGGTGCAGTGCTTGCACACGTCGGAGGCCATGAGCCAGCGCAGCTCGGTACGCCCGTCCGGGCCGGGGGAGGAGGGCGGGGCGCCCAGGCCCCGGGCGGCGGCGAAGACGTCCACGTCCTCGTGACCGACATCCGGCTCCCGGCCGCCGAACGGCACCCGCTGCTCGATGAAGGCGACGTGCCGCCAGGCGTCGGCGCCGAGCCCCTGCGTGTTGTCGTAGGACATGCCGGTGAGCAGCAGACCGTCCGCCGGCACGGCGTTCCACTCCTTGCAGGCCACCTCGCAGGCCTTGCAGCCGATGCACACGGAGGTGTCGGTGAAGAAACCGACGCGGGGCGGGGGATCGGGATGACCGGCCGCGGCCGCCACGTCCGGCTCCGGCCCGGAGAGCCGGTGGGCGTGCTGCGCACGGCCGCCGGTCCGGGCGGCGCTCTCCTCGGTCATGCCCGTACCTCCACGCCCCTCGGTGCCCTCCCGAGCCTGGCACGGGTGCCCGCGGCGCGCGCGCCCGAGACGGCCGACGGTGGCTCCCGGGCCGCGGGGACGTGTCAGGAGACGGCGGGTCCGGTGATCGGCCTCCCGTCGCCGTCGTAGGGCCAGACGTTGGTGGTGCAGCCGTGCAGTCCCTTGATCTGCTGCATCATCACCGGGGCGGGCCGCCCCGGGCCGGGACACCCCTCGTGGCCGTGGCCCAGGAAGTGCCCGACCTCGTGGTTGACGATGAGCGCCCGGTACGACGTCACGTCGTCCGCGTAGTACCGCGTGGCCAGCAGCCACCGCTTGAGGTTGACCATGACGTCCTGGCCGACGTTGCAGTTGACCTCGCCGCCGGTGTCCAGGCCGTACCGGCCGCATACGTCGTCCACCGTTCCCGCCGTGGCGAGCCGCACCCGGAAGTCGGACGCGCCGCCGGACACGCGGCGGAACCCCACCTCGCCGTCGGCCGTCCAGCCCCGGTCGTCGGCGAGGATCCGCTCGACCTCGGTGGCGACGTCCCCCGCCGACACCCCGATGCCGTCCTCGACCTGGACGACGTAGGTCAGCGTGCGCCCGCTCCCGCCGGCCCGGTCGCCGCCGCCCCCGGCGGTGGTGAACGTCCCCGGCCCCGAGGACGGGATCGAGACGGGGCTCGCCGAACCGTCCGGCTGAACCTCCTGGTCCTCCGCCTCGGCCGCCCTGTCCGGCGCGGGCCGCCCGGCCGGCGAGGAGGCACCGGCGGACGGCCGAGGCTCCACCGTCGTGACCGGACCGGCCGCGCCGGCGGGACGTCCGGAGGCGGAGGTGCTCCCCTTCACGGCCAGCCCTGCGGCGAGCAGCACGACGGCCGCCGTCAGTCCCGCCCAGAGGACCGGCGCCTTCCGGCCCCGCCCGCGGCGGACACGTCTCCCGCTCCGGCGGGCCCTGTCGGCGGACGGTGAGGGCGTCGATCGGTGCGCGTTCATGATCACGCAGCGTGCCCCGGCCGTGTGATCGCCGGTGGACCGCTTGTGGACCGTCCTGTAACAGCCGCCCACCCGTGCGCGAACACCCGTTCGCCCCGACGCATACTGAGACCCATGCCACGGGTCCTGATCATCGAAGACGACCGCGCCGTCCGGGAGGGCGTCCGCCTCGCCCTGCGCCGCCAGGGGCACGAGGTCGCTGCCGCCGCGACCGGCGAGGACGGACTGCGGGAACTGCGCACGTTCCGGCCCGACGCCGTCGTCCTCGACCTGATGCTGCCCGGCATGTCCGGACTGGAGGTGTGCCGCCGCATCCGCGACCACCACCAGGTGCCCATCATCATGGCCACCGCCCGCGGTGACGACGCCGACGTCGTCGTCGGACTGGAGGCCGGAGCCGACGACTACGTGGTCAAGCCCGTCCGCGCCCGCGTCCTGGACGCACGCATCCGGGCGGTGCTGCGCCGCGCGGGCGGCCCGTCGGAGGACCACGGCGGCCCGCGAACCGAGCAGCACGGTGACCTGACCATCGACCGCGCCGGACTCACCGTCACCCACCAGGGGCGGCCCGTCGCCCTCGCACCGTCCGAGCTGCGGCTGCTGCTCACCCTGTCCGCCTCGCCCGGCCAGGTGTTCAGCCGGCAGCAGCTCCTGGAAGCCGTGTGGGAGCACAACTACCACGGGGACGCGCGGCTCGTGGACGCCTGCGTCAAGCGCCTCAGGTCCAAGATCGGCGAGCCCGCGGACCAGCCGCACCACATCCACACCGTGCGCGGTTTCGGCTACCGCTTCGGGCCCCGATGAGAGCGGTGAAGCTGCTGCGCGCGCTGGGCGGACTCCGCCTGCGGCTGGTGGTGGCCTTCGCCTTCGTCGCCGCCGCGGCCACGGTGACCACCGGCGCGCTGACCTTCCGCGAGGCACGGACCGGCATCCTCCAGCAGAGCCAGGACACGGTGATCGAGGACTTCCGCGACCGGGTCAACGCCCTGGTGCCCAACTACCGGTTCCCGCCCGACCGGACCGACCTGGAGTCGTTCGCCGCCGACGTGGCCCGCGGCGGACGGTCCCAGAACTGGCGGGTGCTGGCCGCCTACCGGGAGCTGAGCGCCACGTCCACCCCCGGTGACGCGTTCGGCGAGCTGTCCCCGGGAATGCGCGAGTCGGTGCGCTCGCGCCGTGCCACGGTCTTCCAGCGGGTGACGAGGGACGGCCGCTCCTCCCTCGTCGTCGGCATGCCCGTCACCTTCGCCGGCCCGTACCCCGTCTCCGAGCCCGCGTCCGGGCTCGAGGTCTACCTCACCGTGCCCCAGAACGAGGAACAGGGATACGTCGACGCCCTGGTCACCGCCATCGAACGCGCCACCGTGCCCGCCCTCGCCCTGGCCGTCGTCCTCGCCCTGCTGGCCGCGCGCGGGGTGCTGCGGCCGGTCCGGGAACTGCGCCGGGCGACCCGCAGCATCGCCGAGGGCCGGCTCGACACCCGGCTCGCCGTGCAGGGCACCGACGAACTGGCCGATCTCTCCCGCACCTTCAACGAGACCGCCGAGGCGCTGGAGGGGTCGGTCGCGGAACTGCGGCGCATGGAGGCCGGTGCCCGGCGCTTCGCCGCCGACGTCTCGCACGAGCTGCGCACCCCGCTCGCGGCGATGACGGCGGTCACCGACGTGCTGGACGAGGACGCCGCCGGGCTGGACGACGACACCGCGACGGCCGTACGCCTCATCAGCGAGGAGACCACCAAACTGGCCGGTCTGGTGAACGACCTCATGGAGATCTCCCGGTTCGACGCCGGCGCGGCCGACCTCCACCTGGACGACATCGACCTCGCCGAGTCCGTCCGGCGCACCCTCGCCACGCGCGGCTGGACGGACACGGTGGAGACCGGCCTGCCGGAACCCGGCACACTGCGCGGCCGCGTCGACCCGCGCCGCCTCGACGTCGTCGTCGCCAACCTCGTCGCGAACGCCCTCCGCCACGGCCGTCCCCCCGTGCACCTGCGCCTCTACGCACGTCACGACCCCGAAGCGGGCGGACAGGCGGTCGTCGAGGTCCGCGACAGCGGGGACGGCATCCCCGACAGCGTCCTGCCGCACGTCTTCGACCGCTTCTACAAATCGGACTCCGCCCGGGTCCGCAGCGAGGGCAGCGGGCTCGGACTGGCCATCACCACCGAGAACGTCCGCCTGCACGGCGGCACCGTCCGGGCGGCCAACCATCCGGACGGCGGCGCCGTCTTCACGGTCGTCCTCCCCCTGCGCCAGGACGGCGCGGCGGACGGAACGAGAAGCCCGGCGAAGGAGGACCGCGCATGAACGTCCGGCGCGCGCTGCCGGCCCTGCTGCTGACGGCGGGCCTCGCCCTGTCCGCCTGCGACATCCCCGCGACCGGCGTGGTCGAGGCCGGCGAACCCGCCACCGGCGTCCTCCAACCGCCTGGCGCCACCCGGGCACCGGAGAAGCCCCGGGCCCTGCCGGCCGCCACGGTCCCGCTGTACTTCCTCTCCGACGGTTCCCTGGTCCCCGTCTCCCGCACGCTGCCCGGCGGGGCGGAACTCGGCAGCACGGTACTGATGCTGTTCAAGGGCCCGGACACCGCGGAACGGGAGCGGGGACTGACCACCGAACTGCCGCCGACCGGCGTCGCGCCCACCATACGGACCGACGGCGCGACGGTCACCGTCGAACTCCCGCCGGCCGCCGCCGGACTGAGCGGCACGGCCGTCGACCAGCTGGCCTGCACGGTGGCCGGTGCCCGACTGCTCCAGGACCCGGAACTGGGCAGCGCGCAGGTGACCGTGGAGCAGCCGGGCGGGCGGCTGGCCGGCCGGTCCAGCGACGACTGCCCCGGTATGGCGACCGCCGTGCCCACCGCGGCCGTGCCCACGGGGTGACCGCCCGGCCCGTCCGGCGGCACCGGCGAGGAAGCGGCCGCGCCACCCCGCCTGCCGGCGGACCGCCCCCCCGGTGGCACCGTGTGCGGCGTGAGGGAACCGGAGACGACGAGGAGACCGGACATGCCGACGAGCCACCACACCGACGACACGCAAGCGCTGCGGGGCGTGCGGATCGCGGACTTCTCCCGCGTGCTGGCCGGACCGTACGCGACGATGCTCCTCGCCGACCTGGGCGCCGAGGTCGTCAAGGTGGAGCGGCCCGGCACCGGCGACGACACCCGTGCCTGGCGCCCCCCGGCCGACGCCTCCGGGACCTCCACGTACTTCCTGGGCGTCAACCGCAACAAGCGGTCCGTCGCCCTCGACCTCACCACCGACGAGGGACGCGAGCGCGCCCGCACGCTGATCGCCCGCTCGGACGTCGTGGTGGAGAACTTCCGCCCCGGCACCATGGAGAAACTCGGGCTCGGACACGAGGAACTCCTCGCCGCCGACCCCCGGCTCGTCTACTGCTCCGTCACCGGCTTCGGCACCGGCGCCGGCGCGGCACTGCCCGGCTACGACCTCCTGGTGCAGGCGGTGGGCGGGCTGATGAGCGTCACGGGGGAGCCCGGCGGGGAACCCCTCAAGACCGGTGTCGCCCTCGTCGACGTCATCACCGGACTGCACGCGGTCGTCGGCATCCTGGCCGCGCTGCGCCACCGGGAGCGGACCGGCCGGGGACAGCTCGTCGAGGTCAGCCTGCTCGGCTCGCTGCTGTCGGCGATGGCCAACCAGGCCTCCGGTTACGTGTCCGCCGGCGTCGTCCCGGGACGGCTCGGCAACGCCCACCCGAGCATCGCCCCGTACGAGACCTTCCCCACGGCGGACCGCCCGATCGCCCTCGCCGTCGGCAACGACCGGCAGTTCGCCACGCTGACCGCCCTGCTGGGACGGCCGGAACTCGCCGACGACGAGCGGTTTCGCACCAACCCCGACCGCGTCGCCCACCGGAGCGCACTCCGCCCGCTCCTCGAGGACCTGCTGCGCACCCGCACCGCCGACCACTGGGCCGGCGTCCTGCCCGCCGCCGGAGTTCCGGCCGGGCCGGTCAACGCCCTCGACGAGGCGTTCGACTACGCCGGACGGCTCGGTGTCGAGGCCGTCGTGGACGTCGGCGGTACCCGCCAGGTGGCCCACCCGATCCGTCTCGGCGCGACGCCGGCGCAGTACCTGCTCGCACCACCTGAGCTGGGCGAACACACGGAGGAGGTGTTCCCCGCCGACCAGGGGTACGACGCCTGACGCCGCTGCGGCGTGGCCGTACGGCCGGCGCCCGGACCCCTGGGTACCCTCCGCCGCATGGCGGTGGACGCAAAGACCGAGCCGCCGCGCCGGACACCGGCGCGGCAGCGGACCGGCCGTACCCTCGGGCGGGCGCTGGCGCGCTGGGCGAAGACGACCGATCACAAGGTGATCGGGAATCTCTACCTGGCCACGTCGTTCGGCTTCTTCCTCTTCGGCGGCGTGCTGGCCATGCTGATGCGCACCGAACTCGCCCGGCCCGGGCTGCAGTTGTTCTCCGCCGAGCAGTACAACCAGCTCTTCACCGTGCACGGCACCGTCATGATGCTGCTGTTCGCGACCCCGCTGTTCGCCGGGTTCACCAACGCCGTCATGCCGCTCCAGATCGGCGCCCCGGACATGGCGTTCCCCCGGCTCAACGCGCTGTCCTACTGGATGTACCTGTTCGGCGGCCTGATGGTGGTGTCCGGGTTCCTGACCCCGGGCGGGGCCGCCTCCTTCGGCTGGTTCGCCTACGCACCGCTGAACAGCGCCGTCTTCAGCCCGGGGCCGGGCGGCGACCTGTGGACCATGGGCCTGGTGGTGAGCGGTGTGTCGACCACGCTCAGCGCGGTCAACTTCATCACCACCATCGTGTGTCTGCGCGCGCCCGGCATGACCATGTTCCGGATGCCGATCTTCACCTGGAACGCGCTCTTCACGTCGATCCTGGTGCTGCCCGCTTTCCCCGTGCTCACGGCCGCCCTGTTCGCGCTGGAGGCCGACCGGAAGTTCGGCGCGCACATCTACGACGCCGCGAACGGCGGGGCGCTGCTGTGGCAGCACCTGTTCTGGTTCTTCGGGCACCCCGAGGTGTACATCGTCGCACTGCCGTTCTTCGGCATCGTCTCCGAGATCATCCCGGTGTTCAGCCGCAAACCGATCTTCGGGTACGTCACGCTGATCGGCGCCACCATCGCCATCACCATGCTCTCCGCGGTGGTGTGGGCCCACCACATGTTCGCCACCGGGGCCGTGCTGCTGCCGTTCTTCTCGGTGATGTCGTTCCTCATCGCGGTGCCCACGGGCGTGAAGTTCTTCAACTGGATCGGCACGATGATCCGCGGCTCACTGTCCTTCGAGACACCCATGCTGTGGTCGATCGGCTTCCTGGTGACGTTCCTGCTCGGCGGCATGAGCGGGGTCCTCATCGCCTCGCCGCCCCTGGACTTCCACCTGACGGACTCGTACTTCATCGTCGCCCACCTGCACTACGTCCTGTTCGGCACGGTGGTGTTCGCGATGTTCGCCGGTTTCTACTTCTGGTGGCCCAAGTTCACCGGCAAGTTCCTCGACGAACGCCTCGGGAAGATCCACTTCTGGACGCTCTTCGTCGGCTTCCAGACCACCTTCCTCGTCCAGCACTGGCTCGGTGAGCAGGGCATGCCGCGCCGCTACGCCGACTACCTGGCCGCGGACGGCTTCACCGCCCTCAACACCGTCAGCTCCGTCGGCGCCTTCCTGCTGGGCCTGTCCACGCTGCCGTTCCTCTACAACGTCTGGCGCACCCGCCAGTACGGCACCCGGGTGGAGCACGACGACCCCTGGGGCTACGGCCGTTCCCTCGAATGGGCCACCTCCTGCCCGCCCCCGCGCCACAACTTCACGGCGCTGCCCCGGGTGCGCTCCGAGTCCCCGGCGTTCGACCTGCACCACCCCGAGATCACCCGACACGACCAGAGGCACGTGCAGTGAGGACCGAAGCCCGTCTGTTCACCGGTGTGGCGCTGTTCTTCGCCGCCACCGCCGTGCTCTACGGCTGGTGGTCGGCCGAGCCGGCCGGCACCGCCGCCCTGACCGTCGCCTTCCTGATGGCCTCGCTCGTCGCCTTCTTCTTCCGTGTACAGCACCACAAGCGCGGACCGCGGGCGCAGGACCTCGACGACGCCGAGGTCGCCGACTCCGCGGGCCCGCTGGACTTCTTCCCGCCGCACAGCCCCTGGCCGATCACGATCGCGCTGGGCGCCGTCGTCCTCGCGCTCGGCATCGTCTTCGGCCTGTGGCTCGCCCTGATCGGCTTCGGCGTGCTCGCCCTCGCCGTCTTCGGACTGGTCTTCCAGTACGCCGGCCGGGGCGCTCAGCGCCCCAGCTCGCCCGGGGAGGAGGATTCCCGTTCCGGCTCCTCGACGTCGACCCCGTCGCCGTAGTACCACTCGCTGAGCGTCGCCCGCAGCCGCCCGACGTGCGGCGCCTCCGCGTCGGGCGCGGTCCGCGCGAGCGGCTCGGGCTCCTCGCGCGACCGCAGCACGTACCGCTCCTCGGCACCGAGCGGCTCACGGCTCTCGGCGTAGCCGCCCGCGAGGGTCTGCCGCAGCTCGCCCGTCTCCTCGCCCTCGGCCAGCCGTTCGCGCTCCGACTCCTGCATCGCCAGGCAGACCCGCTTGGTCACCATGAACGCGACCGGCGGCAGCACCACCAGACAGACCCGGAACACCCACGTCAGCAGGTTCAGCGAGACGTCGAACGTGTGGGCGATGATGTCGTTGCCGCCGGCGAGCAGCAGCACCGCGTAGAAGACGATCGCGGCGACGCCCAGGCCGGTCCGCACCGGCTTGTCGCGGGGCCGGTCGCACAGGTGGTGCTCCTCGTGGTCGCCCGTCACCCACCGTTCGAAGAACGGGTACGCGTACAGCACGGTGAAGAGGACTCCCGGCAGCAGCACCGCCGGGACCAGCACGTTCCACATCACGGTGTGCCCCGCCACCGCCGTCTCGAAGGGCGGCATCAGACGCAGCGAGCCCTCCAGGAAGCCGACGTACCAGTCCGGCTGCGAGCCCGTCGAGATGACGTCGGCGCGGTAGGGACCGTACGCCCAGATGGGGTTGATCTGCGCCACCGCCGAGAGCACCGTCAGGACCCCGGTCACCATGAGGAACAGGCCGGTCGAGCTCGCCGCGAACTGCGGGAACATCGGTTTGCCGACGACGTTGCGGTCGGTGCGGCCCCGGCCCGCCCACTGGGTGTGCTTCAGGTAGAAGACCAGCACGAGGTGGAGGGTCACGAGCGCCAGCAGCAGTCCCGGGACCAGCAGGATGTGCACCGAGTACAGCCGGGGGATGAAGTCGTGGCCGGGGTACTCGCCGCCGAAGACGAACATGCTGATGTACGTCCCCACGACGGGAATGGACAGCATGATGCCCTGCGCGATGCGCAGTCCCGTACCGGACAGCAGGTCGTCGGGGAGCGAGTAGCCGGCGAAGCCCTCGACGAGCGCCAGCACGAACAGCGTGACGCCGATCAGCCAGTTGACCTCACGGGGTCGGCGGAACGCGCCCGTGAAGAAGACCCGCAGCAGATGCACCCCGATGGCCGACAGGAACACCAGGGCCGCCCAGTGGTGCAGCTGGCGGATCAGCAGCCCGCCGCGCACGTCGAAACTGATGTCGAGCGTCGTGCGGTACGCCTGCGACATGCTCACCCCGAGCAGCGGCTCGTACGAGCCGTCGTAGACGACCTGCGTCATCGACGGATGGAAGAAGAGGGTCAGCCAGACCCCGCTCAGCAGCAGGACGACGAAGCTGTAGAGGGCGATCTCGCCCAGCAGGAACGACCAGTGCTCGGGGAAGGCCTTGCGCAGCAGCCCCCCGCCCTCGGACACGGGCAGCCGCCCGTCGGCCCAGTCGACGGTGCGCTCCGCCGCGTGACGGGCCCGCGCGCCGGCACGGGCCCTTCTCCTCTTCGACAGCACGGCAGCATGGGTTTCCCCGGCGCCGGTGCCGGAAACTACCTCCGTGCCACCACCGGGTTACGCACGGTTGTCGCTCCCCCTCACGACGACGAGGGGCACGGGCGCAACCGTGCCGGTTGCGCCCGTGCCCCTCCGAGCCGTGCCGGATCCCCGAAGCGGGAGGCCGGACGGGTCAGCGCGCGCCGCCCGGGCCGCCGCCGCCGAACGAACCGCTGCTGCCCTCGTCCCAGCGCGGCCGGTCCTGGCCGGACGCGGTGCGGCTGCCCTGGTGCCGGAGCTCGTGCGGCAGCGTGCGGTCCTCGCTCCTCGGCATCTCCTCGGGTTCCCGGTTCTCCCGGACCTCACGGACCGGTCCGCCCTCGGGCATGTGCGGCTGCTCCTCCGGGAGGGGCGGCGGCGGCTCCTTGCGCTTCATGCGGCTACCGAAGACGAAGGCGCCGATCAGTACCGCCACCACCACGACGGCCGCCACCACCAGCCATACGCCGGCGGCGCCGGAGCCCGCGGCCATGTCCATCGTTGCGCTAGTCATGGAGCGCGTGTACCCCCGGCGGCCCCGGCCAACCAGCTCAGCCCGACCGGGCCGCTCGCGTCCGCGAACGGTTGGCCTTCCGGATCGCGTCGAGCAGTTCCGCCTTGGACATCCGTGACCGCCCCGCCACGTCCAGCCGCTTGGCGACGCCGTAGAGGTGCTCCTTCGACGCCTTCTCGTCGACGCCCTCACCGCTGCGCCCGCCCTGCTGACGGGGCCGTCCCGACTGCGGGTCGGAGGGGCCCTTGCGGCCGCCCTCCTTGCGTTCCCAGTGGTCGCCGACCTTCTCGTACATGTGCTTGAGCGCCCCGTACGCCACCCGATGGGCGCGTTCGCCCTCGCCGTACTCCTCGACGGCCGAGTCGTGGGCCTTGATCCAGGTGCGCTGGGCTTCCTCGGGGGACCGTTCCAGGGTCGACGGCAGTTCCTGTCGTCCCGGCATGTCGTGCACCTCCGCGGGTCGTCGGGTCCTCTTGCGGCGCCTCGCCGGGTGCCCGGCGACGCACCGGCGAAAACGGGCCACAGCCCTTGGGAACACGGGCCTCGGCGGGTTTGGTGCCGACCACGGCGGCAACCCGCGCGGTGTGACATCGACGACGACTTCCCAGCAGGAACTGTTCCGTTTCCTGGAGGACCGCTTCGCATGTGCACAGGCCTGTACCGAATGCGCGCGAGCGTGCGCGCTGCGGGCGAGCCTGGTGGACCCGGACGGGACCGAGTACCAGGAACTCGTACGGCGCAAGGGCATCATGTGCGCGGAGGTGTGCGACGCGACCTGCCGTGTGCTGTCCGAGCAGAACCAGGTGGACGAGACCGCGATACGCGTCCAGTTGGAGTGGTGCATGCAGGTGTGCCTGGAGGGCGCGCACGTCTTCGACAAGCAACCCGGCGCCGAGGACAGCGCCGAGGCGTGCCGCGCCTGCGCCCGGGCCTGCGGAGAGTTCCTCGCCACGCTGCGCTGAGCCGCCCGGGCGGCAGGGGCCCCGGGCCGAGGGGTGCACCGCCCGCGTCCCCGCACGCACGCTGACGGGGCGCGGCCTGCCGCATCCGGCGTACCCCTTCCTGCGCCCGGACGGCCACGGGCGCTACGGCAGACCGGCCCCCGCGCCCGCCACCGCCGGCCGCCGACCGCGTACCCCGGGCGTCGGACCGCACGGATTCCCGCACGTCTGCGCCCCGGTCTCCCTTCCAAACACCCCCGGCCCGCCGTGCCGGGGCGCGGGCCAGGCACCGTACAAACCCGGGCCATAAGCCGCCATACTGGACCGGCCAGGGGAGGGCGGGGCGGACTGAACCACGGGGGCGGGCGCAGCGATGGGGGACAGCACGCTGATCCAAGGCCGGTACCGGTTGCTCGAACGGATCGGGCGCGGCGGCATGGGCGAGGTGTGGCGGGCACGGGACGAGTCGCTGGGGCGGCGCGTCGCGGTGAAGTGCCTCAAGCCACTGGGCACGCAGCACGACCAGTCCTTCACCCGCGTGCTGCGGGAGCGGTTCCGGCGCGAGGCCCGGGTGGCCGCCGCGCTCCAGCACCGCGGAGTGACCGTCGTGCACGACTTCGGCGAGTACGACGGCGTGCTCTTCCTGGTCATGGAGCTGCTGGAGGGCCGTGACCTCAGCCGGCTGCTGGAGGACAACAAGCACCACCCGCTGCCGGTCCCCGACGTCCTGGACATCGCCGAGCAGGTCGCCGCCGCGCTCGCCTACACGCACGAGCAGGGCATCGTGCACCGCGACCTGAAACCCGCGAACATCGTGCGCCTGGCCGACGGCACCGTGAAGATCTGCGACTTCGGCATCGCCCGGCTCGGCCACGACGTCGGGTTCACCGCCCGGCTGACCGGCACCGGCATCGCCATGGGCACCCCGCACTACATGTCGCCCGAGCAGATCGGCGGCGACGAGGTCGACCGGCGCAGCGACCTGTACTCGCTGGGCTGTGTGCTCTACGAGATCGCCACCGGCGTCCCGCCCTTCGACCTCGACGACGCGTGGGCGGTCCTCGTCGGCCATCGCGACACCGTGCCCGAACCGCCGCGCCGGCACCGGCCCGACCTGCCGGGGTACCTGGAGCGGATCATCCTGGACCTGCTGGCCAAGCAGCCCGGGCAGCGGCCGCAGGACGCCCGCGAAGTGGGCCGCCGGCTCACCTCGGAGCGCACGGCGCCGGTGTACGCGCCGGCCGTGGCGTCGCCCCGCGCGGCCCCGCGGACGCCCGAACCGGTTGGAGGCAGGGCGGCCCTGCCGTCGTGGTCCCTCGGCATGACCACCGGACCGAAGGCGACCGGCACCGGGCTGCGCACCCCACCCGCGGACCCCGCGGCCGGGCTGTCCGGGGACTGGGGCCCGCATCCCACGGGCGACGACGCTGCGGCGCCCGCTCCCGGCGATGCGGCGCCATCCGCTCCCGGCGAGCGGCCTGACCGGGAGCCGGAGGTCCTGACCGCGCTGGCCGGACGGCACAACGCGGCACTGAGCCTCGGCCGGCTCGGCCGCTGGACGGAGGCGTCGGAACTGCTCCGGGCCGTGGCCGGCGAGCGCGAGCGCCTCCTCGGCGCCGACCACCCCGACACCCTCGCCAGCCGCTACGAGATCGCCTTCACCCTCAGCCGCACCGGCCGCGCCGCCGACGCGCTGCGCGCGTACAAACGCGTGGCCGAGGCCCGGATCCGGATCCTGGGCGCCGACCACGCCGACACGCTCGCCGCCCGTCAGGAGATGGCGTACGTCCTGGGCAGGCTGGGCCGGTACGCAGACGCCCACCAGGTCTACACGGCCGTCCTCGCGGCCCGGGAGCGCACCATGGGCGCCGACCATCCCGACACCCTGCGCTGCCGTCACAACCTCGCCTTCAACCTCGGCCGGCTCGGCCGACCCGAGGCCGCCCACCGCATGGCGCGCGAGGTCGCCGAGGCCCGCGCGCGGGTCCTCGGCCCCGAGCACCCCGACACCCTGGTCACCCGCTACGAGGTGGCCTACGCGCTCGGCCGGCTCGGCCGCTGGCAGGAAGCCCTCGAGACCTACCGCGAGGTCGCCGACGCACGCGCCCGGGCCCTCGGCCCGGACCACCCCGACACTCTCGCCGCCCGCTACGAGTCGGGCATCTGCCTGGGCCGCCTCGGACGCAGCGCCGAGGCGCTGACGCTGTACGCCGCGCTGATCGACGACCGCACCCGCGTCCAGGGCCCCGAGCACCCCGAGACCCTGCGCGCCCGGCACGGCCTCGGCGTCAACCTCGGACGGCTCGGCCGCTGGCACGAGGCGCTCACCGCGGCGCGCGAGGTCTGCGCGATCCGCGAGCGGGTGCTCGGCCCCGACCACCCCGACACCCTGGTCAGCCGTCGCGAGGTCGCCGTGGGCCTGGGCTGGCTGGGCCGCTGGTCCGCCGCGCTGGCCGAGTACAGCGAGGTGGCCGCCGCCCGCGAGCGGGTCCTCGGTCCCGACCACCCCGACACCCTCGCGAGCCGCGACGACGAGGCCCACTGCCTGGAACAGCTCGGCCGGGGGCCGGAGGCGGTGGAGCTGTACCGCAGGGTGGCGGTGCTCCGACGGGCCGGTGCGCGCTGAACCGGCCGTCGCTCGACGGCCCTTCGCGCGGCGCCGGCGTCCGGACGCCGCCCCTGGGCCGTCCGGTGGAGCTCAGGTCCCGGTCGGCAGCGCGGCACAACGGCCCGGACCCGCCACATCGGGCCGAACGCGGGGCGGCGGTGCCGGTGCGGGACGCGACGGCGCCCCCCCCTTTCGCCGTGTGCCGTCCCGGGTGGCGGGGCGCCGACCGGCCCGGCGCACCGTCGGCCCTCACCGCGGGGCGACGCGCCGGGCCACGCCCGCCGCACCCTCGTGGCCGAGACGCACGGCCTCCGGGCGCCGGCGCCCGGAGGCCTCCCGGGGCTGCCAGGTGCGCACCGCTCTGCCGGGCGGCCATGGACGGACCGGCCGCCCGGTGCAGTGCCGGGGGGAAACGGGCCGGTCACCGGCCGGCCCGTGATCCACCCCTGGCCGCCCGGGATCACCTCGTGCTACCAAGAGCCATGACCCCACCCCGCGCCTCTCGTACCTACGACGCCGTCATCGTCGGCGGCGGCCACAACGGGCTGGTCGCCGCCGCCTATCTGGCCCGCGCCGGGCGCTCCGTGCTGGTGCTGGAGCGGCTCGGCCACACCGGGGGCGCGGCCGTGTCCACCCGGCCGTTCGCCGGGGTCGACGCGCGGCTGTCCCGGTACTCGTACCTGGTCAGCCTGCTGCCCCGGAAGATCGTGCGGGACCTGGACCTCGACTTCCGGGTGCGCGGCCGGACCGTCTCCTCGTACACGCCGGCCCACCGGGACGGCCGGCCCACCGGGCTGCTCGTCGGCGGGGGCGAGCGGCGCACCCGGGAGTCGTTCGCCGCGCTCACCGGCTCGGACCGCGAGTACGCGGCCTGGCAGAGGTTCTACGGCATGACCGGCCACCTCGCCCAGCGGGTCTTCCCGACCCTCACCGAGCCGCTGCCCACCCGCGACGAGCTGCGCCGCCGGATCGACGACGAGGACGCCTGGCGGGCCCTGTTCGAGGAGCCGATCGGTGTCGCGATCGAGGAGCACTTCGCGGACGACCTGGTGCGGGGCGTGGCCCTCACCGACGCGCTGATCGGCACGTTCGCCGACGCCCACGACCCCGCCCTGAGCCAGAACCGCTGCTTCCTCTACCACGTGATCGGCGGCGGCACCGGCGCCTGGGACGTGCCGGTCGGCGGCATGGGCGCCCTCACCGACGCGCTGGCCGGCGCGGCCCGCGCCGCCGGTGCCGTGCTCGCCACCGGACACGAGGCGGTGCGCGTCGACACCGACGGGAAAGCGGCCGAGGTCACCTACCGGTCGTCCGACGGCGAGGGCGTCGCCGCCGCGCGCCACGTCCTGGTCAACGCCTCCCCGCGGGAGCTGGCGGCGCTGACCGGCCAGGCGCCGCCCCCGCCCGCCGAGGGCGCCCAGCTCAAGGTGAACATGCTGCTGAAGCGCCTGCCGGCGCTGCGCGACCCCGCGGTCGACCCGCGTGAGGCCTTCGCGGGGACCTTCCACATCGCGGAGGGCTACGAGCAGCTGGCCACCGCGTACGCCCGGGCCGCGGCCGGTGACCTGCCCGCCGCCCCGCCCTCCGAGATCTACTGCCACTCGCTGACCGACCCCACGATCCTCGCCCCCGACCTCGCCGAACAGGGCCTGCACACCCTCACCCTGTTCGGGCTCCACACCCCCGCCCGCCTCTTCGCCCGGGACAACGACGCCGTCCGCGAGGAACTGCTGAAGTCGACCCTCGCCCAGCTCGACGCCCATCTGGCCGAGCCCCTCGCGGACTGCCTGGCGACCGACGCCGACGGGCGGCCCTGCATCGAGGCCAGGTCGCCGCTGGACCTGGACCGCGACCTCCGGCTGCCCGGCGGCCACATCTTCCACCGCGACCTGTCCTGGCCCCACGCGGCCGAGGGCACCGGCCGCTGGGGCGTGGAGACGGATCGGGCCAACGTCCTGCTGTGCGGGGCGGGGGCGGTGCGCGGAGGAGGGGTCAGCGGAGTGCCGGGACACAACGCGGCGATGGCCGTGCTGGAGCGGACCGGGGAGTGACCCGCGCATGCGCCGGGTCGGGCTGGGTACCGCGACATAACGGAAATTCCGTACACGCGACCCGCACGACAAGGAGCCTGCCATGGCCGACCTCAGCCCCATCGACCTGCAGAAGGCCCTCAGCGGCATCGACTACCCGGCGGACAAGAAGGCGCTCGTCGACTGCGCCCGCAAGAACAAGGCGGACGACAAGGTCGTGAGCCGCCTCGACGGCCTGAAGGAGAACAGCTTCGACGGGCCGAACGAGGTGCAGAAGGCCGTGTTCAACGGATAGCGGACCCGCCCCTGGCCTGCCCTAGTCGGCCGACGGCGTCCACCCCACCGCTTCGATCCGCGCCGCGTCCGCCGGGCGCGCGTCGTCGAACAGGACGCCGTCGGCCGCCTCCGCGCGCAGCCCGTCGACGTACGCCCCGCGGCCCACGTACAGCCGGTCGGTCGCGTACCGCCAGCGCAGGACGAGCCCCCGGGCGGCCGGGAGATCCGCCGTCAGACGGTGCCACACGCGGCCCGACCAGCCGCTGACCGAGCCCGCCGGATGCGTCTGCGGCCCGTCGCCGGGGCGCGTGGTCGTGAAGGGGACGGGTTGCCATGTGGTGCCGCCGTCCGTGGTGGCCTCCAGGGCGAGCGCGTCCGCTCCGGGCTCGGTGTCCCACCACAGCGCGCAGCGCAGCCGCGCGTCCCCGGCGGACGTGTCCAGCGCGGGCAGGGCGAGGGTCGCCGACGCGGAACTCGCCGTCCCCGAGAACCAGGCGGTACGCCCGTGCGCCGGACGGACGGGCACGGCGCGCGCCAGGTTCGTGCCGGCCGCGACCCGGGGAGCCGACCCCGAACGCCAACTGCGCACCGGGTGTACGGAGTTGCCCAGCACCACCAGGAACGAGTCGGTGGTCGGGTCGAGCACCAGCGAGGTGCCCGTGAAGCCGGTGTGCCCGGCGGTGCGCGGTGTGGCCATGGCGCCCATGTACCAGTGCTGGTAGAGCTCGAAGCCGAGGCCGTGCTCGTCGCCGGGGAAGGCGGTGTTGAAGTCGGTGAACATCAGCTGCACCGACTCCGGCCGCAGGATGCGCGCCCGTCCGTAGGACCCGCCGTTGAGCAGCGTACGGCCGAGCACCGCCAGGTCCCACGCGCAGGAGAACACCCCCGCGTGGCCGGCGACCCCGCCGAGGCTGAAGGCGTTCTCGTCGTGCACCTCGCCCCACACCAGCCCCCGGTCGAGGCCGGACCAGGGCCGGCGGGCGTCCTCCGTGGCCGCGATCTTCGGCCGCCAGGAGGCGGGCGGGTTGTAGCGGGTGCGGCGCAGGCCCAGCGGGGCGGTGATCTTCTCGCGCAGCAGGACGTCCAGGGTGCGGCCCGTGATCTTCTCCAGCACCAGCTGGAGCGAGATCATGTTGAGGTCCGAGTAGAGGTACGCGGTGCCGGGCGGGCTGACCGGTGCCTCGTCGAAGACGAGCCGGACCTTCTCCTCGTACGTCGGCGCGCTGTACAGCGGGATCCAGGCCCGGAATCCGGAGGTGTGCGTGAGGAGCTGGCGGATGGTCACCTCCTGCTTGCCCGCCCGTCCGAAGTCCGGCAGGTACGCGGCGACCGGCGCCTCGAGCTCCAGCGCGCCGCGCTCCATCTGCTGCACGGCGAGGAGCGAGGTGAACAGCTTGGAGATCGACGCCAGGTCGAACACCGTGTCCTCGGCCATCGGAATCTGCTGCCCGGCCGGGAACTCGACGCCGGTGTCGGTCTTCTCGTCGTACGCCCGGTAGCGCACCGCCATGCCGATCGGCTCGTGCAGCGCCACCGTGCCGCCGCGCCCGGCGAGCAGCACGGCGCCCGCGTACCACGGATGCTTGGGGGAGGGGCCGAGGAACGTCTCGGCGTCGGTGACCAGTTGCCGCAGATGGCCGCGGAGCAGCCCGGCGCGCTCCGCCGAGCCGCGCCTGAGGGTGGGGCGGGGGGACGTGTCCGAGACGGCCTCGGCGGGTCCGGCCGCGAACGGGGCGATCGCCAGCGCCCCGCCCAGCGCCAGGGCGCCGGCACCCAGTTGCCGCCGTGTGAACCCGCTCGTGCCCTGACCGGTCATCGAAGAGCCTCCCGCCACCGAAGCTGAAAGTATCTTTCCCGGATCACCGTGCGGAGTGAAACTTTCCTGTCAGCGGGGGGTCGTGTCAATGGGGCGTGCGGACCCACGGGCCGCGGCCCGTCCGGTGGGTCACCGGACGGGCCGCAAGGCGGTGCCGCTCAGCGTTCGCGCACCCGGACGATCCGCAGCGCGGGCGACGCCAGGATGTCCCGCTCGCAGAAGCGGGACGTCACCCACTTCTCCTCGGAGAACAGCCGGGTCTGGTCCGCGTGGTGCGGCGAGGTGGGGTCGGAGGACTGGGAGTAGGTCAGCAGCGTACGGGCCACCGGGCACCGGCCGCCGTCCCAGCCGACGGCCTGGATGTAGCTGGAGCCGGTGGTCACCTCGGTGTATCCGCCGTGCGCCGGGTCCCAGACGGGCTCGACCTTGTTCCAGACGCCCAGGGACTCGGTGCCGCCGCCTACGGGAACGCGTGCGCCGTCGCGGACGACGAACTGGTGCTCCCCGAGCGGCGCGTCGAGCTCGATGCCCGCGGCGCGCAGCTCGCCGACCGCGTCCGCGAGGGCGGTGGCGACACCCCTCGCGCCGGTGTTCAGCGTGTTCGGGGTGAGGACCGGGTCCGCCGGGGAGAACGGCACCTTCCACAGCTCACCCGCCGGCACGGCCCTGATGAGCGCCCGCCAGAACCGGTCGAAGAGCAACGCGCCCCGGCTGCCGGTGTCCATGGTGCGGTCCCAGCCGGCGAGCACGTCACAGGCCTCCCGCACGTCCACGGACCGGCCGTCGCTGCCCGCCGCGGTGGAGCCGGGCAGCGCGGCACAGGCCTTCGCGGCGTCGGCCGCGATCAGGTCGCCGGCGGGGGCCCGGTCGGCGAACTGCTGCCGCTGCAGGTCGCGTACGGTCAGCCCGCCCCGGTCCGCCATCGCCGCCACGTCCTCGACCGCGCCCCGCGTGCGCATCGACCGCTGGGTGCCGACCGTGCCGAAGATCCGCTCGTATCCGGTCAGCGGCCGGTCGGCGTTGGCCAGCCAGGCGCTGTCGTTGGAGTTCTCCGCGTACGGCGCGTTCTTCAGCGTGGGCATGCGCGACGGACCGAAGATCCCCGGCTGGACCGCGTCCCGGTCACGGCCGAGCGCGCAGTCCGCGCGCGAGCCGTCCAGCACCGCCAGCCCCGAGGACGGGTACGTCACCTTGCCGAGCGGCGTGGAGCAGCGTCCGGCGAGGTCGTCGGTGATGCGGGGGAGCACCTGGGACTGGGTGAACAGGGTGTGGCCGCGCGAGTCGGCGGCGATCGTGTTCACCCACGGCAGCCCCTGCGTGCGGCGCAGGGAGGCGAGGACGTCGTCCGTGCCGCGGGCCCGGCTGAAGCCGAGGGCGGTGTCGGAGCCGCGCAGGTTGGCGGCGTTCGGATCGTTCACCGCGTACGCGGCCGACGCCGTCCACGGCAGGGGCAGCGAGGCGCCTAGCGAGGTCACCACCGGGCCGTACCGGGTCCACCACTGCGTTCTCGTCACCGGGGCGCCGTTCTTCACGGCGACGGTGACGGACCGCCTCGTCATCCGCTCACGCCTGCCGTCGACCAGGTAGACCGTCGGGTCGGCCGGATCCAGCGTCAGCTGGTGCAGGTTGAGCGTGACGCCCGTGGCGACGGTGTGGCTCCAGGCGACGTGCGCGTTGTGGCCGATGGACATGGTCGCCGAGCCGAGCAGCGAGGCGCCCGAGACGTTCAGCCGCCCGGGGATCGTCTGCTGGGACTGCCAGAAGCGGCGCCCGCCCTGCCAGGGGTAGTGCGGATTGCCGAGCAGCAGCCCGCGGCCGTTCGCCGTGGTGCCGCCGCCGAAGGCGACCGCGTTGGATCCCATGTCGGCGTCGCCGGCGGCGAAGAGTTCCCGGGCGGCGCGGGCGGTCGCCTCGGCGTCGGGGCCCTGTGCGGTGCCGCTCCCGGCCGTCGTGCCCGGCGGCTTCGCGGCCGTGATGCCGTCCACCGCACGGCCCTGTCCGCCGAGCACGGAGAGGGCGAAGCCGCGCGCGGCCACGTCCAGGGCGGTCACCGGCCGCACCCAGGCGGCGCCCCGGCACGCCGGGTCGGTGATCCGGTTCTGTTCCAGCCAGGTGTTGTAGCCCGCGGCGAAGCCCCGCATCAGCTCCTCGGCGTCCCGGCTCGGGCCCTGGGGCGCCGGCTGGGCGAGCAGCCTCTCCACGGTGCCGGCCCGGCGCACCCCGGAGAAGTACAGGTCGCTGGAGAGGTTCGTGGCCGCGGAGGAGAGGGAGAGGTCGGGCGCGGCGTCCGGGCCGAAGAAGCGGGAGCGTTCGCCGCGCACGGTCACGAAGCCGTCGGCCAGGGTGCAGACCTGGTCGGCGGCCTGCGCCCAGCCGGTGCCGAAGCCGAGGTTCGCGTAGTCCTTCGCGACGATGTGCGGAATGCCGTACTCGGTGTACCGGACGACGGCGGACAGTCCGCCGTGGGACGGCCGTTCGGCCCGGTCGCCCGAGTGTCCGTCCGCGGCTGCCGTGGGCAGGGTGGTCGCCGCGGTGAGCAGGGCGACGGCCGTGACGACGAGTCGTCTCCGGCGGATGCGCATGGTGCCTCCCGACGTCTTTGGGGGAAGGAGCGGCTGAGCGTACCAGTCGGTATGTGCACGTGTCAGTGGCATGACAGCACCAGTCGCGGCACCGCCCGCGCACGTCTTGACCCGCCCCCCGTACCGGCCGAGGATCATGTCATGACGCCCGGACACCGCAGCACGGTCGACGGGGTGCTGCGGCGCAGCGCCCGACGCACCCCCGCGCGCGTCGCGGTGGAGTACCGCGACCGCTCCTGGACGTACGAGGAGCTCGACGCCGCCGTCTCCCGCGCGGCGAGCGTCCTGCGGGACCAGGGGCTCGCGCCCGGCGACCGGGTCGGTGCCTACGGGCACAACTCGGACGCCTACCTGATCGCCTTCCTCGCCTGCGCCCGCGCGGGACTCGTGCACGTCCCGGTCAACCAGAACCTCACCGGCGACGACCTCGCCTATCTCGTCCGCCAGTCCGGCAGCGCCCTCGTCCTCACGGACCCGGACCTCGCCGGCCGCCTCCCCGACGGTGTACGCACCCTGCCGCTGCGGGACGCCGACGGCAGCCTGCTCGACCGGCTGGCCACGGCACCCGCGTACGACGGGCCCGAGCCGGACGGCGAGGACCTGGTGCAGCTGCTCTACACGTCGGGCACCACCGCGCTGCCCAAGGGCGCGATGATGACCCACCGGGCCCTGGTGCACGAGTACCTCAGCGCCATCACCGCCCTGGACCTCGGCGCCGGTGACCGCCCCGTGCACGCGCTGCCCCTCTACCACTCGGCGCAGACGCACGTCTTCCTGCTGCCCTACCTCGCCGTCGGCGCGACGAACATCGTCCTGGACGCACCGGACGGCGACCGCCTCTTCGACCTGATCGAAGCCGGCCGCGTGGACAGCCTCTTCGCCCCGCCCACGGTCTGGATCGGCCTCGCGAACCGCGCCGACTTCGCCACCCGCGACCTCGACGGCCTGCGCAAGGCCTACTACGGGGCGTCGATCATGCCCGTGCCCGTCCTGGAGCGGCTGCGCGAACGCCTCCCGCACCTCGCCTTCTACAACTGCTTCGGCCAGAGCGAGATCGGCCCGCTCGCCACCGTCCTCGGCCCCGACGAGCACGAGGGCCGCATGGACTCCTGCGGCCGGCCCGTCCTGTTCGTCGACGCGCGCGTGGTCGACGAGGACGGCAAGGACGTGCCCGACGGCACCCCGGGCGAAGTCGTCTACCGTTCCCCGCAGTTGTGCGAGGGCTACTGGGACAAGCCCGAGGAGACCGAGGCGGCCTTCCGCGGCGGCTGGTTCCATTCCGGCGACCTCGCGGTCCGGGACGCCGACGGCTACCTCACCATCGTCGACCGGGTGAAGGACGTCATCAACTCCGGCGGCGTCCTGGTCGCCTCCCGCCAGGTCGAGGACGCCCTCTACACCCACGAGGCCGTCGCCGAGGCCGCCGTCGTCGGCCTGCCCGACGAACGCTGGATCGAGGCCGTCACGGCGGTCGTCGTCCGCCGCGGCGAGGCCACGGAGGACGAACTGATCGCCCACGCCCGCGAGAAGCTGACCGCGTTCAAGGCCCCCAAGCGCGTCCTGTTCGTGGACGCCCTGCCCCGCAACGCCAGCGGCAAGATCCTCAAGAGGGAACTGCGGGACCGCTTCGCCGGTTCCTGACGTCGGCCCTGGGGCCGCTGGTCCAGAGCCACTTGAATATGGTCCGACGCATGAAAGCGCTCGACGACCTCGTCCGTCTGTGTCCGCCGCCCGCCGAGCCGCCGCCCGCCGTGGACTGGACGCAGGCGGAACGGGCCCTCGGCTCGGGTCTGCCCTCCGACTACAAACGACTGGTGGAGACGTACGGGGACGGGGTCTTCGACGAGACGGTCTGGCTCCTCGTGCCCGACTCGGCCCACGACGACTGCGATCTGGTCGCCCAGACCGCCGAACGGGAAGAGATCCTGGGCCGGTTGTGGGCGGCGGGCGAGGAGAAGCCCGCCCTCCTCCTGGAGGAGGGTGCGCGGGTGCTGCCGTGGGCCCACGAGGAGGGCACGGGAGCCTTCCTGTACTGGCTGGTGCGTCCCGGCCAGGATCCCGACGCGTGGACGGTCCTCTACAACGAGGGCCGCGGTCCCCTGTGGGAGCACCACGACACCGGGTGCCTCGCGTTCCTGCTGTCCGTCCTCGACGGGACGGCGCGGACGGAGTACTTCGGCTGCCTCCACGAGGCGCTGAAGCCGACCGTGCACCGTTTCACCACGGCCGACGAGGCCTTCGGGGCCTGACGGCCGCGCCAGGGCAACCCCGTTGCGCCTGCTGAGGCCGGCGGCCATGATCGACGGCATGCCGACCCTCACCGCGTACGACGGGACCGAACTCGCCTACCACGTCCGGGGTGACGGCGACCCGCTCGTCGTCCTGCCGGGCGGGCCCATGCGCGCCTCCGCCTATCTGGGTGACCTCGGAGGTCTGACGGCACACCGCCGGCTGGTCCTCCTCGACCTGCGCGGCACCGGCGACTCCGCGGTGCCCGACGACCCCGCGACGTACCGCTGCGACCGGCTCGTGGACGACGTGGAGGCCCTCCGCGTCCACCTCGGGCTGGAGCGCATGGACGTCCTCGCGCACTCGGCGGGCGGCAGCCTCGCCATGCTGTACGCCGCCCGCCACCCGGCACGCGTGCGGCGGCTCGTCCTGGTCACCGCCACCCCGTGGGCGCTGGGTCTGCCGGCGACGCCCGAGGACCGGCTCGAGGCGGCGCTGCTGCGCAAGGACGAGCCCTGGTTCGAAGAGGCGTTCGGGCCCTTCCGGGCATGGCTGGCCGGGACCGGTGATTTCGATCCCGTGTTCGTCCCCTTCTTCCACGGCCGCTGGGACGACGCGGCCCGGGACCACGACGCCCGCGGCGAGGAGGAGACCAACGAGGAGGCCGCCGACGTCTACCTGTCCCCGGACGCCTTCGACCCGACCGCCACCCGTGCGGCCCTGTCCCGTTGCGCCGCCCGGGTGCTCGTTCTCGCAGGTGAGCTCGACGGCGGCCCCCGCCCGGAGCTCGCCCGCCGCTGCGCCGGCGTCTTCCCGCACGCGGAGGTCGCGGTCCAGCCGGACGCCGCGCACTACCCGTGGCGGGACGATCCGCAGTGGTTCGTCCGCCGGGTCGCCGCCTTCCTCGGGCACGGCTGAGACGGGAGAGCCCCGGGGGTCCCGTGGGACGCCCGGGGACCGCGGCGCCGATCTTCCCAAAGGCACGCCCCGCATGGCCTGTCGGCGGTCCGGCCCGATCGCTAGGCTGGCCCGCGGACGACGAAACCGGGAGGAGCACGGACGTGGCCGAGAGCACCACCCAACAGCGCCCGCTCATGGGCTGGGACAAGCCGGAGCTGGATCTCAGCAACGCGCAGTGGCAGTCCAGCAGCCGAGGAATGGGGGATGTCCAGATCGCCTTCGTCGAGGGGTTCATCGCCATGCGGAACAGCGGCAGCCCGCAGAGCCCCTCCCTGATCTTCACCCCGGCGGAGTGGGGCGCGTTCGTGTCGGGAGCGCGGGAAGGGGAGTTCGACCTCACCTGAGACCCGGCCGATCCGGGGGTGTTCCGCCCGATTTTCCGGACACGCGACCGTGAGCGCCCCATCGGAGCCGACGCCTGGGCGAGGCTGACGCCACGAGGGGGAAGGTCGTCCCTCCGGAGGTGAGGAACCCATGAGCACCCTGCCGGTCATCGCGGCGGTCGACGGTTCGCAGGACAGCCTGCGCGCACTGGACTGGGCCGCCGACGCGGCCCGCGGGCGCGCGGCGCCCCTGCGGGTGGTGCACGTGCGGCAGTACGCCGCCTGGGCGCAGGGCGAGGTCCTGGTCGCCGGCCCACCGGACACCGGCGAGGACCCGGTGATCGAGGAGGCCCGCGCCCGTCTGCGGGACCGGGCCGACGCGCCGGTGACGGAGTACCTCGGCATGGAGGGCGTACCGGGCGCCGCGCTGCCGGAACTGGGGGCCGACGCCCAATTGCTGGTGCTCGGCTCCCGCGGCCGCGGCGGATTCGCCAGCCTGCTGCTCGGCTCCAACAGCCTGGCCGCCGCCCGCGACGCCGAGTGCCCCGTCGTCGTGGTGCCCCGCCCCGGCCGCGAGGTGCACGGCGAGCCACCGGCCGAGCCCGGCCCGCGGGTGGTCGTCGGCCTGCACGTGGACAGCCCCGACGACGCGGTGCTGTCCTTCGCCTTCGCCGAGGCCGCGCGGCGCGGCGCCCGGCTCCAGGTGGTCGCCGCCTACCCGTGGCCGGTGCAGACCTGGGCCGCCGCGGGCCAGATGATGCCCCTGGTGATCGACGAGGTCTCCGTCGAGAGCGAGACCCGCGTCCTGGCCGACGGCCTCCTCGCCCCCTACCGGGGACGCCACCACGACGTCCGCGCCGATGCGTACGTCGTGGCCGGTGACGCGGCCGGACACCTCGTCGCCGCCTCCCGGGACGCCGAACTGGTCGTCGTCGGCCGTCACCGCCGGCGCCTGCTGGCCCCCGCCCGCATGATGGGCTCGGTCACCCACGCCGTCCTGCTGCACGCGGCGTCCCCCGTCGCGGTGGTGCCGCCCGCCCCGCCGGAGGAGTGACCCCACGCGGCTGCCCGGGGGAACCGGACGCGGACCCCACCGGCACCGCGTGGCCCGGACGCCCGCCCGCACTCCGTTCAGGGGGTCCGGCCACGTACCATGGCGGCATGTCGTTCCTCCGCCGCCGCAGCGCCACGCCCGCCGGGCCCGACTTCGACGTACTGGCCATGGACCCGGGCGACTGGCCCGGGAACCTGGGCGCCGGACTGCTCCCCGCGCCCGACGGCAGCTGCCAGGGCGTCTTCCTGCGCTACGACCTGTTCGGCGGGCGCGGCCCCGCGATGATCATCGGCAATCTGCCGGAGGGCTCCCCGGCCCGCGAGGTCCCCGAGGGCGAGATCCCCTTCGAGGTGGCCCAACTGCTGCTGGCCCTGGAGAACGACGAGGAGATCACCGTCGTCGGCACCGAGGACGTGCCGGTCATGCAGGGCGACAACCTGCTGATCGTGCGCCGCCTCAAACTCTCCGAGAGCCGGATCTCCTGCGTACAGTTCGACCGCAGCGACAACGTGCTGGTGACCATCGCCGCCTGGGACCGCCCCATCACCGACGACCTGTACGCCCTGCTGAAGCCGCTCCCGGCGGAGCTTTTCCAGCAGGGCTGACCCGGCCCGGCCGCTACCGCGCGGTCGTGAGCGTGACGTCCGCGGCACGCACGTACGCGACCCGGTGGCCGTACTGGATCTCGTAGTACCGGTCCTCGCCGGTCACCACCCGGTGGGACGCCTCGTCGAAGGTGACCGCGTAGTAGTACTCGCCCGGCACCTCGTCGCCCACCACGTACGCCTGCCCCTTGGGCAGCGTGTACCGCAGCGGCGACACCGCCTGGGCGGGGACACCCGCCGGGTAGGCCGCCTTCTCCGGGTACGCGCGCCCGTACACCGGGACGCTCTCCAGACCGGCGCGCGGGGTGATCAGCCGGCCCGAGGCCGGCACCGCCGCCGGGTGCTTCTTCGGGTCGTGGAACCAGGCCTTCTGGCCCAGGTACCAGATGGCCGTCCAGTCGCCCCACCGGTCGGCCACCGCGAACTGCTGGCCGGTGGAGACCCGCGACGACAGGTCGTTCACCCCGGTCGTCGGCGTGGTGCCGAGACCCACGTCCTTGATCAGGGGCGCGTTCACGTCGTGGTCGGTGTACAGCCGCACCTCGCTGGAACCGTGTTCCGCGCACGGCGCGCCCGCGGTCTCGCAGCCGGTGTACTCGGGACGGTTCGTGTCGTAGTCGGGCCGGATCGTCACCAGCTGCGCCTTCTTGCCGGCGGTCGGCACGATCGGGCGGCCCAGCAGTTGGAAGTAGTGCCGCCAGTCCCAGTACGGGCCCGGGTCCGTGTGCATCCCGGGCACGGTCGAGGTGGTCGGGCCGGGCACGTTGTCGTGGCCCAGGACGTGCTGCCGGTCCAGGGGGATGTCGTACTTCGCGGCCAGGTACTTCACCAGCCGCGCCGACGAGCGGTACATCGCCTCCGTGTACCAGGCGTCCGGGTCCGCGAGGAAGCCCTCGTGCTCCAGCCCGACCGAGTTCGCGTTGACGTACCAGTTGCCCGCGTGCCAGGCCACGTCCTTGGCCTTCACGTGCTGCGCGATGTGGCCGTCGGTGGAGCGCAGCGTGTAGTTCCAGGAGACGTACGTCGGGTCCTGCACCATGTTCAGGACGCCGTTCCAGGCGCCCTCCGTGTCGTGCACGACGATGTACCGGATGCGCTGGGAGGCGGGACGGTTCCCCAGGTCGTGGTTGCCGTAGTCGCCGTCCCCGAACTCCTCGTACGGTGCCGGGATCCACTCGCAGGACACCGACGCCGGGCACTCGGTACCGTCGGCGGAGGCGGCGCGCAGGCCGGTGTGCGCCAGCTGCGCCGTGTCGGGGGCCACGCCGGGGAGGGCGGTCAGCGCGATCCGCTGCCCGGTGTCCGTGGTCCGCCGCTCACCGGCGCGGATCACCCCGTACACGTCGTCGGCGTACGCCGCCGCCGTCGCGGAGTCGTCGGCGCCCGAGAAGCGGGCCACCGCCCCGTACCAGTCCGCGGGGTCCTCGCTGAGCGGCTCGCCCAGCTCACGCTGTGCGGCGGCCAGCAGCGCCGCGCCGCCCGACACGTTCGCGGCCGGATCGGTGCGCAGCGCGTCCGGGCTCAGCCCGGTCAGCTCGGCCGCCCTCGGCAGCGTGGTCAGCCGGGCCGGCAGCTCGGTGTCCGCCGGGACACTCGCCTCCCGCGGTCGCAGCGGGGCGCGGGCGTCGTCGCCGCGCGGGTCCTCGGCGCCCCCGCCGTGGTGCGAGGCCCCGGCCAGTGCGGTGCGGGCGTCGGTGAGGTGCATGGGGCCGTAGCCGCCGGTCACGCTCGGGGCACCGCCGTGCGTGTCCCAACGGGACTGGAGATAGGAGACGCCGAGCAGGACGGACTGCGGCACGTGGTACTCGGCCGCGGCGGCGGCGAACGCCCGCTGGAGGCCGTCGGGGGCGGGCGGTAGGGCCGGCCCGGCGGCGGACGGTGCCGCGCCGAGCAGCGGCAGCAGCAGCGCCGCCGCGGCCAGGGCACCTGCCGTCGTACGGACGCGTCTGCCGGGGGCGGGGTCGGGAACGGCGGGGGATCCTCGCAAAGCGGCCTCCTGTGACGGTCGGGCGTGGCGGGGCGTGCGGGGCCGGGCGTGGGGTCAGTCGTACCCGGCGGTCCGACGATCCGTCAATCATGCCGACACCGCGGCGATTTCCCACGTCAGCAGGGCTTCGGCGAGTTTCGTGGCGGCGGCTCACGGGCCTGCGGAGCGTCAGTGGCGTACACCAATGGCCCTCCCCGGAAGGCGCGGACACACAAAATCCGCGGTGTCGCCCTTCCAGGGCGACACCGCGGATCTCCGTCCTCGTCAGCGCGTGCCGACCGCCGCGCGCACGGCCCGCCGGGCCAGCTGGCAGTCGTCGTGCAGCCGCCGCAGCAGCAGCCGCTGCTCCTCCCCGGAGGGCACGGCACCCGCAGGAGCCGCCGCCGGGGCCACCGGAGCCGCCTCCTGCATCGACCGCTGCACGGCCGTCTCGTACGTACGGATCTCCCGGGTCAGCACCAGCATCAGGTTCACCAGGAACGCGTCACGCGCCGCGGGCCCCTGCGCCTGGGCGATCTGACTGATCTGGCGGCGGGCCACCGGGGCGTCACCGAGTACGGACCACAGGGTCGCCAGGTCGTAGCCCGGCAGGTACCAGCCGGCGTGCTCCCAGTCCACCAGCACCGGACCGGCCGGTGACATCAGGATGTTGGACAGCAGCGCGTCACCGTGGCAGAACTGGCCCATGCCCTGTCGCCCGGCCGCGTGGGCGATGCCGCGCAACAGCTTCTGCAGGTCGCCCAGGTCCCGGTCGGTGAGCAGTCCGAGCTCGTGGTACCGGGAGATCCGTGCCGCGTAGTCCAGCGGGGCGTCGAAGGTCCCGGCCGGCGGCCGCCAGGCGTTCAGCCGGCAGATCGCGCCGAGCGCCGCCCTGATGTCCGTCCGCGGCGGCGCCTCCAGCGGGTGCCGCTGCAGGGCCGCGGGCCGCCCCGGCATCCGCTCGATCACCAGCGTGCCGTTGTCCGGATCCGCCGCGATCAGCCGCGGCACCCGCACCGGCGGGCGGTGCCGGACGAACGAGCGGTATGCCGCTATCTCGTGCCTGATCCGCTCGGCCCACGCGGGGGAGAGGTCCAGTAAACACTTGGCGACCGCCGTGCTGCGCCCGGTCGTGCCGACCAGGAGGACGGACCGCCCGCTGCGGCGCAGTACCTGCACCGGAGCGAATTCCGGGCAGATCCGGTGCACGGAGGCGATCGCCGTGCGCAGTTGGGCGCCCTGGGCGCCGGACAGGTCGATTCTGCCGCTGAGCGGTTGGGTGCCGGCTCCCGCGCCGCGCCGCGCCCTGCCCGCCCCGAGCACCGGGGCCGCCGGACGCGCGGGGGCGAGATAGGGGCCGCCGCCCGCCGCCGGGCGGGGGTGGAGCGAGCGCTGGGGGGCGGACACGGAGGACGATGCTGCGTACATGGGCTGGACAGATCCCTTCGTGTGCCTGCTGTGCCTGCCTGGAGGCGATGCCCGCCGGAACGGGCGCGCCCTCCGAAAAGCCTTCGCGCTACCCGCCCGGCCGCCGGGGGCCACCCTGGGGAGTACCCCCGCGGCGACCGGGTCGAGGTGGCGCTTTCCTACCTGACACCCGGCCGCCCGTGGCACACCATCTGGCGCACCCTGGCGAACGGTGGCGAATAGTCGCCCGGCAACCTGCACCGGGCTACTGTCAACTCAGCCGAGAACCTGGGGGCTTGACGTGAGCGGAGAACCCAACACCCGTCTGTCGGATCTGTTCGGCCTGGCCGGCTGGTCCAAGGGCGAGCTCGCGAGGCTGGTCAACCGGCAGGCGGCGGCCATGGGCCACCCCCAGCTGTCGACCGACACCTCGCGGGTGCGGCGGTGGATCGACATGGGAGAGATCCCGCGCGATCCGGTGCCGCGGGTGCTGGCGGTTCTGTTCACCGAGCGTCTCGGCCGTGTCGTGACCATCGAGGACCTCGGTCTGGTCCGGCACGGGCGCGCGGGGAAACGGCAGGGCCGCGGGAGCGATGAGCATCCCGACGGAGTGCCGTGGGCGCCCGAGCGGACTGCGGCGGTCCTCACCGAATTCACGGGAATGGACCTCATGCTCAACCGACGCGGCTTGGTGGGCGCGGGCGCCGCGCTCGCCGCGGGATCCGCACTCAGCAGCGCCATGCACGACTGGCTGCACACCGACCCTGCCCTGGCTGCCGACGCACCCCACTTCACCGACCCCCTGCACGCCGACCCCGTCGGGTACGACCGTTACGAGGCCGCCCCCATCGGGTCGCAGGAGATCGAGGAACTGGAGCGCTCGGTCGAGGTGTTCCGCGCCTGGGACGCCGCCCGTGGCGGCGGGCTCCAGCGCAAGGCGGTCGTGGGCCAGCTCAACGAGGTGGGCGGCATCCTCGCCTACCACCATCCGCCGCACCTGCAAAGGCGCCTGTGGGGCGTGGCGGCCAACCTCGCCGTTCTCGCGGGCTGGATGTCGCACGACGTCGGCCTGGAGCCCACGGCGCAGAAGTACTTCGTCATCGCCGCCCATGCCGCGAGAGAGGGCGGCGACCGGCCCCGGGCCGGTGAGGCACTGTCCCGGGCGGCCCGCCAGATGGTGCACCTGGGCCGGCCCGACGACGCGCTGGACCTGATGAAGCTCGCCCAGTCCGGCTCCGGCGAGCAGGTGCTGCCCCGCACCATGGCGATGTTCCACACCATCGAGGCCTGGGCGCAGGCGTCCATGGGCAAGGGCCAGGCGATGCGCCGGACCCTCGGCCGGGCGGAGGACCTGTTCGTCTCCGACAAGAGCGATGTGCCGCCGCCGAGTTGGATGCAGTTGTTCAACGAGGCGGATCTGTACGGCATGCAGGCCCTCGCCTACCGGACGCTTGCGGAGTTCGAGCCGGATGCCGCCGCGCACGCCCAGCACTACGCGGACAAGGCGCTGGCGCTGCGGGTCGACGCACAGGAGCGGTCGAAGATCTTCGACCATCTCTCCATGGCGTCCGCCTGCTTCATCGCCGACGACCCGGAGCAGGCGGCCGGGTACGCCCGCCTGGCGCTGGTGTCGATGGGCTCCAACTCCTCGCGCCGCACCTGGGACCGGCTGCGCCAGATGTACCGGCTCACCGCCCAGTACGCCGGCTACCCGAAGATCCAGGAACTGCGGGAGGAGATCGAACTGGCGCTGCCCAAGGGGAAGTCGTCCAAGGGCAGGGGGAGGGGCGGGAACACCGCTCCGGCATAGCGGGCGGCATACGCGCTACGACGTCACGCGGGCGACCAGCACACAGGCGTCCCGGCGGCCGGACGCGCCGGATTCGGCGAGTGTCTCCGTCACGATGCGTACGCCGTCCCGCGCCGAGAGCGTCCCGGTCAGACGGGGAGCCAGGGCGAGGAGCCGGTGCGCGGCCGTCGGCACCAGTCCGCCGGTGCGCAGGAGCAGCAGGTCGCCGGCCTCGAGCGTCGTCGTGGCCGTCGCCTCGTCCAGTTCACGCCCCGTCCCGTCGCGGAACAGCAGCGGGGCGGGGCCCCCGGCGTGTGCCCACGTCAGGGTGCGGGTGCGGGGCCGGTAACCGCAGTACACGGCGTCCTGCACGGGCGGCAGGGTGGTGGACTCCAGTAATCCGGTGAGCCGGTCCGGCAGTTCCGAGGGCCGCGCGCCCCCCGCCGCCAGGCCGCGCAGGGCACTGACCACCATGGCCGGCGCCGGCGCCGGCATCACGGCGGGGTCCGGTTCCGCGAGGGCGCCCACACTGAGCAGCGTCTCGTCGCCGGTCAGGGGGCATGCGTCGTACCAGCCACCGCAGCGGGGTGCGTCGGCGGAGTGCGGAAGGCACCCGGCGGCCAGGTCCAGGCCGGGCCGTCCCTGGTCCGGGAACCGCAGGAGGGCGTGCCAGGGCGGTGGCACGGCCTCCTGCGGTTCTACCGCGGCCCGCTGCTCGATGGCCGCGTCCCGCGGGTGGCGGTGGAGCGAGTCACGGGTCTCGCTCACCACCCGCTGGCTGCGGCGCAGTTCGCTGACGTCCCGCAGCACCGCCCACATCGAGGCGGTGCTGCCGTCGGCGTCGAGTACGGGCTCGCCCATCATGTGCACGATCCGAACGGTGCCGTCGGGGCGCACGACGCGAAACTCCCCGTCGATGGGCCGGGCGTCGACGAGACAGTCCGTGACCATCGCGGTCAGCTTCGGCCGGTCCTCGGCGAGTACCAGGGACGGCAGTTCGTCGAGGCTGAGGGGGGCTGCGGCCGGGTCGAGGCCGAGGATCCGGAAGAGTTCACCGGACCAGTCGGCCTCGTCGGTCAGCAGGTTCCATTCGGCGCTGCCGACCCGGCTGAGCAGCGAACCGGGCCGCGGCTCGGGAGCCGGGCCGTCCCGCAACTGCGCCAAGTGCTCGTCGAGATCGCTGAGCTGATGCAGTGCCAGGTCGTACAGGGCGCGCTGCCAGCGGCCCTGCGGGTCCGTCGCGTCGTGCCGGGTGTCCCGTCGCACTGCGTCCACGTCGCCCCGCAACCGCCGCGCCTGCGATATCAGTGCCTCGACCGAGCCGCGTCCTGGTGGCTGGGCGGCTGGGCGGTCCGCGGAGAGATGGGACGACATGACGCACTCCGATGTGCAGACGGTACGACCAAGGCGGATCCGAGGGGGTGGCGGAAGGACCGTTACGACTGTTGCACAGCCCGCGACGCCCTGTAAGGGATTCGGCGACACACGATACGGTGGTGCTTCCGGCATATGCCAGCGTCTTCCCGGAGCGACTTCCGCGCACGCATGACGTACGCCCGCGGCCGACCAAGTCGTAGTGCTCCTACGCGACTTGAGGTCGGCCGGCACCCGATGGCGTCGTCGCCCGCGTGTTCGTCGGATGCCTGTTCTAGGACGGGGCGTGCAGTGCCGGGCGGGGAGCCGGTTCGACCGTGGTCCGGGACCCCGTCTCCAGGGCCCGGACACCGGCTTCGGCGACCACGGAGGCGACGTACCCGTCCCAGGCGCTCGCGCCCGTGACCCGCCCCTGCCGGGTGGCGTCGACCCACTCCTGCACCTCGCGGTCGTAGGCGTCCGCGAACCGCACGAGGTAGTCCTGCGGCACCTCCTCCCGGGCGCCGCCCGCCGCCGTCACCACCATGCCGTGCGCCTTCCCGATCCGGGCACTGCCCGCCTCACAGACGGCCTCGCAGCGGACCTCGTAGCCGAAACCGCAGTTGACGAAGACCTCTACGTCGACCAGCGCGCCCCGCTCGGTCTCGAAGAGCACGAACTGCGGGTCGAGCAGCCCCTCGGGCGCGCCCGAGGACGGCCGGGGCCGCAGCACGGTCACCGCGGTCAGCTCCTGGCCCAGCAGCCAGCGGGCGGCGTCGATCTCGTGCGAGACGGAGCTGTTGACCAGCATCGCGGAGGTGAAGTGCGGCGGGGAGGACACATTGCGGTGCACGCAGTGCAGCATCAGCGGCCGGCCCAGCCGCCCCCCGTCCAGCAGGGACTTCAGCCGCCGGTACTCGGGGTCGTAGCGCCGCATGAAACCGATCTGGGCCAGCCTGCGGCCCAGCCGCGCCTCCGCCTCCACCACGCGCAGCGCGCCCGTGGAGTCGGGCACCATCGGCTTCTCGCACAGCACCGGCAGGCCGCGTGCGAAGGCGGCCAGCAGCGCCTCCTCGTGCGCCTCACCGGGCGAGGCGATCAGAACGGCCTCGACGCCGGGCGCGTCGAGCGCCGCCTCGGGGTCCGCGTGCACGGTCACCCCGTCGATCCCGGCCGCGGCCTCCCGCGCCCGCTCGGTGTCGGGGTCGGCGACGGCGGCGACCCTGGCGCCGCTCACCACCCGGTCGAGGCGTCGTACATGATCGGCGCCCATGTGCCCCGCGCCCAGGACCGCCACACCCAGAAGTCCGCTCACGCTCCGCGCGCTCCTTCCCTGTCCGCCGCGCACCCGCGAGGACGGATGCGTGTACGGCGAACAGGGTTTCATGGTCGTCAAGGCCCCGTGAGCGCGGCGACGGGCGTCAGTACCGCAGGACCGCCGCGATGCCCTCCACGTCCTCCAGCGCACCGTCCGGCACGAACCGGACGTCGGCGCCGGTCTCCAGGCACTGTTCGACGATCTCGTCCACGATGTCCTCGCGGGCGTCGAGGTCGCCGCTGTCCGCGGGCATCAGGTGTTCGCCGTCGTCCCGCATCGTCACCCGGAAGTTCTCCTCGACGGCGAGCAGCCGGACGCGCCCGGTGTGCGCGCTCTCCCACAGCTCGTCGACGCCCGCCGCGAAGTCCTTGCGCCCGCGGGCCGCCTCCAGCTCCCTGGCCACGGCCTCGACGGAGCCGCGCGCCTCGTCGTCGAGAACCGGCCGCACCGCCTGCCGCACGGCCTCGGCGCTGCCGTGGGCGAGGCCCCCGTGCGGCACGGAAACGGCGTGCGCCGCGACCGAGCCGATCTCCTCGAACAGCGACAGCGCGGCCTCCGGACCGGTGATGTACAGCGGCCGGGGATGTGCGCGCAGCACCTTGCCCATCGCGGTGTCGGCGTCACGCAGGAAATGATGGGTCCGCTCGTCGCGGAAGGCGCTCGGCGGGCCGCCGGTCCGTTCCTGCCGCTCGGGGTCGAAGTTCTCCAGCGGCCGGTCCATGGGGAAGCCGCCGATGCGCTCCTCGACGACCCGGTCCCCGCCGCCGCTCCACAGCGTGACCCGGTCCGCGGCGACCGACAGCACCCAGAACGGCCGCTCGGCGGCCTGCGCGGCCACGAGGTTGCGGGTCAGGAAGGTGTCCGAGAGCACCACGCGCTCGGGCACGGAACGGGCCAGCGTCCAGACCTGGTGCTCACCGGGGGCGGCGAAGATCGCCAGACCGTCCTCGGCGTGCGTGAGATCGACTTCGGCGAGGGCCCGGTCCAGTTCCCGGGAGACCTCGAGACGGCGTTCCCGGGTGACGGCCGGATCGTCCTCCAGCTGCTTCTTGGCCTCGGCGACCAAATTGCGCAGCCGGACCGGGTCCTGGGCGTTGTCCGGTTCGCGGCGGTGCGTCGGCGTCAGCACGGACACCGCCGGATACGGGCGGGGCCGTCGTAGCTCGGCAAGGGCTGAGGGACTCAGATCGTGCTCCATGTCAGCACCATAGAGCGGTTGGACGTATCGGGCATTCGGAGCAATCGGTATGCGCCGGGGACGCCCTCGTCCTGCCCCCTCGCCGACGGCTCATTCCTCCTCGTCCTCGGCGCCGCAGGAGCTGCCGTCGGGCGGCAGGGAGCCGTAGAGGAGGAAGTCGTCGACCTTGCGGTGCACGCACTCGGAGGACGCGTAACCGGTGTGCCCCTCGCCCTTGTTGTCGAGCACCACCGCCGAGGGGCCGAGCCGCTCCGCCGTCTCCACGGTCCAGCGGTACGGCGTCGCCGGGTCGCCGCGGGTGCCGACCAGCAGCATCTTCGCCGTGTCGACGTTCTTCACGTCGTCGCGGATGTAGTCGGTGCCCTTGGGGCGGCCGTAGCACATCAGCACCTGGGTGAGCCGGTACCGTCCGAAGACCGGGGAGGCTTCCTCGTACCGCTCGCGCAGCCTTCCCAGGGACCGGGCGACCTGCTCGGCGGTGGGGCGGTCGGGATCGTCCGCGCAGTTGATGGCCATCAGCGCGGCCGGGAGGTTGTCCATGGGGACGTCCTCCTCGTCGGTCAGGCCACCGCCGCCCCCGGGGCCCCGGCCGCGGACGGGGAAGGTGACACCGCCGGACACGAAGCCCTCGAGCCCGCGGGTGTCGCCGTCCTCCAGCAACTGTGCGAGGGCGCGCTCCAGCGAGGGCCACAGTTCCCGGCTGTAGAGGGCCTGCCCGATGGCGCCGACCATGTCCTGCCCGGAGAACGCCTCGCCGAAGGCCGTCGGCACCGGGTCCGCGTCGAGCGAGCCGACCAGCCGGACGACCTGGCGCCGGGCGTCCCGGGCGTCCTGCCCGAACGGGCACGCGATGTCCTCGACGCACCAGTCGAGGAAGTTATCCAGCGCGGTCTGCTGCCCCCGCGCGCCGGCCAGCCCCTGTTCGGCCAGCGGCTCCGTCAGTGTGTCCACGCCGTCCAGGACCACCCGGCCCACCTTGTCGGGGAACTCCGCGGCGTAGACCGAACCCAGCCGGGTGCCGTAGGAGAAGCCGAGGTAGTTGAGGCGGTCGTCGCCGAGCGCCGCGCGCATCACGTCCATGTCCCGGGCGGCGTTCACCGTGCCTATGTGGGGCAGCACCGGACCCGAGTGCTTCGCGCACTCGGCGGCCGCGTCGCGCAGCTTGCCGAGCACGGACCGCGGGTCCTTGATCTCCCCGTCCCCGTCCGTCGCCTCGATGATCTCCCCGGTCGCGGGACCGCAGGTGACCGGCGAGGACCGGCCCACGCCGCGGGGATCGAACGTCACCACGTCGTAGCCGTTGGTCAGGTGCATGAAGTCCTTGCCGCCGGCGGCGAGTTCGCTGACGCCGGAACCGCCCGGCCCGCCGAAGTTCAGCAGCACCGAGCCCCGCGAGTCACCGGTCGCCCGGTACCGGGCGAGGGCCAGGTCGAGGGTTCCGCTCCCGGGGCGGTCGTAGTCGAGGGGGACGGTGACCTTCGCGCACTGCAGGTCCTTCGGCACCTCCATGCCTTCGCACGCCGACCATCTGATCTTCTGGTCGTAGAACCGGGACAGGTCGGGTCCGGTGTCGTCCGCGGTCGCGGCGGGCAGCCCCGCGCCCAGCAGGGCCAGCCCGAGCGCTCCGGTGACCGCGCAGCGTCGGACCGACGGCCGAGTCGACAGCTTGACCAGCATCGATGCCTCCCGGGACGCCCCGTCGCGGACCGGTCGTCGGCGCCCTCGATCACCATAAACGGGCCTCGCACCCGGCGCCTCCGGGCGCTTTCGCCGGGCCCGCGCAGGCTTGCGCGGGCGTGCGGACACCGTGCCGCTCGTTCGACAAACCGCCCACTCGATGGAGTGAAAGGCGGATAAGCCATAACTCGGATGGACGGCCCGCGTTTTAACCGGTGCGGGCGAGCGCCCGCGACAATGTCTGGAAGGCAGGGAACCTCATGAGAAGGGTTACCCGAAACGGTGTGTTCGCTGTCGCCGCCTCCGGCGCGCTGGCCGTGACGATGCCGGCGTACGCGGCGTTCGCGTCCGACGGTGCCGTGGCGAACGGCTCCGCGGCCGGTTCGCCCGGAGTGATCTCCGGCAACACCGTCCAGGTCCCCGTGGACGTCCCGGTGAACGTGTGCGGGAACACGGTGAACGTGGTCGGGCTCCTCAACCCGGCCGTGGGCAACAGCTGCGCAAACACCGGCACGGGCGGCACGGCACACGACAAGACGGACGCCCCGTCGGGCACCTCCGGCGGCGGTGCCGTCGCCGAGGGCGAGGCGAAGGGCTCGCCGGGTGTGCTCTCCGGCAACGGCGTGCAGCTCCCGGTCCACGTCCCGGTGAACGTCACCGGCAACAGTGTGAACGTGGTCGGCATCGGCAATCCGGCCGTCGGCAACGAGTCGGTGAACACCTCGGACGACCGCCCCGAGGAACCGCGGAGCCCGGAGAAGCCGGCGCCCTCCGCACCCCCCGTGGAGCGCGCGCAGCCCCAGCCGTCGCCGGACACGGCCCCGCCGCGGGCCGTGGAGTCCCTCGCCCACACGGGCGCCGACGCGACCCTGCCCGCCCTCGCGGGCGGCGCCGCGCTCGTCCTGGGCGGAGCGGTCCTCTACCGGCGTTTCCGCCCGGGAGCCGGGGGCTGACCGAGGCGGACGTCCGTCCCGGTCTCCTCCCGGCGGGGTGTGCCACGGCGCCCACCCCGCCGGGACGAGGCGGCGGGTGCGGCTCCTCGGGCCGCGCTCTCTTCCTTCGGCCTGTCGGCCCCTGACACCCCCGGCGCCCGGTCGCGTCGGGGGTCTGGTGCGACTGGGCTCAGGCGCCTCCCCCGTGGAAGCGGTGGTGCAGCGCCCGCACCTCCTCCGTCAGCTCGGGCACGGGGCCCTCGACCGGCACGCCGGGTGCCACCTCGCCGATCGGCAGCGTCCGGACCGGCGGGGCGGGCACACCCAGTTCCGCCAGCCAGGTGCCGAGCTGCTCCGACGAGGCGACGTACACGATGCGCCCGAGGCCCACCCAGGCGTGCGCGGCGGCGCACATCGGGCAGTGCTCGCCGGACGTGTACACCGTGGCCGCGGCCCGCTCCTCGGGAGTGAGGTGGGCGGCGGACCAGCGCGCGAGCTCGAACTCGGGGTGCCGGGTGCGGTCCCCGGACGCCACCCGGTTGTGGTCCTCGGCCAGCACCGTGCCGTCCGCGCCCACCAGGACCGAACCGAACGGCTCGTCCCCGGCCTCCAGCGCCTCGGCCGCCAGTTCCACACAGCGGCGCAGATAGCGCAGTTCGGCGTCCTTCACGACCATGGCGTACGGCCCTCCTCGCGATGTGATCCTCGACCGGCACCCTACGTTCCGCGCGGCCGTCCCGGGCCGGACGCCCCTCGGCGTGCCTCACCGCTCCCGCTCCCCGATGCCCGGCCACGCGCCGGCCGGCGCCCCCTGAGCCCGTTCGGCCGAGCCCGAAGGCGTCCGCCAGGGTGCCGAGCCGGGTGGTGAGCACTGTGCCCTCGCCGTGCCCCGTCCCGGTCGACTGACCGGCGGCCTCCGGGCCGATCGCCCCGTGCAGGGCCGCCCGGGTGAGCACAGCCCTGGCCAGGGCCACCGCCTCGGACCCGGCGGGCACGCACTGCCGCTGACAGCTCGCCCGACGCGAAGGCGGCCACTGCCCGAAGGCGCCGCGCTTGCTAGAGGCGGTCACGAGAGTTAGAGTCTCTAACAGAAGCGAGGGGCGGTAGCGCGTATCCCTCCTGGCCGTAGCGACAGAACCCAGAGAAGGGGACCGCCATGTCCGCAGCCATTCCGCATTCGCCCGTCACGCACACCGTCCTGGGATCCGGCCCCGCCGGCACCGCGCTCGCCCGTGAGCTGGTGCGCAGGGGGCATCGCCCCGTGCGGCTGGTCGACCGCAGCGGTGGTGGCCCCGCGCTCGACGGGGTCGAGCGGTTCGCCGCCGATGTGAGCACGGCCGACGGCGCGCGGGCCGCCGTGGGGGACGCGTCCGTCGTGTACCACTGCGTCAACGTCGGCTATCACCTCCAGGTCGAGGTGATGCCCCGCATTCAGGAGGCGGTCCTCGCCGCGGTCGAGGCCGCGGGCGCCCGCCTGATCGTGCTCGACACGCTCTACCCGTACGGCGAGACCGGGGGAGCGGTGATGACCGAGGACAGCCCCTGGCAGGCGACCAGCCGCAAGGGGCGGATGCGCGCCGAACTCGACGAGCGCTACCTCCGCGCGCACCGCGCCGGACGTGTGCGCGTGGCCCTCGGCCGCTCCGCCGACTTCGTCGGCCCGGGCGTGCTCAACTCCTCACTCGGGGCGGCCGTGTTCCCCGGCGCGCTCACCGGTGGGGAGGTCGTCGGGCTCGGCGACATCGACCTGCCGCACAGCTACACCGGCATCCTGGACGTGGCCGCCGGTCTCGCGACGCTCGGTGAGCGCCCGGAGGGCGACGGGCGCGTCTGGCACCTGCCCACCGCGCCCGCAGTCAGCACCCGCGAGATCCACACGATGATCGAGAAGACCCTGGGCCGGTCGCTGGAGGTCGTGATCCTCGAAGAGGCCCGTCCCTTCGGGCCGTTCGACGAGCAGTTCATGGCCGAGTACGCGGAGATGTTCTACCAGCACACGGAGCCCCAGATCATGGACTCCTCCGCATTCCAGCGGGCCTTCGGGGTGGCTCCGACACCGCTCGCGGACACGGTGGACGCCACGCTGGCCTGGTACGGGGAGTGGCTCGCGAGCCGATGAGCACGGACGGGCGCGGCGCGCCGTTTCCGGCACGCCGCGTCGATCTGTCCGGCCCGTCCTCCGTGCCGGGCCTCGCGGATCTACCGCCTGTGGGCGCTCCTCGCCGCCGTGGCGGCGCAGACCGTGCCCAGGGCCAGGGTCAAGGCCCCGATGACGATGTTGTTCCAGATGACACCCGCGTCCGGGTTCGTGCCGACGATCCACGGCGAGATGATCATCCAGATACCCATCGCGCACATGGCCCCGCTGAGGCCGTACATGCGCTCGGGGGCCCTGGTGAACCCCAGGGCGAGCAGGCCGATGGCGATTCCGATGATCAGGTTGTGGGCGACGAGCGCGGGCTGACTCGTGGTGAAGTGGACTATCCACGGGGACACCGCACAGTACAGACCGAGCAGGAACACCGGCCCGTCCACGAGTGCCACGTCGCGACCACCGAGCATGCGGTCGTAGCGCGCCTGCATCTCCGGTGCGTCGGGGTGGCTGCTGATGTCACCTCTGGGGTGCGAGACGTTGGCCATGAGTCGTCTCCTTCGACTTTGCCGGGCCGACCGCGTCACGCGCGGTGCGGTAGCGCCGTATATTTCCCATTCTGCTCTTATTTCTCCCTTATGTGTAGTGCTGGGTGGCCCGTACATGTCTCCCTCGATCGCGGGCATCCGCAGGTGTACGCGAGCGATCGACCGATGTGGTGGGAGGTGGCGGCCGTCATGGGCGCGAAGGTGTTGGAGCGTTTTCCGGCGGGGTCTCCGCGCGGGTCGTGGCCGGCGGAGGAGTACGCGGCGCGACGCCGTGCCGAGGGGGAGCCCGCCACCGTCGTCATGGACCTGAAGACGGATGCCTTCCTGGTGGTCGTCCCCGCCCGCGACGAGGACAGGGCGCGGGCCGGCGGCCGATAGCTCGAGCAGGCGACGAGCGCACGGAATCGGGCCGGCGATCGGCGTGGTCGTACAAGGGAGTCCCGGGCGTTCTTCTCGTCCCGAACGCCGGGCGGAGCGTGGACTCCCGCGCGGTGACCGACCAGGATGCCGTCGCGGCTCTTGAGCCCGCACCGGCCCGCACCGGCAAGGTCCCTGGAGCATCGCTCCGGCGTCACTGAGCTGTCCCGGACACCGGTGACACACATCAACCCGGCTTGAAACAAGCCGGGTTGAACTGGTCTACACCCTTGACTGGTACAGACCAAAGCGGTTGAGTATGCCTCCACACCCCCCACCACGGCCGCCCCCACGCCTGGCCGGTCCGACCGGCACGCGCGGACAAGGCCCGGCTCCCCCCTGCCTTGTCGCGGGGAGCGGCCGTGCTCCGCAAAGGAGGCAGACCTGTGCCGAGACGCCGTATCTCCGCCGTCGTGACCGTACTCGCCCTCGCGGGCGCCGTACCCGCCTTCCTGCCGGCCACCGAGGCGTCCGCCGCCGCCTGTTCGAGCTACCCGAACTGGACGGCGGGCAAGTCCTACAACACCGGCGACATCGTCCGCTACACCGACGGCAAGGCCTACATCGCCGAGCACGCCAACCCGGGCTACGACCCGGTCATCAGCACCTGGTACTGGGAGCCGTACGCCTGTGACGGCGGTTCGCAGACGCCGGTCGGGAACTTCGTGGTCAGCGAGGCCCAGTTCAACCAGATGTTCCCGGGGCGGAGTTCCTTCTACACCTACAGCGGCCTCACCGCCGCGCTCGGCGCCTACCCGGGCTTCGCCAACACCGGCAGCGACACGACGAAGAAGCAGGAGGCCGCGGCCTTCCTCGCCAACGTCAGCCACGAGACCGGCGGCCTGGTGCACGTCGTCGAGCAGAACACCGCCAACTACCCGCACTACTGCGACTGGAGCCGGCCGTACGGCTGCCCGGCCGGCCAGGCCGCCTACTACGGACGCGGCCCGATCCAGCTCAGCTGGAACTTCAACTACAAGGCCGCGGGCGACGCGCTCGGCATCGACCTGCTGAACAACCCCTGGCTGGTGCAGAACGACGCGGCCGTCGCCTGGAAGACCGGCCTGTGGTACTGGAACACCCAGTCCGGGCCGGGCACCATGACCCCGCACAACGCCATGGTCAACGGGGCCGGTTTCGGCCAGACGATCCGCTCCATCAACGGTTCCCTGGAGTGCGACGGCAAGAACCCCGCGCAGGTCCAGAGCCGGGTCACCACCTACCAGCGGTTCAGCCAGATCCTCGGCGTCCCGCCGGGCGGCAACCTGTACTGCTGAGCCCTGCCGGGCGTGTGCGAGACTCCGCCGATGACCTCGGAAACGATCACCGCGGAGTCCGCGGGCACCTGGAGACTGGGCGACCTGCCCGTCAACCGCGTCGGCTTCGGAGCGATGCGGCTGACGGGCAGCGCCGCCTTCCACCTCGGCACGCCGAGCGACCGTGCGCGGTCCCTCGCCGTCCTGCGCCGGGCGGTCGAACTCGGCGTCAACCACATCGACACCGCCGCCTTCTACTTCTCGTCACTGCGCTCCGCCAACGAACTGATCAACAGCGCGCTGGCGCCGTACCCCGACGACCTCGTGATCGTCACCAAGGTCGGCCCGTACCGCGACTGGTCGGGGGAGTGGGGCACCTCCGCCCGCCCCGAGGACCTGCGCGCCCACGTCGAGGAGAACCTCCGCCAGCTCGGCCGCGACCACCTCGACGTCGTCAACCTGCGCCGCATGCGGCAGGACTCCGTCGCCGAACACTTCGGCGCCCTCGCCGAACTGCGCGAGGCGGGCCTGATCCGCCACCTCGGCCTCTCCGACGTCGAGCCCCGCCACCTCGCCGAGGCGCAGGCCATCGCGCCCGTGGTCTGTGTACAGAACCGCTACGGCCTCGGCTTCCACGACCCCGCCACGGACGAACTCCTCGCCCTGTGCCGGGACCAGGGCATCGCCTTCGTCCCGTTCTACGCCATCGCCGGCGAGGCGGGCCCCAAGGGCGCCGGCACCGCCCACGAGGACGAGGTCCGCGCCGTCGCCCAGGCCCACGGCGCGAGTCCCGCGCAGGTCCGGATCGCCTGGACGCTGCACCGGGGACCGAACGTGCTCGCCATCCCCGGCACCGGCGACCCCGACCACCTCGCCGAGAACGTGGCCGCGGGCGCCCTGCGCCTGACCGACGCCGAGCTGGCACGGCTCGACGGGGCCCGCACCGGCTGACGCGGACGGCCGACGCACATGCGCTGCCGGCCCATCGGCCCGGCTGACGCGCGTGTGGTCCGGGCCGGTGGGGCGGGGACTGGCGTCCGGGAGGTTTTACGTATAACCTCACCCGTCAATCGCCCGTCCCCCACCCGTACCGAAAGGCCGCGATGAGACGCATCGCCCTGGTCACCCTCGTCGTCGACGACTACGACGAGGCGATCCGCTTCTACACCGAGGCCCTCGGATTCCGGCTCGCCGAGGACGCGCCCCGGCCCGACGGCTCCCGCTGGGTCGTCGTCGAACCCGGCGCCCCCGGGCAGGGCTCCGCCCTGCTGCTGGCCCGAGCCAAGGGCGACGCGCAGCGCGCCCGGATCGGCGACCAGACGGGCGGGCGCGTCGGCTTCTTCCTGTACACCGACGACTTCGCCCGCGACCACGCCAGGATGGCCGCCGCCGGCGTGACCTTCCTGGAAGACCCCCGGCACGAGCCCTACGGCTCGGTCGCCGTCTTCCAGGATCTCTACGGCAACCGCTGGGACCTGCTCCAGCCCGCCGCCGCCTGACCTGACCCGAGAATTCTGCACAGACCCGCCGAGGAATCGCCGCACATGTCATCTACGCGCATAGACCACGAGACCCTCCGCCGCCTGCCCAAGGCGGTGCTGCACGACCACCTCGACGGCGGCCTGCGCCCCGCGACCGTGGTGGAGCTGGCCGCGTCCGTCGGTCACGCCCTGCCCACCACCGACCCCGACGAGCTGGCCGCCTGGTACTACGAGGCCGCCAACTCCGGTGACCTGGTGCGCTACATCGCCACCTTCGAGCACACCCTCGCCGTGATGCAGAACCGCGTGGGCCTGCTGCGCACCGCCGAGGAGTACGTCCTCGACCTCGCCGCCGACGGCGTCGTCTACGGGGAGGTCCGCTACGCCCCCGAACTGATGACGAACGGCGGGCTGAGCCTCGCCGAGGTCGTGGAGACCGTCCAGGAGGGCCTGGCCGCCGGCATGGCCAAGGCCGCGGCGGCGGGCACGCCGGTCCGCGTCGGGACCCTGCTGTGCGGCATGCGGATGTTCGACCGCACCCGCGCCACCGCCGACCTCGCGGTCGCGTTCCGGGACGCGGGCGTCGTCGGCTTCGACATCGCCGGGGCCGAGGACGGCTTCCCGCCCGCCGACCACCTCGACGCCTTCGAGCACCTGCGCTGCGAGAACGTGCCGTTCACCATCCACGCCGGTGAGGCCCACGGGCTGCCCAGCATCCACCAGGCCCTCCAGGTGTGCGGCGCCCAGCGCATCGGTCACGGCGTGCGCATCACCGACGACATCCCCGACCTCGCGGGCGGCAAGCTCGGGCGCCTCGCCGCCTGGATCCGCGACCGCCGCGTCGCCCTGGAGATGTGCCCGACCTCCAACCTCCAGACCGGGGCCGCCACCTCCATCGCCGAGCACCCGATCACCGCGCTCAAGGACCTCGGCTTCCGGGTCACCCTCAACACGGACAACCGCCTCGTCTCGGGCACGACGATGACCCGGGAGATGTCCCTCCTCGTGGAGCACGCCGGCTGGACCGTCGCGGACCTGCGCACGGTCACGGTGAACGCGCTCAAGAGCGCCTTCATCCCGTTCGACGAGCGCAAGGCCCTGATCGAGGACGTCGTCCTGCCGGGTTACGAAGCGGCGCTCTGAACGAGCCCGCGCACATAGGCGGCCTGTCCGACGTGCTGGAGATCGTCGGACAGGACGCTGACCAGCCGCACGCCCAGCGTGACCGGCGGATCCCAGTTGTCGTCCACGACCCGCTCCAGGTCCTTGGCGGCCAGGGAACGCAGGACCCCGAGCGTCTGCTCGTGCACGGCGTCGTAGTACCCGGTCAGCAGGTCGGCCGAGTCGACCCGCACCTTGGCGACTTTCGCCGAGCTGTGGCCGTACCCGGTGTCGCGGCGGGGCAGGTCCAGCCCGAAGCGCTTCTCCCAGTCCTGGGACAGCCACACCTGGCCGAGCCCGAAGGCGTCCGCGATGTGGTCGTCCTGGACCCGGGTGAGGTGCCAGACCAGCCAGGCGACGGAGTTGGCGTCGTCGGTGGGGCGGGCGTTCAGGCCGTCGGGGTCCAGGCCCTCGACGGCGGCGTGGACTTCTTCCTGGATGCGGCCGTAGCCCTCGATGAGGATGTCCTTCGCATGCATGGGTCCACCATCGCGCAGTCCGCCGTCACGCGCTCCCCGTTTCCAGCAGCCCCATCAGCGCGCGGGCCGCGGGGCTGGTGGCCTGCGCGGGCGGCAGCAGGGCGATGGTCTCGTACGCCGCGTCGTCGGAGTCCTTGAGCGGCAGCGAGGCGAGGGAGGCCCGCTTGTGCCGGAAGTGGCGCGGGACGACCGCGATGCCGAGGTTCTCGTCGAGCAGGTCGAGCAGCCCGTGCACGTCGTTCACCTCCAGCGCGACGGTCCGCCGTACGCCCGCCGCCGCGAAGGCCGTGTCGGTGACGCGGCGCGGGCCCCAGTCCGGGTGGAAGTCGACGAAGACCTCGTCGGCGAGATCGCGCGGGGTCAGCACCGCGCCGCTCCGCGCGAGGCGGTGGTCGGGATGGCACAGGACGGTCATCGGCTCGCCGGCCAGCGAGACGGACCGCAGCTGCTCCGTGTCCGCTTGCGTCCGGTAGGCGAAGGCCAGGTCGAGCCGCCCGGCCGCGACCTCCTCCGCCAGCTCGCCCGAGCCCGCCTGCCGCAGCCGGATCTCCACGTCCGGGTGCCGGCGCCGGAACGCGGCCAGCAGCCTGGCCACCGGTACCCCGGCGATGCACTGTTCGGTCCCCAGCGACAGCGTGCCGCGCAGCACGCCCTGTACCGCGGCGACCGCCTCGTGGGCCGACCGCACCTGTGCCAGGATGCGCTGTGCCTCGCCCAGCAGCGCCCGCCCGGCCTCCGTCAGGGTCACCCTGCGGGTGGTGCGCACGAACAGCGGCGCCCGCAGCTCGCGCTCCAGCGCCCGGATCGACGCCGACAGGCCGGACTGGGACACCAGCAGCCGTTCGGCCGCACGGGTGAAGTGCTGGTCCTCGGCGACGGCCACGAAGTGCTGGAGATGGCGCAGTTCCATGATTGAGAAGCGTAGCCGCTGAATACCATCGGATTCTTCTGTTGGACCACTGCCCGCAGGTCACGACAGAGTGGGGTGCGGTTCCGCCCAAGCCCCGTACCTCGGGGGCCAACCCCTCTGGAGTCGCGTTGTACACCGCACACCCCGACCGCTACGCGGACATGCCCTACCGGCGCACCGGACGCAGCGGCCTGAAGCTCCCCGCGCTCTCGCTCGGCCTGTGGCACAACTTCGGCCCCGACCGCCCCGTCGCGACCCAGCGCGCCATCCTGCGCCGCGCTTTCGACCTCGGTGTCACCCACTTCGACCTCGCCAACAACTACGGCCCGCCGCCCGGCTCCGCCGAGTCCGCCCTCGGCGAGGCACTGAAGGCCGACTTCGCCCCGTACCGCGACGAGCTGGTCATCTCCACCAAGGCCGGCTACCTGATGTGGCCCGGCCCGTACGGCGAGTGGGGCTCGCGCAAGTACGTGCTGTCCTCCCTCGACCAGAGCCTGACCCGCATGGGTCTGGACTACGTCGACATCTTCTACTCGCACCGCCCCGACCCGGAGACTCCCCTGGAGGAGACGATGGGCGCCCTGCACACGGCCGTCCAGCAGGGCAAGGCGCTCTACGTCGGCGTCTCCAACTACTCGCCGGAGCAGACCCGCGAGGCCGTCCGCATCCTCGCCGACCTGGGGACCCCGCTGCTCATCCACCAGCCGCGCTACTCCATGCTCGACCGGCGCCCCGAGACCAGCGGCCTCCTGGACACCCTCGACGAGCTGAAGGTCGGCTCCATCGCCTACTCCCCGCTGGAGCAGGGCCTGCTCACCGGCCGCTACCTCGACGGCGTCCCCGAGGACTCGCGCGCCGCGAGCGACAGCCCCTTCCTGAACTCCGACGCGCTCACCGGGGAACTGGTCGGCAAGCTGCGCGCGCTGGACGAGATCGCCAAGTCCCGCGGCCAGTCCCTGGCGCAGATGGCCCTGGCCTGGGTGCTGCGCGAGGGCCGGGTGACCTCGGCCCTGGTCGGCGCGAGCAGCCCGGGCCAGCTGGAGGACAGCGTCTCGGCCATCGGGAACCTCGCCTTCGCCGCCGACGAACTGGCCCGGATCGACGCGATCGTCACCCGCTAGCACGGCCGGGCGACACGGTCATGTTCCGAGGCGTTCCGCCAGCCGGACCGTGACCGTGTCGCCCTCCTCCTTGCCGATGGCCCGGCGGATGTCCGCCTTCACCGGCAGCTTGTGGGTGCCGTCGCCCAGCGCCATGAAGGAGCTGCGGAAGGCGTGCCCGTCGATCGTGCCGCGGACCTTGACCAGACCGCGGGTGCCGAAGAACTCGGCGGACTCCGGCCAGACCAGATACGTCCAGCCGCCCTTGTCGGGGCTCTTGCGCAGGACGGCCGTGAATTCCTCGTCCAGCTCCTGGTTCGTGGACATGGTTCCTCCGCTCCCGGGGGCCCGGCGCCCCGTTTCCCGGTAGACCCCCGGGAGCCGCGGAACTCATCGCGGACGGCGTGGTCTCACGCGCCCGCGGGCACCCGGTCCAGGAAGCCGTACACGGCCCGGATCCGGCCCTCGCCGTCCAGCGTGATCACGTCGGACCCGGCCACGGGGGCCGAGCCGTCGGCCCCGTTCACCAGCTCCCAGGAGAAACGGGCCGTGTCGTGGTGCCCGTCGACGGCGCCGGACAGCCGGAAGACGAACCCCGGGAACTGCTCGTGGGCCGCCGTGATCACCGCGGCGATCTGCTCGTGGCCGCGCACGTCGGCGAGGGGGTCGGTGTAGCCGCCGTCCGTGGTCCAGGCCGCGGCGACGGCCTTGGCCAGGGCGTCGGGCCCGGCGTTCCAGGCCTCGAAGTAGCGGGCGACGGCGTCCTCGTGACGGTGGGTGGGTGCGGACATGGCGATCAGCCTCCATCGGGGGGGGGGTACGTGCTGGTCAGATGCCGGATCCCGACTCGGCGACCCGGTACCGCAACCATGCCCGCGGCCGGTGGGAGCCGTCGATTACCTCGGGGGTCATGACGCAGGCCCCGGCCGCTCGTCACGTTTTCGGCCAACAGCGGCCATGAATATGCCAGGAGACTGGCCGGAAATTCATGGTGACAGTGGTTCAGCAGTGAACATACTCACCTCTAGGGCGTCTCACACCATGCGACAGCGTCCTCACGCACCGCACACGAGCCGCACGGACGTCATGCCCGACCGGCAGGCGAGCCGGGCGACGGGGGAGGGGAGCAGTGCACGACGAGTTCCTGTGCCATGTCACCGCCTACGGCGTCTGCGACGGCCGGCGCGTCGGCGTACCCCTGGGTACCTACCGGGCTCCCACGCTCGCCCTCGCCCTGTGGTGGCTGCGCGACCGCGCGTCCTGGATCGCCATGCGCCTCGACCCGCAGCCCGACTCCCCGCACTTACCGCGCGGCGCCCTGACCCCCGTCGCCGACGACGCCCCCGACGTGTCGCTCGTCCTGCGCCGCTGGTGCGCGGACGTCGTCCAGCAGGAGCTGGTCGCCGACGAGCTGGCCGCGGGGCGCCTGGTGCGCATCGCCACCAGCGACGAGACCACCGAGTACGAACTGCTGGCCGAGTCCGTCGACGCGCTGCGCATGCAGCGGGCCGCCCCGCCGCTGGTCGTCCCCGTCGCCTGAGCCCGCGCCGCGAGCGGCAGCGGGACCCTAGACCGAGCCCGCCCGGGCCGCGCCGCCCCTGCCGCGCACCCCTCGCACGAGCAGCGCGCCGAGGAACCCGGTGACCAGGCCCCACAGCAGGGCGAGGCCGACCGCGCCCCACAGCCGCAGGCGCAGGAACAACCGCCCGGACAGCCCTCCGCCCAGGTCGCCGATGCCGAGCACCGACAGGCCGTAGTACGCGGAGAGCCGGCCCACCGCGCAGATCATGAGCACCGTGAGCGCCAGCGCGAGGGCCAGGTGCACGGCGTGCCGCCAGGCCGGCGTCCCGGCCGGGGAGCGGGCCGCCGCCAGACACCCGGCGGCCAGGAGCAGCACCACGGCCGCGACCAGGAGCCACCACATCCGCCCGTCCCGCTCGGTGAGCGTGCCCAGATCCACCGTGGAGACGTCCGGCGTGCGCAGCACCTCGTCGAGCACCTGCGGCATCGGCAGCCCGAAGGGCCCCTCCACCCGCCCGTTCCAGGTGGCGCCGAGGCCGATGGTGAGCGCCGGCCACGTCAGGTTCGGCAGACCGAGCAGCAGCACGGCGAAGGTGTCCGCCGGGTGCCCACGGGTACCGGCGACGACCAGGCCGATGACGACACCGACGACGACGTACGCGAGCAGCAGCGCCACCATCGCGTACGCCACCGGCCGCACCGACGCCTGGAAGCGCAGCAGCCGCCCCGGCAGCGGCGCCCCGCGCGACACCAGCAGGGCCAGGACGAGCACCCCCGCCAGCCACAGCAGTCCGAACAGCACGGTCAGCGGAACGTCGGTGGTGAAGCCGATCCGAGGGGTGATGCCGAAGAGGTCACCGAGGTCGTCGAGCACTCCCTCGCCGAGCGGCACCTCGAAGGTCTGCCGCGAGGCGAAGGCCAGTCCGATGAGGGCGAGCAGCCACAGCACGCCGATGCGGCCGGCCCAGCCGGCCAGCTCCCCGGCGCCGGCGACCGCCCGGTGACGCAGCGGCCGCAGGAACCCCGAGGCGATCACCAGCGCCCCGGCCAGCGTGACGGACAGCGGCATCACGGTCAGCCCCGCGTCGGTGTCCGCGAGCCCCCCGGCGTCCCCGGACAGCTCCAGCGAACCGCCCACGGCGGCGACGACCGTCGCCGTGACGACCCGGGGGAAGGCGGCCTCGGGCAGGTCCGTCGCGCCGGCCGCCCACAGCCCGAACGCGGCCACGGCGCCCATGGCGACCAGCCCGGCCAGCACCGTGGCGAGGGCCTGCGCCCAGCCGTGACGGGCCACTGCCGGACCGGAGGGGGTTCGCGCGTTCACGCCGCCACGCTAAGCAGCACCCGCGCGCCGCGCCCTCCCGGCGGGGCCGTCCGCGTCGTGTCCGCCCCCGGATGTCCGGGTTCAGTCCGCCCGGACGACGAGAGCGTGATCGCCGAGGCCCCTCATGCGGCCGGGCGGCAGCTCGCCCCGCGTGGTGAACAGCGCCAGGACGCGGCCGCTCCGTGGATCGAACGCCACGTCCAGCACCGTGCCGCGCTCGACGCCCGCCTCGGTCAGGACCCGTCGGCCCAGCAGGTCGTGACCCGGCGGCACCACGTCCGGCGGGGTCACCGCACCGACCCGGACGGCCCCGGGGCCGAGGGAGCGCACCGCCTCCCAGGCCAGCACGGTCTCCCCGCGCAGGCGGCCGGCGCGGAACCGCAGATGGCTGACCACGCCGGAGGCGGCGTCCACCGTCAGGGACGTGACGGCACCCAGCCTCCGGTCCCCGTCCCGGCTCAGCACGGGAAGCCCCCGCACCTCGGTGAACAGCATCACGACGGCGAACCCCGCCGGCTGCCGGGCACACCGCCGACCAGGGCCGTGAAGCCCGCCAGGTCGTCGGCCACGTGCCGCACGGCGTCCATGGGAAGGACGAGCGCCCGGCCGGCGACCGTCAGCGTCTGTCCCCGTGCCACGTACACCTTGCGCCGGTGGCGGGCCGGGCCCGGGGAGAACCGTTTGCTCGCCGCCACCCGGAAGCCGACGACCCGCCCGCCGGTGCCGCCCTCCACCACGACGTCGAGCACGGTGCCGACCTCGGTGCCCGCGTCCGTCAGCACGCTCGCCCCCAGCAGCCGGGCGCGGAGCGTCTCCTGGTGCACCATCAGCAGCGCCGTGCTGACCAGACCCCGCCGGTCGCGGACCATCACCGCGTCGTGGCCGAGCGCGTACACCGCCGACCACGGAAGACCTTCCTTCATCGGCCCGGACAGGCCCCGTCCGCTCAGCGTGAAACCCGTGATCCGCCCGGCCGCGGCGTCGAAGACGGTGTCCTTGACATGGGCGACGGCGTCCCCGCCCAGGGTGACCACCGGCCGGGTGGTGAGACTGCGCGCGCCCATCAATTCGTTCATCGCACACCCTTCCCGTAATCTCCGGGTTCCCCGGGTGACTGTGACGATTCCCGCACTGCGAGAAGAGGTGGACTGCGACGCCGAACCCGGGGTACGAGGACTCGTGCAGTAGCGTCCGGCCAGTCCGGCTTCCGAGAGAGAAACGCATGACCGAATACCTGGACGGGGCAGTGATACCGACTGGCTTCGACGTACCCGTGGAACCGCTGAGGCGCGCGGCCCACTACACCGGCGAGCCCGGATGCATCGCGGAAGCGCGTCACCTCGCCTCGATCTTCCTCGACCAGCTCAGGACCGAGTGGTGCGCCACGATCGGCCGGCAGGCCGACGGCGCGGTGCTCCTGGTGGTGAGCGAACTGGTCACCAACGCCGACCGGCACAGCCAGGGGCCGTACATCCTGGAGCTGGAGGGTACGGACGCCTCCGTGACGGTGACCGTCTACGACAGCAGCGGCGCCGTGCCCCGGCGTTTCCCCCGCGACCCCGAACGCGTCGGCCGGCACGGACTCGAGATCGTCCACGCCCTCGCCGAGACGGTCGCCGTCGAGCGGGTGCCGGTGGGCAAGCGGGTGAGCGCGGTGGTGCGCCTCACCGAGGAATGACCGGCGCGTCGGCCCGCCGGCACGTCAGGACACCTCGAAGAACACCTCAGGACAAACGAAGCACCCCGGGGTCGTGAGCAACCCCGGGGCGGTGTCGTCGTCGGTGTCAGGCGCAGCCCAGCTCGCCGAGCATGCCCTCGCGCAGCCGGGTGATGATCCGCTTGATCAGCCGGGACACGTGCATCTGCGAGCAGCCGAGCTGTTCGCCGATCTCCGCCTGGGTGGCCTCCTCCACGAACCGCATGTGGATGATCTGCCGGTCGCGCTCGCTGAGCTCGGCCATCAGCGGGGCGAGCGAATGGAAGTCCTCGACGAGCCGCAGCCCGTCCTCCTCCACACCGATGAAGTCCGCCAGCACCGACTCGCCGCCCTCGGGGCCGTCCCCGGTCAGCGCGGCGTCCAGCGAGGAGGAGTTGTAGCCGTTGGACGCGATCTGGCCCTCGACCACCTCCTTCTCGCTGATGTTCATCAGCGTGGCGAGTTCGGCGACGGTGGGCTCACGGTCCAGCCTGCTGGACAGCTCCTCGCGGGCCTTGGCCAGCTCCACGCGCAGCTCCTGGAGCCGCCGCGGCACGTGCACCGCCCACGTGGTGTCGCGGAAGAAGCGCTTGATCTCGCCGACGATGTACGGCAGCGCGAAGGAGGTGAACTCGACCTCGCGGGACAGCTCGAACCGGTCGATGGCCTTGATCAGGCCGATCATGCCGGTCTGGACGATGTCCTCCATGTCGTCGCCACGGCCGCGGAACCGGCCGGCGGCGAAGCGCACGAGCGACATGTTCATCTCGATGAGCGTGTTGCGCGCGTACTGGTACTCGTGCGTGCCCTCTTCGAGCTCCGTCAGGCGCTGGAAGAACTGACGGGACAGCTGCCGTGCGTCACGCGGGGCCACGGTGCGCGGGTCCACGACACCCGGCAGTGACCCGTCGTCCGTCCCGCTCTCGGTGGTCTTCCCGACGACCTGCGCTTCCGGCCGGATCACGGCGGTCTCCATTACCTCTCCCACGAACGTCACGGTTGGGCGTCTGCCCAGGTCCTTACCGTTGGCGGGTACCCGGGACGCGCCCGTACATGCCACCCGGTTTCACGGGTGGCGCGAATTGGCTGACCGCGGCGTCGTCGCGGGTGCTGTTTCTCCTTCCACACTAGGCCGGTGAGCGGCGGGCGGCACCAGGACGCGCCTGTCGCGGAAGCCGTCCTCCGGCGGATTTCCCTGTGGGCGAAATGCCGCCCCCTTCCCCCCGGCCGCCGGACTCCTAGGCTGTAGACGTGACCAGCCACGTGCCGAACGAAGCCCGCGTCATTCCCCTGCGCCCGCCGACCGCGCGCCCGGAGGACCGTCCCCCCGTCAGAGAGCCCCTGTGGCGCGATCTGGTCGGCGACGTCCTGAGGCGTGAACGCCAGGCCCAGGAACGCACCCTGAAGGACGTCGCGGAGAGCGCGCGCATCTCGATGCCGTATCTCTCGGAGGTGGAACGCGGCCGCAAGGAGGCCTCGTCGGAGGTCCTCGCCGCCGCCGCGGGCGCCCTCGGCATGGGCCTGGGCGACCTGCTGGCGCGGGCCCAGGGCGAGCTGATCCGCCTCACCGCGCGGCACAGCGGCGCCGGCCACGGCCGCGGTGCCTCCGGCGCCCGGTACGACGGGATGTGCCTGGCCGCCTGACGGGGTGTCCCGCTGTCCGGCCCGGTGCTTCGCGACGACGGTCACGGTCGTCGCGAAGCACCGGGCCGACGTCTCACACCCGCACCGCTCACACCCTCACGAGGCGCCGGCTGAGCACCTCGTCGGCCAGCCCGTAGGCCACGGCCTCCTCGGCGGTGAACACCTTGTCGCGGTCCATGTCCGCGCGCAGCGTCGCCGGGTCGTGCCGCGTGTGCCGGGCCAGCACCTCCTCGACCTGGGAGCGGATCCGCACCATCTCCTTGGCCTGCAGGGCCAGATCGGAGACCGTGCCCTGCCGTCCGCCGCTGGCCGGCTGTCCGAGCAGCACCCGCGAGTGCTCCAGGACGAACCGGCGCCCCGCGTCCCCGCCGGCCAGCAGCACGGCCGCCGTGGAGGCAGCCTGCCCGACGCAGAACGTCGAGATCGGCGCCTGGACGAACGTCATCGTGTCGTAGATCGCCATCAGCGACGTGAACGAGCCGCCGGGGGAGTTGATGTAGATCGCGATCTCGCTCTCCGGGGCCGACGACTCCAGGTGCAGGAGCTGCGCGATGACGACGTTGGCCACGCCGTCGTCGATCTCGGTGCCCAGGAAGATGATCCGCTCCGACAGCAGCCGGCTGAACACGTCGTAGGACCGCTCGCCCTGCGGGGTGCGCTCGACGACGTTCGGAATCGTGTAGCTCCCCATCACTGCAACCCCATCCTGCGTCGCGAAGCGGCCGGGCGGACGTCCGCGAGGGACTCCACGACCCGGTCGACCATGCCGTACTCCCTGGCCTCCTCGGCCGTGAACCAGCGGTCGCGGTCGCCGTCCCGGGAGATCGTCTCCGGGCTCTGGCCGGTGTGCTCGGCGGTGATCCGCTCGATTGTCCGCTTGGTGAACTCCAGGTTGTCCGCCTGGATCTCGATGTCGGCGGTGGTGCCGCCGATGCCGGCCGACGGCTGGTGCATCATGACCCGCGCGTTCGGCAGGGCGTACCGCTTGCCCGCCGCGCCGACGCTGAGCAGGAACTGCCCCATGCTGGCGGCGAAGCCCATGGCGAGCGTCGCCACGTCGTTGGGGATCAGCCGCATCGTGTCGTAGATGGCGAGCCCCGCGTGCACCGAGCCGCCGGGGCTGTTGATGTACAGGCTGATGTCGGTGCGCGGGTCCTCCGCCGAGAGGATCAGCAACTGGGCGCAGACCCGGTTGGCGGAGACCTCGTCGACCTGCGTGCCCAGCAGCACGATGCGCTGTGCGAGCAGTTGCGCGGCCAGATGGTCGTCGAACCGGGTAGCGGGGGTGTCGCCCTCCTCCGCGCGGGGAAGCGTGGCCGGCGCCGGGCCGGTGGTGAATGGAGACATCGGCGCTCCTTGTCGATGTGTCGATGTGTCGATGACGCGATGTGGTGATGCGGCGAGGTATCGAATGGTCGAGTCGTCGAGGAAGTCGTGAGCGGCTGGTGCGCCGCGGTTCCTCCACTCTCGGCCCGGGGCCCGCCCCGCGGGGATTTCTCTGCCCGCGGCAGATTCGCCGTGGGCAGAGCGCTCACGCGGCCGGCGCGGGGTGCCGCGGAAACATTCGGCGCGACGACCGATGAGTTCCCGGACCCACGCCGGTCGACAGTGGTGACCGCGTTCCACACCCGCGCCCGGGAGGTACTCATGACCACCGACGGATTCACCACGTGTCTCTGGTTCGACGGCCAGGCGGAGGAGGCCGCCGAGTTCTACGTCTCCGTCTTCAAGAACTCGGCCATCGGTGCCGTCACCCACTATCCCGAGGGTGCGCCCGGCACCGCCGGCACTGTCCTGACCGTCGACTTCACGGCCAACGGCCAGCGGTTCGTCGCCCTCAACGGCGGGCCCCAGTTCACCTTCAACGAGGCCGTCTCCTTCCAGGTCATGTGCGAGACCCAGGAGGAGGTCGACCACTACTGGGCCAAGCTCGTCGAGGGCGGCGGCGAGCACGGCCCGTGCGGCTGGCTCAAGGACCGGTTCGGGGTGTCGTGGCAGGTCGTGCCCGTCCGGATCGAGGAGATGTTCCGCGACGAGGACCCGGCCAGGGCCGCGCGTGCCTTCAAGGCGATGATGTCGATGGGCAAGCTCGACATCGCCGAGCTGGAGAAGGCGTACGCGGGACAGTGAGGCGCCGCAGCCGTGCCCGGGCACGGCGGACCGCATCCGGCCCGTCCAGGACCGCGGCGCTCGGCGCGCGGGGCCGGGCCGTGATGACTAGCGTGAGGAAACGGACCTTTCACTCCGTCCGCACCACCACAACCATCCGGCACATTCAGCAATGCGGAGGCGGCAGTCATGGCCGTGCAACCCGAGGGAGCCCCTTGTTGGGCCGACGCGATGTTCAGTGACGTCGAAGGGGCCAAGAGCTTCTATGGCGACGTCCTCGGCTGGACCTTCGGCGAGTCGTCGTCGGAGTACGGCAACTACACCCAGTGCTACGCGAACGGCAAGGCGGTCGCCGCGGTGGTCCCGCCGCCGCCCGGCCAGGAGGACCAGTCCCAGTGGTGCCTCTACTTCGCCTCCCCGGACGCCGCCGCGACCGCCGGCCGCATCCGCGAGGCCGGCGGCGAGCTGCTGATGGAGCCCATGCAGGTCGGCGACTTCGGCACCATGTGCCTGGCCCGCGACCCGGGCGGCGTCGTGTTCGGCGTCTGGCAGGGCGGCACCCACGAGGGCTTCGAGGCGATGGCCGAGCCCGGCGCGTACTGCTGGGCCGAGGTCTTCACCCGTGAACCCGACAAATCGGACGCGTTCTTCCCCGCCGTCTTCTCCTACGGGGCGAAGCAGATGGAGGACGAGCACGTGGACTTCCGCGTCTTCGACCTGGGCGACCGCCCCGTCCTGGGCCGGATGCGGATGACGGAGGAATTCCCTCCCGAGGTGGCGCCCTACATCAACGTCTACTTCACCGTCGCGGACTGCGACGACGCCGTGGCCCGCGCCACCAAGCTCGGCGGTGTCCTGCGCTTCGGCCCCATGGACACCCCGTTCGGCCGCTTCGCGGCGCTCAGCGACCCGCAGGGCGCGAACTTCTCCGTGATCGACATCACGAAGACCGAGGGGGAGATGCCGAACCTCAAGCCCGTCTCCTGAGGCCCGTCCGGGCACCCGGCCGGCCCATGGCATGATCGGGGCCATGCGTGAACGTGTGGTGGCCGCGTGCGACGGGGCTTCGAAGGGAAACCCGGGCCCGGCAGGCTGGGCCTGGGTGGTGGCCGACGCGTCGGAGGTGCCGGCCCGCTGGGAGGCGGGTCCGCTCGGCCGGGCCACCAACAACGTCGCCGAACTCACCGCGCTGGAGCGCCTGCTGGCGTCGACCGACCCGGATGTGCCGCTGGAGGTCCGCATGGACTCCCAGTACGCGATGAAGGCCGTCACCACCTGGCTCCCCGGCTGGAAGCGCAACGGCTGGAAGACCGCCGCCGGCAAGCCGGTCGCCAACCAGGAGCTGGTCGTCCGCATCGACGAGCTGCTCGACGGCCGCTCGGTCGAGTTCCGTTACGTGCCCGCCCACCAGGTCGACGGCGACAGGCTCAACGACTTCGCCGACCGTGCCGCCAGCCAGGCGGCCACCGTCCAGGAGCCCGCGGGCAGCGGCCTCGGTTCACCCGAGCCGCCGCCCGCACCGGACGTCCCGGCGGCGAGGAAGGCACCCCGCCGCGGACCGGGAACGGCCCGCAAGAGCGGCGGTGCCTCCGCGCGCACCATCAAGGCGAAGTTCCCCGGGCGCTGCGTGTGCGGCCGTTCGTACGCCGCCGGGGAGTCCATCGCCAAGAACGACCAGGGCTGGGGTCACCCGGAGTGCCGCACGGCGGCGGCCGGATAGCCCCTCCCGGACGCGGGGGTCAGGCGACGGTGCCGCGCCAGCCGCCGGTCTCCCGGCCACGCGCCTCGATGAACCGCTTGAACCGCTCCAGGTCGCCCTTGGTCTGCCGCTGCACGACCCCGAGCTTGTCACCGACCTTCTCGGTGACGCCTTCCGGCTGGAACTCCATCCGGAGCATCACCTTGGTGCGGTCGTCGTCCAGGCGGTGGAAGGTGACCGCACCGGCCTGCCGGGCCTCGCCGGACACCGTGGTCCACGCGACCCGCTCGTCCGGGATCTGCTCGGTGATCTCCGCGTCGAACTCCCGGTGGACGCCGTCCACGCTCGTCACCCAGTGCGTGAGGGTGTCACCGCGCTGTTCGATGCGCTCCACCCCGTTCATGAACTCGGGGAACGACTCGAACTGGGTCCACTGGTTGTAGGCGGTACGGACCGGGACGCGGACCTCGATGGACTGCTCGACCTGCGACACGCTGTCTCTCCTCCTTCGGTTCGTCGGACGGAGCCGCGCGGGTACCCGACGGCCGCCCGGCGAATCACCCCCAGTGCGGGACCCGCCGTCCCGGCGCGGTCGCGAGCGGCCGTGGATGACAGACTGAGGGCATGGACGAGCGCACTTTCGACAGGTCGGACCAGCACGCGTCGGTCATCGGCCTCGGCACCTGGCAACTGGGCGCCGACTGGGGAGACGTCGACGACAAGGAAGCCCTCGCGGTACTGGAGGCGGCTGCCGAATCGGGCGTCACCTTCTTCGACACCGCCGACGTCTACGGCGACGGCCGCAGCGAGGAGACCATCGCGACCTTCCTGCGCAGCAGGCCGGACCTGCACGTGCTGGTCGCCACGAAGATGGGCCGGCGCGTCGAGCAGCTCCCGCAGAACTACGTGCTCGACAACTTCCGGGACTGGAACGACCGTTCCCGGCGCAACCTCGGCGTCGACGTCCTCGACCTGGTGCAGCTGCACTGCCCGCCGACCCCGGTCTACTCCTCCGACGAGGTGTTCGACGCCCTGGACACCCTCGTCGAGGAGGAGCGCGTCAAGGCGTACGGCGTCAGCGTCGAGACCTGTGAGGAGGCACTGACCGCCATCGCCCGGCCGAACGTGGCGAGTGTGCAGATCATCCTCAACCCGTTCCGCATGAAGCCGCTGCGCGAGGTCCTGCCGGCCGCCCGGGAGGCCGGCGTCGGCATCATCGCCCGGGTGCCGCTCGCCTCCGGCCTGCTGTCCGGCAAGTACACCAAGGACACGGTCTTCGCCGCGAACGACCACCGCAGCTTCAACCGCCACGGCGAGGCGTTCGACCAGGGCGAGACCTTCTCCGGCGTCGACTTCGCCACCGGCGTGGAGGCCGCCGCCGAGTTCGCCGCCCTCGCCCCCGAGGGATACACGCCGGCCCAGCTGGCACTGCGCTGGATCGTCCAGCAGCCCGGCGTGACCACCGTGATCCCCGGCGCGCGTTCGCCCGAACAGGCCCGCGCCAACACGGACGCCGCGCGGCTGCCGGAGCTGTCCGACGACACGCTCACGGCGATCCGCGACCTCTACGACCGCCGGATCAAGGAGCAGGTCGAGGGCCGCTGGTAGCCCGCTCCGGCCGGGCACGGCGGCACTCGACCACCTCTCTCACGGCACCAGGAGCAGCTGCCGTTCCCGCTCCTGGTCGCCGGAGGAGGCGCCCTCGTCCCGCGTCGAGAAGGCGCCGGTCAGCGTCCTGCTCGCGGCCTCGACGGCCTGCGGGGAGCCCTGCACGGTGACCGTCACCGGCGCCGACAGCCCCGCACCCGCCTCTCGGGGTGCCGGGTCCGCCTCCGGGGAGGGCGGCGAGCTGAAGGTCGCGGTGCGGACCGTCGCCCGCTCGTCGCCCGGCAGGTCGTCGGGCGCTCCGAAGGCGCCTTCCAGGGCGCGGACCACCGCCCGCGCGTCGTCGATGCCGCCACCGCTGAGTGTCACGGTGAGCTGAGTGTCGGACATGCTTCGCCAACCTCCTGTGCCTCGGTGTGGGTCCCGCCCGTGTAACCGCCCCCCGACCGCCCAAACCGGACGCCGCCTCCGGCACGGCGTCTGACCGCGGGGAACCCGGGAAGAGGGAAGAGGACCCAGGCGGCGGCAACGGGAGGCACAGTGGCGCACACGCACGCGGACACGACGGGCGACCCGGGACGGCGCCGGGGGCGCGACGAGACCGAGGAGGAGCGCGCGGACCGGATGTGGACGGAGCTGATCCAGGAGGTCCGCGTCGCGCAGATGGGTGTGCAGATCCTCTTCGGCTTCCTGCTCACCGTCGTGTTCACCCCGAAGTACGACGACCTGTCGGACGTCAACCGGACGATCTACCTGGTGACGGTCGTCCTCGGGGCCGTGACGACCGGCGCCCTGATCGGGCCGGTGTCCCTGCACCGCCTCGTCTCCGGGCGGCGGGTGAAACCGCAGGCGGTGCGCTGGGCCTCCCGGCTGACCCTGCTCGGCCTGGTGCTGCTGCTCGCCACCACGACCTCCTCGCTCCTGCTGATCCTGCGCGTGGCGACCCACGACGGCTTCGTGCCCTACCTGGTCACCGGAGTGGTCCTGTGGTACCTGCTGTGCTGGTTCGGGATACCCCTGTGGACCCGGTACCGCCACACCTCACGCTGACGGCGCGGCCCCTCCCGGGGAGCCGCGCCGTGGCGGTGCGCCGGCGTCCGCTCAGCCGTCGGCCATGAGCTCCGCCAGGAAGTCGTCGACGTGCACCTCTTCCTCACCCGGCCGGACCACGCCGTGGGTCTCGCGCAGGAACGCGGCCACCGCGGCCGCCCACACGAAGACCACCGCGCGATGACGCTCACCGTCGGGCCGGTAGTCGCCGAGGAACTCCATCCGCAGCTCCTCCCACATGCCCCGCGACTCGGGCCGCAGCCGCACGTCGCCCACGCCGACCGGGCGGGCGAGTCCGTCGCCCACCATCTCCCGGTCGAGAGTCCAGCGGGCCAGCACACGGCCGTCGTGGCTGAACACCACGGTGAGCGCGAACGGGTCCGCCGGGTCGTAGCTCAGGTGGGCGAGCACCGGAAAACGGTCGGTGTCGCCCGTCTGGAGCTGCACGACCAGGGTCTTGTGCACGAGGGAGTTCACGGCAGGGGCCTCCGGGAGAACAGACGTAGGGCCCTCTAATACCCCGATCCTCCGCAAGATGCTCCGGCAATCGGGTGATTCCCTCGCGGGCTTCCGGTCGTCACGAGCCCAGGGCGTCGCGCAGTGCCGGCAGGAGGGTCTTCTCCGACCAGTCCAGGAACGCCGGTTGGGACTCGCCGCCGATCTGCACCAGGGCGATCTCGGTGAACCCGGCCTCCGCATACGGGCGCACGGCCTCGACGAAGGCGTCGGGGTCGTCGCCGCAGGGGATCGACTCCGCGACGTCCTCCGGCCTGACGAACTGGGTCGCCGCGTCGAACGAATCCGGATGCGGCAGCTCGGAGTTCACCTTCCAGCCGCTGCCGAACCAGCGGAACTGGGAGTGGGCGCGCTCGATCGCCGCGTCCCGGTCCGGGTCGTAGCAGACCGGGAGCTGGCCGACGCGCGGCTTGCCCCGGCCGCCGTGCCGGTCGAACGCCTCCACCAGGTCCGCCTTGGGCTCGGTGGCGATCACCAGGTCGGCGAGCTCGCCCGCCAGCTTGCAGGAGCGCTCCCCGGAGACGGCGATGCCGATGGGCGGCGGACTGTCCGGCAGATCCCACAGCCGGGCCGACTCGACGTCGAAGTGCGTGCCGTGGTGGTTGACGTGACCGCCCTCGAAGAGCGCCTTGATGATCTCCACGGCCTCCTGGAACATCTCGTGGCGTACGTCGACGGACGGCCAGCCGCCGCCCACCACGTGCTCGTTGAGGTTCTCGCCCGAGCCGAGCCCCAGCCGGAACCGGCCCTCGGACAGCAGCGCGAGCGTCGCCGCCTTCTGCGCCACGACCGCCGGGTGGTACCGGAACGTCGGACACGTCACGTACGTCATCAGCGGGATGCGGGACGTCGCCTGCGCCGCGGCGCCCAGCACGCTCCACGCGTACGGCGCGTGGCCCTGCGAGCGCAGCCACGGGAAGTAGTGGTCCGAGGTCACCGAGAAGTCGAAGCCCACCTGCTCGGCCCGCACCACGTGGTCGACGAGCTCACGGGGGCCGGCCTGCTCGGTCATCATCGTGTATCCGATTTGCACCATACGGGGCGAGTCCCCGTCCGTGCGGAGCGAAAACGGACGCATGTCGGGAGCCCCGGGCCTTCCCCGGTCAGCCAGCACCCTCCCGGAACGTCGCGAGGAAGGCCCTGAGCGCCCGCTCGTTCGCGGCGTCGTCCCAGTCGGCGGCCGGGGTCGTCCAGCGCAGCGAGAAGCTGCGCCCGCCGCCCAGGAGGAAACCACGCCCGAACGTGCGGACCCGGACACCGTCGTTCTCGGCGAGCCACTCCATGTCGGCCGCCTCGCGGCCCCGGTACGTCGTCGCGCGGATCCCGCCGACCCGCCGGTACCCGCCCGACCGCTCGAGGCCGGGCTCGACGTCGTCGCGCCACACCGCCACGGGGTCCGCTCCCGCGCGCTCGCTGTAGGTGACCGCGAGGGTGCGCGGATCGCCGGACGCCCCGAAGACAACCCGGTACGCCCCGCCCGGCACGCGCGAGGTGTCCAGCCGCCCCCAGTCCTCGGGCAGGGCCACGGAGAAGCCCTCCGGCGCCTCGTAGCGGCGGAACCCCGCGGGCACGGCGGCGCCCGGCTCCGACGGGGACGGTGGCGCGCTCGGCGGGGGAGCGGGGGAGGAGGGCGCGGTGCCGCCGGCGGGCGGGGCCGCGGGGGACGAGGGGCGCTCACGCGCGCCGGTGTCGTCGCCCGTGCCGGGCAGCGCGTGGGTGACGGCGAGGGCGGCGACCGTGACGGTGACTCCGGCCAGGGCGATCCCGGCGAGCGTCGTGCGGCTCCACCGGCGTCCGGCACGGCACGCGGCGGCGCGCGCGCCCCGCAGCCGGGGCCGGGGGACCGGGGGCGCCGCCGCCTCGGGATCCTCCGACAGCACCCGGGTGAGGGCCGCACGGACCACCGGGCGGCTCAGCCGCTCCCGGGAGTTCCTGCGCAGCAGCCCCTGCACCACCTGGGTGAGCGGACCGGCCCGCACCGGGGTGCGCAGCGGCAGCCGGTCCACGCCCTTCAGCGTGGCCTCGGCGCGGCCACGGTCACGGAACGCCGGGCGGCCCTCCACCATCGCGTAGAGGATCGCGCCCAGCGTCCACAGGTCGGCCGCGGGCCCGATCCGCTCGTCGCGGGCCTGCTCGGGGGCGGCGTACGAGGGAGCAGTCAGCCGCGGCTCGAGGGTGGCGCCGGCCAGTCCGAAGCCGGTGACGACGACGGAGCCCTCCTCGCGCACGAACACCTGCCCCGGGCTGAGCTCGCCGTGCGTGACGCCCTGGTCGTGCGCCGCCTCCAGCACGTCCAGCAGCTCCAGTCCGATGCGTGCCGCCCGTGCGTAGTTGAAGGCGCCCTGCTCGGCCAGGAGTTCACTGAGCGGTGTGCCGCCGACCCACTCGGTGACCGTCCACAGGGCGCCGTGCTCCACCACCGCCTCGACCACCGCGGCCACCCGGTCCGGGCAGAGCAGCCGCATGGTCTCGCAGGTCCGCACGACCCGGCCGGTCGCCCGGCGGGAGTTCTCGTCGGCGGGTTCCTCCGGGAGGCCGACCTGTGTCACCAGGCACGGGCGGCCCGTCGCGGCGTCCTCCCCGGACCAGCAGACGCGGTTCGTCTCCCGGTGGACGACCTCGAGCAGGCGGTACCGTCCGGCGACCAGGTCGTGTGTGGAGACGTGCGCCCTGCCCATGGCCCTCCCTCGCTCGCACCGCCGGCTCCGGCTTGCCCAGGAGTACGGTGAGCGGGCCGGGGTGCGTTCAACGAACGCGCGAGGCGACCACCCGATTTTCCCGCGCGCCGTGCGCGGAACGCCGGCGTCAGCGCAGCCCGAAGCGGTCCGCCCAGGCCGTCATGTCGGCGGTCGTGGCGTTGCCCCCGCACACCACCAGTCCGATCCGGGCACCGTCGCCCACCCGCTCCACCACCCGCCGGGCCGCGGGCAGCAGACAGCCGGCGGCCGGCTCGGTCCACACCTTGGCGTGCTCGGCCAGTGCGAACGACCCCTCGATCGCATCCCGGTCGGACACCACGAGCACCTCGGTGACCAGTGCGGACACATGGTCGTACGTCAGCTGCGAGACGGACGGGGCGCTGAGCGTGGTGACGACCGACGACAGCGGTACCGGCAGCGGGCCGCCCGCCGCCAGGGCCCGGGACATGGCCTCGGCGCCCTCCGTCTCCACGCCCCAGATCCGCACGTCCGGACGGCGGGCCCGCAACGCCGCCGCCACGCCCGCGATCAGCCCACCGCCGCCGATGCTCACGACCACGTCGGTGAGCTCCCCGGCGTCCTCGGCGAACTCCAGCCCCACGGTGCCCTGCCCCGCGATCACCACGGGGTCGTCGAACGGGTGGACCAGCGTGAGCCCCTCCTCCCGCAACCGCGTCACGAGCGCGAAGGCGCTGTCCATGCCGTCGGTGAGCCGCACCACCGCGCCCGCTTCCTCGGCGGTCTCCACCGAACGCGCGGGCGCCGTACGCGGCATCACCACCGTGGCCTTCACGTCGAGTGCGGCGGCCATGACCGCCACGGCGATGCCGTGATTGCCGCCACTGACCGCCACGACACCCGCGGCCCGCTCGGCCTCGGTCAGCGACAGCAGCTTCGCCGTCGCGCCGCGCGCCTTGAACGATCCGGTGCGCTGCAACAGCTCCAGCTTGGCGGTGACCGGCGCCCCGAGCAGCGCGGTCAGTCCAGGACTCGGCACCGTCGGGGTGCGTACGACATGGCCGGCGATCCGTTCGGCCGCGGCTTCGATCTCCGTGATCCCGATCAAGGCAGTCATCCTTCCGGCGCGGGTGGTGATCCACGCCGTCCCGCAGCCTTTCGCGCGACGTGCGCCGGGTCAACAGGGTTCCGAAGCGCGGCCGGTGAGGTCCGCGGCTTCGGCCTCCCGGCCGGACTCAGTGCTGCTGGGGCTTCTGCGGCGTCGCCTCACTCGGCCGCACGACGACGTACCCCTCGCCCTGGAGCATCAGCTGCACGGCCTCCCCGGAACCCCCGCGCAGCATCGAGCCGAGGGACTGCGAGCGGTGCAGCGAGGTCGCCAGCCCGGCGGACCAGCCGACGATCGCGTCCGTGTCCACGTACACCGGGTATTGCGGCGACACGGGTATGACCAGCGGATTGCCCTCGCACACCAGGCCCAGCCTGCCGTGGCCCGTGAAGACGCTGTTGAACAGTCCGCCGCCGGCGATGCCCGAGCCCTTCACGGTGGCGATGCGGTACGACAACGACGCGTCGAAGCACAGGACGTTGCGGCCGTTGACGGTGAACTCGTCGCCCGGCTCGACCTCCACGATGAAGCAGTTCTGCGCCTCGTGCGCGAACCACGCCTCGCCCTGTCCGCGCACCGCCATCAGCGGCAGTCCCTCACCGGTGACCGCGCGTTTGAGCATGCCGCCCACGCCCTGACCCTTGCGCTCGAACCGGAGCCCGCCGCGGTAGGCGATCATCGCGCCCTGCCGGGCGAGCATCTCGCCGTTCACCACGTACCGGACGCACTTGGCGTTCTCGACGGTCATGCCCGGCGCCGAGGCGGGCTGCACCATGTGCTCGCTGGAAAAGAGGTCACCCTTCATGCGGGCATCCTGTCCCGGAGCGTCTCGTTCCGCCAGGATCGCCCATCGCCGTGGCCGGTTCCGACCGGGAAACGCCGGGTCAGCCGCCGAACAACTGGGTCCAGTACGTGCCCGCCCGGCCGCCGCCGGCCAGGCCGACCCCGACGTGCGTGAAGTCGGCCCCGAGGATGTTGGCACGGTGCCCGGGGCTGTTCATCCACCCCTCCACCACATCGGCGGGAGAGCGCTGGCCGCAGGCTATGTTCTCGCCGACCGTGCGCCGCGTGGCGCCCGCGGCTGCGGCCCGGTCCCAGGGCCTGCCGCCGTCGGGGTCGGTGTGCGCGTAGAAGTCCCGGGCCACCATGTCCGCGCTGTGCGCCTGCGCGGCCGCCGTGAGCCGCGGGTCGGCGGTCAGTTCGGGCAGACCGGCGCGGACCCGCTCCTGGTTGGTCAGAGCCACGACCTCGCCCGTCGCACGTTCCAGGCCCTGCGGCGTCAGCGGCACCGCCCACAGGGCCGCCCAGTACGTGTCGCCCGAGGGCCCGCCGGTGACGTAGCCCCAGCCTGCGTGCGTGAAGGCGGCCTCGTGCAGGGTGCGCCGGGTCCGCTCGGTGCGCAGGCAGTACGCGAGGAACTCCGCGGGCGTGCGCGGGCCCGAGACCAGGTGCTCGCCGACGGTGAGATACGCGAACCCGGCCAGTACGACGCGCTGGTGGACGGAGACGCCGTCCCGGGTCTCCACGCTCAACGCGCCCCCGGCGGCCATGGCACCGGCGTGCGAGCGGGCCGCGGAGATCAGGCGCCCGTCGGCCGAGACGGGCGGGGAACCGGCCGCCGCGCGGGCGGCGTTGACCAGCTCGAGGAAGCCGTCCGAGGGGACGGGCCGCGGGGCGCCCGCGTCGGAGTCCTGGGCGTCGTCCACGACCTCCACCCCGAAGTCCCGGGCGAGTCCGGCCAGTCCGTCCGCGTACCCCTGGCCGAGGGCGCGCAGCTTCCAGCGGTCGCCGCGCCGGTACAGCTCCGCGAGCAGCAGCACGGTCTCCTGGCGCGGGCGGGGCGGGGAGAAGCGGGCGAACGTCCGCCCGGCCGCGTCGGCCACCTCCAGCGTGGGGGAGGGCGCGTCGCTCAGGAGCGTGCCGGGCACGGCGGGGCTGACGGCCACCGTCACCCGGGTCGCGCCGGCGCGCAGCCGCCGCGGATCGACGGTGAGCGTGTCGTCCCGCAGCCGGGCGCCGGGTGCGTCGGGCTGGTTGTAGAAGACGAAGTCGCCGTCACCGCTCACCGTGCCGCCGTCGTCCGTGATCAGGGCGGACACGTCGAACCCGCCCGGCACCCGCACGCTCACGGGGCCGCCCGGCAGGGGAATGTTGCCGCCGGGGACCAACTCGCTCATCCTGTGCCGCCCTGTGTCGTGGTCCGCCATGGGAGTCGGGGGTGCCCGGACAACGTCCCTGGGCCGGCCGGGGTTCCCGCCGCCCGGCCGGGGTCAGCCCGAGGCGGTCGGCTCCGGTGCGACCAGCCCCTGCCGGTAGGCGACCGCGACCGCCTCCGTACGGCTCGAAGCACCGAGCTTGGCGAGGATGTTGGAGACGTGCACGCTCGCCGTCTTGGCGCTGATGAACAGCTTCTCGCCGATCTGCCGGTTGCTGTGCCCGAGGGCGAGCAGGCGCAGCACGTCCTGCTCGCGGGGCGTCAGCACCGCCGCGCCCGCTCCGGCGGACGGCACCGGATCCGTGAGCCGGCCGCGGCGGGCCAGGTCGTCGAGCCGCTCACGCAGCAGCGTGGCGCCGAGCCGGTCGGCCTCCCGGCGTACCGTCTCCGCCTCGGCGGCCGCCTCCTCGCGGCGGTCGGCCGCCAGCAGGGACTCGGCCAGCCGCAGCCGGCACCGCGCGCGTTCGTAGGGGTCGCCGTACGCGAAGGCGGCCACCGCCCGCTCCCAGGGCGCCGGGTCCGGCGCGACGGAGCGGATCCGGGACCACTCGGCCTCCGCCCGTGCCAGCCACGCCTGGCCCTCCGGGCCCTGGGGGAGGGCGTCGAAGCCGTGCTCGGCGGACCAGCGGGCCTCGGCCAGCAGTTCGGCCCCAGTCTCCGTCCAGCGGGCCACCCCCGCCCCGTCCCCGGCCCGGCGCAGCTCGGCCACGGTGTCGGCGACCGCGGACAGCGCCAGGGTGGCGAGCCGGACGGTCACGGCGGGCCGCGTGCCCGCCTCGGTGAGCTCCTCGACGGAGGACCGCATCCACCGCACGGCCTCCTCCGCGTTCCCGCGCAGCGCCGCCGCGTCGGTCAGCACGAGTCCCCCGACCATCCGCGCCATCCAGTCGAACGGTCCCTCCATCAGGGCCCGGGCCCGCTCGGCCGCCCCGAAGTCGCCCCGCGCCAGCGCCACGTACAGCCCGGGGCCGAGGGTGTGACCGCCCGCGGCCGGCCGCACCCGGGCCTGCTCGGCGGACTCGCGCAGCACCTCGTCCCAGTGGCCCAGCGTGTACCGCACGAGCAGCCGCAGATACCGCATCTCCCGCGGATAGGGCGAGGACAGCAGCCCGGAGCGGCGGGCCCGGTCCAGTCCCTCCGACGCCCAGTGCAGGCACTTCTCCAGGTCACCGGACTCGAAGCTGCCGATGGCGAGGTTGAACAGCGCGCGCAGCTCCACGGGCGCGTTGCCCGCCCCCCGCGCCAGCTCGCGGGCCTCCAGCAGCCGCTCCCGGCCCGCAGGGGTGGCCCGGTTGCCGCCCTCCAGACTCGTCAGGGAGATCAGCAGATCGGCGCGGGCGTCGGGGACCCCCAGCTCCTCCGCGACCCGCAGGGCCCGGTGGGCGACCCGCAGCGCGGTCTCGTTCTCGCCGACCTGGCGGGCCGCCGTCACGTGCGTGGCCGCGGCCCACACCCACGTCGAGGACGGCGGGTCGGCCGGGATCAGATCGAGCGCCTCGCTGCTGTGGGTGTAGGCGGCGGACAGGTTGTCGACGCTCAGCAGGTTCCCGGCGAGGGTGTAGCGGACGCGGGCGGCCAGCTCCAGGTCCGCGTCCTGGCCGAGGCCCGCCAGTGCGGACCGGGTCAGGGAGACCGCGCGGTGCAGCTCCCCGGCGTGCGCGGCGGCGGCGGAGGCGCGCAGCGTCAGCGTCACCGCGTCGGGGCCGGCGGGGCGTGCGGGGGCGTCGACCGCCGACCACAGGTCCAGGACCGCCTCGAGGTGCCGCAGTTCCTCGGCCGGCGCGCCCACGCGCTGGGCGTGGTCGGCGGCCTCCAGCGAGGCGGCCAGGGCCTCGGGCAGATCATGGCTCTCGCGGTAGTGGTGGGCGCGCTCGGCGGCGCTGCCGGACCGGCGGCCAGGCCCGGCGAGCAGCCGGGCGAACGCGCCGTGCAGCCGGGCCCGTTCGCCCGAGAGGAGATCGGCGTAGACGGCTTCGCGCGCCAGCGCGTGCCGGAAGGAGTACGTGTTCCCGTCGCCGGAGACGAGCAACTGCCGCTCCACCGCCTCGCGCAGCGCCGACTCCAGCTCCTCCTCGGGCAGCCCCACGGCGTCCCGCAGCAGGTCGTGCCCCACGCGGCGGCCGGCGACGGCGGCGGTGCGCAGCACCTGCTGGGCGGTCTCGGACAGCTGCTCGAACCGGATGAGCAGAACGTCGGCCAGACCGCTGGGCACGCCCCCGGCGGGCGTGTCCGTGGCCGCGACCAGTTCCTCGGCGTAGAAGGCGTTGCCCTCGGCGCGTTCGACGATCCGGTGCACGGTGGTGTCCGGCAGCGTCCGGTCGCGCAGCGCGCGCACCAGCCGGGCCACGTCCGCGTCCGGCAGCGGCCGCAACTCGAGGCGCTCCACGGCGGGCAGCCGCACCAGCTCGGCGAGCAGCGGGCGCAGCGGGTGGCGGCGGTGCAGGTCGTCCGCCCGGTAGGAGGCGAACACCGCGATCCGGTGGTGCTGCAGCACCCCCCGGCTGAGCAGGAACCTCAGCAGGTCCCGGGAGGACTGGTCGGCCCAGTGCAGGTCCTCCAGGACCAGCAGCAACGGGGCGACGTCCGCCAGGTCGGTCAGCAGGGCGGCCACGTCCTCGAAGAGCAGCAGCCGCGACCGCGGGGCGCCGGCGTCGTCCTCCGGGCCGCCCCCGAGCAGCCGCTCGGCCACCGGGTGCGCGGCCGGCACGGCGGCGAACCGCTCGTCGGCGGCCAGCACGCCGAGGATCTCGGTGAACGGCAGATACGGCAGGCCGACGTCCCCCAGGTCGACGCAGTGCCCGGTGAGCACGGTCGTCCCGGCCGCGGCGGCCCGTGCGGCGACCTCGTCCAGCACCCGGGTCTTGCCGACCCCGGCGTCCCCGGCGACGAGCACCGCACGGGCCTCACCGGCGCGGGCGCGTTCCAGCGCGCCGGTGAGACGCGCGAGTTCGTCCTCGCGACCGACGAGTGGGCTGCTGAGTGAGGTCTGCGACACGCCGCCCATCCTGACACGCCCGCCGGGCAGCAGACTTGGCCCCGCCTTCGCGGGCCGCCGGCCCGTGCGCGGTCAGCGACGCAGCGTGGCGGCCCAGTCCGCCGGTACCCGTCCCGCCGGTCCGGGGGAGGGCTGGTCCTCGGGGTGACTGCCCGGCGGGGCGAGTTCCGGACCCGACGCCCGCACCTCGTCGGTCGCGTAGTCCCAGAACCAGTCCTCGCCGGGCTCGAAGCTCTGCACCACCGGATGCCCGGTGGCCCGGTAGTGGCCGGTCGCGTGCTGCCCGGGCGAGCTGTCGCAGCAGCCGACGTGGCCGCAGGCCGCGCAGCGCCGCAGGTGGAACCACCAGCCGCCCGCCGCGTCGCACTCGACGCAGCCGGTGCCGCTGGGCGGGACGGCGGGGTCGATTCCGGTGTCACTGGTCATGCCGGCTCCTCGGTCGGTTCGGTTGCGGCCGCGGTGAGCGGAAGGAGGACCTGGAAACGGGTGTCCCCCGGCACGGACTCGACCCGGAGGGTGCCGTGGTGCTTGTTGACCACGATCCGCCAGGAGATGTCCAGGCCGAGCCCGGTGCCCTCGCCCACCGGCTTGGTGGTGAAGAACGGGTCGAAGATCCGCTCCCGGATCTCCGGGTCGATCCCGGTGCCGGTGTCGCGGAACTCCACCAGCAGCCGGTCGTGGTGGAGCGCGGTCCGCACGGTCAGCGTGCCCTCGCCGCCCGCGCCGTCGTTCATGGCGGCGACCGCGTTGTCGATCAGGTTGGTCCACACCTGGTTCAGCTCCGCCGGGTAGGCCGGGACGTCCGGCACCGTGCGGTCGTACTCCTTGACGACCTCGATGCGGGGGCCGATCTTGCCCGACAGCATCAGCAGCGTGCTGTCGAGCAGTTCATGGACGTCGACGGTCCGGTAGGGAGCCCGGTCGAGCTGTGCGTACTGCTTGGCGGCGTCCACGAGATGGGAGATGCGCGCGGTGGAGTCCGCGATCTCGTTCATCAGCAGCTCGGTCTCGACGGTGTAGTTGAGCCAGCCCACCGCTCCGGGCAGGATCTCCGCCTCCACGGCCGCCGCGACCTGGTCCAGCCACTCGGTGTCCAGTCCCGCCTGTACGAAGGTCGGCGCGAGCTGCCAGCCCTGCTCGATGCCGTGGTCCTCCAGCCAGTCCGTGAGGGCGTCCTCCCGGTCGGCGGCCTCCAGCGGGCTCAGCGACGGCGCCTTCGCGACCCGCTCGGCCGTGCGCTCCTGGATCTCGATGAGACCCGCCAGCGCGTCCCGGGAGAACGGCCCCTCGGCGATGACGGCGAGCTTGTGCCGCATCTTCGCCACCCGCTCCCGCAGCGTCGACGTGGCGCGTACGGCCGCCGCCGCCGGGTTGTTGAGCTCGTGCGTGAGACCGGCGGACAGCGAACCGAGCGCCAGCAGCCGCTCCCGCTGTCCGATGGCCCGCTGGGTGTTCTTCGACCCGAAGAACAGCCCCTCCAGCAGGTGCACCGCCATCGGGAACCACTCCCGCATGACGGCCGCGAAGGTGTCCGCCGGCAGGACGAAGAACCGCGTCGGCTCGGTGACCCGCATGGAGTTGTTGTAGACCTGCGGCACCCGGTCGCCGACGTACGCCTGCATCGCGCCCGCGTACACCCCGCGCTGCGAGGTGCGGTTGGTCTCCACGTCGTCCCCGCCTACCCGGCGGGAGAGCACGACCGTGCCGTCGAGCATCACGTAGAAGCAGGTCGCGGGCTCGCCCTCGCTGTACACCGGACCGGGCTCGAACAGCTCCACCCGCCCCTCGGCGCACAGCCGGCCCAGCTGCTCCGGCGACAGCTTCTCGAAGAGGAAAAGCTCGCCGATCTCCCCGGGGCTGCACGGCATCGGCCGCCCGCTCACGACTGCTCCAGGTATCGGTGGACGAGCATCACGGCCATGGCTCCCTCTCCGACGGCGGACGCGACCCGCTTCGCGGACTCCGCGCGGGCGTCGCCCGCCACGAACACGCCCGGGACGCTGGTCTCCAGGTGGTACGGCGGCCGGTCCAGCTCCCAGTCCGCCGGCGGCCGCCCGTCGGGGGTCAGGTCGGGCCCGGCCAGGATGAACCCGCGCTCGTCCCGCAGCACGGTGCCGTCCAGCCAGTCGGTCAGCGGGGCCGCGCCGATGAACACGAACAGCCACTGCGCGTCCACGAGTTCGGTGCTCCCGCTCTCCGCGTCGCGCAGCGTCAGCCGCTCCAGGTGCCCGTCGCCGTGCGCGCTCTCGACGACGGTGCCGCAGCGCACGTGGATGTTGGGCGTCTCCTCGATCTGCTGGATCAGGTAGTGCGACATCGACGCGGCCAGGGATTCGCCGCGCACCAGCAGCGTCACCGACTTGGCGCCCCGGGCCAGGTACATCGCGGCCTGCCCGGCCGAGTTGGCGCCGCCCACGATGTACACGTCGTGGTCCTGGCAGGCCGCGGCCTCGGTCAGCGCCGAGCCGTAGAACACTCCGCAGCCGGTCAGTTCGTCCGTGCCCGGCGCGGGCAGCTGCCGGTAGGAGACGCCGGTCGCCAGGATCACGCTGTGCGCGGCGACCGCCGAACCGTCCGAGAACCGGACGATCCGCGCCGCCCCGTTGGCCTCCAGTCCCGTCACCTCCCGCGCGGTGAGGATCTCCGCGCCGAACTTCGCGGCCTGCCGCCGGGCCCGCTCGGTGAGCTGCCCGCCGGACACGCCGTCGGGGAAGCCCAGGTAGTTCTCGATCCGGGAGCTCTGCCCGGCCTGCCCACCGGTCGCCGACCGCTCCACCAGCACCGTACGCAGCCCCTCCGAGGCCCCGTACACGGCCGCCCCGAGCCCCGCCGGGCCGCCGCCGACGACCACCAGGTCGTAGAACTCCGCCGCCGGGGTCGTCGCCAGCCCCACCCGGGCGGCGAGGTCCGTCGCCTCCGGCTCCACCAGCGGCGTCCCGTCCGGGGTGATCACCACCGGCAGCCGCTGTCCGTCCTGTCCGGCCGCCGACAGCAGCCGCCGCCCCTCGGGTTCGTCGGAGGAGTACCAGCGGTAGGGGACCTGGTTGCGGGCCAGGAACTCCCGGACCTCCGAGGAGCGCGCCGACCAGCGGTGTCCGACGACCTTGGTGCTGGGCACCGGCCGGTGGTCGCCGGTGCGCCAGGCCTGCAGCAGGTCGTCCAGCACCGGGTAGAGCTTCTCCTCCGGCGGGTCCCACGGCTTGAGCAGGTAGTGGTCCAGGTCGACCACGTTGATCGCGTCGATGGCCGCGTTGGTGTCTGCGTACGCGGTCAGCAGCACCCGCCGCGCGCCCGGGTACACGTCGAGGGCCTGCTCGAGGAACTCGATGCCGTTCATCTGCGGCATCCGGTAGTCGGCGAGGATCACGGCCACCAGGTCACCGCGCAGCTTGAGTTCGCGCAGCGCCTCCAGCGCCGATTCGCCGGACTCGGCGCGCACGATCCGGTACGAGGCGCCGTAGCGTCGTCGCAGGTCACGGGCGACGGCGCGGGAGACCCCCGGATCGTCGTCCACGGTCATGATGACGGTCCGCGTCGCCCCGTCCGCCTGTGCCATACGTCCCCCACGTCGAACGGCCGGATTCACGGCACGGCGTCCCCGTCACCGCACCGGCCTGCGACCCATCGTATGTTCGATCGCGCGGTGCCGCTCGGTCCGGAGGAGGGACGCCGTGCCCGCCCGGTGCCCGGCGTGGTGAAGACTGGGCCCAGGACGTGACCGAGACACAGGAGGGGACCCGCATGACGCGCCCGATCACGGCAGGGGTGGATGGATCCGAGGAGAGCCTGGCCGCACTGGCCTGGGCCGCCAGGGAGGCGGTCCGGCGGGGTGCTCCGCTGCACGTCGTGCACGCCTGGCGGGCCGAGCCGGAGACGGCCGGCGCGGGGGACCGGGACGCGCAGGGGCGGTGGATCAGGGACTCGGTCGACGGGTCGGTCCGGACCGTCACCGAGCGGCACCCGGAGCTCACGGTGTCCACGGACGTCACCGAGGCGGACGACGCCGTCGCCGTACTGCTCGCCGCCGCGGCCGACGCGCAGACGCTGGTGCTCGGCTCGCGGGGCCACGGCGCCGTCGTCGGCTTCCTGCTCGGCTCCGTCGGCCAGCAGGTGATCGCCGAGGCGCCCCGGCCCGTCGTCCTCGTGCGGGCCGGGGACGAGGCCGCGGCGGAGGCCGCCGGCCGCGAGATCGTCGTCGGCCAGCAGGGCGAGCCCGAGGACAGCGCCGACGTGATCGGGTTCGCCTTCGAGGCGGCGGCCGCGCGCGGCGCCACCGTGCGGGCCGTGCGGGCCTGGACCCTGCCGACCGTGTTCACCTACAGCCCGGGCTCGATGCGGCTCGCCGACGAGGCCGGTGGCCTGGAGCAGTACGAGAGGAAGGCCCTCGGCGAGGCGCTGGGGCCGTGGCGCGAGCGCTTCCCCGACGTCCCGGTGATCGAGCACGTCGAGATGGGCAGCGCGGGCCAGGTGCTGCTGTCGGCGGCCGAGAACGCCCAGCTGACGGTCGTCGGCCGCCGCGCCCGCCGCACCGCCGTCGGTGCCCGGATCGGCTCGGTGGCACACGGCGTACTGCACCACGCGGCCTGCCCGGTGGCGGTGGTCCCGCACGCGTGAGCCGCGCCCGGGTGCCTCAGTCCGACGTGGGCTGCAGCGTCTCCCGGGCCTTCGGCAGGATGTTGGTGAGGTAGTCCTGGACGGCGGTGTCCAGGCCGATGTCGTGCTGGGCCCGCTCGGACAGGTACCAGCGGTGCTCCAGCAGCTCGTGGTAGATCTCGGCCGGGTCCATCGACCCCCGCAACTCCACCGGCACCGCCCGCACGGTCGGCCGGAACACCTCCCGCACCCAGCGGTGGGCGAGCACCTCCGGGCGGGCGCCGAGGGGGTCGCCCGGGGCGTAGTCGTCCTGGGTGGCCATCCAGCTCTCCAGGTCGTTGAGCAGCCGCCTGGCCTGGTTCTCCTCGGCGTCCAGGCCCGTCAGGCGCAGCAGCTGGCGCTGGTGGTGGCCCGCGTCGACGACCTTGGGCACGAAGGTGACCGTGTCGCCGTTGGAGGCGTGCTCGATCTGCATCTCGGCCACGTCGAAACCCAGGTCGTTGAGCCGCCGGATCCGGCGCTCGATGTAGTGGTGCTTGCCCGCCGGGTACACGGAGGTGCGGGTCAGCTCCTCCCACAGGCGGCCGTAGCGGGCGCAGATCTCCCTGCCGAAGTCCACCGGGTCGACGGACGGGTGCAGGGCCCCCGACGCCTCCAGGTCGAGCAGCTCGCCGCTGATGTTCACCCGGGCCAGGTCGAGGTCGTAGTCGCGCTGCCCGTCGCTCAGCCGCGCGTGCAGCTCGCCCGTCTCGGCGTCCACCAGGTAGGCGGCGTAGGCGCCAGCGTCGCGCCGGAAGAGCGTGTTGGACAGCGAGCAGTCGCCCCAGGCGAACCCGGCCAGGTGCAGCCGGACCAGCAGCACGGCGAGGGCGTCCATCAGACGGTGCATGGTCGCCGGGCGCAGCGTCGTCTCGAACATCGACCGGTACGGCATGGATCCGCCGAGGTGCCGGGTGATCAGAACCGGCTCCAGCGGCTCACCGGCGCTGTCGGTGCGGCCGGTGACCACGCCCAGCGCGTCGACCGCGGGGATGGCGAGCCGGTCCAGGTCGCGCAGCAGCCCGTACTCGCGCAGCGCGGGCCGCTCGGCGAGCTCCTTGACGGCGATCACCTCGTCGCCGGCCCGGGCGTAGCGGACGACGTGGCGGGAGATGCCGCGCGGGAGCGGCACGAGGTACTCCTCGGGCCACTCCTCCAGCGGCGTCTGCCACGGCAGTTCGAGCAGGAGCGCCGGGTGCTCCGGATTGGTGGCACTGATCTGCAAGGCCATGGCCCGAACTCTAGAACGTCCGTTCCCGGGCCAGTCGCGCGGCGTCCTTCACCGGGCCGCGGTGGACGGGCCCGTGCCCGGGGAGCAGCACGTCGCCGTCGAGCCGGGCGAGGACGTCGAGCGAGGCCACCGTGCGGTCCCGGTCGTGGTGGAACATGTCGGGCAGCAGCTGGGGCCCCTTCACCCGTGCGGTGGGGTGCCCGCTGACCAGGGCGTCTCCGGAGATCACCACCCCGGCGTCAGGCAGGTGGTAGGCGCAGTGTCCGTCGGTGTGCCCGGGGGTGTGCACCGGCACGGGCCGGCCGGGCAGGTCGAGCGGGCCGTCCGAGGGGAAGGGGGCGGGGGCGGTCACCGGGTGCCGCTGGGTGCCGCCGGAGCGGAGCACGTGCACCATCCAGGGCAGTACGCCCGGCCGCCAGCTGTTGCGCAGCACTTCGCCGACCGACACCTGGTGGAGGAAGTCCCGCCGGGCGTGCGGTACTTCGGCCTCGTGGAGGAGGACGGGGGTGCCGTGGGCGGCGCGCAGGTACTCGGCCGAGCCCAGGTGGTCGTTGTGGGCGTGGGTGATCAGTACGGCCGTGACCGCCTCGGGCGAACTCCCGATCGCCGTGAGGGAGTCGAGCAGGAGCCCCCGGTCACCGGGGTAGCCGGTGTCGATCAGGGTCACCGCGTCGCCCTCGGTGAGGACGACCCAGTTGGTGTTGCTTCCGTGCACCAGGTAGGTGCCGTCCGCGACGTGCCGCACGTCCGCGCGCATGAGTGTCCCCGCATTCCCAGGTGGTGCCCGACGGGGGACAGCCAACCAGACGCGGCGGGCGGTCGGGCGTCCGACGCTCAACGCACCCCGCGCGGACGGAACTGGACGCTGATCCGCGGCCCCACGGCACGGGTGCTCTTGGGGACGCAGTGCTCCCAGGTGCGCTGGCAGGAGCCGCCCATCACGATCAGGTCGCCGTGGCCCAGCGGGCGGCGCACCGTGTCGCCGCCACCGCCCGCCGGGCGCAGCAGCAGGTCGCGGGGCGCGCCGACCGAGAGGATGGCGACCAGGGTGTCCTGGCGCGCGCCCCGCCCGATCCGGTCGCCGTGCCAGGCGACGCTGTCCCGGCCGTCGCGGTACTGGCACAGCCCGGCCGTCGTGAACGGCTCGCCCAGCTCCTCGGCGTAGTGCGCGGACAGCGCGTCCCGGGCCTCCTCCAGCAACGGGTGCGGCAGCGGTTCGCCCGCGCCGTAGAACGCGAGCAGCCGGGGCACGTCGACCACCTGGTCGTACATGGCGCGCCGCTCCGCCCGCCAGGGCACGTCGGCGGCCAGCCGCTCGAACAGGACGTCGGCCCCGCTCAGCCAGCCGGGGAGCACGTCGATCCACGCGCCGGAGCCCAGCAGGGTGCGGCGCAGCCCGTCGAGGGAGCCGAGCCGGACCTCGTCCGTCTGGTCGAAGAGAGATCCCTGGAGGTGCCTGGTCATGAGGCCAGCGTACCGCGTATTCGAAAAGTAGTTCTATTCCGTGCGGCTCGGTCGGACGGCTCAGTCGGACCGATGGAGCGTGGCGCTGGCCACGACCGAGCTGTCGGCTGCGAGCAGGTGCACCTCGGTCGCGGGCGCCGAGCCGGCGGGGTAGGGGGCGACCCACTGGGCGTAGCCGGCGTCCAGGGAGAAGGCGCCGATGGTGGTGGTGGAGCCGTCCGCCCGTTCGACCTGGCAGGTGAGTGTGCCGTCGAAGGCCGCTCGGGCGCGCGCGGGCAGGTCGTCGGCGTCGACCGACACGTACACCCAGTTCGGCCCACCCGTGTAGGCGAAGACGCGTCCGACGTCCTGGCTGCGGGAGGTGAGGTCGGCGCTGAGCAGCCGGTCGGGCCGGACACTGTCGCCGGCGGACGGTGCGGACGCGGAGGTGACGCCGATCGCCCATCCGCCCATGGCCAGTGCCGCGGCTGCCACGGCGCCGGCGAGGCCGAGGGTGAACCGCCGGCGCAGTGTCCGGCGACCGTGCCGGGGTGTCGACAGTCCGATGCGCTGGAGCACCCGGGTCTCGAAACCCGCCGGCGGCTCGCGCCCGGGCATCAGGTGGAGCAGTTCGTCCGCCGTGCGCGCCAGCTCCCGGACGTCCCCCAGGCAGGCGGGGCAGCGCTGCAGGTGGGCCAGGGCCGCGGCGCGCTCCTCGGCGGGCAGTACGCCCAGTGCCGCTTCGGCGGCGATGTCCCGCAGCCGCGGGCACGCGAAGGTGTCGTCGCCGGTCATGATCGTGTGTCCTGCCTGTGCGTCAGGGCCGCGCGCAGCTTGGCCAGCGCCGTCCTGATCCGGGTCTTGGCGGTCCCGAGGGGGACCTGCTCCAGGTCCGCCACCTGCTGCGCGGTCATGCCGTAGACACCGGCCATGACGATGGCGCGGGCCTGGCCCGGCGGCAGCTGTGCGATGGCCCGCCGCAACTCGGCCGACTCCTCGTCGGCCACCGCCAGCCGTTCGGGGGTCTCGGTGATCGTCTCCATCAGCGGTGCCATCCGGGTGGGGTCCACCGGGACGGCTCTGCGGGAGCGCACCGCGTCGATCGCCAGGTTGTGGGCGATGGCCGCCAACCACGTACGGACCGATCCGCGGCGCGAGTCGTAGACCTGGGCGTGACGCCAGGCCTGCTCGAAGGTCTGCTGGGCCACGTCCTCCGCGAGCTGGGCGTCACCGGTGACCGTCATGGCCACCCCGAAGACCTTGTGCTGGAACCGGCGGACGAACGCCACCGCGAACTCGGGGTCGCCGGTCGTCAGCCCCGCCAGCAGCGCGTCATCGGGCATCCGCTCCAGTGAAAGCCCCAAAGGGTGCATATCACTAATACGTAGCATCCTCGTGGAGGGATTGTCCGGGGTCCGGCCCGGGTGGCGGCGGTTCCACGTCCTTGCGGCGGGCGGGCAGCAGCGCGTCGAACGCCGCGGCGAGGGCGTCGATCCCGGGCCGGGCGGCGGGGTCCGGTTCCAGGCACGCGTCGATCGCGGTGGCGAGCGCACACGGCAGGCGGCGCCGGGAGCGCACGGGTGCGGCCCTCTCCTCCAGCTGCGGGTACCGGCCCTGTCGGCCGTACGTGTCGCCGAGGCTCGCGGACACCGACGGGGCGCGGGAGCCGCCGGCCGGTTCTCCGCCTGTCGTCGTGGACGTGACCTCGGGGAACGGGAGGTCGCCGGTGGCGGCCTCGTACAGGGTGATGCCCACGCCCCACACGTCCGCGGCGGCGGACAGGTCGCCACCGCGTGCCTGCTCGGGGGAGAGGTAGCAGCGGGTTCCGATGCCGGCGGGCGCGGGCCCCGGCGGGCGGGCGACGCTGAGATCGAGGAGTTTGGCGCGCCGGCAGTCGATGATCACGTTCGAGGGCTTCACGTCCAGGTGCAGCAGGTCCCGTCCGTGCAGGTAGTGCAGCGCGGAGCACAGGTGCAGGCCCAGGAAGGCCACGTCAGGGGCGGCGAGCCGGTGCCGCAGGCGCTCGATGACGTGGGTGACGGTCTCACCGGTCAGTGTCTCCAGGACGACGAGGGGCTCGGGCCTCTCGACGGTCTCGTAGGCGCGGACCAGATGCGGGTGGCTGAAAGCCTGCAGCCAGCGGCCCTCGCGCAGGAGGCGTTCGCGCAGGCGCGGTTCCCGCCGGCGGTCCGGACGCAGCGTCTTCAGCAGGCAGCGGCAGTCCCGTTCGTGGCTCCAGGCGTCGTACACGTCGAGCCAGCCGGTCCTGGTCAGATGGGCCAGGACCTCGTAGCCGGCGGCCGGGGTCGCCCCCGGCGGCAGGGGCGGGGCCGGCGGGGCGGCCCGGTGCCGGGGCGCCGTTCGCGGCGGGGAGAGGTCCGGTCGGCTCATGGGAAGGCCTTGATCACGGGCGTGGCGGCGGGGTCCGCCGGGGCGTGCAGCCGGTGCAGCCGGGCGTAGGTCTTGCCGCTCAGCAGCAGGTCGTGGTGGGTTCCCTGCTCGACGACCCGGCCGTGGTCCAGCACCAGGATCCGGGTGGCGTCGCGGACGGTGAGGAGGTTGTGGGAGATGACGATGGTGGCGCGTCCGGCCATCAGCCGGCGCAGTGGCTCCATGACCCGTCGTCCCGACTCGGCGTCCAGGCCGGTGGTCGGCTCGTCCAGGATGAGCACGGGTGCGTCGCGGATCATGGCCCGGGCTATCGCCAGGCGCTGGCGCTGACCTCCGGACAGCAGCCTGCCGCGTTGGCCCACTACGGTGTCGTAGCCCTCCGGCAGGGCGGTGACGAAGTCGTGCGCGTCCGCGGCGCGGGCCGCCGCGACGATCTCCCGCTCGGTGGCGTCCGGACGGCCGTAGAGGATGTTCTCGCGCACGGTGCCGTGCAGGACGAGCGTCTCCTGGAGCACCACGGCCACGTTGTCGCGGACGTCGGCGAGCCGCAGGGTGTTCAGGTCCGCGCCGTCGAGCCGGACGGCGCCGCGTTCGGGGTCGTAGAAGCGCAGCAGGAGTTTGGCGACGGTGGACTTCCCCGCGCCGCTGGGCCCGACCAAGGCCACCGTCTCCCCGGGTTCCACCCGCAACGACACGTCGCACAGCGCGGCCCGGTCGGTCCCCGGATAGGTGAAGCAGACGCCGTCGAACTCCACCTGCCCACGGGCGCGCCCGAGCCGGACGGGGGAGGGGGCCTCGGTCACCTGCGGGCGCTGGTCGAGCAGCTCGACGATCCGCTCCGCGGCGGCGGCGGCCGCGTAGAAGGTGCTGGTCAGGTGGGACATACCCCGGATCGGGCTGTAGAGCTTGCTCAACAGGGCCAGGAAGACCAGCAGCTCCCCCAGGGTGAGACGGCCGCGGGCCAGTTGCCAGGTGCCCAGGCCCATCACCAAGAGGGCCCCGCTCAGTTCGACCAGGTCGACCAGCGGCCCGAAGACGGCACGGATCCTGGTCGAGGCCATGGTGGCGCGGTACCGTCCGACGATCTCGCGCTGGAACCTGTCCTGCTCCCACGCCTGGCGGTTGTACGCCTGCACCAGGGCGATGTTGCCGAGCACCTCCTCGGCGACCGCGCTGACCGAACCGCTGCGCCGGCGGCGCTCCCGGGAAGCGGCCTTCACCAGCCGGGAGAAGTACCGGGCCGCCCACCAGAACAGCGGCACGATGACGAGGGCGAACAGCGTCAGGTCCCAGCTCAGGTAGAAGAGCATGCCGAGGAAGATGCCCAGCCGCATCACGTACCACAGCGCCTCGGCCACGCCCGAGAGCAGGAACGTCTCGACCGCGTCGACGTCACCGGTGATCCGGGCCAGTACGTCGCCGAGCCGGCGCCGTTCGAAGAAGCCGAGGGAGAGGCGCTGCATGTGCCGGAAGACGTCCGCCCGCAGCGCGAGCAGGAAGCGCTCACCGACCCAGGTGGAGGTCACGTCGTCGGCGAACGACAGGATGCCCGAGGCCAGGCTGAGGCCGACGTACGCCAGGGCGATCGGCAGGAACGGGCTGAGGTCGCGCTGGACGAGCACCTCGTCCACCACCACCTTGAACAGCCATATCTCGGCCGCGTCGATGGCGGGGCCCACGACACAGAAGGCCATGAGCGGCAGCAGCCACTTCCGCCCGCCGTGCGTGTACGGCCAGAACCGCCGGGCGATCTGCCGCACCGGCAGTGCCGGCGCGGCGGCGACGACCTGTTCGCCCTCCGGCTCGGCGACGGAGAACAACCGTCGCAGCCCCGGGACCGGGGCTGCGGCGCGGACGGCACGGCGAAGGTTCACAGAACCGCGACCCACCGGACGCCGGCCCCCGACGGCCGGAGATTCAGGCCCACCGGCCGCCGAGGGGCACCGGAGTCACCTGTGCTTGCCGGTGCTGGAGGTACGACGGTGGTGTTTGCGGTGGTGGGACGTCCTCCCCTTCGCGGTGGTCGTGGTCTTCTTGCCCTTGGAGTGCCTCTTGGCGGGTGCCAGGTGGCTGAAGAGCGACATGATGTTTCCCTTCATCTCGCACGGTTCACTAGGACATACGTGTGACCTCGCCCGGGGGATGGCGGTTCGGCGATATTTCTCAGATTCCGCAGGTGGGAGCCGACCAGTACGGCGACGGGTCGAAGGCCACGTGGGTGTGGTCGTTGTGGCCGGGGTAGCCCGGACCGAGGATCTCCGAGAAGCCGTGCGTCCTGGCCTGCTGGGCGAGCCGGCACAGGGACGGCGAGCCGACGAGGTCGGCCGCGTCGCCGTAGAGGTGACGACTGGTGGCGGAGCCGCCGACCGCGTCGTTGCACGCCCGGGAGCGGAAGCCGCTGGAGATGGTGATCGGGACGTCGCCGAGGGCGTGCCGCATCGCCTCCAGCTTCCACATGGTCCTGAGCGCGTTCGACTTGGCGGTGGCCGCGGAGACGGCGCCGCCCGACCAGTCGGAGTTGCACTTGTTGAGTTCCGCGTAGCTGAAGTGGACGGGCGTGCAGTCGGCGTCCTGGAGCGCGTAGATCTTGCTGAAGGTCGCGGGGCCGGCGACCCCGTCCGCGCTCAGTCCGTACGCGGCCTGGAACTTCTTGACGGCGGCCGCGGTGCGCGCGCCGTACTGGCCGTCGTAGGAGAGCCGCTCGCCGGAGGTCACCCAGCCGGCGACCCGGATCTGGAGCTGGGTCACGTCGCCGCCGGAGGACCCCTGGGAGAGGGTGCGGTTCCAGGTGTAGCAGGAGTCGGCGTGCGCGGCTGTGGCGGTGGCGCCCACCCCGGCCGCCACGCCAGTCATGACCATGACAAAGGAGAGAAGCAGACGTGACACGCGTCTGAGCATCCCGGCCTCCCGACCGTTGAGGAGACAACAACCGAGCCCAGCGTGCGGCAACGAGCTACGCGCGTCAATGGCGCCCGGGGAAGCGGCCCACGCCTCCCGTCGCCACCCGCACCCGGTCACGCCAGTGCGTTCACCGCGGCCGCGAAGAGGCGGGGCAGGCGAACGGCCGCGGGCACGATGCGTGCAGCCAGCGCCGGTTGCTGACGGGCCCTCACCAGCACATCGGTCAGGAGCCGGTGGCGGCGGGTCGCGCGGCACCACTCGGTCTCGTAGCGGCCGGGTGTGCCGCGGCGCACGTTGGCGACCAGGGCTTCGGCGCCGGCGAGGGCGAGGGAGACCCCCTCACCGGTCAGCGCGTCGGTGTAGCCGGCGGCGTCGCCGACGAGCAGCACCCGTCCGTACCTGCGGGTGCGTGCCCGCCGGCGCAGCGGACCCGCGCCGCGTACCGGGGTGACGGCCGCCTCCGCGGGGAGGCGGGCCACCAGTTCGGGGAAGCCCTCGAGCTGGGTACCGAAGGGCGCCCGCCGGGCCGTGAGCAGGGCGACGCCGACGAGCGCGGGACCGAGCGGGGTCACGTACGCCTCTCCGTAGGGCCCCCAGTGCACCTCGACGTAGGAGGACCAGGGAGGCACCGCGTAGTGGCGGCGCAGTCCGTACCGGGGCGCCGTGCTCGTCCTCACCTCCAGGCCGAGCGAACGGCGCAACGGTGAGTGGAGTCCGTCCGCGGCGACCAGCCACCGTGCGCGCAGGCCCGTACCGGGCACGGTCACGCTCGTCGCGTCCTGGCGCACTTCCCCCACCTTCAGGGGCAGGACGGGTACGCCCGCGTCCACGACGGCCCGGTGCAGGACACCGTGCAGACGGGTGCGGCGCACGCCGAGGCCGGGGCCCTGCCGGAACGCGGCCTGCACCTGGCGGGGGCCCTGGATGTAGCGGATGCCGGTGACCGGGTGGCCGGGGACCTCCAGGCCGAGCGCGCCGAGGGCCCGGACGGCGCCGGGCATCAGGCCCTCGCCGCACGCCTTGTCGACCGGCGTCGGGCGTGGCTCCGCCACGACGGTGTCGAGCCCGGCGCGCGCGGCGTGCAGCGCGGTCGCGAGACCGGCGGGACCGCCTCCGACGATCAGCACGTCGTGGCCGCCGCTCACGCGGGCGCCGCCGCGGCGAGGGCCGTGTTCTCACAGCGGACACGCACCGCGAGCAGCAGTGCGTTGGCCGCGGTGAGCGCCGTGGCGGTGAGCCACGCCGTGTGGACCAGTGGCAGGGCGGCGATCTCCACGACGACCGCGACGTAGTTGGGGTGTCGCAGGAACCGGTAGGGCCCGGCACCGACCAGGCGCGCTCCGGGGACGACGATGACCCGTGTGTTCCAGTACGGCCCCAGCGTGGTGATGCACCACCAGCGCAGAGCCTGCGCCAGGGCGACGAGCGCCAGCATGGGCCACCCGAGAACGGGAACGAACGGCCGGTGGGCGACCAGCGGTTCGGCGAGGCAGCAGACCAGCAGACCCGTGTGCAGTACGACCATGACCGGGTAATGGCCGCGGCCGTGCTCCACACCGGAGCGGGACAGGGTCCAGGCGGCGTTGCGTCGGGCGACGACGAGTTCCGCGATGCGCTCGGCCGCGACGGCGAGGACGAGAAGCGTGTACCAGGGCATGAGATCACTCACCAGCGCAGCAGGACGACTTCGGAACAGAACCCCGGCCCCATCGCCAGGAGCAGCCCCCACGTGCCGGGCTCGGGGCGGTGGAACTCCCCGGTCTTCTGCAGGATGTGCAGTACGGAGGCGGAGGACATGTTCCCCACCGTCGCGAGCGAGTGCCAGGCGGTGTTCAGGGCGTCGTCGGGCAGGCCGAGGGTGTCGGCCATGGTGGAGAGCACCTTGGGGCCTCCCGGGTGGCACACCCAGCTTCCGATGTCGTCCGTGGTGAGGCCGTGGTCGGCCAGGAAGGCACGCAGATGCCGGCCGAAGTGGTCCCGCACGATGCCGGGGACACCGGCGTCGATCACCACGCGGAACCCGGTGGGGCCGATGTCCCAGCCCAGGAGCCGTTCGGTGTCCGGATACAGGTGGCTGCGGGTGGCGACCACGAAGGGCCCGGCCCCGTCCGGCCCGGCGGTGCCGCCGCCCCGTGCCACGAGCGCCGCCGCGCCGTCACCGAACAGGGCGCCCGCGACCAGGTTGGCGCGGGAGTCGTCGCGCCGCTGGAGGGTCAGCGAACACAGCTCGACGCTGAGGAGTACGGCGGTGTCGGCCGGGTGCCCCCGCAGGTAGTCGTGCACCCGGGCGAGTCCGGCCGCGCCCGCCACGCATCCCAGGCCGAACACCGGGACTCGTTTCACGTCGGGCCGCAGCCCCAGACGCCCGGCCAGCCGGGCGTCGAGCGACGGAGCGGCGATGCCGGTGATGGAGGTGCACACCAGCAGATCCACGTCGGCCGGCTGGAGTCCGGCCTCCCGCAGTGCGCCGAGGAGGGCTTCCTCGCCCAGTTCGAGTCCGGCGGCCATCCAGGCGTCGTTGCTCTGCCCGAAGTCGGCGAGGTCGGCGTACCGCTCGATCGGCAGGGCGAGATGGCGTGTGCGCACACCGGCGGAGGCGTGGAGGCGGCGCAGCAGAGCGCGGTCGGCCCCGGGGGGCAGGCACAGGTCACCGATCGCCTCGGTGAGGTCGTCCTGGGCGTACCGGTACGGCGGCAGCGCGGTGCGGATCGCCGCGACCGCGGTCGCCGTGCCCGGCGCGGACGTCCGGGGCGGCGCGGTGGGCAGGGGAAGGGCGTCGTCGACAAGGGCGGTGACACGCATGTCGGTAATGCCTTCCTCTGGCCGGTTCTCCCGTAACGTCCCTGTGTGTCTCTACACGCACCCGGAGCCCGTCTGCCCACGACACGCCGAGTCCCGGCGTTGTTGCGTTCCTGCCACCTGGAGCCGGCGCTGGCGGTGACGGTGTTCGTGACCGCGCTCGCCGTGGCGGCCGGCCGTGGAGCGGCGGGGTCCGCGGCGGTGGCCGCGGCCGTGCTGGCCGGCCAGCTCTCGGTCGGCTGGTGCAACGACGCGGTCGACGCCCGGCGCGACACGGTCTGCGGACGCCGCGACAAACCGGTGGCCACCGGTGAACTCCCGCCCGGGGCGGCGGCCGTCGCGGCCGGGGCCGGTCTGGCGCTGTGCGTGCCGCTGTCGTTGCTGAGCGGGGCCGCCGCCGGAGTGGCGCATCTGGGCATGGTGGCCGTGGGGTGGGCCTACAACCTGGTGTTCAAGCACACGGTGCTCTCGCCGCTGCCCTACGCCGTCGCCTTCGGAACGTTGCCGGCCTTCGTCACCCTCGGTCTGCCCACGCCGTCCTGGCCCGCCTGGTGGGCGGTGACGGCCGGGGCGCTGCTGGGTGTGGGGGCGCACCTGGTCAACGTCCTTCCGGACATCGAGGACGACCTCGGGACCGGTGTGCGCGGACTGCCGCAGCGGCTGGGCCGCGGAACCTGCCGGTGGCTGGCCCCGCTCGTGATGCTGACGGCAGTGGGCGTGCTCGTCGTGGGTCCGCCCGGAGCGGCGGACGGGCTGAGCGGGGCCCTGGCGGCGCTGGCCGGGGCGGTCGCGGTCGCGGGCACGGCCGTGCCGTCGGACATCCGGAGCCGGTGGCCGTTCCGGGCGGCGCTCGTCGTCGCGGGCATCGCCGTGGCGCAGCTGCTGCTGCGCGGCTCGGACATGGCCTGACCCCCCGCAAGCGGGGCCCGCCGAGCGGACCGGTACGGAGACGAGCTGGCCTCGCCTCCGGTGGGTGTCCGCATGCCCGTCCAGGCCCGTGCGGGCGAGTCGAACGCGGTGTGGAGAGGTGTCATGTCGCAAGGTCTCGACGGACCGCGCCGGCCGGTGCGGACGAGCCGGGCGCTGGTCGCCGTCCCGATCGCGTGGATCGTCGTGGTGTCCGTGATCGACGTTCTCGCGCCGCCCCACATCCACCTGGGCCCGCTGCTCGTCGCCGCCCCGGCGATCACCCCGCCCCCACGCCTTCCTCGGTCACTTCCGCAGCGACCTCCTGCACCACCTCGGCGGACACCTGGACGACGACGCCGCCATGATGGCCATCGAGCGCGCCGTCCCGTCCCGGGTGTGATCACTCGCCCGCTTCGGGCCTCACGAGCCCCACGTCCTCGTCACGGCGCTCGCCAGATGTTGTCGAAGGCCGCCTCTTCGATCTGCCGCTGTTGCCGTACGCCTGCCAGTTCCGTCACCGCGTCGCCGACGGCGGCCAGAACGGTCTCGAGCGTATCGGCGTCGGGGCCCTCGAAGGCGTCGGCCGGCTCGTCGTGGATCCCCAGGGCGGAGGCGAGGCCGGCCAGGACAGGCTCGCCCGACGTCCAGCGCTCGGCCGCGTGGCGCCGGGCCGGTGAGTCCGCCGGCGCCGCCGGACCTGACCTGCGGCGCAGCCGGCCGTGTCGTTGCCGGGTGAGTTGCCCCTCCGTCTCCAGCTCGGCGCGATAGGCCGCGAACAGTCCACGGCCCCGGCGCCACAGCCAGTCCTCGACGGACTCGTACGGCGCCTGCCGGTCGAGCGACGACTCGGCCGCGTCCAGCAGGCGGTCCTCCATGGCGCGCCGCGGGCCGGGCACGATGCGGTCGCCGTCCAGGGTGACGGCTCCGGCGTCGACCAGGTCGAGGAGCTCCGCCCCCGCGAGGGCCAGCGAGAGGTCGCCCTCCTCGACGGGGCCGTCGGTGGCGACTTCCCGGGCGACGATCAGCAGATCCATAGGTGTGCTCATGTCCGACACCCTGTCAGAGGCAATGTCCGACCACCATGTGGTGCGGCAGCCCGATGCGCCGCACAGGGGCGCGGCGGAGGAGGCGGCCTCCCGGGCGAGGCGCAGGTCCGTGAACAGTCGACTGCTCCCGGCCCTTTCGATACACAGATGTATTCGATACATTCGCGTATCGAACAGCGGAGAGGCGGTGCTGACATGCCGGTGGAGCAGGCCCCCGGGCGCATGACCAGGCGGCGCGCGCGGACCCGCGCGGACCTGCTGGAGGCGGCGTTCGCGGTGTTCGCCGCCAAGGGGTTCGGCCGGGTGCCGATCGAGGAGGTCTGCGAGGCCGCCGGATACAGCCGGGGCGCCTTCTACTCCAACTTCGACAGCCTCGACGAGCTGTTCTTCGCCCTCTACCGCGAACGGGCCGATCTGATCGCGGACCAGGTGTCCGGTGCCCTCGCCCTCGACGGACCGGACCTGGACCTACGGGCCGCCGTGGAGCGCGTCACCGAGGTACTGCTGCTGGACCGGGACTGGCTCCTGGTCAAGACGGACTTCCTGGTGCACGCCGCCCGTCACCCGGACGTGGCACGGACCCTCCTGGACCACCGGGCGCGGCTGCGCCGGGCGATCGCCGACCGCCTCGCCCGGGCATACGCCCGCACACCGCTGCCCGCCGTGCTGGGCGACGCCGAGGCCGCCGCGCACGCCGTGGTCGCCGCCTACGACGGCGTCACCACCCAACTGCTGCTCGACCGGGACGCCGAGCACGCGCGCGACTGGCTGGGACAGCTGCTCACCGCGCTGCTCACCGACGGAAACAGCACCCCCTGACAACAGCCCCGACAACAACACAGACAACACCGATAACACCGATACCGACAACACCGACAACACCGACAACACCCCGTGACAGCACGGACGAGGAAGGGACGGTCGCCATGGACGCCGACGTCATCGTGGTCGGAGCGGGCCTCGCGGGTTTGGCCGCGGCCCACGAGCTGACCAGCCGGGGCCGCAGGGTCGCGCTGGTCGACCAGGAGAACGCGGCCAACCTCGGCGGACAGGCCTTCTGGTCCTTCGGCGGCCTCTTCCTCGTGGACTCCCCGGAGCAGCGGCGTCTCGGCGTCAAGGACTCCTTCGACCTCGCCTGGAGCGACTGGCAGGGCAGCGCCGGCTTCGACCGGACCGAGGACGAGGACTCCTGGGCGGTGCGCTGGGCCAGGGCGTACGTCGAGTGGGCGGCGGGGGAGAAGCGGTCCTGGCTGGCTGGGCACGGCATCACCTTCCTGCCCACCGTCGGCTGGGCCGAGCGCGGCGACCTCACGGCCGGCGGGCACGGCAACTCGGTGCCCCGCTTCCACATCGCCTGGGGCACCGGCACCGGAGTCGTCGAGCCGTTCGTGCGGTACGCGCAGCAGGCCGCGCGCGACGGTCTGCTCACCTTCCACCACCGTCACCGCGTCGACCACCTGGTCGTCGAGGGCGGCACCGCGCGCGGTGTGCGCGGCACGGTCCTCGCCGAGGACACCTCGCCCCGCGGCGTGGCCTCCAACCGCGACGCGGCCGGCGAGTTCGAACTCACCGCCCAGGCCGTGATCGTCACCTCCGGCGGCATCGGCGCCGACCACGACATCGTGCGCCGCCACTGGCCCGCGCGCCTCGGCACGCCGCCCGCCGAGATGGTCACCGGCGTCCCCGCCTACGTCGACGGGCGGATGCTGGACATCAGCGCAGAGGCGGGCGTCCGCCTGGTCAACCGCGACCGGATGTGGCACTACACCGAGGGCCTGCGCAACTGGGACCCGATCTGGCCCGGCCACGGCATCCGCATCCTGCCCGGCCCGTCGTCGCTGTGGTTCGACGCCCTCGGCCGCCGCCTGCCCTCGCCGTACCTGCCCGGTTACGACACCCTCGGCACGCTCAGGCACCTGCGCACCGCCGAGGACCTCGCCGGCCACGACCACTCCTGGTTCATCCTCACCCAGAAGATCATCGAGAAGGAGTTCGCCCTCTCGGGCTCCGAGCAGAACCCGGACATCACCGCCAAGGACCGCGCGGGATTCCTGCGCGAACGCGTCCTCGGCAAGGGCGCCCCCGGTCCGGTGGACGCCTTCCTGCGCAAGGGCGCCGACTTCGTGACCGCACCGACCCTGGAGCAGCTGGTCGACCGGATGAACGGGCTCACCGACGAGCCGCTGCTGGACGCCGCCTCGATCCGGCGCCAGATCGAGGCCCGGGACCTCCAGACGGCCAACCCGTACGCCAAGGACGCCCAGGTGCAGGGCATCCGCAACGCCCGCCGCTACATCGGCGACCGCCTCGGCCGGGTCGCGACACCGCACCGCATCCTCGACCCGGAGGCGGGCCCGCTGATCGGGGTCAAGCTGCACATCCTCACCCGCAAGACCCTCGGCGGCATCCAGACCGACCTCGACTCGCGCGCCCTGGGCGCCGACGGAACGCCGGTCGACGGGCTGTACGCGGCCGGCGAGGTGGCCGGCTTCGGCGGCGGCGGGGTGCACGGCTACAACGCCCTGGAAGGCACCTTCCTCGGCGGATGCCTGTTCTCCGGGCGGGCGGCGGGCCGGGCCGCGGCGCGGCAGACGGCCTGAAGCCGCCCGACTCCGTCGCGCTCCTTACGGGTACTCCGTCGCCCCGACGGGCTCACGAGGGAGGTCTGTACGTGAGTACGTGCGGTGGTCGCGCGGCCCCGAGACCGATCTCGCCAGGTTCTCCAGTACGGACGAGCTCACCGGCGTGGCCATGCCCGGTCTGTCCGCCAACCCCCTCGACGTGGAGGGCTGGTGGGCGGACCGGCCCGTTCGGGTGTGGGCGGCCCGCCGGCTGCACGACTACGGGCACCTGCCGCACGACAAGGGCCGCGGTGTGCGGCCCTGGGTGCTCACCGGCCGGGAGACGGGCCGCGGCCCGGACAACGAGCCGCTGGTGGCCGACGCCCGGCCGATGTGCTGGATCGCCCCCCGGGTCATCGAGGAGGCACGGAGCGAAGTGGAGCGCCGGCAACGCCCCTGGGGTCCGCTGCGCCGCACCGGCCGCTGAGGGCCCGCGTCACCCCGAGCGCCGGCGTGCCGCCGCGCGCCGCTTGAGCGCACGGCGCTCCGTCTCGCTGGTCCCGCCCCAGACGCCGAGGGACTGTCCCGTGTCGAGTGCCCACTGCAGGCACTCCTCCTGGACCGGGCAGCGCCGGCAGACCGCCTTGGCCTGCTCGGTCTGCAACAGGGCCGGGCCGGTGGTGCCGATCGGGAAGAACAGGTCGGGGTCCTCCGTGCGGCACGCGGCGTGCTCGCGCCAGTTGTCCATCAAAAGTCACCTGCGATCGAATCGAGTCGTGCCCTCGTGAATCCCTTACTCCGTTTCGGGTGACCTGTCGACAGCGGAGTGAAACCGGCGGTCTTCTCCGGGTCTTGTCGGGCACTCAGCCCCGCAGCGTTTCGGCCGCCGCCGTCACCACCGCGTCGGCCACCGTCGCCAGCGCGGGGGAATCGAGCTTCCACTGCTGCCAGTACAGCGGGACGTCGACGGCCAGATCCGGTGCGAAGTCGACGAGCCGGCCGGCCCGCAGCAGCGGATCCGCCTGCGGTTTCGGCACCATGCCCCAGCCCAGTCCGGCGGCGACCGCCTCCACGAAACCCTCCGAGGTCGGCACGTGATGCCGCGCCGCGCCGGCGCCGTCCCGCCCGAGCCGCCGCACGAAGGCGTCCTGGAAGTCGTCCCGCCGGTCGAAGACCACCACCGGAGCCTCGGCGAGCACCTCGCGCAGCGGCCCGTCCAGATGCCGGGCGGCGAACCCGGGGGCCGCGCAGGGCCGGTAGCGCATCCGGCCGAGGGACCGGACGGTGCAGCCCGGTACCGGATCGGGAGAGGAGGTCACCGCGGCCATCACCACACCCTCGCGCAGCAGGGCCGCCGTGTGGTCCTCGTCCTCGCGGCGCAGTTCGAAGCAGAGCCGGGGCTCCTGGGGCACCCGCGTGAGCGCGCCGAGGAACCAGGTCGCGAGCGAGTCGGCGTTGACGGCCACCGAGACCCGGGTCGGCTCCCCGGCACCGCTCAGCCCCAGCTCCCCGTACGCGTCCCGCTCAAGCCGGGCCACCTGCCGGGCCAGCCGCACCAGCACCGCCCCCGACTCCGTGGGCCGCACCGGCTTGGTGCGCAGCAGCAGCACGCGCCCGGTGCGCTGCTCCAGCGCCTTCACCCGCTGACTGACCGCGGACGGCGTCACGTGCAGCGCGGCGGCGGCCGCGTCGAACGTGCCCTCGTCCACCACGGCCAGCAGGGTGCGCACCTGGTCCAGCGGCAGATCCGCGAGCACCGCCGTCGTCCCCGTCACCACCTCGATCCTCCCCTTCTGTGCATAAGGAGGACTAAGGATACGTAAGAATCTTTAGCTGTACGGGCAGTGATCATCCCGCCTAGCGTCAAGGGCATGACCAACGCACTGACCGCCGCGGCCGCCGGCTTCGGCACCGGCCTCTCGCTCATCGTCGCCATCGGTGCCCAGAACGCCTTCGTCCTGCGCCAGGGGATCCGCCGCGACGCCGTCCTCGCCGTGGTCGGCATCTGCGCCCTGTCCGACGCCGTGCTCATCGCCCTCGGCGTCGGCGGAGTCGGCGCGGTGGTGGTGGCCTGGCCGGACGCGCTGACCGCCGTCGCCTGGGTCGGGGGAGCCTTCCTGCTCTGCTACGGCGCCCTGGCCGCCCGGCGCGTGTTCCGGCCGGCCGGGGCGCTGCGGGCGGAGGGCGACGCGGCCGGCTCGCGGCGGCGGGCCGTACTCACCTGCCTGGCGCTGACCTGGCTCAATCCGCACGTCTACCTCGACACCGTGTTCCTGCTGGGCTCCGTCGCGGCGGACCGCGGTCCGCTGCGCTGGACCTTCGGTCTGGGTGCCGCCTTCGCCAGCCTGTGCTGGTTCGCCGCGCTCGGTTTCGGCGCCCGCTACCTCGGCCGCTTCCTGGCCCGGCCCGTCGCCTGGCGCGTCCTGGACGGACTGGTCGCCGCCACCATGATCGTGCTCGGCCTGACCCTCGTCGCCGGCGCCTGAACGCGGCCGGCGCCCGGGCCGGCCACGCGGTTCGGGCGCATCCGAACGGGGCTGCGATAGTGAGGCTCGCAATCGAAAGATGTAACGAGCATGTAGGAAGCGCGTGGACACGAGCGAGAGCAGTACCGAATCCCCGGACGAGGCCTCCGTCCCGGGCCAGGGCCCCGCCGCGGTCGAGGGCCGGCGGCGCGGCCGGCGCCGCTGGGCGATGGACACCCGCCCTCTGCGCCGTCCCGCCTACCGCAGGCTGTGGTCCTCGACCATCGTCACGGCCGTCGGCAGCCAGCTCACCGCCGTCGCCGTGCCCAAGCAGATCTACGACATCACCGGCTCCTCCGCCTGGGTCGGCGCCGCGAGCCTCGCCGGACTGCTGCCGCTGATCGTGTTCGCGCTGTGGGGCGGCGCGGTCGCCGACACCATGGACCGCCGCAAGCTGCTGCTGATCACCAACACCGGTATCGCGGTCACCTCGCTGCTGTTCTGGGTGCAGGCCGTCTCCGGTCTGGAGTCGGTGGCCGTCCTGATGCTCCTGCTCGCGCTGCAACAGGCCTTCTGGGGTCTCAACGCCCCGGCCCGCAACGCCTCCATCGCCCGCCTGGTCCCCGAGGGGGAACTCGCCGCGGCCAACGCGCTCGGCTCGACCGTCATGCAGACCGGCCAGGTGGTCGGACCGCTGCTCGCCGGCGTCCTCATCCCCGTCATCGGCCTGCCCGAGCTGTACCTCGTCGACGCGCTGGCCCTGTGCGTCACGGTGTGGGCGGTACACAAGCTGCCCGCCCTGCCGCCGCTCGCGGGCACGGCCGTCCGGCGCGCGGGCGTCCGCGAGGTCGTGGCCGGCTTCCGTTACATCGCCGGGCACAAGGTGCTGCTGCTCTCCTTCCTGGCCGACATCGTCGCCATGGTCCTCGGCATGCCCCGCGCCCTGTTCCCGCAGCTCGCCGCCGAGACGTACGCCCCCTGGGGCGAGGGGCTCGCCCTCGGGCTGCTGTTCGCGGCCATCCCGATCGGCGCGGTGGCCGGGGGGCTGTTCTCCGGCACCTTCTCCCGGGCACGCCGGCACGGGTGGATGGTGATCGGCGCGGTCGTCGTCTGGGGCGCGGCCATCACCGGGTTCGGGCTGAGCGGCAGCCTGTGGCTTGCGGTGGCCTTCCTCGCCGTCGCCGGAATCGCCGACATGGTCTCCATGGTGTTCCGCGGGGCGATCCTGCTGTCCGCCGCGACCGACGAGATGCGCGGGCGCATGCAGGGCGTCTTCACGGTGGTCGTCGCCGGCGGCCCCCGCCTGGCCGACGTCCTGCACGGCGGCGCGGGGTCGGCCTTCGGCGCACGGCAGGCGGTCGCGGGCGGGGGGCTGCTCGTCGTCGTGGTGATGCTCGCCCTCGCCGCCGCCGTACCGGCGCTGCGTCGCTACCGCGTCTGACGCCGCGTCACAGCGCGCTGCGTCCCCGCAGCGCGGCGTGCTCCATGAGCCGGCCCCGGGTGGCCTCCAGCCGGTGCGCGAGGATCTCGGCCACCGTCCGCACCAGCACGATGCCGAGCTGCGGGTCCTCCTCGCACAGGGCGAGCACCGCCGCCGCGTCGAACTCGTAGGCGCGTACCGGGCTGAAGGCCTCGGCGCCGAAGTCCCACTCGTACGGCGGGAACAGCCAGGACCAGCCGAGCAGGTCGCCGACGCCCAGGCTGGCGACCGTCACCCGTTGCAGGGACGTCACCTGCTGGGTCAGGGAGACCGCGCCGGACCGGATGACCCAGAAGCGGTCGGCCCTGTCTCCGGCCTCGAAGATCCGGGTGTCCTCCGGGAAGGAGACCTCGCGGGCGAGTGCCGTGAGACGGCCGCGCTGGTCCGGGGGGAGGGCGGTGAGCAGTTTGATCGCTTTGGTCATGACCTGGGGCTCCTCGCCGACGATTCGGTTCCGGTGCTTTCCCTATGCACCATTTCAGCCGCTGCCGCCGCCCTGAGCACCTCGGCGGACGACGAATCCCGTGGGAATTCCGTGCCGGTTCGCAGGACGCGGCGCCGGGGCATGAAAAAGCCCTGGCTGGACGGGGGAAGCCAGCCAGGGCCGTAAGCGGTGACGTACGAAGGACATGTCCGTCGACTCCGTCGCCACGTATGGGTGAACGCTAAACCATCTTCGGGCGTTCCGGAAATCGGAACCGGGGCACGTGACCTGTTTCACTGGACCGTCACCCATGGTGACGAGGTGTCACCCGGCGTCCGCCGCGACGACCCTGACGGTGCCCAGCGACGGGTCGCTCGGGTCCGGCAGGAACATCCCCGCGTCCAGACCACTGCGCAGGTACCGCAGCACGGGCTCGGTCAGGCGCTCGCCCGGCAGGACCGCCGGGATACCGGGCGGATAGGGCGTGATCATCTCTGCGGCCACGCGCCCGGCGGCCCGGTCCAGCGGTACGGCCTCGGCCGGCCCGAAGAACGCGTCCCGGGGCAGCATCACCTGGGGCATCCGCAGCTCCGACGGCGACGGCACCTCGACACGCGGCGCGGCGTCCAGGTCCGGCGCCGCCCGGGCGAGGTCCTTGAGCGCGGCGAGCAGCTCGCCGGCGGTCTCCCGGTCGTCGCCGTGGGTGATCTGGGCGCCGATGCGGCGGTGGTCGGTCAGATGCGCGACGACGCCGCGGTGTTCGCGCAGCCAGTCCGCCGCCCGGTAGCCGGACACCCCGAGTCCGTCGAGGTCGATGACGACGGGCAGCGGGTCGAAGCCGTGGGCCAGCCCCGGGCCGCAGAAGTCGTCCCGGTCGTCGACGTGCATCCCGTCGATCTCCTCGACGGCCGCCCGGACCTCGGCCACCAGATCCAGCGCACCGCCCATGATCTCCCGCCCCCGCAGCGCCATCTGGCGGCGCCAGCCGTCCAGCCCGGCGAAGATCAGCGCCGACGGGCTGGTCGTGCCCAGCAGGTCGGCCCGCATGCCGAGCAGCTCCGGCGGCACCAGATCGCCGCGCAGGTGGAACACGGAACCCTGCTCCAGGCCACTGCCCATCTTGTGGATGCTGGTCACACAGATGTCGGCACCGGCGTCCATCGCCCAGGACGGCAGGTCGGGGTGGAACGGGAGATGCGCCCCCCACGCCTCGTCGACGATCAGCGGTGCCGAACGCCGGTGGCACACCTCGGCGACGGCCCGCAGATCGGCGCTCGCCCCGTACGGCGTCGGGCTGGTGATCAGCGCGCCCCTGGCGTCGGGATGAGCGGCGAACGCCCGCTCGAAATCGTCGGCGGACGGGGGATGGGCGAGATGGCGCTCGGCGTCCCAGCGGGGATCGACCCAGACCGGCTCGATGCCGGACAGGATCAGGCCGGCCACGACGGACTTGTGGGCGTCCCGGCCGATCAGCAGCTTCTCGTGCGGGCCCGCCACGGCGAGCATCGCCGCCTTCACCGACAGGCTGCTCCCGCAGGTCGAGAAGAACGTGTGGTCGGCGTGCACCGCGTCGGCCATCAGCTCCTGGGCGCGCTGCAGCACGCGGCCCCGGGTCAGCCGGTCGTCGAGGCCACCGGTCGCCAGGACGTCGCCGAGGAAGACGGCGTCGCCCAGCACCTCACGCACCGCCGGATCGGCGCCGCGCGCCTGTTTGTGCCCGGGCGGCGTGAACGCCAGCCGTCCCTCGCGGCGGTACTCGACGAGGGCTTCCAGGACGGGCGCACGGGTGTGGTCGACAGTCATGCCGACCCGGTTTCCCGGCCCGGCCCCTCGTCAATCCGCCGGCGGCCGGCCGGCCCGTGTGCCCGTGACCTCGGGGCCCACGGCCCGGGTGCCCATGGGCGGCCGGCGCGGGGGGCCCACGGCCTGGGTGCGGACCGCGTTCCGTCCGCCGCAGGCCCCCGTGTCGCGGGCGTCCCGGCCCGTCAGCCCGACCCCGTGTGGCGGCCCGGGGTCAGTACCTCGTCCAGCACCCGCAGGACCGCCTCGTACGCCACCGTCCGGACGGCCGCCTCCTGCGAGGCATCCGGGTCGGTGGTCCGCAGCTCTTCCCTTCGCGCCCGCCACGTCCGTTCCTGTTCCATCGCGCAGGCCCTCGCGCGGTGCATGCGGCGCAGCAGTTCGTCCGAGTCCACAACATCCGTCATGCACTCCGCGTACCCCCGCACGGCGCCCGGATGGCCGTTGGGCCGTAAGGAGGGCCGAAGGTTTGGGGGTGCGGTCAGAGGTCAGCCGGAAAACACGAGCCCGCCGCGGGTGCACCGCGTGGGTCCGGCCGTCCCGCCCATGTCACCGACCAGGGAGCTGACGGATGTACGACAGGCACACCACCTCACCCGCCCGACGCCGGCCGTCACCGCCGTGCAAACCCGCCGAGGCTCGCAGCACGGTGGAACGCGTGGTCACCGAATGCTGCCGCACCGACCACAAGCCGTGCGACGCGGGAGCCCTGTCGGACGCCGTGCTCGTCGCCTCGGAACTGACCACCAACGCGATCCTGCACGGAGGCGGCATCACCGACTTCCAGGTCGACGTGGTCGGTCCCGGCGTCCGCCTCTCGGTGTGCGACCGCAGCCCCGAGCTGCCGGTTGCCGTCGCCCCCACCGACCCGCAGGGCCGCCGGCGCGTGGGCGGCCGCGGCTGGCCCATCGTCTGCCGGCTGGCGCGCGACGTGCGCGTGGCAGATCTTCCGTCCGGAGGCAAGCGCATCACCGTCGTCGTTCCGCTGTCCTGAGTACTTTTCGAAAAGCGGAGTTTGTTCCACCGGGGTGGGGGCAGTCGCAAGTTCGTGCTTCGGACCGGAGGCGCAGCAGCGGGAGCGGTATGACTGCTCCGGCCCCTCCGGGTGGAGACCCGGACAGTGCCGCTCCCGCGGAAAGTTCCCCTGAGACCACCGTTCAGGAGCGAATCCGCATGCTCATTGAAACGCCCACCATCCGTCCCGGTACCCCCGAGCCCACGCACGCCTCCGCCGCCCCGGCCGCCGCCCCCCGGCGCCGGCACGACGACGCGCCGGACACCGCCGCGCTGTTCGCGCGGCTGTCGGTCTTGGAGGACGGGCCCGAACGGGATGCCGTCCGCGACGAACTCGTCACGGCCTGGCTGCCCATGGCCCACCGGATCGCCGGCCGCTTCCGGGACCGCGGCGAGTCCATCGAGGACCTGCGCCAGGTCGCGGCACTCGGGCTGGTGAAGGCCATCGACCGCTTCGACCCGGAGCGCGGTGCCTTCGAGAGCTACGCCGTGCCCACCATCACCGGCGAGGTCAAGCGGCACTTCCGGGACCGGATGTGGGCGCTGCGCGTGCCCCGCCGGGTCCAGGAACTGCGCAACAAGGTGCGGGTGGCACGACGCGAGCTCACGCAGAGCCCGGGCAGCCCCGAACCGTCGGTCGCCGCCCTCGCCGCCCACACGGGGCTCACCGAGGACGAGGTCAGCGCCGGGATGGAGGCGCTGGAGAGCTTCAGCACCCTGTCGCTGGACGCCGAGCTCTCGGCCGGCGACGACGGCTACAGCCTCGCGGACACCCTCGGCGCGGCCGACGCCTCGTACGACACCGTGATCGACCGCGAGTCCGCCAAGGAAGGCCTGCGCAGGCTGCCCGAACGGGAGCGGGCCATCCTCTACATGCGTTTCTTCGAGGACATGACGCAGAGCCGTATAGCCGACCGCCTGGGCATCTCGCAGATGCACGTCTCGCGGCTCATCAGCCGCAGCTGCGCCCGCGTGCGCGACGAGGCGATGGGCGAGCGCCCGGTCCGCCGTCGCACGACGGTGTGAGGACGGCCCGACGGCTCCGCCGGGACCCTCCCGGGGAGCGGGACGACGGATCCTGACGCCTCACCCCGCCCTGTCGCGCCGGCGACCACGACCCGCGCCGCGGACCACGGCGCGACGGACGGGGAAGGCGAGGTGGCGTGCCGCCCCGTATGCCGGTCGACGGCATACGGGGCAGACGCATGTCCGGTGAACGAAGGCGGAGGAATTGTCGGTGCCGACCACGGCGAGCGACGCCCTCGGCCGCGAGGCGGGCCGCTGGATCGCCTGGCCCGACCACACGGTGGTCCTGGGCGCCCTGGAACACCTCCACGTCCTCGGCCGGGCCGCGCGGGGCGGCCGCCTGCGCCGGAGCTGAACGGGCGTGTGCGCGCCGGACGCGAAAGCGCCCGGTGTGCAGGGGAGAAGGCGGGGCATGCGGAGTCCCGGAGGGGAGGCTCGTATGAGTGTTCTGACACGTACCGGCCGCGGCAGCGCGCGGCGGGCGGCCAACGGATCGGCCGCCGAGGGGGCCGCACGGGCGGGACTGACCGCCCGCGGCGTCATCTACCTGCTGGTGGGGCTGCTGGCCCTGCGGATCGCCTTCGGCGACGGGCAGCGGCAGGCCGACCGCGGCGGTGCCCTGGCCGAGCTGTCGGACAAGCCGTTCGGCGCCGTGCTGCTGTGGGCACTGGGTGCCGGACTCGTCGGCATGGCGCTGTGGCGGCTGTCCGAGGCGCTGTTCGGCGCCGTCGGCAAGGACGGCCGCAGCGCGAAGAAGCGGCTGCCCGCCGCCGCCCGCTGCGTCTTCTACTCGTTCGTCGCCTACTCCGTGTTCGCCTTCGCGGCCGGCTCCCGCGACAGCGGCGGCGGAGCCGGCGACCGGCAGTCCCGGGACGTCACGGCCAAGGTGCTCGAGATGCCCGCCGGACGGTGGGCCGTCGGCGTGGCCGGGATCGCGATAGTCGTCGCGGGGGTGGTGATCGCCGTCCAGGCGGTGCGCCGCAGCTACCACAAGAAGCTGAAGCTCGGCGAGCTGAGCCCGCGGGTGCGGCGGCTGGTCGACATCACCGGCGTCGGCGGCGGAGCGGCCCGCGGGATCGTCTTCGCGGCGGCGGGTGCCTTCGCCGTGCAGGCCGCGGTCGACTACGAACCCGACAAGGCCAAGGGCCTGGACGACACCCTGCGCTCCTTCGCCGGCACCCCGCTCGGTCCGTGGCTGCTGGTCTGCGTCGCCGCAGGTCTCGTGCTGTTCGGCGTGTTCTCGTTCGCCCTGGCACGCTGGCGCAGGGTCTGACCGAGGTCTGAGCCGCGCCCCACGGGGAACACGGGGCGAATGAACGAACACGAGATTCCTCCGCCGGACGGACGTCCCGTGGACGTCTACCTGGATCTGCTGCGCTTCCGCATGGAGACCGACGACTACCAGCTGCTGCTCAGCGTGGTGGAACCGGTCCTCCAGGCGATCGACGAGCACCAGATGCCCACCATCGACTTCTCCCTGGACGGCGACAACGCCGAGGCACTGCCCCAGGAGATCCGCGACGAGGCCGCCCTGGTCATCGCCACCGCCGTCACCGGCCGGCTCGACAACGAGGTCGTCGAGATCAGCACCGACGAGACCGGCCCCGTCCGCGTCGTCACGGACGCGGTCACCGCCTCCGATCCCGAGCGCCTGGGCGAGATCGCCGACTACCTGAAGGAACGCCACCGGCAGAACGAGGAATTGCGCGGCATCGCCGAGGTGAGCGGCATGCCGACCGACTTCTGACCCGTCACCGCTTCGGCCTCGTGACGGGCACACCCAACGGCCGGGCGAGGCCCGTCACGGCCTCGTCCAGTCGCTCCAGGTGCCGCAGGACACGTCCGGTGATCCTGCCGTACCGCGGCACCCCGCCCGGCTCGAACTCCAGCAGCGAGGCGATGCTGGGCCCGGTCTCCACCTCGGTCCCGGCGTCCTCGTCGGCGACGCGCGCCGCGATCGCCTCGATGTTGCGCACCGTGCGCCGTACCGCCCCGCGCAGCCGCGGATCGGCCGCGATCGACGGGTGGGTGGGCAGCAGCTCGGCCGTCGCCGCCAATGAGCGCGCGTGATAGGCGCACGTCTCCAGCAGCGCCACCACGTACTGGGCCGTGTTCCGGCGCGCCCGCAGCGGCGTGATCGGGTGGGTGAGGGGCTGGGTGGCGCCGCGCAGATCGCCCAGGGCCTGGTCCAGGTCGCGCGCCCGGTCCAGCAGATCGGCGGCCGGCCCGCCGCTGAGCTGGTCGACGGCGCCCTCGGTGACGTCGACCAGCCGTTCCAGCACGGTGCCCAGCAGTTCGTTCGTACGCCGGTCCGTGCGGATCGGCAGCACCAGCGCCGCCGCGACGATCCCGCAGGCCGCGCCGAGCGCCGTCTCCTCCACCCGCAGCAGCAGCACCGCCATGCTGTACGTGTGCAGCAGGGTGTACAGCAGCCCGAGCATCGCGGTGACGAAGAACGACATCAGCGTGTAGGACAGCGGCGCCGTGTAGAACATCGCGAAGATGAACAGCAGCACCAGCCCGAACGCGGTCCAGGTGTGGTTCCCGACCAGCCCGGCCAGCACGATGCCGGCCACCACCCCCAGCATGGTGCCCAGCAGCCGGCGGTAGCCCTTGACCAGGATCTCGCCGGTGGAGGCCGTGTTGAGGAAGACGATCCAGCAGGTGAGCACCGCCCAGTACCAGCGCTGGGACGACAGGAACTCCCCGCCGACGATGGCCAGCGAGGACCCCACGGCGACCTGCACGGCGGCGCGGGTGGTGGGCCGGCGCAGACCGGCCGGCTCCTCCTCCTGCGTGGGCTCCTCGCCGGCGTCGATGGCGGCGTCCTCGGCGTCCAGCTCCTCGCGCGAACGGGTCGTGGCGGGGGTGTCGTCCGACTCGTCCTGCGGGCCGTCCAGCGCGATCCTGAGGCCCATGACGGCGCGGGCGGTCTCGCCGATCCCCCGGAAGACGTCCTGCACGGCAGGCGTCGCCTCGGGCAGGTTCTCCTCGTCGCGGTAGCCCAGCAGCCGGTTGCGCAGGTGGGACAGCGCCGTACCGCGGGCCTCGGCGGGGGGCCGCAGCACCAGCGCGCGCAGCGCCCCCAGGTCCCGTCGCAGGACCGCCGTCGCCTCGCCGGGCGCGGGCGTGCTTCCCACCGACGGGGCCGGAGCGCCCGGCAGATGCAGGGTGAGGGTGTCCGCACGCTCGGCGCTGCGCGCGGTCAGCAACAGCAGGCCCAGGCGCTCGGCGGCGATCTCGGCGTCCGCGATACGGCGCTGCACCAGCCGCGCCGTGGACGCGTCCGGGGTGCCCTCCTCCAGCTGGGACTGGATCATCAGGGCGGTCTCGTGCAGACGCGCGGTGCCGTCCCGCAGGTGCTCGAGCGTCCTGTCGATCTCGTCCGGCCCGGCGTCCAGCAGTTCGAGCTGCGCCGAGATCAGCTGCGCCAGCCGGGCCCGGAAGGCCTGTCGCAGCCGTGACAGGACGCGTGCGGGTGTCGCCGGCACGATCGCGAACCGCACCAGCGCACTGCACGTGAACGCCACGGCGATCGCGGCCCACAGCCCCGGCAGCGCGGACGTCCTGGCGCCCACGAACAGGGACACGAAGTAGACCTGGAAGCCGATCAGACCCAGGGCGGTGCCGCGGTCGCCGAACCGGCGGCTGTAGACGGCGCAGAAGATCAGGACGACGAAGAAGGCGTCACCGATGACGACCCGCGAGGTGAGCAGCGCGCTCACCGACACGGAGGCCAGTGCCACGGGCAGCCCCAGCGCCAGGGTGACGGCCTGGGCGCCGGGCTGCTTCTCGCGGATGGCGAAGGTCGCGACCATCGCCGACATGGCGCCCGCCACCAGGTGCTTGACGTCCGACCCCAGGAGGGCGAGCACGGCCAGCGCCAGAGCGATGGCGCCCACCGTCCGCAGCCCGGCCGTCAGCCGCAGCAGTCCGGGATCGGACGCGGCGACGCGGTCCCGCAGCCGTGTCCGCACCGAGCGCCCCGCCTGCTTCACGCCGCCGTACACTCTCCCGGTTCACATCGATTTCACGCCTAGATCCACTTCTCAGCATGCCATGCCGCGAGCGGGTCCCGGTCAGCGGGTCACGACTGCGCCCGGCCCGCCGCCTCGACCTGCTTGCGCACCTGCTCCGGCGTCAGATAGGCGTCCGTGTACTCGAAGTCCTTCAGCTTGGCCGGCTTGCGGGCCTGGAAACCGGTGCGCACGAAGTCGTCGCCGGCGACCGCGTTCAGCATCCAGTTGGTCGCGACCCGGGCCTTGGCCACGCCCGTGCGCAGCGCCGACCAGTGGTATCCGCGGGCCACCGCCTGGGCGGGCAGGCCGTGCAGTTCGATGCCGAGCGGCTTGGACACCGCGTCGGTGCCGCCGAGGTCCACGACCAGGCCGAGGTCCTTGTGGACGTACGGCCGCATCGGCTGGTTGCGCAGGGTGGCGATGAGGTTCTCGGCGACGTGCCTGCCCTGCCGCATGGCGTGCTGGGCGGTGGGCGGGCAGACGGCGCCCTCCTGGCCCTTGGCGAGGTCGGGCACGGCCGCGGAGTCGCCGAGCGCGAACACCCCGGCGTGGCCCGGCAGGCACATCTCGGCGGTGACCGCGAGCCGTCCCTTCACCGTCTCCGCGCCGAGCGTGGCGATCAGCGGGCTGGCGACCACGCCGGCGGTCCAGATGAGCGTGCGGGTGGGCACCACCCGGCCGTTGGTGAAGGTGACCTCCTCGGGCCCGGCCTTCTCGATGGACACGCCCAGCGAGATCTCGATGCCGCGCCGGGTCAGGACCTCCTGCGCGCTGCGGCCGAGCTTCTCGCCCAGCTCGGGCATCAGCTTCGGCGCGATGTCGATCAGGTGCCACTTGATCAGGGACGGGTCCAGACGCGGGTAGCGCTTGACGGCCGCGTGCGTGAGCCGCTGCAGGCAGGCCGCGGTCTCGGTGCCCGCGTATCCGCCGCCGACCACCACGAACTGGAGCCGGGAGGCGCGCTCGGCGGGATCCTGGCTGGCGTCGGCCAGGTCGAGCTGCGAGATGACGTGGTCGCGGATGTAGGCGGCCTCCGCGAGCGTCTTCATGCCGAAGGCGTTGTCGGTGAGCCCCGGGATGTCGAACGTACGGGTGATGCTGCCGGGGGCCAGCACGATGTAGTCGTACGGTTCGTTGACGATCTCGCCGGTGATGGTCCGCACCACGCAGACCTTCGCCTTGAGGTCCACGCCGATGGCCCCGCCCGGGATGATCCGGGTGCGGTACCTGCTGCTGCGGCGCAGGGACAGCGCGATCGACTGCGGGGTCAGCACGCCCGAGGCGACCTGGGGCAGCAGCGGCAGATAGAGCTGATAGGCGAACGGTGTCACCAGGGTGACGTCGGCCTCGTTGGGGGAGAGCCGGCGCTCGAGACGGCGGACGCACTCCACGCCGGCGAAACCTGCGCCGACCACCAGGATCCTGGGTCGTGTCACGGTGTTCATCCCTTTCTGCGGCTCCGGGCGGTCTGCCGCGAACGCCATTCGCCTGCCCCTGGATCGCTGCTTCGCACCTCGTCGATCCCATCGCGTCGGCGGCGGTTCGGCGAGCCGGGAGCGCCAGGCAGGCGACACACCCTGTGCACCACCATGCCCCGGCCGGGGCAGGACCGCACCGGACGGGAGTGAACGGCCGGGACCGGATCGGTGGGGGAGTGGTGACGGAAGCGGTCAGACCGGACCGTCGAGGTGGCACAGCAGCAGGCACACGTCGTCGTCGCGCTCGGAGTCGCTGAGCAGGGGCCGCAGGATTCCGTCCGCCGAGCCCTCCAGGTCGGCGGACAGCTGCTCGGGCGCGAATGACCCCAGGGCCTCGGCCAGGCGCTCGATGCCCGGGTCTATGCCCCGGGCCCGCCGCTCCACCAGACCGTCCGTGTACAGCGCCAGCGTCGAACCCGGCGCGAGCCGCTCCGTGTGGTCGGCGATCTCCTGCTCCAGCGGGATACCGAGCATCGCCCCCGGTTTGGCGTCCAGCGTTCGCACTCGGCCGTCCGGGGTACGCAGCACTGGCGGCGGATGACCGGCCGCGGCCCACGTCATCGTCGGGTCGTCGGGGTGGAAGCGGGCGATGACCGCGGTGGCGAACAGGTCCGGCTGGAGGTGGTGCAGGAACGTGTGCAGCCGGGTCAGCAGCCGGCCCGGGCTGCCGCCGTCGACCGCGTAGGCACGCAGCGCGGTCCGCAGCTGGCTCATCATCACGGCCGCCCGCAGCCCGTGCCCGGTCACGTCGCCGACGACGACGATCACCCCGCCGTCGGGCTGGCGGAACGCGTCGTACCAGTCGCCGCCGATGTTCAGTCCGTGCGTGGCCGGCAGATAGCGCGCGGCCAGGCTCAGGCCCGGCGGTGCCGGAAGGTCCGTCAGCAGGGCGCGCTGCAGGGTCTCGGCGATGTCGCGGTTGTGCTGGTAGCGCTGGGCGTGGTCGATCGCGATGGCGGCCCGCCGGGTGAGCTCGATCAGCATCACGGCGTCGTCCGGGTCCCAGCGCTCCCCGGGCGGGGTGAGCGTCAGCACCCCGAGCGGCGCTCCCCGGGTCGGCAGCGGGATGCACAGCAGGGGCTGCTCGGGGTTCAGCGCCGACGGCGGCTGGTCGTCGACGCCCGGCAGCCCTCCCGGCTGGGCGGCGGCGTACTGCGGGCGGCCGGTGCGGGCGGCGAGCACGGCCGCGGCGGCGTGCACCGGGGGCCGGTTCCGGTCGCCCTCCTGGTCGAAGATCCAGACGTCGACGCCGGCGGCGTACTCGGGCACGAGCAGGTCCGGCAGGCGGCGCACGATCTCGTGGTGGTCGAGCGAGGCGGTGAGCACCGCGCTCGCGTCCGCCAGGAACGTGAGTCGGCGTCGGGCGTTCTCGGCCTCGGTACGCGCCTTGCGCTCGGCGGCGAACGCCTCCCGCTGGGCCCGCCCGGCGGCGTCCAGCTCGGCGTGCAGCGCCACGACGCCCTGGTTCGTCTGCTGGAGCTCCTCCCGGTGGAAGGCGACGAGGTCCTCCTGCTCGGTGAGCTTGTCCAGCACCAGCGCCGTGTCCTCGTCGGCGCCCAGCAGTGCCTCCGCCAGCGCGGCGGGATCGTCCGCCACGTCGTCGTCCCCGGCCGCGGGCACCGCTTCGGGGCAGGGCACCGTCATTCGCCACGGCGGCTCTCCGTCGGCCGCGGCCTCACGTGCCGGCGTCACCACGGCGTGCAGCACGCCCTGTCCGGCGTCCGGCGTGCCGGCGGGCGCCGTGGCCGCCTCCAGGGTCAGCCGCCAGGTGCCGCCCTTGGTCAGGCACTGCCGCAGCCGCGCGCTCAGCGAGGCCGCCAGCCGTGTGCGCTCCAGCGGGGGCACACCGTACGCCGCGGCCAGCCGGGCCGTGGCGATACGGGCCCGGGCGGCGTCGGTGACGCCGGTGATCTGCCAGGTACGGGTCATGGGCGGTCCGGAGGGGTCGAGGTCAGGACGGCCACGGCGGTGTCGTCACGCACGGGGCGGGCGGAGCTGCTGGCGTCACGGATCGTCACGGCGGCCGTCACGGCCGGGTCGACGTCCGGAGCGCACGCGTCGGGCGACGGCGTCCAGCGGCTCGGCAGGCCGTCGCTGTGCAGGATCAGCACCCGGTCGTCCGCCCACTCCCGCTCCTCGTCGCGCACGGTCCTGGGCCGGTGGGTGCCGACGATGCCGGGCTGGGACACCAGGGGCCGCCAGGTGCCGCCCGCGCAGAGCCGGGCCCCTATGTTGCCGACGCCGGCGAACCTGAGCCGCCCGGCCCGCGTGTCGACCTGGGCGACCGCCACGGCCGCGCCGCGGGTGCCTCTCAGGGCCGCGTCCAGTCGCTTCAGCACCTCGGAGGGCACCAGGTGGGCGGCGCCGCGCAGCGCCTCCACCGCGGCCGACGAGGCCCGCGCCGCTTCTGGGCCGTGCCCCAGCCCGTCGGCCAGCATCAGCGTCACCCGGTCCTCGGCCCGCACCCACGCCCAGGCGTCGCCCGAGTAGTCGGCACCGGCGAACGGCACGTTCACGCCACCGGCCCGCACGCCCGCCACCGGGTCCTGCGCCGAGGCACGGCCGCGGGGGGCGCCGCCGATCCGGGCCAGCGCCACGGTGCCCCGGCCCGGGACGCTGTGGAGCTCGAAGTCCTCGGCGAGGCGCGCACAGGTGCCCAGGCCCGCGCCGAGCGAGGCCGTGGTGGTGAAGCCGTCGCTCAGCGCGGCGGGCACGTCGGCGATGCCCGGACCGTGGTCGACCGTCGCGATCTGCACGGCCCTGGCCTCCTCCCGGCCTGCCGTGAGGACGGGCGGGGACACCACGTCGATGAGGACCTGGCCGCCCCCGGCGTGCTTGAGCAGGTTGGTGGCCAGCTCGGTCGCCACCAGCGCCGCGGAGGCGGTGCACTGCTCGTCCAGCCCGGCCACGGCCGCGGCGTGCTCCGCGGCCACCCGGGCGTCGCGCACCCGGGTCGAGTCGTGCACGGGCACGTCCCACACGCGGGGCATCAGACCTCCTCCCGCGGACGTGGCGGACGGCCCACCCAGGAGGTCACCCGCACGGTGGTGCCGGAGCCCGGGCCGCTGTCGATCGTGAACTCGTGCACCAGACGCCGGGCACCGCCCAGCCCCATGCCGAGCCCGTCGCCCGAGGTGAAACCGTCACTGAGCGCCTGTTCGACGTCGGCGATCCCGGGGCCCTCGTCGCTGAACGTGAGCCGCAGTCCGCGCACGCCGCCCTCGGTCAGGGCTTCCGCGTCCATCGTTCCGCCACCGCCGTACACCAGGGTGTTGCGGGCCAGTTCGCTGGCCGCCGTGACCAGCTTGGTCTGGTCCACCAGCCCGAAGCCGAGCTGGGCGGCGGCCTGCCGCACGTGCTGTCGCACCCACACCAGATCCATGTCCGACTGGATCGGCAGGCGGGCCTGAGCGCCCGCGGCAGTGTGCATCACGGACTCTCCTGGCGCAGTCCGCCGTAGCGGGACGACGGAGCCTGCCGAGTGAGGAGGTCCATGGCCACCTCGGTACTGAGCGCGGTGTGCACCCGCGGCAGGGTCAGGCCCAGTTCCACCAGGGTGATGGCGACCGCCGGCCGCATGCCGACCACCACGGTCCGCGCGGCCAGCAGATCGGTCTGCCCGGCGATCTCGGCCAGCACCCGGCCCAGGAAGGAGTCGACGATCTCCACACCGGAGATGTCGATGATCACGCCTGTGGCCCCGTTGCGCACGATGGTCTCGGCGAGATCCTCCTGGAGCTGCTGCGCCGTGCTGTCGTGCAGATCCCCCTGGAGGGTGACCAGAAGGACGTCACCGAGCCGCAGGACCGGTACATGACCTGTCACGAGACCCGCGTGGGGCCCGGGGAAGGGCTCGTTCACCGTGCGACCGGACCGTTCACGACGGGATTCACGATGCCGACGCCGAGCTGGTGCAGCACGTAGCCCAGCGCGTCGGCGAGACTCGCCCGGGTCACCACGGTGCCCAGGTCCAGGCCGAGGTGGACCATGGTCTGCGCGATCGCGGGCCGGATGCCGGAGACGATGCACTCGGCCCCCATCAGGCGGGCCGCGGCGACCGTCTTCATCAGATGCTGGGCCACCAGCGAGTCGACCGTCGGCACCCCGGTGATGTCCAGGATCGCGTAACGCGCCTGCTGCTCGACGATGGACTCCAGCAGGGTCTCCATCACGACCTGGCTGCGGGCGCTGTCCAGCGTCCCGATCAGCGGCACGGCCACGATGCCGTCCCACAGCTTGATGACGGGCGTGGCCACCTCCAGCAGTTGCAGCCGCTGCCGGTCGATCAGCGCCTGCCCCTCGCTCAGTGCCGTCTGCATGACCACCACCCGCAGGGTGCCCATCAGGACACTCAGTGTGGTGACGCACTCCCGGGCGTGGTCGGCCGAGGCGTCCGGGAGATCGGAGAGCAGCAGTTTCTCGACCGGCGGGCGCAGGGCGGCCAGTTCGTTCGACACCTGTGCGGTGCTCAGGCCCGCGCGGGAGCGGGCCGCCCCCATCCTCGCCAACTGCTCGCGCACCGTGGTGAATCCCGCGGCGTCCGGGTCCTCCACCCGGGACGCGTCGGCGACTTGGGCCAGCGCGTCCACCACGGCCTTCCCGGCCTCGACCGCCTCGTCCCGCGAAACGGTGAACACGGCCCGGAACAAGGGCTCGTCGGCCCACCGCTGGGCGATCTGCTCACGGCGACGCCGCAGGAACTCCCTGACCTCCTGCGTCGCCGATCCGGCCGTTCCCTCCGCCTGCTCCGGCACCTGTTCCACTCCTCATCCGCGCTGCGCCGTACCGACCCCGCGGGCGACGTGACGGCGACGTGACTCTGCCGGGCGACAACTGTAACCACCCCTCGACCTCGTACGACACCTGCTCCCGCACGAGCGGCCCGGATGAGTGGCCCGGATGAGCGGCGGGGCGGGCCGGCTCAGGCGTCCGGCACCGCCGGACCCTCCGGTTCCCGGTCGATGCGGGCGAGCGCCTCCTCGACGCTGTCGGAGACCGGCACGGTGATGCTCACACCGGTCAGGTCCAATATGCGCAGCACCGCCGGGGCGGGCGAGATGATGTGCACGCTGCCCGGCAGGTCGCGCGCCTCCTGATAGACCCGGAGGATGATGTTCATCCCGGAGGAGTCCATGAACGGGACGTCCGACAGGTCCAGCAGGAAGTGCCGCCGGCCGTGGTGCAGTTGGTTGGCCAGGTGGTGCTGGAACTCGGTCGCGGTGTCGACGTCCAGGTAGCCCTCCACCTTGAGCAGCGCGACGTCCTCCCGGGGCAGCGTCACCTCGACGGACAGCGGGTTCTGGGCAATGGGCACGTGTTCCTCCAACGATCCTGACGGCCAGGGGCTGGGCCACCCCCGTGAGCGACTGCGCAGTCCGCGGGTGAGGGGCACGTCCGGTGATCAAAGTCTCACCGTCTGCCGTGCCCCTCACTCGTGAACACCGCTCACCGCGCCGGGCGTCTACCCCCGAATCCGGCGGCCACACGTCACCCGACCCGGATACCCACGAGACACGTGTCGTCGTCCGTGTCCGACCTGCTGTAGGTGAGCAGACGGTCCAGGTGCTGGTCCAGTGTCCTGGGGGTGGGACGGGCGGTGCTCAGCAACTGCGTCAGCGACTCCTCCACCGAGCGGTCACGGCGTTCGATCAGGCCGTCGGTGTACATCAGCAGGGTGTCCTCGTCCGCCAGCTGCACCTCGTCCTCCTCGTAGACGGCCTCCGCCACCGCGCCCAGCAGCATGCCCCTCACCAGCGGCAGGGGCTTCGCCTCCGGACCCCTCACCAGCACCGGCGGCAGATGCCCCGCGCGGGCCCAGCGCAGCGTCCGCCGCACCGGGTCGTACAGGCCGCACACCGCCGTCGCCGTGACCCCGCCCGTCAGATGGTGCGCCACGATGTTCAGCCACGACAGCAGCTGCCCCGGACCCGCGCCCGTCACCGCCAGTCCGCGCAGCGCGTTGCGCAGCACGACCATGCTGGTCGCCGCCTCTATGCCGTGCCCGGCCACGTCCCCCACGCACAGCAGCACCATCCGGTTCGGCAGCATCACCGCGTCGTACCAGTCACCGCCCACCAGCTGTTCCGTCTCCGCCGGCCGGTAGCGGACGGCCACCTGGAGATCCGGCACCGTGAGCGGGGTCTGGGCGGGCGGCATGATGGCGTGCTGCAACTGCAGGGTCAGCCGGGCGCGCTCGATGGCCTGCTGCTCGGTGTGCGCCAGCTGGTCGCGGGTCGCGGCGAGCGCCACCTCCGTCCAGTGCTGGGCCGAGATGTCCTGATAGGCCCCGCGCACCACGAGCAGGCGGTCATCGGTGTCCAGCACCGGTTCGGCCACCACCCGCACGTGCCGGGTCACCCCGTCCGGACGCTGCAGCCGGAACGCCGCCGACGCCGGCCTGCGGTGGTGCAGCAGCGTACGCAGGAACCGGCCGATGGGGACGGCGTCGTCCGGGTGGGCGTGGGCGGTCAGCTCCTCCAGCGGCACCGGGACGCTCGTCTGCGGACGCCCGTACAGGTCGAAGAGCTGTCCGTTCCAGGTGATCTCACCGGTCAGCAGATTCTCCTCGAAGCCGCCGATGCGGCCGAGGCGCTGGGCGTGCTGGAGGAGGCTGGCCAGCCGGGCCGTCTCGTCCTCGATGCGCCAGATGAGCAGGACGGCGTTGCCGTGCCGGCTGATGCTGATGTCCGCGATCGCCGACAGCGGCACCTGGTCGACCAGCGCGGTCAGGTTCATCCGCCGGGCCCGGAACGACTCGCCCGTGGCGTAGACCCGTTCCACGCTCCGGAACAGCTCGCTGTCCCCGGCGGCCATCGGATAGGCCTCCAGCAGCAGCGCGCCGCCCACCACGGCACGCGGCCGTCCGGCCGGGTCCAGGAAGCGCTTGTTCACGTGCTGGATGCGGAAGTCCGCCAGGTGCCCGGCGGCGTCCAGGTGCGGCACCAGGACCAGGGCGGGGTCGTGCAGCCCGTCCGCCAGGTCCATCAGCTCCGCGGCGTCCGGCAGCACCCGCGGCTCCACCCCGGCGCCGTGCGGCGGCGTGTACGTCTCCAGCGTGTGGGCGCACAGCTCAGCCAGGGCCTCCACCTGACGCACCACCTGGGGCGGCTGCGCGGGCAGCGGCTGCGGCCAGGCGATCTCCAGCACGCCGTGGATGCGTCCCCCCGTGCCGGCGGGCACGGCGGCCCGGCCGCCGTCCGGGTACTGGTGCCGGCCCACACTGGGCAGCCCGGTCTCCGCCAGCGACGTGATCCACTGGCCCGCGCGTTCGGTCAGGCCGCGACGCGCCACCGTCGCCACGTCCGGCGGCACATAACGCCAGCGCGTGGCCTCGGCGGGCGAGAACCCGGCGCAGCCGGCCAGCGTGAGCGACCCGTCGGAACCGGCCGCCCAGATGGCCACGGCGACCGCGCCGAGCGGGCGCAGCGCCTGCTCCAGCAGGGCGTCGGCGACGGCCTGGGTGTCGTCCGCCGCGGCCAGCGCGCCGCTCTCGGCCGCCCGCAGCCGCACGGCGGCGGACTCGGCGGACGGCGGTTCGGCCTCCCCGGACTTCTCCGCCTCGGCCGCGGCGGTGGCCGCGAGGAACGCGTCCGTGACCTCCGACATCCGGTCCCGGGCGGCCTGGTTGATGACGTCGACCGCGAACTCGAGCGGCGTCACCTGGGACTGTTCGGCCAGTTCGGTGAGCTGCCGGGCGGCCTGCGCCGGACCGCAGCCGAGCCGGGCGACCAGCACGCCCTTGGCGAGCTCGATCAGGGCCCGGCCCTCGGCCTCGGCCTGGGCGGCCCGCACCTCGCGGCTGAGCCGGTCCACCGTGGCCGCGAGCCTGCCCACGGGCGACTGCGGGGTCATGCCGCGCAGGTCGACGGCGGGGCCGTCGACCGGGCGGGACTGGGGGGCCGCGGACCCCGGGGGCGGCGCCGCGGACGAACCGCGCGGCTCGGCGCCGCCGGGTTCGGGTGGCTGCTCGGAGATGCTCACGGTCGGGTCACTCCTCGGCTGGAGACCGCCACGGAGCGCGACGGGACGCGTCGCGCTCCGCCCGGCCCACCGGTGGACGGAACGGGTGCCGGCGTGCTCATGCGGGCAGCCAGCGCCGGACGCACGCGATGAGGTCCTGCGTGTCGACGGGCTTGGTGACGTAGTCGCTGGCGCCCGAGGCGATGCTCTTCTCCCGGTCGCCCGGCATCGCCTTCGCCGTCACCGCGATGATCGGCAGCTCCGCGTACTGCGGCATCCGGCGGATCTCCGCCGTCGCCGTGTATCCGTCCATCTCCGGCATCATCACGTCCATCAGGACGAGGGCGACCTCCGGATGGTCCACCAGCGTCTCGATGCCCCGCCGCCCGTTCTCCGCGTGCAGGACCCGGAAGCCGTGCAGCTCCAGGATCCCGCTGAGCGCGAAGAGGTTGCGCGCGTCGTCGTCCACGACCAGGACGGTGCGGCCCGACGGCGACTCCTCCACGGGCAGCGGCATCAGGCGCTGCGGCTCGTCGGGGCGGACCAGGGACAGCACGTCCCCGGGTTCCTCGGCGGCCAGATGCAGCGCGATGCGCTCCCGCAGTTCGTCGAGGCTGGACAGGAACTCCAGCGCCCCGCCGCCGGTACCGGAGCGCAGGCTCTCCTCCAGCGCCGCGTCCGCGCGGTGACCGCTGTGCACGAGCACCGGCACGCTCGCCAGCGCCGAGTCGCCCCGCAGCGCCTCCAGGAACCGCGACGCCTCGGAGTCCGGCATGCCCAGTTCCAGGACGACGCAGTGGCACGGGTCGGCGGCCAGCGCGCCGGCCGCCTCCTGCGCTCCGACGGCGGTGATGACGTCGAGCGGAGGCCTGCCCCCCGCGTCGTCCCGCCCGTGCGACAGGTCCGCGACGACGCTCTCCGCGACCAGGGTCAGCAGACCGCGCGGCCGCTCCTCCACCACGAGCAGGCGCCGGGGACGCTGCCGGTGCCCGCCCGTCAGCTCGGGCAGCGGCGCCGGGCTCGTGAGCACGTCCGCCGGCGACTCGGCCGGCGCCTGCTCCCCGCCCCGGTGCAGCAGGTCCTCGAAGTCGGGCCGGGCCACGGGCAGGAACAGCGTGAACGTGCTGCCCCGGTCGGGCGTGCTGTCCACCGAGACGGCACCGCCCAGCAACTGGGCGATCTCCCGGGTGATGGACAGGCCGAGGCCCGTGCCGCCGTACTTGCGGCTCGTCGTGCCGTCCGCCTGCTGGAACGCCCCGAAGATCGACTCCAGGTTCTGCTCCGGGATGCCGATGCCCGTGTCCTTGACCCGGAAGGCCACCACGGCACCGCCCCGGACCACGCCCTGGGGCACCTCGTCGTCCGGTGCCGGCTCGATGGCCAGCTCCACCCCGCCCCGCTCGGTGAACTTCACCGCGTTGGACAGCAGGTTGCGCAGCACCTGACGCAGCCGGGAGTCGTCGGTCAGCAGGTCGGCCGGCGCGCCCGCGGCCGTCGTCACCGTGAACTCCAGGCCCTTCTGCGTCGTCATGGGCCGGAAGGTGGCCTCGACGTACTCGATGAGCTGCCGCAGCGTCACCCGCTCCGGGGAGACGTCCATCTTGCCGGCCTCGACCTTCGACAGGTCCAGGATGTCGTTGATCAGCTGAAGCAGGTCCGAGCCGGCCGAGTGGATGATCCCCGCGTACTCGACCTGCTTCGGGGTGAGGTTGCGCGACGGGTTCTGGGCGAGCAGCTGGGCGAGGATGAGCAGGCTGTTGAGCGGGGTGCGCAGCTCGTGGCTCATGTTCGCCAGGAACTCCGACTTGTACTTCGAGGCCAGCGACAGCTGCTGGGCGCGGGCCTCCAGCTCCTGCCGGGCCTGCTCGATCTGCAGGTTCTTCGCCTCGATGTCCCGGTTCTGGGTGACCAGCAGGGACGCCTTGTCCTCCAGCTCGGCGTTGGAGCGCTGCAGCTCCTCCTGCTGCACCTGCAGCTCCGTGGAGCGGGCCTGGAGTTCGGCCGTCAGGCGCTGCGACTCGGCGAGCAGCTCATCGGTACGGGCGTTGGCCACGATCGTGTTGACGTTGACGCCGATGGTCTCCATCAGCTGTTCCAGGAAGTCCCGGTGGATCGGCGTGAACTCGGTGACCGACGCCAGCTCGATCACGCCGAGCACCTGCCCCTCGACCACGATCGGCACCAGCACCAGGGCGGTCGGCACCACCTGGCCGAGCCCGGAGGAGATGGTCACGTAGCCCGGCGGCAGCTCGTCCACCACGATGGTGCGGCGGCTGCGCGCGGCCTGGCCGACCAGCGTGCGGCCGAACGCGATCCGGGTGGGCCTCTCGGCGTCGTCGGGGTAGCCGTAGGAGCCGACGAGCCGCAGCTCGGGCCCGCCCTCGCCGTCCTCGGCCAGGTAGAAGGCGCCGTACTGCGCCGACACCAGCGGCACCAGCTCGTCCATGATCAGCTCGGCGACCACGGGCAGGTCCCGGTGGCCCTGCATCAGGCCGGAGATCCGGGCGAGGTTGGTCTTGAGCCAGTCCTGCTCCTGGTTGGCCCGGGTGGTCTCGCGCAGGGACTGCACCATCGCGTTGATGTTGTCCTTGAGCTCGGCGACCTCGCCGGACGCCTCCACGTTGATCGAGCGGGTCAGGTCGCCCTCGGCGACGGCGCTCGTCACCCCGGCGATCGCGCGGACCTGGCGGGTGAGGTTGCCCGCCAGCTCGTTGACGTTCTCCGTGAGCCGCTTCCAGGTGCCCGAGACGCCCTCCACCTCGGCCTGGCCGCCGAGCCGTCCCTCGGTGCCGACCTCGCGGGCGACGCGGGTGACCTCGTCGGCGAAGGCGGACAGCTGGTCGACCATGGTGTTGATCGTCGTCTTGAGCTCGAGGATCTCACCGCGCGCGTCGACGTCGATCTTCTTCGACAGGTCGCCCCGGGCCACCGCCGTCGTCACCAGCGCGATGTTGCGCACCTGGCCGGTGAGGTTGTTGGCCATCGAGTTGACGTTGTCGGTGAGGTCCTTCCACGTGCCGGCGACGTTCGGCACGTGCGCCTGGCCGCCGAGCCGTCCCTCGGTGCCGACCTCGCGGGCGACGCGGGTGACCTCGTCGGCGAACGCCGACAGCGTGTCGACCATCGTGTTGATGACCTCGGCCAGGGCCGCGATCTCGCCCTCGGCCTTGACGGTGATCCGCTGCGACAGGTCACCGCGGGCCACGGCGGTGGCGACCTGGGCGATGGAGCGGACCTGGCCCGTCAGGTTCGACGCCATCACGTTGACGTTGTCGGTGAGGTCCTTCCAGGTGCCGGACACGCCGCGCACCTGCGCCTGGCCGCCCAGGTTGCCGGCCGTGCCGACCTCGCGGGCGACGCGGGTGACCTCGTCGGCGAAGGCGGAGAGCTGGTCGACCATCGTGTTGATGGTGTTCTTGAGTTCCAGGATCTCGCCGCGCGCGTCCACGGTGATCTTCTGGGAGAGGTCGCCCTTGGCCACCGCCGTGGCCACCTGGGCGACGTTGCGGACCTGGTTCGTCAGGTTGCCCGCCATGAAGTTCACCGAGTCGGTGAGGTCGCGCCACGTCCCCTTGACGCCCTGGACGTCCGCCTGACCCCCGAGCCGGCCGTCGGTGCCGACCTCGCGGGCGACGCGGGTGACCTCGTCGGCGAAGGCGGAGAGCTGGTCGACCATCGTGTTGATGGTGTTCTTGAGTTCCAGGATCTCGCCGCGCGCGTCGACGTCGATCTTCTGGGAGAGGTCGCCCTTGGCCACCGCCGTGGCGACCTGCGCGATGTCGCGCACCTGGGTGGTCAGGTTCCCCGCCATGGCGTTGACCGAGTCCGTCAGATCGGCCCAGGTGCCCGAGACGCCCGGCACCCTGGCCTGCCCGCCGAGGGTGCCCTCGGTGCCGACCTCGCGGGCCACCCGGGTGACCTCGGAGGTGAACACGGACAGCTGGTCCACCATGCCGTTGAAGACCTTGGCGATGTCGCCCAGCAGGCCGTCCGCCTCGTCCGGCAGGCGCGTGCCGAAGTCGCCGTCCCGCACGGCCGTCAGGCCCGCCAGGAGGCGCCGCAACTCCTGATCGCCCGGAACCGTCTCGACGGTCCCGGTGCTGTCGCTGGTCATGCGCACCCTCGTTCCGCTCCCCAGGAGCCCCCGGGACCCGAGGGCTCGGAACACCTCCGGACACGTCGGGCGGTCCGGTCTGTTGTGCGTGCATTTCCGCAGTTCACGGATATGCGCGATGAGAAAAATACGTCAGAGGCTAACCCAGGTGCCGACCGGGCGACAAAGCGGGGAACCCCCGCGGTGCCCGGCGTTCCCGACGCCGCCCGGCCGCGCGTCCCGAATGCGGCGGCCCGGGCCGGGTATCCGCTGCTGTGGAGCCGGTCGGGCAGGCCCGCCCTCGGGAGCCGCCCGGCCCGTCATTCGCAGCTCCGGTCGGAGCCGATCCATGCGGAAGGGAAGGGGCAGCGTGCCGACGGACAACATCTGGTCGTACGCGGTGGGCAGCGGTCACACGGAGGGGCAGGACCTCACGGGCTGCACCGTTCTGGCGAGTGACGGCACCGTCGGCCACGTCGACCGGCAGGCCGACCATTTCGGCATGCGGCACCTGGTCGTCGACACCGGCGTCTGGGTCTTCGGACGCAGCGTGCTCGTACCGGTCGGCATGGTGCGCGGCATCGACCCCGAGGCCCGCACCGTCACCGTGGGGTGCACCAGGGCGGAGATCAAAGCGGCGCCCCGGTTCCGGACCGACAGCGAGACCATGGACCGCGAGTATCTGACGGCCGTGGGCGACTACTACGACCGGTTGCCGCCCCGGGACACCACGGCAGACTGACCCGCCGGCCGACCGACCCGGTGCAGGACGACAGCACGGCCCGGGCAAGCCAGGGACACCACAGACATGGAACGAACCGACCAGATCACCACGTCCGCCTCCGGTGCCGCGCCGGTCGGCACACCCGCGCCGGTCGGCACACCCGCGCGGGCCGCCGTGACCAGCGCGGCCGACGCGCGGGCGTACGCGGAGTCGGCGGTGCGCGAGCGGTGGGGCGGCACGGACCGCGGGGTGCGCGAAGAGGACGTCGTCGACCTGCTGCTCGTCGTCTCGGAGCTGGTCACCAACGCGATCCGGCACGGCGGCGGACTGGCCGGCTTCGACGTCCGCCCAACGGGCGAGGGCGTGTGGATCGCCGTCCACGACAACAGCCCGGTGATACCCAGGGCGGTGTACGCGTTCCCCACCCGGCACCACGGCAGTGGCTACGGCTGGCCGCTCGTCGCCCGGCTGACGCGCGACATCGCCGTCGAGCGGCGCCCCGAGGGCGGCAAGACGATCAGCGCCCTGGTGCCGATACGCCCCGCCGGTACCTGACCGGGACGCTCACCAGGGCAGGAAGACGTGGATGTCCTTGCCCCGTCCACCGGTGACCACGCTCACCTGGTCGGACAGGGTGTGGATCAGATGCCAGCCGATACCGCCGCCGCCGTTGCTCGGATGGAAGGGACGCGGCGCGGGCTCCGTGGTGCTCGTGTCGTGCATCACCACGTGCACGCCGTCGAAGGTACGGCGCATGCGCAGCTCGAAGGGCCCCGGGGCGTACTGCACCGCGTTGGCCGCCAGTTCGGTGACCACCAGCAGGATGTCGTCCCAGTGCTCGGGCGCCGAGGGCGGTGCCACACGTGCCAGGTCGTAGAGGAACTCCTCCGCGACAAGGCGAGCACCGGTCACATTGTGCAGCTCTCCGGTGAAGCTGGCGGTGCGGCTCGTGATCTCCTCGGAAGCCAGTGTCCTGTCCCAACGCGACTCGGCTGCCATTTCGCCTTCCCGGCCCGGCGTCCACCGGGCGTCGTACCTTCCTTGGCTTTCCCTTCGTTTGTTAGTTCCCGAGTCGGCGCAGGCTACGCGCCCGTCTGTGCCCGCACCGGCGCAGCGCACCGCGGGTGACGCTCCCGTCACCGGAAGAAGACGTTGTCCGAGTCCTCCCAGCCGGCCGGCTCCTGCGCCGGCACCTGTGGCCGTCGCCGCGAGCGCGCCTCGTACATCGCGTCGATCTCCAGGGCGTAGGTCCGCACGATCTCGTCCCGCCGCAGCTTCATCGACGGTGTCAGCAGCCCGTTGCTCACGTCGAACGGCTCCGGCAGGACGCGGAAGACCCGGATGGACTCCGAGCGCGAGACGGCGCTGTTCGCCGCGGCGACGGCCCGGGCGATCTCCTCCCGCAGCGCGTTCTCCTCGCGCGCCTCGCGCACCGACGCGTCGCCCTGGAGCGCCAGTCCCGCCCGCCAGTGCGTCAGGAACTCGGGATCCAGGGTGATCAGCGCACCGACGCAGGGCCGGTTGTCGCCCACGACCACCGCCTGGTGGACGAGCGGGTGCATCCGCAGCCGCTCCTCCAGGGCGGCCGGGGCCACGCTCTTGCCGCCGCTGGTGATGATGACGTCCTTCTTGCGGCCCGTGATCGCCAGGTAGTTCTCCTCGTCCAGGTGCCCGAGGTCCCCGGTGGCCAGCCACCCGCCGCGCAGGACCCGGCGGGTGGCCGCCGCGTCACCGACGTACCCCTGGAACAGCGACGGCCCGCGCACCAGGATCTCCCCGTCGTCGGCCACCCGGATCTCCATGCCGGGCAGGGGCTGCCCGACGGTGCCCGACTTCTCCCGGCCCAGCGGCTGCATGGTGAGCCCGCCGCTGGTCTCCGTCAGGCCGTAGCCGTCGTGCACGTACACGCCGATGCCCTCGTAGAAGAGGGACAGGTCGCGGCTGAGCGGCGAACCGCCGCACGTCGCCCGCCGCACCCGGCCGCCCAGCGCGCTCCGCAGCCGGCGGTACACCGTCCGCTCGTACAGGGCGTGCTGGAGCCGCAGATCGAAGCCGGGCCCCGGCCCCCTGCCGAGCCGCTGGCGCTCCAGGGCCGCGGCGAAGTCCCGCGCCGTGCCGGCGGCCCGCTCGAACAGCGCCCCGCGGCCCGCCTGCTGGGCCGTGCGCAGGAAGTTCTTGTAGAGCTTCTCCAGGACCGACGGGACGGCGTAGAAGTACGTCGGACGGAAGGACCGCAGCGCAGACGACAGCGCCTCCGCGCTCATCGCGGGCTCGTGCGCCATGAGCAGTCCGCCCCGGACGCACAGGCTCTGGATCATCAGCCCGTACACGTGGGAGAACGGCAGGAAGGCGAGGACCGCGCCCTGCTCCCCTTCGGGAGCCACCGTGTGACCCCAGCCGGCCAGCAGCGTGTCGCACGGGGCCGCCAGGCTGCGGTGGCTCAGCGCGCAGCCCAGGGCCCGGCCCGAGGTGCCGGAGGTGTAGGCGACGACGGCGGTGGAGTCCGGCAGCACGATGCGGCGCATGGAGTCCACGGTCGCGAACGGGATGAACTCACCGCGCGCCACCAGCGCGGCCGGCGCGCCCGCGTCCAGTTGCCACACGTGCCGCAGCGACGGCAGCGACGCGCACACCGAGCCGACGGTCATCACGCTCTGCTCGTCCTCGACCACCACGGCCACGCAGCCCGCGTCCCGCAGGATCCACTCGACCTGTTCGCGCGAGGAGGTCGGGTAGATCGGGACGACCTCGGCACCCACCGTCCACAGCGCGTAGCTGAAGACCGTCCACTCGTAGCGCGTGCGGGCGAGGATCGCCACCCGGTCGCCCGGCTGGATCCCGCACGCGATCAGCCCCTTGGCCAGGTCGACCACCTCGTCGCGGAACTCGACGGCGGTCACCTCCTCCCAGACGGCGGAGGTCGGCACCGGGCGGCGCGCGAGCATCGGCAGGGCGGGGGTGCGGGCCGCCGTCTCGAAGAGACTGTCGGCGAGCCCTCCGGTCAGGGGCGGCGGGGCGGCCGGGGGAGCGAGAGCGAGGTCGCGCATGCGCTGCTCCTGACATGTACGGAGGGTGACGTCACCGACGGGCACCGTCATCGGCGGCTCGAATCTAGCCGAGGCGCGAGCGATGGGGGGCAGGGACGGCAGAAGTGTTCCCACCCGGTGATCTCGGCGGATCGGGGGACCCGTAGGGCATGAGCTATACGAACCCCGATCCCGACCCGGAACGCACCACCGGCCTGGAGCCGGGCGGTGGCGTACCGCCCGGCGAGACCCCGCCGGCGGAGAGCAGCATGCCCGAGGCGGGCCCGTTCGAGGCGCACAACCCTCCGAAGGGCTGGGCCAAGGGACCGCTGATCCTGATCCTCGCCGTCGTGGTGCTGATGGCGGCCGGATTCCTCGCCTACGCCCTCGCCCTGATCTTCTGAGCGGTCACGGTCAGGAGACGGACCGGGCAGGTCAGGGCGCGCCTCAGGGCAGCTGGGTGCGGCGCACGCACTCGGTGACGACGTCCCGCAGGCTGCCGGTGCGCTTCAGCAGCTCGCGCTGCACGCGGGCGCCGTTGCCGTGCCGCAGCAGGCCCTCGGCCAGCTTCTCGGCCCGCTCCAGGTCGCCGGCGGCGGCCAGCGCCTCCCGTACGTGCTCCAGCAGGGCCCGGACCACTGTCTCCGCGGGCATGCGCCGCATCGTCGCGGGGTGCAGCAGCTCCTCCGTCAGCCCGGACCGGGCGGCCCGCCAGGCGGCCAGACGCAGCAGGCTGACACTGTGCCCGACCGGCTCCTTGCCCTCCCGCCACTCGCGGGCGGCCGTCTCGACCAGGCCGCGGGCCAGGGTGGCGATCAGTACGGCGGTGCTCGCGTCCAGGCAGACGTCCGAGACCCGGAACTCCACCGTCGGGTAGCGCCGGGAGAGCCGGACGTCGAAGTAGATCATCCCCTCGTCGAGGATGGTGCCGGTGGCCACCATGTCCGCGACCCGGCGGTGGTAGGTCTCCGCCGACCCGAACAGCTCCGTGGGACCGGCCGACGGCCAGCGCTGCCAGACCCGGCTGCGGTAGCTGCTGTACGCCGAGTCCTGCCCCTGCCAGAACGGGGAGTTCGCGCTCAGCGCGGTGAGCACCGACAGCCAGGGGCGCACCCGGTCGATCACCGCGACGCCCTCCTCGTCGGACTCCACGGACACGTGCACGTGGCAGCCGAGGACGAGCTGCTCGTGCACCACGACGCCGTACTGCTCCGCCATCCATTGGTAACGGTGGTTCATGCCGACGGCGGGGCTGACCGGCAGCGGCGACGTGGCGAGCGCGGCGACGGCGCAGCCGGTCCCGGCGGCGTGCCGCCCGGCCTCCTCACGGCAGCGGACGATCTCCGCGTGCAGGCGCTCCATGTCCGCCTGCGGATGCGTGGCGAACTCGAGCATCTGCTCGTGCAGTTCCTTCTCGAAGACGTCCTGCTCGGCATCGTCCTGAAAGGCCCGGGCGAGCACCGCGGCGGACAGTGCGCGTGGCTCGCCGGACTCGGGATCGACCAGGAGGAGTTCCTCCTCCACTCCGACGGTGCGCACGTGATGTCGCCTTTCTGTGGGCCGGCGGGGCGACGGTCGGCGTGTTCCGGCCGTCGGACCCCGAATGCCCCCGGAAGGGCGCCGAACACCTGGTGGCGCCGCCGCGCCTCAGAGACCGAAGGGCATCAGCCACACCGTGGCCAGCGGCGGCAGCGTGATCCGGATGCTGCCGTCCTCCGGCTTGACCGGGTCGGGGTTGGTCACGCCGCTGCCGCCGTACTCCTCGGCGTCGGTGTTGAGGACCTCCTGCCAGGCGGCGACGTCGTCGCCGACGGCGAACCCGTACTCGTGCCGGACCACCGGCGAGAAGTTCGACACCGCCAGCAGGGGGTTGCCGTCCTTGTCGAACCGCAGGAACGCGAAGACGTTGTCCTCGGCCGCGTCCACGGCGACCCAGCGGAAGCCGGCCGGATCGGTGTCGCGCTGCCACAGCGCCGGGGTCCGGCCGTAGCGGGTGTTGAGCTCGCGCACCAGGTCCTGGATCCCGCGGTGGTCGCCCGCCGAGGCGTACCCCTCGTCGAGCAGCCACCACTCGGGGCCCTGCTTCTCCGACCACTCGGCGCCCTGGGCGATCTCCTGCCCCATGAACAGCAACTGCTTGCCCGGGTGGGCCCACATGAAGCCGAGATAGGCGCGGACGTTCGCGCGCCGCTGCCACCAGTCGCCCGGCATCTTCGACACCAGCGCCTGCTTGCCGTGCACGACCTCGTCGTGGGAGATCGGCAGCACGTAGTTCTCGCTGTACGCGTACACCATCGAGAAGGTCATCTCGTGGTGGTGGTACTTGCGGTGCACCGGCTCGTGCGCGACGTACTCCAGCGAGTCGTGCATCCAGCCCATGTTCCACTTCAGCCCGAACCCGAGCCCGCCGCCGTCGGTCGGACTGGTCACCCCGCCCCACGCGGTCGACTCCTCGGCGATGGTCACCACACCGGGGCAGCGCCGGTAGACGGTCGCGTTCATCTCCTGGAGGAACGCCATGGCCGCCAGGTCCTCCCGGCCGCCGTACTGGTTGGGTTCCCACTGCCCGGAATCGCGCGAGTAGTCCAGGTAGAGCATCGAGGCGACCGCGTCGACGCGCAGCCCGTCGATGTGGAACTCCTCGCACCAGTACACGGCGTTGGCGACGAGGAAGTTGCGCACCTCGGTGCGGGCGAAGTCGAAGGTGTACGTGCCCCAGTCCGGGTGCTCGGCGCGCCGGGCGTCCCCGGGCTCGTACAGCGGGTCTCCGTCGAACCGGGCCAGCGCCCAGTCGTCCTTCGGGAAGTGCGCCGGCACCCAGTCCATGATCACGCCGATGCCCGCCCCGTGCAGGGCGTCGACCAGGTACCGGAAGTCGTCGGGCGAGCCGAGGCGCGCGGTCGGCGCGTAGAAGCCGGTGACCTGGTAGCCCCAGGAGGGACCGTAGGGGTGCTCGGCGACCGGCATCAGCTCGACGTGCGTGAAGCCCAGGTCCTTGACGTACGCGGGCAGCACATCGGCCAGCTCGCGGTAGGTCAGCCCCGGACGCCACGAGGGCAGGTGCACCTCGTACACCGAGAACGGCGCCTCGTGCACCGGAGTGGCGGACCGGGTCCGCATCCACTCCCGGTCGTTCCACTCGTAGTGGGACGCCGTCACGACGGAGGCCGTGTTCGGCGGCTCCTCCGCCGCGCGCGCCATCGGGTCGGCCTTGAGGAACCGGTGCCCGTAGCGGGAGTGGATCTCGAACTTGTACCGGGTGCCCTCGCCGACGCCCGGCAGGAACAGCTCCCACACCCCCGACGAACCGAGCGAGCGCATCGGGAACGCCGTGCCGTCCCAGTGGGTGAAGTCGGCGGCGACCCGCACACCCTGTGCGTTCGGCGCCCACACCGTGAACCGGGTGCCGGAGACGCCCTCGTGGGTCATGGGCTCCGCGCCGAGCGCCCGCCACAGCTGCTCGTGCCGGCCTTCACTGATCAGGTGCAGGTCCAGCTCGCCGAGGGCGGGCAGGAACCGGTACGGGTCGTGCGTCTCCTGCTCGCCCTCCTCGTACGTCACGACGAGGGTGTACGCGGGGATGTCCGCGAGCGGCAGGACGCCGGAGAACAGGCCGTCCTCCTCCGACACGAGAGGCCGGCGCTCGCCGTCGACGACCACGCTCACCTCGCGGGCGAAGGGGCGCAGCGCCCTGAAGGCGATCCCGCCGGGCACCGGATGGGCGCCGAGCAGCGCGTGCGGGTCGTGGTGGGCGCCCGCCAGAAGGCGCCCTCGGTCGGTCGGGTCCAGGGGCGGGGCGGCTTGGCACGCACCGGGTGCGTGCGGGACGGGACCGGACGGCTCGGGGAGCGAGGTGTCGCGGAGGGCCACGGGTCAGTCTCCTCTCACGGCGAGTCGTTCGATCGCCGCCATGGGTACGGGAAGCCAGTCGGGGCGGTGCCGGGCCTCGTACAGCACCTCATACACGGCCCTGTCGGTCTCGTAGGCGCGCAGCAGGCCGTGCTTCTTACGGGGGTCCCACCCGGCTCGGGCGGCGTAACCCGCGCAGAACGCCTCCCGGCAGCGGCGCGCCCACTCGGGGCGCCACGGGCGGCGCTGCCGGGCGGCGTAGTCGAAGGAACGCAGCATGCCCGCGATGTCCCGCACGGGGGAGTGGGCGCTGCGCCGTTCGGCGAGCGGACGGGACGGTTCGCCCTCGAAGTCGATGACGAACCAGTCCCGGCCGGCCCGCAGCACCTGGCCCAGGTGCAGGTCGCCGTGGATGCGCTGGGCGGGCGGCCCCGAGTCGCAGGTGGTCAGCGCGGCGAAGGCCGCCCGCAGACCGGGCACGAAGGGCTGCAGCGCCGGCACGCAGTGCGCGGCGGCGGTCAGCCGTTCGGTCATCGCCGCCGCCGTACGGCCGTTCTCCCCGGGGGCACCGGCCGGGAAGGCCGAGGCCAGCGCCAGGTGCACGTCGGCCATCGCCCGTCCCAGCTCGTGGGCCTGCGCGGTGAAGTCGTCCCCGGAGGACAGCGCCTGAAGGGCGAGGGTCCAGCCGTCGGACGCGTCGTGCAGGAACGGCTGGAGCACACCGAGCGTCGCCTCGTACGGATGGGTGGTCCGCAGCCACGCCACCGGCGCGGGCACCCGCCCGCAGCCCTGCCGGGCCAGGGCGCTCGGCACCTCCAGATCGGGGTTGACCCCCGGCTGGATGCGCCGGAACACCTTGAGGATGAACTCGTCGCCGTACACCAGCGAGGAGTTGGACTGCTCGGCGTCCAGGATGCGGGGTGCCAGCCCGCCGGGCACCGGGCGGGCCGGGTCGCACTCGAAGCGCAGCGGACCCGCCTTGCCGGGCTGCCGCAGCCGTTCCAGGAGCAGCTGGGCCGTCCGGGGGTCGTGCAGCGCGTCGTAGACCGTCCGGCCGGCCAGCGGGCCGTCCTGCACCTGCCCGATGAGCGCCCGTCCCAGGCGCGGCGACGGCTGCTCGCGCACACCGAGCAGCAACTGGTAGCAGTCGCCGGCCGGGGGCGCGCCGCCCGGCGCGGGCACGGGGCCGTGTCCGGTGTGCACCAGCAGATGCAGGCAGCCCGGGAACAGCTCGGTCATCGACAGCAGACCGAGTTCGGCCACGGGCCGGTCCTTGCCCGCGAACCAGCGCTGCTTCGGCAGCCACTCCCGCAGCAGCCCGTCGAGCGAGGCCATCGGCTCGGCGAGATGCGCCGGTCTCGGGCGCAGGGGTGCGGTCTTCGGCATGGTGACGCGTCCTTTCCTCGGCCCACGCTCACACGCGGCGGCCGATGCGGGATGCGACTCGGGTGAGCCGGAACCAGTAGAAGCCGTGGCCCCCGAGGGTCAGCAGGTACGGCAGTTCACCGATGGCGGGGAAGCGGACCCCGCCGAACAGCTCGACCGGATGGCGTCCGGCGAACTCGCGCAGGTCCAGCTCTGTGGGCTGCGCGAACCGCGCGAAGTTGTTCACGCACAGCACCAGGTCGTCCTCGTACTCGCGCAGGAACGCCAGCACGGCGGGGTTGGACGAGGGGAGTTCGGTGTAGCTGCCGAGGCCGAAGGCGGGGTTCTGCTTGCGGATCTCGATCATCCGGCGGGTCCAGTGCAGCAGGGACGAGGGCGAGGCCATCGACGCCTCGACGTTCGTCACCTGGTAGCCGTAGACCGGGTCCATGATCGTCGGCAGGTACAGCCGGCCCGGATCGCAGGTGGAGAACCCGGCGTTGCGGTCCGGGGTCCACTGCATCGGGGTGCGCACCGCGTCGCGGTCGCCGAGCCAGATGTTGTCGCCCATGCCGATCTCGTCGCCGTAGTACAGGATCGGTGACCCCGGAAGGGCGAGGAGGAGGGCGGTGAACAGCTCGATCTGGTCGCGGTCGTTGTCCAGCAGGGTGGCGAGCCGCCGGCGGATGCCGATGTTGGCGCGCATCCGGGGGTCCTTGGCGTACTCCGCGTACATGTAGTCGCGCTCTTCGTCGGTGACCATCTCGAGGGTCAGCTCGTCGTGGTTGCGCAGGAAGATGCCCCACTGGCAGCCCGACGGGATCGCCGGGGTCTTCGCCAGGACTTCGGAGACCGGGTAGCGGGACTCGCGGCGCACGGCCATGAAGATCCGCGGCATCACCGGGAAGTGGAACGCCATGTGGCACTCGTCGCCGCCGGAGGCGTAGTCGCCGAAGTAGTCGACGACGTCCTCCGGCCACTGGTTGGCCTCCGCCAGCAGCACGGTGTCCGGGTACTGCGCGTCGATCTCCCGGCGGACGCGCTTGAGGAACTCGTGACTGGCGGGCAGGTTCTCGCAGTTGGTGCCCTCCTCGGCGTACAGGTAGGGCACGGCGTCGAGCCGGAAGCCGTCGATGCCGAGGTCCAGCCAGAACTTCAGTGCGGCCAGCATCTCCTCCTGGACCGCGGGGTTCTCGTAGTTCAGGTCCGGCTGGTGGGAGAAGAAGCGGTGCCAGAAGTACTGCCCGCGGACCGGGTCGTAGGTCCAGTTGGAGGCCTCGGTGTCGACGAAGATGATGCGGGCGTCCGCGTACCGCGTGTCGTCGTCGGCCCAGACGTAGTAGTCGCCGTAGGGCCCGTCGGGGTTCTTCCGCGACTCCTGGAACCACGGGTGCTGGTCGCTGGTGTGGTTCATGACGAAGTCGATGATCACGCGCATGCCGCGCTGGTGGGCGGCGTCGACGAACTCGACGAAGTCGGCCAGGTCGCCGAACTCGGGCAGGACGGCGGTGTAGTCGGAGACGTCGTAACCGCCGTCCCTAAGCGGTGACTTGAAGAAGGGCGGCAGCCACAGGCAGTCCACGCCCAGCCACTGCAGGTAGTCCAGTTTGGCGGTCAGGCCCTTGAGGTCACCGACGCCGTCGCCGTTGCTGTCCTGGAAGGAACGGACGAGGACCTCGTAGAAGACGGCTCGTTTGAACCATTCGGGGTCCCGGTCCCTGGCCGGGGTGTCCTCGAAGGTGTCCGGTACGGGCTCGTTCACGGTCATGAGGCTGGCGACCCTTCGTTCTGCGGCGCGGCGGCGGACGACCCCTGGACGTGGAAGACGTGTGCGGGGGCCCGGCCGGGCTCGAGGCGCACGTAGTTCGTCCGGCCCCAGTGGTAGGTCTCGCCCGTGAGCTCGTCGTGGACCGGCACCGACTCGTGCCAGTCGAGGCCGAGCTGCGGCATGTCGAGGGAGATCGTGGCCTCCTGGGTGCGGTGGGGATCGAGATTGACGACCGCCAGCACGACGTCGCTCCCCACGCGCTTGCTGTACGCGATGAGGGCGTCGTTGTCGGTCCGGTGGAAGCGCAGATTCCTGAGCCGGTGCAGCGCGGGATGGTCGCGTCGGATGCTGTTGAGTCTGGTGATGAGGGGGGCGATGGTGCGGCCCTCGCGGTGGGCGGCGTCCCAGTCGCGGGGTTTGAGCTGGTACTTCTCGCTGTCG
>NZ_BMRV01000015.1 GCF_014648815.1 Streptomyces flaveolus | reverse complement strand
GGGGCGTCGGCCGCCGCCGTGATGTTCAGCTCGTCGACGTCCGCGTAGGCGTCGTAGTGCGAAACGAGCTCCATGATGGCCATGGACTTGTCCATGAATCTCTCCTTGTCGACGTCCGTGCGTGCCTGGTCAGGCGGGCACGGAACCGGGAACCCGTAGGCCGGACGGCACTGCGGGACGTTCGGACGGGGCGCTGTTGTGCGCCGGGCGGGCCGGGTCGATGCCCGCCTCGGTGAAGCGGGCCACGACGGCGCGCTCCAGGTCGGTAGCACCGGCCGCGCCGTCGAGCAGGGCGCGGGCCAGGGCGGTGGCACGGTGCTGGCCGAAGCTCAGGCCGGACATGCCGGGACGGTCGTCCTCCGGTTCCCGGGCCACGGCGACGCCGGGCGCCACGGGCTCGGCGAAGACGGACGTCTCGCTCCCGACGCCGGGTGTCCCCGACAGCGCCTCGGCGAGAGCCGGCACCTCGGGCCACGACTCCTGTCCGAGGTACACGACCAGAGCGTCGCGCCGGGGGTACAGCGCCTTGGCGGACAGGATCTTCGAGCGGTACGCGACCCCGCCCTCCTCCAGGTGACCGAGGGCGCGGGCCCACACCCCGGCGGCGTCCTGCCATCGTGTGACGTGGACGTACACGCGCAGCACCTCCCGGTGGGGGCTGCGCGGCAGCGAGCCGTCCACCACGAAGAACCCGGGCGACAGAGCGGGCCGGCGTGCGGGGACGTCGAGGGTCACGACCTGCCCCGCCGTGAGTCCGCCGTCCGTGCGGACGGCGTGCGCCGGCACCCACACCCGCACACCGTCCCGTTCGACCAGGGCGCGTGCGTCGGGGCCGTCGTCCTGCGGGGGGACATGCAGCCGTGCGCGGGCGACGCTCCGCTCGTGCGGCACCGCCGCGCCGAGGACGCGTTCGAAGGCCTCGTCCCGCAGCCGGAAGGACAGCTGCCCCTTCTCGACGAACTGTCCCGCGTGCAGGATGTCGTACAGCGCCTCGGCCAGCAGCCGGCGCATCTCGCGCGGGCTGTCCGCCGTGACCTCCCGGTCGGCCACCTGCGCCCGGGTGCCGTCGTCGGCGACGGTCACCTGCCCGAGCGCTTCCCGCAGCCGGGCGGGCAGTGTGCCGGGAACGACCTGTTCCGGTGCCTGGATCATGCGGCCACCTCGTGTTCTTCGGCTTCTTCGGCGAGGTCCGTGAAGCCGAGCGTGGTCACGAACCTCTCGGGGTCGATGAGCGCGGCCCGGCCGATGCCCGCCGCCGCCCGTTCGATGCCGGAGAGCCTCGACGTCCGGGACGCGCCCGCCATCAGCCGGTCGAGCATGTGCCAGCCGGCGTACGCGGTGGCCCTCGTGGCCAGTTGCCCGTCCACCGTGGGACGCGCCTGCCGGTAGCCGCGCCAGAAGGCGGTCACCAGCGGCAGCAGCCGCTGCATCTTCTCCGCGCCGCGGCTGAGGACGGTCTCGTGCGTCAGTTCGACGTCCTGGAAGGCCACGTCGCCACGGGTGGTGACGATGTCCAGTACCGAGCGGTGCAGCCACTCGCCGGCGAAGGCGCCGACGTCACGGGCCGGGTCCGCCAGCCTGAACTCCTCCCAGTCCGTCACCAGGAAGTCCTCGTCCCGCACCAGGAACTGATCGACCCGCAGGTCGCAGTGGGACGGCACCCGGGGCGCCTCCCGCTCCCTGGCACGCAGCTCCCCGATGGCCCTGACCAGGCCCTCGTCGGTCTGCATCAGCCGCCAGCCCTGCAGCTCGGCGAAGCTCAGCGACTCGAAGACCGGCAGCGGCAGTCCCCGCAGGAACCCCTCCGGCGGATGGGGCGGCCGGGACTCGTCGAGCGCGGGGGAGCTGCCGGCCGGCGCCTCGTGGAGCAGCCCGATGGCCCGCCCGACGCGCTCGGCGAGTCCGGTCCCGAAACTTTCGTCGATCATCAGCTCCGCACCGCTGCGCGCGTCCTCGACGAGGTCGTAGGCGACCAGGGCCGCCTCCTCGTCCGCGCCCAGGAAGGCCGGGCCGCGCAGCGCAGCCGTGGGCAGGGTCTCGGCGAAGGACTCGAAGGACAGCAGGCGCCGCATGCGCGCCCGGACATCGGCGGCGGGGCCGATCAGGTGCTTGACGAAGACCTTGCGCCCACCGGCGGTGGTGCCCGCCCAGGAGTCGTTGCGCCCGACCGGTGCCGTCAGGGAGTCCCGGACGAACGGTCCCGTTCCCAGTTCGACGAGCAGCGCGTCCACCGACGGCACCTCGTCCAGATCTCGCGGCTTGAAGGTCGCCGCACGGTTGTTGCCCACAATCCCTCACAGACCTCGGAGAGCCGACCGACCGGTCACTGCCAGCCGTTGACGGGGCCGGGGGGCCCGGTGACGGGACCGGAGATTCCGGTGACGGGACCGGGGAGCTCGGGAAGGTGCTCCCGAATGTCCTCGATCATCTGCCGGATTTCCCCGGGAATCCGCTCGCCGTTCATCTCCGCGGAATGCGGGACGACCGGCTCCCGGTCCTCGGCGAAAGCGCTGCCGGCCGCCATGGGCGATCCGCCGATCAGCAGGGCGGTACCGGCGACCACACCCACGCGGGCGATGGAGCCGACGACGAGCGAATGGAAATTCCTCTTCACTGTTCCCCCTCGATTTCCCTCTCACGAAGACTTTCTCAGCGTTGACGGTCACACTCCACAGAGATCGGTGACATGTTGGTGCAGGGGGCGGTCAGGTTGCTGCAGTGCCCGCCGGACGGGCCGGGGGGCGGGCGGGAAGGCGGCAGCGGGGCAGGCCGGCATCCGGGAGACCGGCAACGCACAGGGGTACCCGCGGTCCGCGGCTCGGCCGGCTCAGATGGCGGGATGCGGGAGGCGGGTGACGGCGGCGCGTGACGCGCGCGTGCTCCCGCTGAGCTTCCGCCGCGCGGAGGAGTGCCGGCGTCCACGGCCTCGTCGCCGAGGCGGGACGCGGGAGCGCGGTGAGTGCCCGGAGCCGGACTCGAACCGGCACGCCCGCGAAGGGGCAGCGAGGTTTAAGCTCGCCGTGTCTGCATTCCACCATCCGGGCAGGCCATGGGCACCGCGTCGAGTGCCTCGACCCTATCGGGACACGCCCCTGCGGCAGCGGGCGGGCGGACCGATGTTGTCTTATTTTATTGGCGCCTGAGGGTGCATCAGCTCCGTGGGCAGGCCATCCGCACTTGCCAACAGCCTCGCGTGCGACGGTCGGCCACGTATGCGGAATGACGGGATTTCACCGTCTCGACCAGGCCGGCCGACCTGTTCTCGCGCCCGCCTGCGACAACGGGCCCGTCACGGGCGCCGTCAGGGGTCGCCCTTCGGGGTCGCCCGTCATCCGCAGGTATGACACCGACCGCGGCCGTCCGACCACAGTCGCCCCCCGAAACCGGAACAGCGGCTGACTACACGGCACCCCGCGGCCGGGACGATGGATGACGTCCCCGAGCACACCGCCGTACCGACAGGAGCACCCTTCCCGTGACCACCGCACCCATCGCCGACCGGTCCACCACCGTGGCCGCGCGCGCCACGGAGCTTTCCAAGATCTACGGCCAGGGCGAGACCCAGGTGGTCGCCCTCGACCGGGTCTCCGTCGACTTCCGGCAGGCCGAGTTCACCGCGATCATGGGCCCGTCCGGCTCCGGCAAGTCCACGCTGATGCACTGCGTCGCCGGGCTGGACACCTTCTCCTCCGGTTCGGTGCGCATCGGCGACACCGAGCTGGGCTCGCTGAAGGACAAGCAGCTGACCAAGCTGCGCCGGGACAAGATCGGCTTCATCTTCCAGGCGTTCAACCTGCTGCCGACGCTCACCGCACTGGAGAACATCACCCTCCCGATGGACATCGCGGGCCGCAAGCCGGACAAGCAGTGGCTGGACTCCGTGATCCAGATGATCGGCCTGTCCGACCGGCTCGGCCACCGTCCCTCCCAGCTCTCCGGCGGCCAGCAGCAGCGCGTCGCCGTGGCCCGGGCCCTTGCCTCCCGGCCGGAGATCATCTTCGGTGACGAGCCGACCGGGAACCTCGACTCCCGCTCGGGCGCCGAGGTACTGGGCTTCCTGCGCAACTCCGTGCGGGAACTGGGACAGACGGTCGTGATGGTCACCCACGACCCGGTGGCCGCCGCCTACGCGGACCGGGTGGTCTTCCTCGCGGACGGACGCATCGTCGACGAGGTGTACGGGCCGACGGCCGACAAGGTGCTGGACCGTATGAAGCGCTTCGACGCCAAGGGCCGCACCAGTTGACGCGCCGAGCACCAGCTGACGCCCCACCGCCTTCCATCCCGTACGTCTGGACGAAGTAGACCCATGTTCCGTACCGCCTTGCGCAACGTCTTCGCGCACAAGGCCAGGCTGTTGATGACCGTGCTCGCCGTGATGCTCGGCGTGGCGTTCGTGTCCGGCACCCTGGTCTTCGCGGACACCCTCTCCAACGCCTTCCGCAACCAGTCGGCGAAGAGCTACGACGACGTCGCCGTCGCCGTCACCTCGCACGCCGACCCGGACAACCCCCGGGAGGAGCCCGGCCTCTCCGGCAAGGTCCTCGACCGGATCTCCGCCGTGGACGGCGTCGCCGGGGTGTACGGCCGCGTCGAGGGCTTCGCCGGAGTCGCCGACCCCGACGGGAAGCTCATCGGCGTCGGCTGGTCCAACAAGGGCTCCAACTTCGCCCCCGGCAAGGACGGCAAGGACACCGCCTACACGTTCACCGACGGCTCCGGCCCGGTGAAGGACGACCAGATCGCCCTGGACGAGGAGTCCGCCGCCAAGGGCGAGTACCAGGTCGGCGACCGGGTGCGCGTCGCGACCAACGGCCCAGTGAAGGAGTACACCCTCAGCGGGGTGTTCACCACCGAGGACGGCGCCGTCAACGCCGGCGGCAGCCTGGTCCTCTTCGACACGGCCGTCGCCCAGAAGCAGTACCTCCAGCCGGGCTACTTCGAGAGCGTCACCGTCACCGCCGCCCCCGGCGCGAGCGACACGAAGATCCTCGGCGCGGTCGAGACGCTGCTGCCGGACACCGCCGAGGCCCGGACCGGCCAGGCGCTCGCGGACGAGCAGGCCGAGCAGATCGAACAGGGCCTGGGCAACCTCAAGCAGGTCCTCCTCGGCTTCGCGGGCATCGCGCTCTTCGTCGGCATCTTCCTGATCTCCAACACGTTCACGATGCTGGTCGCCCAGCGCACCAAGGAGATCGCCCTGATGCGCGCCGTCGGCGCGTCCCGCCGGCAGATCACCCGCTCGGTGCTCGCCGAGGCCGCGCTGGTGGGCCTGGCGGCCTCGGCCGTCGGCTTCGTCCTCGGCATCGGTCTGGCCGTCGGACTGCGCTCCGGCATGGCCGCGTTCGACATGAAGATGCCGGACGGTCCGCTGGTCCTGTCGGCCACGCCGGTGGTCGCGGCGGTCTCGGTGGGCGTGCTGATCACGATGTTCGCCGCCTGGCTGCCCGGCCGCCGGGCCGCGAAGATCCCGCCGGTGGCGGCCATGAACAGCGTCCACGCGGTGGCCACCACCAAGTCGCTGGTGCTGCGCAACTCCATCGGTGCGGCCGTCACCGCCCTCGGTGCGGCGGGGATCGTGGCGGGTGCCTCGACCGGCGGCGACGACGGGCGGATGTACATCGGGGCGGGCGCGTTCCTCGCGCTGATCGGCGTGATCGTGCTGATCCCGCTGCTGTCCCGGCCCGTGATCGCGCTCGTCCGTCCGCTGCTCGTCGGCCCGTTCGGGGTGGCGGGCAAGCTGGCCGGCCAGAACGCGGTCCGCAACCCGCGCCGCACCGGCGCCACCGCCTCGGCGCTGGCGATCGGGCTGACGCTGGTGACCGGCCTGTCGGTGCTCGGCGTCACGGTCGGCGCGGCCATCGACAAGATGACCACGGACAACATCAAGGCCGACTACATGGTCTCGATGGCCAACGGAGGCGACCTCGACCGGTCCGCGCTGACGGCACTGGAGAAGGCCCGGGGCGTGTCCGCGGTCTCGCCGCAGCAGGACGCCTACTTCCGGGTCGACGGCGACTACGTGTCCGCCTCGGCGGTCACCCCGGGCGACATCGAGAAGGTCCTGACCGTCGACGTCGTCAGCGGCAGCGCGGGCTCGCTCGCCGAGGGCCGGATCGCGGTCGCCGAGAAGACGGCCGAGAGCAGGGGCTGGAAGACCGGCGACACCGTTCCCGTCACCTTCGACGACGACGAGAAGGCCACGCTGACGGTCGGCGCCGTCTACAAGGACAGCGAGTTCCTCTCCCCCGTCCTCGTCGACCGCGAGGTCGTGGACCGGCACGAGACGAAGCCGTCGATCCGGCAGATCTTCGTGAAGGTCGACGGGGGCCAGTCGGCGGCGAACGAGAACGTCCTCGTCGACGCGCTCGGCGACAACCCCGCGATCACCGTGATGGACCGGCAGGACATCCGCGACGAGTTCGGCGGCGCCATCAACACCCTGCTGAACGTCATGTACGGCCTGCTGGCCATGGCCCTGATCATCGCGGTGCTCGGCGTCGTCAACACCCTCGCGATGTCCGTCTTCGAACGGCAGCAGGAGATCGGCATGCTGCGTGCGATCGGTCTGGACCGGCGCCGGGTCAAGCGGATGGTCCGGCTGGAGGCCGTCGTGATCTCGGTGTTCGGCGCGGTGGTCGGCATCGGTCTCGGCACGTTCCTCGGCTGGGCGATCGGCGAGACCGTCGCGGACCAGATCCCTGGGTACGCGCTGGTCCTGCCCTGGGACCGGATCGGGATCTTCGTGGTGCTGGCCGGTCTGGTGGGCGTCCTGGCCGCGATGTGGCCGGCCCGCAACGCCGCCCGGCTGAACATGCTGAACGCGATCAAGGCCGAGTGACCTCGCCGCGCCGCGGCACACCGAGGGCCGGACTCCCCGCGCGGGGGCCCGGCCCTTCGGGTCGTGTCCGGCCCGGCCCTTCGGGTCGTGTCCGGATCAAGCGCGGCCGGGCGCACCCCACACGCGGGCCCGCAACGGCATCCCGGAGGCGCCCGACTCGGGGGTCTTGACGGCGAGGACCTGGTTGACGCCGATGCGGTTGTGCTCGAAGGCGAGCGCGGAGGCGGCCATGTACAGGCGCCAGACGCGGGCCCGGCCGGGGCTGACGAGCCGGGTGGCCGCCTCCCACCCGGACTCCAGGTTGGTCACCCAGCGACGCAGGGTCAGCGCGTAGTGCTCGCGGATCGACTCGACGTCGCGCACCTCGAACCCGGCGCGCTCCAGCTGGGTGACGGTGGTGCCGACGGGGGCCAGCTCGCCGTCGGGGAAGACGTAGGCGTCGATGAACTCGTCCACGTTGTAGGTGGACTCGTCCCGCTGGGGGCGGCGGGCGATCTGGTGGTTCAGCAGCCGCCCGCCGGGCTTGAGGAGCCGGTGCAGGTCGACGGCGTACTCCAGGTACCGCTCGGCACCGACGTGCTCGGCCATGCCGATGGACGAGATCGCGTCGTACGGTCCGTCGGCGACGTCCCGGTAGTCCTGGACGCGGATCTCCACCCGGTCGGTGAGCCCCTCGTCGGCGACCCGCTTGCGCGCGTAGGCGGCCTGCTCCTGCGACAGCGTGACACCGACGACGCTCACGCCGTGCTCGCGGGCCGCGTGGATGGCCATGGAGCCCCAGCCGCAGCCGACGTCGAGGAGGCGCTGACCGGACTTCAGGCCGAGCTTGCGGCTGACGAGTTCGAGCTTGTCGCGCTGGGCGGTCTCCAGGGTGCCGCCCTCGGACTCGGGTGCGGACCAGTAGGCGCAGGAGTACACCATGGACGGGCCGAGGACGAGTTCGTAGAAGTCGTTGCCGACGTCGTAGTGGTGGCTGATGGCGCGCCGGTCGCTGCGCTTGGTGTGGAGGTGGCCGCGGGCCCTGCGGATCTCCTCCTGCGGCGGCGCGGGCGGCAGCGGCGGACCGGCGAGCCTCACGAGCCCGCGGACGGCGGCCCGCACCTCGGGGTCACGGAGGGCGGCGGCGAGCCCCCGGGCGTCCTCGCCGCGTTCCCAGATGAGCCCGGCGAGCAGGTCGAGGGTGGCGTAGAGGTCCCCCTCGATGTCGAGTTCCCCGGCCACCCAGGCCCGGGCCAGCCCCAGCTCGCCCGGCTTGAACAGCAGCCGGCGCAGTGCCCTGCGGTGACGGACGACGAGCGTCGGCGCGCCGGGCGGACCCGCCTGCGAACCGTCCCAGGCGCGAACGCGCACCGGAAGCGGTGCTCCCAGCAACTGTTCGAAGAGGTTCTGCAGCCGCAGCGCGGCATCAGCCATGGCGTACCTCCGTGACAAGCGATCCCGGAATGTCCTGACACCACGTAAACACCTGGGACCCCCGCGTACAGTCCCCGGCGCGCGTTACGACTGAGCAAAATACGTGTATACACCATGTTCCTGTCGCCCTGTTGGCGCAACGACCGAGGACGAGGGCCCGGACACGCCGAAGGGGCCGCCCGCACCACGGATGGCGGGCGGCCCCTTCGGGGTGTTGCCGGTACTACGGTTGCGGGTGACCGGGGGTCAGGAGGCCTTGGCCTCGGTCTTCTCCGCCGGCTTCTCGCTGGCCTTCGGCGCGGCCGGGGCCGGCTTGGCGGCCTCGTAGAACTCCTCGCGCGGCGTCTCGATCGCACCGAGGGAGACGACCTCGCGCTTGAGGAACATGCCGAGCGTCCAGTCCGCGAGGACACGGATCTTGCGGTTCCAGGTCGGCATCGCGAGACCGTGGTATCCGCGGTGCATGTACCAGGCGAGACGTCCCTTGAGCTTGATCTTCATCTTGCCCATGACGATCATCGCGACGCCCTTGTGAAGGCCGAGGCCCGCCACCGCGCCCTTGTTGGCGTGGCTGTACTCCTTCTGCGGGAAGCCCCGCATGCCGGAGACCACGTTGTCGCCGAGGACCTTGGCCTGGCGCAGCGCGTGCTGGGCGTTCGGCGGGCACCAGGCGTTCTCGTTGCCCGCCTTGCGGCCGACGAGGTCCGGGACCTGGGCGTTGTCGCCCGCGGCCCAGATGTAGTCCGTGCCGGTGACCTGGAGGGTGGGCTGGCAGTCGACGTGACCGCGCGGACCCAGCGGCAGACCGAAGCGGGACAGGGCCGGGTTCGGCTTGACGCCGGCCGTCCACACGATGGTGCTGGAGTCGACCTCGAGGCCGTTCTTCAGCACCACGTGACCGTCGACGCAGGAGTCCATCGAGGTGGAGAGGTAGATCTCCACACCGCGGCTCTCCAGGTGCTCCTTGCCGTAGGCGCCCAGCTTCGGGCCGACCTCGGGGAGGATCTTGTCGGCGGCGTCGACGAGGATGAAGCGCATGTCCTCGCGGGACACGTTCTTGTAGTACTTGGCCGCGTCGCGGGCCATGTCCTCGACCTCACCGATGGTCTCCGCGCCGGCGAAACCGCCGCCGACGAAGACGAAGGTGAGCGCCTTGCGGCGGATCTCCTCGTCGGTGGTGGAGTCGGCCTTGTCCAGCTGCTCCAGGACGTGGTTGCGCAGACCGATGGACTCCTCGATGCCCTTCATGCCGATGCCCTGCTCGGCGAGGCCGGGGATCGGGAAGGTGCGGGAGACCGCGCCCATGGCGATGACCAGGTAGTCGAAGGGCAGCTCGTACGCCTCGCCGACCAGCGGGGCGATCGTGGCGACCTTGCGGTCCTGATCGATGGTGGTGACCCGGCCGGTGAGGACCTCCGCCTTCGGAAGCACGCGTCGCAGGGGGACGACGACGTGCCGCGGGGAGATGTTGCCGGCGGCGGCTTCGGGGAGGAAGGGCTGGTAGGTCATGTACGACCGCGGGTCGACGACGGTGACGGTCGCCTCGCCGTAACGCATCTTCTTCTGGATGCGTCGAGCTGCGTACAGGCCTACGTACCCACCGCCTACTACGAGGATCCTGGGACGCTCCGTGGTGCTCATGGCATCGAGTATCCACCCGTCCGAGGGGGGTGGTTCGTGCGCCCCTTCACAAGCTTCGGTGGACGCTGTGCTACCATCCGCCGCCCACGTGACGGAGATCATGGCGGGGGAAGGAACCAGCGTGTAGTGCACCCCGTTGTCAATGCCGCGTGAGCTGCCGCTCCGCGCCTTCGAGGGCGGTGGACCAGCCCTCGCCGGACCCTCCCCGGTGCCCCGTCCGAACACCGTCCTGAACACGTTCAAAGGGCAGTTGAACCCCCAAAAGGGTCAATCGACGGTCTTTCCTCGTCCGACGGGGCCCAATTCCTTGTGAAGAACTTCACGAAGTTTCCCGACGAGATGTCGCCGGGGGCCCCTCGCGAGGCCCCCGGGCGCGCTCAAACGTTGTCCGGCCTGCTCAGAGAGCCACCGCGGACCCCTACGCCACCGACCACGCGATGCCGTCGAGGATGTCGTGCTCGCTCACGACGACCTCCTCCGCACCCGTCCGCTCCATGATCGCCAGGAGCACCAGCGCCCCGGCCGCGATCACGTCGACCCGGCCCGGGTGCATCGAGGGCACCGCGGCACGTTCGGCGTGGGTGGAGCGCAGCAGCCAGTCGGTGATCTCGCGGACCCGGTCGCGGGAGACCCGGGAGTGATGGATGGCGGCCGAGTCGTACTCCGGCAGCTCCTGCGCGATCGCCGACACCGTCGTCACGGAGCCGGCCAGACCCACCAGCGTGCGCGCCTCCCGCAGCGGCACCGACTGCTCGGCGAGGTCCAGGGCCGCCTCGACATCGGCCCGTATGGCCGCGATCTGGTCCTCGGACGGCGGGTCGGTCACCGCGCCGTCGCGGACCAGGTGCCGCTCCGTCATCCGGACGCAGCCGACGTCCACGGAGCGGGCGGCCCGCACCTGGTCGTCGCCGACCACGAACTCGGTCGAGCCGCCGCCGATGTCCACGACCAGGTAGGGCTTGTCGAGGTCCGCGCGGCCGGTCAGCTCCTTCGTCGCGCCCGTGAAGGAGAACTCGGCCTCCTGGTCGCCGGAGATGACCTCCGGCTCCACGCCGAGGATGTCCAGCACCCCCTGCACGAACTCGTCCCGGTTCTCCGCGTCCCGGGAGGCGGAGGTCGCCACGAAGCGCAGCCGCTCGGCGCCGTGCTCCTTGATGATCCCGGCGTACTCGCGGCAGGCGGCGAACGTCCGCTCCAGCGCCTCCGGCGCCAGCCGCCCGGTGCGGTCGACGCCCTGCCCGAGCCGCACGATGGTCATGCGCCGGTCCAGGTCGGTCAGCTCGCCCGTCGCAGGGTCCGCGTCGGCCACCAGGAGCCGGATCGAGTTCGTACCGCAGTCGATGGCGGCGACACGGGTCACTTGGCGTCCTCCCCACAGGTCCCGGAAACCGTCACGCACGGCCCCTTGCCCCACCACTCGGGCAGCATCCCGATCGCCTCGTCGCCCAGCGGGTTGACGCCGGGACCGGCCGCCAGCGAGTGGGCGACCAGCACGTGCAGGCACTTCACCCGGTCCGGCATGCCGCCCGCGCTCGGGAAACCGGTCAGCTCCTCGATCTCGTCGCGCCGCCGGATGTAGTCCTCGTGCGCCGCCCGGTAGGCGTCGGCCAGCTCCGGGTCGGCGGCCAGCCGCTCGGTCATCTCCTTCATCACGCCGTTCGCCTCCAGCGTGCCGATCGCGGAGGCCGCCTTCGGGCACGTCAGGTAGTACAGCGTGGGGAACGGCGTGCCGTCGGGCAGCCGCGGCGCCGTCTCGACGACGTCCGGCTGTCCGCAGGGGCAGCGGTGCGCGATGGCGCGCAGGCCGCGCGGGGGACGCCCGAGCTGCTGCTTGAAGGCCTCCACGTCCGCGTCGGTGGGCTCGGTGCGCGGGGTGGTCGGCGGGGGAGTCTGCATGACTGTCTTCTGCTGGTCTTCCTGTTGAGTCACTGCCGGTGGGCGGCGGCGTCGGCCTTGTCGACCCCGTCCCACACGTTCCGGTACCAGGGACGGTCGGCCGCCCCGACGTCGGTGCGCGCCTGCTCGGCCGCGTGCGGGTCGACGACGATGAACCCCGTCTCCCCCGGCATCACGTAGTGCAGCCGCAGGCGGATCTGCTGCTCGGCGTACGCGTCGTCCTGCCAGCGTGCCTTGAGGTCGCGCAGGTCCTCGACCCGCTGGCGGGTCCGCGCCTGCTCCTCGCGCAGGTCGGCGATCTCCGCGCGCTGGGCGACGTACTGCCGTATCGGGTAGGCGAGCGCCACGACGAGCGAGCACAGCACCATCGCAAGCAGCGCCGCCCGGCCGGTCAGACGGGAACGGCGGGCCTGGCGCTTGGTCTGCGAACGGTAGACCCGGGCCGCGGTCTGTTCCCCGATGATCCGGATCCTGGTCGCGGTGGAGAAACGGTCCCGGTCCTTCACGGCCATCTGGTCTCCGCCTCCCGTGCACGCGCGTACGTCCCCGCACACGGTACGGGACCGGGTACGGGGACGTACGTACGACGCTGCCTTCTACCGGGCTGTCAGCCCTTGAAGCGCGGGAACGCGCTGCGGCCGGCGTACACCGCGGCGTCGTCGAGGATCTCCTCGATGCGCAGCAGCTGGTTGTACTTGGCGACGCGCTCGGAGCGGGCCGGGGCGCCGGTCTTGATCTGGCCGCAGTTGGTGGCGACGGCCAGGTCGGCGATGGTGACGTCCTCGGTCTCGCCGGAGCGGTGGGACATCATGCACTTGAAGCCGTTGCGCTGGGCCAGCTCCACGGCGTCCAGGGTCTCGGTCAGCGAACCGATCTGGTTGACCTTGACCAGCAGGGCGTTGGCGGCACCGTCCTCGATGCCGCGGGCCAGACGCTCCGGGTTGGTGACGAACAGGTCGTCGCCGACGAGCTGGACCTTGTCACCGAGCTTGTCGGTGATGGTCTTCCAGCCCTCCCAGTCGTCCTCGAACAGCGGGTCCTCGATGGAGACCAGCGGGTACGCCTCGACCAGCTCGGCGTAGTACTCGGTCATCTCGGCGGCCGAGCGCTCCTTGCCCTCGAAGGTGTAGGAGCCGTCCTTGTAGAACTCGGACGCGGCGACGTCCAGCGCGAGCGCGATCTGCTCGCCCGGGGTGTAGCCGGCCTCCTTGATGGCCTCGAGGATGAGGTCGAGCGCCTCACGGTTGGAGCCGAGGTTCGGGGCGAAGCCGCCCTCGTCGCCGAGGCCGGTGGCCAGACCCTTGCCCTTCAGCACCTTCTTGAGGGTGTGGTAGACCTCGGTGCCCCAGCGCAGCGCCTCGGAGAAGGACTCCGCGCCGATCGGGGCGATCATGAACTCCTGGATGTCCACGTTGGAGTCGGCGTGCGAGCCGCCGTTCAGGATGTTCATCATCGGCACCGGCAGCAGGTGCGCGTTCGGACCGCCCAGGTAGCGGAACAGCGGCAGGTCGCTGGCCTCGGAGGCGGCGTGGGCGACGGCGAGGGAGACGCCGAGGATGGCGTTGGCGCCCAGCGAGCCCTTGTTGTCGGTGGCGTCCAGGTCGAACATGGCCTGGTCGATCAGGCGCTGCTCGGTGGCGTCGTAGCCGACGAGCTCCGGGCCGATCTGCTCGATGACGGCGAGGACGGCCTTCTCGACACCCTTGCCGTGGTAGCGGTTGGGGTCGCCGTCACGGAGCTCGATGGCCTCGAAGGCACCGGTGGAGGCGCCGGACGGAACGGCGGCACGCCCCGTGCTGCCGTCGTCGAGGCCGACCTCGACCTCGACCGTGGGGTTGCCTCGGGAGTCCAGGATTTCCCGGGCTACGACGACGTCGATGGACGGCACGAGCATCTCCTTCTTCAATGTGACGCTTCGGTGTGACGCGGGTCCGCGAGGACCGCAGCGGCTCTGCGGGACGAGCCTAACCGGCTCCGGGCGATCGGCCAGCCGGTCGCCCACCCGATGGACAGAACCGAGAGTAAATTGTTTCCGAACGGAACAAAGACCGTTCACGGAAACCCGGCGGCCTCCCCCGGCCACCGGGGCGTGAAAAACCCGCCCCGGTGCGTACGGGGGAACACGCACCGGGGCGGGAGCAGGGCGGGCCGCCGCTTACTTGAGGTGCAGCTGCTGGCCCGGGTAGATCAGGTCGGCCTCGTCGACGATGTCGTCGTTCAGCTTGAACAGCTTCGCCCAGCCGCCCTCGACGTGGTGCTCCGCGGCGATCGAGCTGAGCGTGTCGCCCTTGACGACCTTGTACTCGCCGTCGCCCTTCTCGACCTTCTTGCCGGTCGGGGTGGTGACGGTCTTCTTCTCGGCCTTCGTCTCGGCCTTGGCGGCCGGACGCTCGGAGGAGCGGGAGGCCTTCTGCTCGGTGGACCGCTCGGCCGTGGAACCGCCGCTCTGGCTCTGCGAGCTCTCGGAGCTGCCGGAGGACTGCGAGGAGCCGCCGTCCTGGCTCTCGGCGGAGCCGCCGGTGTACGCGGCGCTCGACAGGCCGGTGCCGCAGACCGGCCAGGCACCCTTGCCCTGGCCCGCGAGCACCTTCTCGGCGACCGCGATCTGCTGCGTCTTGCTCGCCTGGTCGGCGGTCGAGGCGTACTGCGTACCGCCGTAGGCGGCCCAGGTGGAGGCCGAGAACTGCAGACCGCCGTAGTAGCCGTTGCCGGTGTTGATGGACCAGTTGCCGCCGGACTCGCACTGGGCGACGGCGTCCCACTCGGACGCGGTGGCGGCGGAGGCGTTGCCGGCCGCCATCAGCGGGGCGGCGACGGCGGCACCGGTGACGCCGGCGACGGCGATGACACGGGTGGCCTTGGACGGACGACGGTGCTTGCCCTTGCCGGAAAACAGCATGGTTGATCCCCTCACCGACGCCTGCGAGGTGAGCTGTCGGGTTCGGGCCGGTTGAGTTGCCCGGCCGGGTCCCTTGCGGGACTCGGCTTCACCCCTAGCCGCTCCGGATCGCTGCCCGGCGCGGCACTTACCTTGGGTCCCCCGCTCCTGCCTGCGGCGCTTGACGCGACGACTGTTCCCGTACCGCCACTGGCAGGATTCGGCGTTGTGGCGGTCGGGGCCCGCGGTGGCGAGCGGTCACGACCGTAGACATGCGCTCGGCCGATTTTCAAAGACGATCACGGCTTCTGAGACCTATCTCTCACGTGATCCAAAACGGACATACAGCCTCTAACCATGACGCGAACTACCCCTGGTTTTCGACCGGTTCGCCCCCGACCATGAGCTTCTGACCGGGCAGGATGTGGTCCGGGTCGGCGCCGACCACGTCCTTGTTGTCGGCGTAGAGCGCGTGCCATCCGCCGGTGAGGTCAAGGGAGTCGGCGATGCCCCACAGACTGTCGCCCGAACGGACGGTGTACGAGCCGTCCGTGAGGCCGCGGCCGCCGTTCTCGTCGCGCGAGGCGTGCCGCCCCGACGACTCCGCCGTACGGCCGTCCACCGCGCCCTCCTCGGCGCTGTCGCCGCGGTGCCGGCCGGTCGTGGTCCCCTCGGTGCCGGTGAGCCCCGAAGCGGCGTCAGTCTGCCCCGACTTGTCCGACTCCTCACCGCCCGGCGCGGCGGCACCCGTGCCGTCGGACGCCTGCGCGTCACCGTCGGCCGGAGTGCCGGACGGGGTGGACGTGTCGGACTTGGCCGTTTCGTCCCCACTGCCCGACGCGGCGTCAGTCGTGGCCGAGGCGGACGGCGACGGGGAGCCGGACCGGGAGGGGGACTGGGACGGGGAGGGGGTCGCCGAAGAAGACGATTCGGGGACGGACTCACTGGAATCGGTCAACCCGGATGACCCGGGCGTACCCGAAGTGCCCGAACCGCTCTCCCCCGCCGACGCCCCGTCACCCGGAGCCCCGGTGCCGCCGGACAGGACTCCCGAGTCGTTGCCCAGCCCCGCGAGCAGGCCGCAGGTCGGCCAGGCGGCGATGCCCTGGGCCGCGAGCACCTTCTCGGCGACGGCTATCTGCTGCGAGCGGCTCGCCTGGTCGGCGCTCGACGCGTACCCCAGACCGCCGTACTGCTCCCAGATGTCCTGGGACAGCTGCAGGCCGCCGTAGTACCCGTTGCCGCTGTTCTGGCTCCAGGCACCGCCCGTCTCGCACTCGGCGACCCGGTCCCAGTTCGTTCCGTCGGCCGCGTGGGCGCCGGTGGCCCCCAGGAGCGGGATCGCGATGGCGGAGCCGGTCACTCCTGCAGCGACGACCAGGGCGGGAGCCTGGCGGGGGCGACGGTGACGACCGTTCCCGGAGAGCATGCGACGACCTTTCACGAGACAGCGAGGGCGGCGCGGCGAGTGATGCTCGGCGCCACGCTGATCCGTGAACGTATAGGCAGATGATCGCTTGTCACAAGTTCATGCCGCGCAGATCACGTGAAGATCACAGAGGTGAGCGCGTGTCACCTTTGCGTCGGCGACGGATCGTTCCCGGGCGGCGACGGGACCGGTGTGAACGACACCGGCAGGGTGCGCAGCCCCCGCATGATGAGCCCGCCGCGCCAGCGCAGTTCGGCCGGGTCCGCGGCGAGGGCCAGGTCCGGGAGGCGGGTGAAGAGCGTGGCGAGCGCGGTCTGCCCCTCCAGCCGTGCGAGCGGGGCGCCGAGGCAGTAGTGGATGCCGTGGCCGTACCCGAGGTGCTGGCTGTCCCTGCGGGAGAGGTCGAGGGTGTCCGGGTCGGCGAACCGCTCCGGATCCCGGTCGGCGGCGGCCAGGACGACGAGGACGGGATCGCCGGGAGCGATGTCCTGCCCGCCGATGGTGAGCGCCTCGGTGGCGAAGCGCCAGGTGGCGAGCTCCACGGGGCCGTCGAAGCGGAGCAGTTCCTCGACGCCGGTCTCCAGCAGACCGCGCTCGCCGGCGGCGAGGGAGCCCTGCAGACGGGCCCGCTGCTCGGGGTGGGTGAGCAGGGCGTACGTGCCGTTGCCGACGAGATTGACCGTGGTCTCGAACCCGGCGAACAAAAGGATGAACGCCATGGCCGCGGCCTCGTTCTCGGTGAGGTGCTCACCGTGGTCGGAGGCGCGGATGAGACCGGAGATGAGGTCCTCGCCGGGGCCGGGCTCGGCCGGCAGTGCGGCGCGCTTGCGGTGGATGAGGTCGGCGAGATAGCCCCGCATCTTCTTGACCGACCGTGCGACGCCACCCCGGGGGCCGCCCCCGTGGCGGATCATCATGCCCGCCCAGTCCCGGAAGTCGTCCTGGTCCTCGCGGGGCACGCCGAGCAGGTCGCAGATGGCGTAGATGGGCAGGGGGAAGGCGAATTCGTGGATGAGGTCGGCGGAGCCGGTGGCGGCGAACCGGTCGATCAGATCGTCGGCGAGCTCCTGCACCCGTGGCGCGAACTCGGCGACGCGCCGTGGCGTGAACGCCTTGCTCACCAGCCGGCGCAGCCTCGTGTGGTCCGGCGGGTCGATGTTGAGCAGATGCGTCATCAGCTCGGCCTTGCGCTCGCCCGGAATGCCGGTCTTCCCCTTGGCGTGTGCGGGCTCGTCGTGGTGCGCCGGGTTCTTGGACAGCCGCTGGTCGGCGAGGGCCTGCCGGGCGTCGGCGTACCGGGTGACCAGCCAGGCGTCCACGCCGCTGGGCAGGGTCGTGCGGCGCACGGGGGCGTGCTCGCGCAGCCAGGCGTAGGCGGGGTAGGGGTCGCTCGCGAACTCCCAGGTGAACAGCTCGGGAGCCGGGCGGTCGGGGGCGGGCCCGCCGGTCATCCCTCGACCTCCCTGATCGCGTCCCGGTAGGCCCGCGCCGCTGCGCGCAGGGCCGCTTCCGGGTCCGTGCCCTCCGATTCGGCGCGGGCCGCGAGGGCGAGGAGTTCGTAGCCGATGCCCTCGCCACCGGGGAGCGGTACCTCCAGGCCCGCCGTGCGGACCCGGGAGGCCAGTTTGGCGGCGAGGGCCAGGCCGGGCTGGCCGAGGGGGACGCCCTCGGTGACCGAGGTGCGCTGCTTCTCCACCGCCTTGGTGCGCAGCCAGTGCTCCCTGACCTCTTCCGGCGTGGTCGCCGTCTCGTCGCCGAAGACGTGCGGGTGGCGGTGGACGAGCTTGGTGACGATGCCGGCCGCGACGTCGTCGATCGAGAACGGCGCCTCGGTGTCCTCCTCCGCGATGCGGGCGTGGAAGACGACCTGGAGGAGGACGTCGCCCAGTTCCTCGCGCAGTTCGTCGCGGTCGCCGTCCTCGATGGCCTCGACGAGTTCGTAGGCCTCCTCGATGGCGTACTTCGCCAGTCCCTGGTGCGTCCGCTGGGAGGACCAGGGGCATTGCGCGCGGATGCGGTCCATGACCTGGACGAGGTCGAGGAGGCGGGCGCCCGGCAGGTCGTAGGAGGCGGGGAGCAGCTCCAGCTCGGGCATGGCGACGCGGCCGGAGCCGGCGAGGCGGGCCAGGCCGTCGGTGAGGGCCGGCTCGCCCTCGCCGGTCGCGACGACGACCACGGTGTGACCGCCCGCGCAGGCGGCGACCAGTTCCTCGGCGGCCGGGGATGCCTCGTCGACCCGTATGCCCGCCTCGCGCAGGTACGGCAGCTGCGGGTGCGCGGTGTCGGCGCACAGCACGCGGTCGGCGGTGCGCAGGGCCTGCCAGGCGGGCCAGGACAGCAGGCCGGGGGCGACGCGGTGGCTGGTGGTGAGCAGGACGATGCGGCCCGGGTCGGGGGCGGTGCCGGGAGCGGGGTCGGCGCTGGTTGCGTTCACGATCCGAACGTAACGCACGGTGCGGGCCGGGCCGCGGTCGTCCCCGGGCCGCGGCCCGCGCGGACGCCGCTACGCCGTCCGCTGGGCTCCGGCCGCCGTCACTTCCCGTACCCACGGTGTCTTGGCGTCGACGCGGCTGCTCTTCTGGACGTCCCAGGTGCCGTAGCGCGGGTTGAGGTCGACGTCGAGCTGCTGGGAGGCCTTGGACAGGGCCTGCCAGAACTCGGGGCGGCTGGTGTCGGTGCCGAGGTGTTCGGCGAGCTTCTGGGCCTCCAGCTGGACGAGGAGGTTCTCGTCGAGACGCTCGGGGGCGACGCCGTACTGCTGGAGCCAGACGGTCTCCAGCTCCTTGGCGCCGCCGGCCTGCTGCTCCAGGCCGCTGCGCATCTGCTGGACCTCCTTGCGGGAGACGCTCACGCCCGCGTCCTGGGCGGCGCGGTGCAGTACCCGGTCGAGGACCATGCCGTGCAGGGTGTCGCGGGTGAGGGTGCCGGTGCGGGCGACGACCTGCTGGTACTGGGTGTCGTCCGGGACGGCGGCCCGCTGCGCGTCGCGTACCTCGTCGACCCGGTTCTCCAGCTGGGCGACGGTGATCCGCTGGTCGCCGACGACGGCGGCCGCGCCGGGATGCGCGTCGTTCCCGCAGGCGGTGAGCAGGGGGGCCGCGGCGGCGATCGCGGCGGTGAGGAGGAGCGCGGTGCGACGGCGGCGGTGCAAGGAAACCTCCCGAGGAGATTGTGCGACGGTGCACAAAGTCTTGCGATGATCGATGGTAGGCAGTGGCCCAGCTTTGGCCAACCCATTCGACCAACGATTCACGGGGACTTCGGGCACCGCCGCGCCGCCGCCGAAGGTGCCGGGTCGGTCGGCCGGTGAGGGCCGGCGGACCGCGGGGACTAGCCGCGTACCTGGCCGAGCCATTCGAGCGTGCGCCGGACCTCGGCCGCGAGGGGGTGCCCGGGGCCGTGGGTGCGCTCCACGTCGTGCAGGAGCCGGGCCAGCGTCTCGTGGGCGGCGGCGCGGTCGCCGAGGGCGAGCAGGAGGTGGCCGATGCGGCGGCGGACGTCGTGGGCGAGGTCGGGGTCGCCGGCGACGTACTGGTTCTCGTAGTACGGCAGCAGGGCGCGGTACTCGGCGAGGGCGGCGGCCGGTTCGCCGAGCTGTTCCAGGCACTGGGCGGCGTCGTAGCGGTGGCGCAGGGACTGGGGGTCGGCCTGGCCGGCCTCGGCGGCACGTTCGTCGGCGAGCCGGCGCAGTTCGGGCAGGGCGCGGCGGTACTGGCCGTCGTCCATGAGGGTGGCGGCGTACTGCTTGCGCAGGCTGCGGACGACCGGGGAGCGTTCGCCGTGCTGTTCGGCGGCGGCGGGCAGGATCGCGCCGAGGATGTCGACGGCCTGGGTGATGCGGCCCTCGCCGAGGAGGCGTTTGACGTCGTCGACGGCGCGGGCGACGTCCGGCTTCCCGGCTTCGGCGACGGGGGCGGCCGGGGCGGGCCGGGGTGCGGGGGTGCGGGCGCGGTCGGGCCAGGGGGCGTGCGGGCGTACGAAGGGGCGGGTGGGGTCGAGGGGGCCGCCGGTGGGCATGCCGCGTGCGGGCAGCAGCAGGGCCAGGTGTTCGTAGACCTCCTGGGCGGAGGCGGGGCGGTGCTGCGGGTCCTTGGCGAGCAGGCGCAGGACGAGTGCCTCGAGGGCCTCGGGGACCTCGGGGCGTATGCGGCGCACCGGCAGGGGCGGTTCGTACAGGTGCCGGTGGAGTACGCCGAGGGCCGTCGATCCCGCGAACGGGACGTCGCCGCTGAGCAGTTCGTGCAGGAGGACGCCGAGTGCGTACAGGTCGGTGTAGGGGCCGACGGCGCCGCCCATCGCCTGCTCGGGCGCCATGTAGGCGGGTGAGCCTATGGGGGTGCCGGTGTGGGTGAGGCGGGTGGTGTCGGCGTCCATGACGGAGGCGACGCCGAGGTCGAGGACGGTGACGGTGCCGTCCTGCTTCACCATCACGTTGCGCGGCTTGAGGTCGCGGTGGACGATCGGCACGGCGTGCACGGCGCTGAGGACGGCGCACAGCTGGGCGGCGACCGCGACGGCCCACTGCCAGGGGTAGGGGTCGTGCTCGGCGAGGTGGTCGGAGAGGTCGGCGCCGTCGACGTACTGCATGACGAGGAAGAGTTCCTCGCCCTCGCTGCCCGCGTCGTGCACGGTGACCAGGCCGGGGTGGTCGACCTGCGCGGTCACCCGGCATTCGCGCACGAACCGGCGGCGCAGTTCGTCGGCCTCCTGGCCGGCCACCTTGTCGGGGCGCAGCAGCTTCACGGCGACGCGCCGGTCGAGCCGCTGGTCGTATGCCGTCCAGACCTGGCCCATGCCGCCCTGTCCGATGAGCGTGGACAGCTCGTAGCGGCCGGCGACGACGCGTCCTGTCGCCACGGTCACCTCATGCCCTCGTGATTGCCGTTGCCGTCGTGCCTGCGGAGGTAGTCGCTGAGCTCGTCGAGTTCGGCGCGGACCTGGTCGATGCGGGCGGGGGCGGGGGTGTGCGGCGGCGGGGTGGGTGCGGGGGTCTGGGCAGGCGGCGTCGGTACCGGGGTGGGCGTCGGCGGCATCGGGGGCGGGGTGTGGTGGGGCTGGGGCACGATCGGCTGACGGGCCGTCTGCGGGACGGTGGTGGCGGTGTACGGCGACGCCGGGGACTGCGGATAGCCGTACCCCGGGGCGGGGGCCGGCTGGGGCGCGTATCCGGTCCCGTAGCGGAGCTGGTGGAAGTGGCGGACGTCGGCCGCCAGGTAGTACGCCATGACGGCCACGAGCGTGCCGAACAGCAGGGCCATGCCCGTCCAGCCGCCCGCGGTGTGGATCTCGTCGCCGGGCTCGGTGCCGATCAGGACGAGCGCGAGCGCGTCCGCGGCCATCGCGGCCACGAACAGGCCCCAGTCCAGCGCCTTGCGCGTGACGATCGCCAGCCGCAGCAGCATCGTCCAGGCCAGCAGGCCGATGGTGAAGACCGAGATGGCCACGAACAGCACGCGCAGGAAGACCAGCCAGCCCGTCGGGGGTGGCTGCTTCACCGGCTGCGGGTAGCCGTGGCCATGCATGGCTGCTCCTGGTACCTGGGGCGTGGACCGACGTTGTCGGCATCGAGCGTATAGGCCGACACGGACAACCGGCCCAGGGTTGTACCGAACCGTTGTCGTGCTGGTCACTTCCCGTGCCCGGGGCGTCAGTCGGGGGCGACCGTGCCGTCCGTCAGGCCGTCGTACATGCCGCGTACGAGCTGCTCGCCGAGGCGGCCGGCGTGCCTGAGCGCCCGTTCGAACTCGTCGAGGGCGCGGAAGCGGGCGCCGTAGCGGCGCTGTGCGTCCAGCGGGAGCCGGGGGAGCTGGAGGCGGCGTACGTCGAGGCGGGTGGCGGTGGAGGCGTAGCTGCTGGCCTGGCGGTTGTTGGCGGTGCCGCGCAGGGACCCGGCGAGGAACCAGGGGTCCAGCGCGGCCGGGTCGGGGCGCAGCAGGACGAGGTGGCGTCCCAGGGCGGCGCCGGCGGTGGCGTCGTCGATCACGCGGGCGACGGAGTCGCCGCCGAGGACCGGCAGGACGACGTCGCCCGGCTCGGTGAGCACGGGTTCCTCGTCGCTCTCCGGGAGGGTGCCGGTGGGGGCGGTGCCGGCGAGGACGTCGAGGTCGGTGAGGACGGGCACGCGCGCGTGGCCGCCGTTCGTGCCGGTGCGCATCTTCAGGGCGCCGCCGCGGGCGAGTTCGCCGACGGTGGTGAGGGGCCAGCGGGGCGTGGCCGGTGCGGTGCCGGCGGGCGGCGGGGTGAGGTCGGCGGCCAGGCGCAGGGTCTCGCCGAGGCGTTCGCGTACGTCGGTGAGCTGTTCGGCGCCGTCGGCGGCGGCGGGCGGCGGCAGGTGGCGGGCCGGGGCGAGGTCGACGTCGTCGTCGAGGAGTGCGATGACGGGCAGGGAGCGGGCCAGGCCCGGGCGTTCGTCGAGGTGTCCGGCGCGGTCGAAGTCCCGCCACGCGTCGAGCACGGCCTCGCGTACGGCCCGCCAGTCCGGTCCGCCGCGTCCCTCGCCGGCGAACTGGCCCGTGTCGGCGAGCAGTACCTCCGGCTGTGCGGGGGCCTTCTCGGGGCGGCGCAGCACCCACAGGTGGAGCGGGATGTTGTGCGGCGGTGCCGCGCCGACCGGCAGGGCGACGACGGCCCGCAGGGCGCCCCGGCGCAGCAGGTCGGCGCGGATGCGGCGGCCGGAGCGGCGGGAGGCGGCGGCGGGCGGCATGAGGAGGACGGCCGTGCCGCCGTCCGTCAGGCGGGCCAGGGCGTGCTGCACCCAGGCCAGCTCGGACTCGGTGCGGGCCGGGAAGCCGTACTCCCAGCGGGTGTCGTAGGCGAGTTCGTCGTGTCCCCAGTTGCGCTCGTTGAACGGCGGGTGGCACAGGACGGCGTCGGCGCGCAGTTCGGGGAAGGCGTCCGCGCGCAGGGTGTCGCCGGCGGCGATGCGCACGGCGGCCGTGCTGCTCAGGGCGAGCCGCAGTCCGGTGAGGGCGGCCAGTTCGGGGGCGCTGTCCTGGCCGTACTGCTCCTGGCCGGGGCGGGCGTCGACCGCGCGGAGCAGGGTGCCGGTGCCGCAGGCCGGGTCGAGCACCGTCCGGGCGGGGCCGGCGAGTTCGGCCATCAGCTCGGCGAGGGGGTTCGGGGTGAGGGTGTAGTGCCGCGGGTTGGCGTCGAGGTGCCGGCCGAGCAGGAACTCGTACGTCTGCCGCGCGCCCTGGGCCGCGGCGAGTTCGGCGGCGCCGCGCAGGAGCGGTACGGAGGGCAGCAGGCGGGGGCTGATCGGGGTGGCGACAGTGCGGTCGCGGTCGGTGCCGAAGCGCGGGGCGAGCACCTGGTCGAGTGCGGCGGGCAGCAGGGCGGCGAGGCGCTCGTCGGAGCCGGCGCTCATGTCCAGCCAGTCGGTGGGGCGGTCGTGGATGAGCAGGAGGACGCAGCCGGCGTGGGTGAGCGCCGTGACCGGTCCCTCGGGGTGGCCGGCGAGTTGCTGCCAGACGCGTTCACGCAGGGGGACCTCGGCGAGCTTGCCCTGGCTGCGCAGCCATTCCTCGATCTCGGCGAGGGCGAAGGAGGGGCTGGTCTCGGTGCCGCCGACGGGCTTGGGGAAGTCGGCGTGCCGGCGGCGCCAGTTGCTCACGGCCGCGCGGCCGACACCGGCGAGCCGTGCGATTCCGGCGGCGGTCACTTCAGTCGCGTTGTCCTGCACCCGCGCGGCTCCCCTCGTCCGTGTGTGGCGACGAGCATACCGAGACGGCGTGGATCGACGCATTCACGGCCGTGTACTCGCTCGACTCTGTGAACCTGGTTGACTCGGTTCACAGCATCTGTTCTTATTGACCTCGCCAACGAGCGGTCGCCGACAAGAGGCGGTCGCCACAGGGGAGGGGACACAGCCATGGGCATGAAGGGCAAGGTCGCGCTGGGCGCCGTTGTGGGGATCGTCGTCATCGGAGCCGTCTCGGCGAACTCCGGCAGCGACGACGGCGGCTCCGACGGCAAGAGCTCTTCGGCGTCCGCCGGGCAGCAGTCCGGCGGCAAGAAGGACGCGGGTTCGGCCGGGGGCGGCGCGGACGCGGCGAAGGCGGAGAAGAAGGCCGCCTTCGAGGGGGACGGCGACTTCGAGGTCGGCTCGGACGTCAAGCCCGGCACCTACCGCACCACCGGCAACACGGACGGCATGTGCTACTGGGAGCGTGCCAAGGACGCCTCGGGCGAGTTGGACTCGCTGCTGGCCAACGACAATGTGACCGGCACCGGTTACGTCACCGTCAAGGCCACCGACAAGTTCTTCAAGTCGAGCGGCTGCGGCGACTGGGAGGCCGTCGACCCGAAGGCCAAGGGCACTCCCGCCGCCAAGATGTCCGGGGACGGCGGCATGTTCGCGGTCGGCACCGACATCGCCCCCGGCACCTACAAGTCCACGGGCAACACCGACGACGGCTGCTACTGGGAGCGCGCCAAGAACGCCGACCACTCGCTCGAGTCGATCATCGCGAACAACAACGTGTCCGGTACGGCGGTCGTGCGCATCAGCGCCTCGGACGCCTACTTCAAGACGGTCGGCTGCTCGGACTGGCAGAAGACCGGCTGACCCCCCACCACCACCCGGCCTCCGCCGGGTACGTTCACCACCCCCAGCACCACCAAGGAGCCCTCATGCGGCGCACCACTCTCGTCGCCCTCTGCCTCGCGGCAACGACCACCGTGGGACTCACCGCCTGCCAGTCAGGCAAGGACGACGACGGGTCCGGCACCTCGGCCTCCGCGGCCGCGTCGAAGCCGGCGTCGGCATCCGCACCCGCGGAACCGTTCGCCGGACTGACCGGGGCGCAGATCGCCGAACGGGCCGTCGAGGCCACCACCGGGGCACGCTCGCTGCGCATGACCGGCGACGTCCCCGACGACGAGAGCGGCGGCACCATCACGATCGACCTGGCCATGGACCGGCAGGGCCAGTGCGCCGGCACGATGAGCCTGGACGGCCAGGGCGAGGCCGAGCTGATCAAGACCGGCGGCACGCTCTACATGAAGTACGACGAGAAGTTCCTGCGCGCCCAGAGCGAGGGGGAGCCGGCGGCCGACACCGACGCGGCCGTGGCGATGCTGGCCGGCAAGTGGACCAAGATGGCCGCCACCGGCCAGGACGCCAAGGACATGGCGGGCTTCTGCGACCTGGACGCGATGCTCGGCGAGATGGACGGCGCCGGCCAGGACGTGACGCGCGGCAAGCCCGCCACCGTCGGCGACACCCCCGCGTTCGTCCTGTACGAGAAGGACGGCGCGGACCGCAACACGCTGTACGTCGCCACCGAGGGCAAGCCGTACCTGCTGCGCTTCGACAGCGCGTCCGAGCAGGACCCCGGCACGATGACCTTCAGCGCGTACGACGAGCCGGTGGCCGCGAAGGCGCCCTCCGGGGACGTCCTGGACCTGGACGCGCTGGGCGGCTGAGGTCTGGCGGCCCGGCTCAGCCGCCGCACTGCCGCAGCATGGCCTCCCGGTCCGGTGCGGTCACCGCCAGTTCGTACTTGACGGCGACCTGGGCGAAGCGGACGGCGTACGCGCACCGGATGCCCTTGCTCGGGGGCAGCCAGGAGGCCGGCCCGGAGTCGCTCTTGGCCGAGTTGGCCCGGCCCTCGACGGGGATGAGGTTGAGGGGGTCGTTCGCGAGTTGCCTGCGCTTGCTGTCCGGCCACCGCGAGGACCCCAACTGCCAGCTGTACGACAGCGGCACGACGTGGTCGATCTGGACCTCGCTCGCCTTCTGCTTGCGCCACTCGATGGTCGTGCCCGTGTACGGGTCGTGCAGCGTCATCGCGACCACCACACAGTTGGACCCGGAACGGAAGCGCACCTCCTGGCCGTCGCGTCGCAGCAGGTCGTTGCGGGTGTCGCAGCCGTTCCTCGCCAGCGGCACGCCGTCGGCGGTGTCCATCCAGGCGTAGCCGAACTCGTCCCGGTCGTAACCGGTCCTGGGGCCGCGCCCCTTGGTCTTCAGGGTCTCGATGAGCTTGCGGGCCGCGGCCCGGTCGGCGTCGCCGGTGACCGGGCCGAGACCGGGCTCGGTCCCGTCGGGGTTGCGCAGCGGGCTGACGGCCTGCCCCGCAGCCGGCGGCGCCTCGGCGCCGCCGGCGGACGGCGCGGTCCCGTCACTCTCGAGGCCCTCGCACCCGGCCACCAGGGCCAGGGTGAGCACCGCGCCCGCGGCCCCTGCCGTACGAATCCTGCTGCGCCGTCCCATGCGCGCCCCTCCCCTTGCTGTTCACCGACACCACCGTAGCGAGGGAGAGGTCCAGACCATACGGGGCCTTAGTGGGCATGCGGGACATATCTGGCGTACGGTCGGTGGTGAGTCACGTCCCGGAAGGAGCGCTGCATGGGCTTCCTCGACAAGATGAAGAGCATGGCCGGCAAGGACAAGGACCGCTCCCGGAAGATGTCCGACGCCGCCGAACGCCAGGTCAACGAGCGGACCGGCGGCAAGCACGAGAAGCAGGTCGACGCCGCGCAGCAGCGGGCCGAGGATCAGATGGGCTTCGGACGCGAGCGTGGCGGTGACCGGCCGGAGCGGCCGTAGGCGCGCTCCTCATATATCGCACACATCCGAGCCGTCCACGGGCCTGTTCCGTGGACGGCTCCTTCTGCTTCGGCCCCTTCTTCTTCGGCCCCTTCTTCGCCGGGCGTCACGGCACCGGTTGCGCGCTCACGACCCCAGGATCGAGGTCAGGAACTCGCCCACCCACGCCAGCAGTTCCCGCCCGAGGAGCGGCTTGCCGCCCACCTTCGCGGTCTTCGGGCGCGGCACCAGCACCTGGTGGGCGGTCGCCTTGATGACCGTGCCCGGGTACAGCCGCTTGAGGCGCAACTCCTGGGACTCGCGCAACTCCACCGGCGCGAAGCGGATGTTGTTGCCCTGGAGCACGATCTCGCCGACCCCGCAGGCCCGCGCCAGCATCCGCAGCCCCGCGACCAGCAGCAGGTTCTCCACCGGTTCCGGCAACTTGCCGTAGCGGTCGACGAGTTCCTCCCGTACGGCCTTGACGTCCTCCTCGCTGTTGGCCGAGGCGATGGACCGGTACGCCTGGAGCCGCAGCCGCTCGCCGGGCGCGTAGTCGTGCGGGACGTGCGCGTCGACGGGCAGCTCGATCTTGACCTCGAGCGGCGGCTCCTCCTCGACGCCGCCCTCCAGGGAGGCCCGGTAGTCGGCGACGGCCTCCCCGACCATGCGGACGTACAGGTCGAAGCCGACGCCCGCGATGTGGCCGGACTGCTCGCCGCCGAGCAGGTTGCCGGCGCCGCGGATCTCCAGGTCCTTCATCGCCACGTACATGCCCGCGCCCATCTCCGTGTGCTGGGCGATGGTGGCGAGCCGCTCGTGCGCCGTCTCGGTCAGCGGCTTCTCCGGCGGGTAGAGGAAGTAGGCGTAGCCGCGCTCGCGGCCACGGCCGACCCGGCCGCGCAGCTGGTGGAGCTGGCTGAGGCCGAAGTTGTCGCCGCGCTCGACGATGAGGGTGTTGGCGTTGGAGATGTCGATGCCGGACTCGACGATGGTCGTGGAGACCAGCACGTCGAACTTCTTCTCCCAGAAGTCGACGACGACCTGCTCCAGGGCCTGCTCCGACATCTGGCCGTGAGCGGTGGCGATCCGCGCCTCGGGCACGATCTCGCGCAGCTTGGCCGCCGCGCGGTCGATGGACTCGACGCGGTTGTGGATGTAGAAGACCTGGCCCTCGCGCAGCAGCTCGCGGCGGATCGCGGCGCCGATCTGCTTGTGCTCGTAGGGGCCGACGAAGGTCAGGACCGGGTGGCGCTCCTCGGGCGGGGTGGTGATCGTGGACATCTCGCGGATGCCGGTGACCGCCATCTCCAGGGTGCGCGGGATGGGCGTCGCGGACATGGTGAGGACGTCGACGTTGGCGCGGAGCTTCTTCAGCTGCTCCTTGTGCTCGACGCCGAAGCGCTGCTCCTCGTCGACGATGACCAGGCCCAGGTCCTTGAACTTGGTCTCGGAGGAGAACAGGCGGTGGGTGCCGATGACGATGTCCACGGAGCCCTCGCGCAGGCCCTCCAGGGTCGCCTTGGCCTCGGTGTCGGTCTGGAAGCGGGACAGCGCCTTCACGTTCACCGGGAACTGGGCGTACCGCTCGCTGAACGTCCCGAAGTGCTGCTGCACCAGCAGGGTCGTGGGCACGAGCACGGCGACCTGCTTGCCGTCCTGGACGGCCTTGAAGGCGGCGCGGACCGCGATCTCCGTCTTGCCGTAGCCGACGTCGCCGCAGATCAGGCGGTCCATGGGGACCGTCTTCTCCATGTCGTCCTTGACCTCGGCGATGGTCGTGAGCTGGTCCGGGGTCTCCGCGTACGGGAAGGCGTCCTCCAGCTCGCGCTGCCAGGGGGTGTCCGCGCCGAACGCGTGGCCCGGCGCCGCCATCCGGGCGCTGTAGAGCTTGATCAGGTCGGCTGCGATCTCCTTGACGGCCTTCTTCGCGCGGGCCTTGGTCTTGGTCCAGTCGGCGCCGCCCAGGCGGTGCAGGGTGGGGGCCTCGCCGCCGACGTACTTGGTGATCTGCTCCAGCTGGTCGGTGGGGATGTAGAGCCGGTCGCCGGGCTGGCCGCGCTTGGCGGGGGCGTACTCCACGACCAGGTACTCGCGGGTGGCGCCCTGCACGGTGCGCTGCACCATCTCGATGTAGCGGCCCACGCCGTGCTGCTCGTGGACGATGTAGTCGCCCGCCTCCAGGGTGAGCGGGTCGATGGTCTTGCGGCGCCGGGCGGGCATCCGGGCGCCCTCGCGGCCGGCGGCCTTCTGCCCGGTCAGGTCGGTCTCGGTGAGCACGGCGAGCTTGAGCGCCGGGTCGACGAAGCCGTGGTCGATGGAGCCGCAGGAGACGTGCACGACGGACGGGGACAGTTCGCCCAGGTCGTTGTCGAGGCGGGCGGCGATGCCCTCGCCGCCCAGCACCTCGACCGTACGGGCCGCCGGGCCGTGGCCCTCGGTGACGTAGACCGTGCGCCAGCCGTCGGACAGCCAGCCCTTGGTGTCGGCGAGGGCCTTGGCGGTGTCGCCGCGGTAGGTCTCGGGGGCGTGCATGCCGAGCTTGAGGGTGTCCGAGTCGCCCGCCGCGTCAGCGGCAGATGCCAGCGTCTCGTCGGCGGCGAACGGCGACACCGACCACCACATCATGTCCAGCTCGCGGGCCCGGTCCCGGACGTCCGCGATGGACCACAGGGAGGCCGCGTCGACGTCGATCGGCGCCTCGCCTCCGCCCGCGGTGGCGGCCCAGGACGCCTGGAGGAACTCCTGGCTCGTCGCCACCAGGTCGGCGGCCCGGGTCCGGACCCGCTCGGGGTCGCAGACGACGGCCATGGCGCCCTTGGGCAGCACGTCGAGCAGCAGCTCCATGTCGTCCACGAGGACGGGCGCCAGGGACTCCATGCCCTCCACGGCGATGCCCTCGGCGATCTTGCCGAGGAGTTCACCGAGCTCGGGGTGCTCCTCGGCGAGGGCGGCGGCCCGCTCGCGGACCCGGGGCGTCAGCAGCAGCTCGCGGCAGGGCGGGGCCCACAGGCCGTGCTCGGCGACCTCCAGGGAGCGCTGGTCGGCGACCTTGAAGTAGCGGATCTCCTCGACGTCGTCGCCCCAGAACTCGACGCGCAGGGGGTGTTCCTCGGTGGGCGGGAACACGTCGAGGATGCCGCCGCGCACCGCGAACTCGCCGCGCTTCTCCACCAGCTCCACGCGCTGGTACGCGGCGGCGGCGAGGGCCTCGACGATCTCGTTCAGGTCGGCGCTCTGCCCGGTGCGCAGGGACACCGGCTCCAGCTCGCCCAGGCCCTTGACCTGGGGCTGGAGCACGGAGCGCACGGGCGCGACGACGACCGAGACCGGACCGGTCTCCGGGTCGTCGGGCCGCGGGTGGGTCAGGCGCCGCAGGACGGCCAGGCGGCGGCCGACGGTGTCGCTGCGCGGGCTGAGCCGCTCGTGCGGCAGGGTCTCCCAGGACGGGTACTCGACGACGCCCTCGGGCGGCAGCAGCGAGCGCAGGGCCGCGGCCAGGTCCTCCGCCTCGCGTCCCGTCGCCGTCACCGCCAGGACGGGGCGGTTCGTCTCGCGGGCGAGCGCGGCGACGGAGAAGGGGCGGGCCGCGGGGGGACCGACCAGGTCGACGTGCATGCGGTTGCCGTCGGCGGCGGCGGTGATCGCCTCCGCGAGGGCGGCGTCCTTGACGACGGCGTCGAGCAGACCGTGCAGGCTCATTCGGGGCGCTTTCCGTCCGGGGATGTTCAACACGACGGGCCCGACGCGCGCTGCGGGCCGGGGGTGTCCAGCGTACGTCGCTGCGCGGGCGGGTGCGGGGGCTGTGGACAGCGTCCCGTCCGTGTACGGGTGCCCCGAGGGTGCGGCTGATGCACCAGGGGGCTCCGCCCCCTGGCCCCCCGGCCTGTGCCCGCCCGCCACCCGACTCGGCGGGCTGGAAGGTGAGCGGAAAAGAGGCCCGGCACCGGAATCCCCTCGGACTCCGGTGCCGGGCCTATCCCCCGCAACCCCCGTATGCGGTGGCTCTGGGGTGCTACTCCGTCGCGATGGCGTTCAGGACGTTCATCCGGCCCGCCCGGAAGGCCGGGATCAGGGCGGCGAACAGGCCCACGAAGGCCGAGCCGATGAACACGCCGATGATCGTCGGCCACGGGATGTCGAGGACGTTCAGTCCCTCCAGGGCCAGCAGCTTCTGCGCCGTGGTGCCCCAGCCCATGCCCAGCCCCAGCCCCAGCAGGGCGCCGAAGAGGGCGATGACCACGGACTCCATGCGGATCATCCGGCGCAGCTGGCGGCGGGAGAGGCCGATCGCCCGCATCAGGCCGATCTCGCGGGTTCGCTCGACCACCGACAGCGCCAGGGTGTTCACCACGCCCAGGACCGCGACGATGATCGCGAGGGCGAGCAGGCCGTAGACCATGTTCAGCAGCTGGCCGACCTGGTCCTTGAGCTCCTGCTTGTAGTCGGTCTGGTCCCGCACCTGGTACTGCGGGTACTGGTCCAGCGACTTCTTGAGGGCCGCGTACGCCTGGTCCTCCTGGCCGTCCTTCGCCTTGGCGAACATGATCATGTTCGGCGGGACCCGGTCGGCCGGCAGGTACTTCCGCATCGTGTCGATGCTGATGTACCGGGCGCCCTGGTCGATGGCCACGTCGTCGCTCGTGATGGCGGCGACCTTCAGCTTCGCCGTCCCGCCGCCCTTGAAGGCGACCGAGATCGTGTCGCCGACGTGCACGCCGTGCTTGTCGGCGTAGTCGGAGCCGACCGACATGGCGTCGGCACCGTAGGCGGCGTTCAGGTCACCGGCGGTGGTCGGGCGGCGGACGTCCTTGGCGTACGTCGGGTCGGCGGCGGTCAGGCCGTCGTCGTCCTTCTTGCCGTCGGGCGAGGTCAGCGTGGCGTCGAGCATCTTGTAGCGGGTGACGTGCTCCAGGCCGGGTGTGGCCTGCATCTTCTTCTCGGCCTGCGGCACGATCCGCTGGTTGCCCTCGACGATGAAGTCCGCGCCGACCGTCTTGTCCAGCTCGCTCGTGGCCGAGGCGACCATCGAGGAGCCGACCACCGACAGGCAGGCCACCAGGGCCAGGCCGATCATCAGGGCGGCGCCCGTGGCGCCGGTGCGGCGCGGGTTGCGCAGGGCGTTACGCTCGGCCATGCGGCCGACCGGGCCGAAGGCCCGCAGCAGCACCGCGCTGATCACCCGCACGACCCCGCCGGCCAGCAGCGGGCCGATCACCACGAAGCCGATCAGGGTGAGGACGATGCCCACCCCCAGCATCGACGCGCCGTCACTCGCCTTGTCCGCCGTACCGGCCGCGTACAGGGCGGCGACGCCGGCGCCGGTGAGGACCAGGCCGATCAGACCGCGGATCCAGCCCGCCTTGCCGTCGGCCGGCGTACCGGCGTCGCGCAGGGCGGCCATCGGGGAGACCTTGCCGGCGCGGCGGGCCGGCAGGTAGGCGGCCAGGACGGTGACCACGACGCCCAGGACCAGGCCGATCACGGGAGTGGCCGTCTTGACGGTCAGGTCGTCGGTGGACAGGTTCATGCCCGCCGACGACATCAGCTTCATCAGGCCGACGGCGATCCCCACACCGGCGGCGACACCGAGGACCGAGCCGACGACGCCGAGGAACAGCGCCTCGACCAGCACCGAGCGGTTGACCTGCCGGCGGGAGGAGCCGATGGCCCGCATCAGGCCGATCTCGCGGGTGCGCTGGGCGACCAGCATCGAGAAGGTGTTGATGATCAGGAAGATGCCGACCAGGAACGCGATCCCGGCGAAGCCGAGCATGGCGTACTTGATGACGTCCATGAACTCGCCGACGTCCTTGCGGTTCTCGTCGGCGGTCTCCTTGGCCGTCTGCACCTTGTAGGTGCCGTCCAGGGCCTTGGTGACGTTCTGCTTGAGCTGGGCGTCCGAGACGCCGGACGCGGCGGTCAGGTTGAACTGGGTGAACCGGCCCTCGGCGCCGAGCAGTTCGCGCTGGGCGGTCGGGGTGTCGAAGTAGACGACGGCCGCGCCGGGGTTGGTGACGGTGAAGGAGGCGATGCCGACGATCCTCGCCTTGAAGTCGCCGGTCTGCGCGATGGTGCGCAGCTCGTCGCCGATCTTCAGGTCGTGCTTGTCGGCGGTGTCGGAGTCGATCATCGCCTCGGTCGGGCCGCGCGGGGCGTGCCCGGAGGTGATCTCCATCGACTCGAGGTCGTTCTTCGTCCAGTTGCCGGCGATCGTCGGGGCGCCGCTGGTGGCGCCCACGTTGTCGTTGTCGCTGTTGACGACGGTCACGTTCATCGAGGCGACCGCGCCCTCGGCGGACGCGACGCCCTCGACCGAGCGGACCCGCTCCAGCGTGGACGCGGGCAGCGACTCGGGCACCCCGCTCTGCGGCGCGTCCTCGGCCTTCGCGTCCTTCGGCCCGACCGTCACGTCCGACGAGGTGACCGCGAACAGCTTGTCGAACGTCGTGTTCATGGTGTCCGTGAACACCAGCGTGCCGCACACGAACGCCACCGACAGCAGCACCGCCACCGCCGAGAGCGCCATCCGGCCCTTGTGCGCGAAGAAGTTGCGCAGCGAGGTCTTCACGACGGTCATGACGTACGCCCCCGGGCGTCGAAGTCCTTCATGCGGTCCAGGACGGCTTCCGCGGTCGGCCGGTGCATCTCGTCGACGATCCGGCCGTCGGCGAGGTACAGCACCCGGTCCGCGTAACTGGCGGCCACCGGGTCGTGGGTGACCATCACGATGGTCTGGCCCAGCTCGTCCACCGACCGGCGCAGGAAGCCCAGCACCTCGGCGCCGGCCCGCGAGTCGAGGTTTCCGGTCGGCTCGTCCCCGAAGATGATCTCCGGTCGCGCGGCGAGCGCCCGCGCCACGGCGACGCGCTGCTGCTGGCCGCCGGAGAGCTGGGTCGGCCGGTGCTTGAGCCGGCCGGCCAGGCCCACGGTCTCCACGACCCGGTCCAGCCAGGCCTTGTCGGGCTTGCGGCCGGCGATGTCCATGGGCAGCGTGATGTTCTCGATGGCGTTCAGCGTCGGCAGCAGGTTGAACGCCTGGAAGATGAAGCCGATCCGGTCCCGGCGCAGCTGCGTGAGCTTCTTGTCCTTCAGGCCGGTGATCTCGGTGTCGTCCAGGTAGATCTGTCCGCCGGTGACGGTGTCGAGGCCGGCCAGGCAGTGCATCAGCGTCGACTTGCCGGAGCCCGACGGACCCATGATCGCGGTGAACTGGCCGCGGGCGATGTCCACGTCCACGTGGTCGAGGGCGACCACCCGGGTCTCCCCGCTGCCGTAGGCCTTGACGACCTGCCGTGCCCGCGCGGCAACGGCCGTACGCCCTCCAGTGCTCCCGTGCCGGGGAATGGTTACGGCCGATGTCATGTCAAGTCTCCTATGTCGGTCATCGAGTGAGCCGTCGGTGCCGGCGGTACGCGTACCGCTGAAAGTCCCGTGTGCCTGTGCCGCCGCGTCGGTGGTGCCGGGCCGCCGCGTCCTACGTCGAAGAGTCTGGCCGGAACCAGGGGTCGGGCGCGCTGGTGCTCAGCGCACTCTTTCGCGGGGGAAAACCCCACCCCCGCTGGTCCGGTTCGCCGCCCCCCAGCGGCGTAAAGCCAGATTAAGGACCCGCCCGGGCCCCTCTCGTCCTCCGTCGGTACGAACCCTCCCCGGGCCGTAGTACGGAGGTACCCCTAGGGGCTGTCCACCCGTCGGTGGACTTCTCCTAGGGGTAGGTCTCCGCCCTTGGACGCACCGAGCCTCCACCCTCCCGCGACGTGAGGCTCAAGTGGCAAGCTGATCCCGGCAGATGGATGCACGGGGCACACATAAGGGGTCCCCGGCGAGGACGAGGGGGAGATCCGGGGTGGGCGGCACCAGACCCGCGGTACGCGAGGCCGCACCGGGCGGCGGCACGAACCGGCGCGGTGCCGTCGTCGCCGCGTTGATGCTCGCGATGGCACTGGCGGCCCTCGACTCGACCATCGTCTCCACCGCCGTCCCGCAGATCGTCGGCGACCTCGGCGGCTTCTCCCTCTTCTCGTGGCTCTTCTCCGGCTACCTGCTGGCCGTCACCGTCACCCTCCCCGTCTACGGCAAGCTCTCCGACACCTTCGGCCGCAAACCGGTGCTGGTCGCGGGCGCCGCCCTCTTCCTGCTCGGCTCCCTGCTGTGCGCGCTCGCGTGGAACATGGCCGCCCTGATCGCCTTCCGGGTCGTCCAGGGCCTGGGCGGCGGCGCCCTGCAGGGCACGGTGCAGACCCTCGCCGCCGACCTGTACCCGCTGGCGGACCGGCCCAGGATCCAGGCCCGGCTGTCCACCGTGTGGGCGGTGTCGGCGGTCGCGGGACCCGGCCTGGGCGGCGTGCTGGCCGCCTATGCCGACTGGCGCTGGATCTTCCTCGTCAACCTGCCGATCGGCGCCCTGGCCCTGTGGCTGATCGTGCGTCACCTGCACGAGCCGCAGCGGGAGACGTCCGGCGCGCGCCCCCGGGTCGACTGGGCGGGTGCGCTGGCCGTGTTCGCCTGCGGCGGGGTGCTGCTCACCGCGCTGGTGCAGGGCGGTGTGGCCTGGCCGTGGCTGTCGGCGCCCTCCCTGGCCCTGTTCGGGACGGGACTCGCGCTGCTGGCGGCCGTGGTGGTGATCGAACGCCGGGCGGCGGAGCCGATCATCCCCGGCTGGGTGTGGCGGCGCCGGACGATCGCCGCGGTGAACCTCGCGCTCGGCGCGCTGGGCCTGCTGATGGTCGCCCCGACCGTGTTCCTGCCCACCTACGCCCAGTCGGTGCTGGGCCTGGCCCCCGTGGCCGCCGGTTTCGTGCTGTCCGTGTGGACGCTGACCTGGCCCGTGTCGGCGGCGCTGAGCCAGCACGTGTACCGCAGGATCGGCTTCCGCAACACGGCGATGCTGGGCATCGTCACCGCGTCCCTGATCCTGCTCGCCTTCCCCTTCCTGCCCTACCCGGGCGAGCCCTGGCAGCCGATGCTGCTGATGCTGCTGCTCGGTGCCGCGCTCGGTCTGTTCCAGCTCCCGCTCATCGTCGGCGTCCAGTCGACGGTGGGCTGGTCGGAGCGCGGCACGGCGACCGCGTCCGTCCTCTTCTGCCGTCAGACCGGGCAGACCGTCGGCGCGGCCGTCTTCGGCGCGATCGCCAACGGCGTGCTGGCCGCGCGCCTCGGCGGGGCGAGCGACCTCGACTCGGTGACCCGGGCGTTGGACACGGGCGCCCCCGCCGAACCCGTACGGCACGCGATCGCCGAGGCCGTCCACGCGGTGTATCTGGGCGCGGCGGGGGCGGCGGCCCTGGCGTTCGTGGTGCTGCTGGTGGTCGCGCCGCGCACGTTCCCGGTGCTGAAGGACTGATCGCGCGGGACGGTTGTGCCGGTGCCCTGCGGGAACGGCGCGACGGTGGGCCCCGCACCCGAGGTCACGGCAAACCGACCACTCAGTTCGCCGAAAAGACCCCGCGGCTGTGAACCGGCGAGTAACGTGCGTGGCCCTCCACCCCCCACCTCCCTGCGGTCCGCCTGCGGACCCCAGCCGCGCAAGGAGCACCGGGATGTCCTTCGACCCGTACCCACCACCACGGCACGGCGCGCCACCGTCGTACGAACCCTCTCCGCCGTACGACACCACCTCGCCGTACGGCACGACCCCGCCGTACGACGCCACCCCGGCGTACGACACGACCTCGCCGTACGACGCCACCCCGACGTACGCCGTCCGGTCCTGGCAGCCGGTCGGGCACCACAGCGACCTGCGCGTCCTGCGCGGCGCGTACCGCCGGCAGCGGCGCACGGCCACCTTCACCGCGCTCGGCTACTTCCTGCTGTTCCTCGGCCTGTCGGCGTTCGCCCCCTCGTCGCTCACCGGCGACGTCACCGACGGACTGCCGCTGGGCCTGCTGCTCGCCCTGCTCCAACTCCCCGTCACCTGGCTGGCGATCGCCCTCTACGAACACACCGCGCGCCGCACCGTGGACCCGCTCGCCGACCGCATCCGCCACGACAGCGAAGTGGACGCCAGGCGGGGGGCGGCACGGTGACCGGATTCGACGACAACGCGCAGGCGATGGCCCTGGTCGCCTTCACCGCCATCGCCACGGTCACGCTGCTGCTGTGCGTGATGACCGGGCCGGACCGGGACGACCTGGACGAGTTCTACACCGGCTACGGCTCCCTGTCGCCGATGCGCAACGGCCTGGCCATCGCGGGCGACTACATCTCCGCGGCGACCGTCCTCGGCACGTGCGGCGTGATCGCCCTGTTCGGCTACGACGGGGTCGTCCTCGCCCTGAGCACCGCGCTGTCCCTGCTGCTGCTCATGTTCCTGATGGCCGAACCGCTGCGCAACGCGGGCCGGTTCACCATGGGCGACGTGCTGTCCCGCCGCACCCCGGCGCGCAGTGTGCGCGTCGCGGCCTGCGTGGTGACCATCGCCGCACTGCTGCCGATGATGCTGGTGCAACTGGCCGGCACCGGGCAACTGCTGTCGTTCCTGCTGGGGTTCACCAGCGAGTCGGTGCAGACGGGCTGCATCGTCGGCGTGGGCGCGCTGATGATCAGCTACGCGGCGATCGGCGGGATGAAGGGCACCGCCCTCATCCAGATCCTGAAGATCGTGATGCTGCTCGGGTCGGGCGCGGTGGTCACCGTCCTGCTCCTGAACCGGTTCGACTGGAACCCGGGCGCCCTGTTCGACGCCGCCGCCCGGGGCAGCGGCGCGGGCCCGGCCTTCCTGCACCCCGGCCTGGAGTACGCCGCCGGACCCCACCCCGGCCTCGACATGGTCTCCTCCCAGCTGGCCGTGGTCCTCGGGGGCGCCTGCCTGCCGCACGTGACGATGCGCATGTACACCGCCTCCAGCGCACGCCAGGTGCGCCGGTCGATGTCCTGGGCGGTGTCGCTGGTGGCCCTGTTCGTGCTGGTCGTCACCGTCGTCGGCCTCGGCGCCACGGCCCTGGTCGGCCGCGAGACGGTCGCGCGGATCGACTCGGCCGGCAACACCGCCTACCTGCTGGGCTCGCGGGCCGCCTTCGGCACGGACGTGACCATGGCGGAGACCCTGCTCTTCACCACCGTCAGCACCGCCCTGTTCCTCACCCTGCTCGCCTCCGTCGCCGGCATGATCCTCGCCTGCGCCAACTCCCTGGCCCACGACGTGTTCGCCACCCGGCTGCGGGAGCTGTCGCCGCGCCGCGAGATGACGCTGGCCCGGCTGTCCGCCCTGGCGGTGGGCGTGCCCGCGATCCTGCTGGCGACGCTGGTGCAGCACCGCAGCCTGCAACCGCTGGCCACCCTGTCCTTCTGCCTGGGCGCGTCCGCCCTGTGCCCCGCCCTGGTCTACAGCCTCTTCTGGCGCCGCTTCACCCGCACGGGCCTGCTGTGGACGCTGATCGGGGGCACCGTCGCGGTCCTGGTGCTGATGCCGGGCACCAGCCTGGTCTCCGGCACGCCGGTGGCGGCCTTCCCGGACGCCGACTTCAACTGGTTCCCGTTCACCACCACCGGGCTGGTCTCCATCCCGGCCGGCTTCGCCTTCGGCTGGCTCGGCACGGTGGCCTCCGGGCGCCGGAAGACGGACGAGCAGCGTCGCCAGTACGAGGCCCTGGAGGCGGGGCTCCTCGCGGGGGCGGTGCGCAGGGGCGGGTGACGGGGCATCCGCCCGGCCGGCGGGGCGTCACTCCACGCCGCGGCCCGTCAGCGTGCCCAGGCGGCCGCGGGAGGAGCTGATCTGGTCCTGCACCTCGTCCCAGCGCTCCCCGTGTTCGCGCAGCACCCGCTCCGTCTCCCGGGCGATCCGCTCCGCCCGCGCCCGCGCCGCCGCGACGGCCTCCGCGGCCTGGGCCCGGGCCTCCTCCTGCCGGCGTCCGGCCGACTCCTGCGCCTCGGCCAGGGCACGCTCCGCCTCGGCCAGCGCCTGCTCGGCGCGCGCGATCCGCTCCGCGTGGTGGGCGTCCAGGGCTGCCGCCCGGCCGGCCTCCTCCCGCTCGGCCTCCGCCCACCGCGCGGCCTGCTCGGCCGTCTGTCCGGCGAGCAGCGAGGAGGTGCGCCGTCGCGCCTCCCGCACCGCGGCCAGCGCCCGGCCGCGCCCGGCCCGCACCTCGCGCCGGGCCGTGATCCGCACCTCGTCGGCCTGCGCACGCGCCGCGAGCAGCCGCTGCCGGGCCCACTCGTCGGCCTCGGCACGGACTGCGTCGGCATGCGCCCGCGCGGACTCCCGGGCCTCGGCCGCACGGGCCCGCGCCCGGTCCACCAGTTCCTCCGCCCCGCGCCGCCCGCCCTCCCGTACGGCGTCGGCCTCCTCCCGCCCGAGCCGGAAGAGGCGACGCGCCCGTTCCCCGAGCGACGCGTAGTCCTGCGGTGCGAGCCCGGCCACCGTCTCCCGCAGCCGGTCCAGCTCCGTCCCCATCTCGCGGGCCAGCACGGTGAGCCGGGCGGCCCGCTCCCAGGCGGCGTCACGCTCCCGCGAGAGGGCCTCGGCACACGCGTCGACCTGTTCGGGACGGTAGCCGCGTCCCCGTACGGTCACGAAACCGTGCGGCGACGCCGATGCGCTGCTCATGCCGGAACCCCTGTTTCGCCCGATCCACTGACAGACTTCCGCGATGTCCGGACATCTTTACGGATCAGACGTAAACACGCATAACGCGACACTCCGCGCACAGCACACGACCACGGCGGCCCGGGACCGCCCCGGAAACGCCGACGGGCCGGGCCGGCCCCCGTGAGGGTGACCGGCCCGGCCCGTCGGTCCGCGTCAGCGGTGCCGCCTCACAGCAGCCCGTCCCACATCTGCTCCAGCAGCACCGACCACCAGCTCTCCGCCGACCCGAGCGCCGCCGGGTCGATCGAGGCCAGCTGCGCCTGGAAGTCCACCGTCCAGCGGCCCGCCTGCTCCTGGTTCAATCCGAACCTGAGCCGCCACATCCGGCCCAGCAGCGCCAGGCAGCGCGCGAACTCCGGCAGCCCCGTGTTCACGAACTGCGGCGGCACGGGCGCACCGCCCGGACCCGCCTCGACCGGCACCGCCACGATGTTCGCCGTGCCGTACTGCACGCAGACCGCCCGGCCGAAGTCGCTGCCCACGACGAGGTAGGAGCCCGCGTCCGAGGCCGGCTGCACCCCCCGTTCGGCCGCCAGCTCCGCCAGCGTCGGCACCGGGCGGCCCGGCTGGGCCTGCGCCCAGAAGAACGGGCCCATGTCCATCGGCAGCCCCGCCGCCACCAGCGTGTGCGCCACGACCGGCGGCACCCCCTGCCGGGACACGGCGGCCTGCTCGAACCGGAAGACGCCCGGCCCGAACGCCGCCGCGAGTTCCTGCCCGATGGCCTCCGGCGGGATCGGCGGCACCGGCTGCACCGGTGGCAGCGGTGCCCGCACCGGCGCCGGACGCGCCGGCCCGTCGGCCACCTGGTGCAGCTCGCCCTGGTGCGCGAGCAGTTGCTGCATGCCCTGCTGCCGGCTCGCGTGATCGGTGCCGTACGGCGCGATGGACGTGATCCGCGCCTGCGGCCACTGCTCCCGGATCATCCGCGCGCAGTAGGCGCCCGGCAGCTCGCACGACTCCAGCTCGGTGTGCAGCTCCAGCACCTGGTCCGGCGGCACGTTCATGGCCCGCAGCTCGTGGAAGATCTGCCACTCCGGGTGCGGCGTGCCCGGCGCCGAACGCCGGATCAGCTGCTGCTCGGAGCCGTCCTGCGCGCGGTAGCGCAGCACGGCCTGGTAGCCGGGGCCGACGGTCGGCTGACCGGCGGGCGGCTGCGGATAGCCGTACGCCGGCGGCTGCCCCGGCACCGGCTGACCGGGCGGCGGCATGGCACCGGGGGGGACCGCACCGGGCGGCATCGCGCCCGGCGGCGCGGCGCCCGGCGGCATGGGCTGCGCGGCACCGGGGACGCCCGGCGCACCCGGGACCCCCGGAGGCTGCGGCGGGCCGGGCACGCCCGGCGCGGACGGCGGCGGAGGCACGCCGGGGCCGCCCACCGGAGGCGCGGCCAGCATCGTCTCCGCATGGTGCACGGCACCACGCGGCCCGCCCGAGGAACCCTGCGTACCGGAGGCACCCGCGCCGCCGGGCGCACCGGGAGCCGCGGGAGGCGGCGGCGTACCGGGACCACCGGCGGCACCGGGGACGCCCGGCGCACCCGGGACGCCCGGCGCACCGGGCGGCGCGGGAGGCTGAGGCGCCCCGCCGCCCGTCCGGCCCGGGTCGGCCAGCATCGTGGCGGCATGGTGCACCCCGCCGGGGGGCGTCCCGCCGGGGGCGCTCGGCGGGGGCGGCGTACCGGGACCGGCCGGTCCACCCGCCGCTCCGCCCGGACCTCCCTGCGCACCCGGAGCGCCCGGCCCCTCGGGACCGAGCGACGACACCAGCTGCGTCGGCACGTAACCACCCGCGGGCGCGGCCGGCGGCGGCGTACTCCCCGGCCGTACGCCCGGTACGCCCGGAGCGCCCGGCGGGGGCGGCGTGGTCGAACCCCCGCCGCGCCGCGGAGGCGCCGCCTTGCTGGTCGCGGCGTCGGCGATGTCCCCGGCGTTCGGCGGGAGCGGCCGGGCCGGCGTGCTCGGGCCGGCCTGCGGCACGGGCGCGGGCGCGGGAGGCGCGGCCGGCGGCGGAGTGTGCGGCGCGGGAGGCGTGCCCGGCGCCGGAGTGTGCGGCGCGGGAGGCGGCGGCGTCCCCGTACCCGCGGGAGTCACCGGTGTGTTCGGGTCGCCGATCGCCGGCGCGAACGCCGTCGGCGGAAGCTGGCTGCCGCCCGACATCAGCGCCGTCTTGGCGTCCGGCGTCACCGAGGGCGGCGGCGTGTCGTCGACACCGCCCAGCGGCGGCGCGAACACCGTCTCGGGCAGCGGCACGGAACGGTCCTCACCGGCGTCCGCGTTGGTGTCCGTCCCCGCCCAGGGAGTCGCCCCGTCAGGCGCACCCGGCGCACCGGACGCGCCGGCACCCGCCCCGGAGGCGTCACCGCTCCCCGCCCCGGCAGCGGGCCACGCCGCGCCACTGTCCCGGGCGTCCGCAACCGCCCCGGCAGCAGGAACAGAAGGCGAAGACGGCGCAGCGGGTCCGGCCGACGGCACTCCCGCCTGCGTCTCGGGAAGCGCCCCCGCATCACCCCCGGAGTCACCCTGCGCGGCGCCGTCACCGGCGTCCCGCTCCCCCCGACGGTCCGGGATGCCCAGCTTGTCCGCCGCCTCCTGCAACCACTCCGGCGGACTCAGCAGGAACGACGTCTGATTCAGATCCACCCGCGCCGCCGGAGCGGGCGCCGGCTCCTCCACCGCCTCCGGACGGCCGTACTCCTCCTCGTAGCGGCGGATCACCTCGCCCACCGCCAGCGCCGGCCACAGCGTCGCCTCACCACTGTCCCGGGCGATCACCAGCCGCTGCGCGCCCCCGTCCGAACGCGGCCCGTCCGCACGGTCCTCGGCCCACACCACGAACCCGAGACCGAACTCCCGCACCCGCACCTCACGGTGCTGGTACGCCGGCAGGTCACCGTTGATCCACTCTTCCGCGCGCTCCTGCGCCTGCGCGAACGTCACCATCGCCAGCTCACTCCCCTACCGGCGCCGAAGACGCCGACGCCACGGGCACCGCACGCGCGAAACCACCGTCCACCATCAGGTTCGCCACCGTCTCCAACTCCGGCGGCGATCCCGCCAGCCGCGACAGGAACGCGTCGAAGTCCTCACCGCACGGCAGCAGCAGGCGCTCCACCCGCTCCGCCGGCGCCCACGCCGGATCCACGTCCCGCGCGTCGTCGTACGAGCAGAACCACACCGAACCGAGCCGCTCGCCCTTCACCTTCACCGCGAGCAGACCCCCCTGGACGAACGCGACGCCCAGATAGTCCTTCGTCAGATGGTCCCGCAGACACTTGTTGACGTAGACCAGGTCGTTGACCGCCGCCTCCTCACGCACCGTGAAGAACGGCTGGTCCACCAGCAGCCCCAGCTCCGCGTCCAGCGCCGTGCCCACCGGCGCGCAGCCGCCCGCCGCCTTCAGGAACGACCGGTACGCACCCGGCAGCCGGTACCCGAGGTCCTCCTCGACCCCCTGCACCTGCTGCTCCGTCACCGCCACACCCGACTTCGGCAGACCGAAATGCGCCGGACGCGTCTCCTGCAACGGCCGCGTCCCCCGCTTGCCCTGGTCCACCGCCGCCGTCGCGATACCGCCGTGATGCCGCAGCAGCGCCTTCACCTCGACCGGCACCAGCTCCATGCGCCGCGACCCGACCGCGTGATGCCACGTCCAGCCGTGCGGCGTCGCCACCGCCGGCACCGTGTCCCACAACTCGTGCCCCGACGCCGACAACGCCGCGTTCGCCGACACGTAGTCCGTCAGCCGCAGCTCGTCGACCCCGAACCCCACCGGCGGCTCCGCGATCTCCGCCACCGCACGGGCGTACGGCGAGAAAACGGGGTAACCACCCTCGTCCACCCGTACCCCTCTCGGGTGACGGGCCGCCCGCACCGGATCCGGGAAATGCACGACCTGCCCGGCGTAGGCCGCGTTCGGCGGCGCGATCTGCCCGAGCCGACCTGTCGTCATGGCGGTAGCCCCCTGCGGCGTCTGTCTGTCTGCACTGTCTTCCGTCACCGCACGCGAACGCGGTGCCGACAGCCTATGCGGTACGCCGACACCGGTCACCGGCCCCGCACAACCACCCCCGCCCCACCCGTGACCAGCCGTCACCCCCTCGTGACGGACCGCCCATACCCGGGCGTGTCACCCCGCCCCAGCTTCCGCACACGCCGCGGGATTTGGCACCCTGTGACCTTCGGGGGGATGCTCAGGAGGGGAACATGACCATGAGTGCGACGCAGACGGGACCACACACCGGCAGGTCCGACGACCACCGGACCGGCGACCCCCGCATCGGCTGGAGTGCCACCGAGGGCCCCCACGCCCCCACCCTGCGCCACCGCCGCGACGGCATACTCCCCACCGTCGCCGCCGCCCTCTCCGTCCGCGGCACCACCCTCACCGGCACCGCCACCCGCGCCGACACACCCCCCGTCCTGCACCACCTCGTCCAGGACTTCCTCGACACCCTCACCAGCGGGCAGCGCGACCGCTTCACCGGCCGCTGCGCCGAGACCATCCTCATCTCCCGGCACCTCACCACCGCCGACTCCGCCCGCAGCAAACGCGCCGCACGCAAACCCATGACCAACGGCGAGGCCCGCAAAGCCCTCAAGCACGCCAAACTCACCACCCGCCGCATCCGCGAGGACGGCGACCCCCTCCACGGCAGCTTCGCCACCCCCTGCCGCGCCTGCACCGCCCTCAGCGCCCACTTCGGCGTCCGCATCGTCGACCCCACCGCCGACGACTGACCGACCGCCCCACGCCGAACGCCACCACCGACACGAACCAAGGGCAGATGCACGCCGACCGCACCTCCACCACCCGCTTCCCCGTCCCCGTCGACGCCGCCCTGCGCGACGCCGGCTGGCAACCCGGACGCTGGGACATCAAGCAGGCCGAGATCTGGGCCGACACCCTGCGCGAGCACACCTCACCCGCCGGGCACCGCCACAGCGTCTTCCCCGCCGCCGTGGAAGCCTGGGCCGAGTTCGGCGGCCTCCACATCACCCCCACCGGCCCCGGCCGCCAGATCGCCCCCGCCGGCCTCCACCTCGACCCCCTGCACGGCCTCCACATGGCCCGCACCCTCGGCGACCTCGGCCGCGCCCTCGGCACCCAGACCTGCCCCCTCGGCGCCGAGACCGACACCCAGGCCCTCATCGCCGTCGACGCCGAAGGCCGCGTCTACGCCCTCGACCACACCGGCGACTGGTACCTCGGCCCCGACATCGACCAGGCCCTCGCCGCCCTCATCGGCGGCACCCAGCCGACCCGCCTCACCGTCACCGCCGGCTGACCCGCCCCGCGGCTACGACGCCGGGATCACCGCCGACACCCGGAACCCCCCCGCGTCCGTCGGCCCCGACACGAACACACCCCCCAGGGCGGACACCCGCTCCTTCATCCCCACCAGCCCGTTGCCCCCCGACGGCAACCGGGCCGACGACGCCGACGACGCCTCCGGCGGCGGCTCGTTCTCCACCTGCATCGCGATCTCCGACACCCGATGCGCGAGCCGCACGTACGTCTTCGCACCCGCCGCGTGCTTGTGGACGTTCGTCAGCGCCTCCTGCACCACCCGGAACGCCGTCGACTCCACCTCCGGCGCGTACGACCGCTCCTCCCCCTCCACCGACAACGCCACGACCATCCCCGCCGCCGTCGACTGCCCGATCAGCTCCTCCAGATCCGACAGACACGGACCCTCCGCAGGACGCTCACCGTCCTCCGCGGCCCGCGACGCAGCCGCCGCCGCGGCCACCCCCACCGCCGCCAACGGCACCGCCGCCCGCGCGGCACGCCCGCCGTCCGCACCGGCGCGCAACACCCCGAGCATCTCCCGCAACTCCGTCAGCGCCTGCCGCCCCATGTCCCCCACCAGCGCGGCGTTCTTCACCGCCTTCTCCGGGTCCTTGCGCGCGACGGCCTGCAGCGCGGCGGCATGCACGACCATCAGACTCACCCGGTGCGCGACCACGTCGTGCATCTCCCGCGCGATCCGCGTCCGCTCCTCGCCCCGCGCCCACTCCGCGCGCTCCTCCGCCCGCTCCGCGAGCAGCTGCAGCTCCCGCTCCAGGCTGTCCGCACGCTCCCGCAGGCTCTCCATCAAGCGCCGCCGCGCCCCCACGTACAGGCCCAGCAGCACCGGCGGAGCGGTCACCCCCAAGGACGTGGCGATCGCCGCGAACGGGATGAACCAGTCGCCGATGTCCAGGTCCTCGGACGCCATGTCCTGGCGCACCCGCACGAACGTGACGATCAACGTGCCGAGCAGCGACATCCCGGCCAGCGACCCGATGATCCGCCGCGGCAGCTCGGACGCGGCCAGCGTGTACAGGCCGACGACGCCCATCAGGAAGCCCATCTGCGCCGGCGTGATGGCGATCGCCACCAGCACCACCGCGATGGGCCACTTCCGCCGCACCACCAGCACCGAACCGGCCAGCAACCCGAAGACGACCCCCGCCGCCCACGGAATCCCGGCATCCCTCGCGAACGGAATCCCCTCCGCCGCGCACTCCAGCGCGGACACGACACCGAGGCTCACATCGAGCACCGCGCCGCGTCGCCTGTCCCACCACCAAGGCCCACCCCGGGCCGGTACGTGGTCTTCCCCCGTCGTGGTCATGCCTCCAGCCTACGGGCGCCCCCCGCCCCGTTTCCGGCGACTTTCGCCAAGCGATACGACGCGATATCCCTCGACCCGGCGAGGTGCTCGGCGTCCCGTACCGGGGGCGTGTATCGCGGCACGGGCATCGTGAGTTACGCGCGAGCGCGTCTCCGGTAAGGTCTGAGGCGCCGTCCCCCGTGGTGTAACTGGCAGCACACTGGTTTTTGGTACCAGCAGGACAAGGTTCGAATCCTTGCGGGGGAGCCACTGCGCGAGAACGCCGAGCGGGCCCTGACCACCCTGTCGGGGCCCGCACTCATGTCCGCCGCAAACCGCCCCGGTATCCTGCGGATGTCCACCCCCACCCCCTCAAAGCCGAAGGGCATCCCGTGAGCGCCATTCGCCCGGCAGCCGTCGTCGTTCTCGCAGCGGGTGAGGGCACCCGTATGAAGTCGGCCACACCCAAGGTCCTGCACGAGCTGTGCGGACGTTCCCTCGTCGGCCACGTGCTCGCCGCCGCCGGTGAGTTGGAGCCCGAGAACCTGGTGGTCGTCGTGGGTCACGCCCGTGAGAAGGTCACCGCGCACCTCACCGAGGTCGCCCCCGACGTGCGTACCGCCGTGCAGGAGCAGCAGAACGGCACCGGGCACGCCGTCCGGATGGGACTGGAGGCCCTCGGCGGTGCCGTGGACGGCACGGTCGTGGTCGTCTGCGGTGACACTCCGCTGCTGACCGGCGAGACGCTGCAGGCCCTCGCCGCCACCCACTCCGCCGACGGCAACGCGGTCACCGTGCTGACGGCCGAGGTGCCGGACGCGACGGGGTACGGCCGGATCGTGCGGGACGGGGCCTCCGGTGCCGTCACCGCGATCGTGGAGCACAAGGACGCCTCCGAGTCGCAGCGGGCGATCCGCGAGATCAACTCGGGTGTCTTCGCCTTCGACGGGCAGCTGCTCGCGGACGCGCTGGGGAAGGTGCGGACGGACAACAGCCAGGGTGAGGAGTACCTCACCGACGTCCTCGGCATCCTGCGCGAGGCCGGGCACCGCGTCGGTGCCTCCGTGGCCGGGGACCACCGGGAGATCGCGGGGATCAACAACCGCGTGCAGCTCGCCGAGGCCCGCCGGATCCTCAACGACCGGCTGCTGACGCGCGCCATGCTGGCCGGCGTGACGGTCGTCGACCCGGCGACCACGTGGGTCGACGTGACGGTGACCTTCGAGCAGGACGTCGTCGTCCACCCGGGTACGCAGCTGCACGGCACCACGCATCTCGCCGAGGGTGCGGAGGTCGGTCCGAACTCCCGCCTCACGGACACCAGGGTCGGCGCGGGCGCGCGGGTGGACAACACCGTGTCCCAGGGCGCCGACATCGGTCCGGAGGCGACCGTGGGCCCGTACGCGTATCTGCGTCCGGGTACCCGGCTCGGGCTCAAGGCGAAGATCGGCACGTACGTCGAGACGAAGAACTCCTCGATCGGCGAGGGGACGAAGGTCCCGCACCTGTCCTACGTGGGTGACGCGACGATCGGTGAGTACACCAACATCGGTGCGGCGAGCGTGTTCGTGAACTACGACGGGGAGAGCAAGCACCACACGACCGTGGGCTCTCACTGCAAGACGGGTTCGGACAACATGTTTGTGGCTCCTGTCACGGTCGGGGACGGTGCCTACACCGCCGCCGGCTCGGTGATCACGAAGGATGTGCCGCCCGGTTCGCTGGCCGTGGCCCGTGGCCAGCAGCGGAATATCGAGGGTTGGGTGGCTCGTAAGCGTCCGGGGAGCGCGGCGGCGAAGGCGGCCGAGGCGGTGTCCCGGGAGACCGGTGGCGAAGGCTGACCGGAAACCGGCGCGTCGAACACGGCGTACCGTGATAAGTGCACATCCGCACCCCACCAGCTGAGACGCCTCCGGCACCCAGCCGGACGAGCCTGAAGAGGCTCAGCTGCGAAACCTCTGAGGAGAAAGTGCTGTGACCGGGATCAAGACGACCGGCGTGAAGAAGATGATGTTCTTCTCCGGCCGCGCCCACCCCGAGCTTGCCGAGGAGATCGCCCACGAGCTGGGTGTCGGGGTCGTCCCGACGAAGGCCTTCGACTTCGCGAACGGTGAGATCTACGTCCGTTATCAGGAGTCGGCGCGTGGTGCGGACTGCTTTCTGATCCAGAGCCACACGGCTCCGATCAACAAGTGGGTCATGGAGCAGCTGATCATGATCGACGCGTTGAAGCGTGCGTCGGCCCGCTCCATCACGGTCATCGTGCCGTTCTACGGTTACGCGCGGCAGGACAAGAAGCACCGGGGACGTGAACCGATCTCGGCGCGTCTGATCGCGGACCTGATGAAGACCGCGGGTGCGGACCGGATCCTGGCGGTGGACCTGCACACGGACCAGATCCAGGGCTTCTTCGACGGTCCGGTGGACCACCTGTTCGCGCTGCCGCTGCTCGCGGACTACGTGGGCGCGAAGGTGGACCGTTCGAAGCTGACGGTGGTGTCTCCGGACGCGGGCCGGGTGCGGGTGGCGGACCGCTGGTGCGACCGTCTGGGCGCGCCGCTGGCGATCGTGCACAAGCGTCGTGACAAGGACGTGGCGAACCAGGTCACGGTGCACGAGGTCGTCGGTGATGTGAAGGGCCGGATCTGTGTCCTGGTCGACGACATGATCGACACCGGCGGCACGATCTGCGCGGCGGCGGACGCGCTGTTCGCGCACGGTGCGGAGGACGTCATCGTGACGGCGACGCACGGTGTGCTGTCGGGTCCGGCGGCGGACCGGCTGAAGAACTCGAAGGTGAGCGAGTTCGTGTTCACGAACACGCTGCCGACGCCGAGCGAGCTGGAGCTGGACAAGATCACGGTGCTGTCGATCGCGCCGACGATCGCGCGTGCGGTGCGTGAGGTGTTCGAGGACGGCTCCGTGACGAGCCTGTTCGACGAGCAGTAAGGGTTCCTCTGGGATCCCCCCGGGGGTTCCCGAGATCGTTTTGGGTACGGCCTTCCTCTCCGAGTAGACTGCTGAAGTTGCTCGGCGAGGGAGGCCGTACTCGTGTTCGCGGGTGTGGCTGTCCGTTATCGACGCGCTCTTCGTAGCAGGCCGTTCGTGGCCGGGTGACCACGTCCGTTCCTAGCTCTACGAGGAGTAATCATGTCCGAGGTGAAGCTCACCGCCGAGACGCGCAGCGAGTTCGGCAAGGGTGCCGCGCGTCGTATCCGCCGTGACAACAAGGTTCCGGGTGTTCTGTACGGTCACGGTTCCGACCCGATCCACCTGACGCTTCCGGGCCACGAGCTGCTGCTGGCGCTGCGTACGCCGAACGTGCTGATCGCGCTGGACATCGACGGCAAGACGAACGAGCTGGCGATCCCGAAGTCGGTCCAGCGTGACCCGATCAAGGGCTTCCTGGAGCACGTCGACCTGCAGCTGGTGCAGCGCGGCGAGACGGTCAGCGTCGAGATCTTCGTGCAGACCGAGGGCGAACTGGCCCCGGGCGGCAACCTGCTGGAGCACGTCCTGAACGCGCTGCCGGTCGAGGCCGAGGCCACGCACATCCCCGAGTCGGTCACCGTCTCCGTCGAGGGCCTGGAGGCCGGCGCCTCCATCCTCGCGAAGGACATCCCGCTCCCGTCCGGCACCAAGCTGGCCGTCGACGGGGACACGGTCGTCCTGCAGGTCCTGGCCGCGCAGGCCGAGGAGCCCGCCGCCGAGGGTGAGGGCGAAGAGGCCGCCGAGGCCTGATCCTCTCGCACGGTCATCGTGTGGTCGGCCGCTGTTCCCGTGCGGGGCAGCGGCCGACGTGTATGTGTGGACGGACGGCGGACAAGGAGACATGGACGTGACGACGGACGCGAGTGCGCCCTGGCTGGTGGCCGGTCTCGGCAATCCGGGCCCCGAGTACGCCGCGAACCGGCACAACGTCGGTTTCATGGTGGTGGATCTGCTGGCGGAGCGGATCGGGGCGCGGTTCAAGCGGCACGGCAAGGCGCAGGCACAGGTGGTGGAGGGCCGGATCGGTCCCGTGGGGCCGGCGAACCGGCGGGTGATCCTGGCGAAGCCGATGTCGTTCATGAACGTGTCGGGCGGTCCGGTGACGGTGTTGCGGGACTTCTACAAGGTGCCGGTGGGCAACATCGTGGCGGTCCACGACGAGCTGGACATCGACTACGGCGTGCTGCGGTTGAAGCTGGGTGGCGGGGACAACGGGCACAACGGGCTGAAGTCGATCACGAAGTCGCTGGGTGCGGACTATCACCGGGTGCGGTTCGGCATCGGCCGGCCGCCGGGCCGGATGCCGGTGGCGGATTTCGTGCTGAAGGACTTCTCGTCGGCGGAGCGCAAGGAGCTGGACTACTTCGTGGACCGCGCGGCGGACGCGGTGGAGGCTCTGGTGATCGAGGGTCTGGAGCGGGCGCAGAGCACGTACAACTCGTGAGGTAGCCGTCTTCACAGGCCAGTGAATCAGTGGGCCATCGCCGAGAACCGTGCCGGTTCTCTGAGGACCGAGGTGGCCTTCTCCAGATTCGCCAGGCGAGCGGCCAGCGTGGCAGTGGCGAGGCGTTCCGGCAGGGCAGCGCTGAATTTCAGGCCCCTCAGTGCACGCGGATCCACGTAGGGCAGGCTGAGCTGCTCTGCCGCCCGGCCCCTCGCCTGCTGCCATTCGGTGGCGGTCAGGTCCTCACGGAGGCGGATGCAGGCGTCCGTGGGGTATTGGAGAGGGTCGGCGATCTCGCTAAGAGTGGCCGCGAGTGTGGCGTTCGCCCGTTGCCCTGCCCAGGTCCACCAGCGCACGCCGGTGTCGCGACCGCCACGAACGACGACAGTTCCGCCCGGGTGCACATGCTCCACCGCACGTTCACGGGCAGCGGCCATGGCATCGAGTGCGCGCCGTGTCAGTGTCACGGGCGGATCGGTGCCCAGCAGGACCTCGCGTACGCCGCGTGTGAGTTCGTACGAGGCTCCCCGGGCGAAGCCTGCTCCGGCCCACCGTGCCTTGCCTCCGCTTTCCACAGGTTCGACGAAGCAGCGGCGTCTGGACCAGTCGATGTAGGTGACCTGCCAGCTGCGGCCTGCCAGCAGGAGCCGTCGTGGTCCGGCCACTCTCTCGGTCAGCAGGGCCGGGTCGGTCGATCCGATCTCCTTGCGGCCGAAGAGAACGGTGAACTCCGGCGCGGCAGTAAACACCGCCGTCAGGTCCATAAAGTGGCGGTAGCCGAAGCGCTGCTCTGCTTCGGGGCCGATGAACAGCATGCCGCTGTCCCGTTCGAGGTAGCCCTCGTTGATCAGGTGTTTCACGATCGGTTCGGCCTGGGGTCCGAAGGGGCCCAGCCCGCCCCACCATTCCTGCCAGAGGTGTTCCCCGACGGTGTTCTCCTGCAGGCAGAGGGCGAGCACCTGCTGGGCGACGATGTGCCGGGGCTCAGGTGGGGCCTCCACCGGTTCGACCCAGCCGCGTGACCACTGAAGGAGCAGGGCCGCGGCGGCGAGCAGGCCGTCCTCCTCGAGGGTGAGGAAGAGGCAGTTGCGCGAGGATCCGGGCCGTCTGCCGGTTCGGCCCAGGCGTTGAAGGAAGGACGCCACGGTGGGCGGAGCGTCGATTTGGATGACGCGGTCGAGGTCGCCCACGTCGATGCCGAGTTCGAGGGTGCTGGTGGAAACGATGACGCAGTCGCGCGCCTCGCTGAACGCCGCCTCGGCACGTCGGCGCTCGTCGGCCGCGAGGGAGGCGTGCGAGAGGAACGTGGTCACGCCCTTGGCTCGCAGGCACTCGCCGAGCTTCTCGACGTGCCGCCGGGTCTCGCAGAAGACCAGCCGTTTCTCTCCCCGGTGGAGTGCGGCGATGACAGTGGCAGCGTTCTCCAGGGAGCCCACGTAGTCGAGCTGGATGTCTCCGGGCGGCGGGGTGTCGGCCGTCGGCGCGGGGCCGCCGGCGGAAACCACGTGCGCGGGTCGTTCCCCGGCGCCGGATCCTTGCAGCCAGGCCAGGAGTTGCGGCGGATTGCCCACGGTCGCGGAGAGACCGATCCGCTGCACCGGACGGCCGGCGACCCGTTCCAGGCGCTCCAGCACGGCGAGAAGGTGCCAGCCGCGGTCGTCGCCTGCGAAGGCGTGGATCTCGTCCACAATAACCGTCCGCAGTCCCGAGAAGAAGGCACGGTGGTCGACGTTGGCGCTGACCAGCATCGCTTCCAGTGATTCCGGCGTGGTCAGCAGGATGTCGGGGCGTTCCCACAGGATGCGTTTGCGTCGAGTCTGTGAGACGTCACCGTGCCAGAGAGCCGCTGAGCGTCCGAGCCACGAGGTGTAGCTCTCCAGGCGAGGCAGCAGGTTGTTGAGCAGTGCCTTGAGGGGACAGACGTAGAGGATCGAGGTTCCCGTCCACCGTGCTTGGGCCATTTTCGACAGCAGCGGGAAGATTGCGGCTTCGGTCTTGCCGCCGGCGGTGGGGGCGAGGAGCAGCGCGTCCGTGCCGTCCATGAGCGGATGGACGGCGGCCTTCTGGAGGGGCCGCAGATCGGGCCAGCTGAGGGTGTTGGCGATGTGGTGCAGGACGATGGGGTGGAGCCGGTCGACCGCGTCCGGGGTGTCGTCGGTGTTCACGGGCGCTTCACAGAGGGAGTTCGACGTCGTCGGCCGAGCCTGCCGCGGCGTTCCTCTCGATGCCGGTGAGCTCGGATTCCGTGACCGTGAGTGCGTAGTGCTTGCGCGGATCGAAGTCCTCGAACTGTTCCACGCGGTCGAGGACGTCGCCCACGAGTTTCTTGAGGAAGAGCCGTGGTGCGATGCCGACCTTGCCTCCGAGACTTCCCGCCACGGCGCGCGCGAGGTCGGTCACGTAGGAGTCGTCGACGACTCCGCGTACGCGTTCTGCGGCTTCTCGTTCGGTGCCTGAGGCGTAGATGTCCCGGACCCTGCCGCCGAGTTCGGTCAGGGATTCCACGGTGAAGCCGGGAAGCCTGAGCTGTACGGCGCGCGGGTTGTCGAAGCGGGCGTCGGTGGTGAAGTCGGTGGCCAGGCGTTGTGCGAGCGGTGCCAGCCGCTGGACGCCCTGTGGTCCTTCGAAGAAGGCGGGTGTGCCGGTGATGAGGAGGTAGAGGCCGGGGAAGCGCCCGGAGTGCACCTCGTCGATGAGCTGGCGCAGTGCGTTGAGTGCCTTGTCCCGGGCGTCCGAGCGAACTCGCTGCAGGGTCTCGACCTCGTCGAGGACGAGGAGCAGCCCGGGGTGGCCGGAGTCCTTGAGGACGGTCAGCAGGCCCTGGAGGAAGCCGAGGGCTCCGAAGTGGTCCAGGTCGCCGCGGACGCCTGCGCTTCGGCGGGCCGCCGCGGCGACGTGGGGCTGTCCGCCGAGCCATGCGAGAACGGAGTCGGCGGTGGCGTCGTCACCCGCCTCCTGGGCGCGCCGGTAGCCGCGCAGGGCCGTTGCGAACGCCGGTGCGACGCGGGAGACCTCGGCGAGGCGTGCGGTGAGGAGGCCGTCCACGGCTTGTGGCAGTTCGTCGTCGGTGGCGCCGGCGGCGAGGGCGTCCTCTTCCAGGGCGTAGAACCAGGCGTCGACGACCGGTCGGAAGGCGCTGGGCGGGAAGGTGCTGGTGGCGAGGCGTTCGGTGAGCCGCCGGTAGACCGTCTCCAGTTTGTGCAGGGGTGTCTCGTTCTCGGAGACCTGCACTTCGGCGACGGCGAAGTTGCGCTGCTTGGCGCGTTCGGCGAGCCAGCGGGTGAAGAAGGTCTTACCTGAGCCGTATTCGCCCCGTACGGCCTTGAACACGGCCGACCCGGTGGCGACCGCGTCGAGTTCCGCGTCGACCGCGGTTTCGAACCGGCCGAGGCCGACCGCGAGGACTCCGAGCCCGGTCTCGGGTACGGCGCCCCGGCGCAACGCGTCGATCAGTCGCAGGCGGCGTTCGGGACTGATGCCCTGGAGTGTCACGTCCGTGCTCCGCCTGTCGTGTCGAGGCGGAACTGCCGTCGCAGCAGTGGTACGTCGAGCCGGAGGGAGCGCCCGTTGTCGGTGAGGGTGAGGACCTCCGCCTGGTCGTAGTTGAGTACGCGTTGCAGTGTGGCGGCGAAACCCGCGGCGCGTGTGGCGCGTTTCCCGGCGCGTTCGGCGACGACGGTGACCGGCAGGATTCCGTGCGCGTCGACGAGGGCCTGGACGGCCTTCGCGACGGTGTCGAAGTCCTCGGGGCGCGGCAGTGCGCCGAGCTGGGCGCTCATGATGTCGGATGCTCGCAGCGCCTCGGTGAGCTGTTCGGCTGCCGAGGCGGGGGCGGGCTGTGGGGGTGCGGCCGTCTCGGTCGGCTCGGCCGTGCTGACCTCGTCGAGGGACAGCAGCGCTCCCTGGCCGGTCTCGTGCTCGGCGGCCTGCTGTTCTTCCGCCTTCTTCCGCAGTTCGGCGGCCGAGGGGGTGCGCCTGGCCGGCGGCGTGACGCCCGGAGCCTGTGTGGCCGGGACCTCGGTGCCGGTGACGGCGTCCTCTTTAAGGGACCACCAGGAGGGCCGCTGGGGGCCGAGCTCGCGCCAGCCCTTGGGTACGGGTGCGCCGTAGGGGGCGAAGGCCAATACGGGGATGGCGGCTTCGGCGAGGGCGACGCCGCCGTGGTATCCGGCCTGCCGGTTTCCGTAGCGCAGTCCGGTGTCCCACAGGGCGGTGATGCGTTGTCCTTCGGCGACGACACGCCGTCCGGTGAGGACGGTTTCGCCGCGGCCGGCGGGTGTGGTACCTCGGCGGTGCCGTGCGGAGAGGGCGTCGGGGACGTTCTCCTTGTCGGTGCCGTGGTCGATGACGTGTCCGTGGTCGGCGGTGATCACCAGGGCGCGGCCGGTGGTGCGGGCCTGGGCCAGCAGTTGTTCCATGCCGAGGAGTTCGTTCAGCTGCCAGTGGGACATGGCCCGGTCCTCGCCGAGGCGGTCGTCGATGGTGTTGACGACGACGGCGACGTGGGTGTCGGGGTCGTCGAGTGCCTCGGCCAGTTCGCTGCCGAGGGCGTGTCCCGCGTCTCCTCGCAGGTCCGCCTTGTGGAAGAGCCGGACGTCGGCCCCGCCCCAGAAGCGGTGTGCCGCGAAGCGCCTGCGTTCCTCCTGCTGGTCGATCTCGGTGAGTTCGCCGGCGAAGAGGGAGCCGCGGGAGGTGCGGGTGATCGTGGGCAGTGCGGCGAGCATGCCGCGCCGTCGCCGGTCTCCCGCGGTGTCGGCCACGGGGTCGTATTCCGCCCAGGACCGGGTGCGCAGTTGTTCGGCGAGGGCCGCGGCCACGGCGGCGCTCGCCCCGTCGAGGACGACGAGGAGGAGCGGCGGGTTTCCGGCGCTCGATGGGCGGGCGGGTTTGACGACCGGGGCGAGGACGCGGCGGGCGAAGTCCTCCACGACGAGGGCGTCGCGCGGTGCGGCGCCGCTGCGGGTCTCCTCGGCGAGGCGGGCGGCGAACGCCTCGTCGAGGGTGTGCCGTCGGGCCCGCACGGCGGTGCTCAGTGCGGCGAGAGCGCCGGGCAGTTCCGGGTGGGTGTGGTCGCCGTCGGTGATCCAGCCGTGGGCGAGGTCGACCCATCCGTAGGTGGTGATGTGCTGCTGCACCGCCTCGGCCGCGGTGGTGAATGCGGTGACCGGAGGCCGGCCGAGCCAGTGCACGAGCCGTTGTGCCATGCGGACCCGGGTCATCGTCGCGCGGTGGCTCGCGAGCCGGGACAGCTCGTGCTCGGCCAGGTGGTCGACGGCGCGCTTCAGGTCGCGGATACGCCGCTCGGCCGGCGCCTTGTCCGGACGGGAGGGGACGCAGGCGGTGAGGGCGCGGGCGACGGCTCCGTAGCGCGCCCGTTGCCCGGTTTCGAGCAGGTCGCTGGCGGCGGCCGCGTCTTCTGCCCCCATCTCGCGGATGAGGGCGTCGGCGCGGGCCATGAGGGCGCGGGGGTCGGGACCCGGAAGCACCGGCTCGTCTTCGGTCACGTCCGCGGAGCGGGCGGTCAGCAGGACCCGGACGTAGTCCTCGGTCTCGGCACCGAAGGCGGCGAAACTGTCGTCGTCGAGTCGCCGGCCGCCGAACTTCAGTTCCGCGCGGCCACGGGCACGGTCCACGCCCGCCGGCGCCTTCTCGCCCCAGAGAGCGGCGCACACTAGTCCCATGGGCACCGCGTCGGCGCCGTTGCCTGCCTCGAAGAGGGCGAACAGGGCGGTGAGCGCCTGGTGTGCCCGAAGGCCCACCCGGTCGGGGTCGGCGAGCCAGGACGCGAGTCCGCGACGCTCCTGGTCACGCAGCGAGGCGACACGTTCGACCGCGCCAGGGGCGAGGGACCAGGCCATCAGGGCGTGCAGGTCGAGCCGGTCGGGGTCGAGCCGGTGGGCGGCGGTGGACAGCCGCCCGGCGGCGAGCCGGGACAGGGCGGTGTCGCGGGAGAGGACCGTACCCGGGGTCTTGGGCCAGCTCTCCTGGCCGGCGGCGTCGATGAGGGCTTCGGCGGCCCAGCTCTCGGCGGTCAGGCGGGGGTCGAGGTCCACGGCGCCGAAGAGGCGGCGGACGACGGCCCAGGACTCTATGGGGTAGACGCGGTTGCGGTAGACCCGGGCGAGGAGGCCGGGGCCGAGGTCGGCTTCCTCGACGTCGGTGAGGACGGCGAGCACGTCCCGCTCGCCGGTGTCGGTCCGCTCCCATCCGGTGAGCGTGTCCAGCACGGCGAGCGGTGAGACGGCGGTGGCGATGTGCGCGGTCCGGCCGCCGCCGAGCGGCAGCAGGCGGGGCCCGTTCCAGTGCGGCTCGGCGCGGATGAGGACGATGCGGGGCTCGCCCTCCGTGAAGGAGCGGGCCTCCAGGACCTGGACGACCGCGGCGGGGTGCGCGGGCCGGGGCCGGGACCGCCCGGTGCCGTGCCCGGGCGGCGGAGCGGTGGTGCTGTGCGTGCTCACGGCTGGTCGATCACCTGCCACGTGACCTGGATACGGGCGTGCGGGTGGGCCTCGGCCACGTCGGTGAGTTCCGTCCGCAGCCGGTCGACGGCGTCCGCGGCCTCCGCTTCGTACTGTCCGTACGGCTGCTCGGGGACGGTGGCGGACACGCCGTTGCCGTTGCGGCCCGGGGTGCCGTGGTCGTCCAAGGGGAACCGGTTCGGGGAGGGGACCGGCGCCGGGCCGGGCTGCGGGGTGGCGGGGGGCGCGGGCGGCGGGGTCCGTGCGGCATTGGCGCGGCGCAGGATCGCGGTGAGTTCCCTGGTCGTCTTCTCCAGCGCGGTACCGAGGACGGCCGTGTTCTCGTCCGCCCGTGCGGTGCCGTGCAGGGAGTCGAGTACGGCGCGGGTCTCGGTTGCGTACGGTTCACGCACGTCGCGGGCCATGTCGTAGACGCTGGACCAGGGCACGCCGGCCAGTGCGCTGATGACGGCGGGCGCGCTGGACAGGGACTTGCCGATCCGCTCCTGTCCGGCCCGGTCGCCGGTGTCGGCACCGGCGAGGAGGGTGACGACGGCGAGCGGGTCGTGCCGGTCGGCGTCGGCGAGGTCGTCCACGAGGACGGCTGCCCGGCGCGCGGTGCCGAGGCGGCCCTCGTCGTCGTCGGTGTCCAGACCGAGGTAGCCGGCGTGCGTCTCCAGCTCGTCGACGAGCTTCCGGGCCGCGGTGCGCAGCTGCGCGGCGCGTGCCCGGACGCGGTCGCTGAACTCGGCGATGATGCGGGCCCGGCGCATCGGCGACAGCGGGGCTTCGCCGAAGATGAGTGCCGCGCGTTCGACGGCCTCGTTCCACGCCTCCTCGGTGGGGCGTTCCTGGGCCCGCAGGCTGTAGACGGTCTTGAGGGCGGTGGGGTCGGCGACCTCGACGGGCCCGTCGTGGTAGGTCCACACGCGGTCGGTGCGCTCGGCGTAGGCGCACAGCACCAGGTGGGCGAGGACCGGGTCGAGGCCGTACGGGAGGGGCTCGTCGATCCACTCGAGGAGGGTGCGGACGGGGATGTCCTGGTCGTCGTAGGCGGTTCCGGCCTTCTGCCCGAAGTGTTCCTCCCAGTGCCGGCCGAGCTGGAAGCGTGCCTCGAACATGGTGCCCAGCTTCAGGCCCTTCTGACCGGCGATGCGGGCCATCAGCGGGCGGTCCTTCGGGCGGATCTCGACGACGTCAGTGCCTTCGTCGGAGGCGGTGCGCAGATAGCCGAAGACGGTCTTGACGTCGGCCGTGCGCACCGACAGCTGCTCGCCCTGCGGGTCGAAGTCGGGGTGGGCCGGGTACTGGTGGGCGAGGGCGCCGGAGATGATGCGCCGCGCCGCGTCGTACAGCGACTGGTTGTACTCCAGGACGATCGCCTGCATGTCGGGGACGGGCAGGATGTGCTCGTCGTAGCCGCCGACGACCGCCGGGTCCTTCGGCAGGAGGCCGTAGGCCTGCTTGAGGGCGTTCCGTACGGTGCTGGACAGGCGGCGGTGCTGGTTGCGCAGGGCGTCCTTGGCGCGTTCCCGGTCGTTGGGGCTGAGGTGTCCGGCGTAGGAATCGAAGCGCTGGCCGTTGAGGACGTAGTCGATGATGACCAACCGCTGGAACTTCAGGTAGGTGGCGTGCGTGAAGTGCGCGGGAATCCAGCCGATGGTGCGGATCTCGTCGTGGTCGGGGAGGTTCTTGAGCCGCATGATGCGGTCGCGGTCCTCGGCCTCGCCGTAGACGTCGTCGAAGGGCATGTCGACGATGAGCCGCCAGCTGCCCGGCTGGCGCGGCTTGACCTTGTCGTCGTCCAGGGTGTTGGCGTCGGCGAGGTTGCCGAAGAGGATTTCTGCGGACCGCCGGGAGCCGCGCCAGGACAGGTTGAGCTGCTCGTCGAGCTGGCCCTGGCTCACCCCCAGCTCTTCCCACAGCATGCGCTTGAGGAGACCTCGGCGGTTGGCCGGGTTGTTGTTGGTCTGGGCGCGGGTGACGATCGACTCGTAGTCGACCCCGACGAGCTCCAGCGAGATCCCCGCGTCGGGTCCCTCGGTGTACTTGATCTCGCCGAACTCGTCGGCCCACTCCTTGGCCTTCTTCGCGACCTCCTTGGCCTCGAAGCCGCGCACCCGGGAGGTGACGATGCCGTGGTTGAGGGCGGTGAGCCGCTTGACGGTGAGGTTCTGGAAGGCGGGCACGGACGGCACGAGGGCGGACAGCAGCAGGGTGCCCATGAGCCGGTTGTCGACGATGAACGACTCCATCCGGCCGCGTACGGCGGGGTCGAGTCCGTCCGGGTCGCGCCGGTACGCCTCGGTGTCGTCCAGGGTGAGCTCGTACCGGCCCAGCAGGTAGGGCTGGAGCTTGTTCTTGTACAGCTCCTGCGCGGACCGGAACTGCTCCCGCAGGGTCTGGGTGAAGGGGTCGCTGCCGCCCCGGTACAGCACCTCGTAGAGGTCGCCGAGGGGGACGAGCTGGCCCAGACGGAGGGTGTCGCGCTGGTCGAACAGCATCTGTCCCATGAGCTTCAGGCCGGTACGGGAACGGGACAGCGCCTCGGCGACCCGTACCAGGGTGTCCATGAAGGCTGGCGAGAACGGGAAGGCCCGGCGGAAGGCCTCCTCGTCCGCGGTCGTGATGTCCTTGCTGTCACCCAGCAGCGCGTCCCACACGTCGGGCTTGACGCGCTTGATGTTCGCGAAGGCCTGGTCGATGCGGGCCTGCGCGTCGGGCACGTCCTCGCGGGGCTTCAGCAGCCGCGCGTGCGCGATCGCCGGCAGGTCGCTGTCGGGCAGCGGGATCGTGCGGAATCGGTCGTCGGCCAGGGAGAGGGTGTCCTGGATGGACACCTCGGCCGAGCCGAGCACGGCCTCGTCGCCGACCAGGTCCCGCAGATCACGCTGACGAGCGATGAAGGAGACCACCGGGATGGCCCGGCGGGCGTCGCTGCCCTCCACGAAGTTGGTGATCTTCGCGGCCTGCTCGGAGACGAACTTCTCGTCCCGGATGTGGTTGGCGAGCCACAGGATCAGCTCGTCGAGGAAGAGGACGAGCGCGTCGTACCCGAGGGACTTCGCGTGCGCGGCGATGATGCCGAGGCCACGGTCGAGGGAGACGAACGCCTGCCGGTCCTCGGCGGCGTCCTGGAAAAGCCCCTTGAACCAGGTGGAGAGGGCGTCGGAGATCAGCTTGGCGCGCAGCCCGCCGGCGGTGACGGGCTCCTGGTGCCACTGGGGATCCACCTCGTTGAGGATCTTCGCGTCCATCTGCTCGGCGGCGAGCGCGGTGTCCAGCTTCTCGGTGGTCCAGAAGACCGAGTCGCCCCACTTGTCCTGGGCGTCACCGCCCGGCAGTCCGTCGATGAACGCCTCGTCGCCCATCCGCTCCCGGTGACTGCGGATGTTCTCGAAGAGTGCGTCCGTGCGGTAGACCTGCGGGATCGAGGCGTCGGGGTGGAGGCGGCGGATGTGCTCGACGTACCCGCCGAGCACCTTCTGCTCCAGCGACTTGCCGTCGAGCATGTGGAAGGGCAGCAGTAGGAACTTCGTACTGTGCAGCCAGGCGTGCTCGCGCATGGCCCCGGCGAACTTCTCGAGACCGCGCACCCTGAGCGCCGCCCGCTCCTGGATGCCGAGCAGCGCGGCCAGCACCGCCATGAAGTGCGACTTGCCGGAACCGAAGGAACCGTGGAGGTAGGCGGCCTTCGAGCTGCCGCTGGTCAGCCCGGCCTCGATGAGCGACAGGGCCTCCCCGAACCGCTCCACGAGGCTGTCGGTGAGGACGTACGCGTCCAGCGCCTTCGAAAGCTCCTCGTCGCTGCCCAGCGCCTCGGTGAGCTTCAGGACGAAGCTCTCGTGACTGACGGTGGGGATGTCGATGACCTCACGCAGCAGTGGCTGGGTGGGGTGTGCCATCGCGTACTCCTCGTGGTCCCGTTGTCGCCCGCTCGGCCGTCCGGGCGCCGGTCCGAGCGGCGCTGCCGCCGCTCTCGCCGGGCCGTCCGCCCCCTGCCTCGGATTCCGCGCGCCCCGGCCCACTGGACCGGCGTCCTTGTCTGCCGCACGGTCTGCGCACGGCACACCGGACCCCGGACCCGCCCGGCCCGCGTCACCCGAACGCCTCAGCGTAACGTGCGGGGAGCACGGATCTGCCGGGTTTGCGGGGGTGGGCGGGGTCCGGGCAGGGTGGTGGGTCTGGCGGGGCCCTGCGAAGGGGTGGCTACTCCTTCGCCTTCGCATTCTTCGCGTTCTTCCCGCCGGCGGGCTTGGCCGCGGCCTTCTTCGCCGCCTTACGGGCCGGGCGCCAGGCGCGCAGCTCCTCGTCGGTGACCGCGAACTCCTCCTCCCGCTGCCAGTCCAGCAGCGCCTCCTCGAACATGCCGGCGTCCTCGGGGTGCCACTGCCTCAGCCACGGCAGCAGCTCCAGCAGGCCGGCGAGGTACGGGATGAAGTCCTCTCGCTCCCAGTTTCCGGAGTTCGCGCGGTTATCGATGGTCTCGGTGAGGGCCGCGGCCTGCTCCAGGTGGTCCCAGCCGCCCCAGCCCAGGACCTCGATCGCCGGGTTGAGAGTACGGCTGTAGGAGATGAACCGCTCCTTGGGCACGTCGAGACCCCCGCGCTGGGCGGCGTAGGAGGCCTTGCGGAAGTCGGCCGTCGTGTACTTCGGCGGCACCGGAGTACCGTCCCTGATCTCCAGCGCCTTCCGGTGATCCCCGGCGGCGGTGGCCGCGTCCTCCTCCCGCTGCCGCTCCCAGACCTGCTCCCACACCTCGCGCTTCTTCTTGTGCGCCGCCTCCGTGTAGCGCAGGGCGGCCAGGAACGGCACGTGCTGGTCCTCGACCAGCTTGGGCACGATCACGGACAGTTCCTCACCGGGCGCGTAGAGCTCAGCGACGGCCACGAAGTCGTGGTCGCCGGTGAGGTCGTCGACCAGCTCGGGGAGGGAGCGGGTACGGGGGCGCTCCGTCCCGTCGTAGTCCGTCTCGTACCAGAGCTCCCGTCGCTCCATACGTGCGAGCAGCCACTCCTTGAGTGCGGCCTGCTGCTGATCTTCCCAGCTGTCGGTGAGCCAGCGCCGCTTGTATTCGGGGCGCTCGATGAGCCCGATCACGGAGGAGTTCTTCATGGCGTCGAGCCGACGGCGGACCGTCTCCTTGTAGGCGCCAGGCCATTCGGCCGGAATCTCTGTGATCATGGTGGAGTTGTGACGCCGGAACCATTCCGTCTTGACGCCCTGCTCCTTGACACGTTTGCCGAGGTGGATCTCGAAGGCTCGCTGCCCGAGGGCGAGACCTTCGGCGGGAAGTGAGTCTTCGGGTGCGGTGAGGTCGTCGCACAGGCCGTAGATGCCGTAGACCTCCCAGTCCAATTCCTCCTGGACGGCGATCATCCGGGCACGGATGCGGTGCCATTCCGATTTTGCCTGCGCCAAGGATTCGGACGTGGGTGGATTCTCCGGGTCGGCTGCGATGACGGAAGGGGTTACGGCAGCGAGATGTTGGGCGAGGGTGTCCAGTTCTGTTGCGCGGGTGAGAGGGTACTCAGCAGGGAGAGGGAATTCCTGGACGTTAGTTCCGTTGAATTGATAGAAATCATCAAATGGGACCCTCGACTGCCTAGCCCCCTTTACATCGACAGTACTTCCTTTACTGTGACACATCTGCTTCAGCCAAAAGCACGCCATGGATGAGTTCAGCAGCCCTAGAAGCTGAAGGTAATCACCTTCAGTGGAATTCTCGGGAAGTTTAATAACAGGGGCAGTTCGATTGAAAATTTTGCCGCCCCGATCGAGCGCAAAATGATTATGAGTGGCTACTTCTGCGAAGGTAACCGTTAGCGGTGACTTGAGCTTCCCTGAATAAACCTCCTGCCACTCATACCAGGCAAGATCGCGATCCACCATGGGCGTACCGAAGCGTTTCCTGCGCCTGATTACACTTTTCCCCTCGTTCAAAATTCGAGCAGTTGCCCCCAAATCTGATAGCGGTAGAACTTTGAAGTCTTCCCTATACGTCCAAATCGCATCGAATGCCGGAATCGCCAGGTGATCACGAACGGACTCGCCAGTGATCAGCGGCTTCGATTGCCGCACACCCAATCGCCTTGAGGTACCATTTCGCGGCAATAGATAGAGATCGTCTTCGCCAGTAACCGCAGCGATTCCAACTACGGCCTTGGAGTGTTTTTTCAGCTCACCTACTGATTTTTTCTTAATCTCTAGAAGTGTTTCCACGCCACCGTCGGCAAGCACCCACGGATGCTTGCCGAAGTAATCGCCGCGATCAAGGTTATCGGCAGAGACCCACGCACCCGCGCTCTTTCCCGGGGTATCGATCCGCTCCACGATATCCCTCCACACTAGGCCAAGCCTTGGATCCCTCGGAGACGTAGGCTCCCCTTGCACTCCGCGGACGGCCCGTACGGTCTTAGCACCAAGGGAAGCCGGGCGGTTTCTTCCAACAAGGATCACCGTTGGGGTTCCGTGACCAGGAATATATGCACCAGAAGAGTCGATAACCTCAATCAGATCCACGTAACTCTTGAGGTACCCCTGCACCATTTTCTCGCCGAACTCGCGTTTCATGAAGGAATTGGAAGTGATTTGCCCAACATAGCCAGACTCGACATTCCCTTCCTCGTCACGGACCGCAAGTTCGAAGAATCGCTGCATGAACGGGACGGACAGAACGTACTTACCGTGACAGACATTCCTGTAGAGACGACGGTACGTATCCCTAAGCCTGGAATCTTTCACGGCGATATACGGTGGGTTTCCAACCACCACGTGATAACGACCCGGCTTGAGGATGTCAAGGTGCTCGGCCAAATCCTCCGTGTCAAACCAGAATTCACGGTCTCCCTGCACATTAGAGGCATCGTCCGCCTCAAAAAGCTTTCCCTGCTCAGTCTTAAGAAGAGCATCGCCCGTTGCAATGTGGAGCGGCCAATCATAGCTAGCCGCTTCGGGCAAATTCAAAACGCCTGCTGCTTTGAAAGCGGCAATGAGAAGCCGGAAGCGAGCAATCGCCACAGCAAACGGATTTATATCGACGCCATGTACTGCATCAAGCGCTCCGGCCACTCGGACATGAACATCATCACTAGGTGCTCGATTTTCCCATTCCGCAAGGATTCGATGAAACGCCCCTAGAATGAAGTGACCCGATCCACAGGTCGGATCAATCATTTTGACTACGTCATACCCGACCCGCTTGACTGCCCTACCGAGCGTACGTTCGAGGATGAATTCTTCTACAAACTCGGGCGTCTGGAGAAGTGCATATTTATCTTTCGCCTCCTGCGAAAGATCCTGATAAAGATCACCAAGGAAACGAGTGCTCCAATCCGGATCATTGAAGTGATGCACGATTCGAGTCCCCGATTCGGGAACTTCCTCATGGAGGCGCCAAAAGTCGATCAGCCTCTTTGCGCCTTCGTTAGAGAGAGGGATCTGGTAAAGCGGATTATGATCTTCATCGAAAAGCATCTGCCCTGCCGGCGATGATCCGATTTCATCAAAGGCCGACAGGAGCCAGTCACGGTGAGTGCGGGACGGATCATGTGCCATGAATTGGTCATGTCGTTCCTCTGCGTATGTCTGGCGGCCAGGTACCGGACCAGCCAGGAACGGGTTTCTAAGAAGGTCGTTGTCTTCACAGAAACGGACGAAAACTGTGCCGAGGATCCACGCAACGGCAGCCTGGGTCACACGCTCGCTGATCCACTGGGAGGCGGCAGCCGATGTCCTACGCGCCTTGAAAGCCCTATTATGCTCCGCAAGGAGCCGTTGCTCGGTCTCGGGGAGCGTCTCAAGCTGCGAGTGAAGGTCCTTCTCGGCCTCGGCCACCTGCTTCTGCAGGTCCTTGAGCAGACGCGCGCTGTCAATCACTGAGCCCACCAACAGTTGAAGTGTTCGATCACGGAAGGCGCCCTGTGGCGCACAAGCATTCATTGGACCACGACCCAGCCCCGCCTCTCAGGAAAGTGACGGGGCTGGTGCGGGATCTGAGGCACGAGTCAGTAGGGACCCACCATCCCCTTCCTGACGGCTGACACGAAGGACGCCCAGCCCTCGACCTCGAAGAGGATGGCTGGTCCCTGAGGACGCTTGCTGTCACGGACAGGAATCAAGCCAGGGAAGCCTTCTGCGATCTCGACGCAGTTTCCCCCTTCACCATTGGTGTATGACGACTTGCGCCATACCGCGTTACTCAGGTCGAGCGGGGTGGTCATGGTTTCGGCAAGTCCTCCGCCACCGATTCGATCAGAGTGAGGGACGCCTCCGGTGGCAATGCGGCGGCCCTGGCCAGATCGTATGACGTTTGGTATCGCTCAACCAGTGCCGGATCATCGATGAGTTGGCCACTGTGTGGCCCCTCTACGTAGGCAACGGGTGGTGCGTCCCTGAAGGTCATGAGAGACACCACCCCCATCATGAAGGTGTGAGGCCCTGCTTCGTATGGATGGACCTGGATCAACACTCCACGGGTGCCGGCGAGCTCCGCAAGCCAGGCCAACTGCTCAGCCATGACATCCGCTCCTCCAACTGGCACACGCAGGGCTGCCTCGTGAACGATCTCCCACAGTAGAGGTCCTGCGGAATCGTCCAGGATCCGTTGACGCTCGACTCGGGCGCGTACGTACCCCTCCACCTCATCCGTTGACGCGTAAGGCAGCGTGGCCCGCGTCAACGCCCGCGCATACCCCTCCGTCTGCAACAACCCCGGCACCAGCATCGGCGCGTACTCGCTGATCGTCTTGGCCCGCGTCTCGAGCTCCGCCGCGTCCGCGAAGTAGTCGGCGTGCTGGGACTTGCGGGCCAGTTCGCACAGGCGCTGGAAGTGCTCGTCCGTGCCGAGGACCTCGTCCAGGAGCCGGGACAGGTCCGGCTGCGGACGCCTGGTCGCCGACTCGAACTGGCCGATGTACGTGCCCGAGCAGAAGACCCGCTCGCCGAGCTGGTCCTGGGAAAAGCCGGCGGCCTCGCGGGCTCGGCGGAGTTCACTGCCGAAGAAGGTCCTCGGCGAGGTGAACGGGTCCATGTCCTGGTTGCGGTTCTGTCGGCCGGCCATCGGCTGTGCCCCCTTGCGGTGTCCGTGTGCGCACCCGCCAACTCCGCGGGGCCAATGCCGCTCACTGCCCGCAACTCCGTTGCTGGCACGCGACCCCTACCGAGAGTAGCCCCAGATCAGCACGCTGTAGGCATGAACAGCAACAATCACCCCTTCCCCACCCAGACCGAACACCCCCTCCCGACCGTCCCCTTCGCCTATCCGTTCCCGGACAACCCTCTGGCCTCCGCGCTCGCCGTCTCCGACGAGCTCAGTGCCGCCCTCGCCCTGCACGGCATCACCCTGCCGTCCCTCGGGCCGGAACTGGCGTCCTGCACGACGTCCACCGTGCACCGCCCGCTCCTGGAGCTGGGCCGGGTGAACCTGTCCACGGCCCACCGCCTGACCGTCGTACTCACCGACGCGGCGGACGCGCGTAAGGCAGCGACCCGCCCGAGCACGGGCGACGGCAACGGAACCGGCGGCGGCACGGACCGGTGACCGCACCCCCACCCGGCCCCTTCCCCGGCCCGGACACGGCCGCCCCGCCTCCGCCGCCGCCGCCCGCCGGAACGGTCGTGGTCGACGAGCGCACGGGCCGGACCGGGGTGCTCATGGACCACGTCGGCCCCTACCTCCAGCTACGGCCGGTCGGCGGCGGCCGGGAGTGGGACGCGGTCCCGGCACGGGTCCGCGCCGCCTCCTCCGCCGAGCGGCTGCGCGCCTCCGTGGCCGCCGCCAACGCCCGGAGCCGGGCTCTTCCGCCCGACCCTGCGGGACGGGGCTGACACAGGGCACGGGCAGGAGCAGGCGGTTACGCCGCCTGCTCTCCCCCCGGGTCGTTGACGACCCATGCGTGGTTGAGGCTGATCCACTCCTCGCGATCCTCGATCGACACGGTCACGGCGTCCAGCCGTGGCCCGAGGGTCGGGTCCGTGAGCGGGCTGAGCAGCCAGAGGCCACGCCCGTCCGGGCCGCCCCGACGTGCCAGGTCGGCGAGCCGCTGGAGGACGCCCATGCCGCCGTAGCGGGCCATGACATAGGCGTCGTGCAGGAGCAGTGGGCGCCGGCCCGCCGCTGCGCCGTCCTCCCCCGCCCTCGCCGTGCCGGGGCCCGCCGGAGCCTTCAGGGAAGCCAGGATGTCCTTCTCCACATCGCGCCACGCAGCGGCCGTGTACTCATCGAACTTCATCGCGTCCCGCGAGCCCGGTTCCGCGTTGTCCGCCTCCAGGATGGTCTCCCAGGTGGGCCGGGGACGGGCCTCGACCAGTCGGCGCAGAGAGGCCAGGAAGAGGGCGCTGACGTCGACGGGCTCGGCCTGCCACTCGCGTCCCTGCTCGGTGAGGGTCCGCAGGGCGAGGCGCTGGTCGTCGAAGCGGACGGTGAGGACCCGGAAGCCGGGGCGGCCTCCGGACTCCAGCAGCTGGGCCCTGGCCTTGAGCCGGGCGCGCTGATCCGGGTCGCGCGCGGTCCAGTGGTCGGTACGGCTGACCCGGCTCGGGCGGCGCTGGGTGACGACCGAGGTGACGTCACCGCCGCCGGCGGTCTCTCGCCTGGGAACGAACCATCCGCGCGGGCGCTTCCGGTTCGTCCGCCACTCCAGCTCGAAGCCGGCCTGCCGCAGCAGGCGGCCGAGCAGGACCCGGTCGTCCGGGAGGCGGCTGGACAGGTCGGGGAAGCGGGCGCGGACACGGTCGTGGATCTGCTCGACGGTCAGGCCGTCCTGCTCGTCGTCCGGCTTGCCCGCGAGCGGCAGCAGCAGGCCGGCCTGGGCGAGGCGGAGGGCGCGCACCGGTTCCAGGGACCGGGCGTAGATCTCCAGCCGGGCGTTGGCGGCCGCGTCCTGGGAGGCCGCGGCCGCCAGGGTGACCATGCGGGCCTCGTCCATGGTGATCTGTGCCTCGGGCCAGCGGGTCCGGAAGGCGGCGTCGGCGGCGACGATCACTTCCAGCACGGTGCCGGGGCCGGCGAGGGTGTCGCGTGCGGCCAGGATGTCGGCCGCCTGGCCGAGTCGGTCGGCGTAGTTGAGGAGGGCGGGGGCCGAGGGCGTATCCGGGGCGTCCCTGTCCTCGTCGACCTCCAGGGCCAGCATCATCCGGTTGTCGCCGGTCTCGCCGTGGCGGCGGCTGCGCATGCGGCGCGGGGTCATCCCCCAGTCGACCTCCCACGCGGCCCGTACGGCGGCCGTGCCGAGGGCGCGCCGCACCGCGGGGTCGGACTGGGAGGTGCCGCGGCGGCCGATCAGGGCTTCGGCGAGTTCGGTCGCCGAAGCGACCCGGCCCAGGGTGGTGAGTATCTCGACGACCTCGTCGCGCAGGGCAACGAGTGCCGGGTCCTTGGCCCAGCGTTTGCGCTGGGCGCCGAGGATCTGGGCGATGCGGCCCTCGGTGACCTGGTCGGTGGTGAGCGGGGCGACCGACTTGTTCAGGGGCCAGCTGGGCAGTCCCTCGGGCAGCCGGCCCTCCTCGTCGGGGAGGCGCAGCAGCAGCCGTACCGTCTCGACCTCGGTGGCGTTGCGCCCTCGGGGTGCCGGTTTGGGCACCATGAGGGTGACCAGGGCATCGAGGGAGAGGCGGCGCAGGGGGAGGTCGCTGCCCTCCTCGCGCTGCTCGGAGCGTGCCTCGGCGATCTCCTCCGCGGAGTCTCCGCGCTCGGCCGGGGAGAGCGGGGAGGGCTGGCGGACGTCGAGGGCGAGGCGCCACTGCTTGATGCGGCGGTTGATCTCGTCGCGGGTGCGGGCGCCGAGGCCGGGGCGGTTGACGAGACGCCGGGTCGAGTAGTCCAGGAGGTCACCGACGGTGTGGACGTCCAGGCCGTTGAGGAAGGAGACCGCGCGGAGGGACAGTCCCGCCACGAGGAGGGCGGTGTCGCGGCCCGCCTTGGCCGCGGCTTCCTCCCGGGCGTCGTCGTCCGCCGCGTGGTCGAGGGGCGGTAGCTCGCCGACGGGCAGGGCAGCGGCCGCGGAGGTGGTGTCCTCGGGGTGGCCGCCGGAGCGGCCCTGGACGGGCAGGTCGGCGAGGGCGAAGACGCGCTGCCAGGCGCGCTGCATCTCCTTCAGGTCGGGGAACCGCTTGCGGTGGTCGCGGTGCAGGGCACGCTGGAAGAACTCGGTGAGGCCGTCGCGGAGGGCCGAGTCGAAGGCCTCGGAGGCGATCCTGGGGTGCGGCCACTCCTTGGGATCGGTCTGGCGTGGGAGGACGGAGCCGTCACCCCACTGGGGCAGTTCCCCGGAGGCCATCTCGTGGAGGGTGACGGCCAGGGCGTACCACTCGGCGTGGGCGTCGTAGCGGCCGCGGGTGATGTTCTCGACGAACGGGTCGAGGTAGCCCTCGGTGCCGGCCCGGACGGCGTCGACGTCGAGGCCGGCGAGGGAGAAGTCGAAGAGGACCAGTTGCCGGGTGCCGTTGGGGCGGACCCGGATGGCGATGTTGTCGGGCTTGAGGTCGCGGTGCCACACGCCTTCGCCGTCGAGGAAGTCGACGGCGGCGAAGAGGTAGGTGGAGTAGGTCTCCAGCTGGTCGGTGAGGAGCGGGCCCCGCTCGCGCAGCTGGCGGGCGACGGTGCGGTCGCCCGCGTGGTCGAGGACGAGGACGGTGCGCGGGCCGATGCGGATCGGCTCGGGCAGGGCGGGGTGGATGACCTTGGAGTCGTTGCGCAGCCTGGACAGGACGTCGGCCTCGCGGCGCAGCGCCTCGGCGTACTTGTCCTTGCGGGCGATCTTGAGGACGACCGGCGCCTTGTCGCGTTCGAGGTCCTCGGCGAGCAGGGCGCGGGAGGTGGAGCCCTGGCCCAGGCTGCGCTTGATGCGGAAGCGGCGGCCGACGACGTCGCCCGGGGTGGCCTCCAGTGGGTCGCCCTCCTCGCCCTGGGTGTCAAGGGCCGGTTGCGGCTCGGGCCTCGTGGGCCTGAGTCCCTGTTCGACGACGTCGAGCCACTCCAGGAACTCCGCGGCGGTGCGGATGCGGCGGTGCGGGTCGAAGGCCGTGGCGTCCAGGATGATCTGGTCGACGTCCTTGGTCAGGCCGTCGGCCACGGCGGAGGGCACGAGCCCGCGGCCCTGTTCCAGCCTGGCGCCCAGCTCGGCCTGGCTGCTCGCGGGCGGCCTGCCGGTGAAGATCAGGTAGCCCAGCACTCCGAGCCCGAACACGTCGAGGGCCGTAGGGTCCGGGGACTTGGCGGTCACCTCGGGGGCCAGATAGGGGTCGGCGACCTCGGAGACGTACGCGGCGAGGTTGTTCGACGGGATTATCTCGTGTCCGCTGCTCAGGCTGGAGCCGGAGCCTCCCGCGGCGCCCTTGGTGCGGGGACGGCGGACCGCCGTCTGCCATTCGGCGATCTGGAGGACCGGGTTGAGCCAGCGGTCCTCCTCGTTGCCGGAATCGGTGCGCGGGCCAGGCAGGACGTGAACGGCGCGGGCGTGCAGGGCGCGGTGGAAGAGGAGGTGCCGGTGCGCGTAGTGGACCGTTTCGGCCAGTCGGCGCAGGAGGGCGGCCCGTGCCCGGGCGTCCAGCTTCGCACCGTACTGGAGGAGGTAGTCGTCCAGGCGGAGCGTGCGCGGGTCGTAGGCGTACAGGAGGGCGGGGCCGGCGCTGTGGCCGTTCTCGTCGAAGTTCTCCAGGGCGACCAGGCCCGGGTGCCTGAGGCCCTCCAGCGCTCGCGCCTCGCGCTCGGCGGTGTGGCTGATGGACTCGCGGGCCTGCCGGTCCGCTCCGCGTTCGCGCAGGTAGATGCGTACGCGGCGGGTCTTGCTCAGGGAGTCGTGGCGGCCGAGGTAGTCGGCCCAGTTCGGCCCGGTGTCGAAAGGAGTGCGGTCCAGACGGTAGGTACCGACGTGGAACTCGGCGTCGGAACGGCCGACGCCCACCTCCGCCAGGAGCTTGCCGAGCCCGCGGGAGAACTCGCGGTCGATGCCCGACGTGATGTCGCGCGCGGGGCGCTGGAGCTCTGCGAGGACGTCGTCGAGCCCGCTGTGCCCGGCCTTGCCGAAGACGCCCGCCAGGTCGTTCGGCGCGAGACGGATGCGCAGGCCGGGGTCGGTGAAGAAGATCAGTTCCTGGATGTACGGGACATGGCGCCGAGGGTCCGTCTTTCGCAGGGCGTCCTTGAGCAGGCCCTTGAGCTCCTTCGCCTTCTGGTTGGCGAGGTGGCGGGGGTTACGGTGGATGCGGGTGCGGTCGCCGGGGAGGGTCTGCACCCAGCTCGCTCCCGAGGAGGTGACCGTGCCCTGCCAGTTCTTCAGTTCCACCAGGAAGAGACCGGCCGGGGCGGCGACCAGCAGGTCGACCTCACGGACATGGCCGCTGTGCGCGGTGAAGGTGAAGTTCGACCAGGCACGGTAGGGCTCGGTGTCCGGGAGCCTCTCCTTGAGATACAGCAGTCCGCTGCGCTCGTGCTGGAACTGCGACTCGGTGACAGTCGTCCACCTGCCGTCTCGCATGACCGCGACGCCCCTTTCCGTATCTCGTCGTCTCGCCTGTTTCCTGCCGGTGGCCGGATCACAGCAGGTGGTCCAGCCTATCGGCCGCTGCCGACGGGCCAGAAGCGTGTACGGCAGGCTGTGGACAACAAGCGCAACAGATCATCTGTTGGCCGGCTGCTCCGCATCAGCCCGGGTCCCTGACCTAGGGTTGGGGCCATGCCGTCGTACAAGCTCTCAGAGGTGACCTTCGAGGGGTATGCCTCCATCCGGTCCAGCACGTTGGAGCTGGGCGATGGCGTGACCGTGCTGGTGGGCGCCAACGGGGCGGGCAAGAGCAACGTCGTCGGCGCGCTCGAACTGCTGGGGTGGATGGCGGACGGCGACCTGGCGCTCCAGGTGGGCATCCACGGCGGCGCCCAGGCCCTGCAGTTCGCTGGGCGCGGCACCGACAAAGGCATTCGGCTGAAAGTCAGCGCCCCTCCCTACCGCTATGAGGCGCATCTCGTTCCCGCGACGAACGACAGCTTCGTCTTCGCCGAGGAAAAGGGGCACTTCCACGAGCCGGGCCCCGGCCTTCCGATGGAGGAGAGCTTCGGCCGCGGACACCGCGAATCACTGCTGCGGCAGAAGGAGGAGGAGCAGCTCTCCCGCCTGGCAGGCCCGGTGAGGCGTATCCTCGCCGGCTGCCGTGTCTTCCATTTCCAGGACACCAGCCGTGAGGCGCCGGTCAAGCAGTTCGGGTACGCGGCGGACAACGAGGCGCTGCGGCCGGATGCGGCGAACCTCGCAGCCTTCCTGTTGCGGTTGCGCGATGGCGAGCCGAAGTCCTACCGGCGCATCGTGCGGGCCATCAAGTCCGTGGCGCCGTTCTTCCGGGACTTCCTACTGAACGAGGAGCCGGGGGGAAGGATCCGCCTGCGCTGGATGCAGGAGGGGGTCGACGCGGTGTTTCCCGCTGAGGCACTTTCGGACGGCACCTTGCGGTACATCTGCCTGTGCGTCCTGCTTCTTCAACCCGACCCTCCGGCCCTCTTCACACTCGACGAGCCGGAGCTCGGGTTGCACCCGTACGCGATCGTCCAGCTGTCGGACATGCTCCGGTCGGCCGCCGTGCGCAGTCAGATCGTGATCGCCACGCAGTCCGTGACGCTTCTGAACCAGTTCTCGCTCAACGACATCGTGGTGGTGGAGCGCGTGGAAGGGGCGACGGAGCTGACACGTCCGGCTCCCGAAGAACTTCAAGGGTGGCTGGACGACTACTCCCTCGGGGAACTGTGGGAGAAGAACGTGCTGGGCGGCAGGCCGTCGCCAGAGCTGCCGTTGCGGGGCCGCCCGGAATGATCATGGTGGGGGTGCTGTGCGAGGGGCAGACCGAGGAGAACATGGTCAACGACTTCCTCGCGCCCGAACTGGCGGAGTATGGTATCTGCCTGGTGCCGACCATCCTGATGACCCGGATGCCGGCGGGCGGTCCCGCGGGCAAGGGCGGGGTCAGCAAGTGGGCGAAGATCGAGAAGGACCTGCACAAGCTGCTGGCCGCCACTCACTGGGCAGCGGTCACCACTCTCCTTGACTATTACGGCCTCCCTCAGGACAGTCCGGGAATGTCGGACCGGCCGGCGGGCTCCGCCGTGGACAAGGTGACCCATGTCGAGCGGCGCCTCGCAGACCACATGGGTCATCCCCGTTTCCTTCCCCATGTCGTCCTGCACGAGACGGAAACCTGGGTCTTCGCCGCGGCGGAGCAGCTCGGGGACTGGGCCGACGATCCCGCCCTGGCCCATGAGCTCAAACGTCAGGCCGATCTGGCCGGAGGGCCCGAGAATGTGAACGACAGGCCTGAGACCGCGCCCTCCAAGCGGATCCTCAAGCTGTACCCAAGGTACGTGAAGACGCAGGACGGCCCGGTGGCGGTCATGGAGCTGGGTCTGGCCGCCCTACGAGCCACCTGTCCCCATTTCGATGAGTGGATTGTGAAGCTGCTGGCCCTCACACCACGCTGACTCGCTTGAGTTGTTAGCCATAGGGAGCGGTCTACTGCGGCGCAGAGGACGCACAACTCCTGACGCCCTACCGACAAGCGCATCGGTTAACTCGCCTGTCTGGGCCCATCCGAGTTGACCGACCGCACAGGTATGGCCAATGATCCCGGCCATGCCTGCCTCAGCTGCCCCGGCCGTTGCCGCTGCCCGCTCCCGTCAGGCCTCGCGCGCCTCGCGTGCCGCGCTGCGGTTCGGCCGGGTCGCGGCGATGGGGGCGGTCGCCGCGGTGATCCTGATCGCCGGGGTGTGGGCGTCGTGGGGGACGGCGCAGCACGTGATGCTGACCAAGGGGCGTGAGCAGGGCACGGTCGAGGTGACGCGGTGCGGGGGCGGTTCGTGCAGCGGTCCGTACGCGCCGGTGTCGGCGGGGTCGCGGGCGCGGGAGAGCGTCGTGATCGAGGATTCGGTGGCCGTGTCGAAGGGGCGGACGTACACGGTCGTGGTGAAGCCGGGCAGCGACGACGTGGTGCGTTCGGGTCCGGCCGGGGTGCTCTACGCGTGGGTGCCGCTCGGTGGTGCGCTGCTGCTGGCGTCGGTGGTGGTGGCCGGCGGGCTGCGGCGGACCCGGGCGGCGTGGGTGCTGGCCGGCTCCGGGGTGGGGTTGCTGACGGCGGCGTTCGTCGCGGTGTGACGCGGATACGGCGGTGCCCCCGTGCTCGTGGTGAGCACGGGGGCACCGTCGTGTGCGGGTGGCGGGGTGTCAGCCGGTGTTGCGGAGGCCGGCGGCCACGCCGTTGACGGTGAGCAGCAGAGCCCGGGCGAGCAACGGGTCGACTTCCTCGCCGGCGGCGGCCGCTTCGCGCTGGCGGCCGAGGAGCGCGACCTGGAGGTAGGAGATCGGGTCCAGGTAGGCGTCGCGGATGGCGAACGTCTGCTTGAGGACGGGGTCGGCGTCGAGGAGTTCGTCCTCGCCGGTGACCCGCAGCACCTCGGCGACGGTCAGCTCGTGCTCGGCCTTGATGGCGTCGAAGACGTGCTTGAGCTCGTCCGGGACGAGGGTGTCGACGTAGTGCTGGGCGATGCGCAGATCCGTCTTGGCGAGGGTCATCTCGACGTTGGAGATGAAGTTCCGGAAGAAGTGCCACTGCTGGTGCATCTCGTCCAGGACGCTGTCCAGGCCGGCCTCGCGCAGGGCCTTGAGGCCGGAGCCGACGCCGTACCAGCCGGGGACGATCTGCCGGGACTGGGTCCAGCCGAACACCCACGGGATGGCGCGCAGTCCGTCGAGCGAGACGCCCGAGCCGGGGCGGCGGGAGGGCCGCGAGCCCAGGTGCAGGTCGGCGAGCTGGTCGACCGGCGTGGAGGCCAGGAAGTACGTCGGCAGGTCGGGGTCCTCGACCAGCTTGCGGTAGGCCTGGTGGGCGGCCTCGGAGACGACGTCCATGGCGGCGTCCCAGCGGGCGAGGGCCTCGTCGGACTGGCGGGGTGCGGTGTGCAGGGCGGAGGCCTGGAGGGTGGCGGCGACCGTCAGTTCCAGGTTCTCGCGGGCCAGGGACGGGATGAGGTACTTGTCGGAGATGACCTCGCCCTGTTCGGTCACCTTGATCTCGCCCTCCAGGGTGCCCCAGGGCTGGGCGAGGATGGCGTCGTGGGTGGGGCCGCCGCCGCGGCCGACGGTGCCGCCGCGGCCGTGGAACAGCCTGAGCCGCACTCCGTACCGGTGGGCGACGTCGCGCAGGCGGCGCTGGGCGCGGTGGATCTCCCACTGGGAGGTGGTGATGCCGCCGAACTTGGAGGAGTCCGAGTACCCGAGCATGACCTCCTGGACGTCTCCGCGCAGGGCGACGAGGCGCCGGTAGGAGGGGTCGGCGAGGAGGTCCTCGAGGATGGTGTCGGCGGCCTTGAGCTCGTCGGTGGTCTCCAGGAGCGGCACGATGCCGATCTTGGCCCAGCCGGCGTGCAGGTCGATGAGGCCGGCCTCGCGGGCCAGCACCGCCGCGGCGAAGACGTCGTCGGCGCCCTGGCACATGGAGATGATGTAGGACTCGATGACCTCGGGGCCGAAGACCTCCAGGGCGCGCCGGACGGTCTGGAAGACGCCGAGGGTCTTCTCGCCGGCCGCGTCCACCGGGGCGGGGGTCGGGGCCAGCGGCCTGCGGGAGCGCAGCTCCTTGGCGAGGAGCTTGGTGCGGTACTCGCGGGGCATGTCGGCGTAGCGCCAGGACTCCTCGCCGAGGCGGTCGAAGAGCTGGCCGAGGGCGTGGTGGTGGGCGTCGGCGTGTTCGCGGACGTCCATGGTGGCGAGCTGGAGGCCGAAGGCGGCCAGGGTGCGGATGGTGCGGGCGAGCCGGCCGTCGGCGAAGAGGCCGCCGCGGTGTTCGCGCAGGGAGGTCTGGAGGATGCGCAGGTCGGCGAGGAGTTCGGCGGTGCCGAGGTAGTCGTGGCCGTCCTCGTGGGGGATGCCCCTGGCGAGGCGCTCCTTGGTGTTCTCCAGCTTCTGCCGGATGCAGGTGGCCTTGAGCCGGTAGGGCTCTTCGGCGTTGAGGCGCTTGTAGCGGGGGCTGATCTCGGGGAGCCGGTCGAGGTCGGCCTGGAGGGAGGTGAGGAGTTCTTCCGTCGCTCCGGTGTAGCGGATGGAGTTGGACAGGAAGCCGCGCAGCTCGTCGATCATCTCCAGGGCGTCGTTGATGCCGTGCTCGTGCTGGAGGATGAGGACGTCCCAGGTGACCTGGGGGGTGACGTTGGGGTTGCCGTCGCGGTCGCCGCCGATCCAGGTGCCGAACGTGAGGGGGCGGGTGTCGTCGGGGAGCTTGACCCCGGCGCGCTCGAGTTCGGCCGTCAGGTCCTCGAGGACGTCGCCGACGGCGCCGGCGTGGAGTTCGTCGAGGTAGTAGATGGCGTTGCGGGCCTCGTCGGCGGGTTCGGGGCGCACGACGCGGAGTTCGTCGGTCTGCCAGACGAGGTCGATGTTCTCGGCGAGGCGGGTGTCGAGGCGGCGCCGGTCGGACTCGATGACGGGGGTGTCGAGCAGGGCGGCGATGCGGCGCAGCTTGTTGAGGACGGAACGCCGGGCGGCCTCGGTGGGGTGCGCGGTGAAGACGGGGCGCACGTTCAGGTTGCGGACCGTTTCGCGCAGGTGCTCGGGGTCGGCGTCCTTGAGGCGGTCGGCCGTCCGGGCGAGCAGTCCGCCTTCGGCGGAACGGCGGGCGCGCAGCTCGCGGCCGCGGTGGACCTGCTCGGTGACGTTGGCGAGGTGGAAGTAGGTGGAGAAGGCGCGGACCAGCTTGGCCGCGGTCTGCAGTTCGGTACCGCGCAGCAGCTCCGCGGCGGCCTCGCCGTCCTCTCGGGTGAGGCGGCGTACCTTCTCGACGAGGTCCAGCAGTTCGGGGCCTTCCTGCCGGACGAGGGTCTCGCCGAGGAGGTCGCCCAGTCGGCGGATGTCGGCCCGCAGTTCGGTGCTGGTGGTCGCCTGGGACACAGTCTGGTCGTCGGCACTGCTCACAGGTGCGGCTCCTTGCAGTGTTGAAGCTCGTCTGGGAGGGAACCCGGACGGCGTCTCGCGCGGCGGGCGCCGCTTACGGGGCTGGACGTCCGGGAAGAAATCTGAGCGGACCGCGCTGTCCGACCGCTCTCCAGGATAGGTGTCGACCGGGACGCGCAGGCTCTCGGGCTCTTGCCGCGGGGCGACGCACTGCCATACTTACGTCGCCGTAGGTTACGGAACCGTAGGAAACTGTGCGTGGTTTCCGCGGTGTGTTTCCGCAGCCCGGCACCGGCCACGACCCTCAACCCCCCAAGGACGCGCATGACCACGAGTTCCGATGTGATCCCGGACGCTCCGAAAGCCCCCGACGACGATTCCGCGCAGCCCGCCACGCTGGGCGGTGAGCAGAAGCGCACGATCGAGCAGATCACCCTGCTGCTGTTCATCATCGTCCCCTTCCTCGCGCTCGTGGCGGCGGTGCCGCTGGCGTGGGGGTGGGGCGTGAGCTGGCTGGACCTGGGCCTGCTGGTCTTCTTCTACTACCTGGGCTGCCACGGCATCACGATCGGTTTCCACCGCCACTTCACCCATGGTTCGTTCAAGGCGAAGCGGCCGCTGAAGATCGCGCTGGCGATCGCGGGCTCGATGGCGGTCGAGGGACCGCTGGTCCGCTGGGTCGCCGACCACCGCAAGCACCACAAGTTCTCCGACGCCGAGGGCGACCCGCATTCGCCGTGGCGGTACGGCGAGACGGTCCCGGCGCTGATCAAGGGCCTGTGGTGGGCACACATCGCATGGATGTTCGACGAGGAGCAGACCCCGCAGGACAAGTACGCACCGGATCTGATCAAGGACCCGGCGCTGCGTGCGATCTCGCGCCAGTTCGTCCTGTGGACCGCGTTGTCCCTGGCCCTTCCGGCGCTGATCGGCGGACTGGTCACGATGTCCTGGTGGGGTGCGTTCACCGGGTTCTTCTGGGGGTCGCTCGTCCGGGTGGCGCTGCTGCATCACGTCACGTGGTCGATCAACTCGATCTGCCACGCGGTCGGCAAGCGCCCGTTCAAGTCGCGGGACCGTTCGGGCAACGTGTGGTGGCTGGCGGTCCTGTCCTGCGGTGAGTCCTGGCACAACCTGCACCATGCCGATCCGACGTCCGCGCGGCACGGCGTGATGCGCGGCCAGCTCGATTCGAGCGCCCGTCTGATCCGCTGGTTCGAGCAGCTGGGATGGGCGTACGACGTGCGGTGGCCGTCACGCTCGCGTATCGATTCGCGCCGCAACACGGACCAAGGCGGCTCCCGCCGCCGGAAGGAAACCGTCGAGGCGGCATGATGGTCGCTGTGGCGACCGACTCCAGCACTCCCAGCAATGACAAGCCGCGGCGTGCGCGCCGTACCCGGATGACCGGTGCCGAGCGTCGCCAGCAACTGCTGGAGATCGGTCGCACCCTCTTCGCCGAGAAGGGCTTCGAGGGCACGTCGGTGGAGGAGATCGCGGCGAAGGCCGGGGTGTCCAAGCCGGTGGTGTACGAGCACTTCGGCGGCAAGGAGGGCCTGTACGCGGTGGTGGTGGACCGCGAGATGCGGCGGCTGCTGGACATGGTGACCAGCTCCCTGACCGCCGGCCACCCGCGTGAGCTGTGCGAGCAGGCCGCGTTCGCGCTCCTGGACTACATCGAGGAGTACACGGACGGCTTCCGCATCCTGGTCCGCGACTCCCCCATCCCGCAGTCGACGGGCTCCTTCGCCTCGCTGATCTCCGACATCGCCACCCAGGTGGAGGACATCCTGGGCCGCGAGTTCAAGAACCGCGGCTTCGACGCCAAGCTGGCCCCGCTGTACGCGCAGGCGCTGGTCGGCATGGTGGCGCTGACCGGCCAGTGGTGGCTGGACGTGCGCCGCCCGAAGAAGGCCGAGGTGGCGGCGCACCTGGTGAACCTGGCGTGGCACGGCCTGGACGGCCTGGAGCCGAAGCCACGGCTGATCGGGCACCGGAAGAGTTGACGCACACGAGGCAGTGCAACCAATGACCCACGAGATGCATCTTGTGGCATCCTATCGGTATGACTGAGATCGCGATCAGCGCTGCCCGTTCCCAGCTCGGCGACCTGGTCCGCCGCGCCGCCCACAGCCGCGAGACCATCGCCCTCACCGACCACGGGCACGTGGCCGCCCTGCTCGTGTCGCCGCACGTCATAGAGGATCTCGAGGACGCTCTGGCCGTTGCCGACTACCAGCGACGCAAGGCCGAGGGCACGCTTGGCCCGGGCGTCCCCATGGCCGAGGTGCGCAAGCGGCTGGGGCTCGAAAAGAAGTGACCTACGAGATCATCTTCGAACCGCAGGCCCTCGACTCTGCCGCCCGGTTCCTGAAGGAGGATCCTGACGGCCTCGCCACCGTCCTGGATGCGATCGACAAGCTCGCAGAAAGCCCTCGTCCAGCAGGATCGATCCCCTACGGATCGCCGGACATCCGTCGTCTGCACGTCGGCGACTACCGCGTGCTCTACATCATCGAAGACGACGTGGTCCGCATCCTCGTGACCCACCTGGGCCGCACCCCCTGACTCACCCTTCCTTCCGGGCGACGGCGAAGACGCGGCGGAAGGGGAACGGGGTGCCGTGCGGGCCGGGCGGGTAGGCCTCGCGAAGGGCGGTCCGGTACTCCGCGACGAACGCGTCCCGGGCCTCCGGGTCGTCGTCGAGCGCGGTCAGGACGGGACGCAGGCCCGTGCCCTTGACCCAGTCGAGGACGGGGTCGTCCCCGGTCAGCAGGTGGAGGTACGTGGTCTCCCAGACGTCCGCCGTGCAGCCGAGGCCGGTCAGCCGCTCCAGGTAGGCCCCGGGCGCGAGGACGGCGTCCCCGTGTCGCAGGGTGCCGGCGAGGCGGTCCCCCCACCGCGGGGAGCCGGCGAGGTCGCGCATCAGGCGGTGGCTGGGGGCCTCGAAGTTGCCGGGGACCTGGAAGGCGAAGGTGCCGCCGGGCCGCAGGGCGGCGATCCAGTCGGCGAAGCGTTCGACGTGGCCGGGCACCCACTGGAGGGTGGCGTTGCTGATGATCAGGTCGTGCGGCTCGGCCGGGATCCAGGTGCGGGCGTCGGCGTGGGCGAAGTCGAGGCGTCCGCCGCCCGGGGTGGGGCCGGCGTGCTCCTCGGCCCGCGCGAGCATCTCGGCGGAGTTGTCGTAGCCGGTGACGCGGGCGGTGGGCCAGCGGCGCGCGAGCAGCGTGGTGACGTTGCCGGGACCGCAGCCCAGGTCGGCGATGCGGGGCGGCCGGGCACCCGGTCCTGCGGGGAGGCCGGGGACGCGGGCGAGGAGGTCGGCGAAGGGGCGGGCGCGGTGGTCGGCGTGGCGCAGGTACTGGGCGGGGTCCCAGGTGGGCGCGGCGGACATGGTGCCTCCAGGCAGCCGGACAAGGGTCGGATACCCAGCGTCACCGGAAATTTATCTCGATGTCAAGATGATTGACCTCAAGAGACTTCACATCGACACAACCACTACACTGATCGTCATGGAGGACGAGGTCGATCGGCTGGTCGCAGCGTGGCGCCGGGAGCGCCCGGACCTCGACGTGGAACCGCTCGAGGTGCTGAGCCGGGTGAGCAGGCTCGCGCGGCACCTGGACCGCGCACGTCGGCTGGCCTTCTCCGAACATCAGCTGGAGCCGTGGGAGTTCGACGTCCTGACGGCGCTGCGCCGGGCGGGCACCCCGTACCAGCTCTCGCCGGGCCAGTTGCTCACGCAGACCCTGGTCACCTCCGGCACGATGACCAACCGTATCGACCGCCTCGCCAAGAAGGGCCTGGTGGAGCGCCTGCCCGACCCCAGCGACCGGCGCGGCGTGCTGGTACGGCTCACGGACGAGGGCCGGGACCGCGCCGACCAGGCACTGGCCGGGCTCCTCGACCAGGAGCGCGCCATCCTGGCCGAACTCTCCCGGGCCCAGCGCAGCGAACTGGCCGCGCTGCTACGCCAGCTGACCGCCCCGTTCGACAACATCCCCGGTTAGGTCGACCGGCCCCACCCCGGCCCTGCGCGCCAGCGCGACCGCGGCGAGGGTGGAGTGGACACCCAGCTTGCCCAGCACGTTCTGCATGTGGGTCCGCACCGTGTGCGGGGACAGGTACAGCCGCTCGGCGACCGCCTTGCGGCCGAGTCCGGCGACCATGCAGCGCAGCACCTCCCGCTCGCGCGGGGTCAGCGACTCCACCAGCCGCTCGCTCTCGGTCCGGTGCTTGCGGGCGGCGGTCAGCTCGCGCAGGACGCCGGTGAGCAGCGCGGGCGGCAGATGCGTCTCGTCGCGCAGCACCCCCCGGATGACGCTGAGCAGCCGCGAGAGGGAACAGTCCTTGGCGACCCATCCGCAGGCACCGGCACCCAGCGCCAGGGCGGCCCGCCGGGGATCGTCCTTCTCGGCGAGGACGACGATCCGCACACCCGGCTGCGCCGACCGCACCCCGGTGACCAGCGAGATGCCGTCCACCAGCCCGTCCTCGTTGCCGTCCCGCACGGGCACGGCCGGCCGGGCGCCGGGCACATGACCGCCCAGGTCGGCGTCGACGAGCAGCACGTCGAACCGCCGCCCCTCGGCCGCGGCCCGCTCCAGGCAGCGCAGCGCGGCCGGACCGCTGCCGGCCGCGGAGACCTCGACGTCCGGCTCGGCGGCCAGGGCGGCGGCGAGCGACTCGGCGAAGATGCGGTGGTCGTCGACGACCAGGACTCGGATGCGCACCACGGAACCCCCTTCCCCACGCTCCCGAGGAGCAGGGGATACGTCGCCAAAGGACGACACCGGCGCGGGCACGGAGCCCGAAGCCCCGTGCCCGTCCTCGCGTTCGGTACCGGGGACGGGTCGCCGCAGCCGCACGGCCGCCGCCGTGCGTAACCGCTACCCCCGTCCCGGGCCCCGTACCCGGCTGTCTCGCCCCCTGATCGGCACCGGCCCCCACCGGTGCTGTCCATCAGAGTACGGGCGGGCGCCGGGAGCGGAAGGTTATTTGCAGAACTGACAGCCGGGCGCGTTTATGGTGAGCCGCATGTTTCGTCTAGTGACAGAAGTAGACAAAGCACGGCGCGATCTGCTGCGCACCCGCCTGCGGGAGACGAACACGGCCGCCTCGTCGATCCTGCGTTCCCTGCGCGGCACCCCTCACGAACGCGAATTCCCGCTGCACGTCTGGGCCCTGGACGACGGGGGCGGCCTCGCGGGCGGTCTGGTCGGGCACACCTGGGCGACCTGGCTGCACGTGACCTATCTGTGGGTGGACGGCCGGTGCCGGGGCGCGGGGCTGGGCGCCGCACTGCTGGGCGAGGCGGAACGGGCGGCCCGCGACGAACGGGGCTGCGCGGCGGCGCGCGTGGAGACCTGGGACTTCCAGGCGCCGGGCTTCTACCGCGGGCGGGGCTACGAGGTGGTGTGCGTGATCCCCGACTATCCGCCGGGGATCACCGAGTACACCCTGGTCAAGCGGCTGGGCTGAGCCGCCGCGCGCCCGCCGAGGGCACCGCCTCGAACACCCGGGGAGCGGTGAAGCCGGCCGCGGCGAACGCCTCCTCGACCGCCTTGGTGACGCCGTCCACGTCCGCCGTCTCCACCAGCACGATCGCCGAGCCGCCGAAGCCGCCGCCGGTCATCCGCGCGCCCAGGGCACCGGCTTCCAGGGCCGTGTCGACGACCAGGTCCAGCTCCGGGCAGGAGATGCGGAAGTCGTCCCGCAGGGAGACGTGGCCCTCGATGAGGACCGGGCCGATGGCGCGGGTGTCGCCGGACTCCAGCAGCGACACCACCCGCTCCACGCGCTCGTCCTCCGTGACGACATGGCGGACCAGGCGGCGCACCTCCTCCTCGTCGCCCAGCCGTTCGAGCGCCGCGTCCAGTTCCGCGTACGGCACGTCCCGCAGCGCGTCGACGCCCAGCAGGGCGGCGCCCTTCTCGCAGCCGGCGCGGCGCTTGCCGTACTCGCCCTCGCTGTGGGAGTGCTTGACCTGCGTGTCGACGACGAGCAGGCGCATGCCCTCGGCGGCCAGGTCGAAGGGGATCTGGCGCTGCGAGAGGTCGCGGGTGTCCAGGAACAAGGCGTGCCCGGCCTCGCAGCACGCGGACGCCGTCTGGTCCATGATGCCGACCGGTGCGCCGACGTAGACGTTCTCGGCGCGCTGGCACAGGCGGGCCAGCTGCCAGCCGCGCAGGCCGAGGGAGTACAGGTCGTTCAGGGCCAGGGCGACGACGATCTCCAGGGCCGCCGACGAGGACAGGCCCGCGCCCGACGGGACCGTCGAGGCCAGGTGGATGTCGGCGCCGGTGATCTCGTGCCCGGCCTCGCGCAGGGCCCAGACGACGCCCGAGGGGTAGGCCGTCCAGGACTTGTCGGCCTCGGGGGTCAGGTCGGCGACGCGCAGTTCGACGGGGCCGGCGTCGATGTCCGCCGAGTGCAGGCGCAGGACGCCGTCGTCGCGCCGGGAGACCGCGGCGACCGCGGTGTGGGGCAGGGCGAACGGCATGACGAAGCCGTCGTTGTAGTCGGTGTGTTCGCCGATGAGGTTGACCCGGCCCGGCGCCGCCCACACCCCTTGCGGCCGCTCCCCGTACAGCTCGCGGAACCGCTCCCCGACCGTCTGCGCGACAGCCTCGCTCATGCCCTGACCCCTCGCCCTTCCGTGCTTCTCCACGTACCGCAGGTCTACTTCGCGTGCCGCTGCGCGAACTCCCACGCGTCGGCGACGATTCCCGCGAGGTCCGCGCGGGACGGGTTCCAGCCCAGCTTCTCGCGGGCGGTGCCGGCCGATGCCACCAGGGTGGCCGGGTCGCCGCCCCGGCGGGGGGCCACCACCTCGGGGATCGGGTGGCCCGTCACCCGGCGGACGGTCTCGACGACCTCGCGGACCGAGAAGCCGTTGCCGTTGCCCAGGTTGCAGATGAGGTGCTCGCCGGGGACGGCCGCGTCCAGGGCGAGCAGGTGGGCCTCCGCCAGGTCGGCGACGTGGATGTAGTCGCGCACACAGGTGCCGTCCGGCGTCGGGTAGTCGTCGCCGTAGACGGAGATCGCCTCGCGCCTGCCCTGCGCGACCTGGAGGACCAGCGGGATCAGGTGCGACTCGGGGTCGTGCCGCTCGCCGTACGCGCCGTACGCGCCGGCGACGTTGAAGTAGCGCAGCGAGACCGCGCCCAGCCCGTGGGCCGCCGCCTCGCCGGTGATCATGTGGTCGACGGCGAGCTTGGAGGCGCCGTACGGGTTGGTGGGCCTGGTCGGCGCGGACTCGACGATCGGCACCTCGTCGGGCTCGCCGTAGGTGGCGGCCGTGGAGGAGAAGACGAGCCGGCGCACGCCCGCCGTGCGCATGGCCTCCAGCAGGGCCATGGTGCCGCCGACGTTGTTGTCCCAGTACTTCTCGGGCTTCACGACCGACTCGCCGACCTGCGAGAAAGCGGCGAAGTGCAGGACGCCGTCGAACGAGGCGTCCAGCCATTTGGCGGCGTCGCGGATGTCGCCCTCGATGAACGTGGCGCCCGCCGGCACGCCCTCGCGGAAGCCCGTCGAGAGGTTGTCGAGGACGACGACCTCGTGGCCGGCCTCCAGCAGATGCTGGGCGACGACACTGCCGACGTAACCGGCCCCACCCGTCACCAGGTACTTCCCGCTCATGAACTCGCTACCTCTCGCAGTCGCTCGGCCGCGCGCTCCGGGGGCACGTCGTTGATGAACACGTTCATGCCGGACTCGGAGCCCGCGAGGAACTTCAGCTTGCCGGACGTACGGCGAATAGTGAAAAGCTCCAGGTGCAGCGCGAAGTCGTCCCGCGTCACGCCCTCGAAGTCCTCCAGCTGTCCGAACGGGGCCTGGTGCCAGGCCGCGATGTACGGCGTCGGGGGCTCACCCTCCCCGAAGATCCGGTCGAAGCGCCTCAACAGTTCCAGGTAGACCTGGGGAAACTCTGTGCGCGCCGCCTCGTCGAGGCCGAGCAGGTCGGGCACGCGCCGCTTGGGGTAGAGGTGCACCTCGTACGGCCAGTGCGCCGCGTACGGCACGAAGGCGGCCCAGTGCTCGCTCTCCAGGACGACCCGCTCGCCCGCCAGTTCCTCCTCGACCACCGCGTCGAACAGGTTCGCCCCGCCGGTCGCCTCCTTGTGCGCGGCGAGCGAACGGAGCATCAGGGCGGTGCGGGGGGTGGTGAACGGGTAGGCGTAGATCTGCCCGTGGGGGTGACCGAGCGTCACGCCGATCTCGGCGCCGCGGTTCTCGAAGCAGAAGACCTGTTCGACGGAGGGCAGATGCGACAGCTCCGAGGTGCGGTCCGTCCAGGCGTCGAGCACGAGCCGGGCCTGTTCCTCGCTCAGGTCGGCGAACGAGGCGTTGTGGTCGGAGGTGAAGCAGACGACCTCGCAGCGGCCGGAGTCGCCGGCCAGGGAGGGGAAACGGTTCTCGAAGACCACCACGTCGTACGACGCGTCGGGGATCTCGCTCAGCCGCTCGCCCGCGGACGGGCACAGGGGGCACTGGTCGGCGGGCGGGTGGTAGGTGCGGCCCTGACGGTGCGAGGCGATGGCGACCGAGTCGCCGAGCAGCGGGTCGCGACGGACCTGAGAGGTGGTGACGGTCCGCTCCAGCGGGCGGCGGTCCACGGCGTCCCGCACGGCGTCGTCGCGCAGGTCGTAGTAGACGAGCTCGCGACCGTCGGCCAGCCGGGTCGAGGTCTTCTTCACTGCCGCACTCCTCTACACCCACACCCAATCACCCAACACAATCAAACATAACACATCACAACCCACCAGCACCCCGATCATCACAATCAAACAAAGAACATCAGCAGAAGTGTTCAATTACTGAACGCGGAGGCGTAGGTTCCGCTCCGGATCAGTTCGCGCAACGAAGCGAGTTCGTATGCATACCCCCACATATCTAGCCGCGGAGCTTCGACTCCCCACCAACTGGCTCGACTACACGATCCTCGGGATCTACTTCGTCGTCGTCCTCGGCATCGGCTTCGCCGCCCGCCGCTCGGTCAAGACCAGCCTGGACTTCTTCCTGTCCGGACGGTCGCTGGCCGCCTGGATCACCGGTCTCGCCTTCATCTCGGCCAACCTCGGTGCCACCGAGATCCTGGGGATGGCCGCCAACAGCGCGCAGTACGGCGTCTACACGACGCACTGGTACTGGATCGGCGCCATTCCGGCGATGGTCTTCCTCGGCCTGGTGATGATGCCGTTCTACTACGGCTCGAAGGTCCGCTCGGTCCCGGAGTTCCTCCTTCTCCGCTTCGACAAGGCGGCGCATCTGCTGAGTTCGATCCTGTTCGCCTTTGCGGCCATCCTGATCGCCGGCGTGAACCTCTACGCCCTCGCGATCGTCGTGGAGGCGCTGCTCGGGTGGCCTGAGTGGGTGGCCATCGTGGTCGCCGGCTTCTTCGTCCTGGCGTACATCACCCTCGGCGGACTCTCCTCGGCGATCTACAACGAGGTCCTCCAGTTCTTCGTGATCATGGCGGCGCTCATCCCGATCAGCATCCTGGGCCTGAAGAAGGTCGGCGGCTGGGACGGCCTGTCCGACTCCCTCACCAAGTCCCACGGCGCCGACTTCATGACCTCGTGGGGCGGCACGGGCATCGGCAGCGCCAACCCGCTGGGCGCCAACTGGCTGACCATCGTCCTCGGCCTCGGCTTCGTGCTCTCCTTCGGCTACTGGACGACGAACTTCGCCGAGGTGCAGCGCGCCCTGTCGGCGAAGAACCTCTCGGCGGCCCAGCGCACGCCGCTGATCGCCGCGTTCCCGAAGATCTTCATCGTCTTCCTGGTGATGATCCCGGGCCTGGTCGCCGCGGTCCTCGTCCCGAAGATCGGCACGCCGGGCTCGGACCTCCAGTACAACGACGCGATCCCGTACCTGATGCAGCAGCTGCTGCCCAACGGCGTGCTCGGCATCGCCGTGACCGGCCTGCTGGCGGCCTTCATGGCGGGCATGGCGGCGAACGTCTCCTCCTTCAACACCGTCTTCACCACCGACATCTGGGCGAAGTACGTCGTGAAGGACCGCGACGACGCGTACTACGTGCGCTTCGGCCGCCTGATCACGGTGATCGGTGTGCTGGCCTCCATCGGCACGGCGTTCCTGGCCTCGTCGTTCTCGAACATCATGAGCTACCTCCAGACGCTGTTCTCCTTCTTCAACGTGCCGATGTTCGTGGTCTTCATCATCGGCATGTTCTGGAAGCGGGCGTCGATGAAGTCCGGCTTCTGGGGGCTGATCGCGGGCACCACCGCCGCGATGGTCAACTACTTCGTCATCTACAAGCAGGGCATCATCGACATCCCCTCCGACCAGGGCGCCAACTTCGTCTCGGCGATCGCGGGCTTCGTCGCCGGAGCGGTCGTCATGGTCGCCGTCTCCCTGTTCACCAAGCCCAAGCCGGTCGCCGAGCTCCAGGGCCTGGTCTACGGCACCCGCTCCCCCGGCATGTCCGAGGCGCCCGCCGCGGGCGACGACGCGTGGTACCGCAAGCCGGCGCTGCTGGGCTGGGGTGCGGTCGTGCTGGCCGCCGCCTGCTACATCCCGTTCTCGTTCTGATCGCGGGAGGATTGAGAGAACATGTCCGATTCCTACTCCGACAAGAACGTCCAGGACGAGGTCTCCGAGCTGGAGAGCAAGTCCGCGACCGCCGCGCGGCTGTTCGACATCCGGCGGATCATCGGCGGGCTGTTCGTGGTCTACGGCGTCATCGTGACGATCGCGGGCTTCGTGGCGTCCGACGACGACATCGACAAGGCGCAGGGGGTGAACATCAATCTGTGGACGGGGGTGGGGATGCTGGTGCTGGGTCTGTTCTTCCTGGCCTGGCTGAAGCTGCGGCCCATCGCCCCGCCGGCACCGCCGGTGGACGAGGCCGACAAGAAGTGACGGCCAGGTTCTGACGCGGGTCACTCGGCGCGGGTGCGGGGCGGGCCTGACGCGTGGCCCGGCGCTGAGGTGGCCCGCGGGTGGGTCGCGTGGCCCGGCGTTGCCGGGGTGCCGCTGCGCCCACCCGTGCCGCCCCAGCGGCACGACTGCCCGCAGCTAGGGCAGCCAGGCGGCCGGTCAGACGCGTACGGCGAGAAGGGGACGTGTCGGGGGGTGTCCGCCCGCAGCGGTTGGCGCGTCAACGCCCCGTCTGCTGGAAAGGGACCGATTTCGCGCCGTTCCGAGGACGGACACCCCCCGGCGCGGCCCCGACCCACGGACAACGCACCGCGCTACCCGCACCCCCCGCACGGGCCGCCGCAGGCACCCCGCACCCCCACCGAACCCGCACAGGCCGCCGCAGGCATACCGCTCACCCGCCGGAGGCGCCCGCTCGGTCCAGCAATCCCGTCCGGGCCGCCAGCGCGGCTGCCTCCAGTCGGGAGCCCACGCCCAGTTTCATCAGGACCCGTTGGACATGCGTACGCGCGGTCGAGGGCGCTATGCCCATGCCGGCCGCGATCCCCCGGGTGTCCTCGCCGTCGGCGACCCGGACCAGGACCTCGACCTCCCTCGGGGTGAGCATCGACAGCAACCGCTGCCCCTCGTCGTCCGGCTGGGCCGCCGGATTCAGCAGCTCCCCGAACGCCCCCTGGAGCAGCGCCGGCGCCACCGCCGCCTCCCCCGCCCGCGCCTTCATGATCGCCCGCTCGACCCCCTCGATGCGCTCGTCGTGCCGGACGTACCCCGACGCCCCCGCCGCGAACGCCGCAGCGATCCCGCGCGGACTCGGCACCGGCCCCAGCACCAGCACCGCCACCTGCGGCCGCTCCCGCTTGACCCGCACCACCGGGTCGAAGATCCCCGGCTCGGCCGGTGTCGCCGTGCCCAGCAGGCACACCTCCGGCGCCCGGCTGATCACCAGCTCCGCCGCCCCCGCGGCGGGCGCCGCCGCGGCGAGCACCCGGTGCCCCCGCAGCTTCAACGCCGAGGCCAACGCCTCGGCGAGCAATCGGTGATCGTCGACCACCATGAGCCGCACTCCCATAGAGCAACCCCCAGTCCCCCCGGCCCGCGGCCCCCCGGCCCCGCCTCATGCCCCCGGAAGCTACACGCAAGTTCGACGTCGCGCTGCCCCTACCGGTAAGAACTGCCCCGGAACGCCGAAATCCCTCGCAATACGGCCCCGCCCCTGGACAGGGACGGGGCCGTGAACGCACGCCCGAGGGGGATGGGCCGGCTCAGCCGCTGGTGCCGAACCCGATGGCCAGGTACTCCTTCTCGTCCGCACTGGTCTGTTCACTGGCGTACACCTGCGACATGTACAGGTGGCCCTGCGAGTAGAGGATCTCGGAGTACTCCGGCGACATGCTCAGCTCCACGTCCTGCACGGCCTCGTCCGCCGGGTTCTCCAGCAGCTTCGTCTCCTTGAACGTGCCGCCGTCGATGCTCACGATCTGGCCGCCCTTGGAGTACGTGCTCTTGTAGGCGATCACGTTGCCGCCGTCCATGCGCAGCGGGGTGATCCTGTAGCCCTCGCCGGCGTCGGCGCGCTGCCCGGTCTGCTTGCCGGTGGCCAGGTCGAGGGCGACGATCTCGTTGGTCTGGGAGTACCCCTCGCCACCGCCCTCGTGCTCCTCGGTCGGGATGTAGATCCGGTCGTTGCCGACCGCGAGCCCGGAGCACTGCTCGATCTTGCTGATGGTGTCGCAGCGGGCGGCGAACTGCTCGCCCGGCGCCGAGATGCGGGTGCGCAGCTTGCCGGTCTTGTTGTCGATGGAGAAGAAGTCCGAGATGCCGCTGCCGTCACCGGCGGAGTCGCCGACGTCGGCGGCCACGACCAGGGGGTTGGTGGAGACGATGCCCGCGTACTCGATGCCCTTGGCCATCTTGTACTCCGAGAGCACCTTGCCGGACTTCGGGTCGAGGGTCTGGATGTTCAGCTGCCGCGCCTCGTACGTGCCACACTTGCGGACCGCGACCAGCTTCTCCCCGCCGCCGTAGCCGGCGTCGTAGCAGGAGTCGGTCGCCTTCGGGGACCACAGGACGTTGCCGGTGGCGATGTCCCAGGCGACGCCGCCGCTGGTGCTGCCGGCGGCGACGGTGCCGCCGCTGATCGTGACGTTGTTGAAGGAGATCGGCTGGTCACCGGACTTGCCGGTCTTCGTCCACACCGTCTTGCCGGTGTTCAGGTCGATCAGCGCGACCTGGCTGCAGCCGTGCGAGGGGTCGGCCTTGGTCGGCATGGCGGGCTCGTGGACGACGACCGCCTTGTTGTCCTCGGTGAGGTGCCGGCTGGTGGTGCAGACGGGGCCCGCCAGCGGGACGGTCCACAGCTTGGTGCCCTTGTCGGGTTCGTAGCCGACGATCTGGGCGATGCCGCTCTTGGCGTACACCGAGTCGGTGAGCCAGGAGCCGGCGACGACGATGCTGCTGTCGTCCTTGCTCACCGGGGGCGCCGGGACCTGGAAGAGGACCTTGGCGGACGGGTCCGACGGCACCTTCTCCTCGCCGCCGGAGGAGGTGCCGCCGGTGCCGCCCTTCTCGTCCGTGCCGCCCTTGCCGCCGGTGGTGCCGGCGGTGGTGTTCTTGTCGTCGTCCTTGCCGGAGGAGCTCGCGTACCAGACCCCGCCGCCGACGATGAGGGCGATCGCGACGACGGCCGCCACGATGATCGCCATCGATGCGCTGATCTTCCGCCCGCCGCCCGTTCCGCCGGGCTGGACCGGCATCGGCGCGGTCGCCTGCGGATATCCGTAGCCGGGCTGCCCCGGCTGACCGTACGGCGGCGTCGGCTGTCCGTAGGGCCCGGGCTGCTGCGGCTGTCCGTACCCGCCCGGCTGGCCGGGGTAGCCGTAACCGGGCTGGGGCGCCTGCGGGGGCTGCGGATACCCGTACCCCGGCTGCGGCGGAGCCGCGGGCGGCTGCGGGGCCGGCGGAGGCGTCCCCGGGGCCTGAGGGTAGCCGTACCCGGGCTCGGGAGCCTTGCCGAGGTTCGGCCCCGCCGGCGGGGCGGCGGGCTGGGACGGCTGCGGCGGCTGGTCCTGCGGCGGGCCGAAACCCCCTCCCTGCGGGGGCTGGTGGGGCGGCGGGGGCGGCGGCTGGGTCATGGCGTGAGTACCTCGGAGAGCGGAGACGACGGGACCGGCCGGACGGGCCGGACGGCCCCGGCGGGGCGGACGGCGGGGGCGGAGAAGGTCACTTGCCGTAGGCGAGCATCAACTTCTCCTTCGCGTCGTCGTTCCCGGTCAGGCGGGTGCTGGAGAGGTAGAAGCGCCCGTCGGCCCAGTCGATGTCGCGCGAGTAGAAGCTGTCCTCGACGTCCGCGGCGCCCTGCGGGTTCTGGAGCAGCTTGGCCGGCGTGTGGCTGCCGCCGCCCGTCGGGATCGACACGACCTGACCGCCCGCGTCGTACGACGGCTCCACGTAGGCGACGAGCGCGCCGCCCTCGGCCTTCACCGGCAGCATCGACTCGTCCGCGGGGGACTTCGTGCGCCACTTCTCCTTGCCGTCGGCGAGGTTGATCGCGACGATCTCGTTGGCCCCGGTGGTCGCCTCGGTCGGCAGGTAGAGGGTGTTGTCGGCGACGACGACGCCCGTGCAGCCCTGGAGGTCGCGTTCGAGGATGGCCCAGCCGCACTCGGGGGCGAAGTCCTCGTCGACGCCGACCTGCGCCTGGACCCGGCCGGCGGGGGTGAAGCTGGAGATGTTCCAGACCTTCTTGTCCTCGTTGGTGGCGTAGACGACGAGCGGGTCGACGGAGTAGGCCCGCGCCACCTGCCAGCCCTTCTCGTACTTGTAGGTCCACAGGACCTTGCCGGTCTTCGGGTCGAGGCCCTGCATCTCGTCGTGCGCGTTGTCGCCGCCGGCGCCGCAGGAGGCGACCTGGACGAGCTTCGTGGCGCTGCCCGCGAATCCGGCGGGGAAGCAGGCGTCGCCGTACCGCTTCTTGTCGTACAGCTTCTTGCCGCTGGTGACGTCGTAGGCGGTGCCGGACTGGGAGCGGCCGACCATCAGGGTGTTGCCGCTGACGGTGAGTTCGAGGGAGAGCGTCGAGTCGAACAGCTCGCCCTCCTCGACCTCTTCCTTCCAGCCCTGCTTGCCGGTGGCGAGGTCGACCTGCTGGAGCTGGTTGCACTCGGCACGGTCGCTGGAGCCGCTCATGTAGGCGACGACGATCGTGTTCTGAGCCGTCTTGTCCGGGGTGACCGCGCAGATCTTCTGCGGGAAGGTGATCGGGTCCCAGGTGGGCTTGCCGTCACCGACGTTGTAGGCGAAGAGCTGCTTGTACGCCGCCTTCACCGCGGCCTTGTCGGTGATCCACATGCCGTCGGCGTCGGCGCCGGAACCGGGGGCGTCGGGCGCCTCCTTGTACCAGAGCACCTTGGACTCCCCGGCCTGGCGGCCCTCGTTGAGGTCCTCGGGGTCCTCGCCGCCGTCGCCGCTGCCGTCACCCGGGTCGACCGGGGCGCCACCGGAGGCCGAGGGCTTGGCGTCGTCGCTCTTCTCGGCGACCGGCTTCTTGTCCTTGCCGTCGTCCCCGGTGCCGGTGACCGCCCACACGGTGCCGCCGATCACGAGCAGGGCCGCGACCGCGGCGCCGATCACGAGGGCCGGCTTGCCCTTGAAGGGGTTGCGGGAGCCGGAGCCGCCGGGCGGCGGGGTGCCGGGCCCGCCGGGGAACTGGGGCTGCGGGTAGCCGTAGCCGGGCTGCTGGCCGTACGGGCCCGGCTGCTGGGGCTGGGCGTACGGGCCGGAGTTGTACGGGCCCGGCTGCGCGTACGGACCGGGCTGCTGCTGCGGGTAGCCGTACCCCGGCTGCGGCGGTCCGGGCGGCGGGCCCTGCGGCGGCTGGGGCGTCTGGGGCGGTCCCTGCGGGGGCGGAGGCGTCTGCGGCGCTCCGAAACCACCGCCCGGCGGCGGATCCTGCGGTGCTCCGAAACCACCCTGCTGCGGCGGCTGGTTGGGCGGCTGGCTCATCAGCGCGTTCCCCCTTATTGCTCACTGATTTTTCGCCACGCCCCGAGGTACGCGCTGGCCTCGGAAGCGTCATCGGGCGGTCTCAGACAGTCTTCAGACGGCCCTTTCTATCACCCGGTACCGACAGCACACCGGGCCGCGTCCGCCCCTGTTCCCAAGGGAGGACCGGCCCGTGATGCCTCCGTTACGCGCCTTCACGCCCCCTTCACGCGCTGCGCGCCCCGTATGCGCAGGGGTCCGCCGCGGGTCAGGCGTCCTCCGCCAGTTCCAGCCAGCGCAGCTCCAGCTCGTCGCGCTGCCCGGCCAAGGCGCGCAGCTCGGCGTCCAGTTCGGCCACCTTCGCGAAGTCCGTGGCGTTCTCGGCGATCTGGCCGTGCAGCCTGGTCTCCTTCTCGGAGATCTTGTCGAGCTGCCGCTCGATCTTCTGGAGCTCCTTCTTCGCGGCGCGCACGTCGGCGGCGCTCTTCTCCCCCGCCTCCGTGGCCGGCTTCGCCGCCGGCGCGGGGGCGTTGGCCGCCGCGGCCTCCTCCATCCGCTGCCGCCGCTCCAGGTACTCGTCGATGCCGCGCGGCAGCATCCGGAGGGCGCCGTCGCCGAGCAGGGCGAAGACGCGGTCGGTGGTGCGCTCGATGAAGAACCGGTCGTGGGAGATGACGATCATCGAGCCGGGCCAGCCGTCGAGGACGTCCTCCAGCTGGGTCAGGGTCTCGATGTCGAGGTCGTTGGTGGGCTCGTCGAGGAAGAGGACGTTGGGCTCGTCCATGAGCAGGCGCAGCAGCTGGAGCCGCCGCCGCTCACCGCCGGACAGGTCGCCGACCGGCGTCCACTGCTTCTCCTTGCCGAAGCCGAACGTCTCGCACAGCTGGCCCGCGGTCATCTCGCGGCCCTTGCCGAGGTCGACGCGCTCGCGGACGCGCTGCACGGCCTCCAGCACCCGCCAGGTGGGGTCGAGCTCGGCGACCTCCTGGGACAGGTAGGCCAGCTTGACGGTCCTGCCGACGCGCACCTTCCCGCCCGCCGGCTGCTGTTCGCCCTCGCTGCGGGCGGCTTCGGTGAGCGCGCGCAGCAGGGAGGTCTTGCCGGCGCCGTTGACGCCGACCAGGCCGATGCGGTCGCCGGGGCCGAGCTGCCAGGTGACGTGCTTGAGCAGCACCTTGGGGCCGGCCTGGACGGTCACGTCCTCCAGGTCGAACACGGTCTTGCCGAGCCGGGACGACGCGAACTTCATCAGCTCGCTGCTGTCGCGGGGCGGCGGGACGTCCGCGATCAGCTCGTTGGCGGCCTCGACGCGGAAGCGGGGCTTGGAGGTGCGGGCGGGGGCGCCGCGCCGCAGCCAGGCCAACTCCTTGCGGACGAGGTTCTGCCGCTTGGTCTCCTCGGTGGCGGCGATGCGCTCGCGCTCGGCGCGGGCGAAGACGTAGTCGGAGTAGCCGCCCTCGTACTCGTAGACGTCGCCGCGCTGGACGTCCCACATGCGGGTGCAGACCTGGTCGAGGAACCAGCGGTCGTGGGTGACGCAGACGAGGGCCGAGCGGCGTTCGCGCAGGTGCCGCGCGAGCCAGGCAATGCCCTCGACGTCGAGGTGGTTGGTGGGCTCGTCGAGGACGATCAGGTCCTGCTCGTCGATGAGCAGCTTGGCGAGTGCGATCCGGCGCCGCTCGCCGCCGGAGAGCGGACCGATGACGGTGTCCAGTCCCTGCGGGAACCCGGGCAGGTCCAGCCCGCCGAACAGGCCGGTCAGCACGTCCCGGACCTTGGCGTTGCCCGCCCACTCGTGGTCGGGCATGTCGCCGATGACCTCGTGGCGGACGGTGGCCTCGGGGTCGAGGGAGTCGTGCTGGGTGAGCACGCCGAGCCGCAGCCCGCCGGAGTGGGTGACCCGTCCGGTGTCGGGCTCCTCCAGCTTGGCGAGCATCCGGATCATGGTCGTCTTGCCGTCGCCGTTGCGGCCGACGACACCGATGCGGTCCCCTTCGGAGACGCCGAGGGACACGCCGTCGAGAAGTGCACGGGTGCCGTACACCTTGCTGACGTTCTCGACATTGACCAGGTTGACGGCCATTTCTCTCCTGCCTGGGGGACGATCGACCCTCCAGGGTAGTCCCGGCCGCCGGTCCCTAGGATCCGAGCACCGTCGCCCCCGCCGCCGGGCCCGACGCCGTGCGTACGTCGCGGCAGGTGCCGGACGCCCTCAGCACCCCGGCGATGTCCGACGCGGACCGGGCGTCCGGGGCGAGGAAGGCCGTGGTCGGGCCCGAGCCCGAGACCAGCGCCGCCAGCGCCCCCGCCGCCCGGCCCGCCGCGAGGGTGTCGGACAGTTCGGGGAAGAGGGACAGCGCCGCGGGCTGGAGGTCGTTGGTGACCGCCACGGCGAGGGCCGCGGGGTCGCCCTTGGCGAGGGCGTCGAGGACGGGCTGCGCGGCGACCGGCTCGGGGACGTCCCGGCCCTCCGCCAGCCGGTCGAACTCCCGGAAGACCGCCGGCGTGGACAGGCCCCGCGCGGCCATTGCGAACACCCAGTGGAAGTCGCCGCCGACCTCCAGCTGCGTCAGCCGCTCGCCCCGCCCGGTGCCCAGCGCCGCCCCGCCGACCAGGCTGAACGGGACGTCGCTGCCCAGCTCGGCGCAGATCTCCAGCAGCTCGGCCCGGGAGGCGCCGGTGCCCCACAGGGCGTCGCAGGCGACCAGGGCGCCGGCGCAGTCCGCGCTGCCGCCCGCCATGCCGCCGGCCACGGGGATGTCCTTGGCGATGTGCAGGTGGACGCCGGGCTCGCGGCCGTACCGCTCGGCGAGGACGAGGGCCGCGCGCGCGGCCAGGTTGGTGCGGTCCAGCGGGACCTGGTCGGCGTCCGGGCCCTCGCAGGTGACGCGCAGGGCGTCGGCCGGGGTCGCGGTGACCTCGTCGTACAGCGAGACCGCGAGGAAGACGTTGGCCAGGTCGTGGAAGCCGTCGGCGCGGGCGGCGCCGACCGCGAGCTGCACGTTGACCTTGGCGGGGACGCGGACCGTCACGCTCACTTGCTCGTCACTCCTTGTGTTCGGCGATACGCGCGAACTCTTCCACGGTCAGCGCCTCTCCGCGCGCCTGCGGCGACACGCCCGCGGCGACGAGGGCGGCCTCGGCGGCGGCGGCCGACCCGGCCCAGCCGGACAGAGCGGCCCGGAGGGTCTTGCGGCGCTGGGCGAACGCGGCGTCGACGACGGCGAACACCTCGCGCCTGGACGCGGTGGTCTTCAGCGGCTCGGTCCGCCGGACGAGTGACACCAGTCCGCTGTCGACGTTCGGCGCGGGCCAGAAGACGTTGCGGCCGATGGCGCCGGCCCGCTTGACCTCGGCGTACCAGTTGGCCTTCACGGACGGCACGCCGTACACCTTCGAGCCGGGTCCGGCGGCGAGCCGGTCGGCGACCTCGGCCTGGACCATGACGAGGGTGCGCTCGATGCTCGGGAAGGTCTCGAGCATGTGCAGGAGGACGGGCACGGCGACGTTGTAGGGCAGGTTGGCGACGAGCGCGGTCGGGGCGGGGCCCGGCAGCTCGGTCACCTGCATGGCGTCGGAGTGGACGAGCGCGAACCGGTCGGCGCGCGCGGGCATCCGGGCGGCGACGGTGGCGGGCAGGGCGGAGGCGAGGACGTCGTCGATCTCGACGGCGGTGACCCGGTCGGCCACCTCGAGGAGGGCCAGGGTGAGCGAGCCGAGACCCGGTCCCACCTCGACCACCACGTCGTCGGGGCGTACCTCGGCGGTGCGGACGATACGGCGGACCGTGTTCGCGTCGATGACGAAGTTCTGGCCGCGCTGCTTGGTGGGGCGCACGCCGAGGGCCGCCGCGAGTTCGCGGACGTCGGCGGGGCCCAGAAGGGCGTCGGAGGTGGGGCTGCTCACCCCGCAAGGGTAGCCGGGGGCGTCCGCCGGGCGGCCCGGGGCGGCCGGGCACCGCCGGTCATCCCCGCAGCCGGGCCCCGCAGTGCGGCCAGGCGCTCGCCCCGCTGCGCACGTAGAGCTTCTTGGCCCGGTACGTCTGCTCCGCCGCCGGGGCGTCCTGGGGGCGGCCCTGCCCGCCGAGGCTCCGCCAGGTGGCGGTGTCGAACTGGTACAGGCCCCCGTACGTCCCGGAGGGGTCGACGGCGTCCGGGCGTCCGCCGGACTCGCAGGCCGCCAGGCCCTGCCAGTTCAGGTGGTCGGCGCCCCGCACGGAGACGGGCCGGGGCCGGGTGCCGACCCGCACGACCTGGGGGCGGGGTTCGCGCACCACCTCGGTGCGCAGCCTGCGCGGCTTCTGCCGGACCCCGTTGACGGTGCGCACGGCGTACGTGGTGCGGCGCAGTCCGGGCTGCCCCGCCTGCTCGACGACCTCGGTGCCCCGGAGCAGGGAGGAGTCCTCCGTCCGTTCCTCGGCGAAGGGGAGGGGGTCCTCGCGGACCTCCGTGGTGTCGGTGACGCGCAGCACGGTGACGGTCTGCCCGTCGCGCGGGAAGCCGGTCCCGGGGACGGAGGTGGTGTCCTGGCCGCGCAGGGTGACGCCGGCCTGCTCGACGGCCTCGTGCACGGTCGCGGCGTTGGTGCGGATGGTGCGGGCCCGGCCGTCCGCCATGACCGTCACCACGCGTTCGGTGCGGACGTCCAGCGCCAGCCCTTCGCGTCCGATGCGCCGGGAACGCGACGTGGACAGGTGGGCGCCCTCCGTCCGGACCCCCAGCTGCCGCAGCGCCCCCTCCACGGTCTCGGCGGTGGTCCACACCTGGCGCCGGTGGCCGTCGAGGGTGAGCAGGACGGGCCGCCCGTAGTGGACGGCGATCTCGTCACCACTGGTGAGCGGTGCCCCGGGGGCGGGCGAGACGACGTCGTGGGCGCCCACCGGGATGCTCTGCTCGGCGAGCAGTTCGGTCACGTCGTCGGCGAAGGTGTGCAGGGTGCGGGGCCTGCCGTCGACGGTCAGCTCCACCGCCTTGTCCTTGGCCACGAAGGCGGTGGTGCCGCCGGCGAGGAACGCCACGACCAGCGCCTGCGGCAGCAGCCGGCGCACGGTGCCGTCCGCGCGCCCGGCGTACCGGGTCCGGCGCCGGTGCGCGGCCCGCCCGCCCGCCGCGGGGACGGCCGCGCGCGGTGGGGCGCTCTGCCGGGGCAGTGCGGGCCCGGCCGCCTCGTAGGCGGGCCGGTACGTCTCCCCGTAGGGCAGGGTCGGCGCGCTGTGCACGTCGTACGGTTCACAGGTCTCGTAGGGCTCGAACTGCGTTCTGCTCACGCCGACACGCTCCAGGGGTCCGGATCGGGCCCCCAGAACCTAGCCGAGCGTCCGTCACTCTCCAAAGCGACGCGGCTACGTCGAGTGACGCACCGTATGTCCGTATGTGTGTCCGTACGTGTGTCAGTAGCCGAAAGCGCGGGCCGTGTTCGCCGCGAGGGCCGTCGCCAGGGCGTCCTCGTCGATGCCGCGCACGGCGGCCATCGCCCGCACCGTGACCGGGACCAGGTAGGGCGCGTTGGGGCGGCCCCGGTACGGGACCGGCGTCAGGAACGGCGCGTCGGTCTCCACCAGGACCAGTTCCAGCGGGGCGAGGGCGAGGGCGTCGCGCAGGTTCTGGGCGTTCTTGAAGGTGACGTTGCCGGCGAACGACATGTAGTACCCGGCCTCGGCGCAGATCCCGGCCATCTCCGCGTCGCCGGAGTAGCAGTGGAACACGGTGCGCTCGGGGGCGCCCTCCTCCTTGAGGACGCGCAGGACGTCGGCGTGGGCGTCGCGGTCGTGGATGACCAGGGCCTTGCCGTGCCGCTTCGCGATCTCGATGTGGGCGCGGAAGGACCTCTCCTGGGCCTCCTTGCCCTCGGGCCCGGTGCGGAAGTAGTCCAGGCCCGTTTCGCCGACGCCCTTGACCTGCGGCAGCGCGGCCAGCCGGTCGATCTCCGCGAGGGCGTCGTCCAGGGCCGCGTCCCCGCCGGGCTGCCGCGCACCCTGCCTCGACCAGCCGTCGGGGTCGCCGTGGACGATGCGCGGGGCCTCGTTGGGGTGCAGGGCGACGGTGGCGTGGACGGCGTCGTACTCCGCCGCCGTCTCGGCCGCCCAGCGGGAGCCGGCGAGGTCGCAGCCGACCTGGACGACCGTGGTGACGCCGACGGACGCGGCCTTCGCGAGGCCCTCCGCCACCGTGCCCGACTGCATGTCGAGGTGGGTGTGCGAGTCGGCGACCGGTACCCGCAGGGGTTCGGGGAGCGGCGGGGCGTCGTTCTTGTCGGTCCGGTCCGAGGCGTTCGAAGGCATGCCCCGATCCTACGAAAGGAGCATGCCGTGCGGATGTCCGGAGGCCGCGGGACGGTCAGCTCGCCCTGCGCTGGAGGTGGAGGGCCTGGAGGAGGTCGGACAGGTGCCGGCGCCGGTGCCCGGACGAGGTTCCCGGAGTCCCCGGTCCCGGCCGCTCGGGCACCTGCGGGACCTCCAGCGGTCCGGCCGGCGGCACCCGGTGGACGCCGTGCCCGGTGCCGCGCACCGAGGCGACGCGCCCCGGCCGCATGATCCGTACGACGTGGCTGTCGCAGTTGGCGCACGTGGGCCGGCTCAGCGGGGAGGGCACGATGCGGCCGTCCGCCACGTAGAGCACGAACTCGCGGCCGTCGGCGTCCTTGTGGTGCTCTATCTCGAACGACTGCTCCCAGCCGTGCCCGCATCGCATGCAGGCGAACGAGTACGACTCGTGGGCGACGGCGGTGGCTCCGGCCCGCAGTCCGGGCTGCCCGGTGATCTCACTCATGCCGGCTCCTGCTGTCCGCTGGACGTGGGGAACGGGTACGTCCCCCTGCGTCCAGTGGACGCCTCGCCCGACAGGAACGCATCAGTCCTGTCGAGTATTGGAGCCGTTTTGGGCGTTCCTTGCCCGAGCGCCCCCGGCGGGCGGGGCGGGGCTTTGCCTTGCGGAGGGCCTGTTTGCCCACCCATGGGGCGCAGGCGCGCATGACGCCCGTCCTGCCCGCGCAGGCGCGCAACGCCCGCGTCGTTCCCGCGCGGGCGCGCACGGCCGCCGTCGTCTGCGCGCCGACGCGCGTCGTCGCCGTCGCGCAGGCGCGGCGCGGACAGCCCCCGCTCTCCCGAGCGGGTGCCCTCGCGTCCCGCCCTATGCTCCGGCGTGCTTCGCGGCGACCACCGCGTCGAACACCTCCCGCTTGGGGACGCCCGCCTCGGCGGCCACCGCGGCGATCGCCTCCTTGCGCCGCTCCCCGGCCTCCTCGCGCACCCGCACCCGGCGCACCAGTTCCTCGGGGCCGACCTCCTCGGGCCCGGTGTCCGGTGCACCCTCGACCACGACGGTGATCTCGCCGCGCACCCCTTCGGCGGCCCACGCGGCGAGCTCGCCGAGGCCGCCACGCCTGACCTCCTCGTACGTCTTGGTCAGCTCCCGGCAGACGGCGGCCCGCCGGTCGGCGCCGAACACCTCGGCCATCGCGGCGAGGGTGTCGTCGAGGCGGTGCGGGGCCTCGAAGTAGACGAGGGTCCGGCGCTCCCCGGCGACCTCGCGCAGCCGGCCGAGCCGTTCGCCGGCCTTGCGGGGCAGGAAGCCCTCGAAGCAGAACCGGTCGACCGGCAGCCCGGACAGCGCGAGGGCGGTGAGCACGGCGGACGGGCCGGGCACGGCGGTCACCTTGACGTCCCGCTCGACGGCCGCGGCGACCAGCCGGTAGCCCGGGTCGGACACCGAGGGCATGCCGGCGTCGGTCACCAGCAGCACGCGCGCGCCGCCCACCAGCTCCTCGACCAGTTCGGGCGTACGGGCGGACTCGTTGCCCTCGAAGTACGACACGACGCGCCCCTTGGGCGTCACCCCGAGCGCCTGGGTGAGCCGGCGCAGCCGCCGGGTGTCCTCGGCGGCGACGACGTCGGCGCCCGCGAGTTCCGCGGCGAGCCGGGGCGGGGCGTCCTGGACGTCGCCGATGGGAGTGCCCGCCAGTACAAGGGTTCCAGTCACGTCCCCCATCCTCCCAGGGGTGCGCGGACGGGGACGCATCCGGACCGGTGAGGGCCGTGCGCGGGACGTGCACAGCACGGTTCCCTACGATGGCGCGGTGACCAGTACCGCGTCCTCCACGGACCTCCGGCAGGACCAGGCACCGCCCGACCAGGGGCCCACCTGGCAGCAGCGGCTGCGCCGCTTCGGCTACACGGCGGGGCTGCCCGCGGGCGACGTCCGCGACCGGCTGGTGCCGCCGTACACGCGGCCCGGCCCGCGGCTGTGGACCTTCCTCGGCCTGTCGAAGACGGCGGCCGACCGGATCGGGCGCTGGTCGGGCTGGGGCGGACCGCTGCTGGTGACGCTGCTGGCGGGCGTGCTGCGGTTCTGGAACCTGGGCAGCCCGAAGGCGGTGATATTCGACGAGACGTACTACGCCAAGGACGCCTGGGCGCTGATCCACCGTGGCTTCGAGGTCAACTGGGACAAGAACGCCAACGACCTGATCCTGAACTCGGGCGGGGACGTCCCGATCCCGACGGACGCGGCGTACGTCGTGCATCCGCCGGTCGGCAAGTACGTGATCGGGCTGGGCGAGCTGATGTTCGGGTTCGACCCGTTCGGCTGGCGGTTCATGACGGCGCTGCTCGGCACGCTGTCGGTGCTGCTGCTGTGCCGGATCGGGCGCCGGCTGTTCCGCTCCACGTTCCTGGGGTGCCTGGCGGGCGCGCTGATGGCGGTGGACGGCCTGGCGTTCGTGATGAGCCGCACCGCGCTGCTGGACAGCGTGCTGATGTTCTTCGTGCTGGCCGCGTTCGGCTGCCTGGTCGTGGACCGCGACAGGGCCCGCGGGAAGCTCGCCGCCGCGCTGCCCGAGGACGCCGACGGCCGGGTCCGCCCGGACGCGCACGTCGCCGAGACGCTGCGGCTCGGGTGGCGGCCCTGGCGGCTGGCGGCCGGGGTGATGCTGGGCCTGGCCGCGGCCACCAAGTGGAACGGCCTGTACGTCATGGCGGCGTTCTGCGTGATGGCCGTGCTCTGGGACGTCGGCTCCCGCCGGGTCGCGGGCGCCCGCCGGCCGTACCTGGCGGTCCTGAAGCACGACCTGGGCTGGGCGTTCCTGTCGACCGTGCCGGTCGCCGTCCTCACCTACATCGTGACCTGGACCGGCTGGATCCTCTCCCCCTCCGACGGCTCCGGCGGCTACTACCGCGACTGGGCGACGGCCGACGGCCGGACCAGCTCCTGGTCGTGGCTCTTCCCGGACTGGTGGCGCAGCCTGTGGCACTACGAGACACAGGTGTACGAGTTCCACACCCACCTGACGTCTCCGCACACGTACCAGTCCAACCCGTGGAGCTGGATCGTCCTGGGCCGCCCGGTCTCCTACTTCTACGAGTCGCCGGGGGCCGGCACGGACGGCTGCCCGGCCGACGCGGGCGAGAAGTGCGCCCGCGAGGTGCTGGCGATCGGCACGCCGCTGCTGTGGTGGATCGGCTGCTTCGCCCTGCTGTACGTCCTGTGGCGCTGGGCCTTCCGCCGCGACTGGCGCGCGGGTGCCATCGCCTGCGGGCTGGCGGCCGGCTACGTGCCCTGGTTCCTCTACCAGGAGCGCACGATCTTCCTGTTCTACGCCGTCGTCTTCCTGCCCTTCCTGTGCCTGGCGGTGGCGATGCTGCTGGGGGCGATCGTGGGCCGGCCGGGCTGCGGCGACACCCGGCGCGTGGCGGGGGCCACTGGCGCGGGCGTGCTGGTGCTGCTGATCGCCTGGAACTTCATCTACTTCTGGCCCCTGTACACCGGCACGGCGATCCCCATGGAGGAGTGGCGGTCGCGGATGTGGCTCGACACCTGGGTCTGACGCGACCGCATCTCATTCGGACAACTTCCGGACACACCCGTACCGCGGGCCACTCCCGGCACCTAGAGTGCACCTCACAACTACTTCTGAACGCGTTCAAGAAAGCGTGTTCAGGGTCCGACGGGGAGGGGACTGCCGATGGGCAGGGGGGTGAAGGCCGCCGTCATAGGCGGCGTGTTCGCCGTGATGGTGGGCGGGGCCGGGTACGGCGCCTACAACGTCGTGTCGGCGCTGGACGGGGGCGGGGGCTCCGGTGCGGCCGGGGCGTCCACGAAGAGCGGGCCGCCGAGCGGCGACGAGGTGAAGGAGACCGCGGACAAGTTCCTCACCGCGTGGGAGAAGGGTGACGCGACGACGGCGGCCTCGTACACGAACAACGCCGCGATCGCCGGGACGCTGCTCACGGCCTACGGCGAGGACGCCCGCATCACCGGCGTCGAGATCACGCCCGGCGAGGTGAGCGTGAGCGGCATGACCGTGCCGTTCACCGTGAAGGCGAAGGTCTCCTACGACGGCCAGTCGAAGCCGCTGACGTACCGGAGCGAGCTGACCGTGGTGCGCGGGCAGACCTCCGGGCGGGCGCTGGTCGACTGGGACCCGGCCGTCGTCCATCCCCAGCTGAAGGACGGCGACACGCTGGTCACCGAGGAGTCGGCGACCCCGCAGATCCAGGCGGTCGACCGCGACGGCACCGTGCTGACGAAGGAGAAGTACCCCTCGCTCGGCCCGGTCCTCGCCACCCTGCGCGAGAAGTACGGCGACAAGGCCGGCGGCACGCCCGGCGTCGAGCTGGCGATCCGGCACACCATGACCCAGGCCCCGGACACCCCGTTGCTGACGGTGACCGAGGGCAGGCCCGGCAAGCTGCGCACCACGCTCAGCGCGAGCGTGCAGGCGGCGGCCGAGCGGGCGGTCGGCAGGTTCGACGAGTCCTCGGTGGTCGCCGTCAAGCCGAGCACCGGCGAGGTGCTGGCCGTGGCGAACAACCGCGCGGACGGCTTCAACGCGGCCTTCCAGGGCCGGGTCGCCCCCGGCTCCACCATGAAGATCATCACCGCCGCCATGCTCATCGACAACGGCGTGGCCTCGATGAACAGCCCGGCGCCCTGCCCGGACACGGCGACCTGGCAGAGCCAGACCTTCAAGAACCTCACCAAAATGAAGCCCGACACGGGCGCCACGCTCGCCGACGACTTCCTGCGGTCCTGCAACACGGGCTTCATCAAGCTCATCGACGAGGACCCGCTCACCGACTCGTCGCTGACGCAGGAGGCCCAGGAGCGGTTCGGGCTGGGCCGGGACGACTGGCAGACCGGCATCGTCTCCTTCGACGGCAGCGTCCCCGCCGTCAGCGGCCCCGACCGCGCGGCGGGCGCCATCGGCCAGGGCCAGGTCCAGATGAACCCGCTGAACATGGCCTCGGTGACGGCGACCGCCATCACCGGCGAGTTCCGCCAGCCGTACCTGGTCCCGCCGGAGCTGGACGGCCGGCAGCTGGCCACCGCCAAGGGGCTGCCGCAGAGCACCGCCTCCCAGCTCAAGCAGATGATGCGGCTCACCGCGACCCAGGGCACCGCCGTGAACGCCATGTCCGGGCTCGGCGGCGACATCGGCGCCAAGACCGGCTCGGCCGAGGTCGACGGGAAGGCCACGTCCGACAGCTGGTTCACCGGCTTCCGCTACGACGTCGCGGCGGCGGCCATGGCCCAGCAGGGCGGCCACGGCGGTGACGCGGCCGGTCCGATCGTGGCGGACGTGCTGCGGGCAGGCGGCTGAGCACGCTCCGGTGGGGCGGGACGCCCGAGGGGGTGTCGTTCGGCCCAGGCCGAGTCCAGGCAGCGGTGCTCTGCAGCTGCCCCGAGCGGGGTCCGGTGCGTGCAGCCGAAAGGCGGAGGAGGGCGACAGGGCGGAGCCCTGGCAACCGACAACGCCGCAGATGCGCGTGCCGGACCCGGTGACCCCGGCAAGATCCGAACGACACCCCCTAGGGTGGTCGCCGTCGTGGCAAGGGTGCGGCAGCAGGGGCCCGGGACTTCCGGGCGACGCGGAGGAACGGGACGCGAGTGGGCAGCAGAAGGGCCGTCGCCGGGCGACGGAAGACGAGACCGGCCCTGGTCGGCGGAGTGGTCGCCGTGGTCGTGGGCGCGGGAGCCGGCGCGTGGGCGCTGTACGGCGGGGCCGCGGCCGAGGAGACCGGGCGGACGACGTCCGCGGCGGCCGAGGACAAGGCGCCGGCCGGTCCGCTGACGGCTGCCGAGGTGACCACGGCCGCCCAGCGGTTCCTCACGGCCTGGCAGCGGGGTGACGTCGCCGCCGCGGCCGCCGCGACCGACGACGCCGAGGCGGCCACGGCCCTGCTCACCGGCTGGACGAAGGACGCCCACGTCACGGACACCACGCTCACCCCGGGCACCCCGGCCGGCGCAAAGGTCCCGTTCTCCGTCAGGGCGACGGTGGCCTACGGGGGCGAGGCACAGGACGGGACCCGGCAGAGCGCGTCCCCGCAGGCCGCGTCCCCGCAGGGGGAGGCGGTCAGCAAGCCGCTCGCCTACGACAGCGCGCTGACCGTCGTCCGCCGGGCCGGCGACGGCGCGCCGCTCGTCGACTGGCACGCCGCCGTCGTCCACCCCGAGCTGAAGGACGGCGACACGCTGGTCACCGGCGAGGCCGGGACGCCCCCGGTCAAGGCGCTGGACCGCGACGGCGGAGAGATCACCGCCGCGACCTACCCGTCGCTCGGCACCGTCCTGGACGGGCTGCGCGAGAAGTACGGCAAGAAGGCCGGCGGCACGGCGGGCATCGAACTGCGCGTGGTCCGCGGCAAGGAGTCCAAGGCGGCGAAGGCGTCCGACAAGACCCTGCTGGAGCTGAGCGAGGGCACGCCGGGCACCGTGCGGACGACCCTGGACCCCGGCCTCCAGGCCGCCGCCGAGCAGCAGGTGGCGGGCAAGGCGCGGGCGTCGGTCGTGCTGCTGCGCGCCTCGACGGGGGAGATCCTCGCGGTCGCCAACGGCGGCCACGGCTTCAACACCGCCTTCCAGGGCTCCCTCGCCCCCGGCTCCACGATGAAGGTCGTCACCGCCTCGCTGCTCATCGAGAAGGGCCTGGCGTCGGCCGACAAGCAGCACCCGTGCCCGAAGTACTCCAGCTACGGCGGCTGGAAGTTCCAGAACGACGACGAGTTCGAGATCAAGAACGGCACGTTCAAGGCCAGCTTCGCCCGGTCCTGCAACACCGCCTTCATCAGCCAGGCCCCGAAGCTGGAGAACGACGACCTGACCAAGCAGGCCCAGCAGGTCTTCGGCCTGTCGAGGAACGACTGGGCGATCGGCGTGCCGAGCTTCGACGGCTCGGTTCCGGTGCAGAGCGCGGCGCCGATGGCCGCCTCCCTCATCGGGCAGGGCGGGGTGCGGATGAACCCGCTGAACATGGCGTCGGTGTCGGCGACCGTGCGCACCGGCACCTTCCACCAGCCGTACCTGGTCGACCCGTCGGTCGACGGGCGCAGGACGGCCAAGGCCTCCCGCACGATGTCCGCGTCGACGCTGGGGCAGCTGCGCGAGCTGATGTCCTACACGGCCACGAGCGGTACGGCGGCCGAGGCGATGGCCGGGGTCAGCGGTCAGGTCGGCGCGAAGACGGGGTCCGCCGAGGTCGACGGCCAGGACAAGCCCAACGGCTGGTTCACCGCGTACCGGGGCGACCTGGCCGCGGCGGGCGTGGTCCAGCAGGGCGGTCACGGCGGCGACACGGCGGGGCCCATCGTGGCGGCGCTGCTGAAGGCGGGCGGCTGAGCGGGCGGCTGACGGCGGGCTGCTGAGCGGACGGTTCCGGCGGCCGGACGGGCGGCGCAGGGGCGGCCGGGCGGCTCAGTGCGGAACCGGCTCGGCCGCCGCCGCGTAGGTGCGGCGCAGGAACCGGATGAGCGCCTTGGTCTCGAACTGGACGACGGAGCACCCCTGCGGGGAGTGGAACTCGACGACGGCCTGCACCCGCCCGCAGGGCCACACCCGTACCTCGCCGCTCCCGGTGGGCGCCCGCAGTCCCTGTTCGAGCAGGTCCCGGGAGAACCTCCACTCGCGCGCGACGGGGCTGCGGCCCCGCCCGGGCAGCCCCACGCACACCGAGCGCGGGTCGTGGTCGGGGTCGTAGCGGAGAACGACCGGTATGGCGCCGCCGTCGTCCTCGTCGGGGAGATCCGCGTCCGTGAGGATGTGGGCTCGTGCGTACTGTTCGACAACGGACATCGGATCGCACCTCACGCTCTGTCACCTAGGGGGAAGCTGTGCGTCCACCCCTCATCAAATGTCCCATATTTTCCGAATGACACATTTTGAGAGCGAGGCACTCTCCACGCCGCACGGTCACCTGTCTCACAGCCGAGTTAACGAGCGCCTCGCTCTTGCAAGAGGTTCGCAACAAGCCTCTATCATCGACCCGTGCATGTACCTGACGGATTCATCAACGCCCCGACCTCCGCCGTGACCGGGGTCGTCGCCGCCGGCGCCATCGCGGTGAGCCTGCGCGGTGCGCGGCGCGAGCTGGACGAGCGGACGGCGCCTCTCGCGGGCCTGGTCGCGGCGTTCATCTTCGCGGTGCAGATGCTGAACTTCCCCGTCGCCGCGGGCACCAGCGGGCATCTGCTCGGCGGCGCGCTCGCCGCGATACTCGTCGGCCCCTACACCGGGATCCTGTGCGTTTCCGTCGTCCTGCTCATGCAGGGCATCCTCTTCGCGGACGGCGGCCTGACCGCGCTCGGCGTGAACATCACCGACATGGCGATCGTCACGACGGTCGTCGCCTACGCCCTCTTCCGGGGCCTGGTGAAGGTCCTGCCGCGCACCCGCCGCTCGGTCACCGTCGCCTCCTTCGTCGCCGCGCTCGTCTCCGTCCCGGCCGCCGCCCTCGCCTTCACCGTCCTGTACGGGATCGGCGGCACCACCGACGTCTCCATCGGCAAGGTCGCCACCGCGATGATCGGCGTGCACGTCCTGATCGGCATCGGCGAGGCCGCGATCACCGCGCTCACCGTCGGCGCCGTCATCGCCGTACGCCCGGACCTCGTGTACGGGGCGCGCGGGCTCCAGCAGCGGCTGAAGCTGCGGGTGAACGGCGAACTGGTCGACGCCCCGGACGCCGGGCCGGCCCCCGCGCCCGTCGCCGCCCGCTCGCACCGCAAGGTGTGGATCACCGGTCTGGTCGCCTCCCTGGTCCTCGCCGGGTTCGTCAGCTTCTACGCCTCCGCCGACCCGGACGGCCTGGAGAAGGTCGCCGCCGACAAGGGCATCGACAAGAAGACCGAGGAGCACGCGAGCGCGGACTCGCCGCTCGCCGACTACGGCGTGAAGGACATCACGAACGCCCGCGTCTCCGGCGGCCTCGCGGGCGTCATCGGCGTCGGCGTCACCGTCGTCGCCGGCAGCGCGGTGTTCTGGGCGGTGCGCCGGCGGCGCACCGACGACACCTCGCCGAGCAGCACGACGGCCGGCACCACCAGCGACACGAGCGTCTGAGATGGGCACCGGGCACGCGCACAGGCTCTACCGGCACGGGCACTCCCCCGTGCACGGTCTGCCGCCGCACACCAAGCTCGCCGCGGCCTTCGCCTTCGTGGTCGTCGTGGTGTCGACCCCGCGCGAGGCGATGTGGGCCTTCGGCCTGTACGCCGTCCTGCTGGCGACGGTGGCCTGCGCGGCCCGCGTCCCGGCCGCCTTCCTGCTCAAGCGGCTGCTGATCGAGGTGCCGTTCGTCGCGTTCGCGGTGCTGATGCCGTTCGTGGCGGAGGGCGAGCGGGTCGACGTCCTCGGCATGTCGCTGAGCGTGGGCGGCCTGTGGGGCGCCTGGAACGTCCTGGCCAAGGGCACCCTGGGCGTCGCCGCCTCCGTGCTCCTCGCCTCCACCACCGAGCTGCGCGAACTGCTGCTCGGCCTGCAACGGCTGAAGCTGCCGCCGCTGCTGGTGCAGATCGCGTCCTTCATGATCCGCTACGGCGACGTCATCACCGACGAGATGCGGCGGATGCGGATCGCCCGGGAGTCGCGGGGCTTCGAGGCGAAGGGCGTCCGGCACTGGGGCGTGCTCGCCAAGTCCGCCGGGGCCCTGTTCATCCGCTCCTACGAGCGCGGCGAGCGCGTCCACCTGGCCATGGTCAGCCGCGGGTACGCCGGTTCGATGCCGGTCATCGACGAGGTGACCGCGTCCCGGGCGCAGTGGTCGTACGCACTGACCCTCCCGTGTGCGGCGCTCGTCGTCTGTCTGCTGGGATGGGTGCTGTGACAGCTTCTCTGGAGGTCTCCGGCCTCGCCTTCGCCTACCCCGACGGGCACCAGGCCCTCTTCGGCGTGGACTTCTCCGTCGCCCGCGGCGAGCGGGTCGCGCTGCTCGGTCCGAACGGCGCCGGCAAGACGACCCTGGTGCTCCACCTCAACGGCATCCTGTCCGGCGGCACCGGCACGGTCACCGTCGCCGGGATGCCCGTGGACAAGCGGAACATGGCGGAGATCCGGCGCCGGGTCGGCATCGTCTTCCAGGACCCCGACGACCAGCTCTTCATGCCGACGGTGCGCGAGGACGTGGCCTTCGGACCGGCGGCGGCCGGGCTGAAGGGCGCCGAGCTGGAGGCGCGCGTGGACCGGGCGCTCGCCCTGGTCGGCATGGCCGCGTTCAAGGACCGGCCCCCGCACCACCTCTCCTTCGGCCAGCGGCGCCGGGTGGCGGTCGCGACCGTGCTCGCCATGGAGCCGGAGATCCTGGTCCTGGACGAACCGTCCTCCAACCTGGACCCCGCCTCCCGCCGCGAACTCGCCGACATCCTGCGCTCCCTGGACGTCACGGTCCTGATGGTCACCCACGACCTGCCCTACGCCCTGGAGCTGTGCCCCCGCGCCCTGGTCCTCAGCGACGGAGTGATCGCGGCGGACGGCCCGACCGCCGACCTGCTCTCCGACGACGCGCTGATGCGCGCCCACCGTCTGGAACTGCCCTTCGGCTTCGACCCGCGGTCGGTCACGACGGGTACGTGAGGAATCGCAGGCGGACGGTGGCTGTTGCACCCACTGCCGCGGGCGACGGGCCGGGGTATCGGGAAGGGACGCAGGGAAGTGGACGCGAGCGTGGACGTGCACGGCACAGTGGCCGGAGGTTTCGAGCCGGTCAGGGAAGCGTTCGCACGGAACTTCGCGGCGCTCGGGGACCGGGGCGCGGCGGTCGCCGTCTACCGGGACGGGCGCAAGGTCGTCGACCTGTGGGGCGGCACGCGCGACATCGACGGCACCGAGCCGTGGCGCCGGGGAACCGCCCAGGTCGTGCGCTCGGCGACGAAGGGCGTCGCCGCCGCCGTACCGCTGCTGCTGCACCAGCGCGGGGAGCTGGACCTGGACGCGCCGGTGGGCGAGTACTGGCCGGAGTTCAAGGCGCACGGCAAGGAGCGAGTGCTGGTCCGGCACGTGCTGAACCACCGGGCCGGGCTGCCGGTGCTGGACCGTCCGCTCACCCCCGAGGAGGCCCTCGACCCGCTGCGGGGCCCCGAGGCCGTCGCCGCCCAGGCACCCGTCTGGGAGCCGGGCACCGACCACGGCTACCACGCGCTGACCTACGGCTGGCTGCTCGACGAGCTGGTGCGCAGGGTGACGGGCGGGCGCGGCACCGGCGAGTGGATCGCCGACGAGATCGCCGGCCCGCTGGGCCTGGACCTGTGGCTCGGCCTGCCCGCCGAGGAGGAGAGCGCGGGCCGCGTCGGCCGGGTGGGCCGCGTCGAGGACCCCGAGCCGTCCGGCGGGCTGCGCCTGCGCCCCAAGCGCTCCGTCACCGAGGCGTACGAGGACCCGGACTCCCTCACCCGCCGCGCCTTCGCGGCGATCACGCCGTTCCCGGACCAGAACGACCCGGCGTACCGGGCGGCGGCGCTCCCGGCGACCAACGGCATCGCGACGGCCGACGCACTGGCCCGTTTCTACGCGGCGCTGACCGGCGAGGTCGACGGCGTGACGCGGCGCGTGCGGCTGTTCGACCCGGCGACGACGGAACGCGCCCGTGCCGAGGAGTCGGCGGGTCCGGACCGGGTGCTGGTGGTCGGCACCCGCTTCGGCCTCGGTTACATGCTGCACGGCAGCGCGTCCCCGTTCCTGTCCCCCGGCTCCTTCGGACATCCCGGCCGCGGCGGCGCCCTCGGCTTCGCCGACCCGGAGACGGGGATCTCCTTCGGCTACGTCACCAACGGCTTCCGCAAGACCGTGACGGCCGACCCGCGGGCGCAGGCCCTGGTGCGGGCGGTGCGGGCGTCGCTCGACGCGGGCTGAGACCCGGCGGGGGACGGAGCCGGCCCGCCGGGGTCCCGGCTCAGACGTGGATCGGGTGGGAGATCCGCCCCGACGCGTCGTCGATCTCGCTGTGCGCCTTGGTGAGCAACTGCATCGCGAGCTCGTTCAGCGCCCGCGCACCGGCAACCTCCTCCCCGACCCGGGGCTGCTGGGCGTCCACCCGGTGACGGCTGGCGTGGCCGTGCGCCCGCACCTCCGTGCCGTCGGGCAGCCGCACCATCGCGACCGCGCGCGTGTGCTGGTCGTCCTCCATGAACTCCAGCTCGACATGCCATCCCACAGCGGTGTGCATCATGACGATCACCTCCGGAACACCTCCTTCCAGGGTGCTCCTCGCGGCGTGCGGACGCACCCACGGAATCGTGGAAGACAGCCCGCCGGTGCGTCCCGGCGGCCCGGTGGGGCCGTCGCCCGGCCTCCCCGGGACTACTCGGCGGACATGGCCTCCCGCATCGCCTTGGCGGTGACGGACGCGTCGTAGCCCTCGGGGACGCCGTCGACCAGGATGATGTCGCCCTCGATATGCCGTGAGCGCAGCGGCGCGATCTCCTGGTAGGCGGGCGAGTCCCACCAGGCGCGGGCCTCGGCGACCCCGGGGAAACCGATCATCACGACGGAGCCGGGCCAGTTGCCCTCCAGCACCTCGTGCTGCGCCATGTGCACGAGGTAACGGCCTCCGTACGGCTCGAAGGTGGTGGGGAGTCGCTCGATGTAGTCGGCGACCTCGGGGTGCGGAGCGGCGTCCTGCAGGTGGGCTACGACGTAGGCGGACATGGCGTCCTTCCGGTTGGTGATCGGAGTGTGCGTGCGTATGACGGTGGTCGTGGCAGGGTGCCGTACCGGTGCCGATGCCCCAAGAGGTGAGCGACCCCGGCGGGACCGTCCGGTGTCGGCCGGAGCGTCCGGTGCCGGCGGGCAGCCGGGCGGTGGCGTCACGCGCCCGTTCCCGCGCCGGCGCGGTCGTCCCGGAAGATCCGGTCCAGGTGGTGCCCGAGCACCGCGGCGGCCTCCTCGGGGCCGCGCTGGCCGACGAGGACGCTGGTGCCGAGTCCGGCGGACAGGGCGAGCAGACTGATGGCCTCCATCCGGGGATCCACCCCGGGCCGCAGGAGATCACGCTCCGCCGCCTGCCGCAGGAGTCCGGCCACGGCGCCCTCGGCGGCGTCGGGATTCTTGATGAACGGCTGGGAGGCGAGCTCCTGGTCGGTGGCCGACAGGACGGCGTACGAGGTGTAGACGAGGTGGAAGGTGCGACCCTCCTCGTCGGCCGGCAGCGCCGCCCTCAGCACCGCCTCGATCATCGCGCGCGGCCCCGGATCGTCTCCGGCGGCCCGGAGGCGGGCGGCTACCCGGTCCCCGAAGCGCTCGGCCAGCCGGTGCAGCCCGTGCAAGAGCAGTTTCTCCTTGGTCTCGAAGTAGTACTGCACCAGCCGCAGGGACACGCCCGCCTCCGCCGCCACGTCGCGCATCCCCACGGCGTGCAGCCCGCGCCGCGCCGCCACGCGCAGCAGCGCGTCGGCGATCTTCGTACGCCGCTCAGCGTGATCCACGCGCTTGGGCATCGACCGCTCCTCCACTCACCCTGTCCACCGGCCCGGTCCGGTCCCGCCTTTCATGATACAACCGTACCATCAACGTGATACGTTCGTACCATGAAGGACCGACCCCCGGAGGTGACCGTGTTCCCGACCGCAACCCGCACCCAGGCCGATGTCGGCCGCTTCGTCAGCGACGCCTGGCGCGACCGGTACTTCGCCGCCTGCGACGCGGTCTACGCGCTGGGAGCGCCCGCCGCCGCGGAGACCGACGTGGAGACCTCCTTCGGCACCACGCACGTCTACCGGTACGACCCCGCGGACCCCGCCGCGCGCTCCCGCACCCCCGTCGTCCTGGTGCACGGAGCGGGCTCCTGCTCCGCCATGTGGTACCCGAACACCCCGGCCCTCAGCGCCGTCCGCCCGGTCTACGCGATCGACACCCCGGGCGACCCCGGCCGCAGCGTCCAGCGCGAACCCATCCACCAGCCCGAACGCGCCACCCAGTGGCTGGAGGAGACCCTTGCCGGGCTCGGGCTCGACCGCGTGCACCTGGTCGGCTCCTCCTACGGCGGATGGCTCGCCCTGAACCAGGCGCACCGCGAGCCCGGCCGCCTCGCCTCGGTCACCCTGCTCGACCCCGGCGGCCTGGAGAAGGTGGGCCTGCGCTTCTTCGTCTGGATCTTCGCCAGCCTCTTCGCGACCTTCGCGCCCAAGGCGCTGCGCCCGCGGCTGGCGTCCTGGCTGGAGCAGCCGGTGCTCGTCGTGCCGGAACTGCGCACCATGATCAGGACGGGCGTCCGCGCCTACCGCGTCCGCCGCCCCGCCCCCCTGCCCCTGTCCGACGACGAGCTGGCCACCTTGCGCACCCCGCTCTACCTGGTGCTCGGCAAGCGCAGCCTCCTCGTGCACCCGCGCAGGCAGGTCGAGCGCGTTCCGCGCCTCATACCCGGCGCCCGGGCCGAGATCGTCGACGGCACCGGCCATGGGCCCCAGATCGACCACGCGGAGGAGATCAACCGCCGGATGGTGGCCTTCATGGACTCCGCCGACTGACACATGCCGGGGCGCCGGGCGGGAGGCGGTCTACCCGGTGTGCAGCATCAGCCCGATCCCGACGACCAGGAGCCCCGCCGCCGCGATCCGGGGCGCGCCGAACCGCTCCTTGAAGAAGAGGGCGCCGATCGCCGCGCCGACCAGGATCGAGGACTCTCGCAGCGCGGCGATCGGCGCGAGTTCGGCACGGGTCTGCGCCCACAGCACCAGGGCGTAGGCGAGCACGGACATGGCCGCGCCGACCAGTCCGAGACCGGCGTGCGGGCGCAGCAGCGCCCGGGCACCGGCACGGTGGCGGTACAGGAAGTACGCCGGCAGGACGGACCCCTGCACCGCCATCAGCCAGGCGATGTACCCGAGGGAGGACCCGGAGGCGCGGACGCCCAGCCCGTCCACGACGGTGTACGCCGCGATGGTCACCCCGGTCGCGAGGGCCGCGCCGATCGCCGCCCAGTCGGGCCGGCGTCCGCGCAGCCCCCACAGGGCGACGCCGGTCAGTCCGGCGCAGGACAGCGCGATGCCCGCGGTCGCCCATCCGTCGGGCACCTCGTGCGCGAAGAAGGCGGCCAGGACGGTGACCAGCAGGGGCGCGCTGCCCCGGGCGATCGGGTAGGCCTGCCCGAAGTCACCCAGCCGGAAGGAGCGCATCAGCAGGGCGTAGTAGCCGATGTGGATCGCGGCGGACGCGAGGAGATACGGCCACGCGCCGGCCGCCGGGAGCGCCGTGAACGGCACCAGCGCGAGCCCGATGAGCATCCCGCCGCCCGAGATCAGGGCGAAGCCGGTGAGCTTGTCGGCGATCCGGTGGGCGATGGCGTTCCAGCCGGCGTGCGTGACCGCGGCGAGCAGGACCGCGGCCGTGACCAGAGGGGTCACGCGGAGGGCTCGCGCACGTCGACGAGGGTGGCCCCCGCGGTGGCGACGAGGTCCTTGGGAGCCATCGGGAAGACGGCGTACGGGGTGCCCGCGGCGGCCCACACGGTGTCGTGCGCGAGCAGGGACCGGTCGGCGAGCACCCGGGTCCTGCTGCGGTGCCCGAAGGGCGGCACGCCGCCGATGGCGTACCCGGTGGTCTCCCGCACGACGTCGGCCTTGGCCCGCGTGACCTTCTCGGCGCCGAGCTCCTCACGGACCCGGTCCACGTCGACGCGGGAGGCCCCGTCCATGAGGACCAGCACGGGCACCCCGTCCGCGGCGAAGATCAGCGACTTGCAGATCTGACTCAGCTCGCACCCGATCGCGGCGGCGGCCTCGGCGGCGGTCCGCGTGGCCTCCGGAAACCGCCGGACCTGCCCGACGAGGTCGTCGAGCCCGAGCTCACGCAGGGCGTCGGCGAAACGGGGGTGGGCCTCGGGGGTGCCATTGGTCGTCGTCATGACCGGCACCGTAGCGGTGGATGTAGGGCGCAGGCGACTGCGTTACGGGGACCGTGGGAGGGGCGAGGACGGAAGCGGTCAGTTCTCCTGGGCCGACGGGGACGGGGTGGCCGGCAGAGGGCTGATGCCCGGCTCGAAGTGGGCGCGGAGATAGATGCGGGTGCGTCCGGGCGCGTAGTCGTGCGCGTACAGGCTGACGCAGCGCTTGTCGGACAGGCCGTAGGCATCGGAGACGCCGGAGACGCCGGACTCCCCGGCGGTCTCGGCGGAGCCGGGGCAGACATCGCCGTAACGCATGCCGTCCTCGAACGTCTCGGGCTCCGGGAGCCCCAAGTGGGCGAAGTCGTGGGAGGTGACGTCGGCTTGTGCGGAGGTCGGTTCGAGCCACTTGCCGTCCGGGGGGTGTTCCGCCAGGTAGGAATCCGCCTCCGACCTGGTCAGAGTGAAGCTGAGAAGGCCCGTGTCGAAGCGGGAGGTGACCTCGTACGCGGCTTGCGGGGATCGGGCCGTGGCCGGAATGCCGAGGCCCATCCGCTCGCTCATCCACTTCGGCGTGATCCCCTCGGCCCACCGCACGTCCGCCGCCTGCTCCGTCACGCGGTCACCGGCACCGTCCGAGCCGTCGAGGAGCCACCCCACCGCGGTCACGGCGCCCGAGAGGACCAGCGCACCGGCGACCACCCCGGCGACGAGCCATCGAGGGCGCCCGCCACCGACGCCCTCGGCCTCGTTTCTGCCCGGCTCGGGGGCCCGGAAGGGATTCACGTCATTCATCGGCTGTCCGCTCTCCCCACCGGCATGCCGGCCGTACGGTCCTGTTGTTGTTCCCGGCCGGGATTCAAACGCCCGTCTCTGCTCTCGCCAGGGCCCGGTAGCGAATCCCCGGTGGGCGCCGAGGCGCCCAGGTCGTAGTGCCTGACGCTGCTGCTGCCCGACATGTCGAACTCCTGGGCGAGGCCCACCCGGTGCAGCTTGGCCATCTGTCCGTCCGGCACGTTCAGCGGACCGATGTCGACGCCCTTGCCCTGGTCCCAGTTGTAGCGGTCCCAGACGTTCACCTGGTAGTCGATGCCGATCCTCGGGTTGCCGTTCGCGTCCGGAACGGCCGTCACCACACCGGTGACGTTGGTGTTGGCGCCGCCCACCGCGTAGAACCAGTTGGGGTCCTCCTCCGGGGAGAAGTAGAAACCCTTGGAGCGCTTGGCCTCGACCGGGAAGGCAACCGCCTTCCCGCCGTTCTTCCTGAACTCCTCCAGGGCCTGCCTGCGCCAGTCGTCCTGGTTCATCAGGACGATATGGCTCATCGCCGATCGCACATGCGAATCTATCAACTCCTCTGCTCTGCAGGCCCATTGGATTGACCCGCTGACGCCCCGGGCGGTCGGGGAAAGAAGAAAGCCGGTGAGGGCCGCCCCGTCCCCACGGGGCCCTCACCGGCCGGTCTGTCGTCAGGTGTGGGATGTCAGGTGCGGGCCGGTACCCGGTCCTCGTCGGGGTCGGTGTGCTTGCGGTCGGCGGCCGTGCGCAGGCCCTCGCCCTCGACGTCCACGTTGGGCAGGGCGCGGTCCAGCCACTTCGGCAGCCACCAGGCCTTCTTGCCGAGCAGGGCGAGGACGGCCGGGACGATGGCCATGCGGACGACGAACGCGTCGAAGAAGACCGCGATCGCCAGGCCGAAGCCGATCATCTTGATCATGGACTCGCTGGAGCCGATGAAGCCCGCGAAGACCGCCATCATGATCACGGCCGCGGCCGTCACCACCCGCGCACCGTGCTTGAAGCCGGTGACGACGGCCTGGTTCGGCTTCTCGCCGTGGACGTACGCCTCCCGCATGCGGGTGACCAGGAAGACCTCGTAGTCCATCGCCAGGCCGAAGACGACGCCCACCATGAAGATCGGCATCATCGACATGACCGGGCCGGTCTCCTCGACACCCAGCAGGCCGGACAGCCAGCCCCACTGGAAGACCGCGACGACCGCGCCGAGCGCCGCCATGACGGAGAGCAGGAAGCCGAGGGCCGCCTTCAGCGGGACCAGGATCGAGCGGAAGACCACGATCAGGAGGAGGAAGGCCAGGCCGACGACCAGGACCAGGTAGGGCAGCAGCGCGTCGTTGAGCTTCTGGCTGACGTCGATGTTCATCGCCGTCGCGCCGGTGACCAGGGTCTCCGCCCCGGTGTCCGCCTCGATGTCGCCGCCCGCGTCACGGATGGCGTGCACCAGGTCCTCGGTCTGCACGGAGGACGGCTTGGAGTCCGGGATCACGGTGATCGTCGCGGTGTCGCCGGCCTTGTTGGGCGCGGGCGGGGTCACCGCCACGACGCCGTCCAGGCCCTCGATCTCGTCGGAGACGTCGGTGAACGCGTCCTTCGGGGCGTCGGTGCCCTTCGCGTCCACCACGACCATCAGCGGGCCGTTGAAGCCGGCGCCGAAGCCGTCCGACAGCAGGTCGTACGCCCGGCGCTGCGTCGTGGACGTCGGCTGCGAGCCGTCGTCGGGCAGGCCCAGTTCGAGGGAGGTCGCGGGGATCGCGGCGGCACCGAGGCCGATGACGCCGAGCAGGAGCACGGCGACCGGGCGGCGGACGACGAAGCTCGCCCAGCGGGTGCCCAGGTTGGCCTTGGCGGGCTTGCCGGCCTCGCTCTTCCGCGCGGCGCGGGCACCGCCCAGCAGTTTGCTCTTCTGACCGGCCGGCTTGACCTTGCGGCCCGCGTAGCCGAGCAGCGCGGGGATCATGGTGAGGGCGATCAGGACCGCGATGGCGACCGTGCCGGCCGCCGCGACGCCCATCTTGGTCAGCATCGGGATGTTGACGACCGCGAGGCCCACCAGCGCGATGACCACGGTGAGGCCGGCGAAGACCACGGCGGAGCCCGCGGTGCCGACGGCCCGGCCGGCCGCCTCCTCGCGTTCGCGGCCCTCGGCGAGTTCCGCGCGGTAGCGGGAGACGATGAACAGGGCGTAGTCGATGCCGACCGCGAGGCCGATCATCATCGCCAGGGTGGAGGTGGTGGAGCCCAGGTCCAGCACATTGGCCAGCGCGGTGATCGAGGAGACGCCGATGCCGACGCCGATCAGCGCGGTGAGCAGCGGCAGTCCGGCGGCGATCAGCGAACCGAAGGTGATGACGAGGACGACCGCGGCGATCGCGATGCCGATGATCTCCGTGGCGCCCGTCTCCGGGACGGCCTGGAGGGCGTCACCGCCGATCTCGACGGTCAGCCCGGCGTCGCGCGCCTGCTGCGCCGCGTCCTCCAGGGCGTCCTTGGTGGACTCCTCCAGCTCCATGCCGGAGACGTCGTACTTCACCGAGGCGTAGGCGATCGTGCCGTCCTTGCTGACGGCGTTGCCCTGGTAGGGGTCGGCGACGGAGGCGACCTCGGAGCCGTCGAGAAGCTCGTGGACGGTCTTCTCGACGGTCGCCTTGTTGCCGGCGTCCGTCATCTTCTCGCCGGCCGGCGCCTTGAAGACGACGCGTGCGGTCGCCCCGTCGGCGCTCTGGCCCGGGAAGCGCTGTTCCAGCAGGTCGAAGGCCTTCTGGGCCTCCGTGCCGGGGATGGAGAAGGAGGAGTTGCCGGCGGGCGGGGCGCTGGCCGCGCCGACACCGGCGAGCGTCAGCAGCGCCACCCAGATCAGGGCGACGAAGTGCCGTCGCCGGAAGGCGAGCCGGCCGAGTTTGTAGAGGAATGTGGCCACGAGGGCGTACTCCCGGTCAGGTCGTGGGTCTTCAGGGCAGGGGTGATCAGCCCGACGACGTGAGCGGTGACGTCAGGTGGGGCTCATACGGGGCTCAGGTGGGGCCTGGCCGAGGGACGTGTCAGGAGACGGGGACGCCGAGAGCGGGGAGGATCACGGCGTCGATGTAGGAGGTGAGGAAGGCCCGGGTCGGCGGCTGGTCGTCGAGCAGCGTGCGGGTGGCGAAACCGCCGACCAGCATGTGCACGAGGAAGTCCAGTGCCGGACAGTCCGGTCTCACCTCGCCCCGGTCGACCGCGCGTTGCAGCAGCCGCCGGAACTCCGCCATCTCCGGTTCGATGAGCTGTTCCCGGAACGCCTGGCGCAGGTCCGGATTCTGGTGGAGCGCCATGGCCACACCCCGCATCAGCGCGGAGTTCTGTTCCATGGTGCAGTCGTCCTCGCGGGCCATCAGGGCGTGCAGGTCACCGCGGAGGGTGCCGGTGTCGATCTCGCCGATCTTGCCGGGCTTGCCGTGCCGGATGGCCTTGACGACCAGCTCGGGCTTGCCGCCCCACTGGCGGTAGAGCGTCGCCTTGCTGGACCGGGTGCGTGCGGCCACGGCGTCCATGGTGAGGGCGTCGTAGCCGACTTCCCGGAGCAGGTCGAGCACGGCGCCGTACAGCTCGGCCTCGCGCTCGGGAGTGATCCGACTGCGGCGCGCGGTGGCGACCTCGGTCATCTCGCTCTCCCCCTCTCCGTTCTCTCCGCTACTCAGAACGACACCGTTTCGTACGTCATGAATCTACACCGGCCCACTAGCGAAACGAAACGGTTTCGTTCGTGTCGTGGGTCACGGTTGTCAGCTCCCCATAAGTTGCCGGTGCCCTGCCCGCGGCAAAGCATGGGATGGGTGAGTTATCTGCGCCTTCCCCACCTCAGCGGCGACCGGCTGTGCTTCGTGGCCGAGGACGACCTCTGGCTCGCCGACCTCGACGCTCCGGGCCGCGCCTGGCGGCTCACCGTCGACCGCACCAAGGCGGGCCACCCGCGTTTCTCGCCCGACGGCCGCCACATCGCCTACACCAGCTGGCGCACCCTGGTGCCGGAGGTCCACCTCGTGCCGGTGGACGGCGGACCCGGACGCCGGCTCACCCACTGGGGCGGCTTCGACACCCGCGTCTGCGGCTGGACGCCCCCCGACCCCGACGGCAGCAGCGCCGTCCTCGCCGTCGCCTCCCACGGCGAGCCCTTCTCGCACCTGACCTGGGCCCACAAGATCTCCCTCGACGGCGACCCCGGCCGCAAGCTGCCCTGGGGCCCGGTCACGGACATCCAAGCCGCCGACCTCGACGGCGAGCGCAGGACGCTCCTGCTCACCGGCACCCCGCCGCACGAACCCGCCTCCTGGAAGCGCTACCGGGGCGGCGCCACGGGCCGGCTGTGGCTGCACGGGCAGCGACTCCTCGAGGACCTGGACGGGCACCTCGACTCCCCCATGTTCACCGGCGGCCGGATCGCGTTCCTCTCCGACCACGAGGGCGTCGGCAACCTCTACTCGTGCGCCCACGACGGCTCCGACCTGCGCCGCCACACCGACCACGACGCCTTCTACGCCCGGCACGCCTCCAGCGACGGCACCCGGGTGGTGTACCAGTGCGCCGGGGACCTGTGGATCGTCGACGACCTGTCGTCCGCGTCGGTGCCGCGCCGCCTCGACGTCCGGCTGAGCGGGCCGCGCGCGGGACGGCGCACCTACCAGGTGCCCGCGGCGCAGAACGTGGGCGGCCTCTCCGTCGACGAGACGGGCCGCGCGAGCGCCGTCGTCGTACGCGGCAGCCTGTACTGGCTCACCCACCGCGACGGCCCGGCACGCACCCTCGCCGACACCCCGGGCGTACGGGTCCGGCTCCCGGAGATGGTGGGGGCGAGCGGACGGGTGGCGTACGTGACGGACGCGGACGGCGAGGACGCCGTCGAGATCTCCTACCTGCCGCGGGCGACGGGGGGCCGGGCGCCCCGGCGGCTGGCCTCCGGCCGGCTGGGCCGGGTGCTGGAGCTGGTCTCGGACCCGGCGGGCGGGCGCCTCGCCGTCGCCTCGCACGACGGGCGGCTGCTGCTGCTCGACGTCTCGGAGGAGACGGAGGGCGCCGAGGTGCTGGAGGGGGCCGGTGGTGCGGGCGCCGGCCCGGACGACGGCGCGGTGGCCGCCGGGGCGGATCCGGGCGGCGAGGGAGCGGAGGCGGAACCCGGGGCCGCGGGCACGAGCACGGCCCCGGAGGCGGAACCCGGCACGGACGGGGAGGCGAGCGGCGAGGGCACCGGCGACGACGGTGCGGACATCCCGGAGGACCCCGCCGACGGCGTCGTCACCGAGTTGGTCCGCTCGGACAACGGCCCCGTGCGCGACCTCGCCTTCTCCCCGGACGGGGCCTGGCTGACGTGGTCCCACCCGGGGATCGGACGGTCGTTGCGGCAGATCAGGATGGCCCGCATCGACGGAGCGGACGGACCGGTCGTCGTCGACGTGACCAACGGCCGCTTCGAGGACGAGAACCCGGTGTTCACCAGCGACGGCCGCTATCTCGCGTTCCTGTCCTGGCGTGGCTTCGACCCGGTGTACGACGTGCACACCGGGGACCTCTCCTTCCCGCTGGGCTGCCGGCCCTACCTGGTGCCGCTGTCGTCGGCGACCCCCTCCCCCTTCGCGCTCAACCCGGAGGGCCGCCCGGCCGCCGGCGGACTGGACCCGCTGGAGGACGAGCCCGGGGAGGGCGGCCCGGTGACCGTGGAGGCGGAGGGCCTGGAGGCACGGGTGACGCCGTTCCCGGTGGCCGCCTCCAAGTACTCGGCGCTGCATCCCGTCGCGGGCGGCGGCCTGGTCTGGCTGCGCTGGCCGATCTCGGGCGCGCTCGGCGAGACCTTCGCCAACCCGGACGACCCGAGCGAGCGCCCCACGCTGGAGCACTTCAGCCTCGCCAAGGCGAAGAAGTCCGAACTGGTCAACCACCTCGACTGGTTCCGGGTCAGCGGCGACGGCACCCGGCTGGTCGTGCTCGACGAGGGCGACCTGCGCGCCGTACCGGCGACCGAGGCGGGCGACGGGGACTCGACCACCTGGATCGACCTGCGCCGCATCCTGCACGAGGTCGACCCGCCCGCCGAGTGGCGCCAGGCGTACGACGAGGCCGGCCGCCTGATCCGCGCCTACTTCTGGGACCCCGGCATGTGCGGCATCGACTGGGACGCGGTGCTGGCGCAGTACCGCCCGCTGGTCGAACGGGTCGCCACCCCGGACGAGTTCGCCGACCTGCTGCGCGAGGTCCTCGGTGAACTGGGCACCTCGCACGCCTACGTCGCCGCCGCCCGCCGCAACGAGGGCCCGGCCCACTACCAGCGCTGGCAGGGCCATCTCGGCGCCAACTTCGTGTGCCGGGACGGCCGCTGGATCGTCAAGCGGATCCTGCCCGGCGACTCCTCCGACTCCAAGGCCCGCTCCCCGCTGGCCGGCACGGGCATCCGCGAGGGTGCCGCCCTCACCCACGTCGACGGCCGCCCGGTCGACCCGGTGGCCGGGCCGTCCCCGCTGCTCGCCGGCGCGGGCGGGACGACCGTGGAGCTCACCTTCGCACCGGCCGGGGACGGTCCGGGCCCCGCCCGCCGCGTCGCCGTCGTCCCGCTGATCGACGAACGCCCGCTGCGCTACCAGGACTGGGTGACCAAACGCCGCGCGGTGGTACGGCGGTTGAGCGGCGGACGCTGCGGCTATCTGCACATCCCCGACATGGGCGGCTCCGGCTGGGCGCAGTTCAACCGCGACCTGCGCATGGAGGTGTCCCGGCCCGCGCTGATCGTGGACGTGCGCGGCAACGCGGGCGGGCACATCAGCGAACTGGTCATCGAGAAGCTGACGCGCACGATCCTGGGCTGGGACCTGACGCGCGACGCCCAGCCGGTGTCGTACACGTCCAACGCCCCGCGCGGCCCGGTGGTGGCGCTCGCGGACGAGGCGACGTCCTCCGACGGCGACATGATCACGGCCGCCTTCAAGCTGCTGCGGCTCGGCCCGGTGGTCGGACAGCGCACCTGGGGCGGCGTGGTCGGCATGACCGGCCGGCACCGCCTGGGCGACGGGACGGTGATCACGGTGCCGATGAACGCGGCCTGGTTCGACGCGTACGGCTGGTCCGTGGAGAACTACGGCGTCGCCCCCGACGTGGAGGCGCTGCGCACCCCGCTGGACTGGGCGGAGGGCCGCTACCCGGTGCTGGACGAGGCGGTGCGGCTCGCGCTGGAGCTGCTGGAGGCCAACCCGCCGACCACGCCGCCCGGATACGACGCCGTACCGGACCGGTCCCGGCCGCCGCTGCCGCCGCGGAGCTGACGCGGGGGCCGTGAAGGGGACACCCGGGCACGCGCGAAGGCGCCCTCCGTGCGACGGAGGGCGCCTCCTCGGATCAGCTGCCACGCGTCAGGCGTCGTAGCTCTCCTCGAAACGCTCGTCCGCGTCCCGGCGGCGCGAGGACGGGTCCATCTCGTCCTCGTCGCGACGGCGGTCGCGGTTGTGCATCTGGTCCTTGGCCTGGTCGGCGCGCTGCTTGCCCTGCTCGGCACGCTGCTTGCCCTGCTGCTGCATGCGCTCGGCCTTGTCCTGGAACTGGTCCTTGATACCCATGTGGGTTCACTCCTGTGGTGTTTCGGGCCGGCCGGATCGGCCGGGCCCGATCAGATTCACACGGGCGGTGACCCTGCGCATGTCGATCAGTGACGGACCGTAGCCGACGTCGTCCGGTGCTGTTCGTCGGCCGCTCCGCCCGCCCCGACCAGCCCCGTGCGCATGCCGTTCAGCCGGTCCGCGAAGCGCCGCATCTCGCGCTGCCCGACGGTGCCGATGACGGCCGGCAGGTACCCGCGCACGCCCTGCATGCCGCGCAGCCACCACTGCCCGTAGACGTGAGCGGCGCGCCGCTCGATGCCCTCCACGAGCCGGTCCACCGCCGGACCCAGCGGATACGTCTTGTTCGACGGCCACGGCAGCCGCTGCCGCAGCTCCCGCATGACGTCGTCCTGGTCGGCGCCGCGCACCATGTCGGTGTCGGTCCAGGACAGATAGCCGACGCCGACCTTCACGCCCCGGTGGGCAACCTCGGCACGCAGGCTGTGCGCGTACGCCTCCACACCGGACTTGGAGGCGCAGTACGCGGTCATCATCGGCGCGGGCGTGATCGCGGCCAGGGACGCGATCTGCAGCAGATAGCCGCGGCTCTCCATCAGCACCGGCAGGAAGGCGCGGGCCGTCACCGCCGAGCCGATCAGGTTGACCTCGATGACCCGCCGCCAGGACTCCGGGTCGGAGTCGACGAACGGACCGCCGGTGGCGACACCGGCGTTGGCGACGACGATGTCGACCTTGCCGAACCGCTCCTTGACCTCGCCGGCGACCCGGGCCATCACCTCGTGGTCGGTGACGTCGGCGTGCCACACCTCGCTCTCGGAGTGCAGCCGCGCCGCGACCTGCTTGAGCCCGTCCGGCTCCAGCCCGACCAGGGCCACCTTCACCCCGCGCGCCGAGAGCTTGCGGGCCAGCAACTCCCCGACGCCCCGCGCCGCCCCGGTGACGACGGCGACGCGTCCTTCCAGGCTCACCCTGCTCATGCGCTCTCCTCGGCGTGTACGGCGTCCGGCTTCGCGGACGCGGCGGATATGTGGGCGGCGGCGAGCGCGCGGATCTTCCCGGTGACCAGCTCCGGCGCCTCCACCGGCGTCATGTGGCCGAGCCCCGGAAGCTCCGTCAGGCCCACGCAGTCGGGCAGCGCCGCCGCCAGCGCGCGGGCGTGCACGGGCGGGGTCAGCCGGTCCGCGGTCCCGACGACCACCTCGACCGGCATGCTCAACTCCCGTACGCCGTGGTCGAGGTCGAGCAGGTCGAGCACCTGCGACCAGGCGTGCCGCGCACCGCGCGGGCAGGCGTGCACGATACGGGCGCACGCCTCGACCATGTGCGGCGCCGAACCCGGGCCCATCGTCCCGTACTTGAGGATCCTGAGCGCCAGAGGCGTGACCGGCCCGAGCGGCGCCCGGGAGCCGAGGATCCGCCGGGTCAGCCAGGTGCGCACCCGGCCCTCCCGCAGCGGCAGCACGGTCGCGGACGCCACCAGCCGCGAACTGCCCGTGCTGCACAGCAGAACGGCCGCGGCGTGTTCGCGCACCGCCGGCCGCGCGGCGGCGGCCAGGACCGTCATCCCGCCCATGGAGTGCCCGGCGATCACCGCCCGCTCGCCCGGCGCGAGCGTGGCCGACAGGACGGCCTCGAGGTCGTCGGCGAGGGCGTCGGTGCCGCACACCGGGTTCACCGGACTGCGGCCGTGGCCGCGCTGGTCGTAGGCGATGACCCGGTGGTCGGCGGACAGGGCGCGGATCTGCGCCGCCCAGAAGGCGGTCGAGCAGGTCCAGCCGTGGGACAGCACGACCGCGGGCGCGTCCTCGGGGCCGTGCACCTCGACGTGCAGCCGGGCTCCGTCGGCGGAGGCGACGGTCAGCTCGCGGGCGGGCACGGGCGGGGCGTAGGGCCCGGAGGCGACGTGGGCGAGGCGGCTCACGCGCCCACCTCCGCGCTCCGGGGGGCGGGGGCCGTCCGGGCGGCCGGGGCGCGCAGCACCTCGTACTCGGCGAGGTCCACGCGTCGCGTCGCCCGCCGGAACTCGGCGGTCGTGCCGGGCCAGACGGTGGTGTTGCGGCCGTTGGCGTCCAGGTACCAGCTGTCGCAGCCGCCGGTGTTCCACACGGTGCGCTTCATGCGCTCCTGCACCCGGTGGTTCCAGCCCCGTACGGCGGTGGGCCGGGCGTCGAGGGCGACCTCGCCGCCGAGGACGTTGAGCTGGCGCAGGTAGTCGGCCATGTAGTTCAGCTGCGACTCGATCATCAGGATCATGGACGAGTTACCGAGGCCGGTGTTGGGCCCGATGATCGTCATGAAGTTGGGGAAGCCGGCCGCCGAGGCACCGCGCAGGGCCTCCATGCCGTCCTTCCACGCCTCCGCCAGCGTCCGCCCGTCCGCGCCCACGACCCGCTCGGCGATGGGCATGTCGGTGACGTGGAAGCCGGTGCCGAAGATGATCGCGTCGGCCTCGGCCTCGCTGCCGTCGGCGGCGACGAGGGTGCTGCCGCGGACCTCGCTGAGACCACTGGCGACCACGTCCACATTGGGCCGGGCGAGCGCCGGGTAGTACGTGCTCGACAGCAGGATCCGCTTGCAGCCGATGCGGTAGTCGGGGGTGAGCTTGGCGCGCAGGGCCGGGTCCTTGACGGCGGCGGCCATGTTGCGCTTGGCGATCTTCTCGACGAAGCCCAGCTCGTCGGGGTGCTTGGTGAAGGCCTGCACCTGCAGCTCCCGGATGCCCCACAGCAGGCCGCGGCGCAGCTTGGTGGTGACCGGCAGCGCCCGGTGCAGGGCGCGTTCGGCGCCGGTGATCGGCCGGTCCATGCGGGGCATCACCCAGGCCGGGGTGCGCTGGAAGACGGTGAGGCGGCCGACCTTCGGCTGGATGGACGGCACGATCTGGATGGCGGAGGCGCCGGTGCCGATCATGGCGACCCGCTTGCCGGTGAGGTCGTAGTCGTGGTCCCAGCGGGCCGAGTGGAAGACCTTGCCGGGGAAGGTGTCGAGGCCGGGGACGTCCGGGACCTTGGGGTCGGACAGCGGGCCGGTCGCGGAGACGACGACGTCGGCGGTGAGGGTCCCGCTCGCCGTCTCGATCTCCCACCGCAGCTGCTCGGTGTCCCACGCCATCCGCTTCACCTCCGAGCCGAAGCGGAGGTGGGGGCGCAGCCCGAAGGTGTCGGCCACGTGCTCCAGGTAGGCCCGGATGTGCCGCTGCCCCGAGAAGGTGCGCGGCCACTCGGGATTGGGCGCGAAGGAGAACGAGTACAGGTGGGACGGCACGTCGCAGGCGCACCCCGGGTAGCTGTTGTCCCGCCAGGTGCCGCCGACGCTGTCGGACCTCTCGAGGACGACGAAGTCGGTGATCCCCTCACGGCGCAGCCGCACGGCGGCCCCCAGCCCGCCGAAGCCGGACCCGATCACCGCCACCCGCACGTGTTCGTGAACCTGCTCGTGCTCGGCCATCCCGAAGCCTCCACGCATCGCCTAGAACTCTGCCAGTGAACACTGGCGCAATGGGGAGAGTAGAACAGCTCCGTACTGATGGGTAGGGGGCGCGGCAAGGAAAGTTACCGACGGTACGACATAGGCTTCCCGCGTGGCAGAAGACGCTGGAGACGCTGGACGACCCGATGGCCCGCGCGAGTACCGCATGGAGGAACTGGCCCGGCTGGCCGGCATCACGGTGCGCACCCTGCGCTTCTACCGCGAGCGCAAACTGATCCCGCCACCCCGCCGCGAAGGCCGCATCGCCTGGTACGACGACCACCACCTGGCCCGCCTGCGCACCATCGCCGCCCTCCTGGAACGCGGCCACACCCTCAGCGGCATCGCCGAGCTCGCCGACGCCTTCGACCACGGCCGCGACGTCGGCGACCTGCTCGGCATCGGCGAGCCCACCGAGGAGACCCCGGTCCGCCTCACCCCCGAGGAACTCGCCGCCCGCTTCGAGGGCGAGGTCACCCCGGAGAACCTCGCCGCCGCGATGGAGCTGGGCTACCTCGGCACCGACGGCGACGAACTCGTCCACATCAGCCACCGCCTGCTGGACGTCTCCTCCGCCCTGGTCCGCGAGGGCATCCCCCTCGCCGAGGTCCTGGACGCCGGCAAACGCGTCCGCGACCACGCCGACGCCCTCGCCGAACTCTTCGCCGACCTGATCCTCCGCCACGCCCCCGAACAGGACCTCCACCGCCTGCGCCCCCTGGCCCGCAGCGTGGTGGAGGCGGAACTCTCCCTGGCCCTGGACCGACGCCTGCGCAAGCGGTCCGACGAGGGTCAGCGCTCGTAGACGACTGTCACCGGCGCGTGGTCCGACCAGCGCTCGGCATGCGTGGCGGCCCGCTCGACGTACCCCTTCACGGCCCGGGCGGCCAGTCCCGGCGTCGCCACGTGGTAGTCGATCCTCCAACCTGAATCGTTGTCGAAAGCCCGCCCCCGGTACGACCACCACGAGTACGGCCCCTCCGCGTCGGGGTGCAGGGCGCGCACCACGTCGACATAGCCGCCGTCCGCCGGGTCGAGGACGCGGCCCAGCCACTCGCGTTCCTCCGGCAGGAAGCCGGAGTTCTTGGTGTTGCCGCGCCAGTTCTTCAGGTCCGCCTGGCGGTGGGCGATGTTCCAGTCGCCGCAGACCACGACCTCGCGGCCCTCGGCGGCGGCGCGCTCGCGCAGCTCCTTGAGGTAGGCGAGGAACTCGCCCATGAAGCGGACCTTCTCCTCCTGGCGCTCGGTGCCGACCTCGCCGGAGGGCAGATAGAGGGAGGCGATCGTCACACCCGGCAGGTCGGCCTCGACGTACCGGCCGCTGGTGTCGAACTCCGACGAGCCGAAGCCGACCTGCACACGGTCGGGCTCACGGCGGGTGTAGAGGGAGACACCGGCGCGGCCCTTGGCGGCGGCGGGGGCGTGCGTCACGTGCCAGCCGTCGGGGGTGCGCACGTGCTCGGGCAGTTGCTGGGGCTCGGCCCGTACCTCCTGGAGGCACAGCACGTCGGCGGAGGTGTCCGCGAGCCATTCCACGAAGCCCTTCTTCGCGGCGGCGCGCAGACCGTTCACATTCACGGAGGTCACGGTGAGCATCAGCGCACGATACCGGCACACTGGACGACGTCCCTCTCCCGAGTGCGCATCAATATACGGTAGGAAGCATGAACATACGCCGGGTCCCCTTCGACCACCCCGACGCCGTGAAGCTGAACGACGAGGTCCAGGCCGAGTACGACCTGCGCTACGGCGACGGCGGCGACGCCACGCAGCTCGACGCCTCGGACTTCGCGCCGCCGAACGGCCTCTACCTGGTCGCGTACGACGAGAACGACGTCCCGGTCGCCTCCGGCGGCTGGCGCAGTCAGGACGCCAACGGCGAGGGCAACCGCGACGGGGACGCCGAGCTCAAGCGGATGTTCGTGATCGAGCAGGTGCGCGGCCGGGGGCTGGCCCGCCGCATCCTGGCCGCCCTGGAGGAGGACGCCCGCGCCGCCGGCCGGACCCGCATGGTCCTGGAGACCGGCACCAAGCAGCCGGAGGCCGTCGCCCTGTACCTCTCCAGCGGCTACGAGCCCTGCGAGAAGTTCGGCTACTACCGCTTCCACGAGGAGAGCCTCTGCTACGCGAAGGCCCTCCAGGTCTCCTAGTCCGGGGTGGGTAGGCCTGGCCCTACCCCCAAGTCTCGCCCCTGCCGCACCGACCCGGAGGGGTCCCTCGCGGTTTCGTGGACCCCACGGACGCCGGACGAGTGGGGGCAGCGGGAGACATGGGCATCGCGACTACCGGAACCAGCGCGGTCGAACTGCGTTCCGTCAGCAGGCAGTACGGGGCGGGCGGTGGCCGGGTGGCCGCTCTCGACGGGGTGTCGCTGGCCTTCCCGGCCGGCACCTTCACCGCGGTCATGGGCCCGTCCGGCTCGGGCAAGTCGACGCTGCTGCAGTGCGCGGCGGGTCTGGACCGGCCCACCTCGGGTTCGGTGCGGCTCGGGGAGACGGAGCTGACCGCGCTGAGCGAGCGGCGGCTGACGCTGCTGCGCCGGGAGCGGATCGGGTTCGTGTTCCAGGCGTTCAACCTGCTGCCGTCCCTGACGGCCGAGCAGAACGTGGCGCTGCCGCTGCGCCTGGCCGGGCGGCGCCCGCGCGGGGCCGAGGTGCGGGAGGTGCTGCGGCGGGTCGGGCTCGGTGAGCGCGCCCGGCACCGCCCGTCCGAGCTGTCGGGCGGCCAGCAGCAGCGCGTCGCGCTGGCCCGGGCGCTGATCACCCGCCCCGAGGTGCTGTTCGGCGACGAGCCGACCGGCGCGCTCGACTCGCGGACGGGCCGTGAGGTGCTGGCCCTGCTGCGGGGCATGGTCGACGACGACGGCCGCACGGTCGTCATGGTCACCCACGACCCGCTGGCCGCGTCGTACGCGGACCGGGTCGTGTTCCTGGTCGACGGGCGGGTGCACGGCGAGCTGGCGGGCGCCCCGGCCGGGGAGATCGCGGCGCGGATGGCCACGCTGGAGGCCGATGACCAGGAGGCCGTGCCGTGCTGACCGTCGCCCTGCGCACTCTGCGCGTCCGCTGGACCTCCTTCGCCGGCAGCTTCGTCGCCCTGGCGCTCGGCGTCGCCCTGCTCTGTGTGATGGGCCTGGCCCTGGCCTCCTCGCTGAACGCCCCCGAGCGCGCCCCGGAGCGGTTCGCCTCGGCGCCCGTGGTGGTGCGGGGGCAGGACACGCTGCGCGTGCCCACCGCGAACGGTGTGGAGACGCAGCCGCTGGCGCATCCCCGCCCGGTTCCGGCCCGTACGGTGGCGGCGCTGCGCGCGCTGGGCCCGGTCACCGAGGACCGTGCCTTCCCCGTGCGGGTGGCGGGCGGGCCCGGCGCTCTGGTGGGCCACCCGTGGTCGACGGCGGCCTTCGCCCCGTACGAGCTCAGCGCGGGACGCGCGCCGAGGGCCGACGGCGAGGTGGTGGTCACGGGCGGCCGGCCGGCCGTGGGCGAGCGGCTGCGCACGTCCTACGGCTCCGTGCGCGTCGTCGGCACGGTGGAGGATCTCGGTTTCGAGCGGGCGGTCTTCTTCACGGACGCCCGCGCGGCGCGGCTGTCGCCGCCGAGTACGCAGCTGGTGGTCGACGCGGACCCGGCGGAGGTGCGGCGGGTGGTGGGGGACGCCGCCCAGGTGCTGACCGGTGCGGCGCGGCGGCTGGCGGACACCGATCCGGACCGGGAGCGGGAGGCGGTGACGGCGCTCAACGCCCTGTTCGGGACGGCGGGCGGGGTGGCCGCCTTCGTGTCGGTGTTCGTGGTGGCGTCGACGTTCTCCTTCACGGTGGCGCAGCGGCGCCGGGAGTTCGGGCTGCTGCGTACGGCGGGGGCGACGCCGGGCCAGGTGCGCCGGCTGGTGGCCGCCGAGGCGCTGCTGGTGGGTGTCCTCGCCTCGGCGACGGGCTGCGCGCTGGGCGCGTACGCGGCACCGCGGCTGGCGGCGTGGGTGGTCGGGCAGGGGCTGGCGCCCGGCTGGTTCGCGATCGGCGATCAGGTGTGGCCGTATCACCTGGCCTTCTGGACGGGGCTGCTGGTGGCCCTGTGCGGGGTGGTGGCGGCGTCCTGGCGGGCGGGGCGGACCATGCCGGCGCAGGCGCTGCGCGAGGCGTCCGTGGACACGGGGACGCTGACCCGGGGCCGTCTGGTGTGCGGTGCGGCCCTGCTGCTGACGGCGGCCGTGACGCTGGTCCTGGCGCTGCTGACCGACCCGGGCGATCTGCTGCACCGCAAGACGTACGTCAGCCGGCCGATGCTGCTGATCACGGCGGTGGCGTTGCTGGCGCCGCTGCTGGTGCGCCCGCTGACCCGGCTGCTGGCCTGGGGGCCGTCCCGGTTGCCGGGTGCGGGCGGGATGCTGGTGCGGGAGAACGCCGCCGCCTCGGTCCGGCGTACGGCGTCCGTCGCGGCGCCGGTGCTGGTGACGGTGGCGCTGACCGGGTCGCTGCTGGGGGCGACGGCAACCCTGGACGGGGCGCGGGCGGCCGAGGTCCGGGAGCGGACGGTGGCCGATCTGGTGGTGACGGCCGACGGCGGTCTCGGCCGGGACGCGGTGCGGCGGGTGCGCGCGGTGCCCGGCACGGCGGCCGTGTCGGCGACCGCGCCGACCGCCGTGTACGTCGTGGAGGAGGGCGTGGCCCTGATCCGCTCCGAGGCCCGGGCGGCCGACCCGGGAGCGCTGGCGGCGACCGCGCGGATCCCGTTGACGGGCGGCCGGATCAGCGACCTCGACGACGACTCGATCGTGGTCAACGAGGAGTGGGAGCGGCACACCGTGGGGCAGCGCGTGACGGTCCGGCTCGGCGACGGCACCCGGCGCTCGCTGCGGATCGCGGCGGTGATGCCGGTCGGCACCGGCGACAACGGGGCGTACGTCACGCCGGCGAACGCGCGGGGCGCGGTCGTCGACCGGGTGGAGGTGACGGTGGCGCGGGGCGCGGACCGGGAGGCCGTGGCGGCGGGGCTGCGGGAGGCGGCGCGGTCCTCGGGCGGGCGGGTGCTGTCCCGGCAGGCGTGGCTGCGGGCGACGGCGACGGCGCCGGGGACGGACGGGACGGCCCGCGCGGGCTTCCTGCTGGTGCTGGGCATCGCGCTGCTGTACGCGGGGATCTCGCTGGCGGCCACCCTGGTCATGGCGACCTCCGACCGGCTGCGGGACCTGGGCGTGCTGCGACTGGCGGGGGCGACCCGGGGGCAGGTGCTGCGACTGGTGGCGGCGGAGGCGCTGACGGTGGTGGCGGTAGGCACCGTGCTGGGCGTGCTGGTGGCGGTCCTGAACCTGTGCGGGATGCGGGGCGCCCTGGCCCTGTTGTCGGCCCCGGCCGCCCCGGTCGCGCTGCCCTGGCCGGCGCTGGGTGCGGTGGCGGGGGCGTGCGCGGTGGTCGCCGTGCTCGCGGCGACGGTTCCGGCGGCGCTGGCGCTGCGGCGCGGGGCGGGTGAGGGGCTGTCAGTCCGCGCGGCGGGCTGAGGCTCCGGGGCGGCCGGCCCGGTTCCCGCTCCCGGGAACACGATGAAGCCCCTGTCAGTAATCCCTGACAGGGGCTTCATGCTGCGTGGACCTGAGGGGATTTGAACCCCTGGCCCCCTCGATGCGAACGAGGTGCGCTACCGGACTGCGCCACAGGCCCTTGCAACGAGTGAAACTTTAGCACCCCGATCGGCCTGCTCAAAAATCCCTTCCCGGGGGCCGGGCGCGGGGTGCGCTACTCGTTGGCCGCGCGGGGGCGGTCGCCGTCCTCGTACTGGTCGAACAGCGGTGTCCGGCCCCGCTCCCGGGAGCGGCGGGCGGACGCGGCGCGGCGGACGCCGCTGCGGCCGGGGGCCTCGGGCCGGTCCTCGGCGTCGTCGGCCGGGCGGTCCGGTGCGGGCGGGGCCGCCGTGTCCCGCTGGTCCGGGCGGTCGGGGGCTACGGCGCTGGAGCGGGCCGAGCTCCACGCGTCGGGCGCCGCCAGGTCCACGTCGGGTGTGGCGCGGGGGGCGACCGGCGCGGTGACGTAGGTCGGCAGGGGAACCGGCACGGGGTCCCAGCTGTCGCCCTGGCCGGGCCGCCGCTGCCGTTCGCGCTGCTGGTCGACCCACTCGGCGTGGTCGGTCTGCTCCACCAGCGCCCGGCGGTCCGCGGCGAGCGCGGAGAGCCCGGCGTCGGGTTCGGCCTCGGGTGCCTCGTCGGGCTCCTCGGCGTCGGGGTCGCCGGTGACGTCGGCGGAGGCGCGCCGGCGCGGCTGGCGGTCGCGCAGCCGCTGGGCGGCGACCTCGGCCTGACGGCGGTCCATGTGGAAGGCGAACCGGCGGCGTTCCTGGGACCGCAGGTAGGCGATGTAGGCGCTGAGCAGCACCGCGGGCACGCCGGGCGCCCACAGGAACGCCAGTCCGCCGACCGCGGCGACGACCGAGCCGAGGGTGAAGGCCAGGAAGAGCATCACGGTGGTGCGCCGACGGCGTGCGAGCACCTTCAGGCGCCGGGCGCGGGCCGCCGCCGGTGAGCCCGGGGCGGGCCGGGCGGCGGGCACCCGCCTGCGGGCCGGTGCGGCACCGGACTCGGGGGCCTGCGCGGGTCTGTCGCGGTCGGGACGTCCGTCCGTCTCGGCGCGGTCCGGTGCGGGCCGCTCCTCGGTGTGCTGCGGGACCGGCTGGGTGTGCCGACGGGTCTTGGACACCGCGAAGGCCCGGACGTCCACCGATTCGGTGACGGCGTCCGGGGCGTCGGCGTCGGGCTCCGCGTCGCCGGCGGAGCGCGACCGCAGGTCCTTGGCGTACCGGCGCTCCATGCCCGCCCGTCCGGACAGCAGCCGGATGGCGGTGCTGAAGCGTTCCGTCGGACGGGCTTCGTTCAGCTCGTCCTGCCTACGGAGCCACATCGGCACCAAGTAGGCGGCCCAGGCCCCGACGATGACTGCGTAGATGAGGCCGCTGCTGCTCACATCTCACACGGTAGAGGGGTTTGCGTGGGGCCATCCGCCAATTGGGCCGGTGTGTCGCACGATCAGGCTGATATTTCGAACTTTTTTTGCGACCGATGCGACCAGCCGACTGTCAGGGTCGCGAATTACCCGCTCCCGCGTGGTCGCGACCCGATCAATTTCGAACGTTTATTCAATTCCGGTGCTCGGCCGGGCCGGATTGCCCGGGCTGTTCCGCGCGCTCCGGTCCCGTGACCGGTGCCAGCGTCGCAGCAGGCCCTCCGGTACCTCTTCCGCGGTGAGCGCGAACACCAGATGGTCACGCCATCCGCCGTCGATGTGGAGATAACGCGGCCTGAGGCCCTCCTCGCGGAATCCGAGTTTCTCCACGACCCGGCGGCTGGGCCCGTTCTCCGGGCGAATACAGACCTCGACGCGGTGCAGGCCGACGGTGCGGAAACAGTGGTCCACGGCCATCGCGACGGCCGTGGGCATCACCCCGCGCCCGGCCACCGCCTCGTCCACCCAGTAACCGACGTGGCCGGAGCACATCGAGCCCCAGGTGATCCCGGCCACCGTCAGCTGCCCGACCAGCCGCCCCTGGTACTCGATGACGAAGGGCAGCATCCGGCCCGCGTTCGCCTCGGCCCGCAGATGGCGGACCATCTGCCGGTACGTCGGCCGCTGCGCGAGCGGTCCGCCGGGCGAGGGCGGCGGGATGGTCGCCTCCCACGGGCGCAGCCAGTCGCGGTTGCGCCGGTTGACCTCGCGCCATGCCCGCTGGTCGCGCAGCTTTATGGGCCTGAGGACGATGTCGCCGTCCACCAGCTCGACGGGCCAGGATGGGCTGTTCAGCTCGCACCCCCACTGCCGGCGGTTCTGGGGTGGTCACCGCCGCGGAGCTGGTCCACGGCGTGCTTCAGCAGGGGCTCCAGGACCGCGAGGCCGTCCTTCACGCCGCCGGTGGAACCCGGCAGGTTGACGATCAGCGTCCTGCCCGCCACCCCGGCCAGGCCGCGGGAGAGCGCCGCGGTGGGCACCTTGTCGCGGCCGTACGCCCGGATGGCCTCGGCGATGCCGGGGACCTCGTGGTCGAGCACCGCCCGGGTCGCCTCGGGGGTGCGGTCGGTGGGCGAGATGCCGGTGCCGCCGGTGGTGACGATCACGTCGTAGCCCGCCTCGACGCCCGCGCGCAGGGCTGCCTCGACGGGCTCGCCGTCGGGGACGACCCGCGGGCCGTCGACGGCGAAGCCGAAGCGGCCGAGGCCCTCGGCGATCAGGGGGCCGCCCTTGTCCTCGTAGACACCGGCGGCGGCCCGGTTGGACGCGGTGACCACCAGGGCGCTGTACGAAGCGGCGAGGGCACCTGCGATCGACGCGTCCAGCGTCATGACCGGCTCCAGTCGCCCGACTTGCCGCCCGTCTTCTCCTCCACGCGCACGTCCGTGATGACCGCTCCCTTGTCGACCGCCTTGACCATGTCGATCACGGTGAGCGCGGCGACGGAGACCGCGGTGAGCGCCTCCATCTCGACACCCGTGCGATCCGTCGTCCGCACCGTGGCGGTGATCTCCACGGCGTCGTCCGCGACCGACAGGTCCAGTTTCACACCGGAGAGCGCCAGGGGGTGGCACAGCGGGATCAGATCGGGGGTGCGTTTGGCGCCCATGATGCCCGCGATCCGGGCGGTGGCCAGGGCGTCGCCCTTGGGGACCCCCTCACCGCGCAGCAGCTCGACCACGCGGGGCGCGACCAGGACGCGTCCGCTGGCGCGTGCGGTGCGCGCGGTCACGTCCTTGGCGGACACGTCGACCATCCGGGCGGCGCCCGCCTCGTCGATGTGCGTCAGCCGGCCCTGCGTGTCCTGGCCGTCCTGGGTGGGTCGGTCCTGCGTGCTCATGCTGTGTGGCGCTCCCGGTCCGGGCCCGGCGCGGTGCGGCGCGTGGGCCTGCTGTGCGCGACACGGTACCGCCAACCGGGCGGGATCAGCGGAGCAGGACCACCTCGACCTCGGTGCCGGGCTCGACCGATTCGACGTCCTCGGGGACGACGATCAGCGCGTCGGCGTGCGCGAGGGCCGCCACGAGGTGGGACCCGGCGCCGCCGACCGGGGTGACCGATCCGTCGGCGCAGGTGCCGCGCAGGAACTGCCGGCGGCCCTTGGGTGAGCTCAGCGCCTTGTCGGCGGTGAGGGTCGCCGTGGTGGTCGGGCGGTGGACGTCGGCGAGGCCCATGAGGGTGCGGATGGCGGGGCGGACGAACAGCTCGAAGGAGACGTACGACGACACCGGGTTGCCCGGCAGGGCGAGCAGCGGGGTGTGGTCGGGGCCGATGGAGCCGAAGCCCTGCGGCTTGCCGGGCTGCATGGCGAGCTTGCGGAACTCCACCCCGCTGCCCGGCTCGTCCTCGTCGGCGACGTGCGCCAGCGCCTCCTTGACGACGTCGTACGCCCCGACGCTGACCCCGCCGGTGGTGACCATCAGGTCGGCGCGGACGAGCTGGTCCTCGATGGTGCTCCGCAACGTCTCGGCGTCGTCGGCGACCGCGCCCACGCGGTAGGCGATGGCGCCTGCGTCGCGGGCGGCGGCGGTGAGGGCGAAGCTGTTGGAGTCGTAGATCTGACCGTGGGCCAGTTCCTCATCGGGCTGGACGAGTTCGCTGCCGGTGGACAGCACCACCACGCGCGGGCGGGGGTGCACCCGGACCCTGCCGCGCCCGATCGCGGCGAGCAGGGCGATCTGCGGCGGCCCGAGGACGGTGCCGGCCTCCAGGGCGCGGTCACCGGACTTCACGTCGCTGCCCGCCGCGCGCACGTGCGCGCGTGCCTCGGCCGGCCGGTACACGTGGACCTGGCCCTCGGCACCCTCGGGGGCGAGGCTGCGGGCCCGCATTCCGGCGACCGGGCCCTCGCCGAGGCCGCCGTCCGTCCACTCGACGGGGACGACGGTCTCGGCGCCGGGCGGCAGCGGGGCGCCGGTCATGATGCGGGCGGCCTGGCCGGGGCCCACGGACGGCGGGTCGGCCTGGCCGGCGGCCACGTCGCCGACGACCTCCAGGACGGCGGGGAACTCCTCGCTCGCCCCGGCCACGTCGGCGACGCGCACCGCGTACCCGTCCATGGAGCTGTTGTCGAACGGCGGCAGCGAGACCGGCACCGTGATGTCCTCGACCAGGACGCACCCCTGGGCGTCGAGCAGGTTCAGCTCGATGGGTTCCAGGGGGCGGACGGTGGCGAGGATGTCGTCCAGGTGGTCCTGCACCGACCACAGCCGGTCCGGACCGAAGTCCGCTCCTGCGTGGTCGTGGCCGGTGTCACGGGGCGCGGCGCTGCTCAACGTCGTTACATCTCCTCGGCTACGTAACTGCGGAGCCAGGTCCGGAAGTCGGGGCCCAGGTCCTCACGTTCGCACGCGAGCCTGACGATGGCCCGCAGATAGTCGCCGCGGTCGCCGGTGTCGTAGCGGCGGCCCTTGAAGACGACGCCGTGCACCGGGCCGCCGACCTTTTCGTCCTCGGCGAGCTGCTGGAGGGCGTCGGTGAGCTGGATCTCGCCGCCGCGGCCGGGCTCGGTCTTGCGCAGTATGTCGAAGATGTGCGGGTCGAGGACGTAGCGTCCGATGATGGCGTAGTTGGAGGGGGCGTCGGCCGGGTCGGGCTTCTCGACCAGTCCGCTCACCTTGACGACGTCGCCGTCCTCGGTGGCCTCGACGGCGGCGCAGCCGTAGAGGTGGATCTGCTCGGGCTCGACCTCCATGAGGGCGATGACGCTGCCGCCGTGCTGCTCCTGCACGTCGATCATGCGCTGCAGCAGCGGGTCGCGCGGGTCGATCAGGTCGTCGCCGAGCAGGACCGCGAAGGGCTCGTCACCGACGTGCGGGGCGGCGCACAGCACGGCGTGGCCGAGGCCCTTGGGGTCGCCCTGGCGGACGTAGTGGATCATCGCGAGGTCGCTGGACTCCTGGACCTTGGCCAGCCGGCTCGCGTCGCCCTTCTTCTGGAGGGCGGACTCCAGCTCGTAGTTGCGGTCGAAGTGGTCCTCGAGGGGACGCTTGTTGCGGCCCGTGACCATGAGGACGTCGCCGAGACCCGCGGAGACGGCCTCTTCGACCACGTACTGGATCGCCGGCTTGTCGACGACCGGCAGCATCTCCTTGGGAGTGGCTTTGGTGGCCGGCAGGAACCGGGTACCAAGTCCGGCTGCGGGGATGACAGCCTTGCTGATCCTGGGGTGGGACTGAGTCATGCCCGCCACCATATCCGGTGACTTTGGGAGAATCCGCAACTCCGGATCACCCGCGCTCATATGAGCATACGAGAACGGTACAGGAGCCACTTTTGACGCTCAGCGGACATGCCGACGAGTCCGGCAAGCGAGCCCTGCGGCGGGAGTTCCTCATGGTGAGGGGCGGTCTGACGGCGGACGAGGTGCGCGAGGCGGCGGACGCGCTGGCCGGACGGGCGCTCGCGCTGCCCGAGGTCGCGGGGGCGGGCGTCGTGGCGGCGTACGTCTCCGTGGGCGCCGAGCCGGGCACCCTCGCGCTGCTGGACGCGCTGCGCGCGCGGGGCGTGCGCGTGCTGTTGCCGGCGCTGCTGCCCGACAACGACCTGGACTGGGGTGTCTACGCCGGGGAGGACTCCCTCACGCGCGTGCGGCACGGCGGGCGGATGGCCCTGTACGAACCCGGCGGCGAGCGCCTCGGCCCGGACGCGGTGACCGCCGCCGACGTCGTGCTGCTGCCGGGCCTGGCGGTCGACGAGCGCGGCATGCGGCTGGGGCGCGGCGGCGGGTCGTACGACCGTGTCCTCGCCAGGCTGGAGCGGGCGGGCGCGCGGCCCGCGCTGCTGGTCCTGCTGTACGACCGGGAGGTCGTCGCGCACGTCCCCGAGGAGCCGCACGACCGGCCGGTGGACGCGGTGGTGACGCCGTCGGGCGTGCGCAGGTTCCGCTGACGCGGGGCCCCCCGGTCCCCCTGCCTCTCCCGGGGACGCGAAACGGCCTCCACGCACGCGTGGAGGCCGTCTCGGGTTCCGGTGGCAGCGCTACGGCTTGAGCACCAGGGTGTCGCTCGTGCTCTCGTCGACCGCCTTCGCGGAGAAGGACCACGGCAGCAGCTCACCGTCGGCCCACTTGTCCGTCTGGTCGGTGTAGTGGGCGCTGTAGGCGTGTCCGGAGGCGCCGGTGAGGTTGATCCACCGCGACTTGTCGAGGTCGCCGAGGTTGACCACCATCCGCATGGACGGCACCCACACCACTCCGTAGCCGCCGGCCGCGTTCCAGCCGGTGGCGTTGACCGCCGCCTCGCCGCCGCTGAGCTTCCACGGGCCGCGGTTCAGGGCGTACTTCACGAAGCCGGGGCCCTCGGTGCCGAGGGTCTGGTTCTTCAGGAACAGGCGGTGCAGCCGGCCCCAGTTCCAGCTGTCGATGTCCTTGCCGAGCTTGGCGGTCAGCTCCCAGCGGGCGTCGACCATGGCGCGCTTGAACAGGTCGTCGCGGTTGTGGTCGGCGCCCTTGCGGGTGCCGTTCGCCGGCGTCGTCCACCAGTCGCTCTTCGGCTGGTCCAGCAGGGTGCGGACGACCTCGAACCAGCGGTCGCCGCCGTCCGGCTGCGCCTGGTCGGCATCGCGCTGACCGCACTCGTAGACCTTGCTGACCTCGTCCGCGGGCCCGGTGCTGTTGACGGGGTCGACCCACAGGCACTGGCCCTCGACCCGCAGTTCCTTGGGCAGCTTGTTGCCGAAGGCGAGCTTGAGGATGTTGCGCCAGACCGCGTTGAAGTAGGCGGCGGCGGCCGAGTCGGCGTCCTGGGTGTAGTCCCAGCCCTCCAGCAGCTTCTGCGCCTCGCGCACGTCCTTGTCGGCGACGTCGATCTTCAGCAGCTGGGGCACGAGCAGCTTGGCCATCTCGCTGCTGTTGTCCAGCTGCATCTGCCGCATGTCGTCCGTGGAGATCTTGCCGCCGTCCTTGATCTTCTGCTCGATCAGGGCGGTGATCCGCTGGCTGCGGGTGCCGTAGCCCCAGTCCGTGGTCAGGGTGTACGGGTACTCGTCCTCGTCGATCACGGCCTGGTTGGCGGTGACGATGTAGCCGCGGTCGGGGTCGAACTCGTAGGGCAGCTCGTCCGGGTCGATGTACTTGCCGGTCCAGCGGTACTTGGAGTTCCAGCCCGGAGCGGGGACCGAGCCGTCGTGGCCCTCGGCGCGGATCGGGATCTGGCCCGGCAGCGTGTAGCCGATGTGGCCCTCGGTGTCGGCGTAGACCAGGTTCTGGGAGGGCACGTCGAACAGGGCGGCGGCCTCGCGGAAGGTGTCCCAGTCCTTGGCCCGGTCGATCGCGAAGACGGCGTCCATCGTGGTGCCCGCGTCCAGCGCCGTCCAGCGCAGCGAGACGCCGTAGCCGTCGGCGCGGTCGGGTGCCGCGGCGTCGACGGTGGCCTTCTTGCCGACCTTCACGAGCTCGTCGTCGCGGTCGGAGAGGAGGGGGCCGTTGTTGGTCTCGCGGACGACGATCTTCTTCGGCTCGCCGCCGGCGACCTTGATGGTCTCCTCGCGGGTCTCGAAGGGCACGACCTTGCCGTCGTACTGGTAGCCGTCGCCGGTGATCTTCTCCAGGTACAGGTCGGTGACGTCGACGCCGGAGTTGGTCAGGCCCCAGGCGATGTCCTGGTTGTGGCCGATGACGACGCCGGGCATGCCCGCGAAGGTGTAGCCGGTGACGTCGTACTGGCACTTGGCGGAGACGGTGCGGCAGTGCAGGCCCATCTGGTACCAGACGGAGGGCAGCGAGGGCGACAGGTGCGGGTCGTTGGCCAGCAGCGGCTTGCCGGTGATGGTGTGGTCGCCGGAGACGACCCACGAGTTGGAGCCGATGCCGTTGCCGTTCACGCCGACGGCGGTGGGCAGGTCGTCCAGGACGTTCTGCAGGCCCGCGAGTTGACTCTCGAGGGCGCTGCCGGTGCCCGTGCCCGAGCCGGACGTGCCGGTACCCGTGCCGCTGCCGGTGCCGGCACCCGTGCCCGTGCCCGTGCCGTCCGTGGAGCCGTCGCCGCCGCCCTCGAACGTCTCGGTGAGCTCGTCGTACTGGCCCTCCTGGACGATGGCCTTGTTCCGGCTGTACGGGTACGCCGGGTACAGGTCGGCGATCTGCTTGGGACCGAGGCGGCTGGTCATCAGGGCGCGGTCGACCTCGTCCTGCATGTTGCCGCGCAGGTCCCAGGCCATCGCCTTCAGCCAGGCGACGGAGTCGACCGGGGTCCAGGCCTGCGGCTTGTAGTCGTTGGTGAAGCCGAGGGCGGCGTACTCCAGCGAGATGTCCGCGCCGTCCTTGCCCGCCAGGTAGGCGTTGACTCCCTTGGAGTACGCCTGGAGGTATTTCTTCGTGGAGGGCGACAGCTTCTCGTCGTACTCCTGCTTCGCCACCCGGTCCCAGCCGAGGGTGCGCAGGAACTCGTCGTTGTCGACCTGGCCCTTGCCGAACATCTCCGACAGGCGCCCGGAGGTCATGTGGCGGCGCACGTCCATCTCGTAGAACCGGTCCTGCGCCTGGACGTAGCCCTGCGCCATGAACAGGTCCTCGTCGGAGGAGGCGTAGACCTGCGGGATGCCGTAGCCGTCGCGCTTGACGTCGACCGGACCGGCCAGGCCGTCCAGCGTGACGGAGCCCTTGGTCTGCGGGAAGGAGGCGCGGACGGTGCTGATGGACCAGTACGCCCCGTAGGCGAGGCCGCCGATGATGGCCAGCACCAGCACGAGGACGAGAAGGCGTGCTTTGCGCCCCTTCTTCCTGCCGGACTTGCCGGGCTGCTGACCCGAAGAGGCGGTGTTGGTGGGGGGCATCGCTGTCCTTGCTGTCCTAACACGAGCGGCAGGGGCGGGCTGTGCTTTGTACTGAACGCTGGAGCAACTGTAGGCGCAGGGCCCACTCCCCCTTGACGCGGAGTCGGGTACCGGCGCGCACGGGCGTTCGATCTTGCCAAGTCGAGCGTCAAGAAATCGTCAAGAGTTAGGTAAGGTAACGAAGTAGTCGGCCGCGGACTCCCGCGGCTTCGTGTGCCATGTATGTGCGCTCACGCGCGCTGTGTCCGCACACCCACCCGCGCCTCGTGGCGTGCGCTCGAACGACCGCGCACCCGCGCGCATGCTGTAAGCGCACCGCGATACGCGTGGGTGACGTGCGCCAGGGAAGGGAACGGCCGCTGACTGTCCACCACCTCAACCAGCTCCTGCTCGTCTGCTCGCTCGTCCTGCTCATCGCCGTCGCGGCGGTCCGGATCTCCTCGCGCAGCGGGCTCCCCAGCCTGCTCGTCTACCTGGCCATCGGCATCGCCATGGGTCAGGACGGCATCGGCGACATCCGGTTCGACAACGCCGAACTGGTGCAGGTCATCGGGTACGCGGCCCTCGTCGTGATCCTGGCCGAGGGCGGCCTGGGCACGAAGTGGAAGGAGATCAAGCCGGTCCTCCCGTCCGCCTCCGCACTGGCGCTGGCCGGAGTCGCGGTGAGCGTCGGCGTGACCGCCGCGGGCGCGCACTACCTGACCGGGCTGGAGTGGCGGCAGGCGCTGATCGTCGGGGCGGTGGTGTCCTCCACGGACGCGGCGGCGGTCTTCTCGGTGCTGCGCAGGATCCCCCTGCCCGCGCGCATCACGGGCACGCTGGAGGCCGAGTCGGGCTTCAACGACGCCCCCGTGGTCATCCTCGTCGTCGCCTTCTCCACCGCCGGACCGATCGAGCACTGGTACGCGCTGCTCGGCGAGATCGCCCTGGAGCTGGCCATCGGCGCCGCCATCGGCCTCGCGGTGGGCTGGCTGGGCTCGTGGGGGCTGCGGCACGTCGCGCTGCCCGCCTCCGGCCTGTACCCGATCGCCGTCATGGCCATCGCCGTCGCCGCCTACGCGGCCGGTGCCATGGCGCACGGCAGTGGCTTCCTCGCCGTCTACCTGGCCTCGATGGTGATGGGCAACGCCCGGCTGCCGCACTGGCCCGCCACGCGCGGCTTCGCCGACGGGCTCGGCTGGCTCGCCCAGATCGGCATGTTCGTGCTGCTCGGCCTGCTGGTCACCCCGCACGAACTCGGTGACGACGTCGTCCCCGCCCTGGTGATCGGGCTGGTGCTGACCATGGTGGCCCGGCCGCTGAGCGTCGTGCTGTGCCAGCTGCCCTTCCGGGTGCCCTGGCAGGAGCAGGCCCTGATGTCCTGGGCCGGGCTGCGCGGCGCCGTGCCCATCATCCTCGCGACGATCCCCATGGTGGAGGGCGTCGAGGGCAGCCGCCGGATCTTCAACATCGTCTTCGTCCTGGTCGTCGTCTACACCCTGATCCAGGGCCCGACCCTGCCCTGGCTGGCCCGCAAGCTGCACCTGGGCAAGGGGGACGAGGCCGCCGACCTCGGCATCGAGTCGGCGCCCCTGGAGCGGCTGCGCGGACATCTGCTGTCCGTCACGATCCCCGAGGGCTCCCGGATGCACGGCGTCGAGGTCAGCGAACTGCGGCTGCCGGCCGGATCCGCCGTCACGCTGGTCGTGCGGGACGGCAAGTCGTTCGTGCCGCTGCCGACGACGGGGCTGCGGCGCGGGGACGAACTCCTCGTCGTCGCCACCGACCCCGTCCGGGACGCGGCCGAGGCCCGGCTGCGCGCGGTCGGCCACGGCGGCAAGCTCGCCGGCTGGCTCGGCACCGACGGACACCGGCACTAAGGGCGGGTGAGCGGGGCCCGGGTGCTCGCTTTCACAGGTGCCGACCTGCTTGACCCCTGTACGATGAAGGCGGCACCTGATCGAACCAACTCTGCCTGACGCAGAGCTGGCGCGACCGTATGGCGGCCGGAACGCCCCGTGAGCCGGGCTCCGGTATCTACCGCAGTCCGCGCAAGAGGACAGCTCTCGGCGCACCCGCACGGCGAACAGCCACCAGGCGGGACCGGCGCTACCAGGCGGCAGAAAGGCACGGCCGTGGCATCCACGGTCACCCCGTCGAAGAAGTCGCCGCAGGAGACGCGGCACAACGCGCCCTCCCGCCCCGGATACGGACAACTGCTGCGTACCCGCGGCGCCTGGACGTTCCTGCTTCCCGGCTTCGCGGCCCGCCAGCCGTTCGCCATGCTGACGATCTCCATCGTGCTGCTCGTGCAGCACACCACCGGCTCGTACGGCGTCGCGGGCGCCGCCGCCGCCGTCACCGGCGTCTCCATGGCCCTGTTCGCCCCCTACAGCGGCCGCCTCGCCGACCGCTTCGGACAGCGCGCCGTCCTGCTGCCCGGCGTGCTCGTGCACACCCTGTCCGGCCTGACCCTGACCGTCCTCGCGCTCTCGGACGCCCCCCTGTGGGCGCTGTTCGCGGCGGCCGTGCCCACCGGTGCCTCGGTGCCGCAGATCGGGCCCATGGTGCGCGCCCGCTGGGGCGTGAAGCTGGGCGGCTCCCCGCTGATGAGCACGGCGGCGGCCTTCGAGTCGGTCACGGACGAGCTGACCTTCGTCCTCGGCCCGCTGGTGGCGACCGCTCTGTGCACGGGCGTGGACCCGGCAGCCGGCCTGGTCACCGAGTCCGCGCTCACCCTGGTGGGCGGCCTGCTCTTCGCCGCGCAGAAGAGCACCCAGCCGCGGGTCGGCGGCGGTGACGGCCACGGGCGCGTGGAGCACGTTCCGGCGCTGCGCGTGCCCGGCGTGCGCGTGCTGGCCGTGATCTTCCTGGGCATCGGTTCGGTCTTCGGCGGCATGCAGGTCTCGCTGGCCGCGTTCACCGAGTCGATCGGCGAGCCCGGCATGAACGGCGTCCTGTACGGCGTCTTCGCGGCGGGCAACATGCTCTCCGGCCTGGCCTGCGGCGCCATCGCCTGGAAGGCGGCCCCGCAGCGGCGCCTGCTCGTCGGCTACACCGCCCTCGCGCTGACCGCCTCCGGCCTGTGGGCCGCGCACTCGGTGCTCGTGCTGGCCGGCCTCGGCCTGCTCGTCGGCATGTGCATCGCGCCCGCCCTGGTCACCGGGTACACGCTGGTCGAGGACCTGGTCCCGGCGGGCGCCCGCACCGAGGCCTTCACCTGGCTGACCGGCGCCGTGGCGCTCGGCCAGGCGGCGGCCGTCACGGTCGCCGGACAGCTGGAGGACCGCTTCTGGGACGGCGCCGGATTCCTGGTCCCGATGGGCGGCACGGTGCTCGCGCTGTCGGTGCTGGTGGCGCTGCGTTCTCGGCTGGCGACACCGCCCCGCGGCCGGACGGTCGCACGTGGCGTCGGTCACCGCACGCCCGCCACAGTGGACTGAACCCCGGGAATACGTCACTATGGATCGTCGTTAGCACTCATCGAGTGAGAGTGCCAGGAGGAAGACAGTGCCGACGTACCAGTACCAGTGCACCGAGTGCGGCGAGGGCCTCGAGGCGGTGCAGAAGTTCACCGACGACGCCCTGACCGAGTGCCCGAACTGCCAGGGCCGCCTGAAGAAGGTGTTCTCGGCGGTCGGCATCGTCTTCAAGGGCTCCGGCTTCTACCGAAACGACAGCCGCGGCAGCTCGTCCAGCAGCTCGCCGGCGTCGTCGAAGCCCGCTTCGACGTCCTCCTCCTCGGACTCCGGTTCGTCGTCGGGCTCGGGTTCGTCGTCCTCGGCGTCGAGCTCCGGCAGCTCCTCCTCGAGCACCACCGCCGCGTAGCACTTCTCACCGGGACCCTGCCGTCGTCCGACGGCAGGGTCCTCGGCGTTCCCGGATCCGGGGGGCGGCTAGGGTCTGGGGCATGGCGAACAAGGTGAACGCCGAGATCGGCGTGATCGGCGGCTCCGGTTTCTACTCGTTCCTCGACGACGTGACCGAGGTCCAGGTGGACACCCCGTACGGGCCGCCCAGCGACTCCCTCTTCCTCGGCGAGGTCGCCGGCCGGCGGGTCGCCTTCCTCCCCCGGCACGGACGCGGCCACCATCTGCCGCCGCACCGGATCAACTACCGGGCCAACCTGTGGGCGCTGCGCTCGGTCGGCGTGCGCCAGGTCCTCGGTCCGTGCGCGGTGGGCGGGCTGCGCCCCGAGTACGGGCCGGGCACGCTGCTGGTGCCGGACCAGTTCGTCGACCGGACGCGGTCCCGCCCGTCGACGTACTTCGACGGGATGCCGCTGCCCGACGGCACGGTGCCCCACGTGGTGCACGTGTCGCTGGCCGACCCGTACTGCCCCGCCGGGCGGGCGGCCGCGCTGAAGGCGGCGCGGGGCCGGGACTGGGAGCCGGTGGACGGCGGCACGCTGGTCGTGGTCGAGGGGCCGCGCTTCGGGACACGTGCGGAATCGTTGTGGCACCGGGCGCAGGGCTGGTCGGTGGTCGGCATGACCGGCCACCCGGAGGCGGCGCTCGCCCGGGAGCTGGAGCTCTGCTACACCTCGCTGACCCTCGTCACCGACCTCGACGCCGGGGCCGAGAGCGGCGAGGGCGTCTCGCACGAGGAGGTGCTGCGGGTGTTCTCTGCCAATGTGGACCGGCTGCGGGGCGTGCTGTTCGACGCGGTGGCGGCCCTGCCGGCGGCCGGGGAGCGGGACTGCCGGTGCGGGCATGCGCTGGGCGGGATGGACCCCGGGATCGCGCTGCCCTAGGCCGACGGGGATCGGCAGCGCCCTGCGGGGCGGCGGGTCTCGGCGGGGCCCTGCGGGGCCCGGCGGGTCTCGGCGGGCATGCGGAACGTCCGGATCGGGTGAGGGAGTTTTCCACAACCGGCCGGTGGTCCACGGACGCCGGCGGGAGACGGCGAGACGCCTCATCGTGGGTGCGCAAGCCGATCCCTCGTCACAGGTGGTGGTCACCGTGTCCCGTTCCGCCGTTCCCTTCCCGCCGCCGCTCGGCGCCGACGCCCCGCCCACCTGCGAGGTGCCGCACTTCGCTCCGGTGCGGGTGCGGGGCGGGCGTCATCAGCTGCACCGGCTCGTACGGCACCGGAGGCGTGCCGTGGCCGCCGGTCTCGCGGTCACCGCCGCGGCGCTGGTGGCGGCGGGCCCGCTTCCTGACACCGGGGCGCAGGACGGCGGCCGGGCGCGCGGGCATCCGGTGTCCGACCGGGCGGGCGAGCGGCCGGCCGCGCGGCCGGTGGCGGCGCCCGTGCGGATCGCGGACGCCGCGACGGTGCGGCTGCTGGCGCCGGGCGACCGGGTCGACGTCGTCGCGTCCGAGGAGGGCGCGGGCGGCGGGGTCTCCGTGATCGCGCGGGGAGCACGGGTGGTGAAGGTGCCGGAGCCGGACGCCGGGGTGCCGGGGGACGGAGCACCGGAGGCCGGGGGGCCCGAGGCAGGGGCGCTGGTCGTGCTCTCGGTGCCGCCCGCCACCGCGCACCGGCTGGTCGGCGCGGGGGCCCGGGCGCGGCTGGCGGTGACGCTGTGCTGAGCCTGTCAAGTCCCTCATTGGTGGGGCCGGACTGGACAGCACCGCCGGGCGTCGGCGTAGGTTGCGGAGCGTTTTGTTCCACAACCTGGTCATGTGAGGAGTGCCCCCGAGGTGAGCGCGAAGAAGGATCCGAGCGTCTGGCAGGGCTTCAAGGCCTTCCTGATGCGCGGGAACGTCGTCGATCTGGCAGTCGCGGTGGTCATCGGCGCCGCCTTCACCAACATCGTCAACTCGGTGGTGAAGGGAATCATCAATCCGCTGGTCGGCGCGTTCGGCACGCAGAACCTGGACAGCTACAGCTCCTGCCTCAAGGGCCCGTGCACCGGTACGGGCGACAGCGCGACCGGCGTCCGGATCCTGTGGGGTTCGGTGCTCGGCGCCACCCTCACCTTCGTGATCACGGCGGCCGTCGTCTACTTCCTGATGGTCCTGCCCATGTCCAAGTACCTGGCTCGCCAGGAGGCCCGCCGCAAGGCGCGGGAGAGCACGCAGGAGGTCGTCGAGGTGTCCGAGCTGGAGGTGCTCAAGGAGATCCGCGACGCGCTGGTCGCACAGCGCGGATCGGGCCACGACCGCACGTAGCGCGGACGGTCCGTCGGCGGGCGGCTGCCCGCGCCGCTCACAGGTGGTGGGGCGGCTTCTCGTCGAGGAAGCGCTTCAGGTCGGCCGCGCTGTCGGCGTCGGGCCGCTCGCCCCATCCCCGGTCGGTGTCGTCGGAGGTCTGCTGGTCGAGCGGGTCGTCGAAGACCAGCGCGGGCTTCGGCGCGCGGGGCTCGGGTTCGGGGGCGGTGCTCATGGCTCCAGGGTACGGCCCGCCCCCGCGCGAGCACGCCCGTCCGGTCTCTGCTGTGCTAGGGCCCATGACGTCCAGTCCCCCTCCCCCTCCCGAGTCCTCCGCCCCGGCCGCCGGCCACCGGCCGCTGCGCAGGCTCACGGCCCGGCCCCGTCACGAGTCGCATCGCGTCGCCTCACCGCTGGAGCTCTTCTTCGACCTGTGCTTCGTCGTGGCCGTCGCCCAGGCGGGCGTCCAGCTGGTGCACGCCGTCGCCGAGAGCCATGCCGGCGAGGGGATCCTCTACTACGCGATGGTCTTCTTCGCCATCTGGTGGGCGTGGATGAACTTCACCTGGTTCGCCTCGGCGTACGACAACGACGACGTGCTCTACCGGGTCGTCACCCTGGTGCAGATCGGCGGGGTCCTGGTCCTCGCCGCCGGGATCTCCCGGGCCTTCGAGGACCACGACTTCCTGGTCATCGTGGTGGGCTATGTGATCATGCGGCTCGCCATGTCGGCGCAGTGGCTGCGCGCGGCGCGCGGCGCCGGACCGGCGGAGCGCGCGATGACCCTGAGATACGCCGGTGGCGTGCTGCTCTGCCAGATCGGCTGGGTGGGGCTGCTGTTCGTGCCGGACGCCGGCCGGGCGTGGCTGTTCCTGGTGATGGCGGTGCTGGAGCTGTGCGTGCCGACGCTCGCGGAGAAGGACCACCAGTCGTCCTGGCACCCGCACCACATCTCCGAGCGGTACGGGCTGTTCACGATCATCGTGCTGGGCGAGACCATCGCCGCGGCCACGGTCGCGGTGAAGTCGGGCATCGACGAGAACGACGCGCTGGGCGAGCTGCTGCCGATCGCGGTGGGCGGACTGCTGATCGTCTTCGCCGCCTGGTGGATCTACTTCGTGGTGCCCGTCCACGGTCATCTGCGCTCCAGCAGGCAGGCGTTCGTGTGGGGGTACGGCCACTACCTGGTCTTCGCCTCGGCGGCGGCGATCGGGGCGGGGCTGGAGGTGGCGGTGGAACAGGCGGTCGGCAAGGCGCACATCTCGACCCTGGCAGCGTCCGCCGCGGTGACCCTGCCGACGGCGATGTACCTGATCACGGTGTGGGTGCTGCACGCGCGCCACTTCAAGGTGGGCATCGCGCAGCAACTGGCCCTGCCGACCGCCGCGCTGCTGGTGATCGGCTGCACGTTCCTCGGAGACGTGGCGGTGCTCGTGGCGGGCATCGTCCTGGCGCTGGCGGTCGCGACCGGGGTGGTGCTGACGGCCCTCGCGGGCCCGGCGGAGCGGAGGGCGACGGGGCCGGCCGCCTGAGCGCGCCCGCCGGACCGGCCGACACTGGGAACATGACAGTTGACGCAGTGACGGACGTCGCCGGGGTACGGGTGGGGCACGCGACGCGCATCGGCGACGGGTGGCTCACGGGGACGACGGTGGTGCTCGCGCCGGAGGGCGGGGCGGTCGCCGCCGTGGACGTGCGCGGCGGTGGTCCCGGCACCAAGGAGACCGACGCGCTCGACCCGCGCAATCTGGTGCAGCGGGTCGAGGCGGTGGTGCTGACCGGTGGCAGCGCCTACGGGCTGGACGCGGCGTCCGGAGTGATGGCCTGGCTGGAGGAGCGGGGACGCGGGGTGCGCGTCGGACCCGGCCCTGCGCACGTCGTGCCGGTGGTGCCCGCCGCCTGCGTCTTCGATCTGGGGCGCGGCGGCGACTTCCGGGCCCGGCCGGACGCGGCGACCGGGCGGGCGGCCGTCGAGGCGGCGCACGCGAGCGCACCGGGCGCGCGGGTGGCCGAGGGAGGTGTCGGGGCCGGCACGGGAGCCGTGGTGGGGCTCCTGAAGGGCGGGGTCGGCACCGCGAGCACCGTGCTGGAGTCGGGCATCACGGTGGCCGCGCTGGTGGTGGCCAACGCGGCGGGGTCGGCGATGGATCCGGAGACGGGGGTGCTGTACGGGGAGTTCTTCCAGGGACGGCGCGTGGTGTATCCGGCGGCGGACGTGCACGAGGCGGCGCGGCGGCGCCTCGCCGAGGTCGCGGCGCGGAACGCACCGCCTCCGCTCAACACCACGGTCGCCGTGGTCGCCACCGACGCCGGGCTGTCCAAGGCGCAGGCGCAGAAGCTGGCCGGTACGGCGCACGACGGCATCGCGCGTGCCGTGCGGCCGGTGCACCTGCTCAACGACGGGGACACGGTGTTCGCCCTCGCCACCGGCGAGCGCCCGCTCGACGCGACGCAGCCGCTCGCGCTGAACGAGGTGCTGGCGGCGGGCGCGGACATGGTGACGCGGGCGATCGTGCGCGCGGTACGCGCCGCCGGTCCGGTGGACGGGCCGGGCGGGGCGTGGCCCTCGTACGGCGAGTTGTACGGGGACGCGCACGGGGCGTCGTAGCGGAACGGGCGTCCGGCGGGGGCGGTGTCCGGGCGCGGGCGGGTGTCCGACGGAAGCAAGTGCCCGGCGTGCAGAGGCGATTGTCGCGGTTCTGTCACTGATGGGCTTTTCCGACGTTCGCCGGGAACCCCGTCGGCCGCCGGTCCGCTCTTCAGGGCTGAAGCGGATACCGCACATCACCTGAACCTGGAGCAGCCCGTGACAACGCAGGACATATCAGCGCGTCGCGCACTGGTGGCCTGCGCCGCCCTCGTGGTCGGCGCCCTGACCCTCACCGCCTGCGGCGGCAGCGCCAGCGCCGACGACAAGAGCGGCGGTGACGGCAAGGACGGCACCGGTTCGGTCAAGACCTCCGTGGCGAAGGTCGTGATCTCCGCGAAGGACGGGTCGACCGGTGCGTCGATCAACGCGACCGGCGTGAAGGTCAGCGACGGCAAGCTGACCGACGTGAAGATGACGGTGGCGGGCGCGGGCACGGCCGTACCGGGCTCGCTGTCCGCCGACGGCACGAGCTGGAAGCCGAAGGAGCAGTTGGAGCGCGGCACGAAGTACCGGATCAGCGCGACGGCGAAGGACGCGAACGGCCTGCCCGCCGCGGCCGACTCGACCTTCACCACCGTCTCCTCGGACAACAGCTTCATCGGCACCTACACCCCGGACGGGGGCGCCACGGTGGGGGTGGGCATGCCGGTGTCGTTCACGTTCGACAAGGAGATCGGCGACAAGAAGGCCGTGCAGTCGCACATCTCGGTCACCTCCAGCAGCGGGCAGGAGGTGGTCGGGCACTGGTTCGGCTCGCAGCGGCTCGACTTCCGGCCCGACGACTACTGGAAGGCCGGCTCCAAGGTCACGATGAAGATCGACCTGGACGGGGTGGAGGGCGCGAACGGCGTCTTCGGCGTGCAGAAGAAGACCGTCACGTTCACCGTGGGCCGCTCGCAGGTCTCCACGGTCGACGTGAACACGCAGACCATGACGGTCGTGCGCGACGGCGAGACGGTCAAGTCGATCCCGATCTCGGCGGGCAGCGCGGAGAACCCGACGTACAACGGCAAGATGGTGATCTCCGAGAAGTCCCTCCAGACGCACATGGACGGCTCGACGGTCGGCTTCGGCGGCGAGTACGACATCCCGGACGTGCCGCACGCGATGCGGCTGAGCAGCAGCGGCACGTTCATCCACGGCAACTACTGGTACCTGCGGGGCAATCCGCCCTTCGGCCGCCAGGGCACCAGCCACGGCTGCGTGGGACTGCAGGACGTCCAGGGCGGCCAGGGCGACACGCCGAGCAAGTGGTTCTACGACCACTCGCTCATCGGGGACGTGGTCGTCGTCAAGAACTCCCCGGACGACACGATCGCGCCCGACAACGGCCTCAACGGCTGGAACATGGGCTGGAGCGAGTGGGTCGCCGGCAGCGCCGTCTGATCCCGGCCGGTTCCGGCCGATCCGCACGCTGAGCAGCGATGTTTGACGGTTCGCCGGGTCGCGCGGGAACTCCTCGCGCGACCCGCGCGTTTTTCGTGCGTACGTTTTCCCGGTTCCCGAACATGATGTCCGACCGAGGGGCTACGGTATGCACCCACCAGGTGACATGCAGCAACGCCGGGAGAAACCTTGAGCGTTCCGTACGAGACGGCAGCGTACGAACCAGCCGAGTCGCCCGAGTCTCCGGAGGAGCACCTCATGCGACTGCTCGGCCGCGCCCTGAACTCGTTCGAGCTGCCCGACGAGACGATACGGCGACTGGACTGCGCGCTGGCGCACGACGGTTCGCTGCACTCCGCGCACCACAGCGCGGGGCTGCATCGCGAGACGTACCGGCACACGTGGCTGCTCGCCGACGGCTCGGCACTCACCCTCTGGGAGCTCGTCCACAACACCGCCCCGGGCGGTGAGGCGCAGCACGAGGTGTACGTCGACGAGGAGGAGCTGCGCGCCGCCACCGCGAGGCTGGCGCTGCCGCCGGACACGCCGGACTTCGAACTGCCGGTGCCGGTGCAGCTGTCGCCGCTCCCCACCCCGCGGCACGTCTACGTGCAGGGCGGCTCGGCGGACCACGCCCGCAGGCTGCTGCGGCGCGCGGAGAACGCGGACCGGCCCGGCGCGGACATCGCCGCCCGGCTGGCCACGGCGTCCGCCCACCAGATCACGCAGGCCTTCGGCGGCCCCGGCCGCACGGGCCGTCCCGCGGTCGGCTTCTCGCTCTACGAGCACGCCTTCCTGCTGCGCGACGGCGCCGAGGTCTCCCTGTGGGAGGTCGAGCACACGGCCACGCCCGACGGGCGGCACATGTGCGAGGTGTACGTCAGCGAGGACGCGGCCCGCCGGGCCATGGAGCGGCGCGCGGCGCAGGTGTCCTGAGCCGCCGTCACCGGTCGGTCGTACGACAGCCGGGCCGGGTCCTCGTCGGACCCGGCCCGGCTGTCACGTTGTCCGCAGTGTGTTCAGGCCGCCACCGGCTCCTTCGCACCCGCCGTCGAGGCGGACGGGGCCGCGTCGCCGGTTCCCGGCGTCGCCGTTCCGGGTGCCTGCTTGCGCAGGCCCTTGAGGACGATCACCAGGGCCGTGGTGACGCAGACGCCGGCCGCGACGGCGACCAGGTAGAGCAGCGGGTTGCCGATCAGCGGGACCACGAAGATGCCGCCGTGCGGGGCGCGCAGCGTCGCGCCGAAGGCCATCGACAGGGCGCCGGTGAGCGCGCCGCCCACCATCGAGGAGGGGATGACCCGCAGCGGGTCGGCCGCGGCGAACGGGATGGCGCCCTCGGAGATGAAGGAGGCGCCCAGCACCCAGGCGGCCTTGCCGTTCTCGCGCTCGGCGGCGTTGAACAGCCGGCCGCGCACGGTCGTGGCCAGGGCCATCGCCAGCGGCGGGACCATCCCGGCCGCCATGACCGCCGCCATGATCTTCATCGCGGAGTCGCTGGGGTCGCTGACCGCGATGCCGGCCGTGGCGAAGGCGTAGGCGACCTTGTTGACCGGGCCGCCGAGGTCGAAGCACATCATCAGGCCGAGCAGCGCGCCGAGCAGGACGGCGTTGGCGCCGGACAGTCCGCTCAGCCAGTCGGTCATCGCCGTCTGCGCGGATGCGATGGGTTTGCCGATCACCACGAACATCAGGAAGCCGACGACCGCCGAGGAGATCAGCGGGATCACCACCACCGGCATGATGCCGCGCAGCGCGGCCGGGATCCGCACCCGCTGGATCGCCATCACCACGGCACCGGAGATCAGACCGGCCGCCAGACCGCCGAGGAAGCCCGCGTTGATGGTCAGCGCGATCGAGCCGCCGACGAAGCCGGGGACGAGGCCGGGCCGGTCGGCCATGCCGTAGGCGATGTAGCCGGCCAGGACCGGGACGAGGAAGCCGAACGCCACGCCGCCGATCTGGAACAGCAGCGCCGCCCAGCTGTCGGCCTGCGACCACACGAAGTGGTCCATCACCGACGGCGCCTTGTTGATCCCGTAGCCGCCGATCGCGAAACCGAGGGCGATGAGCAGACCGCCCGCCGCGACGAAGGGCACCATGTAACTGACGCCCGACATCAGCCACTTGCGCAGCTTGGTGCCGTAGCCCTCGCCGGCCTCGCCGCCGCGCTCGACGGGCGTCGCGCCCGGGGACGCCGAGGTGACCTCGCCGCGGGCCGCCTTGCCGCGGACCTCGGTGATCAGCTCGCCGGGGCGGTTGATGGCCGCCTTGACGCCGGTGTCGACGGTGGCCTTACCGGCGAAGCGGTCCTTGTCGCGCACGGGCACGTCATGGGCGAAGATCACGCCGTCCGCCGCCTCGATGACCGCCGGGTCGAGCCGGGTGAAGCCGGCCGAGCCCTGGGTCTCGACGGCGATCGCGACGCCCGCCTCGCGGCCGGCGTTCTCCAGCGACTCGGCCGCCATGTAGGTGTGCGCGATGCCGGTGGGGCAGGAGGTGACGGCGACGATGCGGAAGGGCCGCTCGGGCTCCGCCGCCGGCGCCTCGTCGCTCTCGGTGCTGCTCGCGGCGCCGCTCGCCGTGCTGCCCGTGGCGGTCTCGGCGGAGGCCGCCGCCGAGACCGCCACGGAGTCCTCGTCGCCGTCGGAAACCGCCGGCGCCTCCCCGCGGATGAGCGCCGCGGCGGCCCCGGCGTCGCCCACCGAGCGGAGCGCGGCCGTGAACTCGGCGTTCATCAACTGCCGCGCCAAGGACGAGAGGATCGTCAGGTGGGCGTCGTCGGCGCCCGCCGGAGCGGCGATCAGGAAGATCAGGTCGGCCGGGCCGTCCGCCGCGCCGAAGTCGATGCCGAGCGCGCTGCGGCCGAAGGCGAGGGTCGGCTCGGTGACGTGCTCGCTGCGGCAGTGCGGGATGCCGATGCCGCCGTCCAGGCCGGTCGGCATCTGCGCCTCGCGGGCGGCCACGTCGGCGAGGAAGCCCTCCAGGTCGGTCACCCGGCCCTGGGCCACCATGCGTTCGGCGAGGGCGCGCGCCGCCGCTTCCTTGGTGTCGGCGGACAGGTCGAGGTCGACCAGATCCGCGGTGATCATGTCGCTCATCGCGGGCTCCTTAGCTCGCGTATCGCCCGGAACGCGGAAGGGTGGGCGAGGGTGGGGACGGAGGTACTGCGGGCAGGGGTGGTGCGAGGGGGAGTACGGGGGACGGGGGTACGGGGGTGAGGGCCGGGGAGGGCGCCGGCGCCGTGCGGGGCGCTCATGACACCGGCTCCGTCAGCGCGCGGTCCACCGGCACCCGGTCCGTGACCGTCACCGCGGCCGGGTCCAGGTCGGCCGGTGTCGGCATGACACTGCCGGGGAGCCGGACGGCCGCGGCGCCGTGCGCGACGGCGGAGGCGAGGGCCCCCGGTCCGCCGCCGCCGGCGATGAGGAATCCGGCCAGGGAGGAGTCACCGGCGCCGACGTTGCTGCGTACGGCGTCCACGCGGGCGCTGCCGAACCAGGTGCCCGCGTCGTCCACGAGCAGCTGCCCGTCGGCGCCCAGGCTGGCGAGCACGGCACGCGCGCCCAGTTCGCGCAGCTCCTCGGCGGCCTTCAGGGCGTCGCCGACGGTGGCCAGGGGGCGCCCGACGACCTCGGCGAGCTCCTCGGCGTTGGGCTTGACCACGTCGGGCCGCTCGCTCAGCGCCTCGCGCAGGGCGGGCCCGGACGTGTCCAGGGCGATGCGGACCCCGGCGGCGTGCGCCCGGGCGACCAGGGCGGCGTACCAGGACGGGGCGAGTCCGCGGGGCAGGCTGCCGCAGCAGGCGATCCAGTCGGCGCCGCGCGACTGCCGCCGTACGGCCTCCAGGAGCAGTTCCTGTTCGGCCGCCGACAGTTCGGGCCCCGGGGCGTTGATCTTCGTCAGGACGCCGTCGGCCTCGGCGAGCGCGATGTTGGAGCGGGTGGCCCCGGCGACGGGCACCGGCGCGACCTCGATGCCCTGGGCGTCGAGCAGGTCGGCGACGAGCGCGCCGGGTGCGCCGCCGAGGGGCAGTACCGCGACGGTGCGCTGCCCGGCCGCCGTGACCGCGCGCGAGACGTTCACGCCCTTGCCGCCCGGGTCGACCCGCTCGCCGGTGGCGCGGACGACCTCGCCGCGGTCCAGTGAGGGCACCTCGTAGGTGCGGTCCAGCGACGGGTTGGGGGTGACGGTGAGGATCATGCGCGTACTACTTCCGTGCCGTCGCGCTCGATGGCGGCGGCGTCTTCGGGGCTCAGCCCGCTGTCGGTGATCAGCAGGTCCACGTCGCTCAGGGCGCCGAAGCGGGCGAAGTGCTCCTGGCCGTGCTTGGAGGAGTCGGCGAGCAGCACGACGCGCCGGGCCGCGGCGACGGCGGCCCGCTTGACCGCAGCCTCGGCGAGGTCGGGGGTGGTCAGGCCGTGCTCGGCCGAGAAGCCGTTGGCCGCCACCATCAGCACGTCGGCGCGGATCTCGCCGTACGCGCGCAGCGCCCAGGCGTCCACGGCGGCCCGCGTACGGTGCCGCACGCGCCCGCCGACCAGGTGGAGCTGGATGCCGGGGTGGTCGGCGAGGCGGGCCGCGATGGGCAGGCTGTGGGTGACGACGGTGAGCTGCGCCTCGGGCGGGAAGGCGGCGGCCAGGCCGGCCACCGTCGAACCGGCGTCCAGGATGACCGTGCCCTCGGCGGGCAGTTCCGCGAGGGCCGCCTTGGCGATCCGCTCCTTCTCGCCGGCCGCCGTGGACTCGCGCTCGGCGAGGTCCGGCTCGAAGTCGAGGCGCCCGGCGGGGATGGCGCCGCCGTGCACCCGGCGGAGCAGACCGGCGCGGTCCAGGGCCTTGAGGTCGCGGCGGATGGTCTCCGCCGTCACCTGGAACTCCTCGGCCAACGACACGACGTCCACCCGGCCGCCGTCCCGGGCGAGCCGGAGGATCTCCTGCTGCCGCTCCGGTGCGTACATGCCTGTTCACCTCCACCTTGTGCCCGAACGTGTGGTTTCACGGGAGGCTACGCCCGGTTTTCGGGAATGTAAACCGGCAAGTGGAAGCGACCAGACACAAACGGGCATGAACGGGCGTGGGATGGAGGCAAGTGGGCCCGAACCCCGAGTGGGTCCGAACCCGGGACGCGGGTGGGCCCGGCACCGAAGTGCCGGGCCCACCCGCGTCCCCGTTCCGCCGCCGACCGCCCCGTCGTCACACGAGTGCGGGCTTCTTCTCCCCCGCCGCGGCCTCCTCCTGCGCGTCCGCCCCTTCCACGTGCTGGGCCGGCCGCTTGGGCAGGGCGAACATCAGCAGGAAGATGGCGCCCATCACCGCGGCCACCCAGCCCAGCGCGTTCTGGAAGGCGTCCGCGTAGGCCGGGCCGATGCCGGCCCTGGTGAGGTGGTCGTCCATCGTGCCGAAGAAGACCACCGACACCAGGCCGAGCCCGAGCGCGTTGCCCATCTGCTGCACGGTGTTGATCAGCCCGGACGCCGCACCGGCGTGCTCGCGCGGCACCTGGGACAACACCGCGTCCGTCAGCGGGGCGACGATCAGGCCCATGCCGAGACCCATGACGACCAGAGGCAGCGCCATCTGCCAGGACGTGATGGCGAGTCCGTACCGCTCGGCCTCCCAGATGTAGAGCAGCACTCCGGCCGCCATCACCAGCGCGCCCGCCTGGAGCACCTTGCGCCCGAACCGCGGAACCAGCTGCTGCACGGACAGGCCCGCCGCCGTCGACACCGCGATCGAGAACGGCACGCCCGTCAGGCCGGACCGCAGCGGGCTCCAGCCCAGCCCCACCTGCATGTAGAGCGTCCACACCAGGAAGAAGATGCCGAGACCGACCCCGAAGACGGTCTGCACGGCGATGCCCGCAGCGAAGCTCTTGACCTTGAACAGCGACAGCTCGACCAGCGGGGAACCGTCCCGCGCGCTCTTGCGCCGCTCGTACGCCACCAGCACCGCGAGGACGACGAACGCGCCGCCCATCGACACGTACCCCCACAGCGGCCAGCCCAGCTCCTCGCCCCGGGTCAGCGGGTAGATCAGCATCAGCAGGCCGAGGGTGACCAGGGCGACGCCGACGAGGTCCAGCTTGAGGGCGCGCGGGGCCTTGGACTCGGTGATGAAGCGGCTGCCGAGGATCAGGCCGGCGATGCCGACCGGCAGGTTGATGAGGAAGATGGGCCGCCACTCCAGGCCGAAGAGGTTCCACTCGGTGAGCAGGGCGCCGAGCAGCGGGCCGGAGACGGCGCCCAGTCCGACGATCGCGCCGAACAGCCCGAACACCTTGCCGCGCTCGTGCGCCGGGAAGGTGGCGTGCACGATCGACAGCACCTGCGGCACCATCAGCGCCGCCATGGCGCCCTGGAGGATGCGGGAGGCGACCAGCATCTCCGGGTTCACCGCGAAGCCGCACAGCGCGGACGCGAGCGTGAAGCCGGCGATGCCCACCAGGAACAGCCGCTTGCGGCCGTGGATGTCGCCGAGCCGTCCGCCGGTGATCAGGCCGGCGGCGAAGGCGAGGGCGTATCCGGCGGTGATCCACTGGATCTGGCTGACGGTGGCGCCCTCGTCCCGCTGGATCGACGGGATCGCGATGTTGACGATCGTGACGTCGACGAGGTCCATGAACGCCGCCGTCATCACGATCGCGAGGGCGAACCAGCGCCGGCGGTCGCCGTCCGCGGCGGGCCGGTCCTGGGGTGTGTCCGGGGTGTGCGTGAAGGTCATGGGACCAAGCTATGGCCCCAGTAGGTCAGATCGCGTCCTATATATGGGGCATCCTCGGGCTCATGACGACGGACACTCCGGCCCGGCTCCTGACGCTGCTCTCCCTGCTCCAGACACCCCGTGAATGGCCCGGCGGCGAACTCGCCGACCGGCTCGGGGTCTCCCGCCGCACGGTCCGGCGGGACATCGACCGGCTGCGCGAACTGGGCTACCCCGTGCAGGCGACCATGGGCGCCGACGGCGGGTACCGGCTGGTCGCCGGCAAGGCGATGCCGCCCCTCGTGCTGGACGACGAGGAGGCGGTGGCGATCGCGGTCGGGCTGCGCGCCGGGGCGGGGCACGCGGTGGAGGGCGTGGACGAGGCGTCGGTGCGGGCGCTGGCCAAGCTGGAACAGGTGCTGCCGTCGCGGCTGCGGCACCGCGTCGCCACGCTCCAGGCCGCGACGACGCCGCTGACCAGTGGGGACGGGCCGAGCATCGCGCCCGAGACGCTGACCGTGATGGCCTCCACGGTGGCCGGACGCGAGCGGCTGCGGTTCGCCTACCGCGCCGGGGACGGCACCGAGTCGCGGCGCCTGACGGAGCCGTACCGGCTGGTCTCGACGGGGCGGCGCTGGTACCTGGTCGCGTACGACGTCGACCGCGACGACTGGCGGACGTTCCGGGTGGACCGGGTGAGCGAGCCGTTCGCGACGGGCGCGCGGTTCGCTCCGCGGGAACTGCCGACGGGGAACGCGGCGGAGTATCTGCGCCGGTCCATGCAGCGGCGCGGCGACTCGTACGAGATCGTCGTCACCTTCGCCGCGCCGGTACGGGAGGTCGCCGCGCGGCTGCCGGGATGGCTCGGCCCGCCGGAGCCGGTGGGCGACGGGACGTCGTGCGTGCTGCGGGCCACGGTCTCGGACGCGGTGGAGTGGATGGCGGTACGACTCGCGATGCTGGGGGTGGACTTCCGCGTCCAGGAACCCCCGGAACTGGTGACCAGCGTACGAACCCTGGGGGCCCGCCTGACCCGAGCGACCCCGGAGCCCTGACGCCCGCCCCCACCCACACCCGTGCCCCCACGCCCCGCGGGCAATCGCGCCTCCCCCAGTGCCTGAACGGCCTGGGAGGTACCCCTGAGGCGGCACGGGTGGGCGTGGCGGCACCTCGCCGGCGCCGAGTCGCGCGTCGCACCCCGCGCCCCAGCCCGGCTGCGCGACCCACCCCGGCGCCACCCACCACCGCGCTACACCTCCCGCGCCTCCTCCCACGCGAACCCCCGCAGCACCTCGAGGTTCTCCAGCGCCAGGTCCAGCGCCCTCCCCGCCTCCTGCGCGGACGCGGCCCAGTACTCCACCGCCACCCGCACCGCCGCCCCCGCCGTGGCGGCGGCGAAGCGGAGCCGGGGTCCGGCCACCGGCGCCTCGGCAACGTTGTCGCCGTCGCCGTCCTCACCTTGCGCGGCCGCAGCCCGCTCGGCCAAGGCCTCCCCGAGCGCCCGCTCGGTCATGTGGCACACGTCGGCCCACACCTTCCGCAGCGCCGGGCTCGTCTCCGCCAGGCGGATCAGCGTCCGGGCCCCCTCCCACGACGCGGCGGACACCCCGGCACCCGGCGTCAGCGTGTGCCGCGCCGCGTGTTCCAGGGCCTGCGGCGGGGACAGCTCGGCCGGGGCATCCCGCACCGCCTCGATCCAGCGCTCGGCCCCGAGGGCGTAAAGGGGCGCGACGGCCTCCTCCTTGGTGGCGAAGTACCGGTAGAAGGTGCGCGGGGCGATGCCGGCGGCGTGCGCGATGTCTTCGGCCCGGGTGGCCCGCAGGCCCTGGTGCACGAAGAGGTGGGCCGCCGCGCGGGCGATGTCCATGCGGGTCTCGGCCTTGCGCCGCTCGGTCAGCGAGACCGGTGGCCGGCCGAGGGCGGGAGTACGGGTGGTGCTGCTCACTTCGGCAGGCTATGCCGCTGTGGCAGAATCTGCCATCCGGCGGGTCACCCCGGGGTTCAGGTTCGGGGTGGCCCGCCGCTTCATGGCCTGCGCGGTCCTGGCCTCCGCCCGCGGACGGAGAGAGCCGGGCTGCGGCACCCGGGGGGGGAGGGGCGCCGAGCCCGGCTCGGGAAGTCCCGGCGCCGGGGGGAGTGCGTCGGGACGTGGTCCAAGTGTGCGTCGGATCCGGTGCGGATCGGGGACCGAACCGCCGGGCCCGGAATCTTTGTTCCCGGGCCCCTGCCGGTTGAAGCAGCGTTACGCGCCATGTTTGCGCGGGCTTCGGCCACCGGCGTACGCCCCAGGCGTCACGCCACGCCCCCGCCTCACGGGGCCGCCCTGCGACGGCCCCCGGCGGTCTTACGCCGCTGCCTCGAAGCCGGTGTCACGCGCCAGCTTCTTCAGTTCCAGCAGCGCGTGCTTCTCGATCTGCCGGATCCGCTCGCGGGTGAGTCCGTGCTCCTTGCCGACCTCGGTCAACGTGCGCTCGCGGCCGTCGTCGATGCCGTAGCGCATCTTGATGATGGAGGCCGTGCGCGGGTCGAGGCGGCCGATCAGGTCGTCCAGCTCCTCGCTGCGCAGCAGCGTCATCACGGACTGCTCGGGCGACACGGCGGAGGTGTCCTCCAGCAGGTCGCCGAACTGGGTCTCGCCCTCGTCGTCCACCGACATGTTCAGCGAGACCGGGTCACGGGCCCAGTCGAGCACGTCGACCACACGCTCCGGCGTCGAACCGAGCTCGGCGGCGATCTCCGCGGGCTCCGGCTCACGGCCGTGCTCGCGGTTGAACTCGCGCTGCACGCGCCGGATCCGGCCGAGCTCCTCCACCAGGTGGACGGGCAGGCGGATGGTGCGCGACTGGTCGGCGATCGACCGGGTGATGGCCTGGCGGATCCACCAGGTCGCGTACGTCGAGAACTTGAAGCCCTTGCGGTAGTCGAACTTCTCGACCGCGCGGACCAGGCCTGCGTTGCCCTCCTGGATGAGGTCGAGGAGCGGCAGACCGCTGCGCGGGTAGCGGCGGGCGACCGCGACGACCAGGCGGAGGTTGGAGCGGATGAAGACGTCCTTCGCCCGCTCGCCCTCGGCGATCAGGGCCTCGAGCTCCTCTCGGGTGGCATCCGCCCCGGTCTCCTCGTAGCCTTCGAGGACCTGCCGCGCGAACACACCCGCCTCGATGGTCTGGGACAGCTCGACCTCCTTGGCGGCGTCGAGCAGCGGGGTCCGCGCGATCTCGTCGAGGTACATGCCGACCAGATCGCGGTCGGCGAGCTCGCCGCCGTTGGCGCGGACGCTGGTTGCCGCGGCGCTCGTCTCGCCGGTGGCGGACTTACGACGGGCGACGGCACGGGTTGCCATGCGTGCTCCCTTGCGATGAGTGGTTCAGCGGGTGGTCCAGCGGACGTTCGGCACTGTGTGGATCGTCTCCGGTCTCTGTCTTGCTGGTGCGGAATCCGTCTCCGGACTCCCTCGGGACTCTCCTCGGGTGCCCTGCATCCGATGGAAACAACGACTGGAATCCGGACAGAATTCCCAACCCGTCCCCCGATTTTTCTGATCATGCAGTACCCTGTGCCGCCGCAGGAGGGAGACCGATGCCGTCGGAGCGCACGGATGTCCAGGTCAGGCCGGGGGTCGACGACGACCTCAAGGCCCTCACGGAGCTCTACAACCACTACGTACGTGAGACGCCCATCACGTTCGACACCGAACCCTTCACCCCGCAAGAGCGCCGTTCGTGGCTGCTCTCCCACCCTGAAGACGGCCCGTACCGGCTGAGGGTTGCCACGGACGCGGACTCACAGGAGATTCTGGGCTACGCCACATCCAGCCCTTATCGCGCCAAGCCCGCGTACACGACTTCGGTGGAGACCACCGTCTACGTCGCCCCGCACGCCGGCGGCCGGGGCATCGGCACGCTGCTCTACACGTCGCTCTTCGAGGCCCTGGCCGGCGAGGACCTGCACCGCGCCTATGCGGGCATCGCGCAGCCCAACGAGGCCTCCGCCCGACTGCACGAGCGCCTCGGCTTCCGGCACGTGGGCACGTTCCGCGAGGTGGGCCGCAAGTTCGGCCGCTACTGGGACGTGGCCTGGTACGAGAAGCCGCTCCAGCACCGCTGCGAGGGGTAGCCGAACCATCGGCCGAACCGTCAGCCGAACTGCACCGACCGCTTCGCCAGCCCCATCCAGAACCCGTCGATCACCGACTTGCGCAGGTCCAGCTCACCGGCCGCGTCGGCCGCGCCCATCGTCACGAACAGCGGGGCGAAGTGCTCGGTGCGCGGGTGGGCGAGCTGCCCCGCCGGTGACTTGCGGGCGAAGTCGAGCAGCCCGTCCACGTCACCGGCCTCGAGCGCGCGCCGCCCCCAGTCGTCGAACTCCGCGGACCAGGCGGGTACGCCGCCCTGGCGCAGGGCGGCCAGGTTGTGGGTGAAGAACCCGGAGCCGATGATCAGCACGCCCTCGTCGCGCAGGGGCGCCAGCCTGCGGCCGATCTCCATCAGCCGCACGGGGTCGAGGGTCGGCATGGACACCTGGAGGACCGGGATGTCGGCGTCCGGGTACATCTCCACCAGCGGCACGTACGCACCGTGGTCGAGGCCGCGGTCGGGGACGTCCTGCACGGGCGTACCGGGGGCGCGCAGCAGCTTGCGGACGGAGTCGGCGAGTCCGGGGGCGCCGGGGGCCTCGTAGCGCACCTGGTAGTAGTGCTCGGGGAAGCCCCAGAAGTCGTAGACGAGCGGCACCGTGCGGGTGGCGCCGAGGGCGAGCGGCGCCTCCTCCCAGTGGGCGGAGACGACGAGGATCGCCTTCGGGCGCGGCAGGCCGGCGGCCCACGCGGCCAGCTCGCCGGGCCAGACGGGGTCGTCGGCGAGGGGCGGGGCGCCGTGACTGAGGTAGAGGGCGGGCATGCGCTCCCGGACGTCGGTCGACATGGCGGCGGCTCCCCATCACATGACTGTTGCTTGAAGTCTCAATCTCTTTCGATGCCGAATCTACGCCGATTTTGTTTAAGTTTCAAGAAGTGGTCTCGTAGAGTGGGATACATGAACACGGCACCCATCCCGGCCCCCGCCGACGAGCCCCGCTGGCTCACCGACGAGGAGCAGCTCGTGTGGCGCTCCTACATCGAGGCCGCCACCCTCCTGGAGGACCACCTCGACCGCCAGCTCCAGCGCGACGCGGGCATGCCCCACGTCTACTACGGCCTGCTGGTCAAACTCGCCGAGTCGCCGAGGCGGCGCCTGCGGATGACGGAACTGGCCAAGTACGCGAAGATCACCCGCTCCCGTCTCTCGCACGCGATCGCCCGCCTGGAGAAGAGCGGCTGGGTGCGCCGTGAGGACTGCCCGTCCGACAAGCGCGGCCAGTTCGCGGTGCTCACGGACGAGGGGTACGCGGTCCTGCGGCAGACCGCGCCGGGCCACGTGGACGCCGTGCGCCAGGCCGTGTTCGACCGGCTCACCCCGGAACAGCAGAAGTCCCTCGGCGAGATCATGCGGATCGTCGCCGAGGGACTTCAGCCCGCCGAGGCGGGCGCGGACCTGCCCTGGCTGCGCTGAGCGGATCGCTCAGGAGCCGGGCAGGTCCGCGGGGAACCGTGCGTACGGGGCGTCCCCTCCCCCTACGCACGGGTGGCACGGGTGGTGCTCACGACCCGAGGGGTATCACCGGCCGGTCAGTGGGCGACGACCGGCACCGGCAGCTCGTCCTCGACCCCGTCGCCGGAGCCGGACCCCGTGACGGGCGTGCTGCCCGGACGGCCGGCGTTGACGAAGGTCAGGGCGATCACACCGGCGGCCACCAGGATGCCGACGGCGAACCAGATCGCGCTGGTGTAGCCGTGCACCATGCCCTCCAGCTGGACCAGCTGCTGCTGGGACCGGCCGGCCGCGCCGCCGATGTGGTCCGCGATGTACGACGTGGTGGCCGAGGCGGCGATCGTGTTCAGCAGCGCCGTACCGATGGCGCCGCCCACCTGCTGGGAGGTGTTGACCATCGCGGAGGCGACACCGGAGTCCCGCGGCTGCACTCCCTGGGTGGCCAGGGACATGGCGGGCATGAACGCCGTACCCATGCCGAGACCGAGCAGCAGCATGCCGGGCAGCAGCACGGCGGCGTAGGAGGTGTCGACCTCCAGCTGGGTCAGCAGCAGCATGCCGACGGCGGCGACCAGGAAGCCGGGACCCATCAGCAGACGGGCCGGGACACGGGTCATCAGGCGGGCGCCGATCTGGGTGGAGCCCGTGATCATGCCCGCGACCATGGGCAGGAAGGCGAAGCCGGTCTTCACCGGCGAGTAGCCCTTCACGATCTGCAGGTAGTAGGTGAGGAAGAGGAACAGGCCGAACATGCCGATGATGGCGAGGCCCAGCGAGAGGTAGATACCGCCGCGGCTGCGGTCGGTGACCACGCGCAGCGGCAGCAGCGGGGCCTTGACCCGCTGCTCGACCAGCACGAAGGCGGCCAGCAGCACGACGGAGCCGACGAACATGCCGATGGTCAGGCCGTCGCTCCAGCCGGCCGACTCGGCGCGGGTGAAGCCGTACACGAGCGCTACCAGCCCGAGGGTGGACAGGATCACGCCGGGGACGTCGAGCGGGGAACGGTTGCGGCCACCCTCGGGCTCACGGATGACCAGGTACGCACCGGCCGCGGCGACGACCGCGAACGGGACGTTGACGAAGAAGGTCCAGCGCCAGTCCAGGTACTCGGTGAGGAAGCCGCCGAGGATCAGACCGACGGCGGCACCGCCACCGGCGATGGCGCCGTAGATGCCGAACGCCTTGGCACGCTCCTTGGCGTCCGTGAACATCACGGCGAGCAGGGAGAGCGCGGCGGGCGCGAGCAGCGCGCCGAAGGCACCCTGGAGAGCGCGGGATCCGAACATCATCGCCTCGTTGGTGGCCGCACCGCCGAGCGCGGAGGCGACGGCGAAGCCGGCCAGGCCGAGGACGAAGGTCCGCTTGCGTCCCCACAGGTCGGCGATGCGGCCACCGAACAGCAGCAGACCACCGAAGGCGAGGGCATAGGCCGTCACGACCCACTGCCGGTTGCCGTCGGAGATGCCGAGATCCTGCTGGGCGGATGGCAGAGCGATGTTCACGATGGTCGAGTCGAGGACGACCATCAGCTGGGCGAGCGCGATGAAGACGAGCGCCTTCCAGCGGCCGGCGTCCGGGACGCCGGGAGCCTTGACGGCTGCTTGAGACATGGGGATACCCACTTCGGGACTTCGTGACGGAAAAAGGTCGGTAAAAGGGACGACTGGACCCGGGCGACGGCCACGGGGGCCGGCGTCCTCAGGTCGGACGGCCATGAGTCGCGGAACTACTGGTGACGGGACTGCTGGTCGCGGAGGTACTGGTGGTGGACTACTGGTCGCAGGGCCGGCGCAGGTCCTCCAGGGTCACGGCCGTACCCGGCAGGGCGGAGCGGGCGGGAACCCGCAGCCCGTCCAGGAACAGCTGCAGATGGCGGTGGACGAACCGGTCGGCGCTCACGCACCCCGTACCGGCCGGGGGCCGGCTGAGCTGGGCCGCGGCGATCATCACATCGCCCACGCCCACGTCACTGCGGAGCTGCCCGGCCGCCGCGGCCCGTTCCATGACCTCGGCGACGAGCCGCTCGACGCGGTCGCGCGCCGCCTCCAGGTCGGGGTGGTGCTGGTCGAACGTGCTGGACACCATCGGGCACAACGCGCTGATCCGCTCGTCGGCGGCGGCGTGCACGAAGCGCTCCAGCGCCTCGAACGCGTCGCCGGTCTCCGCGAGGGCCTGCTCGGCCGCCCGTGCCGTACGGTCCATGACCGAGCAGACGACCTCGCGGACGAGGGCGTCGCGGTCGGGGAAGTTGCGGTACACCGTCGCGTTGCCGACACCGGCCCGGCGGGCGATCTCGTCGAGCGGCACGTCGGGGCCGTGCTCGACGAACATCTCCCGGGCGGCGGTGACGATCCGCTCCCGGTTGCGCAGGGCGTCGGCGCGCGGCCGGGTCGCCTTGCGCTGCACGGGGGTGGCGGTCTGCACGGCGTACTCCTCGGGACTGGGGTGGCGATCCGGGGATCGTCTCCCCGTTTCGCTCGGACACAGGGCTAAACGGGGAGACGGTCCCCGGTTATTTCCCGCACTCGGAACGATTCGCGGTGACCTGCGTCACACGCCTCCGGCTGTCCTCGAAGGGCCTGCCCCGAGGGTGCCCGCGCGGGCTCGCCGCCGGGTCGCGAAGGGGCCGCGAGCTGCACGGACACCCCGGTCCCGGACGCCGCCGACGGCTACTCGCGAGAAACCCACGATCGGTCCGCTCCAGCGAGCGCCCGCACACCCCTCGGCACAGGGTGAGCGCAAGGGTGCAGCCGGTGACCGGCGGCTGCCGTGGTCCGGGAGGTCTGCATGCAGCCGCAGCCGCAGGTGCGGCCGCCGAGCCGTCGGATACGCCTGCGTCGGCCGGCCGCGATCGCGACCGTCGCCGTCCTGACGCTCGCCGTCAGCACCTCGGCGGGCACCGGCCGGCTCGCCCCCGGTACCTCGACGGCCGGCCCGGGCCCGGCCGCCCTGTCCCGCTCCTCCGCGCACGGCCCCTGCATGATCAGCGGCGGCTCCGAGATCCAGATGTCGGAAGGCGTCCCGACCTCGTCCGGCTACGCCCGCTCCACCGGGACCGTCCGGGCTCTCAACCTGATGATCGACTTCTCCGACGCGCCCGGCGAGGGCAAGGCCCTGGAGCGGTACGACGAGTTCTTCCCGCAGACCAGGGAGTGGTTCCGCACCAGCTCCTACGGCCGCCTCGACTACCGCCCCGAGAGCCCGGTCCACGGCTGGCTGCGCATGCCCAAGTCGTTCGCCGAGTACGGCATAGAGCGCGGCGCCCCCTTCGACCCCGGCTACCGGGACCTGGTGCAGGACCTGGTGTCGGTGGCCGACGCGAAGGTGGACTTCCGCGCGTACGACCTGCTGAACGTGCTGGTGACGCCCAACGCCGGCCCCTCCGCCCTGGACACGGTCCTGTCCGTCACCTTCGCCGGCAACGCCGAGGCCCCGGTCGCCGACGGCGTCCCGGTGGCGAACGCGTCCTTCGTCTACTCCCGGCAGGACGACGGCTCCGGCTCCTACGACAAGACCGGCTACCGCGTCCTCCCCCACGAGAACGGCCACGTCTTCGGCCTGCCCGACCTCTACACCCAGGAGGGCGGGGGCGCGGTCGGCCACTGGGACATCATGAGCGAGGACTGGGGCGCCAACAACGACCTGCTCGGCTGGCACAAGTGGAAGCTGGGCTGGCTCGACCCGTCCCAGGTGCACTGCGCGTCGCAGCCGGGCACGACGGAGTACACGCTGACGCCGCTGGCCCGCAAGGGCGGCGACAAGCTGGTCGTCGTACCGCTGAACGGCACGTCCGGGTACGCGGTCGAGCTGCGCACCCGCGAGGGCAACGACGAGGCCGTCTGCCGCGAGGGCGTACTGATCTACAAGGTCGACGCGGACGTGGACACGGGGATGGGCCCGGTGACGGTGTACGACTCCCGCAAGGACAGCGGCGGCTGCACCCGCAGCCCCAACGTCCACGCCGAACTCTCGGACGCCGCGTTCACCCCCGGCGAGACCTTCAAGGACCCTCGCCGGGGCGTCACGATCACGGTGTCGGGGGCGGACTTGAAGGGGGACCATCAGGTGCGGGTGACGCGGGGCTGACGGCCCGGGGCGCCGGCCGGCGGGTCACCGGAACGACCGGGACCGGAAACCGGGATTACGGTAGGCCTGCCCCGCCCGCCGTACCGGAGAGCCGATGCCCGCCAACGACACGAACGACACCGCCGACCCGATCGACGCCGGGGGCGCTGGGCAGGTGCAGGGCACGGGAGGCGGCGTCGCCCCGGCCGAGGCGGTCACGCCGCTGCTGCGCGGCATCGCCGTCCTGCGGCGGCTGACCGAGGCGGACGGCGGCACCCTCAGCCTCAGCGGGCTGGAGAAGGCCACCGGCCTGGCCCGCTCCACGGTCGACCGCGTCACGGCCACCCTGGCCCGCATGGGATACGTCCGCCTGGACGGCCGCGACGTGACCCTCGCCCCCCGCCTGATGGAACTGGGCAACGCCTACCTCTCCGCCCTGCGCCTCCCCGCCCTGCTGTCCCACCGGGCCGACGCCCTCGCCGACGAGCTGGACGAGTCGGTGTCCCTGGCGGTCGGCGACCGGGACGGCGTCCGCTTCATCCACCAGGCCACGCGCCGCCGGGCGATGTCCCTGAGCTTCCGCATCGGCGACCTGCTGCCCGCCGAACGCACCGCACCGGGCCCGCTGTTCGCCACGGAGTGGACGGATCCCGACTGGCGCCACTGGCACGACCGCCGGGCGACGGACCCGGAGGACCGCTCCTTCCCTTCCGTACCGCCACGCGGCCACGCCGCCGCCCCCGACGCGGACTTCGAGCACCGTACGGCGAGGGCGGCGGCCGACGGCTGGGCCCTGGACGACCAGCTGATCGAACCGGGCCTGGTCGCGGTCTCGGTCCCGGTACGGGATCCCGGCACCGGCCGGGTGGCGTGCGTGGCGAGCGTGGTGAGCCACACCAGCCGCCACACGGCACAGGACCTGCGCGCCACCCTGCTGCCCCGGCTGCGTTCGGCGGTGACGCAGATGGAGGACGACCTGCGCCACGCCCCGCCACCGGCGCCGGGCCCGCCGCCCGCGGGCCTCGCCACCTGGACGGGAGCGTCGAAACAGGAACTGGGGCGGGAGTTCGTGGAGTCCCTGGCCCGCGGCCTGACCGTACTGACGGCCTTCGGCGAGAGCAGGCCCGCCCTCACCCTGACGGAGGTCGCGAAGGCGACGGGCCTGGCGCGGGCGACGGTCCGCCGGGCCCTGATCACCCACGAACACGCGGGCCTGGTGACACAGTCCGCCGACCGCACCTTCACCCTCACCCCCCGCGTCCTCTCCCTCGGCTTCCCGCCCCTCTCCCGCCTCTCCCTCCCCCAGATCGCCCAGCCCCACCTGACCGCACTGGCGGCCCGGGTCAACGAGTCGGCCGCCCTGGCCGTCCTGTCGGACTCGGGCGAGGAGATCCAGTACACGGCGCGGGCCTCCCCGAGCCGCGTGATGAGCGCCCGCATCACCGTGGGCGCCCGCCTCCCGGCCCCGGCGACCGCCCTGGGCCGCGTCCTGCTCGCGGACCGCGAAGAGGTACGGGCGCAGGGCTACGCCCTGGTCGACGAGGAACTGGAAGCCGGCCTGCGCTCGATCGCGGTCCCGGTACGCGACCGCACGGGCCGGGTCGTCGCCGCGGTGAACGTGGCGATGCACGCGGCCCGCCGGACGACGGAGGCGTGCGTGACGGAGATCCTCCCGGAACTGCACCGGACGGCCACCGCCATGGAGACAGACCTCCGCACAGCGGGCCGCTTCACCCCCGTCCCCCCGACCTGACCACCCGCTACACTGTCGGCGGTGGCACAGCCGTACCACCGCAGGGCCTTCGTAGCTCAGGGGATAGAGCACCGCTCTCCTAAAGCGGGTGTCGCAGGTTCGAATCCTGCCGGGGGCACAGAGAAAAGGGCCAGCTCAGGAGGGTTTCCCTCCCAGGCTGGCCCTTAGCCGTTTCAGGCGCCGTGCCACACGCGTGCCACTACGTCCGCCTCCCCGCCCTGGGCGGCCCACCCACACATGGGCGGGAAGTCACGTAACAGGTCGCCCTCCACGAACTCACGTCGAAAGGGCCATCGCGATCTCCCTCGCACCGCCCTTCGTGGTCACCGGCGTCTGCGCCGGCCAGACGGCGTGGTGGCTCGCGCTGGGCGCCCTGGTGCTCTTCCTGTCCAACCTCTTCGCCCTCGTCTTCGCCGGCATGGTCGTCTTCGCCGTCCTCGGGTACACCCGCACCGCCGGACGGCGCACCCACCACAGACCCCGCCGCGCCTACGTCATGCTCGGGCTGCTCTTCACGGCCGTCCTGCTCCCCCTGGGCGCCAACACGGTCGCCACCGTCCTGCTCGACACCTGGTGCGGGCCAAGAGCGCCGCGGAGCGGTGGCTCACGCAGAGCCCCGGCGCGACGGTCGTCGGTGGGTGACGCCTTCGGACGGCTGCGTTCAGCAGGCCACCGTGATGAGGCGGTCGGGGCCGGGGGTCTCCAGTTCGTCGATCACCGCGACCGCCAGGTCCTCGGCGCTGATCCGGGATCGGCCGTCCGCGTCGAGGAGCAAGGTGTCCGTGCCGCGGCGGTAGCGGCCCGTGCGTTCGCCGGGTTCCAGCAGGGCCGGTGGGCCCAGGTAGACCCAAGAGCCATGGGCGTGGGACCGGCACGTTCGTAGCTGGGCGACGCCCGCGGCGGCCACGGCCTTGATCTCGGCCGGTACGTACTCCGGGTCGTCGGCGACCAGCAGATCGCCGTCGCCGGGGCTGCGCAGTGCGCCGGCGCCGCCGACCACGAAGACGCGGATCCCGAGCTGTGCGGCGATGTCCAGCACCGTCCGGGTGGCGCCGACCAGGAACCCTTCGTCGACCGGCACGGTTCGCAAGGTCACGACGACGGCGTCCGCCGCGCCAGGGGACGCGGTCCCCCCGAGTGCCTCGCGCAGGGCGGGTGCGTCGCCGGCGTCCACCGCGATCGGCGTGACGTTCGGGTTCCCCGGGTTCTCACCCTCCGGTTTCCGGGACAGGGCCAGCATCTCGTGGCCGCGGGCGCTGCCCTCGGTGACCACCCGGCTGCCGACCATCCCGGTGGCGCCCAGTACGGCGATCGTCATGCGTGTCTTCATCGGGTCCGTCCTTCTCGTATCTCGTCGTCGTGGAGTTCGGCTTCTCGGATTCCGGCCCGTGTCCGACCGCCGCGCGCCGCGCCGACGGACAGCTGCGCCGCCAGCAACGCCGCCAGGGCGAGGGCGAAGCCGAGGGTCTGCGGCAGGCTCAGGGACTCGCCCAGCGCGATGCCGATGGCGGCCGCGACCAGCGGGGACAGCAGCACCAGCGGTGCGGACGCGCCGACCGGCAGCTTTCCGAGACCGCGGAACCACAGCGTGGACGCGATCAGTCCGCCCACGCTGCCGAGCCACAGGTACCCGGCGGCGGCCCCGGCGTCGATGCTCGGCGGCGCCCCCTCGATCGCGACGGTGAGCGGGAGCAGGAGCAGGCCGCCCGCCGTCAGTTGCCAGCCGGTCAGGGTCAGGGGGCCGACACCCGTGGGAAGGCCCCACCGTTTGGTGAGGACGATCCCGGCGGCCATGCCGGCCGTACCGCCGAGGCCGGCGACGACCCCGACGGCGTCCAGCCCGGCCTGCGGCCCCAGTACGACGAGTCCGACGCCGACCACGCCGAGCACGCTCCAGGTCAACCGCCAGGCCGTCGGCCGGTCGTGGAGCAGCACGACGGCCAGCCCGGCGACCATCAGCGGCTGGGCGGCGCCGAGGGTGGCGGCGACACCGCCGGGGAGTCGTTCGGCCGTCACGAACAACAGGGGGTACAGGGCACCGATGTTGAGCGCGCCGAGGACGACGGCCTTCCACCACCAGGCCCCGCGCGGGAGCACGCGTGTGATCGCCAGCGCCAGCAGTCCGCCGGGCAGGGCGCGCAGCATCCCCGCGAACAGCGGGTGCCCGGACGGGAGCAGTTCCGTGGTGACGACGTAGGTGGTGCCCCAGGACGCGGGGGCGAGTGCGGTCAGTGCGACGGTGGCCGCCCGGTGCGCGTACGGGATGCTCGGCGGTCCCGGTGCCCGCGCGGTGGTGGTCTGCATATGAGGGAGTCTCAGTTCCCGCCCACCCATGCGTCCAACACATGGTTGTCATCGCAGTCATGAACCAGAACGATGAGGACGTGGACCTCCAGCAGATGCGCTACGTCGTCGCCGTCGCCGAAACCCGTAACTTCACCCGCGCCGCCGAGCGCTGCTTCGTGGTGCAGTCGTCGCTCAGTCACCGGATCGCCGGTCTGGAACGGGAACTCGGGGTCAAGCTGTTCGCCCGGTCCAGCCGCCGTGTCGAACTGACCCCTGCGGGTATGGCGTTCGTCGCCGGCGCACGCGAGTGCCTGGCCGCTGCCGATCGCGCCGCTGCCGATGCCGCCGCCGCGACCGGGGTCGTACGCGGCCGACTCGCCGTCGGCGTGATCGTGACGACGGCTGCCGTCGACGTACCGGAGCTGCTGCAGCGGTACCGGGCCCAGCACCCGGTCGTCCAGGTAGCCCTCCGTTCCGGGCGCAGCGACGAACTGGCCGCGGCGGTGCGGAACGGAGACCTGGACATCGCCTTCCTCGGTATGCCGGAGAGCGACCGTCCTCCGGGTGTGGAGTGCGTCGTTCTCGCTCACGACGAGCATGTGCTGGTGGTGCCGGCCGGGCACCGGCTGGCGGGCGCGGGGGCTTCCCGGGTCACGCTGCGGGAGATCGCCGAGGAGACGTTCGTGGACTTCGTGAGCGGGACGCCCGCCCGGGCCCAGTCCGATCAGGCGTTCGCCGCCGCGGGTCTGGCCCGCCATGTCGCGTACGAAGTCGGCGTCGTGGAGCTGATCACCCGGCTGATCGCGCGCGGGCTCGGCGTCGCGCTGCTGCCGTCGGCGTTCATCCGGCCGCGGGCCGCCGAGGACCCCGGACTGGCGCTGGTGCCGGTGGTCGACGGGCCGCATCGCGTCGAGTACCTGGTGTGGAACCGCTTCAACCCGAGCCCGGCCACCCGGGCGATGCTCGACGTCCTCGGGATCGGACCGCCGTCCACAGCGCCCTGAAACCCCCTGTCAGCTCTCCCCCGCGAGCGCCCTCAGCGCGATGTTGAGCCGGAGCACGTTCACCCGGGGTTCGCCGATGAAGCCGAGGGTGCGGTTCTCCGTGTGCTCGGTGACGAGTTTCTGGACCTCTTCGACGGGCAGGCCGTTCCTTTCGGCGACCCGGTGGGCCTGGAGGTGCGCGTAATCGGGGGAGATGTCCGGGTCCAGGCCGGAGGCGGAGGAGGTGACCGCGTCGGCGGGCACGTCGGAGGGGTGGACGGTGTAGCCGGGCACCGAGTTGTCCTTCACCACGGCGTCCTTGGCGTCCTTCACCCACTGGACGAGTTCCGGGTTGTCGGCGGAGCGGTTGGTGGCTCCGGACAGGATGAGGTCGTACTGGGTGTTGACGGTGTTGGTGCCGAGGCCGTTCTGGGGTCGGCCCTGGAACCACTTGAGGTCCGGCTCCGGGGACTCCTGGCCCCCCTTGAGCGGCAGGTTGTACGACTGACCGATCAGGGACGAGCCGACGCCCCTGCCGTCCGCCGTGATCTCCGAGCCGTTCGCCCTGCCGGGGAAGAGACCCTGGGCCATGCCGGTGATCACGAGTGGGTAGACGATGCCGGTGACCACGGTCAGGACGAGGAGGGCGCGCAGGCCCGCCGCGAGCAGCCGGGCGGTGCTGGTTACGGAGGTGTTCATGTCTGTCAGCCGATCCCGGGGACGAGCGAGACGATCAGGTCGATGAGCTTGATGCCGGCGAACGGGGCGATCAGCCCGCCCAGTCCGTAGACGGCGAGGTTGCGGCGCAGCATCCGGTCGGCGCTCATGGGCCGGTACCGCACCCCCTTCAGCGCGAGCGGCACCAGCACGACGATGATCAGCGCGTTGAAGATCACCGCGGACAGGATCGCGGAGTCGGGCGAGGACAGGCCCATGATGTTGAGCTTGTCCAGGCCGGGGTAGACGGCCGCGAAGAGCGCCGGGATGATCGCGAAGTACTTGGCGACGTCGTTGGCGATGGAGAACGTCGTCAACGCGCCGCGGGTGATGAGGAGTTGCTTGCCGATCTCGACGATCTCGATCAGCTTGGTCGGGTCGGAGTCGAGGTCGACCATGTTGCCGGCCTCCTTGGCGGCCGACGTGCCCGTGTTCATCGCGACGCCGACGTCGGCCTGCGCGAGCGCGGGGGCGTCGTTGGTGCCGTCGCCGGTCATCGCGACCAGCTTGCCGCCGGCCTGCTCCCGCTTGATCAGCGCCATCTTGTCCTCGGGCGTGGCCTCCGCGAGGAAGTCGTCCACGCCCGCCTCGTCGGCGATCGCCTTGGCCGTCAGCGGGTTGTCGCCCGTGATCATGACGGTCCTGATGCCCATGCGGCGCAGCTCCTCGAACCGCTCGCGCATGCCGTGCTTGACGACGTCCTTGAGGTGGATGACACCGAGGACGCGGGCACCGCGCTCGTCCTCGACGGCGACGAGCAGCGGTGTGCCGCCTGCTGCGGAGATGCGCTCGACGGTCGTGTCCGCGTCCTCGGCCACCGTGCCGCCGCGCTCCCGGACCCAGGCGACGACGGAGCCGGCGGCGCCCTTGCGGACCTTGCGCCCGTCGGCGTCCACGCCGGACATGCGGGTCTGCGCGGTGAACGGGATCCACTCGGCACCGACCAGGTCGCCCGAATCAAAGGCGCGAAGCCCTTTCTCGGAACGGTGGTGGTGGGCGACGGGTGGGCGTCCACGCAGCCCGTACTCCTCCTTGGCCAGGGCGACGATCGAGCGGCCCTCGGGCGTCTCGTCGGCCAGTGAGGAGAGTTGTGCCGCGTCGGCGAGCTCGGCCCCGGTGGTGCCGCGCACCGGCACGAACTCGGCCGCCTGCCGGTTGCCGAGCGTGATCGTGCCGGTCTTGTCCAACAGCAGGGTGGAGACGTCACCGGCGGCCTCCACGGCGCGGCCCGACATCGCCAGCACGTTGCGCTGCACCAGTCGGTCCATGCCCGCGATGCCGATCGCGGAGAGCAGGGCGCCGATCGTGGTCGGGATGAGGCAGACCAGCAGCGCCACGAGCACGGCCATCGTCAGGTGGGTGCCGGCGTAGTCGGCGAACGGCGGGAGGGTGGCGCAGGCCAGCAGGAAGACGACGGTCAGCGAGGCCAGCAGGATGTTCAGCGCGATCTCGTTCGGTGTCTTCTGCCGGGCCGCCCCCTCCACCAGGTTGATCATCCGGTCGATGAAGGTCTCACCCGGCTTCGTCGTGATCTTGATGACGACCCGGTCGGAGAGCACCTTCGTGCCTCCGGTCACGGCGGACCGGTCACCGCCCGACTCACGGATGACGGGTGCCGACTCACCGGTGATCGCCGACTCGTCGACCGAGGCGACGCCCTCGACGACGTCACCGTCGCCGGGGATGATGTCGCCGGCCTCGCAGACCACCAGGTCACCGATCCTCAGCTCGGTGCCGGGGACCACGGTCCCGTCGGCCTTGCGGGCGACGGTGCCGGTCTTGGCCTTGCGCAGGGTGTCGGCCTGGGCCTTGCCGCGGCCCTCGGCGACCGCCTCCGCGAGATTGGCGAAGAGCACGGTCAGCCAGAGCCAGGCGCTGATCGTCCAGCCGAACCGGTCGCCGGGGTCCGTGAGGGAGAAGGCCGTGGTCAGGACGGATCCGACGAGGACGACGAACATGACGGGTGACTTCACCATGACCCGCGGGTCGAGCTTGCGGAAGGCGTCGGGCAGCGACTTGACCAGCTGCTTCGGGTCGAAGAGGCCCGCGCCGACGCGGCCCTGATCGGGCTGGGTGGGTGCGTCGTCGTGGGGTGCCCGGGTCGGGGTGGCTGTGGACATCGCGTCCTCGTGCTTCTGCGTGTCGGTGGTCATGACGCCAGCCCTTCGGCGAGCGGGCCCAGGGCCAGGGCCGGGAAGTAGGTCAGACCGGTGATGATCAGGATGGCGCCCACGAGCAGGCCGGTGAACAGGGGCTTCTCGGTGCGCAGGGTGCCCGCGGTGGCCGGGACGGGCCTCTGCTCGGCGAGCGAGCCGGCGAGCGCCAGGACGAACACCATGGGCAGGAAGCGGCCGAGCAGCATGGCGAGGCCGAGGGTGGTGTTGAACCACTGGGTGTCGGCGTTCAGGCCCGCGAAGGCCGAGCCGTTGTTGTTCGAGGCCGAGGTGTAGGCGTAGAGGATCTCGGAGAAGCCGTGCGCCCCACTGTTGGTCATCGAGTTGCCGGGGGTGGGCAGGGCCATCGCCGCGGCGGTGAAGGTCAGGACCAGCGCCGGGGTGACGAGGATGTAGCAGGCTGCGCACTTGATTTCACGGGTGCCGATCTTCTTGCCCAGGTACTCGGGCGTGCGCCCGACCATGAGCCCCGCGATGAACACCGCGATGACCGCCATGACCAGCATGCCGTAGAGGCCGGAGCCCACACCGCCCGGCGCGATCTCGCCCAGCATCATCCCGAGCAGGGTGATGCCGCCGCCGAGGCCGGTGAACGAGGAGTGGAAGGAGTCCACCGCACCGGTGGAGGTCAGGGTGGTCGACACCGCGAAGATCGACGAGCCGCCGATGCCGAACCGGACCTCCTTGCCCTCCATGGCGCCGCCGGCCGCCTGCAACGCGGGGCCGTGATGGGCGAACTCGGTCCACATCATCAGGGCGGTGAAACCGAACCAGATGGTGGCCATGGTGCCGAGGATCGCGTAGCCCTGGCGCACCGAGCCGGTCATGACGCCGAAGGTGCGGGTCAGGGCGACCGGGATCAGCAGGATCAGGAAGATCTCGAAGAGGTTGGTGAAGGGTGTCGGGTTCTCGAAGGGGTGGGCGGAGTTGGCGTTGAAGTAGCCGCCGCCGTTGGTGCCCAGCTCCTTGATGGCCTCCTGAGAGGCCACCGCGCCGCCGTTCCACTCCTGCGTGCCGCCCGTGAACTGACCGACCTCGTGGATGCCGGAGAAGTTCTGGATGACCCCACAGGCCACCAGGACGACCGCGGCGACGGCGGCGAGCGGCACCAGGAGGCGGACGACTCCGCGGACCAGGTCGGCCCAGAAGTTGCCGAGTTCGCCGGTGCGGGACCGGGTGAAGCCGCGGACCAGGGCGACGGCCACGGCGATGCCGACGGCGGCGGAGACGAAGTTCTGCACGGCCAGGCCGGCGGTCTGCACGACGTGGCCCATGGCCTGCTCGCCGTAGTACGACTGCCAGTTGGTGTTGGCCACGAAGGAGGCGGCGGTGTTGAACGCCTGGTCCGGGTCGATCGAGGCGAAGCCCAGCGAGCCGGGCAGCACGCCCTGGAGCCGCTGGAGCAGGTAGAGGAAGAGGACCCCGGCCAGGGAGAAGGCGAGCACGCCGCGCAGGTACGCGGGCCAGCGCATCTCCGTGTCCGGGTCGGCACCGACGCCCTTGTAGATCCATTTCTCGACCCGCAGGTGCTTGGGCGAGGAGTAGACCTTGGCCATGTAGGTGCCGAGGGGGACGTGGGCGAGCGCCAGCGCGGCCATGAGCGCGAGCAGCTGGAGCACGCCGGCGAGGACGGGGCTCATGCGGTGCTCAGAACCTCTCCGGGTGGATCAGGGCGAGGACGAGGTAACCCAGCAGAGCGACGGCCACGATCAGGCCGACGACGTTCTCGGCGGTCACAGCCTCGTCACCCCCTTGGCGACGAGAGCCACGAGCGCGAACACCGCGATCATGGTGACGACGAAGGCCACGTCGGCCATCGCGAGCTCCTAGTGAGGTACGGAGAAGTATCTGACAAGGAGAGGAAAGACCCTCCGTGGCCGGATTCGACCGCCGTTGACGACCTCCTTACGGTGGCCCGAACACCTTTGACGCATCCCTGACGGCAGTACTGCCGTACTGCCCTCAGGCCGCCCGGAGCCGCGGGCGGCGGACGGTGGTGTCCGTGCGCTGCCACAGCCGCTCGCCGGTGCCGGTGACCGCGGACCGCGAGCGGTTCCGCGCGAAGACGACCAGGCGCAGGACGGCGAACCGCGCGACGCCGGTGAGTGCGGAGGCGGACAGGTAGACGACCTGCTCCAGTACCGCGCCGGGTGCCGCCACCAGCTGGTGCAGGACGAGCATCGCCCCGCACGTCACCGCGTACGCGGCGGCCGCGGACCCGGCCGACTGCGTGTGCTGGCGCCACGTCGCGCGTCCGCCCGCGCCGAAGGTGAAGCGGGCGTGCAGCTCGGTGGCCAGGAGCGTGGAGACCACGGTGATCGCGGCGTTGGCCAGGGCCCAGGGGATCCAGGAGGCGAGGGCCGCCACGGCGAAGCTGGACGCGAGCCCCACCCCGCCACCGCACAGCACGAAGCGGGCGAAGGACGCGAAGGCGCCGGGTCCCGCCTGCTGCCGGACCTGTTCCGTGTTCACGATCCACCCCCTCCTCGCCGACCCCTTCAGCGATGGCATCATCGTGGCACACGTATGGCACCACTCGCAGCCGAATTTGACACAGACCGCCTTCCCAGGTGACACCACCCTGCCGAGGAGGCTGTGTACGCGCAGGTCAGCGACTCGGACGGCGGTGAACGCGAACGGGGCGGCGTACGCCGACGTGGTGTCGGAGTACGCCGCCCCGCGGGTGGGACGGTCGGTCTCGCGGCTACTTGGGGTCGCGGTCGAAGGCCGACTTCGACCAGAAGTAGCCGAGCGCGGTGAGGGCCAGGCACCAGCCGAGGGCGAGCCAGCCGTTGTGGCCGATCCCGCTGCCGAGGAGCAGGCCGCGCAGGGTCTCGATGGCCGGGGTGAAGGGCTGGTACTCGGCGATCGGCTGGAACCAGCCGGGCATCGCGTCCACCGGCACGAAGGTGCTGGAGATGAGCGGGAGGAAGATCAGCGGCAGCGCGTTGTTGCTGGCCGCCTCCGCGTTCGGGCTGATCAGGCCCATGCCGACCGCGATCCAGGTGAGCGCCACGGTGAAGAGCACCAGCAGCCCGAACGCCGCCAGCCACTCCAGGGCCGTGGCGTCCGTGGACCGGAAGCCGATGGCCACGCCGACGGCGCCCACGAGGAGCACGCTCATGACCGACTGCACCACGCTGCCGACGACGTGCCCGATGAGCACGGAGCCGCGGTGGATGGCCATGGTGCGGAAGCGGGCGATGATGCCCTCGCTCATGTCCATGGAGACGGACACCGCGGTGCCGATCGTGGTGCTGCCGATGGTCATCAGCAGCAGGCCCGGCACGAGGTAGGCGATGTACTCGGAGCGGTCGGCTCCGCCGCCCCCGATGCCGGCGCTCATCACGTCGCCGAAGATGTAGACGAAGAGCAGCAGGAGCATGACCGGCGTGAGCAGCAGGTTCAGGGTGAGGGACGGGTAGCGCCGGGCGTGCAGGAGGTTGCGGCGCAGCATCGTGGACGAGTCGCGCACGGCGAGGGAGAACCGGGACGGACGGGCGGGCGCCACGGGGGTGCTCATCGGGCAGTCTCCTTGGGCTGGTCGGTGCCGCCGGTCAGGGCGAAGAACACGTCGTCGAGGTCGGGGGTGTGCACGGTCAGCTCGTCCGCCTCGATGCCGGCCGAGTCCAGCAGGTCGAGGACGGCGCGCAGTTCGCGCTGGCTGCCGCCCGAGGGGATCTGCAGCGTGAGCGCCTCGTCGTCCCTGGTGACCTCGCGCAACTCGGTGGCGGCGGAGCGGTAGGCGGCGGGGTCGGAGAAGCGCAGGCGTACGTGTCCGCCGGGGACGATCCGCTTCAGCTCCTCGGCGCTCCCCTCGGCGGCGATCCTGCCGTCGTTCAGCACCGCGATGCGGTCGGCGAGTTCGTCGGCCTCCTCCAGGTACTGCGTGGTGAGGAAGACGGTCACCCCGCTGGTGACCAGTTCGCGGATGATGCCCCACATGGTGTGCCGCGAGCGCGGGTCGAGGCCGGTGGTCGGCTCGTCGAGGAAGATGATCCGCGGGCTCCCGACCAGGGTCATCGCGATGTCCAGGCGGCGCTTCATGCCGCCGGAGTAGGTGGAGGCGGGCTTCTTCGCCGCGTCGGCCAGGTCGAACCGCTCGAGCAGCTCGGCGGTCACCCGTCGGCCCTCCGCACGGGAGAGGTGGTGCAGGTCCGCCATCAGGAGCATGTTCTCCTCGCCGGTGATCAGGCCGTCGACGGCGGAGAACTGCCCGGTGACGCCGATCGCCGCCCGCACCCCGTCCGGTGACGTGGCGATGTCGTGGCCCGCGACCTGGGCCTGCCCGCCGTCGGCGGAGACGAGCGTGGAGAGGATCTTCACGGCGGTGGTCTTGCCGGCGCCGTTCGGACCGAGCAGCGCGAAGACGGAACCGGCCGGGATGTGCAGGTCGATGCCGTCGAGGACGGTCTTCTCGCCGTACGCCTTGCGCAGTCCGACGGCGGAGACGGCGGCCGGCGACGGCCGGCCGGCCGCCTGCCTGGGCGTGGGCATGACAGATGAAGGCATGGAGCCCTCCCGTTCGAGGGGTGAAGTGGCGGGGGCGGGTCGGCGTGCGCGGAGGCGCGGCCGGTCAGACCTTGGCGCGGCGGACGTCGATGTTGCCGTACCGGGTGCGGGCGCGGACCTTGACGGTGTCCTCGGCCTCCCCGGGAGCGTCGGACGCGGTGAGCGTGTTGCGCACCCGACCGGCGTCCGAGTGCGCGTCGAGCCAGGCGGCCGTGCCCTCGCGGATGCCGACCTCGATGGCGCCGTAGGAGGTCTCCAACTGCACCTCGCCGCGGGCCACCTCGCCCACCCGCAGTGCGCCGTGCGCGGTGGTGGCGGTGAGCGACCCCTCGACGCGGGTGACGTTGATGTCACCGTTGGCGTGGCTCACCCGCAGGTCGCCGATGGCGGTGCCGACGGTCGTGGAGCCGTGCGAGTTCTTCAGGACGGCGGAGCCTTCGACGAGGCCGACGCGCACGCTGCCGGAACTGGTGGTGATCTCCGCCGTGCCCTCCACCCGGTCCACGGTGACCGAGCCGTGGGAGGCGGTCAGCTGGAGCGGGCCGGTGATGTCCATGCGGACGTCACCGCCCGAGGTCTTCACCCGGACCTCGCCGAGCCGTCCCTCGCCGAGCACCTGGGTCCAGGAGCCGGTCGTGTCGATGCGCGAGCCCGTGGGCAGCTCCACCGTCACGTCGACGGAGCCGGTGGGCCCGATGAAGCGACGCTCCTTCGTGCTGATCGTCAGGACGCCGCTCGCGTAGGAGACCTCGGTCTGCTCGGCGGCCCGTACGTCCTTGTCCCGCGCGGGGTCGCCGGGCCGCACCTCGACGACGGTGTCGAGCCGGTCGCCCGCGGTGAACCGGATGGAACCCGCGCCCACGTGGGCGGTCACCGCGATCGGTTCGGGAGTGTCGAAAGAAGGCATGGCTGTACCGTCCTCTTGAGTCCTTGGGGCGTCCCCGCTGGTGGGACGTGGGGTGGGGTTGCTGTGCTTCTTCGAGGTGCGGGCGTGGGCGCGGTCAGCGCACCCAGCCGGTGAAGCTCTGTCCGACACTGCGGGTCCGCTCCGTCGCGCGCGGCGCGGCGCCGCCCTCGACCGCGGCCGACACGGCCCGCACCAGCCACGCGTTGACCGACAGGCCCTCACGGCTCGCGGCCTCCTCGGCACGCGCCTTCAGGTGGGCCGGCAGACGCAGGTTGACGCGGGCGGTGCCGCCCTCGTCGCCTTCGGCCGGGGCCGGGGTGGGAAGCGGTCCGGCGGTCACGGCCGCGGGCTCGGCGGAGGCGCCGCCGTCGGTGGGCGCCGGTGTCACGACGAAGTCGGGGTCCAGCCCCCGCAGCCGCACGTCGACCGAGCCGGGGGCGAGTTCACGAGTGATCTCGTCCATCGCGGCGGAGAGCACGTTGAGCATGGTCAACCGGGTCGCCGACTCCAGGGGAGCCGTGAGCCGCTCGGCCAGCGCGCGGGCTTCGTCGCCGCCTGCATCGGCGGCCACCACGAGTTCGCGGCGGAGGGTGTCGACATACGGGGTGAGGTCCATGACGCCATGATGGCACCATGATGGCGTCATGCGCAAGCGTTGATGGCATCTCGTGTCGCCGAGAGCGGCGGTACCCGCTCTGACCTGCAGAAAGGGCAGAGGCTGTGTTTTACGTGGCGCCGACGCCAGCACGCCGATGCGCTTTCGATGGCCCCTGGTGGCACCGGGTGGCGCCGCATGGCGCCAAACCCGTCACCCCTCCTGGGCATGCCCGCCTCGGACCAGTCGGCCGAGGCGCGTTGCTCCCCGCTTCTTCTGGAAACCCGTGGGGAGCACACCCACGCACACCACCACACGACGAGGTGAGAACCATGGTGCTGTTGGGTCTTCTGCTCATGGCGGGCGCCGCCGCCTTCGCGGGCCTGCTGATCGCGTACAACCTGTCCGGCGGTCCGGACTACACGGTGACCCTGCTGGGGAGTCAGCCGTTCACGATCAGCACCCTCGGGGCGTTCCTCGGCGGAATCGCCCTCACCCTGATCTTCGGCCTGGGCATGTGGATGCTGCTGGGCGGCACGATGCTGGCGCGTCGCCGCAGCAAGAAGCGCCGGCTGGACAGCACCGGCATCGCGGAGGAGACGAAGGAACCCCGCCGCCCGGCCGCCCACCGGCTCCACCGGCCCCGGCTGCACAGCCACGGCCACTGACCGTCAGGTGCGGTCGTAGGGGAGATCGGGGCGGCGCTCGGTTCCTACTTGCTCTCCACCCTGCCCAGCGGGTCGGCGTCCTCCGCCAGCGCGGTGACCGCCTCCTTCCAGGCGTTGTCCGCCGGATCGAGGGCGCTGCGCAGGTAGGCCGTGGTGAGGTGCTGGAGCAGGGCCACGCGCGCCGGGTTCTCGTCCGTCGTCTCGGCGACCTCGTAGCCCGGGATGCCTCCGAGGGAGTGCTCGGCCCCGAACAGGGTGAGCAGGCTCTTGGGGCCGGGGCTGTGGGTGTACGGGTCGGTGAACCAGTCCGGTCCGCGCGTGGACAGAGCGGAGTCGTCGTGGTCGCCGGCGACCACGAGGGCCGGGGCCGTCATGCGGTCGAAGGACGGCCGCATGAAGGGGAGGTGCTCGGCGGCGAACGGGGTCAGGTCGTCGCCGAGGCCGGGCAGGGCGAGCAGGACGCCCGTCTTGACGCGCGGGTCGGACAGGTCCTCGCCGGGGACTCCGTCGGCGTCGAGGACGCGCGCGCCCAGCAGCGTGCTCGCCGTCTGGGCTCCCCAGGAGTGTCCGGCCACGGCGACGCGGTCGTGGTCGAGACGGCCGGCGAGTCCCGGCACGGCGGCCGCGAGGACGTCGAGTCCGTCCAGTACGCGCGTGAGGTCCTCGACGCGGAAGCGCCACATCCGCGGTGTCCGGGGGTCCTCGGCGGGGATGGCGAGGGTCCTGGAGTCCAGGTGGGTGGGCTGCAGGACGACGAAGCCCTGGGCGGCCCAGAAGTCCGCGAGCGGCGCGTAGCCGTTCATGGACCAGCCGAAGCCGTGCGAGAGGACGACGACGGGCAGGCCGTCGCCGGTCGCGGGCGCGGAGACCCGGACCTGGAGGTCCTCACCGCGGCCGGGGGCGGGCAGGGTCACCGGCTTCGCGGAGATCACCACGGCGGGTGCGCTCGCGTGCGCGGGGTTCTGTGCGGGCATGGCTGTGCCTTCCGTACGGGTTTCGCGGGTGTTCGCGGAGCGGGGCGGGCCCGGCGCTCGGTGTGCCGGGGCGGCGGGCAGAGCAGGGGGGCCGGGGCCACGCGTGACGGGTGGCCTGGCCGCCGGTTCCGAGGTCTGCCATCATGCAGGAAACGGAACCTTGTTCCGCAAACAATACGGAGCGCCGTTCCGTTTTGCAAGGACCAGGGAAGGAGCAGCCGCGTGCACGACAGCGGTCACCGCACGGGAAGTACCGCCGAGCCCAGGCGCAAGGACGCCCGGCGCAACCAGCAGGCGCTGCTGGACGCGGCCGCCGCCGTCTTCGTCAGGTCGGGCGTGGAGGCACCGGTGCGCGACATCGCCGCCGAGGCCGGCGTGGGGATGGGGACCATCTACCGCCACTTCCCGACGCGGGCGGACCTCATCGTCGCCGTCTACCGGCACCAGGTCGAGGCGCTGGCCGAGGCCGGACCGGCGCTGCTGGCGGACAGCGCGAGTCCGCACGCCGCGCTGGGGCGGTGGATCGACCTGTTCGTCGACTTCCTGGTCACCAAGCACGGGCTCGCCGCCGCACTGCGCTCCGACGAGGCCGGCTTCGAGACGCTGCACGCGTACTTCCTCGACCGGCTCGTGCCGGTGTGCGCCGGCATCCTCGACGCCGCCGTCGCGGCCGGCGAGGTCCGTCCCGGCCTCGACGCCCTGCAGCTCATGCGCGGCGTCGGCAACCTCTGCATCGGCGCCGAGAACGACTCGCGCTACGACGCCCGCCCGCTGGTCGCCCTCCTCGTCGCGGGGATGCGGCAGGCGGGGTGACGTGGCCGGGCGCCGGGTCGGACACGGCCCGGGGCCGCGCCCGCTGGAGGACGTACGTGCTGCGCGAGTCCGGGTCGCCGAAGAAGAAGTAGAGCTCGAGCGCGTCGCTCCCGTCGCGCCGCAGCTCGAAGGTCCACGTGTAGGCCGGGGGTGCCGGCTCGGGTGCGTCCGCCGGGCCGGTGGGCTCGTCGGGGGCGGGCGTCCGCGTGGCCGACGCGGTGCGGGAGGCGAGGGTGAGGCGGACGTGCGGGCCGTCGTTCCAGCCGACGGGCTCGTCGGTCAGGGACCAGCGGCCCGTGCCCGACACGCGCCACCGGTCGTCGAAGTCGAACTCCTGCCCGTCCAGGAGGCGGATGCCCGCCGTCCCGTCCGGCCGGAGGACGACGTTCGTCCGGTCGTAGCCGTCCCACGAGCCCACGACCTCCGCTCGCCGGACGTCGCCGGGAGCGGGCACGTCGTCGTACATGTGCGGGTTGCACCCCGCGAGGACGAGGACGAGCGAGCAGGCGGCGGACGTCGCGTACCGCCGGAAACGGCCGGACGAGTGGGTCGGCATGACCGCATGCTCCCACCTTTTTTGAACGCGTTCAATACTGGGGCTCAGCCGCTGGTGACGCGGCGCATGCGAGGCCGGCGGCCGGGCGGGCGACGGGGCGTGCCGGACCTCGGGGCTAGCATCCGTCCATGACGACCGCAGAGAACGCGCGCAACAACGACAGCCTCCCCCTCGACGTCGAGATCGGCGCCCTCCAGGGCGGGGCCGCCGACCTCGCCCAGTACGCCGGCCGGGTGGTGCTGGTGGTCAACGTGGCCTCCAAGTGCGGGCTGACCCCGCAGTACTCCGGCCTGGAGCGGCTGCACGAGCGGTACGCGGAGCGGGGCTTCACCGTGCTCGGCGTGCCCTGCAACCAGTTCATGGGGCAGGAGCCCGGCAGCGCCGACGAGATCGCCGAGTTCTGCTCGGCGACGTACGGGGTCACCTTCCCGATGACCGAGAAGGTGGACGTCAACGGGGAGGGCCGGCACCCGCTGTACGACCGCCTGACCGGCTTCGCCGACGCCGAGGGGCACAGCGGGGACATCCGCTGGAACTTCGAGAAGTTCCTGATCGGACGGGACGGCAAGGTCGCGGCCCGCTTCTCGCCGCAGACCGAGCCGGAGTCGGCCGAGGTCGTCGCGGCCGTCGAGGAGCGCCTCGCCGGTTGACCTTGTCCCTGGGGCAGGGCCGAGCCTCGTCGTCGCCGGGCGGAACGGACCGCCCGGTGGCGGAGGATGACGACGTGGACGACGCGCGCGACGACGAGTTGCTGACCATCGGGGCGTTCGCCGCGCGGGCCCGGTTGTCGGCCAAGGCCCTGCGGTTGTACGACCGTCTGGGCCTGCTGACGCCGGCCCACGTGGACGAGACCACTGGCTACCGCTACTACCGGACCGGCCAGGTCGAACGGGCCCGGCTCGTGGCGCTGCTGCGGCAGCTGGACATGCCGTTGGCCCGGGTCGCCGAGGTGGTCCGGGCGGACGGCGCCGGCGCGGCCGGGCTGCTCGGCGCGTACTGGACGGACGTGGAGGCGCGTTTCGCCGGGCAGCGCACGCTCGCCGCCTACCTCCGTGCACGGTTGTCGGGAAAGGACTCCGAGGTGTACGAGAAGTTCGCGGTCGAGACGGTGGACGTGCCCGGGCGGGTACTGATCACCGAGACCCGGCACACGCTGGCGCCCGAACTGCCGGCGTGGATCGGTGCCTCGCTGGGGCGGCTGGAGGAGGCGGCCCGCGGCTGCGGGGGCGTGGTCGCGGCGCCGTACGTCGCCTACCACTCCGAGGTGTCGCTGGAGAGCGACGGCCCGGCCGAGTCGTGCGTGCCGGTCGCCGACGAGGCGGCGGCGCGGGCGTGGGTGGAACGGCACGGGCGCGCATGGGAGGCGCGGGTGCGGGTGGAGCCGGCCCGGCGGCTGGCCTTCACCCGGATCACCAAGGCCCAGGTGGCCCATCCGCAGATCCTGGCGGCCTTCGAGGCGGTGGAGGCGTGGATCGCCGACCGGGGTCTGACCGTGGACGGGCCGTGCCGTGAGGTGTACTTCGCCGACTGGGACGCGGCCGGACCGGAGGATCCGGTGTGCGACGTGGCGTTCCCGGTGAGGTGACCGCGCCGCCGGGGTGAACAGGGCCCTCTCGGCAAGGTCGGCGAACTGGTCGAGAGGGCTCTGCCGGCGGTGCCGGTCGGGCCGTGCGTGGAGTCGTCAGCCCTTGACCGAGGTCACGAAGGCCTTCCACGCGTCGGCGGGGAAAGCCAGGACCGGACCCTCGGGGACCTTGGAGTCGCGGACGGCGAGCGCCGTCACGACCGGGGACTTGACCTCGACGCACGCGCCGTTTCCTCCGGAGTAGGAGGACTTGGTCCAAGATTCCGTGGCGCCCTGAAGAATTGCCATGTCTGCTCCGATGGCGAGTGAGTGCGGTTTACGCCAATGACGCTTGATCTTTGGCGTGATCGACGCTACTCGCTGACCTCGCGGATCGGAGCAGCCATTCACCCGACCGGATGGCATATTCCAGCGACTCTTCCAGCAAGACCCGGCAGGGGTGTAGCATCCCGCCGCCTTCAGCGCGCGTACTCCTTCGCCACGTCCTCGATGAGCTGACGGGACTACTCCACGTTCAGCGCCTGGGCTCGCAGATGTTCGTACATCACCGTGTATTTCTGCACGTCCTGGGCCTTCTCCAGGTAGAGGTCGCTGGTGACGCCCTCGATGTACACGACGCTGGAGTCGGCCGCGTCGGCGAACTCCAGGATGGAGTACTGGCCGTTGATGCCGGGGTGCGCCCCGACGTCGAACGGCAGCACCTGCACGGTGATGTGCGGCAGCTGCGACATCTCGGCGACGTGCTCCAGCTGTTCGCGCATCACCTGCTTGCCGCCCACGACGCGGCGCAGGGACGCCTCGTCGAGAACCACCCACAGACGCAGCGGGTTGGCCTCGGCGGAGATGCGCTCCTGGCGCCGTATGCGGACCTGGACCCGTTTCTCGATGTCGGCGACCGATGTCTCGGGCAACGCGCCCTGGATCAGGGCCTCCGCGTACGGGCGGGTCTGCAACAGGCCGGTGATGATCTGGGGTTCGTACGTCCGCAGCGACTCCGCGTCGGTCTCCAGGCCGATGTAGACGCTGTACGGGATGTCTCCGAAGGCGTGCCACCAGCCCTGCTGGCGCGAGTCCTTGGCCATCTGCATCAGCGAGTCGACGATCCGCTGGTCCTCGACCTCGTACACCCCGCACAGGTCGCGGACGTCACGCTGGCTGATGCTGCGCCGGCCGTTCTCCAGACGGCTGATCTTCGACTGCGAGACCAGCAGCCGCTCCGCCACCTCCTCGGCCGTCATGCCCTTGAGCTCGCGGAGCCGGCGCAGCTCCTGGCCCAGCCGGCGCCGCCTGACGGTGGGATTGACATTGGACGCCACGGGACGTGCACCTCCGGCTGCGTGACTCATACCTGCCACTTTGCGTATCTGCTGCTGAGCAGACTGCCACCAAGGTGCTTTCTACCGCTGGGAAACGGTCGATATGCGCCGCGTACACGCCAGTTCGGGGTCGCACCCGCACACATGGCCGCGCGGGGCGGCGGGTCCGGCCCCGTCCGGGTGTGCCGGACGTACGGTCGGTCCCGCCGCCCCGCGCGGACCTGCGGCTCCCGTTACCGGGTCTCGGGGACTGTCGGTGCGGCGGTGCGTGGTCGTGCGTGCGTGGTGCGGTCCTGCGTGGTGCGGTCCTGCGTGTGGTGCCGGTGATGCGGCTCAGTGGACCACGGCACGCGCCATGGATCCGTGGCGCGGTTGCGCCGGAACACCGCGGGCGGGTTCCGGGGCGGGCCTCGCCCCCGGTCCGGCGGCCTGCCGGCCGGCCGGTGCCGGGCTGCGGCGCGGCTGGGCCGCCGCACCGTTCTGGACGTCCATCACCGCGTGCGCCACCAGGCCGCCCATAGGATCGTGCCGGATGAGGTCCCGCAGCCGGGACCGCGACGAGCGTCCTTCGTTGCCCGGGTAGAGGTGCTTGCCGAGTCCGACCGCGTGGGCCAGCGCGGCGAGCGCCGCGGTCCGCGGGTCCGGCGGTACGCCGGTGCGGATCGCCGAGTCCAGCCGGGCCTTGATCTCCCGGCTGATCGCCGTGTCCGTCGCCTGGTAGCGAGTCGTCGGCAGCACCCCGCACATCTGGCCCTCCACGGCATGCACCATGCCGCAGCGCTCCAGATGCGAGAGATAGGTCTGGCGCAGCCCCAGGCGGGGTCCGCCAATCCAGTTGACCGCCCGTACGGGAGCGCCACGCCTTCGCAGCAGCTCCAACGCGCAGTCGAGTGTTGGATCTCCAGTCGGCCGTGGGGCCACCACGGCGATACGATCCCCGTCTGGGGCTATCCGTCCGGCCAGCGCCAGCTCCACCAGCTGTGCTCCGGCCAGACCGAGGTCGAGCGACTGCGGCTGTGCGGTGGTACCCGTGGTCGGGTCCAGCGCCAGCAGCAGAAGCTCCTCCGGAAGTGTTCTGCGGCTCCTGCCCATCCATGCCTCCCCGCGTGGATGACAGACAGGGTGACCCCTCTCACATTGGTCTGTCGAGGGTGCGTGACCGGTTCGTAGTGGAACCAGTAGGTATGTCGTTCTCGTCTACCGCGTGGGTTCTACCCGTACACAGGACACTGGTACATGGTTCGGTAGCGCACACAGGACGTGCGGCGCATGGAGGAGGCATCGGTGGCGGGCGAGTCCCCCGACAGGTCGAAGCAGCGCGAGTCGTCGGAAGAACCGACGTCGGGGAGCGCGGGTCCGGTTCCCGAAGCCAGGACCGAGGCGAGCGAGACGCGTGATCCGCGGCTGGCGGTGGCGCGGGAGGCGTCCACCGGGTCCGCGAAGGCCGGCGGGGGCGTGGACACGGCCACCCGGGTGCTGTCGGTCCGCGATACGGAGACCGAGGCGGCGACGCCGGGCGCCGGCGAGACCGAGAACGAGACCGCGGCGGACGACGAGGCGGGGACCAGGCCCGAGGCCGAGGCGGACGCCGGCGCGGAGACCGAGCCCGAGGCGGACGCCAGGACCGGCGCCCAGCCTGAGGCCCCGGCGGACGCCGAGGCGGAGACCGAGCCCGAGGCGGACGCCAGGACCGGCGCCCAGTCTGAGGCCCCGGCGGACGCGGAGACGGAGCCGGAGGCGGACGCCGAGACCGGCGCCCAGCCTGAGGTCGCGGCTGGCGCCAAGCCTGAGGCGGGGGCCGGCACCGAGGCGGAAGCCAGGGCCGACGCCAGGCCCGACGCCGCGGCGGACGTTGACGCTGACGCCGAGCCCGTAGCCGTGGCCGATGCCGAGCCCGGCGCCAAGCCTGGGGCCGTGGCGGGGGCCAAGAGCGACGCCAGGCCCGAGGCCGCGGCCGACGCCGAGTCCGAGCCCGAGGCGGGAGCCAAGACCGAGGCCAGGCCCGAAGCCGATGCCGACGCCGAGTCCGGCGCCGGCGCCGTGGCGGACGGCGAGGACGGCGGCCGTCCCGAGGAGGCCGGTGCGACGAACCCGTCGGACACGTCCGGTGACGGCCGGCTCCGTGACGCCGTCGCGGCGTGGGTCGCGACCGCGGACGAGCGGGCCGCCGCGAACGCCCGGCACGAGGCCGCGGACGAGCCGGAGGACGCCGCGTCCCCCGAGGAGACCGCGCAGGACGCCGACGCGGCCCCCGACGGGCCCGAGGACGCCTCCGAGGAGCGCGCGGGCGACCGCGCCGACGCCGGGCCGGAACCCGACGCGGGCGAGAGGGCCGAGGCCGGCAAGGGCCCCGTCGACCAGCCCACCGCCGTCTTCAAGGCCGTACGGCCGCCCGCCGAGCCCTCCGTCGACCAGCCGACGACCATGCTGAAGCTGGGTGACGTCGGAAAGAAGGGCGGGAAGCCCGACAAGGCCGACAAGGCCGAGACCGAAGCCGAGCGCACCAGCAAGTTCGTCGCCCTGCGGCACCCGGACGACCCGGCGACCCGCAAGCCCCCTCGGCCCGCGCAGCCCGGCTCCGAGGCGCCCCGCGCGGCCTCCGCCGGGGCCACCGCGGCCGTGCCGCAGGTCGGTCCCGAGCGGACCACGCAGCAGCCGCTGCCTCCGAAGCCGCCGCTGGACCTGCTGGCGGAGCTGACGAACACCCCGCCGCCCCCGGAGACCCCGCTGCGGACGACCGTGCGCCGGGTCAAGATCTGGACCCCGCTGGTCCTGCTGCTGGTGATCGTGTTCGGGATCGTCCAGGCCGTGCGCCCGCTGCCCACACCCACGTTGCACCTCACCGCGCAGGAGACCGTCTCGTTCGAGGGCGGCAAGCCCTCCGTGCCCTGGCCCGGTCAGGGACAGGCGGCCATGGACGTCAACGGCATCGGCACCTTCGGCACGTCCGGCGACCAGAAGCCCGTACCGATCGCCAGCATCGCCAAGGTCATGACGGTGTACCTGATCCTGCGCGACCACCCGCTGAAGACGGGTGAGAAGGGTCCGAAGATCACCGTCGACGCGGCCGCGCAGAAGCACTACGAGACCGGCAAGGCCGAGAACGAGTCGGTGGTGAGGGTCTCCGAGGGCCAGAAGATCACCGAGTACGAGGCGCTGCAGGCGGTCATGCTGCCGTCCGCCAACAACATCGCCAAGCTGCTGGCCCGCTGGGACACCGGCAGCAGCTCCGAGGACGCGTTCGTCGCGAAGATGAACAAGACCGCCGAGGAGCTGGGGATGAAGAACACCACCTACACGGACCCCAGCGGCCTCGACAAGACGACCGTCTCCACCGCCGAGGACCTGGTGAAGCTGGGCCGCGCCGCGATGGAGAACCCGGTCTTCAAGGAGATCTCCAAGCAGCCCGGCTACGTCGACCTCAACGGCGACGAGCAGAAGAACTTCTTCGGGCTCGTCCCGACCGTGGCCATCGGCATCAAGACCGGCACCACCACCGCGGCCGGCGGCAACATCCTCTTCGCCGCGGAGAAGAACGTCGGCGGCAAGACCCAGACGATCATCGGCGCGGCCCTCGGCCAGTACGGGCAGAACGGCGTCGCCAACATCGACGAGGTCACCGGCGTCGTGCGCAAGCTGATCGAAACGGGGCAGGACGCCCTCACCTCGAAGACCATCGTGAAGAAGGGCGATGTCGTCGGGCAGGTCGACGACGGTCTGGGCGGCACCACGCCCGTGGTCGCCACCAGGGACGTCTCCGCCGTCGGCTGGTCCGGCCTGACCGTGAAGCTGAAGCTCGAGAGCCGCAGCGACGGGTCGGTGCCGCACACGGCGAAGGCCGGCACCGAGGTCGGCACGCTCATCGTCGGCGACGGCAGCAGCAGTGAGGCCGTCGAGGTCCCGGTCGCCCTCCAGGACGACCTGGCGGAGCCCGGTCTCACGGCCAGGCTGACCCGGCTCGGCTGACACCGGGCAGGACAGGACAGCACACACCCCGCACCCCGTCCGGCAGCTGCTGGGCGGGGTGCGTGCTAGCGTCACGAAACGGGGCAGGTCGCCGGGTCGCGGGAACGCGGCCGTGAAGAGTACGGACGGACGCGGCCGAAAGCAGAAGACGGGACACGGGGAGTGCCTTCAGGTGGCCACTGCGGAGCCGACACGCGCCGACGACGCCGATCCGGGCCCTGGTGCGGGCCCGCGACCACACGTACCCGCGCCCCGCAAGGACGGCGGGGACGGCGGGCGGGCCGGTACCGTCCCGGCGGACGGCGGCCGTGAACCACACCGTGCCGGGCCGGAGCCTGCCGAGCCGGAAGCGCCGTCCGCGGTGAAGGGCGCCTTCCTGGCCGTGCGCGAGCGCATGCTGCGTCACCCCGTGCTGTCCGTCACCGCCCTCGCCGGGGTCCTCCACATCGTCTGGTTCTTCACCTTCGCGAACAGTGGCGGCGACCTCGCGGCGCAGGACGCGTGGGCGGAGTTCGTCGGCCGGCACCCGGCCTCGGCGTACAACCTCGCCTGGTACGGCGGCATGCACCCGGTGTCGTACAGCGTGGTGTCGCCGTATCTGATGTCGGTGCTCGGCGTCCGGACCACGATGATGATCGCGGGGACGCTGTCGGCCGGGCTGCTGACGTTGATCCTGATCCGCAGCCGGGTGGTCCGCAATCCGCTGTGGGCGTCGCTGGCGGGCCTGTTCGGGCTGCTGGGCAACGCGGTGTCGGGGCGGGTGACGTTCGGTCTGGGCACGATGTTCGCGCTGGGCGCGGTGGCCACGGTGTTCTGCTGGCCGCACCGCTGGCGCCACGAGCGCTGGGCGAAGGCCCTGTGCGCGGCGCCGCTGGCCGCGCTGTCCACGATGTCCTCGCCGGTCTCGGGCCTGTTCGTGGGTCTGGTGGCGGTGGCGCTGTTCCTGCAGAAGCGCCGTCCGGGCGCCTGGGCGCTGGGGCTGGCACCGGCCGCGGTGGTCGCGCTGTCGGCCTGGCTGTTCCCCTTCTCCGGCACCCAGCCCATGGGCTTCGGCTCGACCGTGCTGCCGTTGCTGTACGCGGGTTTCGTCTTCGCGTTCGTGCCGAGCACCTGGAAGACCGTGCGGATCACGTCGGCGGTCTACGGGCTGTCGGTGCTCCTCGTCTGGGTGATCAGCTCCCAGATCGGCTCCAACATCACGCGCCTGTCGATGCTCTTCGCCGGGGTGGCGCTGGTGGCCGCGCTGCCGTTCACGGTGCCGCGCACGCGCAAGTGGTACGCGCTCGTGGTCGCGCTCGCCGGCTTCGTCGGCTGGATCGGCTTCAAGTCGGCCGACGACGCCGTCCACACCACGCCCGCCGCCTCCTGGGCGCGTGAGCTGGCGCCGCTGCTGAACGAGCTGCAGGAGGTCGGCGCCGAGAAGGGCCGCGTGGAGGCCGTACCCGCCCGCTCCCACCGTGAGGCCTCGGCTCTCGCCCCGTACGTGAACCTGGCCCGCGGCTGGACCCGCCAGGCCGACATGGAGCGCAACCCGCTCTTCTACGACGACACGCTCAACTCGGCGAACTACCACGAGTGGCTGCAGCGCTGGGCCGTGCACTACGTGGTGCTGCCCAAGGACGAACCGGACGGCGACGGCGGCAAGCGCGAGCGGGAGCTGTTGCAGCGGGGGCTGCCGTACCTCAAGCAGGTCTGGGGGGACGCCAACTGGCAGCTGTTCCAGGTGACCGACCCGACGCCGCTGGCGGAGCCGAACGCGGTCGTCCAGCGGGCCGAGCAGGACGAGTGGGTGATCGACGTCCGGCGGCCCGGCCCCGTCCTGGTCCGGATGCCGTACTCGCCGTGGCTGAGTCTCGTGGACGCCGAAGGCAAGAAGCTCAAGCCGCCGCAGGAGACGGAGGCCTCCAAGGACCGTCCCGAGGGCTCGCCGAAGGCGTTCGAGAACGTCAACGGCTGCCTGACGGAGACGGAGGAGACCGTCGACGGCGACAAGTGGACGGTGCTGATCGCCCCCGAGGCGGGCACCTACCGGCTGGCGGCACCGTACGGGCTCTCGCGCGGCACCCCCTGTCCGGACGAGATGAAGGACGAGCTCAAGGACCAGCTCGCGGATCAGCTCGAGGACGAGCTGAAGTTCGCGCCCCAGTAGCTTCCGAAGCAGCGTCCGAGCAGGGCAGACGGCCGGGAACCCGATCCACGGGTCCCGGCCGACGCATCTCTCCGGCGTTCATGTCCGTGAACTGAGGTCAGCAAGCCGAACCTTTTTACTCGCTCTTGACCCTCCGCTTCCTTGTCGTGCCCGCGCCGACGCAACCACGATGAGCGGGCACTTCGCCGCGCGCCTCGCCCTCATTCCGCTCTTGCGAAGTGCCAACCAGCTGAGCGGAGTTCACAAGGCGGACCCCGGAAGGGGGCACATGAACGGTCTCGACTGGTCCGTGCTGATCGGCTACTTCGCCGTGATGGTGGCGATCGGTGTCTGGTCGCACAAACGCGTGGACAACGTCAGCGACTTCTTCACGGCCGGCGGCAAGATGCCCTGGTGGCTGTCCGGCATCTCGCACCACATGTCGGGTTACAGCGCGGTGATGTTCACCGGGTACGCGGGCATCGCCTACACCTACGGCGTCACGTCCTTCGTCACCTGGTCGTTCCCCATCGCCCTGGGCATCGCCGTCGGGTCGAAGCTGTTCGCGCCGCGCATCAACCGGCTGCGCTCACGGCTCCACGTGGCCTCTCCGCTGGAGTACCTGAAGAACCGCTACAACCTGCCGACCCAGCAGGCCCTGGCCTGGTCCGGCATGCTGCTGAAGATCGTGGACGTGGCCGCGAAGTGGGCGGCCATCGCCACCCTGCTGTCGGTCTTCACCGGCATCTCCCTCAACCAGGGCATCCTGATCACCGGCGTCGTCACCGGCATCTACTGCACGATCGGCGGCCTGTGGGCCGACGCGCTGACGGAGCTCGGCCAGTTCATCATCCAACTGATGGCCGGCATCGCGATGTTCGTGGCCGTCGTCATGAAACTCGGTGACCACGGCGGCTTCTTCGGCGTCTGGGACGAGCCCGCCCTCCAGGGCCACGGCAAGCCGCTGGTCGGCCCGTACGGGACGGTGTTCCTGCTCGCCTTCCTCTTCATCAAGCTCTTCGAGTACAACGGCGGCATGCTCAACCAGGCCCAGCGCTACATGGCCACGAGCAACGCCCGCGAGGCCGCGCGGTCGGCGCGGCTGTCGGCGGTGCTGTGGCTGGTCTGGCCGGTGGTGCTGTTCTTCCCGATGTGGATGTCGCCGCTGCTGGTGGAGTCGCAGAAGCCGGACGGCTCCGACTCCTACGGCCTGATGACCGAACAGCTCCTGCCGCACGGACTGCTGGGCCTGGTCATCGTCGGCTTCTTCTCGCACACCATGGCCATGTGCTCGTCGGACGCCAACGCCATCGCGGCCGTGTTCACCCGCGACGTGGCACCGGTCGTGTCGGCGCGGGCACGGGCCTGGGGCGAGCGGTCCGGGCTGGTCGCGGCGCGGGTGACGACGGTCGTCTTCCTCGCCCTGTCCATGGCGGTGGCCACGCAGGTCAACTCGCCGACGTTCAAGGACATCATCACCGTCGTCATCAAGTGGGTGGCCGGTCTGATGGGCCCGATCGCGATCCCGATGATGCTCGGCCTGCTGCGGCCCTTCCGCCGCTCGGGACCGACGGCCGCGCTCACCAGCTGGGCGGCCGGCCTGCTCGCCTTCTGGCTGGTCAACTACCCGATCAACTGGAGCGTCGAGGGCGGGGTGCCCCTGGAGTACCAGGTGTCCGTCCCGCTGGCGGTCTCCCTGGTCCTCTACGTCCTCATCGGCTACCTGAAGCCGGAGGACACCCCGGAGCGGCTCGCGATCATCGAGCGGCTCAACACGGACGGGGACGACGACGCCTCCGGAGCGGCGGCGGCCGTCCCGGCGCCCGCCGGAGACCGGGGCGACGCGGTGGGGCGGACCCGGGTGAAGGACTAGGTCGTGTCCGCGAAGTCCCTCCGTACGCCCGGAGGGCGGGCCCCGCGGCGCCCGGTGCGTGCTCTCGGCGTGCCGGGCGCAGTCCCTCGCACCGGGTGTCCTCGGGACTTCGCCCGGTGCGCGAGAGCACGTGCCAGCAGGCGTCGCGGGCCAGGAGGGACTCCGCGGACACGGCCCAGCGCCCGCTCACGCCCTGGGGTACCTCGCCAGCCAGCCCGGGGACGAGCCCGCCGGTCCGTGCAGTGCGGGCCCCTGAGTCATCTCCATGGCGAAGTCGTCGGCCAGTTCCAGGATCGTCGGACGGCCCTCCAGCTCGGCCAGCCAGGCCGGCGGGAGGGCCGTCTCGCCGTGCAGGGCACCGAGCAGGCCGCCCGTCAGCGCGCCGGTCGCGGCGGAGGGGCCGCCGTGGCCGACGGCCAGCCGCAGCCCGTGCCGTACGTCCTCGGCGACGAGGGCGCAGTACACGGCGGCGGCGACCAGACCCTCCGCCGTGCCCTCGCCGGCCAGCTCGGCCACCCGCGCCGGCGTCGGAAGCCCCTGCCGCACCGCGCCCAGCGCGTGCTGCAACGCCTCCGCCACCGGCTCGTGCCCGGGCCGGACGGCCAGCAGCGCGAGCGCCCGCTGCACGGCCGCGTCCAGGCTCTCCCCCCGCGCCAGTCCGTGCACGGCCACGGCGTACGCGCCCGCCGCGAGGTTTCCGGTGGGGTGGCCGTGGGTCTGCGCCGCGCACTCCACGGCGAGCTGGGCGACGAGTTGCGGCTCCCAGCCGACCAGCAGCCCGAACGGCGCCGACCGGGCGGCTGCCTCGGGCCCGCGCTCCCCGGGGTTCTTGGGCGCCTCGGGGGTCCCCATCGTGTCGTCGCCGAGCCCGAGCAGCAGGGCGCGCGTGGGGGCCCTGCGGGCGTACAGCCACTCCTCGCGGGCCAGCCACCCGTCGTCCTTGCGCCGCTCGTCGGGCCCCCAGTCCCGCTGGGTCGCGGACCAGCGCCGGTACGCCCGGTGGAGGTCGGTCGGCGGATGCCAGGCCCCGGTGTCGCGCCGTACCTGGGCGCGGATCAGCCCGTCGACGGAGAACAGGGTGAGCTGGGTGAGGTGGGTGACGGCACCGCGCCGCCCGTAGGCGGGGGCGAGATCGGCCGGTCCCTCGGGTCCGTGCGCCTCGCGGACGGCGGCGAGGTCCATCCCGTCGACGGGCGCCCCGAAGGCGTCCCCGACGGCCACGCCCAGCAACGTTCCGCGCACCCGGCTCCGGAAGTCCTGCTGCTCGGCACGACCCCACACGGCAGCACCGCCCGTCGCGCCCACCTGACCTCCCGCGGCATCGCCCCTACGTACGACGCGAGCACTGTAATCGAACGGGCGTGGTCGATTCAGGGCCCGGAATGGGGCGAAAGCATGGCCTGACCGGTCAGATGGGTACAGCCGTCGGCCGTACCGGGTGAGGTCGCACACGTACGGCATCCACCGGCACGATCACGACGCCCGGCCGACGCCCGTGGTTCACGGCCGGTTGCCCCGCCGCCCGTCCGGGCGCAGAACGATCCGGGCCATGACCCAGAAGACACGCGTCGTCGTGGCGGGCGCGCTGAAGGCGGAGCTGCTCGTCGGATGAGCGCCGGGCCCGCGGGGAATGAGGTGGGCATGACCACCACCACTTCGCGGGCCCTGCCCCTGGCCGCGGCCCTCCTCACCGGCACCGTCGCCCTCTACATGGCGCTGGTCGCCTTCGGGAACATCACCGACTTCGGGACGAACCAGGCGTTCGTCCAGCATGTGCTCGCCATGGACACCACTTTCAAGGACGACGACCTGATGTGGCGGGCCGTCACCAGCGAGGGACTACAGAACGCGGCGTACGTGGCGATCATCGTCTGGGAGACGGTGGCCGCGCTCGTGCTCGTCGCCGGTACCTGGTTCTGGTTCCGGCGGGACCGTGCGAGGGCCCGCCGGATCTCGACCCTCGGCCTGCTGATGGTGATGCTGCTCTTCGGCGTCGGCTTCATCGGCATCGGCGGGGAGTGGTTCGCGATGTGGCAGTCGGACACCTGGAACGGACTGGACGCGGCCACGCGGATCTTCCTGCTCAGCGGCGTCGTGCTGATCGTCACGCACCTGCCGCTGGAGCGGGCCGGCACTACGGGACGACCGTGACCTTCGTGCCGGCCGTCGCGAACGTCCAGACGGCCTGGCCGTCCGCCTTGTGCAGCCGGATGCCACCGGTCTTCGTCCCCGGGACGGGCGGCGGGGGCGAGGAGCCGTCGACCGCGTTGGAGAAGGCGACCGAGACGCCGTCCTCCAGGGCGAAGTAGACGATCTGCTCGATCCGCACGCCGTCGGAGCCGGTCGTGGCGCCCTCGGTGCGGGTCCCGACCGTGTAGGCGCCGGGCTCGGGGCTGACCGTGCCGGGCCACACGGTGAACGTCCGGCGGGAGGCGTCGCTCGCGTCGACCAGCCAGACCCGCTTCTGGCCGAGGGAGTAGACGATGCGCCGCCCGGTGCCGGAGCCTTCCGGCACCGGGGCCGGTGCCGTCTCCTTCGGCGTGGGGGACGCCTCCGCCGTGGCCGACGGGTTCGGCTCGGCCACGGTGGCGGTGGGGTGCGGGCCCCGGTCCGCCTGCACGGTCAGGACGCCGACCCCCGCTATCGCTCCCACGGTCAGACCGGAGACCCAGGCCCACGAGGGAAGTCGGGCAGGCACGGGCACGCATCTCCTCAGCTACGAGAACCCCGACACACCGGGGGTCCGATCATCGTACTGTGAGCGGCCCGTGCCTCGGTCCGGAGGCGGTCGGTCCGGCGGCGGTCAGTCCAGCACCGGCAGCAGCTCCGGCAGGTGTCCGTCCGAGGCCGTCGCCGCCCGCTGCCGCTCCTCGGGGACCTCGCCGTACAGCGTGGTGCGGGGCCTGGCCGGACGGCCGGCCGCGTCGGCGACGGCGATCAGGTCCTTGACCGACTTGTAGGAGCCGTACGACGAGCCCGCCATGCGGGAGATCGTCTCCTCCATGAGCGTGCCGCCGAGGTCGTTGGCGCCGGAGCGGAGCATCTGGGCCGCACCCTCGGTGCCCAGTTTCACCCAGCTTGTCTGGATGTTGGGGATGTGCGGGTGCAGCAGGAGACGGGCCATCGCGGTGACCGCCCGGTTGTCCCGCAGGGTGGGACCGGGCCGGGCGATGCCCGCCAGGTACACCGGCGCGTTCGTGTGGATGAAGGGCAGCGTCACGAACTCCGTGAAGCCGCCCGTGCGCTGCTGGATGCCGGCGAGGGTGCGCAGGTGGCCGAGCCAGTGGCGGGGCTGGTCGACGTGGCCGTACATCATCGTGGAGCTCGACCGGATGCCCAGTTCGTGGGCCGTCTCGACGACCTCGATCCAGGTCGCCGTGGGCAGCTTGCCCTTGGTCAGGATCCAGCGGACCTCGTCGTCGAGGATCTCCGCCGCCGTGCCGGGGATGGAGTCGAGGCCCGCCTCCTTCGCCGCGCTCAGCCACTCGCGGATCGACATGCCGGTGCGGGTGGCGCCGTTGACGACCTCCATCGGCGAGAAGGCGTGCACGTGCATGCCGGGGACGCGGGCCTTGACCGCCTTGGCGATGTCGAAGTACGCCGTGCCCGGCAGGTCGGGGTGGATGCCGCCCTGCATGCAGACCTCGACCGCGCCGACCTCCCACGCCTGCTGGGCGCGGTCGGCGACCTGGTCGAGGGAGAGCGTGTACGCGTCGGCGTCGGTGCGGCGCTGCGCGAAGGCGCAGAAACGGCAGCCGGTGTAGCAGACGTTGGTGAAGTTGATGTTGCGGGTGACGATGTAGGTGACGTCGTCGCCCACCGCCGACTTGCGGACGTCGTCGGCCACCTTGCACAGGGCGTCCAGCGCCGGGCCGTCGGCGTGCAGCAGGGCGAGGGCCTCGTCGTCCGTGAGTTTCGTCGGGTCGTCGGCGGCCGTCGCCAGCGCCTGGCGCACGTCGGTGTCGATGCGCTCCGGTGCCATGCCGGGCGCCGCCGCCTCGCGCAGGGCGTCCCAGTCGCCGTACACCTCGTCGAAGTCGTCGCGGCGGTCCGAGGTGCGGCCGTCGGTGTCGATGGTGCGGTGCAGGTCGGTGCGGCCGGACGCCTCGAAGACCTCCTCGGGCTCCTGCCACGGCCGGCCCTGAACCGTCGCGTCCTCGCGCGCGAGACCGGTGTCGGGGTCGGCGAGCGCGGCCACGTGCGGCAGCAGGCGCGGGTCCAGCCAGGGCTCGCCGCGCCGGACGAACTCGGGGTAGACGCAGAGCCGTTCGCGCAGCTCGAAGCCGGCCGTGCGGGACTTGGCGGCCAGCTCCTCGATCTGCGGCCAGGGACGCTCGGGATTGACGTGGTCGATGGTGAGCGGGGAGACCCCGCCCCAGTCGTCGATGCCGGCCCCGATCAGGCGCTCGTACTCCGCGTCCACCAGGTTGGGCGGGGCCTGGAGGCAGGCGGAGGGACCCATGATGTGCCGGGCGACGGCCACCGTGGCGACCAGCTCGTCCAGCTCCGCGTCCGGCATGCCGCGCATCGCGGTGTCCGGCTTGGCGCGGAAGTTCTGGATGATCAGCTCCTGGATGCCGTGGTAGGCGCGGGAGACCTTGCGCAGCGCGAAGAGGGACTGAGCGCGCTCCTCGTACGTCTCCCCGATGCCGATGAGGAGACCGGAGGTGAAGGGGACCGAGGAACGGCCGGCGTCCTCCAGGACGCGCAGCCGGACGGCCGGTTCCTTGTCCGGGGAGCCGTAATGGGGGCCGCCGGGCTCGGACCACAGGCGGGTGGCGGTGGTCTCCAGCATCATGCCCATGGAGGGCGCGACCGGCTTGAGGCGCTGGAAGTCCGTCCACGTCATGACGCCCGGGTTGAGGTGCGGGAGCAGTCCCGTCTCCTCCAGGATCCGGATGGAGATCGCCCGGACGTAGGCGATCGTGTCGTCGTAACCGTGCGCGTCGAGCCACTCGCGCGCCTCGGGCCAGCGGTCCTCGGGCTTGTCACCGAGGGTGATCAGCGCTTCCTTGCAGCCGAGGGCGGCGCCCTTGCGGGCGATGTCCAGCACCTCGTCCGGCGACATGAACATCCCGTGCCCCTCTCGGCGCAGCTTGCCGGGGACGGTGACGAAGGTGCAGTAGTGGCACTTGTCCCGGCACAGCCGGGTCAGCGGGATGAACACGCTCTTCGAGTACGTGATGACGCCGGGGCGCCCGGCGGCCTCCAGGCCGGCGTCCCGCACCCGGGCGGCGGACGCGGTGAGGGCGTCGAGGTGCTCGCCGCGGGCCTGGAGCAGCACCGCGGCCTCGGAGACGTCGAGGGCGACACCGTCCCGGGCGCGTTTGAGGGCGCGACGCATGGAGTTCTCGGTGGGACCGGTCGCACCGGCGGGGTCTGCGGGTCCGGTTCCGGAGGTCGCGGAAGTCGTCATCCTTCGAGCATACGAGCGGCGTGATCGGGACGCGGTGCGCCGTCCGCTCCCCCACCGGCCGGTTTCCGGCCCTCCATCCGCCGACCCCCTTTCCTTGCCCGGGAGTTCACGGCTCAATACGAGGGTTGCACGCACCACCCCCGCACCACCCGTGCCATGTCACCCACGACACCTGGGGAGAGCAGCATGTGCGAGGACGACCACGCCGGGATCGGCAGACGCGCGGTGTTCGTGACCGGAGCCGCCGCCGCGCTTACGTTGGGGACCGTGAGCTTCGCTTCGGCAGCGGGCGGACCGGACCCGCGGACGAGAACCGTACGCGGCACCCTTCCCCCCGGATCCCCCGACTTCGTGTACGTCCCGGTCGAAGTCCCGCCGGGCGTGCGGGAGATCAGGGTCTCCTACACCTACGACCGGCCTGCCGTCCCCGCCGGGACGCCGGGCAACGCCCTCGACATCGGCGTCTTCGACGAGCGCGGCACCGAGCTGGGCGGCCGGGGTTTCCGGGGCTGGTCGGGCGGGGCCCGCACGGAGTTCTTCGTCCGCGCGGACGACGCCACGCCCGGCTACCTCCCGGGGCCGGTGCGGCCGGGCACCTGGCACATCGCGCTCGGCCCGTACACGGTCGCGCCGCAGGGACTGTCGTACGAGCTGACGATCACGCTGACGTACGGGGAACCGGGCGAGACCGCACGGCCGACGTACCCGCCGTCGCGGGCCAAGGGCCGGGGCCGCGCCTGGTACCGGGGCGACTGCCACCTGCACTCCGTGTACTCCGACGGCCGCCGCTCCCTCGCCGAGATCGCGGCGCTCGCGCGGGCGGCGGGGCTGGACTTCATCAACTCCTCCGAGCACAACACGCACTCGGCGCACGCGCACTGGGCGGACCTGGCCGGCGACGACCTGCTGGTCATGCTGGGCGAGGAGGTGACGACGCGGAACGGGCACGTGGTCGCCCTCGGCACCGACCCCGGCACCTTCGTCGACTGGCGCTACCGGGCCCGCGACAACCGCTTCGGCCGGTTCGCGCGGCAGATCCGCCGCGCCGGCGGCCTGGTCGTCCCGGCCCACCCGCACGCCACCTGCATCGGCTGCAACTGGAAGTTCGGCTTCGGGGAGGCCGACGCGGTCGAGGTGTGGAACGGGCCCTACACGCCCGACGACGAGGTGGCGCTGGCCGACTGGGACGGCATGCTGATCGCCTCGGTGCGGGACGGCCGCGGCTGGATCCCGGCCATGGGCAGCAGCGACGCCCACCGGGACCCGGACGTCATCGGGCTCCCGCAGACCGTCGTCCTCGCCGACGACCTGACCCGGGAGGCGATCCAGGAGGGCATCCGGGCGGGGCGGTCGTACGTCGCCGAGTCGGCGAAGCTGTCGCTCGCCCTCACCGCGTCGGGCGGGCGCGGCGAGCACGCAGGCATCGGCGAACGGCTCCCCGTCGACCCGGACACCCCGGTCACCGTCCGCCTGGAGGTGACGGGCGCCCCGCGCTGCACGGTCCGGTTCGTCACGGACCAGGGCGTGCTGTTCACCAGCGCACCGCTGCCGGTGTCCGGCACGGGCACGGTGGAGTGGCGGACGACGGCGTCCTACGCGGCGTACGTACGGGCGGAACTACGGCACGAGGCCGCCGCGGGTCCCCTGCCGGGGGCACTGGCGGCATTCACCAACCCGGTGTTCCTGGGCCGGCGTTAGGTTCCGCCGCCTCCTCCGCCGCCTCCTCCGCCGGCTGCCACGGCCCCGGGCCCGGCTGTCGGCGGAGGAGCAGGCGGCCTCCCTGTTACGGCGCGGTGACAGTTCGTTCATCGATCCAGGTCAATCGAGCCGGAAACTTGGCGCATCGCGCCCGCTGCCGGGGGCCGGACCGGACACCGGAACGGAAAGGCAGCCCGGGCCGTCTCTCGCTCGCACCACTCACGCTCGTGTCATCCCTGGGGGGATCACCATGTCTGCTGCGCTCTCGCGCCCCCGCGTCGTCCTGCGTGCCGCCGTCGCCACCGCCGCTCTGGCGGGCGCCCTGTGCGTTCCCACCGTCGCCTTCGCCACCGACCACGGCGGCGCCACCGGGTCGTCGGACTGCACGGTGACGAAGACGATCGACGCCACCTTCGGCGGCTGGACCGTCGACATGACCAACAGCCCCGACGGACCGACCGCCACCCTCAAGGACGACACCGGCAA
>NZ_BMRV01000014.1 GCF_014648815.1 Streptomyces flaveolus | reverse complement strand
CTTGCGTTTCCGACTCTATCAGATCCTTTTCCGATCCGATTTCCTCGGTGCTTTCCAGGTTCCCGCTTTCGCGTTTCCCTTTCCGGCGGTTCCGACTTTATCAGAGATTCTGAGCCGGATTTCCCGCCCTCCGGGGCGGCTCCGAACCACGAAGTGGTCGGGTGCCCGTCCGAGCGGAGTTGTAAACGTACTGGAGCGGGGCGCCCCGATGCAAATCGTGGCGCCCCGCTCCTCGTTCGCGCGGTCCTGGGTCCGACGGACCGTCAGACCTCCACGACCACAGGGAGGATCATCGGCCGGCGTCGGTACTTGTCCGACACCCACTTGCCGAGGGTCCTGCGTACCAGCTGCTGGAGCTGGTGGGGTTCGACGACCCCGTCCTGCGCCGAGCGCTCCAGAGCCTCGGTGATCCGCGGCAGGACGTCGGCAAAGGCCGAGTCCTCGATACCCGAACCGCGCGCCTGGACGTGCGGGCCGCCGGTGATCTTGCCGGTGGAGGAGTCGATGACGACGAAGACCGAGATGATGCCCTCGTCGCCGAGGATCTTGCGGTCCTTCAGAGCCGGCTCACCGACGTCGCCGACGGAGAGCCCGTCGACGTACACGTACCCCGCCTGGACCTTGCCGGAGATCTTCGCCTTGCCCTCGACGAGGTCGACGACGACTCCGTCCTCGGCAATGACGATGCGGTCGTGCGGGACGCCGGTGAGGGCACCCAGTTCGGCGTTGGCCCGCAGATGGCGCCACTCGCCGTGGACCGGCATCAGGTTCTTCGGGCGGCAGATGTTGTAGAAGTACAGGAGCTCGCCGGCGGACGCGTGGCCCGAGACGTGCACCTTGGCGTTGCCCTTGTGGACGACGTTGGCGCCCCAGCGGGTCAGGCCATTGATCACGCGGTAGACCGCGTTCTCGTTGCCCGGGATGAGGGACGACGCCAGGATCACCGTGTCGCCCTCGACGATGCGGATCTGGTGGTCCCGGTTGGCCATGCGGGACAGGGCCGCCATCGGTTCGCCCTGTGAGCCCGTGCAGACCAGCACCACTTCGCTGTCCGGCAGGTCGTCGAGGGTCTTGACGTCCACGACCAGGCCCGGCGGAACCTTCAGGTAGCCGAGGTCTCTCGCGATGCCCATGTTGCGGACCATGGAGCGGCCGACGAAGGCGACCCGGCGGCCGTACTCGTACGCGGCGTCCAGGATCTGCTGGATGCGGTGGACGTGGCTGGCGAAGCTCGCCACGATGATGCGCTTGCGGGCCCCTGCGAAGACCTGGCGCAGGACGTTGGAGATGTCGCGCTCGGGCGGGACGAAGCCCGGGACCTCGGCGTTCGTCGAGTCGGCGAGGAGAAGGTCGATGCCCTCCTCGCTCAGGCGCGCGAAGGCGTGCAGGTCCGTGAGGCGGTTGTCCAGCGGGAGCTGGTCCATCTTGAAGTCGCCGGTGTGGACGACCATGCCCGCGGGCGTGCGGATGGCGACGGCCAGCGCGTCCGGGATCGAGTGGTTCACCGCGACGAACTCGCAGTCGAACGGGCCGATGCGCTCGCGGTTCCCCTCCACCACCTCGAGGGTGTACGGGCGGATCCGGTGCTCCTGGAGCTTGGCCTCGATCAGGGCGAGGGTCAGCTTGGAGCCGATCAGCGGGATGTCCGGCTTCTCGCGGAGGAGGAAGGGAACGCCGCCGATGTGGTCCTCGTGGCCGTGGGTGAGGACGATGCCCTCGATGTCGTCGAGGCGGTCCCGGATGGACGTGAAGTCCGGCAGGATCAGGTCGATTCCGGGCTGCTCCTCCTCGGGGAAGAGCACTCCGCAGTCGACGATCAGCAGGCGGCCGCCGTACTCGAAGACCGTCATGTTGCGGCCGATCTCGCCGAGGCCTCCCAGGGGGGTGACCCGGAGGCCGCCTGCGGGGAGCGCCGGGGGACGGCCCAGTTCAGGGTGCGGATGACTCAAAAGACTCTCCTCAACCACACGCGCCACGTACCGGTGGGCACGTGGCGCGCGTGACGTTCGTGCAGAAGCAGTTGTCGTAGTGGGGTGCAGGCACCGGTGGCCTGCGTATTCAGTTGTGAAGCCGTGGTGGCACCTGGCGGTGCGGTGGTGCGAAGTCCGTTGTCAGAGCTGTACCCCGCCGGCAGCAAGATCGATCTTGAGCTGCTCGGTTTCCTCCGCCGTGAGCTCGACCATCGGCGCGCGCAGCGGGCCCGCGGGCAGCCCCTGGAGGGTCAGCGCGGCCTTGGTGGTCATGACGCCCTGGGTGCGGAACATGCCGGTGAAGACCGGGAGCAGCTTCTGGTGGATCTCCAGCGCCTTCTGCACGTCACCCGCGACGAACGCGTCCACCATGGCGCGCAGCTCGGGGGTGACGACGTGGCCGACGACCGAGACGAAGCCGACCGCGCCGACCGAGAGCAACGGGAGGTTCAGCATGTCGTCGCCGGAGTACCAGGCGAGTCCGGAGCGCGCGATGGCCCAGCTCGCGCGGCCCAGGTCGCCCTTGGCGTCCTTGTTGGCGATGATCCGCGGGTGCTGCGCGAGGCGGACGAGCGTCTCCGTGTTGATCGGGACGCCGCTGCGGCCGGGGATGTCGTAGAGCATGACGGGCAGCTCGGTGGCATCGGCGATGGCCGTGAAGTGGCGGTACAGGCCCTCCTGCGGGGGCTTGTTGTAGTACGGCGTGACGAGCAGCAGGCCGTGGGCGCCGACGCGCTCGGCGGCGCGGGCCAGCTCGATGCTGTGCTGGGTGTTGTTCGTGCCGACTCCGGCGACGACATGGGCGCGGTCGCCGACGGCCTCCAGGACTGCTCGTACGAGGTCCGTTTTCTCCGCGTCGCTGGTGGTGGGGGACTCGCCGGTGGTCCCGTTGATGATCAGGCCGTCGTTGCCTGCGTCCACCAGGTGGGCGGCGAGCCGCTGCGCGCCGTCGAGGTCGAGTGCGCCGTCCGCCGCGAAGGGCGTGACCATGGCGGTGAGGACCCGCCCGAAGGGGGTCTGCGGAGTGGAGGTCGGAGCCATGGGTTACACGCTACTCGTTGCTCAGGGCGGGGTCTGCCCTCGGGGGAGGCGGGGGATCGGCACGGAGGTGGAGCCCGGCACTGCCTGCTCGGGGGTTCAAGCAGTGCCGGGTCCCTTTGATCAGGCTAGATGAACTTCACCAAACGCCGCAATCGGGACACTTCAGGCGGCTGATGCGCACATCTGTGCCCGGTCGGGCGCGGGGAGCGCGTTACGGCGCCACGCGACCGTTCGCGTTGAAGGCGGCGTAGGTGAGCGGCATGAGCCTCGCCCACTCCTGCTCCATCTTCTCGCCCACCATCTCGATCTCCCGCTGCGGGAAGGAGGGCACCTTCGCCAGCTCGTGCTGGGTGCGCAGGCCGAGGAAGTGCATCAGCGAGCGCGCGTTGCAGGTGGCGTACATCGACGAGTACAGGCCGACGGGGAGCACCGCGCGGGCCACCTCGCGGGCGATGCCGGCGGCGAGCATCTCCTGGTACGTCCGGTAGGCCTGGAGGTAGGAGTCCTCCATGGACCGGCTGACCAGCTCGTGCTGCTCGGCGGTGCCCTCGACGAAGACGTACTTGCCCGGGCGGCCCTGCTGGACCAGCTTGCGCTCGGCGCCCGGCACGTAGAAGACCGGCTGGAGCTCCCGGTAGCGGCCGGACTCCTCGTTGTAGGACCAGCCGACCCGGTGCCGCATGAACTCGCGGAAGACGAAGATCGGGGCGCTGATGAAGAAGGTCATCGAGTTGTGCTCGAACGGGCTGCCGTGCCGGTCCCGCATCAGGTAGTTGATCAGGCCCTTCGAGCGCTCCGGGTCCTTCTTCAGCTCGTCCAGGGACTGCTCCCCGACGGTCGAGACGCGGGCGGCGAACAGCACGTCGGAGTCGGTGGCGCTGCTCTTGACCAGCTCGACGGTGATGTCGCTGCGGAGGTCGATCTTGAAATCGTCGGCGGGTGTGTCGGTCACGGGTGGAGGGCCTTCCCATCTTGTCGCTTGGCGAGGCCACTCTACGGCCCGCCAAACGGGGCGATCGGTGCCGTGCCGCGATGAAGTCGGTGAAACAGGGCACCTGCGAGGGCGTTCGTTCGTCTGTATGAGTAACAGCGATTCGCATGATCCCTGAAGGGAGACGCACCTCCGATGATCCGCCGGCGTGAACCCGTGCCGTTCGCCTTCGTCGCCGAAGCCGACAGGTTCCGCAGCAATGTCACTCCCCCGCCCCGCGAGCGGGCGTCCTTCGGCCAGTTGGCCGGGCGCTGGCTGCTGGGCCTCACCGTGGTCGCCGGGATCGCGGGGTCCCTGCTGATCGGGATGCCCGCGTTGTCGGCCGACCAGCCCTCACCACAGCAGCAGCAGTCACAGGCGTCCGACGGGCGCTGAGGCGGCACCCGGCCGGTCCTGACTCCATCCGGGGGCCCGAAGGTGGTGACCGGAGACACAGGTCGGTAGCCTCACCGGGCACAGCACACGCCATGGAACGAGTGAGGACCAGCCGTGCCCCTGCCCTTCCTGACGGCCGACCGCGCCTTCGACGCGGCCGAGGACGTCGCGCTGCCCTACGACGACCGCGACCAGTGGCGTCGGCCGTACCGGCCGGGGCCATGGCGGGTGGGGGTGGCGGCGCTGACGCTGCTGCTCGCCTCGTTCGTACTGTTCGCGGCGGTCATCATCGCGGTGACGGACTCGCCGTCCTCGGCCGCCGTGGTCTTCGGCGTCGCCCTCGTCATGATCGTCTGTGCCCTGCGGCTGCTGCGCATGGGCGTGTGGGTCAGCGCGCGCGGGGTGCGCCAGGTGGGGTTCTTCACCACCCGCACCGTGGCCTGGCAGCAGGTCGCCAGCCTGCGGACGGTGCAGCAGCCGGTCCGTTGGCTGGGCCTGCCGCGCACGGTGCAGGGCCAGGCGCTGCTCCTGGTCCGGCAGGGCCGGAACGGGGACGGCGCACCCGTGCTGATGACCAGCCACAACGCGGACTTCCTCGCCCGGCCGGAGGCCTTCGACCGGGCCGCCGACACCGTGGAGGCGTGGGCCGACGAGTACCGGCGGGGCTGAGCCGGAGCGCAGAAAATGACGGGGCCCGGTCCGCGCGTGCGGACCGGGCCCCGTCATTTCCGTGTGCCTCAGGCGGTCTCGACCTGTTTGTGGTCGTGCAGGGCGATCGCCCGCTGCATCGCCTTGCGGGCACGCGGGGTGTCTCGGGCGTCCTGATAGGCGACGGCGAGCCGGAACCAGCTGCGCCAGTCGTCCGGAGCCGCCTCCGTCTCGGCCTTGCGGCGGGCGAAGACCTCGTCGGCCGACTCACGGTCGATGCGGCCGCTGGGGGTGCGCTTCAGCTCGTCGACGGGCAGTCCGCCCTCGGCGTCGAGTTCGGCGGCGAGCTGGTTGGCACGGCGGACGAACTGGGTGTTCTTCCACAGGAACCACAGGCCGATCGCCGGCAGCACCAGCACCGCCACGCCGAGGGTGACGGTGAGGGGGGTGCCGGCGTCGATGAGCATCACACCGCGGCTGCCGACCAGGGCGAAGTAGAAGACCAGGACGGCGGCCGTGATGACGTAGGAGATCTTCGCGCGCATGCCTCAGCCCAGGTCCAGGAAGTGTTCCAGGCCGAAGGTGAGGCCCGGAACGGTCACCACCCGCCGGGTGCCGAGCAGGATGCCCGGCATGAAGCTGCTGTGGTGCAGGGAGTCGTGCCGGACGGTGAGGGTCTCGCCCTCGCCGCCGAGCAGGACCTCCTGGTGCGCGAGCAGGCCGCGCAGGCGGACCGCGTGTACCGGGACGCCGTCCACGTTCGCGCCGCGGGCACCGTCCAGGGCGGTGGCAGTGGCGTCGGGCGCCGGTGCGACGCCTGCCTTCTGCCGTGCCTCGGCGATGAGCTGCGCGGTGCGCGTGGCGGTGCCGCTGGGGGCGTCCACCTTGTTCGGGTGGTGCAGCTCGACGACCTCGACGGACTCGAAGTACGGGGCGGCGATCTGCGCGAACTTCATGGTCAGCACGGCCCCGATGGAGAAGTTGGGCGCGATGAGCACGCCCGTCTCCGGGGAGGCGTCGAGCCAGCCCCTCAGCTGCGCGAGGCGCTCGTCGGTCCAGCCCGTGGTGCCGACGACGGCGTGGATGCCGTGGCGTACGCAGAACTCGAGGTTGTCCATGACCGACGCCGGGGTGGTCAGCTCGACCACGACCTCGGCGCCGCTGTCGGTCAGCGCGTCCAGCGAGTCGCCGCGGCCCAGGGCGGCGACCAGTTCCATGTCCTCGGCGGCCTCGACCGCCCGCACCGCCTCGGAGCCGATACGGCCCTTGGCGCCGAGGACGGCCACGCGCAGCTTGCTCATGTCTGTTGCTTCCTTACCGGAGGGGGTTAGGCGACGGCGTCGTGCAGCCGGGACGCCTGCTTGTCCTTCAGCGGGCCGATGACCGACAGCGAGGGCCGCCGGCCCAGGACGTCGCGGGCGACGGCGCGGACGTCGTCCGGCGTGACCGAGGCTATCCGGGCCAGCATGTCGTCGACGGACATCTGCTCGCCCCAGCACAGTTCGCTCTTGCCGATACGGTTCATCAGCGCGCCGGTGTCCTCCAGGCCGAGGACGGTGGAGCCCTGGAGCTGGCCGACGGCGCGGCCGATCTCCTCGTCGGACAGCCCGTTCTCGGCGACGTGGTTCAGTTCGTCGCGGCAGATCTGCAGCACGTCGTGGACCTGGGAGGGCCGACAGCCCGCGTACACGCCGAAGAGGCCGCAGTCGGCGAAGCCCGAGGTGTACGAGTACACGCTGTAGGCCAGGCCGCGCTTCTCGCGGACCTCCTGGAACAGGCGCGACGACATGCCGCCGCCGAGGGCGGTGTTGAGGACGCCCAGCGCCCAGCGGCGCTCGTCGGTGCGGGCCAGGCCCGGCATGCCGAGGATGACGTGCGCCTGCTCGGTCTTGCGGCCGATCAGCTCGACGCGGCCCGCCGTGCGCAGGGTGCGCCGGCCTTCGCGCGGGGCGATGGGCGCGGCCACGGGGTCCCTGAAGGCGCCGGCCTTCTCGAAGGCGGCGCGGACCTGGCGTACGACCTTGTTGTGGTCGACGTTCCCGGCGGCGGCGACCACCAGGTGGGTCGGGTCGTAGTGCTTCCTGTAGAAGCGGCGGATGCGGTCGGCGGTGAGGGCGTTGACCGTGTCGACCGTGCCGAGGACGGGGCGGCCGAGGGCGCTGTCGCCGAACATCGTGTGCGCGAACAGGTCGTGCACGCAGTCGCCGGGGTCGTCCTCGGTCATCGCGATCTCTTCGAGGATGGCGCCGCGCTCGACGTCGACGTCCTCCTCGCGGATCAGGGAGCCGGTCAGCATGTCGCAGACGACGTCGATGGCCAGCGGCAGGTCGGTGTCGAGCACGCGCGCGTAGTAGCACGTGTACTCCTTCGCCGTGAACGCGTTCATCTCGCCGCCGACCGCGTCGACGGCGGAGGAGATGTCCAGGGCGGACCTGCGGGACGTGCCCTTGAAGAGCAGGTGCTCCAGGTAGTGGGTGGCGCCGTTCAGCGCGGGGGTCTCGTCGCGGGAGCCGACGTGCGCCCAGATACCGAAGGTCGCCGAGCGAACCGAGGGCAGGGTCTCGGTGACGATGCGCAGGCCGCCCGGGAGGGTGGTCTTGCGGACCGTGCCGATGCCGTTCTGGCCCTGGATGAGGGTTTGGGTACGGGCGACGGCCCGCGCCTCCGAAGAGGTGCGGGCCGTCGCCTTGGAGCTACGGGACGTCACTGGTCGGCGTCGTCCTTCGTGTCCTCGGAGCCTTCTTCGCCCTCGATCACGGGGATCAGGGAGAGCTTGCCGCGGGAGTCGATCTCGGCGATCTCGACCTGGACCTTGTGGCCCACACCGAGGACGTCCTCGACGTTCTCCACGCGCTTGCCGCCGGCGAGCTTGCGGATCTGCGAGATGTGCAGCAGACCGTCCTTGCCCGGGAGCAGCGACACGAACGCACCGAAGGTCGTCGTCTTCACGACGGTGCCCAGGTAGCGCTCGCCGACCTCCGGCATGGTCGGGTTGGCGATCGAGTTGATCGTGGCGCGGGCGGCCTCGGCCTGCGAGCCGACCTGGGCACCGATGTAGATCGTGCCGTCGTCCTCGATCGTGATCTCGGCGCCCGTGTCCTCCTGGATCTGGTTGATCATCTTGCCCTTGGGGCCGATGACCTCACCGATCTTGTCGACGGGGATCTTCACGGTGATGATCCGCGGCGCGTTCGGGGACATCTCGTCCGGCGTGTCGATCGCTTCCATCATCACGTCGAGGATGTGGAGGCGGGCGTCACGGGCCTGCTTGAGGGCGGCGGCCAGGACGGAGGCGGGGATGCCGTCCAGCTTGGTGTCGAGCTGGAGGGCGGTCACGAACTCCTTGGTGCCGGCGACCTTGAAGTCCATGTCGCCGAAGGCGTCCTCCGCACCGAGGATGTCGGTGAGGGCGACGTAGTGCGTCTCGCCGTTGATCTCCTGGGAGATCAGGCCCATGGCGATACCGGCGACGGGGGCCTTCAGCGGCACACCGGCGTTCAGCAGCGACATGGTGGAGGCGCAGACCGAGCCCATGGACGTCGAGCCGTTGGAGCCGAGGGCCTCGGACACCTGGCGGATCGCGTACGGGAACTCCTCGCGCGTCGGCAGCACCGGCACGATGGCGCGCTCGGCGAGGGCGCCGTGGCCGATCTCGCGGCGCTTCGGGGAGCCGACGCGGCCGGTCTCGCCGACGGAGTACGGCGGGAAGTTGTAGTTGTGCATGTAGCGCTTGCGGGTCACCGGGGAGAGGGTGTCCAGCTGCTGCTCCATGCGGAGCATGTTCAGGGTGGTGACGCCCAGGATCTGGGTCTCGCCACGCTCGAACAGGGCGGAGCCGTGGACCCGCGGGATGGCCTCGACCTCGGCGGCCAGGGTGCGGATGTCGGTGACACCGCGGCCGTCGATGCGGGTCTTCTCCTTGATGACGCGCTCGCGGACCAGGGACTTGGTCAGCGCGCGGTACGCGGCGGAGATCTCCTTCTCGCGGCCCTCGAACTCCGGCAGGAGCTTCTCGGCGGCGAGCCCCTTGACGCGGTCCAGCTCGGCCTCGCGCTCCTGCTTGCCGGCGATGGTGAGCGCCTGGGCGAGCTCGGGCTTGACCGCGGCGGTCAGCGCCTCCAGGACGTCGTCCTGGTAGTCGAGGAAGATCGGGAACTCGCCGGTCGGCTTCGCGGCCTTCGCGGCGAGGTCGGCCTGGGCGCGGCACAGCACCTTGATGAAGGGCTTCGCGGCGTCGAGACCGGCGGCGACGACCTCCTCGGTGGGCGCCTCGGCGCCGCCTTCGACCAGCTTGATGGTCTTCTCGGTGGCCTCGGCCTCGACCATCATGATCGCGACGTCGCCGTCCTCCAGGACGCGGCCCGCGACGACCATGTCGAAGACGGCGTCCTCGAGCTCGGTGTGCGTCGGGAAGGCCACCCACTGGCCGCGGATCAGCGCGACGCGGACGCCGCCGATCGGGCCGGAGAAGGGCAGGCCGGCCAGCTGCGTCGACGCGGAGGCGGCGTTGATCGCCACGACGTCGTACAGGTGGTCGGGGTTGAGCGCCATGATCGTGGCGACGACCTGGATCTCGTTGCGCAGGCCCTTCTTGAAGGACGGGCGCAGCGGGCGGTCGATGAGGCGGCAGGTGAGGACGGCGTCCTCGGAGGGCCGGCCCTCACGGCGGAAGAAGCTGCCGGGGATCTTGCCGGCGGCGTACATCCGCTCCTCGACGTCCACCGTGAGGGGGAAGAAGTCGAGCTGGTCCTTGGGGTTCTTGGAGGCGCTGGTGGCCGACAGCACCATGGTGTCGTCGTCCAGGTAGGCCACGGCGGAGCCGGCGGCCTGCTTGGCCAGGCGGCCCGTCTCGAAGCGGATGGTGCGGGTGCCGAATGCGCCGTTGTCGATCACGGCTTCGGCGTAGTGGGTCTCGTTCTCCACTAGTGTTTTCTCCTCGTCTTCGTCCCTCCTCGCCCGTGTGGCGGGGGGACGGTGGCGGAGAAGCGCTCCGTCCTGTGCGGGCCGGTCTTCGATCGAAGCCCTCGGGTCTCTTTCCCCGGGGGCCACTACCGAGGACCGGCGGCGGCGAGGCGCGCTTCTCCTCGTTTCGTTCGGTGCGCGTGGTGTGCTCCGCCTGTGCGGGTGCCCACCACGCCGAGTCGTACGTCCTGCGTTGTGCTACCACACTACAAAGCGGCGGTGACACCTCGCACGTACAGCAAAGGGAGCGGCCCCCGAACGATGGGAACCGCTCCCTCCACGGCGTCTTACTTGGCGCCCGCCGCACCGCGGCGGATGCCGAGGCGCTCGACCAGCGCACGGAAGCGCTGGATGTCCTTCTTGGCGAGGTACTGCAGCAGCCGGCGGCGCTGACCGACCAGGATCAGCAGGCCACGGCGGGAGTGGTGGTCGTGCTTGTGGGTCTTGAGGTGCTCGGTCAGGTCGGAGATCCGACGGGACAGCAGAGCGACCTGGACCTCGGGGGAGCCGGTGTCGCCCTCCTTGGTACCGAACTCGGAGATGATCTGCTTCTTGACGGCGGCGTCGAGCGACACGCGTACTCCTCTTTGATCTGTGACTGGCCTTCGAGTGCCCCCGGTCTGCATCTCGGGGGATCTTCCGTGACTCGGAAGGCGGGGATCCGCTGGGCGCGGCCTCCAGGGCCCTGGGCTCCGGGGGCGCGTACACAAACGGCCGTCACACAGCGTACCAGCCTGGGCGGACGCCGTTGTCCGCGGGCTCGGCGGCCGGGTCGTCACTCTTGCCGGTACGGACATCGGCAAACCGCTGAGCTGGGAGAACCCCCGGAAGTAGGGTAGCCGCGCATCCGTTGGCACCGCAGGAAGGACCGAGCCCCGATGGCCGACGCCGAGGACACGGAAATCAAGGCGCGCAAGGAGCGGGAGAGGGACGAGCTGTACTCCCTCGACATCTCCGGCGTCGAATGGCACAGCGCGCCCGGCACCGAGGAGCACGAGGAGAGGGTCGAGATCGCCTACCTTCCCGCCGGCGCCGTGGCCATGCGGTCGTCGCTCGACCCGGACACCGTGCTGCGGTACACGGAGGCGGAGTGGCGGGCTTTCGTCCTCGGCGCACGGGACGGGGAATTCGACCTGGAGCCGGCACCGGGGAACGGCGCCGGGTAAGGCGGGCGGGGCGGCACGGTGTGCGCCCCGCTTCTCCGGGCACTCCGCCTTCCCGGACACCCGTCTTCCCGGACCCTGCGCCGGGAACCGGCGGTCAGTCGCTCGTCATCGACCGCGCCGAGGCGTAGACGTCGAACACCGCCAGCGCGAGGGGGATCAGGGTCAGGAGAACGAAGGCTTCCGCGATCTCCGTGAAGCGGCCCCAGAAGGGGGTGACACCGCGCCGGGAGGTGATCAGACCGATGGCCGTGACCAGAACGACGGCCGCGGCGACGGCCGCCGCGAGCCATACGCTGCGGATGTCGAGGGCGGCCGTGTCGCCCTGGAGCGCGTCACGCCAGTACTCGGCGGGCGGATTCATCGCGAGGCCGAGCCCCAGGAAGACGAGCGAGCCGAGTCCGGCGGCCAGCGTGGCGGCGACCTGCGTGGTGTAGCGGAACAGGTGGGCGCGCATCAGCATCGCGATCCCCGTGGCCAGGGCGAGGAGCTGGGCCCACACGTTGACGGAGAAGCTGAGGACGATCGCCGCGCCGACCGCGAGGAGCGCGCAGCCCCCGACCAGTCCCGCGAGCAGTTCGTGACCGCGGCGGGCCTGCGCGGCGACGCGTTCGGCGTCGACGGGTTCCGGGGAGACCGTCTCGTCCGTCGTGTAGGAACCGCGCGAGCCGTTGGGCAGCTCGAAGCCGATGGGCAGTCGGGCGAAGCGCATGGACAGGCCGGGCAGGAACGCCAGGGCGCACACCGACAGGGGCGCGCAGATCGCGGCCGTCTCCATGGGCTTCAGATGCGTCAGCATGGCGATGAAGGTCGTGAGCAGACCGATCGCGGCGGAGAAGACGAACGCCACGAAGGGGCTGTCGCCGCCCGGTGACACGAGGGTCAGCACGACGGAGGCGACCAGGACCGCCGCGCAGGCGAGGAGGAACTGGAGCCGTCCGATGCCCTGGCCGTCGGCGAGCGGCAGCAGTCCCGAGCCGGCCACGGCGATGTTGGGGAGAGCGCCCAGTCCGAGGGCGACCGCGGAGCCGCGGTCGTCGTACACCCGGGCCCGGACACACGCGAAGGTGGTCAGCAGGACACCGGTGACCGCGGCGATGATGCCCTGGAGGCTGTGCATGTCGTGGCGGACCTGCGAACTCCAGGCCACGAAGGCGAGCAGCACCGGGAGGACGCCCGCGCCGATCAGGCCGGCGGTGCGGGTGAGCTCGCCGTCCCAGAGGGTGCGGTCGCGGGTGACGGCCGAGGCGACGGCCTCCGAGACGTCGTCGATGACGGCGGGGGGCAGCGATTCGGCGAAGGGCCGCAGCGTGAGCAGTTCCCCGTCCAGGATGCGCTGGGCCGCGAACGACCGGGCGCTGTCGAGGACGGTGCCGTCACGGCGTACGAGGTGGTAGCCGACCGGGGCGCCCTCGGCGGGGCTCTGCTGGGAGAACCTGAGGATCTCCGGGTAGAGGTCGGCGACCGGTACGTCGTCGGGCAGTGCCACGTCGATGCGGCTGTCGGGAGCCACGATGGTGACCCGGCAGAAGCCGAGCCCCGTACCTGACCCCGCTGGGACTGTGCTGCCCGGTCCGCCGGCCGCGCCGGCCGGCGCGGAGGCCGTCATGCTCACCTGCTGTTCCCCCTCGTCGGTAATACGGGCTGGGCGCGGTAGCGTTGCGCCTCGCCCACCGGTAGCCATCGTGTCCGGCCGCTGCGCGCCGCTCGCGATCCCCGGCCGATTCGCAACTGTTCACACGTCTCACGCGCACCCTATCGTCCGCCGTTGTCAGCGGGAGTCAGTAGGATCGCCCTTCGCGATCGACGTGCGCCGGACACGGGGCGGCGGGCGGAACGGATCAGCCGGGCAAGGGAATTGGTGCGAAGTGAGCCACATCGTCGTCAAGCGCCCACCACGGGCACTGCCGAAGGACGTGCCCACGCAGGAAGTCGTGCTGCAGCCACCGCCCGAACTCCCGCGGGGGCAGCAGGAAGGCGCCCTGATGCAGCTCCTTCCCATGCTCGGCATGGGCGGGTCCGTGGTCTTCTTCTTCAACCCGCAGGCCCAGCCCTTCATGAAGATCATGGGCATGGTGATGGTGGCCTCGACGATCGCGATGGGCATCGCGATGCTGGTCCGCTACCGCCGGGGCAACCAGGGGCAGATGGCCGACATGCGCCGGGACTACCTGCGTTATCTGTCCCAGGCCCGGCAGTCCGCCCAGACGACCGCGCGGGTCCAGCGCGACGCCCAGTACTACCTGCATCCTTCACCGGAGCAACTGTGGGCACTGGTCGCCGAGGGGAGCCGGGTGTGGGAGCGACGCGCCGGTGACGAGGACTTCGGTCAGGTACGGGTGGGGCTCGGCCCGCAGGCGCTGGCCACTCCCCTGATCCCCCCGGAGACGGCCCCGGTCGACCAGTTGGAGCCGCTGACCACGGGCGCCATGCAGCGCTTCCTGGCCACGCACAGCACCCTCGACGACCTGCCGATGGCGATCTCGCTGCGCGCCTTCTACCACGTGACGGTCAGCGGCGAACCGGGCACCGTGCGCGCCACCGCCCGCGCCGTCACCGCCTCGCTCGCCTCGCTGCACTCCCCCGACGACCTGGTCATCGCCATCGCCACCGGCCGGGAGTCCACCGGGGAGTGGGAGTGGAGCAAGTGGCTGCCCCACGTGCAGTCCCGGGGCGCCGCGGACGGCGCGGGCAGCATCCGCCTGATCACGACCGACCCGGTGGAGCTGGAGGACCTGCTCGCCGACCGGCTCCAGGGGCGTCCCCGCTTCCACCCGGACGGACAGCCCGTACCCGACCAGCCGCATCTGGTCGTCGTGCTCGACGGGGTCTCGCTGCCGCCGACGTCGCTGCTGGCGAGCCCGGAGGGCATGCAGGGCGTCACGGTGCTGGAGGTCATGCCCGGAAGCCTCACCAGCGGGCGCGGTGACCTCTCGATCGTCGTTCACCCGAAGGAACTGCGCCTGGAGTCGGCCCACGGCATGGTCTACGAGGGCACGCCCGACGGCCTGTCGTACGAGGCCGCCGAGGCTCTGGCGCGCCAGCTCGCGCCGCTGCGCATGGCGTCGGGCGGGGACGACGACGAACCGCTGCTCGCCAACCTGGAGTTCACCGACCTGCTCAACCTCGGGGACGCGGCCTCCGTCGACACCCGGCGCACCTGGCGGCCCCGCTCGCAGTCGGAGCGGCTGCGGGTGCCGATCGGCGTCGGCGAGGACGGCCGGCCCGTGATGCTCGACCTGAAGGAGGCGGCGCAGGAGGGCATGGGCCCGCACGGCCTGTGCGTCGGTGCGACCGGTTCCGGCAAGTCCGAGCTGCTGCGCACGCTGGTCCTCGGCCTCGCCGTCACCCACTCCTCCGAGACCCTCAACTTCGTGCTGGCGGACTTCAAGGGCGGTGCCACCTTCGCGGGCATGGCGCAGATGCCCCACGTCGCGGCCGTCATCACCAACCTCGCGGACGACCTGACCCTCGTCGACCGGATGGGCGACTCGATCCGCGGCGAGCTCAACCGCCGTCAGGAGATGCTCCGCGACGCGGGCAACTACGCCAACATCCACGCGTACGAGAAGGCCCGCGCCGCCGGTGCCGCGCTGCAGCCGATCCCGTCCCTCGTCCTGGTGATCGACGAGTTCAGCGAACTGCTCACGGCCAAGCCGGACTTCATCGAGATGTTCGTGCAGATCGGCCGCATCGGCCGGTCGCTGGGCGTGCACCTGCTGCTCGCCTCGCAGCGGCTGGAGGAGGGCCGCCTGCGCGGACTGGAGACCTATCTGTCGTACCGGATCGGTCTGCGCACCTTCTCCGCGGCCGAGTCGCGGGCCGCGCTCGGCGTCCCCGACGCCTACGAACTGCCGAACGTCCCCGGCTCCGGCTTCCTGAAGTTCGGTACGGACGAGATGGTCCGCTTCAAGGCCGCCTACGTCTCGGGCGTGTACCGCACGAGCGCTCAGCAGACGGCGTCCTACGGGGGCCCGCTCCCGGTCGACCGCAGGCCCGTGCTGTTCACGGCCGCGCAGGTCCCGGTGCAGTACCTGGCGGTTCCCGCGCAGCGCGAGGAGACACGGGAGGAGACGGACGAGGCCCTCGCCGACACGGTCCTCGACGTCATCGTGCGGCGCCTGGAGGCGCAGGGACCGGCCGCCCACCAGGTGTGGCTGCCGCCGCTGGACAGCCCGCCGTCGCTCGACACGCTGCTGCCGGGTCTCGCGGAGGTGCCGGGCCGTGGCCTGACCCAGCCCGGTTACGAGGGCGCGGGCCGGCTGGTGGTGCCCGTCGGTCTCGTCGACAAGCCCTACGAGCAGCGCCGTGACCCGCTGTGGGTGGACTTCGGCGGCGCGGCCGGCCACATGCAGATCCTCGGCGGCCCGCAGTCCGGCAAGTCGACGCTGCTCCGCTCGATCATCGCCTCCTTCGGTCTCACCCACACCCCGCACGAAGTGCAGTTCTACGGCCTGGACTTCGGTGGCGGCGGCCTGTCGGCCGTGGCGGGCCTGCCGCACGTCGGCGGTGTGGCCTCGCGCCTCGACCCCGAGCAGGTGCGGCGCACTGCGGCCGAGGTGTACGGCGTGATGACCCGCCGCGAGGAGTACTTCCGCACCGCCGGCATCTCCTCCATCGCGGAGTTCCGCAGCCGCCGCGCGCGGGGCGACATCTCCGTGACCGACCAGCCGTGGGGCGACGTCTTCCTGGTCATCGACGGCTGGGGGAACTTCCGCACGGACTACGACGCCCTGGAGCCGTACGTCCTGGACATCGCGGCGCGTGGTCTCGGTTACGGCATCCACCTGATCCTCACGGCGTCCCGGTCCATGGAGGTCCGCGGCAACCTCAAGGACCAGCTGATGAACCGGCTGGAACTGCGGCTCGGCGACCCCATGGACTCCGAGTTCGACCGCAAGGTCGCGGCCAACGTACCGACGGGCGTGCCAGGCCGGGGCCAGACCCCGCAGAAGCAGCACTTCATGGCGGCGGTCCCGCGCATCGACGGCCTGTCCTCCGACACGGACCTGGCGGAGGCGACGCAGGCGCTCGGCACCGAGGTCTCCCGGCACTGGCAGCAGCCCGGTGCCCCCGCGGTGCGGTTGCTGCCGAGGGAGTTCCCGGCGCGCCAGCTTCCGCCCGGCGACCGGTTCCCCCGGCACGGTGTCTCCTTCGCGCTCGACGAGGACAACCTCGAGCCGGTGTTCGTGGACTTCGAGCAGGACCCGTTCTTCCTCGTGTTCGGCGAGAGCGAGTCCGGCAAGTCCAACCTGCTGAAGCTCCTCATCCAGCGCATCACCGAGCGCTACGACGGGGACAGCTGCAAGCTGTTCGTCGTCGACAACCGGCGCTCCCTGCTGGGCGTGACCCCGTCCTCGCACCTGGCCGAGTACGTGCCGATGTCGAACCAGATGCAGCACCACATGGACGCGCTCGCCGAGCTGATGCAGCGCCGTACCCCGACCGCCGACGTCACCCCGGAGCAGCTGCGTGACCGCAGTTGGTGGAACGGGCCGACGATCTACATCGTCGTCGACGACTACGACCTGGTGGCCACGTCGAGCGGCAACCCGCTGGCGGGCCTGACCGAGATGCTGCCCTTCGCCCGGGACGTCGGCGTGCGCTTCATCATCGCCCGCTCCACGGCGGGCGCGGGCCGGGCCGGGTACGAGGCCTTCATGCAGCGCATCAAGGAACTCGGCGCCCAGGGCGTCGTCCTCAGCGGCGACCCGGCCGAGGGCGACCTGCTCGGCGGAGTGCGTCCGCGCCAGATGCCGCCGGGCCGGGGCGTGTTCGTGTCGCGGCGGCGCGGGAAGCCGCTCGTCCAGGTGGGACTGGTGGAGGACGGGAGCGGACGGTGAGGGCCGTCCGCAGGATCGGCCTCTTCTGCGTCCTCCCCCTGGCACTCGCGCTCACCGCCGCCTACACCTGGTACCGGGTGAGCGACACGGGCCGGGGCTGGCGTTACGAGGACAAGCTCGCGACCTACTGCGGCGGCCTGATCCCATACGACGAGTCGGCGGTCTTCACCGGCCTCGACACCGAGACCGGCCTCTCCCGGGACGGCGAGTACGGATACGGCGAGGACCGCTTCCGCTCGTGCCGGGTGGCGGACCTGACCGTGTCCGTCGGGCTGATCCCCGCTGACGCGTATCCCTCGGGCACGCGTGACGACATGCTGAGCATGCTGGGCGGTGGCTCCCGGGACAACCTGCCCGTGGCGCTGGGCGGCGGCTGGCGCGGTTTCACGGACCTGCGGAACACGGGGGTCGTCCTGCCCTGCACGGACAAGGACGCGTCCCTGGTGGTGAGCATCGCCGGCGACGGATCTCACGGGAACGCCGACTCGAGCCGCGCCGTGGGGCGACTGGCCACCGCCGTCGCCCGCGAGGCGGCCGGCCGGGAGTCGTGCGAGACGACTTTCGGCGGCGCCATACCGGAGCTCTCCCTCTCGAAGGGGAAGACCGCTCTCCTGAGCGCGTCGGGCACCTGCGCCGGCATCCGGATACCGGATTCCGCGCCGGACGACTGGGTCGACTGGATCGAGGAGACCGAAGGGTCGGACAGCGCCCCGCTGGAGCGGTGCCTCCTGGGCGAGACGGGGGGACGCGACGAGGTCGTCTACTCCCTGAGCGCGTCGTTCGGTCCGTACGCCCAACGGCTGCGGCCGGAGGCCGGCGACGACGAGGACTGGCCGCAGCCGGGCATGACACGCGACAGCGCGACGGCGACGGCAACCTGCCCGGGCAGCACCGTGCCGGCCGTGTTCAGCATCGACGCGACGGTCTACGCCGCCCCGACACGGGAGTTCCTCACCTCGGCCCTGCGCGCCTTCGCGGAGCGGTCGGCGGGGCGGCACGGGTGCAGAGGGCTTCGGCTGCCGGGCTGATCCGCGAACGCCGCGAGGGTGGGCGTCTCCCGCGCACGCCCACCCTCGTTCCTGCCGCGGCCTTGGCCGCCGGTGACTACTGCAGGTACCTGGCCGCCGCCAGGTCACCCTCCATGTACGTACCGCCCGACTGACCCACGACGTGACCGATGCCCGTCAGGGCCTGGTGGATGTCGCTGGCTTCCTTGTCCCAGCGGCGCAGCTTCTCGTCGAAGGTGTCCTGGGCCTTGCCCGCCCAGTACTGCTTGCTGTTCATCACCATCGTGCGCAGCTGCTGGATGTCCTCGTCGAGCTGCCTCGCCTCGTTGGCGATGTTCGTCGCCGCGAAGTCGAGCCCGTCGTACGTTACCTGCAGACCGTCCGCGTTACGGCTCATCTCTGCCTACCTCGTCTCTTCCGCCTGTGGTTGATGTCCGCGAGTGTCGACGCCCGAGAAGGCTCAGGTCATCGAGCTGAACGGCGACGACTGGACCGTGGGGGCACCGTCGTTGATGTTGATCTTGTTCACGGCCGCGCGGACTTCGTCTTCCTTGGAGTCCTTGATGTTGCGCGTCGCGGTCATCGCCTCGATGACGTCACCGAGGATGCGGCCCATGTTCTGCAGCGAGGTGTTGATCTCGTACTGCTTCGTGTCGAAGGCAGCACGGCCGATGCCCTGCCACTGGCCCTCGAGGCTGTCGATGACACCCTGCAGGCTGTGCACCCGCTTGCGGATGTTCTCGAACTTCTCGTACATGTCCTTCTGCAGCTTGATTACTGCTGCATCTTCAAGCTTCTGGTCGACGGCCATGTTCCGCCTGCCCTCCCTTTTCGTTTCGGGGTCCAACTGTGCGGCTCAACGCCCTTCGGCGGCGAGCACGTTCTCCACGCCCTGACCTAACGGCGCCGGGCTCGGGCGGCCGGCGTCACGCGGCGCGACGCGATCGCAGGACGGCGAAGGCTCCGCCTCCGAGCACGACCACGGCCGCGGCAGCGCCGAGTGCGATCCACAGCGTGCTGTTGTCGTCGTTCGAGGACTCGGCTGCCACGTTCGCCGTCTTGTCCGCGCCCTCCGCCTTCGATCCTGCTGCGGCCTTGTCGGCGCCAGAAGAGCTTCCCGGGGCTTGTGACGAGCCTGTTGCGGACGGGGACGCGGCGGAGGCGGGCGGAATCTCGGTCACGAGCTTCTTGCCCTTCTCCTTGTTCCACTTGGCGAGGGGGTCGGAATAGGGCGCGCCGGCGTCGTAGTTCGGGTTTTCAAGCACCACGCGGGGACGGACGGTTCCGTACCCGGCGTACTGGGTCGGGTCATCCTTCGGCCACTTGCGGCTTGCGGTGTCGATGAGCGCTCGGGTGACCTGGTTCGCGGTCCAGTCGGGGTGGGCGGACCAGATGAGGGCTGCAGACGCCGAGGCGATGGCCGCGGAGGCGCTCGTTCCCTCCAGACCGTGGCAGTACGACTCAAAGCTGGGACGGCAGTAACCCGGCATGTCCTCGCCTGGCGCTACGAGGTCAACGTAGTTCCCTCGCGAAGAGAACTTCGAGATGTTGGCGTCCTTGTCCATTGACGAAACACCCACCACGTATGGAGCCGCGGCCGGGTATCCGATGTTTCCGTCGTCGCTGTCGCCCTCGTTCCCTACGCCGGCGATCAGCAACTTGCCCTTCGACGCAGCGTAGGTCACCGCCTCTTCGATGGCCGGGTCGTAGTACGGACCACCGAAAGACATGTTGATGATCTGTGCATCGGTATCAGCCGCAGCTTTGATCGCCTCAGCGGGCTCGGCTGTCTTCTTCTCTTCCGCCTCTGGCACGCCTGTCAGCACAATGCGGTACGGAACGATCTTCGCCCCCGGCGCAAGACCCTGGAGACCGCCTTCGGCTCCTGTACCCGCGATCAGTTCGGCCATGGAGGTTCCGTGGCCTTGATAGTCCTTCGTGGCACCGTAGGAAACTTGCTTGGGCACTTCGTCTGCGAGTACCTGCCCCCTGAGGCTGGGTGTGCTGGGATTCACGCCCGTGTCGATGACAGCGACCTTGATGCCCTTCCCGGTGCTGGCTTTCCACATCGTCTCCGCCTGCATCGGCTCCAGGTACCACTGCTCCGACTGTGCATCGGCGGCAGCCGCGCCCGGAGCGACCCCCACGCCGACGGCGACCAGGGCGCTCGCGACGACACTCCCCGCACGTACTGGTAGACCGCGACGTGTTGCTGACTTCATGATGAGGTGGGTCCTCGCTCGGGTTAGTTGACGACTGGCGGCACGTCACGCCGCGGATTCTGGGGCAGATGTGTCTCTTCGTCTTCGACCAGGTAATCAGGTCGCTGCGCCTCTTCCTCTCGGCGCTCGTCTCGACGGTTGCCTCGCTTCCCGGGTTCCCGCACAAGTCCGGCACCGCCCCGGGTCATACCGTTCCGCTCGGCGCGGGCAGCGGAACTCCGCCCGACGGGTGCGCCTGTGACGCGGGACTTGGCGGAGGCGTCCACGGAGCCGTTCGCGCCTCCGCGCTGCCCAGGGCGCCCGTTCGTGGAACCGAATGTGCCCTCGGCGCCGACTACTGTTCCGCGTGGGATCCGGGCGCCGCTGCGTCCCGCACCTCCGGGAACAGATCCGGGCCGACCGCCCACCACACCATTGCCTCGGCCCGCTCCGGTGACTGGGCCACCCCCTGCCTTCGGCTGGGTCGAGGAGGTGGTCCTGGGGGTGCCTCCGCTGACCCCGTGGCTTGTTGAGATCGGCTTCGCCGCAGAGGTCGTGCCCTTGGCAATGGACTGACCAGCCGGCGTAGTTCGGCCCATCTGGCTCAGGGGGCCCTGACCGACCTGACGTACAGGCCCCGTAACTCCCTTCGCCACAGGCCCTGCAGGCGTCGTTCGCCCCTGAGCATTCAGCGGCGGCCGGATGCCATTTGTTCGACCATTGGACCGACCGACCGCCGGGGCCTGCGAGAGCGGTGGCGTTTGGCCAGTCGAGAAGGGACCAGTCGGACCACTACTCTCAGCCGGCGGCAGGGAGGGTGGCAAAGTCTGGCTGTGGGAGGGAACCGTGGGAACCGTCGGGGCGGTACTGTCAATGGTCGTCCCGACAGACACAGTGGGATCAAGGGTCGGCCTCGTGCTTCCGTCCGGAATGACGGCACTGCTGCTCGAGTCCTGCGGCCGGGCAACGCTTTCCGTCTCGGCAACCGCGGAACGGCTGGAAAAATCGCCGCTCTCGTTTCCTTGTTCCGTGCCATAGCGCGCGGCTACCGGCGGATGGTAGATGCCGCTTCGCTTTGGCTGCGGAACGCCCACTTCCGGCATGGTCTTAAACTCGGGTTGCGGCAGCTCGCTGAGTTGCAAGCTGGCCACCGCGTAGTAGGACGACAACCGGTTCATCTGGTTGATCGCCTCCTGACGGTCCTTTTCCACGCGGACCGCTTCGGCGTACTCGGCGTTCCCCTCGACCTGCTTGGGCGTCGGAAGCTTCCACGGCTTCACACCCAGTTGCCCTTCCGGCCTGGTGTCACGGGGCGGCATGGCCTTGCGTACGGCTGCCAGGCCCACGGCGGCCGCGGTGACCTGGTCACCCGCGCCTCCGGCGAACTCGCTCAGCCCGTAAGTGCTCGTGACCAGCGAGCGACCCCACTTGCGGAACGCCTCACCCGACTCTCCGACCCAGTGGACGTTCTCGATGTGGCCGTCCAACTCCTTGGCGGCCTCATTGATGGCGTCCCGTGCGTCCCACAGGGCCTTCCCTGAAGACTCCAAGTCCTCCGGGTTGGTCTGCTCGACCAGGTCGATCATTTGGTTCAGGCTGTGATTGTCAAAGTCCGTGCGCCCGTGCACACCGCGCTCGTACGCCGTGCCCTTGGCCGCCGTACGGACCATGTCGTCGATGGCTCCGAAGAGGAAGCCACTGCTCGGGTTCTGCTCGGCGTGCCGCGTGAGGTCCGTGAAGGTGTTCTGCCCGGAGACCCGCTCCAGGTCCTGCTCATGCTGCTTGTCGGTCATCACAGGTCCCCGGTGGTGTCGTCGCCCTTGGCGCGCTGCTTGCCGCCTGCTGCGTCCTGCAGACTCTTGATCTGCGACTGAATCGCATAGAAGCGGCGGCGCTGCTCCTCTTCGAGGTTGTCGAAGCCCACGTGCGCACCCCGGACGGCGATGCCGATCGCCTCGATCTGCAGGTGCAGGGTCTTGGACAGTGAAGTGAGCTTCTCGTGCACCTGGTTGTACTGCACGTACAGATCATGCGCCTCGGGGAAAGCGGACGGGTCCCCCGCCAGCGACCCCGGCTTGATCGTCTGGGCGCCCACTCGTGTCGGGTTGCCGGGCGAACCCTCGAGGTTGGTCAGGACCCCGTCCACCCGCTTCACGAACGTGCTCAGTGCCTCGCCGGTGACCTCCAGGTTCGCCGCCCTGGCTGCCGACACGCCCCCCACCATGTCCGCTGGAAGCACGTCGCTCCCTCCCCGTTCCCCGTAGCTTCATCACTGTGGCCGGCCGGCCACTCGCCCCCGCGATCGCAAAGCGGGTCGCGCGCGTTTTGCGATCACCACTGTAGTCAACGGGTACGACAGGGCCAACCGTGATGTGTGCTAGTCCAGTTACAAAGACGCCCCGGACATGACACTTTGACCGATCTGGCGGTCAGTGGTGCGTCAAGCGAGCTGAGCGCAGCAGGTCGTCGGCAGCCGGGCGCACCGCGACTGCGGCCATGTAGTTAAAGGGTGAACGAAGCGTCACAGTCGTCCGTCTGGGCACCGGGGCACACAACGTCCCGTCACTCGAAGTGGTGCACAGGCACGGTGTTGCCCGCCGACCCCCTTCGTGTGCGCTGCGGCGTGTGACCGACGTGTCGTGTGTGACACTCCCTGCCTCCCTTGACCTCCACCGACCACCGGATCTCCCCGAAAACTTCACCTCCGCAATCGCGCCACGTCGGACGCAAGCCGGTTGCCCTGCCGCCACCGATTGCTAACTTGTCGCGGAGTCCGGACACCGCAGGACGCCCACCGACCGGCACAGGCGACAGGCAGTCCTGCACACGGGGAGGGTTGCCGTCCATGGCATGGAACGAGTGGGAACAGCTCAAGGCCGACGCGCTGCAACGTCAACAGGGTTCTACGCACATGCAGTTGAACCAGGCCGACGGCGGTGCACCTCCCATGCCGAGCTCGTACGGTGACCTCAAGGTCGCGAATGACGGTCTCACCAAGATCGGCGCAGCCGCGTTCGAGCTATACGACCAACTGTGGAGCAAGGCCCGCGTCGCCGTGCCTACCAGTGACTCCGCGGCCACGGACCTGTCGAAGCAGGGTTTCGCAGTTGGTGCGGGGCTCAAGCACGTGTCCACCCGCTGGGACGAGCAGCTGAAGTCACTGATGGACGCGTGCGCCCACATCTCGAACCACATGCGGGTCACCAAGAAGGTGCATGACGGGGACGAGGGCTACATCCAGCGGCAGATGAGCAGCATCGCCATGCTGGACGTCGGCTTCGACGAGCGGGTCGGGGCGCCGGGCGAGAAGAACAAGATTTACGGGGAGCCGAGCAAGAAGAAGGACGACTGAGGGGCACTTCACGCCGCTCACCCCTACTCACCTTCGGCTCACCCCAAGGACGCGAACCATGGAATTCGACACTCTCCGCGACGCCAACTTCAAGCTGCTCGACGACGCCGTCAAGGACTGGTCCACCCTCGTCAAGAACCTCGAAACGCTGAAGAAGGACGCCGAGGACAACCTTCACAAGGGCGCCAACAAGGCCGAGTGGGCCGGCGTGAACGCCAAGGTGTCGAAGGAGTTCATCGGCAAGACGGCCGGTGAGTTCGCTGACGCCCATACCCAGGCCGACACCATCCACAAGATCCTTAGCGACACGGCGGGTGAGCTGAAGGGCTACCACCGGCAGCTGGTCGAAGCCATCGACGGCGGCCGGAAGAAGGGACTGAAGGTCATCGGGTTCGAGGGGGGCTTCACCGTCACCACGGACGCTCCCCCGGAAGCGCGCAGCAAGATGGACCAGGACAACCAGGCGGACATCACCGCGCTCCGGGACGAGATCCAGAGGATCCTCAACAAAGCCAGCGAGACGGACAACTCCGCCAAGACCGTCCTGCAGGCCATCGCCGACCAGAGCAAGATGGGGTTCTCCGACGCCAGCTACAAGGACCGGGACACTGCGGCCGACGCCCTCAAGAAGGCCGACGCGCTGGCCGCCCTGGCGAAGAAGGACCCCGACGACCTGAGTGTGAAGGACTTCGACGCGCTCAACGCGGGACTGAAGAAGTACGGCAACGACGCCTTGTTCGCCGAACGGTTCGCCACCGCTCTCGGGCCGAGGAAGACGCTGGAGTTCTGGGCCGGGGTCGCTGACCCGCAGCGTGGCAACTGGGACCTGGACCGCGAGCGTCGTGAACAGTTCGACGACCTGCAGCGCAGTCTTGGCATGACGCTCGCCAACGCCACACAGAGCGATTCTCTGGCGATGGCCGACTGGAAGCGCACGATGATCGACATCGGCGACAAGCCGCTGTACGGCGAACACCGCGGCGGGCCGATGGGATTCCAGGTCATGAGCAACCTCATGCGGACCGGTGACTACGACGACCGGTTCCTCAACAGCTACGGCACGAAGCTCATGGCCACCGAGCGCAAGCTGACGGGCAACGGGGAGCACCCGAACATGGCGTGGGGCCAGGGAGCGGGGAATCCGCTGCTGAACCGCATCGGGGACGACAGTGGGTCGGATCCGCTCACGGGCTACCTGAAGGGCCTTTCGAACAGTCCGGACGCGGCCACCGACTTCTTCAACGAACCGTTCATCTCGAAGGACGACCCGGACAACCCGTTCGAGCGGGACTCGGACGACGAGAACACCTACAAGGGCAAGGTGACGCTCTCGAATTTCCAGTACCTCTTCGAGGAGCGGGACTGGCCGCAGGAGTCGAACTCCAAGGGTGATGATCTGCACACCGGGCAGAACAACCTGGCGCTGGCCTTGGAAGCTGCGACGACAGGGCACCCGGCGGGTGAGATGCCCACGGCCGACACACCTGCGCACAATGAGGCGCAGACAAAGCTCTTCGAAAGCCTCGTCACCTCTATCTCAGACGACGGCGAGCGGCTCACCGGCCACTCCTACATGTCAGACAGCATCGGTCAAATCGCGTCCGAGTATCTGCCTGATATCAACCGTGCGGCAACCGACGTGGACCCGCATCCGGACAAGGGAGACGTCGACGCCCAGCAAGCATGGAAGCGCATTGAGAACCTTTACCCGGTAGCCGGATCTTCCGCCGAGCTGAATCATCGGGATGCGGCCCGGTTCCTCTTCACCATCGGCCAGAATCCGGAAGGATATGCCGCCGTCGAAGTGGGCCAGAAGCGCTACATGACGGACTTGATGGATTACCACTTGAACCCTGCCGTGCCAGAAAACCTTCGCCCGAATCACGACCAAGAGCTCACCATTCGGGCCATCGCGGGACACTCCGGCGAAGTATCAGGAACGCTTGCAATGGGACGTAACGAAGCCATCGCATCCGGAGCAGTTTCAAGCGACTCTGATTACGATCATTCTGTGGCCCAGTGGAAGAACGTTGCATCGGGGACTATCGGCCTCGGCGTAGGCGTCGGCACGTCCTTCATTGCCTCCCCCGCGGTGGGAGCAGGCGTTGGCGGTGCCGCAGGGACGGTGACCAGCGTCGTCCTGGAACAGATGTTCAAGGATGCGGAAGGGAACGCCAAGGACGGTGCTGGGCCCAAGATGGGCGAGAACTGGGAGAACGGGCAGGACACGAATATGGCATACACCCGGCGAGCGGCATCTGAGGCTGCGAGGGCTCACAAGCTCGCCCACCCGGGAGACATCGCCACTTGGGCGGAAGATGAGTCCTCGAAGGGATACCTCTCGGCCGGCTCCTACATGGAACGCGTGGCGCCCGAACTCGTGACCGACATCTGACCGCTTTGTAGTCCTCAACCCTTCCACCGACGCGGACAAGCCGAGGAGTTCGTCCACTTGCGCACTCGACATCTCACACATGCCTGGATGATGCTTTTGGTCTTGGGCTGTCTCGCTGGCTGTAGCGAGGCCGATCAAAAGCAGGAGTACAGAGTCCCCAAGGCACTCTGCGGCATTCCGATTGATCAGGGGACGCTTTCTCAGTTGCTCCCGCCAGGAAGAAAGATCAGTTTCGAGGAGAAGAACCCGGTCCCCAGCCGGAAGCGCTGCCAACTGAACGTCGACCAAAAGGCGGCACTGATGTCCAGTCAGGAGTGGTGGGAAGAAGGCACGAAGATCGTCGAAGTGGCTCGGGGTATCCCTCAACTGAAGTCAGCGAAGTTGACAGGTGACGGCAACTACCTGCTTACGGGCTCGGGTGCCGCGAAAAGGGCGCATTGCTCCAGCGCCGAACATCCTGGACGCGACCTTTTCGTCACAGTTCAGGCGTATGCTGACGAGGTAGACGATGCAGTCGCGATGGAAAGAATGATTACCGAGTACACGCGGTCGGTCGAGAACTCGGCAGTATGCCGGTGAAGGGTCAGGGCATGCGTCGGCTTACTACCTTGGCAGGCTGCGCTGCCGACCCGGTCCGGCTACTGTTCCGCGAAACGGACCGAGCAGACTCTTCGCGGTGACGCGCCATCGGTCGGTTTGGACGATCTCTGAGTTCGTGGCCTCACTTGCGGATCTGCAAAAGGACCGCCTGGGTCGCGCCCTCACCGCCCCCCGCGCCTCCGCCGGGCGTCCCTCACCGCTACTGCCGTGCCGGTCAGGCCCGCTACCAGGACCAGGCCGCCGACCACCACGTACGTGCCCACGCGGGTGTTGCGTTCCTCGGCCGTTTCGCCGAAGTGGACCGGGGGGACCGAGGGGGCCTCGGCCGGGAGTACGCCCTTGTCGGGGGCCGGGGATTCCACGGGGTGGGCCGGGTCGACGTCCGTGAGGGCCTTGAGCGGGTCGATGACGCCCCAGCCGACGAGGCGGTCGTGGCCGGGGATGGAGCGTTCGGCCGTCTGCTCGATCTGGGCGACGATCTGGGCGGCCGTCCACTTGGGGTACTTGGCCTTCAGGAGGGCCGCCACCCCGGCCACGTAGGGCGCGGAGAAGCTCGTGCCGTTGTCCGAGCAGTGGCCGCCGCCGGGGACCGTGGAGATCATGTCGACGCCGGGGGCCGCCACGCCGACGAACTCGCCCGACTGGGAGAAGGGCGCGCGTTCGTTGTTGCGGTCGGAGGACGCCACGGCGAGGACGCCGTCGTAGGAGGCCGGGTAGGTGACCTTGACGTTGCCGCCGAGGCCGTCGTTGCCGGCGGAGGCGACGACGACGACTTGCTGGGCCAGGGCGTAGTCCACCGCGGTCTTCAGGCTCTGAGCGGGCTCGACGGCGTTGGCCGTGTCCTGGGAGATGTTGATGACGTCGGCGCCCGCGTCGACGGCGTACCGGATCGACTGCGCGAGGGTCTTCGCCGTGCCGTTGCCCTCCGCGTCGTTCTGCTTGACGGGGATGATCGTGGCCTCGGGGGCCAGGCCGACGAAGCCGGTGCCCTTGGCGGGGCGGGCGGCGATGATGCCGGCCACCCGGGTGCCGTGGCCGACGGTGTCCGTGGTGCCCTGCGCGTTGCCCCGCTCGATCTCCTCGCCCTTGGAGTTCTTGGCGGGGAGGTAGTTCTTGCCCTTGGACGCGTCGACGGCGGCGGTGAGTTGCGGGTTCTTGACGTCGACGCCCGTGTCGATCACCGCGACGCGTACGCCGGCGCCCTTGGACTGCTCCCACAGCTCGTCCAGGTTGACGCGTTGCAGCGACCACGGCCGGCCTTCGTACTTCTTCGACGGGAACGTGCACTGTCCGCTGTCGTCGGCCCGGGCCTCGGGCGCCGGGAGGGCGCACACCGCCGTCCCCGCGAGGAGCGTCGCCGCGAGGACGGTCACAGCGGTGCGGGGGATCCTGGTGAAGCGGCTTTCCTGCAGCATGTCTTCGTCGTTCTCCTGGGGGGCCACCGCTACGAGCCCTGCGGCTGCCGGGCCGCCGCTTCCGACAGGCGGGGGCCGGTGGGCAGGAAGGTCGACCAGTTCACCGGCACGGGGGACGGCTTCACCTTCTCGTAGCCGAGGCGGGTCTGGGCGATCTGCGCCTCGTTGAGCTGCTGCTCGCGTTCCTTGGCGGACGTTCCGATGCCCTTGTCGTCCGTGGCGCTGTCGTTGTTGGACTGCAGGGCGTACCGCAGCCCTGTGTCGGTGACCAGGAAGACTCCGCCCGCGCCGGTCTCGGTGCCCTGGAACTGCCGGTACAGCTGGCCCGAGCCCGGGGTGACGTAGGCGCTGGAGGAACCGGTGGGGAGCTGGGCGGGGAAGTCCTTGCCCGCCCAGGTGGACAGGGTCGTGGTGCCGTTCTTGCCGTTCACCGAGCGCAGGACGTTGCAGACGGTGTTGCGGCCGGCGGTGGCGGAGGAGCCGTCGTTGACCGTCTGGGGCCGGTACGACGGCCAGTTGCGCTGTCCGTCGAAGTCGGTGCTGTCGACGACCGCGCCGGGGCTCACCTGCTGCGCCTCACCGGCCTGTCCGACACCGACGAGGTCGCCGCTGTTGAGCAGCAGGGTGGCGGTGAACTCCGAGATGCGCGCCACGGCGCCCTGCAGCACCACGTAGTACTGCATGCGCCGGCCGTCGTAGGCCTTGATGACCATGCCGACCTTGTCGTACTGGCGGAGCATGTCGGAGGCTCCCGCGTCCGCGCCGGGGGTGCCCTTGATGTCGGGGATGGCGATCGGGTCGCCCTTGTGGAGGGTGTCGAGCCAGTCCTGGGAGACGCGCTGCGGCGCGCGTCCCTGGGTGTCGAGGGCCTTGAGGAGTTCCTTGTCGGCCGGGTCCGCCAGCGGGTAGGCGTATCCGCGCGAGTCGACCACGTACTGGCTCTTGCCGTCCGGGCCGACGACGTACATCAGCTCTCCTCCGGAGAGTCTGTCCGCGCCCTCGGTCTTGGACCATTCCTTCTCGGCGAGGACGAACGCCGCCTTCTGGATGGCCCTGCCGCCCGGTCCGGGGCGTTCGCAGACCGCCCACCGCATGGCCTTCTCGGCCTCGTCGGGCGAGGGCAGGCGGTCGGGTGCGTAGGGGATGCCGATGGTGGCTCCGTGCGGGGGCTTGCCGCTGTCCAGCACGTCCTCGGCGACGGTGATGACGCTGTCCTTGTCGGGGTCCAGGAGGAGCTTGGCGGACGCCATGTTCAGGACCGGGTGCAGCTGCGTTTCCCCGCCCGTCTTCAGGACGACGTACCGGGTCGTGGACTTGCTGGCCACGATCACGTGCGCGCCCGGCTCGTCCCACCCCTTCGGGGCCGTCGGGCTGAACATGCCGATCGCGCCGAACACGGCGAGGACGACCACCCCGACGACGAGGCCCGGCACGACCGCTCTGAGCGGTTTGGGAGCTCCCTCCTCCGAGCCTGTCGGAGAGGGTTGCAGGAAGGACGCGAGAGTGCGGCGCTTCGCGAAGGTGTAGGCGTTCAGTTCATCGCGCCGTGATGCCATCTGTGTTCGTTCTCTCCCCGTACGAAGCCATGGAGACCGATGGAGCGGCAGTGCGGACCACTGGCGTCCGCCCCGTCCCGGTTGCCTCTGGAACCTCGGTTGTCAGACCCGGCACCTACTATGCCTGTTGCACAGTGGTGCGCGCGGCACGGGTAGGGTGCTGAAGCCTCGCCGCCTGCTGAGTGCGGTGTTTTCTGGGATAGTTCGGGGGTTTTGCAGTGATGGCTTCCGCACCGCGAACCCGGTCGCGATCGCAATCCGCGGCGCGGCGGGCCGACGCGGCGGCGACCACCGGTGGTTCCGCGAGGTCTCGCGGTGCCGGGACCGCACGCGGTTCCTCGACCGCCCGCGGGTCCGTCACACCGCATCTGCAGGCGCGTTCGGGACGTGGTGGTTCCTTCGCCCTGCAACGGCTGGTGATGCTGGAGCTGGCCGCCGCTCTGGTGGTGTGCGGTTGGCTCGTCGGTCCCGCCGCCCTGGTGCCGGCGGGTGTGGTCGCCGGCATCCTGGCGCTGCTCGCCGTCGTACGCCGGCGGGGGCGCTCCCTGCCGGAGTGGCTGGGCAGTCAGCTGGCGCTGCGGGCCCGGCTGCGCAAGGCGCCGGGGGCTCCCCTGCCGTCCGGAGTGGACTCCAGCCTGGTCCCCGCCGTGGAGTGCGAGCCGAACCTGCGGACGTACCAGTACAGCCACCGTGACGACCACGACCGGCGCCCGGTGGGCATGGTGGGCGACGGGGGCTTCCTCACCGCCGTCCTCCAGGTGGAGGCCGACGCCGGTGCCCTGCGCGCCGAGCGCGGGCGCACGCCGCTGCCTCTGGCCCTGGTGCGGGACGTGCTCGACGTGGACGGCATCCGTCTGGAGTCGGCCCAGGTCGTGGTGCACACGCAGCCCGCGCCCGCGCCTCACCTGCCCCAGCAGTCGGTCGTGGTGACGAACTACGCGCAGCTCCAGGCGGAGACGGTGTCGCCCGCGGTCCGCATCATGTGGATCGCGCTGAAGCTCGACCCCGAGCTGTGCCCGGAGGCGGTGGCCGCGCGCGGCGGCGGGCTCCTCGGGGCGCAGAAGTGCCTGGTGCGCTCGGCGGAGCACCTGTCGAGCCGGTTGACCGGCGCCGGGTTCCGGACGAACGTGCTGACGGAGGAGGAGCTGGCCGCCGCGATCGCCACCTCGGCGTGCGCCAACCCGATGGTGACCTCGCAGGCCGACCAGGGCGACGCGCCCCGGCGCCGGACCGAGGAGTCCAGCCGCAGTTGGCGCTGCGACAACCGGCGGCACACCACCTACTGGGTGCGGCGCTGGCCGCAGCTCGGGGGTTCGGGCGTCTCGCTGCCGCAGTTGGTGGCCCAGTTGACGGCGGTTCCCGCGCTGGCGACGACGTTCAGTCTGACGCTGGCCCGCAGCGGGCAGCAGGACGTCGCGGTCACCGGGCATGTGCGGGTCACCGGCCGCAGCAGCACCGAGCTGTCCGACGCGCGCCGGGCCCTGGAGCGTGCCGCGCGCCAGGCGCGGACCGGGATCGTCCGTCTCGACCGTGAGCAACTGCCCGGTGTGCTCGCCACGCTGCCGCTCGGAGGTGCCCGCTGATGGCCATGACCACGACGACGTCACCCGCCGCCCCCGCCGTCGGCGACCGGCCCGCCAGCGGGCTGCGGGAGCGACTGCGCACCGGGTTCGGGCTGTTGGGGCCGCGGCATCCGCGGCACACGCTGTCCCTCTCCCAGATCGACACGCTCGCCCTGCCCGTCGGGGACGACGGCGTCGTCGTGGGCGTGGACGCCGAGGGGCAGCCCGCCGTGCTCGGGGTGAACCGGCCGACGCCGTTCGACATCCTGTTCATCGGCGGCCTGTGGACGGCGCAGGTGCTGGCGCTTCGCGCGGCGGCGACGGGTGCGCGGGTCACGGTGGAGACCGGCAGACCCGGGCACTGGGCGCAGGTCGTCCAGGCGGTCGGCGGTGGCCAGTCGGGAATGACGGTGCACGACGTGGGCCGGGTGCCTCCGCAGGGTGCCTCGGCGATGGGACCGGTCCTGGTGATCCGGGACTGCGGCATGCGGCCCCCGCGCGGGCGGGTGGCGTCGGCGCCGTGGCAGTCGGTGCTCACGCTGCTGCCGTATCTGAGCCCGGTGGCACCGCGGTTGATGCGTCAGGCGCGTCTGGTGGGTGTCCAGCGGGTCTCGCCGGACGAGGCGGTGGAGATCGGCCGCGCGGCGCGGCTGCCCCGTGCCGAGTACGAGGCCCTGCCCACGCTCGCCGACGGCGTCACCCTGTGGTGTACGGAACGGGACCGGCAGTACGTGATGACGCAGCCGACGGATGCCGAGGTCGGTCTGCTGGGTACTCCTCGCCGGATGGACTGACCGACCGCCTTTCGACCGTTTTGGTGTGTCACGTCGCCTGTGCCTGCCCGGTCTCGTCGCGGCGGATGTCGAGATCGGCGGGCATCGGGGGGCGGGCGGGGCTGCCGGGGTGGTGCCTGTGGTGATTAGGCTGGGTCCCGGCGCGACGCCAGAACCCGTGGACGGGGCGTCGGCGTCCCAGGGGGAGAGCCGGTGGATCGGACGACCTCGAACGACCTCGGACAACGGCGAACGACAAGCAAGGGTCGCCCCAGCACGGCGTGAGGGTGCTCGACCACACCAGGAGGAATTGTGAGCAGCGATCGGGACGGGATCCGCGGGGGCTGGGCGACACCCGGCGATGACCAACCCGACGCGGAGTCCGCAATCGAGACGACGGGCGAGTTCACCATCGACTACGCGCCGCCCGCCTGGTACACGCAGAACGCGTCCGGGGATTCCGGACAGGGGCAGGGGGCCGGTGCGTCGGGTGGCGCCGCGTCTGCGCCCGCTTCTCCCGCTCCTCAGCCGCCGTCCCAGCCGGCCGGACCCTTCACACCGCCGCCCCCGCCGGCGACGAGTACGCCCTACGCTCCGCCCGCGCCGTCCGCGCCTCCCGCTGCCGGGGTGCCCGGTCTTCCCGTGGGAAGCGGTTTCGAGCCTCAGCAGCCGCCGGCCGGGGCGGCGGTCCAGCCCGACCCGGTTCCGGAACCGGATGTTCAGCAGCAGGTACCGTCGGAGCCGCGGGTCGAGCCCGAGCCCGGCAACGGCGACCTCGAGAGCGGTGCCACGATGCGGTTCTCGGCCGCCGCCCTGAAGCGGGAGTTCGCGGAACTCGCCGCCGCCGACGAGGCGCGGCAGGAGGAAGCGCGGCAGAACGACGAGCCGGAGACCGACGCCGACGAGGCGGCGGGTGCGGCCGGGGAAGCCGGCGGTGAGCCGGTCGCTTCCGACGCGCCCGTCTCCGACGAGGCCGACGGCGTCACCGACGACGACGCCGGCGCCGATGCGGGTGACGCGACGGCAGCATCCACGTCGGTGGACGACGACGCTGTGGAGACCGAGCACCCCGACGGCGACGACGAGGTGGCGGGAGAGGACAACGCGGTCGGCGACGAGGGCCTTTCCGCCGGCGTCTCCGAGGCTCCGCAAGCGACCGGTGACGCCGACCCGACCGCGGAGCCCGTGACGGACCGGCCCGCCGAACCCGCCCCGCCGGCTCCGGTCGCTCCGTCCCCGCTGGACGGCGCACCGCAGGGCACCGCTCCCGTCGACGTACCTCCCGCCGCGCCGGACGGTGTGCCGCCGCTGCCTCCGTCGTACCCTCCGGCCGCGCCCGCTCCGGCGCACCAGTGGCCCGCGCAGCCGCAGCCGGGGCCCGCCGCGCCGGCGCAGCCGGACGTGCCGGCGCAGCAGCCCTCCTTCCAGCCTCAGGCCCCGCAGCCGGCGCCCGCCGCGTGGCATGCGCAGGCCGGTGCGCCGATGCCTCCCGACCAGGCACCGGGGCAGCCCCCGGCTCCGGCGGGTTACGGCTTCCCGCCGCAGGGCGCCACTCCCCCGGCGGCCGCCCCGCCGCAGGCACCGCAGCCGGGCGGTCCGGGGGCCATGCCCGCCGCCGCCGGCTATGGCTTCCCGCAGCCGGGTGGCTCGGTCCCGCAGCCCCAGCCCGGTGGTTACGGCTTCCCGCAGCCGGGCGGTCCTGGTGCCACGCCCGCCGCCGGTTACGGCTTCCCCCAGCCGCCCGCGCCGCAGGGACAACCGCAGCAGCCCGGCGTCCCGCACCAGGCGCACCAGGTGCCGCCGCAGGTGCAGCACGGCCAGATCCCACAGTCGCCCCAGCAGCCGCAGGCACCACAGCCGGCACAGCCCGACCAGCAGCACCAGCCACCGCACCAGGCCGCACCCCAGCCCCACCCCCAGCAGCCGGCCGACCCCCGGCTCGGTACCGCCTGGCCGCAGCCCATCCAGCACGACCAGCGGCAGCCCACCAACCCGGGTGCGGCGCCGCTCGGTTACACGGCGGCCGTGGAGCTGTCGTCGGACCGGCTGCTCAACAACAAGAAGCAGAAGGCGAAGAGCAGCCGCCCGACGGCCGGCGGTTCGCGCTTCAAGCTGGGCGGCAAGAAGGAAGAGGCCGAGCGGCAGCGCAAGTTGGAGCTGATCCGCACCCCGGTGCTCTCCTGCTACCGCATCGCCGTCATCAGCCTCAAGGGCGGTGTCGGCAAGACGACCACGACCACCGCGCTGGGTTCCACGCTCGCCACCGAGCGGCAGGACAAGATCCTCGCGATCGACGCGAACCCGGACGCCGGTACGCTCGGCCGCCGGGTGCGCCGCGAGACCGGGGCCACCATCCGTGACCTCGTCCAGGCGATCCCGTACCTCAACTCGTACATGGACATCAGGCGGTTCACGTCCCAGGCGCCGTCCGGGCTCGAGATCATCGCCAACGACGTCGACCCGGCCGTGTCCACGACCTTCAACGACGAGGACTACCGGCGCGCGATCGACGTCCTGGGCCGGCAGTACCCGGTCATCCTGACCGACTCGGGCACCGGTCTGCTGTACAGCGCGATGCGCGGGGTGCTCGACCTCGCCGACCAGCTGATCATCATCTCCACGCCGTCCGTGGACGGTGCGAGCAGCGCCAGCACGACGCTGGACTGGCTGTCCGCGCACGGGTACGCCGACCTCGTGTCCCGCTCCATCACCGTCATCTCGGGGGTCCGCGAGACCGGCAAGATGATCAAGGTGGAGGACATCGTCGGCCACTTCCAGACGCGGTGCCGGGGTGTCGTGGTGGTGCCGTTCGACGAGCACCTGGCGGCCGGTGCCGAGGTCGACCTCGACATGATGCGGCCGAAGGTGCGGGAGGCGTACTTCAACCTCGCGGCGATGGTCGCGGAGGACTTCGTCCGCCACCAGCAGTCGCACGGCCTGTGGACGTCCGACGGCAACCCGCCGCCGGTCGCCGCGCCGCCCATGCCGGGCCACGAGTTCCCGGGGCAGGCGATGCCGGGTCAGCCCGGACCTGGGCAGGGCTGGCCCGGACAGGCCCCCTATCCGGGCCAGCCGTACCCGGGGCAGCCGGGTGCGGGCCAGTTCGCGCCCCAGCCGCCCCATCCCGGGCAGCCCCAGCCGGGACAGCCGTACCCGGGACAGCCCCAGCAGTACGGGCAGCCCGCCCAGGGGCCGGGGCAGCCGTACCCCCAAGAGCCCGGGCAGCCGTACCCCCAGCAGCCCGGCCACCCCCAGCAGCCGCAGCACCCGCAGGGCCAGACCCCGCCCCCTCCCCCACCACAGCAGTGAGCCTGCGGTCCCCGGGCCCGCGTCGTCACCCGACGGCGCGGGCCTTCGCGCGTTCGCGGTCAGAACCGGCGGGAACGCGCCGCCACACTCTCACCAGCAAGGCGTCAATGGTCTCCACCAATGTGGGCGACCCGGCGGTGAACTCGTCGTTTCCGCAGGCCACATGGGGTTTGACACACCGTTGACGCGCGCAGACTGCCGCTGATAGACACACACTTCATTCCGTCGGCGTCAACCGATCAAGCTTCACACAAGGCTGCTCAAGCACGTTCACGTCTGTTCGCACCTGTTCAAGCCCGCCCCGTGTGGCACGCCGAGCGAGCGTCCCGCGCGAGTGATGACGCGAGGTCTCCGAACCATGAACACACAAGATCAGCACGGCAGAGGACGTATCGGCTCCCGCCTGAAGAGGATGCGGCTGCCGGCCGCCGCGGGCGCTGCCGCCGCCCTCGTCCTCGCGTCCGGCCTCGCCACCCCGACGGCCTCGGCCGGACCTCGCAGCGGCCCGGTACAGGCCGGGGAGGGCGAGGGCGGCAAGGTCCTCACCGTCGCGGTCGCGCAGAGCGTCGACTCGCTCAGCCCGTTCCTCGCGGTACGGCTGGTCAGCACGAGCATCCACCGGCTGACGTACGAGTACCTGACCAGCTACGACCCCAAGGACAACCACGTCATCCCCGGCCTGGCCACCCAGTGGCAGTCGTCCCCGGACAAGCTGACCTGGACCTACACCATCCGCTCCGACTCCAAGTGGTCGGACGGCCGGCAGGTCACCGCCGAGGACGCGGCGTGGACGTTCAACAAGATGATGACCGACGACGGCGCCGCCACCGCCAACGGCAGCTTCGTCACCAACTTCGAGAAGGTCACCGCGCCCAGCCCCACCCAGCTGGTGATCAAGCTGAAGACGCCGCAGGCCACGATGACCGCGCTCGACGTGCCGATCGTGCCCAAGCACGTGTGGGAGAAGGTCGACGACTTCTCCGAGTTCAACAACGACAAGAACTTCCCGCTCGTCGGCGACGGACCGTTCTTCCTCACCGACTACAAGCCGGACAGCTATGTGCGGCTGAAGGCCAACAAGGACTACTGGCGGGGCGCGCCGAAGTTCGACGAGCTGGTCTTCCGCTACTACAAGGACCAGGACGCCGCCGTCGCCGCCCTGCGCAAGGGCGAGGTGTCCTTCGTCGCCGGGTCCCCGTCGCTGACCCCCGCGCAGGCGGACTCCCTCAAGGGCGACAAGAACATCCACGTCAACGACGCGCCAGGACGCCGCTTCTACGCCCTCGCCACCAACCCGGGCGCGCAGTCCAAGGACGGCACGAAGTTCGGTGACGGCCACCCGTCGCTGCTCGACCAGCGGGTGCGCAACGCCCTGTTCATGGCGGTGGACCGCAAGACGATCGTCGACAAGGTCTTCCAGGGCCACGCGGTCCAGGGCGAGGGCTACATACCGCCACGCTTCTCCTCGTACTTCTGGAAGCCCTCGGCGAGCCAGGAACTCGCCTACGACCCGGCCGCGGCGGGCAAGCTGCTCGACGAGGCGGGCTACCGGAAGAACGCCGACGGCAAGCGCGTCGGCAAGGACGGCAAACCGCTGAACTACCGCGTCCTGTGCCACGCCACCGACCCCAACGACAAGGCGGTCGGCAAGTACCTCCAGGAGTGGTGGGGCGAACTCGGCATCGAGACCACCCTGAACTGCCTCGACAACGTGACCGACCCATGGCTCGCGGGCAAGTACGACCTGGCCTTCGACGGCTGGTCCGTCAACCCGGACCCCGACTTCGTGCTCTCCATCCACACCTGTGCCGCCCGTCCGCAGACGCCCAAGGACACCGGCGCCACGGACAACTTCATCTGCGACAAGACGTACGACGACCTCTACGCCAAGCAGCTCGCCGAGTACGACCCGGCCAAGCGGGCGGAGATCGTCAAGCAGATGCAGTCGCGGCTGTACGACCTGGGCTACATGAACGTCATGGCCTATCCGAACGCCGTGGAGGCCTACCGCACGGACCAGATCAAGTCGATCACCACGATGCCCTCAAAGGCGGGCAACATCTACGGCCAGGACGGCTACTGGAGCTGGTGGTCCGCCGTCCCCGCGGACTCCGGTGACTCCTCGGACGATTCGTCGTCGACCGGCGTGGTGATCGGGATCGCCGCGGGCGTCGTCGTACTCGTCGGACTCGGCGTGCTGCTCGCGGTGCGCCGCCGGTCCACGGCGGAAGAGCGTGAGTAGGCGGGCCCGCTCATGACCGCGGAAGCGACATCCTCCTCGCTCGGGACAGCGGCCGCGGCCGGTCCGGTGAAGTCCGGACCGGCCGGGGCGGGGCGCGCGTCACGGGCCGGCGCCGGGGCCGCGTACCTGCGGTACGTGGCCGGCAAGCTGGCCGGTGCGGCCGTCTCGCTGTTCGCCGTCCTCGTCACCAGCTTCTTCCTCTTCCGGCTGATCCCGGGCGACCCGGTGAAGTTCATGACCGGCGGCCGCCCGGTGTCCGCGGAGCAGATCGCCTCCTACCGGCGGGAGTTCGGTCTCGACCTGCCGGTGTGGCAGCAGTTCACCCAGTACTGCGGCAAGGCGTTGTCGGGGGACCTGGGGACCTCGTACCAGTTCCACGGCCCCGTCGTCGACAAGATCACCGAGGCGCTGCCGAACACGCTGCTGCTCACCGGCACGGCCTTCGTGCTGTACACGGCCCTCGGCATCTTCCTCGGCACCCGCTCCGCGTGGCGGCACGGCCGGCTCGGCGACCGGATCAACACCGGGCTGGCGCTGACGCTCTACTCCATCCCCTCGTTCTGGCTGGGGCTGCTGCTCATCATCGTGCTGTCGGTCGGCGTGGGCCCGATCCCGGGCATGTTCCCGACCGGGGGCATGGAGTCGGGCGGTGAGCAGGGCTTCGCGTACGTCCTCGATGTCGCCCACCACCTCGTCCTGCCGGTCGTGACGCTGGTGGCGGTGGAGTACGGGCAGACGCTGCTGGTCACCAGGTCGGCGCTGCTCGACGAGATGGGCGGCGACTATCTGACCACGGCGCGCGCCAAGGGCCTCAGGGACGACCTCGTACGGCGCCGGCACGCCGTGCCGAACGCGCTGCTGCCGACCGTGACGCTGATCTTCGTCAACCTCGGCCGGACCGTCGCCGGTGTCATCCTCGTCGAGACGGTCTTCTCCTGGCCGGGGCTCGGTGGGCTGTTCTACCAGGCGCTGAGCGTGCCCGATCTGCCGTTGGTACAGGGGCTGTTCTTCGTCTTCGCCTCGGCGGTGATCCTGATGAACACCCTGGCCGACCTCCTGTATCCACTGCTCGACCCGAGGGTGGCCCGATGACCGCCGAGACCGCTCCGCCGCTCGGCCCGCGCATGCTCGCGTGGCAGCGCCGCCGGGCCTCCGCCGCACGTTTCTGGAAGGAGTACCGACGGCACCGCGCGGGCCTGTTCGGGCTCGCCGCGCTGGTGCTGTTCGGGCTGCTGGCACTGACCGCGCCGCTGACCGTCGGGTCGGACGTGCAGAGCGTGACCGACGCTCCCGGGCAGCCGCTGGAGGCTCCCAGCGGCCGGTTCCCGCTGGGGACGGACCAGTTCGGGCGCAGTCTGCTGGGGCTGCTGATCTGGGGGTCGCGCGTCTCCCTGCTGGTCGGGCTGCTCGCCGCGGTGCTGTCGGTGGCCATCGGCGCGCTGATCGGCATCACCGCCGGGCACTTCCGCGGGTGGTACGCCACGGTGGTCATGCGCGTCACGGACTGGTTCCTGGTGATGCCGACGCTCGTGCTCGCCATCGTGCTCGCGACCGTCATGTCCCGTTCGCTGGGCACGATCGTCCTGGCGATCGGCGTCACCACCTGGCCGACGACCGCGCGGCTGGTGCGGGCCCAGACGCTGGCGGTGGAGTCGCGGCCGTACATCGAACGCGCGAAGGCGCTCGGCGGCGGGCACGGGCACATCATGTCCCGGCACGTGCTGCCGAACGTGATGCCGCTGATCCTCGCCCAGACCACCCTGATCATCTCCTCCGCGATTCTCGCCGAGGCCACCCTGGCGTTCCTGGGGCTCGGGGACCCCTCGGTCGTGTCGTGGGGCGGGCTGCTGCAGGACGCGCGGGAGGCGGGGGCGGTCAGCTCCGGCGACTGGTGGTACCTGGTGCCGCCGGGTATCGCGATCGCGGTCGTCGCGCTGGCGTTCACGCTGTGCGGGCGTGCGGTCGAGTCCGTTCTCAACCCCAGGCTGGGGGTGTCCCGTTGAGTCTGCTCGACGTCCGGAATCTGGAAGTGACCTACCCGGGCGGCGCGGCCGCCGTACGCGGGGTCGACCTGAGCCTCGCCGCGGGCGAGAAACTCGGCATCGCGGGCGAGTCCGGCTGCGGCAAGTCCACGCTGGCACTGGCGCTGCTGCGGCTGCTGCCCGCCGGCGCCCGGGTCGGCGGCGAGATCCTCCTCGACGGGGAGGACGTGCTGACGATGAAGTGGGGCCGGGTCCGGGCGGTGCGCTGGGCCGGGGCGTCGATCGTCTTCCAGGGCGCGATGCACTCCCTCAACGCCGTGCACCGCGTCGGCGACCAGATCGCCGAACCGATCCTGTTGCACCGCAGGGCCACCTCGGCGGGCGCGCGCAGGAGGGCCGGTGAGCTGCTGGAGCAGGTGGGCCTGCCGGCGGCACGGGCGTCCGCCTACCCGCACGAGCTGTCCGGAGGGCAGCGGCAGCGCGTGATGATCGCGATGGCGCTGGCCTGCGATCCGCGTCTGATCGTCGCCGATGAACCCACCACCGCACTCGACGTGATGGTCCAGGCCCAGATCCTCCGCCTGATCGAGGAGCTGGTGAGCGAGCAGGACGTGGGCCTGGTGATGATCAGTCACGACCTCGCCGTCCTCGCCGACACCTGCGACCGGCTCGCGGTGATGTACGCGGGCCGGGTGGTCGAGGAGGGCCCGGCACGGCTGGTCTACGACGACGCCCGGCACCCCTACGGCAGGGCGCTGTCGGAGGCGTTCCCGAGGATCGGCGACCCGCGGTCGCGGTTCGCGCCGCGTGGGCTGCCCGGCGACCCGCCCGACCCCGCCGCGGTCCCGTCCGGCTGCGCCTTCCACCCGCGCTGTCCCGTCGCGCTGGACGTCTGCGCGACCGACGACCAGGCGCTGCGCGCGGCGGGCGCGGACCGGCGGGCGGCGTGCGTGCACGTGTCCGCGGGGACACCGGCGGCCACGGAGGAAGCAGAAGTGAGGAGCAGCACCGCATGACGACCACGCCACCGCTGCTGAGCGTCGAGGACCTGCACGTCACCTTCCCCGGACGGCACGGCGCACCGCCCGCCCGGGCCGTGGACGGGGTCGACCTCGACATCCGGCCGGGCGAGATCGTGGCGCTGGTCGGCGAGTCCGGCTGCGGCAAGACGACCCTGGCCCGGTCCCTGCTGGGGCTGGTCCCGCCGGCCTCGGGCCGCGTCACCTTCGACGGGGCGCCGCTCGGCTACTCCTCACGCGCGCTCAAGGCCTACCGCAAGCGTGCCCAGCTGGTCCTCCAGGACCCGAGCGGCTCCCTCAACCCGCGGCACACGGTGTACGACGCCGTCGCCGAGGGGCTGCGCATCCACGGGCACGGCGGTGACGAGCGGGCGGCGGTCGCCGGTGCCCTGGCCCGGGCGGGGCTGCGGCCGCCGGAGCGGTTCTTCCTGCGCTACCCGCACGAGCTGTCGGGCGGCCAGCGCCAGCGGGTCGTCATCGCGGGCGCGCTGGTCCTGGAGCCCGAACTGGTCGTCGCCGACGAGCCGGTGGCGTCCCTCGACGCCTCGGTGCGCGGCGAGATCCTCGCGCTGCTGCTGCGCCTGCGTACCGAACTCGGGCTGTCCGCGCTGGTGGTGACCCACGACCTCGGTCTGGCCTGGAACATCGCCGACCGGGTCGCGGTGATGTACCTCGGCCGGATCGTGGAGACGGGCGAGGTCGAGCAGGTGCTGACGGCGCCGCGGCACCCGTACACCCAGGCCCTGCTGTCCGTCCTGCCCGAGGCCCCCGGGGCCCCGGTCGTCCTCACCGGCGAGCCCCCGGACCCGTCCCGGGTCCCCGGCGGCTGCCGCTTCCACGCCCGCTGCCAGGTCCTGGCGAGCGGCGAGGCGTCCCGCGTGGGCGTCGCCGACGCGTGCCGGACCCGGGACCTGGAGATTCTCGACGGCGGCGGGGAGGCGCAGGTGGCGTGCCACTGGGCGCGGGCGCAGGAGCAGGCGGGGGCGGAGACCGGGGCGGTCTGAGGGCGCCGGACGGCCCGTAGGCGGGTGGCCGCGACCGACGGCCACCCGCGGGGTCACCGTCGCCCGGTGCCGGGCGGGGTCAGGCCCGCTTGTCGTCCGCCGCGATGATCTCGCGGCACTCCTGGACGTCCTCGGCCATCCGCTCGAGGAGCGCGTCCAGCGTCTCGAACTTCGCCTGGCCCCGCACGAAGGCCAGGAAGTCCACGGCGACGTGCAGCCCGTACAGGTCGAGGCCGACGCGGTCGATGGCGTACGCCTCCACCGTGCGCTCGGTGCCCTCGAACTGCGGGTTGGTGCCGACGGAGATCGCGGCCGGCATCACCTCGCCCTGGGCGTGCAGCCGGCCGGCGTACACGCCGTCGGCGGGGATCGCGGTGTGCGGCAGGGTCTCCACGTTGGCCGTGGGGAAGCCCAGCTCCCGGCCGCGCTGGGCACCGCGGACGACCACGCCCTCCACCCGGTGCGGCCGGCCCAGGATCTCGGCGGCGCCCCGGACGTCGCCCTCGGCGACCAGGCGGCGGGTCAGGGTCGAGGAGAACGGCTCGCCGCCGCCCGCCTCGCCGGACACGTACAGGTCGACGACCTCGACCTCGAAGTCGTAGATCCGGCCCTGCTCGGTCAGGAAGTCCACGTTCCCGGCGGCCTTGTGGCCGAAGCGGAAGTTGGGGCCCTCGACGACGGCCCTGGCGTGCAGCTTGTCGACCAGGACCTTGACCACGAAGTCGGCCGCGGACAGCTTCGAGAACTCCGTCGTGAAGGGGAGGATCAGCACCGCGTCCACGCCCAGCTCGGCGCAGAGTTCGGCGCGGCGGTGGTGCGGGGCGAGCAGCGGCGGGTGGCTGCCGGGGCGGACGACCTCGCTGGGGTGCGGGTCGAAGGTGACGACGACGGCCGGAACGCCCAGCTCACGGGCGCGGTCCACGGCATGCTTGATGATCAGCTGGTGTCCGCGGTGGACTCCGTCGTAGGAGCCGATGGTGACGACGCTGCGCCCCCAGTCCTCGGGGATGTCCTCCAAGCCACGCCAGCGCTGCACTGTGTCTGCTCCTTGTCGCACACTCGTCGGAGTCGAAGCCTTCGATGCAGGTCTAAGGGTGCCATGCCGGGCGCCTCCCGCCCGCATCGGCATGGGTGCTGTGACCGGCCGCACGCCGCGCCGCGCCCCGGCCGCGGTCAGGCGGGGACGCGGGTGCCCGCCAGGCTCTCGATCGTGCGGCGTGCGCTCGGGCCGACCAGTGCCGCCCACTCGTCGGGGGCGTCCGCCAGCCAGCCGGTCACCCGGCCGGCGAACCCGGGGAGGTGGCGGGCCAGATCGACCAGGCCGCGGTCGAGGCGGGTGGTGCCGTCCGGGGTGCGGACCAGGAGCAGGGCGGTGCGGTGGACGAGGGCCCGCCCGCCGTCGCCGCCCTGGGAGGCGGCGGCGCGCAACAGGGCGTCCAGGACGGCCGGGTCGTCCTCGTGGGCCAGGAGGTGGTCCCGCAGCTCCCGGCGGAGGGAACCGGAGGCGGGGGCGCCGTCACCGGCGAGGACACCGGCCAGCGCGGCCCGCACCGGCTCCGGCCCGCCGTCGAGCAGTCCGGTGACCAGCGGGAGGAGTACGCCACGGGCGGCGGGGCCCTGGTCCAGGCGCCGGTCGGTGTACGCGGCCACGTGCCCGGCGGTCTCCGGACGTTCCGTCACGGCCTCCCCGATCAGTACGGCGACCCGCCGGGCCAGCTGAGGCGTGGTGGCGTCGAGGAGCCTGCGCAGCGCCTCCCCGGCGTCCGGGCCGCGCAGCCGGGCCCGGAAGGCGTCGAGGACCGGGTCCGGGTGGGTCGGCAGGGCGGCGGCCACCGCGCTCGGCGGCAGGTACGGGTCGCCCGCCGCGAAGTGGTCCAGCGCCCGCGGGAGGTGCCGGTCGCGGCTGCCCGGGTCCTGGACGAGCAGGGCGAGGGCGCCGCCGTGCAGCAGGCCGTCGGCGGGGCGGGTGAGCAGGACGAGGGCGGCGTGGCGCAGCAGGGTGCGGTCGGCGGCGGTCCGGGCGTGGGGCGCGGCGCGCAGCCCGTGGGTCACGGCCGCCGAGTGCCGGGCGGGGCGCTCGTCACGCGCCCACCGGTCGACGGCCCGGCACACGGCGGACGGCTCCTCCTCGGCCAGGACGGCGAGCAGCTCGTCGGCCCGTCGGTGCGTGCTGTCGGCGAGCACCTCGGTGAGGCCGTCCAGACCGCGGTGGCGGTGGGTGTGCAGCAGCGCCTGGGCGGCGGTGGCCACGGTGGCGTGCGGGGTGGCGGGCAGCGGGCGTTCGTCCTCGAACCAGCGGACGAGGAGCGGCTGGACGGTCGCGGGATCGGCGGCGAGCAGGCGGGCGACGGTGTCGAGGTGGCGGGGGCCGGCCTCGTGCGGGGCGCCGTCGGCGAGGAGCAGGCGGCGCAGCAGGTCGAGCCGCGTGGCCTCCGGCAGCCGCAGGTCCGTCCAGAACGCGGGCCCGAACTCCGCGGGCGCGGGGCGCCCTCCGCCCCGCCGCTCCGCGATGCCGTCGGCGAGCAGACGCAGCACCTCCGTGTACGGCGTCGCGTCGGGCACGCGCGTCAGCGTCCCGGCGAGGAGCCGGCCGGCCCACCAGGAGTGCGGCTCGGCGTCCAGGGCGTGCACCAGCTCCTCCAGTGTCAGCGCGAGCTGGGGAACGCCGTACTGCCGGCCGAGGTGCAGCAGGGCCTCGACGACGGGGCCGATGCGATGGCGCGGGACGGGGACGGTGTGGATGTCCTGCGGGGCATGGCGGTCGTGGACGAGGACGCGCAGGGCCTCGTCCAGGTCGAGGTGGGTGCCCTGGATCCAGTCGGCGAACTCCTCGTGGGCGAAGCGGTAGCCGCTGCCCGCGGTGACGAGGAGGCCTTCGGCGAGTACGGCGTAAGCCCATCCGGTGCCGCCGCCGAGCCGGGCCGGCGCCGGACCCCAGGGGAACAGCTCCCCGAAGGACTCCCGGTCCAGCTCACCCTGCCCGGGGCCGAGACTGCGCCGGGCGGCCTCGTGGACCTGCCCGGAGACCCGCGCCGCGAGCCGGCGTACGGCGGTGCCGCGCAGGCCGTTCTCCGCGGCCAGCCGGGCCGCGACGCGCAGGCACATGAGGTCCAGATAGGCGCCGAAGGCGGCGTCGCGATCGATGCGGACGGGTGGCAGGGCGGCGCCCGGGAGGGCGGCCTGGACCTCGGAGAGCAGGCGGAGGGTGAGGGGGTGGCGCCCGTCGCCGTCCGACAGAATGCCCTCCGCGATGCGGTAGCGCGCCCGCGCCTCCCGCGCCTCGTCGTCCCGCAGGTCACCGAGACGCACACAGGGCGGCAGCGCGCCGCACCCGACGGCGTCCGCTGCGGGACGCCGGGCGCCCACGGTCGGCAGCCTCACCGGGACAGCCCCGGACCACCCCGGGCTCCCGACGGTGGTCTGCGGCCCCAGCCGCGAGGGACCACCCCCGGACCCCGCAGAGTCCCGGGGGCCGGCCTCCGCCCCATTGCCCGGCCGGACTTCCCCCGAACGCCTCCAGCCTCCGACGGCCGCCTCCGCGCCCGACCCCGACGAACCGCCCCCGATTCCGGCAGAGCCTCCTCCGGGACAGGGGCGGGACGTCGCGGGCTTGCGGCTCGAGGCCGGCGGCGCGGGTGCGGTGCCGGCCGCGCCGGGTGCGGGAGGCGTCCGGACCGAGCCCGGCGATCGGAGGGACGGCAGGGTGGGAGACGCGCTCGAGGCAGGGGGTGGGGCGTCGGGCCCGAGGCCGGAAGAGCATGCTGCCGGTCCCGCGGGAAAGGCAGCGGACGCCGGGTCGGTCGGAACGCCGGCCTCCGTTCCCACGTCCGATGAGAAGGCCCCGCATCGGTCGAACGCCCCGGCAGCCCCCTCCGCCCCAAGGGGCCGGGAACCCTCGGCGCCGGTACCGGCCGCCCCCTCCCCGCCCGGCACCCGACGGGGCGCCGGCCCCGCATCACCGTCTCCGGACCCCAGCCCCCGCGCAGTCACCCCGGACAGCTCCCCTGCCTCCGCCGCCCAGGACGGCACCGGTCCCCACAGCCGCTCCCCCCGCCCGCACACAGCCGCCGGTTCCCCGGCCGCCGCACCGTGCAGCACCTCCCGTGGAAACTGCGCCCCCGCCCGCTCCCAGTACTCCGCCCGGCACGCCACGACCAGCCGTGCCCCCGTCTCCCTCAGCCACACCGTCGTGCCCTCGGTCCACTCGGCGAGGCGATGGGCCAGGACCGGCGGCATCTCCTCCGGGCCGTCGAGGAGGATCAGCAGGGGACGGCCGGCGGAGCCGGCGAGGCGGGCGAGGCGCTCCGGGGTGATGTCACCGAAACCGGCCGGGCGGGGCCGGTCCGAGGCGGCCACGACGCGCGCCGCGCGGGCCAGCGACCTGCGCGCCGCGTCGGCCACCGACGTGTCGTCGCCGCACAGATCGGCGCCGCGCAGCCACAGCGTGGGCGCGGGTTCCGGGCCCCGGGAACGGCGGGCGGCGAGGGCCGCCAGTTCGGTCGTGCGACCGGTCCCGGGCGCGCCGACGAGCCCGAGGACATGGACCGGCCCACCCGTGCGGGCGGCGAACGCGGTGAACTCGCGGGCGGGCGCGTCCCGTCCGACCGGTGCGGCAGGACCCGACGGATCCGAGCCGGCCAGGTCCACCGGCAGTACCGGCCCCGCCCCGTACGCGCCGTCACCCCGCATCGACGTCGCCGTGAGTTCGAGGATTCCCGCCAGGTTGAGGTCGGCGCCGTACGCCGGAACCGTCTCCGCGTTCTCGGCGAGCAGGTCGGCGAGCGGGCCGGTGGACGCGCGCAGCGGCACGGCGAAACCGACGTCGCGGTGGCCGGAGGTCAGGGCGGTGCCGAGGACGCCGAGGACGGTGCCGGTCGTGACGTCGAGCACGGGTCCGCCGGCGGCGCCGCCGCCCAGCCGCAGCGCGTCCCGCCCGGACGTGCCGAGCGCCAGCTCCAGGGCATCGCCGACGTGGTGGAAGCGGTCGGTGGCCGTGTAGGTGACGTCGGTGGTGCCGAGGACCCGCGCCTCGCGCCAGCAGCCGGCGGCGATCCGGACGTAGGTTCCCGCCTCGACGCGGTCCCGCACGGTGACGGGCAGCGGGCCGGTGCCGAGCCCTTCGGCGCGTACCAGGGCCAGGCCGAGGTCGGGCAGGGGGGTCACGTCCGCGGCGGCCACGACCAGGCGGCGGTCCCCCGCGGTGAGCAGGACGAGCCGGGTGAGGCCGTCGACCGCTTCGTGGCTGGTGATCACGGTGCCGTGGTGGTCGGCGGCGAATCCGGTGCCGCGGGGGCGGCCGGCCAGGTCCTGGATGCGGACCAGGGCGCCGTCCGCGTCGTCCGGCGACGGCAGGGCATCGTCCTGCGTGCCCGGGAGGTCGTTCCGCGGCAGTCGTCGTGCGCTGCCGTCCGCCTCCCGGGACCGGTTCCGCGACGCCATCGCCGCACCTCCCCGCCGTACCGCCGTACACCCGTGCTCTGTATGACGGTAGGCAGGTGAAGATCGGCGGGGCAGATCTCCTCGCGAACGCGCCCCCTTCCGCTCCCCCGGTTCACTCCGAGCGCCTGCCCGGACGGGTGAACAGAAGGGAGAGGTTGGATACACCCTAGGGGGTGGGGGAACCGAGGGGGACCGTGGAGCGGCGGAAACAGGCAGTCCCCGTGACCGCCGCTCCACGGACGGGAGTTGACGGGCCGTCGGCTCAGCCGAAGACGGCCAGGCTCTTCGCCTTGCCCCGGTGCTCCTCCACCAGCGCGAGGAAGCGGCCCTCGGGGTCGAAGACGGCCACGGCACCGGCGCCCGCGTAGGAGTCGGGCATCTCCAGCCGCACCCCGTTGAGGAGCAGCCGGGCCCGCTTGACGTCCACGTCCCAGCGCGGGAAGGCGGCGGCCGCCGCGTCGGCGACCGGCATGACCGCAAGGTCCTGCTGGAGCTGGTCCAGCGTCTTCGCCGCGTCCAGCTTGTACGGGCCGACGCGGGTGCGGCGCAGCGCGGTGAGGTGGCCGCCCACACCCAGATCGGTGCCGAGGTCGCGGGCCAGGGCGCGGATGTAGGTGCCGGAGGAGCAGGCCACCGAGACCACCAGGTCCAGCACCGGGGTGCCGTCCTCGGCGACGGCGTCCCGGACGTCGTACACCGCGAAGGAGGAGACGGTGACGGGACGGGCGGGGATCTCGAACTCCTCGCCCTCGCGCGCCCGCTTGTAGGAGCGCACGCCGTTGATCTTGATGGCGCTGACCTTGGACGGCACCTGCATGATGTCGCCGGTGAGCTTGGCGACGGCGGCGTCGACGGCCTCCCGGGTGACCTTCGAGGCGTCCTGCGACCTCGTGATCTCGCCCTCGGCGTCGTCCGTCAGCGTCGTCTGCCCGAGCCTGATGGTGCCCAGGTACTCCTTCTCGGTGAGGGCGAGGTGCCCGAGGAGCTTGGTGGCCCGCTCCACGCCGAGGACCAGGACGCCCGTCGCCATCGGGTCGAGCGTGCCGGCGTGCCCGACGCGCCGCGTCCGGGCGATTCCCCGCATCTTGGCGACGACGTCGTGCGAAGTGAAGCCCGACGGCTTGTCGACGATGACAAGGCCGTCGGGCGTGGGGTGCTTGTCGGTCATTCCGCGGTGTCGTCCGTCTCGTCGTCCTCGGCGCCCGGCTTCTTGTACGGGTCCGGCTCACCGGCGTACGCGGCGCCCGCGGACACCTCGCGCACCTTCGCGTCGGACTGGCGCGCCTTGTCGAGGAGGTCCTCGATGTTCCGGGCGGTGTCCGGGAGGGCGTCCATGACGAAGGTCAGGGTGGGCGTGAACTTCACGCCGGCCGCCTTGCCGACCTCGGAGCGGAGGATGCCCTTGGCGCTCTCCAGCCCGGCGGAAGCGGCCTTGCGCTCCTCGTCGTCCCCGTACACCGTGTAGAAGACGGTCGCCTCCCGCAGGTCACCCGTGACCCGGGTGTCCGTGATGGTGACGTGCGAGCCGAGCCGCGGGTCCTTGATCCCGCGCTGCAGCTTCTGGGCCACCACCTCTCGGATGAGGTCCGCCAGCCTTTTCGCCCGCGCGTTGTCGGCCACTGGTCCGTCTCCCGTTCTTTCCTGTCTCTGTTCTTGGGCTGGGGAAGTCAGTCGTCCTCGCCGTGGAAGCGCCGTCTGACCGACAGCAGCTCCACCTCGGGACGGGCGGCGACCAGCCGTTCGCACCGGTCGAGTACGTCGGTCAGGTGCCCCGCGTCCGCGGAGACCATGGCGAGACCGATACCGGCTCGCCGGTGCAGGTCCATGTTGTCCACCTCGGCCGCGCTCACGGAGTACTTCCGCTGGAGCTCGGCGACGATCGGGCGGACGACGGAGCGCTTCTCCTTCAGCGACCGTACGTCGCCGAGGAGGAGGTCGAAGGACAGCGTCCCCACGTACATGTGTGTATCCGGATGACCCGCCGGTACGGGATCGATGGCCCAGCCACAGGTGTGGGCAGGGACATCAAGAACGGTACCCCGATCCGGCCGGTGGCTCGACGGGGTTTCCCCGCCGGCCGACGGGCGACGCGGCGGGGTGCCGCAGACAGCGGCCGGCCGGCCGACGGGACAGGTCCCGTCGGCCGGCCGGAGCAGCCGGGTGTCACACCCGCGGCTTCTCGCGCATCTCGTACGTCGCGATGACGTCGTCGACCTTGATGTCGTTGAAGTTTCCGAGGTTGATACCGCCCTCGAAGCCTTCGCGGATCTCGGTGACGTCGTCCTTGAAGCGACGCAGACCCTCGATGTTGAGGTTCTCCGCGATGACCTTGCCATCGCGCAGCAGGCGCGCCTTGGTGTTGCGCTTGACCTCGCCGGAGCGGATGAGAACACCCGCGATGTTGCCCAGCTTGGACGAGCGGAAGACCTCGCGGATCTCCGCCGTACCGAGCTCGACCTCTTCGTACTCCGGCTTGAGCATGCCCTTGAGGGCCGCCTCGATCTCCTCGATCGCCTGGTAGATGACCGAGTAGTACCGGACGTCCACACCCTCGCGCTCGGCCATCTGCGCGGCACGCCCGGCGGCGCGCACGTTGAAGCCGATCACGATGGCGTCGGAGCCCATCGCCAGGTCGATGTCGGACTCCGTGACCGCACCGACACCGCGGTGCAGGACGCGGATGTCGACCTCTTCGCCGACGTCCAGCTGGAGCAGCGAGGACTCGAGGGCCTCGACCGAACCGGAAGCGTCACCCTTGATGATCAGGTTCAGCTGCTGGACCTCGCCGGCCTTGAGCACCTTGTCCAGGTCCTCCAGCGAGACGCGGCGCGTGCGCTTGGCGAACGCGGCGTTCCGCTCGCGGGCGGCGCGCTTCTCCGCGATCTGGCGGGCCGTACGGTCCTCCTCGACCACGATGAAGTTGTCACCGGCACCCGGGACGTTGGTCAGGCCCAGGACCTGGACCGGCGTCGACGGACCCGCCTCGGCGACGTTGTTGCCGTTGTCGTCGAGCATGGCGCGCACGCGGCCGTAGGCGTCGCCCACCACCATCGTGTCGCCGACCCGCAGCGTGCCTCGCTGGACGAGGACCGTCGCCACGGCACCGCGGCCGCGGTCGAGACGGGACTCGATCGAGATGCCCTGCGCGTCCTGGTGCGGGTTGGCACGCAGGTCGAGCGAGGCGTCGGCCGTGAGGATCACGGCCTCCAGCAGCGAGTCGATGTGCAGACCCTGCTTGGCGGAGATGTCGACGAACATGGTGTCGCCGCCGTACTCCTCGGCCACGAGGCCGTACTCGGTCAGCTGACCGCGCACCTTGGTCGGGTCGGCACCCTCGACGTCGATCTTGTTGACCGCGACGACGATCGGCACGTCGGCCGCCTTCGCGTGGTTGAGCGCCTCGACCGTCTGCGGCATGACGCCGTCGTTGGCCGCGACGACCAGGATCGCGATGTCGGTCGAGCGCGCACCACGGGCACGCATGGCGGTGAACGCCTCGTGACCCGGGGTGTCGATGAAGGTGATCTTGCGCTCTTCTTCGTTGACCTCGGTCGCGACCTGGTAGGCACCGATGTGCTGGGTGATGCCGCCGGCCTCGCCCGCGATGACGTTCGTCTTGCGGATGGCGTCGAGCAGTCGGGTCTTACCGTGGTCGACGTGACCCATGACGGTCACCACCGGCGGACGGACGACCAGGTCCTCCTCGGAGCCCTCGTCCTCACCGAACTCCAGGTCGAAGGACTCGAGCAGCTCGCGGTCCTCCTCCTCCGGGCTGACGATCTGAACGTTGTAGTTCATCTCGCCGGCGAGGAGCTGGAGCGTCTCGTCGGAGACGGACTGGGTCGCGGTGACCATCTCGCCGAGGTTCATCATGACCGCGACGAGCGACGCCGGGTTGGCGTTGATCTTCTCCGCGAAGTCGGTGAGCGACGCACCGCGCGACAGGCGAATGGTCTCGCCGTTGCCGCGAGGCAGCATCACGCCGCCGACCGACGGGGCCTGCATGGCCTCGTACTCCTGGCGCCTCTGCCGCTTCGACTTGCGACCGCGACGCGCGGGACCGCCGGGACGGCCGAAGGCGCCCTGCGTGCCACCACGGCCACCGGGACCGCCGGGACGGCCGCCGAAGCCGGGACGGCCACCGCCGCCACCGAAGCCGCCGCCACCACCGGGACGACCGGCGAAACCGCCGCCACCACCGGGACGACCGGCACCGCCGCCGCCACCGGGACGACCGGCGAAGCCGCCGCCGCCCGGACGACCGCCGCCACCGGGACGACCGGCACCGGCCGGGCCGCGGCCGCCGGGGCCACCGCCGGGACGCGGGCCGGCAGCGGGACGCTGCGGCATCATGCCGGGGTTCGGACGCGGACCGCCGCCGGGACGGGGACCGGCCGCACCGCCCTGCGGACGCGGCATCGAGCCCGGGCTCGGACGGTTGCCGCCCGGAGCCTGGGGACGCGGACCGCCGCCCTGGCCGGGAGCTCCCGGACGGGGACCGGCGCCGGGGGCACCGGGGCCGCCGGGACGCGGGCCGCCCTGCGGACGGGGCGCCTGCGGGCGCGCCATGCCGGCGTTGCCGCCGGAGGTGAAGGGGTTGTTGCCCGGACGCGGACCGCCGGGGCGGCCGCCGGGACGCTGTGCCGGGGCACCGGGACGCTGGCCACCGGGACGGCCCTGGCCGCCCTGCTGACCACGGTCCTGACCGGGACCGGCGGGACGACCGCCGGGCTTCGGGGCGCCGGGACGCGCGCCGGGCCGGGGGCCGGACGACGGCGCCGGGGCGGCGGGAGCCGCCGGAGGCGTCGGAGGCGCGGTGAACTCCGGTGCGGCCGGAGCCGGACGCGGGGCCGGCTTGGGACCCGGCGTCGGACGCGTGCCCGAGGCTGCCGGCGCGGGCGCCGACGGGGTCTCGGGCTGCTCCGCGGCCGGGGGCTTGGGTGCGGCCGGACGCGGCGCGGCCGGACGGTCTCCCGCTGCCGGAACGGCACGGGAGGGGCCCGCGGCCTGCGCCGGAGACGGCGCGGCGGGCCTGGGGGTCGCCTTGCGAGGGGCCGGCTTGGCGGACTTGCCGTTGCCACCGCCCTGCTGGAAGGCGTCTGTCAGCTTGCGTACTACGGGCGCTTCGATGGTCGAAGACGCCGAACGGACGAATTCACCGAGTTCCTGGAGCTTGGCCATGACGGCCTTGCTCTCCACTCCGAACTCCTTGGCGAGTTCGTATACCCGGACCTTAGCCACTTCGCTCCTCTGAGGTCCGGGTTGCGTCCGGACCGTCGCTAGTTCATGGGCGTACTCATCGCGTACTCATCGAGTGCTCATCGCAATCTCGACCTGCTTTCGACTCGCGAGGTACCAAGCCGCACGGGGTTCCGTACGGCATGTCTTCCTTACCACGTTGCTTACATGGTGCTTTCAGCAACCTTGTGCCTGCTCGACGTAGCGGCGCAACGCCTTTACGTCGAGCGGACCCGGGACGCGGAGCGCCCGCGGGAACGCCTTGCGGCGCAGTGCCTGGTCGACACAGACCGTGGCGGGATGCACATACGCACCCCGGCCGGGCAGCGTACCGCGTACATCGGGGACGCACGCGTCCTCGATCACCACGGTCCGCAGCAGCTCGCTCTTCACCGCTCGCTCCCGGCACCCCACGCAGGTGCGCTCAGGGCGTGCGCGGCTAGGTGTCCGGCCAGACACTCCTAAGTCTACCTCCCCGGACCGACCTCACCCCTTTGGGGCAAGAATCGAACACATGCCGTGCACCAACCTGTCGTGATCTCAGCGGCAGGCGGCTTGGATCTATTCCCCGTTCCCGGCCCGGTGGCCGGAAACTCCTACTCCGCGGGCCGCTCGGACGGCTGCTCGGTGTCCGGCCGGATGTCGATCCGCCAGCCGGTGAGCCGGGCCGCGAGCCGGGCGTTCTGGCCCTCCTTGCCGATCGCCAGCGACAGCTGGTAGTCCGGCACGATCACCCGCGCGGAGCGGGCCGCGAGGTCCACGACCTCCACCTTGGAGACGCGGGCCGGGGAGAGCGCGTTCGCCACCATCTCGGCCGGGTCGTCCGACCAGTCGACGATGTCGATCTTCTCGCCGTTCAGCTCACCCATCACGTTGCGGACCCGGCCGCCCATGGGGCCGATGCAGGCGCCCTTGGCGTTCAGGCCCGAGCGGGTGGAGCGGACGGCGATCTTCGTGCGGTGACCGGCCTCGCGGGCGATCGCGGCGATCTCGACGGACCCGTCGGCGATCTCCGGCACCTCCAGGGCGAAGAGCTTCTTCACCAGGTTGGGGTGCGTGCGCGACAGGGTCACGGAGGGACCGCGGACACCCTTCGCCACCCGGACGACGTAGCTGCGCAGCCGCGTGCCGTGCGGGTAGCTCTCCCCGGGGACCTGCTCCTGCACCGGCAGGATGGCCTCCAGCTTGCCGATGTCGACGAGCACGTTCTTCGGGTCGCGGCCCTGCTGGACCACTCCGGTGACGATGTCGCCCTCGCGGCCCGCGTACTCGCCGAGCGTCGCGTCGTCCTCGGCGTCGCGCAGCCGCTGCAGGATGACCTGCTTGGCGGTGGTGGCGGCGATACGGCCGAAGTCGGACGGGGTGTCGTCGAACTCCCGCGCCTGCTGGCCCTCTTCGAGGTCGTCGGGGTCCTCCTTCGCCCACACGGTCACGTGCCCGGTCTCCCGGTCGAGTTCCACGCGCGCGTGCCGGCGGCTTCCCTCGGTGCGGTGGTACGCGATGAGGAGGGCCGACTCGATCGCTCCGACCAGCAGGTCGAAGGAGATCTCCTTCTCCCGTACCAAGCCCCGCAGGGCGCTCATGTCGATGTCCACGGCTACGCCTCCTCCTCTTCCGTCATGTCCTTCTGGTCCTTCTTGTCCTTGCGGTTGAACTCGACCTGGACGCGTGCCTTGTCGATGTCACCGAAGGCGAGTCTGCGGGTGGTGGCCTTGCGGCCCTTCACGCCGGGCACTTCGAGGTCGAGTCCGTCGTCGTCCACACCGAGGATCCGGGCGACCAGTTCGCCGTCCTCGTGGAGCTGGAACCGCACCAGGCGGTCCACGGCACGCGTGTAGTGGCGGTGCTCGGTGAGGGAGCGCTCCGCGCCCGGGGTTCCGACCTCGAGGGTGTACTCCGCGTCGCCCATCGCGTCCGTCTCGTCGAGCTTCGCCGAGAGCGCGCGGCTCACATCGGCGATCCGGTCGAGGTCCGCACCGGTGTCGGAGTCGACGACCACCCGCAGCACACGCTTGCGCCCGACCGCGTCCACGGCGATCTCTTCGAGGTCCAGACCCTGGGAGGTGACGAGCGGTTCGAGCAGCTCTCGCAGCCTCTCGCTCTGGGTGGTGCTCATCCGGGTGACTCCTCGGCCGCGTGTGCTGTTGTGGGATGGGTCGCGTGTCAGGTCAAAGGGTATCCGGTCGCGGGGGGTGTTGCCGTCCACCCCGGACCGGCGGTGCCGCTGAGTGGTGCCCGGGCGAGGCCCGGGTACCGTGATCACGGGCGTGCCGCGCCGCTGGTCCCCGCTCTCCCGCCGCGCGCCCTCGCTCACCCGTCGGTTCCGTACGAGTCTGCCGAGGACGTCTGCCGTGTCGTTCCCCTCATCGCCGCGCGTGCCCTCGGGGCCGCGCCGAAGGAGCCTGCTCGCCTCGGCCGCCGGGGCCGCCCTGCTGGCCGGCTGTTCCGGCGGGTCCGGCTCCGACACCGCGCCCGCTCCCTCCGCCGACGAACGGGCCCGCGCGCGTGCGGCGCGGGACAGCGAGGTGCTGGCCGCGCGGTACGACGCGGTGATCGCCGCCCACCCGGGCCTGGCCGCGCGGCTGCGGCCGCTGCGGGACGAGGTCGTACGGCACGCCGAGGCGTTCGGCGGCGGCGCGCGGACCGCCTCCCCGACGGCGTCGCCGTCGGGGACGGCGCGGGCCGCCGGGCCGGGGGACGGCGCCGGTGTGCCGGTGACCGAGAAGGAGGCCCTGGCCGGTCTGGCCGCCGCCGAGCGCGAGCTGGCCGACCGGCGGGCCGGGGCGCTGCTGGAGGCACCGGGTGAGTCGGCACGGCTGCTGGCGTCGGTGGCGGCGGCCGGTGCGGCGCACATGTTTCTGCTGACGGAGGGTCACGGGTGAGCGAGGCGAAGGACCGGGTGCTGGACGCCCTCCAGGCGGCGCTGGCGGCCGAGCATGCCGCGGTGTACGGCTACGGAGTCGTCGGCGGGCGGATCGGCGAGGAACGGCGCGCCGAGGCGCGGACGGCGTACGACGCGCACCGGGCGCGACGCGACGCGCTGGCGCGCCAGGTCGGCGATCTGGGCGGCAGGCCGGTCGCCGCGGCGGCCGGGTACGCGCTGCCCTTCGCGGTGCCGGACGCGGCGGCCGCGGTGCGGCTGGCGGCCGAGCTGGAGAGCCGGACGGCGGGGGTCTACTCCGACCTGGTGCGGGCGGCCGAGGGCGGTCTGCGGGCCACGGCGGCCGGGGCGCTGCGGGAGGCCGCGGTCCGGGCCGTGCGCTGGCGCGGCGGGAGCGTAGCCTTCCCTGGGCTCGCCGAGCGGGCCGGCACACCGTCGGCTTCGGCGACACCGACCGCGTAACACGTACGGGAGGGCCCGTACGGGAAGGGAACGGCTCGCGCATGGCTTTCGAACCGCCGCGGCGTCTGGTCAGGGCGCTCGGTGAGACGGCACCGGTCGGTGACGAATGGCTGGAGAAGCTGCCGGAGACGGCGCGGGAGGCCGTGGCGCTGTGCGGGGCGACCGTGGAGCGGGTGCAGGTGCCCGGCGGACGCAGCAGCCTGGTGATCCTGGTACGGCGGGCCGACGGGACGCCGGCGGTGCTCAAGCTGGCTCCCCGCCGGGCCCGGCCCGGGAGCGAGCGGGCCGCGCTCGCCCACTGGGGCGGACTGGGTGCCGTGCAGTTGCTCCGGGAGGACACGCCGGAGGGGGTGCTGCTGCTGGAGCGGTTGCACCCGGACGTCTCGGTGCGGTCCCTGCCCGAGTCGAAGGCGCTGCTGGAGGCCGCGGGCACGCTGCGGCGGCTGTGGGTGGAGCCGCCCGCCGGTCACTCCTTCGAGACCGTGGCCGAGCGGACCGGGCGGCAGGCCGAGGCCATGCGGGCCGGCGCCGCGGCCGATCCGGCGGTGGCCGCACTGGTGGACGCGGCGCTCACGGCCCGCGCGGAGCTGCTGGCCGCGCCGCCCGAAGAGCGGCTGCTGCACGGCACGTTCCGGCAGAGCAAGGTGCTCGCCGGGGACCGGATGCCGTGGCTGGCCGTGGGGCCGGACCCCGTGGTCGGCGAGAGCGCCTTCGACCTTGCCCGGCTGGTGCGGGACCGGGTGGAGGACCTGATCGCCCAGCCGTCGGGCGCCTCGACGACCCGGCGGCGGGTGAAGCGGCTCGCCGAGTCGCTGGAGGTCGACCAGGAGCGGCTGCGCGGCTGGACGCTGTTCCGGGCGGTCGAGTCGGGCGTACGGGCCCACCGGGTCGGCCGCGAGCGGGACGCGGAACTGCTGCTGGAGTTCGCGACCTGGCTGTAGGGCGGCCCCGAGGCCCGCGGGTTGCCGGGCGAGCGGGAACACGCCTCAGGGGCGCCCGCCGGTCGCGGGCGCCCCTGGGTGGTGGGATCAGGCCGTCAGGCGGGCGATGGCCTCGTCGACCGTCAGTTCCTCGCGCTCGCCGGTGCGGCGGTCCTTCAGCTCGACCACGCCTTCGGCCGAGCGGCGGCCGGCGACCAGGATCTGCGGGACGCCGATGAGCTCGGCGTCGGTGAACTTGACGCCCGGGGAGACGCCGGCCCGGTCGTCCACCAGGACGCGGACGCCGGCGGCGGCCAGCTTGTCGGAGACCTCGAGGGCCAGCTCGGTCTGCAGGGCCTTGCCGGCGGCGACGACGTGGACGTCGGCGGGGGCGACCTCCTTGGACCAGACGAGGCCCTTGTCGTCGGCGTGCTGCTCGGCGAGGGCGGCCACGGCGCGGGAGACGCCGATGCCGTAGGAGCCCATGGTCACGCGGGCCGGCTTGCCGTTCTGGCCGAGGACGTCCAGCTTGAGGGCGTCGGCGTACTTGCGGCCCAGCTGGAAGATGTGGCCGATCTCGATGGCGCGGTCCAGCTTCAGGCCGGTGCCGCACTTCGGGCAGGGGTCGCCGTCCCGGACCACGACGACGTCGACGTACGCGTCGACCTCGAAGTCACGGCCTGCCACGACGTTCTTGGCGTGCGTGTGCTCCTTGTTGGCGCCCGTGATCCACGCGGTGCCCGGCGCCACGCGCGGGTCGGCGATGTACGTCACCTTCTCGCCCAGGCCCTGCGGGCCGACGTAGCCGCGGACCAGGTCGGGGCGGCCGACGAAGTCCTCGGCGGTGACCAGCTCGACGGCGGCCGGGGCGAAGTGCGCCTCGACCTTGTCCATGTCGACCTCGCGGTCACCGGGGACGCCCACGGCGACGATCTCGCCGTCCACCTTGACCAGCAGGTTCTTCAGCGTGGCGGAGGCCGGGACGCCGAGGGAGGCGGCGAGGGTCTCGATGGTCGGGGTGTCCGGGGTCGGGATGTCCTCGGCGGCGGGCACGCCGGCCGCGTCCACCGGCGTCAGCGCGTAGGTGATCGCCTCGGTGTTGGCGGCGAAGTCGCAGTTCGGGCAGTCCGCGAAGGTGTCCTCGCCGGCCTCGGCGGGCGCGAGGAACTCCTCGGACTTCGAGCCGCCCATGGCGCCGGCGGTGGCCGCGCAGATGCGGTAGTCGAGGCCGAGGCGCTCGAAGATGCGCTGGTAGGCGGCGCGGTGCAGGGCGTAGGACTCGGCGAGGCCCTCGTCGGCGACGTCGAAGGAGTAGGAGTCCTTCATCAGGAACTCGCGGCCGCGCAGGATGCCGGCCCGGGGGCGGGCCTCGTCGCGGTACTTGTTCTGGATCTGGTAGAGGATGACCGGCAGGTCCTTGTAAGAGGATGCCTGGTCCTTCACCAGCAGGGTGAAGATCTCCTCGTGGGTGGGGCCGAGGAGGTAGTCGCCGCCCTTGCGGTCCTGGAGGCGGAACAGCTCGGGGCCGTACTCCTCCCAGCGGCCGGTGGCCTCGTACGGCTCGCGCGGCAGCAGGGCGGGGAGCTGCACTTCCTGGGCGCCGATGGCGTCCATCTCCTCGCGGACGATGCGCTCGATGTTGCCGAGGACCTTCTTGCCGAGCGGCAGCCAGCTCCACAGGCCGGCGGCGGTGCGGCGCACGTAACCGGCGCGGACCAGCAGCTTGTGGCTGAGGACCTCGGCGTCCGCCGGGTCGTCGCGCAGCGTCTTCGCCATCAACTTCGACATGCGCTGGACCGGTGCGTTGGCCATGGTTCGAGACTCCTGCTGATGGGGGTCCCCCCGCTCGGGCGGAGCCGAGAGTGGAGGAGGGTGTTGGCAGGAGGTTAACCGGGCGGTCCATCCCGGCGGAAATCGGTTAGGGCCTGCGCAGGGGAAGGTGCGCGCCCATCACGGCGTACGGCCGGGGCGCGCTGGGGAACAGGACCTGGCGGGCGAGGTCGGTGTAGCCGAGGGAGCGGTAGAGGCCCCGGGCGGGGCTCTCGGTGTCGATCGCGGAGAGGATCGAGCGGGGCTCGGCGGCGGTGTCGGTGATCGTGGTGATCAGTGAGCGGCCCGCGCCGCGGTTCTGGTGGGCCGGGTGGACGTGCAGTTCGGTGATGACGAAGGAGTCGTCGAGCCAGGCCTCGTTGTGCTGGGCGCGGAGGTACGGCTCGACGACGGTGGACCACCAGTGGGTGCGGTCGTTGGGCATGCCGTAGACGAAGCCGGCGAGATCCCCGTCGGGAGTGGTGGCGCCGAGGGCGCGGGCGCCGGGGTAGGTCATGTGGCGCAGGACGATCTGGCGGCGGACGGCCACCTCGTCCGGGCCGAGACCGAAGGCGGCGGCTTGGACGGCAAGGGCCTCGTCGACGTGCGCCGACAGGTCCAAGGGGCCGATGACGAGGTCCATGGCGGGGAGCCTACAGGGGTGACGCGGCTGTGTGCCGGGGGTGATCGGCCGGGGTCAGAACAGCACGCTCATGAAGGAACCGACCTCCTGGAAGCCCACCCGCCGGTACGTCCGCCGGGCCGCGGTGTTGAAGTCGTTCACGTACAGGCTCACCACCGGGGCCACGTCGGCGAGGGCGTAGCGCAGGACGGCCGCCATGCCGGGGGCGGCGAGTCCCCGTCCCCGGTACTCGGGGGCCACCCATACGCCCTGGATCTGGCAGGCGCGGTCGGTGGCGGCGCCGATCTCGGCCTTGAAGACGACCCGCCCGTCGCTGTCGAACCGGGCGAAGGAGCGGCCGGAGCCGACGAGTTCGGCGACCCGGGCCTGATAGAGCAGTCCGCCGTCGCCGGCCAGCGGGGAGATGCCGACCTCCTCGGTGAACATCGCCACGCAGGCCGGCATGATCCGCTCCATCTCGTCCTTGCGGACCCGGCGGACGCGGGGATCGGGGGCGACGTCGGCGGTCATGCGGTCGGTGACCATGAGGGGCTGCCGGCCGCGGACTTCGCGGGCCGGGCCCCAGCCGGGTTCGAGGAGCCGCCACAGCTGGGCGGTGGACTCGGCGGGGCCGACGATGGAGGAGCAGCGGCGGCCGGCCCGCCGGGCACGGTCGGCGAAGGCGCGGACGGCACGCGGGGTGGCGCAGATGGGGACGAGGTTGGCGCCCGCGTAGCACAGGGAGGTCAGCATGCCGTCCTCGTACCAGCCCCACATCTCGCCGCCGAGGCGCCACGGGTCGAGGCCCGCGATCTGCACCCGGGCGGTCACGAAGGCGTTGGCGACCGGCTCGCGGTCGAGGACGGCGAGCGCGGCGTCCAGGTCGCTCGGTTCGAGCACGCGGGAGGTGGTCTGCGTCAACACGTGCGGGGCCTCACCCTAAGATCTGCTGATCTCCGCACTGTACCTGCGGATGCCGAGTGGCGTCGCCCCGCCTGCTGTTGCCGCGTGCTCACCGGTGCGGGTCGGGTGCCGTGCCGTCCGGGGGCTGCCGCCCCCGGGCCCCGCTTCGGCCCTGAACGGGCCGCGTCCTCGAACGCCGGACCGGCTGGAATCATCCGGAGCGTCCCAAGCACCCGGGCCGGCCCTGAGAAGCCGACGGGCGCGAAGCCTCAGCCCGCGACCGAGACCGACGGCTCGCCGGAGGTGACGCCGTCCTTCTCCATCTGCTCGGCGAGCTTCATGGCCTCCTCGATGAGGGTCTCCACGATCTTGGACTCGGGCACGGTCTTGATGACCTCGCCCTTGACGAAGATCTGCCCCTTGCCGTTGCCGGAGGCGACGCCGAGGTCGGCCTCGCGGGCCTCGCCGGGGCCGTTGACGACGCAGCCCATGACGGCGACGCGCAGCGGGACGTCCATGCCGGTCAGGCCGGCGGTGACCTCCTCGGCCAGCTTGTAGACGTCGACCTGGGCCCGGCCGCAGGACGGGCAGGAGACGATCTCCAGGCCCCGCTGGCGCAGGTTCAGCGACTCCAGGATCTGGATGCCGACCTTGATCTCCTCGACGGGCGGTGCCGACAGGGAGACGCGGATGGTGTCGCCGATGCCCTGGGAGAGCAGGGCGCCGAAGGCGACGGCCGACTTGATGGTGCCCTGGAAGGCGGGGCCGGCCTCGGTGACGCCGAGGTGCAGCGGGTAGTCGCACTGGGCGGCGAGCTGGCGGTAGGCCTCGACCATGACGACCGGGTCGTTGTGCTTCACGGAGATCTTGATGTCCCGGAAGCCGTGCTCCTCGAAGAGGGACGCCTCCCACAGGGCGGACTCGGCGAGCGCCTCGGGGGTCGCCTTGCCGTACTTCTGGAGCAGGCGGCGGTCCAGGGAGCCCGCGTTCACGCCGATGCGGATCGGGGTGCCGTGGTCCTTCGCCGCCTGGGCGATCTCCTTGACCTTGTCGTCGAACTGCTTGATGTTGCCGGGGTTCACCCGGACCGCGGCGCAGCCCGCCTCGATGGCGGCGAAGACGTACTTCGGCTGGAAGTGGATGTCCGCGATCACCGGGATCTGCGACTTCTTCGCGATCACGGGGAGGGCGTCGGCGTCGTCCTGCGTGGGGCACGCCACACGGACGATCTGGCAGCCGGAGGCCGTCAGCTCGGCGATCTGCTGGAGGGTCGCGCCGATGTCGGACGTACGGGTCGTCGTCATGGACTGCACCGACACGGGGGCGTCGCCGCCGACCGCCACGGGGCCGACCTGGATCTGCCGGCTCTTGCGGCGCACGGCGAGCGTGGTCGGAACGGACGGCATGCCGAGAGAAATCGCAGTCATCTGCTGTGCAACCCCAAGTCTTGGATCAAGATCCGGCCCCGGTCAGCGGCGGGCTCCGGCCCCAACGAGATTACGGCACGGACCTGAACCCCCGGCACACAGCGTACGGGGAATCCACCCGATGGCATCCATCTGCCCCATGACATGCGTGAAGCCCGGTCCGGAGGGACATGCTCCCCGGATCGGGCCTCTCGCCGGACCGTGGGGACGTCAGCTGATCCGTACGGGATTCACCACGTCCGCGACCAGGACGAGCAGGGTGAAGCAGACGAACACGCCCGCCACCACGTACGCCACCGGCATCAGCTTCGCCACGTCGAAGGGGCCCGGGTCGGGCCGGCGCAGCACCTTGGCGGTGCTCCGGCGCAGCGACTCCCACAGCGCGCCCGCGATGTGGCCGCCGTCGAGCGGCAGCAGCGGGAGCATGTTGAAGAGGAACAGGGAGAGGTTGAAGCCGGCGACCAGCATGACGAACATGGCCAGCTGCTGGGTGGGCGGTATGTCCAGCGTGGCGATCTCGCCGCCGACCCGGGCGGCGCCGACGACGCCCATCGGGGAGTCGGCCTCGCGGGGGCCGTCGCCGAAGGCGGCGTCCCACAGCGCGGGGATCTTGCCGGGCAGGGCGGCGAGGGAGTCGACGGCGTCGCCGATGCGGTCGCCCATCCAGGTCACGGACTGGCCGAAGTCCTGTTTCACCACGCCGGTGGCCGCGCTGAAGCCGAGGAAGCCGGCGGTGACGTACTCGCCCTGGACGATCTGTCCGTGGGAGTCCTTCTTGGCGACCTGGTTGGTGGCGATGTGGGCGTGGAGGGTGACCTCCTGGCCGCCGCGCTCGACGACGATCGGCACCTCCTCGCCGGGGGTGGCGCGGATCAGGTTGGACAGCTTGTCCCAGTCGTCGGTGCGGACGCCGTCGAAGGAGACGATCTTGTCGCCCGCCTTCAGGCCGGCCGCCGCGGCCGGGGAGGCCGGGTCGGACTTGGCGCAGTCGTCGCGGTTCTCGCTCTGCGAGATGACGCACTGGGAGACGGAGCTGACGGTGGTGGTCTGCTGCGAGATGCCGAAGCCCATCAGCACCGTGAGGAACAGCACCACCGCGAGGATCAGGTTCATGAACGGGCCGGCGAACATGACGATGACCCGTTTCCACGGCTTGCGCGTGTAGAACAGGCGCTTCTCGTCACCGGGCTGGAGTTCCTCGAAGGCCGCCGAGCGGGCGTCCTCGATCATGCCGCGCCAGGGCGAGGTGGAGCGGGCCTCCATCCGGCCGTCGGGACCGGGCGGGAACATGCCGATCATGCGGATGTAGCCGCCGAACGGGATGGCCTTGACGCCGTACTCGGTCTCGCCCTTCTTCCGCGAGAAGATCGTCGGTCCGAAGCCGACCATGTACTGCGGTACGCGGATGCCGAACATCTTGGCCGTGGAGAGGTGGCCCAGCTCGTGCCAGGCGATGGAGAACAGCAGGCCGACCGCGAAGAGGACTATGCCGAGGATGAACATCAGGGTCGTCATGCACGGGCCTCCGCCGTCTGTGCCGCCAGTTCCCGGGCCCGGGCGCGCGCCCAGGTCTCCGCTTCGAGGACGTCCGCGACGGTGAGCGAGGTTCCCGTACGGGGGGTGCCGTGTTCCTCGACCACCCGCGTGACGGTCTCCATGATCCCGAGATACGGCAGCGCGCCGGAGCGGAACGCCTCGACGCACTCCTCGTTGGCCGCATTGAACACCGCCGGGGCCGTGCCCGCGAGCGCCCCGACGTGCCGGGCCAGGTTCACCGAGGGGAAGGCCTCGTTGTCGAGCGGGAAGAACTCCCACGTCGAGGCCTTGCTCCAGTCGAAGGTGGGGGCGGCGTCGGGGACGCGTTCGGGCCAGCCGAGGCCGATGGCGATGGGCCCGCGCATGTCGGGGGGCGTCGCCTGGGCCAGTGTCGATCCGTCCGTGAACTCAACCATCGAGTGGACATACGACTGCGGGTGCACGACCACCTCAATGCGGTCGAAGGGAATGTCGTAGAGGAGGTGGGCCTCGATCACCTCCAGGCCCTTGTTGACGAGGGTGGCGGAGTTGATCGTGATCACCGGGCCCATGGCCCAGGTGGGGTGGGCGAGGGCGTCCTCGACGGTGACGGCCGCCAGCTGTTCCTTCGTACGCCCCCGGAACGGGCCGCCGGACGCGGTGACGACCAGCTTGCGCACGTCGGCGCGGGTGCCGGCCGCGAGTGCCTGGAAGAGGGCGGCGTGCTCGGAGTCCACCGGGATGATCTGCCCGGGCTTGGCGAGGGCCTTGACCAGCGGGCCGCCGACGATGAGCGACTCCTTGTTGGCGAGCGCGAGGGTGCGGCCCGCCTCCAGGGCGGCCAGGGTCGGGGCGAGCCCGATGGAGCCGGTGATGCCGTTGAGGACGGTGTGGCAGTCGGAGGCGGCGAGCTGCGTGGCCGCGTCCGGTCCGGCGAGGATCTCGGGGAGCGGCTCCCCGGTGCCGTACTGGGCTCCGAGCGCCTCCCGAAGCGCCGGTACGACGTCCTCGCGGGCCACGGCGACGGTCCGTACCTTCAGCCGGTACGCCTGCTCGGCGAGGAGGGCGATCCGGCCGCCGTTGGCGGACAGGCCGGTCACCCGGAAGCGGTCCGGGTTGCGCAGCACGAGGTCGATGGCCTGGGTCCCGATCGACCCGGTGGACCCGAGGATCACCACGTCCTTCGGGCCGTCGCCCGCCACCGGGTCGTAGACGAGGTGCGGGTCGGCGAGTGGGGCTGGACTGTCGCTCATTCCCCCATTGTGGCCGTAACCGCCCTCGGTGAGGACAGCGCGTCCCTCGGGCGGGTGGCGCGGGGCAACCGGGGCGGGCCCTGTCGTCGCCGTGCGGGCGAGGCGGTGACGACAGGGCCCGGGTGTCAGGGGATGGGGCGGTGGACGTTCTGCCTGGTGCTCGGCCCGGGTGTCGCGTCCGCGATCCAGGGGCCCTGGCCGGACGGGTCGACGACGCCCTGCTCCAGCCACTCGTAGGCGCCGCCCAGGACGCCCTTGACGACCTTGTGGTCGAGGTCGTCGGTGTTGGTCCACAGCCGGCCGAAGAGTTCTTCGACGCGGATGCGGGCCTGGCGGCAGAAGGCGTCGGCGAGCTGGTAGGCCTCGCGGCCGTGGTCGCCCTTCGCGCGCAGGTGCTCGGCGCGGACGCAGGCGGCGCTCATGGCGAACAGCTCGGCGCCGATGTCGACGATGCGGCCCAGGAAGCCCTGCTTGGTCTCCATCCGGCCCTGCCAGCGGGACATGGCGTAGAAGGTGGACCGGGCGAGCTTGCGGGCGGTGCGTTCGACGTACCTGAGGTGTCCGGAGAGGTCGACGTGGCCCGTGGGGTGGAATTCGGCGTAGGAGCGCGGGAGGTGGCCCGGTCCGGCGACCAGTTTCGGCAGCCACTTGGCGTAGAAGACGCCCGCCTGTGCACCGGCCCTCGCCTTGTCGGACAGGGACTTGTCCGGGTCGATCAGGTCTCCGGCGACCGACAGGTGGGCGTCGACCGCCTCGCGGGCGATCAGCAGGTGCATGATCTCCGTGGAGCCCTCGAAGATGCGGTTGATCCGCAGATCGCGCAGGAGCTGCTCGGCGGGCACCGCGCGCTCCCCGCGGGCTTCGAGGGAGGCGGCGGTCTCGAAGCCCCGTCCGCCGCGGATCTGGACCAGCTCGTCGGCGATCCGGCACGCCATCTCGGAGCCGTAGAGCTTGGCGAGGGCGGCCTCGATGCGGATGTCGTTGCGGTCCTCGTCGGCCATCTGGGAGGAGAGGTCCACGACGGCCTCCAGGGCGAAGGTGGTCGCCGCGATGAAGGAGATCTTGGCGCCGACCGCCTCGTGCAGGGCGACCGGCTTGCCCCACTGCTCGCGCGCCGCCGACCACTCGCGGGCGATCTTCAGGCACCACTTGCCGGCGCCGACGCACATGGCGGGCAGCGAGAGGCGGCCGGTGTTCAGGGTGGTCAGGGCGATCTTGAGGCCGGCTCCCTCGGGGCCGATGCGGTTGGCGGCGGGGACGCGGACCCGGTGGAAGCGGGTGACGCCGTTCTCCAGGCCGCGCAGGCCCATGAAGGCGTTGCGGTTCTCGACGGTGATGCCCTCGGAGGCGGCCTCCACGACGAAGGCGGTGATGCCGCCCTTGTGGCCCTCGGACTTGGGGACGCGGGCCATGACGACCAGCAGGTCCGCGACGACGCCGTTGGTCGTCCACAGCTTCACGCCGTCGAGGACGTACTCGTCGCCCTCCGGTACGGCGGAGGTCGCGAGGCGGGCCGGGTCGGAGCCGACGTCCGGTTCGGTGAGCAGGAACGCCGAGATGTCGGTGCGGGCGCAGCGCGGCAGGAACGTGTCCTTCTGCTCCTGGGTGCCGAACATCTTCAGCGGCTGCGGTACGCCGATCGACTGGTGGGCGGAGAGCAGCGCGCCGATCGCCGGATTCGCGGATCCGACCAGGGCGAGGGCCTTGTTGTAGTACACCTGGGTGAGGCCGAGTCCGCCGTACTTGGTACCGATCTTCATGCCGAAGGCGCCCAGCTCCTTCAGCCCCGTGATCACCTCGTCGGGGATCCGCGCGTCGCGTTCGATGACGGACCCGTCGATCTTCGTCTCGCAGAAGTCGCGGAGCTTGGCGAGGAACTCCTCGCCGCGCTGGACGTGCTCGTCGGCCGGGACCGGGTGGGGGTGGAGGAGGTCGAGGCGGAAGCGGCCGAGGAACAACTCCTTGGCGAAGCTGGGCTTGCGCCAGTCCTGTTCCCGGGCAGCCTCCGCCACCTGACGGGCCTCACGTTCGGTGACGGTGGGTCGGGAGGAAGGGGTGGGTGGAGCGGACATGAGGCTCACCTCGCCGCGAATCGGCATCGAAGGGAGGTACGGCCGCGAAGTACCCGATGGGCGAACTCGCGGGCGTACGTTACTAGTCGGTGCTACCCGATCGTGTGTACCCGTTCCGGGGCGGACCCACCACCCTTTGTGCGGCCGTTCGGCCGATGGCCGCGGGCGCGAGAGGATGGGCGGGAGGCCGGGGAAACAGCGGGAAAGTAAGCTGTCGAAGCGCTTCGACAGCCTATGGACACCCACTCCCACTGGGGCTACTGTCGAACCACCCTCACCCGCCCATATCCACCCCTCGCGCTGTCGAAGCGCTTCACAAAGCTTGGAGAGCTGGATGGTCACCCTCGCCGAGGTCGCCCAGCACGCCGGAGTCTCGGCGAGCACGGTGAGCTATGTCCTCAGCGGCAAGCGGTCCATCTCCACCACCACCCGGCAGCGGGTCGAGGAGAGTATCCGGAAGCTCGGCTACCACCCGAACGCCGGCGCCCGCGCCCTGGCCAGCAGCAGGTCGAACATCATCGCGCTGATGATCCCGCTGCGCACGGACATGTACGTGCCGGTGATGATGGAGATCGCCATCGCGGTCGCGACCAGCGCACGCGCCCACGGATACGACATCCTGCTGCTCACGGGCGAGGAGGGGCCCGACGCGGTGCGCCGCGTCACCGGCAGCGGCCTCGCCGACGCGATGATCCTTATGGACGTCGAACTCGACGACGAGCGGCTGCCCTTGCTGCGGGGCACCGACCAGCCCTCCGTGCTGATCGGGCTGCCCGCCGACACCACCGGGCTGACCTGCGTCGACCTCGACTTCCGGGCGACCGGTGCGCTGTGCGTGGAACATCTGGCGTCGCTGGGGCATCGCGACATCGCTGTCATCGGTGAGGCGCCCGCCGTCTACGAGCGGCACACGGGCTTCGCCGAGCGCACCCTCGACGGGCTGCGCACCCGCGCGCGTGAGCTGGGACTGCGGCTGCTGCACCGCCCGTGCGAGGGCGGCTACGACGCGATGTCCGCGACCCTCGCCCGAGTCTTCGACGAGCGCCCGGGCACCACGGGATTCGTCGTCCAGAACGAGTCGGCGGTCGAGCCGCTGCTCGCGCTGCTGCGTCAGCAGGGCCGGGCCGTGCCCGAGGACGTGTCGGTGGTCGCGGTCTGCCCCGAGCAGGTCGCCGTCCAGGCCTCGGTGCGGCTGACCTCGGTCGCCGTGCCCGCGCAGGAGATGGGCCGGCACGCAGTGGAGCAGCTCGTCGCCAAGCTCGACGGGCGCGGCAGCGAGGAGGTCGTGCTGCTCGCGCCGGAACTGACGGTGCGGGCCAGCTCGGGGCCGGCACCGGTCCGGCCCTAGGCGCCGCGGTCCGGGAGCGGGCCGTGGTCCCGGCCTGCCTGCCGTGTCGCAGCCCTGGCCCCTTCGCCACCGTCCCGCTCGCGGCTCACCCCGCCGAGGGCCACCGTCCCGTCCGTCGCCCGGCCCCCTCTCCCCCGTCCGCCCCGGGCCACCGTCCCGTCGCCATCGCCCCTTCGCGGCCCGATCCGTCGTGGGCCACCCCGCCGTAGGCCACCCTCCCGTCGCCGCCCCCCGTCCGGTTCTGATCTCCGCACCGCCGCACCGCCGCAGCGTCCCGCGGCCGCGCTCTTCGTCGGCCGTCGGCGCTCGGTGCTCACCCGTCCGGCCCGTGCCAGGGCACCGCCATGTCCGCACTCCCCAGGAGCACGCCTCGTGAATCAGCCTGCCCAGACACCGCCCGAGGTCGGCCTCGCCCAGTCCTCCCCCACCGTCGGCATCCTGCGTGAGCGGGACGGCGCGCTGGAGTGGAGCGGGCGCCAGGAGACCGTCCGGATCGAGCCGTGGGGGCCGGACGCGGTCCGGGTCCGGGCCCGGCTCGGCGGCCCCGTGCTGGAGGACCTCCCCGGCGCCCTGCTCCCGCACGCCCCGGCGACCGGGAGCACCGTCACGGTCGAGGACGGGCACGGTTCGCTGACCGTCGGCGCGCTGACCGTGGAGGTGGATCGGGAGGGACTGGTCCGCTTCGTGCGCACGGCCGACGGGGGCGAGCTGCTCGTCGAGGAGCGCGCCCACTTCTGGTGGCCCGGCCCCCGCCTGTACACGGCGGTCGGCAACGGGTACCACCGCCTGGAGCAGCGGTTCGCCGCTTACGAGGACGAGCGGCTGTACGGCCTCGGGCAGCACCAGCACGGTCGACTCGACCAGAAGGGCCTGGTCGTGGACCTGGTCCAGCGCAACGCCGAGGTGTCGATCCCCGTCCTCACCTCCAGCCGCGGCTACACGCTGCTGTGGAACAACCCGGCGATCGGCCGTGTGGAGCTGGCACACAACGGCACCCGCTGGGTCGCCGACTCGGCCCGGCAGATCGACTACTGGATCACCGCGGGCGCCCCGGCCGACGCGCAGCGCCGCTACAGCGCGGTGACCGGCCGCACCCCGATGCTGCCGGCCTGGGCGGCGGGCTTCTGGCAGTGCAAGCTGCGCTACCGCACGCAGGACGAACTCCTCGCCGTGGCGCGGGAGTACAAGCGGCGCGGGCTGCCCCTCGACGCGATCGTGTGCGACTTCTTCCACTGGACGCACCTCGGCGAGTGGACGTTCGACCCGGCCGAGTGGCCCGACCCGGCGGCCATGGTCCGGGAGCTGGACGAGCTGGGCGTCAAGCTGGTGGTCAGCGTCTGGCCGTCGGTGTCCCCGCTGAGCGAGAACCACCCGGTGATGGAGCAGCGCGGCTACTTCATCGGCACCCAGTACGGCCCGATGGCGCACGCCGACTGGCCGGACAAGGGGGTCGCCTCGACGGTCCAGGTGGCCTTCTACGACGCCACCAACCCCGAGGCCCGCGAGTTCGTGTGGTCGAAGGTCAAGGAGAACTACCTCGACCCGTACGGCATCACGGCGTTCTGGCTGGACGCCTGCGAGCCGGAACTGAAGCCGGGCTTCCCGGAGAACCTGCGCTACTGGGCGGGCCCGGGCCTGGAGGTCGGCAACCTGTACCCGGCCGAGAACTCCCGCGCCTTCGACGAGGGCCTGCGCGCGGCCGGCGTGGACGAGGTGATCACCCTCAACCGCTCGGCGTGGGCGGGAAGTCAGCGCCACGGCGCCGCGCTGTGGTCCGGTGACATCGGCACCGACTTCGCGACCCTGCGCCGCCAGATCGCGGCCGGTCTGAACACCGCCCTGTCGGGCATCCCCTGGTGGAACACGGACATCGGCGGTTTCCACGGCGGCGACCCGGACGACCCCGCGTACCGGGAGGTGATGATCCGCTGGTTCCAGTTCGGCGCGCTGTCCCCGCTGATGCGCCTGCACGGCTTCCGCGACCCGGGCATGCCGCTGGGCCCCGACATGACCGGCGGCCCGAACGAGGTGTGGTCCTACGGCGAGGAGGCGTACCCGGTCCTGGAGAAGTACCTGCGGCTGCGCGAGCGGCTGAAGCCGTACGTGCTGGACGTGATGCGCGAGGCGCACGAGGAGGGGCTGCCGGTGATGCGGCCGCTGTTCCTGGAGTTCCCCGGGGACCCGGCGGCGTGGGGCGTGGACGACGCCTACCTCTTCGGCCGGGACCTGCTGGTCGCGCCGGTGCTGACGGCGGGCGCCACGGCCCGGACGGCGTACCTTCCGGCGGGCGCGCGCTGGACGGACGCGTGGACGGGTGAGACCTACGGGGGCGGGGCGACCGTGACGGTCGACGCTCCGCTGGACCGCATCCCGCTGTTCCTGCGGGACGGGGCGCGGCTGCCGGTCGCGGAGTAGACGCGGGGAGGGGCCGGTCCCGGGCGGGACCGGCCCCTCGGCCGTGGTGCGGTGGGTCAGCCGCCGCTGACCGTCAGGTTGTCGGTGCGGAAGTCCAGACCGCCGGCGGACGAGGTGATCTCGTAGCCGAACTGCACGTCACCGATGGTCTCGTTGCCCATCCAGCCCTTGGTGTCCTTGATCCACTTGAGGATCGGCAGAATGTCGACCGTGCCGGAGCTGGAGTCCGAGGTGCGCAGGAACGAGAAGACCTCGTTGGCGCCGTTGTTGCCCTTGTAGACGTTCCAGGAGTGGCCGCCGAGGGTCACCGAACCCTGCGAGGTGCCGAGCGGGCCGACGGCGCCGTTGTGGTTGACCCAGAGCATGATCTCGTAGTCGTAGTCCGTGTCCCAGATGTCGTACGACGTGTTGTACGCGCCGGAGGACGGGACCGAGACCTTGTAGCTGCTGGTGAGCGAGCCGAGGGAGGTGATCGGCTTGTTGATCACCTTCTTGGCGTTCGGGTACGACTTGATGCCGCCGGTGTTCGGGTGATCGGCCCAGACGCCCCAGTTGGTGCCGGAGTTGGCCCAGACGCACTGGCTGCCGGCGCCGGAGCCCCAGATGTTGTTGTAGAGGGTGTAGCCGTTCAGGCTCGTGTTGCCCCACTGGTCGCAGGAGTTCCAGACGGCGGCCTGGGCGGGGGCGGAGGCGAGGCCGACGGTGGCGCCGAGCGCGAGGGCAGGGGCCAGGAGAGCGGTCAGGGTGCGCGTGCGTGGTGCCATGGCGTGTCCTTCCATGGGTGGGGGGAGGGGCGCTGGTGCTACCGCGCCTTGACGCTGATGACGCGGTCCTCCCCGGCGACGAGGTCGAGCGGTTCGGCGCCGGAGGGAGTCCTGAGGTCGATGCGGTGGGTGCGGTCCGGGCGCAGGACGGCCGTCGCACTGCCCTCGGACGTCCAGGTGAGGTCGAGTGCCGCCCCGAACCGGGTGCGCACGCCCCTGAGTTCGCCCTCGGGGCAGGTGGCCGGGAGTGCGGGGAGCAGGACCAGCCGGCCGGGCGTGGACTGCACGAGCATCTCGATGAGCACGGCCGGGAGGGCGTGCGCGGCGTCGGCGTTGTAGACGTCGCGGTGGGGGTAGTGCGCGCTCATCAGGGACGCGTGGAAGTAGTCGCCGTCGAGCACCCGGCCCAGGGCGTGGGCGACCCGGGCACCGTCCCCGAGCCGGGCGGCGACCAGGGCGTGGTGGAGGTGGCCGTGGGCCGAGTCGTTCTCGGCGCCCCGCAGTTCGAGGGCGCGCCGGGCGGCCTCGGCGAGGCCGGGGGTGTCGTAGGGGGTGATCTCGTCGAGCGGCCAGACGCCGTAGAGGTGGCTGAGGTGGCGGTGGTCGTAGGTGTCGGCCAGGCCGGGCCGGGCCCATTCGGCGAGGGCGCCGTCGGCGTTGATCCGGTGCGGCGGGAGCCGGTCGGCGAGGGCGCGCCAGCGGTCGGCGTGCTCGGGGTGGCGGTCGGCGGCGGTGCGCAGGGCGTGCCGGGCGGCGGAGAGGTCCATGGCCGCGTCGACGGTGCCCCAGCTCGCGTTCGCGGGCCGGTTCTCGGGCGAGTAGGAGGGGACGACGGCGAGCCGGCCGTCGCCGTCGGTGCGGGTGAGGAAGTCCTCGTAGAACAGGGCGACTTCGGCGAGCGCGGCGGTGGTGCGCGGGTCGTGGGTGCCGTAGGTCTCGTCGTGGTCGACGAGGGGCTTGAGCAGCCAGTCGGCGCCGGCCGTCCACAGGTGCAGGGGGTACTCGCGGCTGAAGTGGTACGTGTGGCCGCACTCGCCGTCGGTGTGGGAGGGCGCGACGACACCGCGGGTGCCGAAGACGTCGCGGGCGTTGTCCCGCCAGTCGGGCAGCTGGCGGTGGACCAGGGCCGCGTGTGCCTCGGTGACCTCGGGCAGGGCGGCCGCGGCGGCGGAGGCGGTCTGGAGGTTGAGGTTGGCGTTGGTGGTGAACGCCCCGGACCAGGCGGTGTTCCAGTCGCCGGTCCACAGGCCGGTCAGGCGGGGCGGGAGCAGGCCGCCGGCCGACAGCAGGTGGTAGCGGCCGGCGGCGAAGAGGCGCTCCAGGAGCGCCGGGCTGCGGGGGCACGCGAGCAACGCCGAGCCGGGCAGGGCGCGTTCGGCGGGCTCGGCGGCGAGGTCGAGGGTGACACGGTCGTACGCGACGCGGTGCAGGGCGAGGTGGCGGCCGAGGAGGACGTCGTACGACGTGCCGCCCGGCCCGTCGTCCCGTGCGTCGTCCGGTCCGTCGTCCGAGGTGCCGTCCGGTCCGTCGGGGAGACTCCCGGCCGCCAGGTCGCGCAGGGCCCGCCCCTCGGCGGCCACGTCCAGTTCGCCGGTGTGCCGGCGCACCCGGGTGAGGAGCAGGACCTCCGTGGCGCCCTCGACGAGCACGCCCGGCGGGACCAGTTTCGTGGTGCCGCCGGTGACGGCGACCAGGGTGACGCCGGTGTACGCCAGGTCACTGCCGGGGTAGCGGGCGCGCAGGCTGAGCAGGGCGCCCCCGGGGGTGAGCACGGCGCCGTGACCGATGCCCAGGCCGGCGGGGGCGCCGGGGAGGCGGGGGTCGAGGGAGATGTCGAGGGTGAGGTGGGGGGCGGTGAGGTGCTGGACGATCACGTCGTCGGCGCGGGAGACGAAGACCCGGCTGGTCCAGGTGGAGCGGGCCGCGGTCGTCTCGCCGGTGGTGAAGTCGACGGAGCGGCGGTAGGGGTGGCCGGTGTCGTCGGGGGGCCTGTTCAGCCGGATCTGGAACGCCGGGTGGAAGGGCCGGACCCACTGCAGCGGGCGGCCGTCCGTGAACTCCTCGGCGGCGGTCGTGTCGCCCGCCAGCAGGCGGTCCTGGAGCGCGGCGAGTCCGGCGGCGAGCCGGGGCGGCCGGCGGAGCTCGTCGCCGCCGTTCGGGCGTACGAGGGTGTGGTGGGTGACGACGACCCGGTCGGTCTGCGGGTCGCCGAACACCAGGGCGCCATGGTGGCCGTTGCCGCTGAGGAAGGCGTCCTCCCAGCGGGCGGCGGGCTCGGGCTCCCAGGTTCCGTGCACGGGCCCGCCGGTCATGAGGCCGGCCCCGCCAGGACCGCCACGCCGTAGCGGCCGAGGGTGACGCGGTCGGTGACGGTCGCCTCGGTCAGCAGGTCGTGGTGGGTGCCGGGGACGTCGACGGTGACCGGCTCGCGGCCGTGGTTGAGGACGAACAGCAGGTCGCCGCGGCGTACCGCCTCCACCTGGGCCGGGAGGCCGTCGAGCACCGGGCGGGCGCCCGCTTCGGCGGCGGCCCGGGCGAGCAGCCCGCGCAGCGCGTCCGGTTCCGGCAGGGTCGACACGTACCAGGCGCGGCCCTTGCGCAGGACGGCCGGGAGCCCGTCCAGCTCGCCGCCCCGGTACGGGAGGGTCTCGGTGGCGGTGCCGTCCGGTTCGATCTCCTCCGACCACAGCGTGCCCCGGAACCCGTCGCACGCGACCGTCTCGTCCGCCTCCAGGGGCCACCACTCGTGCAGGGTGCGGATGCCGAACAGGTCACGCAGCCGGGCGTCCATGCCGCCGGCCCTGACCCGGTCGTCCTGGTCGGCGACGCCGGTCAGGAAGCCGCAGACGAGGGTGCCGCCGCCGCGGACGTGGGCGAGGAGGTTGTCGATCGCGGCGTCCGTGAGTGCGTAGAGCTGCGGCACGACGACCGCCCGGTACGGCGTCAGGTCGTGCTCGGGGTGGGCGAAGTCGGTGGTGAGGTGGGCCTCCCACAGGGCCCGGTGCCAGGCGTGCAGGACGTCCGGGTAGTCGAAGCGGGTGGAGGGGCGGCCGTCCTGGGCGCCGGCCCACCAGGAGTGCCAGTCGTGCAGGACGGCGACGTCGGCCGTGATCCGGGTGTCCGCCACGTGCGGGCCGAGCTTCGCGAGGTCGGCGCCGAGCTGTCCGACCTCCTGGTACGTACGGCCCTGCTCCCCCGCGTGGCCGACCATGCCGGAGTGGAACTTCTCCGCGCCCTGCCTCGACTGGCGCCACTGGAAGTAGCAGACGGCGTCGGCGCCGCGCGCCACGGCCTGGAGGGACCACAGGCGGTTCAGGCCGCGCGCCTTGGGGTGGTTGGCGCCGCGCCAGTTCACCGGTCCGGCCGCCTGCTCCATCAGCATCCAGGGGCCGCGGGCCTGCGAGCGGGTCATGTCCTGGACCAGGGCGCCGTGCTGGGCGCCCAGGGGGTCGCGCGGGTCGGGGTAGAGGTCGACGGAGACGACGTCCTCCTCCTCGGCCCAGCGCCAGGCGTCCTGGCCGTGCCACAGCGGCATGAAGTTGGTGGTGACCGGGAGGTGCGGGGTGTGGCGCCGGACGATGTCGCGTTCGGCGGTGAAGCACTCCAGGAGCATGTCGGAGGTGAAGCGGCGGAAGTCCAGCACCTGGGTGGGGTTCTTCAGGTAGTGGGCGCGGCGGGCCGGGAGGATCTCCTCCCAGTCGCCGTAGCCCTGGCTCCAGAAGGCGGTGCCCCAGGCGGTGTTGAGGGCGTCGAGGGTGCCGTATCTGTGCTGGAGCCAGCGGCGGAAACGGGCGGCGGCCTCGTCGCCGTGGTCGAAGGTGCAGTACTCGTTGTTGATGTGCCACATGGTGAGGGCCGGATGGCCGGCGTAGCGGGCGGCCAGGGCCTCGGTGACGGCGGCGGCGTGGCGGCGGTAGGTGGCGCTGGAGTGCGAGAAGTGCTGCCGGCCGCCCCACCACTCGGTGCGGCCGTCCTCGTCGCGGGGCAGGGTGTCCGGGTGGAGGCGCCCCAGCCAGGGCGGGGGCGACGAGGTGGGCGTGGCGAGGACGACGCCGATGCCGTGCGTGTGCATCAGGTCCATCAGGCGGTCCAGCCAGGCGAAGTCGTGGACGCCGGGCCGGGGTTCGAGTGTGGACCAGGAGAAGACGCCGAGGGTGACGGAGTTGACGCCGGCGGCCTTCATCAGGCGGACGTCCTCGTGCCAGGTCTCCTCGGGCCACTGCTCGGGGTTGTAGTCGCCGCCGAAGAGGATGCGGCCGCGGGTGACGTCCGCGAGGCCCGGCGTCATCTGGGCTCCCCGTACTGGATGCCGCGCCCGTTGGTGGCGAGGTAGACGCGGCCGTGGACGCGCGGGTCGCCGGTGATGGTCTCGCCGGTCCAGCCCCACTGGTGCCGGTCGTCGTTGATCCGCGTCCAGCTCTTCGCCTCGTCGTCGGAGCGGTAGACGGCGGTGACGGCCTCGGTGGAGCCGACCTGGTAGATCGCCGGGTAGCCGGCGCCGTCGGCGGCCTTGCCGAAGCCGAGGGTGTAGGAGGACCGGCAGCTGTCGACCCTGGTGAAGGTGGCGCCTCCGTCGGTCGAGCGGTGCAGCCCGTTCCCCTTGGTGCTCAGCCACAGGTCGCCGGACCGGCCGGGCGCCGCGACCAGCTTGAACTGGCTGTCCCCGGACGGCAGTCCGGTCGCGCGGGCGCTGAAGGAGAGGCCGCCGTCGGTGCTGGCGAGCAGCGTTCCGGTGTCGGTGTCGTACGCGTAGAAGCGCGCCGGGTCGGCCGGGTCGGCGACCGGTACGGCGCCCTTCGGGAAGGTGGGGACCTCGGACCAGGTGGTGCCGTTGTCCGCGGAACGGTGGGCCGGGTACCTGGTGCCGTCCCAGTGCACGAAGGACCACAGCAGGACGCTGCCGTCGGCGTTGACGGCGATCGGTCCGGGCGCTTCCTCGGCGAGGGCCGGCTGGGCCGCGAAGGGCGTCCAGGTGATGCCGCCGTCGCCCGAGTACGCGCCGTTGCCGTGATCGCCCCAGCCCGCCCGGACGACGTACGCCGGTCTGCGCGCCGCCTGCGCGAGGCCCGTCGCGGATCCGGAGACGGGGTTCGTCGCCATGCCGCGGGCCGGTGAGGCGGTGAGCCGCTCGTGGTACATCACGCCGATGTCCCGCGACCCGCTGAGCAAGTGCGCCTGGCCCGCCGGGGGCGAGATCAGGTGGGTCACGGACGTCTCCTCCAGGCCGCGGATCCGCGGGGCCCAGCGTCTGAGGTCGCGGGTGCCGTAGACGGTGGCGCCGGTGCCGTAGAGGACGTGCCGCGAGTCGTACGGGTCGAGGGCGACGGCCTGGATCCACCAGCCGAACTTGGGCTGTTCCTCGCCCCATTCGAGGTAGGGCGTCTCCGACACGTCGAGGACGGCGGAGTCCTTGAGGGACGTCCAGGTCCGGCCGCCGTCGGTGGTCCGGAACAGGGTGTCGACCGCCGCCCAGCGGTTGTTGGTGGAGACGACGACGGTGCCGGGGCGGCGGGCGTCGACGGCGACGCCGCCGTAGCCGAAGGTGTCGTTGCCGCCCGGCGCGAGGGGCGTGACGTCGGTCCAGCGGCCGTTCGTGGTGCGCAGCTTGTGCACGCTGCCGGTGGACTGCCCGTTGGGTCCGGGTGCGTCGGCGTACGTCACGTACAGCTCGCGGATGTGCCCGTCGTACGCGGCACGGACCGGGACCCTCGCCGCGGCGGTGGAGGGCTGCCCGGGGACGGCGTCCCAGGTGAGGCCGTCGGCCGTGCGGAACAGGTTCGGCGCAGTGCCGTCGGCGTCGCCCCAGCCGGCGTACACGGTGCGGCCGGCGGCCACGAGGAGGGTCACGCCCTGTCCGGTGCCGGTCGGGGCGGCCGGGAAGCCGGGGGCGGGGGCCCAGGTGGCGCCCCGGTCCGTGGACCTCCACAGCCCGTCGTGCCGGGTGCCCAGCCAGAGGGTGCCGCTGTCGCGCGGGTCGACCAGGAGCCGCTCGCCGGTGCCCCGGCCGTCCTCGTTGGCGCCGAGCTTCACGGTGAGGTCGGTGCGCTGCCAGGTGGTGCCGCGGTCGTCGGAGCGCAGGATCGCGCCGTTGCCCGCCCAGGCCTGGGCGTAGGTGCCGCAGGCCAGGTAGAGCCGGTCCGGGTGGGCGGGGTCGACGGCCATCGCCTCGACGCCGAGCAGGTTCCAGTCGTCCCAGCCGAGGTGGTCGAGCAGCGGCGTCCAGCGGCCGGCGCGGTCGTCCCAGCGGTAGGCGCCGCCGATGTCGGTGCGGGCGTAGGCGAGCCCGCGGACGCGGGGATGGAACATGACGCCGGTGACGAATCCGGTGCCCCCGATGACGACGTTGCGCCAGTGGTAGGGGGTGTCCCCGCCGCCTTCGGCAGCCCGGGCTCGCGCGGGGGCGACAGGAACGGCGGCCAGCACGGCACCGGCCGCCGCCCCGGCGAGTACGGCGCGTCTGTTCGGGCGGAACGTGGACATGAGATACCTCGCTCTGCAAGGGACAGGGAGTGGAGAAACCCAAGGGGCGTACCGGAACCTCACCCCTTCACCGCACCGGTCAGCATCCCCTTCTTGAAGTGACGCTGGACGAACGGCGACAGCACGGCCACGGGCAGCAGCGCCATGACCATCACGGCCATCTGCACGGCCAGACCGGAGAGCTCACCGGTCTTGATGGCCTGCCCGAGACCGACGGGCGCCTCCTGCTTCTGCACGAGCTGGATCATGACGTTCTGCAGGGGCAGCATGTCCTGGTCGTTGAGGTACAGGGAGGCGTTGAACCACGCGCTCCAGTAGCCCACGGCGTAGAACAGGGTGATCACCGCGACGACCGCGCGGGACAGCGGCAGGACGATCTGCCACAGGATGCGCAGGTCCCCGGCGCCGTCGATGCGGGCGCTGTCGGTCAGCTCCTGGGAGATGCCCATGAAGAAGCCGCGCAGCACCAGGATGTTGAAGACGCTGATCGCGCTGGGCAGGATCAGCGCGAGGTAGCTGTCCGTCAGGCCGAGGGACTGCACCAGCAGGTAGGTGGGGATGAGGCCCGCGCTGAAGAACATCGTGGCCAGCAGCACCATGAGGATCCAGCGGTGGCCCAGCGAGCCGCTGCGGGACAGGCCGTAGGCGCACAGCACCGACACCGCCATCGAGAACAGCGTGCCGACGAGGGTGATGCCGATGCTGACGAGCGCGGCGCGGGTGACCTGGCCGCCGCTGAGCAGTTCCTGGTAGGCGACGAAGGTGATGTCCTTCGGGATCATCACCAGCCCGCCGGCCTCGTCGATGGCCTTGCGCGAGGAGAGGCTGGTGACGACGACGATCCACAGCGGGAAGAGGATGCCCAGGCAGGCCAGGAGCAGCACCAGCCCCTTGCCGGCGAGTCCGGCCCGGCTGGGTTTCTCCTCCCACACCGGCCGGGGCGGCGCCGCCCACCGGCCGGGCCCGCGCGCGGGCTTGTCGTTCACGGCGGTCACTTCCTGCACGGTGGTCACTTCTTGTACACCCCCTGCTCGCCCATGAGGTGGGCCACCTTGTTCGCGATCAGGACCAGGCCGAGACTGATGACGCCCTTGACGAGTCCCGCGGCGGCCGCGTAGCCGAAGTCCTGGTTGCGTACGCCGTTCCACCACACGAAGGTGTCGAGGACCTCCGCGGCTCCCGGTCCGACGGCGTCGCGTTGCAGCAGGATCTGTTCGAAGCCGACCGTCAGGGCGTCGCCGACGCGCAGCACCAGCAGCAGGGCGATCACCGGGCGCAGCGCGGGCAGCGTGACGTGCCACATGCGGCGCCAGCGGTTCGCGCCGTCCATCGCGGCGGCCTCGTACAGGTCGGGACTGACCGAGGCGAGCGCGGCGAGGAAGACGATGATCCCCCAGCCGGCGTCCTTCCACACGCTCTGCGCGGTGACCAGGAACTTGAAGGTGTCCGGGTCGGTCATGAGGCTGAGACCGTCGTACCCGTGGTCGCGCAGCAGCTGGGACAGCAGTCCCGCCCCGCCGAACAGCTGCTGGAAGACGGCGATGACCAGCACCCACGAGAAGAAGTGCGGCAGGTAGAGGATGGCCTGCGAGATCGCCCGCACCCGGGGCCGGACCACGCTGTTGATGAGCAGCGCGAGCAGGATGGGGACCGGGAAATACAGCACGAGCTGGAGGAGGAACAGCACCAGCGTGTTCCGCACGGCGTTCCAGAAGGCGGAGTCCTCGAAGATCCGCTGGAAGTTCTCCAGGCCCACCCAGGGGCTGTGCAGGATGGAGACGATCCCGTTGTCGCTGATGTAGGGGTCGTACTCCTGGAAGGCGACGACGTTGCCGAGGATCGGCACATAGTTGAAGAGCAGCACCAGCAGGACGGCCGGCAGCGTCATCAGTATCAGGACGCGGTCGCGTCGGAACCTCAGCCTGAGGCTCAGCTTCCCTGAGTGCGGCTTTCCCTTGCGGGAGCGGGCGGCGTCGTCGGACGCCGCCGGGGTCTTCTTCGTCGCGTCGGCCTCGGCCCTGGTCCGGGGCACCGTGCTGTGGGACACGGCCGTTCTCCTCGCCTCGGTACCGGTCAGTTCGCCGCCGTGCCGTTCTCGTCGAGCAGCTTCTTGTACCAGTCGCGCAGTTCGTCGCCGCCCTTGCTCCGCCAGTCGGAGACGGCCTGCTGCATGTCGCTGACCTTCTTGCGGCCGCGGACGATGTCGTCCTCCAGCTGCTCGAAGTCGTTGGAGAGGTTGGTGTAGCGGGCGGGCTCGACGATCTGCATGCCGTAGAACGTGGGCTTCTTGGTGAAGGCGCCCATCCGCTGCTGCCACTCGACCTGCCCCTTGGCGACCTCGGGGAAGTCGGGGTGGGCGATGGTCGCCGCGGGGCTCGCCACCATGACGAAGGCGTTCATCACGTCGATGTTGCCCTGGTCGGTCTTGGTGGGCACGCCGTCCTCGACGGTGTAGTGGGTGCCCTCCACGCCGTAGTTGGTCGCCATGTACTCCTTGGTGCCGTACGGCGCGGCGGTGACGTTGGCGACGGCCAGCACGTCGCGGATCACGGACTTGGACGCCTTCTTGTTGACGAAGGCGAAGATGCTGGCCGGGTTCTGCGCCCACAGGGTGGGGTCGCCGCCGTCGTGCCCGAAGAAGTCCATGCCCCAGATCTTGAACTCGGGATTCTGGGTGGCCTGTTCCGCGGTGCGGCTCCACCACTGCGACATGTCCTGGTTGTAGACGAGGAACTCGCCGGCGGCGAACTTGGGGCCGGGGTCGGTGGCGTTGCTCTTGCCGAGCTTGGCGTCGGGGTGCACGACCCCGGCGGCGAACAGCTTGCGCGTCCACTCCAGCGCCTCGAGGTACTCGTCGGTCTCGGCGCGGTGGATCAGCTTGCCGTCGACCTGGTTCCAGCCGAGCGACTTCTCGTTGCCGGAGAGCACACCGAAGGCGTTGAAGGCGGTCCACTTCATGTCCAGGCAGGCCCAGCGCTTGGCCTTCGCGTTGGTGGCGTCCTTGGCCAGTGCCATGAACTCGGCGCAGGACCGGGGGACTTCGTAGCCCTCCTTCTCGAAGATGTCCTGCCGGTACAGCGGCACGATGCCGGACACGTACGAGGACGGCATCGGCAGGCCGAGCAGCTTGCCGCCGAAGATGGACCGCTGCCAGGCGTCGGTGGGGATCGCGGCGAGGTTGGGGTACTCCTTGACGGCGTCGCCGGAGAGGTACGGGCCGAGGTCGGCGAACTTGCCGATGATGGCGCTGGGGATCTTGCCGGTCATGTTCCAGCCGGGCACGACGACCACGTCGGGCACCTCGCTGGAGGCGAGTACCGCGCCGAGCTTCTGGTCGTAGGTGTTGCCGTCCTGGTTCTGCCAGACCACGTCGACGCCGATGAGGTCGTTCATCGCCTTGTAGTAGGCGTTGTCCGCCTTCGGCGGGGACCCCCAGAACGGCGACATGATGGTGACCCTGCCGCCCTTGCCGAGCTTCTCGGGCACCGAGGTCTTGAGGTCCGCGAGCTCCAGCTTGCCGGTGAAGCCGACCGCGGAGCCGTTCTTGCTGGGGATGTCGGGGGTGACCACGTTGCTGGCCACGTACGCCGGCAGCAACTTCTCCGCGTCCTTGCCCGACGTGGTGCCGTCGCGCGAGCCGCCGTCGGATCCGCCGCAGGCGGTCAGCAGCGGCATTCCACCCGCCACCGCTGCGGTGGCGACCGCCGTGGAGGCGAGGAACTTTCTCCGGCTGGGGCCGGAGGCGGCGTTCGGCGTCATTGCGTCAACCCTTCATGGCGCACCAGGACACCCGGCGGTGTTGCCGTCGGCTGCGGTGTCTTCAGTGGAACTGGCTGAGCTGAAGCGGTCGTCGGAGGAATACGCGGTTCCGGACGCACCCCCGGCGCGTGCCTGGTTCACCGGTTCCGTAGTCGAAGCGCTTCGATGTTGCTGCGAGGTTAAGTGAACGCCTGAGGGCGCACAAGGGCCGCTTCCAAGATTCCTCCGAGGCGTGCCGGGTGGGCGAGCGATTGACCGTGTTCGTGCCGCACTTGGAGAGTGACGAGAAGTCGGAGTTCGTCCGTGGAGACGGCTTGACACCCGCACCGGAGCCGAATGAGCATCGAAGCGCTTCGAAAGCGTCTCGCCGCTCCATCGCAAGGGGATCTCCACGTGACCGCACCCACGCCGCCTTTCCGTGATCCGCACCTGCCGTTCGGGAAGCGCGTCGACGACCTGATGTCGCGGCTGACGCTCGACGAGAAGACCGCGTTCCTGCACCAGTTCGCCCCGGCCGTCGAGCGGCTCGGCATCGCCGCGTTCCGCACCGGCCAGGAGGCGCTGCACGGGGTGGCCTGGATGGGCCCGGCGACCGTGTTCCCGCAGGCCGTGGGCCTCGGCGCCACCTGGAACGAGGACCTGGTGCGCCGGGTCGGCGAGGCGGTGTCCAAGGAGGCCCGGGCGATGCGTGCCCGCGACGAACGCGTCGGCCTCAACGTGTGGTCCCCGACCGTCAACCTGCTGCGCCACCCCCTGTGGGGCCGCAACGAGGAGGGCTACTCGGAGGACCCGAGGCTCACCTCGGCCATCGCCACCGCCTACACCCGCGGACTGCGCGGCAGCCATCCGACGTACTGGCGCACGGCGCCCGTGCTCAAGCACTGGCTCGCCCACAACAACGAGACCGACCGGGACACCTCCTCGTCGTCCGTCCGCCCGCGCGTCCTGCACGAGTACGACCTGCGCGCCTTCCGCGAGACGGTCGAGGCGGGCGCGGTGGCCGGAGTGATGCCCGCGTACAACCTGGTCAACGGCCGCCCGAACCACGTCTCCCCGTACCTGCGCGAGCAGCTGCGCACCTGGACGGACGAGGAGCTGCTGGTCTGCTCGGACGCCGGCGCCCCCTCCAACCTGGTCGACTCCGAGCACTACTTCGACACCCACGAGGAGGCGACCGCCGCCGCGCTGCACGCCGGGGTGGACAGCTTCACCGACCACGGCACGGACTCCACGAAGATCGTCGCGCGCGTCCGGGGCGCCCTCGGGCAGGGGCTCCTCACCGAGGCCGACCTCGACGCGGCCGTGCGCCGCCAGCTCGCGGTCCGCTTCCGCCTCGGCGAGTTCGACCCGGAGCTGGACCCGTACGCCGCCACCGCCGACTTCGACACCCCGGAGCACCGCGCGCTGGCCCTGGAGGCCGCCGAGCAGGCGGTCGTCCTGCTCAGGAACGACGGCGTGCTGCCGCTGGCCCCGGACACCCGTGTCGCCGTCGTCGGACTGCTCGCCGACGAGTGCAAGCTCGACTGGTACAGCGGCACGCTCCTGCACCGCTCCACCCCGCTGGAGGGCCTGTACGAGCGGTTCGGCGCGCAGAACGTCAGCTTCGCGGAGGGCGTGGACCGGGTCCGGCTGAGGACCGCCGCCGGTACGTTTCTGCACGTGCTCCCGGCAGAGGACTCCCCCGACGGGGGGCCCGGCGCCGAGGGCGCCCTCGACCCGGCCCTGATCGCCGGCCGCACCGACCTGCCGCCGCTCACCACCGACGCCACCGGCAGCGAACTCGCGCTCGTCGACTGGGGCGAGGGGGTGCTCACCCTGCGCGCCCACGACGGCCGGTACCTGTCCGTCGCCGAGGACGGCTTCGTCCGCGCCTCCGCCGACCAGCCCGGCGGCTGGGTCGTGCAGGAGACGTTCCGCCTGGAGCCCCACGGGAACGGGCACCTCCTCCGGCACCTGGGGACGGGTCGTCCCGTCTGTGTCGCCGCCGACGGCGTGAAGGTTGCCGCGGACGACGCGGGCGGCGAGGTCTTCGAGCTGGTCGTCGCCGAGCGCGGCGAGGAGGCGGTGACGCGGGCCGCGGCCGGGGCCGACGTGGTCGTGGTGGTGGCGGGCAACGACCCGCACATCAACGGCCGGGAGACCGAGGACCGTACGACCCTGCGGCTGCCGGACCACCAGGAACGGCTGCTGCGCGCGGCCCGCGCCGCCAACCCGCGCACGGTGCTGGCGCTGGTCTCCGCCTACCCGTACGCGGTCGACGCGGAGCCCCTCCCGGCCGTGCTGTGGACCGCGCACGGCGGCCAGGCGGCCGGCACCGCGCTGGCCCGGGTGCTGGCCGGTGACGTCTCCCCCGCCGGCAGGCTCCCGCAGACCTGGTACGCCGACGACGCCGACCTGCCCGGTCTGCTCGACTACGACGTGATCGGCGGCCGCCAGACCTACCTGTACTTCGAGGGGACCCCGCTGTTCCCCTTCGGGCACGGCCTGTCGTACGCGTCCTTCGCGTACGCGGACCTCTCCGCCCGGGTCGGGGACGGCTCGGTGTCCGTGTCCTTCACGGTCACCAACACCGGCGACGTCACCGCCGACGAGGTGGCGCAGCTCTACGCCCGCGCCGAGGCGCCCTCGGTCCCGCGCCCCCGCCGGGAGCTGCTGGCGCACCGGCGGCTCACCCTGGCCCCGGGCGAGCGGGCGGAGGTGTCCTTCGACGTGCCGCTGTCCGCCTTCGCGTTCTGGGACGTCGCGCACGGCCGGTGGCGGCTGGAGCCGGGCCCGTACGCCCTGCTGGCCGGCGCGTCCAGCGAGGACGTGCGCCTGGAGACGACGGTCGCGCTCGACGGGGAGCCCGCCGCGCCGCGCCCGGTGCGCGAACGGGGCCTGGAGGCGGCCTGCTTCGACGAGCAGAGCGGCACGGAGATCGTGGACCGCACGAAGGCGGCGGGCGACGCGGTGACGCCGGTCGCGGGCGGGGTGGGCGAACTGCTCTACCGGGCCTGCGACTTCGGTTCCGGCGTCACGCGGGTGACCGTCGCGGTGGCGGGCGGGGGCACGGTGGAGATCGCCCTCGACGGGGGTCCGTCGTCGGCGGTGCTGTCGCCGCAGGCGCCGACGCCGGGCCCGTACGACTACGTGGAGCTCGGCGCCGCCCTGACCGCCGAGGGCGTGCACGATCTGACCGTCAGGCTGCGCGGCGCACTGCGGCTCGCGCACGTCGGCTTCTCCGGTTGAGGGTCCGGAGGCAGCCGGCACGCCGACGGCCCGAACCCCCGCACAGTGGGCTCGGGCCGTCGGCCTTCTCGGGGTGGGTCAGAGGGCGAGGCCCGTCAGCACCAGCACCCGCTCGTAGGTGTAGTCGTCCATCGCGAACTTGACGCCCTCGCGGCCCACGCCGGACTGCTTGGCGCCGCCGTACGGCATCTGGTCGGCGCGGTAGGAGGGCACGTCGCCGACGACGACGCCGCCGACCTCCAGGGCGCGGTGGGCGCGGAAGGCGGCCTGCACGTCGTGGGTGAACACGCCTGCCTGGAGGCCGTACTTGGAGTCGTTGACGGCGGCGAACGCCTCGTCCTCGCCGTTCACCTTCTGCACGCTCAGCACGGGACCGAAGACCTCCTCGCAGGCGAGGGTGACATCGGCCGGCAGGTCGGTCAGGACGGTCGGCGCGTACGAGGCGCCGTCCCGCTTGCCGCCGGTGAGGAGCTTCGCGCCCGCGGCGACGGCCTCGTCGACCCAGGACTCCACGCGCTCGGCGGCGGCCTCGCTGACCAGCGGGCCGACGTCCGTGGCGTCGTCGTTCGGGTCGCCGGTGACCTGGGCCTCCACGGCGGCCACGATGCGCGGCAGCAGACGGTCGTACACGGCGGCGTCGGCGATCACGCGCTGCACCGAGATGCAGGACTGGCCGCCCTGGTAGTTGGAGAAGGTCGCGATGCGGGTCGCGGCCCAGTCGAGGTCCTGGTCGCTCGCCCAGTCGCCGAGGACGACGGCCGCGCCGTTGCCGCCCAGTTCCAGGGTGCAGTGCTTGCGCGGCACCGAGTCCATGATCGCGTAGCCGACCGTCTCGGAGCCGGTGAAGGAGATGACCGGCAGCCGCTCGTCCTGGACGAGGGCGGGCATGCGGTCGTTGGAGACCGGCAGGATGCTCCAGGAGCCGGCGGGCAGCTCGGTCTCGGCGAGCAGGTCACCGAGGATCAGGCCGGAGAGCGGGGTGGCGGGGGCCGGCTTGAGGATGATCGGCGCACCGGCCGCGATCGCCGGGGCGATCTTGTGGGCGCACAGGTTCAGCGGGAAGTTGAACGGTGCGATGCCGAGGACGACGCCCTTGGGGAAGCGGCGGGTGAGGGCGAGCCGGCCCTGGCCGCCGGCGTCGGTGTCCAGGCGCTGCGCCTCGCCGCCGTTGAAGCGGCGGGCCTCCTCGGCCGCGAAGCGGAAGACGGACACGGCGCGGCCGACCTCACCGCGGGCCCACTTGATCGGCTTGCCGTTCTCGGCCAAGATCAGCCGGGCGAGCTCCTCGGTGCGCTCGGCCAGGCGGCGGCTGACGTGGTCCAGGGCGGCGGCGCGGACGTGGGCGGGGGTGGCGGCGAACTCGTCCCGTACGGCGTACGCGGCGGCCACGGCCTCCTCGACCTGGGCGTCGGTCGGCAGGCTCACCGTGGCGACGGTGCGGCCGTCCCAGGGGGACGTGACGTCGAAGGTGTCCTCACCGGTGGCCTGGCGGCCGGCGAGCCAGAAGGCGTGGGTGGAAGTCATAGGGAGTCCCGGCCCTTCCGCGTTGGGGGTGTGTGTACGGGGTGTGCGGAGTCCACGGTAGGGCGGGGGGCGGCGGGTGGCGTTTGTCCGAGTCGTAGTGGTGGGGGGTGGGGGTTCGACGGATTGGCGGGGTCCGGGGCTCGGGGTGGGCCGCAAACCGGTTATTCGGTCGTCGTCGCCTTCAGGGCCAGCCACAGCTCCATCCGGACGTCCGGGTCGTCCAGGGAGCGGCCGAGGATCTCCTCCACGCGGCGCATCCGGTAGCGCAGGGTGTGGCGGTGGACGCCCAGGTCGGCGGCCGCCGCGTCCCACTGCCCGTGCCGGGAGAGCCAGGCGCGCAGGGAGGCCACCAGGTCGCCGCGGCCGGTGGCGTCGTGGTCGCGCAGCGCCCGCAGCAGGCCGTCGGCGAAGGCGCGCACCGCGTCGTCGGCGAGCAGCGGCAGCACCGAGCCCGCCGCCAGGTGTTCGTGCTCCACACAGACCCGGCCACGGCGGCGGGCCACCGACAGCGCCTGCTCGGCCTGCTTGTACGCGGCGGACGCGGCGATGGGCCCGGACGGCGCCGACAGGCCGACGACCAGCCCCTCCTCGTCGCCGCCCGTGATCGGCTCCGGCGTCGGCCGGGACGCTTCCAGGGCCGCCGCGTACGCGGCGCAGGCGGCGACGGCCGCGCCCTCGTCGGTGGCCAGGACCACCAGACGCTCCCCCTCGGGCACCACCAGCACCGCCTCGCCCGCCCGGGCCGCCGCCGACTCGACGACCTCGGCGAGGGCCCCGAGCGGGTCGCCGCCGGTGTCGGCCGCGGCCAGCGCGGCGGCGGAGGGCTTGGTGACGGGCACGCGCGGTTGCGGCCCGGCGTGCGCCCGGGCGGCCGAGGCCGACGCGGGCTCGGCGACGATCATCCGGAAGGGCGCGTCGAGCAGGTCGCCGTACAGGTCCCCGGCGACCGCGCGGGCGTGGTCCGGTTCACCGGCGAGCAGCATGTGCAGCACGGCCGCGCCGATGCGCTGCTCGGCCGCGTGCAGGGAGCGGGAGCGTTCCGTGGTGAGCGTCAGCAGGGCGATGGCGGAGTGGACGGCGTACCGCTCGGCGGTGCCGAGGGTCGCGGCCGTGCCGACCGCGAGCGCCGCGCGGGCCTTGCGGGAGGTGCCGAGGGAGTGCAGCTCGACCCGGTCGGTGTTCTCGGGCTGCTCGGAGTCGCCCGCGCCGCCCCCGACCACGGAGGAGGCCGGCGCCGGCCGCTCCCGCAGCCGCTGCACGTCCGCCGTGAGCCGCGCCGCCCTGCGGCCCGCCCACTCGGGTGCCGCGGCGACGACGGCGCCCGCGGTGTCGTACAGCGCCGCCCAGCCGTCGACCTGCGCGGCCAGCGCCGCCAGCAGCCCCTCCGGGCCGTCGGTCAACGCCTGCTTGGTCAGCTCCCGCTGCGCCGCGAAGCCCGCCGTGACCGCCCGGTACTGGTCGGCGGCGATGGCGGCGGACACGGCCTTGCTGATGGCGAGGAAGGGCGTGCGGCGCGGGACCTCCAGCAGCGGCAGGCCCTCTCCCCGCGCGGCCTCGACCAGCGCGTCGGGGATGTCCTCGTAGTGGACCCCGACGGCGAACCCGAGCCCCACCACCCCGGCCCCGGCCAGCCGTCTCACGTACTGGCGCATCGCCTGCGGGTCCTCCGCGTCCAGCTTGAGCGCGGTGATCAGCAGGAGCTCGCCGCCCTCCATGTAGGGCACGGGGTCGGCGAGCTCGCTGGAGTGGGCCCAGCGGACCGGCACGTCGAGGCGGTCCTCGCCCGCGCGCACGGTCAGTTTGAGCGCGGAGTGGTGGACGAGCGAGGCGAGCGTCGGGGGCATGGGGCCTTCAGATCTGCGTCAGGTGTGCGAGGGCGGTGCGGAATCTCTGTGATCTTTTAGCCGCCGCGTATGAACGGCCTGTGTCGATTCTGCCTCACCGTACGGTCCCCGCGGGTGCGTCCCCGGGCGGGGACCTCAGCCGCGCAGATCCACCAGCAGCGGCGGCGCGTGCTCGCCGCCCACGGTGGTCAGTGACAGCACCGCATGCCCCGCCGGCACCGCGTGCGCCAGCTCGGACGCGGACCACCGCTCGCGCTCGACCTGCCGCACGGTGACCGCCCGCGCGGTGGGCGCCTTGCCCGTGATCACCCGGCGCAGCATGTGCACGGCCTTGCCGGCCGGGGTCTCGGCGATGATCTGCCGGTCGGTGACGTCCCGGGCCTCGGTCCACTCCTTGCCCCACACCTCGGCGAAGTCCTGCCCGTCCCAGGGGGTGAGCCCGGACAGCGCCATCCGGCAGCCGATGGACCCGAGCAGCGGCCCGCGCAGCGGACGCGGTACGTCGTCCAGGGTGCGCAGGGTCAGGACGACCCCGGCGCCCGCGGAGCGCAGCCGCTGGACACCTCGTACGGCCTCCGGCGTCACGACGCCGCTCGCGTCGTCCAGCACCAGGCACGCGAACAGCGATCGGTCCTCCCGTACCGACACGCTCGCGGTGAACTGGGCGAGCACCAGCCGGGCCAGGATGCGCGAGGCGTCCGCGTGGCCGCGTTCGGGCAGGTCGATGCGGACCCGCACCGGATGGTCGAGGGCCTTGAGGGAGAACGGCCGGGTCTGCCCCGAGGTGTCGAAGAAGGAGGCGAAGGCGGGCCGGTCGAGGAGCGCCACCCGGTCGGCCAGGACGCCGCCGACGTCACCGGGGTGCCCCATCTGGCGCTCGCGGGCGTCCAGCTCGCGCAGCAGCGACTCCTGTCCGGCCTCCTGGAGGCCCTGGCGCAGCTCGGCCAGCGGTCCGGGCGTCCCGTCGAGGAGCTGCCGCAGCTCGGGTACGCCGGGGAAGCGTCCGTGCACCGCCCGGAACGGGCCGAGCAGCTGGGCGAGGACGGTGGTGGAGCGGCGGCTGTCGCTGCCCGGGTGCGGGTCGGCGAGATCCCCGACGAGCGCCTCGGCGAGCACGGCGGCGGCCTCGTCGGGATCGGTCGTGCCGCCGTAGAGGTCGAGGTCGTACACGGAATCCGGGTTCCCGACCCGCACGACGACGTCGTAGGCGTCGGCCGGGCCGAGCCCGGCGCCGGCCGCGCCGACCACGACGACCGCGGCCCGGCCGGCCAGGGCGTGCAGGCACAGGGACTCGGCGAGCGGCCGCACGACCGCGCCGGTCTTGCCGGACCCGGCCGGTCCGACGGCGAGCAGGGAGGTGCCGAGCAGGTCGGGCCCGAGGGCGAGGCCGGTGCCGCGGTAGGCGTAGGGGTTGCGGTCGTCGTCGGCGGTGGTGCCGAGCCGTACCTGCCCGGTGACCAGGTCGTGCCGGGCCTGCCGGGAGGGCAGGTCACGGGCGCCGGAGGGGTGCGGGCAGGCGCCGGCGCCATGGCTGAGCACGGCACCGGTGAAGGTGGCGAGGCTGTGCCGGCCGCGCGCCACGCCCTGCCAGGCGCGGGCGATGCGGGCGTGGTCGACGTCCCGCATCAGCCCGGAACGCGCGTCGGCGGCGAGCCGCTCGGCGGCGTCGACGGCACCGGCGGCACGCAGGGCGGGCCAGGCGGCGGGGTCCTCCTCGGGCGCGGGCGGGGGGCCGTCGCCCGGGGCGGCGCGACGCCAGGCGGGCGGGCCGTAGCGGCGCCAGATCTCACTCCAGCGGCCGAGCCGGCCGACGCCGACCATGATGATCGCGGCGACCAGGACGTAGTAGGCGTAGACGGCCACGACGGCGCCGAAGCTGTGCGGCTCGGCCCAGGAGTCCGGGATCATCGCGTAGAGCGGGAGCAGCCACCAGCCGCCGAGGTAGCCGTTCCACAGCAGGGACCAGATCAGCCAGCCGACGAGGAAGGCGATCAGCGCCCCGCTCAGCAGCTGCCGCCCCGGGATCCGCTCGGGTTCCTCCTCCGGCCGCGGCCGGTGTCCGAAGCGCCACACGCCGGGCAGCGCCTCGGGGCGCGGGGTGCGCAGCCAGGTCAGGAAGGCGGAGCCGTCCGGCAGCGGGGGCACGGCCGGTGCCGCGGGCGTCCCGGGCTGCCGGGCAGGCCGCGGCGGCACCGCGGGCACCTCGGGAGGCCCCGCCGGACGCGGCACAGGATTCGCGTGCGTACCCCGCGTGTCCCGCATGCCGTCGCTGTCCATCGACTCTGCCCCCTGACCAGCCGCTCCGTCCACCATCAGCGAGCCAATCTAACGCCCTGGCAGGGCGAGTTCACCGCTTACGCGGCCGGGCCCGCATCGACGTGTCCGCATGCCGCCGTACGCGCCACCTGTCCACCGCGGACAACCGACGACGCGGACAACGCCCACATGGAGCATGCCCACCCCCCGCTCCCGGTCCTAGCCTGCGAGAAAAGAAGGCAAGCGTCCGAAAAGATCCACAGGAGCCCCCATGACCGCACTTCCGCAGGAGCGCCGCGTCGTCACCGCCATTCCCGGCCCGAAGTCGCAGGAGCTGCAGGCCCGCCGGACCGCCGCGGTCGCGCAGGGCGTGGGCTCCACGCTGCCCGTCTTCGTCACGCGCGCCGGCGGCGGCGTCATCGAGGACGTCGACGGCAACAGCCTGATCGACTTCGGCTCCGGCATCGCCGTGACCTCCGTCGGCGCCTCCGCCGAGGCCGTCGTACGCAAGGCGTCCGCGCAGCTCGCCGACTTCACCCACACCTGTTTCATGGTCACGCCGTACGAGGGCTACGTCGCCGTAGCCGAGGCGCTGGCCGAGCTGACCCCGGGCGACCACGCCAAGAAGTCGGCGCTGTTCAACAGCGGCGCCGAGGCCGTCGAGAACGCCGTCAAGATCGCCCGTGCGTACACCAAGCGCCAGGCCGTCGTCGTCTTCGACCACGGTTACCACGGCCGTACCAACCTGACGATGGCGCTGACGGCGAAGAACATGCCGTACAAGCACGGCTTCGGTCCGTTCGCGCCCGAGGTCTACCGCGTGCCGGTCGCCTACGGCTACCGCTGGCCGACCGGCCCGGAGAACGCCGGCCCGGAGGCCGCCGCCCAGGCCATCGACCAGATCGCCAAGCAGGTCGGCGCCGAGAACGTGGCCGCGATCATCATCGAGCCGGTGCTCGGCGAGGGCGGCTTCATCGAGCCGGCCAAGGGCTTCCTGCCGGCGATCCGCCAGTTCGCCGCCGACAACGGCATCGTCTTCGTCGCCGACGAGATCCAGTCCGGCTTCTGCCGCACCGGCCAGTGGTTCGCCTGCGAGGACGAGGGCATCGTCCCGGACCTGATCACGACGGCCAAGGGCATCGCCGGCGGTCTGCCGCTGGCCGCCGTCACCGGCCGCGCCGAGATCATGGACTCCGCCCACGCCGGCGGCCTCGGCGGCACCTACGGCGGCAACCCGGTCGCCTGCGCGGGTGCGCTCGGCGCGATCGAGACGATGAAGGAGCTCGACCTCAACGCGAAGGCGAAGCGGATCGAGGAGGTCATGAAGGCCCGCCTCACCGCCATGGCCGAGAAGTTCGACATCATCGGCGACGTCCGGGGCCGCGGCGCGATGATCGCCGTGGAGCTGGTCAAGGACCGCGCCACCAAGGAGCCGAACCCCGAGGCGACCGCCGCGCTCGCCAAGGCCTGCCACGCCGAGGGCCTGCTGGTCCTGACCTGTGGCACCTACGGCAACGTGCTGCGCTTCCTGCCGCCCCTGGTCATCGGCGAGGACCTGCTGAACGAGGGCCTCGACATCATCGAGCAGGGCTTCGCCCGCGTCTGAGCGGAGCACCCGCGCGAGCCCGGGTTCGGGCATGTGCACGACCGTCCGAACGCGCATCTGAGCTGCGGTTCGCACGCCTGGTGCGGCGAACCGCAGAGCGTGTGAAGAACGTGTGCGGGGTGGATGGCAGGACGCCGATGCCCCTGTCGTGGGCGGACCCCCTGTCGTAGGTTCTACGCAGATGAGAGATACACCCGCCCACGGGGGACCGTGAGCGGAGCTCAGGCCGGGGCCTCCCCAGCTTCGACCTGGTCGTGCCTCGCGCACACAGCCGGAACCCGCGGGTTCCGGGTCTCCTCACCGATCGGACGGTCGCCCGCCCCAAACCCCCCGGGGCGCGCGACGTTCCGGTCAGGACGCCGCCTCGGCACCCGGGACGGTGGTTCACCGAAGGGCCGGCACACTCCCCCCCTTGTGCCGGCCCTTCGGTGTGTCCGCGCGCGGGTGCCCCTCACTCCTCCCCGGTGATGCGGGCGAGCAGGGCGCGGGCCTCCCGGATGCGCGGATGGGCCGGGTGCAGGTTCCGCTCGCAGTCGGCCAGCGCCCGCCGGGCCGCCTCCCGTGCCTCGCCCTGACGGCCGAGTCCGTGCAGCGCCTCGGCCGTGACCAGGTCCAGCCGTCCGCTGTCCCTGCGGGACGGGGGCGGGGTGAAGCGCCGCGCCTCGGTGAGCGCCTCCGCGTACCGGCCCTGGCCCGTGAGGCAGCGCACCAGGGTGGCATGCAGGGCGGAGAGGACCGCCGCCTCGGCGCGGGGCAGGTTGCCACGGACGACGGCCTCGGCCTCCTCGTGGCGGCCCTGGCCGCACAGGGCGGCGGCCAGGTGGGACAGGGCGATCGGTTCGACGGCGCCGGGCGAGGTGAGCCGGGCCAGCCGATTCGTCCCGCGCAGCACGTCGAGGGCCTCGGCCTCCGCCTCCCGGTGGCGCTCCTCGCCGATCAGGACCAGAGTGCGGTGGTTGCGGACCACCAGCCGCAGCAGCTCGGTCTCGACGTCGACCGGCTCCAGTTCCGCGATCAGTGCCTCCAGTTCGGGCAGCACCTCCGTGCCCCGGCCGTGCGCGACGGCCGCACCGGTGGCCAGGGTGAGCGCCTGCCACCGCGGCAGGGGCCGTTCTCTGCGCCAGGGGTGCGGCGGGATCGCGGCGAGCGCGCGGGCCGCGGCCTCGACCTGCTCGTAGGCGCCGGCCCGGAACTCGTCGAAGAGGCCGGCGAAGGTCTCCTCGCGCTTGCGCTCGCGTGGCGTTCGTATGCTCTTCACGGGCGGGGAGCGTACGCGAGCGGGGAGCCTGTCAGGCTGAGGACATGCCGGTCTCCTCACCCCGCCCGTTCCGTGCCCTGCTCGGGCTGCTCGCCGCCCCCGCGCTGCTCTTCGCGCTGATCACCTGGCAGGTCGTCGCCGACGGGCCCCTGGTGGGGCTGGACGAGCGGGTGAGCCGGGCGCTCGTCCATCCGGACCGGTTCTCCGAACTGCTGGCCGACCTCGGCAATGTGCAGGTGGCGGTGCCCGTCCTCGCGCTCGCGCTGGCCGGCGTCGCGTGGTGCGGGCGCGCCAGAGGTGTGGACCGCTGGTGGCTGCCACCCCTCGCGGGAGTCGCGGCGATGGCCTTGGTGCCGGCGCTCGTCGCCCCGCTGAAGGAGTGGACCGACCGCCCCGGCACCCCGGCGGTACCGCCGGCCGTCGGCTACTACCCCTCCGGCCACACCGCCACCGCCCTCGTCGCGTACGGCGCGGCGACGCTGCTGCTCCTTCCGCTGCTGCGCGCGCCTGCCGTCCGCCGCCTGCTCGTCGTGTTCTGCGCCGTCCTCGTCCTCGGCGCCTCCTTCGGGCTGGTCCGCCGGGGCTACCACTGGCCGCTGGACGTGGTGGCCAGTTGGTGCCTGGGGGCGGTGCTGCTGACGGGGGTGTGGTCGCTGCTCAGCCGAAGTACGCGTCGAAGTTCTTCTGGAACTCCCAGTTCGCGTACCGGTCCCAGTTGATCGACCAGGTCATCAGGCCGCGCAGGCCCGGCCAGGTGCCGTGGGTCGCGTACGAGCCGCAGTCGGTCTTCCTGGTCAGGCAGTTCAGGGCCTTGGTGACCTCGGCCGGGGAGACGTGACCGTTGCCCGCGTTGGTGGAGGCGGGCATGCCGATGGCGACCTGGTCGGGGCGCAGCGGCGGGAAGACGTTGTTCGCGTCGCCGGCGACCGGGAAGCCGGTGAGCAGCATGTCGGTCATGGCGATGTGGAAGTCGGCTCCGCCCATGGAGTGGTACTGGTTGTCGAGGCCCATGATCGGGCCGGAGTTGTAGTCCTGGACGTGCAGCAGGGTCAGGTCGTCGCGCAGGGCGTGGATGACCGGGAGGTAGGCGCCGCAGCGGGGGTCCTGCCCGCCCCACTTGCCCGTGCCGTAGAACTGGTAGCCGTTCTGCACGAAGAAGGTCTCCGGGGCCATGGTCAGCACGAAGTCGTCGCCGTACTTGGCCTTCAGGGTCTTCAGGGCCGAGATCAGGTTGACGATCACCGGGGTCTTCGGGTTCCTGAAGTCCGTGTCGTCGGCGTTCAGCGACAAGGAGTGGCCCTCGAAGTCGATGTCGAGGCCGTCGAGCCCGTACTCGTCGATGATCTTCGAGACGGACGAGACGAACAGGTCGCGGGCACCGGTCGTCGACAGCTGCACCTGGCCGTTCTGGCCGCCGATGGAGATCAGCACCTTCTTGCCGGCCGCCTGCTTGGCCTTGATCGCCGCCTTGAACTCGGCGTCGCTCTCCACGTTCGGGCATGCGGTGACCGGGCAGCGCGTGAAGCGGATGTCGCCGGAGGTGACCGAGGTGGGTTCGCCGAAGGCCAGGTCGATGACGTCCCAGCTGTCGGGCACGTCGGCCATGCGGGTGTAGCCGGAGCCGTTGGCGAAGCTCGCGTGGAGGTAGCCGACCAGGGCGTGGGCCGGGAGGCCGGATCCGCCTCCGTCCGAGCCCTGGGTGGTGGTGGCCGTGACCGTCGCGGACCGTGCGGACTCACCGGCGTCGTTGACCGCCGCGACCTGGAAGGCGTACGCCGTCGACGGGGTCAGGCCGGTCACGGTGGTGGAGGTGCCGGTGACCGTGCGGACCCTGGCGCCGTCGCGGTAGACCGCGTAGCCCGTCGCGCCCGGGACGGGCGACCAGGACAGGGCGACGCTGGAGGAGGTGACGGTGCCGGCCGTCAGACCGGCGGGGGCCGCCGGGGGCTGACCCGCCTCGCCGCCGGGCCCGGTCAGGGAGATGTCGTCGGCGTGGTAGGCGCCGGTGCCGTACCAGCCGTGGGTGTAGACGGTGACCTTGGTCGTGGTCGGGCCGGTGCGGAAGGTGGTCGTCAGGCGTTGCCAGTCGGGGGCGGACTGGGCCCAGGTGGAGACGTCGGTGGTGCCGGTGCCGCTCGCGCCGAGGTAGACGTACGTGCCGCGGACGTACCCCGACAGCGTGTACGCGGAGTCGGGTTTCACGGTCACCGTCTGCGCGCAGCGGGCGTTGTCGGCGCCGGCCGGGGTGGCCTTCAGGGCGGAGGTGCCGCCGTGCACGGGCGAGGTCACGGTCGTGCCCGCCGTGCAGGTCCAGCCGTCGAGACCGGACTCGAAACCGCCGTTCCTCGCGAGGTCCGCGTCGGCCGCACGGGCGGCCGACGAGAGCGCGGTCATGCCGGTCACGGCGAGAGCCGTGGCGGTGAGCAGCGTGACGAGGGGTCGTCGGGCGAGAGGTCTGGAGCGTTCCACAAGTGCCTCCGGACATGGGGGAGATGGGGAGGGTGGAGCGCGCCCAACTTGGTCCAGACCAATTCGGTTGTCAACCCCTCGCGCGGCTCACCGCCCGTCCTCTCCCGCCGCGAGAGCCGCCGCCGCCTCGTGCATCGCCAGTTCGAGGAGCGCGGGATCGGTGAGGGTGCCGGACCCGTCGGGCGGGATCAGCCAGCGGACTCCGGAGGCCGACGGCCGCCCCGGGTAGGGCACGACGATCCAGGTGCCGGGTCCGGCCGTCCGGACGCCGGTGCCCAGCCAGCGGGCGGCGGTGCCGGGCGGCACGAGGAATCCGGTGCGTGCGTCGCCGAAGTCGACGAGCACGGGTCCGGGTTGGTCCAGGACGCGGGAGAGCACGTCGAGCGTCGGATAGCCGAGCCGGCTCGGCAGGATGAGCACGTCCCAGGCCTTGCCGGCGGGCAGCAGCACGATCCCCTGGGGGTTGCGCTCCCACTCCCGCCGGCAGGACTCGGGATCCGGTGCGACGGATGCCAGCCACGCGACCGCCGTCTTCGCACCAGGCATGTGAAGACCTCCCTCTCTCTCGTGGACGCGGGGTGCGTCACGAGAGAGAGGGAGGTCCGGGGCAGGCATTACGCGGGTTGCCGCGACTCCTTGGGGTGAACCGGATCACACCCCGGGTCCGGCCGGGTCAGCTGTCGAAGCCCAGACCCAGCTTGTCCATCGTCCGCAGCCACAGGTTGCGCCGGCCGCCGTGCGCGTCCGCGCGGGCCAGCGACCACTTGGTGAGCGCGATGCCGGTCCAGGCGAAGGGCTCGGGCGGGAACGGCAGCGGCTTCCTGCGGACCATCTCCAGTTCGGTGCGCTCGGTGCGCTCCCCCGCCAGCAGGTCGAGCATCACCTCGGCACCGAACCGGGTCGCCCCCACGCCCAGGCCGGTGTACCCGGCCGCGTAGGCGACCCTGCCCCGGTGCGCGGTGCCGAAGAACGCCGAGAAGCGCGAGCAGGTGTCGATGGCGCCGCCCCAGGCGTGCGTGAAGCGGACGCCCTCCAGCTGCGGGAAGCAGGTGAAGAAGTGCCCGGCGAGCTTGGCGTACGTCTCCGGGCGGTCGTCGTACTCGGCGCGCACCCGGCCGCCGTACGGATAGATCGCGTCGTAGCCGCCCCACAGGATCCGGTTGTCGGCGGACAGCCGGAAGTAGTGGAACTGGTTGGCGCTGTCCCCGAGGCCCTGCCGGTTCTTCCAGCCGATCGAGGCCAGTTGCGCGTCGGTGAGCGGCTCGGTCATCAGGGCGTAGTCGTAGACCGGGACGGTGTACGAGCGCACCCGCCTGACCAGGTTCGGGAAGATGTTGGTGCCGAGCGCGACCGTGCGGGCGCGGACTCCGCCGTACGGGGTGCGTACGGCCATGCCGGCCCCGTACGGCCGCAGGGTGAGCGCCGGGGTGTGCTCGTAGACGCGGACGCCGAGGCCGAGGCAGGCCCGCTTGAGGCCCCAGGCGAGCCTGGCGGGGTTGACCATGGCCACGCCCCGGCGGTCGTACAGGCCCGCCCGGAAGGTGGGCGAGTCGACCTGCTCCCGCACGGCCTCGGCGTCCAGGTACTCGACGCCCTCGGCGAGGCCCTTGGACCGGATCTCCTCGTACCAGTCCGACAGCTCGCGGGCCTGGTACTCCTCGGTCGCGACGTCGATCTCGCCGGTGCGTTCGAAGTCGCAGTCGAGGGAGTGCCGGGTCACCGCGGCCTCGATCGCGTCGAGGTTGCGCGCGCCCAGCTCCTCCAGCTTGTGGATCTCGCCGGGCCAGCGGGTGAGGCCGTTGGACAGCCCGTGCGTGAGGGAGGCCGCGCAGAAGCCGCCGTTGCGGCCGGAGGCGGCCCAGCCCACCTCGCGGCCCTCCAGCAGCACCACGTCCCGCTGCGGGTCGCGCTCCTTGGCGATCAGCGCGGTCCACAGTCCGCTGTAGCCGCCGCCGACGACCAGCAGGTCGCAGGTCTCGGGGCCGGTGAGGGCGGCCTCGGGGCGGGGGCGGCCGGGGTCGTCCAGCCAGTACGGGACCGGCTGGGCGTCGGAGAGTGATGTCGTCCAGTCGTTGCTGCGGCTCATGGCGCTCGGGGCCATGATTTCAACTCCCTACGAATGCACTGATGCGCTTTATGCCTTGCGGCGGTTTCGGCGGTTGCCGAGGACCATGGAGGCCAGGACGAACAGTACGGCGACGACGAACATGGCCGTACCGACGACGTTGATCTGAACGGGCGTTCCGCGCTGCGCCGATCCCCACACGAACATGGGGAAGGTGACGGTGGAACCCGCGTTGAAATTGGTGATGATGAAATCGTCGAAGGAGAGCGCGAAGGCGAGCAGCGCGCCGGCGGCGATTCCGGGTGCGGCGATGGGCAGCGTGACCCGGACGAAGGTCTGGAAGGGACCGGCGTACAGGTCCTGGGCGGCCTGCTCCAGTCGCGGGTCCATCGACATCACGCGCGCCTTGACGGCCGTCACCACGAAGCTGAGGCAGAACATGATGTGGGCGATGAGGATCGTCCAGAAGCCCAGTCGGGCACCCATGTTGAGGAACAGGGTGAGCAGCGAGGCGGCCATCACGACCTCGGGCATCGCCATCGGCAGGAAGATCAGCGAGTTGATCGCGCCGCGCGCCCGGAAGCGGTAGCGGACCAGCGCGAAGGAGATCGCCGTGCCGAGGGCGGTGGCGCCGAGCGTCGCCCAGAAGGCGATCTGGAGGCTGAGCGACAGCGAACCGCACAGCCCGGCGACCCCGCACGGGTCCTTCCAGGCGTCCGTGGAGAACTGCTGCCATTCGTAGTTGAAGCGCCCGTTCGGTTTGTTGAACGAGAACACCGTGACGATGACGTTGGGCAGCAGGAGATAAGCGAGCGTCAGCAGTCCGGCGATCACGACCAGATTGCGCTTGAACCAGTTGACGAAGGCCATTTAAACCAGATCCTCCGTGCCGGACTTGCGAATGTAGACGGTGACCATGGCGAGAATGGCGGCCATGAGGATGAAGGACAGTGCCGCGGCCGTCGGATAGTCCAGCACCCGCAGGAACTGGGACTGGATCACGTTGCCGATCATTCCGGTGTCGGCCGAGCCCAGCAGGGAGGCGTTGACGTAGTCGCCGGTCGCCGGGATGAAGGTCAGCAGCGTGCCGGAGACCACGCCCGGCATCGACAGCGGGAAGGTGACCTTGCGGAACACCGTGGACGGCTTCGCGTACAGGTCGCCGGCCGCCTCGTGCAGCCGGCCGTCGATCCGCTCGAGCGACGTGTACAGCGGGAGGATCATGAACGGCAGGAAGTTGTACGTCAGACCGCACACCACCGCGAGCGGGGTGGCCAGCACGCGGTCGCCGGCCGTCCAGCCGAGCCAGCTGGTGACGTCCAGGACGTGCAGGGTGTTCAGCGCCCCGACGACGGGTCCGCCGTCCGCCAGGATCGTCTTCCAGGCCAGGGTGCGGATCAGGAAGCTGGTGAAGAACGGCGCGATCACCAGGATCATGATCAGGTTGCGCCAGCGGCCCGCCCGGAACGCGATCAGGTAGGCGAGCGGGTAGCCGAGCAGCAGGCACAGCACGGTCGCGGAGGCGGCGTAGGCGACCGAGCGCAGGAACTGCGGCCAGTACTCGGACAGCGCGTCCCAGTAGGTGGCGAAGTGCCAGGTGACCTTGTAGCCCTCCTCCAGCGAGCCCGTCTGCACGGAGGTGGAGGCCTGGTAGATCATCGGCGCGGCGAAGAAGACGACCAGCCAGAGGATGCCGGGGAGCAGCAGCCAGTACGGGGTGAGGCGGCCCCGCTTGCGCGGGGGCTTCTTCGCCGGTGCGGCCGGGGACAGCGGCGGTGGCGCCTCGGTGAGGGTGGACATCAGGCGGCCTCCCCCTCGGCCACACCGGCGTCGATGTCCTGGGAAGCGTCCAGGCCGAAGGTGTGTGCCGGGTTCCAGTGCAGGACGACGTCGGCGCCGGGGGCGAGCCGGGCGTCGCGGTCGATGTTCTGGACGTAGACCTCGAACTCGGGACAGGCCGCGCAGTCGACGACGTACTGCGTGGAGACGCCGATGAAGCTGGTGTTGACGATCTTGCCCGTGATGCGGTTGCGGCCCTCGGGAAGGGAACCGGCGTCGTCCGCGTGCGTGAGGCTGATCTTCTCCGGGCGCACGCCGACCAGGACCTTGCCGCCCGCCTGGGCCGGCGCGGAACATCGGGCGCCGGGCAGGACCAGCTTGTCGCCGGCCGCCTTCACCGCGATGTCGTCGCCGCTGGTGGAGACGACCTCGGCCTCGATGAGGTTGGAGGTGCCGAGGAAGTTGGCGACGAAGGTGGTCCGCGGGTTCTCGTACAGGTCGGCGGGGGCGCCCAGTTGCTCGACGCGGCCGCCGTTCATCACGGCGACCTGGTCGGCCATCGTCATGGCCTCCTCCTGGTCGTGCGTGACGTGCACGAAGGTGATGCCGACCTCGGTCTGGATGCGCTTGAGCTCCAGCTGCATCTGGCGGCGCAGCTTGAGGTCGAGGGCGCCGAGCGGCTCGTCGAGGAGCAGCACCTTGGGGTGGTTGATCAGGGCGCGGGCGACCGCGACGCGCTGCTGCTGGCCGCCGGAGAGCTGGTGCGGCTTCTTGCGGGCCTGCTCGCCGAGCTGGACGAGGTCGAGCATCTCCTCGACCTGCTTCTTCACGCTCTTGATGCCGCGCCGGCGCAGGCCGAAGGCGACGTTCTCGAAGATGTCGAGGTGCGGGAAGAGGGCGTAGGACTGGAAGACCGTGTTGACCGGCCGTTTGTACGGTGGGAGCACGGTCACGTCCTGGTCGCCGAGGTGGACGGTGCCGCTGCTGGGCTCCTCCAGTCCGGCGATCATGCGCAGGGTCGTGGTCTTGCCGCAGCCGGAGGCGCCGAGCAGGGCGAAGAAGGAGCCCTGCGGCACGGTCAGGTCGAGCGGGTGCACGGCGGTGAAGGAGCCGTAGGTCTTGCTGATGCCGGAGAGGCGGACGTCGCCGCCGCGGTCCGTCGCGTCTGTCGTCGTCTTCATCGTCGTCACGCCCCAGTGAGCTTCGCGAACTTTTCTTCGTAGGCCGTCTCTTCCTTCGCGCTCAGGGAGCGGAAGGCGTGGGACCTGGCCTGCATGGCCTTGTCGGGAATGATCAGCGGGTTGTTCGCCGCGTCCTCGTCGATCTTCGCGAGCTCGCCCTTCACGCCGTCCACGGGACAGACGTAGTTGATGTAGGCGGCGAGCTGCGCGGCCGGACCCGGCTCGTAGTAGTAGTCGATGAGCCGCTCGGCGTTGGTCTTGTGCCGGGCCTTGTTGGGGATCAGCATGCTGTCGCTGGACGTGATGTATCCGCTGTCCGGGATGAGGAAGTCGACGTCCGGGCTGTCCGCCTTGAGCTGGACCACGTCACCGGCCCAGGCCAGACAGGCCGCGAAGTCGCCCTTGGTGAGGTCGGACGTGTAGTCGTTGCCGGTGAAGCGGCGTATCTGGCCGCTGTCGACGCCCTTCTGGAGGCGGGCGATCGCCGCGTCGTAGTCGTCGTCGGAGAAGCGGGCCGGGTCCTTGCCCATGTCGAGCAGCGTCATGCCGACGGAGTCGCGCATCTCGGTGAGGAAGCCGACGCGGCCCTTGAGCTTCGGGTTGTCGAGCAGGTCGGAGACCGACGTGACCTCGATGCCGTCCAGCGCCTTCTTGTTGTAGGCGATGACCGTCGAGATGCCCTGCCAGGGGTACGAGTAGGCGCGGCCCGGGTCCCAGTCCGGGTCGCGGAACTGCGGGGACAGGTTGGCGAAGGCGTGCGGCAGATTGGACGGGTCCAGCTTCTGGACCCACCCGAGGCGGATCATCCGCGCGGCCAGCCAGTCGGTGAGGACGACGATGTCGCGGCCGGTCTCCTGGCCCGCGGCGAGCTGCGGCTGGATCTTGCCGAAGAACTCGTTGTTGTCGTTGATGTCCTCGGTGTACTTGACCTTGATGCCGGTCCGCCGGGTGAACGCGTCCAGCGTCGGGTGCCGGTTGCCGCTGTCGTCGACGTCCATGTACTCGGTCCAGTTGGAGAAGGAGATCTCCTTCTCCTCCTTCGACCGGTCCTCGGAGGACACGCCGCCCTCGGTCTTGCCGGCCGCGGGGATGCCGCAGGCGCTCAGCGCCCCGAGGCCGCCGACCGCGAGCGCGCCGCCCGCGGAGGCCCGCAGCAGCGAGCGGCGGGTGAGGGCGGCCCTGCCGTTGGTGAAACTGCGCCGCATGGCGGCCACTTGGGCCGGGGACAGGCGGTCGGGCTCGTACTGCTCCATGCGCGTGATGGCCCTTTCGGGTGGGTCGGCCGTGGTCGGCGGCCTGGCGTGATGGCTATCGGTCCCCGAAGACGGTGCGGTGCCAGTCCTTGCGGACCACCGCGGTGTTGTCGAACATGACGTGCTTGACCTGCGTGTACTCCTCGAAGGAGTAGGCGGACATGTCCTTGCCGAAGCCGGACGCCTTGTACCCGCCGTGGGGCATCTCGCTGATGATCGGGATGTGGTCGTTGATCCACACACAGCCCGCCTTGATCTCGCGGGTGGCGCGGTTCGCGCGGTACACGTCCCGGCTCCAGGCGGAGGCGGCCAGCCCGTACGGCGTGTCGTTGGCCAGCCGGATGCCCTCCTCGTCGCTGTCGAAGGGCAGGACGACGAGGACCGGCCCGAAGATCTCGCACTGGACGGCCTCGCTGTCCTGCGTGGCGTCGGCGATGAGCGTGGGCCGGTAGTAGGCGCCGTCCTTGAGCTCGCCCTGCGGGGCCTCGCCGCCGGTCACCACGCGCGCGTAGGAGCGCGCCCGGTCGACGAAGCCGGCGACGCGGTCCCGCTGGACGTGGCTGACCAGCGGACCGAGGTCGGTGTCCGGGGCGAAGGGGTCGCCGACGCGGACGGTGTCCATGAGGGCCGCGGTCCTCTCCACGAACGCCTCGTACAGGGGCCGCTGCACGTACGCGCGCGTGGCGGCCGTGCAGTCCTGGCCGGTGTTGATGAGCGCGCCCGCGACGGCTCCGTTGACGGCGGCGTCCAGGTCGGCGTCGTCGAAGACGAGGAAGGGCGCCTTGCCGCCGAGCTCCAGGTGGATGCGCTTGACGGTGGCGGTGGCGACCTCGGCGACGCGCTTGCCGACGGCGGTGGACCCGGTGAAGGAGGTCATGGCGACGTCGGGATGGCCGACGAGGTGCTCGCCGGCCTCCTGCCCGGTGCCGGTCACGATGTTGATCACGCCGTCGGGGATGCCGGCCTCGGTCGCCGCCTGGGCGAACATCAGGGAGGTGAGCGGGGTGATCTCGGCGGGCTTGAGCACGACGGTGTTGCCCGCGGCGATCGCCGGGAGGATCTTCCAGGCGGCCATCTGGAGGGGGTAGTTCCAGGGCGCGATGGAGCCGACGACACCGATCGGCTCGCGCCGGACGTAAGAGGTGTGGTCGCCGGAGTACTCGCCGGCCGACTGCCCCTGGAGATGCCGGGCGGCACCGGCGAAGAAGGCCGCGTTGTCGACCGTGCCCGGCACGTCGAACTCGCGGGTCAGCTTCAGCGGCTTGCCGCACTGCAGGGACTCGGCGCGCGCGAAGTCCTCGGCGCGCTCGGCGAGGACGGCGGCGAAACGGTGCAGGGCGTCGGAGCGCTCGCCCGGGGTGGCGCCGGACCAGCCGGGGAACGCCGCCCGCGCGGCGGCCACGGCCGCGTCGACGTCGTCCGCGCCGGCGAGCTCGTAGGTGAGGACGCCCTCGCCGGTCGCCGGGTCGACGACCGTGTGCGTGCGGCCGGAGGTGCCCTTCGTCAGGCGGCCCGCGATGTACTGCGCGCCGTCCGAAAAGCGCTGCTGGGCCGGGAATCGGTCCGGGGTGGCATTGCCCGGGTTGTGCATGTCGGCTCTCCTCGATGTCCCCGCGACAGGTCCTCGCGTCAGGAAGGCCCGCGACGGGAGTCCCCATGACGGGGCCGGCGTGGCTCAGGCTCGATGTGAGTGCCGATCCTGGCAGAGCACCACGCCCCCAACAAGTGATTCCGTTGTTGCCATTTGGTTACGCGACGGAATCTGTCGACCAGGTGTCGAGTCGCCACGGAAAAGGACGGACGGAGTGTCAGTGGCGCGTGCCAGACTCGCGTGCATGGAGAGGATCACGGGGGCGGCGGAGATGATCGACAGCAGAGAAGCGCTGCTCAGGGAGGTCCGGGCGGGCGCGAGGATCAAGTACCTCTGCTTCTGGGGGCACCGGCCGCTGCCGGACGGCCGGATCGGACCGAGCTGTCTGAGCCAGTGGTGGCCGTCGCCCTTCACCGTGGACGGGGTGGAGTACGCGACCGCCGAGCACTGGATGATGGCGGGCAAGGCGCGGCTCTTCGAGGACGCGGAGGCGGAGCGGCGGGTACGGGCCGCGGGGCATCCGGCGGAGGCGAAGAAGGCAGGGCGGCTGGTGCGCGGCTTCGACGAGGCGGTGTGGGAGCGGGAGCGCTTCCGGATCGTCGTCGAGGGCAGCGTCCACAAGTTCGCCTCGGACCCCGTGCTGCGCGCGTTCCTGCTGAACACCGGCGAGCGCGTGCTGGTGGAGGCGAGCCCGGTGGACCGGGTGTGGGGCATCGGCCTGACGGCGGACGACGAGGCGGCGACGGACCCGGAGCGGTGGCGGGGCGCGAATCTGCTGGGGTTCGCACTGATGGTGGCGCGGGGGCGGCTGCGGGCGAGGTGACGCAGAACGCGGCGTCGGAACGGGCGTGAGGACCGGCGCAGCTACGGAACGGGCAGCCGTAGCCGCCGTAGCTGCGGGCAGTCGTGCCGCTGGGGCGGCACGGGTGGGCGCAGCGGCACCCCGCAAGCGCGGGGCCACGCGACCGACCCGTGCCCCGCACCCGCGCCGGGCACCCCACAACGCCGGGCCACACGGCCCCTTACACGTGCCCCCCTACAGTCGGCGCACGTCAGGGCGACCGCTAGGTGAAGATCACCAGAGCACCGAAGCCGATGCCGAGCACGATGCCGGCGGCTCCGCAGATGATGCCGGCCAGGGCCTGCCCCGGGTTGGTGGCCTCGCCCCCGCGGGCCTTGCCGCGGCCGAGCGCGCCGAAGACGACGCCCAGGACACCCAGGACGATCGCGAGCGGCCACAGGCAGAAGACGACGGCCGAGACGATGCCCAGCACGAGACCTGCCGTCCCCATCCCGTTGCTCGGCATCGGCGCCATGCCGGGCCAGCCGTAGTAGCCCTGCGGCTGGGGACCGGCGTAACCGCCCTGGCCGGGATAGCCGTGGCCGCCGGGATAGCCGTAGGGCACCTGGCCGGGGCCGTCGGGGGCGATGGGCGGCGGGGGAACGGCCTGGCCCTGACCGGCGTACGGCGGTGCCGCGAAGGGACCCGCCGCACCACTCGCCGGCGAGGCGGCCCCCGGCGGCGCGAAGGGATTGGCACTGCTCGCAGGGTCCGCCGCACCCGGTGCCGCGAAAGGATTGGCGCCGCTCGGAGGAGGCGTCGCCCCCGGCGGCGCGAAGGGATCGGCGGCGCTCGGATGGGCCGTCGCACCCGGCGCCGCGAAGGGGCCCGTCGTGCCGTCCACCGGTGTCGTGGCCCCGGGGTTCGCCCACGGCGGGGGCTGCATGCCCGCGGCCGGCATGGACGTGACCGTCTGCTGGTCGTGGACGGACGGGGCCGGCCGCGGCGCCGGCCCGTTCGACGCGAGGGTGTCTCCCGGACCGCCGGCGGGCGGCGCCCACGGATCGGCCCCGGGGCCCGCGTCGGCGTCCTGTCCCGCGGGCACCGGCCGGCCGTCGCTCCCCGCCGAGCGGTCCGGCTTGTCGAGGCCGACTCCGGGGACCGCGTCCGCGATGCCGTCGTCTCCCCCGCCGGCCGGACCGGCCCAGGTGCCGCCGGAACCCGCACCCGGAGGGGCCGGCCGGGACGTGGGATCGTTCCCCGCGGCTTCCGGCGCCTGCGCGTCGGCTCGCGGCGGCTGCGCGTCGTCGGACATGCGCGGGGTCCCCTCTGTTCGAACGTCCCGTCATGCTACGGCCCGTCCCCGTCCCGCACGGCCCCGGCCTACGATGATCCCGAGTCACCGATCAGCCGATCACCCGCGTTCCACGGGACCCGCCCCCACCAAGGGCGGCACCGGGACGCCGTTCCGGGGAGGAACCCCTTGACCGAGCACCTCGTCGACCCCGACGTCCCGCGCGACCTGCACGCCTTCATCGCCGGACTGCCCAAGGCCGAACTGCACGTCCACCACGTCGGCTCCGCCTCCCCGCGCATCGTCTCGGAGCTGGCCGCGCGCCACCCCGACTCCAAGGTCCCCACCGACCCCGAGGCCCTGGCCGACTACTTCACGTTCACGGACTTCGCGCACTTCATCGACGTGTACCTGTCCGTCGTCGACCTGATCCGCACCCCGGAGGACGTACGGCTGCTGACGTACGAGGTGGCCCGGGACATGGCCCGCCAGCAGGTGCGCTACGCCGAGCTGACCATCACCCCCTTCTCCTCGACCCGGCGTGGCATCGACGAGGGCGCGTTCATGGACGCGATAGAGGACGCCCGCAAGGCGGCAGAGGCCGAGTTCGGGACCGTGCTGCGCTGGTGCTTCGACATCCCCGGCGAGGCCGGGCTGGAGTCCGCCGAGGAGACGACGCGGCTCGCCACCGACGACCGGCTGCGCCCCGAGGGACTGGTCTCCTTCGGCCTCGGCGGACCCGAGATCGGCGTTCCCCGGCCGCAGTTCAAGCCGTACTTCGACCGCGCCATCGCCGCCGGGCTGCACTCGGTGCCGCACGCGGGCGAGACGACCGGCCCGCAGACGGTCTGGGACGCGCTCACCGACCTGCGCGCCGAACGCATCGGGCACGGCACCAGCTCCGCGCAGGACCCGAAGCTGCTGGAGCACCTCGCCGAGCACCGGATCCCGCTCGAGGTGTGCCCGACCTCGAACATCGCCACGCGCGCGGTGCGCACCCTGGACGAGCACCCGATCAAGGAGTTCACCCGCGCCGGTGTCCTGGTGACGATCAACTCCGACGACCCGCCGATGTTCGGCACCGACCTCAACAACGAGTACGCCGTCGCCGCCCGGCTCCTCGGCCTCGACGAGCGAGGGCTCGCCGACCTCGCGAAGAACGGCGTCGAGGCGTCCTTCCTGGACGGGCCCGGCAAGGCCCGGCTGCGGGACGAGATCGACACGTACACCTCCTCCTGGCTCGCCTCCTGAGACGGCTCCTCACCGTGAATCCCCTGCGTGACGTGACCGCCGTGGCCCACCGCGGCGACCCCTACCGCTTCCGCGAGAACACGATCGCCTCCCTGCGCTCCGCCCTGGCCCGCGGCGCGGACGCGGTGGAGGTCGACGTCCGCCTCACCCGGGACGGCGTGCCCGTGCTCCTGCACGACGAGACGCTGAAACGGCTGTGGGAGCGGGACCGGCCGCTGCGCTCACTGTCGGCGCGGGAGGTGAACGACCTGACGGAGGGCCGGGTGCCGACCCTCGCGGAGGCGCTGACCGCCTGCGCCGGCAGCCGGGTGATGCTCGACCTGCCGGGCGCGCCCGACGTGCGCGCGGCACGCCGGGTGGTGGACGCCGTGCGCGAGTGCGGTGCGGACGACCGCGTCTACTATTGCGCGGGTCCCGCCGCGATGCTCGCCGTGCGCGCCGCCGACCCGGCCGCCGAGATCGCGCTGACCTGGACGACGGCCGCGCCGCCCCGGCCCGCGCTGCTGGCGGCCGTCCGGCCGCGATGGCTCAACTACCGGTTCGGGCTGGTGGACCGGGCGCTGGCCGAACGCGTGCACGACGGCGGGTACTTGCTGTCCGTGTGGACGCCCGACACCCGCCGCTCCATGCGGCGCCTGCTGGCCCTGGGGGTCGACTCGATCACGACCAACCGCGTCGACACGCTGCACGCCCTGCGCGCGGAACGCCGCCCCGTAGGGGCGATCCCGGTGAAGTCCCCGCGTACGTAAGGGAATGCAGCCCGGACGAGCCGTCGCGCCACGGTGTGCGACACGACGGTCGCCGCGCCCGCCGATCCGAGCCCGGGGCGAGGCTCCGCGGCCCGCTACACGCCCACGATCCCGTTCCACCGCTTCGCGAACTCCGCGCGCTGCCCCGCCGGGATGTCCTTGGCGATCGCCAGCCGCTGGCGCATCGCCGCATCGGGGAAGATCAGCGGGTCCTCGGCCAGGGCGGCGGTCTCCTCGTCGTCGCTGGAGGCGAGCACGTCGCGCGCGGCGGGGACCGGGCAGACGTAGTTGACCCAGGCGGCCAGTTCGGCGGCGACCTCGGGCTGGTAGTAGTAGTCGATCAGCCGCTCGGCGTTGGCCTTGTGACCCGCCAGGTTCGGGATCATGAGGGACTCCGCCCACAGTTCGGCGCCCTCCTCGGGAACGACGAACTCGATGTCCGGGTCGTCCGCCTGGAGCTGGATCACGTCACCGGAGTAGGCCTGGCAGGCCAGGACGTCGCCGCTGGAGAGGTCCTTGATGTAGTCGTTGCCGGTGAAGCGGCGGATCTGGCCCCTGCCGACCTGCTTCTCCACCTGGTCGCAGACCGTGTGGAAGTCGTCCGCGGTCCAGTCGGTGATGTCCACCCCGTTGCCGAGCATCAGCAGCGCGAACGCCTCGTCGAGCCCGGAGAGCAGGGTCACCCGGCCCTTGAGGTCGTCGGCCCACAGGTCGGACACCTGGCGGATCTCCCTGCCGAGCCTGCGGCGGTTGTACGCGATGCCGGTGATGCCCGACTGCCAGGGCACGGTGAACTTCCGGCCCGGATCGAAGGCGGGCGAACGCAGCAGCGGATCCAGGTACGCGGTGACGTTCGGCTGGCGGGAGCGGTCCATCTCCTGCACCCAGCCGAGCCGGACGAACCGGCCGCACATCCAGTCGCTGATGACGATCAGATCGCGGTCGGTGGGCTGGTGGTTCATCAGGGACGGGCTGATCTTGCCGAAGAACTCGTCGTTGTCGTTGATCTCCTCGATGTAGTCGACGGAGATCCCGGTCCGCTTCCCGAACGCATCGAGCGTGGGCCGCCGGCTCGGGTGCTCGTCGTCGGTGTCGATGTAGAGCGGCCAGTTCGCCCAGGTGAGCCGCCGTTCGGAGGCGGACCGGTCGGCCGCTGCGCGGTCACCCGGCGCGACGTACGCGGCCGGGACCCCGCAGCCGGCCAGCGCGGCGGACACGGCGGAGCCGCCCAGGCCGCGCAGCAGGTTCCGGCGGGAGAACGAGGGCGTCTTCGTCAGGAGGGGCATGGCCGCAGCTTGCCGCGCCCGCCGCCGGACGGACAATCGACGCTGCGTCGAGCGCCGCGGTCCAGGTCCGACACCCTGTCGAGCGGGGGGAGTTCACGGTCGACGCACCGCGGCCCCGGACGGGGGTTCCCGTCCGGGGCCGCGCGCGGGCGGGGTGCGTCACGCGTCCAGCGACGTCATCACGTGCTTGATCCGCGTGTAGTCCTCGAAGCCGTAGCCCGACAGGTCCTTGCCGTAGCCGGACTTCTTGAAGCCGCCGTGGGGCATCTCGGCGACCAGCGGGATGTGGGTGTTGATCCACACACAGCCGAAGTCGAGCTTCTTGGACATCCGCATGGCACGGCCGTGGTCCCTGGTCCACACGGAGGAGGCCAGCGCGTACTCGACGCCGTTGGCCCACTCCACGGCCTGGTCCTCGTCGCGGAAGGACTGGACGGTGATGACCGGGCCGAAGACCTCGTTCTGGACGATCTCGTCGTCCTGCTTGAGGCCCGAGACGACGGTCGGGGCGTAGAAGTAGCCCTTGTCGCCGACCTGGTGACCGCCGGCCTCGACCTTGGCGTGGGCGGGCAGGCGCTCGATGAACCCGGCGACCTGCTTGAGCTGGTTGGGGTTGTTGAGCGGGCCGTAGAGCACGTCCTCGTCGTCCGGCTGCCCGGTCTTGATCTCGGACGCGGCCTTGGCGAGGGCGCTCACGAACTCGTCGTGGATCGACTCGTGGACCAGCACGCGGGTGGCCGCGGTGCAGTCCTGGCCGGCGTTGAAGTAGCCCGCCTCCGAGATGCCCCCGACGGCCTTGGCGATGTCGGTGTCCTCGAAGACCACGACCGGCGCCTTGCCGCCCAGCTCCAGGTGGACCCGCTTGAGGTCCTTGGAGGCGGACTCGGCGACCGACATGCCGGCTCGCACGGAGCCGGTGATGGAGGCCATCGCCGGGGTCTCGTGCTCGACCATCAGGCGGCCGGTGTCGCGGTCGCCGCAGACGACGTTGAAGACGCCCTTGGGCACGATCGAGCCGATGATGTCGGCCATCAGGACCGTCGAGGCGGGGGTGGTGTCCGAGGGCTTCAGGACGACCGTGTTGCCCGCGGCGAGCGCCGGGGCGAACTTCCACACGGCCATCATCATCGGGTAGTTCCACGGCGCGACCTGCGCGCAGACGCCGATCGGCTCGCGGCGGATCATGGAGGTCAGGCCCTCCATGTACTCGCCGGCCGAGCGGCCCTCCAGCATCCGGGCCGCGCCCGCGAAGAAGCGGATCTGGTCGACCATCGGCGGGATCTCCTCGGAGCGGGTCAGCCCGATGGGCTTGCCCGTGTTCTCCACCTCCGCCGCGATCAGTTCCTCGGCCCGCTCCTCGAACGCGTCCGCGATCTTGAGGAGGGCCTTCTGCCGCTCGGCCGGGGTGGTGTCCCGCCAGGCCGGGAAGGCCGCGGCGGCGGCCGCCATGGCGGCGTCCACGTCCGCCTGCCCGGACAGGGGGGCGGTCGCGTAGGCCTCGCCCGTTGCGGGGTTGACCACCTCGGTGGTCCGTCCGTCGGCGGCGTCCCGGAACTCACCGTCGATGTAGTTGCGCAGACGACGCAGCTCGGTGCTCACTGCCGGCCCTCCAAGTTCGGTGTCTACTTCGGGTCTCTCGGTTCGGACCTTGCCGATGCCCAAACACTGAGACACCCACCCTAGACGGAGACCCGACGTTTTCAACACCCCCAGCGCCCCCCGCATTGCGAAATCCGCACACTCGAAGCACTCAGACAACGAATTTCATCGATCCCGCCTTGCAAAACTGTCGATACGTCGTGCACAGTGAAGTCGTGGCCAGTCGAAGCGCAGACCCGAAGGACTCCCGCGAGTCCAGGAACGGCGGACCCCAGTTGGACGCCGTCTCCCTCGCCATCATCGAACAGCTCCAGCAGGACGGCCGCAGGCCGTACGCCGCGATCGGCAAGGCCGTCGGCCTGTCCGAGGCGGCCGTGCGCCAGCGCGTCCAGAAGCTGCTCGACCAGGGCGTGATGCAGATCGTCGCCGTCACGGACCCGCTCACCGTGGGCTTCCGCCGGCAGGCGATGGTCGGCGTCAACGTCGAGGGCGACGTGGAGTCCGTCGCCGACGCGCTGGCGGCCATGCCGGAATGCGAGTACGTGGTGATGACCGCGGGCTCCTTCGACCTGATGGTGGAGGTCGTCTGCGAGGACGACGACCACCTCCTCGAGGTCATCAACCGACGCATCCGGGCCATCCCCGGAGTGCGCTCCACCGAGAGCTTCGTCTACCTCAAGCTCAAGAAGCAGACCTATATGTGGGGAACCCGATAATCGTGAGCACCGACAGCCCCAAGGACCTCAGCAGGACCGCCTACGACCACCTGTGGATGCACTTCACCCGCATGTCGTCGTACGAGAACGCCCCCGTCCCCACCATCGTCCGCGGTGAGGGCACCCACATCTACGACGACAAGGGCAGGCGCTACCTCGACGGCCTCGCCGGCCTGTTCGTCGTCCAGGCCGGACACGGCCGCCAGGAGCTGGCCGAGACCGCCATGAAGCAGGCGCAGGAGCTCGCCTTCTTCCCGGTGTGGTCCTACGCCCACCCGAAGGCCGTCGAGCTGGCCGAGCGCCTGGCGAACGAGGCCCCCGGCGACCTCAACAAGGTCTTCTTCACCACGGGCGGCGGCGAGGCGGTCGAGACCGCCTGGAAGCTGGCCAAGCAGTACTTCAAGCTGGTCGGCAAGCCGACCAAGTACAAGGTCATCTCCCGCGCGGTCGCCTACCACGGCACCCCGCAGGGCGCCCTGTCCATCACCGGTCTGCCCGGCCTGAAGGCCCCCTTCGAGCCGCTCGTGCCCGGCGCGCACAAGGTGCCGAACACCAACATCTACCGCGCCCCGCTCTTCGGCGACGACCCCGAGGCCTTCGGCCGCTGGGCCGCCGACCAGATCGAGCAGCAGATCCTGTTCGAGGGCCCGGAGACGGTCGCGGCCGTCTTCCTCGAGCCCGTGCAGAACGCCGGCGGCTGCTTCCCGCCCCCGCCCGGCTACTTCCAGCGCGTGCGCGAGATCTGCGACCAGTACGACGTGCTGCTCGTCTCGGACGAGGTCATCTGCGCCTTCGGCCGCCTCGGCACGACGTTCGCCTGCGACAAGTTCGGCTACGTCCCGGACATGATCACCTGCGCCAAGGGCATGACCTCGGGCTACTCCCCGATCGGCGCCTGCATCATCTCCGACCGCCTGGCCGAGCCGTTCTACAAGGGTGACAACACCTTCCTGCACGGCTACACCTTCGGTGGCCACCCGGTCTCCGCCGCGGTCGGCATCGCCAACCTCGACCTGTTCGAGCGCGAGGGCCTCAACCAGCACGTCCTCGACAACGAGGGTAACTTCCGCGCCACTCTGGAGAAGCTGCTCGACCTGCCGATCGTCGGCGACGTCCGCGGCAACGGCTTCTTCTACGGCATCGAGCTGGTGAAGGACAAGCACACCAAGGAGTCGTTCAACGACGAGGAGACCGAGCGGATCCTGTACGGCTTCCTGTCGAAGGCGCTCTTCGACAACGGCCTGTACTGCCGTGCCGACGACCGCGGCGACCCGGTCATCCAGCTCGCCCCGCCGCTGATCTCCAACCAGGAGACCTTCGACGAGATCGAGCAGATCCTGCGCGCCACCCTGACGGAGGCGTGGACCAAGCTCTGATCCCGCGGCGCTCCGATCATCCTTCCGGATGATCATCACCGGCCCCGGTGCCGTCCGTTCGAGTGAGAAACGGCGGCCCGGGGCCGCGTGCTGTCCGGCCGCGCGCCGGCGACTGCCTACGGTGCCTCGTGACCGATCGGCCCCGCCTTCGTTCACCCGGACGGGGGAACGACGGGGAAAACGGATCAGAACCGAGGTGTACGCCCATGGAGGCTCCGCCGGACAACGACGTGCTCTGGGCACGCGCCCTGCACTTCCAGCACCACGACGGCTCTCCCGCGCTGCAGGGCGTCTCGCTCGGCGTCCGGGAGGGCGAGATCCTCGCCGTCAGCGGCCCGCGCGGCAGCGGCAAGACGACGCTGCTGCGGTGTCTGTCGGGGCTGCTGCGGGTGCAGGAGGGCGAGGTCTGGTTCAACAGCGTGCCGGTGCACACCATGGGCCCGATCGGCCGCGAACGGCTGCGTCGCGACCGCTTCGCCTGGATCGACCCCTCCCCCGTGCTCGTCCCGGAGCTCAGCGTCTGGGAGAACACCGCCCTGCCCCTGATGCTGCGCGGCACCGGCCGGCGCCGGGCCAAGACGACCGCCCTGGAGTGGCTGGAGCGCCTCGACGTCGGCGGCGCGTCCCGCCGGCGCCCGCACGAGCTCCAGCAGGCCGAACGGCAGCGTGTCTGCATCGCCCGCGCGCTCGCCGTCACCCCCTCGGTCCTGTTCGCCGACGAGCCGACGGCGCCCCTGCACCGTGCCGACCGCGCCCATGTGCTGCGGACGCTGACCACGGCGGCCCGCTCCCACGGCATCACCGTCGTCCTCGCCACGCACGACGCGCAGACCGCCGCGCTCGCCGACCGCACGGTCTCGCTGCTCGACGGGCGGCGGGTCAAGACCGTGCACCTGCCGCCGGTGTCCGAGACCACGGCGGCCTCCGGAGGCTCCGCGACGGAAGGCCGGGCAGCGTGCTCGCTCTCCGTCTGACCCGCCGCGCCCGGTTCGCCGTCCAGCTGCGCCGCCTGCTGGTCGCGGCGTTCTCGGCGGGCACGGGCTTCCTGCTGCTGTGCGCCCTCGGCCACGCGATCGGCCACCCGGGCACGCCCGGCGCCTCCGCCCTCCGCCTGGCCTGGTGCGCGGCCCCCCTCGCCGCCACCGTGTACTTCGCCCTCGCCGTGGCCCGTACCGACCCGGGCACCCGGCCCCGCCCCGGCCTGTCGGCGATCGGCCTCGGCCCCGGCCGGCTGATGGCCGTCTCCGCGACGACCACGGCCCTGGCCGGAGCGCTCGGCTCGCTGGTGGCCCTGCTCGCCTTCCTCCACCTGCGCGGCGACCTGACCGCCAGGCCCTTCGGCGGCGCCGCGGCCGACTCCCTCGCGGTCGGCCTGCCCCTCCCCTTCCCGGCGGCCGTGACCCTCCTGACGCTGCTCCCGGCGACCGCGTCCGCCGCGGTGGCCCTGTCCCTGCGTCCCCGCGAAGCGCGGTCCGCCCGCGCCACCGGTACCCGCGGCTACGGCCGTTTCGGCGCGTACGGCTGGGGCGCGGCCCGCGAAACCTTCGGCACCTACGGTCGCTTCGGCGCCCGCTGGGCCCCGAGACCTGCCACGACCGACACCACCGCCGCGGCAGCCGCCTCGGCTTCTCCGGCCGCAGCTACGGCCACCGCCGTCTCTGCCGACGTCCGCACCGCCGAGCCTGAGGGCAGTCACGTCGCCCAGCCTGCGGGCAGTCTCACCGCCGGGGCGGCACGGGTGGGCGCTGGGCGTACCCCCTCCGGGGGAGGCACCCTGTACGCACCGGCAAGCGCCCCCCACCCCCCGGCTCCCGCGGACGCGCTGCCCCACACGCCGGACACCCCCCGCCGCCAGGGCAGCACCACCACCCTCCCCTGGGGCATCGCCCTCCTCACCGCCGGCCTCGCCGTCGAGACCTACGCCCGCGACACCACCTCCCACCCCACCCCCTCCGCCGGCGTCCTCCTCGGCTGGACCCTGACCGCCCTCGGCCTCGCCCTCGCCGGCCCCGGCCTCACCCACCTCTGCGGCCGCGTCCTCCAGGCCGCCCGCCCCGGCGCCCTGCGCCTGCTCGCCGGCCGCGTCCTCATGGAGGAGTCGAGCCGCATCGGCCGCCCCCTGGGCGTCGTCTGCGCCGTGACCTCCGCGCTCTACGCGGCGGTGATGCTGTACGGCCGGGACGGACCGGGGTCCCACCCCCTGGGCACCCTCGGCGCCCTGGTCGTGGCGGGCGCCACCGTGGCCACCCTGCTCACCGCGGCCGTCGAGGCCAAGCAGACCCGCGTCGACGCCACCGCCGCCCTGCTGCGGCTGGGCGCGCCCCGGTCGACGCTGCGCGCCGCCGCCGCCGTACGGGCGACCGCACTGCTCGCCGTCTTCGGCCCGGTGACCCTCCTCGTCGCGGCCCTGGCCGCGCTGCCCCTGGCCCGCTGAAAAATCCCGCGAGATTTTCCGCGGTCCACCGATGATTTCCGCGCCGCCCTCCCGTCCAACTCTGCGAACGGCACGACACCGGCACGGCATCGACGGGAGAGCCCCCCATGTACCAGCAGATGATCTTCGTGAACCTGGCGACGAACGACATCGACGCCTCGAAGAAGTTCTTCACGGAGCTCGGCTACACGATCAACGCCCAGTTCAGCGACGAGGACACCGCCTCGGTTGTGATCAGCGACACGATCATCGCGATGCTGCTGACCAAGGAGAAGTACGCGCAGTTCACGAAGAAGGAGATCGTGGACTCGACGAAGGCCAGCGAGGTGCTGATCGCGCTGAGCGCGGAGAGCCGCGAGAAGGTCGACGAGCTGGTGGACAGGGCGGTCGCCGCGGGCGGTTCGATCTCCGGCGAGACCCAGGACCACGGCTTCATGTACGGCCGGGCCTTCGACGACCTCGACGGTCACACCTGGGAGGTCGCGTGGATGGACCCGGCGGTCGTCGAGGGCTGATCCGGACGCGGACCTAGCATGGGCGGGTGGATCCGACACCCGCCCAGCCCCAGCAGCCGTGCCCGTCCCAGGCGCAGTCCCACCACGCCTCGCACGACCGGGAGATAGAGACCCTCGCCGAGTTCGACGAGGTCGTCTCCGTGCACGGCACCCTCGCCCACTACCGCGTCCAGGCCGTCGACCTGACGGACCGTACGGACGTCCTGCTCTCCACGGACCCCACGGGCGCCGTCTTCCTCGGCTGCCCGATGACCCCCGGGGCGGCGGTCCATGTGCGCGCCGCCGGGGCCCTGGTCTTCCCGCCGATACCGGGCCTGCCCTTCGACCCCTACCGCGGACACGTCTACTCCCCCGACGAGTTGTACGCCTGTCTCGACGGCGGCTACGAGGCGACGCCGGACGCGCTGGCCTACGACTGGTTCCAGCGCACCAAGGCGGACGGGGACGTGTTCGCCTCCATGCTGCGCGCGATCCACGACGACGCGGTCTCGGACGCGGTGGACGAGCTCCTCGTCGGCACACCGGTGGTGGGCGTCATGGGCGGCCACGCCATGGCCCGCGGCACCGACGCCTACGCGGGCGCCGCGCGTCTCGGACGCGAGCTGACCCGCGCCGGGTTCACGGTGGCCACCGGTGGCGGACCGGGCGCGATGGAGGCCGCGAACCTCGGTGCGTACGCCGCCCCGTTCCGCGACGGCATGCTGGACGACGCCCTGCTCATCCTCGCGAAGGTCGCCTCGTTCACGCCGTCGGTCACCGACTGGGCGCGCTCCGCCTTCGAGGTGCGTGAGCGCTGGCCCCGCGGTGGTGCCTCGGTCGGCATCCCGACCTGGTTCTACGGCCACGAGCCGCCGAACGCCTTCGCGGCGCACATCGCCAAGTACTTCGCCAACGCCACCCGCGAGGACGGCCTGCTGGCGCGCTCGACCGCGGGCGTGGTGTTCCTGCCGGGCGCCGCCGGCACCGTACAGGAGATCTTCGACAACGCCACGCCGAACTACTACGAGTCGCGGGGTGAGCCCACCCCCATGGTGCTCGTGGACCGGGCGCACTGGACGCGGACGCTGCCGGCCTGGCCGCTGCTGACGTCGCTGGCCGAGGGGCGGTCCATGGAGACCCGGATCGCGCTGGTGGACCGCATCGAGGAGGCTCCCGAGGCGCTGAAACGTCTCGGCGGTTAATAAGAGAGCAAAGCCAACGCCCTTGACAGGCATATGCGTTGACACTGCTTATGGCCCGCTTATAGACCAGTGAGGCTCGTGGGTGTGCTGATGACGTCAGCACCCTCTCCACCCCCCGCATCCGCGCTTCCCGTAAAGGAAAAACGTGGCAGTCCTGTCCATACTCAGCCGCACGGCGTCACGCCGTAGCGTCCGTGCCCTCGGCGTCGCCTCGGCCACGGCGGCCCTCGCGATCGGCGCCGCCGGCAACGCCTTCGCCTGCAACATCGGCGAGTTCTCCGCCGCCGCCAAGTGCGACGGCGACAAGGGAGTCATCACCGTCACCGACGTGGACCCCGCCGGCATCCCCGCCACCGTCACCGTGTACCTGGAGAACAACGGCGGGGACGCCCAGAAGATCGACGAGCAGGTGGTCAAGGGCTCCCGCGAGGGCAGCACCATCACCTTCGCCGCGGACTGGAAGCCGAACGCCGAGTACCGCATCCACGTCAAGGCCGGCGGCTACGTCGACGAGGACATCAAGCCGAACCTCGTCACCCCGGCCACCGCCTGCAAGACCGAGGACACGCCGTCCCCGACCCCGTCCCAGAGCTCGTCCGCCCCGGCCGAGGAGACCGAGACGCCGGCTCCGGCCCCGTCGCCGTCGGCCCCCGCCGCCTCGCAGAGCGAGAGCAGCGCCCCGGCGGCCGTGCCGAGCAACGCCCCGTCCCCGGCGGCCGGTGAGTCCAACCTCGCCGAGACCGGTGCCAACTCCAACACCGGCATGATCGTCGGCATCGCGGCGGCCCTCGTCGTCGTCGGTGGCGGCGCGGTCTTCTTCGGCCTGCGCCGTCGCGGGGCGAACAGCAGCCGCTGACGTCCCGTAGGAACCGTGCGTACGGTGGCCCGTCCCCGGCCGGGGGCGGGCCATCGGCGTGTCAGCCGAACGACGCCCGCTCCAGCCAGAACTCCAGCAACTCCCGTTCGCCGAGCACCTCGATGCCGGGGGCGTCCAGCGGCAGCCTGCGGTAGAAGGCGAGCAGGACGTCCGTGAGGGGCCCCCGCAGAGCGACGGTCGCCTTCTCGTGGCCGCGGCGCCAGGTGAAGCCGTCCTCCCCGAGCTCGATCAGCCATTCGGCATCGAACCCCGGGGCGGCGTCGGTGGCGTGCAGATGGATGCTCCGGCCGGGCCCGCGCAGCTCGTTCGCCTCGGGGTCCGTGCCGGTCCGCTGCACGAACTCCACGATCTCCAGCCATTCGTCGATCGCGTCGGCGGCGATGTCCGGCGCGACCCGGTAGGGCTGTCCGGCGGTGAGCACGGCGTCCGCGCGGTGGACGGTCACCTCGTGCGTCATCCGGCGCGCCCAGAAGCCCGCGTCGTGCCGCTCGCCCCACGACCACACCTTCGCGTCCGGCCCGGCCTCGCGCAGCGCGCCGACGACCGCCTCGCCGGACTCCGCCAGCCAGGCGTCCAGCGCGGCGGCGTCGCCCCGGGCGTCGGGACCGGCGGCGCCCGGCACCTCCTCGTCCGGGACGTTCTCCTGGGCCCGGGTGCGCACCAGCAGCCCCGCCCAGCGCAGGGCGCCGCCCGTGTGCCGGACCAGATCCTCCAAGGACCAGTCCGGGCAGGTCGGGACGGTGGCGGAGAGGTCGGTGCCGGAGGTCACCAAGTCCCTCAACTGCCCGACCTGGTGGGCTATCTCGGCGCAGTAGCGCTCGTGTGCCAGTGACGTCATGCTCCGCATCCTAGGAGCGGGACGATCATCCGAGCACCACGATTTCCGCCCCGTCGAACTCGACCCCGACCGTGTCCCCGACCTCCGGAGCCGCCCGCAGCGCGCACGCCGCCTCCAGCCGCGGCGCGTCCTCGGGCTGCAGGTGGACGGCGACGTGGGTGCCGCGGAAGGTGCGGGCGGCCACCGTGCAGCGCAGTCCGGCGTCGGCGGGCACGATCCTGACCCCGGCGGGCCGCACGAGCACGGTCCGCGCCCCCTGCGGGGCGTCCTCGGCGACCGGCACCTTGCCCCAGGGGGTGGCCGCGGCCTGCCCGGTGACGGTCCCCTCGGCCACGTTGTCGAAGCCGAGGAAGCGGGCCACGAAGGCGTCCGCCGGCCGCTGCCACACCTCCAGTGGCGTGCCCTCCTGGGCGATCCGCCCGTCCCGCATCACCACCACCCGGTCGGCGAGCGCGAAGGCCTCCGACTGGTCGTGCGTCACGGCGAGCACGGTGGTGCCCAACAGGCCGAACAACTCGCGCAGTTCCACCACCAGCCGCTCCCGCAGCGAGCGGTCGAGCTGGCCGAGCGGTTCGTCCAGCATCAGCAGCCGGGGCCGGGGCGCGAGGGCGCGGGCCAGCGCCACCCGCTGCTGCTCACCGCCGGAGAGCGCGGCGACGGACCGGCGCTCGGCACCCGGCAGCCCGACCAGCTCCAGCAGCTCCCGCACGTCCTGCTGCTGCCGGGACCGCGACGCCCCGCGCATCCGCGGTCCGAAGGCGATGTTGCCGGCCACGTCCCGCTGCGGGAACAGCTGGTGGTCCTGGAACATCAGCCCCACCTCGCGCTTGTGCGCGGGAACCCCGGACTGGTCGCGCCCGTCCAGCACCACCCGCCCGGCGTCCAGTCGCTGCAGCCCGGCGACCGCGCGCAGCAGTGTCGACTTGCCGCTGCCGCTGGGGCCCAGCACGCACACGATCTCGTGCTCGGCGACATCCAGATCGACGGCGTCGAGCACGGCCCGCCCGCCGAAGCGGACGGTAGCGTCCCGCAGACTCAGCAGCATTGCTAGAACTCCCCGCTCCGGTCGGTCCGCAGCCGCTCCAGCACCACGAGGGCCACGGCGCACACCACCATCAGAATCGTCGACAGGGCCATCGCCTGCCCGTAGTTCATGTCCCCGGGCCGCCCCAGCAGCCGGGCCACGGCGACCGGCAGCGTCGGGTTGTCCGGCCGCGCGATGAACACGGTCGCCCCGAACTCGCCCAGCGACACCGCGAAGGCGAACCCGGCCGCGATCAGCAGCGCCCGCCGCACCATCGGCAGGTCGACCTCCCGCCACACCCGCCACGGCGACGCCCCGAGCACCGCCGCCGCCTCCCGCAGCCGGACGTCCACCGCGCGCAGCACCGGCAGCATGGTCCGTACGACGAAGGGGACGCCGACCAGCGCCTGTGCGAGCGGCACCAGGATCCAGGAGGACCTCAGGTCCAGCGGGGGCTCGTCCAGCGCGATCAGGAACCCGAAGCCGACCGTCACGGCGGACACCCCGAGCGGCAGCATCAGCAGCGCGTCGAAGCCGCGCACCAGGCGGCCCGCGTCCCGCCGGGTCAGCGCGGCCGCCGCCAGACCGCCGATGACCACGGCGACGGCGGTGGCGGCGAGGGCGTACTGCAGGGAGTTGCCGATCGCCTCGATCGGCGGGACGAGGAAGGTGCCGCCGTCCTCGTGGGTCAGGGCCCGGTAGTACCCGAGGCCGCCGGCGCCGAACGACCGCTGGACCAGTACGGCGAGCGGCAGCACGACGAGGACGGCGACGGAGACGAGGACGCCCGCCAGCAGCGCCCACTGCCCGGCGCCGCGCGGGCGGCGAGCGGTGCGGGACGCGTCGACGAGCCGCAGGGCCGTCTCCCGTCGCCGGACCGTCCAGGCGTGCACGGCGAGGATCGCGCAGACCGCCGCGAACTGGATCAGCGTCAGCACGGCGGCCGTGGACAGGTCGAAGACGTGCGACGTCTGCCGGTAGATCTCCACCTCCAGGGTGGAGAAGGTGGGCCCGCCGAGGATCTGGACGACGCCGAAGGAGGTGAAGGTGAACAGGAACACCATCAGCGCGGCGGCGGCCACGGCGGGCGCGAGCGCCGGCAGGGTGACCCGCCGCCAGGCCCGCAGGGGGGACGCGCCGAGCATCCGCGCCGCCTCCTCCTGGCGCGGGTCGAGCTGGGCCCACAGCCCGCCGACGGTGCGTACGACGACGGCGTAGTTGAAGAAGACGTGCGCGAGCAGGATGGCCCACACCGTGGTGTCCAGCCGGACGCCCCACAGCTCGTCGAGCAGTCCGCCCCGCCCGACGAGTGCCAGGAACGCGGTGCCCACCACGACCGTCGGCAGCACGAACGGCACGGTCACCACGGCCCGCAGCAACTGCTTGCCGGGGAAGTCGAGTCGGGCGAAGACATAGGCGCCGGGCAGGGCGATCAGCAACGTGAGCGCGGTGGAGGCGAGCGCCTGCCAGGTGGTGAACCACAGCACGTGCCGGACGTCGGACTGGGCCAGGACGTCCCCGATCCGCCCGAACCGCCAGACCCCGTCGACCTCCAGTCCGCGCGCGACGATCGCCGCGACGGGGTAGGCGAAGAAGACCGCGAAGAACGCGACGGGGCCGGCCATCAGGGCCAGCCGCGCCGCGCTCCCGCGCCGCCGGGTCGGAGCGGACCGGGCGGCCTTGGTCACTTTGGTCACTTCAGGAGGAGCGAGGTCCACGACTTGACCCACTGGTCACGGTTGTCGGCGATCTTCTTCGGGTCCAGGGTCTGCGGGTTCTTGGCCTGCGGGCCGTACTTCACGAACTCCGGTGGCACCTGGGCCGCTTCCCGCACCGGGTAGACGAACATGTTCAGCGGCATGTCGTCCTGGAACTTCTTGCTGACCAGGAAGTCCAGCAGCGCCTTGCCGCCCTCGGTGTTCTTCGCGCTGCTCAGCAGGCCCGCGTACTCGACCTGGCGGAAGCAGGTGCCGGTGGCGACGCCCGTGGGCGCGGTGTCCGGCTTCGGGTCGGCGTAGATCACCTCGGCGGGGGGCGAGGAGGCGTAGGAGACGACGAGCGGGCGGTCGCCCTTCGCCTTCTTGCCGCCGGACGAGCCGGAGAACTCCTCGTTGTACGCCTGCTCCCAGCTGTCGACGACCTTGACCCCGTTCGCCTTCAGCTTCTTCCAGTAGTCCTGCCAGCCGTCGTCCCCGTACTTGGCGGCGGTGCCCAGCAGGAAACCGAGCCCGGGCGAGGAACTGCCGGCGTCCTCGGTGACGAGGAGGTCCTTGTACGCGGGCTCGGCGAGGTCGTCGAAGGAGTCGGGCGGGGTCAGCTTGTGCTCGCTGAAGTACGCCTTGTCGTAGTTGACGCAGATGTCGCCGGTGTCGATGGGCGTGACGCGGTGCTTGTCCTGGTCGACCCGGTACTCGGGCAGGATCATGTCGGAGCCCTTGGGCTCGTACGACTGGAACAGGCCGTTGTCGAGCGCGCGGGACAGCAGCGTGTTGTCGACGCCGAAGAAGACGTCGCCCTGCGGGTTGTCCTTGGTGAGGATGGCCTTGTTGACGGCCTGCCCGGCGTCGCCGTCCTCGAGGACCTTGACCTTGTAGCCGGAGCTCTTCTCGAAGTCCGCGATGACGCTCTTGGACGCGGCCCACGAGTCGTGGCTGACGAGGGTCACGGTCTTGGAACCGCCGGACCCCTGGTCGTCGCCGTCGGACGACGATCCGCAGGCGGCCAGGCCGCCGACGAGGCCGAGCCCGACGGCCAGGACGCTGACCTTCTTGGTGATGCTCACGGAATTCCTCCTGGGTTACCAGGAGAAGACGCGGCCCCGCCCGGGACCCCTGGCGAGGGACCCGGGCAGGGCGCAACAGCTCGAGTGATGACCGATCTCCCTACCCAGAATGACCTGGGCCAGGTTCGGAGGGTCTGCGGCCGGTGCCGCACTCTCAGCGCTGTGGCGCTCCCCTGTCGGAATATGAAGATGTCTGAATATGAAGATGTACGCGGGTCAGATTACCGCTCGGTCGCGGCGAGCTGACCACACGCCCCGTCGATCTCCTGCCCACGGGTGTCCCGGACGGTCACCGGCACACCGTGCGCCTCGATCGCCGCGACGAACGCCTTCTCGTCCTCGGGCCGCGAGGCGGTCCACTTCGAGCCCGGCGTCGGGTTGAGCGGGATGAGGTTGACGTGCACCGGCTTGCCCTTGAGCAGCCGCCCGAGCCGGTCACCGCGCCACGCCTGGTCGTTGATGTCACGGATCAGGGCGTACTCGATGGACAGCCGGCGCCCGGACTTCGCCGCGTACTCGAAGCCGGCGTCGAGGACCTCGCGCACCTTCCACCGCGTGTTGACGGGCACGAGGGTGTCGCGCAGCTCGTCGTCGGGGGCGTGCAGGGAGATGGCGAGGCGGCACTTGAAGCCCTCGTCGGCGAACCGGTGGATCGCCGGGACCAGGCCGACCGTGGAGACGGTGATGCCGCGCTGGGACAGCCCCAGCCCGTCGGGCTCGGGGTCGGTGAGGCGACGGATGGCCCCCACGACCCGGTTGTAGTTGGCGAGGGGCTCGCCCATGCCCATGAACACGATGTTGCTCAGCCGGGCGGGGCCGCCGGGGACCTCACCGTCCCTGAGCGCCCGCACGCCGTCCACGATCTGGTGCACGATCTCGGCGGTGGACAGGTTCCGGTCCAGGCCGGCCTGCCCGGTGGCGCAGAAGGGGCAGTTCATGCCGCAGCCCGCCTGGGAGCTGATGCACATGGTCACCCGGTCCGGGTAGCGCATGAGCACGGACTCGACGAGCGTGCCGTCGAACAGCTTCCACAGCGTCTTGCGGGTGGTGCCCTGGTCGGTCGACAGATGCCGGACGACCGACATCAGCTCGGGCAGCAGCGCGTCCCGCAGCCCCTGCCGCGAACCGGCGGGGATGTCGGTCCACTGCTCGGGGTCGTGCGCGTACCGCGCGAAGTAGTGCTGCGAGAGCTGCTTCGCACGGAACGGCTTCTCACCGATCGCGGCGACGGCCTCCTTGCGCTCGGCAGGCGTGAGATCGGCGAGATGCCGCGGCGGCTTCTTGGCTCCGCGCGGGGCGACGAATGTGAGTTCTCCGGGCTTAGGCATGACCCAACCAGTGTCGCAGATCCACTCGGGTGACCTGCGGCCGTCGTCCGACCGTGGCCGGGGCCCGTTTTCGCCCGCTCCTCGTACCGCCTAGCCGCAGGCACAGCCCGCGGCGCTCGGAGCGTCTTCGGCGGCCTGGCCGGTGCAGCAGCCGTCGCCGCCGGCACGGGGGTCGGCGCTCTTGCCGAGGGTGTCGGCGTCGGCCTTCACGACGTAGACCTCCCAGGGCTCCTTGCCGGGGCCGTGCACCCACACCTTGTCCTGGAGGGCGTAGCAGCAGGACGTGTCGTTCTCCTCGAAGGTGGCCAGGCCGGCGTCCTTGAGCCGGGTCGTGGCCGCGCCGACCTGGTCGGTGGACCCGACCTCGACGCCGAGGTGGTTCAGTCGGGTCGAAGCTGTTCGGCACCGAACCGGCCAAGCGGCGCGAGGGCCTGTCCGCTCACCTGTCTGGACTTGCCGGACTGTGCAGGCGGTGCGGTCGGCGTGAGGCTGGAAGCCGAACCCGTGGACCGGCCGGCGAGAACGGCCCGGTGCGCCGGGCCTGCCCGTCGAGCCGAGGTGTGGCCGAGTCCCCACGCCCTGGCTCGAGCCGCCCATCCTGCAGGAGCGTGACCATGGCCCGGAACCGCTGTCTGATCCTCAGCTCACCGTCCGAGGTCTGGAGCCTGCTGTCCGACGGCCGCCGCTACGGCGAGTGGGTGACGGGAACGCAGCGGGTCCTTGCCGCGGACCCGCATTGGCCCGAGGTGGGCGCCCGGCTGAAGGTCCGCGTCGGCGCCGGCCCCGTGACCCTCGACGACACCTGCGTCGTCCGCATCTGCGAACCTCACCGCCGTCTGGAACTGGAAGCGAAGGCAGAACCCTTCGGCGCGGCTCGCATCGCCATGAAGTTGACGCCCTGGGGCAAGCACACCCTCTTCACCCTCGATTGGCACCCCCTCCGGGGCCCGGGCGCCCGGATGCACGGGCTCCCCGTGGACTACTTCGTCTCGGTCCGCAACGGCATGATGCTGACGAAGCTGGCCCGGATCGCGGTGCGCGAGCACGCCGCGAGCGTTTGAGGGCGCTCAGCCGGACCCGACGAACACGACGAGCAGCAGCCACACCACCGGTGCCGTCGGCAGGAGCGAGTCCAGGCGGTCCATGATGCCGCCGTGCCCCGGCAGCAGCGTGCCCATGTCCTTGATGCCGAGGTCCCGCTTGATCATGGACTCGCCGAGGTCGCCCAGCGTGGCGCTGGCCGCGACCGCGAGGCCGAGCAGCAGGCCCTGCCACCAGGAGCCGTCGTCGATCAGGAACTGCATGCACAGCGCGCCCGCCACCATCGCGAAGCCGATCGCCCCGAGCAGGCCCTCACGGGTCTTGCCGGGGCTGATGCGCGGGGCGAGCTTGGTCCTGCCGAAGCGCCAGCCGACCGCGTACGCACCGGTGTCGCTGACGACCGTCAGCAGCAGGAAGGTCAACACGCGCCACGGACCGTCGTCGGCCATCAGCATCATGGCGACGAACGTGGCCAGGAACGGCACGTAGAAGGCCGCGAACAGGCCCGCCGTGACGTCCTTGAGGTAGCCCTCCGGCGGCTCGGTCATCCGCCATACGAGGACCGCCAGCGCCGTGAGCGCCATGGCGACCCACGCGCCCTCCGCGCCGCGCACATACCCGGCGACCACCATCGCCGCGCCACCGATCGCGAGCGGCACGAGCGGCGCCCTGATGCCCTTGCGCTCCTGGAGACGTGTGGTCAGTTCCCACAGGCCCACCACGACGGCTATCGCGATCACACCGACGAAGACGGCCTTGACGACGAACAGCGACGCGATGATCACCACGCCGAGCCCGACACCGACCCCTATCGCGGAACCCAGGTCGCGCCCCGCGCTCTTCTTCTGCGGCTGCGGCTGCGGCTGCGCCGGCTGCTGGGCGTCGGGCATGGGCTCCGGATTCTGCGGCACCGCCGCATACGGCTGTGCCGACGGGGTCTCGCCGCGGTACGTGTCGTCGCGGAACGGCTCGTCTCGGAACAGGAGGCCGCTCAGCCGAGCGGCCCCCTGGCCGTCATCCTGGGCTCCGCCGTGTTCGGGTACGTCGGCCACGATGGGCATGGGGCGAGTCTGCTGCGCGTTGTGCGCATCGTACGCGGGACCCGCCGGGGCAGCCCCCTGGACAGGCCCCTGGTCGGACGGCCCCCAGTACCCGGATTGTGGCGGCGCTCCCCAGGAAGAGTCGTTCATCAGACCTCGAGCAGTTCGGCTTCCTTGTGCTTCAGGAGCTCGTCCACCTGGGCGACGTACTTCGCGGTGGTGTCGTCGAGCTCCTTCTCCGCACGGCGGCCCTCGTCCTCGCCGACCTCGCCGTCCTTGACCATCTTGTCGATGGCGTCCTTGGCCTTGCGGCGCACGGAGCGGATGGACACCTTGGCGTCCTCGCCCTTGCCCTTGGCGACCTTGATGTACTCGCGGCGGCGCTCCTCGGTGAGCTCGGGGAACACCACCCGGATGATGTTGCCGTCGTTGCTCGGGTTGACGCCCAGGTCGGAGTCGCGGATCGCCTGCTCGATGTTGCGCAGGGCGCTCTTGTCGAACGGCGTCACCACGGCCATGCGCGGCTCGGGCACGGAGAACGAGGCCAGCTGGTTGATCGGCGTCGGCGCGCCGTAGTAGTCGGCCACGATCTTGTTGAACATCGCCGGGTGCGCACGGCCGGTGCGGATCGCGGCGAAGTCCTCCTTGGCGACCACGACGGCCTTCTCCATCTTCTCCTCGGCCTCGAGGAGGGTCTCTTCGATCACCACTTGCTCCTGCGTGTCTTGAGTAGGCCCGGCTGCGGTCCTGTCTGAGCTGCGGCCGGCTGCGTCGCGTCTTCTTCCTGCACGGTTCCCGACCGGTGGGACATTGTCCATCCCCCGGCCCGGCCCCGTCCCGTCCGTCCCCCGGACAGGTGGTGTCCGCGGACAGGGGGTGGTTCTCCGGTCAGTCCCGGCTGCCTTGGTCACCCACAAGCGTGCCGATCTTCTCACCCTTGACGGCGCGGGCGATATTGCCCTCCTTCAGAAGCTCGAAGACCACGATCGGGAGGCTGTTGTCGCGGCAGAGCGTGACGGCCGTGGCGTCGGCGACCTTGAGGTCGCGGGTGATGACCTCGCCGTAGCCGAGCGCGTCGAACTTCACGGCGTCCGGGTTGGTCTTCGGGTCGGAGTCGTAGACCCCGTCCACGCCGTTCTTGCCCATGAGCAGTGCCTCGGCGTCGATCTCGAGGGCGCGCTGGGCGGCGGTGGTGTCGGTGGAGAAGTACGGCATGCCCATACCGGCGCCGAAGATGACCACGCGGCCCTTCTCCAGGTGGCGCACGGCGCGCAGCGGGATGTACGGCTCGGCGACCTGGCCCATGGTGATGGCGGTCTGCACACGGCAGTCGACGCCCTCCTTCTCCAGGAAGTCCTGGAGGGCCAGGCAGTTCATCACGGTGCCGAGCATGCCCATGTAGTCGGAGCGGGCGCGGTCCATGCCGCGCACCTGCAGTTCGGCGCCGCGGAAGAAGTTGCCGCCGCCGATGACGATGGCGATCTGCGCACCGTCGCGTACGACGGCCGCGATCTCGCGGGCGATGGCGTGCACCACGTCGGGGTCGACGCCCAGGCCCCCACCGCCGGAGAAGGCCTCTCCGGACAGCTTCAGCATGAAGCGGCCGCGTACTTTGCCGTCGTCGCTCTTCTCGGCCTTGGTGGTCATGGAGATCTCGCCTCTTTTACGTGGGTCACACACACGAAGAAGGCCATTGCCGGTGGGGGCGTGTTTCGCATCCCATACGCGGCAATGGCCTCCTCGTCAGATCTGCTGTCGTCCGCCGCCACGCGCGGGTGCGCAGCGGCAGACGGCAACGGCGCGGACGACTGCTGTCGACCCTACCGGGGTCGTGCGTCCGTCGCGGTACGGACTCAGATGCCGACCTTGATGCGCGAGAAGCGCTTCAGGGTGACACCGGCCTCGTCCAGCACCTTCTGGACGGACTTCTTGTTGTCCAGGGCGTAGGGCTGGCCGAGCAGGGTGGCGTCCTTGAAGAAGCCGTTGAGGCGACCCTCGACGATCTTCGGCAGGGCGGCCTCGGGCTTGCCCTCGGCGCGGGTGGTCTCCTCGGCGACGCGGCGCTCGGACTCGACGACCTCGGCCGGGACGTCGTCCTTGGAGAGGTACTTCGGCGCGAAGGCGGCGATGTGCTGGGCGACGCCCTTGGCGATCTCGGCGTTCGGCTTGTCCAGCTCGACGAGGACACCGATCTGCGGGGGCAGGTCGGGCATCGTGCGGTGCATGTACGCGGTCACGAAGCCGCCGGAGAACTGCGCGAAGCGGTCCAGGACGATCTTCTCGCCCAGGTTGGCGTTGGCCTCGTCCACGAACGCCTGAACGGTCTTGCCGGGCTCGATCTCGGAGGCGAGCAGGGCCTCGAGGTCGGCCGGGGCGGCCTTGGCGACGTGCTCGGCGATGGCCGTGGCGACGGCCTGGAACTTCTCACCCTTGGCGACGAAGTCCGTCTCGCACTTCAGCTCGACGAGGACACCCGAGGTGTTGTCGTCGGCGATGATCGAGACGACGGCACCGTTCTCGGCGGAGCGGCCCTCGCGCTTGGCGACGCCCTTCTGGCCCTTGATGCGGAGCGCCTCGACGGCCTTGTCGACGTTGCCCTCGGCCTCGTCCAGCGCCTTCTTGCAGTCCATCATGCCGGCGCCCGTGAGCTCACGAAGCTTCTTGACGTCGGCGGCGGTGTAGTTCGCCATGATTCCGGAATCTCTCTCGAAGTCTGAAGATCTACGGGCCGAACGGCGGGGACTGGTGTGGTCCCCGCCGTCCAGCACCCGAAGCTGGTGAGGGGTCAGGCCTGCTCGGCGTCCGCGGCAGGGGCCTCGGCCGGAGCCTCGGTGGCAGCCTCGGCCGGAGCCTCGGCGGGGGCCTCAGCGGCAGCCTCGGCCGGAGCCTCGGTGGCGGCCTCGGCGGGCTTCTCCGCCTCGTCGGCCTTCTTCTCGCCCTCGAGCAGGTCGCGCTCCCACGCGGCCAGCGGCTCGCCGGCGGCCTTGTCGCCCTTGCCCTCGGTGGCAACACCGGAGCGGGCGATGAGGCCCTCGGCGACGGCGTCGGCGATCACGCGGGTGAGCAGGGTGACGGAGCGGATCGCGTCGTCGTTGCCCGGGATCTTGTAGTCGACCTCGTCGGGGTCGCAGTTGGTGTCGAGGATGGCGACGACCGGGATGTTGAGCTTCCGGGCCTCGCCGACCGCGATGTGCTCCTTCTTGGTGTCCACGATCCAGACGGCGCTGGGCACCTTGGACATCTCGCGGATACCGCCGAGGGTCTTCTCCAGCTTGGCCTTCTCGCGGGAGAGGACCAGCAGCTCCTTCTTGGTGAGGCCGGAGGCGGCCACGTCCTCGAAGTCGATCTGCTCGAGCTCCTTCAGGCGCTGCAGGCGCTTGTAGACGGTCGAGAAGTTGGTGAGCATGCCGCCCAGCCAGCGCTGGTTGACGTAGGGCATGCCGACGCGGGTGGCCTGCTCGGCGATGGCCTCCTGCGCCTGCTTCTTCGTGCCGACGAACATGACCGTGCCGCCGTGGGCGACGGTCTCCTTGACGAACTCGTAGGCGCGGTCGATGTACGACAGCGACTGGAGCAGGTCGATGATGTAGATGCCGTTGCGCTCGGTGAAGATGAAGCGCTTCATCTTCGGGTTCCAGCGACGGGTCTGGTGACCGAAGTGGACGCCGCTCTCCAGCAGCTCCCGCATCGTGACGACGGCCATGGCCGTATCTCCTTGAGTTTCTCGGTTGTGCCGCGGAAGCCGGACGGCTTCCGCGCCTGACGCCCGCGATGCGCCGTGCCGCAAGGGACCGAGGGGCGCTGACACGAGATCGTTGACGGCCTCGTGTCGGGGCGTGCGAAGTCGACCCGGTCACCCGGGTCGCCACCAGAAGTGTACGGGACCGGAGGGGCGCCGGGTGACGCAGCTGTCCACAACCGGCGAGTGGTCCACAGGGCCGGAAGGTGGCCGGTCCCGGTGGGGGACGGTTCTCGCATGCGAGCGAGGCGATGTGCGGGTGTGTGTACGTGGGTGGCGATGCTGCTGGCCGTCATGGCTCCGGCGCCGCCGCGACCGGAACGGCCGGTGGCGCAGGTGGCGGTCTCGGTGGCGGGCCCCCGGCAGGAGTCGGGCCCTGCGGTGCCGGCCGTCGCCCGGTTCTGGCCGGTCGGCACCCGGCCCGCGGTGCTGCGGGGCTGGGAGCCTCCGCCGACGCCGTACGGCCCGGGCCACCGCGGCGTGGACCTCGCCGCGCCGGCCGGGACCGCCGTACGGGCGGTGGCTGCGGGACGGGTGTCCTTCGCCGGGCGGGTCGCGGGGAGGGGTGTCGTCTCGCTGGAACTGACGGGTACGGGCGACCCGCCCCTGCGGACGACGTACGAACCGGTGCGGGCGTCGGTGCGCAAGGGCGCCGAGGTCGCCGCCGGGGAACTGCTGGGCACGGTGGAGCCGACGGGTTCCCACTGCTCGGCGTGCCTGCACTGGGGTGTGCTGAGGGGCGAGGTCTATCTGAACCCGCTCGCGCTGCTGCCGCCGTGGCTGCTCGGCGCGGGCCCGTCGAGACTGCTGCCGGTGCTGGGAGTCCCCCTCCCCGCCGGGCAGCGGCCATAGGCAGCCTGCCCGAGCCTGAACGACCTGGTAGGCACCGCCGCGGAGGCAGGGGCGGCCCCGGTGAACGCCGGGCGCCCTGTGCGCACCAGGGCCTCGACGGCCCCGGGTCAGCCCCGGATGCCTCGCAACGCCATGGAGACAGCCGCCTCCGTGATCACCGCCGGTTCCTCGGCCGCCCCGAGCTCGATACGCCGCACGGCCGCGTCCACGACCCCCTGGAGCAGCATCGCCGCCAGCCGCGGCTGCTCGTGCCCCATCTGGCCCAGCGCCGCGACGATCATCGCGACCAGACCACCGTGCGCCGCCCGGATCTTCTCCCGGGCGCCGGCGTCCAGTTCGCTCGCGGAGATGGCCACCACGGCGCGGTGCCGCCGGTCCCCGACCAGGTCGAGCTGCCGGCGCACATACGCCTCGACCTTGCCCTCGGGCGTCGCCTCGCGCTCCATCGCCGCCTCGACCTCCGCCGCCCAGACGGGGAAGTCGACGGCGCACAGCTCCTCGACGACCGCGGCCCGCGACCGGAAGTACTCGTAGACGGACGAACGGGCGAGACCCGTCCGCTCGGCGAGGGCGGGGAAGGTCAGCGCCTCCGTCCCGCCGTCGGACAGCAGGGAGCGTGCCGCGTCCAGCAGGGCGGCACGCTGCATCGACCGGTGCTCGGCCACGGAGGCCGCTCGAATCCTTGGCACGTCACCACTTTACGGAGGCGTTCCCCCGTACGGGAGTCACCCGCCCGGCCCGGGGGTCGCCGACCAGGCCACCGGTGGGGCCGGACGGGGAACGCAAGACCAGGTCAGCGGCCGAATGCCGCCAGCTTCGCACGCAGCTGCAGTACGGACTTGGTGTGGATCTGACTGACCCGGCTCTCGGTCACGCCCAGCACGTTGCCGATCTCGGCGAGGGTGAGCCCCTCGTAGTAGTACAGGGTGACGACGGTCTTCTCCCGTTCCGGCAGCGTGTTGATCGCCCGCGCCAGGAAGCGCCGCAGCTCCCGGTCCTCGGCGACCTCCACCGGGTTGTCGGCGGCGGTGTCCTCCAGGGTGTCCATGAGGCTGAGCCGGTCCCCGCCGTCGCCCCCGGCGTGCAGCAGCTCCTCCAGGGCCACGACGTTGGCCAGCGACAGCTGGCTGAAGACCGCGTGCAGGTCCTCCACCGCGATGCCCATCTCGCCGGCCACCTCGCCCTCCGACGGGGTCCGCCGCAGCCGCGCCTCCAGCGTCGCGTAGGCCCGCTCCACGCTCCGTGCCTTCTGCCGCACGGACCGCGGGATCCAGTCCAGCGCCCGCAGTTCGTCGATCATCGCGCCCCGGATCCGGGTGATCGCGTAGGTCTCGAACTTGATCTCCCGGTCGACGTCGAACTTCTCGATCGCGTCGATCAGCCCGAACACCCCGGAGGAGACGAAGTCCGCCTGCTCGACGTTGGGCGGGAGCCCCACGCTCACCCGGCCCGCCACGTACTTCACCAGGGGCGAGTAGTGCAGGATCAGCTGTTCCCGCAGCCGCTCGTCCCCCGTCGCCTTGTACGACCGCCACAGCTCGTCGAGCGTCGAGGGGGCGGGCGGTCGCACGCTGCCACCGTCGCGGGCGGCTGGGGGGAGCGCCGCCCGGTCGGACCCGGAGGTGTGCTGGGGCATTCGTCGCCTTGTGCCGTTCTGCCGTGATGTGGTGTGCCTGGGGTGAGGCCGCCGGTCTGCTGTCTGGTTGTCGCCTGTTGTCGCCGGTCTGCGTGGGGGTCCTCGTGAGCGTAGCGTGACTGGACTGTCGCGGTGGGCGAAGAACGGCCGGGGGGTCGTACGCAGATACGTTCCGCTGAACGCCCTACAGGGGGGACGGTGATCGCTCAGCGTGATCATCCGAATCGCCCAACTGCGGGAATCCCCAAGGGCGTCGGGCTTCCCCCGGACGGCCGAACACGCTCGGTCAGCGCGGGCCACGGCCACCACGGACCGAGATCATCGCCTGGCGTGTCAACTTCCAGCCGTCGCCGTGTCGTTCGACGTAACCGAGTGCTCGAAGCTCGTACAGTCTCGCGACCGCGTCGTCCTGCGTGGTCTGTGCGCGGCGCGCGACGTCGGCCACCGCGGTCGTGCCGCGCGCCGGGAGCCCGGCGAGCACCTGCCGGGTCCGGGGTTCCAGTAGGTCGGTGGGCAGTACCGGACCTCGCCGGTCCGGGGCCAGTTCCCCCATGTCGCCGACCAGTTCGACGACCTCCGCGGCGTCGGTGACCAGTACGGCGTCGCCGCGGAGCAGCTCGTGCACTCCCGCGGACAGCCCGCTGGTGACCGGCCCCGGCACTCCCATGGTGTGCCGGCCCAGACGCTGTGCCGCCCGTGCCGTGACCAGCGAGCCGCTGCGCAGGGCCGCCTCGACGACGACGGTGCCCCGGGTGAGCGCGGCGATCACGCGGTTGCGCAGGACGAATCTGCTCGGTGTCGGATGATCGCCCGGCGGCAGCTCCCCGACGACCAGTCCCTGCTCCGCGATCCTGGTGATCAGCCCGGTGTGTCCGGGCGGGTAGGGACGGTCGACACCGCAGGCGAGGACGGCCGCGGTGGCGCCGCCCGCGCCGAGGGCACCCCGGTGCGCGGCGCCGTCGACGCCGTAGGCCCCGCCGGAGACCACGACCCAGCCGCGTTCGGCGAGGCCGGCGGCGAGGGTGGCCGCCATGTGGGCGCCGTACTCGGTGCAGGCGCGGGCGCCCACGACCGCCACCGACCGCAGCGCCCACATGCGCAGGCTGGGCCGGCCGCGCACCCACAGCCCGAGGGGCCGGCCGTCCCCCAGGTCGTCGAGCTGCCGGGGCCACTCGGTGTCGCCGGGCGCCACGAACCGCACCCCGGCCGCCCGCGCGACGGCGAGGTCCCCGCGCGGGTCGGCCCGGTCGGCCCGTGCGCACAGGCCGGCCCACCGCTTTGCGCTCGCCCCCGGCAGGGCGCGCCCGCCCTCGCGCAGCCGCCGCACCACCTCCGCGACCCCGCACTCCCGCACCCACCGTCCGCCGGCCTCGTCGCCGGGCTCGATGACCCGCGTGAGGAAGATCCGGCCGAGCAGCTCACCCGCCGCGGACTCGCCGGCCGCCCGCTCCTCCCGGCCCACGCCGTCGCCCCGGCTCCCGTCGCCGCCCGCATCACTGCCGCCGCCCCTGTTCATGTCAGCGCCCCCAGCTCCATGGGAACGCCTCGCGGCACCCCCGTGCGCAGTTGCAGTGCCAGGGCGACGTCCCTCGCGTCGGGCCGGTCGTGGCCGACGAGGTCCGCGACGGTCCAGGCGACGCGCAGGACCCGGTCGAGGCCCCGAGCGGTGAGCACGCCCCGTTCGAGGCAGCGCTCCGCGTCCTCCAGGGCACCGGGCGCGGCGTACCAGCGGCTGCGCAGCTCCCGGCCGGGCACCTCGCTGTTCGAGCGCCACGGGGTGCCGGCGAGGCGGGCGGTGGCCCGCTCGCGAGCCCCGCGCACCCGGTCGGCGACCGTCGCGGTGGAGTCGCCCCGGGTGCCGTCCCCCGCAAGCTCCCTGCGCGTCACCCGGTCCACCTCGACGCGGAGGTCGACCCGGTCGAGCAGCGGGCCGGACAGCCTGGCCTGGTAGCGGCGGATCGACGCCGGCGAGCACTCGCACAGGTCGTCCTTCTGTGAGAAGCGCCCACACGGACAGGGGTTGGCGGCCAGCACCATCAGGAAACGCGCCGGGAACCGCACCACGCCCGCGCTGCGCGCGATGACGACGTGTCCGGCCTCCAGGGGCTGGCGCAGCGCGTCGAGGGCATGGCTGCTGAACTCGGGGGTCTCGTCCAGGAACAGGACGCCCCGGTGCGCCAGCGACACGGCACCGGGCCGTGCCACGCCGGGCCCACCGCCGACGAGGGCCTGCATCGTGGCGGAGTGGTGCGGCGCGCAGTAGGGGGCGACGTCGATGAGGGGTTTGCCCGGCGGCAGCAGGCCCGCCACCGAGTGCACCGCGGTGACCTCCAGCGACTCCGCCCGGCCCAGCCGGGGCAGGATCGCGGGCAGCCGCTCGGCGAGCATGGTCTTGCCGGCGCCGGGCGGCCCCTCCAGGAACAGGTGGTGTCCGCCGGCCGCGGCGACCTCCACCGCCGTGCGCGCCGAGGTCTGGCCGACGACGTCGGCGAGGTCGTGATCGTGGTCGTGCTGGGCAGCGCCCATGCTGTGCATGCCCGTGGCCGCGCCCGTGCCGGGCATGCGCAGGCCGGCCATGAGCGGGTCGGGCCCGCCCTGCCGGTCCTGCTCCTCGTCCGGCACGGGTTCGTCGGCGAGGACGGCGATCAGCTGGCGCAGGCTGCGCACGCCGAGGATGGACACGCCGGGCACCAGGGACGCCTCTGCGGCGGCGCACTCGGGCACGACCACCTGCTCGTACCCGGCCTCCGCGGCGGCCAGTACCGCCGGCAGGATGCCGCGCACCGGCCGCACCCGTCCGTCCAGGCCCAGTTCCCCGATCATCAGGATGTCGGCCAGCACCCGCGGGTCGATCCGCTCGGCGGCGCCGAGCACGGCCGCGGCGACCGCCAGGTCGAATCCGCTGCCGCTCTTGGGCACCGATGCCGGGCTCAGTCCGACCGTCAGCTTTTTCTGCGGCCACTCCGCGCCCGAGTTCACCACCGCCGCCCTGACCCGGTCCCGGCTCTCGGTCAGGCTCTTGTCCGGCAGTCCGACCAGCGTGAACGCCGCCACGCCCGGTTCGAGGTCGGCCTGCACCTCGACCACCACGCCTTCGACGCCGACCAGCGCCACGGAGCACGTACGCGCGAACCCCATCACGCCACCCCCCGCGCGTGCTCGACGACGGGCGCGCCGCGCCGCGGCAGGAGCACGCCCACCAGGTCGATGCGGACGCCTCCGGGCGGGGCTCCCCCGTGGGTCTGGATCCAGCGCTCGGCGAGACGGCGCAGCCGTTCCGCCTTGTCGGGGGTCACGGCGGCCATCGGGTGTTCGAACGCGCCGCCCCTGCGGGTCTTGACCTCGCAGACGACCAGGACGTCCCCGTCCCGGGCGACGATGTCGATCTCGCCGGCCCTGCCGCAGCGCCAGTTGCGTTCCAGGACCGTCAGTCCGGCCTCACCCAGCCGGCGGGCGGCGAGCGTCTCGCCGTACTTGCCCAGCGCACCTCGTGCGTTCATGTCGGCACCACCTCCGGCGCCAACGATCACGCAGACGGGCCGAGCCCGTCGCTCACGGTGAACTACTCACCGGTTGTGGAAAACTCCGTCACCCGCCGGGAAGCTCCAGGTCGCTCTTGTTGAGCTCCTCGATGTTCACGTCCTTGAACGTCAGCACCCGCACCTGCTTCACGAAGCGGGCGGGCCGGTACATGTCCCACACCCAGGCGTCGGCCATGGAGACCTCGAAGAACACCTCGCCCTGGACCGAGTGCACCTGCATCTCGTAGTCGTTGGTGAGATAGAAACGCCGCTCGGTCTCGATCACGTATTTGAACAGACCGACGACGTCGCGGTACTCCCGGTAGAGCTTGAGCTCCATCTCGGTCTCGTACTTCTCGAGGTCCTCGGCGCTCATGGCATGTTCCCCTTCAGCCGTGCGATCCCCCCATTGTGCGCCAGTCCCGCGTGCCCCTAGACGATTTCGGTGTCCAGGGTCACCGGTCCGGCCGGAGGACCTTCGTCGAGCAGCGTGCGCAGCAGCTCGGCGAGTCTGGTCGGATACACCGTCTCATGTGCGCGGGTCAGTTCCCGACACGTCCACCAGCGCGCTCCGGCGACGCTGCGGCGCTCCAGTTCGGTCAGGCCCACGGCCTCGGTCACGGTCTGGGTGGTGCGGGCCAGGTAGTACCACTCGTCCTGGTCCCAGCGGCGGCCCGCGAACGGGAAGGAGCATCTGCGTCGCCACAGCACGGGGCCGAGTTCGACGTCGGTGATGCCGGTCTCCTCCTCGAGTTCCCGCCGGGCTGCCTCCTCGCGGGTCTCGTCGCCCTCCACGCCGCCGCCGGGGGTGAACCACCAGTCGTCGGCCGGGTCGTCCGGTTCGTGGCCGTGCAGCAGCAGGATGCGGTCCTCGGGGTCGAGCAGCACCACCCGGGCGACCTTGCGCAGCCCGCCCTCGTAGGTGTCCCGGCCGGCCGTCGTCTCAGCGGCCACCGGTGGGCTCCGTCCCGGCCCTGGCGCGGGAGGCGGCGGACCGTTTGGCGATCGGGCCGTACGCGGCGCCGCCGAGGATCAGTACGGCACCGGCGATCACGAGCGCGACGACCGTGCGCAGCGGGCCCGGCGAGGAGAGGCCGCCCAGCGTCTCGAAGCCCGCCGGCCGTTCGAGCATGCCGTTCATGGGCCATACGACGGCGTCCACGCGGGCGTCCACGGCGCCGCGCGACACGCTGCCGCCGGCGGCGTCGGTGAGGTGGGCGGTGGAGTCCACGGAGTTGTCGCGTTCGTCGCCCAGCAGGAACAGGCGCCCCTCGGGGACGGTCACGGTCGGGAAGTTGGTGATCTCGGCCGGCGTGCCCGCGGGCAGGTAGGACTCGTCGATCACCTTGCCGTTGACCTTGAGCTTGCCCTCCTGGCAGCAGGAGACGGTGTCTCCGCCGATGGCGACCACGCGCTTGACCATGGGGGCGTTGGCCCAGGTCGCGTCCTTGAAGACGACGACGTCGCCGCGGTGGACGTCCGTGCCGTCGATCCGCTGCGCGAGCACCCGGTCACCGGCGTGGATCGTCGGCGTCATGGAGCTGGTCGGCACGGTGTAGGGCCGGTAGACCACCGCTCCCCAGGCGAAGCCGCCGAGGAACAGCACCAGGCCGAGCGCCACGGCGATGCCGGACAGCCGCTGCCCGGTCCTGCCGGCCGCCGGGGCCTTGCTTGCGCCGCCGCCGTGCGGGGCCGTACGTGTCGTGCTCTCGCCACCCATGGATCCGCACCCTACCGGGCAGTACCCGAACGGGGCAGCCCCTTCCGGCGCCGGAGACCGGCCGGCCCGGAGGGACGGGCTCCGCGGTGCTTCAGCGGGTCTCGGCGGGGACGGTCCTCCTGCGGCGCCACCAGACGACCGGGGCGACACCGGCGAGGGCGAGGCCCTGGGGTGCGACGGTGAGCGCGGCGGCGGCCGACGCCTGGTTCGTCAGACCGTCCTGGTCGAAGGTCTCCGGCACCGGCAGGGTGTCCCAGTGGTTGACCGGCCAGGCGACCACGATGGCGCGGCCGACGACCTCCTTCACGGGGACCATGCCGCCGTGCTTGTCCGACTGGTTGTAGCGGGAGTCCGCGGAGTTCTGCCGGTGGTCGCCCATGACCCAGATGGAGCCCTCGGGGACCTTCACCTTGAACCGGCCGCCCTGGTCGTCATCGCTGCACGGCGTGTTGCCGGGGTAGACGTACGGCTCGTTCAGCGCCATGCCGTTGACCTTGAGCGGGCCCGTGCCGTTGCACTCGACCGTGTCGCCGCCGACTCCGATGACGCGCTTGATCAGGTCCTTCTCGTCCGCGGACGGCATCAGGCCGATCCAGCTGAGGACCGTCTGCAGCGCGTTCGGCTCGGGCGTCGGCTCGCCCGCCAGCCACTGGTCGGGGTCGTGGAAGACGACGACCTCGCCGCGCTCGGGTTCCGAGCCGAACCACGGGGTGAGCTTGTCGACCAGGACGCGGTCACCCTCCGTGAGGGTGTTCTGCATCGATGCGGACGGGATCGAGAAGGCCTGCACCAGGAAGGTCTTGATCAGCAGCGCGAGCACCAGCGCGATGCCGATGAGGATCGGCAGTTCCTTCCAGAAGGAACGCTGCTTCTTGGCCTCGGGACGCTTCTTGGGCGGGGTCCCGCCCACTCCTTCGTCCTCGGTCCCGTTCTGTTCGTCCGTCACCCTGCTGTCCTCGGCCGTCCCGGAGTCGCTCGCGAAGGCCTGGGCGCCGTCCGTGGACGGGCCGGCCGCTTCCGTGGGGCGTCCCGGGTGTTCCTCGCCGTCGTGACCGGACCGTGCGCCAACCGCCACATCCCCCACGCCAACTCCTTACTCTCTGCCACCGCCTGCCCCGTACACGGCGCAGGCCCACCACTCCCATAACGAGCGGGAGTTCCGCAGGGATCGGGAGTTGAATCATCGCGTTCGGATCGTCGGGGGCAACCCTATGCGACAGGGCGGAGGCAGCGGCCGAACCGGAGGCCGCGTCGGACACGGACGCGTACGTTTTCGGCTCGTCCAGCGTGGTCCAGTGACCGAACGGCCAGGCGATCACCATGGCCCGCCCCACCACCTCGTCCTCGGAGACCGTGCCGTGGTCGGTGTCCTGGTGGACGCGGGAGTCGGCGGAGTTGGACCGGTGGTCGCCCATCACCCACAGCCGCCCCTCGGGAACGGTGACGTCGAACGGCGTGGTGGAGGGAACGTCGCCGGGATACAGGTAGTCCTCGTTCAGCGGAACGCCGTTGACGGTGATCCGCCCCTGGGCGTCGCAGCACTTGACGTGGTCCCCGCCGACTCCGACGACCCGCTTGATGAGGTCCTTCTCGTCGTCGGACGGCAGCAGGCCGATGAAGGCGAGGCCCTCCTTGACCTGCTTGACGACGACGGGGTCGTCCTTCCTGGTGGTCTGCTCGCCCTGGAGCCAGCCGCCGGGGTCGCGGAAGACGACGACGTCCCCCCGCTGCGGCTCGGAGCCGAACCAGGGGGTGAGCTTGTCGACCAGGACCCGGTCGCCGATCCGGATCGTCTGCTCCATGGAGCCCGACGGGATGACGAAGGCCTGGACGAGGAAGGTCTTCAGGACCAGCGCGATGAGGACGGCGACGCCGATGAGGAGCGGTATCTCCTTGACGGCACTGCGCCTGCGACGCCGCTTGACCTTGCGCTGGAGCTTGCGCCGCTCCGCACGGGACCGGCCGCCGGACGGGGCGGCGGCGCGCCGGGACCCGGTGGGCAGGAGGTCCTCGGCGGGGCTGCTGGGCGCCCCGCGCGGCTTGCCCCGGCTACCCATCGACGCCCTTGGCGGCCGGTGCCGTCGCCGGCACGCGCGCGTAGGCGTCCGGACGGTCGAGGTGGGTGGCGTGGCCGAAGGGCCAGACGATCCAGTCGGCGCGGCCGATCACCTCGTCCACCGGGACCATCCCGCCGCCCGGCGAGCCCAGGTGGTCGCGGGAGTCGCTGGAGTCGCCGCGGTGGTCACCGAGGACGAACAGGGTGCCGTCGGGCACCACGACGTCGAAGGGCACGGTGGACGGACGGTCACCGGGGTACAGGAACGCCGACTCGTCGACCGAACGGTCGTTCACCAGGACCCTCCCCTCCTTGTCGCAGCACACCACGTGGTCCCCGCCCACACCGACAACGCGTTTGATGTAGTCGCCGTGCCCGAAGAACCCGGTGCCGTCGAAGACGACGATGTCGCCCCGCTGCGGCCGGCCACCGAAACGGTACGCCAACTTGTTTACGAGAACCCGGTCGCCGATCCTCAATCCGCGCTCCATGGATCCGCTGGGGATCTGGAAGGGGCGCAGCACGAAGGTGCTGAGCAGCAGCAGGAGGGCCAGGAGGGCGAGCAGGGCCACGGTGATCCGCCCGCCCGGCACCCAGTCGGCGAGCCACGCCGAGAACGCGGAACGCGACCGTCCCTCCGGGCCCTCCGGGACCGAGGTCTGCTCGGCGTCGGAAGGGCGGGAGGAGCGGTCGCGCTCCGTGGGCTGTGCTTCGGTGTCCATCGGAGCCAGATGTTATCCGGCTCCGCCGTAGACCTCGGAGAGCGCTCAGCTCTCGCGCTTCTCCTTGATCTTCGCGGCCTTGCCGCGCAGCTCGCGCAGGTAGTACAGCTTGGCGCGACGGACGTCACCGCGGGTGACGAGCTCGATCTTCTCCACGATCGGGGTGTGCACCGGGAAGGTGCGCTCGACGCCGACGGAGAAGGAGACCTTGCGGACCGTGAAGGTCTCGCGCACGCCGGCACCCTGGCGGCGGATGACTACGCCCTTGAACTGCTGCACACGGGAGCGGTTGCCCTCGATGACGCGGACGTGCACGTTGACGGTGTCGCCGGGGCGGAAGGCCGGGACGTCGCTGCGCAGCGACGCGGCGTCGACGGTGTCGAGCAGGTGAGACATTTCGTCTGCTTTCCTCGCTGATGCCACAGGTCATCAACGGAAACTAGGTGTTTCGGAATCAGGGTCGTGCGGGTCGGGACGGGCGTCGTGTCCCCCTGTGGCAGGGGCGCGCTCCGGACGGACGCACAACAGCGGCCTATTGTTCCACGCCCGGCGTCCTGCGCCAAAATCGGCCGTACGGTTCCCCGTCCGGGTCGGGTTCCCAGCCCAGGATGGAGAGCATCTCGCGGTCCTTCTTGTCGAAGGCCTCGGGGTCGCACCGCTCGATCAGGTCGGGCCGGTTGGCCGTGGTGCGCCGCAGGGCCTCGTCGCGGCGCCAGCGGGCGATCTTGCCGTGGTGGCCGCTGAGCAGCACGTCCGGGATGCCGCGCCCGCGCCACAGGGGCGGCTTGGTGTGGACGGGGCCCTCCAGGAGGCCGGCCATGGCGCCGGGGGCGAAGGAGTCGTCCCGGTGGGACTCGGCGTTGCCCAGGACACCGGGCAGCAGCCGTGCCACGGCCTCGGTGACGACCAGTACGGCCGCCTCGCCGCCGGCGAGCACGTAGTCGCCGATGGACACCTCGTACACGGGCATCCGGGTCGCGTACTCGTCGATGACGCGGCGGTCGATGCCCTCGTAGCGGGCGGGCGTGAAGATCAGCCAGGGGCGCTCGGAGAGGTGGACGGCGAGTTCCTGGGTGAAGGGCCGGCCGCTGGGCGTCGGCACGATGAGGGCGGGCTCGCCGGAGCCGGTCTCGTAGCCGTCGGCCAGGACGGAGTCCAGCGCGTCGCCCCACGGCTCGGTCTTCATCACCATGCCGGGGCCGCCGCCGTACGGGGTGTCGTCGACGGTGTTGTGCCGGTCGTAGGTCCAGTCGCGCAGGTCGTGCACGTGGACGTTCAGCTGCCCGCGCGCGCGTGCCTTGCCGACGAGGGAGACGTTCAGCGGTTCCAGGTACTCGGGGAAGATCGTGACGACGTCGAGCCGCATCACGCATCGTCTCCGGAGGCGTCGCGCGAGGAGGCGATCTCGGCCCGGTCGTCGATCAGGCCGGGCGGCGGGTCGATGACCGCGCGCTGCTCCTCCAGGTCGACCTCGGTGACGATCTCCGACACGAACGGCACGTAGACCTCGCTGCCGTCGGGGCGCTCCACGATGAACAGGTCCTGGGTGGGCAGGTGGGAGATCTCCGTGATGCGGCCGACCTCCTCGCCGTCCTTGGTCACCACGTCGAGGTCGATGAGCTGGTGGTCGTAGTACTCGTCCTCCTCCTCGGGCAGCTCGTCGGGGTCGACGTCGGCGATGAGGAGGGTGTTGCGCAGCGCCTCGGCGGCGGTGCGGTCGCTCACCCCGGCGAAGCGCAGGAGGAGGCGGCCGCTGTGGACCCGGCCGGTCTCGATGGTGAGCGGCCCGACGGAGGCGGGGTCGGTGGTCAGTACCGCACCGGGCCCGAGCCGCAGTTCCGGCTCGTCGGTGCGGACCTCGACGGTGACCTCGCCCTTGATCCCGTGGGCGCGGCCGATGCGCGCGACTACCAGCTGCACTGTGCTTGATCTCCTGTCATACGACTGCGGGCCGGGGACGGCCCAGTGGCCTTCCCCGGCCCGAGCCGGTGCTGCGTTGCGAAGCGTCAGCGGACGTGGTCCACGTCGACGAGGTCGACGCGGACACCGCGGCCGCCGATGGCGCCCACGACGGTACGCAGGGCGCGTGCGGTGCGGCCGTTGCGGCCGATCACCTTGCCGAGGTCTTCCGGGTGGACCCGGACCTCGAGCACCCGCCCGCGGCGCAGGTTGCGCGAGGCTACCTGCACATCGTCAGGGTTGTCGACGATGCCCTTCACGAGGTGCTCGAGAGCCTCCTCGAGCATGCTCAGGCCTCGGTCGACTCGGACTCGGCGGCAGCCTCGTCCTTCTTGTCGGCCTTCTTCTTCTGGGTGATGGCCTCACCCTTGCCCTCGTCGTCGCCACCGAGCGCCTCGAAGGACGGACGGGCCGACTTCTCGGGGGCCACCAGCAGCGGAGCCGGGGCGGGCTCGCCCTTGAACTTCTGCCAGTCGCCGGTCTTCTTCAGGATGGCGAGCACGGGCTCGGTCGGCTGGGCGCCGACACCGAGCCAGTACGCCACGCGCTCGGCGTCGACCTCCATCACCGACGGGTTGTACGTCGGGTGGTACTTGCCGATCTCCTCGATGGCCCGGCCGTCACGGCGGGTACGGGAGTCGGCGACGACGATGCGGTAGTGAGGCGAACGGATCTTGCCCAGACGCTTCAGCTTGATCTTGACTGCCACGGGAGTGGGTTCTCCTGGATTGACGTGGTTGGGCACGGCGAGAGAGCCGCGTGGGGTTGCGGTACCCGAGTGCCCGACGGACGCGTCAGCCGGAGGAGAGAGGGGTCCTGTGCGGCTGTCGAGTACAGCTAGCCATTCTGCCACACGCTGCCGGCCCTCCCGACCGAGGGCACTGGGTCACGGTCCGGCCGCCACGAGCAGCCGGACCGTCAGCTCGCCGCCGCGCCCACCACCTCCGGGATGCGGAACGGCTTGCCGCAGCCGCCGCACACGATCGGGGCCTGCGCCAGGACCGACGGGACGACGCGCACGTTGCGGCCGCAGTCGCAGACCGCCTTCACGCGGACCCCGCCGCCGGAGGAGCCGTGGCGGGCGGCCGGACCGCGGAAGCTGCGGGCCGAGTCGGTCGCGGTCGCGGCGGTGTGGGCCTTCAGCGCGCGCTGGAGGCGTTCGATCGTCGGACGGTAACGGCGCTTCGCCTCGGGGGTGAGCGTGACCAGCGAGAAGCCGCTGCTGGGATGCGGCTCCTCGGGGTGGTCCAGACCCAGCTCCTCGGCGATCGCGAGGAATCGTCGGTTGTGGTAGCGGCCGGCGCGGGAGGTGTCACGCACTCCGCGCGCGGCGGCGATGCCGTGGACTGCCTCGTGAAGCAGTCGTTCGAAGGAGAGTTCGTGCCCGCAGGCGGACGACGACTCTCCGATCAGGGACTCGGGCGCGGCAAGATCGGGCAGCTCGGGGTGGTGCCGCTGAATGTCGGCCCACGCCTGCGCCAGCTCTGCGGCGAGAACAGGTGGTGTCGTGCTCACGTAATGACAACGAGCCGGGGTGCCGCTGTGTTCCTATTCCGGGGCATCCCAAATAATTTGCACGTACCCGTCAGTTGCCACTGATGCGTCCCGACGAGGGCGGGTGCGCTGATCTGCGGAGAAGCCTCACAGCTCGTACCAAGCCGGGGCGTAGTCCGACGTACGCGCCGGCGCGTAGCCCCGTCCACGCGCCGGGGAGGGGCGGGGCTCGCGGACGCGCAAGGGGCGTTTCGGCCGCCGTCGAAACGGAAGGGCGCCACCTGAGCGGGCGCGTCGACGGGCGTGACGTTACCGGGTCGGCCGCCGGCGTGCGGCACCGCCCCGCCCCGGGAGCGTTCCGGGCACCGCGGGACGTCCGCACGGCCCGCCGGCCTTGGCCGAAACGGCCTCTTCGGCGCCGCCGCCACCCGCTGTCATCGCCGACCGACACGATCCCGCCATCCGCCGGGAAGCCCGGGCAGGGGCTACCGGGCGTACCGCGCGGCCAGGCGCACGTTGCCGGGAAGTGAAATCTCGCCACTCGGGCGGGGATCGGGCAAACCGGTCGTCGCTACCACTGGACGCCACGGCGAGCCCGGAGTTACCTGGCATACGGGGGGAGTGCGAGCGCACTGCACGGGGGCCATGGAATCGGGCACATCGGCAACGGTCGGCGATTGGGGTACTTTCCTATGACACCTACGCTCGTGCGGCAGCACTCACCCCACGCGAGGGCGACGCCCGGCGTGGACCTGGATGCACGCGCGCGTGACTGGTCCGAGATTCAGGAGCGGATGCTCGTGCCGCTCTACGAGGCCGTCTACGAGCGACTGGACGTCGGCGGCGGCACGCGGATGCTGGGTCTGGGCTGCGGTTCCGGGCTGGCCCTGCTGATGGCCGCCTCGCGGGGCGCGGCGGTGACCGGCGTCGACTCCGGCTCCCCGGAGCGCCTGGCCCTCGCACGGCGGCGGCTGCTGTCCGAGGCGCCGGAGGCGCGGGACGCACGCGCGCGTGCGGACGCCCGGATCGTCGAGGGCGTCCCCCGCGACGCACGGGACCCGGCGGCGCCCGCGTTCACCCTGGTGACCGCCTTCGAGCCCATCGGATGCCTCGCGGGCGACTCCGAGGGACTGGGCGGGCTGCTGGCGGAGGCGACGCCGCTCGCCGCGCGGGGGGCTGCCGTGGTGCTGGCCGGCTGGGGCCCGCCGGAGCGGTGCGCCACGACGTCCGTGCTGCGGGTGGCCACCAAGCTGGCGGATCCGCTGCGCAGCCCGGGCAGCTGGCGCCCGGCCCTGCGCGACGACCTGGAGGAGGTCGCCCACCGGGCCGGACTCGCGCCGGACGGTTCCGGCCGCGTGGCGTGCCCGTTCGGGTACGCCGACGTCGACAGCGCGGTGCGCGGGCTGCTGTCGACGGGACTGTTCGACGCGGCGATCGCCGCCACCGACCAGGAACAGGTGGACAAGGAACTGGCCGAGGCCCTGCACCCCCACCGGCGGCCCGACGGCACGGTGTGGATGCCGAACGTGTTCCGGTACCTCGTCGCCCGCACGGGCTGACGGCGACCGCGGCTCGCCGTCCCCGCCTCCCGCCGGGGGTCCTCACCGTGCGCGGGGGCGGGGACGGCGGCGCTCACGCCTCCGGGACGTCCTTCGTCAGCCGGGTGATCCCGGCGATCCGGTAGGCGTCCGCCTCGTCCAGCGTCTCGTTGGCCAGCAGCGCCTCGGCGAGGGCGTCGAGCTGTCCGCGGTGGTCGCGCAGCTTGCGGACGGCCTCCGCGTAGCACTCGTCGACGACGCGCCGCATCTCGTCGTCGATGGCGTCCAGGGTGCCGGGGGCGGCGGCCAGCCCGTAGGCCTGCTGGGCGTCGCCGGGCAGGGCGGACAGCCGGCCGACCAGTTCGCTCATGCCCCAGCGGCCGACCATGCCGCGCGCGATCCGGGTGACCTGTTCGAGGTCGCTCTCCGAGCCGGTGGTGATCACGTCGTACACGACGTGCTCGGCCGCCATCCCGCCGAGCGCGCCGATGATCCGGCCGCGCAGGTACTCCTCCGTGTACGCGTACTTGTCGGCGTCCGGCGTGGACAGCGTCACGCCGAGCGCCCGCCCGCGCGGCACGATGGTGATCTTGCGGACGGGGTCGGCGCCCGGCTGCAGCATGCCCAGCAGGGCGTGCCCGCTCTCGTGGTAGGCGGTGCGCCGGCGTTCCTCCTCGGGCATCACCAGCGGGCGTTCGGCGCCGAGCTGGACCTTCTCCAGGGCCTCGGAGAGGTTCGCCTGCGTCACCCGGTCCTGCTTGCGCTTGACCGCGAGGAGGGCCGCCTCGTTGGCGAGGTTGGCCAGTTCGGCGCCCGTCATCCCCGGCGTCGTACGGGCGACCTGGGCGAGGTCGACGTCCGGGGCGAGCGGGATCTCGCGGGTGTGGATCTCCAGGATGGCCTCCCTGCCGCCCCGGTCGGGGGGCGAGACGCTCACCACCCGGTCGAAGCGGCCCGGGCGGGTCAGGGCCGGGTCGAGGATGTCGGCGCGGTTGGTGGCGGCGATGACGATGACGCCCTCGGCGCCCGAGAAGCCGTCCATCTCCGTGAGGATCTGGTTCAGGGTCTGCTCACGCTCGTCGTGGCCGCCCATGCCGGAGCCGCCGCCCCGGGCACGGCCGATGGTGTCGATCTCGTCGATGAAGATGATCGACGGCGCCACCTTCCGGGCCTCGGCGAACAGCTCCCGCACCCGGGAGGCGCCCACGCCGACGATCATCTCGATGAACTCGGACGCGGACGCCGAGAAGAACGGCACCCCCGCCTCACCGGCCACCGCGCGCGCGAGCAGCGTCTTGCCGGTGCCGGGCGGGCCGGTCAGCAGGACGCCCCGGGGCATCTTGGCGCCCATCCGCCGGTAGGCACCGGGATTCTTCAGGAAGTCGACGACGTCGTTGAGCTCGCCCTCGACCTCGTCGATGCCGGCCACGTCCGCGAAGGTGGTGCGCGGCTTGCCCGCCTCCAGTTCGACCGGCTTGGGCGGTGCCTTGCGGCCGAGCATGCCGCCCGCGCCGCCCATCGCCCCGCGCATCCGCCGGGCGATGACGAGCCACAGGACGACCAGGATCAGCATCGGGGCGAGCGCGATCAGCAGGTTGGCCAGCCAGCTGCGGTGCTGGACGACCGGCTCGGCCGTGACGGTGACGTCGTGCTCGGTCAGATCCGCCCAGAGCTTGTCGTCCGCGAACGTCGGCCGCTCGGTCGTGAACTTGGTGTACGTCCCGTCGCCCTCGGGATTGTCCCGGGCCTTCTTCAGCTGGCCCTGGATCGCGTCGCCCTTGGCGTAGATCTTGCTGACGTTGCCCTCGTCGACCTGCTTGCTGAACTCGGTGTACGAGATCGTCGGCTCGTCGCCCTCGTTGAAGAACGACAGCACCAGGTTGGCGATGAGGTAGACGACCAGCGCGGCGAGGACCAGGTTCCACCAGCCGCCGCGCATCCTGCGCCCACCGGACGGCGGCTTCGGCGGCTCGTCGGGCGTGCCCTCGGTGCGCCAGGGCGGCTCGGGGGCCTTGCGCGGCGGGGACGGGTTGGTCATACCGGGACGTTACGACAGGAACGCCGCGCGGGCATGTGCGTGTACGACGCCGGGGGCGCCCCCTGCGGCAGGGGGCGCCCCCGGTGACGTACGACGGAACGGGCGCCGGGCGGAGCCGGTGTCAGCCCATGAACTTCTTGAACTCGTCCGGGAGCTCGAAGTCCCTGCCGCCCTGCTGCGGCAGCCCGAAGGCGTTGCCGCCCTCGGCCGCGGCGGCGCGGCGGGCGGCCTCCTCCTGCTCCTGCTGCTTGCGCTTCATCGGGTTGCCGGAGCGCTGCTTGCCCTTCGCCTTCTTCTGCTGCTTCTTCTGCCGGCCCGGGCCGCCACCCATGCCGGGCATCCCCGGCATACCGGGCATGCCGCCGCCCTGGGCCATGCGGGACATCATCTTGCGCGCCTCGAAGAACCGCTCGACCAGACCCTTCACCGCGCTGACGTCGACACCGGAGCCCTTGGCGATACGGGCGCGGCGCGAGCCGTTGATGATCGTCGGCTCCTGGCGCTCGGCCGGGGTCATCGACTTGATGATGGCGGCCGTGCGGTCGACGTCCCGCTCGTCCAGGTTGGCGATCTGGTCCTTGATCTGGCCCATGCCGGGGAGCATGCCGAGCAGCTTGGAGATGCTGCCCATCTTCCTGACCTGCTCCATCTGGGCCAGGAAGTCGTCCAGGGTGAAGTCCTGGCCCTTCTTGGACGCCAGCTTGGAGGCCATCTTCTCGGCCTCTTCCTGGCTGAACGTCTTCTCCGCCTGCTCGATCAGGGTGAGCAGGTCACCCATGTCGAGGATGCGGGAAGCCATCCGGTCCGGGTGGAAGGCGTCGAAGTCCTCGAGCTTCTCGCCGTTCGAGGCGAACATGATCGGCTTGCCGGTCACCGAGGCGATCGACAGGGCCGCACCACCACGGGCGTCGCCGTCGAGCTTGGACAGCACCACGCCGTCGAAGCCGACGCCGTCGCGGAAGGCCTCGGCGGTGTTGACGGCGTCCTGACCGATCATCGCGTCGACGACGAAGAGGATCTCGTCGGGCGAGACGGCGTCGCGGATGTCCGCGGCCTGCTGCATCAGCTCCTGGTCGATGCCGAGGCGGCCGGCGGTGTCCACGATCACGATGTCGTGGACCTTGGCCTTGGCGAACTCGATGGAGTCCTGGGCGACCTTGACCGGGTCCCCCACGCCGTTGCCCGGCTCGGGCGCGTAGACCGCGACGCCGGCGCGCTCGGCGACGACGCTCAGCTGGTTGACGGCGTTGGGGCGCTGGAGGTCACAGGCCACGAGGAGGGGAGAGTGTCCCTGCTCCTTGAGCCACTTGCCGAGCTTGCCCGCGAGGGTGGTCTTACCGGCACCCTGCAGACCCGCGAGCATGATCACGGTCGGCGGCTGCTTGGCGAAGCGCAGGCGGCGGGTCTCGCCGCCGAGGATGGTGACCAGTTCCTCGTTGACGATCTTGAGGACCTGCTGGGCGGGGTTGAGCGCCTTGGAGACCTCGGAGCCCAGCGAGCGCTCCTTGACCTGCTTGATGAAGGCACGCACGACCGGCAGGGCCACGTCCGCCTCGAGGAGCGCGATGCGGATCTCGCGTGCCGTGGCGTCGATGTCCGCCTCGCTCAAGCGCCCCTTGCCGCGCAGGTTCTTGAAGGTCGCTGAGAGGCGATCGGAGAGAGTGTCGAACACGGCGGCGTCGGTCCTCGGAGTCGGGGGCAGTCTGAGCGTCTTCCAGGGTATCCGGCCACGCAAGGCATTCGTCCCCGCCCGACGCATTCGGCGTGCGGGAACCGCGCGGCAGGAGCCGCGTCAGCCGCGCAGCGCCTCCTCCAGCACCCGCGCCACCTCCCCCGCCTCCTCCCCGGGCAGCCGCTCCCCCGCCGCACCGGTGACGTAGAACGCGTCGACGGCGTTCGACCCCAGGGTGGACACATGGGCGCTGCGCACCCGCACGCCCGCGCCCTCCAGTGCCCGTCCGATGCGGAACAGCAGGCCGGGCGCGTCCTGGGCGCGGACCTCGATGACGGTGGCGTGGCGGGACGCGGCCGGCTCGACGCTCACCCGGGGCGGGGGCGGGACCACACCCCGGCGGCGCGGGTAGGCCGCGTCCCGCTCGGCGAGGCGGCCCGCGATGTCCAGGGTGCCGTCGAGGGCGCGGACCAGGTCGGCGCGCAGCCGGGCGGCCTGGGGCAGGGAGCCGTACTCGGCGGCGACCCGCCAGGCCAGCAGCAGCACGGAGCCCTCGACGCCGTCCGGCAGCGGAAGGGAGCGCAGCTCGGCCGTGCGGACGGTCAGGCGGTGCATGGCCAGGACACCGGCGACGGCGGGGAGCACGCCCGCCTGGTCGGGCACGGCGATGAGCAGCTCCACCCCGAGGGGCTCCTGCTCCGCGGCCGACGGCTCGGCATGGGCCCGCAGGGACAGCACCGGCCCGCCCGTGCGGAACGCCTCGACGGCGAGCCGTTCCTGCTGGGCCGTGGGCGCGGGGGCCTCGGGTTCCTCCAGCGGATCCCCGGCGAGGACCGCCGAGACCCGTTTGACCAGGTCGGCGACGAGCGATGCGCGCCAGGCCGACCAGGCGGCCGGCCCGGTGGCCAGGGCGTCCGCCTCGGTCAGGGCGTGCAGCAGCTCCAGGGTGCCCTGGCTGCCGACCGCCTCGGCGACCGCGCGGACGGTGGCCGGGTCGTCCAGATCGCGCCGGGTGGCCGTCTCGACGAGCAGCAGGTGGTGGCGTACGAGGGTGGCGAGGACGGCGGCGTCCGTACGGTCGAAGCCGATGCGGGCGGCCACGTCCCGGGCGATGGTCTCGCCGGCCACCGAGTGGTCGCCGGGCCAGCCCTTGCCGATGTCGTGCAGCAGCGCGGCGACCAGGAGCAGGTCGGGGCGGTGGACGCGGCGGGTGAACGCGGAGGCGCGGACGGCGGTCTCGATGAGGTGCCGGTCGACGGTCCACAGGTGCACGGCGTTGCGCTGCGGGCGGCAGCGGACCCGCTCCCAGTCGGGCAGCAGCCGGGTGATCAGGCCCTCGGCCTCCAGGGCCTCCCAGACCTCCACGGTGGGCCTGCCCGAGCCGAGCAGGGTCACCAGCTGTTCGCGTGCCTCGGCGGGCCAGGGCGCGGGCAGCGGGCGCGCCGTGGCCGCCAGGCGCCGTACGGCGTGCAGGGAGAGCGGCAGGCCGGCCTGTGCGGCGGCGGCCGCGGCGCGCAGCGGGAGCACGGGGTCGCGTTCGGGGCGTGCGGTGCGGGCGAGCACCACCTCACCGTCCTGCTCGACGACGCCCTCGGCGAGCGGGGAACGCTCGGCGACCTGCTTGCCGCCGCCCAGCATGGCGCGCAGCCTCGGCCGCACGGAGCGCGACCGGATCACGCGCCCCACCTCCCGCCAGGTGACGTCACCGGCGTACGAGATGACGCGCGCCGCCTCGTACACCTGCCGCAGCAGCGCGTCGGCGTCCAGCAGGCCCAGCTCGGCCGCAACCTGGTCCTGTTCCTGGAGGGCCAGCCGGTCGGTCGCCCGGCCCGTCGTCAGGTGGAGGGCGTCGCGTACGTCGAGCAGGCGGCGCCGGGCGTCGGCGAGGCCCTCGCGCGGGGCGTCGGCGAGCCAGGAGGCGGCGACGGCGCGCAGGGCGGTGGCGTCGCGCAGACCGCCGCGGGCCTCCTTGAGGTCGGGTTCGAGCAGGTACTGCAGCTCGCCCTGGCGTTCGGCGCGCTCGGCGCAGAGCTCCCGCAGTTCGGGGAGGCGTTTGGGGGCCTGGTTGCGCCAGTCGGCGAGGACGGCGGTGCGCAGGGAGGCGGTCAGTCCCAGGTCGCCCGCGAGATGGCGGGCGTCCAGCAGGCCCAGGTGGACCTTCAGGTCCTCGCCCGCCGTTTTACGGGCCTCCTGGGGCGTGCGTACGGAGTGGTCGAGGGCGAGGCCCAGGTCCCAGACGGGGTACCAGAGGCGGTCGGCGAGCGCGGCGACCGCCTTGTCGTCGCTGCCGTCGTGCAGCAGGAGCAGGTCCAGGTCGCTGCGCGGGGACAGCTCGCCGCGTCCGTAGCCGCCGACCGCGACGAGCGACACCCCCGCGAGCCCTCCCTCGGTGCCCGCGTCGAAGAGGCCCGCCAGCCAGTCGTCGGTCAGTCCGGCGAGGGCCGCACGGCGCGGCGGCCCGGACCGCGCCCCCTCGGTGAGGAGGCGCAGCCGGGCCGCCGCGTAACCGCCGGGTCCCGAGTCCTCTGCTTCGTTCGTCAGCTCCGTATGCGTCACCCGGCGGCTCCTGTTCCGTCGTCCTGGTTCAGAGCGCGTCGGGTCCGCGCTCGCCGGTGCGGACCCGTACGGCCGTGTCGACCGGGACCGACCAGACCTTCCCGTCGCCGATCTTGCCGGTGCGGGCGGCCTTGACGACGACCTCGATCAGTTGTTCGGCGTCGTCGTCCTCGACCAGTACCTCGATACGGATCTTGGGTACCAGGTCGACGGTGTACTCGGCGCCGCGGTAGACCTCGGTGTGGCCACGCTGGCGGCCGTAGCCGCTGGCCTCGGTCACGGTGAGCCCGTGGACTCCGAAGGCCTGGAGGGCCTCCTTGATCTCGTCGAGCCGGTGCGGCTTGACGACCGCGGTGATGAGCTTCATGCGTCCACCTTCTTGCTCTGGGCCTGCGCGGCCGCGGTGGCGGCCGGTGCGGCGGTCCGGGCGGCACCGCCGCCGGCGCCGCTGAAGTCGTATGCGGTCTCGGCGTGCTCGGCCTGGTCGATGCCGGTCACCTCGTCGTCCTCGGGGACCCGCATGCCGATCGTCTTGTCCAGGGCGAACGCCAGGACCGCGGAGACGACCAGAGAGTAGGCGAGGACGGCGAAGACACCGGCGCACTGCTTCCAGAACTGGTCCAGCCCGCCCCCGTAGAACAGGCCCTGGACGTCGGACTGGCCCTTGCCGCTGGCGAAGAAGCCGACGAGCAGGGAGCCGGCGATGCCGCCCACGAGGTGGACGCCGACGACGTCGAGGGAGTCGTCGTAGCCGAACTTGTACTTCAGGCCGACGGCCATGGCGCACAGCACACCGGCGATGGCGCCGACGGCGATCGCGCCGAGCGGGGAGACGGCACCGCCGGCCGGGGTGATGGCGACCAGGCCGGCGACGGCGCCGGAGGCGGCGCCCAGCGTGGTGAAGGCACCGTGGCGGATCTTCTCGTAGGCGAGCCAGGCCAACATGGCCGCGCCGGTGGCGACCTGGGTGTTGACGAACATCAGCGCGCCGACGCCGTCGTCGTTGCCGAGCCACGAGCCGGCGTTGAAGCCGAACCAGCCGAACCACAGCAGGCCCGCGCCGAGCATGACCAGCGGCAGGCTGTGCGGGCGCATCGGGTCCTTCTTGAAGCCGACCCGCTTGCCGATGACGAGGATCACGCCGAGCGCCGCGGCACCGGCGTTGATGTGCACGGCCGTGCCTCCGGCGAAGTCGATCACGCCGAGTTCGAAGGCCCAGCCACCCGCGCCCCAGACCCAGTGGGCGACCGGGAAGTAGACCACGGTGACCCACAGGGCGACGAACAGGGCCCAGGCCGTGAACTTCACCCGGTCCGCGAGGGCGCCGCTGATCAGCGCGGGCGTGAGGACGGCGAACATCATCTGGAAGACCAGGAAGACGAAGACGGGGATGGTGTAGCCGTCCCACAGCTCGGTCAGGCCGATGTTGCTGAGGCCGACCCAGTCGGAGTTCCAGCCGATGATGCTGCCGGAGTCCGTGCCGAAGGCCAGGGAGAAGCCGTACAGCACCCACAGCACGGTGACGATGCCGAGGCTGATGAAGCTCATCATCAGCATGTTCAGGGTGCTCTTGACGCGGACCATGCCTCCGTAGAAGAAGGCGAGGGCCGGGGTCATGAGCATCACCAGGGCGGAGCAGATGAGCATGAAGCCCGTGTTGGCGGCGGAGAGCTGGGTCTCCGCGGCGAGCGTGATGGCTGGAGCCATCGGCGTCTCCTCGTCGTTGTACGGCCCCGTGCGGGCGAAGCCTGAGCGGCAATGAGGGGTGGGCCGGTTATGCGCCATGAGATTGGCGCAGCACCGTTTCGGTGGGTGCCCCCCACTGTTTCGCCGCCGTGACGAAGGCGCCGTGCGTGTTACGCGCGGATGAACCGCCGGTTCACGGACCGGGTCGCCGATATCGTGACGCGCCCTTCCCGAGGACCACCGCAACCATCAATTGAGCAACCCCCACGGCGAGCAACCACGTCCTCGAGAGCGGCGCCGGTTTAGGCGCAAAAGGACGGCCGGCCGCGGCGGCCTTCCGAGTGACCTGGCATGGGGGAGCCGAGTCGGGCAGTTCGGGAGGGCCGGCCGCGGCCGGGGTCTGGGGGCGGTCAGACCGCTTCGGCGGTCTCGGGCAGTTCGGCGGCGAGCCGTGCGGTGAGGTCCGTGACCTCTGCCAGGTCACCGAAATCGCGTACGGCCGTGTCGACGGTTTTGCGGATGCGGGTGTTGACGCGTTCGGAGCGGACCTTCTTGGCGATGGCCATGGCCTCGGTGGCGAGGACGGTGCTCTCCTCGGGCTCGCGCCGGAGCAGGTGCACGGTGGCCATGCCGATCAGGTTCAGCGCGTAGGAACGCTGGTGTTCGTCGTCCTTGGAGAACAGCTCCACGGCCCGCCGCATCAGCGGCTCGGCCAGGGAGGCGTAGGCGGGGCTGCGGCCGGCGACGTAGGCGAGGTCGCGGAAGGAGTGGCTGTTCTCGCCGTACAGCTCGGCCTCGGAGAAGAAGCGGATCCAGTCGGGGTCCGGCTCGTCCCACTCGTCGGCCTCGGTGAAGGTGTCCTCGGCCATCCGCACCGCCCGCTTGCAGCGGCCGGGCTGTCCCATGTTGGCGTAGGCGCGGGCCTCCATCGCGTACAGCATCGACTGGGTGCGCGGGCTCGCGCAGTCCCGGCTGCCGTACTGCGCGAGGTGGATGAGCTCCAGGGCGTCGTCGGGCCGGCCTAGGTGGATCATCTGGCGGCTCATGCTGGAGAGGATGTACGACCCGAGCGGCCGGTCGCCGGCCTCCTTGGCGGCGTGCAGGGCGAGGACGAAGTACTTCTGCGCGGTCGGCTGGAGTCCGACGTCGTACGACATCCAGCCGGCCAGTTCGGCGAGTTCGGCGGCGACCTTGAACAGTTTGGCGCGGGTGGTCTCCGTCTGGGGCTCCTGGAGGAGGTCGGTCACCTCGTGCAGCTGGCCGACGACCGCCTTGCGGCGCAGGCCGCCGCCGCACTGGGCGTCCCAGCGGCGGAACATCACGGCGGTGGACTCCAGCAGCTCCAGCTCGGGCCGGGACAGCCGGCCCCGCGCCCGCGTGGCGGGTGCGGTCTCGCGTTCGGACGGGGCGGCCGGCGGCGAGGGGACGAGCCAGCGCTGCATGGGCTCGATGAGGGACGGGCCCGCGGAGAGGGCCAGCGAGCTCCCGAGGAAGCCGCGCCGCGCCAGCATCAGGTCGCTGCGCGAGAACTCGCTGAGCAGGGCCACGGTCTGCGGGCCCGTCCAGGGCAGGTCGACGCCGGTCGCGGAGGGCGACGGGCGGGTGCTGCGCAGGCCCAGGTCCTCGACGGAGACGACGACGCCGAAGCGCTCGGAGAACAGCTCGGACAGGATCCGGGGGATCGGTTCGCGCGGGTTCTCACCGTCGAGCCAGCGGCGTACGCGCGAGGTGTCCGTGGAGATGTGGTTGGCGCCGAGCTGGCGGGCCCGGCGGTTGACCTGCCGGGCGAGCTCGCCCTTGGACCAGCCGCTGCGCGCGAACCACGAGGTGAGCAGCTCGTTGGGGCGCTTGTCAGCGTGCGTGGCGCTTCCCGCGCTCGTGCCGCCTTCGCCGTTGCCGCTCACTGGAACGCCCCCATCCCTGAGACCACCTGTCGCCGAGTGCGCCAAGCCTTATCAGCATGCCGGTGACCCGGGCCCTCCGTCCGGCGTACGCCACCCTTCGAACGGAAAACCGAGTTGCCTCCGGCATACCCACAAGTGCATGTGCCCCAAGGCTCCATGTACACAAAGTAATCCTGCGATCACTGGACCCGCCATGGTGATTCGGGAATCGCCACCATTCGCCACCCCTTCGGATGAACTACCGGTGGCCTGCGCACGATTCACTTGACATAGGCCGAACGGGAGACGGTGCAACGGTGTTCACCGGGGCGTGCGCTGCCGGGCGCACCACCCGGGGTGCTTCGGGGCGCCGCCTGAACCGCGCCGAACCCGGGGAGTGGGAAACAGAGAGTCACGCATCACGTCCGCTGCGTAACCGCCGCTGCGTCGGACCCGTTGGAGGGGGCATGGGCTTCACGATCGGCATCGGGACCAGTCGGGGCATGCGCGACGTCCGGTCCGGCACGCGCCGCCGCGGCCGGGCCTCGGAGGCCACCGCGGTGGCCGAGTTCACGGGACTGTGGGGCTGGGACGTGGTGCCGGGGGCACGGGCCGCCGCGGGCGCCTGCTCCTGCGGCCGGCGCAGCTGTCCGGCGCCGGGCGCGCATCCGCTGGACTTCGCGCCGGAGCTGCCGGCCGGATCGACGCTCCACGAGGCGAGCGCGACCTGGGCCGAGTTCCCGGGTGCCGCGGTGATGCTGCCGGTGGGGCGGACGTTCGACGTGATCGAGGTGGCCGAGGCCGCCGGGCGCCGGGCACTGGCGCGGCTGGAGCGCATGGGCCTGCCCCTCGGCCCGGTCGCGGCGACCCCCGAGGGCCGCGCCCACTTCTTCGTCGCGCCCGGCGCCGCCGCCGAGCTGCCCCGGCTGCTCTACCGGATGGGCTGGGACGACCCGACCGCACTCGACCTGCGCGGCCTCGGCCCCGGTACGCACGTCACGGCACCGCCCTCGGACCGTGGCGGTCTCGGTCCGGTGCGCTGGCTGCGTCCGCCGGCCCTCGACTCGGCGACGAAGCCGCCGGCGGCGCGACTGCTGCTGGGCACGCTGGCGTACGTGGCCCACCGGTCTCGGGCGTAGGAAGGCAGGCCTCCGGCCCCGGCACCCGCCCGGCACGGCGAAGCGCCCGTCCCCCGACTGCACCTCGGGGGCGGGCGCTTCTTCGTGCGCGTACCGGCATCGGGCCGGCGGGAGGTCACTCGCCGATGAGCGCGTCCACGAACGCCGCCGGCTCGAACGGCGCCAGGTCGTCGGCGCCCTCGCCGAGCCCGATCAGCTTGACCGGCACGCCCAGCTCGCGCTGCACGGCGACGACGATGCCGCCCTTGGCCGTGCCGTCCAGTTTGGTGAGGACGATGCCGGTGATGTTGACCACCTCGGCGAAGACGCGGGCCTGGATCAGGCCGTTCTGGCCGGTGGTGGCGTCGAGCACCAGCAGCACCTCGTCCAGCGGGGCCTGCTTCTCCACCACGCGCTTGACCTTGCCGAGCTCGTCCATGAGGCCGGTCTTGGTGTGCAGGCGGCCGGCGGTGTCGATGAGCACCACGTCGGCGCCGACGTCCTTGCCCTCCTTGACCGCGTCGAAGGCGACGGAGGCGGGGTCGCCGGCCTCCGGGCCGCGCACGGTGTGGGCGCCGACCCGCTCGCCCCAGGTCTGCAGCTGGTCGGCGGCGGCGGCACGGAAGGTGTCGGCGGCGCCGAGGACGACGCTGCGGCCGTCGGCGATCAGGACCCGGGCGAGCTTGCCGGTGGTGGTGGTCTTTCCGGTGCCGTTGACGCCGACGACCATCACGATGCCGGGCTTGCCGGTGGCGGGCTCGGTCTTGAGCTCGCGGTCCATGTCGGGGCCGACCAGTGTGATCAGCTCTTCGCGCAGCAGGCCGCGCAGCTCCTCGGGCGTGCGGGTGCCGAGCACCTTCACACGCTCGCGCAGCCGCTCGACCAGCTCCTGGGTGGGCTGCACGCCGACATCGGCGGTGAGCAGCGTGTCCTCGATCTCCTCCCAGGTGTCCTCGTCGAGGTGCTCGCGGGAGAGCAGGGTGAGCAGGCCCTTCCCGAGGGCGTTCTGCGAGCGGGAGAGGCGGGCACGGAGCCGGACCAGGCGGCCGGCAGTGGGCTCGGGAACCTCGATCTGCGGGATCTCGAGCTCTTCGACGACGGGCGGCTCCTCGACACCGACGGGAGCGGTGCCGCCGTCCGGGAGGTCGACCTCCTCTATCGTCCGGCGCGTTTCGTCGCGCGGCGTCTCGGCCTCGTCGCCGACGTGCGGCTCGGCCGGAGGGGCGGTGATGTCGGGTGTCGACGGAGGCGGCGGAGGCAGCTGCTTCTTGCGGCGACTGCCCACGATCAGCCCGCCGAGTGCGCCGATCACGACCACGGCGATGACTACAGCAAGGATGAGGATTTCCATAACCCGTCCAGTATCAGTCATGGGCTCTCGGGACACCCGCTTGTGACTTCCTCCAAAGGACAAAGGCCCCTGGAGGGAAGGAGTCGGACCAAAGTACGATGGAAGAGGCCGCGTCAACGCGCGTAGAGTCCCGAACGCATCCTCTTCCCCACGATCGAGGCACGGACCCCCCATATGAGCAAGACCGCCGAGACAGAAGGCGCCCTGGAAACCCGTGGCATCGAGCAGGTGCCCGACCATGAGCGCACCGCCCGGACCCGCGAGCTCTTCCCGACCTGGGTCGGCGCCAACATCAGCGTGCTGCTGCTCACGATGGGCGCGAGTCTGGTCGTGGCGTACCACCTCAACTTCTGGCAGGCGCTCGTCGTCGCGGCCGCCGCACCCGCGGTGTCGTACGGCCTGGTGGGCCTGATCGGCATCGCCGGCAAGCGCGGCGGCGCGCCCGGCATGGCGCTGTCCCGGGCGGTCTTCGGCCAGCGGGGCAATCTGCTGCCCGGGTCGCTGATCTGGGTCGCCCGCTGGGGCTGGGAGACGATCAACGCGGTGACCGGCGCCTATGCCGTGCTGACCGTGCTGCACATCGTGTTCGGCATCCGGGCCAACAGCGTGCTGGACATCGTGACGCTGCTCGTCTTCGTCGTCGCGACGTTCGCGATCTCCGGGCTGGGGATCAACGCCGTGCAGAAGTGCAACAAGTACGCGGCGTACCTCTTCGGTGTCTTCTCGGTGCTGGTGCTGGGCTACCTGGTCGTCGACACCGACTGGTCCGCGGTCTTCGACCGGTCCGCTGGTTCGGTGGCCGCGATGATCACCGGCGTGGGCCTGATCGCGGCGGGCGGCGTGAGCTGGATCCCGTCGGCGCCGGACTTCACCCGGTACCTGCCGCGCACCGCCTCCTCCAAGGGCATCGTGGGCGTGACGATCGGCGGCGCCGGCATCGTGGTGCTGCCGATGGTGCTGATGGGGATGGTCATGGCGGTCTCCACGCCGGACCTGGCCTCCGCCAGCGACCCGGTCTCCTTCCTCGGCGAGATCCTGCCGACCTGGATAGCCGTGCCGTACCTGCTGATCGCGCTGATCGGCATGCTGCTGATCAACTCCATGTCGATGTACTCGGCCGGCTTCACCGCGCAGACCCTCGGCTTCAAGATCCCGCGGCACTGGGCGGTCTCGGTGAACGCCGTGATCTCGCTGGTCTTCGGCGGGGTGCTGATGCTGGTGGCGACCAGCTTCATGGGCTCCTTCATCGCCTTCCTGTCGCTGCTCGCGGTCGCGTTCTCCGCCTGGGTCGGCGTCTTCGGCGCGGACATGCTGCGCCGCAAGGAGTACGACGGCGAGGCCCTGGCCGACACCGGCCGCACCAGCGCCTACTGGTACCGGGGCGGCTTCTCCCCCGCCGCCGTCGCCGCGTGGGCGGTGGGTCTGGCCGCGGGCCTGATGTTCACGACGTCCGACTGGTTCACGGGCCCGCTCGCGGCGAACAACGTCATCGGCGAGTACGGCCTCGGCTGGGTCGCCACGGTGGTGATCTCCGGTCTCCTCTACGTGGTGCTGCCGAAGCCGCCGGTGGTCGTCCCGACGGCCCCCGCCGAGCGGGCCGAGCAGCCCGAACACGCCGAGACGCTGAGCGTCTGACCCCGCGCCCCCTCCACGTCCCCCTTCGCCCGGCCCGGCGGAGGGGGACGTTCCACGTCGCGGGCGCGCCACGCCGGTCCCGCCACGGGCGACGTGGTGCGCCGCCGGCGGCCGACCAGGGGTCGGTGGCGACCGACGCGTGCGCTGCAGGCGACCGACCGGGGACGCTGCGGGGCGACCGACCGGGGTGCAGTGGCCGGCCGACGGGCGCAACAGGCTCGGCCGACCGGGAATCTGTGGGCGGCTGAGGGGGGCGACGGGCGCGGGCGCCCGGGGGCCCGTGCGCGGGCGTCGTCGTCCTCGCAGGGGACCACCGTCCAGACCAGGGCCTGGGGGGGTCGTCGTCCCCGTTGACGAACCAGGTGGGCGCTTCCGCTCACACTCCCCCGCCGGAAACCCGGTCCGCCCCATGCACCCCACGCCGGGCTCGGGCGTCCGGCGCGCCGGCCCGGGAGGCCCTTCCCCTCCGCTCCCCGCCGGACCTCCGCCGATCGCGCCCGCGTAGAGGGCACCCGGCCCGGCCGTGGAGACGCGGCACCGCCCCGGCGCGCACAACACCGCCGCCCCCGTCCGGAGGTGTCCGGACGGGGGCGGCGGCACGGTACGAGGAGAGGGGCAGCGGGGACTTGGCCCTTCTCCCCGAGCTCGGGGAGGGTGGTCAGCCCATCTCCTCCAGGGCCTTGCCCTTCGTCTCCTTCACGTACTTCAGTACGAACGGGATGGAGAGCGCGGCGAAGATCGTGTAGATCACGTACGTGCCGGAGAGGTTCCAGTCGGCCAGCGACGGGAAGCTCGCGGTGATCGCCCAGTTGGCGATCCACTGCGCGGACGCGGCCACACCCAGGGCGGCGGCGCGGATCCGGTTCGGGAACATCTCGCCGAGGAACACCCAGACGACCACACCCCAGGACAGGGCGAAGAACAGCACGAACAGGTGGGCGGCGATCAGGGCGACCCAGCCCTGGGTGGCCGGGAGCTTGCCGTCGACCAGGTCGAAGGAGAACGCCCAGGCCTCCAGCGCCAGGCCGATCACCATGCCGACCGAGCCGATGAGGGCGAGCGGCTTGCGGCCGACGCGGTCCACGAAGATCATCGCGATCACGGTGCCGACGATGTTGATGATCGACGTCGTGAACGAGTAGAAGAACGAGTCCGACGGGTCGACGCCGACCGACTGCCACAGCGTCGAGGAGTAGTAGAACGCGACGTTGATGCCGACGAACTGCTGGAAGACCGACAGGCCGATACCGATCCAGACGATCGGCTTGAAGAAGAAGCTGCCGCCGAGCAGGTCCTTGAAGGACGACTTCTCCTCGCGGTGCATGGCGTGCTCGATCTCGGCGATGCGCGCGTCGAAGTCGACGTCCTTGCCCTCGACCTCTTCGAGGATCTGCTTGGCACGCTCACGCTTGCCCACCGAGACCAGGAAGCGCGGGGACTCGGGGATGGCGAAGGACAGAAGGCCGTAGAGGACGGCCGGGACGACCATGACGCCGAGCATGACCTGCCAGGCCTCCAGGCCCATCAGTTCACCGCGCTGGTCACCGCCGGCGGCGTTCAGCAGCCCCCAGTTGACCAGCTGCGACACCGCGATGCCGACGACGATCGCGGCCTGCTGGAAGGAGCCGAGCCGGCCGCGGTAGGCGGGCGGGGAGACCTCGGCGATGTAGGCGGGACCGATCACCGAGGCCATGCCGATGGCGAAGCCGCCGATGACGCGCCACATGGCGAGATCCCACAGCGCGAAGGGCAGGGCCGAGCCGATGGCGCTGACGGTGAACAGGACCGCGGCGATCTGCATGCAGCGGATGCGGCCGATGCGGTCGGCGATGCGGCCGGCGGTCGCGGCGCCGATGGCACAGCCGATCAGCGCGACGGCGATGACCTGGGCCAGCACCGCGGAGCCGACGTCGTAGCGGTCCCGGATGGCCTCGACGGCGCCGTTGATGACGGAGCTGTCGTAGCCGAAGAGGAAACCGCCCATCGCGGCCGCCGCCGCGATGAAGATGACGTGCCCGAGATGATCGGGATGAGCCGTCCTGGCTCCTGGATTGGGTGCCTGCGCTGTGCTGGCCACGTGTACTCCTCGGGCTTCCGGCAACGCTGCCGGGGTGGTTCGCCCTTCGAGGTGCCACTGGTAGGTACCTGAAGGTAAAAGCAACGTTGCAGAGACTATGCCTTCAAGTTTCGAAGTCAATAGGGCGAGAGCTGTGAGTTATGCGATGCCCTCGACGGCATTGTGTTCAAGAGTTGAATTTGACATGCCCGGCTTGCGACGTTCTACGCAGGCTGGCGCAGGCGCTGGCTGATGACCTTCGACACGCCGTCACCCTGCATGGAGACGCCGTACAGCGCGTCGGCGACCTCCATCGTCCGCTTCTGGTGCGTGATGACGATCAGCTGCGAGGCTTCCTGGAGCTCCTGCATGATCCGGATCAGCCGCTGCAGGTTGGTGTCGTCGAGTGCCGCCTCGACCTCGTCCATGACGTAGAACGGGCTCGGCCGCGCCTTGAAGATCGACACGAGCAGCGCCACGGCGGTCAGCGAACGCTCCCCGCCCGAGAGCAGCGAGAGCCGCTTGACCTTCTTGCCCGGCGGCCGCGCCTCGACGTCCACACCCGTGGTGAGCATGTTGTCGGGGTCGGTCAGCACCAGGCGTCCCTCGCCGCCGGGGAAGAGCCGGCTGAACACGCCCTCGAACTCCCGGGCCGTGTCCCGGTAGGCCTCGGTGAAGACCTGCTCGACGCGCTCGTCGACCTCCTTGACGACCTGGAGCAGGTCGGCGCGGGTCTTCTTCAGGTCCTCGAGCTGCTCGCTGAGGAACTGGTGCCGCTCCTCCAGCGCCGCGAACTCCTCCAGGGCCAGCGGATTGACCTTGCCGAGCTGCTGGTACGCCCGTTCGGCCGCCTTCAGCCGCTTCTCCTGCTCGGCCCGTACGAAGGGCCGGGGGCGGTTGCGCGGGTGCTCGCCCGCGGCGGAGCCGCTGCCGGATCCGGCGTCCGGGAGTTCCTCGCCCTCGGCGGGGGGCGAGGACGGCACCAGTTGATGCGGCCCGTACTCGGCCTCGAGCCCCGCCGGTTCCACACCGAGTTCCTCCAGCGCCTTGGTCTCCAGCTGCTCGATGCGCAGCCGTTTCTCGGCGCCGAGTACCTCGCCCCGGTGAACTGAATCCGTCAGCTTGTCGAGCTCGGCCTTGAGATCGCGCCCCGCGGTGCGCGCGGCGGCCAGTTCCTGCTCGCGCCGGGCCTTGGCGGCCTCGGCGGCGGTGCGCTCCTCGTCGGCGCGGGCAAGCGAGACCTCGACGTGCGCCAGCAGCTGCCGGGCGCCCGCGGCGACGGCCTCGGCGACGGCCGCCTCGTGCCGCAGCCGGGCCCGCCGCTGCTCGGCACGCGCGCGTGCCTCGCGTTCCGCGCGGGCGGCCCGGTCGAGGGAGTCGGCGCGTCCGGCGAGTGCCTTGACCCGCTCCTCGTGCGTGCGGGCCTGGAGGCGGGCCTCCATCTCGGTCTGCCGTGCGTTGGCGCCGTCGGCGGCGAGCCGGTCGCGGGCGGAGGTGTCGGGTTCCTCCTCGACCGGCATCTCCTCGGCGACCGCGAGCCGCTCGGCCAGCTCCTCGACGTCCATGAGCGCCTTGTCCAGCGCCTCCTGCGCCCGCTCCGCCGCGGCGGCGGACCGCTCGGCCTCCCCGGCCGCGCCCCGCGCCTGTCCGGCGAGCCGCCCGAGCTGCTGGGCGACGGACGACTTCTCGCGGTCGGCGGCACGGCGCCGCTCCCCCAGCTCCTCGACGAGCGCGGCACACTCCCGGCGCCGTTCGACGGCCGCCTCCTGCGCCTCGGCCAGCTCCGCGCACCGCACGCCCAGCTCCGTCAGCTCGGCGGCTGCCTCGTCCACGGACGCCTGCACCTCCAGCAAGCTGGGCGCCCCGGCGGACCCGCCCTGCGCGAAGTGGGCGCCCAGCAGGTCGCCCTCGGCGGTGACGGCGGTCAGCTCGGGGTGGGCGTAGACGAGGTCCTCGGCGTCCTCCAGGGTGCCGACGACGACGATCCCGCGCAGCAGCCGCCGTACGGCGGGCATCAGCTCGGCGGGCCCGCGGACGAGGTCGGCGGCGTACGGCGGCCCGTCGCTCCGCGGCTCGTGCGCCATGTCGTCGGGGGCGCCGGCGAGCAGCAGGGCGGCGCGGCCCGCGTCCTGCTTGCGCAGGTGCCGGATGGCGTCGGCGGCGGCCGCCGGGGACGCCACCGCGAGGGCGTCGGCGGCGGCCGCGAAGGCGGCGGCCACGGCGACCTCGTGGCCCGGCGCCACGGTGAGCAGTCCTGCGGCGGGGCCGAGCAGTCCGCCGAGGCCGTCCCGCGCGGCGAGCAGCGCACCGGTGCCGTCCTTGCGGCGCAGGCCCAGGGCGAGGGCGTCGTGGCGGGCCTGGGTCGCCGCGCGCTCGCGCTCCGCAGCGGTGGCCGCCTCGCGGGCGGCGCTCTGGGCGGCCTCCGCCTCGGCCAGCCGGCGCTTGGCGGCCTCGTACCGCTCGGCGAGTTCCTGGTCGTCGGCGTCGAGCCCGTCGACCTCGGCCCGGAGCGCCTCGTACTCCTCCTGGGCGGCGGCGGCCCGTTCACGGGACTCGTCCCGGGCAGCGGCCAGCCGCTCGATCTCCGCCTGGGCGGAGGCCGCGCGGGAACGGGCGGCACCGACCTGGCCGCTGAGCCGGGCGAGCCCCTCGCGGCGGTCGGCGATGGCGCGGGCGACGTCCTTGAGGCGGCGCTCCTCCAGGGCCAGCTCGCGTTCGAGGTCGGCGCGGTGGGCGACCGTGTCCTCCAGGGCGCGCTCGGCCGCTTCCAGGGCCGCTTCGAGTTCGGCCTCCTGATCGCGCACCCGGGCGGCCTCGCGCTCCAGGTCCTCCGGGTCCCGGCCGCGCCGCTCCTCGGGGGGTGTGGAGGTGGCGCTCTTCACGCGGGCGTCGGCCAGGGAGATCGTGCCGCGCACCCGCTCCGCGAGCTGGGACAGCTCGTACCAGGTCTGCTGGGCGCGTTGCAGGCGCGGGGTGAGCCGGCGCACCTCGTCCTCCAGGTCCGCCTCGCGCCGCAGCGCCTTGCCCAGCTCCCGCTCGGCGCTCTCCTTGCGCTCCTTGAGGGCGGCCTCGTCGGCGATCTCGGCCCGGAGCGCCTCGCGCAGCCGTACGAGGTCGTCGGCGAGGAGCCTGAGCCGGACGTCCCGCAGGTCGGCCTGGATGACGGCGGCCCGTCTCGCCACCGCCGCCTGACGGCCCAGCGGCTTGAGCTGGCGCCGCAGTTCGTCGGTGAGGTCCTGCACGCGCGCGAGGTTGGCCTGCATCGCGTCCAGTTTCCTGAGCGCCTTCTCCTTGCGCTTGCGGTGCTTGAGGACGCCGGCGGCCTCCTCGATGAAGGCGCGGCGGCCCGTGGGGTCGGCGTGCAGGACGGAGTCCAGCTGACCCTGGCCGACGATGACGTGCATCTCGCGGCCGATGCCGGAGTCGGAGAGCAGTTCCTGGATGTCGAGCAGGCGGCAGGTGTCGCCGTTGATCTGGTACTCGCTGCCGCCGTTGCGGAACATGATCCGCGTGATGGTGACCTCGGCGTACTCGATGGGCAGGGCCCCGTCGGAGTTGTCGATGGTGAGGGACACCTCGGCGCGGCCCAGCGGTGGGCGGCCGGTGGTGCCGGCGAAGATGACGTCCTCCATCTTGCCGCCGCGCAGCGACTTGGCGCCCTGTTCGCCCATGACCCAGCTGAGGGCGTCCACGACGTTCGACTTGCCCGAGCCGTTCGGGCCGACGACGCAGGTGATGCCGGGTTCGAAGCGGAGCGTGGTCGCCGAGGCGAACGACTTGAATCCGCGGAGGGTCAGGGCCTTCAGGTGCACGCCGCCGGACTCTACCTTTCGGGGGTGTCTCACTCCATGAACCGGTGAACCAGCGCGGTTTCACAGGTGAACATGCAGGGCACATCAGACGTTGAAGAGGGTGAAAGGATGCACGGGGGAAGGTTCGGGCGGGGCGGGAGTCGCGGACGAGTCCGACGAGACGGATGGGGCGGGGAAAGAAAGAAGGGACGCCGAAGCGTCCCTTGCAACTCTGACAACTGAGCGGTTGTACGGGCGGGCCCAACCACTGCCGTGCCGTCGTGGAGCGATGCAGTGATCAGGTGAGCGCAGGCTCCGCCTGGTGTGCGTCAACGCTCTCCATGCTCTCCATGATCCTGTCGTGAGAAGCGGCAGCCGCCAGCGCGTCGTTCTCCGCCTGGATTCGTCCGAGCTCGGATTCCAGGTCCTGGACGCGCTGCTGGAGCCGTCGCATCTCGGCGAGGAGTCGCGGGTCGGAGCCGCCGACGTAACCGAGAAGCGCCTTTGCCATGATGGATGGTCCTCCACAATGAGTGACCGACCGAAGCGGTGTGGGTCGATGGGTCGTGAGGGAATCGCACCCGCGGTGCTTGGCACTCTTGAGTTTTTACTGCCGTTCAACCATGCCAAACAGCTAAGGTGCGCGGGGCTTTCAGCGTCTCACCAAAAAGTTTGACGGTCAACACGATCACGCCCCGTATTGACGGGTGCCCGGGGCGCGCGGCCGGGAAACGGCGGCGCTGCGACTCCTGCGGGCCCCTGGGGGCGTGGCGATCATCCTGGGTGGGGAGCCTGCCACGAGGTCGGCGTTCTTGGCAACCACCTGCTCGTTTTCGTTCCGGCGGCCCCCCGTAGCGCCCACGCCCCGGGGTCCGGAGGCGCTCCGCGCGGGGCCTCGTCAACGGATGGCGAAGCCGTCGTAGCCGCCGCGAGGTGTGTCCCAGATCTCGGTGACGCCGTCCACGCGCCCGGGCGTGTCGTCGCCCCGCAGCCAGTCGAGGAGTCCCTCGCACCGCTCCCGCGGGCCCTCCGCGACCACTTGGACGCGCCCGTCGGCCAGATTGAGAGCAAAACCACTCATGCCGCCGAGCTCCAGCGCCCTGGCCCGCGTGAACCAGCGGAAACCCACACCCTGGACCTGCCCGCGAACCCACGCGACCAGTCGTACATCCTCGCTCATGAGTGCAACCTAACCAGTCAATGTCACTCCGGACACTTCGCCCCCTGGCGCCATGCGGTACCGTCCCCACCCAATGAATCGCACCTGAAACTCACTCGATCGTGTGAGTTCTGTGGTGAACGCGAGGACACGTCGACCGCGAGGACGAGGAAGGCCAGGACATGGGACGCCACCGACGCTCCGCCGCCGGCCGCGCCGCGGAGGTCCACCGCACGGACGGATCCGCGGGACAGGGCCGGCACCCGTCGGGCGCGGGTGACCGCCCCACGATGGGCATCGCGCCCTACCTGAACCCCGAGGCGTACGCCGAGGTCCGCGCGAAGAGCGACGCCTACCTGTTCGGGCCGGACGACCGGGACGGCGAGGGCCGGCCGGAGGCGAGCCTCACGGTTCCCTTCCCCAGCGAGGGCTTCACGCCCGACGACGGTCCGCAGCGCGGGGGGTCGCGGCGCCGCCGGAAGAAGAGGGCCGTCACGCCGGTCCGCACGGGACTGCTCGGCGTCTCCGCCGCTGTCGCCCTCGGCACGGTCGCCGTGGCCACGGGCGCGGTGCCCGGCCTCGACAACTACCGCATCGGCGGCGCAGGCGGTGGCGACCGGGTGCAGTCCGCGGACGTACCGACCAACAACCCGGCCGAGCAGGGCGGCACCTCCGGCAGCGCGGACGCCGGCCTCGACGGCGGCGCGTCCGCGAGCAGTGGCGCGGACCGCTCCGTCCCGCCGTCCGCCCCCGCGTCCCCCTCCTCGCCCTCGGCCTCCGCCTCCCCGTCGTCCTCGGCCTCGACGTCGGCCGCGCCGGCCGAGACACCGTCGAAGACGGAGGAGCCCGAGGCGTCCACGCCCAGCCGGCAGCGGCAGCCCACGCCGTCGCGCCCGGCCACGAAGGCGCCGGAGCGGAAGACCGCCGCTCCCGCCGGCACCGTGTCCGAGCAGGCCGTCGCCGAGGCCCGGGTGCTCCAGCTCGTCAACGACGAGCGGGCCAAGGCGGGCTGCAGCCCGGTCGCCGCCAACAGCGCGCTGCGCGAACTGGCCGAGGACTTCAGCGAGGCCATGGCGGCACAGGGCTTCTTCGACCACACCGACCCCTCCGGCGCCACCCCGTGGGACCGTGCCGAGGCGGCCGGGATAAGCGATCTCGGCGGCGAGAACATAGCCCGCGGGCAGGCCGACGCCCAGGCGGTGATGGACGCCTGGATGGACAGCCCGGGGCACAAGGCCAACATCCTGAACTGCGACTTCCGGACCCTGGGCGTCGGCGTCCACTTCGGCCCCGGCGGTCCCTGGTGGACACAGGACTTCGGCTACTGAGCGAGGCACCGCAGGCGCTGTCGTGCGGTCGGCGCGCCCTGCGGGGCAGCGCTGTGCTCACGTACGCTGGAGACATGTCGACCACGCAGGAGCGCGCGAAGGAGCAGGACCTCCCGTTCGACGTGTTCTCCCGGGCCTGCCCGTCGCGCGGCACCCTGGAGCACGTCACGGGACGCTGGGGCGCGCTGACGCTCGGCGCGCTGTACGACGGTTCGTTCCGCTTCAACGAGCTGCGCCGGCGGGTCGACGGCGTGAGCGAGAAGATGCTGTCCCAGACCCTGCACGCACTGGAGCGCGACGGGCTGGTGCACCGCGAGGCCCAGCCCACCAACCCGCCCCGGGTGGACTACGAACTCACCCCGCTGGGACGCGAGGTGGCGGGGCGGCTGATCTCGCTCATCCAGTGCCTGGAGGGGCACATGGACGAGGTTCTCGCGGCGCGTGAGCGGTACGACGCCCGGGGTTAGAGCACGGCGCGCGGCGGGCGCTGGCACTTCGGGCAGAAGTAGCTGGAGCGGTTCATCCACGGCCGGCGGCGCATCGGCGTCCCGCAGCGGCGGCAGGGCAGACCCTCGCGACCGTACGCGTCGAGCGAGCGGTCGAAGTAGCCGGACTCCCCGTTGACGTTGACGTACAGGCTGTCGAAGCTGGTGCCGCCCACGGCGAGCGCCGCGTTCATCACGTCCCGGACGTGGCCGAGGAGTTCGGCTGTGCGGGGCCGGGTGAAGCCGGCCGTCGGGCGTTCGTAGTGCAGGCGGGAGCGCCACAGGGCCTCGTCCGCGTAGATGTTGCCGACGCCGCTGATCAGCGACTGGTCGAGCAGGGCCCGTTTGACCGTGGTGCGCTTGCGGCGCAGCGCCTGGTGGAACGCCTCGTCGTCGAAGAGCGGGTCGAGGGGATCGCGGGCGATGTGCGCGATGACGTCGGGCAGTCCGTCGGGGGAGGTGTCGTGCAGCGACAGGCCGCCGAAGGTGCGCTGGTCGACGAAGCGGAGTTCGGTGCCCAGGGTGTCGGCGAAGCGGACGCGGATGCGCAGGTGCTTCTCGGCCGGCGCCTCGTGCGGCTGGACCAGCAGCTGGCCGCTCATGCCGAGGTGCGCGAGGACCGCCTGGCCGGTGTCCTCCAGCGGCAGCCACAGGTACTTGCCGCGGCGGCTGGGCGTGCCGATGCGGTGGCCCTTCAGACGCTGGGCGAAGTCGTCGCCGCCGGCGATGTGCCGGCGTACCGCACGCGGGTGCAGCACCTCGGCGTCGGCGACGGTCCGGTGGGCAACCCAGCGTTCCAGGCCTCGCCGTACGACCTCGACCTCGGGCAACTCGGGCATGACTCCCCCTCGGACGGTCCGGTGGACGGCCCGAGCGCCCGCCCCGGGGCTGGGGCGGGCGCTCGAGTCGTGCTGTGCTGTGCTGTGGTCAGGCGGAGGCCGACGGTGCGTCGGCGTTCGGCTCGGCGACGACGTCCGCGGCCGACGGGGCTTCCGTGGCCTGGGCGCGCTCGTCCGCCGCGGCGCGGATGGACCGCCACGCGGATTCCGCGGCCTGCTGCTCCGCCTCCTTCTTGCTGCGGCCGGTGCCGGTGCCGTACGAGACGCCTCCGACGCGGGCGGCAGCAGTGAAGGTCTTCTCGTGGTCCGGGCCGGTCTCCGTGACCAGGTACTCGGGGACACCGAGCCCCTCGGTCGCGGTGAGTTCCTGGAGGCTGGTCTTCCAGTCCAGGCCGGCACCGAGGTTGGAGGACTTCTCGATCAGCGGGTCGAACAGGCGGTGCACCAGTTCGGAGGCCGCGTCGAGGCCCTGGTCGAGATAGACCGCGCCGATCACCGCTTCGAGGGTGTCGGCGAGGATGGACGCCTTGTCCCGGCCGCCCGTGCCCTCTTCACCGCGGCCGAGCCGGATGAAGGAACCGAGGTCGAGCCCGCGGCCCACCTCCGCCAGCGCACGCGAGTTGACCACCGCGGCCCGCAACTTGGCCAGCTGGCCTTCGGGCAGGTCGGGGTGGGTGCGGTACAGCGTGTCCGTGACGACGAGACCGAGGACGGAGTCACCGAGGAACTCCAGCCGCTCGTTCGTCGGCAGGCCGCCGTTCTCGTACGCGTAGGAACGGTGGGTCAGCGCACGCACCAGAAGGGCGGACTCGAGCTGATAGCCGAGCCGCCCTTCCAGAAGCGTGTGGGACGAGGCCTGGGTGTCCGCCTTCTTCTTGGCGGGTGGGTCCGCCTTGGCGTCTTCCGCCTTCTTGGGGACTGACACAGTGCCTCTCACCAGCCGCTCAGACCTCGAGGACCTGGCGCTTGTTGTAAGTGCCGCAAGACGGGCACGCGATGTGCTGCTGCTTGGGCTCGTGGCAGCGCTCGCACGCAACCAGGGTGGGGACCGCAGCCTTCCACTGCGACCGGCGGTGGCGCGTGTTGCTGCGCGACATCTTCCGCTTCGGAACAGCCACGGCTACTTCTCCTGCTTCTCGTCGACGCCCGGTTCGGCGCCGCTCATCTCGTCCTTCTCGCCGTCTTCGAGTGAACCGGCGAGTCCCTGCAAAGCCGCCCAACGGATGTCGACGGCGTCATGGTGGTGGTCCGGGTCGTCCGACAGGCGTACTCCGCACTCGGAGCACAGACCCTGACAGTCTTCCTGGCACACCGGCTGCATCGGCAGTGCGAGCACCACCGCATCACGCAGCACGGGTTCGAGGTCGATCAGACCGTCCTCGACGAAGAGCCTGTCCTCGTCTTCCTCGGCGTCGTCGGCCGGTTCCGCCTTCACGCGGCCCCGGTCGTCGGCGTCAGGGTACGAGAACATCTCCTGGAAGTCCGCTTCGAGCTGCTGCTCCAGCGGCTCCAGACACCTTACGCACTCCCCCTCGGCCTTGGCACGGGCGGTGCCTGTGACGAGCACCCCTTCCAAGACCGACTCGAGCCGGAGCTCGAGCTCCAACGGGGCACCCTCCGGCACTCCGATGACTCCCGCGACACCGAGGTCCCGGGGAGCGTCGATCGTGCGGTTCAGGCGCTGCAGCGCACCAGGACGCCGTCCCAGCTCGTGCGTGTCGAACACGAGAGGGTTTCGGTGGTCGAGGCGGGCGTTCAGGGCCATTCCTGCTTTCGATCTTCTGAGCTGGGGGAACGCCGCCCTGCGGTGTCCCCGGGCAGCGTTGATCGCGGACGTACGCGCGACCGAAGAGCCAGGATACTGGACCTTCCGCTCTCGGCCCAATCCGGCCCCGCGGCCGGCACCGGGCTAGAGCCCGCGGCCCTGTTCGTAGGCCCTCAGCTGCTCGGCACTGATCATGCTGGTGTCGAAGAGGCTGGTCTCGTCGAGGGCCCCCGGCTGGGCCGGCGGCAGCTGCGGGGGCTGCTGGGGCTGGGCGTAACCCTGGGCGTCGTAGGCCGGTTGCTGGGCGTCGTACCCCTGATACGCGTACGGGTCGGCGGGCTGCTGCTGGTAGCCGTACGCGTCGTGCGAGCCGTCGTAGGGCTGCTGGTAGCCGCCGTACGGGTCGGGCTGCTGCTGCGCGTAGCCGTACGCCGGCTGCTGCGCCGGCATCTCCGGTACGGCCGGTGCCTGGGCCGCCGCCGGCTGGGGCTCGCCGTACTCCCGCTGCCGGGGCGGCCCGGCGGGGGCGTCCGAGAGGGCCGCGAGGTCGGCGAGGTAGTCGGCGTCGCTGGAGTGCTGGACGGTGGTGAGGTCGTCGGCGAGGGCGCCGAGGTCGTCCGTGGCGATCCGGCCGTGCAGCTTCTGTCGGCCGCGGCCGACGGCCTCCAGGGTCTTGGCCAGGACCGCCTCGAAGGCGCCGAGCTTGGTGTCGACGTAGGTGTCGGCGTCGCGGCGCAGGGTCTCCGGGTCGTGGCTGCGCTCGGGGGCGTCCTCGTCCTCGTAGCCGTTCTCGTCGAGGCCGGGTCCGGTGCCGAGGAGCTTCTCCCGGCCGCGGCCGACGGAGCCGAGGGTCTTGGTGAGGACGACCTCGAAGTTGGCGAGCTTGGAGTCGACGTAGTCGTCGGCCTCCGCACGGACCTCCTCGGCCTCCTGGCGGGCCTCGGCGAGGATCCGGTCGGCCTCGGCCTGGGAGCGGCGGGCCACCTCCGTGTCGGCGATCAGGGAGTCGCGCTCCGCGTGCGCGCTCTCGATGATCCGCTCGGCCTCCTGGCGGGCCTGCGCGACCATCTGGTCGCGGTCGCCGATCAGCTCCTGGGCCTGGGCGAGGGAGCCGGGGAGCTCGGCGCGCAGCTCCTCCAGCATCGAGAGCAGCTCGGCGCGGTTGACCACGCACGAGGCAGACATGGGCATGGCGCGGGCGCCGGAGACCATCGCGGTGATCTCGTCGAGCTTCTTCTGCACGTCCACCGTGTGCTCGCCACTCTCTACAGCTGTGTTGGAGACGGACGGGACGACTGTACGACCCTGGGGTGTCGTGGGGACACCGGGTGACGGAATGTCAGTCTCCGGGGGCTGCTCGGGGCGTGTGCGGGGGTGCGCTCAGTCCTGCTTCAGGCGCTCCGAGAGCGCTTCGAGGACCAGCGGCGGCACCAGGTGGGAGACGTCGCCGCCCCAGGTCGCGACCTCCTTGACCAGGGAGGACGACAGGAAGCTGTAGGTGGGGTTGGTGGGGATGAAGAGGGTCTCCACGCCCGAGAGGCCGTTGTTCATCTGGGCCATCTGCAGCTCGTAGTCGAAGTCGCTGACCGCGCGCAGGCCCTTCACGATGGCCGGGATCTCGCGCTGCTTGCAGAAGTCGACGAGCAGGCCGTGGAAGGACTCCACGCGGACGTTCCCGTACTCGGCGGTGACCTGGCCGATCAGGTCGATCCGCTCCTCGATCTCGAACAGGCCCTTCTTGGCCTGGTTGATCATCACCGCGACATAGACCTCGTCATAGAGACTGGAGGCCCGGGCGATGATGTCGAGATGTCCGTTGGTGATCGGGTCGAACGACCCGGGACAGACGGCGCGGCGCACTTGAGTTCCCTCGCTCTCCGGTCCGGTCATCGTGCGTCTTCGCACGTAGAGGCGGCGCGACCGTACCAAAACGTTCCCTCGCCGTAGCGACGGGCCCGGATGGCCTCGAAGCCGTCGGGCCAGCCGAATTCCCCGCCTCTGGTGCTGCGCTCCACGGTGACGAGCGCTTGCTCAGTGAGCCACCCCTCCGTGCGGAGTGTGAGCAGGATCTCCCGAAGATCGTCGTCGGAGACGGCGTACGGCGGGTCCAGGAAGACGATGTCGTACGGCTCGGCCGGGGCCGGGGTGCGGATGATCTGTTCCGCTTTGCCCGTCCTGACCTCGGCGCCGGGCAGGCCGAGGGACTTGGCGTTGTCCCGGACGGTGCGGGCGGCTCGGGCGTCGGCCTCGACGAGCAGGACGTGCCCGGCGCCGCGGGACAGGGCCTCCAGGCCGACGGCGCCGGACCCGGCGTAGAGGTCGAGGACCCGTTCGCCGTCCAGGGGGCCGCCGAGCAGGGACTGCCAGGTGGAGAACAGGCCCTCGCGCGCACGGTCGGAGGTGGGGCGAGTGCCGGTTCCCGGCGGGACGGCTAGGCGACGTCCGCCGGCTTTGCCGGCGATCACGCGGGTCATGGCGGGTCCTTGGTCGTGGGGCTTCGTGGGTTCAGTCTGGCAGGAGGAGGTCCGGGGTGCCTCGCGTCGTGGGGCGGCCGCGCATGCGTCGTGGTGCTCGCGCCCGCGCGGCGGGGCCGCCTGCCGGCACAGCCCCGCGCCCTTTGCGGCGCTGCCGCTCAGCCCTTTTCCAGGTACTGCTCCCGCTCCTCGTCCAGGAGGGCGTCGAGGGCCGTGCGCAGGCCGGGGAGGCTTGTCAGTTCCGGGTCGGCGGCGACCACCGCTGCCGCCTCCTCCCTGGCCTCGGCGATGATCTCCTCGTCCTCGATGACCGCGAGGACGCGCAGGGAGGTGCGGGCGCCGGACTGGGCCTGGCCGAGGACGTCGCCCTCGCGGCGCTGTTCGAGGTCGATGCGGGAGAGCTCGAAGCCGTCGAGGGTGCCGGCGACGGCGTTGAGCCGCTGCCGGGCCGCGCTCGCCTCGGGCATCTCGGTGACCAGCAGGCACAGGCCGGGTGCGGAGCCACGGCCGACGCGGCCGCGCAGCTGGTGGAGCTGGGAGACACCGAAGCGGTCGGCGTCCATGATCACCATCGCGGTGGCGTTGGGGACGTTGACGCCGACCTCGATGACCGTCGTGGCGACCAGGACGTCGGTCTCGCCCGCGGCGAAGCGGCGCATGACGGCGTCCTTGTCGTCCGGCTGCATACGACCGTGCAGGATCTCGACCTTCAGCCCCTGGAGCGGGCCCTTCGCGAGCTGCTCGGCGACGTCGAGGACGGCGAGCGGGGGGCGTTTGTCGGCGTCGCCCTCGGAGGGGCCCGGCTGCTTGGACTTCTTCTTCGGGCCGTCCTCCTCGTCGCCGATGCGCGGGCAGACGACGTACGCCTGGTGGCCGTTCGACGCCTCTTCGCGGACCCGCTCCCAGGCGCGCGCGAGGAAGTGCGGCTTGTCGGCGGCCGGGACGACGTGGCTGGCGATCGGTGAGCGTCCGGCCGGGAGCTGGTCCAGGACGGAGGTCTCGAGGTCGCCGAAGACGGTCATGGCGACGGTGCGCGGGATGGGCGTGGCGGTCATGACGAGCAGGTGCGGCGGCTGTTTTCCCTTGCCGCGCAGGGCGTCGCGCTGCTCGACGCCGAAGCGGTGCTGTTCGTCGACGACGACCAGGCCGAGGTCGTGGAACTGCACCTTGTCCTCGATCAGCGCATGCGTGCCGATGACGATGCCGGCCTCGCCGGTGGCCAGGTCGAGCAGGGCGTGGCGGCGGGCGGCGGCGCCCATCGAGCCGGTGAGCAGCACCACCTTGGTGGCGTCCTCGGCGCCGCCCAGCATGCCTCCCTGGGCCAGCTCGCCCATCATCTCGACGACCGACCGGTGGTGCTGCTGGGCGAGCACCTCGGTGGGCGCCAGCATCACGGCCTGCCCGCCCGCGTCGACGACGGCCAGCATGGCGCGCAGGGCCACCAGCGTCTTGCCGCTGCCCACCTCGCCCTGGAGCAGCCGGTGCATCGGGTGGTCGGTGGCGAGGTCGTCGAAGATCTCGCGCGAGACCTTGCGCTGGCCCTCGGTGAGGGTGAAGGGGAGGCGGTCGTCGAAGGCGGTGAGCAGGCCGTCCGGCTTGGGTTGCCGCGGGACCGCGGGGAGTTGGGTCTCGGCGTGGCGGCGGCGGGCCAGGGCGACCTGGAGGACGAAGGCCTCGTCCCACTTCAGGCGGGCTCGGGCGTCCTCGATGTCCGCCTTGGTGTGCGGGCGGTGGATCTTCAGGAGGGCCTCGGGCAGGGAGACCAGGCCGCGGCCCTCGCGCAGGGAGTCCGGGAGGGGGTCGACGGCCTCCTGTGCGCTGGGCAGGACCGTCTGGATCGCCTTGGCGAGCTTCCAGGACTCCAGCTTGGCGGTGGCCGGGTAGAGGGGGATGAGGGCGCCCGCCCAGGACTCGACGGTCTCCTCGCCGTCGGGGTCACCGCGCAGCAACTCGTATGCCGGATGGGCCAGTTGCAGCCGGCGGTTGAAGACGGAGACCTTGCCCGCGAACATCGCCCGGGTGCCCGGCAGGAGCTCCTTGTGGGGCTTGTGGACGCCGTTGCCGAAGAAGACCAGTTGGAGGCGGCCGCTGCCGTCCGTGATGGTCACTTCGAGGCGCTGTCCCTTGCCGCGCGGCGCCTTGGCGGAGGCGAAGGTGTGCAGGCGGGCGTCCGCGACCTGGGCGACCACCGTGACGTGCTCGTCCATGGGGAGGTCGGCGAGGTGGGTGAGCTGGCCGCGCTCCTCGTATCTGCGGGGGTAGTGGTGGAGGAGGTCGCCGACGGTGTGCAGGCCGAGATGCTCGGCCATCACCTTCGCGGTGGCGGGGCCGAGCACCTTCTTGAGGGGTTCTTGCAGTGCGGGCACGAGATCCATTGCACACCACGCCACTGACAATCCCGTCCACCCGCCGGGAGGTAGCGGCTACTCCACGCCGATCAGCAGCAGCGCGCCCTGCCGGCCGCCCCGGTAGACGACCGTGTCGACGGCGAGGTAGGCCTCGCGGACACGGGCCTCCAGGGTTTCGGCGAGGGGCTCGGGGGCGTCGTCGCCGAGGACCAGCGTGACCAGTTCGCCGCCCGCCGCGAGCATGCGGTCCAGTACGGTCCCGGCCACGGCCGTGACGTCCGCGCCGATCACGGCCACGTCGCCGTCGATGAGGCCGAGGACGTCACCGGCCTGGCAGATGCCGGCCGTCGTCCACGACCGGTGCTCGGCGACGGTGACCTCGGCGTAGCGGGTGGCGCCGGCCGCCGAGGTCATCGCCACGACGTCCTCGTCGAAGCGCCGCTCGGGTTCGTGCACGGCGAGCGCGGCGATGCCCTGGACCGCGGAGCGGGTCGGGATCAGGGCGACGCGGATGCCTTCGGTGCGGGCCTGCTCGGCCGCCGCGGCGGCGGTGTGGCGCAGCTCGGCGTCGTTGGGCAGCAGCACGACCTCGCGCGCGTGCGCCCGCCGTACGGCCTGGACGAGCTCCCCGCTCGCGGGCGCCTCCCCGGGGCGGGCGAGCACCGCGGTGGCACCGGCCTCGGCGTAGAGCCCGGCCAGGCCCTCGCCGGGCACGACGGCGACCACGGCGCGCTGGGCCCGTTCCCGCGGCGGGCGCTCGGTGCCGGTGGTGTGCACGTCGCCGTGCCCGAAGTGGGTGATCCGGATCCGGTACGGCCGTCCGGCCTCGACGCCCGCCTCCACGGCGGCACCGGCGTCGTCGACGTGCACGTGGACGTTCCACAGTCCGTCGCCGCCGACCACGACGAGCGAGTCCCCGAGGGTGTCGAGCCGCTGCCGCAGCCGCGCCACTGCGGTGTCCTCGGCCTCCAGGAGGTAGATCACCTCGAAGGCGGGGCCGTCCGCCGCGTCGCACTCCCCGGCGCTCTCCTGCCCCGCGTGGTCCACGCGCGCGTGCGGCACGGCCACCGCTCCCGCCGCCGGCGCCTGCCCGGTGAACGTCTCGACCAGGGCGGCGAGCACGGTCACCAGGCCGTGTCCCCCGGCGTCGACCACTCCGGCGCGCTCCAGGACCGGCAGTTGTCCGGGGGTCGCGGCGAGTGCCGCGCGGGCGCCCTCGTAGGCGGCGTGGGCCACGGCCTCGCAGTCGTCCCCGGCTTCCTGTGCCGCGTCGGCGGCGGCCGAGGCGACCGTGAGGACGGTGCCCTCGACCGGGTGGGCCACGGCCTGCCGGGCGGAGTCGGCCGCGTGCCGCAGGGCCAGCCGCAGACCCGGACCGTCGGTGTGGGCGGGCTCGCTCCGTTCGGTGAGCACCTGGGCCAGGCCGCGCAGCAGCTGGGCCAGGATGGTTCCGGAGTTGCCCCGGGCGCCGATCAGCGCTCCGTGCGCCATGGCGCCGACGGCGTCGGCCAGCGTGGGCCCGCCGGCCGTCCCCGCCGGGTCGGTGGGCGGCTCCGCGTGCTGTCCGGCCGGTCCGACCTCGTGCGCCGCGAACACCGCTTCCACGGCGGCGACGGCGGACTCGACGGTCAGATAGAGGTTGGTGCCGGTGTCCCCGTCCGCGACCGGGTACACGTTGATCGCGTCGATCTCCTCGCGCGCCCGTCCGAGCGCGCGCAGCGACAGACCGCACCAGGTGCGCACCGCCAGAGCGTCGAAGAACCTCTGCGGCACCTGCGCCACCTGCGCCTCCTTGAGCTGCTGGACGTGGCAGGCAGCGTAGACCCCGGGAGGGTGCCCACCGGAAGAGGGCCGGGGGCGGGCCGCTGAACCGCCATGGTAGTTTCGTTGTACGGGAGCAGCCGTTGTATGCTGCTCCGGTTGCCCGATCTGATCGGGCTCTCCCCCTGGCACCGCCACTCAGATCACGGACCGTTCGCGCTCGAGATCCTGTCCCGGCATGCCGGGATCAACCGTAAGTGCATCTGAAGTCTTTGGAGTGACCCGTGGCTGCCAACTGCGACGTCTGTGGCAAGGGGCCGGGCTTCGGCAACAACATCTCGCACTCGCACCGCCGTACGTCCCGTCGCTGGAACCCGAACATCCAGCGTGTGCGTACCGTGGTCGGCGGGACGCCGAAGCGCGTGAACGCTTGCACCTCGTGCATCAAGGCCGGCAAGGTCTCGCGCTGACGCGTCCAGCTGAGCGCGCGGCCACTGCCCGGTCCGCTGCACTGAGCCGGTCCACTTCGGTGGGCCGGCTTTTTGCCTTGCCCGCAATCTTCGGGAGGCGCAGGCCTCTCCTGCCCGCTTCCCGCATGCCGGCCGCCTTCTTGCAGCGGCCGGCCTAGCAGGGACCACCGCCCCCGGCGTCACGCCGAGGCCGTGCCCTGCCGGAGCTGCCAGCCGTGATCCACGGGGCCGATGCCGCCACCGAGCGCGAAACCGGCCGCGATCGCGCCGGTGACGTACTCCTTGGCGGCCGTCACGGCCTCCGGCACCGACTGCCCCTTCGCCAGGCCGCAGGCGACAGCCGACGCGAGGGTGCAGCCCGTGCCGTGCGTGTGCCGGTTGTCGAGGCGCGGGGCGCGCAGCCAGTGCTCCTCGGAACCGTCCGTGAGCAGGTCCACGGCGTCGCCGGACAGATGCCCTCCCTTGATCAGCACCCAGCGCGGCCCGTACTCCAGCACGGCGGCGGCGGCCCGGCGCAGGTCCGCGTCGGACTCGACGCGCACGCCGGTGAGTTGCGCGACCTCGTCGAGGTTGGGCGTGGCGACGGTGGCCGCCGGCAGCAGCTTGGTGCGTACGGAGTCCAGGGCGGATGCGGCGAGCAGCGCGTCGCCGTGCTTGGAGACGCCGACCGGGTCGACGACGGCCGGGGCGTCGGTGCCGCTGATCAACTCGGCGACCGTCTCGACCAGTTCCGCGGAGGAGAGCATGCCGGTCTTGACCGCCTGCACGCCGATGTCGTCGACGACGCTGCGGTACTGGGCCCGGACCGCCTCCACGGGCAGTTCCCAGGCGCCCTGCACGCCGAGGGAGTTCTGCGCGGTGACGGCGGTGAGCACGCTCATGCCGTGCGTGCCGAGGGCGAGCATCGTCTTCAGGTCGGCCTGGATGCCGGCGCCGCCGCCGGAGTCGGACCCGGCCACGGTGAGGACCAGGGGCGGCCTCATGCCTCGACCTCCCCGCCGAAGTGGTCCCAGCCGCCCTGGCTGGTCCAGGGCGCCCCGTCGACGGTCACCTGGGGCAGCGCCGAGGGGTTGAGGACCTCGCCGATCACCTTCCAGCGGGCGGGCAGCTTCACGTCCGGCGGGAACGTGGCCACGATCGCGTGGTCCTCTCCCCCGGTGAGCACCCACTGCATCGGGTCGACGCCGACGGCCTGACCGATGTCGTTCATCTGGGACGGGATGTCGATCTGCCCGGAGCGGATGTCGATCCTGACCTTGCTGGCCTCCGCGATGTGGCCCAGGTCGGCGATCAGTCCGTCGCTCACGTCGCACATCGCGGTGGCGCCGAGCCCCGCGGCGGCCGGGCCCGCGTGGTACGGCGGCTCGGGGCGCCGGTGGGCCTCGACGAAGGCGCGCGGCGAGCGGAAGCCGCGGGAGAGCACGGCGAACCCGGCCGCGGACCAGCCGAGCCAGCCGGTCACCGCGACGAGGTCGCCGGGCTGGGCGCCGCCCCGGGTGACGGGCTCCTGGTTGCGCAGGTCGCCGAGGGCGGTGATGGACACGGTGATGGTGTCGCCGCGCACCACGTCGCCGCCGACCACGGAGGCGCCCGCGACCTGGCACTCGTCGCGCAGCCCGTCCATCAGCTCGGTCGGCCAGGTCACCGGGAGTTCGGCGGGCACGACCAGGCCGAGCAGCAGCGCGGTGGGCACGGCGCCCATCGCGGCGATGTCGGCGAGGTTCTGTGCCGCCGCCTTGCGGCCCACGTCGTACGCGGTGGACCAGTCACGCCGGAAGTGCCGCCCCTCGACGAGGATGTCGGTGCTGGCCACCACCCGGCGGTCGGGCGCGGCGACCACCGCGGCGTCGTCGCCGGGGCCGACCCGGACCGCCGGGGTGGAGGTGAGACGGGAGGTGAGCTCCCTGATGAGCCCGAACTCACCGAGCTCACCAACAGTGCCCTTCATGGCCTTACTCCCCTTCTGTCCCTGTCCGTGCCCGGTCGCGCGTCATCTCTGTCCTGGTTACGGTCGAAATGGCCGTTGCCACGGTCGGCGTGGGCGTCAACTCGTGTCATCACAACACCCCGGCGCGCGGGCTCCGCGTCCCGCGGGTCTCCCCGCGGAGAGCGACGACGCGATACCGTGGCGTTCCTTTTCCCCACATGATCCTCGTGGCCGCTCTGGAGGTTTCGTGGTACAGGCGTACATCCTGATCCAGACGGAGGTCGGCAAGGCGTCGACCGTCGCCGAGACGATCAGCAAGATCCCTGGAGTGATCCAGGCCGAGGACGTGACGGGACCGTACGACGTCATTGTCCGCGCTCAGTCCGACACCGTCGACGAGCTGGGCCGCATGGTGGTTGCCAAGGTCCAGCAGGTGGACGGCATCACCCGCACCCTGACCTGCCCGGTCGTCCATCTCTAGCCCCCGTCTACGCTGGGCCGGTGAACTTCTTCCGTCACCGGCGCCTCCGCCTGCCCGCTCTCGCGTTGTTGATCGCCGCCGCAGGCTGCTCCTCAGCAGACGACAGCGTGTCGGCGGCGGTTCCCAGCCCGGACGCGAAGGTCACCAAGCTGTGTCAGAACCTGGACAAGGCGCTGCCGTCGACGGTGGACGGCCTGAACCGTGAGGATCCCGAGCCCGCCTCCAGGCTGACGGCGGGCTGGGGAAACCCGCTGATCATACTGCGCTGCGGGGTGCAGCGGCCCCCGGAGATGAACGATCCGGAGGCCGACGGCGTCGAGGTCGACGGTGTGGGCTGGCAGCTGCAGAAACAGGAGAACGGGGCGTTCCGGTTCACCACGACGCTGCGTGAGGCGTATGTCGAGGTGACCATCCCCAAGGACCGTGCCGGGCGCGGGATGGCGCCGTTGGTCGACCTCGCCCCCGCAGTGAAGAAGGCGATCCCCGAGGGGATCGCCTTCTGAGACAGCCTGGGACAGCGGGGTCGGTCGTGGGTCAGCGAAGGCCCGTGGACCGCCGCAGCGCCGCCTGGACCAGCCGGTCCACCAGCTCCGCGTAGCCGACGCCGGTGGCCTCCCACATCTTCGGGTACATCGAGATCGGCGTGAAGCCGGGCATCGTGTTGATCTCGTTGATCACGAACTCGCCGTCCTCGGTGAGGAAGAAGTCCGCGCGCACCAGCCCCTCGCAGGAGGCGGCGTCGAACGCCCCGACGGCGAGGCGCTGGACCTCGGCGGTCTCCTCGGGCGTCAGCGGGGCGGGCACGACACCGGGCGTGGAGTCGATGTACTTGGCCTCGAAGTCGTAGTACGCGTGCGCCGACGGCGGCGGGATCTCGGCGGGGACGGACGCCCGGGGACCGTCCTCGAACTCCAGCACCCCGCACTCGATCTCCCGGCCGCGCAGGGTCGCCTCGACCAGGATCTTCGGGTCGTGACGGCGGGCCTCCTCGATCGCCTCGTCGAGCCCGGCGAGGTCGTCGACCTTGGTGATGCCGATCGAGGAACCCGCGCGGGCGGGCTTCACGAACAGCGGCCAGCCGTGCTCGCCGGCGAATTCCACGATCTTCCTGCGGGCGCCGGAACGGTCCTGCTCCCACTCCCGGGGCCGGATCACCACGTACGGGCCGACCTTCAGCCCGTAGGAGGTGAACACCGCCTTCATGTACTCCTTGTCCTGGCCGACGGCCGAGGCGAGCACGCCCGAGCCGACGTACGGCACGCCGGAGAGCTCCAGCAGGCCCTGCAGGGTGCCGTCCTCGCCGTAGGGGCCGTGCAGCACGGGGAAGACGACGTCGACCTCGCCCAGCGCCTTGGGCACGGAGCCGGGTTCGCTGTAGACGACTTCGCGGTTGGCGGGGTCGACGGGGAGCACCACGGTGCCCTCGGTCGAGTCGGCGAGCTGGTCGACGCTCGGGGTGCGCCGTTCGGTGATCGCCATGCGCTCCGGCTCGTCGGCGGTGAGCGCCCAGCGGCCGTCCTGGGTGATGCCGATCGGCAGGACGTCGTACTTCGTCCGGTCGATGGCCGCGAGGACGGCGCCGGCGGTGACCACGGAGATCCCGTGTTCGGAGCTGCGCCCGCCGAACACGACGGCCACACGCGGTTTGCGACGCGGCTGCTCGGGGCTCTGGGGGAGGTTCTCGGTGCTCATATCGCGTTGAGAGTACCCGCCCGCAGTGCCGCGAGACAGCGTCGGCGGGGCCGCGTGGCGCCGGTGGCGCCCGGGTGCCGGTCCGGCGTCGCTCAGCGTCGTTCGGGCTTCGCGCTGCGCGACATCAGCTCCTTGACCGCGACCACCGGAGGCTTGCCCTCGTGCACGATGGCGACGACCGTCTCGGTGATCGGCATGTCGACGCCGTGCCGGCGGGCCAGATCCAGCACCGACTCGCAGGACTTGACGCCCTCGGCGGTCTGCTTGGTGACCGCGACGGTCTCCTCCAGGGTCATGCCCCGGCCGAGGTTGGTGCCGAAGGTGTGGTTGCGGGACAGCGGCGAGGAGCAGGTCGCCACCAGGTCGCCGAGACCGGCGAGTCCGGAGAAGGTCAGCGGGTCGGCGCCGAGGGCGACACCGAGCCGCGTGGTCTCGGCGAGGCCGCGCGTGATGAGCGACCCCTTGGCGTTGTCGCCGAGGCCCATGCCGTCCGCGATGCCGACGGCCAGGCCGATCACGTTCTTCACGGCGCCGCCGAGCTCGCAGCCGATGACGTCGGTGTTGGTGTACGGGCGGAAGTACGCGGTGTGGCAGGCGGTCTGGAGCCGCTGGGCGACCGCCTCGTCGGGGCAGGCGACCACGGCGGCGGCCGGCATGCGGGCGGCGATCTCGCGGGCCAGGTTGGGGCCGGTGACCACGGCGATGCGCTCGGCGGCGACCTTGGCGACGTCCTCGATGACCTCGCTCATCCGCATCGCTGAGCCGAGTTCGACGCCCTTCATCAGCGACACCAGGACAGTGCCGGGTGCCAGCAGGGGCGTCCAGTCGGCGAGGTTGGCGCGCAGGGTCTGCGAGGGGACCGCGAGGACGGTGAAGTCGGCGCCGCGCGCGGCCTCGGCGGCGTCGGTCGTGGCCCGCAGGTTCTCGGGGAGTTCGACGCCGGGCAGGTAGTCCGGGTTGGTCCGGGTGGAGTTGACGGCGTCGGCGAGTTCGGCGCGGCGCCCCCACAGGGTCACGTCGCATCCGGCGTCGGCGAGGACCGTGCCGAAGGCGGTGCCCCACGATCCGGTGCCGAAGACGGCCGCCTTGACGGGGTTGCTCACGTGCCCTGCCCTTCTGCCTGCTTCCCCTGCGGCGCCTGTGCCTGCGCCGCCTGTGCCTCTGCCTGTGCCGCCCGTGCCTGTGCCTGTGCCGCCCGTGCCTGTGCCTGCGTCCGGCGCCGCTGCTCGATCCGCTCGCGGCGCGGGTCGTAGGGGGTCTCGGGCGCCTTCTCGCCGCGGATCTCCTCCAGCTGGCGGGTGACGGCGGCCATGATGACCTCCGTGGCCTCCTTCAGCAGGTCCGCGGTCATCTCCTTGTCGTAGAAGCGCGACAGGTCGACCGGGGGCCCCGCCAGCACGCGGTGGGTCTTGCGCGGCAGCAGGTTGGGCTTCTTGGCGTACGGGGGCAGCAGTTCGTTGCAGCCCCACTGGGCGACCGGGATCACCGGGCACTTGGTCTGCAGGGCGACGCGCGCGGCACCGGTCTTCGCGGTCATCGGCCAGCCGTCGGGGTCGCGGGTGAGGGTGCCCTCGGGGTAGAAGGCGACGCACTCGCCGCGCTCCACGGCGTCGATCGCGGCCCGGAAGGCGCTGAGCGCGTCCGTGCTCTCGCGGTAGACGGGGATCTGCCCGGTGCCGCGCATCGCGGCACCGACGAATCCCTTCCGGAAAAGGCCGCTCTTCGCGAGGAATCGCGGCACGCGACCGGTGTTGTACTGGTAGTGCGCGTACGCGAAGGGGTCGACGTGCGAATTGTGGTTCACGGCGGTGATGAATCCACCGTCGGCCGGCATGTTCTCCATTCCCCGCCAGTCCCGCTTGATCAGAACCACCAGCGGCGGTTTGCAGATCACCGCGGCGAAGCGGTACCAGAAGCCGATTCTGCGGCGGGGCACGCGGACACCTTTCCTCCAGGGCCTGGGGCCGGACAAGTGTCGCCCCGGGCCGCCCGTCTGTCGAGAACACCGTACGCCCCGGCGAGTGGACCGCCAGATCCCCCAGGTGACAATGGCGGCGACGAGAGAAGGACGGAACGCCCGTGCAGTGGACCTTGGTCGTGCCCGTGAAGACCCTCGCCCGGGCCAAGAGCAGACTGGCCGACACCGCGGACGACGGGGTGCGGCCGGGCCTCGCGCTGGCGTTCGCGCAGGACACCGTGGCGGCCGCGCTGGCCTGCCCGGCGGTGGCGGATGTGGCAGTCGTCACGGACGACGTCCGGGCGGGCCGCGCCCTGGCGAACCTGGGCGCCCGGGTCGTTCCGGACGAGCCGGGCGACGGTCTGAACGCCGCCCTGGCGCACGGGGCGGCGGCCGTACGGTCGGCCCGCCCCGAAAGCCCGGTGGCCGCGCTGAATGCCGATCTTCCCGCTTTGCGGCCGGCGGAATTGACGCGGGTACTGGGGGCGGCCGCACAATTCCGGCGTGCTTTTCTCCCGGATGCGGCGGGAATCGGAACGACTTTGCTGACCGCCGCGCCGGGCCGTGAATTGGCCCCCGCATTCGGTCCGGATTCCCGGACCCGCCACCGCGCGTCCGGCGCGGTGGAACTGCGTCTCGACGCGGTGGATTCCGTCCGGCAGGACGTCGACACCGGCGGCGACCTGCGGACCGCGCTGGCGCTGGGGGTGGGACCTCATACGGCCGCGGTGGCGGCGCGGTTGCTGATCGCCGGGCAGTAGGCTGCGGACATGCAGGCGACCGCATACACGTACGACCCCGACAGCCGCAGCGGGCAGGTACTGCTCGACGACGGCACCCCGGTGCCCTTCGACGCCGCGGCGTTCGACGCGGGGGGTCTCCGGCTGCTGCGGCCCGGGCAGCGGGTGCGCGTCGAGACCGAGGGGTCGGGCGCGGACCGCCGGATCACGCTGGTGACGCTCCACACGTTCTGACCGGCCGGGCGCCGTACGGCCCCGGACACGCCGCGGGCCGGACTCCCGAGGGAGTCCGGCCCGGCGCGTGGGTGCCCCTGTGCCCTGTGCCCGTTACTTCTTGCGGGCGGTGGCCTTCTTGGCGGTGGTCTTGCGGGCGGTCGACTTCTTGGCAGGGGCCTTCGTGGCCGTCGCCTTCTTCGCGGGGGCCTTCTTGGCCGTCGTCTTCTTCGCCGCGGCCGTGGTGCTCTTGGCGGCGGACTTCTTGGCGGGGGCCTTCTTCGCCGTCGTCGCCTTGGCGGCGCCGGCGGTCTTCTTGGCCGTCGTCTTCTTGGCCGCCGCGCTGGTCTTCTTCGCCGCGCCCGTGGCCTTCTTCGCCGCACCGGTCGCCTTCTTGGCGGCGGCCTTCTTGCCCGCGGCCTTGGAGATGGTGGGCGGCGGGCCGGACAGGCTGCCCTTGGGGGCCTTCTTGACCGCGATGTCGTTCTTCGGGAGCTTCTTCGAGCCGCTCACCAGGTCCTTGAAGCCCTGACCCGCGCGGAAGCGCGGCACCGAGGTCTTCTTGACCCGAACCCGCTCGCCCGTCTGGGGGTTGCGGGCGTAGCGGGCCGGACGGTCGACCTTCTCGAAGGAACCGAAGCCGGTGACCGAGACCCGGTCCCCCGCGACCACCGCACGGACGAGGGCGTCCAGGACCGCGTCGACAGCGTCGGCGGCCTGCTGCCTGCCACCGAGCTTGTCGGCAATCGCTTCTACGAGCTGCGCCTTGTTCACGTCTTCCCCTTCGGAGACATCGCCAGAACGAATGTGTTCAAGCCTTTTCGCACGTTAGGCAGATATATACCGCAAATCAAACACGAAACGGGCTAATCACCCTTGTGCCGCAACGGACTCGGCGGTCTCGGCCTGTTCAGCGTTCCTCGTCGGGGAATCGACCCTCGTCGAGGTCCGCGGTGAACCGGTCCAGACGCCTTGCCGCACCGGCGAGATCGTGTTTGGCCGCGGCCGTAATGACCAGCAGCTTCCGGGTCAGCGCCATCCGTACGCCCTCCGGGACTTGCAGTGCGCGCACTCTTGTGTGCGCTTCTTTCAGCCGGATCGCGACCGCCGCATAGAGCTCGAGTTGGCCGTCGTGTTCCATGCACAGATTGTGCCATCTGGGGCGAGTTGTCGCCTGCGCAGGGGGCAACTGCCGCCCCGAACGGCCATCCGGGCACCTGCGGAGTGCAAGGTTCCACACCTCGTCTACCCCACCAATCACAGCCGTAACGTGGGAAGTTGAGCTTTCGACCGACGGCTTCGAGCCCGCACCGGGCCCGGACACGGCCGTACCCCCGATCGGGCTGATCGGGGGTACGGAGGGGGCGTTGAGTGGCCGAAACTCGACCTTGTGCGCGACCGGAGGGGCCGCGGGTCAGACCTGGAGCGTCTGCGGCTTGTACGACGGGCGCTTCGCCTCGTAGGCGGCGATGTCGGCCTCGTTCTGGAGGGTGATCGAGATGTCGTCCAGCCCGTTCAGCAGCCGCCAGCGGGAGTTCTCGTCCAGCTCGAAGGAGGCGGTGATGCCCTCGGCGCGCACCTCGCGGGCCTCGAGGTCGACGGTGATCTCGGCCTCGGGGTCCTTCTCCGTGAGCTCCCACAGCGCGTCCACGATCTTCTGGTCGATGACCACCGTGAGCAGGCCGTTCTTCAGCGAGTTGCCGCGGAAGATGTCGGCGAAGCGGGACGAGATCACGGTCTTGAAGCCGTAGTTCTGCAGCGCCCAGACGGCGTGCTCGCGCGAGGAGCCGGTGCCGAAGTCGGGGCCGGCGACCAGGACGGTCGCGCCCTGCCGCTCGGGCTGGTTGAGGATGAAGGACGGGTCCTTGCGCCAGGCCTCGAACAGCCCGTCCTCGAATCCGTCCCGCGTCACCTTCTTGAGCCAGTGGGCGGGGATGATCTGGTCGGTGTCCACGTTGCTGCGGCGCAGCGGGACGGCCCGGCCGGTGTGCGTGGTGAATGCTTCCATGACTCTCAGACTCCAGCGGGCGTGGGGGCGTCGGCGGACAGGTCGGCCGGGGAGGCCAGGTGGCCCAGTACGGCCGTCGCGGCCGCGACCTGCGGCGACACCAGGTGGGTGCGGCCGCCCTTGCCCTGCCGCCCCTCGAAGTTGCGGTTGGAGGTGGACGCGGAGCGCTCACCCGGGGCCAGCTGGTCCGGGTTCATGCCCAGACACATCGAGCAGCCCGCGTGCCGCCACTCGGCGCCGGCCTCCTTGAAGACGACGTCCAGGCCCTCGGAGACGGCCTGCAGGCCCACCCGCGCGGAGCCGGGGACGACCAGCATCCGTACGCCGTCGGCGACTTTGCGGTCCCGGACGATCTCGGCGGCGGCGCGCAGGTCCTCGATGCGGCCGTTGGTGCAGGAACCTACGAAGACGGTGTCCACCTTGATGGAGCGCAGCGGCTGGCCAGCCTCCAACCCCATGTACTCCAGGGCCTTTTCGGCGGCGAAGCGCTCCGAGGCGTCTTCGTACGAAGCCGGGTCGGGGACGGCGGCGGAAAGCGGCGCGCCCTGGCCCGGGTTGGTGCCCCAGGTGACGAACGGCGACAGCTCGGCGGCCTCGATGACGACCTCGGCGTCGAACTCGGCGTCGTCGTCGGTGCGCAGCGTCTTCCAGTACTCGACGGCCGCGTCCCAGTCCGCGCCCTCGGGGGCGTGCGGGCGTCCCTGGAGGTAGGCGAAGGTGGTCTCGTCGGGGGCGATCATGCCCGCGCGGGCGCCGGCCTCGATCGACATGTTGCAGATGGTCATCCGGGCCTCCATCGAGAGCTTCTCGATGGCCTCGCCGCGGTACTCCAGGATGTAGCCCTGGCCGCCGCCGGTGCCGATCTTCGCGATGATCGCGAGGATCAGGTCCTTGGCCGTGACCCCGTCCGGCAGCTCACCGTTGACGGTGATCGCCATGGTCTTCGGGCGGGCCATGGGCAGCGTCTGGGTGGCGAGCACGTGCTCGACCTGGGAGGTGCCGATGCCGAACGCCAGCGCGCCGAAGGCGCCGTGCGTGGAGGTGTGCGAGTCACCGCAGACCACGGTGGTGCCGGGCTGGGTCAGACCCAGCTGCGGGCCGACGACGTGCACGACGCCCTGCTCGACGTCGCCCAGCGGGTGCAGCCGGACGCCGAAGTCCGCGCAGTTCTTGCGGAGCGTCTCCAGCTGTGCCCGGGAGACCGGGTCCGCGATGGGCTTGTCGATGTCCAGCGTGGGGGTGTTGTGGTCCTCGGTGGCGATGGTCAGGTCGAGCCGGCGCACCGGGCGGCCGCTCTTACGGAGGCCGTCGAAGGCCTGCGGGCTGGTCACCTCGTGCAGCAGGTGCAGATCGATGAAGAGGAGGTCGGGCTCGCCCTCGGCGCGCCGGACGACGTGGTCGTCCCAGACCTTCTCCGCGAGTGTCCTACCCATCGCTTTCCCTCCGGTCGGCGACAACGCGCCGACCCAACTAGAGATCTTGAGGAGGCAGCGCCCTCACCCCTGATTCCGGGCAACCGCCGCCAGGCCCTTTCGTCACGGGCCGTTTGTGACTTCGTGCCATCAAGAGTGGCGGGTTCCACGGAAAATTGAACTTGCGTTTCACAGAGTGAGACGGGAGTATCGTTGCATGGACAACAGTAGCGGCGTCGGCGTTCTGGACAAGGCGGCCCTCGTCCTGAGCGCTCTGGAGTCCGGTCCGGCCACCCTCGCGGGGTTGGTCGCGGCGACCGGACTGGCACGACCCACGGCCCACCGCCTGGCCGTGGCGCTGGAACACCACCGTATGGTGGCGCGCGACATGCAGGGCCGTTTCATTCTCGGCCCCCGCCTGGCCGAACTGGCCGCGGCGGCCGGCGAGGACCGTCTGCTCGCCACGGCGGGCCCGGTGCTCACCCACCTCCGTGACGTCACGGGCGAGAGCGCCCAGCTCTACCGCCGCCAGGGCGACATGCGCATCTGCGTGGCGGCGGCCGAGCGCCTGTCGGGCCTGCGGGACACCGTCCCGGTCGGCTCCACGCTCACCATGAAGGCCGGCTCCTCGGCGCAGATCCTGATGGCCTGGGAGGAGCCCGAGCGGCTGCACCGCGGCCTGCAGGGGGCCCGCTTCACGGCGACGGCGCTGTCCGGCGTCCGCCGCCGGGGCTGGGCCCAGTCCATCGGCGAGCGGGAGCCCGGCGTCGCGTCCGTCTCCGCTCCGGTGCGTGGCCCCTCCAACCGCGTGGTGGCCGCCGTCTCGGTCTCCGGTCCCATCGAGCGCCTGACCCGCCACCCGGGCCGGATGCACGCCCAGGCGGTCATCGACGCCGCCGGCCGTCTCTCCGAGGCCCTGCGCCGCACCGGCTGACGCACCCCGCCGGCATCCGACCGGGAAGGGCCCGCCTCAACGCCGCGGCAGGCCCTCCCCCGGTCTCACGCCTCCCGCGAGGCGGCTTTCCCGGGGTCCGCCTTCTCCCGCGACCGGTACGCGAACCGGTCCCGCGCGCGCCTGCCCCGCTCCTCGACCGGCACCTGCCCGTGGGCCGCCGCGAGCCCGAAGGCCGGCATGTCGGCGTAGACCGACTCGTACGACCCCTCGGGCACGACGTACGCCTCGTGCCACAGCCCCACGTGCTGCCGCACCTTCCCCGCCCGCTCCTTGCGGTTGACGACCGCCCAGGCCCGGTGGTGGAACATGTCGGGCGAGTGCGCGTAGCGGTAGAGCTTGTTCTTGGACTCCCAGTACTGGACGACGTAGTACGTGCGCGGCGACGCCGTCAGCAGGACGTACCCCAGGAGCCCCTGGTCCGGGGCCTTCTTCAGCTCGCGCAGCATGCGGAGCATGGCGAGGAGGACCGGCAGCCAGTGGTGCACCGCCCAGAACCGGTTGATCCTCATGCCGATCAGCAGGACGGTCACCTCCCCCTCGGCGGCGGCGGTGGTACGGCCCGCGGTGACGGACTGGCCAGGCATGGCGCCTCCCCGTGTTGGTGAGCGGCACTGTCCAGTGCCCCATGCTTGGATAGTGGCGGTATCCGATGAAAGGCGCAAGGGATGCGACTGGCCGATCTGAGCAAGCGCAGCGGGGTCTCCACCGCGACGATCAAGTACTACCTGCGCGAGGGCCTGTTGCCGCCGGGCCGGCAGGTCAACGCGACGACGGCCGAGTACGGCGAGGAACATCTGCGCCGGTTGCGTCTGGTGCGGGCGCTGATCCAGGTGGGCAAGGTGCCGGTGGCGACCGCGCGGGAGGTGCTCGGGCACGTCGACGACGACTCCCTGGGCCGCTCGATCCGGCTGGGGGCGGCCCTGTGGGCGCTGCCGCAGGACCCCGAGCCGGACGAGGAGGACCCGGCCGTGGTGGCGGCGCGGGCGGAGGTGGACCGCCTGCTGGAGATGCTGGGCTGGGAGACCGCGCGGGAACTGGCGCCCCTCTCCCCGGTGCACCGCTCGCTGGTGGTGGCGGTGGCCGCGCTGCGGCGGCTGGACTTTCCGTGGGACGCGGAACTGATGGCGCCGTACGGGGAGTTGATGCACGAGGTGGCCCGGCGGGACCTGGACTTCATGGAGAGCCGGGCCTCGGAGGAGGAGAGGGTCGAGCTGGCGGTCGCGGCGGCGGTGCTCTTCCAGCCCGTGCTGCGGGCGCTGCACCGGCTGGCCCAGGAGGAGGAGTCGGCGCGGCGGTACGGCATCGAATGAACGCCGAAGGGGGCTCCCGCTTGCGCGGGAGCCCCCTTGGGACTCGTACCCCCGACCGGATTCGAACCGGCGCTACCGCCTTGAGAGGGCGGCGTGCTAGGCCGCTACACAACGGGGGCATGGACGCTGCGTTTCCGCAGGTCCGAGCTGGTCTACCTGGACTCGAACCAAGACTAACTGAACCAGAATCAGTCGTGCTGCCAATTACACCATAGACCAATGATGGTTTAGACCAGTCAGTACCCCCGACCGGATTCGAACCGGCGCTACCGCCTTGAGAGGGCGGCGTGCTAGGCCGCTACACAACGGGGGCCCTAGCGATCCTGCATCGAAGTCAGCGGGAGCTACCCTTGCTGTCCTCGCGGGAAGGATCTGTACCCCCGACCGGATTCGAACCGGCGCTACTGCCTTGAGAGGGCAGCGTGCTAGGCCGCTACACAACGGGGGCTTTGCGGATGGTCTCCGCGATGCAGATGAGCTCTGCGAGCTGGCCTACCTGGACTCGAACCAAGACTAACTGAACCAGAATCAGTCGTGCTGCCAATTACACCATAGGCCACTGGAACGCAAGCCCCTGCGGGGATCTTGTTCTAGCGTTGCGCTTCCGGTTTCCGGCCTTTCGGCCCGCTCCCCGGCGGCGCAGGAAGAACATTACCTGAAGGTGGACGGGGCTCCAAAACGGGTATCGGCGCGGAGGAGCGCGGGGAGTTCGGAGAGGGACGCGATACGGCGCGGCCCGGCGGGCGGGTCGACGGTCGCGTAGGCGCCGCCGCGGTCGATCCAGACCGACAGCAGGCCGGCGTCGTGGGCGCCGCGTCCGTCGATCTCCGGGTGGTCGCCGACGTAAGCGACCTGGTCAGGGGCCAGCGACAGGGCCTCACAGGCCGCCAGGAAGGCGCCGGGCTCGGGCTTGGAGACGCCCAGCTCGGCGGCGCACAGGATCGCCTCGAAACGGTCGTGCACGCCGAGGACCCGCAGCTTGCGGTCCTGGACGGTCAGACTGGAGTTGGACAGCACGGCGTGTCGGTGGCTGGCGGAGAGGGCGTCGAGGACCGGCAGGACGTCGGGGAAGAGGGACCAGGCGGCCTCGTAGTGCGTGACGTAGCGCTGGAACCAGTCGTCGGCCTCGGCGTCCGTCAGGTCCGGGCGGCCCAGGAAGACCCGGGTGCGGTCGCGCCGCTGTGTGACGAAGTCCACCTCGCCGGCGGAGAAGCGGGCCCACTGCCGGTCGGTGATCTCGCGCCAGCGCACGAGGGCCTCCTCGGCCGACCCGTACCCGGCGAGCAGGCCCTCGGCCACCAGGTGGGCGCGCATGCCCTCGCGGTCGGCGGTGGTGTAGTCGAAGAGGGTGTCGTCGACGTCCCAGACCACGGCGCGAATGCTCATGATCCGACGGTAACGCGGGGTACCGGGGCGTGTCGGGCGATCGGGCCGCGCGGGCCGGTCAGACCAGGGCGTCGGACGCGGCCGGGGCCACGAAGAAGTCGGTGACGAAGCATGTGACCTCGCCGTCGGCGCAGCGGCCCGTCCAGGTGGGATAGGCCCCGTCGCCCCAGCCCGAGGTGAAGGCGGCCAGGGTGTGCCCGGTGCCGGGGGACGTGACGAGGTGGGGCCCCTCCGACCACTCACTGTCCTCGAAGGCGTCCCACAGCGGCCCCTCGTCCTCCTGCGCCTCGGGGAAGCCCTCTTCGGCCGAGGCGTCGTAGAAGCAGCCGGTGCCGGCGTCGACGCCGTAGCCGTAGAACTCGTCGTCGCCGAGGTCGGCCGGGTCCTGGCCGGGGCGCAGGGCCAACTCCCAGGTCACGGTGGGTTCGTCGCGGATGACCAGGCGTGCCGCCGCCACCCGGCGGTGGGGGCGGCCGGACGGGGCTTCGCCGGGGCGGGTGAGGGTGGCGACGGCGGCCTCGACGCGGTAGCGGCCGGGGGCGACCGTGACCGTGAAGGGCTCGATGTCCCCGGTGCCGAGGTACACGAAGGGGTCGCAGGCGACGATCCGGCCGGTGGGCAGGTCCAGCTCGCCGCCGTCGGCCACGTGGATCACGCCGGTGGTCCCGGAGGGGTGGCTGAACGTGCTGCCCGGCGTGAACAGCCAGGTGTAGTCGTTAGGGGACATCGGCATGACGGCGCGCCTTCCATGATCAAGGAACTCAGTGGGTCGAACCGTAGCCGGACCCACCGACATCGGCGCCGACGGCGAAGGGGCGGCACCCGGTCCGGGTGCCGCCCCTCGCGCGGGTACGGGCGTTACGCCGCGAGCCTCGCCAGCGCCGCGTCGATGCGGGCCAGCGCCTTCTCCTTGCCCAGGACCTCAAGGGACTCGAAGAGGGGCAGGCCGACCGTGCGGCCGGTGACGGCGACGCGGACGGGGGCCTGGGCCTTGCCGAGCTTGAGGCCGTGGGCCTCGCCGGCGGACAGGACGGCCTCCTTGAGGGACTCCGGGGACGTCCAGTCGGCCGCGTCCAGCTTCTCGCGGGCCGTGCTCAGCAGGGCGTCCGAGCCCTCCTTCATGGCCTTGGCCCAGCTGGCCTCGTCGAAGACCGGCTCCGGCAGGAAGAGGAAGTCGACGTTGTCCGTGATCTCGGAGAGGACCTTCAGACGGGTCTGCGCGTGCGGCGCGATGGCCTGCCACTTGGCCTCGTCGAAGTCCTCGGGCGCCCAGGGTGCGGCGGGGGCCTTCAGCCAGGGGCGGCAGCGCTCGGTGAAGTCCTTCACCTCGAGCATGCGGATGTGGTCGGCGTTGATCGCCTCGCACTTCTTCAGGTCGAAGCGGGCCGGGTTGGGGTTCACGTCGGAGATGTCGAAGGCGGCGACCATCTCGTCGATCGTGAAGATGTCCTGGTCGGCGGAGAGCGACCAGCCGAGCAGGGAGAGGTAGTTGAGCAGGCCCTCCGGGAGGAAGCCGCGCTCGCGGTAGAGGTTGAGGCTCGACTGCGGGTCGCGCTTGGAGAGCTTCTTGTTGCCCTCGCCCATCACGTACGGCAGGTGCCCGAAGGCCGGGATCTCCTTGGCGACGCCGAGCTCGATCAGCGCCTTGTACAGGGCGATCTGGCGGGGGGTGGAGGAGAGCAGGTCCTCGCCGCGCAGGACGTGGGTGATCTCCATCAGGGCGTCGTCGACCGGGTTGACCAGCGTGTAGAGAGGCGCACCGTTGGCGCGGACGATGCCGTAGTCCGGGACGTTCTCCGGGAGGTACGTGATCTCGCCGCGGACCAGGTCGGTGAAGGTGACCGTCTCGTCGGGCATCCGGAAGCGGACGATCGGCTCGCGGCCCTGGGCCCGGTACTCCTCGACCTGCGCGGCGCTCAGGTCGCGGCAGTGGCCGTCGTAGCCGGAGGGCTTGCCGGCGGCGCGGGCGGCCTCGCGGCGGGTGTCCAGCTCCTCCTGGGAGCAGTAGCAGTGGTAGGCGTGGCCGGCGTCGAGCAGCTTCCGGGCGACGTCCCGGTAGATGTCCATCCGCTGCGACTGGCGGTACGGCGCGTGCGGGCCGCCGACCTCGGGGCCCTCGTCCCAGTCGAAGCCCAGCCAGCGCAGCGAGTCGAGCAGCTGGTTGTACGACTCCTCGGAGTCGCGGGCCGCGTCGGTGTCCTCGATGCGGAAGACCAGCGTGCCCTGGTGGTGCTTGGCGAACGCCCAGTTGAACAGGGCGGTGCGGACCAGGCCCACGTGGGGGTTACCGGTGGGGGACGGACAGAATCGGACGCGTACGGGGGAGCCGGGTGCGCTAGCCACGCTTGACAACCTTGTTGGTGAGAGTGCCGATGCCTTCGATGGTGACGGCGACTTCGTCGCCGACGTTGAGGGGGCCGACTCCGGCCGGGGTGCCCGTGAGGATCACGTCGCCGGGGAGCAGCGTCATGGCCTCGGAGATGTTGACGATCAGGTCCGCGATGGGGTGGATCATCTCGCTGGTGCGGCCGAGCTGGCGCTGGGCGCCGTTGACCGTGAGCTGGATCGTCAGGTCGTCCGGGTCGAGGTCCGTCTCCACCCAGGGGCCGAGCGGGCAGGAGGAGTCGAAGCCCTTGGCGCGGGCCCACTGCTTCTCGCGGCGCTGCACGTCGCGGGCGGTGATGTCGTTGGCGCAGGTGTAGCCGAGGATGACGTCCTTGACGCGGTCGCGCGGGACCTCGCGGCACATGCGGCCGATGACGACGGCGAGCTCGGCCTCGTGGTGCAGTTCCTCGGAGAAGGAGGGGTACTGGATGGCGTCGCCGGGGCCGATGACCGAGGTGGACGGCTTGAAGAAGGCGAACGGGGCGTCGGGCACCTCGTTGCCGAGTTCGCGGGCGTGCTCCGCGTAGTTGCGGCCGAAGGCCACGACCTTGTTGGGGAGCACCGGCGGCAGCAGCCGTACCTTGCTCAGCGGCACCTTGGTGCCGGAGAGCTCGAAGTCCGCGAAGGGGATGCCCTTGATGATGTCGAGGACGAGCTCGTCCGGCTGGTCGCCCTCGACCGCGCCGAAGGCGACGTTTCCGTCGATGGAGAACCTGGCGATGCGCACGGGTGGTGTGGCCCCTTGACTGAGCTGGCTGGAGTCTGACGCTCCAGGCTAACGCGGCGGGCCCGTCCGGCGGATCAGGCCGGAGGTGAGCGGCGTTGCCTCACCGGCACAGGTGAGCGGGGCGACGGGGGTTCCTCCCGCCGGGCAGGCCCTCGGGGCGGGCGCCTCGCGCATGACTCGCCGTGGCTCCGCGGGGAGCGGTGTCGGCGTGGGCGCGGGCGCCCGTGTGCGGCCGGCCGGCTGAACATCGCGCGGCCGGGGGGCGTACTACTCTGCGGCGGAGGCCGCGACGGGGATCTCCATGAGGACCGTGCGCCGGGGGTTGGCGGTCTGGGTGGGGAGCTCGACGGCGTGCTCGCGCTGTTCCGGCGTCCGCAGTTCGTCGGCGCCGTCGAGGTGCGCCAGCGTCGTGCGTCGCGGGTTGGCGATCTTGTGGAACATCATCGTCGTCTTCACGGTTGTACGAGACCCTGTCGTGTACGGGCGCCGGGAGGGGGCAAGTGACCCCTGCGGGGGCGCGGGTTGTCGGTTTTGCCATCTCTGTAAAGCGTCAGGCTAAACATGCAATTCCCCGCCGAAGCCGGGAGAGCCGGTGAAGGGCGTGTGAGTTTGCTCACTTATCAAGGGGCAAATCGGTCAATCCCGACGGGCGCCGCACCCCGACGAAACCGACATTGACCCCCTGAAGCCATCATTCCGCTCCTGATCATCTCGACTGGGACACCGCTTACCCCACGGCGAATCGCGGGCATACGTCCGCTTTGCGGGTGATCGTTTTCTACCGGCCGTGAAGCGGCCCTCACGTGCTGTCACGTATGCCGCGGCCTGGCCCACGGGCCTTGTTGGAGATCCGGCACTGTGCTGGAATTCCACGGAACCGCCGCAGGATCGAGCCGGCGCACCGGGGGCGCACCACAGCGCCGGGCGGCGGCACGAAGGGGGAACCAGCGCCGGTCACTCACGACCACCACGGGGGCGTATTCAGGGCGCCCCTATGACGCCGACACCGTGCTCAGCCGTTCACGCGGCCGGGTGCCTGGTCCAGAGGTTGCGACGCTAGTGCAGGGACGTTTCAAGAGGGATGGCAGCGCTTCGGCGGAGCCGGAGCCGCACGGCGGGAATGGCCCCAGGGCCGTCGGCTCCTCGCCCCAGCACGCCCAGAACCCGGGTCAGGCCCAGTCCGGCGACAGCGGCGACCGCTCCGGGCGCCCGGGTCAGGGAGCGAAGTCGTCGACTCCCGGCCAGAAGCCGCCCGCTAAGCCGGCCACGGGCTCGACCGGCCCGGGCCCGCGCATAGCCCTGCGCAACTGGCGGATCTCCACCCGCCTCGTGTCGCTGCTCGCGCTCCCGGTCGTCGCGGCCACCTCGCTGGGCGCGCTGCGCATCAACGAGTCGATGGACAACATCCAGCAGCTCGACAACATGAAGCTGCTGACGGAGATGACCAAGCAGGCCACCGAGCTGGCCGCCGCGCTCCAGGAGGAGCGCGACCAGTCCGCCGGCCCCCTGGCGCACGGCTCGACGTCCAGCGCGATCGCCGTCAAGGGCGACCGGGAGAAGACCGACCGGGCGCTGAAGAACTTCCTCGACCAGTCCGAGGAGATCGACGCCGCCAGCAAGGACGGCAATCTCGTCGGTGTCCGCGACAGCCTCGTCGGCCTCGCGAGCGACCTGAACGACCTGAACAAGATCCGCGGCACCGCCTACGCGGCCAAGGAGAACTCGACCCAGACCGTCGAGGCCTACCACCGCCTGATCACCAACCTGCTCGACCTCTCGCAGGACATGGCGGAGGCGACCAGCAACCCCGAGATGATCCAGCGCACGCGTGCCCTGGCCGCCTTCTCCTCGGCCAAGGAGTACGCGTCCATCCAGCGCGCGGTCCTCGCGGCGGCGCTTCCGGCGAGCAACACCACCAAGGGCGACCTCTCCGAGAACGACCGGCTCTACGCGCAGTCCGCGCTGCAGAGCCAGACCTCCGAGATCCGCAGCTTCAGCAGCATCTACGGCGACGGCGCCGAGGACCTCCTGAAGCCGATCTCCCAGGGCAACCCGGTGATCGAGTCGTCCGACCAGTACGCCGGCCGCGCCTTCAGCAGGGTCAACGGCCTGTCCCAGCTGGACGAGCGTTCCTACCAGGACTGGCTGGACGACAGCTCCACCAAGATCCAGCAGATGAAGAACATCGAACTCCGCCTGCTGGAGGACATGGAGCAGAAGGCCCGCGAGCTGCGCAGCGAGTCCGAGCAGGAAGCCATCATCTCCGGTGTGCTGATCCTGCTCGTGCTCGGCGTCTCGCTGGTCGGCGCGTTCGTCGTGGCCCGGTCCATGATCCGCTCGCTGCGCCGCCTGGAGGAGACCGCGACCAAGGTCGCCCAGGACCGTCTGCCCGAGCTGGTCAAGCAGCTGTCCGAGACCGACCCGCAGGACGTGGACACCTCGGTGGAGTCGGTCGGTGTGCACTCCCGGGACGAGATCGGCCGGGTGGCCGCGGCCTTCGACGACGTGCACCGCGAAGCGGTCCGCCTCGCCGCCGAGCAGGCCCTGCTGCGGGGCAACGTCAACGCGATGTTCACCAACCTCTCGCGCCGCTCCCAGGGCCTCATCCAGCGTCAGCTCTCGCTCATCTCCGAACTGGAGTCGCGCGAGGCCGACCCGGACCAGCTGTCCTCGCTGTTCAAGCTCGACCACCTCGCCACGCGTATGCGCCGTAACGGTGAGAACCTCCTCGTCCTCGCCGGTGAGGAGCCCGGCCGCCGGTGGACCCGCCCGGTCCCGCTGGTCGACGTGCTCCGTGCCGCCGCGTCCGAGGTGGAGCAGTACGAGCGCATCGAGCTGGCGTCCGTGCCGACCACCGAGGTCGCCGGCCGCGTGGTCAACGACCTCGTGCACCTCCTGGCCGAGCTGCTCGAGAACGCGACCTCCTTCTCCTCGCCGCAGACCAAGGTCAAGGTCACCGGTCACGCGCTGCCCGACGGCCGTGTCCTGATCGAGATCCACGACACCGGTATCGGCCTCTCCCCCGAGGACCTCGCCGCGATCAACGAGCGGCTCGCCTCGCCGCCGACCGTGGACGTCTCGGTCTCCCGGCGCATGGGTCTGTTCGTGGTCGGCCGCCTGTCGCAGCGCCACGGCATCCGCATCCAGCTCCGTCCGTCCGACTCCGGTGGCACGACCGCGCTGGTCATGCTGCCCGTCGACGTCGCCCAGGGCGGCCGCAAGCCGCAGCCCAAGCCGGGTCAGCCGGCCGCGGGCAGCGGCGGTCCCGCCGCCGCACAGGCCGCGGCAGGTGTCGCGGCGGCCCGGCGCGGTGGCCAGGGTGGCGGCGCGCTCGGCGGTGGCGGCGCCTTCGGAGGCGGTGCCTTCGGTGGTGGCAACGGTGGCGGTGGTGCCCTCGGTACCGGCGCCCAGGGCGGCGGCAGGCTCGGCGCCGGTCAGGGACCGCGGGCCGCACTGCCCGGCCGGGACGGCGGCGGTCGTCCGGGTGCCCCGGGTGGCGCGCGCGGGCCCCAGTCCCCCGCGGCCCCGAACCAGCAGGGCCGCCCGGCTCCGGCCGGTGCGGGTGCGGGTGCGGGTGCCGGTCAGGCTCCCGGTGCTCCGCAGGGTCTGCAGGCCGCGGGCATGAACGCCGCGCAGGGGCAGGACGCCTTCGGCGGCCGTGCTCCGGTGCCGCCGCAGCGCGGCAAGCGCAAGAACAAGGGCAACGGCGACGCCGAGCAGGGCCGTCGTCCGCAGCTGCCGCCGCGCGGCGGTCCGCGGGCCGAGCTGCCCGGCGGCAACCCGCAGCCCCGCGTGCCCAGCTGGAGCGACGAGAACGCGCAGCCGCCCCGCGCCTCGCTGGACGCCCCGCGCGGCCACGAGGAGCCGGACTCGTCCCGGACGGACCGGACGCCGCGTTACGGTGACCAGCAGGGTCCGGGCGCGACCGCCGAGATGCCGGCGATCCCCCGGCACGGCGAGCCCCAGGGCCCCGGCGCCACGGCGGAGTTCGCCCGCCCGGACTTCGACGCGCCGGCCCCGCGCCAGGACGGCCCGCAGAGCACGGGCCAGTTCGCCCGGCCCGCCGCGGACCCGTACGGCCGCGACGGCTCCAACGCCCCGCACAACGACCAGTTCGCACGGCCCGAGCCGGCCGCCCCGCAGCACGACGGCGGGCCGTTCGTCCGCTCGGACGTCTTCGGCGGGCAGCCCGGCCACCAGGCGCCGAACGACCCGGCCTCGACCGGCCAGTTCCCCGGCGCCCCGGCGTACGGCGACGGCTCGACCGGGCAGCACCGCCTGCCGGACCGCCAGGACCCGGCCGCCACCGGCCAGTACGAGCGTCCGCAGGTCAACGGCGCCCACGCGGCCAACGACTTCGGCGCCCCGCGTCCGCCGGCCCCGCAGCAGCGTCCCGCCCAGCAGGAGCGTCCGGCCCAGCAGCAGCCCGGCCACGGCGCCCCGGCCCAGCAGCGGCCGGCCGACGGGTGGGCCCTGCCGCCGGCCTCCGGTCCTGGCGACGGACGCACTCCGCTGTACGACACGCTGGAGACCAACTGGTTCCACGGCGACCGCCGGGACGGGGCGGAGAACAACGCCCCCGCGCCCGCGCCCGCCCCGGAACCGCAGGCCCACCAGCCCCAGACCCCGGCGGCCCCCCAGCGGCCCGCCGGCTCCGCCTGGCGCAGCTCGCCGAACGACGACCTCGTCCGGCAGGCCGAACGCGTCCGGCAGCCCGCGGCCGGTGGTGTCACCACCTCCGGCCTGCCACGCCGAGTACCCCGGGCCAACCTGGTCCCGGGCACGGCTCAGCAGCAGACGCACCCGAACGGTCCGCAGGTATCGCGCGCGCCCGACGACGTGCGCGGCCGGCTGACCAATCTCCGTCGGGGAATCGCACAGGGCCGTCAGGCCGGTACCAACCAGACCGGCAGCTACCCGCGGCCCACTCACCAGCAGGAGCGTTAGTTGAGCCCGATGAGCCAGGCGGCACAGAACCTCAACTGGTTGATCACGAATTTCGTGGACAACACCCCAGGGGTGTCCCACACCGTCGTCGTGTCCGCCGACGGACTCCTTCTGGCGATGTCGGAAGGCTTCCCGCGCGACCGCGCCGACCAGCTCGCGGCGGTCGCCTCGGGGCTGACCTCGCTGACCGCCGGGGCGTCCCGGATCTTCGAGGGCGGCGACGTGGCCCAGACGGTCGTGGAGATGGAACGCGGGTTCCTCTTCCTCATGTCCGTCTCGGACGGCTCGTCCCTGGCCGTTCTCGCGCACCCGGAGTGCGACATCGGCCTCGTCGGCTACGAGATGGCGCTGCTGGTCGACCGCGCGGGCGCGGTCCTCACCCCGGACCTGCGCGCCGAGCTGCAAGGCAGTCTGCTCCACTGATCGGCCCCGGCACCACCCGTCTCACCAAATCACCGTCCGGCCGCCACAATCCCCCCACCGGCCCCGTCAGACGGCACGACTGACCGACCTGCTGTCCCGCCCGGAGGATTCATGACCCCGCCCACCGCCTCTCATGATCCGTACGCGGAGCCGTACGAGGACGAGGGCGACCAGCCGCTGGTACGTCCGTACGCGATGACCGGCGGCCGGACGAGGCCGCGCTACCAGCTCGCCATCGAGGCGCTGATCAGCACGACGGCCGACCCGGCAGCGCTCATGGGGCTGCTCCCCGAGCACCAGCGCATCTGCCACCTGTGCCGCGAGGTGAAGTCGGTGGCGGAGGTGTCGGCGCTGCTGTCCATGCCGCTGGGTGTGGCCAGGATCCTGGTCGCGGACCTCGCCGAGGCCGGACTCGTCGCCATCCACCAGCCGGGCGGCGACGAGAACAACGGCGGTGCGCCGGACGTGACACTGCTCGAAAGGGTGCTCAGTGGACTTCGCAAGCTCTGACGGAGGCCGGGCGACCACCTCCGCGAAGATCGTGGTGGCCGGCGGCTTCGGCGTCGGCAAGACCACGTTCGTGGGCGCCGTCTCGGAGATCAACCCGCTGCGCACCGAGGCCGTGATGACCTCCGCCAGCGCCGGGATCGACGACCTCACGCACGCCGGGGGCAAGACGACCACCACGGTCGCCATGGACTTCGGCCGCATCACGCTCGACCAGGACCTGATCCTGTACCTGTTCGGCACGCCCGGCCAGGACCGCTTCTGGTTCATGTGGGACGACCTGGTGCGCGGTGCCATCGGCGCGGTCGTGCTGTGCGACACCCGCCGGCTGGCCGACTGCTTCCCGGCGGTGGACTACTTCGAGAACAGCGGTCTGCCGTTCGTCGTCGCGCTCAACGGTTTCGACGGCCAGCAGCCGTACACCCCGGACGAGGTGCGCGAGGCGCTGCAGATCGGCCCCGACACCCCGATCATCACCACCGACGCCCGGCACCGGGCCGACGCCAAGAGTGCGCTGATCACGCTCGTGGAGCACGCGCTGATGGCACGGCTGAGGTAGCTTCCGAGGCCGAAAGATCCAAGTCGGCAAGGAACTACGGCAGTTGTCGTAGACGTACCGGAGCCGGCTGTGTCCTTTGACACGGTCGGCTCCGGCGTTCATAACGTTTCGGCAGAGGAATCGGGTGGTACCGACACGGCTCGCGGTCGATCGGTGTCGCTGCGCGCACGAACGCCCCGTCTTTTGGCGGGCCTCGCTCTTTATGACCGTTTTATCTGGGGCTTACATCACGTGTAACCCCCTCGTTCCACTGTTTGGAAGAGCGCAGGTCGTCGTGCTGGAATGCGAGAACTGCCCAATGGTCAAAGACGTACTCAGCAGTAGCACGTACTCGATGACGAACTGGGCGCTGATACACAGCGGCACGACGTAGGTGCCGACCGCCGAGAGGTTGTTGGTCGAGTGAGGCGAAGCAAGAGCAGTCCCGAGCCATCGGCCCGGGGCAACTTCACCCCGCCGCCGCGCGCAGCGGCGCCCGCCCCCGTGCCCGCTTCGGAACCTACGGCCGCGTCCGCCCCGAGCGGCGGCCGTTTCTCCCCGCGCAACTGGCGGGTGACCACCCGGCTGAACGCGATCCTGCTCATACCCGTGCTGGTCGGCCTCGTCATGGGCGGCTTCCAGGTGAAGAGCTCGATCGACACCTGGCAGGACGCCGAGGACGCCGAGAGCACCGCACGCCTGGTGCGCGCGTCCCTCGGCTACGCCAACGCCCTCTACAACGAGCGCGACATCACCGCCGCGCCGCTGCTGCAGGGCAAGGACGAGAAGGACGAGACCGTCGCCAAGGCCCGCCGGGCCACGGACGAGGCCGCCGACACCTTCGACGAGGCCGCGCAGGACATGCCGGGCAAGGCAGGTCTGGAACGCCGGCTGAAGGTGTTCCGCGAGCAGGAGCCCAAGCTCCAGACGCTGCGCGTGGCCGCCTACACCTCGAAGCTCAAGGGCGTGGAGACCGAAGAGGGTTACACCGGGATCGCCCACCCGCTGATGGAGTTCGCCAACGAGCTCGGTCTGGGCACCGGCAACATCACCTCGTACGGCCGTACCGTCTACGCGATCTCCCTGACCAAGGCGGCGCTCTCGCTGGAGCGCTCCATCGGCATGCACATGCTGGTCAAGCCGGGTCCGGAGCCGAGCCACCTCGCCAGCCAGCGCGTCGCCCTCTCCTCGTACGCCTACCTCGAGCGCATCGCCATCGAGGAGTACATCGGCGGCGGTACCGAGGCGGACGCGCAGAAGCTCGAGGACGCCGAGGCGAAGCTCAAGGAGGACGGCGCGGCCATGGCCAAGGAGGCCAAGGCCAAGGACCCGGACTACGTGCCGCCGCCGGCCAACCCGACCACCATGATCTCCGAGCTGGCCGGGCTGGACTCCACGGACGCCAGTGCCCGCGCCGAGCTGGCCGGGCGGGGCATCACGCCGGAGAACTGGTGGGCGGTCAACACCCTCAAGTTCGACGCCTACAGCAAGATCGAGTCGGACATGGCCGACCGGGCCGTGGACGAGGCCTCCGCCATCGCCGACGACGCCGAGCAGGACGCCTACATCACCGGCGCCGCGGTCGTGATCGCGCTGCTCGCCGCGTTCATCCTGGCCGGCATGGTGGCCCGCCAGATGAGCCGCTCCATGCGCCAGCTGCGCAACGCCGCCTTCGGCATCGCGGAGCAGCGGCTGCCGATGCTGGTCGACCAGCTCTCCCGCACCGACCCCGGCCGGGTCGACACCCGGGTGGCCCCGATCCCGATCAGCTCCACCGACGAGATCGGCGAAGTCGCCCGCGCCTTCGACCAGGTGCACCGCGAGGCGGTCCGGCTCGCCTCCGAGCAGGCCCTGCTGCGGGGCAACATCAACGCGATCTTCACCAACCTGTCGCGCCGCAACCAGTCGCTGATCGAGGGCCAGCTGAGCCTGATCACCGATCTGGAGAACAACGAGGCCGACCCCGACCAGCTGGAGAACCTCTTCCGGCTGGACCACCTCGCCACCCGTATGCGCCGCAACGGCGAGAACCTCCTGGTCCTCGCCGGTGAGGAGCCCGGCCGCCGCTGGGACCAGCCGGTCCCGCTGGTGGACGTGCTGCGCGCGGCTTCCTCCGAGGTGGAGCAGTACGAGCGCATCGAGCTGTCCGGCGTACCGGAGGCCGAGATCCACGGCCGGGCCGTGACCGACCTCGTGCACCTGCTCGCCGAGCTGCTTGAGAACGCCACCACGTTCTCCTCCCCGCAGACCAAGGTCCGCGTCACCGCGACCCGGCTGCCCGACGGCCGCGTGATGGTCGAGATCCACGACAAGGGCATCGGCCTGACCGCCGAGGACTTCGCGGACATCAACCACAAGCTGGCCAACCCGCCGACCGTGGACGCCGCGATCTCGCAGCGCATGGGCCTGTTCGTGGTCGGCCGGCTGTCCGACCGGCACGGCATCCGCGTCCAGCTGCGCCCCTCCGGCGAGCAGGCGGGCACCACCTCGCTGGTCATGCTCCCGGACGCCATCACCCACGGCGGTGGCGGCGAGCAGCAGGCGCAGCGCGACGAGTTCACCGTCTCGCAGATCATCCCCGAGCAGGACTTCCGGGGCGAGAGCTTCGGCCAGGTCGGCCAGCCCATGCGGACCGCCGCGGAACTGGGCTTCGACGACAGCCGCTACACCGAGGTCCCCGACGACATCCGCGAGCTCGACCCCGTCGGCCGCTCCCTGATGCGCGAGGAACGCCGTGCGGCCCTGGAGGCCCAGGCGCAGCCCGAGCTGCCCGGACCGGCGGACTCCGACGGCCACGAGCGCGCCGAGGGGGCCGGGTACCAGGACCAGTTCACCGGGCAGCAGCCGGTCTACGGCCAGGACCAGGGCGGTTACCAGGAGCAGCAGACCGGCGCGTACGACCAGCAGTCGGCGTACGCCGATCAGCAGCAGGCGTACGAGGAGCCGCAGCAGGCGTCGTACGACGAGCAGTACTACGCGCCGAACGGCGGCCTGCCCCAGGGCGACGGATACTCGTCGAACGGCGGCTACGCCGACCCGTCCTACGCGGAGCCGGGCCCGAACGGGCACCAGCCGGCCGGATCCGGCGCCCAGGAGGCCTACTCGGCCTTCGAGCAGCGGCGCTACCAGGACGACTGGCCCCAGCAGGACGGTTACCAGAACGGCTACCAGGACCAGTACGCTGCGGAAGCCCCCGAGGCGGAATCCGCGCAGGCCGCTGACGTGGCCGACACGGACCGCGTAGGCTTCGACCGTCCGGGACCGGCCTCCTCCGCCGCCCACCGGCTCACCGACGCCGGCCTTCCGCGCCGCGGTTCCACCGCGAGCGGCGCGGGCGACGCGAGGCCCGTGGACCACGAGGCACCGGCTTCGACGCCGGCGGCGGGCGGCCCCGGCGACTGGCGCTCGGCCAACGACGAGCGCTGGCAGCAGGCCTCACAGCTGCGCAAGCCGAAGGCGGGCGGGGTGACCTCCTCCGGCCTGCCGCGGCGGGTTCCCAAGGCCAACCTGGTCGAGGGCGCCGCCGAAGCCACTCCCCAGGGGGGCCCACAGGTCTCCCGCGCCCCGGAGGACGTCCGGGGCCGGCTGAGCAACCTGCGACGCGGCGTCCAACGGGGCCGCACCGCAGGCAGTGAAACGAACGGCCAGGACACAAGGAATGAACACCGTGGTCCTGACAGCACCTACAACCAGGAGCGTTAGTGTGAGCCCGATGAGCCAGGCGGCACAGAACCTGAACTGGTTGATCACCAACTTCGTGGACAACACCCCGGGGGTGTCCCACACGGTGGTGGTCTCCGCCGACGGACTCCTTCTGGCGATGTCCGAAGGGTTCCCGCGCGACCGCGCCGACCAGCTCGCGGCCGTCGCCTCCGGTCTGACCTCGCTGACCGCCGGTGCCTCGCGCATCTTCGAGGGCGGCAGCGTGAACCAGACGGTTGTGGAGATGGAGCGGGGATTCCTCTTCATCATGTCCATCTCCGACGGTTCCTCGCTCGCGGTTCTCGCACACCCGGAGGCGGACATCGGCCTCATTGGGTACGAGATGGCCCTTCTGGTGGACCGTGCCGGCACGGTCCTGACGCCCGATCTGCGGGCCGAGCTCCAGGGCAGCCTTCTCAACTAAAGGACAGACGGTGCGTTTTGGTGTCCCGTGGCCGTAAAGTTTCGGGACGCGGCTCCACAGTGATGGATGCCAGGCACAGTCGGAGGAGGAGAAAGTGGCAACACCCCCAGGCGGTCCGTCTTCGGGCAACTGGTCGTACGGCCCTGCGCAGGGCCAGAACGACGGCTCGGCGAACGGGTACGGCTTCCCCTCCGCCCCGAGCCACCGGCAGCCGTACGCGCCGCAGGGCCCCGGCCCTTCGCCGTACGACCAGCCGCACGCTCCGCGCATCCAGCCCGTGCAGCCGCAGCGCCGCACCCCTGAGCCGGCGCCCGCGGGCGCGTCGAACAACCCCCTGGTGCGTCCGTACGCCATGACGGGCGGCCGCACCAGGCCGCGGTACCAGCTCGCCATCGAGGCACTGGTGCACACCACTGCGCAGCCGCACCAGATGCAGGGCCAGCTGCCCGAGCATCAGCGGATCTGCAACCTCTGCCGGGAGATCAAGTCGGTGGCCGAGGTCTCGGCCCTGCTGACGATCCCTCTCGGCGTGGCCAGGATCCTCGTCGCCGACTTGGCGGAGGCGGGCCTGGTCGCCATCCATCAGCCCGGCGGCGACGAGAACGCCGGCGGTCAGCCAGACGTGACACTGCTCGAAAGGGTGCTCAGTGGACTTCGCAAGCTCTAGCGGAGGGCCTTCCCGCTCCACCACGTCCGCGAAGATCGTGGTGGCGGGCGGTTTCGGCGTGGGCAAGACCACGTTCGTCGGCGCCGTCTCGGAGATCAACCCGCTGCGCACAGAGGCCGTGATGACATCCGCGTCCGCGGGCATCGACGACCTCACCCACACCGGGGACAAGACGACCACCACGGTCGCCATGGACTTCGGCCGCATCACGCTCGACCAGGACCTGATCCTGTACCTGTTCGGTACGCCGGGTCAGGACCGCTTCTGGTTCATGTGGGACGACCTGGTGCGGGGCGCCATCGGCGCGGTCGTGCTGGTCGACACGAGGCGTCTGGCCGACTGCTTCCCGGCCGTCGACTACTTCGAGAACTCCGGGCTGCCGTTCGTCATCGCCCTGAACGGGTTCGACGGGCAGCAGCCGTACAACCCGGACGAGGTCCGGGAGGCGCTGCAGATCGGCCCCGACACGCCGATCATCACGACGGACGCGCGGCATCGGGCCGACGCGAAGTCGACGTTGATCACTCTCGTGGAGCATGCGCTGATGGCGCGCCTCCGCTAGGCGCTGCCGTCCGGGCGGCGCCCCGTTACGACGAGTTGCGACATGCCCCCTGCGGCCACTGGGCTGCCGGGGGCTGTTGTGTGCCCGGTGCGGGTGACGCGTGGCTGGTCGCGCAGTTCCCCGCGCCCCTGGATGTGCTGCCCTGCGCGGTATCGAGCAGACCCCCCACATGCCCCATAGACGTAGAGGCCCCTCCGCAGTGGAGGGGCCTCTACGTCTATGGCTTCAGGTCAGCGCCAGCTGTGCGGGGCTCGGAAGCCCGGCTCGCGCTCCAGGCGGCGCCAGCCCGCGCGGACGCGGCCACCGCCGTGGGTCGGGGCGATCTCGACGGGGCGGGCGGCGGCGCGGGCCAGCAGGAGGGCCGTGATGGCGGCGACTTCCTCGGGCTCGGCGTGGCCCTTCTCGACGCGGATGTCGGGAGTGGTCATGGGAGTGGCTCCTCGGGTCACTGCGGCGGGTTGCCGTGTTTGCGGGAGGGCAGGTCGGCGTGCTTGGTGTGGAGCATCGCCAGGGAGCGGATGAGGACCTCGCGGGTCTCGGCGGGGTCGATGACGTCGTCCACGAGGCCGCGTTCGGCCGCGTAGTAGGGGTGCATCAGCTCCGACTTGTACTCCTTGACCATGCGGGCCCGCATGGCCTCGGGGTCGTCGGCCTCGGCGATCTGACGGCGGAAGATGACATTGGCCGCGCCCTCGGCGCCCATCACGGCGATCTCGTTGGTCGGCCACGCGTAGGTGAGGTCGGCGCCGATGGACTGGGAGTCCATGACGATGTAGGCGCCGCCGTAGGCCTTGCGCAGGATCAGGGAGATGCGGGGGACGGTGGCGTTGCAGTAGGCGTACAGCAGCTTCGCGCCGTGGCGGATGATGCCGCCGTGCTCCTGGTCGACGCCCGGCAGGAAGCCGGGGACGTCCAGGAAGGTGACGATGGGGATGTTGAAGGCGTCGCACATCTGCACGAACCGGGCGGCCTTCTCGCTCGCCTCGATATCCAGGACGCCGGCCAGGGCCTGCGGCTGGTTGGCGACGATGCCCACGACCTGTCCGTCCAGGCGGGCCAGCGCGCAGATGATGTTGCGGGCCCAGCGCTCGTGGACCTCGAGGTACTCGCCGTCGTCGACGATCTCCTCGATCACCTTGGTCATGTCGTAGGGCCGGTTGCCGTCGGCCGGAACCAGGTCCAGCAGGACGTCGGAGCGGCGGTCGGCCGGGTCGGAGGACTCGTGGCGCGGCGGGTTCTCGCGGTTGTTCTGCGGCAGCAGCGACAGGAGGTAGCGGACCTCCGCGATGCAGGTCTCCTCGTCGTCGTAGGCGAAGTGGGCGACGCCGGAGGTCTCGGCGTGCACGTCGGCGCCGCCCAGCCCGTTCTGGGTGATCTCCTCGCCGGTG
>NZ_BMRV01000013.1 GCF_014648815.1 Streptomyces flaveolus | reverse complement strand
CAACGAGGCGCTGGAGGCCCGGGGCATCCGCGCCTACGAGACCGATCTCGCGGAGCTGATCGTGCAGCTGGGCAGGGACCGGCCCTCGCACATCCTGGTGCCGGCGATCCACCGCAACCGGGGCGAGATCCGCGACATCTTCCGCTCCGAGATGGGCGCGTGGGGCCGCCCCGCCCCCGACGGTCTCACGGACACTCCTGGCGAGCTCGCCGAGGCGGCCCGGCTGCACCTGCGGGAGAAGTTCCTGCGCGCCAAGGTCGGCATCTCAGGCGCCAACTTCATGGTCGCCGAGACCGGCACACTGGTCGTCGTGGAGTCCGAGGGCAACGGCCGCATGTGCCTGACCCTGCCCGAGACCCTGATCTCCGTGGTCGGCATCGAGAAGGTGATCCCCACCTGGCGCGACCTCGAGGTCTTCCTCCAGCTCCTGCCCCGCTCCTCCACGGCCGAACGCATGAACCCGTACACGTCGATGTGGACGGGAACCACCGACGGCGACGGCCCGCGCACCTTCCACCTGGTCCTGCTGGACAACGGCCGCACCGACACCCTCGCCGACGAGGTCGGCCGCCAGGCGCTGCGCTGCATCCGCTGCTCGGCCTGCCTGAACGTCTGCCCGGTCTACGAGCGCGCCGGCGGACATGCCTACGGCTCGGTGTATCCGGGCCCGATCGGCGCCATCCTCAGCCCCCAACTGCGGGGCACCGGCAGCGACATCGACGCCTCCCTGCCGTACGCGTCCACGCTGTGCGGCGCCTGCTACGAGGTGTGCCCGGTCGCCATCGACATCCCCGAAGTCCTGGTCCACCTGCGGGAGAAGGTCGCCGACCAGGGCGGCAAGGGGCACCGGCTGGAGAGGGCCGCGATGAGGACGGCGACCTGGCTCCTCGACCACCCGGCCGCCCTCACCGCCGGCGAACGGCTCGCGTCCGGGACGCGCAAGCTGCATCCCAAGCGGCTCCCCGGACCCGGCGCGCGCCAATGGACCAACAGCCGTGATCTGCCGGACATGCCCGCCGAACCGTTCCGTGACTGGTGGAAGAAGAACCACGCATGACCCCTCCGTCCTCCTCCCGCGACCGTGTCCTCGGCCGCGTACGCAGAGCCCTCGCGGACGCGCCCGAGGCCCCCGAGGTCTCGCGCGACTACCTGGTCAGCCACACACCGGACGACCCCGGCGCGGTGCTCGATCTCCTCCACGAGAACCTCGCCGACTACCGGGCGGGCGTGCACCGCACCACCCGGCAGGGTCTGGCGGCACTGATCGGCGAGCTCCTCGCCGGCCACGGCGCGCGCAGCGTCGTCGTGCCGCCCGGCCTCCCCGGCGACTGGCTGGCCGCCTCCGACGCCCGGCAGCACTTCGACGAGGTCCCCCTGACCCCGGAGGAGCTCGACTCCGTCGACGCCGTGGTCACCGGCTGCGCCCTGGCCGTCGCGGAGACCGGCACCGTCGTCCTGGACGCCGGCCCGGGGCAGGGCCGGCGCGCCCTCACCCTCGTCCCCGACGTGCACATCTGCGTCGTCGACGCCCGCACCCAGGTCGTCGCCTCCCTCCCGCAGGCCCTGCCCCGCCTCGACCCCACCCGCCCGAGCACCTGGATCTCCGGCCCGTCCGCCACCAGCGACATCGAGCTGGACCGGGTGGAAGGCGTCCACGGGCCCCGGACCCTGGAGGTCGTGCTGGTGGTGGACCGACTGCCGCGGGGCGGGTGAACGACCGGAAGCCCATGTTGCCGGCCGGGTCCGTCGCCTAACCTCGTGCGTGGACCCGTCGGACCGCACGTGCGGGCACAGCGAGGAGGCGATCGTGCTCGGAAGGAACACCTGGTGGTTCGCGGGCGCGTTGGCGATCGCCTGCCTGCTGATCGTCGGCCGCAGCGCGCCGGGCGACGGCCCCGTCGCCGGGCCGCTGCGCGCCGACGCCGTCAAGGACGTCGTACCGAACCGGGTGATGACGTGGAACATCTGCAACCCCTGCGACGAGAGCAACGCCGACCGGGCGGCGGAGATCGCCGCGTACGCGCCGCAGGTCATAGGTCTGCAGGAGGCGTGTGTACGTGACGTCGAGAGGATCCGCGACTACCTGGAAGGCGTCCACGGGCTGGTCTACCACGTCGCGTACGGATCCGTACTGAACAACCGGGGACGCTGCGGCGGGTGGCCGTGGAATCCGGGGGCCTTCGGCCAGGCACTCCTGTCGGCGGCACCGATGACGGACCGCGTCAACGTGGAGTACCCCGACGGCGGTTCCGAGGACCGCGGGTACCTGGCCGTCACCACGACGGTGGGCGGCCGCTCCGTCCGGGTCTTCGACACGCACCTCGCCCAACGGCGTCAGGAAGCGGTCCGGGCCGGCCAGACCGCCGTACTCGCCGAGGCCGTCGCCCGCTACGACCGTGCCATCGTGCTCGGCGACTTCAACGCGGTGCCGGACACCCCCGAACTCGACCCGTTCCGGGAACTGGCCGCGGACGCGGATCCCGGTTGCCGTCCCTCGCCCGTCGGCACCTGCCGGCCGACCACCGACTGGGAGAGCAAGTTCGACTACGTCTTCCTGCGGGGCATCGTCCCGCTCCGGCACCGCGTGCACCCGACGCCGCACTCGGACCACCACCTGGTGCTCGCCGACCTGCGCACGTGACCCGACCGGCCGTCTGGCATCATGCCCGGATGACGCCAGGCCGGATCATCTTCCTCAACGGCACGTCCAGTTCGGGCAAGTCGAGCATCGCCCGCGAGCTGCTCGACGTCCTCGACGACGGGGTCTTCTTCCACCTGGCGGTGGACGGCTTCAACGCGATGCGCACCAAGCGTGCCCTCGACGACGAGGAACTCGACACGGCGCTGCGCCGGACCAGGATGGGCTTTCACCGCTCCGTCGCGGCCATGGCCGAGGTGGGCAACGACGTCATCGTCGACCATGTGCTCAGCGAGCCGTGGCGGCTGCTCGACTGCCTGTCGGTGCTGCCCCCCGAGCGCGTGCTGTTCGTGGGCGTCCACTGTCCGCCGGAGGAACTCACGCGCCGGGAGCGGGCGCGCGGCGACCGCCCGGTGGGCCTCGCCGCGCTCCAGTACGACCTCGTCCACCGGCACGGCGACTACGACCTGGAGTGCGACACCAGTACCGCGACTCCGCGGGAATGCGCCGAGCGGATCAAGAGCTTCCTTCCGCACCTTCCCCGGCGCACCGCCTTCGCCCGCCTGCGCGACCGTCACACGGCGGGCAGCGCCGCTGCCGGGTGACGACGTCGGGCACCGGGACGGCTCACGGGACGAGGGATCCCGCGGCCGCACGTTCCCCGGCCGGGCGCCTGCGCCGGGCGGACTCGGTGAGCGACGGCGGCTGCCAGACGCCGTCGGCCCGGTAGAGATCGGTGCCGGGGGCCACGATCTCGTCGATCCGGTCGAGCACCGCGTCGTCGAGCAGCAGGTCGGCTCCCTTGAGCAGGGCGGTGAGCTGGTCCATGGTGCGCGGCCCGGTGATCACCGAGGTGACGGCGGGGTGGACCAGTACGAAGGCGACGGCGAGTTCCGGCAGCGTACAGCCCACCTCGTCGGCCAGGGCGACGAACTGCTCGACGGCCGCGAGCTTCGCCGCGTTGCCCGGTACGGCGGGGTCGAAGCGGTGCGGAGTGAGCTTGGCGCGGCCGGTGGTGAGGTCGACGTGCCGGCCCTCGCGGTAGGCGCCGGACAGGAATCCCGAGGCGAGCGGTGACCAGGTCAGCACGCCCATGCCGAGGCGCTGCGCGGTGGGCAGTACGGACCGTTCGATGCCGCGCGCGAGCAGCGAGTACGGCGGCTGTTCCGTGCGCAGCCGCATCAGCCCGCGGCGTTCCGCCACGTGATGGGCCTCGACGAGGTCCTCCGCGGGGAACGTGGAGCAGCCGAACGTCCGGATCTTGCCCGCCCGCACCAGGTCGCCGAGGACGGACAGCGTCTCCTCGATGTCGGTGGTGTGGTCGGGACGGTGCACCTGGTAGAGGTCGATCCAGTCCGTGTCCAGGCGCCGCAGACTGTCCTCGACGGCCTTGAGGATCCAGCGGCGTGAATTGCCGCTGCGGTTGCGCCCCTCCGTCAGCGGAAAGTGGACCTTGGTGGCGAGCACGACGTCGTCACGCCTGCCCTTGAGCGCCTTGCCGACGATCTCCTCGCTCTCGCCGGCCGAGTACATGTCGGCGGTGTCCACGAAGTTGATGCCGGCGTCGAGCGCGGCGTGGATGATCCGCGCGCCGTCCTCGTGGTCGGGATTGCCGACGGCGCCGAACATCATGGTGCCGAGGCAGTGGGTACTGACCTCGATACCGGTCTTGCCGAGAACTCGATAGCGCATGCCGGTGCTCCGTCGTCGGTGGGGCGGATGGGAGCGTCACTCTAGGACTTGGAGTGCACTCGACAGCAAGGGAACGGGCCCGCGGATCGGGCGACACCGGGGATACGGAGCCGCACGGCCGGGGTACCCGGACCTCCCGGCCCTCGGACAGCCTCAGGGGAGATGAACAGCCATGGCGTCCGAAACCGTGAAGGTGCCCTCGCACCGCGCCACCCTGGACGGCGATCTCACCGTGCCCCCCGGCGCGCGGGGCATGGTCCTGTTCGCGCACGGCAGCGGCAGCTCACGGCTCAGCCCCCGTAACCGCGCGGTCGCCGCCGGTCTGCGCGGAGCGGGGTTCGGGACGCTGCTGCTGGACCTCCTGACACAGGACGAGGAGCGCGAGGACAACGCCACGGCCCGGCATCGCTTCGACGTCGCCCTGCTGGCCCGGCGCCTGGCGGATGCCGTGGACTGGCTGGGAGGCAGGCCGGACACGGCCGATCTGCCCGTCGGTCTGTTCGGGGCGAGCACGGGTGCGGCGGCCGCCCTGCTGGCGGCGGCGGAGCGGCCCGCGGCGGTGTTCGCCGTGGTGTCCCGGGGAGGCAGGCCGGACCTGGCGGGCGATGCCCTTCCCCTGGTCGCCGCACCGGTCCTGCTCGTCGTCGGGGGCAGCGACCAGACGGTGCTCGATCTCAATCGTGAGGCTGCCCGGCGGCTCGCGCCGTTCCACCGGATCCACGTCGTCCCGGGCGCCACCCATCTTTTCCCCGAGCCCGGCGCCCTGGAAGAGGTCACCGAAGTCGCCGCCGCCTGGTTCCGTGACCGGCTGAGCGAAGGAGCCGGCGGCGACCGCTCCGGCTGACACCGCGCGGGCCCGGACGCGGCGGTGTCCGTTCCGTTCCCACCGGGGGAGAGAGGCAGGCATCAGGTCATGCGATTCCACAATCGCCGGGTGGCCGGCCAGGAACTCGGGCTGCGGCTCGCGGAGTGGGCGTCCGACGGCGAGCTGCCCCGTGCCGTCGTCCTCGCACTGCCTCGCGGTGGCGTGCCGGTGGCCGCCGAAGTCGCCCGGGCACTCGGGGCGCCGATGGACGTGCTCGTGGTACGCAAGATCGGTCTTCCCGGCAGGCCGGAGACGGGCATCGGCGCGGTCGTGGGCGACGACCCACCCCTGTTCGACCAGCGGGCCCTGGAACTGCTCGGCATCAGCGAGGACCGCCTCGTCCAGGACGTGGCCCGGGAGCGCGCGGAACTGGGACGCCGCGCCCTGCTCTACCGGGGCGACCGGTCCACGCCCGACGTGGAGGGCCGCACCGTGGTCCTCGTCGACGACGGCCTGGCCACCGGTGCCACCGCACGCGCCGCCCTCCGTCACCTCCGACGGCTGAACCCGGCCCGGCTGATCCTCGCCGTTCCCGTCGGTGCCCCCGAGGCCGCCGCCGAGATGCGCGCGGAAGCCGACGACGTCGTGTGCCTCCGGCAGCCGCCGGACTTCCTCGCCGTCGGCGTCTGGTACGACGACTTCGAGCAGGTGAGCGACGAGGAGGTCATCGACATCCTGAACACACACAGGGCGGCCTCGTCCCCCGGCTCGTACTGAGGTCCTTCCCTCGCGGTGCCGCTCATGGCCCGGTGCCGCACACTCGGTAAGAGGGGGGCTCTGTCCGCACGGAACGTCGCGAGGTCCGCATGCTCGATGTGCCGTTCTGGCTCTGGGGAGCGTTCGCCGCCACCGTGGTCGTATCGCTCACCGTCGACCTGCTGGCCCACCGCCGCGAACACGTCATCGGGTTCAAGGAGGCAGCCGCGTGGAGCGGACTGTGGGTGGGACTCGCCCTGGTCTTCGGCGCGGTCGTCTTCCTCGTCCTCGGCGGGACGGCCGGCACGGAGTACACCACCGCCTGGCTGCTGGAGAAGAGTCTGTCGGTCGACAACCTCTTCGTGTTCGCCCTGATCTTCGCCTATTTCAAGGTGCCCCGCGCCTATCAGCACCGCGTCCTGTTCTTCGGCGTCATCGGCGCCCTGGTGTTCCGTGGCATCTTCCTCGCCGCCGGTGTGGCGGTGGTCAGCCGCTTCACCGCCGTCCTGTTCGCCTTCGCCGCCATCCTCTTCTACAGCACCTACAAGATTCTCAAGGGGGAGGACGAGAGCTTCGATCCGGGCAAGAGCTTCGCCGTCCGCCTGCTGCGCAGGATCATTCCGGTGCGGGACGAATACGCGGGCGCGAAATTCTTCGTCAAGGAAGCCGGCAAGCACGTGGCGACTCCGCTGCTGGCCGTGGTCGCCGCGATCGAGGCCGCCGACCTGATCTTCGCCGTGGACAGCGTCCCGGCCGTGCTCGCGGTCAGTGACGACGCCTTCATCGTCTACACGAGCAACGCCTTCGCCATTCTGGGGCTGCGTGCCCTGTACTTCATGCTGTCGGGGCTGCTGGACCGGTTCCACTACCTGAGCACGGGCCTGGCGATCATCCTCGCCTTCATCGGGGTGAAACTCGTCCTTCAGGCGTCCCACAAGATCTTCAGCACCTCCGTGCCGGAGATCCCCTCTCCCGTGAGCCTGGCCGTGATCGTCGTGGTCCTGGCGGCTTCGGTCATCCTGAGCCTGCGACGCCCCGCCGAGGCCACCGGCCACGAACCCGACGACGATTCCCAGGCGCCCCGCCCCGGAACGCCGCATGGCACGTCGACCGACCCCGATCCGCCGCGCGAGCCACCCGCCCGGGAGCACTAGAGCACAGAAGAACACAAAGCGACACATAGGGCTTTTCAGGACTTTACTTCCGCTTTACGGTGGAGACATGACCAGTCGCACAGGTGAGACCAAGCCGCCGGACGAACAGGTCTGTCCGGTATGCCACCACCCCGTTCACAGCGAGATCAGACGGCACAAGAGTCTCGGAATCTACGTTCCCCGCTGGTACCCGGGTCAGTGCCACAACCCCGACTGCGCCGCGGCAGTCACCGCCCCGGCCCGTTCCGCACGGCGGTGACGCCGCCCACGCGGCGGGTCAGCTCCCGCGCCGTCTGCGCCACGTGAGCCGCGATCCGGTCGCGTTCCGACGCGTCGGCCGACTCACCGGGGAAGGTGACGGACACGCCCGCGATCGGATGGGCGTGGTGGTCCAGCACAGGCGCGGCGACGGACGAGAGGCCGGGGGTGACCTCACCCTCCTCCGTCGCGTATCCCCGGCGCCGCACCTGGGCCAGCAGGCCCCGCAGGGCCGTCAGCGACGCGGGACCGACGCCGTGCCGCAGCACGAAGGCGGACCGGTCCGGGAAGATCGCCCGCACCTGCGCGGGCGGCAACAGTGCCAGCACCGCCCGGCCGCTGGCGGTCAGGTGGGCCGGCAGCCGCACCCCCACCTCGCTGACTAGCGGCGCCCGGCCCGGAGCGCGCTCCTCGATGACGTAGATGACCTCGCGGCCGTGCAGCACGGCGAGGTTGGCGTTGTGCCCGGTACGGTCCACCAGCGTGGCCAGCGGCACCCGCGCCAGCCGCTGGAACGGCGCCTGGCGCTCGTACCCGGAGGCGAGCTCGAAGGCGCTGACGCCGAGGCCGTAGCGCCGCTCCTCCGGCAGATGGACCACGAAGCCCTCGGCGGCCAGGGTGTCGAGCAGATGGTAGGTCGTCGAGCGGGGCAGCCCCACGTCGCGGCTGATGGCGGCCGCGGGCACCGGTGCGGCCTGCCGCGCCAGATAGCGCAGCACGGCCAGCACCTGCGCGGCGGCCGGGACGATGCTCATGGGGCGAGAGTAGACCAGAGGCGAGGCCGACCAAGCGTCTGGGATCCCAGACATTCACCGGCGACAATGTCTTGGATCCCAGACACTACTGATCCACAACCTCTCGCACACCCCCGCCCGCCTGCGGCTTCATAGGGGCATGACCGTTGTTGTTGGTGTCGGCGCGCTCTCCGCCGACGAAGTCGTGTCCGTCGCCCGTTTCGGTACCCCGGTGGCACTGGCCCCGGAGGCGCTCAAGGAAATCGTCCGCAGTCGCGAGGTCATCCAGGCCCTCGCCGACGACGCCAAGCCCCATTACGGCGTCTCCACCGGTTTCGGCGCCCTGGCCACTCGTCACATCCCCACCGAACTGCGTGCCCAGCTCCAGCGCAGCCTGGTGCGCTCGCACGCCGCGGGCTCGGGCCCCGAGGTCGAGCGCGAGGTGGTCCGCGCGCTGATGCTGCTGCGCCTGTCCACCCTCGCCACGGGCCGTACGGGCGTACGGACGCAGACCGCGGAGGCGTACGCCGCGCTGCTGAACGCCGGCATCACCCCGGTCGTCCACGAGTACGGCTCGCTCGGCTGCTCCGGCGACCTCGCCCCCCTCGCCCACTGCGCGCTCGCCGTCATGGGCGAGGGCGAGGTCCGCACGGCCGACGGCGTGCGGAGGCCCGCCGCCGAGGCGCTCGCCGACGCGGGCATCACCCCGGTCGTGCTGGAGGAGAAGGAGGGTCTCGCCCTCATCAACGGCACCGACGGCATGCTCGGCATGCTCGTCCTCGCCGCCCACGACCTGCGCCTCCTGCTGCGCACGGCCGACATCGCCGTCGCGATGAGCGTCGAGGGCCAGCTCGGCACCGACGCCGTGTTCGCCGCCGACCTCCAGGCGCTGCGCCCGCACCCCGGCCAGGGCGACAGCGCCGGCAACCTGCGCGCCCTGCTCGCCGACTCGGCGATCGTCGCCAGCCACAAGGGGCCCGAGTGCACCCGCGTGCAGGACGCGTACTCGCTGCGCTGCTCGCCGCAGGTCCACGGCACGGCCCGCGACACCCTCACCCACGCCGAGCTGGTCGCCTCCCGCGAGCTGGCCAGTGCCGTCGACAACCCCGTCGTCACCCTCGACGGCCGGGTGGAGAGCAACGGCAACTTCCACGGCGCCCCCGTGGCCGCCGTGCTCGACTTCCTGGCCATCTCGGTCGCCGATCTCGCCTCGATCTCCGAGCGGCGCACGGACCGGTTCCTCGACCCCGCGCGCAACCGCGGCCTCAACGCCTTCCTGGCCGACGACCCGGGCGTGGACTCCGGCCACATGATCGCGCAGTACACGCAGGCCGCGATCGTCTCCGAGCTCAAGCGGCTCGCCGTACCGGCCTCCACCGACTCGATCCCCTCCAGCGCCATGCAGGAGGACCACGTCTCCATGGGCTGGTCCGCCGCCCGCAAGCTGCGCCGGGCCGTCGACGGACTCGGCCGCGTCCTCGCGGTGGAGATCTACACCGCCGCCCGCGCGCTCGACCTGCGGGCCCCGCTGAGCCCGGCGCCGGCCACCGCCGCGGTCCGCGACGGGCTGCGCGAGACGGTCGACGGTCCCGGCACCGACCGCTGGCTCGCCCCCGAGATCGAGGCGACCGTCCAGTACGTCACCTCCGGCCGCGCCCTGGCCGCCGCTGAGTCGGTCACCGGCCCACTGGTCTGACCAGGTCGACGTCCACACCTCCCGGGCCCGCGGGCCCGGGAGGTTTCCGGCTTTTCGAGACGTGAGAAGGCACCACATGGCACCACAGATTCTGCGGGCGTCGGAGCGGACACCCGCGCCGTGGAAGAACGGCGGCGGCGTGACGTCGGAGGTCGCCGTCCACCCGGAGGGCGCGGGGAGCGACGACTTCGCGTGGCGGGTCAGCGTCGCCGATGTCGCGGACAGCGGACCGTTCTCCGCGTTCGACGGCGTCGAAAGGATCATCACCGTCGTCGACGGGCCGGGCATGGCGCTGACGGTCGACGGGACCCCGCACGTGGTGGACGCCCGGTACGAGCCCTTCGCCTTCCCCGGTGACGCGGTCACGGAGTGCCGGCTGCTCGACGGGCCGATCGTCGACTTCAACGTGATGGTGCGGCGCGGCCGCACGACGGCGCGCGTCCGCGTCGAGCGCGCGCACACCTCCGTACGACCCGGCGCCGGGACCCGCGTCCTCGCGATCGTCCTGGAGGGGACGGCACTGCTGCACGGGGCGTCCGTCCTCCTCGGCCGTTTCGACGCCGTCCTGTTCTCCGACGAGGACCGCGACACCATCGGCGTCGACGGGGTCCTCGCGGTCGTCGACCTCGTCGACCGGTCCGGTCACTGACCGGACCGTCCCGTCGCAAGAGCCGCGGCCGCCAGGCCGCGGCTCTTCGCGTCTCACGACCTGGCGGCCTGCTGTGGGCGGGCCGGATGCACGCCCGCGGGGATGTCACGCCCGGGCGGTCACCATGCGGTGGATCAGGCGGGCGCCGACGCGGGCCGTACGCCGGTCCACGTCGAACTCCGGGTTCAGCTCGGCGATGTCGCAGACCGCGAGCCTGCCGCTCGCCGCCACCCGGGCGCAGACCCGCTCGATGACGTCCATGGGCACGCCGTACGCGGCGGGGGCGCTGACGCCCGGTGCGACGGCGGCGGGCAGCACGTCGAGGTCGATGCTCAGGTGCACCACGTCGCAGCTCGCGAGGAACTCGTCGACGAACTGCTCGGTGCGTGCCAGGTCGAGCAGGCCGCACTCGGTGTCCGGCAGATGGCGGACCCCGAGCGAGTCGGCGGTGCGGAACAGCCGCTCCGTGTTGCTCGGCTGACTCACGCCCAGCACCCAGTAGTTGAAGTCCCGGCCCTGCCGCGCCTCGCTCTGCGCCATCTGCAGGAAGGGCGTGCCGGAGCTGGGCCGGACGTCGTCGCGCAGGTCGAAGTGCGCGTCGAGGTTGAGCACCCCGAGCCGGCCGCCCTCACGCACCGCCCGCGTCTGCGCCAGCCCGATGTAGCTGCCGTACGCGACCTCGTGGCCGCCGCCCAGCACCATCACCGGGTGACCGCGGTCGACGAGCGCGGCCACCGCGCCGCCCAGGCGCTGCTGGCCCGTCTCCAGGTCGTCCTCGCCGTCCCCGGCGACCTCGACGTCGCCCGCGTCGAGCGCCCGCAGCGGCTTCGGCAGCGCCATGGACGCGAGGGCGCCGCGCAGGGCGTCCGGGCCGTTCGCGGCGCCTGGCCGGCCCTTGTTGCGGCGCACCCCCTCGTCGCTGCGGAAACCGACGAAGGCGACGTCCCCCGGGGCCGCCTGAGCCGGGTCGAGGTGCACGGCGTGGTGCCAGCGCAGGTTGTCGGCGCCGGGGCCGTCGTCCCGTCCGCTCCAGGGCGCGGCCGGGACGTCCACGCGGACGTGCGGGGCTTCCCTGCCCGTGGTCACGGCACTCACGCGGCGCCGCCCTCGGTCTCCGCCATCGGGATGCGCACACCGCGCTCCTTCGCCACCGTGGTGGCGTGCTCGTAGCCGGCGTCCACGTGCCGGATGACGCCCATGCCCGGGTCGTTGGTCAGGACGCGGGCGAGCTTCTGCGCCGCGAGCTCGGTGCCGTCGGCGATGCAGACCTGGCCGGCGTGGATGGAGCGGCCCATGCCGACGCCGCCGCCGTGGTGGATGGAGACCCAGGAGGCCCCGGAGGAGGTGTTCACGAGGGCGTTGAGCAGCGGCCAGTCGGCGATGGCGTCGGAGCCGTCGAGCATCGACTCGGTCTCGCGGTAGGGCGAGGCCACGGAGCCGGAGTCGAGGTGGTCGCGGCCGATGGCGACGGGCGCGGACAGTTCGCCGGAGGCGACCATCTCGTTGAAGCGCAGACCGGCGCGGTGCCGCTCGCCGTAACCCAGCCAGCAGATGCGGGCGGGCAGTCCCTCGAACGCGACGCGCTCGCCGGCCATCTTCAGCCAGCGGTGCAGGTGCTCGTTCTCCGGGAAGAGCTCCATGATGGCCTTGTCGGTGGCCTCGATGTCCTTGGGGTCACCGGAGAGGGCAGCCCAGCGGAACGGGCCGAGGCCCTCCTCGAACAGGGGCCGGATGTGGGCCGGCACGAAGCCGGGGAAGTCGAACGCCCGCCGGTAGCCGGCCTTGCGGGCCTCGTCGCGGATCGAGTTGCCGTAGTCGAAGACCTCGGCGCCGGCGTCGAGGAAGCCGACCATGGCCTCGACGTGCCGGGCCATGGACGCGCGGGCGCGCTCGGTGAAGCCGGCGGGGTCCTTGCGGGCCTGCTCGTGCCACTCCTCCAGGCGCACGCCGACCGGGAGGTAGGACAGCGGGTCGTGGGCGCTGGTCTGGTCGGTGACGATGTCGATGGGCGCGCCCCGCTCCAGCAGCTCGGGGAAGACCTCGGCGGCGTTGCCGGTCAGGCCGATGGAGAGCGGCTTGCGCTGGTCGCGGGCCTCGACGGCGAGGCGCAGGGCGTGGTCCAGGTCGTCGGCGGCGACGTCGAGGTAGCGGTGGGCGATCCGGCGCTCGATGCGGGACGGGTCGCAGTCGACGCAGAGGGCCACGCCGTCGTTCATGGTGACGGCGAGCGGCTGGGCGCCGCCCATCCCGCCGAGGCCCGCGGTGAGGGTGATGGTGCCGGCCAGGCTGCCGCCGAACTTCTTGCGGGCGACGGCGCCGAAGGTCTCGTAGGTGCCCTGGAGGATGCCCTGGCTGCCGATGTAGATCCACGAACCGGCCGTCATCTGGCCGTACATGGTGAGTCCCCGGGCCTCCAGCGACCGGAACTCCTCCCAGTTGGCCCAGTCGCCGACCAGGTTGGAGTTGGCCAGCAGCACGCGCGGCGCCCACTCGCTGGTGCGCATCACGCCGACGGGCTTGCCGGACTGCACCAGCAGCGTCTCGTCGTCCTTCAGCGTCTTCAGCGTGCGGACGATGGCGTCGTAGGCCTCCCGGTTGCGGGCGGCCTTCCCGGTGCCGCCGTAGACGACGAGGTCCTCGGGGTGCTCGGCGACCTCGGGGTCGAGGTTGTTCATGAGCATCCGCAGGGCGCCTTCCTGCTGCCAGCCGAGGCAGTTCAGTCCGGTACCGCGCGGGGCGCGGACGGTGCCCGGCGCCGCGGGGGAAACGCTGGTCATGGGGACTCCTCACAAAGGGTCGAGCCGTTGTCCCGCCATGACACGGCAGCGGCGGACACGGAACCAGCGGCGCCCGGCGGGTTTCTCGGATCCGAGACCCTTCCCGGCGTGAGACGGCGCCGGCTCACTCGCGAACGGGCCCTCCCTTAGGATTTCCAGCGGATACGAGGCAGCCAGTGCGGCGGAGGACGAGGACGGTGGGCGGCTTGGTCGTGGATCCAGCGGAGCTCGGCCGGTTGTACGAGCAGCGCACGGCCGGCTCCGTTCCCGCGTACCGGCGCGTCAAGGACCTCGTCGCCGAGCGGATCGCCGGCGGTCACTGGCGTGAGGACGACGCGCTGCCGTCGGAGAGCCAGTTCGTGGAGGCGCTCGGCCTGTCCCGGATGACGGTCAACCGCGCCCTGCGCGAGCTGGCCGCCGAGGGCGTCATCCGGCGGGTCATGGGGGTCGGCAGTTTCGTCGCCCCGAAGAAGGCCAGCTCCGCGCTGCTCGAGGTGCACAACATCGCCGACGAGGTACGCCACCGCGGCCACCGCTACGAGGCCCGTGTGCTGTCCGTGCGCGAGGAGCGGGCCGACGAGAAGACCGGCGCGCACCTCGGTCTCGGCGAGGGGGAGCCGGTCTTCCGCTCCCGGGTGGTCCACTACGAGGACGGGGTGGCGATCCAGCTCGAGGACCGCTACGTCGTTCCGGCGTTCGCGCCCGGCTATCTGGAGCAGGACTTCACCCGGCAGACGCCGTTCACCTTCCTGTCCAAGGTCGCGCCGCTGGGCAAGGGCGAGCACATCGTGGAGGCGGTGCTGGCCTCGCCGGAGGAGTGCGCGATCCTCGGTGTCGAGCCGTCCGAGCCCTGCCTGCTGATCCAGCGCCGCACCTGGTCGCGGGACGCGCTGGTCAGCATCGCGCGGCTGCTGCACCCCGGTTCGCGTTACCGCCTCGAGGGCGCGTTCGCGACGCACTGACGCTTCACGCGGCGGCCGGCCCCGCCGCCGTGGCCGGCGCGTGGCCCGAGACGGCCGCGGTGAGCCGGGCGGCACCGTGCCGCAGGACGTCCCGCACCTGGGCCGCGTCGTGCCGGCAGTGGTGGCGGCGCCAGGTGGTGCTGATCGCCGCGACGGGCCGCCCGTTGTGGTCGAACGCCGCCACCCCCATCGAGCAGAACCCCCTGGTCACCAGTTCGACCTCCTGGGACCAGCCGCGCTCCCGTTCCCGGGCCAGCTCGCCGGCCAGCGCCGGCAGCGTCCGCGGGCCCCTGCCCGTGCGGGAGGTGAGGTCGCCCGGCCGGGGGAACAGCGCCCGCAGCTGTGCCTCGGAGGTGTGGGCGAGGATGGCGCGGCCGTTGGCCGTGAGGTGGGCCGGCAGGCGCACGCCGATGTCGGTGACGAGGGCGATGTCGATGTCGCCGGTCCGGCCCGCGGGCGGCCGTTCCTTGAGCAGGTAGACCGTCTCCGCGCCGTGCAGGATCCCCAGGTGCACCGTCTGGCCGAGGCGGCTCGCGAGCGTGTGCAGGAGGGGACGGGCGAGCAGTTCCAGGGGCTCGTGCCGCAGATAGGCGGAGCCCACCTCGAAGGAGGTGACGCCCAGCCCGTACGCCTGCTCCGCCGGTACGTAGGTGACGAAGCCGCGGTCGGCCAGGACCTTGAGGATGTGGTACGCCGACGACCGCGGAACTCCCAGGTCGCGGGCGAGGGTTGCGGCCTGGACCAGCCCGGGGCGCCCGGCGAGGTACACCAGCATGTCCAGCGCCCGGCCGACGGCCGGTGACGCGCTCGACGACGCGTTCGACGGCGCCGGCGTGCTCGGCGCCGGCTCGCGTTCACTCATCGGACCACCCCTTGACGCTCCTGTATAGACAGGAATATACAGGCCGTCGTCCCCGCCGCGAGCTCGGACGACGGACCGGCGGGGATCGACACGGAAAACGGTCCGTCGCACCTTCCGGCGCACACCCCGAAGAGGGAGACACTCGTTTGCGTACCGACACCACCGGTCTGAGCCGCGGGCTCCGCTCCCGGCACATCCGCTTCATGGCCCTCGGTTCCGCCATCGGCACGGGGCTCTTCTACGGCTCGTCCGAGTCCATCCAGGCCGGTGGGCCCGCCGTCCTCCTCGCCTATCTGATCGGCGGAGCGGCCGTCTTCCTCGTGCTGCGGTCCCTCGGCGAGATGGCCGTGGCCTCGCCGAGCGCCGGCTCCTTCGGCGAGTACGCGACCAGGCACCTCGGCCCGCTCGCCGGGTTCACCACGGGCTGGACGTACGCCTTCGAGATGGTCATCGTCTGCGTCGCGGACATCACCGCGGTCGGCGTCTACATGGGCTTCTGGTTCCCCGACGTGCCCCGCTGGATCTGGGTGCTGGCCGCCGTCCTGCTCATCGGCGCGCTCAACCTCGTCAGCGTCAAGGTCTTCGGCGAGCTGGAGTTCTGGCTGTCCCTGGTGAAGATCGTGGCCATCGTCGCGATGATCCTCGTCGGCATCGCCGTGATCGCCTTCGGTCTCGGCAGCGGCGACGGCCACGTCGGCCTGTCGAACCTGTGGAGCCACGGCGGCTTCTTCGCCGGCGGCGCCGACGGCTTCGTGATGTCGTTCGCCGTGGTCATGTTCGCCTTCGGCGGCACGGAGATCATCGGCGTCACGGCCGGCGAGGCCGAGTCGCCGGAGAAGACCATCCCCAGCGCGGTCAACTCCATCCCGCTGCGCATCATCCTCTTCTACGTGCTGACCCTCGCGGTGATCATGTCGATCACCCCCTGGCAGGACATCGACGCGTCGGGCAGCCCCTTCGTCGAGATCTTCGCCGGCGTCGGACTCAAGTCCGCGGCCGCCGTCCTCAACCTCGTCGTCCTCACCGCCGCCCTGTCCGCGATCAACAGCGACATCTTCGCCGCGGGCCGCACGATGTTCGGTCTGGCGGAGCGGCGCCAGGGCCCCGCGGTCATGCTGCGGGTCACCCGCAACGGCGTGCCGTGGGTGACCACCCTCGTCATGATCGGGGCCCTGCTCCTCGGCGTGCTGATGAACGTCCTCATGCCCGGCAGGATCTTCCTGATCATCTCCTCGATCGCGACCTTCGCCACCGTCTGGGTATGGCTGATGATCCTCCTGACCCATGTCAGGGCGCGCAGGACGATGTCCGCCGAGGAGCGGGCGTCGCTGACGTTCCCCGCCCCCTTCTGGCCCTACGGCCAGATCGCCGCCATCGTCTTCATGGCCGCGGTCATGGTGCTGCTCGCCTTCGACGGGAGCACCCGGATCGCCCTGGTCGTCGGCGCGGTGTGGCTGGCGCTCCTCGGAGGCGTCCACGCCCTCTGGGTCCGGCCGCGGCATCCGGACGCACAGCCGGAATCCGCCGCGGAGAAGACGGCCGGCGCGACCCCGGACGGTGACGGGGCCGGTCTGGAGGAGCCGGCCCGCGCACCGCGATGACGCCGCGGGGAAGGCAGGACGGCCGAGCCCGTTCGGCAGCCGAGCCGGGGATTTCCGGACCGGTGTGAGCGCTGTCGCGGTGACACCGGCGCTCCGCGATCGCGACTCGGCCAAGGCCGCGTCGCTCACCGAAGTCGTATCGGAGCCGCTGCTGCTGCGGGAGTTCCCCGGGCCCAGAGGTTGAAGGTCTACTCGGCGGATCCCGTCTCCGGCCGCAGCAGCCTCCCGCCGAGCAGGACCGCGCAGGCCCCGACGGTCAGCAGTGCGCCGGCGAGGAAGGTGCCCCGCACGTCGGCGAGCGGCAGAACCAGCCCTCCGAGCGCGGCGCCCGCCGCGATGCCGGCGTTGTAGGCCCCGGAGTTCGCCGCGAGGGCGAGGTCCGTACGGCCGGGTGCGCACCGCAGCATCTCGTTCTGGGTGGTCATGAACACCGGACCCAGCGCACCGCCGACCATCATCACGAACACCACCGCCGCCACCGGATCGGAGCCGGCCGCGTACAGGCCGAGCATGCCCACCGCCTGCGTGGCCACGGCAGTGGCCAGGGCGGCGTGCGGGAAGCGGTCCAGCAGGACTCCGGTGATGCTCACCCCGGCCAGGCACGCGGCACCGAAGGCCACGAGCAGGGCGCTGACCGTGCTCGGGGAGAACCCGCTGACGTCGCCGAGGAACTTCACGATGTACGTGTATCCCGTGAACGCCCCTGTGGCGGACAGGGCTCCGGCCGCCAGCACGACCCCGAACCGTCGGGCGTCGGGACCGGTCCCGTAGGCGGCGGGCTCCTCTTCCGGACGTGAGGTCGGCAGCAATGCGGCGATCGTCACCAGGCAGACGGCGCCGAGGGCCGCCGGCACGGCGACCGGCACCGGCCAGCCGCTCTGCCGCCCCAGCCAGCTTCCGGCGGGCACACCGAGGACGAGGGCGAGCGAACCGGCGACGGACAGGGCGCCGACCACACGCCCACGGATCACGGGCGCGAACAGGCCCACCGCGACCGGCCCCATCACGGCCCAGAACAGCGCCTGGGCGAGCGCGGTCAGCAGCCGCGCCCCGAGGAGTACCCAATACGACGTGGCCAGCGCCGCGACCAGGCTGGACACGACCAGCGCGGCCAGCAGTCCGGTGAGCACATGACGGCGGGGCACCGCCCGCATCACGTGCGCGAGCGGCAGTGAGGCGACGGCCACCGTCACGCCGTACCCGGTGACCAGAAGACCCACTGCTGACACCGACACGCGCAGGCTGTCGGCGATGAGTTCCAGGAGGCCGATCGGCAGGTTCTCGGCCGTGTTGAAGGTGAAGGCGGCCAGCATCAGGGCGGCGAGCACCGCCGCCCGGTGCCACGGAGCCGGGTGCCTCCCGGCGGTACGGTCCGCACCGCCCGGTCGCGCCCGCCGCCTCTGCTCCGTGGCACCGTCCATGCGAGTACCTCACCGGACTCCCAGGCTCTGCCGCAACCGCATTCGCACGCTACACACCCGTGACCCGGAACTGTGGCTTCCGTCACAGCCAGGCGTGATCTTGCCTGGTGAGATCACCGGATGCTCGGTTTCCTCATCCGTCTCCTGCCCTTCTGGGTCCGGGAGCCTCTGCTCATCGTGGTCGGGTCCGTCTTCGGCGTGCGCATCATGTATCTCGCCGTCCGCGACGCGGAATGGGTGCCGGCCGCGATCGGCACGGCGTTCCTGGTGTTCACCGCGATACGGGTCCACACGGTGGTCCAGGCCCTGCGCGCCCGCCGGAACCCGAGCCCGGCGGCCTCCGCGGACGGGGTGGTGGCCCACGCTGCCGCACAGCCGCAGCCGCAGCCGCAGGCTGTGGTGCAGCGTCCCACCCCGCCGACGCCGGAGAAGGAACCCAACGCGTGGGGCCAGGCCGTCGCCGCCGTGGCCGTGTTCGCGGCACTCGGGGCCGCGCTGTGGCTGGGCCCGGAACTGATGCCCGACGACGACAACAGCACGCCGCGGGCCGCCTCGTGTTCGAGCGGGGAAGGCGAGGAGCTGCCGAGTGCCTACGAGAGGACACCCCGGGCTGTGACCGGCGAGGAGCTGTGCAAGGCGCTCAACCGGTCCGACTTGGCCCAGCTCCTCGGAACGCCCGCGGAGTCCGCGACCGTGGCCTCCGGCACCAGCAACACCGCTCCCCTCACCGACGGGAAGATCGCCCAGCCGGAGGCCGAGGTCCAGTTCGACACCTACACCGTGAACGTCTCGGCCACGTACAACGAGCTGTCGATCGCCCAGTACGTGAAACTGATGAAGTTCGGTGAGGAGACGGACGTCAAGACGCTCGCGGTCCTCGGCCGGCCCGCGGTCTTCTCCTCGGACCACACCATGAGGATCGAGATCAATCTCGGGGGCGGCGGATCCGGCGGGCCGGTCGAGCAGGGCCCCCTGGCCAGAACGCTGTCCGTGGCCTTCGATGGGAAGGACCGGGGCGGGTTCTACGACATCACCGTGTGGAGCACGTCCGGAGCCCTCCCGGACGACAGCGCCCTCCTCGCCATCGCCGAGAAGGTCCTGCCGACGATCCCCGAACGCACCGTGTGATGAGGGGGTCGGGGTTCACGGCACGCGCGTCGGCTCCGGCGGTCCGTGAGAGCCGGCCGGCCGCAGTCAATATCAGAAGTCCTGTCACCAGGTGGGCGCTCGCCCGGAAAATGACCCGATTTCCTCCGCAACGGAGTTATCCGGCCAACATCCCGCCGGTTCCGACCTGCGGACAACCGAGCGTCGGGTCCGTTCCTCTCACAGCGCGGGCACAGCAAGTGCCCCCCACAGGGCCGGCCCTGCGGCTGTCCTCGCCGACACGTCGTGCCGCCCGCCGCCTGTCTCCTTCTCACAGCACCGGAGGACGAGGGAACGATGACCAGAACGCGCACCACCCGGCTGCGGCGTCCGCTGCTCGCAGGTACCACGGCCGTCGCCGCCCTGGCCGTGACGGCCGGGCTCGTGGCCGCCACGTCGGAGCCGGCGAAGGCCGCGACAGGGCCCAAGCTGAGCCTCATCGCCGCGACCAACTCGATCACGCTCACCTCCTGGAAGGAGGACCCGGGCGTCTACCTCGACCTCGGCACCTACCTCACCGCCGAGGGGACGCCGCTGGAGCTGAAGGTGACCCGGAAGTCCTACAAGGACCCGGTGACCATCACCCAGACCGTGTACGAGGGCGGCAAGGCCAAGACCAAGACGCTGCCCAAGGGCACGGTGAAGGACTTCTCCGGCCTGCCCGGCTTCGCGGAGATCACGGTCACCGACAAGGCGGGCAAGAAGGTCCTCAGCCGGACCGAGGACTTCTGCCCGAACAACGCCAGCGGCCGGGTGCGCCCCGACGCGCCCGCCACCTCCAAGTATCCGGAGAGCTGCCCCACCAATGCGTTCACCCTCGGTTCGGTGTGGGGCGTCGAGAAGGGCTGGGCGGCCAACACCTACGCGGGTTCCTACAGCAACCCGATCAAGCTGGCGGCCGGTACGTACACCGCCAAGGTCGGCGTCGCCAAGAAGTACCGCGACCTGTTCGGCATCGCCGACAAGCCGGCCACGGTGAAGGTGACCGTGGAAGAGCGGAGCTACGAGGACGAGGAGGGCGTCGCCGCGCGGGCCTCCCGCTCCGCGCAGTCCGCCGAGGCCGGCGAGCACACCGGGCACGGAGCCGGCCACCAGGCGCCGTCCGGGCACGCGGGCCACGGCCCGGGACACGCCCCGACGCCCGCCCAGGCCGCCGCGCCGGTGACGAGCGGCGCGGGCCCCTCGTACAACGTGGGCCACGGACCGCTGAAGGCGGCGCCTCCGGCCCTGCCCTGGGCGGTGAAGAAGGAGCAGGCCGCACGCGCGACACGGATCGGCGACACGGGCGGGCAGACCGACGGCTCGCGCAGGGCGCCGGCGCTGAAGCCGCTGTCGAAGCGGCCCGTCGGCAAGACCTCCGTCCCGGACGTTCCCAAGCCCGACCTGCGCTCGCTGCCGGCCTACGGGATCGTCATCAGCGATGGCGAGGAGAACATCCCCGGCAAGGACTACCTGGCCTTCAGCGCCAACGTGTGGAACGCCGGTCCGGCGCAGCTGGTGGTGGACGGCTTCCGTTCGCCCGGCAAGGCCAAGATGGACGCCTACCAGTACTTCTACGACGCCAAGGGCAAGCAGGTCGGCTACACCCCGACCGGCACCATGGAATGGGACCCGCGCCCGGGCCATGTGCACTGGCACTTCACCGACTTCGCCAGCTACCGGCTGCTGAAGGCGGACAAGAAGGAGGCCGTGCGCAGCGGCAAGGAGGCCTTCTGCCTGGCCAACACCGACGCGGTCGACTACACGGTGAAGAACGCCAACTGGCACCCCTTCAACACCGACCTCTCGACCGCCTGCGGCCAGGAGAACTCGATCTCCGTCCGTGAGGTGCTGGACGTCGGCTCCGGCGACACGTACACCCAGGACCTGCCGGGCCAGTCCTTCGACATCACCCAGGTGCCCAACGGCACCTACTACATCCAGGTTCTGGCCAACCCGGAGAAGCGGCTGAAGGAGACCAACCTCGACAACAACAGCGCACTCCGCAAGATCGTGCTCGGCGGCAAGCCGGGCAAGCGGACGGTGACCGTGCCGGCGCACGACCTGGTGAACGCGAACTGACCGGACGCCGGGCAGAGCACTGACGCGGACCACAGGGCCGGCGACCACATGCAGTGGCCGCCGGCCCCACGCGTGACCGGCTAGTCGGCCGAGCCGGTGGCCGACGCCGGTACCTCGAGCACGAAGAACAGGAAGGTCGCTGTGGTCGAGAGGTCGTGGAAGCCGTCGGGGAACAGTTCACGGGCGGCCGGGTCGGGCTGCGGCTCGCTGACGACGGAAAGCCGGAACCCGGCGCCGGTGAAGGCATCGACCATCGCGTGCAACGGCTTGCGCCAGAACTTCATCGGGAAGGACTGCCCGTTGAACGTCCAGTCGAAGGTGTAGCTGGTGGTCGCGAAGTAGTCCGGCCGGGGCTCCTGGAACGTGTAGGCCACGAGGGGATGGTCCACCGACGCGATCAGCCGGCCGCCGGGCCCGAGCACTCGCCGCATCTCGGCCAGCGCCGGCCCCCAGTCCTCCAGGTAGTGCAGGACGAGGGAGGCGACCACGTCGTCGAACGCGCCGTCGTCGAACGGCAGCCGGTCGCTCAGGTCGGCCATGTGCAGGGCCACGCCGTCACCGAGCCGCCGCCTGGCCAGCGCCAGCATCCGGGCGCTGGCGTCGATGCCCGTGACGACGGCGCCGCGGTCGCGCAGGGCGGCGGACAGGGGGCCCGAGCCGCAGCCGGCGTCCAGGATGCGACGGCCGGCGACGTCCCCCGCGAGGGCCAGCATCGCGGGCCGTGCGTAGTACGCGTTGACGAGGTTGTTCTCAGTCTCCGCCGCGTACAGCTCGGCGAAACGGTCGTAGTCGTTCGCCCGGCCCTCGTCTCCGGGCCGGGCGGGGCTCTCGGGCACGTCGGTCAATCGCTCCATCGCCGCAGCCTAGTGGCGCCGCCGCCCTGAGCGACCGGGTACGGCCTATCGGCGGTATCCCAGTACCGTCATCATGCCGCTCTCCGAGTGGTACTGGTTGTGGCAGTGCAGCATCCACAGACCCGGGTTGTCGGCGTCGAAGTCGAGCACCAGTTTGCGGTGCGGGAGGACCACCGCGGTGTCCTTGCGCGCGCCCACGCCGTCCAGTCCGGTGATGGCGAAGGTGTGCCCGTGCAGGTGCATCGGATGCCACATGTCCGTGGCGTTGATGAGGGTGAGCCGTACCCGTTCACCCGCGCGCACCGCACGGCGCTGCTGCACGGAGTAGGCCTGGTGGTCGAACCCCCAGTCGAACCTCTCCATGCCGCCGGTGATCCGGATGCGCATCTCGCGGTCGGGTTCACGGTCGTCCAGGGCCACGGAGTCGTCGGGCACGAGACGGCGTGCGGGGACGGTCCGGCCGTCGAGTTCGTCCGGGTGGGCGTCGGCAGGGGGCAGGTTCCTGGTCCCTTTGCCGGTGCGCAGGACGGCGAGGGCCCTGCCCTTCTTGCCCTCGGGCAGCGCGACCAGGGGGAAGACGCCGTCCCGGGCGGTGATCAGGACGTCGTACCGCTCCGCCATACCGACGAGAAGGGCATGGGTCCGCGTGTGCTTCACCGGATAGCCGTCGGTATGGGTGACCGTCATCTCGTGGTCGCCCAGCGCGACCCGGAAGGCCGTTTCGGCGCCGGCGTTGATGATGCGCAGCCGGATACGGTCGCCGGGGCGGCAGCGGAACACCTCGGGATGACCGGGCAGGCGCCCGTTGACCAGGTGCCAGGGGTGGGCGACGCTGCCGCCCTCGCCGTGCAGCATGCGGCTGTGCGAGGTGCGCAGCACGCGCGAGGGGCCCGCGGGTTTCCCCGTCGGCGAGGGGAACGCCGTCGCCGGCCGGCTGGGGCTCCCGCCGCGGCCCGGGCCCATGGCCATGTGGCCCCCGTCCGCGGAGCCGGCGGGCCTGAGCTGGTCCAGAACCTCCTCGGGGGTGGAACCCTCGACACCGTCGAGCCAGTCGTCCAGGACCACGACCCACTCCTCGTCGTAGGACAGGGGTTCTCGCGGGTCGTCGACGACGAGCGGCGCGTACAGGGCCCGGTCGGCCTGCACCCCGACGTGGGAGTGGAGCAGGTACGTTCCCGGCTGCCCAACGGTGAAGCGGTAGCGGAAATCGGACCCGGGACGGATCGCCGCCTGGGTGAGGCCCGGCACGCCGTCCATGTCGCAGCGCAGCCGCACCCCGTGACAGTGCAGCGTGGTGCTGGCGGGCAGCCGGTTGGCGAGCGTCAGGTCGAGCACGTCGCCGGCGGTGACCCGCACCAGGGGTCCCGGCAGCTTTCCGTCGTACGCCCAGCTCGGCACGGACCGCCCGCCGAGGTCCAGTGTCGCCTCGGCGGCGGTGAGCCGGTACGTGCGCACCGGGCCGGCCCCGCGTTTCCGCTCGGCCGCGAGGACTTCCGGGTCGGACGGATTGACGTAACCCGGGGGCCCGGCCGGGACGAACGCAGCCCCGCCGACCGCTTTTTGAGGGCCGTGGCCCGGGGCGGAGCCGGAGTCCGTGCAGGCAGCCAGGAGGCCCGCGCCGGCAGCGGCGAACGGGGCGCGGAGCAGGACACGCCGAGAAGGTCTGAACATGTCTGCATCAGACATGCCGGATGATCAAACAGCCCGTCGGTGCGGCCGAACGCGTGATGCGGCGGGTGCGAATTCCACCGGCAGGCGGACCGTCGCGGCGATCGGTGCCGGGCAGCCTGTCGGTTCGCCGCTTTCGATCGAACAGGGAGCGCGTGAGCGGCAGACTGGCCCCATGACCTCATCAGATGCCAAGGCCGACCTTCACTTCTACCTGCAGTCCGCCCGCGACGCGCTGCTGTGGAAGCTCGAAGGGCTCCCGGAGTACGACATCCGCCGCCCGCTGACGCCGACGGGCACCAACCTCCTGGGTCTGGTGAAGCACGTGGCCAGCATGGAGCTGGGCTACCTCGGCGACGTCTTCGGGAGGCCGTCCGGCGAGGCGCTGCCCTGGATGGACGAGGGCGCCGAGCCCAACGCGGACATGTGGGCGACGCCCGAGGAGTCGCGCGAGGACATCGTGGAGCTGTACCGCAGGTCGTGGGCCCACGCGGACGCGACGATCGACGCGCTGGCGCTGGACACCGTCGGCAAGGTGCCGTGGTGGCCCAGCGGCAAGGCGGAGGTGACGCTGCATCATGCCGTGATACGCATGATCGCCGAGACGCACCGGCACGCCGGGCACGCCGACATCGTCCGCGAACTCGTGGACGGGGACGTCGGGGAGCGCAAGGGCAACGACAGCATGGCGCCGGGCGGCCAGGCGTGGTGGGAGGACTACCGGAACCGGCTCGAGCGTGCGGCTCAGGAGGCCGACCGGGCTCATCGACGCTGAGAGCGGCGAGGAGCGGCGAGTGCCGCACCGGAGGACCGGCCGTGGAGGGCGCCCGCCGGCCGTGCGAGCGCAGTGCGCCCGCACCAGTAGCCCCCCCGGCCGGGTGCCGACACTTACCGCAGATGACGACAGGCAGCGCGAAGGCATGACGCCCCCGTGCGGCGTCATGCCTGCTCGGACGTGTTCGTAGTAGGAAAGGACCACGCACGCGTGCGTGCCGAACGGAGGCATCCTGTGAAGACAGCACTGCGCATGGCCCTGGCCATCGTCTTGTCCGGCGGGGTCGTGTCGGCCATGGCACCGGTCACGGACGCGGCCGCCGCCGACACCCTGCGGTACGTCGCGCTGGGCGATTCCTACGCGTCCGCCCCACTGGTACCGCCGGCCGATCCGGCCGGACCGGCGTGCCTGCGCTCCCTTGCGAACTATCCCCGTGTCGCGGCCGCGGGCCTGGACGCGACGCTCACCGACGTCAGCTGCTCCGGGGCCGCCGTCGGCGATCTGAGCAACGCCCAGCATCCGGGAACCGCACCTCAGTACCACGCGCTCACCCCGGACACCGACATCGTCAGCGTCACCATCGGCGGCAACGACAGCGACCTCTTCGGCGAAGCGCTGAAATGCGTCAACGTCCTGCCCCAGCCCCGCGGCACCAGTTGCGCGGAAGAGAACACCGCCGGCGGCACCGACAGGATCAGGGCCCGCATCGACGCCTGGGCACCGGCCTTCGCCACCGTCCTGGACGAGATCGCCCGGCGGGCCCCGCATGCGGAGATCTTCGTTGTCGGCTACGGCAACTACCTCCGCCCCGACGGCTGCTACCCCGACCAGCCCTACTGGAAGCAGGACGCCAACCATCTCCAAGGCGCGATCAACCACCTGAGCGCCGTACTGAAGCAGACCGCCGAGGAGCACGGCGCCGCCTTCGTCGACACCTACGCGCTGGGCGTCGGACACGACATCTGTGCCGCCCCCGCCGACCGCTACGTCGAGGGCGTGGTTCCCGGCCGCGTGGCCGCACCCCTGCATCCCAACGCGGCAGGGTCCCGGGCCATCGGCAACGCCCTCGCCGAGGCCGTCCGCGGGGGGCACATGGCCGGTGCCGGTCAGGGCCGGACCTGACCGTTCTCGAAGTAGGCCGTCAGGTCCGGGTCCAACGGCGGTACGCGGCAGGGTGTGCCTCCGTCGCGGAGGGAGGCCGTCGCCAGGACGCCCGCCGCCACCGCCATCCGGGCCGCGACCGGTGACGTGTCCGTGCGGCCGCCCACGCGTACGAACCGCAGGAACTCGTCCATCAGCAGCGGATCGGCTCCGCCGTGCCCTGCTTCGTCCTCGGCGGCCGGGATGGCGTGCACCTCGTCCGCCTCCGGGCGGTAGCCGGAGCGGCGGGTGTTCCAGACCTTGACGCTTCCGCCGGGACCGTCACCGAAGTTCTCCAGTCGGCCGGCGTCGCCGATGACCGTGTAGTTGCGCCAGTAGTCGGGCGTGAAGTGGCACTGCTGGTAGGCGGCCAGCACTCCGTTGTCGAGGCGCATGTTGAGCAGCGAGACGTCCTCCACGTCGATGACGGGGTTCAGCGCCCGCTGGGCGTGCGGCGGCCAGTGGCCGTCCTTCGTGTACCAGTCGTCGGTCTTCGGTTCACCGGGCTCGCGGCGGTGCGGATTGTCGCCGTACACCATGAGGTCGCCCAGCGCCTGGACGTCCCGCGCGTATCCGCCGGCCAGCCAGTGCAGGACGTCGATGTCATGGGCGGCTTTCTGGAGCAGCAGCCCCGTGGTGAAACGCCGTTCGGCGTGCCAGTCCTTGAAGTACCAGTCGCCGCCGTAGCCGACGAAGTGCCGGATCCAGACGGTCTTGACCACGCCGACCGCCCCGCGCCGCACGAGGTCGCGCATCAGCCGCACGACCGGCATGTGACGCATGTTGTGGCCGATGTAGAGCCGCGTCCCCGTCTCGTAGGCCGTGCGCAGGATCGTGTCGCAGCGCTCGACGCTGATGTCGAGCGGCTTCTCGACGAAGACGGGCTTGCCCGCGCGGAGTGCCTCGCAGGCCAGGTCGGCATGGGTGTGGTCGGGCGTGAGGACCAGCACCGCGTCGATGCCGGGGTGGCCGATCACCTCCCGGTGGTCGGGGGTCAGGCGGGCCTCGGGGAAGGCCACGGCCGCCTCCGCACGGGCGCGGGGGTCCGGCTCCGCCAGCGCGGCGACGCGGGCGCCGGCGCCGGGCCGGTGCGCGGTGCGGGCGAGTGAGCCGCGCAGTCCGTAGCCGAGCACGCCCATACGGAGATCGGTCATGGGTCTTCCTTCGTTCGGTGGGCCGGTCAGGGGTGGACGAGTACCTGGGACAGGGCGACCCGTCCGTCGCCGGGCACCGCGATCCGCACGGTGCGGGTACTGCTGTCCAGGTCGACCACGGTCGGGCGCAGGGCCCTTCCACTGACGCGGATCGTCCGGTCGTCCGTGACGACGTCGAAGTCGGCGGTCGTCATCGAGGCGTTGTTCCAGACCTCGATGCGGCGGACCCGGTGAGTGTCACCGAGGTCCACCTGCCACCAGGCGCCCGGCCCGGACAGGGTGCGGGTGTCCGTGGTGATGTCGCCGTCCAGGGCCAGGTCCGCGGTGGCGGCCCCCTCGGTCGAGGACTGGGCGGCGGTGCCCGTGCGGGCCAGGTCGGTGCGCAGCCGCTCGACCGGGCCGCCGTGGGCACCGGCCCGGGCGGCGACGGCGAGCGCCTCGGCCGGCAGCCGGTCCAGGCCGGTGAGGTTGCCCGTCATGGTCGAGCCCCGGCCGGACAGCCCGGGCGCCGCGGTGTCCGTCCAGTTGGACCGGACCGTGTTCTCGACGCCGTAGTCCGCCCAGTTGGACACCCACTTGTAGCCGACGCGGGTGACGACGTTCTGCTCGACCAGGATGTGCGAGGACTGCTCGTCGAGGTAGATGCCGTTGCCGTCGCGCTCGGTGTTGCCGAACGCGGAGCGGTTGATGTAGTTCTCCGACAGGACCGTTCCCGGCTGCGCCCCCTGCGTGTAGATCGCGCCGCCGTCGTGCTGCTCGCGCGCCACCTGCATCACGTCGGTGATCCGGTTGGCCGTCACCTTGTTGTCCCGCAGGACGGAGACCCGCGCCTCGGGCTGGTTCCAGCCCCAGCCGACGGAGATCCCGGAGTAGGGGAGGTGGCTGAGCGTGTTGTGCTCGACGGCGAGTTCCGCCTCGTAGCCCGCCCAGATGCCCACGGAATCGGTGTACTCGACGCCGGAGCGGCTGATGGTGTTGTACGCGACCGTGTTCCGTTCGCCGGCGAGTGCGTCCCCGGGCCGTGGCTCGGTGTCGCCGACGTAGACCGCGCCCGAGGACAGGTCGGTGAAGGACGAACGGGTCAGGGAGCTGTCCTTGGTGCCGGCCTCCAGGATCGCCCCGGCGCCGCCGAGCCGGCTGAATCCGGCCCGGTCGATACGGATGTGCCGGCCGCCGCGCACGGTGACGGCCGCCGCCGGTTTAGTGTAGTGGCGACCGGCGTGGTCGACGGGCCCGGTGGCGCCGGTCAGGGTGAGACCTGCCTGGGTGCCCGCGTAGCCCTCGTCGGTGCCGGGTTGACGGTAGGCGGCGTACGCGAAGCCGATTCCGCTGACCGTGATGTCATGGGCGCCGTCGAGGACGAGGAGCTGCTCCGTGTGCGGGGTGACGGTCCTGGCACTGCGCATGTTCTCGCCCTTGCGCGGCAGGTACGTCACGGTGCGCGTCTCGGAGTTCCAGACGAACTCGCCCGGCTTGTCGAGGAGTTCGGGGGCGTTCTCGAAGAAGGCGACTCCGCTGTAGCGGGTGGAGTCGACCGTCGTGGAGTCCCAGGCGGGGCCCGTGCGGTCGGTGCCGCTGGAGGAGTTGGTCCAGCAGGGCCGGGCGAAGCTCAGGAGGTCGCCGCTGACGCCGGTGATCCGGCAGTGATAGTTGCGCCAGCGGACGCGGATGACGGCCTCGGCGTCCGTGGGACGCTGCCACTGGGCGATGCCGGTGGCCTCGGCCCCGGTCATGCCGGCCTTGGTGGCGTCGCAGACGCCCGCGGCGCACGACTCGCCGCGGGCGCGGACGGCGCGTTTCCCGTCGACGAAGAGCTGCCGCGGGGTGATGCCGGCCGGGACGGCGGCGGTCCAGGTTCCGTCGCCGTTCGGCGCCCACCCGGTCACGGCCCGGCCGCCGGACAGCACGGGGCGGGCACCGGGAGCCGCCGCCCAGGTGACGGTGCGGCCCTGATCGCCGGAGTCGGCGGCACCGAGCCGGAGCGGTTCGGCGCGCTCGTACGTACCGTCCTCGAGCAGTACGCGGACGTCGCGGCCGGTCTCGGCGCGGGCCGTGTCCCGGGCGCCTTCCAGGGAGCAGGGCCGGGAGACGGTGCAGGAGGTGCCCCCGCCGTCCGGGGCCGCGTACAGGGTGCGGGGCGGTGGGGCGGCCTGGGCCGTGGGCGCGGTGAGCAGGGCGGCGAGGCCGGCCGCGCAGGCGGCGGCGGTCAGCCGCAGGGCGTTCGTCGGGAAGTTCACGCGTCGGCCCTCCAGTCCGGGTGGCCGGGCATGGGCGGATTGACGGCTCCGAAGAGCCAGTCGCGCAGAAAGCCGTCGAGGGACCGGTCACCGGTGACGTCCACGGCGTGGCCGATGAAGTCCTTGCTGGTGACGTTGCGGTCCCTGAACCGCTCGGGCCAGATCCTCATCACGCGGTCGAAGGCGCGGTCGCCGATCCGCCGGCGCAGGGCGTACAGGACGAGTGCGCCGCCGTCGTAGATGTTGGTGCCGCCGAGGGCCTTGGGCAGTCCCGGCGGTCCGTCCTTGGCGCGGATCGCGTCGAGCTTGCCGTAGGTCGCCCTCATCTTGTCGGTGAGGACGGACCAGCCGCGCTCCTCGCCGTACAGGGCGGCGTAGTACACGGCGGGGCCCTCGTTGAGCCACGCCTGCTGCCAGTCGGCGGGGGTGACGGAGTCGCCGTACCACTGGTGGACCAGCTCGTGGACCATGGTGTTCTCGTACGTCGGGTGGCCGTTCGCGTTGGGCCGGAACCAGTTGGTGGAGAAGAGGGAGAGGGTCTGGTTCTCCAGGGCGTCACTGTATCCGTCGTAGATGTGGACGCCGTAGACGGAGAACGGGTAGCGGCCGAACTTGCCCTCCAGCCAGGCCAGATGGTCGGCCGTGCGGGCGACGACCGGGGCGAACTCGTCCTCCCTGCCGTGCGGGACGACGTGTCGCAGCGGGAGCCCCCGGTGGCTGGTCCCGTAGAGGTACGTGCCCTTGACGACGGCGATGCCGATGAGCTCGGTCGCCATCCGCTCGCGCAGGCCGAAGTGCCAGACGGTGGAGCCGTTCGCGCCGGGGGTCTTGTGCAGCAGTTCGCCGTTGGCGGTGGCGACGAAACCCTGGGGCGCGCTGATGTGGAAGGTCCAGGTGGCCTTGTCCGAGGGCGTGTCGTTGCAGGGCAGGAAGGTGTCGGCGCGGGAGGACTGGGCCGCGGAGGCGAAACCGCCGTCGCTGCCGAATCTCCAGCCGGTGAGGCCGAGCCGGGGCGCCTTGCCGTTGCCGCGGTAGTGGATCGCGATCGTGAAGGGCCGGCCGTCGCGCAGGGGGGCTGCCGGTGTGACGGTGAGTTCCTGACCGCTCTTGCCGGGCGTGATCGCCCAGGCGGCGGGATCGCCGTTCACGGAGACGGAGTCGATGGTGTGGCCGTCGGTGTCGAGGTTGAACGCGGACAGGTCCTGGGTGGCCTTGGCGTTCATCCGCACCACGGCGGTGAAGTCGTACGTCACCGGGGTGAAGTCGAAGGTCAGGTCGTAGTGGACGACCTGGTAGCCGCCGTTGCCGAGGGTCGGGAAGAGGGGATCGCCGACTCCGTCGGAGCCGGGGGAGGGGTCGAAGCCCCAGAGGTGCGCGGAGGCGGGCGCCGCGGACGCCGGCACGGCCACGGCTGCCGCGACCGCGGCGCCGCCGAACCCGAGGACGGAGCGTCGCGTGGTCACTTCTTCCCCTTCTGGACGGCTTCCTCGAACTCGCCCCGGGCCTGTTCGCCGCCCTTGGCGAGGTAGTCCTTGACGAGCTGGTCGTAGGCCGACATGGGCTTGCGGCCGGCGATGATGTCCTTGAGCCCGTCCTGCTTGAGCGTGAGCAGGCTGCCGCTGCCCTTGGAGTCCCAGGTGGGGGAGGAGTACTGGAGGGTGGGGGACTGCTCCATCATCGGGATCATCGCGCTCAGCGTCCGGTGCACATGGCGCACACCCGCCTCGGAGTCGGCGCTGTATACCGCGGGGACCGCGGACGCCAGGAACTTCCAGGGGACGGTGACGTCCTGGCTGCCCTGCTCGGTCAGCGCGGGGTTGCCCTTCGCATCGCGCGTGAAGTCGGTGCCCTCCACGCCGTAGTTGATCAGCGTGTACTCCAGGCTGCCGAAGGGCGAGGCCGCGAAGTCCGCCAGCGCGAGCACCTGTCGCACGCGATCGGCGGACGCCTTCTTCAGGTGCGTGTTCTCCAGCTCGACGTTGTCCGTCCAGGCGACGGCGTCCTTGCCGAACGGCACGAAGGGCCTCGGGTCGTACGAGGCGTCGATCGCCTTCATCGCGGCGATGTAGCCGACGCCCGGCGCGAGGTAGGTGGGCAGGCCGTCGTAGACGTACGCGCCCTTGCCGTTCTTGAACATGTCCGTGTACTGCGCCTTCTGGGCCCCGGACATCTGGAGCGTACCCGGGTAGAAGCAACCCGCCTTGTAGAGGGACCGGGCCGTCTCGACGGCCTGGCGGTACTCCGGTGTCTCCAGGTCGGCGGTGAACCTTCCGGTCTTCGCGTCCAGCCGCCAGAAGTAGGGCGCGCCCGCCGACATGGCGAGCACACTGGTGACCCCCGCGATGATCGCGTACTGGTCCTTCCCGGGACGGGTCAGCTCCTTGCACGCCTCGACGAACCGGTCCAGGCCGGTGATCTGGTCGAGGCTCGTGATGCCGATTTCCTCGAACAGGTCGTGGCGGTAGAACCCGGCTCCGCCGGTGCCGGTGCGGGCGATCGGGAGGCCGTAGAGCCTGCCGCCGAAGATCGCGGCCTGCCAGGCGGCCTTCGGTATCGCGGCGAGGTTCGGGTAGTCCTCGATGGCATCGCCGGCCAGGAACGGGGTCAGGTCGGCGCACTTGGCCGCCAGGAAGGCGGCCTTGTTGTCGACGCCGCCGACCTCGGGGTACATGAAGAGGTCGGGAAGGCTGTCGCTGGCGACCATCGTGGAGAACTTGGTGCCGTAGTCGTCGGCGGGCACGGCGGTGATGTCGACCTTGCCGCCGAGCAATTTCTCGATCTCCCGCCAGGCGGCGTTGCGGGAACGGCCGGGCGGGGGAGGGGAGAAGGTCTCCAGCGTCGCGCTGATCGTGGACGCCCCCTTCAGCGGAGCGCCCTTCGTGGCCCGCAGCGGCCTGGCCGGATAGCGGAAGTAGCCCTGCGGGACGCCCGCGGCGGTGCCGGGCAGGTCGGGGGTGAGACCGATGTTGCGCACCGTGGTGTGGGGCAGCAGCGAGGCGCTCTTGGCCTCCGCCTTCGCCTTGGCGCCGCCGTCGCCGCAGGCGGCGAGGAGGGGAGCGGCGGTCAGTGCGAGACCGGCGCCCGCACCCATGCGGAGCAGTGCTCTTCGGTTGAGGGGAGTGGAGCTCGACACGGAAATCTCCTTGAGAGGTGGGACGGGGCCCGAGCTGCTCGCGCTCAGCCCTTGACGGCCCCGGTGAGCACGCCCTTGGTGAAGTAGCGCTGGAGGAAGGGGTAGACGAGCAGGATCGGCACGACGGCGATCACCAGGACCGCCATCTGCACGGCCTGCTGAGGGGCGAGTGCCTCGCCGGCGGAGACGCTGTTGAGACTCTGGCCCTGGAGGACGTAGGTGCGCAGCACCATGGGAAGCGGCCACTTGTCGGAGTCGTTGAGATACAGGAGCGCGTTGAAGAAGGCGTTCCAGTACGTCACGGCGTAGAAGAGGCTGATCACGGCGAGCACGGCCTTCGACAGGGGCAGCACGACGCGTACGAGGACGGTCAGGTCGCCGGCTCCGTCGACCTTCGCCGCGTCGTACAGCTCCTCGGGCAGGTTCATGAAGAAGGACCGCAGGACGACCAGGTTGAACGCGCTGACCAGGGTGGGCAGCACCAGCGCCGCGTAGGTGTCGTACAGGCCGAGGCCCTTGACGAGCAGGAAGTTGGGGATGATGCCCGCGTTGAACAGCATCGTGAACAGTGCCGTCATCAGGATGAAGCGGGAGCCCGTGACCTCACGGCGCGACAGGCCGTAGGCCATGCCGATCGTCGCGAGCAGACTGGCGAGCGTGCCGACGACGGTGATGCCGACGCTGACCAGCAGCGCCCGGGTCACGACGCCGCCGGTGAAGATGGTGCGGTAGGCGTCGAGGGTGGGGTGGTCGGGCCACAGGACGAGGCCCGTGGAGCGGATGATGTCGGTCTGGGAGGCGAAGCTGGTGCCTATGACGCCGAGCAGCGGGTAGGCGACGGCGGCGACCACGACCACGAGGGCCAGGCCCTTGGCCAGCCGGCCGGCGAGCGTCGGTTTCTCCATCCACGGCGGCCGGCCGTCGGACTTCCTCACCGTGGGTCGGCCGGTGCTCTTCGCCGGCTGCGCGGGTGCGGAGCCGGGCTGTGTCTTCTCAGCGGTCAGCACCGCGGTACACCCCTTCGTGGCCGAGGCGGTGGGCGAGTTTGTTCGCGCCCAGCACGAGCGCGGTGCCGATGACGGCCTTGACCAGGCCGACGGCGGCGGCGACGCCCCAGTCGTTGTCCTTGATGCCGTGGTAGTAGACGTACGTGTCCAGGACCTCACCGGCGTCCGGGCCGACCGCGTCGCGCTGGAGCAGGATCTGCTCGAAGCCGACGGACAGGATCTGCCCGAGGTTGAGGATGAGCAGGAGGACCAGCACGGGAGCGATGCCCGGCAGGGTGACGTGCCAGAGCCTGCGCCCGGGGCCGGCGCCGTCGATCGCGGCGGCCTCGTACTGCTGGCGGTCGATGTTGAGCAGTGCGGCGAGGATGATGATCGTGCCCCAGCCCGCGTCCTTCCAGGCCACCTGGAGGGTGAGCAGCCAGGGGAAGGCGTCCGGGTCGCTCATCATGTCGTAGCGCGGAAGACCGAGCCCCGCGAGGACGTCGGGCAGGAGACCGGCGCCGCCCAGGAGCTGCTGGAAGATCGAGACGATGATCACCCAGCCGATGAAGTGCGGCAGGTAGACCACACTCTGCACGAAGCGCCTGATGCGGTCGCTGGTGATGCTGTTGAGCAGCAGGGCCAGGGCGACGGGGACCGGGAAGAAGAACACCAACTGGATGAGGGCGATCTCCAGAGTGTTGGACGTCGCCGTCCAGAACGCCGTCTCACCGAACGCCGCGGTGAAGTTGGAAAAGCCCACCCAGACGCTGTGCATGTACCCGAGGTACGGCTCGTAGTCCTGGAACGCGACGACGTATCCGAGCAGCGGCACATAGTGGAACACGATGAAGTAGAGCAGGCCGGGCAGTGTGAGCAGCAGCATCACCCGGTCCCGCTTGATCCGTTGCCACAGGGTCCGATCCTTCGGCAGCGAGGGTGCTGATTCAGCCATGGCGCGTCCTGTTCGGCTGGGTGGCGCTTGGTGACCTTCTGCGGCGGCAAGTTAGTAAGCGGTTAACCCCATCGTCAATAGATGCGAAGGAACGGCTGTGTTACGGGCCGCTCCTTCGTTCAGATTTCCGCAGGACGTACCCGCAAAAGGCAGCCGAAAAAGCGCAGTTGAGCGCTCCTCGGTGCTTGACGGCCGGGCCCGCGGCTCCCTAGCGTGCCGGTCATTCCATAGAACACGATTACTGTCCGGAGGCAGGGTGCGAACCACCGAAGAGGTGCCGGCTCGTTCCGGGGCCGATGGAACGACACCGGCACCCAGGCGGCCGCGCACGGTGCTGGTCATGAGTCCCGGACTGCTCGACACGGTCTTCCCGCCCCCGGTGCGGGCCCGGCTGGAGGACATCGCCGACCTGAACAACCCCTGCGTCATCAGCGAGTTCGACTCGCCGGACGCCGCGGCGGCGCTCGCCGGAGCGGAGGTCCTGTTGACCGGCTGGGGGTGCCCGCCGGTCGACGCGGAGCTGCTCGAACGGGCGCCCGCCCTGCGGGCCGTGATCCACGCGGCGGGAACGGTCAAGACGTTCCTGTCCCCGGCCGCCTTCGACCGGGGCGTCCTCGTCTCCTCCGCCGCCGCGGCCAACGCCGTGCCGGTCGCCGAGTACACGCTGGCCGCGATCATCATGGGGGCGAAGCGGGTCTTCCCGCTGGCCGAGCTGTTCCGCTCCCGGCGCACCCACCGCACCGGCGCCGACCTGGACCGCCAGCACTGGCTCGGCACGCACGGCCTGACCGTCGGGGTCGTCGGCGCCTCCCGGACCGGCCGCCGGGTCGTCGAACTCCTGCGCATCCTCGACGCCGACGTCCTGCTGTACGACCCCTACGTCACCCACGACGAGGCGCTCCGGCTCGGGGTCACCCCCACCGACCTGGACACGCTGGTGGCCCGCAGTGACGTGGTCACGGTCCACGCCCCCGAGACCCCGGAGACCCGCGGCATGATCGACGCCCGCCGGATCCGCCTGATGCGGCCGGGCACCCTGCTGGTCAACACGGCGCGGGGCGCCCTGGTGGACACCGAGGCGCTGACGGAACACCTGGTCGAGGGGCGGCTGGACGCCGTGCTCGACGTGACCTCGCCCGAGCCGCTGCCCGAGGGGCATCCCCTGTGGGACCTGCCGAACGTCTTCATCACCCCGCATCTGGCGGGCGCCCAGGGCAACGAGGTGGGACGCCTCGGCGCGCTCGCCGTCGAGGAGCTGAACCGGTACGCGCACGGCACCGCGTTCGCGCACCCGGTGCACCGCGGCGACCTGGGGCGGATCGCGTGAGCGCCGGGGTGCCGCAGGCTCTAGGCTCGACGTCACACAACAGCCAGCAGGGGGTGGACCGGATGCGCAGGCAGAGCACGGCCGCGGACGGCCAGCGGCGGGCCACGGTCACCGACGTGGCACGCCTGGCCGGCGTCTCCACGGCGACCGTCTCGCGCGTACTGAACCGGAACTACCCGGTGGCGCAGGCCACCCGGGAACGGGTCGAGTCCGCGATGCGTGAACTCGGCTACGTGGTCAACGCTCATGCCCGCGCCCTCGCCGGCGTCTCGAACCGCACGGTCGGCATCATCGTCAACGAGGTCGTCGACCCGTTCTACGCCTACATCGCCCGCGGAGTGGAGCGGGAGGCCACGCTGGGCGGCCGGCTCTGTCTGGTCTGCTGCACCCAGGGCGACCCGCAGCGCGAGCTGGCCTTCGTCGAGCTGATGCACGAGCGGCGGGCCGACGCGGTCATCGTGGTCGGCGGCAGCATCGCCGACCGTGCCTACACCTCCGAACTGGCCCGCAGGGCGCGGGAGCTGGCCGCGGACGGATCGAAGCTCGTGCTGTGCGGCAGGCCGCCGCTCGGCGAACACGTGCCGACCGTGTCCGTCGAGTACGACAACGAGGGCGGCGCCTTCGCCATCACCGACCACCTCCTGATGCAGGGCCACGAGCGCATCCTGTACCTGGGCGGCCCGCCCAAGCTCTCCACCACCCGGGACCGGCTGGCCGGGCACCGCCGCGCGCTCGAACTGCGCGGCGTGACACCCGACCCGGAACTGATCCAGCCCGGAGCGTTCAGCCGCGGTTTCGGTCAGCGGCGCATGGCCGAACTGCTGCGGGACGGGCCGGAATTCACCGCCGTGTTCGCCGCCAACGACGTGGTCGCCGCCGGCGCCGCCCAGGCGCTGGAGGAGGCGGGACGCAGGGTGCCGAAGGACATCTCCCTGGTGGGCTACGACGACATCCCGGTCGCCCAGGAGATGCGGCCCAGGCTGACCACCGTGCATGTGCCGCTGGAGGAGATGGGCCGGCAGGCCGTGCGCCTGGCCGTGTCGGGCGGCGACGAGGACGACTGGCGCGAGCCGACGACCGGTGCCCTGCGGCTGGGCACGCACATCGTGGTACGCGAATCCGTGGCACCCCGCGCCGCGAAGGGCCGCCCGGTGTGACCGATTACTGCGCCCCTTGTCCCTAGTTGACCGCAGTCGGCCATAGAAAAAGACAGTAACTTCCCCACCCCTCTTGCGGCCTCATAGCAACCGCTTACATGCTGTCGCGGAGTTCTTCGTCCGGCACGCCTCCGTCCCGCGCCCATCCACCGCAGGGAGAGTTCCGCATGCGCACTCCGACGCCCTCCTCGTCCCCCGCGCCCGCCACGCCCCCGTCGTCCTCCGTGAGCCGCCGCGCCGTCCTCGCCTCGGCGGCGGGCGCCGGAGCCCTGGCGGCGCTCGGTGCCGGCGCCGGACCGGCCTCGGCACAGAACCGACGGCCCCGGGCGGCCGTCCTCGTCACCGCACGGCCGGGCGCCGAGACCGAACGACTCCGTCTCGCACAGGCACTGCGCGGCAGCGAGTTCCACCCCACGGGGCTGTACGCCGGGCCCGGCTCCGCGCTCGCACTCACGGTCCGGCCGCACGACGGTCTCGTCCCCACCCTCTGGGTCGGCGCCTGGGACTACTACGGGGAGATCACGCAGCCCCGCAGCTACCCCCTGGTCGCCGGCGCCAACACAGTCACCGACCCGCACGGCGGCCCGGTCTACCTCACGCTCACCGGCGACGGCGAGCAGGCCGGCGTCCTGTTCCGCTCGGGCGCCGTGCCGATGCCGGTGTTCACCCTGGGGGAGACCACGGAGGCCGAGTACCAGCAGCGTCTCGACACGCTGACCGACAGCCCGTACGTCGAGCTCCACGCCCCGAACACCATCATGACCCTCACCCGCGAGGGCGCGCTCCTGTACCGGGACGAGGACCACGCCGCGCTGCTGGAGCTGATCGAGACGATCATCGACTCGCACGCACGGATCAGCGGCCTGGACGGCTCACGGCCGGTGCACCGGAGGAAGGCGGGGCCGTACCACTTCACCGAGGTCAGCAAGGTGCCGACCGGTGTCGGCGCCTACGCCACGCACGGCTACAACGGCTTCCCGCGCGCGTACCTGGACCGTGCCACCACGGTCACCGGACTGCGGACCCGCGGCTGGGGTCTCTATCACGAGCTGGGACACCTGCATCAGCAGTTCGCCTACAAGCCGGGCGGCCTCACCGAGGTCACCGTCAACATCTACTCACTGGCCGCGCAGCGCACCCTGGGGCAGCCCTCCAACCTGCTGACGGTCGACGCCACGACGGGCCTGAACTACTTCCAGTCCGCCCGGCGCAAGTTCGGCACCGCCGGACTGACCTACGAGAAGTCCTTCGGCGCGTACGAGAAACTCGTCCCCCTGCGCCAGCTGGAACTGGCGTTCGGCGACGACTTCTGGCCCCGCCTGCACAGGCTGGTGCGCGAGGAGAACCCCCGGTCCGACTACACGGAGAACGCCAAGCGCTACCGGGCCCTGGCCACCTGTTCCAGCCGGATCGCGGGATACGACCTCACCGACTTCTTCGTGCACACCTGGGCGTTCCCGATCGACGAGACCGGCAGGGCGGAACTGGCCGCGCTGCACCTGCCGCAGCCGCCCGTCGACCCCAGCACGCTCACCGACTGACCGGGACGAAAGGACCCTCCGTGCGACTCACCAGACGTTCCCTCCTGACAGCGACCGCGGCGACCGGGGCCGCCGCTCTGGTCACCCCGGCAGGCCCGGCACCCGCCGCGACACCCACCGGGAGGGCGACGGCCACCGGGACCGGCGCTGCCACCGAGGCCGACGTTCCCGCGCTCCTCGAGCGGGCCGAGGCCCTGCTCACCGGCGGAGACCTCGACCCCGCCGACCCCGGCCTCGCCGCGGCCGTCACCGCGCTGGACACCACGGCCCGGGCCCTGTGGGAGACCCTCGACCGCAGCCCCGCACGCACCGCCCTCTGGGCCGATCTCGCCCCGGTGGCAGACCCCGGCAACTTCGGCCAGAGCTACACCAGGCTGCGCACCCTCGCCACCGCCTGGGCCACCCCCGGCACCACGCTCACCGCGGACTCCGCCGTTGCCGACGCGCTCGTGGCCGCGCTGCGCTTCACCCATGACGCCGCCTACCACCCGGCCAGGCGCGAGACCGGCAACTGGTGGTTCTGGGAGATCGGCGCTCCCCGCGCCCTGATGGACAGCGCCGTTCTGCTGCGCGACCGGCTGCCGGCCGCCGACCTGACGGACTACCTGTCCGTCGTCGACCGGTTCTGCCCCGACGCGGACCGCCGCACCAACGCCCCCACGCTCGCCGAGACCGGCGCCAACCGGGCCGACAAGGCCGTGATCGTCGCCCTGCGCGGCCTGCTCGGCCAGGACGCCACCAAGATCGCGTCGGCCCGGGACGCCCTGTCCGACGTACGCGACGCCGGGCGCAACAGCCTGTTCCGGTACGTCACCTCGGGCGACGGCTTCTACGAGGACGGCTCGTTCGTCCAGCACAGTGCGGTCGCCTACACCGGCACGTACGGCGTGGTCCTCCTCGGCGGCATCGCCCACCTTCTCGCGCTGCTGGCCGGTTCCCCGTGGGAGGTCGCCGACCCCGACGTCTCGGTGCTCTACGAGGCCGTCGAGCGGAGCTTCACACCGGTGATCTTCGAGGGACTGATGATGGACGCCGTGCGCGGCCGTGCCGTCTCCCGGGAGCGGGCCGGCGACCACCGCGACGGTGCGGCGGCCGTCGCGGCGATCCTGCTGCTGGCGAGCGGAGCACCGGGGACGTACGCCACCCGCTGGCGCGCCCTCGCCAAGGGCTGGCTGACACGCAACCGCACCACACCCTTCGCCGCGCTCGCCGGCCTGCCCCAACTGGCCCTCGCCAAGGACGTCCTGGACGACGACGGCGTCGTCGCGCGGGAACGCACCGGCGGCCTCCACGTCTTCGCCGACATGGACCGCGTGGTGCACCACCGTCCGCGCTGGGCCTACGCCCTCTCGCTCTCCTCGAAGCGCATCGCGGCGTACGAGGCGGGCAACGGGGAGAACCTGCACGGCTGGTACACCGGCGACGGCATGGCCTACCTCTACGACGCGGACGATCTGGCGCAGTTCAACGACGCCTTCTGGCCGACCGTCGACCCGTACCGGCTTCCCGGCACGACGGTCGACGTCCGGCAGCGCACCGACCTCGGCACGGGCGGGGGCACGTCGACCTACCGCCCGGCCAACACCGTCGCGGGCGGCTCGGTGCTCCACGAGCGGTACGGTGCCGTCGCGATGGAACTGATCGGCGCGCCCGGCAGCACCTTGCGGGCGAAGAAGTCCTGGTTCCTGATCGACGACGCGGTGATCTCCCTCGGCGCGGGCATCACGGCCACGGACGGCCGCACCGTCGAGACGGTCGTCGAGAACCGCAACCTGGGGCGCGCCGGCCGACCACGCCTGGTGGTCGACGGAGCCCGGCAACCCGACGAGCAGGGCTGGTCGGAGCGGTTCGGCCGGGCCGGATGGGCGCACGTGGAAGGCGTCGGCGGCTACGTCTTCCCCGGGGCGACCGCACTGCACGCCCTGCGGGAGGAACGCACCGGCACCTGGCGGGACATCAACACCGGGGCGGACACGGCCGGTTCGACGACCCCGGTCACCCGGCGCTATCTCACCCTCTGGATCGACCACGGGGTCTCGCCCACCGGCGCCGGGTACGCCCATGCGCTGCTGCCCGGTGCGTCCGCCACCGCCACCGCCGTCTGGGCCCGCTCCCGTCCGGTGCACGTCGTCGCCAACGACGCCGCCGTCCAGGCCGTGGAGGCTCGCCGGCTCGGCCTGACCGCGGCGAACTTCTGGACCGCGGGCACGGCGGCCGGGATCAGCTCCTCGGGCCCCGCCTCGGTGCTGGTCCTGCGGCGCGGCGACCGGATCTCGGTGGCCGTGTCCGACCCCGGCCGCACTCTGGCCACCGTCAGTGTCGAGCTGCCGTTCCGCGTGCGCGCCGTGGTCGAGGCGGACGACTCGGTCGGTGTCACCCCCGGCCGCAGGGGCCGTCTGACCGTCGCGGTCGGCGGGTCGCGCGGCCACACCCACCGCGCGGAACTCACCCGGTAGACCGTCCCGAGGAGAAGCACGATGCCCGTCGCACCCCATCTGCACCTGCCGCCGACCGACCGGGTCCTGTCCTCACGGACCGGCTGGACCCGTGCCCACTGGGAGGCGACGGCCGACCGGATGCTGGACGCGCTCGTGCCGTACGCGACACCCGGCTTCGCCCAGTACCGGCTGCCGGGGCGGCACAGCTGGTCGGGTGTCGTGTCGGACGGACTCGAAGGCTTCGCCCGCTCCTTCCTGCTCGCGGCCTTCCGCACCGCCGGCGCGGGCGGCGCCGTGGAACCGGCACTGACCGAGCGCTACGCGGCCGGCCTGGAGGCGGGAACGGACCGCGGCGGCAAGGAGGCGTGGCCCGCGCTGACGGACTGTTCACAGCAGATGGTCGAGGCGGCCTCCATCGCGGTCGCCCTGCACGAGAGCCGTCCGTGGATCTGGGACCGCCTGGACAACGGGGTGCGGGAGCGTGTCGTCGACTGGTTCTCCGGCTTCGTCGGCGGGCGCACCTGGGACAACAACTGGCGCCTGTTCCAAGTGGTGTCGGAGGAGTTCCTGGCCTCGGTGGGCGCCCCGCACCGCCGCCGGGACATCGACTCCGGCCTCGACCGGATCGAGGACTGGTACCGGGGGGACGGCTGGTACACCGACGGGGACGGCCGGAACTTCGACTACTACAACGGGTGGGCACTGCACCTGTACCCGCTCCTGTGGTCGCGGATCGCGAAGGACGACGGGGGCCGGACGGCGGTGTACCGGGAGCGCCTGGGCAGATTCCTCGAGGACTATCCGCACTTTTTCGGCGCGGACGGCGCTCCCGTGCACCAAGGGCGGTCGCTCGCGTACCGGTTCGCCGCAGTGGCCCCGGTGTGGACGGGCGTGCTGGCCGACTGCTCGCCGCTCGCCCCCGGGCTGTCGCGGCGCCTCGCCTCCGGCACGCTGCGGCACTTCGTCGAACGCGGCGTGCCGGACGAACGGGGGCTGCTGCCGCTCGGCTGGTACGACACCTTCCTCCCCGCCACCCAGCCCTACTCCGGCCCGGCCTCCCCGTACTGGGCGAGCAAGGCCTTCCTCGGCCTGCTGCTCCCGGCGGACCACCCGGTCTGGACGGAACGGGAACTGCCGCTCCCCGTCGAGGAGTCCGACACCCGCAGGGCGCTCCCGGCGCCGGGCTGGCTGCTGCAGGGCACCCGGCACGACGGCATCGTCAGGCTGATCAACCACGGCAGCGACCACCAGTCGCCCCAGGGCGCGGACGCCGACCCGGCCGAAGGCGCCGAGGACCCGCACTACGCGCGGCTCGCCTACTCGACCGCCACGGCCCCGGAGACGGCCCCGCACGCGGTGGCGCGGGCCGTCGACAACCACCTGGCGCTCCTGTCGCCGGGCGGCACACCGTCACGGCGCACCCGGATCCACCCTCTGCGCTGCGAGGACGGGGTCGCCGCGTCCTGGTACGCGGCCCGGTTCCCGGGCGACGACCACCGGTACCGCATCGAGACCACCAGCGTGCTGCACGGCCCTTGGGAGATCCGCGTCCACCGGGTCGAAGCACCCGAAGGGGCGTCGGTGCGGGAGGGCGGGCATGCCGTGGCGCACGCGGACAGCCCCGCCGCGCTGACCGGGCCGGGCTGGGCGCTGACCCGTACGGCCGACGGCCTGAGCAGCGCCGTGATCGCTCTGCACGGCTGGGGCGAGGGTACGCGGCAGGGCACCGCGGAGGTGGCCCGGGACGTCCAGTCCAACGCCTTCGGGCCGCGCTCCGCGATCCCGTACCTGCGTCTCGACGGTCACCCCGGGGGTCGCAGCACGCACGTGTCCCTGATCGTGCTGTCCCGCGACGGGATCCATCCGCAGGCGCTGCGCGACGTGGTGTCCGTGCGGGCGGACACCGGGGGTCCCACGGTGGCGCTGGCGTTCCTGGACGGCAGGACGATCGAGGTCTGAGTGAGGCGGCCGTGGCGCAGGGCCGGCACCGTCCGGGAGGGAACCGGGGGTCCCGCGCGAGCCCGCCACAGGGCCCCTTCGACCACCGGCGCTCATGGCGGTGGCCTCCGGCGCATAGAATCCGGTCTCATGCCGAAGCCTGACGAGCTGATCATTGACATCGCCGCCCTCGTGGAGTCGGGGCAGAGCAGTCAGATGTCCCTGACCGTGGTCGCCGGTGGTGCCGTCGTCACCGGTCGCCTGGCTCCCGAAGCCGTGTGGCGGCAGAGGGTGTCGGAGGTACTGACGGACTCCGCCCAGCTGAGCGACTTCTCCACCGTGTTCGACGCTCCCGTGAAGAGGGACGGACCGCCCACCCATCTGCACTTCCACGTCGCCCGGATCCTGCAGGGCACGGTGGGGATCCCGGAGACGGGCGGGATGTACCGCGTCGCGATCGAGGACGTCAGCGCCTGGACCGTGGGCGACTTCAGCTACTCCGACGGCTGACCCGCAGCCACGCGCCGGCCGGGCCCGCCCCGGCCGGCGTCGCGGTGCCGGGCGCGGAAGGCGCCCCGCCGGCACTGGTGATTTCACCGATGGCAACCGTTCCGCCCCCCAGGACTCTGGGTCGGGTCAACGCACCCCCCGACCCCACTTCCTGGAGGGCTCCGTGCGTCTCCGCTCCCCACGTCGGCTTCTCGGCGTACTCGCCACCGCCACCGTCGCCTTCAGCCTGTTCTCGTCGGCACCGGCGGTCAGCGCGGCGGACTCCGCCCCCGCCTCCGCCGTCTCCGCCTCGTCGGCAGCTACGGCCGCTCAGCCGCTGTCGACCGGCACGCCGGTCGTCTTCGTCCACGGATACACCGGCAACGCGTCCAACTGGGTCACCGCCATGAGCGTCTTCCGGCTCAACGGCTGGGCGAGCTCGGACCTCTTCGCCTACGAGTACGACTCGTACGGCGACAACGTCACCAATGCCCGCGGTCTCGCCTCGTTCGTCGACAACGTCAAGGCGCGGACCGGCGCGAGCAAGGTGGCCGTCGTCAACCACTCGATGGGCGGCCTGGTCAGCCAGTACTACCTGAAGGTGCTGGGCGGCAACACCAGCGTGAGCCACCTCGCCTCGATCGCCGGCGCGAACCACGGCACCACCTACGCCGGTGCCTGCCTGATCTACACCACCTGTCAGCAGATGTACCCGGGCTCCTCGTTCATCTCCCAGATCACCGCCGGCGACGAGACGCCGGGCTCCACCAAGTACGCCACCTGGTACTCGGCGTGCGACGGCGTCATCATCCCGTACACCAGCACCCGGCTGAGCGGTGCGACGAACAACAACGTGCTCTGCCAGACCCACATCGGCTACCTGGCCGACACGGTGGTGCTCGGACAGATCGCCCGCTTCGTCGCCTCCTGACCCACGGCGCGGACGGGGCGGACAGCCCGACCGTCCTCCTCCGCAGGGCCCGGCCCCAGCGGGGCCGGGCCGCCCGGCACGACCGGATCAGCCCGCCCCGACCGCCGTCCGCGTGTCGCCCCCGGCCGCGGAGAGGCGACGGGCGGCCTCCTCCGCGGTGCACCGTGCGAGCAGCATGACGATGGCGGTCTTGGCGTGTCCCTCCGCCGCACGCAGCGCCTCGGCGGCGGCGTCGGGGCCGGCACCGGTCGCCTGGACGACCATGCGGCGGGCCCGGTCGACGAGCTTGTCGTTGCTGGCCCGCACGTCGACCATGAGGTTGCCGTAGACCTTGCCCAGACGCACCATCGACGCCGTCGAGAGCATGTTGCAGACCATCTTCTCCGCGGTGCCGCCCTTGAGCCGCGTCGACCCCGTGACCACCTCGGGACCCGTGGGCACCTCGATCGGGATGTCGGCACAGCGGCTCACCACCGCGTCCGCGTTGCAGGCGACCGACACCGTGACGGCGCCCTTGGCGGCGGCGTGCCGCAGTCCGCCGACGACGTACGGAGTACGGCCGCTCGCGGCCAGGCCGACGACCGTGTCCCGCTCGTCCACGCCGATCCCGTCCAGGTCGGCGACGGCCCGCGCGGGATCGTCCTCGGCCCCCTCGACCGCGACGGCGAAGGCGCCCGGGCCGCCCGAGAGCAGGCCCACGACCTGCTCGGGGGAGGTGCCGAAGGTCGGGGGGCACTCCACGGCGTCGAGCAGGCCGATCCGCCCGCTGGTGCCGGCGCCGAGGTAGATCAGCCGCCCGCCCCGACGCAGCGACCGGGTGATCGCCTCGACGGCCGCCCCGATCCGAGGGAGGGCGTCGCGTACGGCCAGGGCGACGCTCTGGTCCTCGGCGTTCATGACGGCGAGCAGTTCGGTGACCGGCATGCGGTCCAGGTCGGTGGTCCGCTCGTTGCGGCTCTCGGTGCCGAGCGTGCTGAGGTCCACGGCGCGGTCGTCCTTTCGGTGCTGGGCGTGCGGTCGGGATCGGGGGCCGCGGTCAGTCGCCGGGGGAGCGGCGCTGCGGCTGGGGGCGCCTGCGGCGCTGGACGGCTCCGTAGGTCTTCTCGAGCGCCGCGGTCGTGGCGTCGTAGGACCGCTGCGCGACCCCGACGAACAGGCAGTCGATGAGGGCCAGCTGGGCGATGCGGCTGGCGGTCGCGCCGGAGCGGAAGGGGGTTTCCCGGGCGCAGGTGGCCAGGACGAGGTCCGCGCTCACGGCGAGGGCGGAGCGCGGCGCGTTGGTGAGCGCGATCGTGGTCGCGCCGCGCTCGGCGGCCACCTGGAGGGGTTCGACGGTGTCCTCGGTCTCCCCGGAGTGGGAGATGGCCAGGGCGACGTCGCCCGGTCCGAGCAGGGCGGTGGCGGTGAGCGCGGCATGCCGGTCGGTCCACACGAAGGCCGTGTGGCCGATGCGGTGCAGTTTCTGGTGCAGGTCCTGGCCGACGAAGGCGCTGGCGCCGACGCCGAAGATGTCGATCCGCCGGGCGCCCGCCACGGCGTCCACGGCGCGGCCCAGCACCTCGACGTCCAGCCCGGCTCCGGTGTCCTCCAGCGCGTGCATCTCGTTGTAGACGATCTTCCGGACGATCTCGTCCAGGGTGTCGGTGGCGCTGATGTCGGTGCCCGGTGCCGGGCGGTCGCCCCCGCGCGCGTCCTCGCGGGCCGCGGCCGCGGCCAGCGCGAGCCGCAGCTGCGGATAGTTGGCGATGCCTATGGCCCGGCAGAAGCGCATCACCGTCGCCACCGACGTGTCGGCCCGCTTGCCGAGCGCGCTGATGGACAGCTCCGACGCCTGCGCCGGATCGGCCAGCACGGCCTCCGCCACCCGTCGCTCCGAGGGCGCCAGGGAGGGCAGCGCCGCCCGGATGCCCGCCAGGGTTCCGGCCGGGGACGCATCCTCGGCGGGCCGGTCCGTCGAGGGGCGTGGTTCCTGGTGCGGCATGGGCCGTTCCCTCCTGGGTTGGTGGCCGACACAGTAGCCAGACCCCCGCGTCGCGTCAAAAAGTTACGCAGAAAATCGAGCGACGTTACTTATTGACATGCGGATGTCGGCGTTCCGATACTCGCTGGACCGTGATCCGCACCCGTCACCGGCCTTCCGGGCCGCACGGTGACCGACCGACGCGACGGATCCCTGGACACGAAGGCGTGCCGTATGACATCAGCAGTGGCGGTGGACCTGGGCAAGACCGGCTGCCGAGCCGTGCTGTGGGACGACACCGGCCCCGTCCACGAGACGCACGACGTGCCCGGCGCCCCCGGGCTCGCCACCCGTGACGGAGTGGCCGCGGCCCGCGCCGCCGTGTGCGCCGCCGTCCTGCCACTGCTGGAACGGCGGCCCGCGCTGCGGCCCGCGGCCCTCTGCGTGGGCGCCGCGGGAGCCGCCTCCGCACCGGAGGCCTCCCGCGCCCTCGCCGAGCGGCTCCTGACGGACCTGCCCGTGCCCCGAGTCGCCGTCACCAGCGACGCCGTCACCGGTCACGCCGGCGCTCTCGGCGGGCAGCCCGGCGTGGTGCTCGCGATCGGGACGGGCTCCGTCGCCGTCGGCATCGGGGCGGACGGCGGCTTCGCCCGCGTGGACGGCTGGGGCCCATGGCTCGGTGACGAGGGCAGCGGCGCCTGGATCGGCGCCGCCGGACTGCGGGCCGCGCTGCGCGCCCACGACGGGCGCGGACCGGCCACCGCGCTGCTGGACGCCGCCGTGGAGCGTTTCGGCGCCCCGGACCGGCTGCCCCTCGCCGTCGACCGGGACGGCAACCCGGCACGCACCGCCGCGTCCTTCGCTCCAGAGGTGGCGCGCGCCGCCGCCGCGGGGGACGACACCGCCGCCGGCATCGTGCGCCGGGCCGCCGCCGCACTGGGCGAGACCGTCCTCACCGCGGCCCGCCGGACCGGCGGCGCCGACGCCCTGCCCGTCGCCCTGACCGGCGGACTCACCGGCCTCGGCGACGTGCTCCTCGGTCCGCTGCGGGCGTCCCTCGCCGACGCCCCGCTACCCCTGCGGCCCCAGGAGCCGCTCGGGGACCCGCTGGACGGCGCACGCCTGCTGGCACTCAACCCCTCGCTTCCCCACGAACCCCACGTCGTCCGTGCCGGGCGGCCGACGTCCGCCCCCACCGTCCCCACCCGGCCGGCGACACCGCCGGCCGCTGCTTAGGAGTGAGCGTGCGTCAACTCGACCTCGTGGTGATCGTCGTCTACCTCGTGGCGATCGCCTGGATCGGTCTGCGGCTGGCCGGCCGGCAGAAGACCTCCAAGGACTACTTCGTCGGTGAAGGCCACATGCCGTGGTGGACCGTGGCCTTCTCCGTGGTGGCCACCGAGACCAGCGTGCTCACCGTCATCAGCGTGCCCGGCGGCGCGTACAGCGGCCAGGCCTTCGGCAACGTCGAGCTCGCCCTCGGCTACGTCATCGGCCGCGTCGTCGTGGCCGCCGTGCTGATCCCCCTGTACAAGCGCGGCGGATTCGTCAGCGCCTACCAGTACCTGGGCAGCCGGTTCGGGCTGAGACTGCAGGGACTCGCCTCGGTGACCTTCGTCTTCACCCGGCTCCTCGCCGAGGGCGTGCGGCTGTTCGCCTCCGCCATCCCGATCAAGCTGCTGCTCGACGAGTTCGGCGTCCACGCGAGCTACCGCGTCATCATCATCGCCGTCACCGCGGTCACCGTCCTCTACACCTACCTCGGCGGCATCAAGGCGGTCATCTGGACCGACACCATCCAGATGGTCCTGTACGTGGGCGGCGCCCTCCTCGCCATCGGCGTCCTGTCCGCCCACGTCGGCGGCGACGGATACGCGCAGGCCCTGCACGCCGGCAAGTTCCAGCTGTTCGACACCGACTTCGGCCTGGCGCACATCCTCACCAGCCCGTTCGCCCTGCCGACCGCCATCATCGGCGGCGCCATCTTCGCCATGGCCAGCCACGGCTCCGACCAGCTGATGGTCCAGCGCGTCCTGTCCACCCGCTCGCTGCGCGACGGCCAGAAGGCCATGATCGCCTCGGGTGTCTTCGTCACCGTCCAGTTCGCCGCCTTCTCCCTCGTCGGCGCGCTCCTGTGGTCCTACAACAAGGGCCGCGGCTTCGAGGAACTCGGCCTGAGCAGCACCGACAACCTCTACCCGGAGTTCATCCTGCACGGGCTGCCCGTGGTCGTCTCCGGACTGCTCGTGGCCGGCATCCTCGGGGCAGCGATGGGCTCCCTGTCGTCGGCGCTCAACTCCATGTCCAACTCGACGGTCGCCGACATCATCCACAGCTTCTTCCGCAGCACACCGTCCGAGGAGTTCCTGCTCAGGATCGCCCGCGTGATGACCCTCGTGTGGGCGGTGCTGATGGCCGTCTTCGCCTGCGCCTTCAGCACCAGCACCGGCAACGTCTACCTCACCGGCCTCACCATCGCCGGCTACACGTACGGCGCACTGCTCGGCGCGTTCCTGCTCGGCCGCCTCGTCCGGCGGGCCAACGAGACCGACTCCGTCGTGGCGTTCCTCGTGACCATCGCCGTGATGACGTACCTCGTGCGCGGCGTGAAGATCGACGTCACCGTCGCGGGCGCCACCGTGCCGACGGGCATCGCCGCCCAGTGGCTGGTCCCGATCGGCGTCCTGGTCACCCTGGCCGTCGGCGCCCTGATGAGCCTGTTCCACAGCGCCCCGACGGCCACGGACGGCATCGACGACACCGGCCCCGACCGCATCGAGACGGCCACGGTCCGGAAATAGCGGCACGCACGCGCCGCCGCGCCGGGGACCTCGGCAAGGCCCCGGCGCCGTACCCTGCCGAGAACATCCCTGGAGCAGCCATGCCGCAGCCACAACAGACCCCGGCCACGGGCCGCGCCACGCGCCGGGAGGCGTCGTGCGCGTGATCGGCCTGATGTCGGGCACCTCCTACGACGCCATCGAAGCCGCCGCCGCGGACCTCACCCTGGACGGCGACACCCTCCACCTGCGGCCCCTGGGACACCTCTCCGTCCCCTACCCGACCGGGCTGCGGGACCTGATCTCCGCCACCCTGCCGCCGGCCACCACGACCACCCAGGCCGTCTGCGCCCTGGACACGGGCGTGGGACAGGCCTTCGCCGAAGCCGCCGGGCGCGCCCTCGGCGAACTGTGCGACGGCGCCGCCGACCTGGTCGTCTCGCACGGCCAGACCATGCACCACTGGGTCGAGGACGGCACCGTCCGCGGCACGCTCCAACTCGGCCAGCCCGCCTGGATCGCCGAGGCCACCGGACTCCCGGTCGTCTCCGACCTGCGCAGCAGGGACGTCGCCGCGGGCGGCCAGGGCGCCCCGCTGGTCGGCATGACCGACACCATGCTGCTGCGCGCGCTGCCCGGCACACCGGCGGCCCTCAACCTCGGCGGCATCGCCAACGTCACCGTCGTCGCGCCCGGCGCCGAGCCGCTCGCCTTCGACACCGGACCCGCGAACGCCCTGCTGGACGCGGCCGTACGGCACTTCACGGACGGCGCCGCCGCCTACGACGAGGACGGCCGCCGGGCAGCCGCGGGCCGCACCAGCCCCGCACTGCTGCGCGCCCTGCTCGACGACCCGTACTACCTCAGGCCCGCCCCGAAGAGCACCGGCAAGGAACACTTCCACCTGCCCTACCTGCGGCAGGCCCTGGAGAAGGCGCCCACACCCGAGGCCGACGACGTCCTCGCCACGCTGACCAGGCTCACCGCCGTCACCGTCGCCGACGCCTGCCGCGACCACGGGGTCACCGAACTCGTCGTCTCAGGCGGCGGCCTGCGCAACCCCGTCCTGATGCGCATGCTCGGCGACGAACTGCCCGGCGTCCCGCTGCGCCCCAGCGACGCTCTGGGGATGCCCTCCGACGCCAAGGAGGCCCTGGCCTTCGCGATCCTCGGCTTCCTCACCGTCCACGGCCTGCCCGGCACCCTCCCCTCGGGCACCGGAGCCCGCCGGGCCACCCTCCTGGGCAGCATCACCCCCGGACGGTCCGCGCTGCGCCTGCCCGAACCCGCGGCCCGCCCGCCACGCCTGCTGCGGATCACCGATCCGGCCACCCCCGTCCGCTGACCAGCCGCACCGAGGAGCCGTGCCCACCACCGCCGTCCCACCTCCCGCCGCCGGGCACCCCCGTGACCTGGCCGAACTGCTGGCCGGCTGCGTCGGCGACCCGGCCCGGGACACCGCACGATGGCCGCCCGCACACTGGGGGCTCTGTGGCAGGCGAGCGATCGGGGCCGGCTGCCCGTGGTCTGCGACGCCTCCTCGTGCACCCACGGTCTGGAGCAACTCCCGGGCGTCCTGCACGAGTCCGACCGCGCCCGCTTCGCGTCGCTGCGCTTCGTCGACAGCGTCGTCTTCACCGCCGAGCACCTGCTCCCCGCGCTGCCCACACCGCGCCGGGTCGGCAGCCTAGCCCTGCACCCCACCTGCTCCACCGTGCACTTGGGCGTCGACGACGCCCTGCGCACCGTGGCCGCGGCGGTCGGCGACGAGGTCACCGTGCCCGACTCCTGGGGCTGTTGCGCGTTCGCCGGTGACCGCGGGCTGCTGCACCCGGAGATCACCGCCGCCGCCACCGCGGCCCAGGCCGCCGAGATCACCGAGCGCACCTACGACGCCTACGCCTCCTGCAACCGCACCTGCGAGATGGGCATGACCCGCGCCACCGGCCGCCCCTACCGGCACGTGCTGGAGATCCTCGACGAGGCCACCGCCTGAACGGCGTGGGGGACACGCGCTGGTGGGCGCGTGTCCCGACCTCGGCGGAAGGGCTCAGCAGCCGCCGCAGTTGTAGTACGTGACGTCCCAGTGGTTGCCCTCGTCGGCGTAGACGTTGCCGGAGCCGGACCGCCACTGCGGAGCGCCGTCGCCGCGCAGGCCGATGTAGGTGAAGCTGTTCTTGATGTAGCTGCCGAGGCAGGTGTACTTGCTGAAGTCCAGCTTGTAGCCGTTCCAGTGCGAGTAGGTGCCGGAGGCGTGTCCGGTCTCCGTGCCGCCCGTGATGTTCAGCGCGCATCCGCTGGCCCGCTTGAGGGTCTGGGCGCCCTGCGCGGTGGCCAGGTTGAGCTGATCGAAGGACGTGCAGGTCGAGACGTTGCGGTTGGAGCAGTTGCCGGAGGACGACCAGGTGATCCCGACCTCGCGGAACATCGACGTCGCCGTGGCGTGACTGATCTTGGTCACCGCGAACGCGTCACCGGCGCTGCCGACGACGACGGCGCCGGGTGCGGCCACCAGGGCGAGAGCCGTGACGACGGAGCGGATGCGGGTGCCTCTCGGAGCCTTCATCGAAGAACCTCCATGCAGTGCGTCATGCTGCCTGTGGGATGGTTGAGCATGCGGAGCACGACGATGGTGCCCGAGGTCTACGCGCGTACGCCAGAGGGCGTCGGGCATCCAGCAGAATGACCGCATGACCCGAACTCCCCGCACCCGCGCCCCCGTCGAGGGCGACCCGCTGCGCATCCGGCTCGCCGCGGGGGTGGCCGCCTCGGTGATCGTCGGCGCGGGAACCGGCCTCAGGGCGGTGTCGGAGGGAGAGGTGGCCAAGTACGGAGGCGACGCCCTCTACACGCTTCTGCTCTTCGCCCTGGTCGTCCTCGTGGCGCCGCGGACGACGCCGTGGAAAGCCGCCGCAGTCGCCCTGGCCGCGAGCTGGGGCGTCGAGTTCCTCCAGCTCACCGACCTGCCGGCGGCGCTCTCCCGGCGGAACACCGCGGCCCGCCTCGTCCTCGGTTCCACCTTCAACGCACCGGACCTGCTCTGGTACGCGGTCGGAGCGGCGGCCGGGTGGCTCGTCGTGCACCGGACACGCCGTGCCCGGGCCCCGGTCACAGCCAGCCCGAGCGCTGCGCCTGCAGCGCCAGCTGGAAGCGGTTCCCGGCGCCGAGCCGGGTCATGAGGACCTGGAGGCGGCGGAACAGCGTACGGCGGCTGACGCCCAGTTCACGGGCGATGACCTCGTCCGTCGCACCGCCGGCCAGCAGACGCAGCAGGCGACGGTCGGCGGGCGGGAGCCCGGCGGGGCGGGCGGTGCGGCCGTGGATGGGCAGGGCGTTCTGCCAGGCCTGCTCGAACAGGGCCGTCAGCGCGGACAGCAGGCCGCACGGCTGCACCACCAGCATGGTGTTGTGCACGTCCGCCTCCTGGATCGACAACGACACCAGCGCGTACGCCTCATCGATGATCAGGAGTTTCACCGGCACCGACGGCAGCACCCTGGCCTGCTCGCCCGCCTCGATGCAGGGTTCGATGACGTCCCTCAGATGGCCGGGGTGCTCCAGTGACTCCCGCGAGTAGACGACGCGCTGCCTCACCCCGCGGGCCAGCGTCGCCAGGGCGTCCTCGGTCGCACTGGCCAGCGGCGCGTACGGAGGGGACTCGAACTGCCGGATCTGCTCGCGGGCACTGGCCCACGCATGGCGCATCCTCGGCCCGACGGCTTCCCCGGTGACGACCTCGACCAGATCGTCGTTGTAGGCGGCGAGCCGCCGGCGCCGAAACGACTCGAACGCCCCTCCGACCGCGATGCGGGACTCCTCGAGCTCGGCCGCCCGGTGCCGGGCCAGGATCTCCAGGCCCGCCGCGGGCGGCACCGGGGCCACCACGTCCCCGTCCCCGGCCGCGGCACTGGCCAGACCGGCGTCCACCAGTTCGCCGTACGCCGCGGCGAGGTCGGCCCCGCCCAGCCCGGCCGCCGCGCCGATCGCGTCCAGCGGAGCGGGGGCCAACTCCAGCAGGGCCAGGTAGACCCGGCACGTCGTGTCACCGAGCCCCAGCATCCGGAGGGCATCGCCGAGTCTCCCGTTCTCCATGGGGCGATTATCCCTGCTCCGGCCGGTCCACTGTCCGATCAGTGCCACTGGCACGCTCGGGCACCGAGACCCCTCGCGAGGCGGTACCGTCCGGATGCCGCCCCGGACCGGCGGCGGGGGTGAAACCCCAGGGATGCCCAACGGAAGGTGCATGACGTGGCGAACCGTCGTAAGAACAGCCTCTACCCGCGGATCTCCGAGGAGCTGTCCGCTCTGATGCGGACGGGCTGGGCGGACACGGAACGACACGACCTCCAGCCCGCCGAACAGGCCCCCCACGCGGCCCGCCGCCGCGCCGCGCTCTCCGCACGGTTCCCCGGCGAACGCCTCGTGATCCCCTCGGGCAACCTCAAGGTCCGCTCCAACGACGACACCTACCCCTTCCGGCCGTACACGGGCTACGTGCACATGACCGGCGACCAGGTCCGGGACGGCGCACTCGTCCTCGAACCCCGCGCGGACGGCGGCCACGACGCCTACTGCTACCAGCTGCCGCGCGACAGCAGGGACGACGACGAGTTCTGGACCGGCGCCCACGCCGAACTGTGGACGGGCCGGCGCCGCTCACTCGCCGAATCGGAGCGCGTGCTCGGCCTGCCGTGCCGCGACGTCCGCGGCGCCGTCGCCGACCTGGCCGCCGCCTCCGGCACGCGGACCCGGATCGTCCGCGGGATCGACCCCGCCCTCGAGGCCGCCGTCACCACGGACGCCGAGCGCGACGCCGAACTGGAGGACGCGCTCAGCGATCTCCGTCTCGTCAAGGACGCCTGGGAACTCGGGGAACTGCGCAAGGCGGTGGACTCCACCGTGCGCGGCTTCACCGACGTCGTGGGGGAGCTGTCCCGGGCGATCGCGTCGTCGGAGCGCTGGATCGAGGGCACCTTCTTCCGCCGGGCGCGCCTGGAGGGCAACGCGGTGGGCTACGGCTCGATCTGCGCAGCCGGCGAACACGCCACGATCATGCACTGGACGGACAACGACGGCCCGGTGCGCCCGGGAGACCTGCTGCTGCTCGACGCCGGCGTGGAGACGCACTCCCTCTACACCGCCGACGTCACCCGCACCCTGCCGATCAGCGGCACCTTCACGCCCCTGCAGCGCGAGATCTACGACGCGGTGTACGAGGCCCAGGAGGCCGGCATGGCGACGGTCAAACCGGGCGCACCGTACCGCGACTTCCACGAGGCGGCCCAGCGCCACCTGACGGCGCGGCTCGTCGAATGGGGCTTCATCGAAGGGCCCGTCGACCGGGCGTACGAACTGGGCCTGCAGCGCCGCTTCACCATGGCCGGCACCGGTCACATGCTGGGCCTGGACGTCCACGACTGCGCGCGGGCCCGCACGGAGGACTACGTCGACGGCGTACTGGAGCCGGGCATGTGCCTGACCGTCGAACCGGGCCTGTACTTCCAGGCCGACGACCTGACCGTGCCCGAGGAGTGGCGGGGCATCGGCGTCCGGATCGAGGACGACCTCGTCGTCACCGACGACGGCCACGAGAACCTGTCGGCGGGCCTGCCCCGCGACGCCGATGAGATCGAGGCATGGATGGCGCGCCTGGCGGGCTGAGCGGCGGCCCCCTCAGCGAGACGGTTCCGTGGCGGTGCCGGCCTCCTGCGTGGCGGCCAGGGAGGCGAGCAGACGCAGCCGTTCCTCGGAGGGGGAGCCGGGTTCGGCCGTGTGGACGGTGAGGGTGCGGCCGGGCTCGAAGGCGCTTGGTGCCGGTGCCTGCGCGAACTGCGGAACGGCTTCCAGTCCAGCTGCCTGAACCGTGAGTTCACGAGCACCTGCCAGGCCGACCACGCGCAGCAACGGACCGCCGCCGCCCTCTGTTCGGGGCAGTCACCCGCTCCTCCCCGGCTGGGGGCGAGTCGGGAGGCGGCCTCGTCGGTGATCCGGTCGCCGGAGCCACGGCGGTTCAGGCCGAGCGTTCCCACTCCTCGGCGGACACCGGGTGCGCGAAGGGCCGGCCGTTCACATATCTCTCCAGCTCGTCGGCCGCTGCCGCCGCCATGCGGTGGAGCTCGGTTCCCAGGGAACCGGCGACGTGCGGGGTCAGGACCACGTTGGGCAGGTCGTAGAGCGGGGAGTCGGGCGGCAGAACCTCCGGGACGGTGACGTCGAGCACGGCGTCGAGCCGCCCGGACACCAGCTCCTCGGTCAGTGCCTCCTGGTCGACCAGCGAGCCCCGGGACGTGTTGATCAGTGTCGCACCGGTACGCATCGACGCCAGCCGCTCGCGGCTCATGAGGTGGTGTGTGGCGGGCAGTTCGGGCGCGTGCACGCTCACCACGTCGCTCCTGACGCAGAGTTCGTCGAGCCCGACGGCCCTCGCGCCCAGCCGTTCCGCCTCGCCCGGCAGCAGATACGGGTCGTGCAGCAGCAGTTCCAGATCGTGGTGCCGCAGGAGTTCCAGGACACGACGGCCGATCCGGGAGGCCCCCACGACGCCCACGGTCCGGCGGTAATTGCCGGCTCCCTCGTAGGCCGTCTGCCAGTCGTGGTCGGCGCGCCGGCGACGGTAGTCGTCCCGCATGCGCAGCAGGTCCTTGCCCGCAAGGAGGACGAAGGCGACGGTGTACTCCGCGACCGGCACGGCGTTGGCCGAGGCCGCCGAGGTGACGGCGATGCCCCGGCGCCAGCAGGCGTCGGTGATGTGGTGCTTGACGGACCCCGCGGCGTGGATGACCACCCGCAACCGGGGCGCCCGGGCGAGGACTTCCTCCGTCAGCGGCGGGCAGCCCCAGCAACTGATGAGGACCTCGGCCTCGCTCAGGGCCGCCGAGACCGCCGGTGCGCCGAAGTCGTCGGCGACCAGCGCCGGGTCGAGATCGCAGAGCTCGGTCAGCCGGCGCATCGTCGGGGCGTCGATCAGCTTGGGCGCCAGCTCGGTGTGCATGGCGAGCAGGGCCCGGGGCCGGCGGCCGGGCACCGGTACCGGAACCAGGGCGGCACCGGTGACGGAAGCGGGGTTGTGCACGGGATTCTCCCGGGTGACGTGTGGCGTGGGCGGAGGACGGTCGCGGACACGGAGGGCCCTACTTGACGGCTCCGGCCGTCATACCCGCCTTCCAGAACCGCTGCAGCCCGACGAAGGCGACGACCAGGGGGACGACCGCGAGCAGCGAGCCGGTCACCACCAGCGGGTAGTACTCGGGGAACGAGCGCGTCTGGGTGTTCCACGAGTAGAGCCCGAGGCTCACCGGGAAGAGCTTGGTGTCCGAGAGCATCACCAGCGGCAGGAAGAAATTGTTCCAGATCGCGGTGAACTGGAACAGGAAGATCGTGACGAAGCCGGGCATGACCATCCGCAGCCCGATCGACCAGAAGGTGCGCAGCTCCCCGGCGCCGTCCATCCGGGACGCCTCCAGGACCTCCCCGGGCACGTATCCGGCGCAGAACACCCGGGCGAGGTACACGCCGAACGGGTTGACCAGCGACGGCAGGAAGACGGCCCAGAAGCTGTTGACGATCCCCACCTTGGAGGCGAGCAGATACATCGGCAGCGCGAGCGCCGTCGTCGGCACGAGCACGCCCAGCAGGACGAGACCGAACAGCTTCTCCTTGGCGGGGAATCGGTACACGTGGAACGCGTAGCCGGCGGCCACACAGACGAGGGCGCACAGGGCGGCGCCGACCCCGGCGTACAGCAGCGAGTTGAGGTACCAGCGGAAGTAGACCCCGTCGCCGGTGGACGCCAGGTCGGCGAGGTTCTGGCCCAGGTGCCAGCGCTCGGGCGAGAGGGTACGCCCGCCGAGCAGGTCGCCGGTGTTCTTCGCCGCGGCCGTCAGCAGCCACAGCAGCGGGAGGAGCATGTAGAGCGTGGCCAGCACGAGCACGCCGTTCACGGCGGCTTTCGACATCGACCAGTGGCGCCGCCTGGTGTCCAGCGGCGGGGGAGTGGCGGGGCCTCGGCGTTGCCGGGGTCTCACGGGTGCGACGGTGCTCATGCCTCGGCTCCCTTCGCCTCGGTGGAGCGGCGGCCGGAGAGCCGGGTGACCAGGAAGGAGAGGGCGGCGGCCGCCAGTGCGAGCAGCACGGAGGAGGCGGCGGCCAGGCCGTAGTCGTTGCGTTCGAAGGCCGCGGTGTAGGCGTACATGTTGGGTGTCCAGGTGGTGACGACGCCGGGGGCCGCGCCGTGAAGGATCGTCGGTTCGGTGAACAGCTGCAGCGAGCCGATCACCGTGAAGAGCCCGACCATGACCAACGACGGCCGGATCAGCGGAAGTTTGATGCTCAGAGCGGTGCGCAGCGGGCCGGCACCGTCGACGACGGACGCCTCCAGCACCTCGCGGGGGATCGCCTGGAGCGCGGCGAAGAAGATGATCAGGTTGTACCCGGTCCATTCCCACAGGGCGATGTTGACCACGGCCGGTACGGGGCTGCCCAGGATGTCGACCTGGAGGCCGGCCGAGTCGAGGGCGCCGATCACGGGGCTCACGCCAGGCGTGTAGAGGTACATCCAGATCAGGGCCGCGATGATGCCGGGCACGGCGTGCGGCAGGAACAGGGCCAGCTGGAAGAACCGCTTCGCACGGGCGAGGGCCGAGTCGAGCAGCAGGGCGAGCAGCAGCGACAGGCCGACCATCAGCGGGATGTAGAGCAGGCAGTAGAGGGCGAGGTTGACGAAACCGTCACGGAACGCCGGGTCGTGCAGGGCGCTGGTGTAGTTGTCGAGGCCGCTGAAGACGCGTTCCACACCGCCGAAGCCGAGTCCGGACCGCTTCTCGCTGTAGAGGCTGAGGTAGAGGGCGTTCCCCATCGGGATCAGCGTGCAGGCGGTGAACAGGACGAAGAACGGGAGCAGGAGGAGGGCCGGGGCCCCCGGCCGCCACGGCCGCCGGGGAGCGGGGCGGGCGGCGGGAGATCCGGCTTTCTGCGGCGCGGGGGCGACCATCAGCCCGTCACCTTGATCCCGCGGTTGTCCAGCTCCTTCTTCGTGGCCGTCTCGGCGCCCCGCACGGCGGTCATGATGTCGCTGCCGTCGTCGACCTTGGCGAAGGAGTCCTTGAGGGAGTTGTTGGTGGTGCCCATGACCGGGCCCCATGCCCAGTCGGCCCGGATGGAGTTCGCGCCGTCCTGGAACATGCCGTACAGGTCCTGGTCGCCGAAGAGGGTGCTCTTGAAGGTGCCCTGGGCGATCGGCACGAGAGCCGGCGCGGCCGGGTAGGCGGAGGACGTGCCGGTGGAGATGCGTGCCTTGATGCCGTCCTCGGTGGTGGTCGCCCACTCCGCGAACTTCACCGCCGCCTCGGCCTTCTCGCTGTCCTTGGACACGGCGAACGTGGTGCCGCCGAGCATGCCGCTCGCCGGCGCCCCGTCGAACGTGGGCATCGGTGCGGCGGCCCACTTGCCGCTCTGGTCGGGAAGCGTGCTGCCCAGCACGCCCGCGCCCCAGCTCGCGCCCAGGTAGCCGACGGTCTGGTTCTTCTGCAGGGAGGCCGTCCACTGCTGGGAGAAGGACGGGGCGACCTGCACCAGGTCGTCGTCGATCATCTTCTGCCAGTAGGCGGCGGTCTTGTTGGTGGCCGCGTCCTGGAAGCCGACCTTCCAGGACTCCGTCTCCGCCTTGAACCACTGCGCGCCGGCCTGCCAGGCCATGGCCTCGAAGGTGCTCGGGTCGTCGGGGAAGAACGTGGCGATCCGCGTGTCGGGAACGGCCTTCTTGATCTTCTCCGCGTCCGCCCGGAACTCGTCCCAGGTCTTCGGCGGGGCCGTGATCCCCGCCTTCTCGAAGACGTCCTTGCGGTAGTAGAAGGTCTGCGGCGCCACGTCCAGCGGAAGGGCCCAGGTGGTGCCGCCCAGGGTGGTCATCTGCATGGCCTGCGGCAGGTACTTGGACTTGAGGCCGTCGGAGACGTGCTCACCGATGTCCTGGACCGCGCCGCGGCTGACGAAGTCCGGCAGCTGCGGGTACTCGACGTTGAAGACGTCGGGGGCGTTGCCCGCCTTCACGGCGTTGGAGATCTTGGCGTAGCCGCCCGCGTTGCCGGACGGTATCTCCTGGAAGTTCACGCGGACCTCCTGCTGGGAGGAGTTGAAGGCGTCCACGACTTCCTGCGTTCCCTTGGCCCAGCCCCAGAAGGTGATGGTGACGGGCCCCTTACCGGCGGAGGTGTCGGTGTCGTCGCCCGAACCGCAGGCGGAGAGGGTGGTGAGGCACAGCGCGGTCGCGGCCGCGACGAGGCCCGAACCGTACGTTCTGCGGCGGGGAAGCGAAGAGGAAGGCATGGCGCGGCTCCTTGGAGAGGTCACGAGCACCGGCGTCCGGCCAGGCGCTGCGAGGTCACGCTGAGGTGAGCGCCATCCTGAGATGCGCTGCGATCGAAGTCAATACCTTTCGATCAAATGACCTGATTGATCAGTCGGCAACGCGCGGAGACCGGGGATCCTCGGGCTCGCCCTGCCCGCCAGTGTGCTCCGATCCCAGCGGGGACGGGGTGCAGGGCGGCCGGGGGTGAGTCGGTGTGACCGATTGATTATTCGATCGGAACCAGGAGGCAAGGCCGCTCCCGGACCGACGCGGACGGCCGGGAACCGGGCCCCCGGTTCCCGGCCGTCGTCGGCTGGCTACGCCGGCCCTCCGCACGACTTGCGCAGCTTGAGCGTGGGCAGCAGCTCGATCTGGTGCACGGGCAGCGCGCCGCCCGCGTCGAGTCGCCGCAGCAGCAGGTCCAACGCGCCGGAGCCGACCGCCCTCTTCGGCGGAGCCACCGCCGTCAGCGGCGGCTCGGACAGCGATGCGTACACGTCGTCGTAGGCGATCATCGCCACGTCCTCCGGCACCGTCAGCCCGTGCGTGCGCAGCAACGACGGCAGTTGCAGGGCGTCCTGGTCGTTGTGCACGAGCACGGCCCGCACGCCGGAGCGGGCGGCCTCGGCGATCCGGGCGGCCAGGTCCGCGTCGTCGCCGGGCGAACGGGAACTCTCGGGGCTGGACACGTCGACCACGGGCAGCGTCGGCAGTCCGAGCTGTGCCACGGCCTCGGCATAGCCGGCGCGCACCTCGCAGGCGGTTCGGGTGTCGGCGCGGGCGGCGAGCAGGACCGAGTCGTGCCCGAGCTCGACGAAGCGGCGCAGTGCCAGCAGCACCCCGTGGCGGTGATTGGAGCAGACCGCGTCCAACTGCGCCGCCGGGCTCAGCGGTGCCGCCCGGCGTTCCACCAGGACGGCGGGGACGGGCAGTTCGCCCAGCCAGTCGCCGCCCTCCAGCCCTCCGTCGGGGGTCCAGCCGGGCGTGAGCAGCAGCCCGTCGACGTCCGACTCCAGCAGCCGTTCCACCTGGGCGCGGTCACTGCCGGCCCCGTACGGTGCGATGCCCAGGACCAGCCGGGCCCCCGCCGCGGTCGCCGCGGCACTGGCCCCGGCGATCACTTCGTCGAAGTACTGGCCGACGGTCGGCACCAGCATGCCGATCACCCGCCCGTGCCCCGCGGCCTGCCCACCGGAGGTGCCGACGGGGAGGGCCACCGAGCCGTGGGTCCGCTCCACCTTGCCCTCGTCGGCGAGCGTGGCGACATCGCGCCGGACGGTGACTGCCGGGATGCCGAGGCGTTCGGCGAGTTCCACGATCCGGATGGAGCCGGTCTCGCGCACGACGTCGAGGATGCGAGAGCGACGTCGTTCGGCCGAAGCAGCCATCGACACTCCTCCTGGTGATCGGATCCGGTGTCTCCCCGGAGACCTTATCCGATCACGCACAGGTCATCTGATCAATTCTCCGCCTCCGGCTCCCCCGCCGGGAGCCGATGTCCGAGAGTGTTCCGGCTGTCTCTGCGATCCCCAGACGATCCCCGAGGGATTCGATCGATATTTGATCGAACGATACAAAGCCATTGACTCGGTCCATGTACGGCCCTAGCTTCTGGCGGACTCCAGCAGAGAGGCGCACCCATGAGGGTCAAAGTCACCGGTGGCAGGCGGCAGGCGCTGAACGGCGCACTCCTCGCCGCGACACTCGCCGGCGCAAGCGTGGTCGCCCTGCCGGCCGTACCGGCGGCGGCCGCCGGAACGACCAGCTACGTCGACTGTTCGGTGTCGCAGGCCGGCACCGGCAGCCAGAGCAGCCCCTTCAACAGCATCAGCCAGGCGAACGCGAAGACGTACGGGCCGGGCGACACCCTGGCCTTCGCGGCCGGGACCACCTGCACCGGCACGCTCGCCCCGGCAGGCAGTGGCACGGCCGCCGCCCCCATCACCGTGACCAGCTACGGCACCGGCACCTTGCCCATCATCGACGGCAACGGCGCGGCGGACGCGCTGAGGCTGACCGACCAGGACCACTGGACGATCCGCAACCTCAAGGTGACGAACCCGGCGGGGTCACTGGCACGCCGGACGGGCGTGCGCATCTCCGCGACCGACGGCAGGTCCCACCGTGGGTTCGACATCGGCAACCTGGTCATCGACCGTGTGGCGGGGCAGACGAACAAGAGCGGCTCGACCACCGAGGACTACGTCCAGTCCGCGGGCATCGTCACCGGGGCGACCGGAGCGGGCTCGACCCTCGACGACGTCCACGTCCACCACAACCAGGTGAGCAACACCGGCGGCGGCGGGATCAAGATCCGCGTCGGCTCGATGGCCACCAAGGGGTCCGGCGTGCTGATCGAGCACAACACCGTGCGTGACGTCGGCGGTGACGCCATCATCGGAAGCTACGCCGACGCACCTCTGATCCAGTACAACGTGGCCTCCGGCACCGGAAACGGCGCATACCCCTTCTCCGGCGGGAACTTCGCCGGCATCTGGGTGCTCGGTGCCCACAACCCCACGATCCAGAAGAACGCCGTCCACGGCATCACGAAGATGTCGGTCGCCGACAGCCAGGCCTTCGACTGCGACTGGGGCAACACCGGTTACTGCACCATCCAGTACAACTTCAGCCGGGACAACATCGGGGGCTTCTTCCTCGACTGCGACGGCTGTGGCACCGTCGGCGGCGCGAAGGAGATCATCCGTTACAACATCTCCGAGAACGACTGCCGCATGAGCAGCGGCGGCAGCGGCCGGTCCGCGCTGCACATGTACAACAACGTCATGTACTGCACGGACAAGAAGTTCGACATCACGCTCCCCGACGAGAGCGTGCTCGAGAACAACATCTGGGTGGGCACGAGCGACTCCCGGCTGCCCACCGGCACCGGAATCTCCTGGAAGTGGAACGTCTTCCAGGGCGTGCCCCGGCCGACCGCCAACGGCATCGCCGGCGACCCCGGGTTCCTGAACCCCGGGACGGGTGGCGACACGATCCACTCCGTGGACGGATACAAGCTGAAGGCCTCCTCACCCGCGCTCGGCAACGGCGCGGTGGTGACGGACAACGGCGGTCGCGACTACTGGGGCAACCCCGTCTCCGCCACCACGAAGCCCCACCGCGGCGCCTACAACGGCCCAGGACTGTAGGGCGTACCGGCGAGTGAGTACCGGTGAGTGCGTCCGCTGAGTACTCGTACTCAGGACCCACCGCCGGGCGTCGGCGAAGGTAGGGGACCTGCCCACCGACGCTAGGAGACCCTGTGCGCAAGACCAGCAGGAACCGCCGACCTGCCGACCGTGCGCGGCGCGGCGTTGCCCGCGTCACGGCTGCCGCCGCTCTCGGGTGTGCCACCGCGGCTCTGGTGCTCACCGGATGCTCGCTGGAGTACCGGGAGGACATCTGCAGCGGAGGCGAGTACCCGGTCACGTCGATCGGAGGCACCGGCTCCGGGTGCGTCCCGGACGGCGAGCAGCCTCCTCAGGGCTACACGCGCTACCCCGAGGGCAAGGTTCCGCAGCAGGTCGACGACAAGTGGGACGTGTACTGGCGCACCCACATGATCGACGAGAACGGTGCCGTCGTGGACGCGCCCGAGGGCGGCTGACCGCGGTGGTCGGCGCCGACGCCGTCGGAGGTCAGCGCCTCTCGGCGCAGGACTCGACCGCGTGGTCCGCGGCGGACCGAGTGGGACGCGCCGGGGGCGCGCCACCTCCGCGGCGGACGACGACCACGGCCGCGAGGCCGACGGCCAGGCCGAGGGCGGTCTGCACACCGAAGGGCTCACCGAACATCAGGGCACCCCACACCGCCGTGACCGGGGCCATGAGGAACATGAGGGTGTTGACCGCGGTGATGCCGGACCGGCGCAGGATCAGCCAGTACAGCCCGTACCCGCCGAACGTGGGCAGCACGACGAGCCAGGCGGTCGCCACCCAGAACGAGGAGTCGGCCGGCGGAACCGCCACCCCGGTGCCGACCGCCAGCCCGGAGAAGAGGACGGCACTGGTCACACAGTGGAGCGTCAGCGCCGTCCGGGGCGCGACCGGCACGCGTGAGCGGCCCTCCAGGAAGGTGGCCGCCACCAGTGACAGCATGCCGAGGAAGGGCACGAAGTACGCCCACCAGGCGACGTCGGTGCCCGTCGCCGCCGCGTCGGCCAGGGTGACCGTGGCGACCCCGGCCAGCCCCAGCCACAGCCCGGCCCACTGCCGGCGCGAGACGTACTGCCGCAGCAGGGGCCCGGCGAGCGCGCCGGCGACGAGGGGCTGTACGCCGTCGATCAGCGCGGTGGTGCCGCTGGAGACACCGAGCTGGATGGCGTAGTAGACGCTGAGCAGATACCCGCTCTGCGACAACGCGCCGACGGCGATCTGCCGGCCGGCGTCCCGGAGCCTCAGCCCTCGCCATGCCGCCCGCGAGACGGGGGCGACGGCGGTGAGGACCAGCGCGAGCGGCAGGAAACGCCACATCAGGAGCGTGGCGGCGTCCGCGGTTCCCGCGCCGAGTCTGGCGCCGATGAAACCGGAGCTCCAGCTCAGTACGAAGGCGGCCGAGAGCAGGGCGTTCACGTGGATCACATCCCGTGGACGAGAAAGGTATACAGATCGGTTTACTGGTCTCGGGTGCCCACTATACAGAGCGGTATACTTGTGACCCATGGAGACCATGGAGACGCCGCGCCGCGTCCGCATGACGCCCGGGGCGCGCCGCGTGGTGGAAGCCGCGGAGCGGCTGTTCTACGCGCGCGGCATCCATGCCGTGGGCGTGGACCTCATCGCCGCCGAGGCCGGGGTGACCAAGAAGACGCTGTACGACCGGTTCGGCTCGAAGGAGCAGATCGTCGTGGAGTACCTGGCCGGACGCGACGAGCGCTGGCGGGAACTCCTCGGCGGCCATCTGGACGCGGTCGCGGGGCAGGGGCCGGCCGCCCGGGTCCTGGCCGTCTTCGAGGCGTCGCGAGCGTGGGCGGCGGAACACGGCCCCCGGGGGTGCAGCATGATCAACGCCCATGCGGAGATCGGCGACCCGGCCCATCCGGCGTACGCGGTCATCACCGGGCAGAAGCGGTGGATGCTCGACCTGTTCACCCGCCTCGCCCGGGAGGTCGACGAGTCCGGCGCGGACCGGCTGGCGCGAGCGCTGATGCTGCTGCACGAGGGGGCGCTGGTCGCGCACGGGCTGGGCGTCTTCCCCGACCCGTTCGGTGAGGCCGCCGACCGGGCGCGGGAGCTGCTGGTCGACGGACCGGGCGCACCGCCACGGTGAGCCTGCGCCTTCCCCCGGGCGTGGCGGGGCCGAGGGAGGACGGCTGCAGCCGCACGGGCACGGCCGCCGGTGCACGGCGGGAGGCTCAGGCCACGAGCAGGCGCAGGCCGAGCTCCGCCGAGTCGAGGGCGACGAGGTCGCGGTTGCGTTCGGCTCACCGGCCCGAGGCCAGGTCGTCGCGGAGTCCGCGCACGGCCCGCCGCTCGGCCTCCGGCCCGACCCTGGTCCACACCGACACCGCGCGGCGTACCTGTTCCTCCAGGTACGCCTCGGGCCGGCGCCAGTAGGCCTCGAAGAAGCCGTCGGCGCAGTCCCACGGGATGAGCACCGGCTCCATGCGGGCCCCGATCGCGTGAGCCAGCCGGTCGACCGACGGCCGGTCGGCGACGAGGCCGGCGACGTCGGGCAGGTAGTCGCGGGTCAGCCAGAACCGGTGACGCCAGCCGGTGTCACCGGCGTCGTGCGTGAACACCACCACGCGGCGGGCCACGCGGCGCATCTCACGCAGCCCGGCGATCGGGTCGTGCCAGTGATGAACGGTGCTGAAGGCCATCGCGGCGTCGAAGGCACCGTCCGCGAACGGAAGGTTCTCCGCGGCGGCGGCCACGCACGGCGCCGCGCCCGCGGGACGCTGCGCCCGCATGACCGCCGACGGCTCCACGGCGGTCACGTCGCGGTCCGGCGGTTCGTAGGAGCCGGTGCCGGCACCGACGTTCAGTACCGTCCGCGCGTCCCCGAGCGCGTCCCAGACCTGCGCGGCGATCCGCGGCTCGGTGCGTCGTGTCGCCGGGTAGGCGGACCCGATCGTCTCGTACAACTGGGCGCCGACCATCCGCAGTTGCTCCTCGGGTGTCGTCCTGATCCCCATGGCCCGTGCCTCCAGTTCCCTGTCGATGGCCGTCACCATGGCGGCGGCGCGGTCGCGCTGCTCCATCAGCAGGCCGCGCAGCCGGTACAGGTGCGCGACCGCGTCGGTGGCCGGGTCGTCGACCAGATCCGCGATCTCACGCAGCCCGAAGCCCAGTCGCCGGTAGGCGAGTACCTCCCGCAGTCGCTCCACGTCGCCCGCCGAGTAGGTCCGGTATCCGGCGGCGGTCCGCGCGGACGGCCGCACGAGGCCGATCTCGTCGTAGTGGTGCAGCGTGCGGACGCTCACGCCGGCCAGCTCGGCCACCCGTCCCACGGTCAGATGCTCTTCCACGCCCCCGACCATGCGGCATCACGCCACGTGAGGGTCAAGCGCTCCACACCACCGCCGGCCCGGCGAACGTGTGCCGGAGATGGCCGAACTCCACCCCGTCCTCACGTAACCAGTTATAGTGGTTACATGGATTCGACCCCCGCCAAGGGGCTGACGCTGCACTCGCACACCGGCGTCGCCTACCGATTCGACCCCGGCGCACTGTGCCTGGAACTGCTGACCACCGGAGGTCCCGGCCCCTACCGCCGGTACGAGGTCCTGCACGAGCCTGCCGACCTGGCCGGCTGGGCGGAACGGTCGCGGCTGACCCCGACGCCCGCGCTGGAGATCTCGGCGGACGAGGTGAGCGGCATGCGAAGGCTGCGCGACGCGCTGTTCCGCGTGGTCATCGCGCACACCCGTGACGAGCCACGTCCGCCGGGCGATCTGGAGGTCGTCAACGAGGCCGCCGCCCGTCCGGCCCTGGCCCCCGCCATCACCCCGACCGGCGAGCGGCAGTGGGCCGGAACCCCTACCGGCACCCACCTGGCCGCCACTGTCGCCCGGGACGCCGTCGAGCTCCTGACCGGCCCTTTCGCGCACCGCATCCGCACCTGCGCCGCCGAGGACTGCCACCTCGTCTACGTCGACACCTCACGGCCAGGGCGCCGCCGCTGGTGCTCCATGGAGCACTGCGGCAACCGCCACAAGGTCAGGGCCCTGCGTGCCCGCCACACCGAGGAAGGATGACCACCATGCCCACAGGACTCACCCAGGACGCCGGCTGGCAGATCGGGGTGTCTCGCACCCTTCCCCACCCCCCGTCCGTCGTATGGGACTTCATCAGCGGTGCCGAGGGGCTCGCCCTCTGGCTCGGCCCCGGCACGGTCCTCTCCCCGGAACGGGGAACTCCCTACCGGACGACCCAAGGAGTGGCCGGCGAGGTGCGCGGCTACCACGCCGGCAAGAAGATCCGCGTCACCCATGGCACCACCACGGTCCAGGTCGCCCTGGCTCCCGCCGTCGAAGGGGCCCGCACCATGCTGCGATTCCACCAGGAGCACCTGGCGGGCCCGGAGGAGCGTGAACGGCGACGGGAGCACTGGCAGCGCGTCATGAGTCGGGTCGCCGCCGCCCTCGACGGGGCCTGACGGCGGCGCGTGGCGCCGGACGGAAGGCGCGGCGTCGGTCGCCGCGCCGCCCGGGCGGAGGCTCAGTCGACCGGCCCGGCGAACTGGGCCAGCTGGTCCTTCACCCAGGGGTCGTACACCGCGATCCGCCGGGCGGCCGCGGGATCGAACATGCGCAGTTGGTCCATGACCCACGGGTCGATGCGCTGGTGCGAGGCGGACCTCCGGGCGTGCTGGTGCCCGGCTGTCACCGTGGCAGGACGGTCGGCGTGCCCACGGTGCTGCGGGGCCGCCGCCGTCGCCGAGCCCGCGCCGGCCAGAAGCGCACCTCCGACTCCTATGGCTGCGATCCCCGTGGTCACGGCGTGCCGCATCGGCATCGGCTTGTTCATGATCGTTCCTCCGGCTTCACGCGACGGCAGACTAAAAACGGAATCAGATGATCCGGTTGAGGCGCCTACCCGGCCCGACGCGCGATACACGCGTGGCCCTAACCCGGGGTGTTGCCGAAGTGGTGGTGAGCGGTCGTCGTCGCGGGAGAGGATGGGCGCCATGACGGGAGAGCGTTCCTCCATCAACAGCACCGAACCCAGCATCGCCCGCGTGTACGACTACCTGCTCGGCGGCAAGGACAACTACGCCGTGGACCGGGCCGTCGGAGACGTGTTCAAGCGTGACCTCCCTGGTTCGGTGGCGATCGCCTTCGCCAACCGTGCGGCCCTGACGCGGGCGGTGCGAGAGATCGTGACGACCACCGGGATACGGCAGTTCATCGACCTCGGCAGTGGTCTTCCGACCGCCGACAACGTGCACCAGGTCGCGCAACGGTACGCCCCCGAGTCCCAGGTCGTGTACGTCGACACCGATCCCCAAGTGCTGGTGCACGGGCGGGCCTTGCTGGAGGAGAACGACCGGACGCGGGTCGTGCCGGTCGATGTGCGTGACCCCGAGGGTGTACGTACCCACCCGGACACCCAGGCGCTGATCGACTTCGACCGCCCCGTCGCCGTCATGTTCAGCGCCATTCTCCATCACGTCAACGACGAGGAGGGTCCCGGCGACATCGTCCGCTACTGGCGCGACCACGTGCCGTCCGGGAGCCACTTCTTCGTCAGCCACTTCCGTTCCGGGCACAACCTCGAGACGGCGGAGGCCGAGAAAGTACTCCAGGGGACTTTCGGCCGAGGCCGGTGGCGGACCGACGAGGAGATCGAGTCCCTGCTGGGCGGCCTGGAGATCCTCGCCCCCGGCGTCGTCCCGGCGTCCCTCTGGCGTCCTGACGAGGGTGACGGTCCGTGGAGCGGCGACGGCGAGCGGGAACTCACCGTCTGGGAGCGCCTCATCGCCGCGGGGCTGGCTCGCAAGCCGTAGCTCAATTCCGCTCGGACGTGCCTACGAGGTGAACCGCACCGGCAGACGCAGCGGGCCACGGATCATCAGCCCTGGGCGCCAGGCGATGGCAGCCGGGTGGATGTCCAGGTCCAGGCTCTCGCAGCGCTCCAGCAGCGTTCGGATCGCGATGCGCGCTTCCAGGCGGGCCAGCGGTGCGCCGAGGCAGTAGTGGATGCCGTGGCCGAACGCCACGTGGCCGCGGGCGTCGCGCGTGATGTCGAAGCGTTCGGGCCCGGCGAAGCGCGCCGGATCGCGGTCGGCGTCGGCCAGGGCGACGAGGACCAGCTCTCCGCCCCCGGGAACGACCGTGTCGCCGATGGTCAGCGGCTCGGTGGTGAACCGGTACGTCGGGGTCTCCACGGGTCCGTCGTAGCGGAGCATCTCCTCGACGGCGGAGTCGATGAGCGTGAGGTCGGCGCGGAGCGCGGCCAGTTGCTCGGGATGCGTGAGCAGGGCGAGGACACCGTTGGAGATGAGGTTCACGGTGGTCTCGTGGCCCGCCACCAGCAACAGCCACGCCATACCCAGGAGTTCGTCGGGAGACAGCCGGTCGCCGCCACCGCCGTCGCCGTCCGGACCGTGAATCAGTGCGCTCATGAGATCGTCGCCCGGCTGCTGCCGCTTGCTCGCGAGCAGTTCCTCCAGGTACCGCGCCATCGACGCCGCGGCCGCCCTGCGGGCTTCGGGGTCGGTGGCGCCGAGGGCGTCGTTCGACCACGTGCGGAAGGAATCGCGGTCGAGGTCCGGAACTCCGAGGAGTTCGCAGATGACGGAGATGGGCAACGGGAAGGACAGGGCGTCGACGAGGTCGGCGCGCCCGTCGGACGCCGCGAGCATCCGGTCCAGGAGGGCGTCGGTGGTCTTCTGGATGCGCGGGGCGAGTTCCTCCACCCGGCGGGCGGTGAACTCCCGGGCGACCAGCTTGCGCAGCCGCGTGTGGTCGGGTGGGTCGGCCCTGAGCATGTGCGGGCCGGAGGAGATGGCGCCGAGCGGAAGCGAGGGGGACGCCTTGCTCCAGTCCTTCGACAGCCTCGGGTCCGCGAGCGCGGCGCGCCCGGCCTCGTAGCCGACGACGAGCCAGGCCTCCGCGTTCCCCTCCGGCATCCGGATGCGGTGCACGGGACCCTGGGCCCGTAAGCGGGCGTACACAGGGTACGGATCGCGTGTGAAGGAGTCACCGAGTGCGGCCAGGTCGACGATGCTCACGGGGCTACCACCTCTACGACGGCTCACGGTTCACGACGATGACCGACGGCCCATGACTCACGGCTCCCGGTAGGGGCCCCCGCCGCCGGGCAACACTGCCCGCCGACTGTAACTCCTGCCGTCACGGGACGAACCCGCTTTCCGGCAAACCGGTTCCGAAGATCGCCGTCTTCCTGCGGACGGGTCGGCCCGCGCTCACTCGGATCGGCTCAGCCGCGGGGGAGTCCAGTCGTGGTGGCGGAGGATCATGCGCATGGCGGCGCGGGAGGGCGTCAGTCGCATCGCCGTGTTGCGCAGGGCGACGGACAACGGGTGGGAGAGTTGCTGGCCCATCCGCCCGGCCTGCCGGGCGGCGCGTGCGACGGCCTGACTGCGGGGCCGGCGCTCGGCGTCGTACCGGGCGAGCGCGGCGTCCGTGCCGGCCTCCGTGATGAGCGCGGCGGCCAGGGTGACCGCGTCCTCCAGCGCCTGGCAGGCGCCCTGGCCCAGGTTCGGGGTCATCGCGTGTGCCGCGTCACCGAGCAACGCGATCCGGCCGACCGCGTACGCGGGGAGCGGTGTGCGCAGTTCGTTGACGTCGTGGTGCAGTACGGCGTCGGCTCGGGTCGCGTCGAGCAGGGCGGGTATCGGGTCGTGCCAGGCGCGGAATCGTCGGCGCAGTTCGGCCAGGGGGTCGGCGAACCGTGTTCCCGCGGGAAGGTTGAGGACCGCGTGCCACTCGGCGCGCCCGTCGGGGAACGCGATGTGCCCGAATTCGGCGCCGTGTCCCCAGGTCAGTTCGAAGTCCGTGCGCAGTGCGACAGGATGCTCGGTGATGGCGCGCAGCACCGTCGAGCCGCTGTAGGCCGGGCCGGGGTGGGCGGGAAAGAGGCGGGCGCGGACCGTGCTGCCGATGCCGTCGGCCGCCACCACCAGATCGGCGTCCAGGACCGTGTCGCCGCAACCGACGCGTACCGTCCCGGGGCCGATCTGCCGAACCGAGTCGGCCTCGGAGCCGATCAGCAGTGTTTCGGCAGGCAGGGCCTCGCGCAGCAGCCGGTGCAAGGTGGCGCGGGGGATGCCCATGATGGGCGTGCCGACCGCCTTCTCCAGCGCCGCGCCGTCCATCCGGGCCAGTCGGCCACCCCGTGGCGTGCGGGTGCCGCCGCTGTACTGGCCCCGCGACGCCTCCCGCACCGCCTTGCCCACGCCGAGTTCGTCCAGTGCCCGAAGGCCGTTGGCGGCCAGCGAGATGCCCGCCCCGACGTCGTCGAGCACGGGCGCGCGCTCGACGACGGTCACCTCCCATCCGGCGCGGCGCAGACCGATCGCGGCGGCCAGTCCGCCGATGCCCCCTCCGACGACCACTGCTGTGTCACCCATGGCGAGCCCCCACTTCTTCTACACCTGTAGAAGGTGATCCTAGCCGAATCCCTACAGGTGTAGAAAAGGGGCATGGCTACGGATCGGCGCACCCTTCTCGCAGACGCGGCTCTCGACGTCCTCGCCGACGAAGGGATCCGCGGCCTGACCCACCGTGCGGTGGACCGCCGGGCGGGCATGCCGCCCGGCACCACGTCGGCGTACTTCCGTACCCGGGCCGCGCTGCTCACCGCACTCGTCACGCGCCTGGTCCAGCTGGACCAGGCGGAGCTGCACACGACGGCCGAGCAGCTCCCGCCCCTCCGCACCGCCGAGGACCTGGTGAACGGCATGGCGCTGCTCGTCCGGCAGCGACTCACGGGCGAGGGCCGCCGCCGCTCGATCGCCCGCTACGCCTGCGCCGTGGAGAGCGTGCGCGACCCGGAACTGCGGGAGATCCTCGTACCCCGCGAGAACGCCGGCCGCGAGGCCGTCCGGTCGTTCCTCGCCGGGCACGGCGTGACGGACGTCGAGAACCGCACGCGCACGCTGCTGTCCTGCGTCGACGGGCTGGTCTTCGACCGGCTCGTGTGCGGAGGCGAAGTGCCCCGCGAGGCCCTCGAGAACCTCGCGGCAGCCGCCCTGCGTCAGCGGAGCGGTTGAGTGAGGAGCAACCCTGCGCGCCCGACACCGGCGGCGAGCTGTGCGGCACGGCCGGCGGTCAGACCGTGGCCCGGGGCTGGGCCCGGCTGAGGTGGAGGATCCGGGTCTCGGCGGCGTGCCGGACGAGCAGGCCCCGCAGTTCCTCGGCTGCCGCCTTGAGGAGGTGGCCGTCGCGGGTGGCGTGGAGGGTTTCGAGGACGAATGCGACGTGAGTGGAGTCCTCGGTGACGCGGGTGCGGTGGGCGTCGCGGTGGTTCCAGTGACGGGTGAGGACGCCGGCGGCATCGGCGTAGATGACCTCGCCGGGCCTGGGATTCTCGACGGTGCCGGGTTCGCCGAGCGCAGTGAACTCCTCGGTGCCGTCCGCGTACCGGATCTCGACGTCGCCGGTGACGTGGCCGAGGTCGAAGGCACCGGCGGGCAGGCCGTGGCGGACGGAGACGGTGTTGTAGGAGTCGACCGCCGGGTTGATGCGGGGCAGGGTGCCCTTCTTGGTCATGCGGCGGCCGAGGGCGTCGACGCTCGGGCGGACGCGGCGGGGATTGGTGCCGAAGGAGCGGTAGGCGGTGTGCCAGGCCTCGATACGGGGGTCGGTCTCAGCGGCGGGCTGCCAGGTGCCGTCGGCGAGCTGCTGTTCCAGTGACCCCAGGGCGGCGGCGGTGTCGGGCCAGGGTTCACCGCCGCGCAGGCCGTCGGCCGTGACCAGGGCGACGAGGGTGTCGGGGAAGGCGTCGGCGACATCGGGGGAGATGCGGAAGGTGATCATGGGAGGCGGTGTTCCGTCCTTCGTGCGGGGGCGGGGTGGTATCCGAGCGGGCGGTCGCCTGCCGGAGTTCCGGGGCGTCTTTCCGGCGTCCCGGAGGGGCCGCGTCCGAAAGGGGCGCGGGGAACCGCGCGACGGCCACGACGGACCGGCAGCCGCAGTACGGCCCTCCTCGCGGAGCGCTCAGGGCTGCCAGGTGCCGATGCGGTCCAGGCGGCGGCGCTGCTGGGCCGCGGTGGGGAGGTCGAGGCCCCGGGCACGGTCGGTGAGGTGGTCGGCGACGGCGGCGCGGTGTCCGACGGGCTTGTGGTCGTCGTACTTGAACTTCGCCCGCACATCGGTCACTTCCAGACGCAGCCCGCGGATGCCGGACAGCATCCGGCCGTACGGAGGCCGGTCGACGGCGAGGGGCGCGTGATCGCCGTCGGGCTGGAAATGCGCCATCTGGCGTCGCAGCAGCTCGGCCTTGGCCTCGGGCTCGTCGACGACCGTGGCGCGGCAGGTGAACTGGACGGCGGTGTAGTAGCTGGTGGGGACGCCGTCGTCGGGCGGGGTGTCCGGCCTGGCACGCCAGGGACCGGGGACGAAGGCGTAGTCGCCGAAGACGGTGAACAGGACGTTCGGGTCGTTCTCGATCGCCTTCCAGACGGGATTCGGCCGGGCGAAGTGGATCAGTAGGTGGCCGGGGCCGCCGGTGAAGTGCGTGGGGACGGCGACGGGCGGCTCGCCGGGCAGGCCGTTGACGCTGAGGATGCCGAAGTCGTGTCCCTCGGCGATCCAGGTCTGCCATTCGGCGTCGTCCAGGCCGGCGTCCCAGGGCTGGATGAACATGCGGTACTCCTTGCGCGGCGGTGGTGAGGGGCGCGGGTCAGGTGAGGGCGAGGAGGCTGACGGCGACGGCGGCGGTGCCCAGGCCGACGAGCTGGCCGCGGTGGACGCGTTCCGCGAGGACACCGCGCGCGAGCAGGACGGTACCGGCGGGGTAGAGGGCGGTGACGACGGCGACCACGGCCAGGTCCCCGCTGCGGGCGGCGAGCAGGAACAGCAGGTTCGCCACTGAGTCCAGCACACCGGCGGCGGCCGACACCGCGTACGCGGGCTTCTCCGTCCCGAGCCTGCGGAACATCAGTCCGGCCGCGGCCAGGGTGACGACCGAGGAGACGGCACGGCCGATGATCAGCGGGGCGACGCCGCTGTCGGACGGCGCCTGGTGCAGGAAGACCAGTTGCAGTGCGATGGCAGCGCCCGCGCCGAAGGCAAGCAGCAGCGCGGTGCGCGACGGCCGGGCCGCTCCGCCGCCGTGTCCGGCGCTGACCAGCACCACGGCGACCAGCGCCAGCGGCAGGCCCAGAAGACCGGCGGGGCCGAGACGCTCACCCTGCAGCAGGCCGACGCCGACCGGGAGCACGGCGGAGACGAGTGCGGTGAGGGGCGACAGGACGTTCATCGGCCCGATCGCCAGCGTCCGGTAGAGCAGGGCGAAGGCGGCGGCCGAGGCGACGCCGGACGCGGTGCCCCAGGCGAGTGCGCCGGTGCTGAACGTGGCACCGAGCACCGGCCAGAGCAGCAGCTCGACCGCGAGGGAGGCGGGCGCCGCCACGATGACGGTGCGCAGGACATGCGCCTTGCGGGCACCGAGGCCGCCGAGGAAGTCGGCGCAGCCGTAGGCGAGGGAGCTGCCCAGGGCCAGCAGCAGAGCGATCACGGGCGTACATCCCTTACTATCTCAGTGGAACGACTAGACCGTACACTGAAACGACCGCCCGCTGTCAACCAAACGACCGGGCGGTGCATTGAAGTGGTCCACTCGCCGGGATGGGGATCGGATGACCGAGACAGAGGCGGCTCTCCGCACGCTTGCGCACAACGTCAGGGCTGCCCGCACCCGCGCCGGCCTGTCCCTGGACGAGCTGGGCCGGCGCGCGAAGGTCAGCAAGGGGGCTCTGGTCGGCTTGGAGAAGGCCCAGGGCAATCCGAACTTCGCGACCCTGGTGCGGCTGGCCGACACCCTCGGCGTCTCGGTGTCCGCCCTGATGGAGGGGCCGGCCGAAGGCCGTGTCCGTGTGGTGTCCGCCGACGCGGTGATGCCGCTGTGGGCGGGGGAGGGGGGAAGCGAAGCCCGGCTGATGCTGACGACGTCGGGCCCCGCCCCGGTCGAGGTCTGGCGCTGGCGGCTCCAGCCGGGCGAGGAGTACCCCAGCCACCCCCACCAGGCCGGAGTCGTCGAGACGGTCAGTGTGACGTCAGGGCGGATGACCCTCGTCGTCGACGGCGCCGAGCACCCCGTCCACGCGGGACAGACCGCCACCTTCGACGGCGACGCCCCCCACACCTACCGCGGTGCGGGGGACGAGACCTGCCACCTGATCATGACCGTCCACCTGCCGCCGGGGCCCGCCTCCGCGGGATGACCGGCGCAGTGGCTCCGCCTGTCGAGCCGACTGCTACGACGTCGCCCGGATCGCGGAGATGTCGAACTGCAGCCGGACCTTCTCGCTCACCATCGTGCCGCCTGCCTTCAGGCGCTGGTTGTAGACCAGGCCCCACTCGGTGCGGTCGATGGTGGTCGTGCCGTCGAAGCCGGCGCGTTCGAACCCGAACGGGTCCATGACGGAGCCGAGGTAGTCGAGTTGGAGGTCGACGGGCCGGGTGACGTCACGGATGGTCAGATCGCCCGTCATCCGGAAACTCTCCCCGCCCTCGTGCGTGGTGGAGGTGCTGCGGAACACCATCTCCGGGAAGCGTCGTACGTCGAAGAAGTCGGCGCCGATGAGGTGCGCGTCCCGTTGTTCCACACCCGTGTCGACGCTGGCGACCCGGATGACGAGGTCGGCCCGTGACTCGGAAGGCCGGACTCCGTCGAAGTACAGGGTGCTGTCGTAGTCGGTGAAAGCCCCGCGCACCGTCGTGACCATGGCGTGCCGTACGGAGAACCCGATGCGGCTGTGCGGGCGGTCGATGGTCCATTGCCCGGTCAGGGACCGCAGCGTCGGGTCGAGTGTGACACCGTCGGTCTCGCCCTCCGCAACGTGCGCATGGGAGCGGACAGTCGACGTGGGCTCGACCAAGGTGGACGGGCGGCGGCTGAAGATACCCATGAGATCGTAGGCCCCTCTCGGAAGTGATCACTTCGTGTTATCACGGAGCCGTCCCGGATCACGTGCAGAGATGGGGGCCTTGTCCGGGTTCCATGCCGTCGACCGTAAAGGTGCACAAGATCAACATGATCGTGCCACAGGTTCCGTCGACGCCCGGGCGGTGGACGCTCTCGGCAGAGCCCCGTGGCCGGCCGTCAGACGGTGCGTGTCGGGCCGCCGAGGATCTGCTCGCGCAGGATGTCCGCGTGGCCGCAGTGCTGGGCCAGTTCCCGCAGGACGTGCAGGTAGACCCAGCGCAGCGGCAGCGGGCCTCGGCGGTTGCCCCGGACGAGGTCGTCCAGCGTCAGGTCGGCCGTGGCGCGACGGGACGCCGCGCAGGTCTCCTGGTAGGCACGCTGGACCGAGACGACCGTGTCGTCGTCGTGGAGATCGAACGACTCGTCGGGCGTGCCCGGAATCCCGATCTCGCTGCGGGGCCGGCACGTGATCGCCTCGTCGAACCAGACCTTCTCGACGAACGTGGCGTGCTTGACGAGGCCCAGCAAGGTGGTCTTGGAGGTGACCAGCGACCGGCGCGCCTGCTCCTCCGTCAGTCCGTTCAGGCTGTCGTGCAGCGCGCTCCGATGCTCGTCGAGGAAGGTCTCGAACTGCTCCCGGAGCGCTGCGCGGAAGACGGTGGGTTCCGTCGTCAGGTGGAAGGCCATGCCCGTAACGATAGGCCGCTCAGCCGGTCCTCCGGGAACCGGCGCCCACCGGGAATCACACGGAACGGCGTACGCCGGGGGCGAATTCGGCGGGGTCGGCATGCCGGAGGACCTCGTGCCGAACGGGTGGTCAGTCGCAGATGCGGGCAGTCGTCACCGCACCGCCGGCGTTCTCGTCGTCCGTGCCGAGGACCGCCGTGCCGGAACCGGACACGCAGTCCACGGCTTCGACCTTGTGGTCCTCGAACTTCCGCAGCACCTCGGGATGCCTGGCCACCCTCAGCCGCACCCGGCCCGACCGGTCGACCGAGACCGAGCCCGCGTCACTCACCGCCGAGTCGAACGGCCCGTCGTCCCCCTCGTCCGACGCCGAAGAGATCAGCAGGCGGCCCGAGTCGGTGACGGAGAGGTCGGAGGCGTGCCGGACGTCGCCCGCGGGATACGGCGCACGGTAGACGGCCTTGGTCACGGCACCGAACGTCGACTCCCCGTACTCGTTGAACGACAGCGGTGCCGCGTAGAGCGTCGCCGGACGGTCGTTGCCCTCGCCCCGGTCCGCCCAGACCGCCGCGAGTCCGCCGTGCTGCGAAACGAGCGTGAAGCCCTCGAAGTTGTCCCCCCGGCCGATCGCCGGGAGCGGCGAGAGGTCGCGGACCTCGACCGCCTTGCCGTCATCGGTGCTCTTCAGGTGGTAGACGAGGCCCCGGCTCGCCACGGCGAGGTATTCGTCGGAGGCGCCCGGCACGGCTTCGAGCGCCTCGAGGTCGATCGGCTCGGCACCGCCCTTCCACTCCAGTGGGTGCACGTCCGTCGCGTGTCCGGACTCGCCGGGCCGGTAGGTGACTTGGGCGATGCGGTTCTCGCCGGGGCGCTTGTTGTCGAGGACGACCAGGGCGCGGTAGGTGCGGCCCGAGTGCGAGGTGACGGCGAGCCCGCTGACGCCGCTTCTGATGTCGAGTCCGACCTGCTGCCATCCGGCGGCCGTGGGCGCCGCCGTGTCACCGGTCCGGGCGGCGGTCACGCCCGTGGAAGCGGCGACCGCGACTCCCGCGCCGAGCAGGGCGATCGTGGACAGGACGGCCTTGCGTAGGTGCATGGAGCTCCCCCTGAGGAGTGACGCGCGTAGATGAACCTGCTCGCCGGGAACGTAACGGTCCTGTCGCCCCCTCGGCAAGAGGCGCGGACGCATGATCGGCGGGCGAGCCGGCGGCCCGGTCGAGCCGGGGTGACCTCGTTCACGCGGGCCCGCACTCTTGAACAATCCTCAGCTTTCCTGATGTGATCTGCCGCACTGCCGACCGACCGTGCCGGAGGTCTCATGTACCGCCGTCTGTTCGCCGCGCTCGTCTGCACCGTCCTGCTGTCCACCGGAGCCGCCCACGCGAAGCCCGCCGTCCAGGACCACCGCGATCCACTCCCCGGCATCTCCCGGCTCACGGACGACCGGGGCCGCGCTCTGACGCTGCGCGGCTGGAACGTCGAGGACAAGGCCCACCACGGCGAGGCCGCTCTCTCCGCCATCGGCGAACGTCACTTCCGGGACCTGCGGGCCCGGGGATTCAACTTCGCGCGGCTGCTGGTCTTCTGGGACGACCTCGAACCCGAGAGGGGCCGTTACAGCGAGCGGTACCTCCGCAGGATCGAACGCATCCTGGACTGGGCGCACAAGCACCGCATCCAGGTGCTGATCGACGCGCACCAGGACGTCTTCGGGCCCGCGTTCGGACACCGCGGCATCCCCGGGTGGGCGACGCGGACCGACGGTCTGCCGTTCACCCCGCACCCCGACGACTGGTTCGCCGAGTACTTCGAACCGGCCGTGCAGCGCGCGTTCACCCACCTCTACGAGGACCCGGACCTGCGGCGCGCCCAGGCGGACATGTGGCGGGTGCTGGCCGGACGCCTCGGGGACCATCCGGCCGTCCTCGGCTACGACCTGATCAACGAGCCCATGGGCGAGATCGCGCAGGGCGAGGACCTGCCGACGGCCGCCCGGCGCATCGAGCGCGACCAGCTCACCCCGCTGTACAACCGCCTCGCCGACGCCGTGCGCTCCGTCGACGACGACTCCTGGGTCTTCTTCGAACCGACCCCCATCGTCGGGGAGGGCGTCCCCACCGGTCTGGGCCGCATCGACGACCCCAAGGCCGTCTACGCGCCCCACTTCTACAACACGGCGATGGAGGCGGGCGCCGACCATGACCCGTCGGCCGGCTGGATCGAGGCGTACGAGGCCGCGGTGACCGTCTACCCGCGCCGGTACCGCGTCCCCGTCGTGGTGGGGGAGTGGGGCCCGCTCAACAACTCCCTGCCCAACATGGGGCGCTTCTACCGCGACGCCCTCTCGTCCCTGAACCGCTACAGCTCCGGCTGGGCGGGCTACGTCTGGTGCTACGGCGGCGGGTACTGCGCCGTCGACGCCGAGGGACGCTTCCGCACCAACAAGGAGCAGACCGCGGCGCCTTACGCCCCGGCGGTCGCCGGCCGGATCACCGCCGAGGCGTACGAGCCGGACACCGGCGTCTTCCGGCTGTCGTACCGGGCCGGGGGCGGTGTCACGGAGATCTCCGTGCCGCCCCGGGCAGGCGGCTGGCGCCTCGAACTGACCAGGGGCGCCCGGACCGCCACCTCCGTGCTCCCGGGGAACCGCGCGTCGACCGCCCGCGTGGGGGCCCGGCCCGGTGCGCACGTCACCGTCGTCGTCACTCCCCGCAAAAGTTGAGCAGTTGTCTTGTTTCACGTGTTCCCACGGTGCCTACCGGCCGGTACAACCCCTGGTAACCCCACCACCAGGAGGTGCAGTGAAGGGCACACGGCACAGACACCACTGGCTGACGGCTGCCGCAGCGGCGGTGGCGGTGGCATGCGGAAGCATCACCGCCGCCCCTCCCGCGCAGGCCGCCCGGCCCGGCTCCGCCGAGTCCGTCTCCTCCGTACCGCTCTCCCCCGAGCTGGAGGCCATCCGCGCGGCCGAGGCCACCAAGCTCTACGGAAACCCGGCGGAGCGACCTCTCGGCGACCGCAGGACCAGCCTGATCTCGCTGGGCGACAGCGAGATCTCGGGCGAGGGGATCGGCACCTACGAACCCGGCACCAACGGGCCCGACAACTGGTGCCACCGCTCGCCGGACGCCGCCATCCACCGCACCGGCATCCCCGCCGACCTCACGTTCAACGTGTCGTGCTCCGGCGCGTACACCGGGAACATCCGCATCGGCGGGTCGAAGCAGTACGCCGACGAGCTCGTGCAGAGCGACAGCCTCGCGATCAAGGCGCGCAACACCCGCGTCAAGATGGTGGTGCTGGTCGCCGGAGCCAACGACGACCTCCAGTTCGGCCCCGTGATGACCGACTGCGTCACGCGCTACCTGCTCCTCCAGGGTGCCTGCGAACCCAAGTACGCCCCCGGATGGCAGGCCCGCGTCGACGCCCTCGTGCCCAAGGTCGAGCAGACCGTGCGCGACCTGAAGAGCGTGATGAGGGACGCGGGATACGCCGACGGCGACTACAAGCTCGTCGTCATGGGCTATCCCAGCCCCATCGGCCCCGACTTCCGCGACAACCCGAACTTCTCCGGCAAGCTCGCCTGCGGCGGCCTGGGGTACGACTCCGACACCGCCTGGGGCCGCAACAGCGCGGTCCCCGCCTTCGAACGCGGCATGCGCGAGGCCGCGGCCGACACGGGTGCGGTCTACCTCGACAACTCCCGGCTCTTCCACGGCCATGAGGTGTGCATGGAGGACACCTGGGCCAGGGGCGCCTACATCGACCTCTCCAAGCCGGGCACGCCGGACGAGAACTCGCTCCGCCAGTCCTTCCACCCCAACCAGCGCGGCCACGCCGCCTTCGCCGCCTGCCTCACGCAGCTGTACGACTCGGGCGCCCGCGAGGCGAGTTGCGCGGACGTCGACTCTTCCGGGAAGCCGGTCCTCTTCCCGTACGCGTGGGACGCGGTCTACCGGCCGCTGACGAACCGGGCCACCGGCACCTGCGTGGACGCCGGTGCCGCCGAGAGCGCCAACGGCACCCGCGTCCTCGGCTGGCAGTGCCACGGGGGCCGCAACCAGGGCTGGTGGTACGACCCGGCACGGGGCACCCTCCACACCGAGCTGACCCAGGACCGCTGCCTGGACGTCCCCGACACCGCATACCCGGCCGGCACGGGCCTGGTCCTGTGGAACTGCCACGGCGGGACGCACCAGAAGTTCGTCCGTGACGGGGCCACGATCCGGCCGGCGGCAGCGCCGGGACTCTGCCTCACCCTGGCCGGTCCTGGCGAGCCGCTGCGGATCCAGAAGTGCGACGGTTCGGCGAACCAGCATTTCGTCTAGAGGGAACGACGCTCACCGCATGCGCGGCCTCGTAACGGGCGGCCATCGCGGCGGCGCGGTCGAGAAGGACGGTGCGCAGTGACGCCGGGGCCAACGCCTCGGCGTCCGTACTGAGCCGCCACAGCGCCCACACGGCGTGTCGCAGATCCTGGGACGTCGGTGAAAGGAGATGCGGGTGGGGGCGACGTGCCGCGCACGTCGCGTCCCGGGAGGCGCCCGGCGTCCGTGCACGGTAGAACGGTGCGATGACGAGGTCCGCGACGGGACGTGGGGAGCCGGGCACCTTCCTGGCCCTGTGCGGTCATACGCACCTGTTCCCGGGTGCCCGTTGCCGTGTCCAGGGACTCCCCGACCCTCATGCCTTCGCCGCGGCCCCGAGCCGGATCGGCCTGGTCCTGCGCTTCGCGGACGACGTGGTCACCGAGGCGGAGCTGCGTGCCGACGACCGGGCAGGGCCCCTGCTCGCCGTCCCCGCCTACACCACCGGGGCCGGTACGCCCATCGACGGTCACCGATGGCTGGTCCGGGAGTTCGTCCGAACGCGAGACGAGGTCGAGCTGACGATCGGCGGCCGAGCCCCGGACTCGGCGGCCGATCCCCCCGGTGGGCGCGGCGACGGTGCTTCCCGCCGCGCCCGCTGACGGCGGGGCGGTTCAGCTCCGCCACACGGCTAGAGCGGCGCGAGGCGGGCCCTGAGCAGGCAGAACTCATTGCCCTCGGGGTCGGCCAGCACGTGCCACTGTTCCTCCCCCGTCTGGCCGATGTCTGCCGGGCGCGCGCCGAGCTTCAGGAGCCGTTCGAGCTCGGCGTCCTGATCGCGGTCGGTGGCGTTGACGTCGATGTGCAGACGGGACTTCCCCGGCTCCGGTTCCTCCCGATAGCTGAGGATGATCGTCGGCTGCGGACCACCGAACCCTTCGCGCGGTCCGATCTCCAGCGTGCCGTCGTCCTCGCGATCCAGCACGACGTAGTCCAGGACCTCGCACCAGAACCGCGCCAGCAACTCGGGGTCACGGCAACCGAGCACGAGCTCACTGATACGACATGCCATAGGAAACCTGCTCTCGGCCGGGGAACCGCCGGTCAGCCCACGCGCGAAGTTCACGGGCTGCCGGCAGTGAAAACATCCACGACCGTACCTGACGGGCGAGCCCGGGCGAAGTGATTTCCGGGCCTTCGTCGTCCCCCGTCAGTCGGTAAGGCTCGCCGCCGCCTCCCTGCGCCGGCGCTGTGCGGCGACGTTCGCCACGGGCGCGGAGAGCATCAGCGCCCGAGTGTAGGCGTGCCGGGGAGCCCGGGTGACGCCGGCGGCGTCACCCGTCTCCACGATCTCCCCGCGGTGGATCACCGCCACCCGGTGGCTCATGAAGCGCACCACGGACAGATCGTGCGTCACGAAGAGATACGCCGTCCCGGTCTCCTCCTGGATGTCCAGCAGCAGGTCGAGAACGGCCCGCTGTGTCGTCAGGTCGAGTGCCGAGACCGGCTCGTCGCAGATGACGAGCCGGGGACGCAGGGCCAGCGCCCGGGCGATGGCGACGCGCTGCCGCTGGCCCCCGGAGAACTCGCGGGGCAGCCGGTGGGCGGCGTCCGCGGGCAGGTGGACGCGGTCGAGCAGGTCACGGACCCGCTCCCGGGCCTCTCGCGGACCCGTCCCGTGCGCGACCAGGGGCTCGGCGAGGGTGTCCCCGACGGTGAGCGAGGGGTTCAAGGAGGTGTACGGGTCCTGGAAGACGACCTGGAGGTCCCGGCTCAGCGCGCGGCGGCGGGCGCGGCCGGCCGCGTGGATGGGCTCTCCGTCGAAGCTGATCGTGCCGGACCGCACCGGCACCAGGCCTAGCACGGCGCGGCCGATGGTGGTCTTGCCCGACCCGGACTCCCCGACCAGGCCGAGCGTCTCGCCCGGCCGGATGTCGAGGGACACCCCCTTGAGCACCTCGGTCCGCGGGGCGCGCCGGCCGCGGCCGGGAAAGGACACCCGCAGGTTCCGCACCTGGAGCAGGGCGTCCGCCGCGACGGCGGGGTCGGCGGTCTCGGTGACGTCGGCGGCGGTCATACGGCGGTGCTCCTCGCCTCTCGGGGCTGCCAGGGGCCACGTGCCGGAGCCTCGTCGAGGACGGCATCGAGCAGCGTGCGGGTGTAGGGGTCCTCGGGCGAGTGCAGGACCTGTTCGACGGTGCCGGTCTCCACGATCCGGCCGCCGCTCATCACGGCGACGCGGTCGCACAGGTCCGCGACGACCCCGAGGTCGTGGGTGACCAGGAGGACGCCGAGCCCGCGGTCCCGCTGCAGCCGGCGCAACAGGTCCAGGACCTCCGCCTGGACCCGTACGTCGAGTGCCGTGGTGGGTTCGTCGGCGATGAGGAGTTCGGGATCGCAGGACATCGCGCCGGCGATGAGGACCCGTTGGGCCATGCCGCCGGAGATCTGGTGCGGGTACAGCCGCAGCGTGCGTTCGGGCTGCGGGATCTCCACCAGGCGCAGCAGCTCGACGGCGCGCCGGGCCGCCTCCCGCCGGGAGAGGCCGAGGGTGTGGCGCATGGGCTCCACCAACTGGCTGCCGATGGTGAACGCGGGGTCGAGATTGCTCATCGGCTCCTGCGGGACGTAGGCGACGGTGCGGCCCCGCAGCGCGCGCTGCTCGCGTTCGCGCAGCCCGGTCACCTCCCGTCCGCCGACCAGGACGCTGCCGCCGCCGATCCGTCCGCCGTCGGGCAGGAGCCCGAGGACGGCGAAGGCGGTCTGCGTCTTGCCGGAGCCGGACTCCCCGACGAGGCCGACGATCTCCCCGGCGCGCACATCGAGGTCGACGCCGTGCACGACGTCCCTATCGGTGCCGTCCGGCTGCGCGTAGGACACGGTCAGCCCGCGCACGGACAGCAGTTCGGCCCGCCCGTCCGACGTACCCCCGGTGACCGCCCGGTCCTTGTCGGCGGGTACCGGCTCGGTACGGCGGCGCGCGGCCCGCGGGCGGGCGGGGGCCGGCCGGCCGGCGCGGTCCTCCAAGCCGTCGCGCAGGGCCGAGGCGAACAGGACGAGGGCGCCGTTGGTCAGCCCGAGGGCGAGGCCCGGCCACAGCATCAGCAGGGGCGCCCGCTGGATGTTCTGGAACGCCTCGTTGAGCATCGCGCCCCAGGTCGCCGTGGACCCGCTGCCGATGCCGAGGAACTCCAGGCCCGCCTGCAGGCCGATCGCGACGCCGGCGACGAGCGCCACCTGGATGATGACCGGTCCGCGCACGACGATCAGGACGTGCCGGGCCACGATGCGGGCGTCGGACAGGCCGGAGACCTTCGCGGCGTCGATGTACAGCTCCTTGCGCACGCTCGCGACGATGCCCCGCACCAGGCGGTAGAAGCTCGGTGCGGCGAGCACGCCCAGCACGACCATCAGCGCCCACACACGGGGGCCGAGAATGGCGCGGGAGGCGAGGAGCACCACCATCGCGGGCAGCGCCATGACGAGGTCGACCGTCCAGTTGGCGGCGGAGTCGAACCGGCCGCCGCGGTAGCCGGCGTACAGCCCGGCCGGCACGCCGAGGGCGAGGGCGATGCCGAGGGCGATCAGTGCTCCGCCGAGGGTGTTGCGCCCGCCGTACAGGATGCGGGAGAGGATGTCCCGGCCCGCGGAGTCCATGCCCAGCGGGTGCCCCCCGCCTGGGTCGGCGAAGGCCTGGCCGAGGGAGGCGGCCGAGGGATCCTGCGGTGCGAGCCAGGGTGCCAGGAGGATCGCGGTGACGAGCAGCAGGAGCACGGCGGCGGACCCGGCGCCGAGGGGGTTGCGCAGCAGGCGCCGCAGCACGCGGCGGCCGGGCGCGGCCCCGGAGCCCGTGGCTCGCGCCGCGCTGTCGGCAGGGCTCGCGACAGGGGCGGGTACGTCGGCCGGAAGGTTCTCGCTCATGCGGCCCTCGCCTTGGGGTTGAGCCAGCCGATCATGATGTCGACCAGGAGGTTGATCAGGACGACTCCGACCACGGTGAGCATGACCAACGCCATGATCACGGGGATGTCGCCGCGGGTCGTGTAGGTGACGGTCATGCTGCCGATGCCGGGCAGCCCGAAGATCTGCTCCACGACCACCGCGCCGCCGAGCAGGCCCACGAACTGCATGCCGAGGACCGACAGCGCGGGCGCGGAGGCGTTGCGCAGGACGTGCCGGAACACGACCCGGGAGGCGGGCAGACCGCGGGCGCGCAGCGTACGGATGTAGTCCTGGCGCAGGACGTCGATCACCGCGCCGCGGACCTGCTGGGAGACGCCGGCCACGGAGGCGACCGACAGGGACAGCACCGGCAGCGTGACCGTGGACAGCCAGCCGCCGGGGGAGTCGGCGAACGGGATGTAGCCGATGGCCGGGAACCAGTTCAGCCGGACCGCGAAGACCAGCACGAGGACGAGTGTCACCAGGAAACCGGGCAGCGCGTAGCCCACGACGCCCAGCACCTGGACGAAGCGGTCGACGGCGCCGCGCCGCACTCCCGCGAGGACGCCGAGCAGGAAGGAGACCACCGTGGTGACCAGCGTGACGCCGATCATCAGGCTGAGGGTGACCGGCAGCCGGCCCAGCACCGCCTGTGTGACGTCCTCGCTGGTGAACCACGAGGTGCCGAGGTCGCCGCGTACGGCGTGGACCAGCCAGTCGGCGTACTGCCGCAGCACCGGCCGGTCCAGGCCGAGGGCGGCGTTCTTCGCGTCGACGGCGGCCTGGTCGGCGCCTTGGCCGAGGAGCTGCCGTCCGACGTCGGTGCCGGGGATCGACAGCAGCACGTAACTGAGCAGGGAGATGACGACCAGGAGCAGGACGCCGGAGGCGATCCGGCGGGCGATGAAGTTCAGCATGGCACTCGGTATCCGTGACGGGCCGCCAGGGGCGGTCCGGGCGTCGGCGGCCCGCACCGCCCCGGGCACTCCCGGGTCACTTGGCGGGGGAGTAGTTGTAGATCGACGGGACGGCCATGCCGGACTGCGGGCGGATGGTCACCGATCCGTCCGAGACGTGCAGGTAGCTCATCCGGTAGAAGGGCACGAACCAGGCTTCCTTCACCAGGTGCTCGCCCAGCTCCCGCACCGCCGTTCCGGCTTGCTCGGCCGTTCCGGACTGGATCCGCGGGAGCAGTTCCCGCACGGTGGCGTCGGTGGTGCCGAACATGTTGAAGGCGCCCGGGTTGACCAGTTCGTCGACCACGACCCAGTCCGACGAGGACTGGCCCATGTTCATCACCATTCCGGAGTACGCGCGGTCGGTGAACACCTTCTGCACGGCCGAGGCACCGTCGAGGTCGTCCCAGACCAGCTTCACACCGACGGCATCGAAGTCGCCGGCCAACGAGGCGGCGAGCGCGTCGTTGACGATGGCGGCGATACGGGGGAGCTCGAGCGTGAAACCGTCGGCGTGACCGGCCGCCCGCAGCAGCTCCTTGGCCTCGGCCGGGTCGTGGGCGTAGTAGGTGTCCAGCTTCTCGTCGTACCCGTGCGTGTCGGGGCCGAAGACCTGGGAGGTGACCTCGCCGCGGTTCTGGCGGATGGCCTCGAGCATCGTCTTCCGGTTGATGGCGAGGTTGAGTGCCTGGCGGACGCGGGGGTCCTTCAGCGCCGGGGTCAGCTTCCCGCCCCGGTCGAAGAGCAGCAGCCCCTGGAAGTCGAACTCCTGCTTCGTCGTCTTCATGCGGGGATCGGACTCGATGCTGATCTGCTGGTCGGCGCTCTGCAGGAGGGCGGCGTTCACCTGACCGGTCTTCAGGCCGTTGACGATGGCCGTCTCGTTGTCGAAGAAGCTCATCGTCAGTGTCTCGTAGGGGAGGTGATCGCCCCAGTAGTCGGGGTTGCGCCGGTAGACCCATTTGGTGCCGACCGTCGTCTTCGCCTTGTCGAGGCGGTAGGGACCGGTGCCGTCGGGGGTCGTCTTGAGGGCGTCGCCCTTGGCGAAGGCGGCCGGGTTGGCCATCAGGCCGGCCGCGTCGCTCAGGTAGAAGATCATCGCGGGGTTGGGCTGCTTCAGCTTCAGCGTCGCGTGCGAGGCGTCCGCGACCTCGACCGATTCCAGGTCCTTGAGCCACTTGGCGTCGGCGCCGCCGCCCTTGGCGAAGCGTTCCATGTTCGCCTTCACCGCCGCCGCGTCGAAGGGGGTGCCGTCCGCGAACTTCACGTCCTTGCGCAGGGTGAGGGCGAGTTCGGTGCGATCGCCGTTGTACTTCCACGCGGTGGCCAGCATGGGGCGGAACTCGCCGTCGGGCTCACGCTTGACGAGGGTGTCGTAGGTGGCCTGGAAGAACGGCAGGGCGCTGCCGACCGCCTGGGCGGGGTCGAGGCTCTGCGGAAACGTCATGGTCGCGATGTTCAGTGCCGACGAGCCGGTCGCGGCGGTGCCGGAGTCGGTGCATCCCGCGAGGGCGAGCGATGCCGCGACGCAGGCGGCCACGGCCCCGGTTCGGGTGGTTGTGGTCATGAGGTTCACTCCGTGTGGAGGGCCGGGGGTGGGTCGTCCCGGACGAGATGGGCGGTGAGCTTAACCGCAGAACTAACCACTTGGTAGGTTTTTCTCGTGGTGAGGCCGGCGGGCTGGTAATTTCCGGGGATCCACGCGGGGCCGTGACGGTGCCGCCCCGCGGTCCACCGGTGACGACGGCAGGAGACCGCCGCAGTGAGCGCACGACCCGAGGACGCCCCGCGTCGCCTCTCCAAGGGCGAGCGGACGCGGGCCCGCATTCTGGACTCCGCGACCGAGTTGTTCTCCCGCGCCGGCTTCAACGCCGTGTCGCTGCGGGACATCGCCGCGCACGCGGGGCTGACCCACGCCGGGGTGCTGCACCACTTCGCCGGCAAGGAGGCCCTGCTGACCGCGGTGCTGGGCCACCGGGACCGGACGGACGCCCAGTCGGTTTTCCCCGGCATCGCGCATCCGGGTGTGCCCGAGCCGGTTCCGGCCGAGCGGCTGCGGATGCTGGTCGGGCTGGTCGCCCGCAACAGCGCGACCCCGGGCCTGGTCGCGCTCTACACCAAGCTGTCGGCCGAGGCCACCGACCCGGGGCACCCCGCCCACCACTACTTCAAGGAGCGGTACCGCATCCTGCGGGAGGAGCTGACCGTGCTCGTCGAGGCGCTGCGGGCGGCGGCCGACCCGCCGCCCGCCGTGGAACCGGCGGTCGTCGCACAGCAGTTGCTGGCACTGATGGACGGACTCCAGACGCAGTGGCTGCTGGAGCCGGAAGCCGTGGCGATGGAGGGCCTGGTGCGGGACTACCTGGTCCGGCTGGGTCTCGATCCGGACGGCGGTGTGCGGGGGGCGGGCGTCAGCGGGTGAGTGCGGCGAGCACCGCATCGGCCGTACTCCGGTGCCCGGCGGCGTTGGGGTGGAACCCGGCTGCCGCGGCGGTGTCCTCGGGTTCGATCCAGCGTATGCCCGCCGGCCGGCACACGTCGTGTCCGACGGAGGGGCCGTAGGCGTCGACATAGGAGGCGCCGTCCAGGACGGCCTGGCGTGCGAGCGTGGTGTTGAGCTGCTTCGCCTTGTCCCGGAGCCAGGGGAAGTCCCCCGCGGCGAGCGCGACCGTCTCCCGGCAGGCCGTGCCGTCGTCGGGGAAGATCGCCGGATATCCGACCACCAGCACCCGGGCGTGCGGGGAGCGGGCGTGGATCTCGTCGAGGACGGCCCCGACGCGCGGTGCCGTGGCTTCGATGCGGGATCCGATCTCGTCGGTTCCGAACAGCGTGTAACTCCCCTTGCACGGCGCCCCGTACGGGGCGAGGTACCCCAGGAGCACGCAGCGTGTGATGACGCCGGTCAGGTCGAGGTCGTTGCCGCCGATGCCCAGCGTCACCAGGGTGGTGTCGGGACGCAGGGCGTCGAGCTGCGGTGGCACCGTGTCCTGAGGCGCCGTCATGTGACGGGTCTCGGCGCCCGCACAGGTCACGTCGGTGAACGTGGCGGCCCCCAGCGCCTGGGCCACCAGCGTGGGGTAGTCGGCCGAGGAGCGCCCGCAGACCGGGTCGGTCTGTTCGGGGATGCCGAGTCCGGAGCTGAAGGAGTCGCCGAGCGCGACGTAGTGCACCTCCGCGGCGCTCCGCCCGGCCGCGGGCGCCGGCGCCGGGGTCGCGGAGGCGGCCGTGCTGGCGCCGATCAGGACGGCGACGGCCGCGACGACGGTGGCCGCGCGCCGTGCCGTGCGTCGCGTCGCGCTTCTTCCGGGTGGCGCACCGGCCGGCTGGCTGGACCGAGACATGGCGGTTCCTCGATTCGTCGGTGGGGAGATGCGAAAACCGTACGGTGAACGGTTTCTGGTCGTCAATAGGGCGTGCGGACAAGGCCGGACGCCGTCGGCCGCCCCGGCTACCGGCGAGTAGAGAACCCTTGACGGTAAAAACCGAACACCTTATGGTTTTTGCACTTTCACCCGCCCGTACTCCCCTCCACCCCCAACTCACCTGCCTCACCGGAACCGAAGAGGTGCGCGTATGACCCAGCAGCCCCCGACAGGTGCGCGGACGACCCCGCCCGGCCCGTCGACGCCGTCCCTCACGCTTGCCGACAAGGCTTCGCTGACCAGCGGCGCGGGCGACTTCGTCACGACGGACCTCTCCGCGGCCGGCCTTCCCGCCGTCACCCTGTCCGACGGCCCGCACGGTCTGCGGCTGCCGAAGGAGAGCGGTGACGGCGGCCAGCTCGACCTGCACAGCGCCGCCCCGGCCACCTGCTTCCCGCCCGCCGTGGCCCTGGGCAGCTGCTGGGACCCGGACGTCACCCGCCGCGTCGCCGGCGCGATCGCCGCGGAGGCGTCGGCCCACGGCGTGCACGTGGTGCTCGGACCCGGCATCAACATCAAGCGGTCGCCCCTGTGCGGGCGCAACTTCGAGTACTTCTCGGAGGACCCCCTGCTCACGGCGGAGCTGGGCGGCGCGATGGTCCGCGGACTGCAGGAGGCGGGCGTCGGCGCGGCACTCAAGCACTACGCCGCCAACAACCAGGAGACCGACCGCATGCGCGTCAGCGCCGACGTCGACGAGCGTCCGCTGCGCGAGATCTACCTGCGCGCCTTCGAACGCATCGTCCGCCGCGACCGCCCCTGGTCCGTCATGGCCTCCTACAACGCGCTCAACGGCGTCCCGCTGTCGCAGAACACGCGGCTGCTCACCGACATCCTGCGCACCGAATGGGGCTTCGACGGCATCGTCATGTCCGACTGGGGCGCGGTCCGCGACCGGGTGCCCGCGCTGCGAGCCGGTCTCGACCTCCAGATGCCCGGCACGGGCGGCCGCACCGACCGCGAGGTCGTCTCCGCCGTGAACCGCGGCGACCTCGACGAGTCGGTCCTCGACACCGCGGTCGAACGCCTCGCCCGTTTCGCCCGGCGCGCGACGCAAGGCGCCCGGCCCGGCGCCGCGTTCTCCTCCGAGGAGCACCACCGCCTGGCAGGCGAGGCAGCCGACCGGTGTGTCGTGCTCCTGAAGAACGACGCCGGAACGCTGCCCCTCGACCCGGCCTCCGGCACCGTAGCCGTCATCGGCGAACTGGCCCGCACCCCCCGTTACCAGGGCGCGGGCAGCTCCCAGGTGACACCCACCCGCCTCGACACACCGCTGGAGTGCCTGCGGCGCCTCGCCGACGGCGCCCGCGTGGAGTTCGCCCCGGGCTACGCCCTCGCCGGGGCCGAGGGCACCGGTCCGGCGGCGGACGAGGACGAAGCGGTGCGGCTCGCCGCCGGAAGCGACACCGTCGTCCTCTTCCTCGGCCTCGCCGCGCAGGACGAGTCGGAGGGCTTCGACCGCACCCATATCGACCTGCCCGCCGACCAGTTGCGCCTGCTGGAGCGCGTACGCGCCGTCAACGACCGGGTGTGCGTGGTGCTGTCCAACGGCGGCGCCGTGCGCACCTCGCCCTGGCACGAGACCGTCCCCGCCGTGGTGGAGGGCTGGCTGCTCGGCCAGGCGGGCGGCGGCGCCCTGGCCCGGGTGCTGTTCGGCGCGGTCAACCCCTCGGGCAAGCTGGCCGAGACGATCCCGCTGCGCCTGGAGGACAGTCCCAGCCACCTGTCCTTCCCCGGCGAGGAGGGCCGGGTCCGCTACGGCGAGGGTGTGTTCGTCGGGTACCGCGGCTACGACGCGGCTCGCCGCGAGGTCGCCTTCCCGTTCGGCCACGGGCTGTCCTACACCACGTTCGCCTACTCCGGCCTGCGCGTGGACCGGAGCGAGGACGGCACGGCCTTCACCGTCGCGGTGACCGTCACCAACACCGGTGACCGTGCGGGCCGCGAGGTGGTCCAGTTCTACAGCGCCGGACCGGCCGGCTCCGAGGTCGCCCGCCCGCGGAGGGAACTGCGTGCCTTCGCCTCGGTGTTCCTGGCCCCCGGAGAGCGCCGGGAGGCGGTGGTGGAGCTGACACGCGCCGACCTGGCCCACTACAGCGCAGGCGAGGGCGGCTGGCGGGTCGAGGGCGGTGTCCACCGCATCGAGGCGGGTGCCTCGTCGCGGGACATCCGGCTGTCGGCCGACCTCACCCTCGACGGCGATCCCTCGAGGCTGCGCCTGACCGGCCGCAACACGCTCGCGGAGTGGCTGGGGCATCCCGTGGGCGGACCGCTGCTGGCCGAGCGGTTCGCACGGGCCCGCGCGCGAGCGGAGACGGCCGGGCCGAGCGCCATGGACGACCCGGTGATGCGGCGGTTCCTCGCCGGGATGCCGCTCGACGTGATCTCCGAGTTCCCGCAGAGCCCGGTGTCGCCCGAGGCCGTGCGGGAACTGGTCGCCGTCGTCGCCACGACCGGCGGTGCGACTCCGGGCGACGACGCTGAGCACGACGCGCCCCGGTGACCGCGCACGCGGCGGTGCGGGGCCGGGTGCGGCCTGGCTGGGAAGCCGTACGTGAGGCCTTCGCCCACGGACAGGCGGACGACCCCGGCGCCGCCCAGCTGGCCGTCCACCACCACGGCCGGCCGGTCGTCGACCTGTGGACCGAGAGTACGGCGGGCCCGCCCGGCCGGCCCTTCGGACCCCACTCGGTCACCGTGCTGATGTCCGTGTCGAAGGGGCTGACGGCCGTCTGCGCCCATCTCTTGGCCGAGCGCGGCCTGCTGGACCTCCGGGCGCCCGTGGCGCGGTACTGGCCGGAGTTTGCCGCAGCGGGCAAGGCGGAGACGACCGTGGCCGACCTCCTCGCCCACCGGGCCGGGCTGCCCGCCTTCACCGACGACCCGGCCGGCACCGGCCTGCCCGGCCTCCTCGACGGGGACGGCCGTGTCCGTGCGCTCGCGGCGATGCGGCCGGTCTGGGAGCCGGGAACGGCTTACCTCTACCACGCCCTCACCTATGGCCACCTGCTGGGCGAGGTGGTGCGGCGGGTCACGGGAACGACCATCGGAGCCTTCTTCGCCCGGGAGGTGGCCGCACCCCTGCGGCTGGACCTGTGGATGGGCCTGCCGAGGTCGAAGGAGCCGAGGTTCGTCCCGCAGTTCACCGTCCGGCCCGGCCCCGGAGACGCGCAGATCGACGCTGCGGTCGACCGCCTCGGCCTCGCGCCCGGTGACCGGCTGGGCACCGCCCTGCGCGCCTCGGCCCGCGAACTGGCCGCGGCGGTCGAGATGCTGGGCACGCGCCGGGGGAGGGCCGGCGAGCTCCCCGCGGCGGGCGGCATCGGCAACGCGCGCTCGCTGTCCCGGCTGTACGCCGCGCTCATCGGCGAGGCCGACGGCGCACGGCTGCTGTCCGCGTCCGCCGTCGACCGGGCCCGTGCCCCGCACACCGACCACCTGCCGCCGCCCGGGCCCCTGCGCCTCGTCGACGGACCCGGCCGGTCCCGCTTCGGCCTCGGCTTCGAACTGCCCCGCCCCGGCGAACCCCTGCTCGGCGAGGGCTCCTTCGGCCACGCCGGTGCGGGCGGCCGCCTCGGCATGGCGCATCCGGAGAGCGGCCTGGCCGTCGGCTATGTCTGCACGGCCATGTCCTGGGAGCCGTCGGCGGGACCCGACCCGCGCTGGATGCCGTGGACGGAGGCGGTCCGGGAGGCGGCCGGCGTCTGCCAGGGGTGACACCACTCGCGCCGGCCGGTAGGACGGAGGGCGGGACCCGCACCGGGCCCCGCCCTCCGTCCTTTGCGCTGACCGTCCCCGCTCAGTCCTCCCGCCGCGGAGCGAGCAGCCGCATGACGTCGTCGATGGGCTGCTCCATGTCCGTCGACCGGTCGATGAGCCACTGCAGCTGGATGCCGTCGGCCACCGCCAGCAGGAGCACCGCCAGCCGCTCGGGCGGGACGACCGTGGTCATGCGGCCCTCTTCCATCGCCTTGCGCACGTAGGCGGCCACCCGTTCGCGCAGCACCGGGTAGCGCTCGGCGAAGTGCGCGTGCGCGGGGTGCGCGGTGTCACTGGCGGCCGCCGCCATGGACACGAACAGCTCCACCAGGCCGGGAGTCCTGGCGCCCTCCCGGATGATCTCCCGGTAGCTCTCGGGACTGGTGCGCTCGTCCTGCCGCATCCGGGCGGTCTCGTCGCGCATGCGCAGGACCTGAGTGAGCAGGTCCTCCTTGGAGTCGAAGTAGTGCATCAGCCCGGGGAGGCTGAGATTGCACCGGGCGGCGACCTTGCGCAGCGACGTCCCCCGGTACCCCTCGGCCGCGAAGATCTCCAGAGCCGCGTGCAGGATCTCGCTGCGCTTCGCCTCGCCCTTCTCGTACGGGCCCCGTTTCGCCATGCCGGCCAGCCTAACCCGCGCCGACGACGCCGGCCGCCGTGGCGGCGGGGGCGCCCGGCAGGCGCCCGGAGCGGGCCACCGAGCCCAGCCAGCGGGCCGACTCCTTGGGGTGCCGGGCGAAGGTGTGCGGATCGACCGCGATGAGGCCGAACGTCGGCCGGTAGGAACCCCACTCGTAGTTGTCCAGCGCGCTCCAGTGCAGGTAGCCGCGCACGTCCACGCCGTCGCGCATGGCGGCGGCCAGGCTCGCCAGCGCCCGGGTGGTGTAGGAGACGCGGAGCGTGTCGTCGTCGGTGGCGATGCCGTTCTCGGTGACCATGACGGGAACGTCCGGACCGACCACGGCGGCGGTGTGCCGGACCGCCTCGCCGAGCGCCTCGGGGTACACCTCCCAGCCGGTCAGCGTGGTCGCGGCGCCCTGCGGCACGGGCAGGGGACCGTCCGGGCCGATCCGGTGCCGTGTGTAGGCCTGTACGCCGATCCAGTCGTCCTCGCGGGCGGCCTCCAGGAAGACGTCCTCGCGCGGACCGGCGTACGCGGCGGCGACCTCCTCGGCACCCGGTTCGGCCTGGTAGACCTGGTTGGCGACGGTCCAGCCCACCCGCAGTTCCGGGTCGGCGGCCTTCAGTACGGCGAAGGCGGCCCGGTGTGCCCGGATCAGCGCCCGCGTCACGTCGGCGTCCGGTTCCAGGGAACCGGGGTCGAAGGCCGCCGCGCCCGAGCGGCCGAGGTCCGGCGTGCGGGCGGCCTCGCGCTTCATGGCGTGCATCAGCGCGACCATGTTGGGTTCGTTGATCGTGGCCACATGGCGGGCGCCGGCCGCGAGCACCTCGGCGGCCACGGCCGCGTAGGCCGCGAACAGGTCGGCCGAGTCGGGCGACGACCATCCGCCGAGTTCGCTGAACCAGCGCGGTGAGGTGAAGTGGTGCAGCGTCACCACCGGCGTGAGCCCGCGTTCCAGGGCGCCGTGGACCATGGCCCGGTAGTGGGCGACGGCGGCCCGCGAGATCCTCCCCCGCTCGGGCTCCACACGGGCCCACTCGATCCCGAACCGGTAGGCGTTGAAGCCGAGTTCGCTCAGCAGGTCCATGTCCTGCGGCCAGCGGTGGAAGCTGTCGACGGCGTCCCCGCTGGGCTCGGCGACGAAGCTGCCCGGCCGGTTCTCGATGGCCCACCAGTCGCTGGAGACGTTGTTCCCCTCGACCTGGTGGGCGGAGGTGGAGGCTCCCATGAGGAAGCCGTGCGGCAGCACGAGACCGGGCCCGGTCGGGGGTGTCATACGGGGGCTCCTTCCGCTTCGGACCCGGCCGGCGCGGGGGCCGGACCGGGCTCCGTGAAAAGCGTTCATTGATCGGTTTTCGTGTTAGCGTACAGGCCGAGCCGCTCCGGCAGGAAGGCGCGCCGGCCCACACTCCTCCGGAACGGCCGGCCGCCCCGGGGCCCGCGCCCACCTGACGGGGCGCCGGGCCCCGGGGCCCGGCGGCACGACGCCGCACCCGGGTCCGCGGGCGGCACCCAACGGCACCAGTCGCGTGGAGGAGAACCATGGACGTCGTCATTCCGGGGCTCGCGGGACCAACGGCAGCCACCGCCGGTGCGGTTCTGAGCCTCGCCGGTCCCTGGCGTGTCGCCGCCACGGACCCACGGCTCGCCGCGGTCGCCCGGACGGTCCGCGCGCTGCTCGCCCCGCACCTGGGCGACCGCCTGCTGGCCCCGGAGGCGGCCGGTACCGCCTCACGCACGCTCGAACTCGTCCTCGACACCGCCCCGTCGGCCCCGCCCCGGACGCCCGTCGGGGTGTCGCCGCGCGGCACCGCGCAACCGGGCGACGAGTCGTACCGCCTCACCGTCACCGAACGCGCCGTCAGCTGCCGGGCGGCCACGCCGGAGGGCGTGTTCCGCGCCGCCACCACGGCACTCCAGACGATCGCCACGGCCACGGACCCCATCCGCTGCGGGGAGGTGACGGACACGCCGCACTACGCATGGCGCGGGCTCATGGTCGACCCGGCACGCGCCTACCTCACCCCCGCCGAACTGCGCCGCGTCGTCGACCTGGCGGCCCTGTACAAGCTGAACGTCCTGCACCTGCACCTCACTGACAACGAGGGCTGGCGCCTGCCGCTGCCCGCCGCGACCGCCGGCCGTACGGACGGCACCCCCCGGCAGCACTACACGACCGAGGACTACCGCGACCTCCAGGCCTACGCCGCCGAACGCTTCGTCACGGTCGTCCCCGAGATCGACCTTCCGGGCCACTGCGCCGCCCTGCGCGAGGCCGTACCGGGCCTGCCCGCCGCGCCCGCGCCGGAGGGGCTGGCCGGCCGATTCCCGTACGTCCCGCCGCTCGACCTCGCCGACCCCGCCACCCGGTCCCTGGTGGCCTCCGTCCTCACCGAGGTGTGCGACGCGACGGACGGCCCCTACGTGCACGTCGGCGGCGACGAGGCGCTCGGCATGACCGCGGACAGCTTCGCCCTCGCCGTACGCGAACTGCGCGCCCTGGTGCGGGCCGCCGGCAAGCGCCCCCTGGCCTGGCAGGAGGCGTCACGCGCCGGGACGACCCCGGACGACATCGCCCAGTTCTGGGTGGACGTGCCGATGATGGACCTGCCCGACACCCAGGAGGAACTCGCCCGCCGCCCCGACCTCCTCGCGGCCGGCTACACCCTCGACCTCATCAAGGCCCTCAAGCGGTTCTTCGCCCCCACCGACCACGACCTCGCGCGCGTCCTGGAGGGTGGCGGACGCGTGCTGCTCTCCCCGCAGTCCCACCTCTACCTCGACCGCCCCTACGCGCCCGACGTCACTCCGTCCGGCCAGGCCGAGACCGCCGCCCGCCTCGGATTCACCGCCTACCGGCCACGCGGCGTGCGGCACACCGCCGCCTGGGACCCGGCCGCCCACGGGATCCCCGACGACGGGATCGCCGGGATCGCGGCGACCGTGTTCGGGGAGTCGATCGACGGGTTCGACGACCTGACCACCCTGCTGCTGCCCCGCCTGCCCTCCGTCGCGCACACCGCGTGGACCGGCCGGGCGCCGGACTGGGACGCCCACCGCGACCGTCTCGCCCGCCACGGCCGGCTCTGGCGCGAGCGCGGCCTCCGGTACCTGGCCTCCACCGAGATCCCGTGGAGCTGACGGCGTCGCCGGTCGCGCCCTGCCCTTTTCTCTGACTGAGGTCAGGGAATGGAAAGGGACCCCGAAAGGCCGGTAGAGACCGCGCCGGTGAGGACGGGAGCGGCGGGGGAGCCGGTCCCCTCGGCCGGACCGGGGTGCTCCGCGGGCACCGGCTCGTCCCCGTGCCGCGCCGGATCCAGGCGGAGCATGTTCGTCTCGTCCGCGGTGCCGGGGACGGCTTGATAGACCACCATCCGCTGCCCGCCCGTCCGGGCCAGCTGCATGACCTCGTACGTCAACGTCATCTCACCTGCCTTGGGGTGCCGGAAGGTCTTCTGCCCGCCACCTCGTTCGCAGACGTCGTACCGTTCCCAGAGCCTCGCGAACTCGGGTGACTTCAGCACCAGTTCCCCGACCAGCGTGGTGAGTTCGGGGTCGTCCGGGGCGGCTCCCGCCACCGCCCGCAGATGGGCGACCGAGCGGGCGACGGTGTCCTCCCAGGGCTCGTAAAGGGTTCGGCCGACCGGGTGGAGGAAGAGATAGCGCGTCAGATTGCGCTGCTCCTCCGGCCAGTCCCAGAGCCCCGGCAACAGCCGCCGCCCGGGCGGATTCGCCGCGAGCACCCGGTTGAAGCGGCTCACCACGTAGGCGGGCAGCGGACGAACCGATTCCAGCATGCGCAGGACCGAGTCACGGACACCGTGGTCGGATGACGCGGGCAGCTCGGAGGGCCGGCCGGAGGCCAGCTCCGCCAGTTCGTGCAGACGCTCGTAGCCGTCACCGCGCAGCCTCAGCGCGCGGCCGAGGGCGTCCACCACCGCGGGGGAGGGGTTGGTCTCCCGGCCGCGCTCGAGGCGGATGTAGTAGTCGACGCTCACCCCCGCCAGTGCGGCGAGCTCCTCACGACGCAGGCCGGGAGTGCGGCGAAGTCCCGCGCCGGCCGGCAGCCCGACGTCCTCCGGACGTACCTGTGCCCTGCGCGCCTTCAGGTACCGGCCGAGTTCGGTGCCGCGCGCGTCCCCTGTTGCAGCCATCCGGCCATTGTGGCAGGCGGGTGACGGGCGTGAGGGGCCGTGTCAGGACCTGGAACGCGGCACCCCGGGTACGACGCGGTCTGCCGGACCCCGCCGTACCCGGGCAGAGTCGGTACCGGAGCGGGCGGCCCGGTCGCCGGGGCCCAGGGGGTGCACGGCACCGGACCGCGGCCCGGCGCACGGGACCGCCCGCCCACCCGCCCCGTCCGGGAGCGGGTCCGTCGCCTTCTTCAGGAGTTCACCGTGCCTCTCATCTCGTCGCCGTCCGCCTCGTCCGGGAACACCGCACCCGGCGCTGCCGGGGATCCCGCGCGTCGCGTGCTCCGGCGACGGCGACCGGCCCGGAGCCGACCGGCCGAGATGCCCGCGGACGACTCCGCCGCGCCGAGGCGGAACACGAGGGCGCTCATCGCGGCGCTGCTCGGCTTCACGGTGATCACCATTGACGTCTCCGCCGTCAACATCGCGCTGCCCGCGATCCAGCACTCCCTCAGCGGGGGTATGGCCGGACTGCAGTGGGTGGTCGACGCGTACACCCTGATGTTCGCGGCCCTGATGCTCTCCGCCGGTGCCTTCGCCGACCGGGTCGGCGCCCGCCGCGCCTACGCCTGGGGCATCGCCCTCTTCACCCTCGCCTCCCTCGGCTGCGCCCTCGCGCCCGGCATCGGCGTGCTGATCGGTGCGCGCGTGGTCCAGGGCGTCGCCGCCGCGGTGGTGATGCCGGCCTCCCTGGCGCTGATCCGCCACGCCTACGAGGACGCCCGGGAGCGCGCCCGGGCCATCGCGCTGTGGACGGTCGGCGGGTCGGTGGCGATGGCCGCGGGTCCGGTGCTGGGCGGGCTGCTCACCGACGGCGCCGGCTGGCGGTCGGTGTTCCTGCTCAACCTGCCGGTGGGTGCGGTGATCCTCGGCCTGCTGGTGCGCGTGGAGCGCTCCCCGCGGCGGCCCACCGCGCTGGACGGCGCGGGCCAGCTCACCGCCGTACTGGCCTTGGCCGCCCTGGTCTTCGCCGCGATCGAGGGCGGCCACCTGGGCTGGACCAGTGGGCCGGTACTGGCCGCCGCCGTGCTCGCCGTCGTCTGCGCGTACGCCTTCTACCGGGTGGAGGCCCGGCACGAGCGCCCCATGGTCCCGCTGAGCATGCTGCGCGACCGCCGGGTGGCGCCCGCCCTGGCGGTCGGCTTCGCCCTCAACGCCGCCTTCTACGGCGGGATCTTCGTTCTGGGGCTGTACTACCAGCAGCTGCGCGGCATGTCGGGGATCGCGGCCGGACTGATGTTCGTCCCGATGTCGGCGCTGGTGACGGCGACCAACCTGGTGTCACCGCGGCTGGCGGAGCGGATCGGCCGGCGAGCCGTGATCGTCACCGGGCAGGTGCTGTTCAGCGCGGCCATGATCACCATGCTGCCGCTGGCCGCCCACACTCCCCTGTGGCTGGTGGTGGTCCTGCTGGTGCCGCTGAGCGTGGGCGGGGCACTCGCGGTGCCGGCGCTGACCGCGCTGCTGATGGAGGCCGTGCCGGCCCGGCGCGCGGGGATCGCTTCGGGACTGCTCAACGCCTCCCGGCAGACCGGCGGCGCGCTCGCCGTCGCTCTGTTCGGCAGCATGCTCGCCGATTCCCAGGGAGGCTTCTCCCTGCCGGGCATGCGCCTGGGCCTCCTGGTCGTCGCCGCCCTCCTCCTGGCCACCGCCGCATTCGCCCGCTTCCTGCTCCCGCGCGGCTGACGTCGCTGGGCGCGTCCTGGCTCGGCCCCCGGGGGCCGGGTGCCCCGGCAACCTCTACTCGTCCCGCTCCGCGACGAAGATGCAGAACGGATGGTCCTCGGGGTCCCGGTAGACCCGGAAGCGCTCCGCGTCGTCGGGGTCCGGCCGGTCCCGGTCGCTGAGCAGGCTGCCGCCGAGGGCGAGCACGCGCTCGTGCTGGTTCCACAGCTCCTCCAGCGAGCCGACGCGCATGTCGAGGTGCAGCTGCTGCGGCACCGGCCCGTCGGGCCAGTCCGGTTCGCGAAGGCACGTCACCTGCTGGAAGGCGAGCTGCGGTACACCGTCGGGCGTACGCACCACCAGCCAGTCCCGGCCGCGCTCGTCCGGCTGCCCGTCCGGAGGCGGCTCGTCCCCGTCGGCGTAGTCGAGGCCCAGCAGGGACCGGTAGAACTCGGCGCGCCGGCGGGCATCGGTGCTGTCGAACACGGTCTGCACGAGCCGGAGGCGGCTTGCATCAGTGGTCATGCGGCCCGGCTGCCCGGCACGGCCCCGCACGGACGGGGCCCACTCGGACGAGAGGGACGCGTGGCACGGGGACCACGACCCGGGCCTTCTCGCGCTCTCCACCCTGTCCGGCGGGGGCGATGCCGGGCCGGCACGTCACCTCCCGGCCCTCACCGCCGGAGTCGGACGGCCGCAGCCGAAGGCCGCTTCCACGAAGCACTGCTCGTACGCCGCTTGTGCACCGCGGCGCAGCGCGTGTTCCAGGGTTTCCGGTGCCGGCGGAACCCGCCGGGACCATCCGTCGCGCAGCAGGGACACGACGAACCCGGCGAGGAAGGCGTCTCCGCAGCCCATCGTGTCGGACATCGACCCCGGGTCCGCGTGGCGGGCCGGCGCGGTGACCGTGACGCGTCCGTCGTACGCGATCGCCCCCTCGAGGCCACGCGTGGCGAGCGCCGTCCCGGCCCCTCGCCCCACCACCTCCGCGAGCAGCCCGCGCGTCGCGGGTTCGTCCAGGTGCGAGCACGACAGCAGCGCCAGGTCTACGTGGGGACAGACGCGGTCGAGGTAGGCGGGGGTACGGAACTCCGCCTCGTCGGAGAAGTCGAAGCTGATCAGCGGGCCGGCCGCGGCGAGCCCGGGCAGTTCGGCCTCGGTGCGGGAGTAGACGCTGGAGTGCACGAGGGCGAACGACGCCGCGTACGCCCTCAGCCCGGGGTCCAGGACGAGTGGTTCGCGCACGGCCTCGCCGCCCTCGTCGTACGCGAGGAACACCCGGTCGCCGTCCCGCACATGCAGGGTGGAGACCGAGGTCCCGCCCCGGCGCACCGGGCTGTGGTCCACGGCGACGCCCTGCGCCGTCACGGCCGTACGGAGGAAGGTGCCGAGGTCGTCGTCACCGAACACCCCCAGATAGGCGGCCTCAAGGCCGAGCCGGCGGGCGTAGACGGCGACGTTGACACAGTTGCCGCCGGGGTAGTCGGTGCCGCGGTCCACGAAGCGGTCGACGGTGTTGTCGCCGAAGCCGAGCACGTTCATCAAGGTCTCCCGAGGCGCGGACACGGCGTGCGGGGAACGCGGCGCCCGCCATGGGCGCGCCGGTGCCGGGGCACCGGCGCGCGGGGTGGATGGGCGAGGGGAACCGGTCCGGCGCTCAGTAGTCCATGACGCGGTAGTAGCGGCGCAGGTCGAGCGAGTGGTCCCGCACCCGCTCCAGGTGCTTGCTGACCCGGTCCATCACCGTGTCCAGCACCAGCGGCGCGAGCAGTCCCCGGAACTCCGGGCTGATGCCCTCCAGGGGGTAGTCGCGGGCGTCGAAGACGGTCACGTCCTTGGAGACGCGCTTCGCGAAGGACTCGGCCCGGTCGGTCAGTGCCCGCGTCTCGTCCTCACCCTGGAAGACGATCACGCTGGTGTCCTCCTCCAGGAGTTCCAGCGAACCGTGGAAGAACTCCGCGCTGTGCACCCGGGTGGTGCGCAGCCACTGCATCTCCTCGAGGATGCACATCGAGTACAGGTAGGTGAATCCCCACAGGTTCCCGCCGCCGATGAGGAAGTGGTAGTCGTCGTCCTTGTGGGCCTCCGCGAAGGCCGCCGCCACCGGCTCGGCCTGCCGCGCCACGTCCACCAGGATGCGGGGCAGGCCCGCCAGCTCGTCGGCCAGCCGCTCGTAGCCCTCGAACTCGCCCCGCCGCGACAGCAGCCGGCCCATGAGCAGCAGCAGCTGGACGTCGAACGGCCAGGCCTTGGGCGCGGATATCAGCGCGGTGTCCACGCTGTGCGCGACGGGCGAGTCGGGGTGGCCGGTGAAGCCGATCGTGAGGGCGCCGCGGGACCTGCAGTACTCGATGGCGCGGAGGCTGTCCTCGGTGGTGCCGGAGACGGAGGTGAAGACGGCGGCGGTGCGCTCGCCGAGACGGGCGTCGCCGGAGGTGACGAGTTCGGCGGCGACGGCGGCGCGGACCGGCAGCAGCGAGGTGCGCCGGGCGAGGTGCTCGTAGGGCCACATCTGCGCGTACGTCCCGCCCGCGCCCACGAGGAGCACGTTGTCGTACCCGTCGTCGATCAGCCGGTCGGCGACCTTCTCGATCTGGGGGCGCAGCGCCACGAGGCTTTCCGTCTGGGCGACGAACTCGGCTTCGTTGAAAGAGAGCACGGTGATGATTTCCTTTGTGGGTTGTTCCGCACCGGCCGGCGGGTGCCGGTGGACCGGTGACCGAGGGGGCGCGGGGACCGGATCGGGTCAGACCGCGCGGCGCCGGGAGAACAGCACGTTCGCCCCGGCGACGACGAGGCCGCCGACGAAGATCAGCGTTCCCATGACATTGACCTGCGGGGGCACACCGGTACGGCTGGCGCTGTAGACCCACAGCGGGAAGGTGACCGTACGGCCGGCGTTGAAGCTGGTGATGACGTAGTCGTCGACGGACAGCGCGAAGCACAGCAGCGCGCCGGAGGCCACACCGGGCAGCAGCATCGGCAGGGTGACCAGCCGGAACGCCGTCCAGGGGCCCGCCCCCAGGTCGCGGGCGGCCTCCTCCAGGGTGGGGTCGTACCCCGCCATGCGCGCCCGTACGGTGATGGCGACGTAGGGGATGCAGAAGGCCACGTGGGCGATGACGACCGTCCAGTAGCCGCGGGGCACGCCCATGACGATGAACAGCGACAGCAGAGCGGCGCCGAGGGCGATCTCGGGTGCCGCGATGGCGGCGAACATCAGCAGGTCCACCGAGCCCCGGCCGCGGAAGCGGTAGCGGCCGAGCGCCAGCCCGATCGGGGTGCCCAGCAGCGTGGCGACCACGGCGACGACCAGGGCGATGGTCAGGCTGTTGACCAGCGCGGCCGTCAGGTTGGGGATGGCGAACAGGTGCCGGTACCAGTCCAGGGTGAATCCCTGCCAGGTGAAGTTCACCTTGCTGCCGGTGTCGTTGAAGCCGAACAGGACCATGACGGCGATCGGCAGCAGCAGCCAGGCCAGCACCAGCCCGGTGTACAGCGTGAGGGCGGGGCGGCGTCGCACGCGCCGGGCGGGGCGCGGTCGCGCGACGGCGGGCGCGTCGGCCGCGGGGGCGACGGTCTGGGCGGTCATCGCGCGGCCACCTCCAGGACCTCGTCGGTGCCCAGGGCGCGGGCATAGGTGAACACGGCCAGCAGCAGCGCGCCCATGAGGACGAAGGACAGGGCGGCGGCGCCGGGGTAGTCGAGGTTGGTGAAGTACTCGGTCTGGATGATGTTGCCGATCATCGTGGTGGAGGGGCCGCCGAGGATGCCGGCGTTGACGTAGTCGGCGGAGGCGGGCACGAAGGTCAGCAGCACCCCGGCGAAGACTCCGGGCAGCGACAGCGGCAGCACCACGCGCAGGAAGGTCCCCGCCTTGGAGGCGTACAGGTCGGTGGACGCCTCGATCACCTTGGGGTCCACGCGTTCCAGGGCCACGTAGATCGGCAGCACCATGAACGGCAGGAAGTTGTAGGTCAGTCCGCCGATCACCGCGTACGGCGTGGCCAGCAGGTGGACGTCGTCGGAGAGCAGGCCCATGTCCTTCAGCGGCCCGAGCAGGACACCCTGGTCGGCGAGCACCACGTTCCAGGACTGGGTGCGGATGACGAAGGAGACGAAGAACGGCAGCAGGAGCAGGAAGAGGAACACCGACTTGTGCCGGCCGGCCCGGAAGGCGATCCAGTACGCCACCGGGTAGCCGATGAGGGCGCAGGAGACGGTGGCCGCGGCGCCGTAGACCAGGGACCGCACCAGCTGCACGTGGTAGGTGCCGACCGCGTCGGCGTAGGTGCTGAAGTGCCAGGTCTGGCGGAAGCCGTCGATGAAGTCGCCGGTCTGCAGCGACAGCGACACCATCACGATCACGGGGGTGACGAAGAAGGCGGCCAGCCACAGCCAGCCCGGCAGGATCAGCCAGTAGGGCGCCAGGGCGGCCCCGGAACGCCGGCGTCGCTGCCTGCGGGTCACGCCTGGTAGATCGGTTCGAACAGTGCGTTCCACTGCTTCTCCTCCTCTTGGTCGAGCACCCGCAGGTGGCGCAGCCTGGCTTCGTCGGCCTCGGTCGGGAAGACCAGAGGGCTGGTGCTCAGAGCGTCGAGCACACTGCGCCGCTCGCCGGTGGCGGCGGCCGCGTCACGGGCGACGATCTGCTGCGCGGCGGGAACCGGGCAGACGAACTGCACGGTCTCGCTGATCTTCGCGGCGACCTCGGGCCGGTAGACGTAGTCCATGTAGGTCAGCGCGTCGACGGGATGGGCGGCCGTCGACGGGATGCAGAGGTTGTCGGTCCACAGCAGACCGCCCTCTTCGGGAATGACGAACTCCAGTGCCGAACCGCTCTGGTTGGCCTGGAAGACATCGCCCGAGTACACCAGCGAGGCCGCCAGGTCGCCGCGCTGGAGCGAGGACTGGTAGGTCGCGGTGGAGTAGGAGCGGACCATGCCGGCGTCGCGCTGCTCGCGCAGCCAGGCCGCCGCCTTGCGCCAGTCGGCCGGGGCCGAGGTCTCGGGGTCGACGCCGATGGCCAGCAGGGCGACGTTGCCCATCTGGATCGCGTCGTTCCACATGCCGACCCGGCCCTTCAGCTTCGGGTCGAGCAGGTCCTGCCAGCTGGTGATCTTCCGGCCGACCTGGGCCGGGTCGTAGCCGATGCCGGTCATGCCGGACTGCCAGGGAACGGTGTAGACGTTGCCGGGGTCGAAGGAGGAGTTCTTGAACGCGGCCCCGCCGTGTTCCGCGAAGTGGGGCAGCCGGCTGTGGTCGAGCGGGGCCAGGCAGCCCAGTTCGATGTACTTGGTGAGGTAGCTGTCGCCGCCGACGACCATGAGGTCGTAGCCGATGCCCTGGCCGGAGGCGAACTCGGGCTGGATCTTGCCGAACCAGGAGGCGCTGTCGTCGATCAGCTCGTGGTAGGTGACCTCGATGCCGCTCTCGCGGGTGAAGGCGTCCAGGGTCGGATGCCTGCCCTGGTCGGCGGGGTCGACGTCGATGTACTGCGTGTAGTTGACGAAATCCAGCTTCCCCGACCTCTTCCTGCCGGTCCAGAAGTCGCTCACGGCCGCGGCGATCTCGGCCTTGCCGGTGGGGACGTGCACGCGGGCGCCGGGAACGCTGCACGCGGCGAGCGGGGCCAGCGCGGCGGCGCCGAACGCGGCGCGCAGCAGACCGCGCCGGGTGAGGCCGCGCGGGGTCAGTCCGCGCGGCCGGGGCGCGAAGGGTGTGGAGTGCTCGGGCATGGTGGTCTGCCTGTCGTCAGCGCGAGGTGAGGGAAACCGGGGCGGCGGCGGTTGCCGCAGGACTGGGTGCGGTGCTGAGCAGGTAGGAGTGGGCGGTGGACCAGGAGAGCCAGACGGTGTCGCCGCGGGCCGGACACACGGGCGCGGTGCCGTCGTTGGGCTGGAAGACCGTCATCTCCGCGCCGGTGCGGGTCTCCACCGAGTAGCTGGTGGACGTACCGAGGTAGACGACCTCCCGGACGGTGCCGCGGACACGGCTGGCGCTGTCCGCCGGGCCGGCGGTCAGCCTGATCTTCTCGGGCCGCACGGTGATCTCGACGGCCTCTCCGGGACTCCGGGAGCCGCGCAACGCGACCGTGATGCGGTCGCCGTCGCCGAGATCGACCACCCCGGTCCCCGCATCCGTGGAGGTCAGACGCCCGCCGATCAGGTTGGAGGTGCCGATGAACCCGGCGACGAACGCGGTGGCGGGCCGTTCGTAGACCTCCTGCGGCGAGCCGACCTGCTCGACCACACCCTGGTTCATCACCGCGATCCGGTCGGACATGGTCAGAGCCTCTGCCTGGTCGTGCGTGACGTAGATGAAGGTGATGCCGACCTCGCGCTGGATCCGCTTGAGTTCCAGCTGCATGGACTGGCGGAGCTTCAGGTCGAGGGCGCCGAGGGGTTCGTCGAGCAGCAGCGCGCGGGGGCGGTTGACCAGGGCGCGGGCGAGTGCGACGCGCTGCTGCTGGCCACCGGAGAGCTGGCGGGGGCGGCGGTCGGCCTTGTCGGCGAGTTCGACGGTGCCCAGGATCCTGTCGACCCGGTCGCGGATCTCGTCCTTGGGTACGCGCCGCCGGCGCAGTCCGAACGCCACGTTGTCCGCGACGCTCAGGTGCGGGAAGAGGGCGTAGGACTGGAACACCATGTTGATGTCACGCTTGTTGGCCGGTACGCCGACCATGTCGCGGCCGTGCAGGAGGATCTCGCCGCCGGTCGGTTCCTCGAAGCCGGCGATCATCCGCAGGGTGGTGGTCTTGCCGCAGCCGGAGGGGCCCAGCAGCGAGAAGAACTCGCCCTCGCCGATGGAGAGGCTGACGCCGCGGACGGCCGCCGCGTCCCGGGCGCCGCCGAAGTCCTTGACCACGTCGACGAGGGTGATGGCCGGGCCTGCGGCCGGTGGCGGCGAGAGGGTGTCGGGTGCCATCCGTGATACCTCCGGTGTTCGGGGCGTGGGATCGGGGCGACCGTGCACGCGGGCATGCCGTGGTCGCCCGGGTGAAAGGCGGGCGGGCGGTTGCCGGTGGGGTTTGATAACGTTACCAACGGGCTCGTACCTTACCCACCGGCAGGCGCCGTCCGTCAATGGTTGAATGGCGCTGGATTTCATCGACCCGTTCCTCGGCGTCCGCCGAGCCGTCACCGACGAAGAGACCGCCCATGCCGAACACCCCCCGACCGCCGCGCCGCGTCACCATCCCGGACGTCGCCCGGCACGCCGGGGTGGGACAGGCGACCGCCGCACGGGTCCTGGGCGGGTACGGGTCGGCGAGCGCGGCCACCCGGGAACGGGTGCTGGCCGCCGCCGCCGAACTGGGCTACAGCACCAACGCGGTGGCCCGCAGCATGATCAGCGGGCGTACCCACACGCTGGGCGTGGTGGTCGCCGACGTGGAGAACCCCTACTTCGCCCGTGCGGTGCGCGGCGTCACCGACGTCGCGGCCAAGGCCGGCCTGCAGGTCGTCCTCGCCAACAGCGACGAGAACGGCGAGACGGAGAAGTCGGCGGTGCAGATGTTCATCGAGCGGCGGGTGGACGGCCTGGTCGTGGCGCCCGCCGCCGCCGAGCACGGGCATCTCGACAAGGCCGTCGCCTCGGGCGTCCCCGTGGTCCTCCTGGACCGCGTGCTCGCCGGAGCCGAGTTGGACACGGTCGTGGTGGACAACCGCGGTGCCGCCAAGGCGGCGGTGGCGAGGTTCACCGGTGCCGGGCACCGGCGCATCGCGGTCGTCACCTCGGCGTCCGGCGACGAGGACTCCGTGCGGCTGGCACCGGGCGCGGACATCTGGACCACGACCGAGCGGCTCACCGGATACCGCCAGGCCCTGCGCGCCGCCGGTATCCCCCGCGAGGCCGAGCTGATCCGCCACACCGGGTACGACCGGACGTGGGCGCGCTCCGCCGTACTGGACCTGATGAGCTCGGACGACCGGCCCACGGCGCTCTTCACCACCGACAACGTGGCCACGCTCGGAACGCTGGACGCCCTGCTCGACCTCGGCGCCCGCATCCCCGACGACGTCTCGGTCATCGGCTTCGACGACGCGGAGTGGACCACGCTCGTCCGGCCACGGCTGAGCGTGGTCGGCCAGCCGGTACAGGAACTGGGCGGACTGGCGGCGGACATCCTGGTCCGCCGCATCAACGGCTCCACGGCCCGGCCCCGCCGCCACACCCTGCGCACCACCTACATCGCCCGCGAGTCGACCGGCCCCGCCCCCGCGCGCCTACGGCGCCTCGGAGTGCCGGGGGAGTGACGGCGCCGGGAGCGGCCGCAACAATCGCTCCCGTCAGCGCAACCGGCTCACCCGGTGGATCAGCCTCGGTAACCTCGGTTCATGTCCGAGACGCCGGTGGGGCACTTCTACGACGACCTGGCCGACGACTATCACCTGATCTACCCGGACTGGGACGCGAGCGTCCGCCGACAGGGAGACGCCCTCGATGCCCTGATCGGTCAGGACCGCGCCGCGGTACTCGACTGTTCCTGCGGCATTGGCACCCAGGCCATCGGCCTGGCGCAGCTCGGGCACCGTGTCACCGGAACCGACCTCAGCCCCCGCGCCGCCGCCCGCGCCGCCCGCGAGGCCGCTCGCAGGAACCTGAGCCTGCCCACTGCCGCAGCGGACATGCGGCGCCTCCCCTTCCCCGACGGCCGCTTCGACACCGTCGTCTGCGCGGACAACTCACTGCCCCACCTGCTGACCGAGCAGGACGTGCACGCCGCCCTGACCGAGATGCGCCGTGTGCTGCGCCCCACCGGCCTGCTGCTGGTCAGCACGCGCCCCTACGACGACCTGCTGGGCGAGCGTCCGGTCTCGACGCCTCCTCAGGTTCACCGGACCGCCGACCGTACCGGCGGCGGAGAGAGGACCGTCACCTTCCAGCTCTGGCACTGGTACGAGGACGGCGAGCACTACGACCTGGAGCACTTCCAGCTCCTCCCGGCAGACGGGGAATGGCGCGTGCGAGTCCGCCGGACCACCTACTGGGCACTGGGCAGCGAGCGGCTCGCCCGCCTCGCGGCCGAGGCCGGGTTCGCAGAGCCCCGATGGCGGATGCCGCAGGAGACGGGCTTCTTCCAGCCACTGCTCGTTGCTCGCGCAGGCGACTAGGCCGGCTGCGCACAGAAGTGTGCCCGCCGGCAACTTGCCGACGGGCACACCCCTTTCCCCGTGCCTCAGGCGTGCCGTCGGGCCCAGAACGGGGTGACGAGAGCGATGAGCAGGGCGGCTACGCCGATCTGCAGGACGTGGCGGATCCAGTCGATGCCGCCGGTGTCCCGTACGCCGAAGGCGGTGGCGAGCGCGTTGCCGGCGACGGCCCCGAGGATGCCGAGGATGGTCGTCAGCCACAGCGGGATGGGCTGGCGCCCGGGGACGACCAGCTTGGCCAGCAGGCCGATGATGAGTCCCGCGATGATGGCCCAGAGAAACGACACGACTCTCCTCCTTGCGGTGATGCGTGAGTTCGCGTTGCTCTCCGCGTGCCCCTGGGGCATCGTCATATGCCTGCCCGACGCGCCCGGTCGCTCACGGGAGGTCTTCGGGACCCGACGTCACCGTGCGTCGCGGAGTTGGAGAAGGTACGTCGCGGTCAGCGCCACGGCACGGTCCGCGTCGTGCGACAGCTCCCCGAGGGCACGCGATGCCCGCGTCCCCGGGATGTCCGCCAGTGCCTGGGTCAGCCGCCCGCGCGCGGGCGCTCGAGTGGCCTCGTGGGCGAGGCGGTCGACGAGACCGGTCGCGATCCGGTCCGCCGTCGTGGCGTCGCGCGCCAGCACACTCAGCGCGTCGGCCGCGTCGGTGTCGTTCCTTCCCTCCACGATCATCTCGATGAGCGTCGGGACCGCGTCGGCCCCACCGCGTGTCCCGAGCGCCAGTGCCGCCTGTCCGCGGACCACGATGTCGGGGTGCGCGAGCGCCTTCCGCAGCTGTTCGGTGGCCTCCTCGCCGGGCAGCTCCGCGAGGGAACGGACGGCACGTTCCCGTACGGCGGCCGTGGGTGAGCCGAGGGCCTGCGCCAGCAGTGCCGGGCCGCCGTCGCCCGATCGTGCCAGCGCCCATCGCAGGGCGCCGGCGACATTCGCGTCCGTCTCGCGCAGCGCCGCCTCGACCAGGGCCTCCACCGGCACCTCGGCGGCCGAGGAAAGGGCCGCGCGCTGCCGTGCGTCGGCGCTCTTCGAGCCCAGTGCCTGAAGGAGCGCGACGACCTGGAGGACGTCCTCCCAGCCGGCCGGGTCCGCGGCATGGATCCGGCGCAGCCGCGTCAGCAACTCGGTCTCCGCCGCGATGCGTTCACGCGTCCGGCGGATGAGGTCGTCGACGAGCACGGAGGGCATGAAGCCGGGATCGTCGAGCGCACGTCCGATCTCCCGCAGCGACAGCCCCAGCGACCGCAGGCTCTCGATCTGGAAGATCCGCTGGATGTCCTCCCCGGAGTACTCCCGGTAACCGGAGCCGGACCGGGCCGAGGGACGCACCAGGCCGAGCGACTCGTAGTGCCTGAGCATGCGGGCACTGACCCCGGACCGTCGCGCCACCTCACCGATCAACACGCCTTATCCTCCCGCATGCCCCGACCCGCCGAGAGCCACGATGCGCTTCGCCTCCTCGATCACGAACTCGAACGCGGCGTCCGGGTCACGCAGCAGCCTCTGTGTGGCGAGCGCGTGCGCGCGCACCAGCGGCTCGGGGGCCGACTCCGCGGCAATCAGCGCCGGCACGATCACCTCACCCAGCGTGACCAGTGCCCGGCTGAGACTCACCTGCGTCTCCCGCCCGCCGCGCCCGAGCTGCGTCACCAGGACCGTCGCCAACGCCGACTCCTCACCGTCCGCTACGAGCACGACAGCGGCCCGCCAGGCGCTGCGCGCCACCTCGTCGTCGGGGTCGCACAGGAGCGTCGGTGTGATCGCCGGCCACGCCCGCCGGTCCCCGATCTTGGACAGCGTGTGCAGCGCCTGGCTCCGTGCCTGGGCGCGCACCGAGCGGACCTCGGCGAGCAACCGGGGGAGCGTCACGGAGACCGGGTGGCGGGTGAGCGCCCAGGTCAGCATGTCGCGGACGAAGAACTCGGGCTCGACCGCGCATCGCTCGACGAGTGTGCCGACGAAGCGCGGGTCGGGTGTCGTGCCGGCCGCCAGGGCGGCCCGCAGCCGCACGGACGAGCGGTCGTCCTCCAGCCCTTGGAGCATTCGCGCCGTATCCGTGTCCGTGTTCCGTCCCGTGACCGTCATCGAGACCACCTCCTCGGCAAGCAGTGAAGACCTTGTCACCGTGTCAAGGTCAACCGAGCACCGGCGTGCGAGGGGAGCGAGCCCGCTACAGGTGCAGTTCCAGGTCGAGGTGCGCGGACAGCGCACGGAGGAAGTCGGGGGCGTCGAAGATCGCGCCGGCGGAGGCGACCCCGGTCGCCCTGGTCCGTCCGGTGAGGAGGCGATCGACCGCCTCCACCGCGAGGGGCGCGGTGATGGCGTAGATGTCCTGACCCCGGGCGACCGCACGCCGTTCACGGCCGCCCGAGCGCACGACAGCGTCGACCAGGAAGGTCTGTGCGGACCGCCCGCGCTCGTCGGCCGCGACCGGTGCCGGGGTGTCGGGGGCCGACAGGTCCCTGGCCGCCTCGACCGTCATATAGGTACGCACCTCGGGAATGGCCAGGTGGCTGGGGACCGTGACGACGTCGGCCATGGTGAACTCCCCGAGGACGGCCCGAGGGCCCATCGGGTCGGGGAAGGGCCAGTCCAGGGTCGGCAGCGCGTCCTGGTGGTACTCCAGACGCCCGTTGGTGTAGCGGATTCCCCGGCCGCCCCGCCGCTGCCGGGAGACCACGCCCGCGGCACGCGTCCCGGCGGTGGGGTGCCAACCGCTCAGTCCGTAGGCGATGTGTGCCTCGTCGGCCGTCGTCCAGTCACCCATCGCCGCGGTGGTGAGCAGGTCGCCGAGCCCGCCGTAGAAGGCCATCGCGGGCACGATGCTCACTCCGGCGGCGCGGGCACGGTCCGTGAAGCCGGTGAACGTGTCGAGGTTCGCCTCGATCTCGGCCGCCACGTCCACGTACGGGATGCCGGCGCGCAGGGCCGCCTCGACGACGGGGGCGGCCGTCTCGGCGAAGGGGCCGGCGCAGTTGAGCACGGCCGCCGCGCCGGCCAGCGCGCGATCGAGCGAGGCCGGGTCGCCGACCGAGGCGGGACGGACGTCCCACTCACCGTCGGACTCCGCCGCCAGTGCCTTCAGTTTGTCGGCGTCGCGGCCCGAGAGGACCGGGACGAACCCGCGGTCCCGCAACTGCGCCACCACAAAACGCCCGGTGTGCCCGTACGCGCCGTACACCGTGATCATGTGCCCCGCCGTCATGAGTGCGTCCTTCGCTCGGATGATCCGTTCGGTTCCGTCGGGATCATCCTGTCGGGGAAGTGCCGCACCGCACGAGTGTCCGGAACGACATGATGCGTACAATTCCGGACGTGAACACAGTCGCGCTGGCCGTCACCGACGGGATGCTGCACTTCGAACTGGCCCTGGCCTACGAGGTCTTCGGATCGGCTCCGGCCGATGTGCCGGGCCCCTGGTACGACGTCGTCGTCTGCGGGCCGGGCACCGTGCGGGCCGGCCGGTTCGGGCTGGAACCCGACCACGGTCTCGACCGGCTCCCGCACGCCGACACCGTGATCGTCCCCGGCTGGGCCGACGTCGACCAGGATCCTCCCGCGGAGCTGGTCGACGCGGTGCGCGCGGCCCACGAGGCGGGCGCACGCGTGGCCTCCCTGTGCACGGGCGCGTTCGTGCTGGCCGCCGCCGGTCTGCTGGACGGGCTCCGGGCGACCACCCACTGGGCGCACACCGAGGTCCTGGCCGCCCGCTACCCCCACGTGACGGTGGACCCGGGCGTCCTCTACGTGGACAACGGCAGCGTGCTCACCTCCGCCGGCAAGGCCGCCGCCATGGACCTGTGCCTGCACCTGGTCCGTCTCGACCACGGATCGTCCATCGCCAACACCGCCGCCCGCCGCCTGGTCGTGCCACCCCAACGGGACGGCGGGCAGGCCCAGTTCGTCACCACCCCGGTGCCCGCTCCGGACAACCACCCGCTCGCGGAACTGTTCCCCTGGGTCCTCGAACGGCTCGACCAGCCGCTGACCGTGGACGACCTCGCGCGCCGTGCGCGAATGAGCTCGCGCCACCTGGGCCGCCACTTCAGGGCCGCCACCGGTACGACCCCGCTGCAATGGCTCCTGACCCAGCGGATCCGCCACGCGCAGGCGCTGCTGGAGACCACCGACGACAGTGTCGACGCCATCGCGGCGGCCACCGGCATGGGCACCGCCACGACGTTGCGCCGCCACTTCAACCGCACGGTCGGCGTGCCTCCGGACACCTACCGCCGCACCTTCCGTTCGAGGACCGGCGAACTTCACCGCCGGCCCTGAGCTCACCGACGTCCGACGGCGGCCCCGGGGGCTTCCGACAGGTTCCACGCGACGGCTCCGACACCGGTCCCGTCGGAGGCGATCTCGTACGTCACCTCGCCGCGCGGCCGTTTGACGGCCACCAGATCGCTGCTCGTGTTGCACGGCAGGCGGCGTGTGGTGTCCGTCCCGTTGACGGTGAGCCGGACCGTGACGGCCTTCCCGCGGCCGGAGCAGGAAACGGTCAGGAAGTAGTCGGTGCCGGAATCGAGGGCCGGGACGCTGCGGCGGGTCCGGCCGGGGAGGTCACCCGTGCCGTCGTCGACGGGCCGGTCCGCCTTCCGGTCCAGGTTCAGGTCCGTGTGCAGGCTGCTCAACGCCGTGCGCCGGTAGACGTTCTGAGGTGAGGTGACCGCCAGCAGCCGCTGGACGTCGCGCAGGGTCCGGGGGTTGTAGGTCTCGTCGATGGCGAACTCGGCGACCGCGTCCTCGGGCAGACCCCGGACGGCCCTGCGGTACGCGCCGGGGGCGACGGCGCGGCCCTCGAGCTCTCCGAGGCCGAGCGTCTCGTCGTCGTAGGGCAGGGCGGCGTCGTCACCGATCAGCTCCGCCCCGGTCCGGGTGCCGATGACCCCCACGACGTAGGTGTGGCCGGGTTCGAGCCGGGGAGCTCCCTCACGTGCGACTTCCTCCCTGCCGCCCCAGAGGGTGGTGTGCCAGCCGTGCGCCCGCAGGGTGAACTCCTCGGGCAGGCGCGGCGCCCCGGGCCTCGACCAGATGACCTGGGTGACGGTCGCGGTGACGGAACGGGGAACGTAGTCGCCGTCCTTGGGATCGGGCTCGGTCGCCGATTCCCGCGTGACCCGGACGACGGCGGCGTGGTCACCGTAGGCGACCCACTCCTGTGCGGCGGCCGAACCGCGGACCGGGTCGTACGAGGCGCGGGGGAGCACCCGGCGGCCGTCGTCGGCCGCGAGGGCCACCGCGCTCCCGGCCGCCGTCAGCACGGCCGCGCCGACGGCGACCACGATCCTCACTCGTGTTCTCGACGCCACTGTGCTCCTGTCCGATGCCTGGTGTCCGGTGGGACACCGGTGTAGGACGACTGAGACAGCCGTTCGGTTGCGCCGGCCGGCGCGTTCGGAGAAGTGACGGCCTGTGAGTCACGGCCGCGGCACACCAAGGTGTGCGCGTATGCCCCCGATCCCGTGAAAGGAACGCGCCGATTCCGTGTTTGTAGGGGTGAGATAAGAGCACACGACGGCCAGGAGGTTGATAACAATGGTTCCCCTGCTTCTGGTTCTTCTTCTGGCCCTGGTCCTCTTCGGCGCGGGTTTCGCGCTCAAGGCCCTGTGGTGGCTCGCCGTCATCGTCCTGGTGGTGTGGCTGCTGGGCTTCGTCGTACGCCCGGCGGCCAGTGGTGGCCGCAAGGGCCGCTGGTATCGATGGTGATGCCCGCGGCTGACTGAACGCGGCACGGTCGACGCCACCGTCAACGGCGTCGTTCGAAGGGTGGGTCCGGCCCGACAGGGTCCGGACCCACCCTTCTGCGTGCGTCCTTCCGGGCTGCTCGCTCCTCGAAGGAAAGGCTTCGGGTGATCAAACCGGACTTGGATGACCGTATCCGGCGTAACGGATGGAGCGAGGGGTACTGGACGTCGCATCGGCCCCGCGGGCGCATGCAGTGGGAACCCTGCGCCTCCACGCCCGCGGGGCCGATGCCCTGGGGCACGACCGCCCGGGCCCGGGCGCGACGGTGCCGCCCCGGAGCGCCTTCTCCCAAACGTGTGAACGTGCGCCGAACCCCGCCTGGCCGGACGGCGGATCCCCCACACTGCCGTTGTGCCGTCCATGGTCGTGCGGTACGGGGGCATCGGGTCGCTCGCATCGCGTCGCAACGGTGCCCGGCCCTTTCCACGGGGGGAAGAAGGGGGACAGGTGGCGCAGCGGCGCACTCCGCTCGGCGACAGGGCGCGTTACTGGTTCGACTCCACGCTGAGCCGTGGCGCCTCCGCTCTCGTCGGCTGGCTGGTACTCCTGTGCCTGACGTTCGTCGTTCCGGCCAGCGCCGTCATGGTGTGGACCGACCCGCACGCGCCGGAGTCCCTCGGGGCCAGGCTCGTCGCCGTCTGGCGCCTCACCGGGGAGACCCTGCGGCTCGGCGGCGCGACGGGAACGCCGATGCGCGTGCTGCTGTCGGTACTGCTGGCACTGGTCGCCCTGCTGTACGTCTCCACCCTCGTCGGGCTGATCACGACGGCGTTCACGGAGCGGCTCACCTCCCTGCGACGGGGCCGCTCCACCGTCCTGGAAGAGGGCCACGCCGTGGTTCTGGGATGGTCCGAACAGGTCTTCACCGTGGTGGGCGAACTGGTGGCCGCGAACGCCAACCAACGCCGTGGCGCAGTGGTCGTGCTGGCCGACCACGACAAGACCGCGATGGAGGAGGAACTCTCCGCGCGACTGGGGCCTTTCGGCAGTACGCGGCTGATCTGCCGCAGCGGCCCGACCACCGACCCCGCCGTGCTCGCCCTGACCAACCCCGCCGCGGCCGGTTCGATCCTGATCCTGCCCAAGAGCGAACCCGACGCCGATGCCGAGGTGGTCAGGACCCTGCTCGCCCTCAGAACCACCCTCCCGCAGGGCCCCACGACCGGCCCGGTCGTGGTCGCCGCCGTGCGGTACGACAGGTTCCGGCAAGCAGCGTCCTACGCGGCGGGACCGAAGGGCATCGTCCTGGAGAGTGACACCGTCACCGCCCGCCTGATCGTCCAGGCCGCGCGCCGTCCCGGGCTCTCCCTGGTCCACCGTGAGCTCCTCGATTTCGCCGGCGACGAGTTCTACCTGACCACGGAACCCGCCTGGGTGGGGCGCCCGTTCGGCGAGACACTGCTGGCCTACTCGACGTCGAGCGTGGTCGGCCTGATGCGGGGCGACGTGCCTCTCCTGAACCCGGCACCGCAGACGCCGATCCGTGCCGGGGACCGGCTCATCGTCCTCAGCCGCGACGACGACACCTCATCGCCGCAGGACTGTTCGGAGGAGGTCGACAAGCAGGCGATGGCGTCCGGACGGACGGCGCCCACGGGCCCCGAACGCGTGCTCCTGCTGGGCTGGAACCGCCGAGCACCGCTCATGGTCGACCAGTTCCGGCGCTGCGTGCGCCCCGGCTCGGCCGTCGACGTGATCGCGGACGGTGACGAGGCACCCGTCCGGCAGGTGCTCGACGTCGACGACCCACGGGACCCCGGGCTCACCGTGCGTCTGCACCAGGGAGACGTGATGTGTCTCGAGACGCTGCGACGCCTGGATCTCGCCTCGTACGACAGCGTCATCGTGCTCGGCCGGGACGCCGCTGCGGGACAGCCGCCGGAAGAGCCCGACAACCGCACACTCGCCACCCTCCTCCTGCTGGGGCATATGGAGGAGGAGACCGGACGCGAGCTGCCGGTGGTCACCGAGCTGATCGACGACCGCAACCGCGCACTGGCTCCCATCAGTCCCGGTGCCGACGTCATCATCAGCGGAAAGCTCATCGGACTGCTGATGGCACAGATCTCACAGAACCGGCACCTCGCTGCGGTCTTCGAGGGACTGTTCGCCGGCGGAGGCCCCGGCATCCTCCTGAGGCCCGCGACGGACTACGTCCTGCCGAATCACGAGACGTCCTTCGCCACCCTGGTGGCCGCGGCGCGCGAGCGCGGCGAATGCGCCATCGGCTACCGGGAACACCGGGCTGTGTCCAGCGGTCCCGCGTACGGCCTGCGGATCAACCCGCCCAAGACCGAGCGACGCCGCTGGGCCACGGGCGACGAGATCGTCGTCATCGGCGAGGACTGAGCGGTCGGAGCCCACGCCTTGAGGGCGTGTTCGGGCCCCCAGTCATTCGTGGTCCCGTCCCAGGCCCCGCCGGGTGACTTCGAAAGATTGCGGGGAAGAAGGGACGGCACCGAACAGGAGGTTGCCGTGGACGGTGGAGATCTGGAACTGGGAGAGCTGCTGGCCGCAGCGGAGGCGGCGCCGCCCGGACGATCCGTCGACGTGGTCGCGCGGGATCTGCAGAAGCGGTTCGGGGCCGAGCGTGTGTCGTTCCTGTTCGTCGACCTCATCGGTGAACGGCTGGTGCGGTTGCCCGCGGCCGTCGACGGTGACCGCGCGTCCCGTTCCGAGCCGATCGACCTGCAAGGCAGCGTCTACGACAGCGTCCTGCGGAGCCAGCGCCGACGCGTGGAACCGGACGGCCAGGGCGGACAGCGCATCATCGCCCCCGTCACCAACCGCGGCGACTGCATCGGCCTGCTGGAGGTGACCCTGCAGCACGCCGACGACAGAGTCCTCGGACAGGTGGGGGAGGCGGCGCACGCACTGGCCTACATCATTGTCACCGACCGCCGTTTCACCGACCTGTATCACGTGGCCCAGCGCACCACCCGCACCAGCATGGCCGCCGAGATCCAGCACCAGTTGCTGCCCTCGGCCTCCTGCTGCGAGGCCGACCAGTTCACCCTCGCCGCGGGGCTGGTCCCGGCCGACGACATCGGCGGTGACACGTACGACTACAGCCTCGACAGCGACACCCTGCACCTGTCCATCACGGACGCCATGGGTCACGACACCGACTCGGCGCTGCTGGCCACCTTGCTGGTCGGCGCGCTGCGCCGGGCCCGACGCGGCGGCTGCGACGCTCTCAGACAGGCCCACCACGCCCATGAGGCCCTGCTGGCCCACGGACGCGGCCTGGCCACCGGACAACTGCTGTGCATCGACCTGGAAACAGGCGTCGCGGAACTGGTCAACGCCGGCCACCCCTGGCCCCTGCGGGTGCGCGACGCGACCGTGGAGGAGGTCAGACTCACCGTGAACCTTCCGTTCGGCGTGGCTTCCCCGATTCCCTACGCCCTCCAGGAGTTGCACCTGCGTCCCGGGGACCGGCTGGTCCTGCTCACCGACGGCATGCAGGACCGCGGTGCCGCTGCCGTCGACCTGACCGCGCTCCTGCGTGACACCAGCGCCCTGCACCCCAGGGAAGCCGTCCGCGAGCTGACGGCCGCCGTACGGGACGCCTGCCACGGCGACCTCCAGGACGACGCGACCGTCGTGGTCCTGGACTGGCACGGCCCGTCCCGCTGATCCGTGCGCGGCGCGGGCACGTACATACCTCGGCCGCCGCGAAGACTGCGGGCGAGCACCTAGGCCCACTGAGTACGCGTGCTCAGGCAGGCCGCCCGAGGGCAGCCGTAGCGTCCAGGCCATGCACATAGACCACGCTGCTCGCACACCGGTACGCCGTGCCGGCATCACCGCGGTGGCCTGCTCCCTGCCGGAACACGAAGTGACGTCCCGGCAGCTCCAGGACCGGATCAGCGAGGCCGCCGGGCTTCCCCTGCCGCCGCGCATGCTCGAACGGGCCACCGGAATCACCTCACGCCGAGTGGCGGCTGAGGACGAGTACGCCTCCACGCTCGCCGTGCGGGCGGCACGCACCGCGCTGGACCGGGCCGCGCTCACCCCGTACGACGTGGACCTGCTGGTCTTCGCCTCCGCGACGCGGGACGTGGTCGAACCGGCGACCGCGCACATCGTCCAGGCCGAACTCGGCTCGCGGGCGCACGCGCTGGACGTCACGAACGCGTGCAACAGCTTCGTCAACGGCATCGACACCGCACGGGCCATGATCCTCGCCGGCCGCGCCCGCCGGGCCCTGGTCGTCACCGGTGAGACCCCGAGCCGCGCGGTGCGGCACGCCCCGTCCGGCCCCGAGCAGCTCCGCGACGGGTTCGCGGGCTACACCTTCGGCGACGCGGGTGCCGCGGTCGTCCTGGAGGCGGTGGAGCGGGGCGGCATCCTCGACGTGGACACCGAGACGCACTCCGCACACTGGTCGGTCGGCGGCATCTTCGGCGGCGGTTCGCGCCACCCGCGCGGCGACGAGCACACGTACTTCCACGGTGACGGCGGCGAGCTGCGCGAGGTGTTCGAGAAGGTCGGCACGTCGGTGCTCGACCGCATGCGACAGCGCACCGGCCTGACGTGGGGCGACTTCCGGCACATCCTGGTCCACCAGGTCACCGTGCCCTACCTGGAGCGCTTCGTGGAGCTCACCGGCGTCCCCCGGGACCGGCTTGTCGTCACGGTGCCCGAACTCGGCAACATGGCCAGCGCCACACTCGGCGTACAGCTCGACCGCGTCCACGAGACGTTGTGCCCCGGCGACCGGGTGCTGTTCGTGGGCCTGGGCGGCGGCGTGAGCATCATGACCATGGTGTGGGAGAAGGCATGAACGCCCTGTGGGTGGTGGTGCCCGCGCACCAGGAGGCAACGCGGATCGGCGCCACGCTGAACGCTCTCGCGGCCCAGCGCGACCGTGACTTCACCCTCGTCGTCGTGGACAACGCCTCCAGCGACGACACGGCGGCCATCGCCTACGACTTCGCCCGCCGGGCGCCCTTCCCGGTCCACGTCCTCAGCGAACCGGAGAAGGGGGTGGGCTGCGCGGTCGACACCGGCTTCCGGTACGCGATCGAACACGGCGCGACCCTGCTGGCCCGCACCGACGCCGACTGCCTGCCGCACCCCGGCTGGACGGCCGGCGCCCGCGACGCCCTGCGACGCGGCGCGGGCCTGGTGTGCGGGCGCATCGACGCACGCCGCGACGAGCACGGACCGCTCGGGCGAGCCGCCTTCCGCGCGCTGGTCCGCACCGCCGCGTTCTTCGGCCGGGTACGCCCCGCCCACCACCGCCGCCACGGCTACCTCGCCCCCTACCGGATGCACGCCGGCAACAACATGGCCGTCACCGCGGGCCTGTACGAAGCCGTCGGCGGAATGCCACGCCGGCCTTCCCCCACCGACCGCCTCTTCCTGAACCGGGTGCGCCGCCACACCACCGCCATCGTCCACGCCCGCGACATGGTCGTGGAGAACTCCACCCGCCGCCTGCGCGCCTACGGCGTCGTCGGCACCGCCCGCTGGTACCTCGACAAGGGCCCGGGCCGTCACGGGGAGGACCCGCGCTGATGCTCGACACCCTCGCCCACGCCCTGCGGCGCCACCCCGGCCGGCCCGCCGTCCTCGGCGCCACCCGCACCGGGGCCGTCCGCACCAGGGCCACCAACGGGGACCTCGCCGACCTCGCCGACCGCTACACGGCAGCCCTGCACGAACGGGGCACCGGACGCGGCAGCACCGTCGGCGTCGCCGTACGGCCCGGACCCCGGGCCCTCGCGGTGCTGCTCGCCGTGCACCGGCTCGGCGCCCGGGCCGCGGTGCTCGATCCGGGCGCCGGACCGGACGTGCTGCGGGCCCGCCTCGCCCTGGCCCGTCCCGACGTCGTCCTCGCCGACGCCACCGCCCAGGCGGCCGCGGGATGGGCCCGGCCGCTCGCCCGCCGGGCCCGCCTGGCCCTGCCGGACCTCGCGGAACTCGGCCCGGTGGCCACGGTCGGGCCGCGGCTGCCCGGCTGCGCCCCCGCCCTGGACGCCGACGTCCGCTCCGCGGTCCTGCCGCGCCCCGTGGACGGGGACGGCGACGCGGTCATCGTGTTCACCTCGGGCACCACGTCACGGCCCCGCGCGGTGGTGCACACCCGTTCCTCGCTCGCCGCCGGCATGACCACGGTCACCGAGCTGGTACGGCCAGAGGCCGGGCGGCCCGTCCTCGGCGGCACCTTCTTCGTCCTCGTACCGTCCCTCGCGAACGGAGCGCCGGTCGCGCTGCCCGCCCGCTCCGCGCGCGTCCTGCCCCGGCAGCTGCGCCGGCTCGCCCCGCATGCCACCTACCTGACACCACCGCAGCTCCGGCGGGTGCTGGCGCAGGGCGGCAGGTTCACCGGCCGCGTGTGGACCGGGTCGGCCCCGGCGAGCACCGACCTGCTCACCCGCGTCACCCGCGCGGGCGCCGACGAAGCGTGGGGCGTCTACGCGCTCACCGAGCTGTTCCCCGCCGCGGCCGTCGAGCAGGCCGACAAGGCCGCCTTCACCGGCGACGGGGACCTGGTCGGCACCCCCCTCCCCGGAGTCGTGGCCAAGACCGACGCGTCCGGTGAGCTCCTGCTGTCCGGCCCCGCCGCGCGGCACCGCTACCTGGGCGAGGAACCGGACCCGTGGGTCGCCACCGGCGACCGGGCACGCCTCGACGGCGGCAGGATCGTGCTGGAGGGCCGCCGCAAGGACATGGTCCTGCGGCACGCGGAGAACATCTACCCGGGGCTGTACGAGCCCGCGTTGCACGTACCGGGCGTCGAACTCGCCCTGCTCGTGGGCGTACCGGCCGGCGACGGCGACGAACGTCTGGTCGCCGTCGTCCAGCCGAGCCCCGGTGCGGACCGCGACGCGCTGCGGGCAGCCCTGGCCGGACCGCTGGAACGCATGGGCGCCGCCCGGCCGGACGCGGTACTGCTCGCCGGCATCCCGCTGTCCGGCCGCTCCCTGAAGCCCGACCGCGCCGCGACCGCGCTCCTGGCCGCCCGGCGCCTCGCCGAACGGAGCCGGGGATGACCACGCCCGGCAACGAGTCGTCGCTGTGGGCCGTGGTGCCCGCCTACAACGAGGAGACCGGCATCGGGGCCACCCTCGCCGCGCTCGCCTCCCAGAGCGACACCCGCTTCTCCCTCGCCGTCGTCGACAACGCCTCCACCGACGCGACCGCCGCCGTCGTGCGCCGCTTCGCCGCCACCGCGCCCTTCCCCGTGCACCTCGTCCGCGAGGAGGAGCGCGGCACCGGCGCGGCAGTGGACACGGGGTTCCGGTACGCCGTCGCGCACGGCGCCGCGCAGCTCGTACGCACGGACGCCGACTGCTTGCCCGCCACCGACTGGATCGCCGCGGCGCGCGGGGAGTTCGCTCGCGGGACGGAGATGGCCTGCGGCCGCAGCCTTCCGCGCCGCGACGAGTCGCCCACACCGGCCGAGCGGTACCTGCTCCCGGCGATCGTCCGAGCGACCGCACTCTACGGGCGCTACCGCACCCAGCACCGGCACCCCCGCTACCGCGCACCCTACGTGCTGTGTCACGGCCACAACCTCGCCATCACGGCCGCGCTCTACCTGCGCTGCGGGGGCACGCCCCGCACCCCGCTGGAGGGACCGCCCGAGGACGTCGTCCTGCTCAACCGGGCGCGCGAGCACAGCGAACGGATCGCGCGGGCCGAGCGGATGGTGGTGCACACCAGCCTGCGCCGCCTGCGGGCATGGGGCGCCCGCCGCACCCTGTTGTGGTGCTGGGACCGCCGCTACCGACCCGCCGACCCGAAGCAGGTGCACGTCCGGTGACCACGGTTCCCACCGCACCCGCCCTCCGCGCCGCCCGCCGCCGCGACCGGCGCGTGTACACCCGCTCCCACCCCGTGCTGTTCGCCCTCCTCGCCGCCACCCGCGGCCGGCCGGTCACCCGCGTCGGCGGCGCGGTCCTGGTGCACGGCACCGAGCCCTACCGGCAGGCCCTCACCCGCATCCCGCTGGACCGTGCAGCCGCCGGCACCACCGGCGGCGCGGCGCGGGAACTGACCACGGGGGGAACCCTGTTCGACCAGGAGGGCACAGGTCACCGCGCCACCCGGCGCGCGGTCGCCGACGACCTCGGCGCGGCCGGCGTGGAGCGGCTGCGCCCGGTGTGGCGGGACGTCCTGACCCGCCGCCTCGGCCGGCTCGCCGAGCGCCGCGACGTCGACCTCGTACCGCTGGCCCGCGAACTGGCCGGGGCCACCGTCTGCGCGCTCCTGCGCACCACCGGCGACCCGGAGGCGGTCGCCGTGGCGGCCGCCGAGGCAGCGGCCACCGCCGTACGCGACCACCTGCCCGGCCCCAGACCGCCGGGTACCGCACGGGCGGCCGCCGCGGCGGCGACGCGGCTGGAGACCCTGCTCGCCCCGGCGCGCGAGCCCGGCGCGGCAGCGGATGCGGCCCTGCGCTCGATGCTCGCGGTCGCCGCCGTCAACACCACCGTCGCCGCCCTGCCCCGCGCTGCCGCGTGGTGCGCCGACGCCCGGCTGTGGGATGAGGCGGCCGACGACCGGCTGCGCCCGGCCCTGGTGGGCGAACTGCTGCGCGTGGTCGCCCCCTCCCCGCTGCTGCCCCGCGTGGCCGCGGCCGACGCCGACCTGGACGGCTGCCCGGTACGGGCCGGGGACCGTCTGATCCTGGTGGCTCGGCACGCCGCGCGGGCCCACCGCGAACCGCCGGACGCCCGTCACCCGGCTCCGCCCGCCGTGGCCCAGCTGGTCTTCGGCGCCGGCACCCACGCCTGTCCCGGCGCGCGGCTGGCCCGTGCCCAGCTCGACGACACCCTCGCCGCGCTCGCTCCCCACCGCCCCACCGTCGTGCGCGCCCGCGTGGACCGGGGGGCGGCGCTGCCCGGGTGGCGCTCCCTGACCGTCCGGGCGACCGACGGCCACCGAACCCCGGAGGACCGATGACCACGATCGCCGTCACCGGCGCGAGCGGCTTCTGCGGCTCGCACGTCGCCACCACGGCCGCCGCCCGTGGCGCCGAGGTCCTGTGCCTGGGGCGGCGCCCCGGCCCGGTCGGCCGGCACGTCCCCTGGGACGCCGCGCGCGAGGTGCCCGACCTGTCCGGCGCCGACCTCGTCGTGCACTGCGCGGCGGCCGTCGGCGACCCGGTGCCCGGCTCCCCGGCCGAGGCCGCCATGCACGCCGTCAACGTCGACGGCACGGCACGGCTGCTGGACGCGGCCGGCGGCCGGCCGGTCGTGTGGGTGAGCAGCGCCAGCGTCTACGCGCCCGGCCCCGGGCGCTCCCGCATCACCGAGGACCATCCGGTGCGCGGGCACCTGAACGCCTACGGCCGTGCCAAGGCCGCCGGTGAGGCGCTGGCGCTCGCCGCGGGCGCCGTCGCCCTGCGGCCGCGTGCGGTCTACGGCGCCGGGGACCCGCACCTGGTGCCCCGGCTGCTGTCCCGCGTCCGCCGCGGCCGGCTGATGCTGCCGGGGCCGAGCGTCCGCCTCAGCCTGACGGCCGTCGAGAACCTCGCCGACGCCTGCCTCTCGGCCACCGACTGGCCGCCGGGCGCGTACAACATCTCCGACCCGGTGCCGTACGACCGGGACGAGGCGATCCGCGCGGTGCTGCGGGCGCACGGAAAGCGGGTACGCATCGGCCACCTCCCCCTGCCGGTCGCCCGCACCGCGGCGGGCGCCGCCCAGAGGCTGGCCCGGCTGCTCGGCCGCGGGGAGTCGCCGCTCACCCCTTACGCCGTGGACCAGTTGGCGTCCTCGGTCGTCCTGGACGTGGGCAGGGCCGCATCCCAGGGGTGGACGGCCGGCAGGACTCTGGACGACTACACGGCCGCGCCGGCGGCTCAGTCCTCGCAGCGATCGTTCTCCCGGTCCTCGTACCCCTGGTGATCTACGTCATAGTTTCCTTCCGGAACTCGGGAGCATTCGCTGGGTGAGCGCGCGCCCTCCGCTGCCCCGAGCGCGATGCCGCCCGCGCCGCCCCCGATCGGGCCGGCGCGGGAGCAGGGGGCGCGAACTGAGAGAGTGATGCAGTGGATATCGAGCGCAGGAACCATGTCACGGTCACGGGCAACCCCCAGGGCCGCACGGTAGTGCTGGCGCACGGCTTCGGTTGCGACCAGAACATGTGGCGGCTGACGGTGCCCGCCCTGGCGGAGAACTACCGGGTGGTGCTGTTCGACTACGTGGGCTCCGGGCGCTCCGACCCGGCCGCGTTCTCGCCGGACCGCTACGCCTCGCTGGAGGGCTACGCCCAGGACGCCGTGGAGGTGTGCGAGGCCCTCGATCTGCGCGACGCCGTGTTCGTGGGGCACTCCGTGAGCGCGATGATCGGAGTGCTGGCCGCCGGGAAGGCTCCGGAGCGGATCGGGGCGTTGGTGATGGTCGCACCCTCCCCGCGCTACATCGACGACGAGGGCTACCGAGGCGGGTTCAGCGCCGACGACATCGACGAGCTGCTGGCGTCCCTGGAGGCCAACTACCTGGGCTGGTCGGCGGCCATGGCACCGGCCATCATGGGCAACGCGGACCGCCCCGAGCTCGGCGAGGAACTGAAGAACAGCTTCTGCGCCACGGACCCGGACATGGCGCGGGTCTTCGCGCGCACCACGTTCCTGTCGGACTCGCGGGACGACCTGAAGGGCGTGACGGTGCCGACCCTGGTGCTGGAGTGCACCCAGGACGTCATCGCCCCACGGGAGGTCGGCGCCTTCGTCCACCGGACGATCCCCAGCTCCCAGCTGGTCACGCTCGACGCCACCGGGCACTGCCCGCACCTGTCCGCGCCGGAGGCCACCAACGAGGCGATCACCGCATTCCTGGCGCGCCTGAAGTGATGTGCCGCACCGGGCAGCAGCCCGACCCGTACGAGTCCGACAACGAGAAGGCACCCGACGCCGCCTTCGCCGCGCTGCTGGAGGACAGCGCCGAGGAACTCTACGAGAGCGCACCGTGCGGATACCTGTCCACGCTGATGGACGGCACCATCGCCAAGATCAACTCCACCCTGCTGGGGTGGCTCGGCCTGGACCGGCAGGCAGTAGTGGGCCGGATGCGGTTCACCGACCTGCTGACCGTGGGCGGCAAGCTCTACCACGAGACGCACTACGCGCCCCTGCTGCGCATGCAGGGCGAGATCAGCGGCATCGCCCTGGAGGTCAAGCAGGCGGACGGCGGCCGCATACCGGTACTGGTCTCCTCCGCCGTCAAGCGGGGCAGCACCGGCGAGCCCCTGCTGATCCGGACCACCGTCTTCGACGCCCGGGACCGCCGCTCCTACGAAGAGGAACTCCTGCGAGCCCGGAAGGCGGCGGAGCAGGCACGCAAAGAAGCGGAGGCCGACCGGGCACGGCTCCAGGACGCCCTCGCCGTGCTCCAGCAGTCGCTGCTCCCGGCCACCCTCACCCCCGTGCCGGGAATGGAAGCGGCCGTGCACTACCGCGCCGCCTCCCCCGACCGGCTGGGCGGCGACTTCTACGACCTCTTCCCGCTCGACGGCAGCCGCTTCGCCTTCTTCCTCGGTGACGTGTGCGGCAAGGGCCCGCAGGCAGCCGCGGTCACCTCGCTCACCCGCTACACCCTGCGCGCCGCCGCCCTGCACGACCCGGATCCCGTCTCCGCCCTGACGACCCTCAACAAGGCGCTCCACGAGCGCTACACACGCGGCGATCCGCGCTACTGCACCGTCATCTACGGCATCCTCGACCCCGACCCCGCCACCGGGCAGGTCACCGTCCGCATCGCCTCGGGCGGACACCCCCCGGCCGTCGTTCTACGGGCGGACGGCACGGCCGAGTTCCTGCCCACCCCCGGTGGCCTCCTCGTCGGCGTCCTGCCCGACGCGCCCTTCGCCACCGCCACAACTGTCCTCGGCCACGGCGACACCCTGCTGCTGTACACCGACGGCCTCACCGAAGCCCGCACCGGCGACGACCGCGCCACGCTCTTCGGGGACGACGCCCTGCTCGCATTCGCCGGCCGGCACGCCGGCAGGTCCCCCCAGGCCGTGATCGAGGCCCTGACCGGTCTCCTCGACGACTTCGGCGACGGCCTCGACGACGACACCGCCTTGCTCGCCCTCGGCGTCCCCGCCTCAGACCCCCGGACGAGAACCACCGCATGAGCCCGTTGAAGATCACCACCCGAGATGTCCCCACCGGTCCCGTTCTCGAGATCCTCGGAGACCTCGACTACGAGACAGCCGGCCGCCTGCGCGAACTGCTCCCCGGGCTCACCCTCCAGCCGGGGCAGCGCCTCGTCCTGGACCTGGCCGGCTTGACGTTCTGCGACTCCAGCGGCATCACGGCCCTGATCGTCGTCCGCAACCACGCCCAGGCCGCGCAGGCCGACGTCGCGCTCGCCGCGGTCCCCGACCACACACTGCGCGTACTGCGCATCGTCGGCCTCGACCAGATCTTCCCGCTGCTGCCCCAGAGCCCGGCCGCCCAGCCGTCGACTTGACCCGGTCCTGATGCTGGATCATGGTGAAGAACACAGGCGTGAGGCCGCGCTGGGTGGGTAGTCACGCGCAGGCGGGGAAGGGCTGCGACACCTGGGGAGGTCGAAGCGGCCCTTCCCTTTCCGCCGCCGTGACCGGCGCGGGGCGGGCGTGGTAGCGGTCGAGGATGTAGGTGCACGGCGCGTACCCGGTCTGCCTCTACCGTGCTCCGCCGGAATCGACCAGGCGGGATGAGTGGACACCGGACTTCCGTCCGCGGTCCGTCTCGTCCTGGACGAGCAGGGAGAGCAGCGCGGCCACCGTCAGGCCGGCTTCCGCCGGGTGACGCAGCACCTTCTCCGGCTCGATGCGGTAGGTGTTCGTGCGCCCGTCGCGGGTGTGGGAGAGATAACCGTCCTGCTCGAGATCCGAGATGATCCGCTGGACGGCGCGCTCGGTGAGCCGGCAGTGGGCGGCGATGTCGCGGATCCGGATGTTCGGGTTGTCGGCGATGGCCGCCAGCACGCGCGCGTGGTTCGTGACGAACGTCCATCCGGTGTGAGATCCAGGCACTTCAACCATGCTCAGCATTTTAGGGACCGTCTTTGCCTGACACCTAATACATGACATACTTTTCGCGCAACAGATGACAGTATTTGGCGGGGGAGACGCAGGAGGGTCCCGCAGGTGTCTACGGATGAAGCGGTCACAGGGCGCTCGAGCGACACCCACGGGAGTCGGCTGCAGGCCATGGACCAGGCCATGGTGGTGCAGTACGAGTGGTGCGGTGCCTGGGTCGTCGGCGCACGAGGCGCCTACGACATGAACTCGATCACGCCCCTGGCGGACGCGCTGGAGACCGCCGCCAAGGAGCATCCGAAGGTGGTTCTGGACGCCTCCGGCATCACCTTCGCGGACTCGACGCTGCTGAGTCTGCTCATCCTCACCCGTCAGGCGACCGACTTCCGTGTGGCCGCGCCGCCGCAGCAGCTGACCCGGCTCCTGGAACTCACCGGAGTGGACACCGTCCTGAAGGTGCGAGCGACGGTGGAAGAGGCGGCGGCCTGCTGAGCCGTCCAGCCCCGGGGCGTCGCGGGGAGGCACGGTATGCCCTGGGGTCCGGCTGATCAACCGACGACCGGTGGGCCTCTCGATCAGATCGAAGCCTCATCGGCCGGCGAAGGAACCGTGCACGGGCGCAGGACCATGAGCGAGTCTTCCGAGGTCGCCACCATGGCGAAGGGGAACCGGTCGAGCTCGAGACAGAGTGCGACGTCGTCGGGATGGGCTCCCTGGCGCACACCCTGCTCGAGCTCGGCGGCGGCACGCGACGTGCCGGCGCGGCGGAGGAACTCGGCCGCGTCCGTCCCGGCCCCGGTGGCCCTCCGCGCGATGTACTGAGCGCACGCCAGGTCTTCGTCAGCCAGCCCGTCTTCGCCCGTGACCACGAACGTGACACTGTCGCACGCGCGCATCCGCAAGAGCCGGGCCGTCGCCTCCGCCACCACGAAGCCGGCGCACAGCACCAGCGACGCCTCCTTGACCGAGAGGGCACCGACCGTACCCGCCGTGGTCTTCTGCACGACGGTCCGTCCGCCGAGGTCAGCAGACCGCAGCAGACCCGGCGAGTTGACGTAGTCGAACCCGGGGGCGGGAGCACCGTCCTTGAGCGCGACCCAATCCGGGTGGCGGGCCTTGAGAGCCAGGGCCTCGTCGAGCGACTCGGCGAGAACGATCTTTTCCGCCCCTTGGGCAAAGGCCCAGGCAGCCACCGTGTAAGCGCGCATGACGTCGACCACGACCGCCACGGACGGGGCTTCGACCAGCTCGGCAATGCCGAGGTAACGAGCGTCCATCCGGTCATGATCGCGCAAGCCCGACCCGAAGAGCCCGGGTAGTGGTATGCGTCACAAGGCGCTCCGCCCGACGCCGTCACGGAGATCCTCGCCTGCTGCTACGAGGTGGCGTCGGCCCACAGATCGCTGCTGTGGGCCTCGACAAGAGTGCTGATGCGGGTGAGTACGTCACTGACCGGTCGGGGGCCGAGCCGGCGTCCGTCACGCAAGCGCAGGGCGACGTGATCGTCGGCAGCCTCTCTGGCGCCGATGACGGCCTGGTAGGGAACCAGGCGAGCCTCTCGGACACGGGCGCCCAGGCTACCCCGCTCCGGTCCCGCGAGCTCGGCACGCAGTCCGAGACGGATGCAGCGTCGGGCGAGGGCCTCCGCGCTCGGCAGCTGGGTGTCGGAGACGGGGAGAATCACCAGCTGAGTAGGGGCTAGCCAGGCGGGGAAGGCGCCGCCGTGCTGTTCGATGAGATGGGCGACGGCACGCTCGACACTGCCGATGATGCTCCGGTGGACCATGACCGGACGGTGCTTGACGCCGTCCGCGCCGATGTAGTGCAGGTCGAACTGCTCGGGCTGGTGGAAGTCGACCTGGACGGTGGACAGGGTCGACTCCCGGCCGGCGCCGTCGGCGACCTGGACGTCGACCTTGGGGCCGTAGAAGGCGGCCTCTCCCTCGGCCGCCTCGTAGGGCAGACCGGAGCGGTCGAGGACGTCGGTCAGCAGGGCGGTGGACCGTTGCCACTTCTCGGGCGCGGCAACGTACTTGCCACCGGGGCCCGGCAGGGAGAGCCGGTAACGAGTCGGGGTGATGCCGAGCGCCTCGTACGCCCGGCGGATCATCTCCAGCGCCGCGTGAGCCTCCCCGGCGACCTGGTCCAGGGTGCAGAAGATGTGGGCGTCGTTGAGCTGGATGGCCCGCACCCGGGTCAGCCCGCCGAGCACGCCCGAGAGTTCGGAGCGGTACATGCCTCCCAGCTCGGCCATGCGCAGGGGCAACTCGCGGTAGCTGTGGGACCGGGAGCGATAGATCACCGCGTGGTGAGGGCACAGGCTCGGCCGCAGGACGACCTGCTCACCGCCGAGTTCCATCGGGGGGAACATGTCGTCGCTGTAGTGCGCCCAGTGCCCCGAGATCTCGTACAGCTCACGCTTGCCGATGACCGGTGAGTACACGTGCCGGTACCCGGCCTGCCGCTCGGCGGCGCGGACGTACTCCTCCAGGGTGTGCCGTACGGTCGCCCCGTCGGGCAGCCAGTACGGCAAGCCGGCGCCGATCAGCGGGTCGGTGTCGAACAGGCCCAGCTCGCGCCCGAGTTTGCGGTGGTCATGCATGGCGGTCTCCTCGCGGACATCGGGCGAGTGACCACAAGCCGAAGCCCCGGGGCACTCACCCCGGGGCTTCGGACAAGGACATCTGTCAGCGCGCCGGGACACTCTCCGGCGTCGTCGTCACAGCAGCGCGCTTCATGCCGGCGACGTTAGCAGGGCGCAGCGATGTCCTCACGCCTATTTCCTTGCCGGGAACGGGGGCTCTGATCTTCCCCTTCGGGATCCGCCAGGCCGGATATTACCGAGAGTGACTTTTTGTGATCTTCCGCCGGCCGGTCGGGGGGGCTCCGCACGTGAGACGGCGGATGGGCCCGTGCAGCTCCGGCTCGATGAGAAGGGCCGGAGCCGTCGCTGCGCTTGGCGCCTGCGCGCAGGGGGAGGCACGCTGAAGGTAGGGACAATTCCTCCCGGGGCCAGGGGCCGGGGGAGGAGTCGTCGGGTGCCGGTGGCAGCGGCACCGGCATGCGTCGCCCTGGACCAGCGATCCGCTCAGCGGCGAGCACATTTTCTGGCTTCTGTCGGAGCCTGCCGATCGAGGAGGTGGCCATCCATGACGGAGGCAACCAGCGCAGCCAAGACCCAGTCGCGAGACTCGGGCGCGACAACCTTGCAGGGCAATCCCGGGGCGGGTACGGCTCCGGCGACGCGGGGCAGGACGACCATCGCGGACGGAGTGGTGGAGAAGATCGCGGGGATGGCGGCACGGGAGGTGCCGGGCATCTATGAGCTGGGAGGCGGCCTCTCCCGCACGATGGGAGCGGTGCGGGAGCGTGTTCCCGGTGGACGCGCGGCCGGTGTCACCCGTGGGGTGAAGGTAGAGGTCGGCGAGCGGCAGTCCGCCATCGATCTGTCCCTCGTGGTGGAGTACGGGGAGGCCATCACCGACACCGTCGCGGAGGTCCGCGAGAACGTGATCGCGGCGGTGGAGAGGATGACGAGCCTCGAGGTCGTCGAGGTCAATGTCGCGGTCACCGACGTCCATCTGCCGGACGAGGAGGAAGAGGGAGAGGCCGAGGCGGTTCGCGTGCGTTAGCGGCGCGGCCCCCAGCGCCCAGCGGTAGCTCCCTGACGCTCCACTCCCGGTTTCGTGCGGCTACGGCTGAGAGATCAGCCCGGCGCGCAGTCGTGCGAGTGTGCGCCCGAGCAGACGGGAGACATGCATCTGGGAGATGCCCAGTGAGGCACCGATCTCCGCCTGGGTCAGTTCCTGGACGAACCGCAGCGCCAGCATCTTCCGGTCGCGCTCCGGAAGCGCAGCGATCAGGGGTTCGAGCGCGACGAGATCTTCGACCCTTTCCAGATCCTCGTCGTCGATGCCGATGCGATCGGCGAGGGCGTCCGTGGCCTCATCGTCGTCGGCTGCCGCGTCCAGCGACGCGGCGCTGTAGCTGTTGGCGGCCTCCAGGCCCTCGATCACGTGATCCGGGTCCAGGCCGACGTGTTCGGCCAGCTCAGTGACCGTGGGTGGCCGGCCCAGGTCCTGCTCCAGGGCGGCGGTGGCGCTCTGCAGCGTCGAGCTCAGCTCCTGCAGACGGCGTGGGACGTGCACGGCCCAGGTGGAGTCGCGGAAGAACCGTTTGATCTCACCCGTGATGGTGGGCAGGGCGAAGGTGGGAAACTCGATGCCCCGCGTGGGATCGAAGCGGTCGATGGCCTTGATCAGGCCGATGGTGCCGACCTGTAGCACATCTTCCAGCGACTCGCCGCGCGTGCGCAGACGCCGGGCGGCGTAGCGCACCAGGGCGAGGTTCAGCTCGACGAGAGTGTTGCGGACATACGCGTATTCGAGGGTGCCTTCCTCCAGCGTGTCCAGTCGTGCGAACAGGGATGTGGACATGGCGCGGGCATCCACGGGCGCGACGCCGGTGACGTCGCCGAGGTGGGGAGAGGAGTCAGGTCTCGCCGACTCCGGTGAGGTTCCTGCGGGGACCGCCCCGGAATGCCGGTTCAACGACAGGCTGTGCGAACGGTTTTGCGTAGGACTCGTCATCGCATGCTCCGCTTCGCTCAGGCGCCCGCAGCCGGGACCGCGAACGCGACGTGACAGCCTGTTACCCAACGCGCCTTTCCCTATGCGTTCAGTAACTCTTGGTGCTGTCCGGGTGGTCCCAGAGGGATGAGCGCGTGCTTGTCGCCGCTCATTGCGGGTAACCGCACCATCGCCTTGCGTGGCCGGCCGGTGACCGTACGCTCCACTAGTCACTGCAAATGGTCTATCTGCGGCACACCTTCGGCATGAGAGCGCTTGAGGAGGAGTAGAAGAGACCAATGGACGATCTTTCTCAGCTGTTGCAACAGACGATGCGTCGTCGTCACCTGACGCCGCAGGCCGTTGCGGACAAGACCGGTATCCGCACCCCGCGCATCCGGGCCTTCGCCGAGGACGGCGCCGAGGGGCCCATCCGCCCGACCGGCGAGGAGCTCTCCGACTTGGCCGGCGCCCTCGCGCTACCGCTGTCGGTTGTCATGGCCGCCGGTCGTCCGCAGGTCGCAGCGACTGCCCGGTGAGCGGGGCAAAGTGTGGTGGCCCACCCCGGCGGCGCACTGGACGTGAGCGGCTTGCCTGTGGGCGGCCGGCGGGGAGCTGATCGGTACCGATCCGCACCTCGGCTTTCGGTAGGCGCGGAGCCGCACCCCGGGCGGCTCTCCCGGTCGCTCCCGGCCCCCTTTTCGTAGCGGCTCGATATGCCCCGCCAGGCCTTCGGGCGGCGTTCCGCTCGTCCGCAGGATCGGCGTCGTGGCTTGGCGGGGCGGCTGCCCCTCTACCTCCGGTCGGTGGCGGCTCCCCAGGAGGCAATCTCCCTCTGCCGGGCGCGCGTCGTGCCATCGGGCTCTCGCATCCGCCACGCGCTTTCCGCGCGAGCGATGAGTTCGGGCGGCGGACCGGGTCTGCCCTTGTGTGACTCGACTCTTCGCCGACATCTCGGTCTCTTGCAACGGCATCGTCACCGGGCCCGACCCCAGCCCGGACAATGATCAGGGCGCCGGCGAGGAGCCCCTGCCCACGTGGGCGCCTTCCGGCGACCCCGACGGCAGCCAGGACCTGCGGCGTCTTCCGGTGATCCCATGACCACCGTCGACGCCAATGGGATCACCGTGGGCATCGAGTCGTTCGGTGACGACGACGCGCCACTTGTCCTGCTCGCAGGCGGGGCGACGATGCTCTCCTGGCCCGACGCACTGTGCGAGCGCCTCGCCGCCGGCGGGCACCGTGTGGTGCGCTACGACCTGCGCGACAGCGGGGAGTCGACGACGGCCGATCCGGAGGCGCCCGCCTACACCCTGCGCGACCTCGCCGCCGACGCGGCGGCCCTGGCCGACGCGCTCGGCGGGAGACCCGCGCACCTCGCGGGGATCGGCGTCGGAGGGATGGTTGCCCAGGTGGCCGTGCTCGACCATCCGGACTCCTTCTCCGCGCTCACCCTGGTCGGTACCCGCGCGGTCGCCCCCGGCCCGCCCGACGACGACCTCCCCGACCATGACCAGGTCATGACGAGCCGGCTGTTCGCGCGTCCGATGCCCGATTGGGCCGACCGCGAGGCGGCTGCCGAGTTCGCCGCCGTCGGTGCGGAGATTCTCGGCGACGACCCCGTCGCCGCGCGCGCGATCGCTGCGCGCATCTGGGACCGCACGCCCGGCACCGCATCTCCTGTCCAGATGGCCAACCAGTTGGGCCTGGTGTTTTCCAGGCTCGACTGCACACCCCGCTGGCGCGAGCGCCTGCCCGAGATCGAGGTCCCCACCCTCGTCGTCCACGGACGCCGCAACCGGTTCTTCCCCCTCGGCAACGGTGAGGCGATCGCGCGGGAGATCGCCCGGGCACGGCTGCTCGTCCTGGAGGAGGCCGCCACGGCGATCCCCGAACAGGCGGCCGACGAGGTCACCGAAGCGATGCTCACCCTCGAGTAGAGGACGGTGGGTACCGCGCGGGTCGCCACAACGATCTGCGCCGGGATCCTGGACCTGCCGGCGCGACTCGGTAACACCTGTTACCATGCGCGGTATGGCGAAGACACAACTGGGCGCGCGCGTGGACGAGGACATCGCGGACCTCGCGAAGAAGCGCGCCGCCGACCTGGGACTGAGCGTCGGCGACTACCTCGCGCGGCTCGTGCAGGACGACGCCAGCGGCCTGCGCGCCCGCGCGGTGGACGCCGCCGCCCGCTTCCTGGCCGAACACCAGGCGGTCTTCGATGAAGCCGAGCGTACCCAGCAGACGAAGACGGCTCGGGGAGCGCACGCCGCCTGATGGACCTGAACATCGACGTCCCCTGGATCCTGCAGGTCACCGAAGCCGCAGGAGCCAACGATCCGGCCCCGGACGACTACGGCGTTCCCCTCGCGGCGGTCGCCCGCCACCGGGCCGAGCTGTTCGAGCAGCCCGTCTACGACGGCCCGTACGCCAAAGCCGCCGCCCTGGTGCACACGCTGGGCCGCTGCCGCTGGCTGGAACGCTCCAACCTGGCCGTCGCCGCCGCCACCGGCGTCATGTACCTCGAGGCCGCCGGCATCACCGTCAAACCCGCCCACGAGGACGCCCTCGCCCTCAAGGACCTGCTCCTGGACCCCGCCTGTACCGCCGGGAAGATCGCCGCCGTGCTGCGCGGCTGGCCCACCGCCACCTGACCGGACTCCCCAGGAGGCGGGCGGCCGAGCGGCGTCGCCGGCCCTGACGTGAGCGCCCGCGCAGCAGCTTCGGAGACGCGGCGCGGACGCCGAGCACGGGTCATGCCCCTCCCGGGGCAGCGCGTCACCCCGGAGACGTCTCCGGGGCGGCACCCTCCGCCGCGGCGGGCGGGCGGAAGCAGGCGATGACCGTCTTGCCGTCCTGGCACGGACGGGCTTCCCACTCGTCGGCCAGCGCGTCGACGAGGAACATGCCCCGCCCGCCGAGGCGTTGGTCGCTCGGCGGGCGCGTTCTCGGCAGCTCGCTGGAGCTGTCCCGCACCGCGACGTGCAGACACTGGCCGTCCCACGTCATCACCAACTGCGCATGGGAATGCGCGTGGACGTGGGCGTTCGTGACCAGTTCGGAGACGGTGATCAGCACCGCATCCACTGTCTGCGGAGCGCTGTCGGTCCAGTCGAGCGTCTCCAAGTGTCCGAGGGCCCAGTCACGCGCCGCCTTCGGAGTGCTGTGCAGGGGCAGCGAACGCGCCCAACCCACTGCACGTACTGACGATTCCTCCACTGCGATTCCCCCAAGCTGATGGCTACCCCCCTGCGGGTATCCCCGGAGCGCCGAGTGAAGCCACTGGACCCGCCGAAATTACCGGCCGTCATCGGTGCTGCGGCGCGGCGGCAGCCGTCCCGGTCAGTCGCATGGCCGCCGGGCCCCACCAGTTGGCGCGGCCCATGAGCTGACCGCCTACCTTGGCTGGGGCGGGCAGCGTGGGGATGCCGTTCGCTCCTGGCTCGCCGTCACGACAGCTCGTCTTGATAACCTGCGGCGATGGACGAGACGTTGGACGAGGGGCCTTTCTTCCACGGCACAAAGGCCGAGCTGCAAGTCGGAGATCTCCTCACCGCCGGTTTCCGTTCCAACTACCGGCCCGAAATCGTGATGAACCACATCTACTTCACCGCGTTGCGCGACGGCGCGGGACTCGCCGCCGAACTCGCCGCCGGCGACGGAGCCCCGCGAGTGTATGTCGTCGAACCGACGGGGGAATTCGAGAACGATCCGAACGTCACCGACAAGAAATTCCCCGGCAATCCCACCCGCTCCTATCGCAGCAGGGAACCGCTGCGGATCGTCGGCGAGGTCACCGACTGGACGCGACAGACACCCGAAGCTCTCCAGATGTGGCGAGACCGGCTGGCCGCGATCCGTCTGGATGACCGCGCCGAAATCATCAACTGAAGGTTCTTCCGGCACCACGCTGCGCTTCCTGTCCGAGCAGGCGCACGACGAGGGTCCCCAACCGGCATGCGCGGATCTCCCAAGCCAGACGGCCACTTCGACCCGGTTGCGCAGGCCGAGCTTGGTCAGGCCGCGGTGATCTCCTGACGGTGTGCGGCGCCGGGCGATGACCCGGATGCCGCCCACGGCACGTGCACGTCCAACCCCCCAGGCATGGAGAACCCGGTCGCCGAGGAGGGCCTCACTCGTAACGCGAGCGCAGCGACTCCCGTTCGGCCTCCTCGATCTGGTCGACGGTCAGGCCGGGCAGGTTCAGCTGGGCCAGGGTCACCTCGGCGCTGGTGGGCTGGGCGTCGGCAGGCACCCACTGCTCCGGCCGCCAGGCGTTGGCGCGCATCAGCGACTTCGGACAGTGCGGATAGACCTGCTCGATCTGCACGACGATCGCCGTGACCGGCGGTTTGCCGACGGGAGTGAGCTGGTCGAGCAGCTCCGGCCGTGCCGAAACGCAGGCGCGGCCGTTGACGCGCAGCGTGGTCGGGCGGCCGGGGATGAGGAAGAGCAGACCGACGCGTCCCGTCTGCAGCACGTTGTGCATCGTGTCGAGCCGCTTGTTGCCGGTCGCGTCGGGGATCACCAAGGTCCGCTCGTCCAGTACCGAGACGAACCCGGCCGGGCCGCCACGCGGCGTCACGTCCGCCCGGCCTTCGGCGTCGGCGCTGCCGATGAACACCAGTGAGGAACAGCCGATCAGCGCCCGCGTTTCCTCGGTCAGGCGGTCGATCTCCTTGCGGAGCGCGGCCTCGTTCGGCTGCGGGTAGAGCTCGCGCAGCTGGTCCGGGCTGGTGAGGGCGTCCGCCCGGAGGGATTCGAAGAGCAAGCCGGGGGTGCCCGTGTCGATCATCATGTGGACGACCCTAGAAGACGACCGGGGCAGTGCGCGGGTCAGCGCTTGATCTCGCCCTCAGCGCGGATCTCGCATCGGCTTCTGATACGTGAGACCACCCTGGGCGACCCACCCCGAGGTCTACCGGGGCGGGCTGCTCCGGTCACCGTGGGACGGTTGGCCCTGAAGTCGCCTCCACCGGTCAGACGGAAGGCGATCGCGCCCGTCTGCAGGAGCACGAAGCCCAAGGCCGCGGCCGGTGGCAGCGAAGGGACGATTGCGGTCAGCGGCGGCAGGATCAGTGGTTCACCTTCACCCCCACCGAGCGGCCGCCGCTGTCCTTACTGCTCAGTTCAGCATGTGCGGCCGGTGTACCACGCGCCGTCGACATCGGAACTGGACCCCAGCCAGGTCACGCCCGGTCCCACACACCGCTCGCTGTTCGGCCCCCAGTCATCGATCTCGATGACGATGTGCGAGCCGTCCGAGGTGCAGTGGTTGTAGTAGGCGTCGGAGGCGGTCGCGAAGAAACCGCAGGGATCCGCTGCGGCCGGACCGGCGCTCAGGGCGACCGTGCCGGCGGAGGCGAGACAGAGAGCGAGTGAACCGAGGGCCGCGGTCGCGATACGACGAATGCGCAAGGAGAGCTCCTACCAGTAGAGGATCGGCAGTCCGAACCACCGGCCGGCTGCCGATCCGTTGTCGAGGCCCTCAGGCTTCCAGTCCAGGGCAGCCGCTCTGATCGCCGTTGGCACCATTCACCCGGCGAATCGATTCACTTCTGCCTCGATCAGTTGAATCTGGTCAATTCGCCCCACGAGCTGCCTCGGGCCCTCCCCCTGACCGGCCCCCTCAGAGTCACAGTCTTAACTCGAGGGGGCCTCGCCTCACCTGCGCCAGAACAGGTGGTGCGTCACGCCGCTAGGACTGGGCACAACCTCCAGGTGGAACCGGTCGAGCAGTTCTTCGGGGGACTCCCAGAGCCGCAGTCCGGACCCGAGCTTCATCGGTGAGACCGCTACATGCAGGGTGTCGACGAGGCCGGCGTCGAGGAACTCCCGGATGGTGGTGACCCCGCCGCCGAGTCGGACGTCCTTGCCTTGCGCCGCTTCCCGCGCACGTTCGAGGACCGTGGCCGGGTCACCGTCGACGAAGTGGAACGTGGTGTCGGAGAGCGTGAACGACGGACGCGTGTGGTGGGTCATGACGAACACCGGAGTGCGGAACGGGGGCTCCTCCCCCCACCAGCCGCGCCATTCATGGTTCTGCCAGGGTCCTCGCTGGGGGCCGAACTTGTTGCGGCCCATGATCTCGGCACCGATGTCGCGGGCGAAGTCTCGTGTGAAGTAGTCGTCCAGCCCTCTGCTCCCTCCGGGGTCCGTGCGCATGGGCCAGCTGGCCGTGGCGCCGGCCCAGGCGAACAGCCTTTCAGGATGGTCGAAGCCGAACGGTCGCTCGAGGCTCTGGTCCTCACCGGCACCGATTCCGTCACTCGAGACGTTGAAGTTCATCACTCTCAGTAGTTGAGTCACGTTTGTCCTCCTCAGGTCCTGTTGCTTCATAGTGCGGCGATGTGCCGCACATCATCACGTCGAACGGGACGTGGCCGGATCGACAGCGGCCCGCAACTTTTCTCCGGGCCGCGCCCTTTCGGCCTAGTACGCCTGCAGTGAGGGAGTGGTGTGCACGGTTCCTCGCGGGGCAGGAGGAAGGCTGTGTCGCTTCGGCACCCGCCGGCGAGGAGGGGCGCAGCCTGTCGGCCCGGTGGTTGCCCTGGGGTGGTCCGTCAACGAGGGCGGGAGGTCGGGCCTTGTTCGAGGACTTCGAGGCCAAGCGGATCGAGGTCGACGAAGCGTCGATTTTCGTTCGCTGCGGCGGGGAGGGGCCGCCGGTGGTACTGCTGCACGGCCACCCCCGGACATCGGCGACCTGGCATCGTGTCGCCCCGCTCCTCGTCCGGCACGGGTTCACCGTGGTCTGTCCCGATCTCCGGGGGTACGGCCGGTCCACCGGTCCGGTGCCTACCGCGGACCACACCGGGTACTCCAAGCGGGCAGTCGCCGGTGACGTGGTCAAGGTGATGCGGCAACTGGGCCATGCCCGGTTCGCACTCGCCGGGCACGACCGCGGAGGCGCTGTCGCGCTGCGTCTCGCGCTCGATCATCCTGACGCGGTCTCGCGGGTGGCGCTGATCGACTGTCTGCCTCTCACCGAACACCTGTCCCGCATCACGACCGAGTTCGCCACGCAGTGGTGGCACTGGTTCTTCTTCGCCCAGCCGGACATCCCCGAGCGGGTCATCTCTGCCGACCCGGACAGCTGGTACCGCGGCGATCCGCAGACGATGGGTCAGGAGAACTACGACGAATGGCGTGCGGCCACGAGGAACCCCGACGTGGTGCGGGCGATGCTGGAGGACTACCGGGCCGGCCTCACCGTCGACCGGCGGCACGAGGAGGACGACCGAGCCGCTGGAACACGGATCCGGTGCCCGGCACTGATCCTGTGGTCGCTGCGGGACGACCTCGAGGACCTGTACGGGGACCCGGTGACGATCTGGCGCCAGTGGGCACCGGACGTGCGCGGTCACGGCATCGACTCCGGGCACCACGTGGCGGAAGAGGCTCCGGAAGCGCTCGCGTCCTCCCTGGCGCGCTTCCTCGCCGGGCGCTCTGAATAGGGACAGCCGCGGTCACCGACGCGAACGGCCCGCCGCGCGGCCCCGGGCTCCCGTACGGCCTCCGCGGCGGCCCCGACGAGCAGCAGGGCGGCGACACCTTGCGCTCCCGCGCCCCCCTCGGTGCGGATGCGGGACGTTTCCGTGCTGCTGCTCGAAGTCGCCGGGCTTCCAGGAGCCGTCGAAGGCTGCCTGCTGGGGGCCGTGGATGCGGAAGTAGGCGAACCAGCCCCGTCCCGGGACGGTCTGGATCCAGCGCCCGCCAGCGCCGTCCGGCTCTTGGGGTCCGAACCACAGGTCCACGTGGTCGGACCCCTCCGGCTCCAACGCCTCGAACAGCGAGCGCAGCGCTGCCCGGTCCTGGTCGGCGACGACTTCGGAGCGGGTTTGCACGTCGTGGGCGGTGACGGACCAGAAGAGCGAGTAGGGGACGGGCGGGGGGACGCGCAGCCGGCAGGTCCGGCCGCCGTCCAGGTACGCCCCGGTGGCGTCGCGCAGCCCGAGCCAGTACAGCGAGCCCGCGCCGACGCCGCGGCGGAACATCGCCGGGCAGGCCACCACGCCGGAGGCCCGAACGCCGACATCGGCGTGTGCGACATCCAGCACGACCTGTCGCCCCCTTGTAGACGGTTCCAGCCGCCATGCTTCAGAGCGTACGAATACGAAGGTGACCACGCCTTCGATGTCCGGTACATCTGTCGCTGCTGTCATGCTTCCGCCGACCGGCGGGAGCGGGACCCGCAGGAGCGGGCAGAGGGTGGGTCAGTCGTTGGCGCCGGGCCGGTCCAGGGCAGCAGCTCCGCGCGGTCGAGAACGGCCGCCGCTGTGTCAGTCGAGCGTTGCCGCGATGGCCGGTGCGAGCAGGTCTGCGATCTCCTCCGGAGACGGGTGTGTCAGGGAGGGGATGCGCAGGATGTAGCGGCCCAGGGCCAGGCCGAGGAGCTGTGAGGTCACCAGTGCCGCCCGTGCTGGTGCTCCTTGCGGGCCGATGACTGGGGCGAGCGCCGGGCCTACCTGGCCCTCGAAGATGGCACGCATGCGCGCGGCCGCGTGGTCGGCCGTCACTGCGGACCGGAGCAGCACCAGCAGAGTGTCGCCCGCCGGAGCCCCTTCCCAGCGGTCGAGGAATGTCAGGACCAGCGTGCGCGGCAGCTGTTCGCGCGGCACGGCCGTGAGGTCGGGCAGGTGCAGGTCGACGGTGAGCGCGGCCTCGAAGAGGCGTTCCTTGCTGCCGTAGTAACGCATCACCATCGACGGGTCGATGTTCGCGTCCGCGGCGACGGCGCGGATGGTGGTGCGGTCGTAGCCCTGCTCCGCGAAGCGCCGCCTGGCCGCGTCCAGGATCGCCGCCCGGGTGCGGTTCGAGCGGCGCGCAGCGCCCTCGGTCTCGGGCGATGTCTCCCTGTTCCCAGTCATGCCAACAACTGTAGGCCAACAGGTGTTGACATGCCATTGCCGCGGGTCCATTCTCAATGCCAACAGTTGTTTGCCAACGACTGTTGGCAAAGGATCGGAGGCAAGCCGTGAACGCCACCGCACAGCCCGCCGCTCTCCCCGCCCGAACCCGGGTGGCCATCGTCGGCGCCGGCCCCACCGGCCTGGCCCTCGCGCTCACCCTCGCCACCGAGGGCGTCGATTTCGTGCTGCTGGACCGGCTCGCCGAGGGCGCCAACACCTCCCGCGCCGCTGTCGTCCACGCCCGCACCCTTGAGGTGCTCGACGAGTTGGGTGTGGCCGCCCCGCTGGTCGAAAAGGGCCTGAAGATCGAGCAGTTCGCGGTCCGTGACGGAGCCAGGAAGCTGCTCGCCGTCCCCTTCGGTGCGCTGCCGACCGCATACCCGTACACCTTGATGCTCGAGCAGTACAAGACCGAGGCCCTGCTGCTCGCCCGCCTTCGCGAGCTCGGCGGTGATGTGCACCGGCCGTACGAGGTCGAGTCCCTCGCTCAGGACGCGGACGGTGTCACCCTCACCTTGTCCGGCGGGCGGACTCTGCGCGCCGACTACGCGGTCGGTGCCGACGGGATGCACAGCGCGGTGCGCGAGGCGGCCGGTATCGGCTTCAGTGGCAGTGCGTACGAGGAGTCCTTCGTACTGGCGGACGTCGAGATGGACTGGGCGCCGGGGCCGAACGAGGTCTCGCTGACGTTCGGCACGGCCGGTCTGACCGTCGTCGCGCCGCTGCCCGGCGGCCATTACCGCGTCGTCGCCACCGTCGCCGAGGCCCCGGCGGAGCCGGAACTCGCGTTCGTGCAGCGACTGCTCGACGAACGTCTGCCGGACCAGGCGCGGGCACACCGGGTGATCTGGTCCTCGCGATTCCGCATCCACCACCGGGTGGCGGACTCCTACCGCGCGGGCCGGCTGCTGCTCGCCGGGGACGCCGCGCATGTGCACAGCCCGGCCGGCGGGCAGGGCATGAACACCGGCATCCAGGACGGCGTCGCCCTCGGGCGCGCCATCGCGGCGGGACAGGTCGAAGAGTACGAGGGGCGGCGACGGCCGATCGCGGCCGAGGTCGTCGCGTTCACCGACCGGATGACCAAGATCGCCACCACCCGGAACCCGATTCTGCGAGCCGTCCGCAACGCGGTACTCCCGCGAATGGGGAGGATCCCGGCCGTTCGCGACAAGCTGGCGCGCCGGCTCGCCGAGCTGGACTACCGGTGACCCCCACTCATGCCGGAGCTGGTGGTCCCCGTGGTTTGTGCACGGTAGGCGGCGAGGGTTCTGGGCCGGCAGGCCGCGTGGGGCGGTACGACACCTGGCCCCACGGACGACCGGCCGGCTGTGGCCGGACGTGCGGCTGGTGCCTGTCGTGCCGATCAGTGCCCGGCTGCCGACGGCGTCCTCTGGGACAGCGCTGCTGCGTCTTCTTGGCCACCCTCGGCCTCCCAGCGCAGCAGGTCGCCCGGCTGGCATTCGAGCACCTCGCAGAGCGCGGCGAGCGTCGCGAAGCGTACGGCCTTGGCACGGCCGTTCTTGAGGACTGCCAGGTTGGTGGGCGTGATCCCTACGCGCTCCGCGAGTTCGCCCACGGACATCTTGCGTCTGGCCAGCATCACGTCGATGTCCACCGCGATCGGCATCAGATCACCTCGGCCAGCTCGGCCTGCATCTGTGCCGCTTCGACGTCGCGTGCGACGGCCTGGGCGAGCAGCATCCGCAGCACGTGCACGATCAGTGCGACTCCCAAGATGGCCACGCCGATCCCTCCCATGATGACGGTCACGCCCGGGTCGTCCCGCTGGCCCGGTGCGTTGAGGGCGGTGACCGTGAACCACAGGAGGGCAGCCGCCACGATCGCACCGATCATCCCGTTCACGTACCGGAAGGCGGCGTGGGAGAAGACGGTTCCGCGTCGCACCATCGTCACCAGCCGCCATACGCAGACCAGGGAGACTTGGGCGGACACCATGCCCAGGATCGTGATCACCCGCAGCGGCGTCAGGGGGAGTGTTCCGGCCTCCGGGTCGGCGGCCAGTGCCCACACCATCGACACCTGTACGAACGCGGTGCCGGCGAGCACCACGACGAGCACGGCGCGCAGCACCTTCACGGTCAGCTGTCTCACGACCCACCCCTTCCGACAACGACTTACGATGAAAATCTATCGACTATCGATAGGTTGAGCAAGTGGGCGATGGACGGGCGCCAACTACGGAATGGCACCGTGCCGAGCTCGGCTGCGCCCACCGGCGACGGGGGAGCCGCCACAAGACGTGCAGGTCGGTAGCACGGCCGTCCCGGCCGGAACGCCTGCCCGGGCAGGGGGGAGTGATCTCCGGGCCCGTATGCTGCGCCAGTCCGGTGAATCGTCCGCTGAAAGAAAACCGCCCCACCGTGTTCCAGCAGACCCCCGTCTACGACCGCCTGGTCGCCGAGCGCGGCGACATCCCCGTCCAGGTCCGTGGTGAAGCCGACCGGATACACCGCGACCTGGCCCAGGTGCTGCGGCCGGCGTCCCCCTCCCAGCCGAGTGCGCCACGGAACGTCTTCGAGCCCAAGGGCCTTCCCGGCACCCTGTAATCGTCGCGTAGGCGCCGGCGAGCCCGGGCCACCGCACCCGGGTGTCGCGGTGCCATCGGTGAAGCGATCCGACTGGGGAGTCGGATCGCTGGACGGTGACGAAGCGGCCGGCCGCTGACGAGGTCCCTCGGCCAGCGGAGTTCGCGGCGGCTGAAGTCGTGTCCGACGGCGGCCAGGCCGACGAAGGTGCTGTACTCGTTGGCCGCGAGGTCGTCCAGCAGCTCAGCCTGGCGTTCCAGGAACCCGTCCTCCGCCGGTCGGGGACTTCCGTTCAGGCGTTGTAGCCACCGTGGGCGTCCAACACCGCGCCCGTGACGTACGACGCGGCCGGGCTCGCCAGAAAGCCGATCGCCGCGGCGATCTCCTCGGGGTGACCCATGCGTTGCATGGACAGCGAGCTGAGCAGGACCTTGAGGGTCTCGGGGTCCGGCCCTTCCATGCCGCCCTCCATCAGTCCGGCTTCCACGACGTTGGCCGTGATGTCCCGGGGCCCGAGGTCCCGTGCGACCCCCATGGTGTACCTCTCGATCCCGGACTTGGTCGCCGAGTAGTCGGCAAGGCCCGGGGCACCGACCCGGGAGCCCAGTCCGGAACTCACCGTGATGATGCGGCCGCCCGTGCGCATTACTCGGGAGGCGGCCCGGATGACGGCGATCACGCCGAGGTAGTTGGTGGCGTGCATCCGGTCCAGTGCGGCAGTGTCGGCGTCCGGGTCGTCCACCGTGCGGCCCTGCTCCACCGAGATCGCCGCGTTGTTGACGAGGATGTCCAGGCCGCCGAAGTGCGCGACCACGTCGTCGATCAGCGCCGGCGCCCGACTCGTGTCCGCCTGGTCGGACTTGAAGGCGAGGGCCTTCGCTCCCTTGCCGTGCACCTCGTCGACGACAGCCTGCGCCTGCCTCTCGGAGCTGACGTAGGTGAAGGCGACGTCGGCGCCCTCCTCGGCCAGCAGTCGTACGGTCGCGGCTCCCAGTCCGCGCGACCCTCCGGTGACCAGGGCGACCTTGCCCGTGAGTGGCTTGCTCATACTTCCCACCTCGTTGATTTGCCCTTTCGGCAGTCGTAACGCTAGCTGTTACGACACTCTGTCGCAACCCTCGCTGTTACGACTGTGCTGTCGTAACATAAAGCGTTGCGGCCGAGAGGAGGGGTTCATGAGTGCCAACAGCAGGTTGACCATCGCCGCCCACGCGCTGGCCTGGATCGGCCTCTACCAGCGCCAGGGCCACGAGATCGCCACCTCCGAACAGATCGCGACCAGCGCGAACACCAATCCCGTGGTGATCAGGCGGCTGCTCGGCGAGCTGCGCAGGGCCGGACTCGTGGAGTCCCGGCGGGGCGTGGGCGCGGGCTGGTCGCTGGCGCGCGAGCTGGGGTCGATCACCCTGCTCGACGTGTACGAGGCAGTGGAACCCGGCCCGCTGTTCGCGATGCACCGCGCCACCCCGGACCAGGGCTGCGTGGTGGGCTACGGCATCCAGCCGGCGATGCGGGGCATCTACGAGGGCATCGAGGAGACCCTGAGACGCGAGCTGGCCCGCGTCACGCTCGAGAACGTACTCCGGGACGTACTCGCGGCACCTCGCTAGCCTCCCCGCTTACGCCCTGACGTCACCGAGATCCCCATCGGAGCCCGGACTGTTCGCCGATCTCCACGCGGTCGGCGAACTCGACTGGTCCCGCGGGTGCGTGGACGGAAATGAGTGCTGCTCCCCTCACGGGCAGGGAAGCGTGACGGTGTTGCTCCACAGGACACCCGTGGGGTCTCGGTCGGGCCTGCTGTCGGTTGCCGAGATGTGAAGCGGAAGACCGGAAAGGCACGGGATGCTCTGACGCATGTGGAGCTCGCCTCCGGAATCCGAGGTCTGTTGGAAGGTTCGCTGGCTGAGTGCGTCGTCGACCACCCTGACGGTGACGGTGGTGTCGCCGACGAAGCGGACACCGTCGATCAGGAAGACAGCGGAATCACCGGCTCCTTCCGTCCGCACCGTGATCTGAGGTTTCGTGATCGGCGGGGGCGGTGGCTCGACCGGAGGATGCTGAGGCTCACCTACGATGTGCAAGCTGTCGAGCAACGCGATGAGTTGGCGCGTGGAGATCGGTGCGAGCATATCGAGGCGCCTCACGAGTTGACGCACATTCCCGTCAGACCTGTACTGAGGCAGTACGCCTCGGTCACGGGCACTGTGAATCGCCTGCCGTAGTTCTGGCATGATCGGATGCCTCACTGCTTCGAATCGGTACATGTCCGGGGCTTCGAGCGCCACCCGCTGCGACGGCACTCGAAGCCGGGATCCGGGGTGTCACCCCAGGCCGACGAGGACCAGGACCATTCCGGTCCCGGAAACCAAAGGCGTAAGGGCTTTCCCGAGGACGGCGCCGAATGCCGCGTCACGATCGGTCGCCACCATGGTGTGTCCAGGAGTCGGGGAGGTCGTCAGGAGGTCGCCGACGTGAATCGGCCTCGACGACGCGTCGGCACGGGACCAGACCTTGCCGGTGACGGCAACTGCTTGACGGACAGTGCCCGCTCGGCCGGCTCCGGGCTCCCGGCGGTCCAGGACGAGTGCCGGAACGCGGTCACCCGCGCCTGACACCACGCCCGCCACACGCCTGTCGTATGCATCCGCGCATGGTGTCAGCGCACCCTCGTCGTCGAAGGTGACCACCGTGCCCGGACCGAGCCGGTCGGTGCCGGTGCCCTGAACGGCCACGTCGAACTGCTCGGCCACGTCTCCCCCCGTCAGCACGAGGTCACCGGTGACCTCGACGTTTCCCTCGAAGAAGCCGGCGAGGCGGCCTCCCCGGCCGTGCACGCCGACACCTTGGGCGCTGAAGCCGATCGTCCCGGTACCAGCGCCCTTGTGCTCGCCCCAGACGCCGCTACCGCCGGTCGTGCTCTCCGATGACCCGTGCACCCCTACCCAGCTCTTGGATTTCCCGGCCGTGCCGGCGCCGTTGTCAGCCTCACCGAGCACGCCGATACCCTCCGAGCCACTGTGCTTGCCGTACACGGCGGGGTTGAAGCGGCCCGACGTCTCGCCTACCACCCCGGCTCCGCCGGAGGCACCGGCTCCGTAGACCCCGGCGCCTCCGATCTCGCTGGAACTCACGCCCTCGACACCATGCCAGCGGGCGCCCTTGCCTTGAACGCCTACGGCGTCTCCCCGCCCCCCGACTCCCACGGTTCGTTCGCCCGGCGTGGCGGTTCCGGTGATCGCCACGCTGTCGTTGCCTGTCACACTCTCGTTGATGGCCATTCCGGTACTCCGTTTCCGCAGGCCCGGTCAGGCATGATCGGACCCTGCATGAGGACGGGTCCTGCCACGTGTACGTGGCTGAATCTCAAGGGGGAAGGTGAGGAACCTCTTCTTCAACTCTCGTACGCCGACCAGGTACATGCAACCCGGGACGAAGGCGCCATGCGCGGGAGGGTGGTACTGTCCGGTGCCGTTCTGGTGATCGCCCTCATAGGTCGAGCGCAGGCGTCGGAATCCATGCATCCGGGCGATCGTGCGCTCTGCCACCCGGCGGAAATCGCCCAACCCGGAGCCGTGTTCCGCGCCGCATCCGGCCATTACCGGGCGGAGGCCGCGTTCCCACGGGCGACAGTACTTGTCGTGGACGAGCGGGAACTCGAGGTTGCGGAGAGGCCGACGCTCGGCAGATCCACCAAGTAGGCCTGAGCGGCGTCGAGGTGGCTACGGGTCCGCTCCTTCGCCTGGCCATCTCAACCGGCAATGAACTGCGTGAGGGGCGGATCCTGCGGTCATCTTCCGCAGTGGCGCTGCGAATCTCAAGGGCCTGGGATGAATGCCGCTACGTCTTCGCGGAACGGTCGAGCTGCTGACCGATGTGCTCGGCGGTGGGGTCGCGGTGCCGGGGCAGCACGCCGGCCGGTACGGGTGTACGCGAGTGCGCGGTGCGAAGCGTGGCGTGGCCGGCAGCGCGCGCAACCCGGCCCGGGCGCCGGTACAGGGCGACGTCACCGATGACCCGGCTGCGGCGACCACCAGGGCGTCGCAGGTGCCGTCGTCGCAAGCCCACAGGTGGTCCCACCGGGGGGTGTTGCTCGCCGTGGCAGTCAGGGGGTGTCGCTGCGGGCGGGGGCCCGGGAGAAGGTTCGGGCGCTCGGGACGAGGGCGGCGGCAGCCGGTGCTGCGAAGCAGATGACCGCGCAGCCCGCGAGGACCGCTGTGGTGCCGAAAGTGTCGACGGCGGGGGCGATGACGGTGAGACCCACCGGCGCGAGGCCGTAGGAGAGCAGGAAGTCCAGGGAGGAGACCCGGGCCAGTTTGTCCGGGGCGACCTCGCGCTGGGCGGCGGTGAACCACGGCACGTTGAACAGTTCGATGCCGATGCCCGCGACCGCGTAGGCGGCCATCACGAAGGCCGGGTGCACGGGGAACACGAGGCTGAGCGGGGCGAAGCCGTAGGAGGCCAGGCCCGCCAGGGCGACCCGGCCGGGGGAGCGGGGGTGCCAGCGGGCCATGAGGAGTGCACCGCCCAGTGCTCCCGCGGTGTAGGCGGTCATCGCACCCGCGAGCACGACCTCGGTCCCGTACTCGTCCCTGCTGACCAGGGGAAGGGCGACGCCGGTCGCGGAGTAGCCGGTGGCTATCACGGCCGTCAGCGCGCCCAGGCCGGCAAGAAACCACGGGTGTCTGCGGGCCTCGCGGACACCTTCGGCGAACTCGGCCGCAAAGGACGCCCTGCGCGTCCCCGCCGAGGGCTCCGACGTGTCTTCCGCAGTCCCCGGCCTTGCGCCGCGTCCGGGAACGCAGGCGGCGACCAGCCAGAGCAGCCCGATGCCCACCAGCAGTGCCCAGATGTCCAGGAAGGCGGCGAGCAGCGCGGCCAGGGAGGGGCCCACGAGCGTGGTGACCCGGACCGACAGGGTCATGGCGGCATTGGCCTGCTGCCTGCGGCCGACGTCGACCACCTCGGCGGCGAGGGCCTGGAAGGCGGGTCGGCAGGCGCCTTGGCCCGCTCCGGCCACGGCGGCGGCCGCCGCCATCAGCAGCACCGACCGGTCCAGCCCCGCGGCGATCACAGGGGCCGCGGTTCCGGCGGCGAGCCCGGCCCACAGCACGACGCCCCGGCGAGAGTGCCGGTCGGCCAGCACCCCGGCCACGGGCACCGCGGCGAGGAACCCGACGGTGCGCGCCGCGAGCAGCAGGCCGAGGTCGGTCGCTGCCAGGGTCCGGTCGAAGACGGCGAGGCCGAGGACGAAGGGCAGGGCCCAGGTGGCCAGGCCCGATGCGGTGGCGCCCGTCCAGAGGCGGAGAAAGGCCAGGTCGAACAGGATCGGATGCTGCTTGAGGCGCGGAGACTTGGCGGCGGTGGGAGGGGCGGAGGGGGTGGGCACGGGGGCACACTCCTGTCCTGTTGGGGCGACGGATCGGATACGCACCGGCTGCAACGTCCCTGCCGGACGGTGAGGTTGAGCGACGGGACCGGCCTGGCACACGGCGGACAGCGCGGCGCCGGCAACACACTACCGTAGTGATAATCGTTTCCATTAGAGTGCCATCGGTCGTCGCATCGAGGGCGGTGCCGTGATCCTGTGTCACCTGCCGGCTGGGGCTGTCTGCTCGGTCGGGGCGCATGCTAGGTTCCACATATGAACATGATTGTCATTAGCGAGCGAAGGTGAAGGTGCCGCGCATGCGTCTGCCCTCGGTCTCCGTGTCCTCGGCCGACGGCGGCACGGTCGGCCCGGCCGAGGCGTCAGCGTCCCGGCCCGCGGTGGCTGTTCGGGGCCGGCTCGCGCCCCGGGGAGTGCTGCTGCTCAGCTGTGCGGTGCTGGCCGCCGTCCTGCTCGTGTCCGTCGTCGTCGCCATCGGACTGGGCCCCGCGGCCGTCGCACCGGGGGAGACCGCCCGTCACCTGTGGGCGGCTCTCAGTGGAGGGCGCATCGCTGCGGACGACGTGACGACATATCAGATCATCTGGCAGATCCGTACGCCGCGCGTGCTGTTGGCGGCACTGGTGGGCGCCGGGCTGAGCGCGGTCGGAGCGGCGATCCAGGCCATGGTGCGCAACGCGCTGGCCGACCCCTTCGTACTCGGTGTCTCCTCGGGCGCCTCCGTAGGTGCCGTCGGCGTGACGGTCACCGGAGGGCTGGCCGCTCTCGGCCTCTATGCCGTCTCCGTCGGCGCCTTCGCCGGCGCTCTCGTCGCCTCGCTCCTGGTGTACGCCGCTTCCTCCAGCAGGGGCGTGCTGTCCCCGCCACGCCTCGTGCTGACGGGCGTGGCCATGTCGCTGGGTTTTCAGGCTGTCATGAGCCTGATTATCTACTTCGCGCCGGACAGCGAGGCGACGAGCATGGTCCTGTACTGGACGATGGGCAGTTTCGGTGCCGCGACCTGGGGTGTGTTGCCCGTCGTCTCCGCTGTGGTGATGGCCGGACTCGGGGTCCTGTACGGGTACGGGCGGACACTGGACGTTCTCTCCCTCGGCGACGAGACCGCCGCGAGCCTGGGCTTCGACCCCGACCGGAACCGCAGGGTGCTGCTGGTGCTCGTCTCGCTCGTCACGGGCGTCATGGTCGCCGTCAGCGGCGCCATCGCCTTCGTCGGACTCGTCATGCCGCACGTGGTGCGGATGGTCGTCGGAGCCACGCACGCCCGCGTGCTCGCCGTGGCCCCACTGGTCGGAGCGATCTTCATGGTGTGGGTCGATCTGGCGGCGCGCACGCTGGTCGCCCCGCGCGAACTGCCGCTCGGGGTCATCACCGCGCTCGTGGGAGTGCCCGTCTTCATCGCCCTGATGCGCCGCCGGGGCTACACCTTCGGAGGGCGCTGACATGGACCTGAAACTCGATGGACTCTCCGTGGCGATGGACGGGAAGAGCCTCGTGCGCGACCTGTCCCTGGAGGTGCCGGCCGCTCGGGTGGTGGGACTCGTGGGGCCCAACGGAAGCGGCAAGTCCACCGCGCTGCGGTGCGTCTACCGGGCACTGCGTCCCAGCTCCGGAACCGTCTGGGTAGGTGAGCAGGACCTGACCCGGCTCCCGATGCGCCACAGCGCACGAACCATCGCGGCCATGACCCAGGACGGCGGCGTCGACTTCGATTTCACGGTCGAGGAGGTCGTCGCGCTCGGACGCGCTCCCCATCTGCGCGGCAACCAGGCGCTCAGTGGCCGGGAACGCGAACTGTGCGGGTGGGCGATGAACCAGCTCGACATCGGACACCTCGCGCACCGGGGCGTTCTGACGCTTTCGGGCGGCGAGCGCCAGCGCGTCCTGCTGGCCCGCGCACTCGTGCAGGAACCGGAGATCCTCGTCCTGGACGAGCCGACCAATCACCTGGACGTCCGCCACCAGGTCGACCTGCTCTCACTGCTGCGTGCCTCCGGGCTCACTGTCCTGGTCGTCCTGCACGACCTCAACCTCGCCGCTGCGGCCTGCGACCGGCTCGGCGTGCTCTCCCAAGGCCGCCTGGTCGCCTCCGGTGCGCCTGCCGACGTGCTGACGACGGACCTCGTTGCCGATGTCTTCGGCGTCAAGGCCAGCGTCGTCCCGCACCCGCTGACGGGTGATCCCCAGCTCCTGTATTCGCTCGACTCCACCCGCTGAAAGGCTGCTCACGCATGCGTACAACCCGATACTTCACGATGGTCCGCCGGCCTGCCGCTCTCGGCTCCGCCCTGGCGGCGGCCCTGGCGCTCAGCGGATGTGGTGCCGAGGTCGAATCGGACGCCAAGGATTCCGGCACCGTCACCGTCAAGCGGTGCGGTGAACCGGTGGAGTACAAGGTGCCCGAGCGGGCCGTCGCCTACGAAGGCGGCAGCGCGGACAAGCTGTTCGCCCTCGGTCTGACCGAGCACGTGCACGGCTATGTGATGCCGCCCGCGAACCCGCCGGTGAGTGAGTCCCCGTGGGCTTCCGAGTACGCGAAGGTGAAGATGCTCAGCGACGACCTCCTGAACAAGGAGGTCGTGGTCGAGGCCAAGTCCGACTTCGTGGTGGCCGGCTGGAACTCCGGCTTCAAGGACGAGCGGGGCATCACGCCCGAGATCCTGGACAAGCTCGGCATCCAGAGCTTCATGCACACCGAGAGCTGCTTCAACTACCCCGGTTACCCCGAGAAGTTGAGCCCCTTCCAGGCTCTCTACACCGACCTCGAACGGCTCGGCAAGATCTTCCGGGTCGACGAGAAGGCCACGGAAGTCGTTGACGGGTTGAAGAAGCGCGTGGAGGAGGTCGAGGCCAAGACCCCGAAGGGCGATCCGGTTCCTGTCTTCCTCTATGACTCCGGCACCGACCAGCCGTTCACCGCGGGCAACCAGGTGCCGCCCAACGACATCATCAAGACGGCGGGCGGCAGGAACGTGTTCGACGGCCTCGACGAGCGCTGGACCCAGGTCAACTGGGAATCCGTGGCCGAGAGCGAGCCCGAAGTCATCGTGATCCTCGACTACGGCGACCTGCCCGCCGAGAAGAAGATCGACTTCCTGAAGAAGTCCCCGCACACCAGGGAACTCCCGGCCGTGAAGAAGGACAACTTCTTCGTCCTCGACTACAACGAGGGTATCAGCGGGCCCCGCAACATCGACGGCCTGGAGAAGTTCGCCACCTACCTGCGCGAACTCAAGGACTGAGTCACCGCGCGCCACGGTCTGCCGGGCAGGCGTGAACGTCCCGCCGGCGGACCGCACTTCGACGTGGGCGCATCGCCCCGTCGTATGACGAGGAAAGGACCCCATGGACCACCACTCGATCGGCCAGGCTCTTCTGGAGCAGTTGCCTCCACCACTGCCCGCCGACCGTATCGTCGCCCTCAACCAGCCCAAGGCGGACCTGCACACCACTCGTTCCTACGAGTGGAACGGCTGGACGTTCGACGTCCCGCCCGGCGTCTTCATACCCGGCTGGACCAGCCGCCTGATCCACGAGCGGCTGCTCGACGGCCGTATCGAGACCCGCGGCCTCCGGTACGCCGCCATGGGCGTGGGCCTGGGCGTGGAGACCGTGGCGGCCGGCATCCGCGGCGCTCGGGAGATTCACGCACTCGACGTCCACCCGGAGAGCGTGGCCGCCACCACCGGCCACTACCGGCGCCTGGTCGGCGAGCGCCCGGACACCACGTTCCTGCCTGCGGTGAGCGACGTCTTCGACGCTCTCCCGGAGGATGCTCGGCTGGACGTCGTCACCTTCAACCCGCCCGCCGTCAGCCAGACCGTCAGTGACGACCCTGACGTCGTACGCAACGTCTGCGTGGGCGCGCCGCTGCTGGCGAAGTTCTTCGCCCAGATCGTGGAGAAGGACCTGCTGGCCCCCGGCGGCGAGGTCTACGTCATCGCCTCCAACACCGCGGATCTGCGAGCCCTGGTCCAGCACGCCCTGGACCACGGGCTCAGCCCTCGGATCGACCATCTCCACGACTGGCAGGACGGCGTGCTGACCTTCCTTTTCCGCATCACCCACGAAACGCCCCGCATCGGAGGACAGCGATGAAGCACACCGAGGAACTCCTGGCCGCCGTCCTCGCGGGCGAGCACGGCCCGCGCCCCGCCGACCTCGTGGCCACCAGCGTCTTCTGGGTGCACCACGGCACCCGGCTGGCCGGCGGGAACACCACGTACCTCAACCAGTATGTCCTCGTCCGCCTGGGCGATTCCTTCGGTGGCTGCGCCTTCGAGGCCGGCGAGGTCGACGCGTCCATATGCCGCGATCGCTCCGGTGCCCCGCTCGACACATTGTTGCGTGAGGCACCGCGCCCTGTGGTCATCGCCGCGCTCGACGCGTACCTCGCCGCGGCCCGCCCGCACCGGGAGACGGCCGAGGCGGAGGCGGTGACCCTGCCCGCGGGGACACCCGAGACACGGGCGCTGGCCCGGGACGCGGCCATCGCCGGGCTCCTCGACATCGAGGCCGGGGCGAAGGTCGGGCTGATCGGAGTGGTCAACCCGCTCGTCGCGGCCATCCGCGAGCGCGGTGGTGATCCCCTGCTCTGCGACTTCAACCTGCGCACCACCCAGTGGGGCGACCCGGTCACCGACGACATGCACGAGGTCCTCGACACCGCCGACGCGGTCGTGGCCACCGGCATGACCCTGAGCAACGGCAGCTTCGACACCGTCCTGGCCCGCTGTCGAGAGCGCGGCGTGCCTCTGGTGGTCTACGCCCAGACCGGCAGTGCCGTGGCGCGCGCCTTCCTCGGCCAGGGTGTGACCGCGCTGTCGGCGGAGCCCTTCCCCTTCTCCCAGTTCAGCGCCGAGCCCACCACCCTGTACCGCTACCGGGTGGCGGCCGGCGCATGACGGCCGCCACCCGCCCGCCCGAGGCGGCTGCCCGTGGTACGGAGGGCACCGGACACGCCGCCTGCCACCACGGCGAGATCCTGCAAGGCGTCTTTCCCGACGAGCGGCGTCGCCCGGTTCACGCACTGGTCACGCTGGCGATGCACGGACCGGGCAGCACCGCACGGTTCACGCAGCGGCCCGGCAGCTTGCCGGACGAGGTGACGGTGACGCCCGCCGGCCGGACCAAGGCGCGGGCGGCGGCCGTCCTCGCGGTACGGGAGTGCGCCGCACGCCGCGACGCGGACCCCTGCGGCGGGGACCTGACACTCACCGGGGACCTCCCCGTCGGGCTCGGCATGGGCTCCTCCACCAGCGACGTCATCGCCACTGTGCGGGCGGTCGCCGATGCCTGGGGCGTGCTGCTGCCGCCGGAGACGATCGCCCGGATCGCGGTGCGCGCCGAAGGAGCCAGCGACCCCCTGATGCACGGCTCACGCCCACTGCTCTTCGCGCAGCGCGAGGGCCGTGTCCTCGAGGTCCTGGGCTCCGCACTGCCGCCCGCCGTGGTGGTCGGGTGCACGCTCGCCGGAGGCGCACCGGTCGACACCCTCGCCCTCCCCGTCCTCCACCACGACGACGACCTCGCCGCCTACGCACACCTGCGCCGCATGCTCCGCCGCGCGGTGACCACCGTCGACAGCGCCCTGCTCGGCCGGGTCAGTACCGCCAGCGCCCGCCTGCGCCAACGCGTCCTGCGCCATCACGAGTTCCCCGCCCTCACCGCCATCGCCGACAGCACCGGAGCAGTCGGCGTGCAGATCGCCCACAGCGGCAACGTCGCCGGCATCCTCTTCGACCCCCGTACCCCCGGCCTGCACAACAGACTGCGCCGCTGCACCCGCGACCTGGAGCGCGAGGGCATCGGACCGACCCGGACCTTCACCACCTTCGCGTCACCCACCAGCGAGGAGTTCCCGTGGACGAACACATCTCGGAAGCCATCGGCCGCCCGGACCTGATACGCCTCGACGACGGCCTCCTCTGCCTTCGCTTCGAGACCATGAAGGTGATCTCCGCCCTCGCCGCCGTACGCCATCTGCTCGACACCGGAGCCGTACGACGCGGCGACACGCTCATCGACAGTTCCAGCGGCATCTACGCCTACGCCCTCGCTTTGGCCTGCCACCGCTACGGCATGCGCTGCCACATCGTCGGCTCCACCACTGTCGACCACACTCTGCGCATCCAGCTCGACATACTCGGCGCCCGCCTGGAGCAGATGCCGCCCAGCAGCAGCCTCAAGCTCGACCAGAACCGCCGCGTCGCCCGAGTCCGAGAGATCCTGCGCGAACACCCGGACTACCACTGGATGCGCCAGTACCACGACGACATCCACTACCTTGGCTACGAAGCCGTCGCCGAACAGATACACGACCGGACCGGTGGCGCCTCCCTCACCTTCGTCGGCGGAGTCGGCTCCGGGGCCTCCACCGGCGCCCTCACCCACTACCTCAGGAAACGCTCCGTCGACGTACGACTCGTGGGCGTCCAGCCCTACGGGAGCGTCACCTTCGGCAGCGAACACGTCGCCGACCCGGAGATCATCATCGCCGGGATCGGCAGCTCCATCCCCTTCGGCAACGTCCGCCACGACCTCTACGACACCCTGCACTGGCTCGCCTTCGACGCCGCCCTCGCCGGCAGCGTCGACCTGCTGCGCCGGCACGCCGTCTTCGCGGGCCTGTCCACCGGAGCCGCCTACCTCGCCGCCCAGTGGGAACGCCGCGAAGAGCCCAGCCGTACAACGCTGTTCATCGCCGCGGACACCGGGCACCGCTACGTCGACACCGTCTTCGCCCGGCACCGGGAGACCCCCCGGATCGAGGACCTCGCCCCCCGGTCTGTACGCCGCACGGACGAACTGAGCCTCCCCTGGTCACGTATGAGCTGGGACGGGTCGCCGGCACCCGCGGGAGCGATCCTCGGATAGCCGCCACAGGGACAGGCCGCGCGAAGGCGGGCGATCCTCGCCCCGCCTCCGCGTTCCTCGTAGGGCCCGACGGCTCGGCGACGGCACGGACCGTCGGGGCGTCCAGCCCCGAGGACAGACCGCGGCCGAGCCCAGCCCGCCTTCGGGAGTTGGATCCGGACGGGAATCCGTCTCGGTTGTCGGTGCCGAGCAGGAACGTGCGGATCGCAGCCGCACACGGGGGCGTACGGTGCGGCCCGGATAGCCTGCGCGGATGAAGCGAACTCAGCGGGCCGCCGGCGCGGTCGTCGGCGCAGCGGTGGGCGACGCCCTGGGCGGCCCCTTCGAGTTCGGCCCCGAGGGAGCGTTCTCCGCACGGTTTCCCGTGCCTGGTGCCGGTGGGGAGATGTGCGGAGGCGGTGGCTGGGACCCGGGTGAGGCCACGGACGACACGCAGATGGCCATTCTGGTGGCGGAGTCGCTGCTGGAGCGGGGCGGACTGGATCTGCCGGACATCTTCGCCCGCTTCCAGCGGTGGGCAGCAGCGGAACCGAAGGACATCGGCCTGCAGACCGAGGACGTCCTGACCAACGGCATGCCCTGGGACCTCGCCGCCGCGATCCATTTCCAGGTCAACCAGCGAGCAGCGGGGAACGGCTCGTTGATGCGGGCCTCGACGTCCGCGGTCTACTTCGCGCGCGCCGGCCAGGAAGTCACCATGGACGCGGCCCGCCGTATCGCGGCCCTCACCCACGGCGACCGCGCGGCCTGGGAAGGCACTGCGGTCTTCCACGAACTCATCCGCCTCATACTCGAGGACACCGACCCGCTCACCGCGCTCCCGGACACCCTCGCCGCAATCCACCCCGATCACCGCGGCCGCTACGCCACCGTCCTCGCGCCCGACTGGCACCCCGACCAGGCGACCGAGTTCAACGGCGCCGTCTGGCCCTGCCTGGGCTCCGCCGTCTGGGCCCTGCGCACCACTGCCGGCTTCGAAGAGGCGATACGCGCGGCGATCGACCTCGGCGGTGACACCGACACCGTCGCCGCGGTGACGGGCGGCCTCGCAGGGGCCTGCTACGGGCTGGACGCCATCCCCCCGCACTGGACCCAGCCGCTCCACGTTCCCCTCCCTGGATTCGATGGACGGGTGCTGCACCTGACAGACCTGCTCCACCTCGCACACCGCCTCGAAGAGACGCCGGCGGCCTGATCCACGAGGACGACAGGCCGGCATGATCCGTGATGCCATGGGATCCTTCCGCGCCGCCGCCGGCCTGCTGCTCAGGGTGGAGTCTTACCGAGGAGGATGGCGCTCGGCGGGTACCGGTGGTGATCCGCGCCAAGCCAGAACTGCAGGCACAGCGGCGCGACCGACAGTCCGACCAGCTCCCGGATCCGCTCGGGAGGCCACCTCACCTGTTCCCCCACGACGTCCAGAAGCATCCCGCACCCCAGCGTGGGATGTTCGAGGGACATCCCGGACTCGGCCAGGAGGTCAGTGACCGAGCGGAACTCGGACTCATCCATCCGGCCCTCGCGGTACCAGGACAGGCAGGTCTTGATCACCGTCAGCGCTCCTCGTCGTCATTGCCCGACACAAGCATCCGACATTCAGAGCCGCTCGGGTCCTGGACCCGCCTGCCCGTGGCACTGACACCGGCCCTCTGGCACGGACGTTGCGCGGGCCGGGGGCCCGAAGCGATCGGCGAGGTGTTGAGAGAGCGTTCATGCCGGGCCACCGACATCGTGCCCGCGGTTCGCGGCCTCAGATGCGTCGCCGGTTCGACGAATCTCCCTCGTCGTTGTGTGTGGGGGAGTGGTCAAAGGCTCGACGGCAGGTCGGCGAGGCGATCCGGTGGGCGCCTGCAGACGCATTTCCGCAGGGGGCACCACCCGCCCTATGGCGGCCCCTGCCCCCGAGGCTAGTACTTCAGCCGTAGACCGTTATGTGCCCTGGTCTTGGGATTGTCTGCCGCTGGCGGAAACTCAGATGATCTGAGCCCACCATCCGGTTAGGGTCGGGCGGTGCCCAAGCTGAAGCGGTTGCATGCTAGCCATGCCCCGGCGGTCCTGGCCTTCGAGCTGGAGAACCGCGCCTACTTCGCTGCCTCGGTCCCCGACCGCGGCGACGACTTCTTCGACAAGTTCACCGACCGGTACGGCGCCCTGCTGGCCGAGCAGGAGGCCGGCATCTGCGCCTTCTACCTGCTCGTTGCCGAGGACGGCTCGGTTCTGGGCCGGTTCAACCTGTACGACCTCGAGAACGGCACTGCTGAGCTCGGTTACCGGGTCGCGCAGCACGTCGCCGGACGCGGCGTGGCGACCGAGACCGTCCGGGAGCTGTGCCGGCTGGCGGTGGCGCGGCACGGGCTGCGCACCCTGCGGGCGGGCACCTCCCGCGAGAATGTCGCGTCCCAGAGGGTGCTGATCAAGGCTGGGTTTGTCCTGGTTGACCCGGCCGACCTCGGTGGTGCCTCAGGCCCCTGGTATCAGCGCGACTTGGTACCCCAGCGGTAGACCGTGATCGTGCTGGTGGGCCGGCTGCGGAGCGGTACCTCATCCAGTTCTTGCCGGTGCCTCGCCGCGGCACCGGCCGGATCCTTCCATCGCCGCGCCCGGGCTGGGAACGTGGCCCCGGACGGCATCGGGGGACACGGACTGCAAACTCCCGGGAAGCAGCCCTGCTTGAGTCGTTCTAGGCCCACTGATACGGGCCTTGACCTTGACGCAACGGCAGGGTTTCTACTGAGGGCATGCGCATTGGAGAGATCGCCGTGCTGGTCGGGCTCACCACCCGGGCAATCCGGCACTACCACCACATCGGACTGCTCCCGGAACCGGAGCGGCGCCCCAACGGTTACCGGACGTACAGCATTCGCGACGCCGTCCTGCTCGCCAGAGTGCGCCGGCTCACCGAACTCGGCCTCAGCCTCGATGAAGTGCGCGACGCTCTCGCCGACGATGACGGACGCGAACTGGCCGAGGTACTGAAGGACCTCGACGCCGACCTGGCCCGCCAGGAAGCCGACATCCGGGAACGCCGCCGCCGCCTCGGCGCCCTGCTCGCCGAGCCGCCCGGCGCGACAGGACCAGTCTCTCCCGGCCTTGCCGCCCTGCTGGCTCAGGCCCCCCGGACAGACTCGCCGACCGCGGCGAAGGATCGCGAGTACCTCACGCTGGTGGACGGCATGGTGGACGGCTCCGGTAACCAGGAGATGTTCGCGCTGCTCGGAACGATGGTCACCGATCCTGCGGTCGTCGAACTGTATGAGCGTCTCGACGCGCTCGCCGAAGCGCCTGCCGACGATCCGCGGATCGCACCCCTGGCAGCTGACCTGATGGCAGCCGTCCCCGACGAGCTGTTCGCCGAGATCCCCGCGGACGGGGCGGTCCTGACCGGGTTCAAGGAGGCGCTGCTCGCGGAGTACGCCCCCGCGCAGGCGGAAGTAGTGAGCCGACTCATGGACGCGTTCATGGAAAGGGGCCGGGGATGAGTGGCGGGATCCGGGGCGTACGGGCGGCCCGGGCCGCGATGGCGGCCGTGCTGCCGGGGGAACTGGCTCTGGTGGTCTGCCTGATGGCCGGGGTCCGGCTGCCAGGGTGGGTGCTGGCAGGCGCCGAGGCGCTGGTGCTCGCGGTGCTGTTGATGGAGGCTCGCGTGCTGCGCTCGCTGTACATCGCCGCGCGCGCCCGCGGCGCGGACCGCCGGGCGGCGCTGCGGGCCGCTGTACAAGAGACGGTGCCGGTGACGATCCGCCGCCTGGTCCTCCACGAACTGCGCGCCCTCGCATCCCTGGGGCGGTGGGTCCGGCGCGGCACGCACGGGGTGCGTCCCGGGGATCTCGCCGCCGCGTATACCGGACCCCAGACCGCGATGATGTACGGGCTGCTCTTCGTGGTGGTCATCGAAACGGTGGGATTGGCCTTCCTCATCCCCTGGCCGGTCGTCCACCGGGTGGTCCTGGTACTCGACCTGTACGGCGTCGTCCTCGTACTGGCCCTGCACGCCGCCTGTGTCACTCGGCCGCACGTCGTGCATGCCGACGGCTCTCTGCGGATCCGCTACGGGGCCCTCTTCGACCTCGTCGTACCGGCGGACGCGGTCGCCTCGGTCCAGGTCGACCGGCGCTACCCCGAAGGCAGCCTGATCACCCTCTCCGAAGACGGGGTCCTCGACCTGATCGTGGGCAGCCAGACCTCCGTGACCCTGAGGCTGAACCGGCCACTGCCCTTCACCCGCCCGCTCGGCGCAACGGAGAAGGCCCACACCATCCGCTTCCACGCCGACGACCCGCGCGCACTGGTCACCGCACTCCGCCAGACCACCTGACCACGCAGACTCGGTTCGACCACAAAGTCGCGCATCTAACGCGCACGGGCTCGTCGACCGCGGTCGGGGGCTGGACCTGGACCCAGGGGAGGGACGCGGCGGGTCACATGTACAGGGTGCCGAGGCTGGGGGTTTGGGCGATGACCATCGCCTCTTCGTTCGATTGGTCACCGTGGTGCGGTCACAGTTGGGTCATTCGTGTAGAAAGCATGAATACTCTGTGGTTAGCCTGTGCCGTCTGACTCTCCGTGCGCGATGTGGCTGCCGGTCAGGGCTTGAGGAGACTCGGGTGGAAAACAGGTCGCCGCTTCCGTCGAACGTCCCTCCACGGCCGTCCAGCGCTCCGACGACGGCCAACTCGAAAGGGGAGCCGTACGGCTGGCGGGACGAGTACGAGGCCGACCCGGAGTATCAGCGCATCCTGGCGGCGATGGAAAGCCCTTGGTGGAAGCGGCCTTTGGTCCTGTGGGGTGGAATGGTCGCCGTTGCCGTGGGTTCGTTCTTCCTGGGTGGCATCGTCCTTGGCGCTGATGAGAAACCGGCCCCTTCCTCCCCCAGTCCATGGGTGCAGGACCAGGCGGGTAACCAGCAGCAGAACGGCCAACCGGCCGAGATCTCCGCCGCGCAGAAGAGTCAGACCCTGAGCAGTTACTGCAACCAACAAGCAGGCGGCCCGTACAACGTGTCCGAAGCTGATTACCTGGACTGCCTGCACAACAACTACGTGACGGATCAGGGGCAGGTCATGCCGAGGTAGCTGATCAGGTGGCGGTCACCAAGACGCGCTCGGCCCACCGGCCGACCGTGGCGGAGACCGACCGGGGAGGTCCCACGACGACAGCGACGCCTACGACTGCGGCGACACCCGAACCCCACGTCCGGCAGTTCTTACTACGAGAACCGCACCGTCGCCCGAGCCTGGGGGACCGCGTCTGTCGAAGGCCAGCCCGGCTACGGCGCGCACCTCGACCACGACACCGACGGCTCCAGCTGTGACTGGGGCTGAGCCCTGCACCGCCGCCTCATTCTTCCTTCCCCCCAACACATTTGAGGGACCATCATGAACAGCCTGTATGTCCCGCCGCAGGACAAGAAGCCCGCGAAGAAGCCCCTGTACAAGCGCACGGGGTTCTGGATCGGTGTCGCCGTGGTCGCCGTGATCGGCGCCGCCGCGAACGCGGGCCAGGACGACACCAGCACGGACGCGAAGCCGCAGCCCGCCGTCACCGTCACTGAGACGGCCACCCCGGCCGCGCCTGTGAAGGAGTCAGTCGCCCCGCTCACCGAGCCCACCCCGACGGCGGAGAAGCCGGCCGAGGACGCATCGGAGGTCAAGAGGGAAGTGGAACCAGTGCCTGACGTCGTCGGCATGAACCACGCTGAGGCGATGCGTCAGTTGCACAGCAAGGGCTTCCTGGTCAACGAGGAGTCGATCAGTCCCGGCAGCACCTTCATCATCAACAACAGCAACTGGAAGGTGTGCCGCCAGGACCCACAGCCCGGCGCCACGGACGTGCTGCGCGTCGCGATCTACTCGGTGAAACTCGCCGAGTCCTGCTGACCCTAGACCCAAGGTGGCGCCCACCCCGATGAGCGCCCCACTCCCGCGGGGTGGCTCCACCGACCTGGGCACGAGTTTGGACGCCTCTAGTCGTCCCCGCGCCCGCGGGGGTTCCGTCGTCTCGTCGGGGGCATCTTGCAGTCCGGGCCCACGCGGTCCTGCGCGACGTGTCCCCGCACCCGCACCCGCGGGAGTAGCTCCATGCTGCGGTGGGAGCCCGCGCGCCCGGCCCGCCGTCCCGCGCCCCTGCCGGCCTCCGGGCCGCGCTTCCACCACCCCCGCCCATCCGTCGCCCGTCGTCCCTCCTGTCCCGCGCCTGTCACATCTCCAAGAGTGCGGCTTACTGAGGGTCGGCCTCGGGCGCCAGGACGGCCCTGAGATGCCGGATGCCACGCCGCCACTGGGGGCCACTAGGTGTCTCGTCCCACAGTTCGGCGATCTCGGAGTTCTCGGCTACCTGCTGCTTGGCGTCGGGGTCGTCCAGCGTGCTGCGGGACATGCCGCGCGGCTTGCAGCATGTCGCCGGTGATGACCGGGGGCCGGCCGCCGTGCTTGCCCTTTCGGCCGCGATGTCGAGCCCTTCGAGCGTGGACTCGCGGATATTCTCCCGCTCGTTCTCCGCCATCGCGGCGAAGAACGCGAACAGCAGCTTCCCGGGGCCGGTGGGTCAGTAGATGCCGGGCAGGGACCCGGCGAGCATCTCCAGGACCAAGCCGTGGGCGGTGAGGGCGGTGAGCTCGGTGGCGTCGCGGCCGAGCCGCTTCATCTCGTAGACCGTGAAGATGGCTCGGTCAGGGCCTGTCGCAGGGAAAAAATGAAACACAACGTCTCGCGAATCAGACCCGAAGCCACGGGTACTTCGCATAGAAATCCCAACACTTCGAGCTACTTCCGGAGAGTCATGACGCAGGAGACTGAGAAGGGCAACCGGTTCTGCAAGGCATGCGGTACGCCGGCTGAGGACGGAAAGTTGTGCAGCCACTGCGGCGCGGTGTTGGACCTCCCTGACGAGGACGGGCTGGTTGAGGACCAGGGCGCCGCGGTGCGGCGCGACTTCGAGGCTCGTGCCCACCTCCCAGAAGACTGAGCGCAGCCCGGCAAGGGAATGAGTCAAAGCCGCGCGCCCGCCCTGTGCCGTCTTCGCTGCGCCCCCACCGCGCAGCAAAAGACCTGACAGCGGGTAGACGGGGAGGTATGAATGGCACACGAGCCCGGCGGGGTGAGCAGAGCAAGCAGGAGACCCGTGCCCGGGGAACCATGCGGATCTGGCGCTGGGCCAGGTGGGCGGCGCTCGTTCTCACGGTCAGCTGGGCGGTGAACTGGGTCAGCTGTCTCATCCGGGGCGAGCAGGGATGGAATCTGTGGTGGCCGCTGGCCAGTACCGTGATGTGGACAGGCATGACCGCCTATGGCTTTGTGACCTTCTCCCGGATGAGGACCGCGGCTTCGCCGACCGTGACCGGCCGCCGACCCACCTGAACGCCCCCTGCCCGGCACCACGAGCACCGAACAGGGACGCTGACCGTGCGGAAGCCGAGAGGGACGGCGAGAAGGCGGCCAAGTGGTCGGCCGGCCCCCTCCACAAAAATTCCCTGCGACCCGATGGCCGGCGTGCCTCGGGGTACACGGTGCCGCATGGCACCGAAGACCGAACGCATCCAGTTCCTGCGGGCCGTGCGGCAACTGCGCCGTATCCGCTCCTTCTACGCTGCGGCCATCCTGCTGTGGACGGGCTCAGCCCTCTGGACCGGCTGGCAGGCGCCCGGGAGCCGGCAGATGTGGGTGTCCGTCCTCCTCCTGGCCGTCTTCACTGCTCTCCTCGTCACAGCGAGCCTGTCCCTGCGACGCCTCGCAGTTCCGGCAACAGGCCGGCCCGTGCATCACGCTGCCCCGCACAAACGGTCAAGCACCCACCGCCACGCCCACGCCTGAGCTGCCAACCCGTCCGCCGGAGTTGCCCAGGCCCCGGCCGCGCCAGCATCACGATGTATGAGGCGTTCGTCGGGAGGCAGGGGGAAGGCGCCCCCGATAAGGGAGGCGCTGCAATGGTGCAACGCTCTGATTCCTTCACTCCACCGGAATGAACTAAGTCAGGTAACCCGTGGGGACCGTTGGGCATGTCTGTTGATACCCAATCGGAGCGCACGGCGTCGGCAACGCAAGCAATTAAAGATCTCGCCTCTCCTCACCATCGGCCGCCCGGTGGCGCCGGACGGTTCGGGAGTGCAGCAGAGGGTCCGGGGCTGGCCACGTCGGGGTGCCCTCGTGAGTGGAAGTCTCGCAAGCCCGGGCAGGCATGTCTGTTTCCTGGTTCAAGGCCTGGGCAACCGAATCATCATGATTCACGGTGCGGTAATGAAGGCTGCCTCGGACAGTGATGGCGGCAGTCCGGTATTCGTCCTGGTCCTGTGCTTCTTCCTGATCATGGGAGTTGTTCAAGTCGTACGCCCTCAGTTGCTGTGGAAGGCCAACAGCCGCCTCCAGCGAGGCTGGGTGAAAGACCCCGACGCTACCGAGCCCACGAGCAAGGGCTACGCCATGAACCGGGTAGTCGGCGTGATCTTCTTAGGGCTCGTCACATGGATGCTGGTCCAGCAGATGTGAGCCATCGAATCCCTACTGCTCCAGCGTAGTTCGTGATCTTCATGCCAGAGTGGCTTGTCGACCAGGTAGAGGGCGACCTGGGCATTTTCGATCCTGCCCGCGGTACCGGTGTACCGGCGCTGGACGCCGACCGTGTCGGTGCCCTTCTTCACGTCCCCGCTCTGTTCTTGCGTGGCAGGTCCGACAGCAGTCCGCGCACCAACGTCCGGACCCTGAACCGGGGTTCGACCCGTGTGAACCTTCCCGCTATCCGGCTCACCAGGCCCTCGAACGCCTCCTGCCCGCGGGCAGGGTCTACGCTGTGACCTGCGGCCACCACCTGATCGTTTGTCTTCACACATCGATGATCAACGGGTGACCGCACCCGTCGCCACAGCGCGTCGGGTTCGCGTAGCGTCCGCCCGCCGTTCCTGTGTCAGGAGGACATATGCAACGTGGCGAAGTCTGGTGGGTGGAGTTCGACGAGCGGCGGCCGGTCGTGCTGCTGTCGGGAAACGACGCGTCCGGGATCCGGGTGATGCAGGTCGTCGCACGGGCGGGTGTCGACATCACCGGTCTGGCCGTCGAAGTGGCAGTAGGCGCCGTGGAAGGACTGCCCTTCGAAGGCGTGCTGCGGTTCGCGTTGCCGCGTCCGGGCTTTACCCCCTGTACGTGGCTGACCACCGTGTCCCGGGACGACCTGATCGAGCGAGCGGGCCTTCTGTCCTCCGCGAAACTCAACGAGATTGAGAACGCCCTCCGTCTCGGTGAGCAGGCGAAGGAGTGGTCCCCGGCGACGACCGCGAAGCTCAGCGAGATGAGGAACGCCCTCCGTCTTGGTGGACTCGGATAGGCGGAGAAGAAGCGGACGCCCGCGACGGCGTTGTCGGTCTCGTCCAGATGATCGACGCTGCCAGTTGCCCGCGTTGCCCGGAGTGCGTCATGCCAGTACCTGATGGCCAGGGCGTCGTGGCTGGGAGTGCCGGGTTCTGCGGTGAGGAGCATGAGGCGTTGACCGGAGCCGTCGGCGCCGACCCCGGTGTCGCGGTCGAGGGTGAGATCGCCGTCGACGGGGTGGTGATAGCGCTTGGCGCCTACGTGGCGCTGCTGACCCGGCGTCCGCAGGGTGCACGGCAGTGGTGTAACGCCGGCACGGTGGCCGTCGGTGGACGGTGATGCGGTCCCAGTGATGACCTTTGCCGGCGCAGCCGCGCAACCGGGGCGGCCTGGCAGAAGATCGCCGAGATCGGACGGCCACCCCGGAGCGCCTTCAGTAGGCCGTCGCAGCCCCCGGCGCCGCTGCCCGGCCGAACGGGAACGTTCTGCTGGCCGTTCGGGTCGCATCGGCGCCGCACAACAGACCGTCGGAAGAACCTGACCCCGGTCAGCGGCTTGTGCCGGGCTTCAGCAGGGCGAGCCCCCACGACACGCACCGCGTCCGCCCGATCCCATACGCTCAGTCGCGGGCCGGGGCCGGAGCCGGGGGGTTCTTTCGTTCGGACGGTGCCCCCTGCTGGTCCCGCAGCATGACCACCTCCGCCCGAAGCGCCCGTACCTCCTCCGTCAGGCTTTCGATGGCCGCCGTCTGCCGCCGCTCCTCCGCGTCGTCCATTTCGAAGCGGGAGATGAACCAGGCCGCGATGTTCGCGGTGACCACACCGAGCAGCGCGATCCCGGACAGCATCAGCCCTACTGCCAGCAGCCGGCCGAGACCAGTCGTCGGCGCCATGTCGCCGTACCCGACCGTGGTCATCGTCGTGAACGCCCACCAGACCGCGTCGCCCAGCGTCTGGATCGACGCGCCCTGCTTGCCGCGCTCGACCTCCAGCACCGCAAGTGCCCCGAACACCAGCAGCCCCAGGCACGACCCGGCTACATACGTCGTCACCCTGACCTGCGAGGCCAACCGTGCCCGCTGCCCCGCGAGCAGCAGCATGGACACCAGCTTCAGCAGCCTGAGTGGCTGCAGCAGCGGCAGCAGCACCGCGAGCAGGGCCAGCGGGTGACTTCGCACGAACCGCAGCCGGTCCTCGCTCAGCCACAGCCGTACGGCGTAGTCGACTGCGAAGGCCGCCCACACCACCCAGTTCGCGGCGTGGCAGGCGGACAGCACCGTCGGAGGGGTGTCGGGTTTGACCACCGGCAGGGCGTAGGCGACGGCGAAGAGCACCGCCAACGCCAGCAGCGGGCCCTGGGTGCGCTGCTCCCAGCGGGCAGCAGTACTCGTGTCGGACATGCGGGCCATGGTAGAAAGCGCGCACGGCGACACGTCACCCGCATCACCGCGGACCACGCCGCGGCCCTTCGGCGCCACCACGGGGTCAGGGCTGAGCGAGGTCGCCGGGGGTGGGGGAGGGGCCCAGTCGAGGGCGAGGCCTGAAGAGCAGTGGGGCGCGGTCGTTGGCGAAGTCGTAGGTCGTCATCGCGCTCGGGGTGAAGTTCGCGAATCTGCCTTGGAAGAGGTCCGGCCCGAGTCGGGAACTTAGTTGTTCGGCGGCAACGCCACCTCAGGCAGCGAGCCCTCACCGAAGCACGCCAGGCGACACGGAACACGTCGGCCGGCGGAGAGGGTGCGGCCAACATTGCCGCCTGCACCCTCACCCATGAGCGGAGCGGTGGGAAGATGATTCGATGGGGATGATCGAAAGCGACAGCGAGGCCGTCCAGTACGTGCGGTTCCAATCGCCTCACCGCAACAGCCGAGGCCACTTCACCGGCGTCTTCGGGCTCGTCAACAATCTGGCGCGGGAGGGGAGGCTCTCGGACGAACAGGAGTCCTTCCGCCGCAGCAACAACAGATGGTACGACGCCGCGTACACCGACCCATCGACCGTTGACCCCGCCATCTACGACGATGAGATCAACCCTGGCGCCGCGGCGTGGTTCAAGCCATCAGCAGCGCATCTTCTCGATCGGGTGGCTGGTTACCTGGAGATTCTGGCCGCTCACGGCATCGATTGCCTGGCCGTGCGTTCCGCAGACCCAGGGCGTGTGATCTACGAGGACGACGTACAAGTCGTGGTCGTGCCCCACGCGTCGCGCGCCACTACAGGCGCGCACCCTGCGAGCATCCAGGGATGACATTCCGCGTGCTGCCTGATTGCCGGTCAGGTAACGCGCCCCTTCTGCGCGGATTCGCGCGGGTCCGCGACTGGGAGACCGCTTCGGCGCCCGCGTCGTCACTGCTGGAACTGTTCGAGTACGGCGAGCGCCGAGAACCCGGCCCCGGTCGTGATCGAGACCTCCCACGGCCTGCTGGTGGCTGTGCTGCGGGCGGCAAGCGCAAGGTGTTCGCGAGTAACCCGATGGCTGCCGCCCCCTACCGCGACCGGCACAGCGTCTCCCGCAAGCAGTCCCGGCCTCCACGGAGAGCAAGGTCCGACTCCTGTCCCACTTGGCTCACCCGCCACTCGCCCGTCCCACTTGACGTCATGCGCACACCTCGACAGCAGCGCAGGGCCGGACACAGGGGTGGCGAGCTCCGGTTACGGCAGTCCACGTCACAGCCCATGCCATCCACTCGGTCCGCCCGTCGGCACACCGAGTGCGCGTACATACCTGACTGCCGGCCCGACCCTGGCGGGTCGGCGCACTGCAACACCTCATCGGGGCTGTGTGCTGGGCTCCTGGCGTACGTCCGGGCAGCGCAGCCGGACACCGGGCTGCCCGGATCCCGTGTCGTACGGTCTGCCGTCGCGGCCGCCCGCCGTCCGCGACGGATCTCACCGAACCCGGCGGTGCAGCCGCTACCACCGAAAGGTGGAGCCATTACTGGGAATCAGGCCGCGACGAGCTCCTGCTCGCGGTCCGGCGTATTGACCTTGGGCTTCTTGTTCGGCAGCGAGAGTCGGAAGACCTTGCGCCACGCGGAGAACACCTGCTTGGGCAGCGGCCCGGTGACGTACTCCAGCTCGTACTTCTCGAACAGCGCGCGCACCTTCACCGCGACCTCGGCGTACCGGTTGCTCGGCAGGTCCGGGAACAGGTGGTGCTCGATCTGGTGCGACAGGTTGCCGGTCATGAAGTGCATGGCCTTGCTGCCGCTGATGTTCGCCGAGCCCATCATCTGGCGTAGGTACCACTGGCCGCGCGTCTCGCCCTTGATCGACCGGCGTTCGAAGACCTGTACGCCCTCGGGGAAGTGCCCGCACATGATCACCGAGTGGGACCAGATGTTACGGACCAGGTTCGCGGTGAACGTGGCGGCGAGCGTGGGGAGGAACGACGGCCCCGACAGCAGCGGGTGGATCACGTAGTCCTTGAGTACCTGCTTGCGGATCTTGCGGCCCACCGCCTTGGCCTGCGCGCGGAACTCCGGGTTCTTGCGGCGGCGCTTGTGCAGGTTCTTGCCGAGCTCCAGGTCGTACGCGGCGATGCCGTACTCGAAGAAGCAGGCGTTGATGAAGTTCCACAGCGGCTGGCCGAGGTGGAAGGGGTGCCACTTCTGGTCCTCGTCGACGCGCATGATGCCGTAGCCGAGGTCGTTGTCCTTGCCGATCACGTTGGTGTACGTGTGGTGCAGCTCGTTGTGCGAGTGCTTCCACTGGTCGGCCGGCGAGACGTGGTCCCACTCCCAGGTCGTGGAGTGGATCTTCGGATCCCGCATCCAGTCCCACTGGCCGTGCAGGATGTTGTGGCCGATCTCCATGTTGTCCATGATCTTCGCCACGGACAGACCGGCGGTGCCGATCAGCCACGCGGGCGGGAAGATCGAGAACAGCAGCACGCCCCTGCTGACCAGCTCGAGCTTGCGTTGCGCCGAGATGACCTTGCGGATGTACGCGGCGTCCTTCTCACCTCGGCCGGCGATCACCTCGTCGCGGATCGCGTCGAGTTCGCGGCCGAGCTCCTCGATCTGCTGCGCGGTCAGGTGGGCGGTGGGGTCAATGGCGGTCAAAGTGCTCCTACCGTTCGATGTCACAGGGGCCCGCCGCGGCGGACACGCAGGTCTGGATGAGGACGCCCGGCTCGGCCTCGGTGATCTCGCCGGTGCGCAGGTCGCGGACGGCGCCCGCCTTGAGCGGGGTGACGCAGCCGAAGCAGATGCCCATGCGGCACCCCGACGGCATGAGCACGCCTGCCTCCTCGCCGACGTCCAGCAACGGCGTGGCGCCGTCCGTGTCGACGGTCTTGCCGGTGGTGCTGAAGGTGACCTCGCCGCCGTCGCCGGTGACGACGATGCTGGGGCGGAAGCGTTCGGTGTGCAGGCGCTCCGGTATGCCGTGTTCGCTCCAGTGCTTCTCGGCGGCGTCGAGCAGGCCCGCGGGCCCGCAGGCCCAGGTCTCGCGCTCGGTCCAGTCGGGCACGAGTTCGTCGAGACGGGCGATGTCGAGCATGCCGTCCGTGGCGGTGTGCACCTCGGAGAGCCGTAGCTTCTTGTCCGCGACCAGGGCGAGCAGTTCGTTGCGGAAGATCACGTCTTGCGGCTGTGGCGCGCAGTGGACCATGACGACGTCGTCGAGCACAGTGTCGCGCAGCATGCCCATCACGGGCGTGATTCCGCTGCCGGCCGTCAGGTAGAGCACCTTGGCGGGCTTGGCCTGCGGCAGTACGAAGTCACCGGTCGCCTGGTCGAGCTGGATCAACGTGCCCGGTTTCGCCCTGCGGACCAAGTGGTTGCTGACCTTGCCGTCCGGGATCGCCTTCACGGTGATCGTGACGCGGCCGTCCTGGCCGTTTGCCGGCGAGGTGATGGAGTAGGCACGCCACAGGCGCACCCCGTCGACGTCGACCCCGATCCGCACGTACTGACCGGCTGTGTGGCCGCGCCAGCCCCGTCCCGGTCTGATCACGATGGTCGCGGCGTCACCCGTCTCGGGGTGCACGGCCTCGATGCGCCCGCGCAGGTCGGCGCCCGCACGCAGCGGGCTGACCAGGTCGAGGTAGTCCGACGGCAGGAGTGGCGTCGTGATCATCTCCAGCAGTTTCCACGCCCTGCTGCGGAGGGCTGTACTCGTCATGATTTCAGCTTGCTGTGCCTCAAGGCGTAAAGTCCTGACCGCAGGACGTGAATCTGATCGGCTGAATTGTTCGCAGGGAACAAAACGTGAGCCATGCAATCCGGAGGGTCAGCGAACTGGCCCTGGATGAGACGACGGTCACCGCACTTCGGGCCACGCTGAAGACCACCGCCGACGAGGTCGTCCAGGCGATCATCGACGAGGTCCCTTCCTACGCCAACGCCCTTTCGGGCCGCATGGGCGGCACCATCCGCCGAGCCGTCCGCACCGCCCTGGGGCACTACCTGGACCTCGCGAGCGGGAACGCCACAGGCGGGGACGCCGGTGACGCGGCCTACGAGTTGGGCCGCGGCGAGGTGCGCGACGGCCGTTCGATGGACGCCCTGCTCAGCGCCTACCGCGTCGGCGCCCGCGTGGCCTGGCGATGCCTGGCGGCGGGTGCCGTACCCGCAGGTCTGCCGGCCGCCGAGGTCGCCAAGTTCGCCGAGCTGACCTTCGCCTACATCGACGAGCTCTCCGCCGCGAGCGCCGCGGGTCACGCCGACGAACTGGCCGCCCGGGGCAGGGCCCACGAGCGCCACCTGGAACACCTGGCCCGCGACCTCCTCGCCGGCGCGAGCCCGGACGCGCTGCTGACGTCTGTTCAGCGGGCCGGGTGGCAGCCTCCGGTTTCGCTGACCGCGGTCCTGCTGCCCGCCGCCCAGGCCCGGCCTGCCTACCGCGCGCTCGACCCGAGCACCCTCGTCCTCGACGATCTGCCGGATGCCACCGGTGTGCTGCTCGTCCCCGATGCCGACCGATCACATCTCTTGCGGCAACTGACCGACCGCACCGCCGTGGTCGGCCCGGCCCGGCCATGGACTCGTGCGTCCGCCTCGTACGCACGAGCCGTACGCGCGCGTTCCCTCTCCTCTGATATTCGCGACACCGAGGACCACCTGCCCGAGCTGGTGCTGAGCGCCGACGCGGAGGCGTTCGCAGACCTGCGTGCCCGAGCCCTCGCACCGTTGCGGCCCTTGCCTGTCGCGACCGCACGACGGCTGGAGGAGACGCTGCGGGCGTGGCTGCTGCACCAGGGCAGGCGGGAGGAGGTGGCGGCGGCGTTGTTCGTCCACCCCCAGACAGTCCGGTACCGGATGTCGCAGCTGCGGGAGTTGTTTCCCGATCTCGCATCGCCACACCGGGTCCTTGAACTGACGCTGGCGGTCGGTCTTCGGGGCAGCTGACGAGTACTGCCTCGTTTTCGGTGCCATCAGATGGCTCATGCGGCCAGGGGAAGAGCGGTATGAGCCAGCTGAGACCGGGGTTGATGTGAAGACCGGACAAGGCATCGGGAAGCCCGTCGGGAGCGCTGCCTCTGATAAGCGTGGCGGCGGACACGGCTCGACTGGATCCGGTGGACGATGCGCACCGGCCCGCTCGTCGACGCTCTCATCGAGCATCTGGTCGGTGAGCTGGGCCGCGGGCCAGGTGCGCCGCGCTGCAAGTGTTCCAGCGCGCCGGGGCCCTCGTAGTCGCTTTCCAGATCTTTGGCAGCACGAGAGTGGCTGGCCGGTATCGCATCCCAGGTTTCCCTTGGGGAAGCACTGACCACGGTTCACCCCTGCGACCGAACGACATAACAGCAGGTAGCAGACGCCTCCTTCCGACAACGAGTTCCCGAAGGCAAGATCGTCAAACACCGGGTGCATCTCGATGTGCGGGTCGGCACAGGGCTCGTGGGTGATGAGCGCCTGGCCACACTCGAGGCCGAATGCGCACGGCTGATGGCACTCGGCGCGAAACACGTGCTGACGCAGCGTGCTGATGGCGTCAACGAGTCGTGCATCACGATGCAGGACATCGAGGGCAACGAGTTCTGCCTCGCCTGATCCTCCTCTGAGACTGCGAGGTGAGGAGCTGCCGGTCTCCTGCGGGCCTCTCAGGTCCCGCATGCGGCGGGAGTCATCTTGAGAGCCAGGTTGTGCAGGCGGGCTACGCCGTGCATCGCGTGGCGCACACCGTCGCCCCTCAGGGGGCAGTCGCGCAGGATCTTCCAGGTCTTCATACGGGCGAAGGCGTGTTCCAGCGGGCGCGAACCCTTTTGTGGCTCTTGTTGTGCTGCGGCGGGCGTCGACGATGCGGGTGTACGGCCCGAAGACCAGCGCACGATCGCCTGGCTGCACGGCTTCCGCCGACTGCGGATCCGGTGGGAGAGGCGCGACGACATCCACGATGCTGTCCTCGGCCTCGCCACCTGCCTCATCACCTACCGCCACACCCTTCGAGCTACCAAGAGGCCCTGCTTTCACGCGCGGAAACCGCCGCAGACAACCCGATCAAGACTCCCGTTCGATCGACAGCCTTCAAGATCGGTACGGGCAACAAGTGCTTACGTGTCGGGATGCTCCGGCAGGGCGAGCCAGTCCGACCAGGAGATCTCGCGGCCGATGAAGCGCGGCCGGTCGAACGGCCAGTCGGCGGCGATCCACTGCGGCACCAGCGCATCGAGTGCTTGCTCGACCGTGCTGCCCACCAGCTCGTCCACCACCCACCAGGAGATCTCGCCGTCCGCGCCGGCCCTCTCCGGTGGGTCGATGTAGACGCAGCCGAGCAGAGCTGTCTCCGCCGCGTCGAACAGCGCGTAGTTGAATGACTGGTGTGCGGCGATCTCCTGCTCGTGCCGCAACAGGTCGGCCTGATCGGCCTCGTAGGTCATGGTGGCCGCGGGCCAGCCCCAGGCCGGGCCGAAGATGGTCCACAGCCGCTCGCGCGAACCCATCACAGCCGGATAGTCGAGCGGGGTGTCGGCCTCCCGGATCGGCCGCAGGTGATGACCACCGCCCGGCAGCGGTACCAGGACGGGGTGGACGAAGTCATCGGGAAGCCAGCTCATGCCGCCCGACCGTAGCAGCGCGCGGCCGTCCGGTCCCCTGGATTTTCCCCGTATATCCGAGGTACTGCTCTCATGCCGCGCAGGGCCCGCGCGATCACCCGATCGAGACTCCCGTCCGATCGACAGACTCCATGATCGGTAGGGCGACGGCTTCTCACAGACACGTCGAAGTCCGGAGAAGGACGGCTTGCGTACCCAGCTCGCCCGCTACGGCGACGGCCCGGATGCTGCGCTCGCGGCAGGGCACGGACATGACCGATGACCGGAACCTCCTCAGAGATCCGGGATGCCGCCCTCGCGCAGCTGCCCGACGACACCGGCTCGATGGCTCTCTGTGGCCTGTATGACTGTCTCGGACGCGCGATGTCCCACATACGATGTGCTGCGCGCCTGGTGCTCAGTGGGTTGGGCTGGCGCTGGTCTGTTCCGTCCGTCGGGCCAGCAGGCCGGAGGCGGTCACTGCCGTTGTGTGGCGGACCAGGTCGGTGAAGTCCAGGCGCATGGCGGCCAGCGCGGGGTCGGAGGCGTAGACCGCCACCATGGCGTCCGAGGGGCGGCTGCACTGCCATGCCGTCATAGCCATCAGTAGGGTCGACTCGACCAGCGCGGCGGCGCCGTCGGGGCCGAGTTCGGGAAGGTGACTCAGCACGAACTGGGTCAGGGCCTGCAGGGACTGCCGGGCTGCCTGCTTGTGGCGGATGCCGGCCTCGGTGGAGATGTTCTGTTCCAGAACCGCGCCCTGCGCGCTGAGCAGGTCGCACAGCACCGGCCGTCGCGCAAGGGAGGTGGCCAGGAGGTCCGCCAGCCGGTCCCCTCGCTCACGCGTGGTGCCCTCGATTGTCGCGTGCTCGTTCCGTAGTTCGGCGATCCAGGTCTGGGTCTCGGTGTCGAGCAGGTCGAGCAGGACCGCCTCGCGGGACTCGAAGTAGCGCAGCACGTTCGCCTTGGCCAGGCAGACGCGGCGGCTCAGCTTGTTCAGGCTCAGCTCCGCGACCGGCATCTCGGTCAGCATCGCGGCTGCGGTGTCCAGGATCTGGCGTCGTCGCTGGCTGCGCTGTTCGTCGGTGCGGGCACGCTGGAAGGTCACGTCCCCATATTACAAACCGGCGGTACGTTGATTAGATACCAGTGGTCCGTTACGGTGAGGGGAGACAAGATACCGGTAGTACGTAATGGGGTTCGTGATGTACCAGGTCCCTGACCAGCAAGGAAAGCTCGCCGTGGTCACCGGCGCGAACAGTGGAACCGGCAAGGAGGCCGCCAAGCGGCTGGCCGGAGCCGGAGCCCGTGTCGTGCTCGCCGTGCGCACCCTGGCCAAAGGCGAAAAGGCCCGGGGCGAGATCCTCGCCGCGCACCCCGGCGCCCAAGTCGAGGTCCGCCGGCTGGACCTGGCCGACCTGGCCTCAGTCCTCGGTTTCGGCGACGACCTGATCGCCGACGGCAAGCCGCTGGACTTGCTGGTGAACAACGCCGGAGTCATGAACGTGCCTCAGCGCACCCAGACACCGGACGGCTTCGAGCTCCAGCTGGGCAGCAACTTCCTCGGCCCGTTCGCCCTCACCGTCCACCTGTTGCCACTGCTGCTGGCCGCCCCCGCGCCGCGGGTGGCCACGATGAGCAGCGGCACCGCCCACCGGGCGCGCATCGACTTCGACGACCTGCAGTCCACCCGCAGCTACAGCCCCACCCGGGCCTACGCCCAGTCCAAACTGGCCGACATGCTGATGATGCTGCACCTCGCCGACCTTGCCGACCAGCACGGCTGGCCGCTGCTGTCGGCCGGCGCGCACCCCGGCTACACCCGCACCAACCTGACGACCTCCGGCCCGACCCTGAACGGCGGCCGGCCCGGTCGGCTCGAATCACTGCTGTACAAGATCGTGCCGTCCCAGGGTCCCGAACAGGGCGCAGAACCCCTGCTGTACGCGGCGACCAGCCGCGACGCCGAGCCTGGCGGCTACTACGGGCCGCGCTGGGCGATGGTCGGCCCGACCAAGGCCACCCGTCTGCCGCGCAGCGCCAGGGACAAGACCGTTGCGGCACGCCTGTGGACCGAGGCCGAACGCCTCACCGGCGTCTCTGCGCCGACCCCGGAACTCCGCTGATCCATCGCACCAGCCAATGGCCGCTCAGGGCTGTCCGATTGCCCGAGCCGCTGCGGCACCTTGCGAAACCGAAGCACGGGCGCGTTCCCCGCCCCTGCAGCACTCACGTCGTTGAGCTGCCGGCGGGGGAGGAGCGCCGTGGCTGAGACGGGCGGAGCAGCTCGCACAAGGCCGTTTCGTTCGGATCCTGCGAGGCTGGTCGTCATACTTCCCGGGGGGAGATGCAAGCCGAGGAGGCGGTGCGGCGTTGGCTGGCTGATCGGGGCGTCAGCCAAGTGCGCGACGGTTGGGTGAGTGACGAGAAGCCGGACGCGTTGCTCACCGCCAACGAGGTGGCGCATCGTCGAGGAGGTCCAGCAGCCCGAAAGCCAACCGCACCTGGTCGGCTGCATCCAGGTCTTCGGTGAACACATCACCGGCCCAGGGCAGCCCGCCGACCCGGCTGCCCTGCCCCGGGTGCGGCGGGCTGCACGGCCGTCCCGCCGTGGCCGGTCCGGCGGGCACATCGGTGCAGTTCTCGTTGTCCCCCTGCGGGGGCTGGCCCTGCTGGCGTTGGCCCCGTGTCCAGTGGGCGGCGACGTCGAACGCGTCCCCGGCGCCCGGCTGACCGAGGACGCCGCCCGCGCGCTGCACCCCGCCGAGCGGGCGGAGCTGGCGCGGCCGAAGCGGCGCCGCTCTGTCGACGGGGTCGCGGCGGCTGCCGTGGTACACGGGCATGGTCACGGTCGTGGCCGCGCTGACGGCCGCCTGCACGGCGCAGGGCGCTGGCGGGGAGGACAGTGACGGGGAGGCCCGAAGGGTCATGCGCGATCGCGGCCCTGTACGGGGGCCGCACCTGTACGCAGGTGGCCAACGTCGACTTCACCGTTGGCGAAGCACTCGGCCCCGCCGAGTTCCCGTCCTGCGACTTACTCGCTCCGCTGTCGCGCAGTCGGTTCGCTGACGCTCCGGCTTCCGGATGGCCGACGAGAAGAGCTACAACGTGCCTCTCACCATGCTTTTGCCTGCGTGACGCCGGCTGACAGTCAGCCGACGACGGCGTACTGCCTTCTTGAGTACTCGATGAGACGGTGAGTCACCGGCTCAGCACGTCGAGGACCTCGGCGCGCCACTGACGGGCGGCGGGCAGGACCGCGGTCAGCATCATCGACATGTGCACATGGCCCCGGCCGAGGGTGTGGGACACCTCGACTCCGGCCTCGCCCAGACGTTCCGCGTACGCCAGCCCCTCGTCTCTGAGGATGTCGTACTCCGCGGTCATGACATGCGTTCTGGGGAGGCCGGAGAAGTCGGTCGCTCGCAGGGGCGAAGCCAGTGGATGGGAACGCTGCTCGAGCGAGGCGACGTAGGCCGACTTGGCCAGGGACATCGTGGTCGAGGACAGTGCGAAGCCCTCTCCGAACAGCCGGTGGGATGCGAAGTCCCCCGCAAGGTCGGTCGCGGGGACCTCCAGGACCTGAAGGCGGATGCGGGGCCCGCCCTCGTCCCGGGCCTTGGCGGAGAGCGCGGCCGCGAGATTGGCGCCGGCGGAAACTCCTCCGACGCTGATGCTGTCAGCGCGGCCACCGATGTCCGCCGCGTGCTCGGCGGCCCACACCAGGGCGGCATGGCAGTCTTCGAGACCCGTGGGGAACCGGTTCTCCGGAGCTTTCCGGTAGTTCACCGCGACGACGACCTGACCGGCTCCGGCGGCGCGCTCGCGGCAGCAGATGTCCGTGGAGGGCTCGAAGACCGATCCCGAGATCCAGGCGCCGCCGTGGAGGTAGAGGTGGATCGGGCGGGGCCCTGGCCCGGCCGGCCGGTACACACGCAAGGCGATCTCGCCGCCGGCCACCGGCAGTCGTTCGAGCCGCACTTCGGCGACAGGGGGACCGGGTTCCATGAATCGCGCGGAGAGCTGTTCGAACAGTTGGCGCTTCGCCATGCGGTACCGCTCAGGGTCCTCGATCTCCGTCGCCGGTTCGGGGAGCCGCTTGACGAGTGAGCCGAGCACGGGGTCCAGAGTCACGGCGGTGGCCTACCTCCATAAAATCCGAGGTTGTTCATTTATGAGTGGTGCGTACTGTGGCACGCACGTCAGGCAGCGTCAACGGGTGGGGAAGGACGTCATGGCGAAGGGTGCGCCGACGCGGGCGCGAAGTGTGGCGAAACTGCGGGCAGCGGCCCTGGAGGCGTTCGCGGAGCGAGGCTTCCACGGCGCGTCCGTCGAGGAGATCTGCACGCGCGCCGGGCTGTCGCGAGGGGCCTTCTACTCGAACTTCGAGGACAAGGAGACGTTGTTCTTCGCCCTGTTCGACGAACATGCCGACCGTGAGGTGGCCCGTCTGGACGCGTCGATCTCCCAGGCGGCCACGGTCGAGGAGATCTTCGACGGGCTGTCGGGCGCCTGGAGCGGGAGCGGCGACGAGGAGCGCCTGTGGTTTCTCGCGTCCACGGAGTTCACCCTGCACGCCATCCGGCATCCCGAGACCGCTCGGCGGCTCGCCGAGCACGACCGTCGGCTGCGGTCCCGGTTCGCCGAACTTCTGGCGGTGTTCTTCGCCCGCAGCGGGCGGCGTGCGGACCGGGACATCGACATGCTCGCGCGGTTGATCATCGCCCTCCACGAAGGCGCGATGATGCAGGCCCTCATCGAACCCGGCCAACTCCAGCCAGGGGAGCTGCAGCGCAGGTACCTGCCCGCGATCCTGCAAGCGGACGATTGACGCCGGGGCGGGTGGGGATCGTTCGGCCGACGGGGGCGGCCCCATGGCGTGGGCTTCGCAGCGACCTCAGTCCGCCGGGCGACCGAGCGGCAGCCGCTGAATCTCCCCCTCACCCCTACGTGGCCACCGGCTCAGAGACCGTCTCCAGCAACGTCGGCAGGAAGGTGACGGCCAGCTGCTCGGGGGCCAGGCGGTCGGGTTCGACGAGGCTCTGCGCCAGGGAGCCTTCGTGGACGGCCGCGGTGAGGCGGGCCAGCAGGTCCAGGTCGACCGTGGGTCTGCGGCCGATGCGGTCGAAGAGGCGGGCGAGCACGCGGACGATCTCCTCGCGCAGGCGGCGGTCGTGGTCGGCCAGGGCGCGGGCCGTGTCGGGGTGCCGGATGGCGTGCAAGGTGAACTCGGTGGACAGCAGGTACCAGCGGCGTTCGGTCTCGTCGACGGCGCCCATGTGGGTGAGGACCGCCCGCACGGGGTCCGCAGCCGTGTCGAGTTCGTCGACCGCCTGCGTCAGGCGGTCCACCACGCGTTGTGCGTGCAGGTCGAACAGGGCGAAGAACAGGTCTTCCTTCGCACGGAAGTTGGAGTAGAAGGCCCCGCGGGTCAGGCCCGCCCGCTCGCAGATCACCTCGATCGAGGAGCCGTGGAAACCGCGCTCGGCGAACGTCTCCTGAGCCGCCTGAAGAAGCCGCGCGGTCGTCTGCGGGCGGCGCTTGGTGGGTCCCTTCGGCACGTCGTTCCTTCCCGGCCATTGACACCTCGGCATGACCCGCCTCACGATACAGCATCGTATGCGATACAGGTCCGTATCCCATGCGGGTCCGTATCTCATACGGTCCGTGCCCATGGCGCTCAACGAGGAGGCCAACGATGGAAACGTCCACCGCACCGCACACCGGCGTGGGCCCCGTGCCGCCCGGATTTCGGGCGATGCTCCCGCCCGAGTTCGACTCGATCGAGGAGGAGCGGCTGCACCGCAAGCAGGAACTGGCCGCCGCCTTCCGGTTGTTCGGGAAGCTCGGGTTCTCCGAAGGGGTCGCGGGCCACATCACCGCGCGGGACCCGGAGAACCCCGAGTGGTTCTGGGTCAACCCCTTCGGGATGAGCTTCAGCCGGATCAGGGTCTCCGACCTGGTGCTCGTCGACCACGCCGGCAACGTCGTCGAAGGCCGCCACCCCGTCAACCGCGCCGCGTTCTGCATCCACTCCGAGGTCCACAAGGCCCGCCCCGACGCGGTCGCCGCGGCACACGCGCACTCCGTGCACGGAAAGGCCTTCTCTGCGCTGCGCCGACGCCTCGACCCGCTCACGCAGGACGCCTGCGCGTTCTTCGAGGACCACGGGCTCTACGAGGACTTCCGCGGCGTCGTCAACGACACGGAGGAGGGCCGGCGGATCGGCGCGGCACTCGGCCCGCACAAGGCCGTCATCCTCGCCAACCACGGTCTGCTGACGGTCGGCCGCACCGTCGCCGAGGCCGCGTGGTGGTTCATCACCATGGAGCGCTCCTGTCAGGCACAGCTGCTGGCGATGGCGGCCGGCACACCGTTCCTCATCGACCGGGAGACCGCGCTCCAGGTACGTGAGCAGATCGGCAGCCCGCTGTCGGGGTGGTTCCAGCTCCGGCCGCTCTGGGACCAGATCACCGAGGAGCAGCCGGACCTCTTCCACTGATCGACGGACAGGGACCGCACTGGCCACGCACCGTCGCGGCTATCTCAGAGAGGACCACCGTGCCCTTCCTCCGTTCCCCTGCCACCGCAGCGAAGCCGGCGATGAGCGCGCCGGTCAGAACCACCGTCGCCCTGCTGTTCGCGGCATGGTTCATCGACTACGTGGACAGGATCGCGCTCGCCGTGATCCTCCCGACGATCGGTGACGAGTTCAACCTCGATCGGGGGCAGCAGGGTCTGCTCGTCTCCGTGTTCTTCCTCTCCTACGCCGCCTGCCAGATACCCGGCGGCATGCTGGCCGACCGGTTCGGCGCCAAACGCGTCACCTGCTGGGCGCTACTGGCCTGGTCGCTCTTCACCGCACTCACCGGCCTCGCCTGGTCCTTCACCGCCCTCCTGCTGGTGCGCTTCGCCTTCGGCGCGGCCGAAGGCATCTTCCCTTCCGCCTCCATGAAGGCTCTGGTCGAGCGGACTTCGGTCGGCGAGCGGATGGGAGCGCAGGGGCTGATCATGAGCTCCAACGCCCTCGCCTCCGTCGCCGCGCCCCTGGCCGTTCCGCCACTCGCGGCGGTGGTCGGCTGGCGCTGGGCCTTCGTCCTGGCCGCCGGGGTGGGCGCGCTCGTCTACGTCGCGGTACGGCTGTGGCTGCCGGCTCCCCGCGATGCCGAGGGCGCCGCGCCCGCCGCGAGAGGCGTCCCGCTGCGGGAGGTCCTGCGCATCGGCGTACTGTGGCGCTTCTCCCTGATGCTCTTCGGATACTCCGCCCTCATGTGGGGGCTGAGCACCTGGATCCCGTCCTACCTCAACACGGAACGCGGGCTCTCCCTCACCTCCGCCGGCGTCCTCGTGGCGGTGCCCTCCCTCGCTGCCGCGCTCGGCACCCTGCTGGGCGGGCGGCTGTCCGACCGGTTCGAGGGCCACCACCGCAAGGTGATCCTGCCCGCCATGTCGGTCGCGGCTCCGGCCCTGTGCCTCATGGCGCTCTCGCCCAGCCTCACCGGCGCCATCGCCTGCGGCACCATCGCCGTCCTGGCCGCCTCCCTGTGCTACATGCCCATCTTCGCCGTGCCGCTGCGCAGCCTCACCCCCGAACTCGTCGGTGTCGGCAGCGCGATCATCGTTTTCGGCGGGCAGGTCGCCGGCATGGTCGCGCCACCGGTGCTTGGCGTGATCGCGGACGCAGTCTCCTTCGAAGCGGCCTTCGCCGTCCTCGCCATCGGCCCGGTCATCACGGCGGTGCTGGCCCTTCTGACCCCGCAGGACACGGAGTCCTTCACCACCGCCGTCCACCGGCGCACCCCTTTGGCCGACACCCCCCTACCCACCGAGAAGGAGCCCTCGTGACCGCCGCCCTCCTCGACGGCCTGGACCGTCAACTGCCCGACCTGCTCGCCCTCTACCGCGATCTGCACGCCCACCCCGAGCTGTCCCATCAGGAGTTCCGTACCGCCGGGATCGTCGCCGCCCGACTGCGGGAGCAGGGCTGGACGGTGACCGAGGGCGTCGGCGGCACGGGCGTCGTCGGGGTCCTCGCCTCCGGAAAGCCGGGAGCGGTCGTGCTGCTGCGGGCCGACATGGACGCGCTGCCGGTGCGGGAAGCGACCGGGCTGCCCTACGCCTCGACCCGGACGGTGGCGGACGCCGCCGGCCGGGAGGTGCCCGTGATGCACGCCTGCGGGCACGACGTGCACGTCACCTGTCTCCTCGGCGCGACGGCCCTGCTGGCCGCCAACCAGCACGCCTGGCAGGGCACGGTCGTCGCGGTGTTCCAGCCGGCGGAGGAGGTCTGCGGGGCCCCGGTGATGGTCGCGGATCGGTTCGCCGAGCGCTTCCCCCGCCCGGACGTCTGCCTGGCCCAGCACGTGGCCCCCGCTCCCGCGGGGCTGGTCGCCACCCGCCCGGGTACGTTCATGTCCGCCTCGGACAGTCTGGCCGTACGCCTGCACGGACGCGGCGGGCACGGATCGACCCCGGCGGCGACCGTCGATCCGGTGGTGATGGCCGCCGCGACCGTGATGCGCCTGCAGACGGTGGTCGCCCGCGAGGTCGCGGCGGACAGGTCGGCCGTCGTCACGGTGGGAACGCTGCACGCCGGAACCCGGGAGAACGTCATTCCCGACACGGCCGACCTCACGATCAACATCCGCAGCACGACATCCGCGGTGCGCGCACAGGTGCTGGACGGGGTCGAGCGGATCATCCGCGCCGAAGCGGCCGCCTCGGCGGCGCCGAAGGAACCGGAGATCACCGTCATCAACGCCTTCCCGGCGACGGTGAACAACGCCGAGGCAACCGCGTCCGTCCAGGCCGCGTTCCGTGCCGGCCTCGGACCGGAACGCGTGGTCGACCTGCCTCAACCCCTCACCGGCAGCGAGGACTTCGGTGCCTTCGGAACGACGCTCGGCGCGCCGTCGGTGTACTGGACGTTCGGCGGACTCGACCCGGCCGCGTTCGCCGGCGTCGACCTCCTGACGGACGGGATCCCGCCGGAGATCCCCCACAACCACTCGCCGCTGTTCGCGCCGGCGCCCGAACCGACCATCGAACTCGGCGTCCAGTACCTCCTGCTGGCGGCCTCACCGTGGCTGACCTCCTGACACCAGGACGGATCCATGTCTGACACCCCAGAACGCATCTTCACCGGCGGCCCGGTCCTCACCATGGACCCCGCCGCTCCCGACGCCGAGGCCCTGGCCGTGCGCGACGGCACCATCACCGCCGTGGGCGCCGCTCGCGACGTGCTCGCCCTGCGCGGCCGTGGCACCGACGTCGTGGACCTCCAAGGGCACGCACTGCTGCCCGGGTTCGTCGAAGCACACGGCCACCCCACCATCATGGGCCTGGCCATCGCCCCGCCCGCCCTGGACGTCCGTCCCTTCACCGTGCCGACCGGGCGGGAGGTCTACGACAAGATCCGCGCGGCCGTGGCATCGGCACCCGGGCGCCCGGTGGGCGCGTACGGGATCGACCTGCTGCTTCAGCGTGATCTCGCCTCACCGACCCGCGACCTGCTCGACGGCATCAGCCCGCACGCCCCACTCGTGGTCGTCTCCAACAGCGGTCACGCGGCGTACGGCAACACCCCCGCCCTTCGTGCAGCCGGAATCACGGCGGTCACGCCCGACCCGCCCGGCGCCCGCTTCGTCCGCGACGAGAGCGGCCAGCCCACCGGCGAGGCGCACGAAAGTGCGGCCGTCATCGCGCTGATGAACACCGTCGCAGGCGACCGTCTCGACGAGCACCACGTTCGGACGGCCCTGCGGTGGTCCTTCGCCCAGCACGCCAGGGTCGGCATCACCACGGTGACCGAAATGGCCGCCGAACCCCGGCTGCTGCCCGATCTGCGCGCCGCTGCCGAACAGCCGGACGCCGAGGTGCGGGTGCGTGCCTACGTCATGGGCACCCCCGACCTGGCCGCCGATCCCGACCGGCGGTTCACCGGCCACGCCCCCGCACGCGAGATGTTCGGAGTCTCCGGTATGAAGCTGTGGGCCGACGGCACGCCCTGGCAGGGCAGCATCGCCACCAGCTTCCCCTTCCTGACGGGCGACGCCACCGTGCGCATCGGCCTCGATCGCTGCGCCCACGGCGGAATGAACTACAGCACCGACGAACTCGCATTCCTGGCCGCCGCCTTCACCGCCCAGGGCTTTCCCGTGGCCACCCATGTGCACGGGGACGTCACCTGTGAGGCTGTCCTGCACGCCTACGAGACGGCGGCCGGCCGCGATCCCGAGCGGTTGCGCTCGCTCAGACCGCGGCTGGAGCACTGCGGTGCCATCACGGCGGACCAGTACCGCCGCGCCGCCCGGCTCGGCGCGACCGTCAGCCTGTTCATGGACCACGTGCGCTGGTGGGGAGACGTGCTGGCGGACGACCTGTTCGGCCCGGACGTCGCCGCGCGCTGGATGGCCGCCCGGACGGCCGTGGACGCCGGCCACCGTGTCTCCCTCCACAACGACGGCGTCTGCTCGCCCACCGACCCCCTCTCCGGTGTCGCCACCGCGATCACGCGCCGCAGCCACCCGAGCGGCCGTGTACACGGACCCGACGAGCGCCTCACCATCGAGGAGGCCCTGCGCGCCGTCACCGCAGGCCCCGCCTGGCAGCTGCACCTGGAGAACGAGGTCGGCACGCTCCGTACCGGAATGCGCGCCGACCTCGTCGCCCTGACCACGGACCGTGCACCCCGACCGCTTCCAGGAGGAGGTCGCCGTGACAGCGACGTACCTCGGCGGACGACCGACCTGGCCCTGACCACCGGAAGGGAAAGCCCTCGCCATGTCCAACCATCCAGCACCCCGAGAGCCGTACGCCGCCTATCAGAACGAGATCTACCTCAACGGACTGTCCGGCGTCGTTCCGGAACATCCCATGGACTTCGCTGAATTGGAGGCACGGGCCCGACACGCCATGCCACCGACCGTGTGGTCGTACGTCGCCGGGGGAGCCGGCGACGAGCACACACAGAACGCCAACCGCGCGGCCTTCGCGCACTGGGGCCTCGTCCCGCGCATGCTCGTCGGCGCGGACCGGCGTGACCTGTCCGTCGACCTCTTCGGCCTGACGCTGCCCTCGCCGCTGTTCATGGCCCCGGTCGGGGTCCTGGGCATCTGCGCCCACGGCGGTCACGGCGACCTGGCGACCGCCCAGGCCGCCGCACGCACCGGCGTGCCCATGATCGCCTCGACCCTCTCGGCCGACCCCTTGGAAGAGGTGGCGGCCGAATTCGGCGGGACGCCCGGCTTCTTCCAGCTCTACACCCCCACGGACAGGGCACTGGCGGAGAGCCTCGTCCACCGGGCCGAGAAGGCCGGCTTCGCAGGCATCGTCGTCACGCTCGACACCTGGATCGCGGGCTGGCGCCCCCGCGACCTGGCCACCTCGAACTTCCCTCAACTGCGCGGCCACTGCCTGGCCAACTACACCAGCGACCCCGCGTTCCGCGCCCTGCTGCCGAACGGCCACCTGGACGACCCCAGAGACACGTCCCTCACCTGGGCCCGGATCTTCGGCAACCCCCTCACCTGGGACGACCTGCCCTGGTTGCGCTCGCTCACCACGCTGCCGATCATCCTCAAAGGCATCTGCCACCCCGACGACGTCCGCCGCGCCAAGGACCTGGGCGTGGACGGCATCTACTGCTCCAACCACGGAGGCCGCCAGGCGAACGGCGGCCTGCCCGCGCTCGACGCGCTGCCTGCCGTCGTCGAGGCCGCCGAAGGACTCCCCGTCCTCTTCGACTCCGGAGTGCGCTCCGGTGCGGACATCGTCAAGGCCCTCGCACTCGGCGCCACGGCCGTCGGCGTCGGACGCCCCTACGTCTACGGCCTGGCCCTCGGTGGCACGGACGGCGTGGCCCACGTCCTGCGCGCACTGCTCGCCGAAGCCGACCTGATCATGGCCGTGGACGGCTACCCGACCCTCGCCGAACTCACACCGGCGGCCCTGCGGCGCGTGTGCTGCGGCACAGGACCGCTGTTCGATCATCCGCGGGCCGGCTGATCCGGTGCGCAGGCATGGACTGGAGATTTGTCGTACGAGGAATAGCAGGAGCGCCCCCTGTTCGGCCGGAGAGCACCTGGGAACGTCTGCTCCAGCAGGTCCAGGCCGCGGCCGACGCCGCAGGCGAGATCGACTGGGACATCTCGGTCGACTCCACCATTGTCCGCGCGCACCAGCATGCGGCCGGCGCCCGCACCGACCGCCTCCGGCTCCGGGATCAAAGGGGGCCGAAGAGATGGAACACCAGGCCGAGACGCCGTGGCAGAGCCTCGTCGCCCGCCTGGTGGAGGTGGTGCTGGAGGTGAGGGCCTGGGCCGCTCGCGGGGTGGGTTCACCAGCAAGCTCCACCTGAGCGCGGACGGCCGCTGCAGCGAGTTGTCCCTGATCGTCACTCCAGGGCAGTGGGCAGACTGCAACCAGTTCAAGCCGGTCCTGGAGAAGACCCGCGTGCCCAGACCTGGCCCGGGACGACCACGCAAGAAGCCGGTCAGCCTCGCCGCCGACAAGGCCTACAGCAACGGCCCCGTTCGTAGGTACCTGCGACGGCGGGGGATCCGCCACACCATCCCGGAGAAGACCGACAGCCAGGCCGCCCGCTTGCGCAACGGCTCACGCGGCGGACGGCCGCCAGGCTCCGACGAGCACCGCTACGAGGAGCGCAACACCGTCGAGCGGGCGATCAACCGTCTGAAACAGTCCCGGGCCGTCGCCACTCGCTACGACAAACGCGGCCATGTCTTCCTCGGCACCGCCACCGTCGCAGCCCCTACCATCTGGCTCCGCACGTGATCGCCCGGACAAGTCCTAGGTGATGGGTCATGACCCTCAGGCTGGAGACCGGGCCGATCATGGACTATCCGGCAGAAGGCTGCCGTGTCCCTGCCGACTGGTGGGTACTGCCCCGCCGTGTGGCTGGAGCTGCCGCTCGACGGGCCACCGGGACCGATCGGGGCTTTAGGGTCGAGTCGGCATGGGCCGGACGGCATGAATGAAGGTGAGGCGGAGCACGTGATCCGGGTAGTGGTGGTCGACGACGAGGCACTGGTCCGCTCGGGCTTCGAACTCATCCTGGGCGCGTCCGACGACATCGAGGTCGTCGCGACCGCCGGCGGCGGCGAAGCCGTCGAGACGGTCCGCCGGGAGCGGCCCGACGTGCTGCTGCTGGACATCCGGATGCCGGACGTCGACGGGCTCACCGTCCTGCGCGAGCTGCGGACGACGCCGGACGCTCCGGTGGTGGCGATGCTGACCACGTTCGACGCCGACGAGTACATCCTGACCGCGCTGCACTCCGGCGCGGCCGGTTTCCTGCTCAAGGACACCGAGCCGGAGCAACTCGCCAACCTGGTGCGCACCCTGGCCGCGGGCGGTGTGGTGCTCTCCCCCAAGGCGTCGCGGACACTGCTGCACAGCCACCCCCGCGCCAAGGCGGCCGTCGACGAGGACGCGGCACGGGTCCGGCTGCTCCGCAGTGCCTTGAGCGTCTCTCCGGCGGACGGGGACGTCTCATCCGTCGTCGGGGCGGGTGGGGTGTTCACGAAATTCCCTTCTTCTTCAGTGTGCCGGGGCGTGAGCATGTGCCGGGTCAGTGGCCGAGCCCGGTGGTGCGCATGGCGAGGTGGCGCACCAAGGCTTCGGTCACCTCCGGGTGGACGACACACAGGACGAAGGTGCCCGCCGCCAGCGCCATACCGAGGAACTCCATAAACTCGCCCCTGCCAGGGACGGCGTCACGGCCCGGTACGTCGGCCGATGTTCCGCGGAAGCCCTCGCGCTCGTCGTGTCGCACACGGTGTGTCATTCCTCCAGCCTGGAAGCCCGCCCACCCCGCTCCCATCCGGCAACTGTCGGGGCCACCCCCGCCGAGTGGCTGAAGAAAAATCGCCGTCCGGTCGCACCGGACCGGCCGGGCACCGAGGTTCCACCGGTCGGCAGGCGCCCCCCCGGATCGGCGGGGGCGTTACCGAAGACTGCCGGATGGTCCGCCCCTGGCGTCCGCGCGAGGTTCTCCGTATGACACAGACACAGCCGCCGCAGGAGACGTCAACTCCGCAGGAGAACTCGCCTCCGCCGCCCCGAACCTCCCCCGAGTCCGCCGTTCTGGCCTCGCCCGGTCCCTCGATGGGACGCCTCGTCGGGGTGGATCTGGCCCGCGCGCTGGCGGTGTTCGGCATGTACATCGTCCACATCGGACCCCCGCTGTCCGCCACGACCGGTGTCGGCAGCTGGATCCGGTACGTGGCGGACGGTCACTCGTCGGTCCTGTTCGCCACCCTCGCCGGGTTCTCCCTGATGCTGCTCGCCGGCCGCCGGGAGCCGAGGACCGGCCTCGCGGGCCGGCAGGCGAAGGCTCGGATCGCGATCCGCGCCGTGGTCCTGCTGGCGCTGGGCACCGTGATGGCGATGGAGTACGGGGGAGTGATCATCCTCGGCTTCTACGGTGTCTACTTCCTGCTGGCCCTGCCCCTGGTGCGACTGAGCGCCAAGACGCTCGCGATCATCGCGGCCGCGTTCGCCCTCGTCACACCGCAGCTGGCGTTCGTCCTGACCTCGCTGCTGACTCCGTCGGTCCAGGAGAGCATCAACGTTTACGACCCGCTCCGCGGCCTCAGCGAGGTGGGAGTGCTCGATCTGCTGCTCACCGGCTTCTACCCGGCGCTCACCTGGATGTCGTTCGTGATCGCAGGTATGGCGCTGGGCCGCCTCGACCTGTCCTCCAGCACTGTCCGGCGGCGCCTGGCCGCAGTCGGTGCCTCCCTCACCGTGGCCGCGTACGGCATGTGCTTGCTGCTCGCCGGCAAGAATGCGCTGAGGAGCACGGCGGAAGACGGGTCGTCGTCCGGCGGCTCCGGTTCGATGCCCCTCGACGGCGGGTCGTTCCCCGATATGCCGGCGTCGTCGCTTCTTTCGGCCGGGCCGCACAGCGGCACCACGTTCGACATCATCGGCAGCGTCGGAGTCGCGATCCTCGTGATCGTGGGCGCGACGGTGCTGATGGAGCGCCTGCCGCGACTGCGCCGTCTGGCGAAGCCGGTCATCGCCGTGGGCACCATGTCCCTGACCGCCTACGTCGGCCACTTCGTCGCACAGTCCGTGCTGTCCACGCCCGCCCGGGACCAGCACCCAGCAGTCATGGTTGCCGCTGATCATGTACGTCCTCGGGGCGATAGTGTTCGCCACGATCTGGTCCCGCTTCTTCCGCCGCGGCCCCCTGGAGTACCTGCTCAACGCCGCCACCAAGCCGGCGAAGCACATCAGATGACACCCGGCCGGGGTGAGACGCCTCACGTCCCACCCCGGCCTGGACCGCTCATGGATCCAGCAATCGTCCGGCCCGGCGATGAACCCGTCGAGCGACATCGACATGTACAGCCGAATCGGGTGGGGCATCGTGGACTCCTTCGCTCCGCCACGCCTCCGGCCCCGCGGCCCCTGCTCGGCCGACGGAGGTGCGTGTGCAGGGGAGACTGCCGACGACCGGCGAACTCACCGCACCGGCACGCCGAAGAGGGTGTCACCGAAGGGAGCGAGGACTCGCTCAGCGCTCGAAGACCGCCGTCGCCACGGGCACCGCCAGCAGCAGACTGAGCCCCACCAGCGGGAGCCGGTCCAGCCACAGGACGGCGGCAAACTCGCGCAGGGTCGCGGAGAGCCAGTACGCGGGGGAGGTCGGCGCGCCGATGACGTCGACGGGGACGCCGGCGCGGCGGGCCAGCAGGGTGGTGCGGTAGACGTGGAAGCCGCTGGTGACCACCGTGGCCCGGTGGCCGGGACCGGCGTGTTCCATGAGGGCCCCGCTGAAGCGGAGGTTCTGTCTGGTGTTGACGGAGTGGTCCTCCCGCACGATCCGGTCGGAGGACACTCCACGGGCGCGCAGGTAGTCGGCCATGGCGTCCGCCTCGGAGACGACCTCGTCGGCGCCCTGCCCGCCCGAGACGACGAACGTCACAGGATCCGTGTCCGGTCCGTCGGGCGCGACGACCGCGAGGGCGCGCTCCAGCCTGCGCCGCAGCAACGGGCCGGGCTGGTCGCCGTCGAGCCCAGCGCCCAGGACGACGACATGGGTGGTCCCCGGAGGCGGGGTGCTGCGCCCCCGGACGATCACGTACCCGGTGAAGACGAGGAAGAGCAGCGAGAGGTACCCCGCGGCCGCGTTCACCGCGACCATGAGCCCACCCGCCACCTCGCCGCCGACCGCGTACAGGACGGCGTCGAGGCCGAGCACCGCCAGCACCGCGCAGCCGGCGGCGCCGGTCGCGAGCAACGGCGTCTGCGGCCCGTAGCGCCGGACCAGGAGGACGGCGTCGACCAGCAGGAGCAGGCCCAGCGCGAGCGCCCCGAGCAGGGCGAGGACGGCGAGCACGGTGGCGACGGTGTGGTGGGTCTGCGCGCTGCGGGCGGACACACCGAGTCCGGCAGACGTCGCCGCGAGGCAGAACAGGACCGCGGTCGAGAACCGGTGCGGCGCCAGCACGGCATGCACGAGGCCACCCGCGGCGAACACCGCCGCGGCAAGGTACTCCGGGTACTCCGGCACGTCCCGCACCACTCCGCTCTCTCACCCGCGGGGCCCCTGGGCCCGTCCCCGCCCGTCTGTCGCCGCCTGCGCGTTCCCGGGCTCGCGCAGCGCGGCGGACCTGGTGCGGACGGCCGCCCAACATCCTCGCAGACCGGCCGCGACGCGCCCTAGGCGGGCGTACGTTGCCGCCATCGACGGAGACCGGCATACGCAGTCGCCCGGGACCGGCATACGCCCGGAAGCGGCATACGCCCGTCGCCCGGGTCAGATGCGCCAGGAGCGCAGCGCCTCAGCGACGGCGTAGATGCCCACCCGGCTGTCGCGGACCTTCCTGACCAGATCCGACAGGGCGCCGTACGGCGGGTCGATGCCTTAGCCGGACTGGGCCATGTACTGGGCGGCCACGAAGGAGGCGAAGAGACTGTTGCGATGGGGGAGGGCTCCAGCCGGACGACCGTGTGCAGGAGCGCGGCCGCGCGCCAGGCGGTGTCCGGCTCGGACGCCTCCAGCCTCGGCATCCGGGTCTTGTCCCGGAACCGCGTAGCTGCCCGGCGCTCCACCTGGTCCCGCTCCCGACATCTCCGGGGCGGGAGGGTATCAGTTGCTGAGGTCGAACAGGCCCCATGCGGTGAATGGCTCAGCCTGGACGTAGATCCTGCTTCCTCGGCTGACGACCCGTCGGCGGCGGGGAGCAGGGTCATTGGGCAGGGTGAGCACGCTGACCTCCGTTGGTTCGACAGAGGTTTCGGTGAGCTCTCCGTGGGCGAGTCGGTCTCGCTCCTCGCCGTAGCCGCCGTAGAAGGTGACTCGCTCGCCGTGGACGGCCACCGCCTTGGCGCCCCGTACGCGATTCGACCTCACCCTCACCGGCTGGCTGGTGCGGTCGGGGCGTATCTCTACGAGCGGGAAGTCCGTGTAGGGGCACGCCCAGGAGGCGGAGCCCGACACGTTCAGGGCGTAGCAGTCGAAGAGACCGGGGATGCGGGCACCGTCCGACGCCCAGGCAAGCCGGCCCGTGGCGCTCCAGCGGCGGATGCCTGCCGGATTCTCGTCGAAGTGCCCGACCCAGATATGGCCGGCCTCGTCGACGAGCAGGTGCTCGATGGCGTCCCCGACGGAGAAGGACGAGGTCTCACGTCCCAGCGCGTTGAAGACCTGGACCTGGTCCGCGTCTTCGAACCGGCGGGCGCGCGACGCGGCGACGACGAACCCACCGTCCGGCAGGCGGTCCAGGCGCGGCCAGCGAGTTCGCACGGCGCTCAGCTCGGTGAGTTCGACGTCGCCGCCCGGATGGACCGAGACGACCAGCGCGTCGAAGGGCAGGACATCGTCGCCGGGCTGAAGAGCGCGCTCGGCGAGCAGCCAGTGGGCGACGCCGAAGACGTCGACAATACTGGTCAGGACATGGCGGTTGTGGTGCGCTCGGGGGAGGTGGGCGTAGGGGACGAGGTCAGTCTTCTGCACGAAAGGGCTCTCCTTGGTGGGCGGTCATGGCCATCGGTCGCTGCGGTGCTCGCTGGGCGGAGGCGGATGGCCCCAGGCCGGGCGGGTGGGGGAGTTCCGGCTGCCGGCGGTAAAGGGGACGACATGGCGGATACCGAACCGAGTGACCAAGTACGAGGCACCGTTCAAGGAACAGCTTCTACCGGCGGCGTAGAGATCCAGGCCCGCAACGAGTGGACCAGTCGCCCGCCGGCGACAGCCGCTCTCCACTTGCCCGCACGACGACTCGAAGGCATAGCCGTCGTCGGTCTCGAAGTTCTTCACCAGCACCAACCGCGAGGTCGGTGTGGTTCCGTCAGCTACCAGGCGCATGCCGAAATGGTCCCAGGCAGCTTGAGGGCACCTCGACCCGGTCCAGCAGCTGACCAACGGCCCAGACGTTGAAGATTAAGCTAAAGGTTGTCCCATAACCGGTGGTGCGGCTGGTGCGTTGGTCGGGCAAGGGTGGGGTGATCTCAGCTGAGACGTCACGTTGGCCTCCCAGCAGATCCACAACAGAGTCCGTCATCCCACCACACACTACGGACATCACTCACCGGACCCTCCACGAGTACGGGGACAGCGCAGAGCCGACCCGCGAAACCGGCCGCCTGCCTGAACACCGTAAACAGGTAGCCGACTTGAGCGCGCTGCGCGCGTACACGGCCCGGCACACCGCACACTGCGCTTAGGTGTGAAGCAGCGAGGCGTGGATGCGATCGATGGCCCGTAGTACCTCGTTGCGGTTCTTGGCGTGCTGCATCCATGCGGGCAGACGGGCCAGCACGGTCATCTTCCGGCCGTGGTCGTGCCAGGGAATCCCCTCACGTAGCGACGCCTGCACAAAGCGTCTGATCAGGTCCAAGTGTTCCAGGTTGTAGGCCCACACCCATCCGTGCCGGGTCTGGGTCTGCAGCCACAAGGGGATGCCGAAGTACGGGTCGGTGGCCGGCGCGTGCCGGTCACGATGGAGGGCCACACCCCGGCCGTTCCATTGCTTCGCCGTCCCGCAGCTGCGGCAGACAAGGCGCCTTGGAGCGAAGAGGTCACGGTCGTGCCCTGCTTCCGGTGCCGGGGCAGTCACGACGTGCGCGGCCTTCGCGCAGCTGGGACAGCGCACGAGAACCGAGACGAGGAAGTCGTACTTCGTGCTGCGCGGGTCCCGGAACCGATGGCGCGTGGAGAGCGGACTCATCGGGCCAGTATGCGAGCCAGGCCCCGAAGACTCCCACGGGATAGAACGCTGGCCGACACCCGGCCACCGATGCCGCAGCGGAGAGAATGCCGCCCATGACTGACGGCGTTGCAGCAACCGCACTGTGGGCGCTCGTGGAAGAAGCAGAGATCGAGGCACTCGCGGAGGCCCGGCCGGCACTCAGCGCTTCACCGTCGGCGGTGCGACCGTGCTGCTGGGCCCGTCTGGGAGCGTGGTCATCACGGCGGCGGGTGACGTGCAGGGGGACAGCGGCCTGTGGAGCGCCGAGGAAGTCCGTCTGGTCGGTGAGGCGCCCGCGCCGGTGACCAAGCGGCTGCTGGGCGGCCTGGAGGCGTGGGGCGCCGACGAGTCGTCGCTGCCGCTCCATCTGGCCGTCCGCCTCGATGAGGGGCTGCTGTATCTGGGTACGGGCCGACGCACGCACGCGCACATCACGCAACCGCCGGACGGCGGCGAGCCCGCACTCATGAGCTGTGGGCTGCGGCTCGACACCCGACTGAGCTGGCCCATCCTGGCGACGGTTCGCCCCACCGCGCCCGCACCAAACCTGCAGGGCCTCGGGTGGCTGGAGCACGTCGGCGGGGACCGGGCCGCAGTGCTCGAGCAGTTCGTCACCTGCTGGTACCCGGCCGCCGACCAGCCACCGAGCCCGTCACCCGTGCCGACCGGGTCGCTGTCGCTGCCCGGCCGTCTGCAGCAGCTGTACCGGCTGGGCGAACAACGGCCGGGCGTGCTCGGACACCACAACCACATCCTGCCCTGGCATGAAGTCCTCACCGACCCCCTCGGAGAGCTGCTGGTATTCGGCGCCGAGAACCAGGGATCCTTCTACTGGGGCCTGCCCTGGACCCTGAACGAGCCGGAAGACGATCCAGACGTCTGGTTCTGCGTGTTCGACGAGACGCCTATCGCTGAGCAGGAGCCGCTCAGCGGCTTCCTCCTCCAGTTCTCCCTCTTCGAAGCCGCCATGAGCGCCGACTACGTCGGCCTCGCCCACCACCTCAGCGACCGACAATTAGCCCAGCTCACCGTGTCCCTGCAGCACGTCCCCCTGCGGCCCTTCCGGCCCCAGGCCCGCACTCGCTTCTACGTCGCACCAGGACTCGTCCTGCACGTCAGCGACGCCCTGGACGACGGCACGTTCGACCTGTGGGCCGGCGCCACACACCGCAGCGCTCTGCAGGCCCTCCCGGAATCCGACGTCAAGTGGATCAGCTTCGACGGCTGAAAGCTGTCAGGCGTCGGTCCGTGCGAGGACCCCAGCCGAACACGCCGCTCTCCTGCCACCCACTCCACCGCTGCGCCGGCCGACCGCGCCCGAGCGCAGCCTGCCCGGCCACCGCCCGCCGGTGCATTGAGCTCCCAGTGTTTGGTCTGTCAGGCTGGCTCGAAGCCCGGCTGGACGGGGCCGATCTCTCCGGCGGCGGCCAGTTCTTCGAGGTCCTCCGGCTCCAGGTACTCCAGGGCATAGGGGTCGATGCCGTGGTACCGGTCCACGTCGAGCAGTTGCCGCACGAACCCGAGGACGAAGGCCGAGAAGGGGCCGTCGAAGGTCACGCAGCCCTCTCCATGAGCCATCGTGACGACCTTCCACCGGTCCGGGTCCGTGTCGCAGGGCCAGAAGAAGTGCTCGTCCCCGCTCTGGTCGTACCCCCATGAGACCAGCCCTCCGGGCTCCGGGTGGAAGGGATACGGGACATGCTCGGCGTCCCCGCTGCGTAGGCTGGCAGGCCTCGATCGCCGGTGACATTGCGGGGTTCCGGGAACTGTGGGCCATGGAGGGCGGAGTACCCGGGATCCAGCTGGGTGCTGACCGGGTCCTGCCCTGGGGCAGCGGATGCAACGCGAACGAGCTGGGCTGGCTGATGACCGGACCGGACCCCGACCAGTGGCCCGTGGTCGTCTGGAGGCGGCACGACAGTCCCCACTGGGCCCTGTTCGACTGCGGCATGGCCGCATTCCTCAGACGCCTCATGACCGCTGACTTCGACGAATGCCCCCTCAGCGACCTCGGGTTGTGGGGTCGAGTAGGCACCTTCGTCCACCACGAGGAACAGGAACGCCGGTTCCACGCGGGCCTGGACCCGATGACCGGCGAACCAGACCCCTATGCCGGCATGTTCGGCTGAGCGCCAGCCCCGGTTCAGGAGCAAGAGTGAACCGCCTCGTCCCAGGCGCCGGGGCTGCGGTAGTGGTTGTGGTGTTCCGCGGCGAGAACGTGGCGCATTTCAGTACGGTGTGGGGTGTCGGCGGGGAGATCCAGGCGGTCGAGGAGAGCGAGCGCGGCTGCCGGTTCCAGGTCGCCGCAGACGTCGTGGAAGCTCGCCCGCAGAGCACGGAACAGCGCGGGGTGCAGGGCGGGAAGCTGTACAGCGGCGCGGTACGTGCGTTCCTTCACCGGCCACGGCACCGGGCCCGAGCCACCCAGAACCCGACGGGCCCGGCGCAACAGGCATTCCGATCGCTCGGCGACCACGCGGTCGATGTCGTTGCCGAGGACCTCAGCGAAAGCCGTCGCCGACGTGGTGCGGTCCTCGAACCAGTCCACCCACAGGTGGACCACCGTCAGATGTGACACCCGGGACTTGAGATGGCGGCCCTCACATCCGCGGGGTTCGGGTGCGCAGCCGGTCGATCTCAGCGAGCACGCGGTCAACATGCGGACGCACCTGCGCCTGCAATGCATCGCTCCAGCTCTCCTCGGAGTAGGGGCAGTTGAGATAGAGCTGCCTGGCATGCTCGAGGGCGGCGCGGTGCTCGGGCGGGAGCTGGGCGAGGGCCCAGTCGGCGGCGGCGTCCTTCGACTTGATCTGGCCAGTGGCGAGCGTGGACCAGATGCGGGCGAAGGTCAGCAGCACGTTGCGGGTGTCACTGTCCAGGTCGTCGAGCAGGCCGGGGATACCTGCCACGCTCGCCCGGACGAGGTCGGCCTGCGGGACCGGGTCGAGGACCTGCGCCGGGCGCGGGCCGGTGAGGGGATGGTCGCCGGTCAGCGCCATGGTGATCAGCAGGGCCAGATCGGGCATCGGCTCCGGCCGGGGGACCTGACCAGCCTCGTACTCGGCACGCAGCCACTCGCCGTAGAGGAAGTCACCGGTCGGCGGATACCGCCACGGCCGCACCTCGGACTGGACGACCACGGTGACCTCGACCGGGCGTACCTTGTTTCGGTCGCCGGAGATCCGGAGCAGCCCACCGAGGAGTGCCCGTCGATCCTGCTCGTCCATTCGCCGCCGGGAGACGACCAGCACGTCCACATCGCTGGCTGGCCTGAGGCCGCCGAGCACGGAGGAGCCGTGGAGGTAGGTGCCGATGACATCTTGGCCCAGCACACCGCCGACCAGCCCCACGATCTCCTGAACCTGATTCACTGCATCAGCGTCTCCTGCCAGCCGGCGGACTGCACAGCATTGTCTGATTTCAGCTGGTCAGGGCGATGTAGGGATGTCCAGGGCGAGGCCGGTTCCGGCGATGAAGCCGTCGAGGGTGTCTGTCCGGTACTGGAGGCGTTTGAGTCGATTACGGACAAGCGTTTCCAGGCGGTCGAGGGCTACGACGGCGAGGTTGGCCAGGCTCGTTTGACGTGCGCCCATACCCCGTCGACCGGGTTGAGGTCGGGTTCACCTGTCAGAGCGAACGTCTCGCGTGCGCGGTTCGTCGTCAACCTGGAGATCCGGGCCCATCCGAGGCTGGCCGTCTGCGGCGGCCTCGACCGCGGTGGCCGGGTCATCGAGAACCACTGCGTGATCATCCCCTGAAACCCGCACGGGGCCCTCGGTTCACCACTAGGTCCTGAGGGATCTGCCATGTCGTCCTTGAGGCCCGCTATGCGGAGTCGCTGAGGAAGGAAACCATTACGCGGCCGTGCGGCACGCCGTCCGCTGCCATAGAAAGCGTGCCGCATGGTGCGGTGGCGGCGGTGCCAGTGGGGTTCACCGGGACCGCCCGTGGGTTGTCAGCGGCGGCCGTCGCCCTGCTCCGCACCGCAGGGCAGTCGCCCGCACCTCGGGGGGGGGACTGGCTGGGGCCGGCCACACCGGTGCGGGTCCGGTGCGGTCGGCCGTTCAGGGCCGAGTCAGGTGTTCCGTTCCACCACCTTGAAGTACTGCGTCAGGTACTGCTGGAAAGGCAGCAGGTACAGGTGCAGGTCGGTGTTGTTGAGCGGGGAGACGGCGACGGTGAGGTCTTCGGCCGGGTGCAGGCTGAAGCTGCCGTACAGGCCCGATGGCTGGACACGCCACTTCTGGCCGGTGGGGAAGAGGGAGCCGGAGAGAACGACCTTCTTGTAGCTCAGGCCGGAGGCGCCGGTGGTCAGTTCGCGGCCGGAGTCGGCGTTGGTGATGGTGTACGTACCGTCCCAGTGGGCCTTGAAGCGCCACTGCTCGCCGAGCGTGTTCGCGTTGTCCCGGTCGTGGAAGAGATGGGTGTGGCCGTTCTCCGCGCCGTGGAAGCCCTCACTGTTGAGATGCAGCGAGCTGGCCAGGTGGTCGATCCACACGTTGCGGTCGGTGGGGATGTGGAGGGAGGGGTCCTGCGGGGCTGGTGCTTCGGGGGCCTCGGTGGCGTGAGCCTCGGTCATGACAGATCTCCTTGTGCTGTCGGGTTCTCGATGAGTGCAGCTGGGGCAGTGACGACCTGATGGAGCTCTGATCCGTCACCTCGCTTCCGATAGCCGGCGAGGCTCGCGACGGGTCAACAGACCTGGCGGAAAGCCACTCTTGTCTGCAGGCATGCCGGACCAGGCCGCGTTGAGCGGGCCGGGGAGCAGAAGGAGGAAGGGAGCCGACTGAACGGATCAAGGGAACGGTCGTCACCTAGCGCACGCAAATGGCATGCCCTGGTAGCTGTCAGTGACACTCTCACTCGCCCGAACGAAGGACCTAAGTCATATAAAAGGTAGGCGGCGTGAACGACTCCCAGCTCGTGCGGGACCGGCAGGAGACGCGGGCGACGTGGTGTCGCGCGCCGGCGCCACCGATGCGATCTGTGTGGACGGTGAATCGTGGACAGTCACCTCGAACGGGTCGTCGGGAACGATGTCCATCCAGGCGCTGCGGTCACCGGCCGGCCACACGGCTCCCTCCTCAGCCTCCAGGGCGTCGAGGCAGCGCTCCCACTCGTCCAGATCCGCGGGGGACACGACCAGGCGGACCCGCCCGTTGACGAAGTCGCTCTGCAGAACGATCTCTGCCGGGTGGTACCGCTCCTCGCCCTCCGTCCAGGGCGCGTCGCATCTCACCTCGACAGTGACGCTCTGACCTACGTCTACGGCACCGGCTCTGACGGCCGACGGCACGTATCACGTGGTCGAGGCAATCGCTCGGGTGACGGCGGTGACCGCCGGGGTGGGGCGGCCAGGGAGCCGCGCCACGAGAACCCGGCGGATCTCGGGGGGTGCGCCTTCGACGTGCAGCAGGCTCACCCCGGGCGGCAGCACCGGCGAGAGCCGCCAGGGCACCGTTGTCACCCCGAAGCCACCGGCGACCAGCTGAAGCTTCGTCAGCCAGTCGCGCGCGCAGTGGACGATGTCCGGCCGTCCGGGCAGGCCAGGCCAGACGCCGAGCAGTGGCTCGGCGTTCGACGCCGGGGCGGCAATCCACGGGGCGTCGACCAGTTCGTCGACGTGCACCGCGGTGCGGCCGGCGAACGCTCCGGTCGAAGGCACCGCCACGACCAGTTCGGTGTCCGCAACGGTCTCGACGTGCAGGCGCGGCGACTCACCGTCCAAAGGCCGGTGGGGCGGGCGGGACGTCAGTACGGCGAGGTCGATCGAGCCCGCGCGCAGTGCCCGGACCAGGGAGGGCGTGGTGCCCTCGGTCGTCGTGACCGTGATCTGCGGGTCGGTCGCCGCGAGGCGGGTGAGTGCGAGGGGCAGGATGGCCGCGCCCGCGCTCAGGAACAGCCCGAGCCGCACCAGTTCGGTACGCGGGACGGTCCCGGTGAGGTCGCGTTCGGCCGCGGTCAGGCAGTCCAGGATCGTGCGGGCGTGACGCAGCAGAGCCAGTCCCGCCGGGGTGAGCCGTACCCCGTCGGGGCGGCGTTCGAACAGGGCGGTGCCCGCGCTTCGTTCGAGGGAGGCGGCCTGGCGCGAGACCGCCGACTGGGTGTAACCGAGCCGGGTGGCTGCTGCGGTGAAGCTGCCGGACTCGGCGATCTGCCGCAGGACCCGCAGGGCTGTGCTGGAGATGTCCATGCGGTGCACGCATACCACAGATGCCTGATCGTCGCTTCCCGCATGCCGCCGGGGTTCCTAGTGTCGATCCCGACGAACAAGGACGAACACGGAGGTCATCAGGTGCGAGCAGCAGTTCTGACGCAGTTCGGTGCCCCGCTCACGGTGCGGGAGGTTCCCGATCCCGAGGCCGGCGGCGGTGAGGTGGTGGTCCAGGTCCTTGCCGCCTGTGTGGCCCCGTACGCGGCTGAGGTCTTCAGCGGCGAGCGGAACTACCCCCTGGTCCCTCCCGTCGTGCCCGGGATCGGCGGCGTGGGACGGGTCGTCCACGTGGGCCCGGACGCCACCCGGCTGCGCCCCGGCGACCTGGTGTGGTGCGACTCGACGGTGCGCTCGCGGGACGACGCCCTGACGCCCGACATCACGCTTCAGGGCTGGAGCTCCCGCGGCGAGGGCGGCGCGCGCCTCGCCCGACACCTGCACGACGGGTCGTTCGCCGAGCTCATGCGGGTTCCGACGGAGAACGTCTTTCCGCTTCCCGCAGCGGCGGGGGACGACCCTGCCCGCTGGGCCGCTCTCGCCGTGCACGTCATTCCTTACGGCGGACTGCTGGCCGGCGGGCTCGCAGCCGGTGAGACGCTGCTCGTCAGCGGGGCCACCGGCAACCTCGGCAGCAGTGCGGTCGCGGTCGCGCTCGCCATGGGGGCGGGCCGCGTGGTCGCCCCGGGCCGCAACCGGGCCACGCTCGACCTGCTCGCCGACCGGTTCGGTCCGCGTCTGCGTCCGGTGCCGCTCACCGGGGACGAGGCCGGCGACCGCGCGGCGATGTCCGCGGCGGCCGACGGCCCGATCGACATGGTGATCGACCTGCTACCGCCGAGCGCACCCAGCTCGGCAGCGCGCACGGCAGCCATGACCGTGCGTGAATACGGCCGCGTCGTTCTCATGGGCGGCGTCGGCATGCTCGGTGGCGACGACCTCGCCCTCCCGTACCCATGGATCATGCGCAACTCGATCACCGTGCGCGGCCAGTGGATGTACCCGCGTACAGCGAACGTCGGCATCATCCGGCTCCTCGCCTCGGGCACCCTGGACCTCGCCGCCGAACGGGTCCGGCCGTTCGGCCTCGACGCCGTCAACGACGCCGTCGCGTACGCCGCCTCCCATGGTGGCCCGTTCGACCGCACTGCCCTCACACCACCGGCTCGCTGACGGGACCGACCGATCCCCACATGTCAGCGCCACGCCCCCCGCCCTCACGAGGGCAGGCCGCCACACTGCTGCTGCCATTTCTCGTGGACAACCACGAGCCTCGAGATCGAGGACGGCTTCCGCACCAGGCTGCTGACCGGCTGCGGAGTGGCCGTGGCCTCCGCAGCCGGTGCCCTGCTGATCCCCGCCGCGCACACCGGCACGGAGGATGCCACGGCCGGCAAGACCCCGGCCGAGCAGGCGCCGGCCCGCGCCTGAGCCTGTACGCGAGCCCGAGCCCGAGCTGATCAGCGAGGCCACGCCCTGACACCCACCATCGGGTGACGCGGCTCAACCAGGCGAGTGACGGCGACCGTCACAGGCCGCTGCCGGGCGGACCGGCCCTCCAGGATAGGAGTCGCCGTCGTCTCCGGCGGATTGTGCACCGACCACGCCTGTGCCGTGCGATCGGTTCTCGACCACGGCTGTTCGAGGAGTCCCCGCCATGCGTTCACGCTTCCTGTCCGTACTGGCCGCCGCCGTCGCGGCCGCCGCGGCACTCGCGCAACCCGCCCACGCCGCCCCGCTCGTCGACGGCGTCTACCGCTTCGCGGCTCTCCAGGACGGCAAGTGCCTGGTGTGGCCCAAGACGCACGCGAACATCGGCGTGGTGTCCCTTGGCGCCTGCACGGACGGCGCGTCGACCTCGGCGAACTGGCAGGTACGGCAACGCCCCAACGGAACCATGGAAGTCTCCACACCGGGCTCGGACCCTCGCACCTGTCTGATGGTGACATCGCAGCACACCGTGTCGGTCAACAACTGCAACGACAAGTACGCCGAGTGGACCGTCTCCTACGGCTCCGCCGGACCTGGCAGCGTGGTGTGGGCCGACATCGAGCACACGCCTGCCGACCGGTCCGGCTCGTACGGGAAGCTGGTGGACGATCCCGGTGTCACCGCCCGGCTCGTGGTGCGGCAGGCCCCCATCGAGCCCCACTACTGGGAACTGCAGCCGGCCGGTTAGGACTTGTCCGGTCGATCATGGGACCGCTTCACGTCCGGGTCGTTGCTCTGGACATGGGGCGGGGTGACTTGAGTGATGCCGAGTGGGAGCGGCTGCGGCCGTTCCTGCCGGTCAGTAACGGGCGTTGTGGCCGGTGGCGGGATCACCGGCAGGTGATCGACGGGATTCTGCACAGGGTTCGGACCGGGGTGCAGTGGCGTGATCTTCCGGAACGGTTCGGGCCGTGGAGGACGGTCTACGAACGGCACTCCAGCCAACCAGCCTCGAGCAGTTCCTTACGGGTGCGGGAGATTCCTGAGCAGGTACTGCACGTCTTCTGCGTCGTGGATCCTCATCAGGCCTCGCCCTTCTTTCGTCGCCGGCGGTCACGGGGCTCGCGCACCCTGGTCTCTGGTGGGTTCCAGTCCTTCACGGCTTCACGGTGGGCGAAGCCGGTACCGATGAAGGCGATGTAGGGCGTGCACCGGTAGACGGTGGTCCGCCCGAGACCGCCCGCCTCGACCAGCAGCCGAGCTTGCTTGAGGACCTTCACCACTCTCGACAGAGCATCCGGGCTCATACCTAGTTCTGTCGCGATATCAGCCCCCGTACGCATGATGGCCTCTTCGCTCGTCTCCGTGGCGAACCAGCACCAGACGAGGACGCGGAACTCCCGGTCCGTCAGGCCAGAAGCTGCCGAAGCCAGCTCTCGCCCCTTACGGAGGCCCAAAGGCCGCGCCCGCGGCCGGGAAGCGGCGCAGCCGCGCCACCGGCGACGGCGGGACCTTCCTCCGGCGGATTGCTTGCACAGGCAACGTCGTTCCAGACGCAGGCGACGCCGAAGTCAAGAAGCGTGGTGCGCATCCTGGCGCTGTCCGTAGGCTGGAGATGCTTGGGGCTGTCACGGAGGTACGTCATGCCCCGCAGGGTCTGGTCCGGCGCCATCTCGTTTCGGCCTGGAGCGTGCCGATCCACGTGGTCGGTGCCACCGAGGACCACTCGATCCGCTTCCACCGCGTGCACCTTGCCGACATGGCCCGCGTGCGGACCCGCAAGGTGTGCGAGCTGGAGAACCGCAAGGTGTCTCCTCCGAGATCGGCAAGGGCTACGAGGTCTCCCGCGACCACGTCATCCCTGTCACCGATCAGGAGCTCCGGGACCTGCCGCTGCCGACGGCGAAGGCGATCGAGATCGTGGCCTTCATACCCCTGGCGTCCATCGACCCGATCCGGATTTGTGCATAGCCGGTCAGTGACCGCTGTACGTTCCGCGCGTGCTGCGTGGAGCGATGTGGTCGGTGCACTTTGTGACCAGGGATTTTCCCCTGGTCTCAGCTTGGTTCGCTCCAGGCGGGTGCCGTCAGTGTGCGGCGGTGGAGGGGGCGCAGGGTGGCCCTGTCGAAGTCCGTGTCGTCAGGCGGCGGAGTCGGCCGTGAGCTGGTCCATGATGTCGGCCAGGTTGTAGTGGGCCCGCTTCTCGATGATCTTCCCGTCCTTGAACGTGAACAAGTTGAACATGGAAAAACGTACGTGCGCTCCGCGTGGGGGGATGCCGTAGTAGTCGCCGCCCTGGTCTCCTTCGACCACGACGTAGGCGCCGACCTTGTCGGCTTCGGCGACGGTGTCGAGGACCTTCAGGCGGATGCCGGAAAAGGCGTCGACGTGCTTCTTCTCCGCGTCGATGAACCCTGCGGCGCCGGACCGGGGGCTGTCGATCTGGGGGTAGAAGACGAAGTCCGGGTGGAACATGCCGGTGAGTGTGTCGTAGTCGCCCTGCTGAAGGGCCTGGTAGAAGCGGTGCACGAGGTCGGCGTTGGTGCTGGTGGACATGTGATCGGTCCTTCTGTGTCGTTCTGGCACGGCGCAGGGGACGCCGCGCGGGGGTGCTCCCAGGGTCGGGGATCGGCGTGTGGGGAGCCCCGACCCTGGCACGAGGTCTCGGTTCCTGAGCTGCGGTCCGGGCTCAGGCGCGCTGCGCCCAGTCCTGGTCCAGGCGGTCGGTCAGGCCCGCGGCGGCGAAGGCTGCCTCCAGCTCGTCGCGGCCCTCGGTGAAGTGGGCCCAGCTGTCGTGGTGGACCGGGACGACACGGCGGGCGTCGAGAATCCGGGTGGCCTCGGCCGCCTGGGCGCTGTCCAGGACGATCAGGTTGCCGTCGAAGAGCATGGGGAAGCGGGGGGCGCCGGCGAACAGGAGGGCGGTGTCGATTGGGGCGAAGCGGTCGGCGATCTCCCTGACCGCGTCGAGCGAGGCGTTGTCACCGCTGACGTAGACCGTCGGCAGTCCCTCGCCCGTCAGGACGAAGCCGACGACCTGGCCTGCGAGGGGCTCGATCTCCTCACGCGCGCCGGGGCCGTGGATGGCGGGGACCCCGGTCACAGTGATGGTGCCGCCGCCCGGACGCTCCAGCTCGATCGACTCCCAGTCGGCCAGGCCCTTGGCCTTCGCCCCGAGGCGCTCGCCGCCGGCGGGGGTGGTGAGGGTGAGGGGGACGTCGGCGAGCAGGGCGCGGCCGGAGGTGTCGAGGTTGTCGGCGTGCTCGTCGTGGGAGAGCAGGACCACGTCGATGGGGCCGAGGTCGGCAGGGGTAGTGGTGGAGGGGGCGGTCTTGGTCAGGGTCGGGCCACCGGGCGAGGCGTAGTCGCCGGGGCCGTCGAAGGTCGGGTCGGTCAGGAAGCGCAGGCCGCCGTACTCGAACAGGGCGGTCGGACCGCCGAACGTGCGGACCGGGAACTGGCTGGCGTTGAGCTGGGACATCACGTCTCCGTTTCTCACGAAAAAAACCTGCGGTTAGCGTGATGTCAGGCTAGGCAGGCATCACGGAAAAATGCAAGCGCTACCATGAGAGGTATGGACGACGCCCTGGCCATCGACGTGACACCGACCGCTCTGCCCCCCGCGCCGGGTGCCGACCGGTACCGCTCCCTGGACTTCGCCGACACCGCCGCCACCCTGCCCGCCGGCCAGAGCTACGACCTGCTCGCCGCCCCGGAATCCGCCATGCGCTGGCTCGCCGCTCACGGCCTGACCACCCCGGACGTGCAGCTGTACGAGGTGTGCGCACAGCGGATGCGCACGCTGCGCGCCCACATCCGCGCCCTGCTCGCCGCCCGCGTCGACACCACCACCCCGCCCGAGGAATCCCTGCGCGCGGTGAACGAGGCCCTCACGGCCGTGCCCACCGCCCCTCTCCTCGCCTGGGACGGGGCCCAGGGCCTGCGCCGCGTCCAGGCCCACCCCACCGACCAGGCCGTCAACCACGCACTGGCGACCCTCGCCGCCGACGCCGCCGACCTGCTTACCGGCCCCGACGCCGACATCCTCGCCGCGTGTGGATCAGCCCCCTGCGACCGGTTCCTCCTGCGCACCCACGGCCGGCGCCACTGGTGCTCCACACGCTGCGGCGACCGCACCCGCGCCGCCCGTTCCTACGCCCGGCGCAGCGGCGCCTCGGACTGACGCACCACCCCCAGGGCCCTCCTGCGGACCGCCCGGCGGCCACGCGCCTCCAACAGGCTGCCTCCGGTTGCCAACCCACAGCCGGGCACTGTCAGCCGACCTCTGACCCTCAGTGACGGGAACGGCGATGGGCTCGCCAACTATGGTCGACCAAACTCGCCAACTACGTCCGGTCACACACTCGTCACCTGCGGGATTCCTCCGGTCGTCCGCCAACTACCAGCAGCCGTCACAGGGTTGATCACTGCCCTTTGACCGTGATCCTGGATCGTCTGCCATCGAAGTTGGACCGCTGGCGTCTGGCCTGCCCCCTGATGCCGAGCGGTGAGGAGGCGGGAGCTATGCGCGGAGCCCGGGGGCGGCGAAGCGGACGAAGCCCGCGATGCGCGGGCTGAACGTAAGCGCACACTGCTCGCCGAGCGCCGACCGCACGCCCGCTGCCACATCGGCGTCCGGTTCACCGAACACCTCGAAGCGCTCCACCTGGCAGTGCTTCATCACCTCTTGGATGTATGGGTCCGCCAGCTTCCAGTGGGTGCGGACCGCGTCGGAGTCCTGATAGAGCTGGAAGCTGTGGGCGAGCATCCGCTCCTCGTCCACGAAGGTCTCCACCATCAGTTGCGGCCCGTTCTGCTCTGCGAACGCCACGGCCCTGGCAATCGCGTCACGGAAGCCCTCCAGGTGACCGTCAGTGATACGCATGGTGTTCCGGAAGAGGAGAATCGTCGAGTCGTGAGTAGTCATGACTCGACCATCGCCCCTCAACCATGGTTGAGGTCAAGCGTGGACGTGTCCCGGCACCCTCGTCGACCTCGTGGCCTCGCACTGGTCACCCAAGGTGCCGACAGTGACGCCGCGGCTGTGGTCTCTCAGCTCCCGGTCCAACTGCGCTGTCACGGACCGAGCGCTGGTCCAACTTCGGTGGCAGATGGTCCAGGTTCGCTGTCACCGGACCATCACGATGCGGTCACGGAGGAGGGGTTTTCCGAGGGCTGCGTCACACAAAGGCCGAGAACCGAACCTGTGCAAGGTGAATGGCGGGACAGGCCCGTCCCACCTCCGGGAGCATCCCTTGGCGACCGCCGGCGATTCCGAGCAGCCCCTTGACCGGACCGAACAGGCCCCCTCCGTGGGCCCCTCCACCACCCCCTCCGCGCCCCGTCACCACCGGCCGGAGGTTTCCGCAGGTCAGGCGCGGCGGACAGGGGGTCGCCGCAGGTCCGACAACCCCTCATGTAGATGTAGCAAGGCGTCCCAAGCACAGGAGGACTTCGTCCGGGCCTCGACGCCGGGAACTGCTGCAAGCGCTCGGGATCTTCCAGAGGGCTACGCCTGACCAGCTGTGGAAGCTGACCCGTCCGGGCAACCAGCACGACAAGCTCGTGCGGGACAACCTCCTGGATCTGGAGGACCACCACCTGGTGAGGATCGAAGCGGTCCGGGAGGACCAGCGGCAGATGTGGGTGCTGACGAAGAGAGGACACGGCGAGGCGAAGAAGTTGCTGGAGCCGAAGGGCATACGGGTCTCGGCACTGCGCGAGAGGAAGTACGACCCGGTCACCGGGAAGCTGCTCGGCACCAGCTACGACGACCACGCGGCGGCGGTCACCTCGTCGGCCGCCGAACTCCACCGTGCCGGGATCGGTCACCGGCTCGGCTTCGCCAACGAGATCGGGCACCGGCTCGCGTACGGGTACGTGCAGCGTGCGGACCTGGTGGTGCGGGCGCCGGACGCCGGGGTGCCGGTGATACTGCTGGAGATCGACCGCCGCTCCGAGGACGCGCACGACCTGTCCGTCAAGCTGCGCCGGTACTGGGAGTGGGGCCGGCTGCTCCCGAAGGACGCGGCCAAGCACACCGTGGACCTGGTCCGCTCCCTACCGGTATGGCGTCGGAGCGGATCCGGTGGCCGGCCGTGGTGGGCCGGGCCCGGGAGATCGTGGAGAGCTACGAGGGCGGCGTCACGCTGCGCCAGGTGATGTACACCGCTTGGTCTCCGAGGGCGCGCTGCCGCACACGGCGCTGATGTACCGCGGCTGTCCGCGCAGCTGGCCAAGGCCCGCCGGGAGGGCCGGTTTTCCGACCTGATCGACACCGTCCGCGAGGTCCACGTCCCGCCCGCCTGGACGGGCGCGGACGCGTTCGTAGCGGAGAGGCCCAGCTGGTTCCGCCTTGACCGCACCAAGGGCCAGGAGCACGCCCTGTACGTCGCGGCGGAGAAGGACACCCTGCGCCAAAAGCTGACCGGCCGGCTCGCCGACGCGGGTATCCCGGTCCTGGTGGTCCGTGGCTTCGACTCGCAGTCATACGCCGACGTCGTCCACGACCGCGTCACCGCCGACCCGCGCGATGCCGTGCTCCTGGTGGTCGGCGACTTCGACTGCTCAGGCGAGGACATCGAGCGCGACTGGGTGGCGCGAACGGGCTGCTGGAGCCACACCGAGCGGGTGCTGCTGAAATACGAGCAGGTGCGCGCCTACGAGCTGCCCGCGACCGAGGGCAAGCGCGGTGATCCGAGGTGGCCGGCTTCGCCCGCCGCTACGGCTTCGACCCCCGCCGCCCGGTGCGGTGGGAGGTGGAGGCGCTGGAGCCGGCCGAACTCCGCCGCCTGGTGCTCGCCGCCGTCGACCCGTACGTCGACCCCGACGTCCTCGCCCGGCAGATCGCCCGCGAGGAAGAGCAACGCCGCGCCCTGGCTGCCTTTGCGGGAGGGCGGTTGAGCAGCCCCTGGCCCGGGGCTGCTCAACCACTTCGCGGCCGTCCTCACGCACGTGGGAACTGCAGCACACGTCACTGACAAGCTTCAGGGGGGAGCGCGGACTTGGGCTGAATCCCGCTCTTGCCGGCGAATTGGCCGACTGCGTTGAGCGTTGCCGACCACCTCGGCGAAGCAGCGCCCTCGTCGAGCGGGTGCGGACAAGGCCGTGGCACACCAGGAAGATGATGATCTTGCGCAGGATCGCACTCAGCCGCGACGGTCGACCAGCCGTGGTGGTGGATTCACGATGCGTGAGGCGTCGGCAGCATTGGCCGCGAATTGTCAAGGGCGGTTCACTGCCCACGCACTGCGGATACTGCACATTGAGCGATCTACGCCGAAGCACGCACTTCGACAGCTGCCGGTGAATACGCTGGACGCGACTGACAGCTGGACGTGATCGAGCGGGGGTTCATGAGCAGCGCACCAAACGTCCCAGATGTGCCCGATGCCCCGGACGACCAGGGCTCTGCGAGCCCTGCTGCTGAAGTGGCGTCGGACGTGGTCCTCGTCGTAGCGACCATGGCAGCCACACCGTTCCTGCAGGCGATCTCGACGTACTTCGGTAACGCTCTTGCGAAGGGGATGAGCACAGGAACCCGTGAGATCCTGCGCCGGTTCATCGGGCGCCAGGCACGGGCGAGCCTCGACGAGCCCGCCGACGACGTCTATGCCATCCACCTCCGCACGGAGGATGGCTGGCAGATCGAGATGACAGTGAACATCGCGCCCGAAGCGCTGGCCCAACTGCCTGCACTGTGCGGCGCCGATGCGCCAGTCAGCGACGCCGACCGACGCCCTGGCGCGGCAGCGACAATCTGCTGGGCACCCCCGGGCAACTGGACGGCGATGACCGTACGCAGAAACGGGCATCTCGTCAGATTCACATGGGACCCCGAGGCCGAGCAGTGGCGCGAACGCCCTGGCCGGCGCCCCATTCTTGTGCCTTGAGGAAACGTAGCGCTGGCCGCATTCCCCGCTCCGTCGACGGCCGATCACGCCAGCGACGCATAGCCCTGATCGTTTTCGACGGTTCCGGGGACCGCCAGACGCGACTGAGACGTCGGAGGACGGGCTTCTCCAAGTGTGCGTCCTCGTCTGCGGCGTCCTGTTTGTGGCCATGCCCGTACCGGGTGCGGGCCTCGGCCATGGCGCGTTGCCGACTGCGTTCAGCGCCGCCGTGCCCGCGGGTCAGGCGTGCGGCCATGCCGCATCGGCGGTCGTCGGCCTGCGGCGGGCTCTGGCGTCCGGCCTCTGACACACCAGACGGGCTCCCTGCCGCGATCAGCCACCAGTGGGTAGCTGACGCAGCCCACCCGGGCCGCCCGCTCGGGTGGCCTCAAGGGGTGGGCTTCTGTCAGCTACTGACCGTTCTGTTTCGTCTGGGCGCCGCGAGGCCAGGAGCCGGAGGGCTGTGATCGGCGCGTCCTAGGCGCCGATCACCGCGGTTGCACCAGTCCGCCGCCGACTTGCGGTCCGATTCCTTGCAGCGGACACGTACGTGGCTCTACGTGATCTTCACTGGAGCGTCCAGTCGCCGACTGCGCTGGATCGCGAGCTGCTGGCTCTGACGTGCATGGGATGCGTGAGCGGCATCGCCGACTAACGTCCGGGCCGGGTCCTGCACTGGAACGCGGCGCGGCCTTCTCCGACGGAGTCGGTCGAACACAGGGACCACAGGCTGCGCAGACTCTCTACAAGCAACTGGGCGGGGCGTGATCCCGGAGGGTGCGCCCGGCGCACGGTGGTCCATTCAACGAGCATGCGGCCTGCCATGCGGGCCATCCCGGCGGAGTCCACCTCGAATCGGTGGAGGCGTCCCTCCGTTGCCATGTGCCACATGGTGTCTAGCGATTCGCGCACCTGCTCCCGCAGGGACGGCAATTCGTCGTCGGTCACGGCCAGGAAAGTGTCAAGTCGCTCCACGCCGGAGGTTTCGCTGCGGTCTGCGAGCTGTTCGCCATGGCAGAGCGCTGCGAGCAGCCACGCTGCGCGCGACTGCTCGGGTGGCCCGTCGAAGGCCATGGCTGCGCACAGATCCGCCATGAACACGCTGTCGTGTGTCGGCAGCGCCGGCGCGTTCAGCCAGGTGAGCACGCCACAGACCCGCCCATCGAGCTCGGTACGCGATGCTGTCGCCAGGTCGCGGCGTCGTCGGAGATTGTTTCTCATCTGCTGGACGGCCGCTTTGTTCTCCATGTCCAGGGAGGCTGCGACTTCTGCCCAGTCGTACCAGGATCCCTCCTGGCCGCGGTGTTCCGCTGGAATTCGCTGCAAGGCTTCGTCCTCTCGCTCACGGGCCTGGCTGTACTGGGGGAAGTACGCCTTGAGAAGGGCTGTGCGCACGGGATCCAAGGGGACCGGAACCTCGTTGAAGTACGCCAGAAGCGCCAGGTCATCGGTGGTCCTGCACCGTGACGCACACACCAGGAGTCCGGCAACGAGAGCAGCTGTCCGCGGTGTGTGAACCGTGGCGCTGCCGATCTTCACCTGTGTATCCCCAGGCCGGGGGACCAGCCCGGCCGCACGCCACCGTTCCAGCTGGTAAGGGCTCAGCTTCAGTCCGGATGCGGCTGCGAGCTGGATCAAATGGCCGTCTGCCGCGCCTGGTTGCGTTCTCACCATGGCTTCAAGGTACGGAAGTGCGTTGCGAAGTCCCCATGCGTGAGCGCGGGGAGCGCCGGGCGCCGCTGCGGGAGCCGCGTTCGCCTTCTACGCGACGCTTGCAGCCTGGTGGGCGAACGACATCCGGGGAGCCTACGAACGCGCGATGCCAGATGACCCGGGGTGCGGCCGCGCTGCTACCTCGACGTGCGCCAACCCTTGCCCCCTTCGGTCGGCGCCTGGAAGCGCCACCGAGCCTTCTGACGTGGTCAGCCGGTGCATCGGGACGTCCAGTCGAGGGCCCGTTGAGTTCGGCGAGCAGGACTTCGTGCAGCGCCTGCTCGACACCCGTCTCGTTCCGCCCTCAAGTGTCGCCGGCAGGTCACGACGAGCTGATTGGTGGAGGGGGCCCTATCGGCCGCTCAGTCGTCCACGCGACGTTACAGGCGCGGTCACCTGAGTACTTGGCCGCGAGCGCGGCTACCGCAGTGACGACGAGGCCTCATACAAGCAGTGCCGATCGCGGACGTCTGCTGCGCCCGCTCAACAGGCACTGCTGCACGACGGTGAGGTTGCACCAGACGTACCGTCGACGCGTGGCGGCGGCACACGGGCCCAGACGGATTTCCCTGCAGGTGGGTGTGACGTCCAACCCCAGGCGTCGCTCAGCGCGTTGACGATGGGCAGTCCGCGATGAAGCTCACGAGCGGCGAGGCACTGGTGCTGTCGCACTGGCTGGAGAAGCTCCAGATGACGGACCACAGCCGAGTTGTCGACGACCCGGCGGTCTGGGCACCGATCCATCGAATCGCCGGAACGCTCGACAAGACGCTTTCTGAGCTGTCCGCCCCTGACTACGCCCAGCGGCTGGAGGCCGCTCGTCAGCGGCTTCGGTTGGAGGACTGATCGAGCGGTCTGGACTCCTCACCTGGCCGCAGCCGGTTGGAATTCGTAGAAGGCTCCGTCGCGGAGCATGGCGAAGAGAACGTCGGCTCGGCGTCGGGCGAGGCAGAGCAGGGCCTGCGTGTGGTGTTTGCCCTGGGTGCTACGCGCTGCACCAGCTGGACGCGCTCCACCACGCCCGGTTCGAGGACGCGATACGGTGATGCAGAGGGACGGCTGCCGGGATGCCCAGCGGGTCGGCGGCCGCGGTGGTCAGGGCGCGGACGTGAAGGCAACGGATCCGTTCGGGCGGCGCTGGGTGATCCAGTGCAAGCACCGCCGTAACGGCGCTCAGGGCTCGGCGGTGGGAACGCCTGATCTGCAGGTCCTCAACGGCACGGCCCGGCAGGTGCATGGCGCGGACGTCGCGTTCATCGTGACGAACGGCCGGGTGACCGGCCCGGGCGTAGCCTTCGCCAGGCAGTAGCGGCTGCACGTCGTCGCCCGCCACACGCTCGCCGTGTGGGCGTCCGGGCTCGCGTCCGCTGTGGGAGCTGCTGCGGGCGGTTCCGCCCCCCGCGTCGCGCGTCGCCGGTGGGCTGAAAAGCGCGTGGTGCGGAAGGCCGGGCTCGCCGAGCTGACCGCCAGGCTGGACGACTACCTGCCGCTCTACCCCGCGTTCGCGGTCGGGCTGCTGAACTGGCTGGACCTGGACGGGCCCGATGACCGCCTGGTGGCCTTCACCCCCGAGGGGCCGTGCGTGGAGCTGTGCTCTCCAAAGAGATTGCGACCCCGGTGTCACGCGGGTACGGGCTGCGGTTGAGGAATGCCGGCGCGTACGGCGGTGGTCGCCAGCGTGGTGTACTGCATCGTGAACCCGCCCCCCAGAGCGTCGACGGCACGGCCGACCGCGTCCAGTACCTCGGCCAACTGATCGGGACCGAGCCGGGTGAGGGCGCCGGTGGTGGGGAGCAGGTCCAGCCATTGGTCGCGCGTATAGGACCGCTCCCAGTCGAAGCGCCACTGTTCCGGTTCGTCGAACTGCCCGGTGTCGCGGATCGTGTCGGCAATCTTCTTGTACCCCGCCCGGTACATCTCCAGCGGACGTTGCGCCGGTTGGCCGGCGAAGGGGGAGTCGGGCGCCACGCGCCGGTAAGCAGCCGCGAACGGCTCGGCCACCTCGACAGGTGGCTCGAACACGTGTCCGAAGATCGCCAGGCGTCCGCCCGGGCGCAACACCTGTGCCGCCTTCAGTGCGCCGACGGCCGGGTCCACCCAGTGCCACGACTGGGCGGCGATCAAGGTGTCGAACGCCCGGCCGGCCGGCTCCCAGGCTTCGAAGGCCGCCACCTCGACCCGCAGGCCGCGCGCTTGCGCGAGGCCTGCCATCCGCGCATCCGGCTCGATGCCGAGCACGGTGCAGCCGACAGCCTGGAACTGGCGGGCCGCGATGCCGGTGCCGCAGCCGACGTCGAGCACGTCGGGCCCCGGGCTCCGGGCGGCGATACGTGCCACCAGGTCGTCGGGGTAGCCGGGTCGGGCCTGGTCGTAGCGCTGCGCGTCCGTGCCGAACGATTCCGCCGTCCGGCGGGCCTGATGGGGCCGCACCGGTTCGGGTTGCTCCCGCGGTAGAGTGGGCATGCGTTCACTTTAGTGGGCAACTGCCCACTTGCCAACGGGTGTCGAAAGCCCGGCGTAGGAGGGGATCTGTTCGTGCCGACCGGGGTACACCTTCGCGACGCGCGGCGGCAGTTGTTCGACGCCGCCGAACGCGTGCTGCTGCGGGAGGGGCCGAACGGGCTGACCAGCCGGGCCGTCACCGACGAGGCGGCCTGCGCCAAAGGCCTCCTGCACCGGTACTTCGCCGATTTCGATGCCTTCCTCGCCGAGCTCGTACTTGACCGGGCCGCGCAACTCGAGGCGCAAGGGCAGGCCCTGCGCGAGGCCGTCGGCACCGGCACCGTGACCGGCAACCTCACCGGCGCGCTGACCACCCTGTTCGGGCCGGTTCCCGTGGCGATCATCCCGCTCATCACGTTCCGGGACGAGTTGCGCGCACGGCTGCGGCAGGCCCGGCCCGGGGGCGGCATCGCGATCCTCGCCCAGATCACGACCGCGGTCTCCGCCTACCTGGCCGACGAGCGCGCCCTGGGCCGTATCGCCGCCGACGCCGACATCGACTCGCTCACCCTCTCCCTGGTCGGTGGCGGGCATCTCCTGTTCGCGGACCGCGACCCCGGCCCACCGTCCCCGGCAACCGTCGACAAGCTGGTGACCACGGTGCTCGCCGACGTCGCGCAACGGCGGCCACACTGAATCTGGCAGGACATGCACACAACGGGCTGTCCGCTCCTGACCGAGCTTCGGCGGGTGATTTCGCCTGCGGGCCGGTTGCGCCATGGGAGGTGGCGCGCGGGCCATGGGCTGGCCGCCACCCGGGACCACCTCGACGCCGCCCGTATCCGGGCCGCCGCCCACGCCTACCTGCGACGCGTGCTTGCGCTGTGGCGGGACACCGCTGACTGGACGGATAGGGCCCGCACCGCATACCTGGAAGAACACCACGCACTGCACACCGCCAAGGGCGGGCCGCCGCCCGGCCCGCCCGAAACGCAGGCGCAGGTGGCGCTGCGCGCCGTGCTCGCCCCCTCGCCGAACCCTCGGCGCTATCCCGTAACGAGGCCGCGGCCCTGTGGCGCAGCCACTCCGGCCGGGGGCGCCGAGCAGGCCGCCTGGACACCGCTACGCCGACACCCAGACCGAATTCGCCCTGTCCGTGACCCTCGGCCGCACCTTCGACCAGGTACGCAACCTCCCGCCCCCCGGACGCAACTTCCGCAGCCCAGCACCCCGCCGACGCCGCATCACGCCCCTCCCGCCGCACCGCCCCCTCCACACCGACAGGCCACGACCCGGCCACCGCTGCGGCGCTACGTCCGGGCCCTGCCGCTCACGGCAGGTCGGACAGGCGCCTGACCGAGCCGCAGCAGCCCGCCGGCACTCCGCTGTGGCCGACACGCGCCGTCGGGTCGGCGGCCAGCCGCTGAAGGCCGTCCACCCGAACCACCGCCTGGGCAACGACGCGGTGACGGCAGCTGCCGGGCGCCGTCGCACACCGGCTCCGTGGCGAAACCCGCGACCGGCATTGCGGGCCTGTCCCGGGCGGAAGGGCACGAACCAGTCGGCGGGGGCCAGACTGGTCAGGCCGAGGGCCTGGTTGATCTAGTTGGTGCTGTCCTCGATCCCGTCGAGAGAGGCGTCGAACAGCATCAGCACATCGTGGTCCTCAAACAGGACGTCCGAGCACCAGTCCCAGTCGAAGTCGCGGCGGTCCTCGTCCCCGCTGATCCGCTCGGAGAATACCGCTGCCTCGGTCACGTGCAGTACCGCTGCCTGTCGGATGCCGGCCCGCTCCGACGATCTCGCCGCTCTGCGAGTCTTCGCCGCCCGGCACGCCGCTGCCCACGCGAAGGCGGCCACCGTCCGCCCCAACGCCTGGTGCCACTGCGGCTCCCAGCACTGCGGCGCCCACCCCGACACCAAGACGCACTGCGCCGGCGCCGTCCTCATGATCCTGCGCCACGACCCCGTCATGCGCCGCGTCTGGAGCGTCGAAGAAGTCTGCGAAACCTGCGCCCCGCTCATCCCCAACGCCACCGTCCTCGCCCGGGCCGAACGCCCCCGCCGCACCCCCGACCGCGCGCAGGCCGCACAGGCCGTGCAGGCGCAGGCGCTGGCCCCCACGCGGCCGGTCGTCGCCGGAGGCTTCTCCTCACCGGCCGCCTTGGGCGCCGACGATGCGGCTTTGGCTTCCGTGCGGCGCTCCCGGCGTACCTCTCAGCGCTCGGGCCGCCGCAGGTCCGGGCAGGGACGCTGAAGGGCCCGGCCCCAGCTATGGACAAGGACGAAGCCTTGGAGCTTGCGGTGGCCTGTCCGTGGCGCCTGCCATGATCCGGCCTCATGAGCGCATCGTCGATGTTGTCCACCTGGCTGGCCGCGTGGACAGGCAGAGTCTCCCAGGCCCTTGCGGCCATGACAGCGGACTTCGAGCGCCGTCACGGCTTTCCTCCTGGCGTCAACGAGGTCCGGCCTGCCAGCTGCGGTGACCAGGCCGCTGCTCGCGCGCTGGCTCGCGCTGGCCGCATCCCGGCTGACCTTGCCGCCTTCTACGACAGCATCGGCGGCCTCGTCTGGCCCGATGTCGGCAACGGCATCTTCCTCGACTCGGCCGGCGACGCTCTTCGGAGGCTTCAGGAGTTCGGCACGGTCGACGTCGGCACGGGTCCGGAGGCTCTGGGCCTGGTCATCGGTTCGAACGGAGGCGGCCTGTCCTACGTCGCAACCCGCGACGGGAAGGTGCACCGGACCCGGGACCCGTCGCTGGACGAGCCGGAGTTCGACCAAGTCGCCGGTGGCCTACGGCACTTCCTGGAGCTGCTGGAAGCGTCCCTGACACGATTCGTCACCGACGGCGAGCCGGGACCTTGGTAGGCCGAGCGCGGCGCCCATGTGCCGGCCGCTGTCAGTTCCGCGCCCGGGTCCGTTCCGGCCCGGCGTCGGCCCGGTAAGCACCTGACCGTGGCCCTGAAGGCTGTGCTGCCCCTGAGTACGCGCACGCACAACCGCGGAGCCACATCGTCCGCGCTGGACCCGTCCCGCCTCGCGGAACGCTGCTGCTGACCGGCACCGCACCCCTCCCGCCGGGCGGAACGCCGCTGCTCACCGGGTCAGCGGCTGTCCCCGGTGCGGGCAGTCTGCTCCTCAGCCGCCGTCCCCGGGTCTGTGCGGCGTGCCCCCGCCGTTCGAGCAGAAGGCCCCGTGGATGAGTGAGCAGAGCGCGCCCCCGCCTGGTGAGTTCGGTCCGTGGCTGTCCGGGCAGGGAGCGGACGCGTATGCCCTGGTGTGGGCGGGCCCGAGTCGGAGCCTCCCCGGCTCGGTGAGACGGGCATCGCCCGTCCCGGCTTCGACCCTGCCCGTATCACCGTTCAGGAGGTCGTCTACGGCCGCGAGGAGGCGCTGCGCCGCTGGCTGGACCTGGACACCGGCGCCCGCCCGCTGGCCATCGTCACCACCGGCCCCGACGGTCTGCGCGAACACACGCCGGGTGAACTCGCTGTTGCCTGGCTCCTGCACGACACGGATGAGGTCCGCGTCACCCGGCAGCTCGCCGACTGGCTCCATAAGCGCAGCACCACCACACCGCAAAGCCCGGACCTGGGATGGAGTGCCGCGTCGGCGTGTGCCGCCGCCACCTCGGGTACCGAGGCTTCCCGGTCGAGCACCTTCCTGATGGCGGGAAGGCCCAGCCCGAGTTCGCGCAGGGTGCGCACGAAGTCGAGACGTGTGACGGCGTCGATGTCGTAGAGGCGGTAACCGGCCGGGCTTCGGTCGGTCGGCGGCACGATCCCCGCGTCGGAGTAGAACCGAATGGTCTTCACCGTCAGCCCGGTTCGCCGCGCAAGGTCACCAATCGCGTAGAGCGCGTCGCCGTTCATGTGCTCCACCCTGCTGTCTCCCCCTACTGGAGACACAAGCGGTTGCCTCCTTCGGTTGAACCGAACCGCGCCTTCAGAGCACCGACAGGAATCACACCAGATCTCCCGAAGTGCCCTCATTTCCCGTGAACACTCGCGGGCTCCCTGGCCACTTATCGCCGTTGAAGCTCGTCGACAAACGCTGTCCTCACAAGTTAACGAAGCCACCGCCGGATACCGCCAACATCCCGACATCGAAATCCGTCTCCAGCCGGCGGCCGGGACCATCCCTGCGGGTGCAGGGAGCAGACCGCTGGATAATCGGAGGCCCGGCGACACCTCGGTAGGCGAGGGCCGTACTGGCTCCCGTCCGCTACCTGCGCGGCGCGACCAAGGGCCCGCGTGTTGCGGGTCGAAGAGTTGCCTGCGGCGAGGGGTGGGGTTAGGCAGACGCTGCCGTTGTCGTGGTGGTCCGGTACCTGCGGCAGGGTTGCTGTTCGACGAGGTGACGAAAACCGTTCCGCACGACGCGGGCCGGGTCGCCGGAGTCTGCCGGGGTCGTCGGATGGGTAAAGCGCGGTTCGTCGGGAGGCATCGGCGCCAGCCAGGCGTGCCGCCAAAACGGTCAGCAGCCTGCTCACCGACGCTGTCGCCGACGTCCTTGCGCCGCCCGCCCACTCGGTGGAATCTTTCCTGCCGCTGGCCCGACGCCGAGCACCGCGCCTCGTCGACGCGCGTGGCATGGTGGTCATCGACCGGGCCGAGCGCTTGCGCGGCGGACCGGGCAGACCACGCAAGAAGCTGGCCACGGTGGCTGAGCTGGTCACTGCGTCGCGGCGTGGACCGACCTTCTGACGACCAGGAGCAGCACTTCCGTGCAGCCCGCCTGGGTACCCGAACACGCCAATGGCTTCAGTGGCAGTCGAGCGACTCACCGCCTGAGTACGCGTACTCAGGCCGTCCGAGCTGTCCTACCCTGACCTACCGAGATCGGCCGACGTCACACTGAACCGCCTTGGTCCCGACCGAAGAGGTTCCGATGAGCCGTCCGCTCACTCTGCGCTCCGCCGACGCCGACGACATGGTGTGGATCCATGAACTCCGGCACCGTGTCTACGCGGAGGAGCTCGGCCAGCACCCGCGCAACAGCGAGGGGCGACTGGTCGACGGGTTGGACGGTCACAACGTCTATCTGGTCGCGGCGCGGGATGCGGAGCGAGTCGGATTCGTGAGCATGACGCCGCCGTGGGTGGGACGGTACGGGCTGGACAAGTACCTGACCCGGGCCGAACTTCCGCTGCTGGACGGTCCCGACGTCTTCGAGGTGCGGCTGCTCACCGTCGAGCCGCAGGCCCGCTCCAGCGCGGCAGGCGTCTTTTTGATGTACGCGGCACTGCGCTGGATCGTCTCCCGGGGCGGACGGCACGTGGTGGCCATGGGCCGCTCCGACCTGATCGGCATGTACCGTGCGGCGGGCCTGTGTCCAGCCGGCCGCACCGTCCGCAGCGGTGCAGTCGACTTCGAGGTGCTGACGGGGGAGGTGACGGAGCTGTCCCGCTGTGCGACAGGACGGCATGCCGCGGCCCTCGCGCGCTTGGCTGCCGGCGTGGACTGGCAACTGGATACTCCGTTCGCGCCCGGGCCCGACGGCTGCGAGCACGGCGGTGCCTCGTTCACCGCGATCGGGGCGGACTTCCGCACGCTTGAACGGCGTCGCGAGGTGGTCACGGCCGATGTGCTCGACGCATGGTTCCCGCCGGCCCCCGCCGCACACGCCGCCCTCACCGGGGACGCCGGCTGGATCGCCCGCACCTCTCCCCCTACCGGTGCGGAGGGCTTGCTCGCGGAGCTCGCCTCGGTCCGCGACCTGCCCCCGCAGACGCTCGCTGTCGGCTCCGGCTCCTCCGACCTGATCTTCCAGGCCTTCGGCCGGTGGCTGACGCCGGCGAGCCGGGTCCTGCTGATGGACCCGGGCTACGGCGAGTACGCCCACGTCACGGAGCGGGTGATCGGCTGCCGCGTGGACCGGTTCCGGCTGCGGCGCGAGGAGGACTGGCGCATCGATCCGGAGAGGTTGTCGGCGGTCGTCGCGGACGGCTCATACGACCTCGTGGTCGTGGTCAACCCGAACAATCCGACCGGCCGCCACACACCCGCCGCCGAGCTGGCCGCGGTGATCGACGCGGCGCCTGCCCACACCCGGTGGTGGATCGACGAGGCGTACCTCGGCTACGTCGATCCGTCCGAGTCACTCGCCCTGCTCGCCGCGCGGGATCCGCATGTGGTGGTCTGCACCTCGATGTCGAAGACGTACGCCCTGTCCGGCGTGCGGGCTGCGTACCTGGTGGCCGAACCTGGGACGGCGGCGGAGCTGCGCCGGTGGACGCCACCGTGGGCGGTGAGCCTGCCGGCCCAGCTCGCGGCGGTGGCGGCGCTGCGCGATCCGGGCTACTACGCCGGTCGGTTGCAGCGCACGCACGAGCTGCGTACGCAGCTCGCCGCGGACTTGGCCGCTGTGGACGACTTGGTCACGGTCGAGGAGTCGGTGGCCAACTTCCTCACCCTTACTCTGCCTTGGGGCGGACCGAGCGCCGCGTCCCTGGTCACGGAATGCCAGCGACACGGTGTATACCTGCGGGACCTGTCACCTCTCTCGTCGGCGTACGAAGGCCGCACCGTGCGTGTCGCGGTCCGCGACACCGGTGAGAACGCCCGCATCGTGGGTGCCTTCAGAGCCGCCCTCAACGACCTGTCCACGCGCAAGCGCACGTTGTCGACCATCGGGGCAGCGCAGTGACCTCAGTCGCCGCGCTGGCACCGTGGCTGGGCGGTGCTCTGCTGGTGAGTGGCATGGCGGTGGGGGCAACACGGCGAAGGGAGTTGGTCACCCGGTGGTGTGCGTGGGCGGCGGGCGTGCCGCTGGTGACGGCCGCGTTCTGGTGGGGGCGGCCTGGGATCGCGCTGCTTGCCGGAGTCGTCGCGGTGGTCGCGGTGCTGGAATTCGGGGCATTGGCCCGGCTTCCCCGCCCTGACCAGGCGGTGCTGGCGTCGGCCGTGATGGCTCTGATCGTCACGGCCGCGTGGGCGCCCGATCAGGTAGGCCGGGTGGTGGGTGCCGGGGCGCTGGCCCTGGGCGCCGTGCTACTGGTGAGCGGCGATGCCGACGACGGGCTGCGGCGGCTCGGCACGGGTCTGCTCGGCTTGCTCTGGTTGGGGGTGCTGGCCGCCCTGGCGCCGCTGGGCGCGCTCGGTCTGGCGCTGTTCGCCGCAGTGTCGATCGCCGACGTGGTCGCGTACTTCGCCGGGCAGCGGTTGGGTGGGCCGCTGCTGTCGCGGCTGTCTCCGGCCAAGCGGTGGAGTGGCACGCTGTGCGGCGCGGCCGCGGGTTGTGCCGTACTCGCACTGCTGTCGGCGTGGAGCTGGCAGACGGCGGTCGCGGTGGCCGTGGGCGGACCGGCGGGCGACCTGGTGGAGTCCCTCGTCAAGCGCGGTGCCGGGGTCAAGGACTCCGGTCGATGGCTGGCGGGAGCCGGAGGACTGCTGGACCGGATCGACTCCCTGGTGGGCGCGCTGGCGGTGGCGGTCGTACTGGGGTGAACGGAAGGTGGTCGGGGTGTGCGTCTCGGACGCCGTCAGGGTGGCGGGGGGAGTGTAAATGACCCCCGAGGGCCGGGCCCGTGGCCCTCGGGGTCTGCACGGTCCGCGCGCGAAGCGGGCCGTCCTTCGTCTGCTCGTTCCTGGCAGGGCATTCGGACTACGAGCACGAGACGGTCCTCGACTTGACCAGGAACACATGGCGCTCCTGGACCGGTGGCCCACAGTGCGGGGCGAGGTGCTTGTCGCGCCGAAGGCCCACATCGAGCACCTCGTACTTGACCTCGATGAAGGGGCCTACCTGCGGCTCACGCGGGTCGTCCGCAGGGTCGCACTTGCCGTCGAGGGGGTCTGCGGAGTGGAGCGGACGTACCTGTATCCCTCGGCAGCCGGCAGGGCAACGCCCACCTGCACTGGCACATCCCCGCCCTCCCGCCCGGCATCCCCTACGAACAACAGCAGTCCCACGCTCTGATGACCGAGAACGGCGTGCTGTCCATGCCGCCGAAGGAAGCAGCCGACCTGGCCACGCGTCTCCGACCGGAGGAATCACGGACCGACGTCCTCCAGCGCGGCCGCCTGTCGGACGCGTGCCGTCTGGAGCTTGGCAAGATCGGCGTAGGGCACGGTCTGCGGAGGAACCTCGCTCGTGACCCGAACCAGCGTGCCGCCGAGGCGGGTGACGATCATTGTCTCCGGGCCGGTGAACGCATCGGTCTCGTCCGTGTCCAGCCGCACGTCCAAGGGACGGGCCCGGCTGCCGGCCTTGCTGCGCTCCCTGGCCGCCAAGCCCTTCATCGCCGCCTCCGCGTCACCCGGCGTGCCGAAGGCGTAGATGCGAAAGACGACCTGGCCGCCGGAAATCGATTGCCGGATGAAAGACGATCCCAGAGCGACGAATCCGTCGCACTGTGTCCCCGTGTCCTGCCGGCACGTCCTGAGGGACTCCTCCGGCCCGGGGATCTCGGCGCCGAACCCTTCCCACCCGTCCGGGGCACTCTCCGTGTCGACCAGCGCTCTGCGCACCTGATCCTGGGTAAGTACGACCGGTGCCTTCGCTCCCCGGTCTTCGCCGGCGGCTCGCTCGCCCGCCTGGCCCGCGTCAGCGGACGCCGTGCTGTCACCGCGGGCCGCGGATTCCCCGCCACCACCGCAAGCGGTGAGCCCCATCAGCATCACCGCACCGACCGCGAACCCCCGAGCCGTCCGAAACACCTGCAACTCCCCCTGACGAGTCAACCCGCGCCCACCGGCCGTCCCGCACCTCTGAGTACCGGGTGCGGCTGCGAAAACCCTACTGAAGAGACGGCTGGGCAGCAGACCGGCCCCAGTCCCGCCGAGCGGTCGGGCCAGGGCTACGGACGTACCGCGGGTGACGCCAGCCCTTTGCGATGCCATCGGCGCCCTGCTGACCCAGGGCGGTACCGGCCACTGCTCCTGCGTGTGGAACCCCGGCTGGTCATCCCCGAAAAGGAAGGCGACTACTTCAGCGGCGCACAGGTCACGACGTGGGGGATCGATCAGTTCTGGGGCCTCCCGCAGCACCCGCACACCCCGTACTACCTGACCTTCGAGACCGCCGTCAGCTCGGACGCCCACCTCTACGAGCTCGTCGTGCCCATGGTTCCCCCGACATGAAACGAGCCGGAGCGCGTTAAGGAGTACGTCGAGCTCATGGAGCGGAGAACGGTCCCTGCGGCCGTGGGGATCTCCACGCTGGACGTGTGCGAGCCCGCCGCCGGGATGCCGACCGACCCTTACGCGGGCAAGGCCTGGCGGCGGGCCAACTGCCGCAAGCGGAACCCATTCTGGCCCCCGGTCCCGGGGCAACGCGCCTATCGCCTTTCCGGCCGGGGGCGACCACCGCGGCGAGGCCTGGTCACGGCCGATCGGCCGAGGGCGGATCTGTACGCATGCCGAGAAGACTCATCTGCACCAGGCCGGAGGGAGCGTTGGTACGGCCCGTGGCATCGGCGACCAGCGAGACCATGAGGCTGCGCAGTTCCGCTGCGGGCTCGGACAGGGCATAGGTGCGCAGTACGAGTTCCAGCATCACCGCGTCGAACTCCGCTCCGAAAGCCTGGTAGCGGTCCGGATCTCGTTCTGCCTCGGCCCGGACGATGCGCCACCCGCTGCCCTCGGACGCGTCCACTGGGCCGAACTCGGCTCGGTAGATGTGGTGTCCCGTCCAGCTCCTCAGCAGATGGACGGTGTCGCCCTCACAGACCACATGCCACTTGCCCTCCATCGCGCGGCTGACATGCCCAAGCCGAATCGCGTCCCGCTCGCTGTCACTCCACACGCATGCGGGAAGGACGGTCAAGGACTCTGGCCGCACCATGGAAGTCTCCATGGGCGAGATCGTAGTCGCCGTTTCCCCCGCCACGCAGGGCGAACCTGCAGCTCCGCGCCTTCACGTTCTGGTTGGGCGGGCCGGTGACCGCGCCGACGCAGGACCTGATCGAACCCGGCCCGGACGGCCGTTAACGGATCGGTGGCCTGTGGCCCTGGCAGGGGTGGCCCGGCCGCTGCTTGCTCGGCTAACTGCCGGGTGTCGCATGGTCTGGCCCGTCAATCCCCGTTCCGTTGGGAGTTCGACTGTGACGACTGCTGTGACCTACCCCCGTCCCGTGACCGCCCGCATCACCGCCGCCGCCCCTGTCACCACCACCTCCGCTGTGACCGCTGACGTCACCGCGACCGCTGCCGACACCGCTGGCACCGGCGCCGCTGTCGGTGTCGGTGAGCCGGGTGTGTACACCGTCACCGTCTTCATGAACACCGCCCCGCACAGCTTCGACGGCTACCAGCCCCGCCATCCCCTCGCCGTAGCCGCCCACACCGACGGCACGCCGCTGCTCCTGGTCTTCCACGCCACCGACCGGATCCACAGCCACGAGGTCGCCGCCGACGCCGCGTTCACCGTCGGCAACCATCAGGGCCCCGACCACACCGGCCAGAGGTGGCCCTCCGACATCCGCTCGGTCTCCGTCGGCGACGTCGTCAAGGTCACCGGCCCCGACCACTGGACCATCCACCTCAGCGTCGACCCGTTCGGCTTCACCCCGGTTGCCGAACCCACTCACCGCACCCCGCTGGCCGGGTCCCGCGTCACCAGCCGCCCCTGACCACCACGCCCCGCCCCGCGCCCCCCGGCCCCTGTCACATGCTGCGTTCAGCCGGGGGCGCCCCTGCACGAACCCCCTCTCGTGCGCCGTGTGCGTCCGGCACCGCCGGGCGAGAGCAGCGGCCGCCGTGACCCCCGGGGTGCAGGCGCGCCGTCTGCCCAGTACCGCCGGGCCGCGCCGGGTGCAGCATTCCCCCGTTCCTGCCCCGCGCGCGGCCCGACCCGTCCTCAACCGCCCCTTGCCGAAGTGCGGCACCCGCCCGGCACACCGTCGGCGCCTGGCCCTCTCCAAAACCGCTGGATGCCGGGCGCCGGCGGGCCCCGGGGGAGGCGGCCTTCTGCGACTGTTCGCGCTGCCGGGCCTTCGGTGCGCCCTGCGCGGCACACCCCAGGCCATCAGGCAGCCGGCAGCAGCGCAGGAGAGCCAGATGCACTGAACCCGGCCCCAGGCGCCGCGCACCATCCCAGCCCCGACCGAAAGGCACTCTCAGGACATGGACCCCAACTCCGGTCCGGACGTGGGCAACGGACCCGGCCCGGATGCCGTGATCTACCCGATGACCCAGCCCACCCCCGAAGAACGCGACGGGGCCTTCTGGGCCGAGGTGGCCCAGCGCAAGCAGCGGGCCCTCGCGCTCATCACAGCGGCCCGATCGGCCGACGGGGCAGGCGACGACGAACCCACCCTCTCCTACGACGAGTTCCGCGCCCTGTGCGAGGCGCCCGACGTCCAGCAGAAGGTGGCCGACATCGAGGCGGCCGCCCGGCAGTGTACGGAACAGGCCCGGGCAGCCCTCGCCGGGCCTGCGCCCGTAGGGGGCAGTCGTGCCGCCGGGGACGCCGATGACGGCTGGTCGTAGCCGAGGGACAAGACCTCCGTCTGGCGCGTTGACCGGCATGGAGCGCTGGACGGGCAATCTTCGTGAGCCCGTCTGCTTCGCACGCCGGATCGGGGCAGGAACGGGGTCGTGCCGCGCTGCTAGCGCCCTTTAGGGTGCGGGATCATGACGCCGTTCACCCGTTCTCCCAGCGACCTGCCTGCCGATCCGCGGCTACTGACGCTGAAGTACCAGCTCACACACGATGTGAGCTCGGAGACGGATCGTGACGGCCTCGAAGAGTGGACGGTGTCCATACGGGCGAAACGGTTCAAGAACAGAACCATCGGCGGCGTCATCGGCTCCATGACACTCTTCCGCTTGCGCCAGGACACCCGGTTCAGTCCCTACCCGTGGGCCGATGCCGAACTCTATGACGAGGCCCTGTTCAATCTGGTCCTTGGCATCTACGACCTCGGCAACGGCGGCTACCGGCAGGCATTTCGCGACGCCATGGTTTCGTGCGACGGAGACCTGCTGGTCCTCTTCCGCGTCCGACTGGACCATGCCTGGCGCGGCTTCGGGCTCGGACCGATCCTCGCGTCCCAGGCGGTCTGGACTCTGGCTGACGGATGCAGCGCCGTCGCCGTCGAAACAAAGGTCAGTGAGACCCTGGAAGGCCGGCGCCCGCTGTCTCAGACAGAGTGGACCGAAGCGAACCAGAAGATCACGGCGTTGTGGGAAGGCATCGGCTTCCGGCGCCGCACCAACCCACTTGGTCACCTGCTCGACCCGAAGACCGCCGAAGCCCGCGACGCGCGCAACGAGCAGCGCAGACGATTCGACGCGCTGGCACGTGCCTACCGCACCGCCCCCGCCCGCTGACTCGACGGCCAGCAGCCCGCCTCGAGCAACGCTCGCGCCGCCGCCGAATCCGATCACGCCGATGGGGCAGGTGACGTGCCTACTGTTCGAGGAGTTCCGCGCCCTATATGAGGTCCTCGACGTCCAGCAGCGGGCCGCCGCCATCGAAGCGGGCACGAGACAGTGCGAGCAGACCGCGATAGCCCTGCGCCATTGCCCGGCAGCATCCCGCGCCGGGTGGGCAGGCCCGGTGCCGCACTCCACGCCCGGCAACCTCAGACGCCCCCGTCGCCCGCGCCGCCGGGCCTGCGGCCGAAGGGGCGGCTCCCGGGTGACGCCAGCAGCGTGGGCACCCGTCCGGCTGCCGGTGCCGAGCATGCACGTGCGGCCCGCAGCCGCTCAGGAACCTGGCGGGCAGGCGGCCGGCTCGGATCGCCGTCCTGCCGTCCCCGTAGGATCGCCGGCGTGAAGCCGTTGAGTGTCCAGCGTGTCAGGGTTCTGGCGGACTACTACGGGCTGTGCCTCCAGGATGCCGATGACTCGTGGCTTCCTGCGGTGTTCCCGCAGGACTTCATCGCCGGGGACTTCGGCACGCCACGGCCCGGGCGGATCGATCTGACGACGGCGGCGCACACGCAGCACGTCGGGGTCACTGTGCAGGCCTGGGAAGACGAGCCCCCGCTGCTCGAGGGCTCCTGGGACAAAACGGCCAAAGCGCGGATCGAGTGCCGGTCCGGGACGCTGCGGCTGTGGTCGATGGGCGGGCCCGGCCTGGAGGACATCACGTTGCCCTCCGCTCCGGCGACGTGGAACACCAGGATCTACTGCACGGGACGTCAGGAAGCCGCCGCAGCGAGCAGGAACGGTGTGCCCGACGGGCTGGAGCAGTACGTGGTGCAGTTCTGGCCGGTGGAAGGCGTGGGCTGAGCCCCGCGGTACCCGATCGGCCGCGTGCCTTCGCATCGTCACCGGGGTATCCAGTCCGTGCACTGTGAGTGCCCCACACGGGGATGCCGTGGCCCTACCCGAGTCGGGCCACGGCATCCCGTCCCCAGCACCGCGCGCAAGGACACCGGCGCTCTGCGCCGGTACGACCATTGCACCCACACGGGCGGCGCACTCACCGAACGCCGAACAGCGCCGTCTCCACTCCCGCCCAGGCCGCGGAGACACTGCCTCTGCCCGAGGCCGTCAGCCGTCTACCGGTAGCCACCGAGTCCCGCGACGGCTATACCCGCGAGGCCTTCCGCCACTGGAACTCCGGCGACGATCCGACGGACGGCTGCTCCACCCGCAACGAGGTCCTCCTGGACGAGGCCGTCGAGCCGCGCACGGTCGGGTCGCGGTGCGCCTTGTCGGGCGGCCTGTGGTTCTCCTACTACGACCAGGTGTGGGTGACGTCGGCTTCCGGCCTGGACATCGACCACATGGTGCCGCTCGCGGAGAGCTGGGACAGCGGGGCATCTGCCTGGTCGGCGCAGCGCCGTGAGGCGTACGCCAACGACCAGGGCGCGGCGGCGAGGGTCTGGTCGCGGTCACGGCGCGGTCGAACCGGTCGAAGGCCGACCCGGACCCGGCCCAGTGGCTGCCGCCGGCGGGCGAGGTGCACTGCCGGTACGTCGCCGAGTGGGTGGGCACGAAGCTGCGCTGGGCGCTGTCGGCGGACGAAGCGGAGGCGGCGGCTCTGGCCGAGGTGGCGGCCGGCTGCCCGGAGCAGACCGTGACGTACGAGCCGGTCCAGTAATCAGCGGGACGAGGCAGTGCACACGAACAAGGAGAGACCCATGGCCCAAGCACGAAGGACACGTGGGCGGATTGCCACGGTCACGGGCGCGCTCACAGCTGCCGTGGGACTGCTGCTGGGGACCGCGCGACTACGTCCAGGACATCACGGTTACCACGAGGGACGGCCTGCCGGGGACGCTGCGGGCGTTCGTCGGCGACTACCGCGGGAGCAAGGCGAACGCCTCGCGATGGCGGTTCGTCGTCAACCGGGAGATCAGGGCCTACCCGAGGCTGGCCGTCTGCGGCGGCCTCGACCGCGGTGGCCGGGTCATCGAAAACCACTGCGTGATGCTCCCCCTGAAGCCCGCACGGACTCCTCGTCGTCCCCGACCACGGGCCCCGGGGATCTGCCATGCCGTCCCCAGGGCCCGCTTTATGGAGTAGGTGAGGACGGACACCCTTCGCAGCCGCTACGCTCCGGGCCGCCGTCGTCGGGCTGCGCGACCGAGGCGTGAAGGTATCTGGTGGTCGCAAGGACGAGAGTCGCGCCGTGCTGGCCTGACTGTCAGACTCTTGCAGTCTGGGGAACGGCGCGGCCGAGGTGAGACGGTCGGTGCCGACCTAGACACCGGCGACGGCCGGCCCCGATAGTCCTGAGGCCGGGCGTCGGTGGGACGGATTGAAAAGCACGTCATCCCGGGGTGGGAGACTCCTGCTCGGCGGTGTTGCCGCGTCCAACGGTGATCGCCCAGGTGGCGGTCGAGGGTGCGATGACGGTCACCGTGCCGGCCCTGTGGGCGGCTTGCATGGCGAGTTGGTTGTACGTGACGGCGGGTTCGCCTGCGCCGCACTCCAGCGGGAAATCCGTTCCCAGGACGGGCACCGTGACCTTGATGGTGCCGGGGCCCAGACAGCTGACCGCGACGATGAGTGCCTTGCCCTGCGGGCCGGCGTCGTAGGAGAAACTCGCGTTGCCGCGCGTCTCACCACGTCGCCCGGCGAAGACTTCACCGGACTCAGGATCAAGCACTGGCGGCGTGACCGTAACGCTCCGCTGACTAGGCGCGGGCCTCGATGTGCTGGGCGCCGAGGACGCGGCAGCATCGTCTGTGCTCTCACCGGAGGTGCAGCCCACCGCCATCAGCAGCAGAAGAGCCGACGTCACCGTTCTTTGCCGCGCTCTCACTTGGTTTCCCACAGCACCCAGCCGACCCGGCGGGGCGTGTAGATGGTCACGTTCTTCTTCACGCCCCTGGTGCAGTTGGCGTACAGGTACTGACTGTAGCCGTAGGACTTGAGCCGGTAGACGCCGTAGCGGGCGTGGGTGCTGTGCTTCGAGGGAGTGTCGACCGCGATGGTGTTGCCCAGCTTCGCCGTCAGCTCCACGGACAGCTCGACGCCGAACTTGCCCTCAATCTCGACGACCGCGGCCGAGCCTCCGACCTTCAGTTCCCCGCTGTAGGCGATACCGACCTTGCCGGTCACTTCGGAGGTGAAAGTGGACTTCGCGGTGCGCGATGTGCCGTTGTAGTTGGTCTGCTCAGCGCCCACCCCCTTGTGGTAGTCCTTGCCCTTGCTGGTGGGCGTGTACCGGTAGCCGGGCTCGCAGGCCCTCGCGTCCAGGGTGGCGCTGGGCTTGGACGTCGGCAGGTCGCTGTCCACGTCCCCCAGTGTGGGATCCGGTGCGGGCGTCGTCGTGGGCGCAGGGGCCTCGCTGGTGGGAGCGCCTTCGACGAGGTCGGTCTCTTCCGGCTCCGGCGCAGCGGTCTCGACGACGGCGGCGTCGGTGGCCGTCGGTGACGGCCCCTCAGCGACTGCGGTACCGCCGGTGGTCAGTCCGGCGATGACAGTCAGGCAGGTAACGGCCGGCACATTTATGGATATGCGGGCACTGGTCATGAAGCCACCAATTCCTGGTGGATCGCTCCCGTGGCGATCAAGTGCCACGAACACTAGTCGTGACGTCATGTACACAACGAGGAAAGGTGCGTTTACTGAGCATCATTTGAGCAACGCCTTCGGCGCCGTGCGGCACGCTCCCCGCCGTGGGGGAGGGCGTGCCGCACGGTGCGGTGGTGGTGCCGGTGGGTTCACCCGCACCATCGGTTGTCAGTGGCGGCCGCCCTGGCGGTTGCGGCCCCAGAACGTCTCGTCGATGAAGCGACTGTGGTCGTTGCGGAGGGTGGCGGTGTCGGAGTGGTTGTCCCAGACGTAGTTGCGGCGGTCCTGGTAGACGTCGGTGTCGGTGTCGGTGTCGCGTCCTCGGCCGGTGTGGACGCGGACGGTGGACCGGCCGTCCAGGCGGTAGTGGTCGAAGGTGTAGCGGTGGCCGTCCTCGTCGCGCAGGGTCCAGCCGTCGAGGTTGACGGAGCGGCGGCTGTTGTTGGTGATCTCCACCCACTCGCGGTTGAGGGAGCGGTTGGAGCGGTCGTCACGGCCCGGGGAGTTGTACTGGACGTCGCTGGTCTCCACGTTCGGGCGCTGCGCCCGGTGGTCGTGGTCGGCGGCGGTGGCCGGCACCGCGAGGGCCGCGGTCAGCGCGCCGAGGGTGGGGGCGGCAGCGGTCAGGCGGCGGGCGGTGATGGACTTCGACGCAGGGTCCCCCTGCTTGTGCGGGCACCGCTGGCCGCGGGGCCGGGGTGGTGGTGCGTGCTCGGCCGGTCGGCCGTGCACGCACAGGTTGCAGGCCGGTCGACCGGTTCGTGGAGGCGACGTGAACGCTGTTACTGATCCCCCAAATCGCCGTGACGCTCGCTGGCAACACCCACCTATGCGACAAATGCACCAGATTGACGCCCCCTCACAGTCAGAACCCGCTCCAGCATTGAGCTCAAGGCCAGAACCGCCAGGTCACGCCACCCCGGCCACCCGGCAGCGTTCACCCGATAGTGAGTAACGGCCCCACGCGCCGCGACCCGCCCCAAATGTGAAGAAGCCCCGCCCCCAAGACGTCGGGAGGCGGGACCGGGTGGAGCGCCGGGCAGGCCTTGCACCTGCATTTCCCCGCAGGAAGCGGGGCGTCTTTCCTTAGACGACCAACGCGCGTAAGACGGCCGCCGCAGCGACCTGCCTTGCAAGATCAACTATACGGGCAGCGCGCACCCCCGTGCACATCGGACGACAGGGTTGTCAGAGGCGTCCGCGATGATCCCGTTGTGCTGGTGATGAGTTATGGCGCGCGGGTGGTGGCCAGACGGCCGTCGAAGCCGAAGATCAGCGCGGCGATAGCCAACCTGCAGCGCGGCGACGTGCTGATCGTCGAACGCGTCACCGACGAGGAACCCGGCGACTGGTACGTGCAGGTGCTGACGCGCCAGGACAACACCTTCCAGCTGGAGCACCGAGACGGAGCTGCGGCCGAGCACTACCAGACGCGGACCGTCTCGCGGGACAAGGCCGTCGCCACCGTGCTCGGCTGGGTGAAGGGCGAGCCAGGCTGGAGGGCCGCCTTCATGTGGAACAAGATCGCGTCCTGCTTCGAGGACAGCGACGACAGATGAACATCGCGCCCCGCCTGCGGCCCAATTCGAGCGCGGGGGAGACGGGCGCCTGCCGGCCCCCGGCCTCTGGCCCGGGGCAGGGACCGGCCGTGACGCGTCAGGCCCTCGTCGTGCGGATCTCCAGTACGTCCAGTTGCTCCTCGAGCGGGAGGCCGTCGAGGGAGAGAGCGTCGCCGTAGGCGGCCTGCTTGGCCTCGGCGGCCTCCTCGGCCGTGTCCGCAGCCAACGGCACCCACGCGGCAGTGCACCAGGGCTCTGCGCCGTGCGTGAAGGTGTGCAGGACGCCGTGATCGAAACACCACGCGTACCAGGAGGAGTTGGTGCTGGCTGGACTCCTCACGTCCACAGGGCACGGCACTGCTCACTGGTCGGAAGTAGTCTCCCACCGGGGGGTGACACCCAGCGCTGACCACCACGTGGCCAGCTTCTCGTTGGTCACCAGGCAGGTGTTCAGTTCCCAGTGCGGGCTGCCCTGCGGCCGGATGTGGCTGAGGACGTCCCGCAACGTGTCCTCCAGGACCTGGACGCGATCTGCGCCGGCCGCCTCACCACCCGCCGCCCTGCGTTCACCGAGGAGGGGCGGCGCGGCAGCCGACGGGAACGCCGCAGTGTCGCGCGCCGGGCTCACCGGCTCTGTCCGGCAGCGGCGCGGCGGGGACGGTTCGGCTCCCGCCCGATCTGCGCGGCGACCTGCCGGACCTCCGCATCCCCGTAGGCGGTGCGCGCCCCGGAAACGCTGTATCCGGCGTGACGCGCGAGCTCCTCCAGCCCGTAGGGCCGGCTGCCGTGGAACTCCCGCCCGTAGGCCAGCAGCAGCCGCAGCGCGGCATCGAGACTCTCGCGCTGCGCCTTGAGGTCCTCCAGGACCAGCAGCAGCGGGCTCATCTCCAGAGCGTTGCTCGCGGCCTGGAGCCGCTCGATGTCGTCCTTGCGGTGCTGCTCCACCTGTTCGCAGGCGTCGGGGTAGCAGTCCTCGGGGGTGACGGTGCCCGGCTCAGGCAGGGGGTGGCGCAGGACCACCAGTTCTTCAAGCGGATTCATTCTGCGCTCGTCGCAAAACTTTACGATGATCACAATATGTGGGGCAGTGTGTCGTCCGGCGGCCGGCGACGCCGACGACCACGACCACACGCGTCAGGTCGCAGCCCCGACGGCGGCCGAGACGGCTGAAGACGCTGCCCTGGCCGCGAACATGGCCAAGCCCCCGGGTCACTGTGCGCCCACCGCTGCGCCGGAGGGCTTCCGGCGCGGCGAGGACTGTGTCGGCGAAGGCCCGCACGCGTCCAACGCTTGCCTGGTGGTTGTCAGTAGGACCCGATAGACCAGAAGACGCCTACCTCTTCGTCGTTCACCGCGATCACGCCCAGGTCCTCGAAGATGTCGAGGCCGCCGATGTACGCGGTGGTGTGGAAACGGTGGGTTTCGGTGCCCTCAAGTCCTGAGGCGAGGAAGTCGGGGGCCGGGGTGGAGGCGGCGGCTGTCGCGTTGGTCCAGTAGTGCGCGCCGGGCCCGTACCGGTCGAGCAGCAGCCGGGCGTCCGCCAGCAGGGCGTCCCGGTTCGGGCGGGAGCGGACAGGGGCCTGCTCCGACTGCCATTCCTCCGCCATGACAGCCAGCGCGGCCACTGCCGCCTGGGGCTTTAGGGGATGCAGATGGGCGGGCATGTAGGCCGGGGCCGGCGGGTCGAAAGGGTAGGCCGGCACGGCCTGGCGGGCGGGGTCGGGGTGGTCCATGTCCAAGCGGAGCCAGCCGCGGGGATCGGTGACCGTCCGGTGCAGCACGGCGTGGACATCGTGCGTCCAGTCCTCGTGCCGCCGCGGGCCGGTGGCGACGAAGACGCACTGGTCGTACAGCAGCCGCAGCACCGCCGCGTTCCAGGGGCTGCGACGGGACCGGAATTCCATGAGCAGGCCGCCGATCTCACGGGCGAAGGCGTCCTTGGGCTCGCGCGGGATGCTCCGGAGCCGGCCGAGGGCCCAGTGGACAAGTTCGCCTGCTCCTTCCGCCGCGAGTCCGGGCGGCTCCGCCGGAAGCACGTCCGACGCCTCCCACGTCCCCCACAGCGCCTCGAGATGGGCGTCCAGCAGGTCCAGAGCCGTCCGTTCGGCAGGCGGAATCATTGCGCCACCTTAGGCCGCAGCCGTCACAGGTGTCGGCCTGGGTGAACGGCGGGGAGGAGCAGCCTGCGGCAGGTCCTCCGCACCTGGGGCTGGCCGGACCACTCGACGACTTCCCGAACTCGCTGGACAGCAACGGTCAGGCGACCGCTCACCCCTTCCGGTGCCGGACCTGCGCAACGCACCTTGCCTGCACGGACTTCGGCTAGTGCTCTGATGGGGAAGGTTCCTGATTCGCGGGGTGTTGGGTGGTGCTCGGCAACTGACAGTGGTGGACACCCGGGCTCTAAGATCTCGAGATCAGGGCGGGATGTCGGAGGGGACGATGGACGAGCCGCGGATGCGTCTCGGCGGCGATGACGCATGGCTGGAGCTGGCGTGGACCGGCGAGGATTGTTGGCAGGTCACCGCAGACTGGTGCTCCATGCTGAAGGCCGACTTCACCGCGTACCTCACCGAGGCTGAGGTTGTGGACTTCGCGGAGCGGATGCTTTCGCACCTGGACGGAGCGTCGGGTGCGGGCTTCTCGGCGGCGGTGACTCCCGGCCGCAACAATCCGCTGAGGCTGAAGGCCCAGCCTGCCGGGAACGGGTTCGCCTTCTTCGTGTAGCCGTCCGGGTTGGTCCAGGTGAAGCCGTAGCTGCGCATGGTGATCGTCATAACGGCATCATCGCTGGTGGCACTGACACGGGGCCGGGTGCGCCCGGCGCCAGCGCGGCATACACCTGGACTGTGGCACTCATCCCTCCGGTCCAGCCGATGCTCGCCGAGGCCCGCTCGGAGCTGCCGCCCGAGCGGGCGCTGCCGGGCGGGCTGGTCTTCGAGCAGAAGCCCGACGGCTACCGGACGCTGCTCTTCGCCAGCCCCGGCCGTGCGCACCTGCAGTCGAGGAACGGAGCCGACCTCAGCGGCGCCTTTCCCAAGATCAGCGTTGCCGGCCGGGTCCTGCGCGTGCCGCTGGTCCTGGACGGGGAGCTGGTGGTCGCCACGGAGGGCCGTCTCGACTTCGGCCAGCTCCAGCAGCGGGCCCGCAGCCGCGGCGCCGGTGCGAGGCAGGCGGCCCGGACCACACCGGCGCACCTGATCTTCCCTGTCAAGTGCAGCGTGTTGAACCCTGTGGGAAGAACTGCCTGGCTCTGTTCAGGACCCTCGACAGCTGCTGGCGCGGTGCGGGGCAGCGCAGGGTTTTGACCCATTCGGTGATACCTGTCAGGCATGTCGGGCTGTTGCCGTGGGGCGCTGCGCTGGGGCGTCCCGCAAGAAGGTCAGACCGGCGCAGAGCACGGTCGAAGCGCCGAGCAGTGCCCACCCTGCATATCCCCGGAGCACCACAGCACGCGCCGACACACGAGGGCACGGCGGCGTGTAAACCTACGGGCCGCGCCTCCCGCGGCGTAGAAGCGGGCCAACTGCATGAGATGGCCTGCGTAACGGGGCCGGCCGTGCCCTTCTCAGTGGTGGCGCGGGCGAGGCAACATGGCGAACGCGCTCTCCGCGATCGAGGTCAGGCGGGCGGGGCTGTGGCCGGACGCGCCTACGACATCGATCCCGCGGACGATGGTCAGCAGGAGGTACGCAAGGTCGTCGGGATCCGCGTCAGGGTCGATGTCGCCGTTGCGCTGCGCCGCTCGCACACACTCGGCCACCGCCGTCGCGACCAGGGAGAAGCAGTCGTTGGCCAGGCGCTCCACCTCGGAGTCGGAGGCGCCGATCTCCAGGGCCATCTTGGCGGCGAAGCAGGCCGCCGCCGCCCGGTCAGGGGCGGGGGGCACATCGGCGGCCAGTGGCACCCCCTCGACGGCGCGGAGCAAGAACCCGCGCAGTCGTTCCAGGGCACCCTCGTCCGGTCCGGCGAGCGCCTCCGGCACAAACTGCCCCAGCCGGACGGAGTACCCGGCCATCGCCTGCAGCAGCACGCCGTGCTTGCCGTCGAACGCGGCATACAGGCTGCCGCGACCCAGGCCGGTGGCGGCGCTTATGTCGTCGACGCTCGTGCCGTTGTAGCCCGTGGTGCGGAACTGCCGCTCGGCGGCATGGAGGACGTGGTCGCGGTCGAAGCTTCGTGGTCTCGCCATACACAAAAGGTACGGCCGACCCGCCGTTCTTGACAACCCAGTACAGAACCGCCTAGGTTTCTGACTGTTCAGTACATAACCGTCCTGAGCTCACCGGACAGGCTTGGTCCGGGCTTGCAGGGGGCCGGAGCGGACCGTGTCGGCCTCAGTGCGGGCGACCCCGCACAGTGCACGACAAAGTCATGCCACAACCGAAGGAACCGCCATGCAAACAGCTCAGCCAGTGGCCCTCGTGACGGGCGCCTCCTCCGGGATCGGGCGGGCAGCGGCGCTCGCCCTCGTGGGCGCCGGCTTCGCGGTGGTCGGCACGAGCCGCAACGCGGCGAACGCCGAGCCGCTTGCCGGGGTGACGTTCCTCGATCTCGACGTGGCCAGCGACGAGTCGGTCCACTCCCTGGTCGAGGAGGTGATCGAGCGGTTCGGCCGGATCGACGTCCTGGTCAACAACGCAGGCGTGGGCGCGGTCGGCGCCGGTGAGGAGAGCTCGATCAACCAGACCAGGGAGGTCTTCGATGTCAACGTCTTCGGTCTGATCCGGATGACAAACGCAGTGCTGCCCCACATGCGCGCCCAGGGCGGTGGCCGCGTGGTCAATGTCTCCTCGGTACTGGGCCTGATCCCAGCCCCCTTTATGGCCATCTATGCCGCCACCAAGCATGCGGTCGAGGGCTACTCCGAGTCCGTCGATCACGAGCTTCGCGAGCACGGCGTCCGGATGCTGCTGGTCGAGCCGGGCTACACGAGCACGGGTTTCGAGGCGAGCGGCATGGCACCCGACTCGCCCGTGCCGGGCTATGCCGCGCAGCGGGAGGTCTCCCGAGACGTGCTGGCCACGGCCTTCCGTAACGCCGACAACCCGGACGTTGTCGCGAAGGTGATCGTCGCGGCCGCCACCGATTCCAAGCCCAGGCTCCGGTACACCGCCGGCTCGATGGCCGCACGTGTCAGCGTCCTGCGTCGGATCGTGCCCTCGCGCGCCTTCGACAGGCAAATCCGCAAGGTCAACCGACTGGCCGGCTGACCCTGCAGTACACCCGGCGCCTGCATCAAACCGGCCCCTACCTGGTTCACGCCGAGTCTCGATCGGGGCGTGGCGCTGCGGTCTTCTGCTGCTCGCCTCGGCGGGGACTTCGCCGACATCTACGGGCCCGAAACCATCGAGCGGTTCGGGCTGCTGCCCGGCGGCATGCTCACCGAATAGGCGTCGTGGCGGTGAGTGATGTACGTGAACGCCGCCTTCGCCGCCCCCGCCCTGATCGGCGCATTGCTGCTGGCCGAGCCCGTGGTCACCAGCAAGCCTAAACTCGACATTCCGGGCATCGCCGTGGTGAGCGAGGGTCGACCTGTCAATACTTGACAACTCAGTACAGAACTGCCTAGGTTTCTGACTATTCAGTACACAACTGTTCTGGGCTCATCGGACAGGCTGCGTGCACACCTGGCGCGATGGAGAGCGCCCCAGGTCGTTGAACTCCTCCGCGCCGCCCGGCGTTGCGACGCCTTCGAGGCTGGCGAGGCCCGGTCCGAATGCCCGGTGCAGGGCACTTCCTGCATCTCGAACAGCCCAAGACGGTCGCCGACCACATCCTCGGCATCCTGAACGGCTGCCCCCTCCATCCACCCAGAACTCGAAGGGTTGACCGAACCATGACCGACAAGGAAAGGCAGGAGGCCATGGCTGTGGCGACTCCTGCGTACGCGAGCGACGCACTGGACGAGGGGACCGTCGACGCGGTGGTGATCGGCGGGGGCGCCGCGGGGCTGAACGGTGCGCTGATGCTCGCCCGCTCCCGCCGCTCGGTCGTCGTGATCGACAGCGGTTCCCCGCGCAACGCGCCCGCGGAGGCCATGCACGGCTTCATCGTCTTGGACGGCACCCCGCCGTTCGAGATCCTTCGACGGGGCCGGGAGCAGGTGCGCCAGTACGGCGGACGCGTCGTGTCCGGCGAGGTGGTCTCGGCCCAGTCCGCCGCCCCGTCGGCGGACGGAGACCTGCGGTTCACCGTCACCCTGGCCGACGGCCGCGGCATCACCGCCCGCCGCATCCTGGTGGCCACCGGCCTCACGGATGTGCTGCCGGAGGTGCCCGGACTCGCCGAGCACTGGGGAGACAGTGTGGTGCACTGCCCGTACTGCCACGGCTGGGAGGTGCGTGATGAGCCCATCGGCATCCTCGCCACCGGACCGGTCTCCATCGGCCCCGCGTTTTTGTTCCGTCAGCTGACCGAGGACCTGACCTACTTCACCCACGGCACCGACCTCGACGAGGACAGCCGCGCCCGCTTCGACGCCCGCGGCATCCGCGTCATCGACACCCCGGTCGCCGAGGTCGTCAACGACGAGGACGGCGCCCTCGCCGGAGTGCGCCTGGCCGACGGCCAGATCGTGGCCCGCCGCGTCCTCGCGGTCACCCCGCAGATGCAGGCCCGCACCAAGGGCCTGGAAGGTCTGGGCCTGCCGGTGCAGGACCTGCCGACGGGCCGCGGTTTCGCCTCCGGCATGGCCGGTGCCACCGAGGTGCCGGGTGTGTGGGTGGCCGGCAACGCCACCGATCCGGTCGCCCAGGTCGGGGCCTCCGCGGCGGCCGGCGCACTGGCCGGTGACTACATCAACAGGATGCTGGCCACCGCGGACACCGACGCGGCCCTCCAGAGGATCACCGGGGGAAGCCCTAAAGGGGCCACAGGGTGATCTCGAAGCCCTGAGATCTCAGCCCGTCGCCCGCTCCCCTCACGAGCAATCAAGTGATTCCGCTCGTCCGCCCCGTCCCTCTCAGGAGCTACTGATGCCCTTCCTTGCGAACACCCCCGTGGAGAAAATAGCCGGGCCGTACGCGCGGCGCTGGTGGGCGCTCCTCGTGCTGTGCCTGAGCCTGCTGATCACGGTGATGGCGAACACGTCGCTGATCGTCGCCGCCCCAGACATGACCACCGACCTGGGCCTGAGCAGCAGTGATCTGCAGTGGGTCGTCGACAGCTACACCGTTCCGTACGCGGCGCTGATGCTGGTCCTTGGCGCGATCGGCGACAAGTACAGCCGGCGCGGCGCGCTGGTCCTTGGTCTGCTGATCTTCGCCGGCGGTTCGGTGATGGGGAGCATGGTCGACGCGACCTCTCTGGTCATCGTGGCCCGCGCGATCATGGGTGTGGGCGCCGCGGTCGTGATGCCGGCCACGCTGTCCCTGGTGGTCGCGACCTTCCCCCGGAGCGAGCGGGCCAAGGCCATCACCGCCTGGGCCGCGACCTCCGGGGTGGCGGTAGCCGTCGGCCCGCTGGTCTCCGGCTGGCTGCTTGAGGACCACGCCTGGGGCTCGACCTTCCTGATCAACGTGCCGATCGCCGTCCTCGCCGTGTTCGGCGCGCTCGCCCTGGTACCGCCGTCCAAGGCGGAGGGCATGGGCCGGATCGACTACGTCGGTGGTCTGCTGTCGATCGTCACGGTCGGCTCCCTGATCTACGCCGCCATCGAGGGCCCGCACGCCGGCTGGGGCGTCGGCCCCGTCACCGGCGCCGTGGTCGCCGGTGCCGGTCTGGTCGCCTTCATCGCCTGGGAGCTGCGGCACCCGCACCCGATGCTGGACGTTCGAAAGTTCGCGCTGCGGCCCTTCAGCGGCTCGATGCTCGCGGTGATGTTCTTCTTCTTCGGCATGTTCGCCGTGATCTACTACACGACGCAGTTCCTGCAGTTCGTTCTCGGCTACGGCGCCCTGGACACGGGTGTACGGCTGCTGCCGCTGGGCGGTGCGGTGTTCCTCGGGTCCGCGGTGACCGGGGCGCTCGCCCCGAAGCTGGGGGTGAGGGTGATGGCCGTGACCGGCCTGGCCATCGGCACGGCGGGCATGTTCCTGCTCACCCAGATCGACAAGGGGTCGACGTACGGGGACTTCCTGGCGCCGCTGATGATGCTGGGCCTCGCGCTCGGACTGGCCATCTCCCCGGCGACCGACACGATCATGGGCTCCTTCCCCGAGTCCGAGCTGGGCGTCGGCGGCGGTGTCAACGACACCGCGCTGGAGCTGGGCGGGGCGCTGGGAATCGCGGTGCTGGGCTCGCTGCTGGGCACGGCCTACCGGGACGAGCTGACCGACCTGGTGGGCAACCGGCTCCCGGCGGAGGCGATGGAGACAGCCAAGGACTCGGTCGGCGCCGGCCTGGCCGTCGCGGAGCGGGTCGCGCAGGATCCCTCCGCCGGGCCTCAGCAAGCCCAGGCCGCCGTGGACGCCGTCCACCAGGCATTCGCCCACGGAGTCGCCCAGACCAGCCTCATCGGCGGGATCATCATGGCCGCCGGAACCCTGATCGTCCTCGCCATCCTGCCGGGTCGGCGCGGCTTCGCGAAGCAGAGCGCCGAGCCGGGGGCCGGTACTACGGTGAACGAGGCGGCCACTGTGCGCGAGCACACCGGGTCCACCCGCTAGATCGCCGGCGGGGCGTCCACTGGATCGCCGGACGCCGCCTCCGCCAGATCGCCCGCCAGGCGCGCCGGGCAGGGCCTGGCGGCGCGAGACACGCAGGGCGCGGCCGTGGTCCAGCGGTCCACGGCCACGCGGATCCTCTGCCGGAACACCTCACCGTCCTTGGCCTCCGGGCCACCCCGGGGCTCTCCTCCGGAGCGGCCCGGAGGCCGAGGGCCGTGAGCTGACAGCGGCGGTCGCTGCAGACGCCGCCCTGCGACGGCAGGACCGCCGCTACGCCGCACTCCGCTATGCCGCACCCGCCGCTGCTCGCACCCACGCGGCGGCGCTCTCCCTGGCCTTCGGAACAGCCGATGCGGTCATGCCCGGCCTTGTCGCTTACAGGAGGGTGAAGGTGTGCGCGGCGCCGAGGCTGGAGACGGTGCCGCCGAGCAGGGTGCAGGCGGTGATCTGCAGGGAAGGGGCGGTCATGGTTTCGATGAAGCTGCGTCCGGCGAGGTAGCCGCTGGTGACGGTGCCGGTGAAGGTGTTGGTGAAGACGGCGCCGACAAGGTTGGACACGCGTTGGGCAGTGACAGTGCTGCTTTGTCCGTTGCTCCAGTTGATGGTCCAGCTCACGGTCGCGGTGGACAGCAGTTGCAGGCAGGAGCGCTGGGTGGTGTTGGAGGAGGTATGGGTGCCGCCGGTGATGCTTGCAGCGGCACCGGTGCCCACACAGGGGCCGTAGGTCTGGTCGATGGTGCGGGTGCTGGTGGCTGCGGTGGTGGTGATGGGCGGGTCGTAGGTGGTGGTGGACGTGCTGGTGCAGGTCAGCGTGTCCAGTGCGGACGCAGCTGCGCTGGCCGGTGCGGCGGGCAGGGCGAGAGCCAGGGCGGACACTGCGGCGGCGAAAAGACCGGCGGCCGCTTTCCTGGTTGACTTGGGCATCAGTGGTGATCCTTTCGTTCACAGGGGCCCTGTGGCACTTTGGGCCCTCGCTTTCGGATGTGCGGCACGAACCGAGCGGTGAGACACCCAGTCATGGTGTCCGGCTGTGCGAGGTGGAGGCCATGGCCCGTTCGGAGCAGAGTGGGACGAAGGCGGAGCAGTGTGCGCGCGTGCACACCCGTGTGCGGGAACGACCGTTCCGTGTGTATGGCTCAGTCTCCTGTGCGTGAGAGCGCACACGGACGGTGAGGCCGCACCCCCTTCAAGGGGTGCGGCCTCACCGTCCAGCCGAGCATCGGTCAGGTCTGGAGACCCGGGCAGCGCAGGCCACTGTGTGAGCGAACCGCGAGGGCCCGGGAGCGGGCAGCTGCCAGGGAGGACCCCAGGGGCGTGGCTCGGGGTCCTTGTGGGCTAGGGGGGTGCTCATCTGGGTCACGGCCGTCGTATCGGGCATCGTGCACCGGTCTCTCGGGCCGGCCAGATGAACGTCACGTACAGGAACGCCGGTACGTACCGCCGTGGCGACAGCCGTGGCCCTCTGGTTGGGAGAAGCCGGCATAGGAGCCTCTGCCCTCAGCCTCCCCACACTCACCGGAGACGAGGGACTCGAGCGCCAGAGCAGGGCCGCCCTCGCCCTCTCGCTCGCGCACTGCGAGGTCCATCTGACCAACGCCGGTGCAGACGACCCGGCACACGCAATAACGGTCGTGGTGACATACGGCACGGCGGCCGGGCGGGAGTCAGCGACCCTCGCCCGGCCGTGGCAGTTTCAGTTTCAGCGGGCCGCAGCCGAGGCGGGCGGCCTCGGCCTCGACATAGCGGGGGAAGAGGGTGCGCAGGTCCGCGCTCGCCCCGTCCCCATTGGCCTGTACGACGAATACCGTCTCGCCCGCCTGGCAACGGGCCTGGAAGATGCCGAGGTTAGGGCTGAGGCCGCCGTAGCCGGCGGCGGAGCGCACCCGGTCGCCCTCGTATAGCGCCACTCTTGTGAAGATCCCGGCCAGTCTCGGGTCCTCGACGGTCATCAGGCGCTGCTTCGGCTGTGAGCCGGTGATGTCCCGGTCGCAGGTGCGCACCGGGCCGTGCCCGTCGGTGATCATGGGGTACTGGTGCAGCTGGCGCTTCTTGCCCAGGGTCAGCCCTTTGATGCCGCAGAGCGCGTTCGGCTTCTCTGTGCGGGTGTAGCGGGCGGCCTTCGGCAGGCGGTCGACCGGATCGGCGATCGTGCCGGTGCAGCCCAGGTCCGCGCTGACCTTGTTGGCGAGCTTCACGACCATGCGGGCCATCCCATCCCGCTCCTTGGTACGCGGCTCCATGTCGGTGATCCAGCTGCCCTGGGCGATGTCCACGACGGTCGGCCCGTCGAGGTCGCCGGGGCGTCCCAGGCAGCCGTCCGGGATGGCGAGCCAGGCGCGGTTGTCCGAGGCCATGCCCAGCAGGCCGCCGCCGAGCGGGGTGAGACGGGCGGAGAGGAACTCGTCGGCCCACTTGCCGTCGTCGCCATTGCGGTCGTCCAGCCGGTGCACCCGGGCGGTGAGCGCCCATGCGTCGCCGTCGCTGTTCGTCAACTGGCAACTGCCGGTGGGGCCGTCCATGGATCGCCCACTGTGCAGCACGGGAGCCTCGACCGCCTTCACGTCCTCCGGCTTGCGGAAGGTTGCGGCGAGGTCGTCGCGGGACAGGGCGCCCCAGCACACCTCGTCCGGCGCGAACGGCCCGGCCTGCGTCTGCCAGGCCATGCCCCCAGCGCCGAGCAGCATCCCGGCGAGACCCGCGGCCAGCAGCGGCCGGACCCGGCCGCGCAGCAGCCTGCGCCAGTGCCACCGGCGCAGTCGCCGTTCGCTGAGCAGTTCCCGCTCGGCGGGCAGGGGCTGCTCGTATCGGTTCGGCTCGTCCGCAGTGCTGCTCACCGGCCGGCTCCCTTGGGGGCGATGGGGGCGCAGCCCAGGCGGGCCGCGACCGCGTTGGCGAAGACGGCGAGGTGGCCGGGGTCGGTGGAGGCGCCCATCAGGAAGACGACGGGCCGGCCGGCGCAGTCGGCCTGTACTATCGCGTGCTCCTTGCCCAGGGTGCCCGTGCCGCGCCAGCCACGGGCCGCGGGCCGCTCGCCCGCGATGCCGTCGAACACCGCGGCCAGCCGGGGCTGCGCGACCATCGCCAGGTCCAGGTATGGCACGCCGTCGCGATCGCCACGGACACTGCAGGTCTGCAGGTCGCGGGTGACCGCGCCGATCTGGTACTCGATGTCCTCCGTGTCGAGGCGCAGGCCGCGGATGCCGCAGACGTCGTCAGAGGGGCTGAAGACGCGTTCCTGCTTGCCCGGCAGGTCGTAGAGCGGCGAGCTGACCCTCAGTGGCTCGTGCGGCGCGCAACCGGCCGCCTCCATCCCTCGGTTGGCCGCCGCGACGAGCAGCACCGCCGCCTCCCGGGCGCCGCCCAGGTCGGCCGGATCGTTCTCGGTGTACGAGGGGCCGCTGGCGTACGTGCCGGACGCGTGCATGGTGACGACGGTCGGCCGGCCGTCCTGCGTATCGCAGGACTTCGGGAGCACCAGCAGACCACCGCGCCCGTTCACCGTGCCCGGTAGACCGTCCGGGAGCGGGACCGTGTCACCGCCCAGGAAACCGTCCTGGACCATCGCGAGCCGGGCCTCCGCGGCCTTGGGGACCGGGCCGTACTCGACGGACACCTTCTGGTCGGTGGTGACCTTGTCGCCGTCGTAACTGCTCTTGTAGTCGCTGGCGATGGCGACCTCGCAGCTGCCGGTCGGACGCTCGCGGGTAGGTGCCGTCTCCCTGCCGGTGCGTGACCCGTCGTCATCATCGCCGAAGGCCTCGTCGCCGAGGAAGCCCGGACCGCTGTCCTCTTCCCAGGCGCCCCAGCAGTAGCGGTCCTTCGGCCACGGCCACGTGTCCGCCGCCCACGTACCGAGCCCGGTACCCACAAGCACGAGCACCAGCGCGGATATCAGCAGCAACGGGCCGCGCCTGCTGTGCGACAACGTCCGGCGCAGCCAACCAGGCTCCGCGGGCGCCTCTTCTATCTCACTCACCCCGTGATCCCCTCCGGCGCAGGAGTGTATCCACCGTCATCACCCCGGAGCAGGCCGCCCCGTACATGGGGATCTCGCCGTTCAGCAGGGAGCCGACTGCCTTGGCCGCCTGCTCGCGCAACTCGGTCCCGGCCAGGGTGTCCGTCTCCTGGTCCGGAGGGAAGATGTGCTCGACGCCGAACAGGGTCATCTGTGGGGGGTCCGTCTCTTTCGCCGGATCGTTCCCCGCACACCCTGCACCCGCTCTCCAGACCTTAAGAACTCGTAACACGATCTTGGCTACGCGTCCGGGCGCTCTCCGTCGTAGGCGCTCACGGTCTTGGCCAGCTTTCGCTGGATTGCCCGGAGGAGCGGGAGGGTGGCCTCGTCGGTGAGCCCCGTGGTCGTGTGCCACTCGACGCCCGAGCCGACGAGGTCGCTGACGAAGACGATCTCCGCAGCCAGAAGGGTCCGCGCCCAATCGACCGGCTTGATTGGATCATCGTCACCCAGAGCGCGGATCAGGATGCGGCACTGACCGAGCAGATCGTGAGCGTCCACAAACCCCATACCGAAGGCGAGTTCATCGCTGTACCGAGCTGGCCCACCCTATTCACCGAGAGCCCGTTGGAGCAGTCGGACCTCGTCTTGGGCCAGGACCTCGCTTGGCCTCACCACTTGTTCGGACACTCGTCCCTCCTTTCCGCCTCTGCTTCGGCCGCAGGACGATCAAGCTACCTCTTCCGGAATCTCCTCCGGCAGATGAGGGCGCAGGCGAGCGAGGCGAAGGCGTCGTGGAGGTCCAGGCGACGTTCCCACCGGACGGCGAGGTGCTTGAACTGGTGCAGCAGGGCGAACGTCTGCTCCACGACGTACCGCAGCTTGCCCAGGCTCTGGATGTCGGGCTGCCCTTTGCGGGAGATGTCGGCAGGATCCCGCGCCACCCGTCGCCGGGCGGCGGCAGCGATCAGCCAGAGCATCTTGCCCCAGGCTGGTGTGGTGAGGATGAGGGCCACGGTGGCCAGTATGCAGATCAGCAGCCATGCCGCTGCGGTGGCCCGTGGACGGTGCGCGCGTGGTCGTGTCATGCGCCGCTGCCTGGGGTGCGCTGGTAGATGTCGGGGATGCCGTCGGCGTCCTCGTCGATGTTCTCCTCCACATACAGGCGGCGGTAGACGGTGTTCCGGCGGCGCAGGAGCAGCGCGGCCAGCAGGGCCGCGGCCAGGGAGGCGATGAGGACGGCGGCCTTGACGTGCTCGCCGGTGGCGGTGCCGGGGAAGGCGAGTGCACCGATGAGCAGGGCGACGGTGAAGCCGATGCCGGCCAGCGTGGCGAGGCCGAAGACGTCGGCCCAGGCGAGTTCGGGGTTGAGCTGGGCGCGGGTGAAGCGGGCGGCCAGGTAGGTGCCGGCGAAGATTCCGAGGATCTTGCCCGCGACCAGGCCGATGACCACGCCGAGGGGCTCGGGGGTGGTGAACACCTCGCCCAGCGCGTCGCCGGAGACGCTGACCTCGGCGGCGAACAGCGCGAACAGCGCGAACAGCGGCACACAGATCCCTGCGGACAGCGGGTGCAGCAGATGCCCGGTGCGTTCGCCCGGCGAATCCTGTTCGCCCTCGTCGCGGGTGGTGCGCAGGATCAGGCCCATGGCGACGCCGGCGACGGTGGCGTGGATGTCGCCGTTGTACATCAGCGCCCAGATCACCACCCCAAGCGGCAGGTACCACCACCAGCCGCGCACCCGCATCCGCTGCAGAAGGTAGAAGACGACCAGCCCGGCCAGCGCCCAGAAATTGAGGTCGGAGGTGAAGAAGAGCGCGATGATCAGGATCGCACCGAGGTCGTCGACGACCGCGAGGGTGAGCAGGAAGGCGCGCAGGGCGGTCGGCAGGTGGGTGGAGATGACGGTCAGGACCGCCAGGGCGAAGGCGATGTCGGTGGCCATCGGCACCGCCCAGCCGTCCATGCTGCCCCCGCCGGCCGCGGCGGTGGCGGCATAGGAGGCTGCGGGCACCGCCACGCCGCACGCGGCGGCGATGACCGGCAGCGCGGCGGTGGCCGGCGTGCGCAGCGAGCCCACCACCAGTTCCCGCTTCAGCTCGATCCCCGCGACCAGGAAGAAGACGGTCAGCAGCCCGTCGGAGGTCCAGTGGCCGACCGACAAGTCCAAACCCAGTGCGGGATCCCGAAGCGGACGTCGCGAAGGGTGCTGTAGGAGGAGGCCAGTGGGCTGTTCGCCCACACCAGTGCCACCACCGCTGCGGCCAGCAGGACCAGCCCACCGACGGTCTCCGTGCGCAACGCCGGGCAACGGCCTGGCGTTCTGGTTAGGGCGGAAGGCCGAGGAAGGGGGAACGGGAGCGCGGGGCAGCAGCCAAGACGGCGAACCTCCGGGGTGTCGGCAAAAGGGCAAACGGCCCTACGGACGCCGACCAGACTTCCCGGCACACCCCGCGTTTCTTGACGCGTCCTTTAGACAGGTAGCAAGACCGCTGCCGGCGACGGCCGGGCTGAGCTCTTGGCATTGGGTGGATGATCAGCGGGCGAGTTCGCGAGGTGCGGGCGGGTTCAGGCGATGGGGAGGGGCCCACGGAATGGGTCGTTGGAAGTGGCATGTTCCTGGGTCTGCTGGCGATCACCCTGGGCATGGCGTCGATGCGCACCGGCTGGACACTGCCCTGGGTACGCCGTCGTCTCACCCGCCCTCGGGTCAATGGGCTCGGAGCTCTGCTGGTGGGCGCGACCTGCGTGATCCAGGGGCTGTTCTACTTCCACTTCGTGCCAAGCCCGTCCTGGGAGTTGCGCTTCCTTGGCACGAACGCCCTCATGTTCTCCGGTCTCATCCTTATGGGAGTCAGCCAGATGCGGCAGTCGCGCCGTGGCCGTAAGAGCATCTGAGCAGTCCGGACGGGCTGGCGTTCCGCGTCCGAGCTGACACCTCGTAAAACCGCTCATCAGTGGCCGCCTGGGAGCCCGGCGTGCGCTGAGCGGTGCAGGCCGCCGGCCGGTGATTTCAGGCCGAGGCGCCCTGCTGATAGCGGGCGGTCCCGAGCCGGGCGCGGAGGGTGGCGGCGAAGTCTTCGGCGCGGGCCAGCTGGACGCGCAGGTCCTCGATCTTCTGGGCGGCGGCCTGCTCATAGGCCCTGATCCGCTCCAGGAGTGCTTCCCGCTCGTCGATGTCGGCCGGCTCATCGGAGTCGAGGCGGTCGGTGGCATCCAGGAGGTCGCGCATCTCGTCCAGGGTGAAGCCGAGCGGCTTCATGCGGCGGATGACCATGAGGCGGGCGATGTCGGCCTCGGTGTAGAGGCGGAAGCCGCCCCGGGACCGGGCGGAGGGGATGACCAGGCCGGTCTCCTCGTAGTGCCGGATGGTGCGCAGCGACAGCTCCGTCCGCGCGGCGACCTCGCCGATCTGCATGTGCTTGCTGTCCACGCCCGTGGTCCTCACCGTTGTCGCCCCTGGTGCTGCCGCTTCCCACCGACCTCTACTCTAACGTTAGGGTAGAGTTGCCGATGTTGAGGGACGGTCGCCCGCCGCCTTCCGCTGTGTGGCGCGGGCTTCGAGTCCGGCCCCGCTGCCGTGCCGGGGCCGATGGCGCCCCTGGCGAAGATCTTCGATCCTTGCGGGAGAAATGCGTGCGCGTGTTCATGGTGCCCTGCGCCGCTGCCTGCCCGCCGTGATGCTTTGCCCCTGACGAGAGCCCCGGCCGCGTACGCGGCCGCGCTTGCCGCTCCGTCATCACAGACTTCCGGCCCGCCGAGCGGGCCGTCCGCGGGATGCCGGCCCGGCCTTCCGCGCCCTCCCGCACACCCCTGCCCGTCGGCGGGGTGTGCCCGAACCCGACAGGTACTCGCTTCCTTGTCCACTTTCTCACTGTCCCCGGCCGCGCACCTGCGCGGCCTGCGTCCCGACTGGCTGAACAATCCGAAGGTCTGGCGCACCGAGGTCCTGGCCGGCCTGGTCGTCGCCCTCGCACTGATCCCCGAGGCGATCTCCTTCTCCATCATCGCCGGGGTCGACCCCGCGATCGGCCTGTTCGCCTCGTTCACCATGGCCGTGACCATCTCCATCGTCGGCGGCCGCCGCGCGATGATCTCCGCCGCCACCGGCGCAGTCGCCCTGGTCATCGCACCGCTCAACCGCGAGCACGGCTTCGGCTACCTCGTGGCCGCCGTCATCCTGGCTGGCGTCTTTCAGATCGTCCTCGGCGCGCTCGGCGTGGCCAAGCTGATGCGGTTCGTGCCGCGCAGCGTGATGGTGGGCTTCGTCAACGCCCTCGCCATCCTGATCTTCATGGCCCAGGTTCCCGAGATGACGGGCGTGCCCTGGCCCGTCTACCCGCTGATCATCGGCGGCCTCGCGCTCATGGTGTTCTTCCCGAAGATCACCACCGTGATCCCGGCCCCGCTTGTGTCGATCGTCATTCTCACCGTCATCACGGTCGCCGCCGGCGTCGCGGTGCCGACTGTCGGCGACAAGGGCGAACTGCCCTCCTCCCTGCCGGTGCCGGGCCTGCCGGACGTGCCCTTCACCATGGACACCCTGACCACCATCGCCCCCTACGCGCTCGCGATGGCGCTGGTGGGCCTGATGGAGTCGCTGATGACGGCCAAGCTCGTCGACGACATCACCGACACCCACTCCTCCAAGACTCGCGAGTCCATCGGCCAGGGCATCGCCAACATCGTCACCGGCTTCTTCGGCGGCATGGGCGGCTGCGCCATGATCGGCCAGACCATGATCAACGTGAAGGTCTCCGGAGCCCGCACCCGCCTGTCCACCTTCCTGGCAGGCTCGTTCCTGATGGTGCTGTGCATCGTCTTCGGCCCCGTCGTCTCCGACATCCCCATGGCCGCCCTCGTCGCGGTGATGGTGATGGTGTCCTTCGCGACCTTCGACTGGCACTCCATCGCCCCCAAGACCCTCAAGCGGATGCCGGCGGGCGAGATCGCCGTCATGGTCATCACCGTGGCCTGCGTGGTCGCCACCGACAACCTCGCCATCGGCGTCGTCGTCGGCTCCGTCACCGCCATGGTCATCTTCGCCAAGCGCGTCGCCCACCTCGCCAACGTCACCTCCGTCACCGACCCCGACCACACCACGGTGGTCTACTCGGTGACCGGTGAGCTGTTCTTCGCCTCCTCCAACGACCTCGTCGGCCAGTTCAACTACGCCACCGACCCCGACAAGGTCGTCATCGACCTGAGCGCGGCACACGTCTGGGACGCCTCCTCCGTCGCCGCCCTGGACGCAATCGAGACCAAGTACGCCCAGCGCGGCAAGACGGTGGAGATCATCGGCCTCAACGACCCCAGCGCCGACCTCCACGGCAAGCTCACCGGCGAACTCGCCAGCCACTGACCTCACCGCCGTGCTGGCCGCCCGGGGACCTCAGCTCGGCTCGAGCGGCCACCAGTCTTCGGTGGCGGAACACGGGCGCGCCGACGGGCGGAGGGGCCGGGCAGCATCGAGGCAAGCCGGATGCGTGCTGGACTGAGCAGATCTGAGGCGACGAACAAGGCCGGCCTCGGCAGCCGCCTGAGCCGCCTCAGATCCGTGCTGCAGCAGCCGGTCCTGCAACCCCTCAACATGGGCTTGGCAGCGTCCACGTCACGGTGGATGCCTCTCACCAGGTGTCCCAGTGCTGTCCTGTTGCTCTTACGCGGGGGCTGCGGCGACGGCGTGTTCGTCACCCGGTGCCGCGAGGTGGCGTTCGGCGTCCAGGGCGGCCTGGCAGCCGCTGGCGGCGGCGGTGATGGCCTGGTGGTAGGTGTGGTCGACGACGTCGCCCGCGCCGAACACGCCGGGGATGTTCGTGCGGGTGGAGGGGGAGGCGACCTTGAGGTAGCCCTCGTGGTCCAGGTCCAGCCGGCTCTGGACCAGTTCGGTGCGCGGGTCGTGGCCGATGGCGACGAACAGTCCGGTTGCCGGTAGTTCGGAGGTCTTGCCGGTGACGGTGTCACGCAGGGTCAGGCCCGCGAGCCTGCCGCCCTCTTCGCGTATGTCTGCGACCTCGCTGTTGAAGGCGAACGAGATCTTCGGGTCGGCGAAGGCGCGCTCCTGCATGGCCTTGGAGGCACGCAGGGTGTCCCGTCGGTGGACGACCGTCACCGTCTTGGCGAACCGGGAGAGGAAGGTGGCCTCTTCCATCGCGGTGTCGCCGCCGCCGACGACCACGATGTCGTGCTCGCGGAAGATGAAGCCGTCGCAGGTCGCGCAGTACGACACACCCCGGCCGGAGAGCGCGTCCTCGCCCGCCAAGCCCAGCTTGCGGTGCTGCGAGCCGGTCGCCACGATCACGGTCTTCGCCCGGTAGGCGGTGCCTGCGCTCCCAGATGGCCGCCGGATTCCTCAACCACCTCGCGGGCGACCGGATCGAGGTCCGCTCCGCCGGATCCATCCCCGGCGACGCCTGCTGAACCCAGGAAACATGAAGAAGGGGCGTCCCTGGGGACGTCCCTGGTCAGTAACGGTTGTTGCGGGCGGGGCGGGATCATCGGCAGGTGATCGACGGGTGTTTTCGTGGGGTACGACCGGCGCGCGGCGGCGTGATTCACCTGAACAGGTCGGCCCGTGGAAAACCGTCTATGAACGACACAGCCTGCCCTCGGCTGAGGGAACTTGCGAGCGGCTGCTTCAGCAGGTCGACGCGGAGGCTGATGCGGTGTTGAGGTCTGCTGGGACATGGCGGCCGATTCCACCGTCGTGCGGGCCCATCAGCATGGCGCCGGTGCGTGCACCGCACGGGGTGCGGGCGGAT
>NZ_BMRV01000012.1 GCF_014648815.1 Streptomyces flaveolus | reverse complement strand
CAGAAGGAGATCGGCGAACGCCTCGGCGTCTCCCAGATGCACGTGTCCCGGCTGATCTCGCGCCTGCTGGGCCGGCTGCGCGAAGGCATGCTCAGCACCCAGTGAGCGGTGGCCGTCAGGCCTCCAGCCGCTCCCGCAGCGTCGCCGTGAACTCCTCGGCACGCGCCGGCTTCGTCCGCGGGCCCGCCACTCCGGCGGCCTCCTCGAAGCGGCGCCCGCCGAGGGGTTCGTCGCGTTCGGCGCCCGCCGGCTGCTGCTCAGCGGCGCGCTCACCGGCGGCCCCTCAGCGCGCCGCGCGGACCGGGACAGCAGCGGTGCGTCGTCCGGCACGGGCGCGTCGTGGCCGGTCGCGCAGTTCTCCGCGCGCCTTGAGGGACGTTGCCCTGGCACCATGCGCGCGCATCCGTCAGGCCGCTGTGGGCTTCTTCCGGCCTCGCCCGGTGCCGGCGAGGGCGTCGATGAGTTCGCTGCGGGTCATCTTCGAGCGTCCGGGGACATCCTGTTCGGTGGCCCGACGGTAGAGCTCCGCCTTGCTCAGCTCGCGCAGCTCCGCCCGCTTCGACGCGGCCGTGCCGGAGGGGGCAGCGGCCTTCTTCCGCTTGGCCGGTGCCGGTGCCTCTCCCCCGCCGCCGGTGTCCTTCGAGACAGCGGGCCGCGGCTTGCCGCCGCCCCTCGCGCGTTCCAGGCTGCCCTGGAGGACCTCCATGAGGTCGACGACGCCGGTGGCCGTGGGCGGTTCCTCGGCGAGGGCGACCTCCTTGCCCTCGGACTTCGCCCGCACCAGGTCACGGACCTTCTCCTGGTACGTGTCGTGGTAGCGGCCGGGCTCCCAGGGGCCGCTGAGCGCGTCGACCAGCTGCAGCGCCATGTCGAGTTCCTTGCCCCGGTCCGCCCGGCCCGACGGCAGCTCGGGCAGCTCCTTGACCGGGTCGCGGACCTCGTCGGCCCAGTGCAGGGTCTGCAGCACCAGGACGTCGTTCTCCGCCCGCAGCGCGGTCAGGTACTGCTTGTTGCGCATGACGAAGGTGGCGACGCCCGCCTTGTTCGCCTCGGCCAGGGCGGTACGGAGCAGTTGGTAGACCTTGAGGTACTCCTTGCCGCGCGGGGCGACGTAGTAGGTGCGGTCGAAGTAGACCGGCTCGATGTCGTCCAGGTCGACGAAGTCGGTGATGTCGACGGTCTGGGAACGGCCCGGCGCGATCTCGTCCAGCTCGTCCGGCTCCACGACCACGTACTCGCCCTCGGCGAGCTCGTAGCCCTTGACGATGTCGCCGGTGCCGACTTCCTCGCCCGTGCGCTGGTTGACCCGCCGGTTGCGGATCCGGTCGGAGGTGCCGCGCTGCAGCTGGTGGAAGTGGACCGTGTGGTCCTGCGTCGCCGAGAACAGCCCTACGGGCACGGTGACCAGCCCGAATGTGATCACGCCTGTCCAGATCGCCCGTGCCATGGCCGTCCGCTCCGTCCGTCCCTGCCGCGCTGCCGGTGCCTTCGCGCCCTTCCACGCTGGCACTCCTCGCGCGGCGCCGCGCGCCGGGCGGGGCAGCCAGGGCAACGGCGGGACCGGCGGCCACCGGGCCGCTCGCGCGAACTGCCCGAATAGCCGGTAGCCCGCGCGGATTCACCGGCGCCGGTATTCCCTGGGGGTGGGGGACGGCACCGTCCGCGCGCCGCGGCGGTCCTGCCCGTCGACACCATCGAACGAGCCGAACGAAGGGTCACCTCCCATGAGCCATCACCTGAAGGCGATCACGAGCGAGGAGCATCTGCGCTTCGTCGCGGCCCGGCCGTCCGTGAGTCATCTCCAGCTCCCCTCGTGGGGCGAGGTGAAGCCGGACTGGCAGGCGGAGAGCCTGGGCTGGTTCGACGACGGCGGGGACCTGGTGGGGGTCGCGCTGGTGCTGCTGCGTCCGCTGCCGAAGCTGCGTCGCTGCCTGGCCTACCTTCCCGAGGGCCCGGTCATCGACTGGCACGCGGCGGAGCTGGACCGGTGGCTGGAGCCGCTGCTCGCCCATCTGAAGAGGCGGGGCGCCTTCTCCGTGAAGATGGGCCCGCCCGTGGTAGCCCGGCGCTGGAACGCCGAGACCGTCAAGGCCGCGATCGCCGACCCCGGGGCCCGGCGGCTGCGGGACGTGAAGCCCACCGTGGAGGAGCCCGGTGCCCGCGAGATCGCCGAACGGCTGCGCCGGGCGGGCTGGCGGCAGGCCGAGCCCGGCGGCGAGGACGGCTTCGCCGCCGGACAGCCGCGCTACATGTGTCAGGTGCCGCTCGCCGGGCGGTCGCTGGAACAGGTCCGCAACGGCCTCAACCAGCAGTGGCGCCGCAACATCAAGAAGGCGGAGAAGGCCGGCGTCAAGGTCGTCCGGGGCGACCACGAGGATCTGCGCGTCTTCTACGAGCTCTACGTCGAGACCGCCGATCGCGACAGGTTCGTTCCGCGCCCGCTCGCCTACTTCCAGCGCATGTGGACCGCGCTGACGGCCGAGGACCCGGACCGGATGCGGCTCTACCTCGCCCACCACGACGGCGAGGTGCTCGCCGCGGCCACCATGCTGACCGTCGGCGACCACGTCTGGTACTCCTACGGCGCCTCCACCGCCCGCCGGCGCGAGGTCCAGCCCAGCACCGCCCTCCAGTGGCACATGATGTGCGACGCCCACGAACGCGGCGCGCGGGTGTACGACTTCCGCGGCATCACCGACACCCTGGACGAGGACGACCACCTGCTGGGTCTGCTCCGGTTCAAGGTCGGAGCCGGCGGTGAGGCCGTCGAGTACCTCGGGGAGTGGGACTACCCGCTCAACAAGGTGCTGCACAAGGCACTTCAGCTGTACATGTCCCGGCGCTGACGGCCGGGCCCGGATCAGCCGGCCGGCTTCTCCCAGACCGAGACGTGCCGGCGGCTCTCGTGGGTGAAGGGCGACCTGTCCCAGTCCTCCCACCGGTCCCGCAGGCGCAGTCCGGCGAGCCTCGCCATCAGGTCGAGTTCGGAGGGCCACACATAGCGGAACGGGATGGACGCGTGCTCGGCACGGCCGTCGACGACGGTCACGTAGTTCGAACTCATCGCCTGGGTCACGGTGTCGTACGTGTCGAAGGCCCATTCCGTGGCATCGATGCGGAACGGCACCGCGGTCTGCCCCGGCGGCAGCCGGCGCAGCTCCGGCACGCCCACCTCGATGACGAAAGTGCCGCCGGGTTCGAGGTGGTCGGCGGCGTTGCGGAAGCAGTCGACCTGGGCGTCCTGCGTGGTCAGGTTGTTGATGGTGTTGTAGACGAGGTAGACCAGCGTGAACGTGCCCGGCACCCGGGTCGTGGCGAAGTCGCCGATGGTCGCCCCGACGGTGTCGCCGCCCGGTTTGGCGTGCAGGCGGGCGGTCATGGCGCGGGACATGTCGATGCCGTGCACCGGGACGCCCCGGCGGGCCAGCGGCAGGGCGATCCTGCCGGTGCCGATGCCCAGTTCGAGCGCCCGTCCTCTCCCCGCCAGCCCGGCCAGCAGGTCGACCGTGCGGTCCACCGCCTCCGGCCCGGACATGTCCGCCTCCGACTCGTCGTATCGTGCGGCGACGCTTTCCCCGAAGTACCCGTCCTCGTCCGGCATGCCGGGACCGTACTCCGGTCAGGCCGTGGGCGCCTGTGATTTTCCGCCACGCGTCAGGACGGCGTACAGCAGTGCGGCGACGACCATGCCGGCCGGGAGGGCGAGGTCGATGCCGCCGAGGGCCCGGGCGATCGGGCCGGTGTAGAGGGTGTTGACGCACAGGGCGGCGACGGCGACGCCTCCCGCGAGCGCCAGGGCGCCGGCCGGGTTGACGCCGGCGGTGTACCAGAAGGGGCCGTCGGCCGACTCGTCCATCAGGGCGGGGCCGTCGTAGCGGTTGCGGCGCAGCAGGATGTCGGTGGCGTACACGGCCATGGCGGGGCCGAGGAGGACGACGGTGAGCTGGAGGACGTTGCTGACGGTGTCGAGGAAGTCGGAGACGAGGAGGCCGTACAGGGTGAGGGCGACGGCGGCCGTGCCGTCCGCGAGGACGCTGCGGGCGCGCGGGATGCGCAGGCCGACGGCCTGGAGGGCGAGGCCCGCGCTGTAGGCGGTCAGGGCGTTGATGGCGATGGTGCCGAGGACGAGGGCGAGCAGGAAGACCGGTTCGAACCAGCCGGGCAGGATCGTGCCGAGCCCGGCCTGCGGGTCGGTCATGTCGACGGCGGTCGCGGCGAAGGCGCCCAGGGAGCAGACGACGATGCTGGGCAGGATGCCGCCGAGCGCGGTCCAGCCGATGATCGACCTGGCGGACGTCGTACGGGGCAGGTAGCGGGAGAAGTCGGCGCTGGTGGTGTAGGAGAGCGGGCCGGAACCGACGAGGGTGACCCCGGCGACGAGCACCGACCACAGGTCGAAGCCGGTGAGCGGCTCGGCCGGTACGTAGGAGAAGTCGGTGTCCCCGAACACGTAGAAGGCGACGACGGCGAACGCGGCGGTGAGCGTCAGGGTGATCGGGAGGTACAACTTCATGATCATGGCGTGGCCGTAGACGCCGATGGCCAGGGTGAGTGCGGCGATGACGACGACGACGGCGACCTTGACGCCGGTGCCCGCGGTGAGGCCGGTCTTCTCCACCAGGGCGAAGGCGGCGGTCGCGGCGGCGGCCAGGTTCAGGGCGAAGTAGCAGACGGAGATCAGCCAGCCGACGACGGCGTTGTTCACGCGGTTGCCGCGCACGCCGTACATCGCCCGTGTGATCACTTCGCTCGGTGCGCCGGCGGCCGGGCCGGATATCGACAGCAGGCCGGTGAGGAGCCAGAACAGGTTGCCCACCACGATGACGGCGAGCGCCTGCCACAGGGTCAGGCCCATGAGGATCAGGGCGCCGCCGATGACGAGGCTCAGATAGTTGACGTTCGCCGCGGCCCAGACGGAGAACAACTGCCGCGGGTGGCCGTGACGTTCGCCGTCGGGGATGTGATCGATGCCGTGGGCCTCGACACGGCCGGCCCGCTCCGGCGAGGGGACTCCCTCTTTCTGGGGTGGGGCGGTGGTGCCGGACTGCGGGTCGGGAATCGTGGACGCCATAGGGCTCCTCCGGGTGCTGGTAACCCACCTGCTTGCTTGTTGGTCGCACACTCAATAGCATCGATTCCATGCCGTCAAGCGTTTCGAACAAGCGAATCCGCAAGACTCCTGCCGCCAGACGTGCGGAAATCGTTGCCGCGGCCTCCGAGGTCGCTCTGACCGAAGGACTCGAGTGCATCACCTTGCGGCGGATCGCCGAGGAACTCGACGTGCGCCCGGGACTGATCAGCCACTACTTCCCGGCGGTGGAGGAGCTGGTGGCCGAGGCCTACGGCGACGCCGTCGCCGCCGAACTCGACGAACTCCTTCCGGTCGACCGGGCGGGCGCCACGGCGACACAGCATCTGGCGCGCTTCTTCACGCGGACCAGCGGCGAGGCGTTCGACGACATCAGCCGACTCTGGCTCAACGCCCGTCACCTCAGCCGCTACCGGTCCGTCCTGCGTGCCCGGGTCGCCGTCCAGGAGGCGGCCTGGCGGGACCGGCTCGAGGCGCTCATCCGCGAGGGCGTCGAGCTGGGCGAGTTCCACACCGGGGACCCGATGGTGGCCGCCGTCCAGATCCTGGTCGTCCTCGACGGCCTCGGCATGCTCGTCAACAGCGTCGACACCGGCGACGACCCGCCCGTGGTGCGGCGCCTGCCCGTCACCACCGCGGAACGCGAACTCGGCCTGCCCGTCGGCACGCTCGCACCCATCGACACCCACTGAACCGCACTCAAGGAGCCCTTGTGCGCACCTCCCTCATCCTGCTCTCGGCCCGTCTGCTGGACCCGGTCACCGGCGGGTTCCTGCCGCAGACCGCGCTGGCCGCCGCCGGCGGACGCATCACCGCGCTCGGCGACGACCGGGAGATCCGCGCCCTCGCGGACGCCTCGACCACGGTGATCGACCTCAAGGGCGCCGTGGTGACACCCGGGCTGGTCGACGGGCACATCCACCCCGTCGGCGGCGCCGACATGACCCACGGCCTCGACCTGTCGGGCTGTACCGACCTGGAGCAGGTGCGCGGGGCGCTGGCCGGCGCGGTGCGCGACCTCGCCCCCGGCGCGTGGCTCCAGGGCTGGGGCCTGGACCCCAACGTCTTCGCGGGGCGCCCGGTCGAGACGGCTCCCTTCGACGCCGTACTCGACGGTGTGCCGGCGTTCCTGATGCTGTTCGACGCGCACTCCGCGCTGGCCAGCCGGCGCGCGCTGGAAATCGCCGGGGTGACCGGGCCGCGCACCTTCGCGCAGGCCACCGCGGAGGTGGTGTGCGGCGCGGACGGCAGGCCCACCGGGCTGCTGCTGGAGGACGCCGCCTGTGAGCTCGTGGAACGCCTGCTGCCCCAGCCCACGCGCGAGGAGCGCCGCGACCGGCTCGCCGCCGCCCTGCGCGCCATGGCCGCCACCGGTCTGACCGGCGGCCATGTCATGGACGCCAACGGCGACAGCCTCGCGCTCTTGTCCGAGCTGGACGCGGCCGGGCGACTGCCGGTGCGGCTGCGGGTGGCGCCCTGGTGCCAGCCCGGCACGGACGCCGAGGGCGTGCGTGCGCTGATCGAGGGGCAGGGCGCGGGCGGCCGGCTCTGGCGGACCGCGGGCGTCAAGATCTTCATGGACGGGACCGTGGACAACGGCACGGCCTGGCTGGAGCAGCCGGACTGTCACGGCGAGTCCCGGGACGCGTTCTGGCCGGACCCGCAGGAGTACACCCGTATCGTCGGCGAGCTGCACCGGGCCGGTGTGCCCACGGCCACCCATGCCATCGGTGACGCGGCGGTGCGTCATGTCCTCGACGCCGTCGAGAAGGCCCGGGCGGGCGGCGGGCACGGGGTGCGGCACCGGGTCGAGCACATCGAGACGGTCCCGGACGACACCGTGCGCCGGTTCGCCGAACTCGGGGTGGTCGCCTCGATGCAGCCCACCCACTGCTGCGACTTCACCCGGGCCGACCACACCGACAACTGGTCGCGCCGCCTGGGCGAGGAGCGGGCCTCGCGTGCGTGGCGCTGCCGCGATCTGCACGACGCCGGTGCCGTCGTCGTCCTCGGCTCCGACTGGCCCATCGCCCCCTACCCGCCGCTGGGCGTGATGGCGGGTGCCCGCCACCGCCGGCCCACCCGTGACCTCACGGGTGCACCGCACGGCCCGGAGCAGGCGCTCACGGCGCTGGAGGCGCTGCGGGGCATGACCGTCAACGCGGTCTACGCGGCGGGTGAGGAACACGAGGCCGGCCGGATCGCCGTCGGTCACCGCGCCGACCTGACCGCCCTGGCCGCCGACCCCCTGACCGTCGCGGCCACCGAACTGGCCGATGTGCCGGTGCTGCTGACCGTCCTGGACGGCGAGCCGACACATCGCGCCGCCGGTCTGTGACACCCCCCGAGGGTTGGCTCCCGGCGACGTGCGGGCAAGGGGCTGGTGTCCGGGTGCGGTGAGCGGGAGGTGGGCGTTGTCACGGCTGCTGGTGGTGCAGAACGGCAGGAGCGGCGGGCCGGGCCGGTTCGGTGACTGGCTGGCCGCGGAGGGGCTGGCGCTGGACGTGGTGCACGCGTACGCCGGGGAGCCGCTCCCCCGGCGTCCGGACCACTCGGGCGTCATGGTCCTGGGCGGCGGATACCTGCCCGACGACGACCTGGGCGCCCCCTGGCTGGCGTCCACGCGCGCGCTGGTCGCCGAGGCACTGGAGCGGGGTACGCCCGTGTTCGGTGTCTGTCTGGGCGGCCAGCTGCTCGCACACGTCGCGGGCGGCACCGTCCGGGGGCGGTACGGCGAGCCGGAGATCGGCAGCACGCCGCTGAGCCTGCGCCCCGAGGCCGCGGCCGATCCGTTGTTCCGGGGGCTGCCGGACCGGGTGAGCGCCATAGAGCACCATGTGGACGCCGTCACCGCCCTGCCGCCGGGGGCGTCCTGGCTGATGGAGAGCGAGCGGTGCCCGTACCAGGCGTTCCGGGTCGGTGACCGGGCGTGGGGCGTGCAGTTCCATCCGGAGGCGGACGCGGACCGGGTGCGGTCGTGGGACCCGGAGCGGATCCGGGCCCTGGGCATGGACCCGGCGGAGCTGTCCCGCCGGGCGGCACTCGACGATCCGGCGGCCACCGAGGTCTGGCACGAGGTCGCCCGGCGCTTCGCCGGGGTCGTCGTGGAGTGAGTCGGAACCCCCGGGCACGGAGCGGGTCTCGCGGGCGTGAGGACCGGGCTGTGCCCGGGACCGACTCCGGTCACACACTCGCCCGGGAGCGGCGCGGAACCTCATGCCGACGACCGCGTCCGGGTGCGAGCGGACGGGACGAGGCGACAGGGTGAGCACCGCCCGGGTCGCGGGGCGGACGGGGCGGCCGTAGACAGGAGGGAGGAGCGCGGGCAGACCGCACATGGCGTCGCGGACCGGGCGCAGCCCGGCCGTGGCGGTCGTGGACGTCCGACTGGAGGCCGAGGAGCATGCAGCGCAAGGGCGGGCGCCGGCGGGGCGATGGCGAGCAGGACGTGGAGGCGGTGCTCGACGAGCTGTACACCACGCCGCCGTCCGACTTCGTCTCCCGGCGCGAGGAACGGGCCGCCGCCGCGAGAACGGCCGGTCACGCGCAGGACGCCCGCCGCATCCGTGCCGCCCGCCGGCCCACCCGCGCGGCCTGGGCAGCGAACCTGTTGCTGCGCTCCCGGGCCGAGGAGAGCCGGCGGTTCCTGGAACTGGGCCAGGAGCTGCGCGAGGCACACCGCACCCTGGACGCCGCCGGCCTCAAGGATCTCTCCGCGCAGCGCCGGAACGTCGTGTCCGCCCTGTCCCGGCAGGCAGCCCAACTCGCCGGCGAGGCGGGGCACCAGCTGTCGGAGACGGCGCGGCGGGAGGTCGAGTCGACCCTGCGCGCGGTCCTCGCCGATCCGGAAGCGGCCGGCCGATGGGCGCAGGGACGCCTGGAGAGCTCACTCACCCCGCCGTCGGAGTTCCCCGCCGCCGTCGCAGCACCGGATTCCGCACCGGCACGCAAGCCCACCCGGCCGGCGGCGAAACACGCTCCGGCCGGAACGCGGGCCGAGGACGAGCTCGCCGAGCGGCGGCGCCGACGGCAGGAGGAACTCGCCCGGGCCCAGGAGGCCGCCGAGGCCGCCGAGCGCCGTGCCGATGAGCGGCGTGCGGCACGGACGGACGCCGAGGAGGCACTGCGGCAAGCCCGTGACGACCATGAGCGGGCGCGACAGCAGGTGTCGGCCGCCGAGCGTCAACTACGCGATGCACGCGAGGAGTTGAAGCGCGCCGAGCGCGATCGGCGAGAGGCCCAGGAGAGGAACAGGGCGGCCGGCGACGCGCTGGCCGGGGCCGAGCGGGAGGCACGGGAGGCGGCGCGACACATGGAGCGACTGGCCGCCCGCGTCCGGTAGTCCGGCCGGACCGTTTGCTGTCCGGGCGTTGGGCGTCGGGTGTCTGCGTTCCGAACACCCGCGCGACAACCGGCACCGGGCAGCGCCCCCGAGAGCCACTGAAGGCGTCGATGTGCCGGTGACGCGTACCACGGTGCAGACCTGACGTGGTATACCGGCCCGAAAGCAAACAGACGAACAACAGGCGCCGTCGTCCGTACCATTTGGGAGTCGACGCGGTCGGCAGCAGTACCGAACACTCCGCTGCCCGGCGCCGATCGGACATGACCTCCATGTCCCACGACTGATGTCCTGCCGTCCTCCCGTGCCTTCACGGCCGCGAATCGAGGAGAGTCAACACCATGTCCGAGAACACCACGCAGACCGCCACCGAACTCGCGTCGCAGTACAGCGTCCAGGTGGCGAGCGACCTGGAGCGCAACGTCAAGGAACAGGAGCGCATCAGCGGCGAGATCACCGACCTGCAGCAGCAACTCGCCGCGCTGCAGCACGACCACGCCCTGCTGGTGAACATGCAGCAGGCGCTCGGTGTCACCACGCCGGCCGCCCCGTCGGTGACCGACAAGGCGCCGGTGCCCGCCCCCCGTGACAGTGCCGCCGCCGAGACGGCCGGCGCGGGCAAGCGCACGCGGGGCGGGAAGGCCGGTGCCGCGCCCAAGCGCGCCGCGGCCACGAAGCCGGCGACGAAGCCCGCCGCCAAGTCCACCACCAAGCCCGCCGCCAAGTCCGCGTCGAAGGCACCCGCGAAGCCGGGCACCAAGCCGGCCACGAAGGCGGTCAGGAAGCCGGCGGCGAAGAAGCCGACGGACCGGTCCACCTCCCCCGCGGCCGCCGTCCCGTCCTCGTCGTCCTCCGCCGCGAAGCCGGCCCAGCCCACACTGGTCGAACTGGTCCGCCGGCACCTGAGCGAGCAGAAGGAGCCCCGCTCCGCCGCCGAGGTCACCACGGCGCTCGGCCAGGCCCACTCCGACCGCGCCATCAAGACCACGGTCGTGCGCACCACGCTCGAGGGGCTCGTCGCCAGGAACCAGGCCCAGCGCACCAAGCAGGGCACGTCCGTCTACTACACCGCCTCCGACGCGCCGGAGCCGAAGCAGGACGACGCCGGGACCCAGTCGGGTTCCGACCGCGCCGACGACTGACCCGGATCCCCGGAAACACGGCCGCGCCGGAGCACCACACCGCTGGGCGGGCCGGACGGCCCGTCGCGCCCGCTCCGGTGGTGCTGCGGCGCGCGGCCGGGGCGAATCGGGGTGAGGATCGGTGGATGGGTGTTGTCCTGCCGGTGCTCTTCGCTCTCGTCGCCGCGTTCAGCAACGCGCTGGCCACCGTTCTGCAGCGGCGGGCCGCGCTGAGCGTGCCGCAGTCCCAGGGATTCCGTCCGGGCCTCGTCGTCGACCTGTTGCGGCGGCCGGTCTGGCTCGGCGGCATGCTGGCCGTCGTCGTCGCCGGGGTGGGGCAGGCAGCGGCCCTGGCGACCGGGCCGATGTCACTCGTCCAGCCGTTGTTCGTGCTGGAACTTCCGCTGGCGCTGCTGCTGGCCTCGCTCATGACCCGCCACCGCCTCCCCGACGTCCTGTGGCTCGCCGTGGGCGGCGTGGTCGTCGGCCTGGGGCTGGCGCTGGCGGCGGCCGCGCCGGGCGGCGGCAGCGACGACGTCTCCATGGATCGCTGGGTGCCCGCGCTCGGGGCCTGTGCCGGGCTGGCCGTCGTGCTGGCCGCGGCCGGCCTGAAGCGGCCCGTCGGCAAGGCCCGCGCCGGCTGCCTCGGCGCGGCCACCGCGGTCTGCTACGCCCTGACCGCCGGGCTGATGAAGGACTCCATGCGGGTCCTCGACACGGACGGCGTGGTCGGCTTCCTGACCGTGTGGCAGACGTACGCGTTCGCCGCGGCCGGTGTGTGCGCCGTGCTCCTGCTGGAGCACGCCATGCAGGGCGGCCCTCTGGTCGCCTCCCAGCCGGCCCTCACCCTCGGCGACGCGACGGTGAGCCTGCTGCTCGGCGTGGTCCTGTACCGCGAGGACGTACGCACCGACTGGTGGGTGCTGCCTCAGCTGGCCGGCGTCGCCCTGATCGTCGTCGGAGTCCTCACGCTGGCCCGGCGCGGGGTGGATCTGCGCACCGGGCGGTGAGTCACGGCCCGGGACGGGTGGCGAAGCGCCGAGCCGGCCCTCCCCCGACGGCCTGGCGAGTGGGCGAAGGGGATTGCGGGTCGGGGGTGCACGCCGCTTCCTGGGCCGCCATCACCGCATCGCCGTGCTCGAAGGCCCATGCGCCGACGGCGTCGATGGGTGCCAGCAGGGTCCGGCCCAGAGGGGTGAGCCGGTACTCGACCCCGGAGGGCACGTCGGGGTGTTCCCGCCGGTCGACCAGTCCGTTGAACTGGAGCCGCCGCAGGGTCTCGGTGAGGACCTTGGAGCTGATGCCCCCGATCCGCTCCCGTAGGTCGACCGGGCGCCTGGGACCGTCCCGCAGTGCCCAGAGCACCACGGCGTTCCAGGTGTTGGAGAGCAGGTCGAAGGCGAGTCGGGCGCGGCAGTCGGCGAGGAAGGCGTCGGTCGTCACGTACCACATGGTGCCCGAACCGCCTCCTAGCGTCGGTGTGAACGGTCGAAGCAGGCACGGAGAGGAACCACGTGATGAGAATCGGCGTACTGGGCACGGGCAACATGGCCGACGCGCTCGCCACCCACTGGGTGCGGGCCGGGCACGAGGTGGTCGTCGGCGGACGGGACGCACACAAGGCGGAGCGGCTCGCGACGCGCATCGGGGGCGGCGCGAAGGCCGCCGGTCTGCGCGCGGCGGCCGAGTCCGGTCAGGTGGTGCTGGCCGCGCTGCCCTTCGGGGCGGGAGGGGGCGTGGCGCGGGATCTGCGTTCGGCCCTGGAGGGCAAGGTGCTGCTCGACTGCTCCAACCCGGTCGGGCCCGGCTTCAAGCTGCTGACGGAAGGAGGCCCCTCGGCCGCGCAGCGGCTTGCCGCGGCGGCACCGGGAGCCCACGTGGTCAAGGCTTTCAACCTCTGCCACGAGGACGTGTGGCGCATGCGGCCGCCCGTGTTCGACGGACGGCCGCTGGCCGTGCCGGTCTGCGGGGACGACGAGGCCGCCCTCGCACGTGTACGCGAGCTGGTGCAGGACGTGGGCTGCCGGCCCGTGGCCGGCGGCGGTCTCGAACGTGCCGGACTCCTGGAAGCGACCGCCGCGCTGTTCATCGCCCTGTGGGTCGGCGAGGAAGCGGACGCACAGGCGATCGCGCCTCCGCTGGCGTACGCGACCGGACCGAGCCGGCGGGAGACACAGGACGGCACGGCGGCTTCCCGTCAGGCGTGCTGAGAGGGAGTCCGTCCGCGGCTCACCGGCAGAACCCGTACGCCTGTTCCAGCCAGCGGTGCAGTGCGATGTGCACGCTGCCGGGGAGTTCGCTGAGCTGTTCGATGGCCGCACGGTCCCCGGCGGAAGGCGCGATGCCCGCCGCGGTCAGGAGGGCGAGCAGGTCCAGTCGGCGCAGGTCGACGGGGTCGATGCGGCAGGGGACGCGTTCGGCGGGGTTGGGCGGCTGGAGCAGGAAGTCGCCCTCGGTCTCGCGGGTGCGCGAGCTCGTCGGGTCGGCGGCAGTCGGGGCAGTCATCGTGTGCATACCGCGGTCCTCCACTTGGTGGTCGCCGTTCTCGATGGCATGAGACACCCGGGCGGCGGCGTCGGTTGCGGACCGCCGCGACGACCACACGGTGGATGCAATCGGCGCCTTATCGCACGAACCGGCCCGGCACGGGCGCCAGCCGGTACGCGTCTCCGTGGGGGACGACACGGCCCGCGGTGGGCGGCGGGAAGTGGGTGCCCAGGACCAGCGTGTCCGTGCCGGCCAGCGAGGCGAGCAGGGCACGCCGGGTCGACTCGGCCCCCGCCGGGTCGATGTCGACGCAACTGCCCATCGCGGGGTGGGCGAACTGCACGGGATGGTGGACGCAGTCCCCGGTGATCAGCGCGCCCGCCTCCGCCCCGCCCACCTGTACGGCCACGTGGCCCGGGGTGTGTCCCGGCGTCGGCAGGAGGCGCAGGCCGGGCGCGATGCCGGCGCCGTCGGCGGGGACGTGGACGGCGTCGAGCAGTCCGGCGTCCTCGACCGGGCAGACCGAGTCGCGGAACATCTGGCGCCTCGGCCCGTCCATGGCGTACCCGGCCCAGAAGTCGCGCTCGGCGCGGGAGACGACGTAGCGGGCGTGAGGGAAGGTGGGGACCCAGGCGCCGTCGACGGGCCTCGTGTTCCAGCCGACATGGTCGGTGTGCAGGTGGGTGAGGATCACCAGGTCCACCTCGTCCGGGGGGAAGCCCGCCGCGGTCAACCGCTCCAGGTAGTCGGTGCGCAGGTCGTGCCAGGCCGGGTTCGCCCGCGTCTTGCCGTTGCCGATGCCGGTGTCGACGAGGACGCGCAGCCCTCCCGCGGTCAGGGCGAAGCTGTGGCTGCCCAGGCGCAGCACCCCGTCGCGGTCCGCGAAATCGGGGTACAGCCAGTCCTCGCGCGTCACCACGTCGGGAGTGGCCCGGGGCAGCAGCCAGGGTCCGGTAGCGGGCGGCAGGAGGGTCTCGTCGATGCGGTGGACGGTGGTGTCGCCCACGGTCCAGAAGGGGGTGCTCATGTCGGTGCCGTCTTTCCCTGGGACGCTAAAAGCTATGGGTTTGCGTTTAGCCACCGTAGAACCTAGAGTCCCTTAACGCAAACGGTTAGCTTTTATCGAGGAGAGACCCATGCCGACCTCTGAAGAGGAACGCCGAGCCGAGGTGGCGGCCACCGCGGACCACATCCGCACCGTGGTCTCGGTGCTGCGGGAGCTGGACTTCGGTGACACCCCGCCCGCCGCCGCCTTCCACCCGGGCCACGGGAGCGGCCGTCCGGGAGAGGAGGCGCGGGATGCCGCCGTATGAGCTGACCCTCACCGCCGCCGCGGAGGCGATCCGCACCCGACGGCTCTCCCCGGTCGAGCTGGTGGACTCGGTACTGGACCGTGCCCGGGAGGTGCAGCCGCTGTTCGGCGCCTATGTGACGCTGACGGCGGACCGGGCGCGCCGGTCGGCCCGCGAGGCGGAGAGGGAGGCGGCGGCCGGCCGCCTCCGCGGTCCGCTGCACGGCGTTCCGATGGGCCTCAAGGACCTGATCGACGTCGCCGGTACGGCGACCACGGCGAGTTCCCGGGTCCGTGCCGGGCACCGCGCCCGGCAGGACAGCACGGTCGCCGCGCGCCTGGCGGCGGCGGGCGCGGTCCTGGCCGGCAAGACCCACACCCACGAGTTCGCCTACGGACTGACCACGCCGCAGACGCGCAACGCACGGAACCGGGGCCGGGTCGCGGGCGGTTCCAGCGGCGGCTCCGCCGTCGCCGTCGCGGCGGGGGCGGCGACCTTCGCCCTCGGCACCGACACCGGCGGTTCGATCCGGGTGCCCGCCGCGCTCAACGGCGTCGTCGGTCTCAAGCCGACGTACGGCCTGGTGCCCCGGCACGGGGTGACGTCGCTGTCCTGGTCGCTGGACCACGTGGGCCCGCTCACGCGCACCGTGGAGGACGCGGCACTGGTCCTGGCCGTCCTGGCCGGTCACGACCCGCGCGACCCCGCCTCCCTGCCCGTTCCGGTGGCGGACCACCGGCCCGGCACCGGGGCGACCGACCTGACCGGGCTGCGCGTCGGTGTGCCGCGCACCTACTACTTCGACCGTGTCGACCCGGAGGTCGAGGCAGCGGTCCGGCAGGCGGTGCGGCGGCTGGCGGACCTCGGCGCACGGCTCGTCGACGTGGACATCCCGATGGCCCGCTACGTCCAGGCGACGCAGTGGGGCCTGATGGTGCCCGAGGCCACCGCCTACCACGAGCAGACCCTGCGCTCCTCGCCCGACCTGTACGAGGACGACGTCCGCGTCCTGCTGGAGGCGGGGGAGCTGATGCCGGCCGGGGACCACCTGCGGGCACAGCGGGCACGGACCCTGATGCGGCAGGAGTGGGCCGGGCTGCTCCGGCAGGTCGACGTGGTCGCCGCCCCGACCGTTCCGGTCACGGCCGTACCCGCCGGGCAGGAGCACGTGACCTGGCCCGACGGCACGGTGGAGAGCGTCTCCGACGCCTACGTCCGGCTCTCCGCGCCGGCCAACATCACCGGCGTCCCCGCGCTGACCGTCCCGGTGGGCCTCGACCGGGACGGGCTGCCGATCGGCATGCAGCTGCTCGGGCGCCCGCTCGACGAGGCCACCGTGCTGCGGGTCGGCCACGCGTACGAACGGAGCCATGCTTGACGCAAGAACGTTGCTTTAAGGTGTGGGCATGAGTCCCAGACCGATGGCCCGCCCGGGCGGGCGCAGCGCCCGGGTCCAGGAGTCGGTGCACGCCGCCGTGCGCGAACTCACCGCCGAAGTGGGCCGCGACGCCCTGACGGTGCCGATGATCGCCGCGCGCGCCGGAGTCACCCCGTCGACGGTCTACCGGCGCTGGGGTGACCTTCACGAGCTGCTGTCGGACGTGGCCGTCGAGCGCCTGCGCCCGGACACCGCGCCCGGGGACCACGGCGGGCTGCGTGCCGACCTGACGGCCTGGGCCGAGCAGTTCCTCGACGAGATGGCCTCTCCCCCGGGCCGTGCCTACATCCGCGACGCCCTGCTGGGCGATCCGGACGGCACCAACGCGGGCCAGTGCTCCGCCTACGCCGCCGAGCAGATCGACGTCGTCCTCGCCCGCGCGGCCGACCGCGGCGAGACGGCGCCCGACACCGAGACGGTCGTCGACCGCGTCGTCGCACCCATCATGTACCGCATCCTGTTCCGCCCCGGCCGGCTCGACGCCGCCTACGCGCGCCACCTCGTGGCCGGGCTGCTCGACACGCCCGCGTAGCGGCCGCCCGGGCCCGGCCCCGGGGCGTTGCTCCGTACGAGTGGTGCGTTCGTGGACACGGTCGTACGGTCGGTACGGGGAAAAGCGGAGACAGCGACCCCGAGACGGCCGGGAGCAGACATGGGCAGGAACCCGATGAGGGCAGCGGTCACGCTCTGTGCCGCCGCCGCGCTCGCAGTACCCCTGGGCGCCGCTTCGGCCGCCCCGCAGGCGCAGCAGGCCGTGAAGCAGCAGGTCCAGGACCCGGTGCTGGTCGACTGCTCGATGCGGGGCGAGGTACGGCCGGCGGCGTTCGTGCTGGCCTGCGGGGACGGCAACAGCCGCCTGACCTCGATGCACTGGGTGCGCTGGGACGCGACCGCGGCGGTCGGGCGGGGGTACAACGCGGTCAACGACTGCAAGCCCTACTGCGCGGCCGGCACGTTCCGCTCGTACCCCGTGACCGTGCGGCTCGACCAGCCGCAGGCACGGGAACAGGATCCGGGAGAGCAGCACTACACCCGGATGACGCTGACCTACACCGACGGCCGGCCGGACGGGTTCCCGCGCGTGGTGACCTACCCCCTGGCGGGCTGACGGAAGGAATCAGTCCGGGAGTACGAGCCGACAGGTGTCGCCCGGCTGGAGCCGAACGGCGCGCTCCGGCAGCCGGACGTCGATCGGCAGCAGGTCGGAGGCCGGCACGGCGATCTCCAGGCGGCCGTGCTCCAGCCGGAACCGTACGCCCCAGTGCCCCTGGTAGCGGATGGAGAACCCGTACGACGACAGCTCCGGCAGGGGCACCGGGTCCAGCCAGAGTGCGCCGGCGCGGGTCTCCAGTCCGGTCAGGCAGCGCTGGACCAGGTCGAGGGTGCCCGCCATGGCGCCGAGGTGGATGCCCTCGCCGGTGGTGCCGCCCTGCAGGTCGGCGACATCGCCCTTGAGCGCCTCCTGGCAGAAGGTCCACGCCTCGGCGCGGCGGGCCCTGGCCAGGATCCAGCCGTGGACGAGTCCGCTGAGGGTGGAGCCGTGACTGGTGCGGGCCAGGTAGTGGTCGACGGTGCGCCGCCAGGTGTCGTCGTCGAGGCCGTAGCCCAGCCGGGCGAAGAACCCGCTCAGTTCGGCCGGGGAGAACAGGTAGCCGAGCATCAGGACGTCGGCCTGTTTGGACGCCCGGTAGTTGTTGACGCTGTCGTCCTCGGCCTCCAGGATGCGGTCCAGCCGCCGGATGTCGTCGTAGCGCTCGCGGTAGCCCGCCCAGTCGAGTTCGGCGAGGTCGCCGTATCCCTCGAACTGGCTGACGACTCCGTCGTGGAAGGGCACGTGAAGGGTGCGGGAGATGTCCTCCCACTGTTCGAGTTCGCTCCCGTCCAGGCCGGTGCGCTCCACGAGTTCACGTCGGCGGGGTTCGGGCAGAGAACGCACCACCTCCAGGGTGCGGGCGAGCACCCAGGAGGCGGTGACGTTGGTGTAGGCGTTGTCGTCGAGGCCCGGTTCCACGGCGCCGGGATAGGCGTCGTGGTATTCGTCGGGGCCGACGACGCCTCGGATGCGGTGCCGCCCCAGGTGGTCGTCCCAGGTGGCGGAGTCCGCCCAGAAGCGCGCGATCTGCAGCAGTGTCTCGGCACCCTTGGTGTGCAGGAACTCGGCGTCGCCGGTGGCCTCGCAGTACTGCCACACGTTGTACGCGATCGCAGAGCCCACATGGTGCTGGAGGTGCGAGTGGTCCGGCAGCCAGCGGCCCGAGTGGGGGTTGAGGTGCAGTTGCTGGGTCTCCTCGCGGCCGTCGCTGCCGCTCTGCCACGGGTAGAGGGCGCCCCGCCTGCCGATCGCTCGGGCCGCGGCGCGGGCCCGTTCCAGGCGGCGGTGACGGTAGTGCAGCAGGGCCCGGGAGACCTCGGGGAAGTGCAGGTTGAGGTAGGGCAGGACGAACAGCTCGTCCCAGAAGACGTGTCCCCGGTAGGCCTCCCCGTGCAGCCCGCGGGCCGGTACGCCCACGTCGAGGTCGGCGGTGTGCGGGGAGAGGGTCTGCAGTACGTGGAAGAGGTGCAGGCGCAGGATGGCGCCCGCCTCGCCGGGGACCTCGAGCTGGGCGCGGCGCCACAGCTGGCCCCAGGCCGTGCGGTGGCCGGCCAGCAGGTCGTCGAAGCCGGGGGCGTCGGCCACCCGGTCCACGGCGGCCTGCACGGGGTCGCTGATCGCGGGGTCGCGTGAGGTGTGCAGGGCGACGACCTTGTCGACGGTGGCGGTGCGGCCCGGCTCCAGGCGCAGGGTGGTGCGCTGGGTGACCCGCAGGTGCCCCCGGCCCGGGGTGACCGGCGCGCCGGCCGTGGTCCGGGCGGCCATGCCGATCCGGATGTCCGAGGTCCGGGTACGGCAGCGCAGCCACACGGTGCCGTCGTCGGCGCCCCCGGTGTGCACGTGGGTCAGGTGGCGGCCGTCGAGGTCCCGGTAGCGCGGGACGCCCGCGTTGGCGACGTCGCCGTCGAGAGCCGCCTCCACGTCGAGGTCCGTGGCGGCGCCCTCCACCGTGAACTCCGTGCGCAGCGCGGCGAGATGGGGGTCGGCCATGTGGACCAGGCGCAGCTGGCGCACGGTCAGCGCGCGTCCCTCCCCGAGCGCGAAGCGGGTGCGGCGCTCCAGCACCCCGGAGTCCAGGTGCACGGTCTGCCGGTGGTCCTGCACGGGCGCGGTGTCCGGCGTGAGCCAGTCCCCTCCCGCGGCCCGGAAGGACAGGGGGAGCCAGTTGGGGAGGTTGACCATGTCCTCGTTCTCCACCTCGCGTCCGGCAATGGTGGAGGTGAGCCGGTTGTAGCAGCCGGCGACGTAGGTGCCCGGGTAGTGCACGTCGTCCGCGGTGCACTCGGGCAGGGCGCCGCGGGTGGCGAAGTAGCCGTTGCCCAGCGTGCACAGGGACTCCCGCAGCCGCTCCTCGGCGGGCTCGTAGTGGACGTAGTCCCAGGTGGAGGCGGTCGCGGTCACGGGATTCCCTTCGCTGGGCGCAGGCGGGCCGGGTCAGCCGTCCCAGGACCAGTCGGCGACCTCGGGCAGGTCGACGCCGTGTTCCCGGATCCAGTCGTGGTGGCGCAGCCGGGTGTCCTCCATGCACTGCCGCACGGCCGCCGCGCGCACGGCGAGGCCCGGCACCCGGTCGATGACGTCCATGACCAGGCGGTAGCGGTCCATGTCGTTGCCGAGGACCATGTCGAACGGCGTGGTGGTGGTGCCGATCTCCTTGTAGCCGCGCACGTGCAGGTGCCCGTGGCCCGAGCGGCGGTAGGCGAGGCGGTGGATGAGCCAGGGGTAGCCGTGGTACGCGAAGATGACGGGCTTGTCGGCGGTGAACAGGCCGTCGTACTCGAAGTCGCTCATCCCGTGCGGGTGTTCCTCGCTCGGCAGCAGCCGGGCGATGTCGACGACGTTGACCACGCGCACCGCCAGGTCGGGCAGGTGGCGGCGGATGAGCTGGGCGGCGGCCAGCACCTCCTGGGTGGGCACGTCGCCCGCGCAGGCGAGCACCACGTCGGGTTCACGGGTGCCGTCCTCGGTGCCGGCCCAGTCCCAGATGCCGGCTCCGCGGGCGCAGTGGACGCGGGCCTGTTCCATGGTCAGCCAGTCGAAGCAGGGCTGTTTGCCGGCGACGATCACATTGACGTAGTCGCGGCTGCGCAGGGCGTGGTCGGCGACGGAGAGCAGGGTGTTGGCGTCCGGCGGCAGGTAGACCCGTACGGCCTCGGGGCTCTTGTTGAGGATGTGGTCGACGAAGCCGGGGTCCTGGTGGGAGAAGCCGTTGTGGTCCTGGCGCCACACGTGGGAGGTGAGCAGGTAGTTGAGGGAGGCGATGGGGGCGCGCCAGGGCAGGCGGCGGGTGACGCGCAGCCATTTGACGTGCTGGTTGACCATCGAGTCGACGATGTGGACGAAGGCCTCGTAGCAGGAGAACAGTCCGTGCCGGCCGGTGAGGAGGTAGCCCTCCAGCCAGCCCTGGCAGGTGTGTTCGGACAGGATCTCCATCACCCGGCCGTGCCGGTCGAGGTCCTCGTCGACGGGCAGGGTCCGTTCCTGCCAGGCCTTTCCGCTGGCGGTGTAGACGGCCTGGAGCCGGTTGGATGCGGTCTCGTCGGGGCCGACGAGGCGGAAGTCGCGGCGGTCGGCGGTGGCGGCCATGACGTCCGCCAGCAGGTCGCCGAGGACCCGGGTCGGCTCGTGCATGCTCGCGCCGGGTTTGTCGACGGCGACGGCGTACGTCTCCAGGGGTGGCAGGGGCAGGTCGCGCAGCAGCAGGCCGCCGTTGGCGAAGGGGGTGGCGCCCAGCCTGCGCGGGCCGTCGGGCACGGCGGCCAGGACGGCGGGGCGCGGGGCTCCGGCGTCGTCGAACAGCTCCTCGGGCCGGTAGGAGCGCAGCCACTGCTCCAACTGGTGCAGGTGCTCCGGGTTCGTGCGCACGGCGGCCAGCGGGACCTGGTGGGCGCGCCAGGTGTTCTCCACGGGCAGGCCGTCGACCTCGGCGGGGCCGGTCCAGCCCTTCGGGGTGCGCAGGACGATCATCGGCCAGCGGGGGCGGTCGCCGCCGCCGTTCTCGCGGGCGGCGCGCTGGATGGCGGCGATGCGGTCGAGGCAGGTGTCCATGGCGTGGGCCATCGCCCGGTGGACGGCGGCGGGGTCGTCGCCGGTGACGTGGACGGGATCATGGCCGTAGCCGCGCAGGAGGTCGTCGAGTTCGGCCTCGGGGAGGCGGGCCAGTACCGTCGGGTTGGCGATCTTGTAGCCGTTGAGGTGGAGGATCGGCAGGACGGCGCCGTCGTTCACCGGGTCGAGGAATTTGTTGGAGTGCCAGGACGTCGCCAGCGGGCCCGTCTCGGCCTCGCCGTCGCCGATCACGCAGGCGACCACCAGGCCGGGGTGGTCGAAGGCGGCGCCGTAGGCGTGCGAGAGCGAGTAGCCGAGCTCGCCGCCCTCGTGGATGGAGCCCGGGGTCTCGGGGGCGACGTGGCTCGGCACGCCGCCGGGGAACGAGAACTGCCTGAAGAGCCGGGCCATGCCCTCCGCGTCCCGGGTGACGTCCGGATAGGTCTCGGTGTACGAGCCCTCCAGCCAGGAGTTGGCGAGGACGGCGGGTCCGCCGTGGCCGGGCCCCCAGATGCACAGCGCGTCCAGGTCGCGGGCCTTGATCACCCGGTTGAGATGGGTGTGGACGAGGTTGAGGCCCGGCGAGGTGCCCCAGTGCCCGAGGAGGCGCGGCTTGACGTGTTCCGGGCGCAGCGGCTCGGTCAGCAACGGGTTCGCCATCAGGTAGATCTGGCCGACGGAGAGGTAGTTCGCGGCGCGCCAGTGGGCGTCCAGGGTGGCGAGCTCCTCGTCCGGGAGCCCGGGGGGCGCCTGCTGCGTGTCGACGGACATCGGGGGTCCTTTCCGTGTCGGGACAGCGGTCGGGCCGGGGCGGGTGCGCTTCCTGGGGCGCGGGTGATGCCCTGCACATCCCAACCCCGTGCGGAGCGGGCGGGTACCCGACAGGGCCGTTCGGGTCACGTCTGTTCCCGAACGGGGTCGCTCGGCATCAGGCGGCGGGGCGCGGTGGCGGCGCGGGCCCTGCCGGCGGAGGGCGCCGTTCGCGCGGTTCCCGGCGCCTTCAGGGGCGCGTCGACTGCCCGTGCTTCCGGGGGCACGGGGAACTGTCTCCAGGGGCGCGGGGAACCGCGCGACCAGCCGACGACGGTCCGCAGCCGCCGGCGACACGGACCTGGGCCTCGGGGGACGCCTCGGCGACCCGCCGGGGCACGCCACGGGGGGCGGCCGACGGCGGCGGGAGCCGCGGGTCCTGGTTCTCCGGTGCGCGAAGGACGCGGCGCGTGGCACGCGGCACGGCCGTCACCGGCGCCGGCCCCGGTGCCGACCGTACGTCCGCGGCATGTACCCCAACTTCACTGCCGTACGCCGAAGTCGGCCGACGCAACCGGGGGCCGACGGCGGGAGGGGTCAGGCCAGGGACAGGAAGAGCTTCTCCAGGCGGGCCCGCATCTGCGCGGAGTTCCGCACCTCGGGGTCGTCACTGGTCATGCACTGCTGCAGTCCCGTCGCGATGATCGAGAACCCGGCCCGGTCCAGGGCCCGGGAGACGGCGGCGAGCTGGGTGACCACGTCCTCGCAGTCGCGGCCCTCCTCGATCATCCTGATGACTCCGGCCAGCTGCCCCTGGGCACGCCGCAGCCGGTTGAGCGCCGACTTCAGCTCCTCGGCCGACATGTCGAGTTCCACGCGTCCTCCTCCGCATACCCCTGCGGGTATGGTACCGCGCGGCGGAATTTTGCAGGGCGTGCATCTTTGCATACCATGCAACTTATGTCGGAGAAGGGTGCCGCCGGTGGCGGTCTGCGGGAGCGGAAGAAGCGGGCCACGCGTGCCGCCCTCGCCGAGGCCGCGGTACGGCTCGCCGCCGAGCACGGGGCGGACAAGGTCACCGTCGAGGCGATCAGCGCCGCGGCCGGAGTGTCCGTGCGGACCTTCTTCAACTACTTCGACACACGCGAGGACGCCTTCGTCGTCATCGACGCGGACGCCGGCGCGCGGATGCGGCGCGCCGTGCTCGACGCACCGGCGGGGCTCTCGCCGCTGGAGGCCCTGCGCGAGGCCATGGCCGCGGAGCTCGCCGAGGCGGAGCAGCAGCACGAGCTGTGGCGGCTGCACGCCGAGGTACTGCACGCCTCGCCGCACCTCCTGGCGCGCGGCGTCGGGGCGCACATGGCGGCGGAGGCCGACCTGGCCGATGCCATCGCCACGCGTCTGCGCGGCGCCCCCAGCGACGGGGAACGGCCCGCGGACCCCGGCCTCTACCCGCGGCTGCTGGCCGCGGTGGCGACCGCCGCGGTGCGGACCAGTGTGGACCACTGGTCGGCCCACCAGCAGGAGGCCGCCTTCCTGGACGTGTTCCACGAGGTGTTCACCCTCCTCGCCGCCGGACTTCCGGCTCCTGGCGCGTAACCGCAGCGCAGCACGATCGCGACACCCACCCCACCATCACCCGAAAGAGATGCCGTGACCGCACCTCAGGCGCCCGACGACGCGCCTCCCACCTCCATGACCCACCGGCAGATACTCCAGGCCATGTCCGGGCTGATGGCCGGCATGTTCGTCGCGATCCTGGCCGGCACCGTGGTCTCGAACGCGCTGCCCACGATCATCGCCGACCTGGGGGCCAGCCAGTCGTCCTACACCTGGGTCGTCACGGCGGAACTGCTGGCCATGACGGCGACGGTGCCCCTGTGGGGCAAGCTGTCCGACCTCTTCAACAAGAAGCTGCTGCTCCAGCTCTCGCTGTGCATGTTCGTCGTCGGCTCGCTGCTGGCCGGCTTCTCCCACGGCGTCGGCCTGCTGATCTTCAGCCGGGTCGTGCAGGGCATCGGCGCCGGCGGTCTGACGGCCCTCGCGCAGGTCGTGATGGCCTCCGTCATCCCGCCGCGCCAGCTGGGCAAGTACGCCGGCATCTTCGGTGCCGTCTTCGCCGTGGGCACCGTGGCGGGGCCGCTGGTCGGCGGTGTGCTGGTCGACACCTCGTGGCTGGGCTGGCGCTGGTGCTTCTTCATCGGCGTGCCGTTCGCGCTGCTCGCCATCGCGCTGCTGCAGCGCACGCTGCGGCTGCCGACCACGCGCCGCGAGGTGCGGATCGACTGGCTCGGCGCCTTCCTGATCGTCGCCGGTGTCTGCGCGCTGCTCATCTGGGTGTCGCTGGCCGGCAACGAGTTCGACTGGGCCTCCTGGCAGACCGGCGCCCTCGCGGGCGGTGGCGTGCTGCTGCTGGCCGCCGCGGTCTTCGTCGAGGCCCGCACCGCCGAGCCGGTCATCCCGCTCGGCATCTTCCGCAACCGCACGGTGACGCTGACGACCGTCGCCAGCCTCCTGGTCGGTGTCGCCATGTTCGGCGGGACCGTCTTCCTCTCCCAGTACTTCCAGGTCTCCCTGGGCAAGTCGCCGACCGTCGCCGGTCTGATGAGCCTGCCCATGATCCTCGGCCTGCTGGTGTCGTCCACCGTCGCCGGCCAGGTGATCAGCCGGACCGGCAAGTGGAAGCGGTACCTGGTGGCGGGCGCGGTCATCATGGCCGTCGGCCTCGCGCTGCTGTCCACGATCGACGCCAAGACGCACTTCGGTCTGCTGAGCCTCTACATGGCGGTGCTGGGCATCGGCGTCGGCATGCTGATGCAGAACCTGGTGCTGGCCGCGCAGAACGACGTGCCCGCCGCCGATCTGGGTGCCGCGACGTCCGTGCTGTCCTTCTTCCGCAGCATGGGCGGCACCATCGGCGTCAGCGTCCTCGGCGCGATCCTCGCCAACCGGGTCACCAGCGAGATGACCAAGGGGCTCAGGGAGGCCGGCATCACCGCGTCGACCAGTGAGGGCTCGGGCGAGAGCAGTGTGCCGGACATGTCCACGCTGCCCGCCCCGATGCGGTCGATCGTCGAGCACGCCTACGCGGTCGCCACGGCGGACCTGTTCCTCATCGCCACGCCGTTCGCCCTGCTCGCGCTGGTCGCCGTCGTGTTCCTGAAGGAGAAGCCGCTGAAGACCACCAGCGGCATGGAACGTCTCGCCGAGGAGTCCGGCGAGGCCTCCGCGGCACCGGCCGGCAAGGGACCGGCGGCGCCGGTCGGCTGAGCCGCCGGCAGCCCCACGTGACGGAGCCGCTCGCCCTTGGGGCGGGCGGCTTCGCCGTGCGGCGTGACGGGCCGCGTGGCTACGGTCCGCACGGGCGGGCGGGAACCGGAGGCACCCCGCCGGAGGGGTCGCCGGTCGTCTCGCGGCGCCGGGACCGGTGTTCCTGGCCGGGGGACGGCCGAACCGCCGCAGGGCACGGTGTACTCACGCGGTGCGCCACGTCGGCCGCTGAACCCCGTGTCCTGCGCCGAGCCACGTCTCGCGGGAGGCGGCTGTTAGTCTGGTGGAGACGTTGATCGCGTATCGAGAGGTCCCGGACATGGTGGGTGACGACGACATCTGCGGGTGATACCCCGCACTGACGGTCACGGGCAGGCGCACAGGAGCGCCGCCGCAGTGGCCGATTTCGTCGTTCCCTTTTCCCTGTCTGTCCCGGGCGGGCGTGTCTCTTCCCCCGCCCCTCTCCTCAGCGAGGTCACCCATGTCCGACGCCGCCGTCATCTGCTCGAACCTCTCCTTCTCGTGGCCCGACGACACCCCTGTCTTCGAGGACCTGTCGTTCACCGTGGGCCCGGGCCGCACCGGTCTGGTGGCTCCCAACGGCTCCGGCAAGAGCACCCTGCTCAGGCTGATCGCCGGGGAACTGCGACCCGGCGCCGGTTCCGTGTCCACCACCGGCACCGTCGGCTACCTGCCGCAGACCCTCCCCCTGACCGGCGATCTCACGGTGGCGGAGGTGCTGGGGGTCGCCGCCGTCATCCGCGCCATCGACGCCGTCGAGTCCGGCGACGTGGGCGAGGAGCACTTCACGACCATCGGCGACGACTGGGACATCGAGGAACGCACCCGTGCCCAGCTCGACCGCCTCGGCCTCGGCGACGTCGCCCTGGACCGGAGCCTCGACACGCTCAGCGGCGGCCAGGTCGTCTCCCTCGGGCTCGCCGCACAACTGCTGAAGCGGCCCGAGGTGCTGCTGCTCGACGAGCCCACCAACAACCTCGACCTGGACGCCCGGCACAAGCTCTACGACGTGCTGTCGGACTACAAGGGCTGTCTGCTGCTGGTCAGTCACGACCGTGCCCTGCTCGACCGCATGGAGCGCATCGCCGAACTCGACCGCGGTGAACTGCGCTTCTACGGAGGTGACTTCACCGCGTACGAGGAAGCGGTACGGGCGGAGCAGGAGGTCGCCGAGAAGAACGTCCGCAACGCCGAGCAGGAACTGAAGCGGGAGAAGCGGGAGATGCAGCAGGCCCGGGAACGGGCCGAGCGCCGGGCGAGCAACGCCGCCCGCAACCTCAAGAACGCCGGTCTGCCGCGGATCTTCGCCGGCACCATGAAGCGGGGCGCGCAGGAGTCCGCGGGCCGGGCGGGCCAGACGCATGCGAGCCGGGTCGGCGAGGCGAAGGCCCGGCTGGACGAGGCGGGGCGTTCGCTCCGCGACGACCAGCGCATCGTCCTCGACCTGCCGGACACCGACGTGCCCGCCGGACGCACCCTCTTCCTGGGGGAGGGGCTGCGGATCCGGCTCGGCGACCGGGACGTGTTTCCCGGCCAGGGCGTCGACCTGACCGTCCGGGGACCCGAGCGCATCGCGCTGACCGGCCCCAACGGCGCCGGCAAGAGCACGCTGCTGCGCCTGCTGAACGGCGACCTGGAGCCCGGGGAGGGCACGGTCAAGCGGGCCGACGGGCGGGTCGCGTACCTCTCGCAGCGGCTCGACCTGCTCGACGGGGACCGCACGGTCGCCGAGAACTTCGCCGCGTACGCTCCCGGGCGGCCCGAGGCCGAGCGGATGAACCTGCTCGCCCGCTTCCTCTTCCGCGGCGCCCGCGCCCATCTGCCCGTCGGTGTGCTGTCCGGCGGCGAGCGGCTGCGGGCCACCCTCGCCTGCGTCCTGTGCGCGGAACCCGCCCCGCACCTGCTGCTCCTGGACGAGCCGACCAACAACCTCGACCTGGTCAGCGCGGAGCAGTTGCAGGGCGCCCTGAACTCCTACCGGGGAGCCTTCGTGGTGGTCAGCCACGACGAGCGGTTCCTGAGCGAGATCGGGGTCGACCGGTGGCTGCGGCTGGCCGACGGCACCCTGACCGAGACGGCGGCTCCGGACGTGTGAGCCGCCACGCGGCGCCTGTTGCGGCCGGAGGGTGCCGGACGGCAGGCTTCGGGGTGTGACCACTTTGCTGATCGTGCATCACACCCCGTCGCCGAACTGCCAGGCGATGCTCGAAGCCGTCGTGTCCGGAGCGACCGCACCGGAGATCGAGGGTGTCCGGGTCGTCCGGCGGGCTGCACTGGCGGCCACGGCCGTCGACGTCCTGGAGGCGGACGGGTACCTGCTGGGCACCCCGGCCAACCTGGGCTACATGTCCGGCGCCCTGAAGCACTTCTTCGACCAGGTCTACTACCCCTGCCTGGACGAGACGCGGGGCCGGCCCTTCGGCTACTACGTGCACGGCGGCAGCGACACCACCGGTGCGGTGCGCGGCATCGAGTCGGTGACGACCGGCCTCGGCTGGCAGCGCGCCGCCCCGGCCGTGACGGTGGCGGGTGAGCCCGCCAAGGCCGACCTGGAGGCCTGCTGGGAACTGGGCGCCACGCTCGCCGCCGGGCTGACGGGCTGACGGCCCCCGGCGGCACGGGATCCCGCCGAGCAGCGACGGGCCGCGGCCCGTACGCGTTCGTGCGGGTCCCGGACACCGCCCCACCGGCTCCGGCATCCCTAGCGTGGGAGCTGCGTACTCGGCGCGGCAGCACCCTGCGCGGGGCACTGCCGCGCCGAACCGTCGCGACGCGGGCCGTTGCTCCGACGCCGGTCGGTGGCGGGACGGGCGAGTCCGTCAGAGGGGCGTCGCGGAGCGCAGGACGAGGAACATCGTGACGGCGGCGCTCGCGGACGACATCGCCGACACGGCCGCCGCGGCCCAGGCCGCCAGGCCCACCGAGGTGAACACCGGGTGCAGGTGCTGTTCGGCCAGGCGCGCGATCGGCCACGCGGTCAGCGGCAGGACGAGCGGAAGGAAGACGAAGACCCCCATGAGGCGTCAGTCTTCCCCCTCGGCCCGGGCCGCGTCGCCGAGCAGGTCGCGCAGCAGCCGTTCGTCGGCCGGGTCGAGGCCGGTCACGAAACTCGCCAGCACCGCCCCGCGGTCGCTCTCCGCGTCCAGGACCCCGCGCATCCGTCGCGCGGCCAGACCCGCGGGGTCCGCGGGCGTCCAGACGAAGGAGCGGCCCGCACGCTCCCGGCTCACCGCGCCCTTGTCGAGCAGCCGGGTCAGGATGGTCACCACCGTCGTATAGGCCAGGTCCCCGCCCAGGCTCTCCTGCACCCGCCCGGCCGTCGCCGGACCCTCCGCCTCGCGCAGCACCGAGAGCACCAGCGCCTCCAGCTCGCCCTGCCCCCGCCGCCGGGGACGCCGGTGATCCGTCACGCCCGCACACCCTTCCGCCGCCACCCGTCTCCTGCGCGGACATCGTATAGACGCGACGGTCACGTCGACGCCACCGGACCGGACTCCTCACGCACACGAGGGCTGCGCGCGCCGTTCCCCCGCCGGACGCCTTCCCGTCACCGGCAGGGCCCCCGGGCGACCCAAACGACGATCAAGATCACCGAATGAAACGTGGTTGTCATGTCTTCGACTTGAGGAGTACCGGGATGACCAGGCATCACCTCGGCCGACCGGCCGTCTGCGCCCTCGCCGCGGCCGTCACCTTCCTGTCGGCGGTACCGGCCGCGGCGCACGGTGACGACGCGCTGCCGACCGTACGGCCGCGGGCCGAGACGGCTCCGCTGTACGACGACGAGGCCGGTGGGAACGCCGACGCGGACGACCCGGCCATCTGGCGCAACCCCGCCGACCCCGACCGCAGCCTCGTCGTCGCGACGGCGAAGGAGGGCGGGCTGCGTGTCTACGACCTGGACGCCCGGCTGGTGCAGTCGGTGGCCGCTCCCCCGGCCCCGGGCCCCGACGACGCGCCCGGCCGTTTCAACAACGTCGACCTGGTGGAGGGCATGCGGCTGACCACCGGCCGGGCGGACCTCGCGGTCACCACCGACCGCGGCAGCGACCGCCTGCGCGTCTACCGCATCGACGCGGCCGATCCCGGCCGTCCCTTGACGGACGTCACCGACCCGGCCGCCGCGCCGGTGTTCTCCGCCGGCCAGGCCGAGATCAACGACCAGCGCACCGTGTACGGCCTGGCCACTTGGACCGACAAGGCCACCCAGCGTTCCTACGCACTGGTCAGCCGGCGGGAGCGCACCCGGCTCGCCCTGCTGGAGCTCACCCCGACGGCGTCCGGACACGTCGGCTACCGCACGGTCCGCACCCTGGACCTGCCCGCGTCCTTCCGTCTGCCCAACGGCACCGACTGGTCGCCGTGCGCCGAGCCCGGCGAACTGCCCCAGGTGGAGGGGATGGTCGTCGACCCGGCCGACGGCACCCTGTACGCCGGGCAGGAGGACGTCGGCATCTGGCGTCTGCGCGCCGACCTCACCGGCACGCCCCGGCTGGTGGACAAGGTGAGGGAGTACGGGGTCCCGGCCACGTACGACGAGGCCGCCGACGAGTGCGTGGCCGGCTCCGACCCCGGGTACGGCGGCAGCCGGCTGGCCGCGGACGTGGAGGGGCTGACGCTCCTCCAGGAGTCCGACGGCGACGGTTATCTGCTGGCCTCCAGCCAGGGCGACGACACCTTCGCCGCGTACGACCGCGAGCAGGAGGAGCACAACGAGTACGAGGGCGGGTTCCGGGTCGGTGCCGCCTCGGCCCGGCTGGACGGCTCCGAGGAGTGCGACGGAGCGGCGGTGCTGAACCGGCCGCTGGGCAGCCGCTATCCCGACGGCCTGCTCGTCGTGCAGGACGGCCACGACGCTCCGGGCGACGGCGAACGTGCCGCCACCGGCTTCAAGTTCGTCGACCTGGGCGACGTCAAGGACGCGCTCGACGACTGACGTCCGTTCGGTCCCGGCCGGCGTCGGGACCGAACGGCGCCGTCACGGGCGTGTCACCGGGCGCGGCGCCTGGTGCGGAGCAGCAGCAGGCATCCGGCGGCGAAGAGGACGCCTCCGGCCGCCGCGGGCCACAGGCCCAGGCTCGAGCCCGTCTCGGCGAGTCCGCCCCGGGTGCCCTGCGGCTCGCTCGCGGAGCCTGCGGCCGCCGCGGCGCCGCCCCCGTCCGGCCCCCGCGTCCTGTCGGGCGCGGCCACGGGGCTGCTCACGTCGCCCGGAGTCCCGGCGGCCGTGGTGGCGGCCCTGGGCTCTGCGGTGCGGGTGGCCTCGGGCCGGTCCGGGTTCGCGGGCGGGTCCGCGGGCTCGGGCCTTTTCCCGTCCTGGCCGGCGTCCGTGGGTGCCGGCGCGGTGCCGGTCTGCCCGGCCGGGGGTGCGGCGGTCTGCCCGCCGTCGTCGCCGCCCGGCTGTTCCGGGGCCTCCTGGCCGTTCCCGTCGTCCGGCGTTGCGGAGGTCTCGGGGATTTCCGGGGTCTCCGGGGTCTCCGGGGCCGGGGTCCCGGTCGGCTGCTGCGGGGCCTCGCTCTCGCCGGGGTCCGGGGCGGGGGGCGCGCCCGGGCCGCAGGTCCGGCCGCTGTTGATGCAGTCGACCATCTCCCGCATCAGGTCCTCGTCGAAGACGTTGATGAAGTCGCTGTGGTCCGTGACCGGCTTGTGCAGTTGCTCGGGGAAGGAGTCCACGGCGAACAGGGGCGTCGTCCTGCCGCCGTCGTCGAGGCTCGGCGCGTCCACGTCGTACACGATGCGCTGCACCAGTCGCGGGACGGGCCGGAAGCCGGCCGGGCAGCTGCCGTCGGCGGCGGCGAACGCCACGTGGGTGCGGTGGTTGGCGCTGTCGGTGTTGCGGCCGTCCCAGCAGCTCTGGAAGGTGAAGGTGCGCACCACGTCGCTGCCGGCCGGGCAGAGCGGGTACTTGTCCTTCAGCTGCCGGTCCTCGTGACCGGTGCAGCTCCAGGAGGCGTTGGCGTTGGTGTTGCCGTTGACGAACGCCTTCGCGTCACCGGTGATGATGCGCAGCAGCCGCGGCATCTCCGTGACCTTGCCGCGCTCGTTGCCGCCGAACGTCAGCGTCACCTCGGCCGGCGTGACGATCTCGCCGGCGTTGCCCTCGATGCCGCCGCCGGGTGACTGTGCGTCCTGTTCCGCTGTGCCGTTCTGCAGGCGCAGCACCGGCCAGTAGTAGGAGGACCTGTCGCCCTGGTCCGCGCAGCTGGTGCCGGCGTTCGCCAGGTCGTCGTCGGAGGCGAAGGCGTTGTTGCCCTGGTTTCCGACGTAGTCGTGGAAGTGGTGCGCGCCGTTGCCCACGCCGGGAGCGGCGATCACGTTGTCGGAGTTGAACAGGCCCTCGGCGTTGACGCCGCAGCTGGTGGCGAAGGTGCCGCGGGAGGCGTCCTTGTCCTGGCGCGGCTTCACGGCGTTGGGCCGGACGGTCGTGATGTCGACGTAGTCCGCCGCGACGGGGCCGTTGCCGGCCTGGCCGCCGTTGCCCTGCTCCTGCCCCTGACCGGGCTGTTCCCCGCTGCCGGCGTCGTCGCCCGCTCCGGTGCCTTCGCCGTCGCCCGCCGCGTCGCCCGCGCCCGTCTGCTGCCCGTCCGGGCTGCCGCTCGGCGTCTCCTGTGTCGCGACCGCGGTGCGTCGCAGGGTGCACGCCGCGAGCGCCTCCAGTCCTTCGGGCCGGTCCCCCGCGCCGTCGACGGCGGTGACGATGCGTGCGATCGTCTCCGTCCGCTGCCTCTCCAACGGGTCGAGGATCGCGCCCTCGTCGACCTCGCCGTCGTCGGCGGTGCGTGCGGCGTCCTGGAGTTGACGGTAGGCGGTGGCGATCTGCTCGTCCAGGCGGGCGAGTTCGCCGTCGACGTCCGGCCTGGCCGGTTCGGGGACCGTCGTCAGCCGCTCGCTCAGGTCGGGGCAGTCGACCGTGGCGGCGACGCCGGAACTGCCCAGGGGAACAGCGGGGTTGGCCCCCGTCTCGGTCGCGGAGGCGAACACGTTGGCGGCGACCAGACCACCGCCGCCCAGTATCAGCGCGACCGCGGAGAAGGTCGCGCGCCGCGCCCCGGTGGGGCGTCTGCGCCTGTTGTGTCCCAAGGCGTGCTCCTACGTCGTGCGTCGTGGCGGTCCCGGGCATGAAATGCCCCCGGCTCCATACGGAGTCGGGGGCGCCGACGTTCAACCGCCTCGTGGATTCTCAGGAATCCCTCACCTCACGGGCGCAGGATCAGCCGGATCGGATTGCCCTCCTTCTCCTCCAGCCGGGCGACCGCCTCGGCGGCCTCGGCCAGCGGCAGCACCCCGCTGATGGACCCGGAGAAGTCCAGCCGTCCGCCCTGGATCAGCCGGAGCAGCTGGGGCAGGGCCACCGGCATGTCGGAGCCGTAGTGGCCGAGGATCCGCTGCTGGAGGTAGCTGAAGCGGGTGCCGTCCGTGACGCTGAGCGGCTTGTCGGTCAGGCCCACCAGCACCAGACGGCCCTTCGGCGCCAGGACGGAGAGCGCCTGCTCGCGCACGGCGGGCACGCCCGCGAAGTCGAAGGCGGCGGCGAGCCCCGCCCCGCCGGTCACCGCCCCGACGGCCTCGCGCAGGTCCATGTCGGCGGAGTCCAGGGCGAGGTCGGCCCCGGCGGCCAGGGCACGCTCGCGCGCCACCGGGTTGGGGTCGACGGCGACGACCGGGCAGGCTCCCACGGCGCGCAGCAGCTGCACGGCGTGCACGCCGAGCCCGCCGACGCCCCACACGCCGACCGCCTCGGCGGGGCGGACGCCGCCGGTCTCGGTGATGGCGCCCCACGGGGTGGACACGGCGTCGGGGATGATCGCGCCCTGGTCGAAGGGGATGACGTCGGGCAGCGGGGTCAGGGCGGTCGCGGCGGACAGCGCGTACTCGGCCCAGCCGCCGTCGTAGTCGACGCCCCGGGTGTAGGTGACGCCGTCGCGGACCTCACCGGCGTACAGCACGACGCGCTGTCCGGGTGCCCAGGCGGTGACGCCGTCGCCGACCTCGGCGATCGTGCCGGAGACCTCGTGGCCGAGGGTGACGGTGTCGCCCCGCAGGAGCAGCGGGGTGAGCGTGCCGTCGATGAGGTGGACGTCGGACAGGCACACCCCGGCCGCCTCGACCTTGACGAGTACCTCGCCCGGCCCGGGCTGGGGGCGGGGCACCTCCTCCAGCCGCAGGGTGCGGCTCGGGACGTGCAGGCGGGCGGCGAGCATCTGCGCCATGACAGGACCTCCTCGGTGCGAAGGCGACCCCGCACGGGCCCCACCGGTCCATCGCAGGTCGACTTGCGTTAACCGTACACCCAACGCAAGTCGACCTGCTTTAGGCTGGTGCGATGACGTCTCCGGAATCCGCCGCCCCGCCCCTGCGCCGCCGTGGGGAGCGGATGCGGCAGGCCGTGCTCGCCGCCGCGGTGGAACTGCTGTCCAGCCAGGGCCTGGCAGGGGCGACCGTGGGGGCCGTCGCCCGCGCGGCCGGAGTGCACGAGACGTCGGTCTACCGCCGCTGGGGCACCCGCGAGAACCTGATCCTGGACGCCCTGAACACGGAACTCGACTCCGCGCTGCCGGTTCCGGACACCGGGCGCGTACGGGACGACCTGCTCGCCTTCTTCTCCTCGCTGGCCGGGCTGCTCGGCACCGCCCAGGGGCACGCCCTGCTCCGGATCGGCGTCGAGCACGACGACACCCTCGACGACCGGCGCGGCCCCTACTGGAGCGACCGCCTCGACCGCGCCGTCGTGATGGTCCGGCGCGGCATCGAGCGTGGCGAGCTGGCGGCGGACACCGACCCGGGTCTGCTGATCGAGGCCGTGAGCGGTCCGCTGTTCGTCCGGGTCCTGCTCAGCGGGGCACCCCTGGACGAGGCGCTCGTGCGGGGGCTGGTGGACCTGGCGCTGGACGGGGCCCGGCCCCGTTCCGCATGAGGGCGGGCCGTGAGGTGCCCGGACCCGGGTTCTGTTAGGCGGCCACGAGAGGGGAACCCGGGGCCCGTCGTGACCGTCGTGCGCCACCGCGCCCGTCCGAGGGAGTTCCGGGATGCAGTCACTGATCAAGGGCCTGGTCGCCGGCGCGGCGGGGACCGTCGCGCTGAACCTCACCACGTACGGCGACATGCTGCTGCGCGGCCGGGGGTCCAGCGACATGCCGGCCGAGGTCGCGGACCGGGTCGCCGACCGGGTCGGGCTGGTGCTCGGCGACGAGGAGACGAAGCCCCACCGCGAACAGGCCGTCGGCGCCCTGCTCGGCTACGCCACCGGCCTCGGGGTCGGCGCGGCCTACGGCGTGCTGCGCCGCCGGCGCGGACCGCTGCCGGACTGGGTGGCCGGGCCGGTGCTCGGTGCCGCCGCCATGGTGAGCAGCGACGTGCCGGCCGCCGCGCTCGGGGTGACCGACCCGAAGCAGTGGGACCGGACGTCCTGGGTGTCGGACATCGTGCCGCACGTCGTGTACGGGTTCACCACGGCGTCGGTGTACCAGGCGCTGCACTGAAGGGACGACCAGTGGACCCGGCGGAAGCGGTGGGTGACGGCGGCAGGCCGCTCGCCCTCGTCACCGGGGCGTCCGGCGGCATCGGCTACGAGCTCGCCCGGCTGTTCGCGGAGCACGGCCACGACCTGGTGGTCAACGCCGAGGACGACCGGCTCGAACACGCCGCTGAGCGGCTGCGGGAGACCGGCGTGGAGGTACGGGCCGTCCGCGCGGACCTGCGGGACCCCGGCGGCGTCGACCGGCTGGTCGCGGCCACCGCCGGTCTCGTGGTGGACGTGGCGGCCCTCAACGCGGGCGTGGGGCGGGGCGGCGCGTTCGTGGACACCGACCCGGCCGACGACCAGTCCGTGATCGACCTCGACGTGACCTCGACGGTGCGGCTGGCCAAACCCCTGCTGCGCGGCATGGTGGCGCGCGGCGTGGGCCGGCTGATGTTCACGTCGTCCGTCGCCTCGACGATGCCGGGGGCCTTCCAGTCCGTCTACGACGCGTCCACGTCCTTCGTGCAGTCCTTCGCCCAAGCACTGCAGGAGGAGGTCAGGGACACCGGCGTCACGGTCACCTCCTTCATGCCGGGACCGACGGACACCGACTTCTTCCGGCGGGCCGGCATGGAGGACACCAAGGTCGGCACCATGGGCAAGGACGATCCCGCGCAGGTCGCCGAGCAGGCGTTCGACGCCGTCATGAAGGGCCGCGGGAAGGTGGTCACCGGCTCGGCGAGGACCAGGGCGCAGGGCGTGGCCGACAAGGTCCTGCCGGACCGCGTCAAGGCCGCCGTGCACCGCAGGACGGCGGAGCCGGGGACGGCGCCGGACGACGCCGCCCGGTAGGGCGGCCGGCGGAGCCCTTGTCTGCGGCTCTCCCGCGATGGACGATGATCCCGGCACCGGCTCACCCACCGAAGGGACCCCCGTGACCGACGGACAGCAACGGCCGCCCGCCGCCGTGTTCGACGCGCTGGGCGCCGACTACGAGAAGGCGTTCGCCGGTTCGCCGGCGCACCGTCGCTCGCTGGAGTGGCTGCTCGGGCGGCTCGCGCCGGGCAGCCGGGTGCTGGACGTGGGCAGCGGCACCGGACGGCCCACGGCCGAGACCCTCGCGGGCGCCGGTCACCGGGTCGTGGGCGTCGACGTCTCCCCCGTCATGGTGGAGCTGGCCGCCCGGCAGGTGCCGGACGCCTCGTTCCGGTGTGCCGACATCCGTGACGTGCCGCTCGCGGACGGCTCGTTCGACGCGGTCTGCGTGTACTTCGCGCTGCTCCAGCTGGACCGGCGGGAGCAGGCGGACGTCGTCCGGCGCCTCGCACGGGCGCTGACCCCGTCGGGGTACCTGGTCCTCGCCACCGTTCCGCTGGACGTGGAGGGCGTCGACGCCATCTTCATGGGGCAGCCCGTGCGCGTGACCAGCTTCACCGCGCCGGGCCTGGCCGCCGTGGCCGAGGGCGCCGGCCTGGAGGTCCTGGAGCGGGAGGAGCTGCTGTTCACCCCGGCCCACCCGGACGCCGGGCCCGAACCGCACGTCTTCCTGCACTGCCGGCGCCGGCCCACCGGGACGCCCGGCGCCTGAACCCCTGTCGCCCGAACCCCCGCCACCGGCACCCCCGCGTGTCACCTCGCGGTGACCGGGGGCCCACTTGTGCCCGGATGGGGTAACTGCGGACGCGCGGACCGGGAGGCGCGGCCAGAGTGGGCTGCATGACAGAACCTGGCGAGCGACGACGCGGCACGACGTCCACGACCACGCGCGAGCGTGCCGTGCGGGGCGCCCGGGACGCCGCCCAGCGCGCCGCGGACGCCCTGTCCGAGCTGATCCGGCACCGCCTGGAGGGAGTCTCCGCGGTGTGCCGGAGCGAGGACGACGGCTGGATCGTCAACGTGGACGTGCTGGAGGTGGCGCGCATCCCGGACACCACCAGCCTGCTCGCCACCTACGAGGTCGAGCTGGACGCGGCGGGCGACCTGCTGCGGTACCGCCGGGTCGCCCGCTACCGGCGCGGTGCCCAGGACCAGTGACCGGGCCCCCGGCCCGACCCCGGAAGGACCACCGATGATCACCTATGACGACGAGGTCGTCTGCGCGCCCCGCGCCGGAACGCTCTACGACGTCCTGGAACTCATCCTCGACCGCGGCATGGTGATCGACGTCTTCGTGCGCGTCTCCCTGGTCGGCATCGAGATCCTCAAGGTGGACGCCCGCATCGTGGTCGCGAGCGTCGACACCTACCTGCGCTTCGCGGAGGCCTGCAACCGCCTGGACCTGGAGCACGACGTGCGCTCCAAGACCGTCCCCGAGCTGTTCGGCGGGCCGGTCGCCAAGACCGTGGGCCGGGCGGCCGCCAAGCGGGGGACGCGCTCCCTGACCGACCGGGTGCGGGGCATCCTCACGCCCGAGGAACCGGAGCCGGCGACGGACGAGGAGGAGCTGGAGGAGCCCCTGCCCCGCCGCCGTACCGGCCCGCCCGTCCGCGAACGCGAGGAGCGGGCCCAGCGCCCCCGGAGCCGTCCGGCCGGGCGCCCCCGCGGTGACGACGACCGCCCGCGCAGCCGCCCGCGCCGGCGCACGGGAACGGAGGAGGAATGACCGTGCATGCCACAGCCCCCATCGCCACCACCACCGCCGCCGTCCCGGAGACCGGGGCCGCCCTGTACGTCTACGGCATCGCCCCCGACGGGGTCCGCACACCCCGCTCCCCCGGCGTCGGCGGTGCCCCCGTGCGGCTGCTCACCGAGTCCGGCCTGTGCGCGGCCGTCTCGGCCACGCCCCCGCGAGTCCGGCCCCGGCGCCGCGACCTGATGGCCCATCAGGCGGTGCTGGACGAACTGGCCGCGCAGGGGCCACTGCTGCCCATGCGGTTCGCGGTCCTCAGTCCCCGTCCGGACGTCCTGCTCGCCCAGCTGCGCTGCGACGCCGCCCACCTGGCACGGCAGCTCGACGGCGTCCGGGGGTGCGTCGAGCTCAACGTCAAGGGAGCGGTCGTGCCCGGCAGCTTCGCCGATCTGGTGCGCCGGGACGAGAAGCTGCGGGCCCTGGCCCTGCGCACACGGCGCCGGCCGGACTACGAGGCCAACGTCCGGCTCGGCGAGGCGCTCGCCCGGGCCGTCCGCCGCGAGGCACGGCGCGCGGCCCAGGAGGTCCTCGACCACCTGACCCCGCTCGCCGTGCGCACCGTGGGGGGACCGACCGACGACGAGCAGGTGCTGAGCGCGTCGTTCCTGCTGCGCTCCGCCGACGAACCGCGGTTCCGGCAGGCGGTCGACGCGTGCGCCCGTGACCGCGGGGACCGTCTGGCCCTCAGTGTGACCGGGCCCCTGCCCTGCTACAGCTTCGTCGACCCGTCCCCCGCCCCGGCCGGGCGGTGACGCGGTGGGCATCGTGAGCGGTCTCCTCCTGCTGCCCCTGGCCCCGGTGCGGGGCACCGCGTGGATCGCCGACCACCTGCTCCAGGAAGCCCGGCGCCAGGTCCACGACCCGCGCGCCGTCCAGGCCCGTCTGGCCGCGCTCAACCGGGCCCTGGACGCGGGGGCCATCGACGAGGCGGCCTTCGAACGGGAGGAGGAGCGCCTGCTCGCCCTCCTCGACCGCCCGGTCCGGCCCACCGGCCGCACCACCAGCACGGATCCAGCGCACGGAAGGCCCGTATGAACGACAGCAAGGCGGCCCTGGCGGCGGCCATGGCGGGCGGATATCTCCTCGGCCGCACGAAGAAGGCGAAACTGGCCTTCGCGGTCGGTTCCTACCTGGCGGGGCGGCGCCTGGGGCTCTCCCCTGGCCAGGTCCTCTCCCAGGGGTTGAGCAGGCTTCAACTGGCGCCGCAGTTCCAGGAGCTGTCGGACCAGGTGCGCGGTGAGCTGCTGACCGCCGGACGCACGGCCGTCACCGCCGCGGCGAACCGCCGGCTCACCGGCCTCGCGGAAACCCTCCGCGACCGCACCGACGCACTCAACGGCGGCGGCGGAGGCCGACGGGACGACGGGGCCCAGGAGCCGGAGGACGAGTACGACGAGTACGACGAGTACGACGACCACGACGAGTACGACGAGTACGACGCCACGGACGAGGCCGAGTACTTCGACGACGAGGAAGAGGAAGAGGACCGCGAGCCCGCCCCCGCGCCGCCGCGGAAGGCTCCCCCGCGCAAGGCCGCGCCCGGCGGGAAGCCACCGGCGAAGAAGGCCGCCGCCAAGAAGGCCGTACCGTCGGGGAACCGCCGGGGAGGTGGCAGCGGATGAGCCCCACCGGACAGGGGAGCGGCACGTCGTCCCCCCTGGGCGACGTGAAGGACGCTCTCGGCGGCTACCTCTCCGCCGCCGGGCACAGCCTCGCGGGCAAGGCGGGTGAGCGGGTCGGCGGTCTGACCGACCGGCTGACCGAATCGGCCGGGGGTGGCGGGGGTTCCGGTCGGCGGGGCAAGGGCCGGCGCGGAGCCCAGGGCGGCAGCATCAAGGCGACGCACATCATGGAGACCGTCGACATCGGCGTTCCCCTGCGCACCGTCTACGACCAGTGGACCCAGCTCCAGGACTTCAGCTCGTTCACCAAGGGCGTCCGCAGCGTCACCCCCGCCGACGAGGTCACCTCCGACTGGAACGTCAAGGTGGGCCCGTCGAGCCGCAGTTGGAAGGCGACCGTGCAGGAGCAGGTCCCCGACGAACGGATCGTCTGGACCTCCGAGGGCGCCAAGGGCAGCACACGCGGCGCGGTCAGCTTCCACGAGCTGGGGCCCCGGCTGACCCGGGTCGTCGTGGTCGTCGAGTACTACCCGGCGGGCTTCTTCGAGAAGACCGGCAACCTGTGGCGCGCCCAGGGACGCCGGCTGCGGCTGGACCTGAAGCACTTCGCGCGGCACGTCACCCTCATGGACGACGAGGAGGTGGAGGGCTGGCGCGGCGAGATCCGCGACGGAGAGGTCGTCAAGAGCCACGAGGAGGCGATGGAGGAGGAGAACGCCGACGACTACCAGGAGGGGGACGAGGACGCCGAGGAGGCGGAGGACGAGGACGGTGCCGAGTACGAGGACGAAGGTGAGAACGCCGCCGAGGACGAGGGTGAAGAAGGTGAGTACGACGACGAGGACGAGGCGGACGAGGACGAGTATGACGACGACGAACGTGCCCGCCCGTATCGCTGACGCCATGGGGAGTACGCAGTGACCGACGTCGACCACCGGTACAGGGGGCCGGACACCGAGCTCTGCGACCTCGCCTCGGGCAGCCTCGCGGACCTGCTGGAACGGGTCCTCGACAAGGGCATCGTGATCGCCGGCGACATCAAGATCGACCTGCTCGACATCGAGCTGCTCACCATCCGGCTGCGGCTGTTCATCGCCTCGGTGGACACCGCGAAGAAGGCGGGCATCGACTGGTGGGAGACCGACCCGGCGCTGTCGTCGCGGGCCGCGCGGGACGAGCTCGCCGAGGAGAACGCCCGGTTGCGGGCCCAGCTCGACGCATTGGCGGAGGCGGCCGAGGAGCCGACGGGAGCCGTCCGGTGAACGGGCGCCCGGCCGGCCCCGCGGCCTGGGGTCTCGTCTGCGCGTTCGCCGTCACCCGCACCCCGCCGGACCCCGCCGTCCTGGCCGCGACGACCGGTCACGAGGAGGGCGGCCCGCTGCGCGTGCTGCACGCGGAGGGCCTGTGCCTGCTCGTCCAGGACGTCCCCACGGCCCTGTTCGACGACGAGGCACTGGCGGAGCGCCTGGGCCGGCCCGACGACCTGGAACGGTGCGCCCGCGCCCACCACCGGGGCGTCGAGGCCGCGGTCGGTCAGGGCCGCTCCGTCGTCCCGCTGCCGCTGGCGACCCTCTACCGCGGCGACCGGAGTGCGCGGCAGGCGGTCGCCTCCCGTGCGGCGGAGCTGAGCGCACTGCTCGACCGTCTGCACGGCCGCACGGAATGGGCGGTGAAGGTGCACGCCGCCGGACCCGCCTCCAAGGCGGCGCTCACTCCTGCCGGCGCCGGCACGGGCGGTCGTGCCTACCTGAGCCGGGCCAGCGCGCGGAGCCGCGACCGGCAGGGCGCGCACGCGAAGGCCCTGGCCGAGGCGGAGGCCGTGGACGCGGAACTGCGGAGGTACGCCGTCGCGGCGACCCGGCACCGTCCGCAGAGCGAGCGGCTGACGGGCCGGCGCTCCCCTCAACTGCTGAACTGCGCCTACCTCGTGGAAGACGCGGAGGGCGCCGCCTTCGCCCGCGCGCTGGCCGGGCTCACCACGGACCGTCCGTACCCCACCGTCGAGATCAGCGCCTCGGGCCCGTGGATCCCGTACTCCTTCGCCCGCTGGGACGAGGAACCGGACCGGGCCCGGCGGGAGCACACCCGGCAGGAGGCCCGCTCGTGACCGCCGCGGACACCCGTACGCCGGGCCCGGCGCCCGTGCCCTGGGGCGGGCCCGAGCCCTACGCGCCGGTCGGGGTGCCCCTGGTCGACCTCCTGGACCGCGTGCTGGCGACCGGCGTCGTCGTCAGCGGGGACCTGGTCCTGGCCATCGCCGACGTCCCCCTGGTGCGGATCTCCCTGCACGCCCTGCTGTCGTCGGTGAACGAACGTGTGCCCGCGCCGTGGCCGGACAGCGGGCCGCTGTGACCGCGCCCCGTGCACACGCCCTCGACCTGGACCCCGAGCGCGTCACGAACGACCTGGCCGCGCTGGTGCTCACCGTCGTCGAGCTGCTGCGACAGCTCATGGAACGCCAGGCCGTGCGCCGTTTCGACGAGGGCACGCTCAGCGCCGAGCAGGAGGACCGGCTGGGCACGGCGCTGATGCTGCTCGACCGGCGCATGGACGACCTGTGCGCGCAGCACGGCCTGAGCCGCGGCGACCTCAACCTCGACCTGGGCCCGCTGGGTCCGCTGCTCGCGGACCCCGAGCCGTAGTCCGGTACTCCGAGGCGCACACACCCGGCACGAGCGATCGTTATGATGACGCCGAATCGCTCAAACGAACATCTGCGGGTGGGGAGTCCTGATGCGGGAGCCGGTCGATGTCAGGCGGCAGCGGATCCTGGCGGCGGTCCAGGCGCGCGGTACCGCGCGGGTGCGCGACCTCGCCGACGAGTTGCAGGTCTCGGTGGTGACGGTCCGCCGGGACGTGGAGGAGCTGACGCGGGAGGGCAGGCTGCGGCGCGGACACGGTGTCGTCCGCTCCACGCTGCCCGCCGCCGAGGTGTTGACCCGCGACCTCGCCGACGGCGACCGGGTGGCCGTGGTGGTGCCGGAGCGGCACTCGTACCTGAACGAGACGCTGCACGGCGCCCGCACGGTGCTGGAGGAGGCGGGTGTGCGCCTCGCGCTGCACATCGCGCCCCAGGCGGCCGGCGCCGAACGCCCGCTGGTCGAGCGGGCCCTGGAGGACGGCGCCCGGGGGCTGCTGCTCGCGCCCCGGTGGAGCAGCCTGGCCGCCGAGGAGGCCGACTACGGGTGGCTGGCGGGGCTGGACGTGCCGACGGTGCTGATGGAACGCCGGCCGCGACGCGGCAGCGCACCGCACGTGCTGGACTCGGTGTGCTCGGACCACTGGTACGGGGCGCACCTGGCCGTGGAGCACCTGGTGGGACTCGGTCACCGGCGCATCGTGTTCGCGACCCGGGACGACAGTCCGACGGCGCGCACCCTGCGGGCCGCGTTCGCCGAGATCGCCGGGGCCCATCCGCTGGTGGAGCACTGGGCGTGGGCGCTGAGCGCACCGGAGTCGGGGCCCGAGGGTCCGTACTCCGCCCAGGAGACGGCCGAGCTGCCGGTGCTGCTGCGCTCGACGGGGGCGACGGCGGTCGTGCTGCACGGCGACGTGGACGCGTTGATGATCGTGCAACGGCTGGCGGACGAGGCGGTACGGGTGCCCGAGGACTGCTCGGTCGTGGCGTACGACGACGTGGTGGCCGGGCTCGCCACGCCGCCGCTGACGGCCGTGTCCCCGCCCCGCGCGGAGGTCGGCCGGGTGGCCGCCGAGCTGCTGCTCGCGCGGCTGCGGGAGGCCGGGGGGCGGCCCGCGCGGCGCGTCGAGCTGTTGCCGCGGCTGATGGTGCGGGGGTCGACCCGGCGGGTGGCCGACGGTGGACGGCCGACAGGATGAGCGTTTGAACGCTTTATTTTCCTCTGATCGATCTATTGACCGTTTGTGTCGGGCCGGTCCAGGATTCCCGTGTCCCCAACAGCCGTGCCCGCAGCCGCGGGCACGCAGGAGCCGTGGGAGCCGCCATGCCCGGACGACCCAGCCGTCGCTCCGTGCTCGCCGCGATGGCCGCCGTACCCCTGACAGGAGCCACAAGCGCCTGCCACGGAGGGAACGGCGCCTCGTCGGCCCGCACGGGCACCACCACCCGCATCACCTTCTGGTCCGCCCTGCGCGGCAGCCAGGAGGTGGTCGACGCCTTCAACCGCACGCACCGGAACATCCAGGTGGAGTTCCAGCAGATCCCCTCCGGCGGGCAGGGCGGATACGCCAAGCTCAGCAACGCCGCCCGGGCCGGCAACGCGCCCGACGTCGCCACCATCGAGTATCCGCAGGTGCCGGGATACGCCATCGACGGCGTCGCCCGCGACATCACCGACCTGGTCGGCGACGGCCTGCGCCGCAAGCTGCTGCCGCAGGCGCTCGGCCAGACCACCTTCGAGGGCCGGGTGTTCAGCGTGCCGCTGGACGTCGAGCCCATGGTGATGCACTACCGCGCCGATCTGTTCGACCACTACGGCCTCCGGCCGGCGCGCACCTGGGACGAGTTCGCCGAGCAGGCCGCCACCGTGCGCCGCACGGCACCCGGGCGGCGGCTGGTGCTGTTCCCCACCGACGGGATGACCCAGTTCGCGGCGTACGCCTGGCAGGCGGGTGCCCAGTGGTTCGACACCTCGCGCGGTGCCTGGAACGTCTCCCTCGCCGACGCGCCCTCCCGGCGGGTCGCGGACTACTGGCAGCGGCTCATCGACCGGGACGACGTCTTCATGAACGCCGTGGAGAGCAGGCAGTCCGACGCGCAGCTCGGCAACGGACTGGTCCTCACCCGGCTCAGCGGCGCCTGGGACGCGGGCGCCCAGATGAACGCGCGGCCCGGACAGAAGGGGCAGTGGCGGATCGCCCCGCTGCCGCAGTGGGACACCGCCGGCCCTTCCGTCGGCATGCACGGCGGCTCCACCTTCGCCGTCACCAAGGACAGCCGCCACCCCGAGGCCGCCATGGAGTTCATCGAGTGGCAGGTCTCCCACCCCGACGCCCTGCGCGCCCGTCTGTCCAGCGGCACCAGCAGCCAGTACCCGGCCGCCCCCGGTCTGGTGTCGGTGGGGCGCGAGGCCTTCGACCGGTCCTACTACGGCGGACAGGACATCTACGGCCTCTTCGAGCAGGAGGCCCCGAAGATCGGCGAGGGCTGGCTGTGGGGCCCGCGGATGAGCGCCACCCAGAAGGTCATGCAGGACTCCTTCGCCCGGGTCGGCGCCGGCCAGGGCTCCCTGGTCCAGTCCCTGCGCACGGCGCAGGAAGGCACCATGCCCGACCTCAAGGCCCTCGGCCTGTCCACCACCCAGCGCAGCACCTGAGCCGACGAAAGGCAGGTGACACCCCCATGACCACGACCACTCAGCCCCGGGTGCCGGCCGGCACCGCGCGCACCACCGGCCCGGAGTCCGCCGCCGCGGGCCTGCGCGCCCGCAGGGCGGCCGGACGCCGCCGACTGACCGCGTGCGGCGTCCTGATGACGCCCTTCTTCGCCCTGCTGGTCACCGTCTTCCTGATCCCCGTCGGCACGGCCGTCTACCTCAGCTTCTTCAGCGACGACCAGCCCGGCCTCGGCTTCGGCCCCGAACGCACCGTCTTCGTCGGCCTGCGCAGCTACGCGGCCGTCCTCACCGACCCCACCTTCCTCGGCGGGCTCGGCACGGTCGCGCTGTACTGCCTGATCTACATCCCCCTCATGGTCGCCGGCGCGCTCGCCCTCGCCCTGCTGCTCGACTCGGGCGTGGTGCGGCTGCGCGCCTTCGCCCAGCTGGGCCTGTTCCTGCCGCACGCCGTACCGGGCATCATCGCGGCCCTGATCTGGCTGTACCTGTACACGCCGGGCATCAGCCCGGTGATCGACCTGTTCGCCCGCGCCGACGTCACGATCGACTTCCTCGGCATCCACACGGTGATCCCGTCCATCGTCAACATCGCCCTGTGGAGCAACCTCGGCTACAACATGGTGGTCTTCTACGCCGCCCTGCAGGCCGTGCCCCGCGAGGTGATCGAGGCGTCGGTGGTCGACGGCGCCGGGCCGGTACGCACCGCGCTCCAGGTGAAGACTCCGCTGGTGCGCGCCTCGATCGTCATGGTCGCCATCTTCACCCTGATCTGGGCGCTCCAGCTCTTCACCGAGCCCATGCTGCTCAGCCAGTCCTCCCCCATGATCAACTCCCGGTTCTCGCCGAGCATGTACATCTACGACGCGGCGTTCACCCGCACCAACTACAGCCTGGCGGCGGCCGCCTCGGTCGTCCTGCTCGTCTGCACCATCGCCCTGTCCTACGGCGTCACCCGCTTCACCAGCCGCGCCGACTCCGCCGAGGAGGCCCGATGAGCGCCACCGACAGCTCCCTGCTCCGCCCGGGACTGCTGGGCCGTACGACGGTCAACGTGGTCGTCGCGGTCTCCGTCCTCTACACGCTGCTGCCCGTGCTGTGGCTGGTGCTCGCCGCCTCCAAGAGCCGGGACGCGCTGTTCAGCAGCGACCTGCTGTCCCTGAGCGACTTCTCCTTCGTGCGCAACTTCCAGGACCTGTTCGCCATGGACGGCGGGCTGTACGGCCGCTGGTACCTCAACAGCCTGCTGTACGCGGTCCTCGGCGCCGCGGTGGGCTCGCTGCTGAGCGTCGCCTGCGGCTACGCCTTCGACAAGTACCGCTTCCGGCACAAGGAGAAGCTGTTCGGCCTGGTGCTGGCGGCGGTCATGGTGCCGCAGACCGTCCTCGCGCTGCCGCTGTACCTGATGGCGTCCGCGGCCGGACTGGTCAACACCTTCTGGGCGGTGTTCATCCCGGTGCTGTTCAACCCGTTCGGCGTCTACCTCGGCCGCATGTTCAGCCGGGGCTACGTACCCGACGAGGTGCTGGAGGCGGCGCGGGTGGACGGGGCGGGCGAGCTGACCACGTATGTGCGCGTGGCGCTGCGGATGCTCGGCCCCGGGCTGATCACCGTCTTCCTCTTCCAGCTCACCGCGATCTGGAACAACTTCTTCCTGCCCATGGTGATGCTGTCCGACCAGGACCTGTATCCCGTCAGCCTCGGCCTGTACCAGTGGAACAGTTCGGCGTCCGTCTCGCCGGAGTACTACCCGGTGGTCATCATGGGGTCGCTGCTGGCCGTACTGCCGCTCATCCTCGCCTTCGTCCTGCTCCAGCGCTTCTGGCGGAGCGGGCTGACCGCCGGAGCCGTCAAGTGACCGTGCACGCCCCCGACACCCCCGGCCGCGGATCCCGCCCCCGGGCCGTCGTGGCCATGTCCCGGGACGCCGCCGAGGCCGTCCTCGATCCCGAGTCGCTCGGCGCCTTCCGCCGGGTCTGCGACCTCGCCCCGCTGCCCGCGCTGGACGACCTGTCGACCCCGCGCGCCAGGTCGCTCCTGGCCGGCGCCGACCTGCTGATCACCGGCTGGGGCTGTCCGCCGCTGGACGCGTCGGTGCTGCGGACGGCGCCGCGGCTGCGGGCCGTGGTGCACACGGCGGGCAGCGTCCGCGGCCATGTCACCGACGCGTGCTGGGAACGCGGGATCGAGGTCTCCTCGGCCGCCGCGGCCAACGCCGTACCGGTGGCCGAGTACACCCTCGGCATGATCCTGCTGACCGGCAAGCGGGTGCTGGAACGAGCCCGCGACTTCCGGCTGTCCCGCACCCGCGGCAACTGGCTGCGCACCCCGCGCGGCGTCGGCAACTACCGCCGCACGGTCGGCATCCTGTCGGCGTCGCTGATCGGCCGCCGGGTCATCGAGCTGCTGCGCCCGCACGACGTCGAGGTCCTGCTGCACGACCCGTACGTCAGCGACGCGGACGCCGCCGCGCTCGGCGTCGAACGCGTCGGGCTGCCGGAACTGTTCGCGCGCTGCGACACCGTCAGCGTGCACACGCCGCTGCTGCCCGAGACGCGTGGCCTGGTCGGCCGTGCGCTCATCGACGCGATGCCGGCCGGGGGCGTGCTGATCAACACCTCGCGCGGCGCGGTCCTCGACCAGGAGGCGCTCACCGACGCCGTCCTCGCGGGCCGGATCCGGGCCGTGCTGGACGTCACCGACCCCGAGGTGCTGCCGCCGGAGCATCCGCTGTGGGACTGCGACAACGCGCTGATCACCCCGCACCTCGCCGGTTCCGAGGGCAACGAGTGGCGCCGCCTGGCCGACCTCGCCCTCGCCGAGACCGCCCGCTGGGCGTCCGGTGCCGGCTTCCTCCATCCCGTACGACGCGAAAGGCTGGCGTTCCTGGCATGAGCATCCCGTTCGAACTGCCCACCGAGGACCGTGCGCTGAGCCCCTTCACGGGGTACACCCGTGCCCACTGGGAGGCCGTCGCGGACGGTCTGCTGTGGGCGGCGTGGCGCTGGAGCACGCCGGGCTGTGCCCTGCTCGACCTGCCGGGACGCCCCTCGCGCTCGGGCGTGCGCTCCGACGGGCTGGAGGGGTTCGCACGGACGTTCCTCGCGGCGGCCTTCCGGGTCGCGGGCGCCGGCGGCGACGATCCGCACGGCTGGCTGGACCGTTACGCACGCGGCCTGGCCTCGGGCACCCGCACGCCCGGCCGCGACGACACCGAGTCCTGGCCGCTGATCCTCGACCACGAGGTGCAGGGCCAGCCGATGGTCGAGTCGGCGTCGGTCGCGCTCGGCCTGAGGCTGACCGCGCCGTGGCTGTGGAAGAACCTCGACGCCGGGGTGCAGGACCGGGTGGAGGAGTGGCTGCGCGGGGCGCTGCGTCACGTTCCCGCGCCGAACAACTGGTACCTCTTCCCGTATACGGTCGCCGGGTTCCTGGAGTCGGTCGGCCGTGGCGACGCCGAGACGGCCGCGGCCCGGCGGCGGGCGCTGGAGCTGATGGAGGGCTGGTACCGGGGCGAGGGCTGGTACGCCGACGGCGACGGACGCGCCTTCGACCACTACAACGGCTGGGCGCTGCACCTGTACCCGGTGCTCGACGCCCACCTGGGCGGCGACAGCGGCCTCGCCGCGCACTACGGCGACCGGTTGCGCGCGCACCTCGACGGGTTCGCGTCGATGTTCGGCGCGGACGGGGCGCCGCTGCACTTCGGCCGGTCGCTGTCGTACCGCTTCGCCGCCTCCTCGGCGGTGGGCCTCGGCACGCTGACCGGGCACACGCCGCTGACGCCGGGCGCCTCGCGGCGGCTGGCCAGCGGCAGTCTGCGGTACTTCCTGGAGCGCGGGGCGCTCACCGACGACGGGCTGCTCAGCCTGGGCTGGCACGGGCCGCACGAGGCGACGCTCCAGACGTACTCCGGTCCGGCGTCCCCCTATTGGGCGTCCAAGGCGTTCGTGTCGCTGCTCGCGCCCGCCGGTCACCCGCTGTGGACGGCCGTCGAGGAGCCCGCGCCGGTCGAGGAGGCCGACCGGGTGCTGGCCCTGCCCGCGCCCGGGCTGCTGGTGCAGTCGACCCGCGGCGACGGGATCGTACGGCTGCACAACCACGGCAGCGACCATGTCCGGCCGCACGAGGGCGAGTCGGCCGCCGAGGACGACCCGCACTACGGCCGGCAGGCGTACTCGACCCGCACCGGCCCGACGGCCCTCGGCAACGTCGCGGACAACCACCTGTCGGTGGAGGTGAACGGCCGGCGCAGTGTGCGCCGCCGGATCCATCCCCTCGGCGCGGGGCACGGCGACGGCTGGGGTTGGGCGGCGTCCTGGCACCGGCCCGTCTTCGCGGGCGGGCCGCCGATGGTGCCGGGGCTGCGGGTGGAGAGCGTGACCGTGGCGCGGGGGCCGTACGAGCTGCGGGTGCACCGGGTGACCGGCGCCCCGGCCGGGGCCCGCCTCACCCACACCGGGTGGGCCACCGGACCCGACGAGCCGCTGGTCTCGGCGCTGCACGGGCTGCACGGCTGGAGTCCCGAGCCGGAGACCGTCCGCGCCCCGCAGGGCACCGCGTACGCCCCGTGGGCGGAGCTGCCCCGGCTGTCCGGCGACGCGGGCGGCACCTCGCTGCACGTCTGTCTGGCCGCCCTCACCGGTGAACCGGGCCCCGGGCCACTGGCGGACGCCGTCACGGAGGTCATGGCCGACGGCACCGGTGCCGAGGTGGTCTGGGCGGACGGCGGTGAGCGCACGCGGGTCTCGTTCGAGCCGGTGCGGGTCGCCCACGGGTGAACCGGACGACATCGAGGCCCCCGACCGGCATCGCGCCGGCCGGGGGCCTCCCTCGTGCGCCCGTCTCCGGTGGCGCGCCGACCTGGGGCCGGTGACGCTGGTACGGCCACCGGCGAGAAGGAGTCCCCATGCACAAGGCGTCGCGCGTCGTGCCCGGACCCGCCGGCCGGGTCCGTGCCGTGCGCCGCCCCGGTGGAGTCCGCCGGAGTTCGCGCCGCGCACCGTCCGGGCGGGGTGACGGCGACCGAGCGTATCGAAGGCGGTGGAGCGGTCGTCGTCCGTGCGCACGCGGATCCCGCGTTCCGCCGCGATCTCGCATGCCTTGAGTCCCGGTGGCTGGGTACGCGGTCACGGCCCACCACGGCAGTCGGTACTCGAAGACGACCGGCCGCGTGAAGCGGCCCGCCCAGAACGGAGAAAAGGCTGATGAGCGAGGCCAACCCCCTCAAGCGGGTAGCCCACAAGGTCACCGAGAGCCTGCAGGGAGGCAGCGGCGGGCCGGCGGACGGGGTGCCCGGCAAGCCCGGCCCCGAGTCGCCGCCGGTCGCCGAACCCACCACGCCCCGCGAGCCGCTGCCCCCGAAGCCGGACCAGAGCGGTCCGGACACGGTGTCGCCGACCGGGCAGCCCACCGGTGCCGACCAGGCCCGGGTCGCCCAGTCCGGGAGCTATCTGACGAACGCGCAGGGCACGCGGCTGTACGACACGGACCACTCGCTGAAGGCCGGGCCACGCGGACCGGTACTGCTGCAGGACCATCACCTGCGCGAGAAGGTCATGCACTTCGATCACGAGCGCATCCCGGAGCGCGTGGTCCACGCCCGGGGCGCGGGCGCGCACGGGGTGTTCCAGAGCTACGGCACGGCGGCCTCGGTGACCAAGGCGGGCTTCCTCGCCGCGGACGTGGAGACGCCGGTGTTCACCCGCTTCTCCACGGTGGTCGGCTCCCGCGGATCGGCGGACACCGTGCGGGACACCCGGGGTTTCGCGACGAAGTTCTACACCAGTGAGGGCGTCTTCGACCTGGTCGGCAACAACATCCCGGTCTTCTTCATCCAGGACGGCATCAAGTTCCCGGACGTCGTGCACGCGGCGAAGCCGCACCCCGACCGGGAGATCCCGCAGGCGCAGAGCGCGCACGACACCTTCTGGGACTTCGTCTCGCTGCACACCGAGGCGACGCACCACACCATCTTCTTCATGGGCGACCGCGGCATCCCGCGGTCCTACCGGATGATGGAGGGCTTCGGCGTCCACACCTTCCGTCTGGTCAACGCCGAGGGCGCCACGACGCTGGTGAAGTTCCACTGGAAGCCCAAGCTGGGTGTGCACTCCCTGGTGTGGGACGAGGCGCAGATCATCAACGGCGTCGACCCGGACTTCCACCGCCGCGACCTCGCCGACGCCATCGAGGCGGGCGCGTACCCGCAGTGGGAGCTGGGCATCCAGACCTTCCCCGACACCCCGGAGCAGACCTTCGAGGGCATCGACCTGCTGGACCCGACGAACCTCGTGCCCGAGGAGCTCGCTCCGGTGCAGCCGGTCGGGCTGCTGACCCTCAACCGCAATCCGTCCAACTTCTTCGCCGAGACGGAGCAGGTCGCCTTCCACGTCGGACACCTGGTGCCGGGCATCGACATCACCGATGACCCGCTGCTGGCCGGACGGCTGTTCTCCTACCTGGACACGCAGATCACGCGGCTGGGCGGCCCCAACTTCCCGCAGCTGCCGATCAACCGGCCGCAGGCGCCGGTCAACGACATGCTGCGCGACGGCATGCACCAGACGGCGGTGCACCGGGGTGTTGCGCCGTACCGCCCCAACTCCCTCGACGGCGGCTGCCCGTTCACCGCCGGCGCGGACATGGGCGCGTACGTCGAGGCACCGGTCCGGATCCCGGAGGCGTCGAAGGTGCGGGAGGCTCCGGAGTCGTTCGCGGACCACTTCAGCCAGCCGCGCCGGTTCTGGCTGAGCATGAGCCCCGTGGAGCGCGAGCACATCATCGGCGCCTACACCTTCGAGCTCGGCAAGTGCTACGAGCAGTCCATCAGGGAGCGCACGCTCCAGGTCCTGGCCAACATCGACCCCGAGCTGTGCGCGGGGGTCGCCGAGGGCCTCGGCCTGCCCGCCCCGAAGCCGACCGTGCCCCTGGCCGACGTCGAGCCCAGCCCGGCGCTGTCCCAGGTCGGCGGGACCTGGCCGACCGAGGGACGCGTCATCGGCATCGTGACCAGCGGGGCCGACCTGGAGGGTGTGACGGCCGTGCGGGAGGCGGTGCTGAGTGCCGGGATGGTGCCGCTCGTCGTGGCGCCGACGGGCGGCGCCCTCGGCTCGGGCGACGCGGCGGTGACCGTCCAGCGCAGCTATGTCACCGCCCGGTCGGTGGAGTTCGACGCCGTCCTGGTGGCGGGGACGCCCGCGATGGGCGGCGACGCGTACACGCCGCGGGACTACAAGGCGGCGCCGGCGCCCACGGGGCCGGGGTCGATCGACCCGCGGGTGAGCCTGCTGCTGTCGGAGGCGTTCCGGCACGGCAAGGCGATCGGTGTCTGGGCCGGCGGCGAGACCGCGCTCGCCGCGTCGGGCGTGCCCGCCGACGCTGCGGGCGTGGTCGTCGCCGAGTCCGGCACCGCCGCGCTGGAGCAGGTCACGCGGCTGCTGGGCTCCCACCGGGTGTGGGAACGCTTCACCACTCCCCGGGGCTGATCCGCACGTCCACAGGGCCGGTCGCCGATGTCGGCGGCCGGCCCTCCGGCGTGATCAGCGCAGGACGCGCAGCGCTGCGGGAAGCACCCTGGCCGTGACGGGGACGACGGCCTCCACCTCGCCGTCGGCGCCGTAGGGCACGGCCCGGTCGGCCTCGATGCGGACCTCCTTGCCGCGCAGGACGTGCACCTGGGGGCGGTGGACGTGGGCGCCGGAGGCGAGTTCGTTCATCAGGGCGAAGAACAGCCGTCGCGGCGCGTGGTGGATCATCACGATCTCCAGCAGGCCGTCGTCCACCTCGGCGGCGGGGGCGATGAGGCGGTTGGAGCCGTAGTAGCCGGAGTTGGCGGCCACCACGGTGTAGCCGGTGAAGGCGTGCTCCTGTCCGTCGACGGTGACCCGGTAGCGCGTCGGGCGCCAGGTGGTGATCGCGCGCAGGGCGCCCGCGTAGTAGGAGGCGGTGCCGCGCAGCAGGCGCGCGTGGTTGGCGTGGCGGTTGGCGAGCGCGTCGACGCCCGCGTAGACGCTGCCGAGCACGACGGAGCGGTCGTGGACGGCGGAGGTGACCTCGATGGTGTCGACGGGGCGCGGCTCTGCGTGCAGCAGCAGCTCGGCGAGGGCTTCGGGCTCGGTGGGCAGGCGCAGCGCGCGGGCGAAGTCGTTGCCGCGGCCCGCCGGGACGAGGCCCAGCACGGCGCCGGTGCCGCTGAGGGCGCCGCCGATCCCGCCGGCCATCCCGTCCCCGCCGACGGCGAGCACCACCCGGCCCCGCTCCCCGGCCTGCCGGGCGACGTCCCGGGCGTGCGCGAGGCTGCGGCTGTACTCGGTCTCCAGTTCGGCGCCCGCCTCCCGCAGCAGCCGGGCCACCCCGAGCAGCGCGGCGGCCGAGGTGGCGCCGCCCGCGGTGGGGTTGACGACGGCGGTGAACTGTCGCATCGATGTGCCTCCGGGCTGACGGGTGGTGCCGGACTGTTGTCTCACGGGGCGGCCGGGGGCCGGCCGGCGGGGCCGGGTGTCCGGGCCGGGGGAACGTGGCCCTCGGCGGGTCCTAGTCGCCCGGCAGGAGCACGCCCGGGTTGAGCAGCCCCGCCGGGTCCAGGCGCCGCTTGACGGCGCGCAGGGCCTCGATGCCGAGGGGGCCCGCCTCCCGGAGGTACCAGTCGCGGTGGTCGGTGCCGACCGCGTGGTGGTGGGTGATGGTGCCGCCGGCGTCGAGGATCGCCTCGTTGGCGGCGTGCTTGGCCCGCGTCCAGTGCGCCACCGCGTCGTCGCCCTGGGCGCAGACGACGGTGAAGTACAGCGAGGCGCCGTTCTCGTAGACGTGCGAGATGTGGCACATGACCAGCGGCGGGGTGCCGGCCTCGGTGAGCGTCGTCGTGAGCGCGTCGCGGACGGCGGTGTACAGCCCGGGGATCCGGGACCAGTAGGCCGCGGTCTCCAGGGTCTCGGCGAGCGCCCCGGCGTCCAGCAGGGAGTCGCGCAGATAGGGCGCGGAGTACCGGCCGTGCGCCCACCGCTCCCCCGGTTCCCCGCCGGCGAACGTGCCGCCGCACTCGGCGAGTACGGCCGCTGCCGTCTCGCGGCGGTGGACGGTGTCCTGTTCGGTGCCCTCGAAGCCGACGATCGCGAGGCATCCGGCGTCCTGTTCGGCGAGGGAGGCGCCGATGGCGTCGGGCTGGGCCAGGCCGATCAGGGTCTCGGTCTCGTCGGACAGCCGCAGCACCGTCGGGCGCGGGCCGTCCTGGGCGAGCCGGCGCAGCGCGGCGGCGCCCTCGTCGAAGGAGGCGAAGCGCCAGCCCTCGTAGCGGCGGACGTCCGGCACCGGCCGGATCCGCACGGTCACGGAGGTGATGACGCCGAACGCGCCTTCCGAGCCCAGCACGAGCTGGCGCAGGTCGGGGCCGGCCGCGGAGCGGGGGGCGCGGCCCGTGTCGAGGGTGCCCTCGGGGGTGGCGAGGGTCAGACCCAGCACCATCTCGTCGAAGCGTCCGTACCCGGCGGAGGCCTGTCCGCTGGAACGGGTCGCGGCGAAGCCGCCGATGGTGGCCCACTCGTAGGACTGGGGGAAGTGGCCGAGGGTGTAGCCGTGTTCGGCGAGCAGGGCCTCGGCCTCGGGGGCGCGCAGACCGGGTTGCAGCGTGGCGGTGCGGGAGACCGGGTCGAGGTCGAGCAGGCGGTTCATGTGCCGCAGGTCGAGGGCGACGAAGGGGCCCGGCCGGCCGGGGGCGAGGCCGCCGACGACGGAGGTGCCGCCGCCGAACGGGACGAGCGCCAGGCCGTGGCCGGCGCAGGCCCGCATGACCGCCAGCACCTCCTCGTGGCTGCCGGGCAGGACGACGGCGGCCGGGGTGTCGCGGACGTCGCCCCCGCGCATGCGCAGCAGGTCGGGAGTGGACTTGCCGCGGGTGTGCCGGACGCGGGTCTCGGCGTCCGTGCGCACCCGGTCGGTGCGGTCGCCGACGGCGGCGAGCAGCGCCCGGCGGGCCGGGTCGTCCAGGGCGGCGGGAACGTCGATCTCCTCCAGGCGGACGGGGGCGGCGCCGTTCTCCTTGACGCCGAGCAGATCGCGCAGCAGCCCGGTCACGGTGTCGGGCAGCGGCGTCGCGCGGGCCGGGTCGCCCCAGCCGTTCCACAGCATGTCCATTGCCTGTCGTCCTCACCGGTCGATGCGGGGGATGCCGCCCGTGCGGCCTCACTGGCGTTACACTGTTACACATGGCGCCTAATCGTCACAACCACTCGAGCCGGCCGAACTCCTCGGACAACGACGCGGTCCTCGACGCCGTACGCGACTGCGTCCTGGCCGTCGGCGTCCGCCGTACGACCATGACCGACGTGGCCCGCCGCGCCGGCGTCTCCCGGATGACGCTCTACCGGCGCTGGCCCGACGTGCGGTCCCTGGTCGGCGACCTGATGACCCGGGAGTGGATCGCCGTCGCCACGGGGGCCATCCCCGCGCCCCGGCCCGGGCTGGACACCCGCCCGCGCATCGTCGAGGGGCTGGTGACGGGGGTGGAGGCGTTCCGCGCCCACCCCCTCTTCCGCAAGATCGTCGACGTCGACCCCGAGCTGCTGCTGCCCTACGTGCTGGACCGGCGCGGGGCGAGCCAGGAGGCCCTGCTGGAGCTGCTGGCCGCCGCGCTGCGGGAGGGGCACGCCGACGGGTCGGTGCGGACGGCGCCCCCCGAGCGGCAGGCGCGGTCCGTGCTGCTGGTCGTGCAGTCCTTCGCCCTGTCCCTGCGGACGATGACCGACGAGGACGACCCCGACCTGACCTCCGCCGCCTTCCTCGCGGAGCTGCGGACCATCCTCGAGAGGACCCTCACGCCATGAGCCCCACCAGCAGTCCCGCCGCCGGCGCCGCCCTGTCCGGCGCGCGGCGCTCGCGGGAACTGACCGACACCGTGGGCGGCCCGGTCGTCGACGTCCTGGTCGTCGGCCTCGGCGCGACCGGCGCCGGCGCCGCCCTGGACGCCGCCGCCCGGGGCCTGAGCGTCGTCGCCGTGGACGCCCACGACCTGGCCTTCGGCACCTCCCGGTGGAGCTCCAAGCTCATCCACGGCGGCCTGCGCTACCTCGCCTCCGCCCAGCTCGACGTCGCCCACGAGAGCGCGGTGGAGCGCGGCGTGCTGATGGAGCGCACCGCCCCGCACCTGGTGCGCGCCCAGCCGTTCGTGCTGCCGCTGACACCGCTGGTCTCCCGCGCCCGGGCCACGCTGGCCTGGGCCGGGTTCCGGGCCGGCGACACGCTCCGGCTGACCGCGCGTACGGCCCGGGCGACGCTGCCCGCACCCCGCCGGCTGTCCGCCGTCGAGACCCGCCACCTGGCCCCGGCGCTGCGCTCCGCCGGGCTGCGCGGCGGCCTGCTGTCCTGGGACGGCCGGCTCACCGACGACGCCCGGCTGGTGACCGCCCTGGCCCGCACCGCCGCCGCGCACGGCGCCCGGATCCTGACCCGGGTACGGGCGCTGGAGCTCACCTCGTCCGGCGCCCGGATCCGGGACGAAGTCACCGGCGAGGAGGGCGAGATCCGCGCCCGGGCGGTGATCAACGCCTCCGGGGTGTGGGCCGGCGGCCTCGTGGACGGCATCCGGATCCGGCCCTCCCGCGGCACCCACCTGGTGCTGCGCTCGGACCACCTCGGCCCGCTGCCCGCGGGACTGCACGTCCCGATCCCCGGGGAGACCAACCGCTTCGTCCTCGTCCTGCCCCAGGGGGACGGCCGGGTCTACGTGGGGCTGACCGACGAGCCCGTGGACGGCCCGGTCCCGGACGTTCCGGAGGTGCCGGAGACCGACATCGGCTTCCTGCTCGACGTGCTCGGCTCCGTCCTGGACGTGCCCGTCCACCGCGAGGACGTGGTCGGCGCCTTCGCGGGCCTGCGTCCGCTGCTGGACACCACGTCGCAGGACCGGCCCGGCGCCGGGGCGCGGACCGCGGACATCTCCCGCCGGCACGCCGTGCTCACCTCGGCGGAGGGTGTGACCACCGTGGTCGGCGGCAAGCTCACCACGTACCGGCGCATGGCCGAGGACGCCGTGGACGCCGCCGTCGCCGCCCGGGGCCTCGCCGCCGGGCCCTCCACCACCGCCGCCCTGCCGCTGGTCGGCGCCGCCGCGCCGCACGTCCTCGCCGCGCTGCGGGCACCGCGCCGCCTGGTACGGCGCTACGGCACGGAGGCACCGGCCGTGCAGGCCCTGGCCGACCTGGACCCCCGGCTCGGGGAGCGTCTGCTGCCCGGCCACCCCGTGACCGGGGCGGAGCTGGTGTGGGCCCTGCGTCACGAGGGAGCCCTCGACGAGGCCGACCTGCTCGACCGGCGCACCCGTATCGGGCTGGTGCCCGCGGACCGGGCCGCGGCGCTGGGCGCGGTGCGCGACCTCATCGGCGAGGCCGCGGCCCGGCAGGGCTGAGCCGTGCCCCATGGGCGCCTGGCCTCACCACGGCCCGATCCGCGAGCCCGAGGGGAGACCGAAGCGACGGACCCGGGTCCTGGCCGAGGCTCGGGGCAAGGGTCCAGAACAAGGGCCCGGGTTCAGCCCCAGGCCCAGAACCGGGCCCCAGCCGCAGGACGGGCCCTGACCCACAGGCGTGGGCCCCGGCCGCAGAGCACAGGCGGGCACGAAACGACGTGTCCGCCCGGCCCGCGGCCGGGGCGGGCGATGAGCCGCGTCAGGTCCCCGTGCGCCCTTCCTGGACGGCCTTGCGGACCTTCGCCTCGAGCTTGTGCCGGGACTGGCCCTCCTCCTTGCCGTACTCCGTCATCGCGGTCTGCGCGTCCCGGTCCAGGTCGCGCCATGCCCGTACGGCGGTCTCGTACGTCTGCGACTGCCGTCGGGTCCACTCTTGCTGCGTAGGAGGCCCGTACGAGTCGCGCAGCTCCTCGACCCGGTGGTGTGCCTGGTCCGCCGCGCGGCGCTTGTGCACGAGCTCTTCGAATGTGTGAGCCACCACACCTCGACCGTAGTCAGAGGACGGCCATCGCGCGCGTCGAGCCGCCGCGGCCCGCCCAGGGCCCCTTTCCGGTCCGCACAAGTGGCACACACGACCCCCGAAGAGCCTTAACATCATCCCACCAACGACGGCCGGGCATATGCGAGAAGTGAGGGAAGCGTGGCGGACATCGAGGGAGCGGCAGTACCCGAGCGGCTGCTGATCACCCGTACCACCACGGGCGGGGACGTCAGCGTCGTCACCCTCGCCGGAGAAGTCGATCTCGACGGCAGCAGTCAGCTGCGCGACGTCCTGCTGTCCTGCGTGGAGACGGCACCGGTCACGGTGGTCGACTTCTCGGAGGTGGCCTTCCTGGACTCCAGCGGCATCAACGTGCTGATCTCCGCGCACCAGGCCGCCGGCTCCCGCGGCGTCTCCTTCCGGCTGGCCGCGCCGCAGCAGGCCGTCCTGCGGGTCCTGCAGCTCGTCGGGGTGGACACGCTCATCCCCTGCTATCCCACGGTCGACCGGGCCCTGGCCGGCTGAGAGCGGCGTGCCCGGGCCGCCGCTGCGGGCGGGTCACCGCAGCGGCAGACGCGCGGAGACGGTCTTGCCGGTCGCGTGCGGCTTGGTGATGACCTCGTCGCACAGGCGCGTCACGATCTCCAGGCCGTGCCGGCCGACGCGCAGCGGATCGCTCGGCAGGAAGGTGGGGAAGCCCTCCCCCGTGTCGGACACCGCTATCTCCACGGCGTCCTCCACCAGCGTCAGCACCAGCCGGCAGGGGCCGGGCGCGTGCCGGAGCGCGTTCGTCACCAGTTCGCTGGCGACCAGGCGGGCGGCGTCCAGAAAGGTGTCGGCCGTTTTCACACCGGCCTCGGCAAGTCGCGCGACGAAGCCCTGGACGACGTCCCGCGAGGCCGGGATCATCGCCGATCCGCCCCTGAACTCCACCGCGGTGGACACGGCAGGGGCATCCGCGGCATCGGGTCTGTGCGCCGGAGTCATACAGAGCCTCACCGTCCGGTCCGGGGCCGAGGAGTGGAAGCGAAGGCCCGCGCTGATTCACGATACGCACCGAACCGGCTCTGCCCCTGGCTTTGCCCCAACTTCCGCCGGACACACCCCGTTCCGGTCAGGTGACGACCACCGCGGGGCGAGGGAAACGGCGTTGCCCCGGTCCACGGCGGTCGGTAACGTCGGCCGGGTGACTGCCGGGTCGGCCATGGGCCATACACGAGTGAGGGTCCCGGCCACGGCATGACCTCGCGGCGGGCCCGAGGCCCGCCCCCGTCTCCGCGACCTCGTTCCGGACGCCCGTACCGCGGGCGCCGCGCCACCGAACCCGAGACCCGGAGACCTCCGAGACATGCCTGACGATCAGCAGTACCCGTACGCCCCCGCGCCGTCGGTCACGACCGTGCAGCTGAACCACACCGCCGTCCTCGCCCGGGACCGGCGGCTGTCCGCCGAGTTCCTCGCCGCGATCCTCGGGCTGGAGGTCGGCGCTCCGTTCGGCCCGTTCCTGCCCGTCGACCTCGGCAGCGGCGTGACCCTCGACTACTACGAGAAGCGGGACGAGCCGATCCAGTCGCAGCACTACGCGTTCCTCGTGCCCGAGGAGCGGTTCGACGGCATGATCGCCCGCCTGGACGCGGTCGGCGTCACCTACTACGCCGACCCCCGGCACACCGAACCCGGCCGGATCAACCGGCTGTTCGGCGGCCGGGGCGCCTACTTCGACGATCCGGACGGCCACAACCTGGAGATCATGACCAGGCCCTACGTCCGGCCCTGACGGCCCCGGGGGCGATTCAGGAGGCGGTGCGGGTGCCGACGGCAGGTGCGGTGGTGATGCCGTTCTTCGCCACGGTGAATCCGAAGCTGGTCGACGCCCCGGCCGCGAGGGAGCCGTTCCGATCCCCGTCGCCGACGGCTACCGGCTCGGCGTGCGGGTCGTCCTGCCCGACGCGGACGTACGGCGTCCTGACCGCCCTGCGTCCGCAGTTCCCGTTTCGCGGACTGCTGCTGCATCCGGCTCCGGTCCCGGCCACGGGACGGGGCTGTGCCGCCCGTGGCCGGCATCCGCCGCCGATCGTGCGCCACCCGGACGGGCGCACCCGGGTCCCGGACCTTTCGGGCCGGGTGGTGCTGGGCGGGGCCCCGCAGGCCCTCCACCCACTGACCGACTTCCGGCTGGGTCCCGGTGCCGTCCTCGCGCTCCGCACCCACGGACGGGTGGAACGGCCCGGCGGCCGCGCGCTCGCGAGCCGGGCCGACCGGCTCACCGCGGCGGCCCGGCACGTCACCGACCGCCCCGACGACAGCGCCCCGCTGCTCGCCACCCGCCGGCCCGGCCCGGGAGCCCCGGGTGAGGCGGGCCCCGGGTCCGGGACGCCGCCGTCCCTGTGGGTGCCCCTCGCCTCGGGCGGCCCGGCAGTGTAGACATGGGCACATGGTCCGACTGATGGGTCGATCGGGAGAGCGGTCGCCCCGTCGTCCCATCGGTTCGCTCGCTCGCCAGCGCGACGCGGACCGGTCACGACGGGCAGCGGCCGCGGGGCGGCGGGGTCGAGTCGCGGCTCTGCGGTCGGCGCTGTCCGGACGCAGTGTCGCCGGACAGGTCTTCGTGCTGAACGTGGTCATCGTGCTGCTGCTCGTGGTGGTGGCGGCGGTCTCGCTCGTGCTCCAGGTGCAGCACGACAGCACGGTGGAGGCCCGCAACCGGTCGGTCGCCGTGGCCTCGACGTTCGCGAACTCCCCCGGCATCGTCGAAGCGCTGCGCAGCCCCGACCCCACGGCGGTGCTCCAGCCGCGGGCCGAGGCGGCGCGCGAGGCGACGGGCGTGGACTTCATCGTCGTCCTGAACACCGACGGGATCCGCTACACCCATCCGATCCCCGACCGCATCGGCAAGAAGTTCGTGGGGAACATCGCCCCCGCGCTGGCCGGGCAGACCGTCACCGAGGAGATCGACGGCACCATAGGCCGGCTGGTCCAGGCCGTGGTGCCGGTCGAGGCACCGGACGGGAAGGTCGTCGGCCTGGTCTCGGCCGGCATCACGACGGAGAACGTGGGCGGCGCCGCCGACCGTCAGCTGCCGCTGGTACTGATCGCCGCGGGCGTCGGACTCGCCCTGGCGACCGCGGGCACCGCGCTGGTCAGCCGGCGGCTGCTGCGGCAGACGCACGGCCTGGGCCCGCACGAGATGACCCGGATGTACGAACACCACGACGCGGTCCTGCACTCCGTCCGGGAGGGCGTGCTCATCGTCGGCGGGGAGGGCAGGCTGCTGCTCGCCAACGACGAGGCGCACCGCCTGCTCGACCTGCCCGCCGACGCCGAGGGCCGGCACGTACTGGACCTCGGCCTGCCCGACGACACGGCCCGGCTGCTGGACTCCGGGCGGCTCGCCACGGACGAGGTGCACCTGGTCAAGGACCGGCTGCTCGCGATCAACCTGCGGCCCACGGACGAGCGGGGCGGCCCGCCCGGCAGCGTCGCCACCCTGCGCGACTCCACGGAGCTGCGGGCCCTGTCCGGCCGTGCCGAGACCGCCCGGGAGCGGCTGGACATGCTGTACGACGCCGGGGTGGGCATCGGCACCAGCCTGGACGTGACCCGGACCGCCGAGGAGCTGGCGGAGCTGGCCGCGCCCCGGTTCGCGGACTACGTCACCGTGGACCTGTTCGACGCGGTGCTGAGCGGCGGCCAGCCGGAGGCGGTGACCCCGCTGCGCCGCACCGCGCTCAGCGGCGTCGACGGGGACGCGCCGCTCTACCCGGTGGGCCGGCAGATCCGCTTCGTGGCGTCCTCCCCGCAGGGCCAGACCCTGGCCACCGGCCGCCCGGTCCTGGAGCCGGACCTCGGCCGGGCCCCGGGCTGGCAGGCGCAGGACCTCGAACGTTCCGCGCAGATCGTGGACTACGGCATCCACTCGCTGATCACCGTGCCGCTGCGCGCGGGCGCCCTGGTGCTCGGGGTGGTCGGCTTCTGGCGTTCGCGGCGGCCCGAGCCGTTCGACGAGGACGAGCTGGCGCTCGCCGAGGAGCTGGTCGCGCGTGCCGCGGTCTCCATCGACAACGCGCGCCGCTACACACGCGAGCACGGCATGGCGGTGACGCTCCAGCGCAGTCTGCTGCCCCGGAGGATGCCCGAGCAGAACGCCCTGGAGGTCGCCCACCGCTATCTGCCCGCGCAGGCGGGGGTGGGCGGCGACTGGTTCGACGTGCTGCCGCTCTCCGGGGCCAGAGTCGCGCTCGTGGTGGGCGACGTCGTCGGCCACGGGCTGCACGCCGCGGCCACCATGGGCCGGCTGCGGACCGCGGTGCACAACTTCTCCGCGCTGGATCTGCCGCCCGACGAGCTGCTCACCCTGCTGGACGAGCTGGTCGCCCGGATCGACCAGGACGAGGCCGCCGAGGACGGCAGCGCCCCGGTCACCGGCGCGACCTGCCTCTACGCGATCTACGACCCGGTCGCCGGCACCTGTGTGGTCGCCCGGGCCGGTCATCCGCCGCCCGCCCTGATCCGCCCGGACGGCAGCGTGGAGTTCCCCGAGGTGCCCGCCGGTCCCCCGCTGGGCCTGGGCGGTCTGCCGTTCGAGACGACCGAGCTGCACCTTCCCGAGGGCAGTCGGCTCGTGCTGTACACCGACGGGCTCGTCGAGGACCGGGAGCACGACATCGACGTCGGTCTCGAACAGCTGCGCAGGGCGCTGGAGGTCTCGGGCGAGTCGCCGGAGGACACCTGCCGGACCGTCCTCGACGCCCGGCTCCCGGACCGGCCGGGCGACGACATCGCCCTGCTCGTCGCCCGGACCCGCGTGCTGGGCCCGGACCGGGTCGCCGAGTGGCGGGTGCCGTCCGACCCGGCCGCCGTGGGCGAGGTGCGGGCGCAGGTCACCCGGCGGCTGGCGGAGTGGGGGCTGGACGAGCTGGCGTTCACGACGGAGCTGATCCTCAGCGAGCTGGTCACCAACGCGATCCGGTACGGCGGTGAGACCGTCCATGTGCGGGTGCTGCGGGACCGCAGCCTGATATGCGAGGTCTTCGACAGCAGCAGCACCTCACCGCACCTGCGCTACGCGGCCATGACCGACGAGGGCGGGCGCGGACTGTTCCTCGTGGCACAGCTCGCCGAGCGGTGGGGCACCCGCTACACGCCGGACGGCAAGGTCATCTGGGCGGAGCAGCCGGTGCCCTGAGGGGACCGGGCGTCGTCCGTCGGTCCGAACACCAGGAGAATCCGTGAACCACCCGTCCCCCCATCCGGCGCGCCCCCGGGGTGTCCTGCGCCGCGCCCTGCTCGCCCTGACCTCCGCGTCGCCGGCGGCGGCGCTCCCTCTCCTGCGCCCGTCACGTGCGGCGCCCGGGCGCCGGGCGGGGCTCGGCGACCCGGCGAAGAAGGAGATCGCCATGCGCCTGGTGTCGAGCGCCGAGAACTCCTCGCTCGACTGGAAGGCCCAGTACGCCTACATCGAGGACATCGGGGACGGCCGCGGTTACACCGCGGGCATCATCGGCTTCTGCTCGGGCACCGGCGACATGCTCGACCTGGTGGAGCTCTACACCGACCGCAGACCGGGCAACGTGCTCGCGCGCCACCTGCCGGCGCTGCGCGAGGTGAACGGCTCCGACTCGCACGGAGGTCTCGACCCGGACTTTCCCGGGGACTGGCACCGGGCCGCCCGTGACCCGGAGTTCTGCCGGGCACAGGACGACGAACGTGACCGCGTGTACTTCGGCCCGGCCGTCCGGCAGGCCACCGAGGACGGTCTGAGGACCCTCGGCCAGTTCGCCTACTACGACGCGATCGTGATGCACGGCGGCGGCGACGACCGCGCCGGCTTCCCCGCGATCCGCGAGCGGGCCCTGCGCCACGCCCGGCCCCCGGCCCTCGGCGGCGACGAGGTGACCTACCTGCACGCGTTCCTCGACGCGCGGGTGTGGGCGATGAGGCAGGAGGCGGCGCACAGCGACACCAGCCGGGTCGACACGGCCCAGCGCGTCTTCCTGCGCGCGGGCAACCTCGACCTCGATCCGCCGCTGCACTGGCGGGTGTACGGCGACAGCTACCACATCGGCTGATCCCGCCGGACACCGCGACGGGCCGCGGAAGGGGCCGTACGCCCTCTTCCGCGGCCCGCGTGGTGCCGCTTCGCCGCCGCCGGCGTCAGTGCCGGAACACGTCCTTGCCCTTCTCCTTGGCCTGGCGTGCGTCACCCTTCGACTGCTCGGCGCGGCCCTCGGCCGTCATCCTCTCGTTGCCGACGGCACGCCCCGCCGCCTCCTTCGCCTTCCCCTTGGCCTGTTCCATCTTGGCCTTGGACTTCTGGTTGCCGGCCACGTGTGCTCACCTCACGGCGTCGTTTGCGATGTCGTGTCCTGCGGGTCGCCCGTTCCGGCGGCGTCAAACCCGGGATCGGCCCGCGGGCTGATCCCGGGCCCTGCGGGTACAAGCACGACGTACGTGAGGACAGACTCGTCGACCCGGAGGACGTCATGGCCGGAATGCTGAACCGGATCAAGGAGTTCGCGCGCAGCCCGCAGGGCCGCCGGACGGCGGAGCAGGTGCGCCGCGCCGCCGCGGACCCCCGCCGCCGTGCGCAGGCGCAGGAGATGCTGCGGAAGTTCGGCAAGCGCCGCTGAGCGGACCGGGGCGGTTCGGCGGAGGCCGGTCTCTCAGCCGTGCCCCGCGTGGGTGTGGCTGTGGGACGTCTCCGGCGGGCAGCCGGCCTTGCCGTGGCGGTCCCGGCGCCAGTCGACGACGGCGACGGTCAGGGCGCACAGCATGGCGGCGACACCGGAGCCCACCGACAGGGCCATGGCCTCGTGGTAGTCGTCGTGGGTGGCATTCAGCGTCAGGTAGAACAGTCCCGGCAGTGCGGCGGTGCCCACGGCGCCGCCGAGACGCTGGCCCGTCTGGAGGGCGCCGCCGGCGGCGCCCGCCATCCGCACGGGAACGTCCCGCAGCGTCATGGTGATGTTCGGGGAGATCACGCAGCCGCTGCCGAGCCCGCCCACCAGCAGTGCCGGGGCCGCGAACCAGGCGGCGCGGTCGGAGGGGGCGAGCCACAGCACCAGCGTGGTCGTCCCGAGTCCCGCCATGACGGCGACGAGTCCCCAGACGGTCAGCAGCCGTCCGAACCGCTCCACCAGCCGGCCGGCGACGGCCGCCGCGGTGGCGGAGCCCACGGCGAACGGGGTCACCGCCAGTCCGGACATCAGGGGCGAGAAGCCCAGGCCGTTCTGGAAGAAGAGCGCGAAGACGAGCCACACACCGCTGAACCCGACGAAGTACAGGGCGGCCAGACCCGCGCCGGTGGCGTAGCCGCGGGTCTCGGTGAGCAGGGCCGGGTCCAGCAGCGGTTCCCCGCCGCGACGGGCGACCCGGCGCTCCCATCCCGCGAATCCGAGCAGGACCAGCAGCCCCGCCGGAAACAGCCACCACGAGCGACGCACCCCGCCCGCCTCGGCGAGCACCAGCGGCAGCATCACGGCGAGGATCCCGGCCCCCAGGAGCACGACCCCCACCGGGTCCAGGCGTCCCCGGCCGCCGGGCGCGACCCGCGGCAGCAGGCGGAGGCCGAGCAGGAACGCGAGCACGCCCACGGGCACGTTGACGTAGAAGATCCACCGCCAGCCCTCGGGCCCGGCCAGGGCCAGGATCACCCCGCCGACGACCGGACCCACGGCGCTGGAGACACCCACGGTGGCACCGAAGAGGCCGAAGGCGCGTCCGCGTTCGGCGCCCCGGAAGAGCTGCTGGATCAGAGCCGAGTTCTGCGGCGCGAGGCTGCCCGCGGCGATTCCCTGGGCCAGCCGGGCGGTCACCAGCAGCTCGATGCCGGGTGCGGCCCCCGCCGCGGCGCTGCACACCACGAAGGCGGCGAGGGCGACGAGGAACACGCGGCGCCTGCCGAAGGCGTCACCGATCCGGCCGGCCGTGACCAGGGTCAGGGCGAACGCGAGGGCGTAACCGGACACGACCCACTGCACGGACGCCGCGGAGGCGTGCAGTTCCCGCTGCATGGACGGCAGGGCGACGGCGACGATCGTCACGTCCAGCAGGGTCATGAAGCCGGCGACCAGCGTCACCCACAGGGCCCGCCACCGGTTCGGTTCCGGGCGCTCGTCCGGACGCTGCACGGGTGCTCCCCTCAGGAGGTGGACGTGGGACGCGTTCGCCGCGCCTCACGCCTGCGTCACCCGCGACCGGAGGCTCAAACCCGGACCACAAAGTCGAACCATGAGATCCCATAAGTCGTCCTTATGGCCTCATAGACCGGACCCGCGTACCGACTTAGGCTTGCCTTAGCTTAGGCTTCCCCGAGAGTCGATCTGTTGCCGCTCGAAGGGAACCTGAACATGCCCCGCCCCCTGCGGGTAGCCATCGTCGGATCCGGCCCGGCCGGGATCTACGCCGCCGACGCCCTGCTCAAGTCCGAGGTGGCCGCCGACCCCGGCGTGTCCATCGACATCTTCGAGCGCATGCCCGCCCCGTTCGGGCTCATCCGCTACGGCGTCGCCCCCGACCACCCGCGGATCAAGGGCATCATCACCGCCCTGCACCAGGTGCTCGACAAGCCGCAGATCCGTCTCTTCGGCAACGTGGACTACCCCACGGACATCAGCCTGGACGACCTGCGCACGTTCTACGACGGCGTGATCTTCGCCACGGGCGCCACGGCCGACCGGGCGCTGTCCATACCCGGCATCGACCTCGACGGCTCCTACGGCGCCGCCGACTTCGTGTCCTGGTACGACGGCCACCCGGACGTGCCGCGCACCTGGCCCCTCGAGGCGGAGAAGGTCGCCGTCCTCGGCGTCGGCAACGTCGCCCTCGACGTGGCCCGCGTCCTCGCCAAGACGGCCGACGAGCTGCTGCCGACCGAGATCCCGCCGAACGTCTACGAGGGCCTCAAGGCCAACAAGGCCCTGGAGATCCACGTCTTCGGCCGCCGTGGCCCGGCGCAGGCGAAGTTCAGCCCGATGGAGCTGCGGGAGCTGGACCACTCCCCCACCATCGAGGTCATCGTCGACCCCGAGGACATCGACTACGACGACGGCTCGATCGCGACCCGACGGGGCAACAAGCAGGCCGACATGGTCGCCAAGACCCTGGAGAACTGGGCGATCCGCGACGTCGGCGACCGTCCGCACAAGCTGTTCCTGCACTTCTTCGAGTCGCCCACCGAGATCCTCGGCGAGGACGGCAAGGTCGTCGGCCTGCGCACCGAGCGCACCGCGCTGGACGGCACCGGCAACGTCAAGGGCACCGGCGAGTTCAAGGACTGGGACGTCCAGGCGGTGTACCGGGCCGTCGGCTACCTGTCCGACCAGCTTCCCAAGCTGCCCTGGGACCTCGACTCCGGCACGGTCCCGGACGAGGGCGGACGCGTCGTCCAGGAGTCCGGCGAGCACCTGCAGTCGACGTACGTCACCGGCTGGATCCGGCGCGGCCCGGTCGGTCTGATCGGCCACACCAAGGGCGACGCCAACGAGACGGTGTCCAACCTGCTGGACGACTACGCCCACGGCCGCCTGCACACGCCCGCCTCTCCGAGCCCGGAGGCCGTGGACGCGTACCTGGCCGAGCGGAACGTCCGCTTCACCACGTGGGACGGCTGGTACCGCCTGGACGCCGCGGAGAAGGCGCTGGGCGAGCCGCAGGGACGCGAGCGCGTGAAGCTCGTCGAGCGCGAGGACATGCTCAGGGAGAGCGGCGCCTGAGCGTGGAGGCCCGGGCGCGGCCCGGCGGGGTGTCCCGCCGGGCCGCGCCCGTGTGCCGTGCCGTCGTGCGGTCGGGCCGAAGGGTGTCAGACCTCCAGCTCGCTCTCGATGCGGCGCAGCTGGTGCCGGGCCATCGCCAGGTTGGCACGGCTGCCGTCGAGCACGAGGTAGAGGAACAGCCCGTTGCCACCGCGGCCCTTGAGCAGGCGGATCAGGTGGTACTGAGTGTTCAGGGTGATCAGGATGTCCTCGATCTCCTCCTTCAGACCGAGCAGTTCCATCGTGCGCAGTTTGGCCCGCACGACGTCGGTGTTGCCGGCGGCGGCGACCTCCAGGTTGAAGTCCTTGGTGCCGCCCAGCGTGCCGAGGGCCATGCCGCTGGTGTAGTCGACCAGCGCCGCGGCGGTCGCTCCGTCGATCGAGCTCAGGCATTCCTTGAGCGAGGTCTCCAGGTTGGCCATGCGTGGGTTTCCTTCCGTACGTGATCGGTGGACACCTGACCGGGGGTCAGGTGGGCCGGCGGTGGCCGCCGGCCTGGGGACGTGGTTCGTGTGCGGGCCGTTGCGGGGTGCGCACCGGCAGGGTGCCGATCGGCCGCGCCGGGTCGGCGGGCGTCGTCGTGGCGTGCTCGCCCGGTACCGCCCGGTCGCCGGGGCGGGTGCGGTCGTGACCGATGTGGGCGGCGACGAGTTCGCCGATGCGGGCGCCGCTGCGCCGGCCCTCCAGGTGCAGCCGTCCCACGTTGACGCGGCCGTCGGCGAGCAGGGTGAGCACGGCGGCCGGTCCGGCCGCGTAGGTGGCGACGTAGCCGTCGGCCCCGCGCAGCAGCAGTTCGCGGAAGCCGCCGCGTGCGGTGGCCTCGGCCGTGCGGTGCGCGACGCCGAGCGCGGCGGCGGTGAGCGCGGCGAGGCCCTCGGGTTCGGTGCCCGGCGCGTCGTGGGCCAGCACGAGCCCGTCGACGGTGGCCGCGAGCGATCCGGTCAGCTGGGGCACGCGGTTGCGCAGGCGGTGCAGTTCGTCCAGGACGTCGCTCTCGACGGCCATGATGAGCAGTCTCCTTTCGGCACGCTGGCGACGCGCGCGGATCACAGGGCCTCCAGGGCGTCTCGAAGCCGTCGCAGCAGTGCCGTGTCCGGGTCGTCCCAGGCGGCCGGGTACGCCTCCTGGCCCGTCGCGGCCGGCCGGGGCGTGCTCGGGGCGGCGGTGACGAGTCCGTCGGCGGCCAGGCGGCGCAGTTCGACGAGGGTGTGGTAGGTGCGGCAGGCGAGGGACGCAGCGATGTCGGCGGCGGTGCGCACGCCGTCGACCTGGGTCAGGGTCCGGCCGCGCCGGGCCGGGAGGTCGCCGGTGCCGGCGCCGGGGACACGGGCGAGCGGCACGACGTCGATGTCGGGATCCGGCCAGATGCGTTCCAGCAGGTCGCGGCGGCGTCGCGACTCCCGCACGACGGTGTCCACGGGCACGGACCGCACCGCGCCGAGCCAGTGCAGGGCACCCGGCCGGAAGCGGTGCGCGCGCGTGTCGTGGGCGAGCACGAAGTACGCGGCGTCGAAGAGCGCGCCCAGGTGGCAGACCTCCAGGGCGCCGGCGGCGAGCCGGCCGCTGTCCACCAGCCGGTGTCCGACCCGGTGGTGGGCGCCGCCCCGGTCGACCGCCTCCCACCAGCCGTCCGACGGGACGGCGCCGCTGCGGGTGAGCAGCGCGCCGAGGTCCGGGGTGAGGGCCGACTCCACGTGTACGACGCGGCCCGCGGAGAGGTAGACGATGCCGCGCTCGCCCGACAGGGCGCCGGTCGCTCCTTCGGCCGCCAGGGTGCCGAGCGCCTCGGACGTCGTCCCGTGCTCGGTCCACGCCGTCGCCGCCGCGGTCATCCGAGCACCAGCCGGTCCGCCATCTCGGCCAGCCGGATGCGGGCCAGGGCGAGGTTTCCGTCGTTGCGGTCCAGCCAGAGGTGGAGGAAGACGGTGCTGTCGAAGGGGGTGCTGACGAACCTGAGCAGGTGGTAGGAGTCCCCCGTCGTGACGATCATGTCCTCGACCGGCGGATCCTGCTCCGGCACGGCGGACTCGCCGGCCGGTGCCAGGGAGCCGCTCTCCGCGACGTGCCGGGCGAGTTCGGCCGTCTCCGCGGCCGTCGCCTCCGGGTCGCCGCCGGGCGCTTCACCCACCGCGCCGAGGGCGAGTCCGCTGATCCAGTCGACCAGCGAAGCGCCCCGGGCGCCGGGCAGTCGCATGGCTTCCAGCAGACTCTCGTCGATTCCGGGCACGCCGGATCCCCTCCCCCTGCACGGCTGTACCGCGAACGTGACGCCGAGACTACGGAAGGTGCACGCATCCGGTGAGGGCTTTGGCATTTTCCAGAGGAACGTGCCCCCGGTGCGGCATACTGCGACGTTTCGGCCCGGGAAGGAGGGGCGCGGGCAGGCCCGCGCCCCGGTGCGGATGGTGGGCGGGACCTGTCCGCGCGGACCATGGTGCGGGCGGCCCGGAGCCCTCCGCCACGAGTGAGCGGCGCCACCTCGGGTGCGCGCCGCACACCCGGTGCGGGCACCGGCGCACCGGCGCGAACGCGGGCGCACAGGCGTGGACACGCCGGGACTGGCAACCCGGCGGACATGGCAGAACAGCCCTCTCCCCACGACGGGAAGCACACACCGGAGCAGGACCGCACGGCTGACGGCAAGGCGCCCGAGGACTACGGTCCGGGCGCCTCCACCGAGCAGGCCGCTCCCGACTCCCCCACCCAGCTGCCGAGGCGCTCGTGGTCGGCGCTGCTGCGGCGCGTCCTGTCCGAGTTCAAGGACGACGAGCTCACCGACCGCGCCGCCGCCCTGACCTACTACGGGATCCTCTCGCTGTTCCCCGCTCTGCTGGTGCTGGTCTCGCTGCTCGGGATCGCCGGGCAGTCCGCCACCCAGGAGGTCCTGGACAACATCCAGAAACTCGCCCCCGGGTCCGCGCGGGACGTCATTACCAACGCCGTGAAGCAGCTGCAGTCCAAGGCCGGCCTGGGTTCCGTACTGGCGGTGGTCGGTCTGCTCGGTGCCGTCTGGTCGGCGTCCGGCTACGTGGCCGCGTTCATCCGCGCGGCCAACGCGGTCTACGACGTGCCGGAGGGACGGCCGGTGTGGAAGGTGCTGCCGCTGCGGGTGGCCCTGACCGTGGTGCTGCTGGTGCTCGCCGTGGTCAGCGCGCTCATCGTGGTGTTCACCGGCAGTCTGGCCCGGCAGGCGGGCACCGCGCTCGGCGTCGGCGACACCGCGCTGACCGTGTGGTCCATCGCCAAGTGGCCCGTCCTGGTGCTGCTCGTCACGATCATGATCGCGATCCTGTACTGGGCCACCCCGAACGCCCGCCCGCAGGGCTTCAAGTGGATCACGCCGGGCAGCGTCATCGCCCTGCTGGTCTGGCTGGTGGCATCCGCCGGGTTCGCCTTCTACGTGGCGAACTTCGGCTCGTACAACAAGACGTACGGCACGCTGGCGGGCGTCATCGTCTTCCTGATCTGGCTGTGGGTGACGAACCTGGCGATCCTCCTCGGCCTGGAGTTCGACGCCGAACTGGCCCGGCAGCGCGTCATCGACGGCGGCCATCCGCCCGAGGACGAGCCGTACGTCGAGCCCCGCGACACGCGGGCCTGGGACGCCGGGGACCGGCGGCGCGCGGCGTCACCGGACGAGTGACGCCACATGGCCCCGTGCCTCAGGGGTACGCGGACGCCATGACTGACGGCAGGACTCCAGAACCCCAGGAACGCCGAGAACCGCAGGACACGGGCCGGGCCGAGCGGACCGAGGAGGAGCGCGCCGCGGCCCGGCCCTTCGCGTATCCGTATCCGGAGCGGCACGCCAATGTGCGGGCCACCCGGCGCATCAGCCGTGAGCAGGCCGACGCCGACAGCGTGCCCGGCGTGCCGGGCGGCTACGGCGCCACGGGCGGCGGGCAGCCCGGCGGCCGGAGCACGCCGCGCCCCGGTGACGACACGGCCGAGGAGGCCGGCGTCACGGACGTGGTCGGCGGACGCGAGACCCGGGCGCCCCGGAGGAACGAGAGGCGGTGACCAGGTCGGCCCCCGGGGCGCCGCCTACGGGAGGATCGAGTCGACGTATCCCCCGTCGACGCGCACCGCCGCGCCGGTCGTGGCGGACGCCTGCTCCGAGCTGAGGTAGACCACGAGGTTGGCGATCTCCTCCGGCTCGATCAGCCGCTGGAGCAGCGACTGCGGACGGTGTTCGCGCATGAAGACGCGCTGCGCCTCCTCCCAGGGCAGGTCGCGGTCGACCAGCTGGTACACGAAGTCCTCGACGCCTTCGGTACGGGTGGGTCCGGCGATGACGGAGTTCACCGTGACACCGCTGCCGGCCGCCTCCTTGGCGAAGCCGCGGCCCACCGCCAGCAGGGCCGTCTTGGAGACCCCGTAGTGGATCATCTCGGCCGGGATGACCACGGCCGAGTCACTCGCGATGTACAGCACCCGGCCCCAGCCCCGTTCCCTCATTCGGGGGAGATGGGCGCGCGTCAGCCTGACGCCCGCGAGGACGTTGATCTCGAAGTAGCGGCGCCACTCGTCGTCGCTGATATCCAGCGCGGGTACGGCGCCGAAGATGCCGAGGTTGTTGACCAGGATGTCTACGTCGGGCAGCGTCCGGACGGCCCGGTCCGCGCCCTCCTCGGTGCCGAGGTCGGCGTCGACGGGGACGAACTCGCCGTCGGGCACGGCGGCCCTCAGCTCGCCGACGCTCTCCGCCAGTCGGGCGGCGTCGCGTCCGTTGACGCCCACCGTGGCGCCGGCCCGGGCCAGCTGGGCGGCGATCGCCGCTCCGATGCCCTGCGAAGAGCCGGTCACCAGCGCGGTCCGCCCGCCGAGGTCGATGTTCATCGGGTCGCTCCCTGTCGTGTCGTGAGGTCTTCCGCCGTCTCGCCCAGCCTCGCCCACGACCCGCCTCCTGCCCCGGCGGACCGGGCCGGGCGCGAGGCGCGGCACGCCCGGTCGGCGGACCCCGGGTGATCTCCGGCGGCCTGCGGCGAGATACTGGCCTTTCGCCCGTATCCCCGCCACACAGATGGACTCATGCCGACCTCTCCCAGCGCCCGCCCCACGACTCCCCCCACGGTGTGGCCGGCTCGCGGCCGCCACGTCGGATCCGCCGCGGAGGACACCGTCCGGCGCACCCTGCGACGGCTCAAGGACAGCCACGTCCTCGACGACTTCCAGGAGCTGCCCGACGACCCGGCCGAGGACGGCGCGCCCGGCGTGCACGTCTTCGAAGCGCGCTGGAAGGCCGGCGGCACCGTCACCGTGCGTGCCCGGCTGACGCTGGAGCCCGGCTCGGCGGGCGGGCAGGAGTGGACCCTGCTCGCGGAGGCGGAGGAGGCCTGGGACCCCGCATGGCCGTCGCCCGCCGCCATGTTCTGGCCCGACGACCCGGATGTCACCTGGGACCGCGACATCGCCACCGGTCTGCGGCTGCGGGGGATCAACACCCTGCCGGACGACGACAAGGCCGTACGGCGGCTGATCAAGGAGGCCGGGCGCGGGGCGTGGAACATCCACGTCGTCGTGCACGAGGCGATGACGCCCGATCACCGCGGCCGGGTGCCGCTGGCGGAGCGGCTGCCCGCGAGTCTGCGCCACCGCGTGGTCGAGCACCGCGCGGCGCCGCAGCAGCTGCGGGTCGTCAACTGGGCGCTGGAGGACTTCGGCGTCCAGGTGCCGCGCGGAGGCGCGGTGATCCTGCCCGGCACACCGGCCCCGGCCGGCTACGACGCCCAGGACTTCTCCGTCCGCAGCGTCTTCCTCGACGGCACCGAGCCCGTCGACCTCATCGCGGCGGTGACGGCCTTCGCGGCGCTGCCCCGGCCGCTCGTGGACGGCGCCGAGGAGGCACTCAGGGCGCTGCGGGAGGACTGGCGGCTGCTGACCCTGGAGGAGGAACTGGCCCGCGAGCGCAAGCTGGTGGCCATGTACGCCGAGGCGCTGGAGGCCATGACGCAGTCCCGCGACCTGTACCGGGAGGCGGCCGAACGCGCCGCCGAGGCGCTGGCCGCGTACCGGGAGACCGCCGGTCCGGCCCCGGCCGTGGCTCTGCCGTCCGAGGCGCCGGCGCCCTCCCCGCTGCGCGGGCTGACCCGCACGCTGGAACGGTTCAGGAGCGCGGGCCGGGCATCGCGCTCCGAGGCCGGTGGCCGGGAGACCCCGCCGTCGGCCGGGAGCGGCGCCTGACGACCGCCGGTGGCCGGCGCGGCTCAGCTGAACAGCGGGAAGCGCTTCGCGTCGGCTCCCAGGGCCTGCCGTTCGTCCTCGGTGAGTCCGGCGCGTCCGGTGGCGGCGCGGGCGTAGTGTTCGTCGCTCCAGTCCAGCGGGACCGGGCGGCCCAGGAGACCGTCGAGGGTGGCGCGGACCGCGGTCAGCCCCGCCGGTGACGGCCCGGGCGCGGCGGCCAGTGCGACGGTCAGGTCGAGGTGGTGGACGGTCGCCTCGACGCCGAGGGTCGTCAGCAGGTCTCCGGCGGTCAGCACGTGCCCCTGGGTGCGCACCCGGCGGTCGGGCTCGGCCGTCGCCGCGGCCGTCACGGTGGCCGCCGCCGTCTCCAGGTACGACTCCTTCATCTGCCCGAAGCCGAGGAACATGCTCGCCGCGACCCGGTTCCAGCGCCGTCCGTGGGCCGCGCCGACGGGGTCGGGCGCCCAGTCCCGCCAGTAGGTGACGGCGTCCCGGTCGGGCTGTTCCCCGGCGGGGGTGTGCAGCGCCACCAGGGCCCGCTGGGCGTCCCCGAGCAGGTGGAACACCAGATCGCGTACCGCCCATCCGGCACAGTCGGTCGGCAGCCACGACTCCTCGTCCCCGAGGGGGCGGACGACCTCCGCCAACGCCCCGTACGCCTCGCGCACGACGCGGGCCGGGTCCGGTTCCGTACGGTCCTCGTGTTCCGTGGTCATGGCGCCACCCTAGGCCGTGTCCGGCGGCGGGCCGCCACCGACTGAGGAGACCCTCACGTGTCAGTCGGCGTGACGTGGATACGCGGTCTGCACAGCAGCACGGCCCGTCCCGGAAGGTCAGCGACGCCATGGACAGCCAGCACCGGAGCGCCTCCCCCGCTTCCCGCACGTCCGGGTCATCCCACTCGGACACCACCCTGCGGGTCAACGGCAAACCCCACACCCTCACCGTCGACCACCGTCGCGTCCTGCTGGACCTCCTGCGGGAGGACCTCGGGCTCGCGGGCGCCAAGAAGGGCTGCGACCACGGGCAGTGCGGCGCCTGCACGGTCCTGGTGGACGGCCGGCGCGTCAACAGCTGCCTGCAGCTGGCCGTCGCCCTGGACGGCTGTGAGGTCACCACCGTCGAGGGCCTCGCCGGGGACGGCGAGGAGCTGCACCCGCTGCAGCGCGCGTTCCTGGAGCGCGACGCCTTCCAGTGCGGTTACTGCACCCCGGGCCAGATCTGCTCCGCGGTCGGCGCGCTCGCCGAGGCCGAGGCGGGTCACCCCTCCCACGTCACGGACCCGGCGACGCCCTCCGGCGAGCCCGTGCCGCTGGACCGGGACGAGATCCGGGAGCGGCTCAGCGGCAACCTGTGCCGGTGCGGGGCGTATCCGCGCATCGCCGACGCGGTCGAGGACGTGATCCCGTGAAGCCCTTCGCCTACGTACGGGCGGGCAGCGTCGAGGAGGCCACCGACGCGTTCGCCACCCACCCCGGCGCCCGCTACCTCGGCGGGGGCACCAACCTGGTCGACCTGATGAAGCTCGGCGTCGAGACGCCCGCCGCGCTCGTCGACGTCACCCGGCTGCCGCTGGACGCGGTGGAGGAGCTGCCCGACGGTTCGCTGCGCGTCGGCGCGATGGTGCGCAACAGCGACCTCGCCGCCCATCCGGCCGTCCGCGACCGCTACCCCGCGCTGTCCCAGGCCCTGCTGGCGGGTGCCTCGGGGCAGCTGCGCAACGCGGCGACGACCGGCGGCAACCTGCTGCAACGCACCCGCTGCCCCTACTTCCAGGACCTGTCCAAGCCCTGCAACAAGCGCGAACCCGGCACCGGCTGCGGCGCGCTGGAGGGGGTGCACCGCGACCACGCGGTGCTCGGGCAGTCCGCGCTGTGCATCGCCACCCATCCCTCGGACATGGCGGTGGCGCTGGCCGCCCTCGACGCCCGCGTGGAGCTGTACGGCACGGAGGGCGCCCGGAGCGTGCCCGCCGCCGAGTTCCACCGGCTGCCCGGCGAGCACCCCGAGCGGGACACCGAGATCCGCCCCGGCGAGCTGATCACCGGTGTGGTCCTGCCGGCCGCCACGGCCGGGCTGCCGTCGGCGTACCGCAAGGCCCGGGACCGGGCGTCGTACGCCTTCGCGCTGGCCTCCGTCGCCGTCGTGCTGCACCTGGCGGACGGCGTGGTGGACCGGGCCGGCATCGCCTTCGGCGCGCTCGCGCACCGTCCCTGGCGGGCCCGGCGGGCCGAGGAGGCGCTGCTCGGCGCGGCGCCCACGACGGCCGCGTTCGAGCACGCCGTCGACCTGGAGCTGGAGGCGGCCGAGCCGCTGCGGGACAACGCCTACAAGGTGCCGCTGACCCGCCGGCTCGCCCTGGACGTACTGGGCCGGCTGGCGCCGCCGGCCACCACCTGACACCGGCGTCGACGAGGAGGACTCCATGACCGGCACCGAGACCGTCCTGGGCGCTCCCGCCGAGCGCCGGGAGGGGCGGGAGAAGGTCACCGGCACCGCCCGGTACGCCGCCGAGTACGACTTCCCCGGCCGCGTCCAGGCGTGGCCCGTGCCGGCGGCGGTCGCGCGCGGCCGGGTGACCGGTGTGGACGTCGCGCCCGCGCTCGCGCTGCCCGGCGTGCTCGCGGTGCTCACGCACGAGAACGCACCCCGGCTGGGAGAGCCCGACGACCCGACGCTAGCCCTGCTGCAGAGCCCGCGCGTGCCGCACCGGGGCTGGTTCGTGGGCCTGGTGGTGGGCGAGACGCTGGAGGCGGCCCGGGCGGGTGCCGCCGCCGTCCGCGTCACCTACGAGGCGGAGAGCCATGACGTGACGCTCACCGCGGACCACCCCGATGCCTACGTCCCCGAGACGGCCAACGGAGGCTTCCCGGCCGTCACCGAGCACGGCGACGCCGAGGGCGCCTTCGCGTCCTCGCCGGTCCGGGTCGACGTCGCGTACGAGGTACCGCCGCTGCACAACCACCCCATGGAGCCGCACAGCAGCACCGCGGTGTGGGACGGCGAGCGGCTGACCGTGCACTCCTCCAGCCAGGGCAGCACCGCCGTGCGGAAGGAACTCGCCCGGCTGTTCGGGCTGACCGAGGACCGGGTCACGGTCCTCGCCGAGCACGTGGGCGGAGGTTTCGGGTCCAAGGGCACCCCGCGCCCCGACGTGGTCCTGGCCGTGATGGCGGCGATGCACACCGGCCGGCCGGTCACCGTCGCGCTGCCGCGCCGCTACCTGCCCGCCGTCGTAGGCCACCGCGCGCCGACCCTGCACCGGCTGCGCCTCGGCGCCGAGGCCGACGGGCGGCTGACGTCGCTCTCCCACGAGGTGACCACGCACACCTCGCGGGTGAAGGAGTTCGTGGAGCAGGCGGCGGTCCCCGCGCGCGTCATGTACGGCACTCCCGCCCTGCACACGCTCCACCGCGTGGTGCCCCTGGACGTGCCCACGCCGTCCTGGATGCGCGCCCCGGGCGAGTGCCCCGGCATGTACGCGCTGGAGTCCGCGATGGACGAGCTCGCCGTCCGGATCGGCGTCGACCCGGTGGAGCTGCGGATCCGCAACGAGCCGGAGACCGAGCCCGACAGCGGCAGGCCCTTCAGCAGCCGGCACCTCGTGGAGTGTCTGCGCGAGGGCGCGCGCCGGTTCGGCTGGGCGGAGCGTGATCCGCGACCGGGATCGCGTGCCGAGGGGCCTCTGCTGGTGGGCAGCGGGGTGGCCGCCGCCACGTATCCGGTGATGGCCTCGCCCTGCCGCGCGTCGGCCCGGGCGCTGCCCGACGGCGGCTTCCTGGTGCGGGTCAACGCCACGGACATCGGCACCGGAGCCCGGACGGTGTGCGCGCAGATCGCGGCCGACGCGCTCGGTGTGCCCCTGGAGCGGATCCGCATCGAGGTGGCGAACAGCGACTTCGGCTTCGCGCCGATGGCGGGCGGCTCGTCCGGAACCGCCTCCTGGGGCTGGGCCGTGCACGAGGCGTGCGCACGGCTGGCCGAACGTCTGGCCGGTCCCGTCGGTCCGCTGCCCGACGAGGGCATCGTGGCCGAGGCCGACACCACCGGCACCGCCGACGCCGAGACCCCGTACGCGCGGCACGCGTTCGGGGCGCACTTCGCCGAGGTCACCGTCGACACGGTCACCGGGGAGGTGCGGGTGCGGCGGATGCTGGGCGTCTTCGCCGCCGGGCACATCCTCAACGCCCGTACGGCGCGGTCGCAGTTCATCGGCGGGATGACGATGGGCCTGGGCATGGCGCTCACCGAGGACAGCACGGTGGACCCGGCGTTCGGCGACTTCACCGAGTCCGACCTCGCGTCGTACCACGTGCCCGCGCACGCCGACGTCGCGTCCCTGGAGGCGTACTGGGTGGACGAGGACGACGCCCACCTCAACCCGATGGGCAGCAAGGGGATCGGCGAGATCGGCATCGTCGGTTCGGCCGCGGCGGTCGGCAACGCGGTCCACCACGCCACCGGCATCCGCTTCCGCGAACTCCCGCTCACCCCGGACCGGGTGCTCTCCGGACTGCTCGAGCACGAGCACCCCGCGGGCATGCTGGGGGTATGACGGCGGCCCACCGTGGTCCCGCCGGGCGTCCGGCGGGACCACGGTGGGCCGGGTCGGCGATCAGTCCGCGACGCGGCGTGCCCGGGCGACCGGGCGGGCCGGCCTGCTCCTGGCGGGTGCCTGCGAGGCGACCCGTGCGCACAGTGCCGTCAGTGCGACCAGTGACGCCAGTACGGCGACCCCCACGGCGACCCAGACGGGCGCGAGGGTGAGGTCGACGGTGCGGGACATCTCCACCGAGGGGGCGGTGGTGCCGTACAGCTTGGCCGCGGCGAGCGCCGCGGGCAGCACGACCGCCACGGCGAGCACCGGCACGGCCGCGCGCACGGTCAGGACCAGCGCGACGACCAGGCAGAGCGCCGAGAAGCCGAGGGCGAAGGCGTAGCCGCGGACGGTCGCGTCGTTCTGGTGCAGCGGGAAGTAGGCCACGCCGCAGCCGGCGAGTGCGAGGACGGTGAGCCACGTCGGCCACAGCGCCCGCCGGGCGGCCCGCCGTGCCGCGGGACCGCGGTCTCGGCCGCGGTCACGCGGCGCGTGGTCCCGGGTCCGGGTCCGGTCCCGCCGGGCCGGGCGCAGCCCGCGGCGTCGTTCGCGGCCGCGGGGACCGGCTCCTGCGGGCGCCGGCGCTTCGGCGGGCGCCGCCGCCTCATGCGCGTACGGGTCCTCCTGGACGGGCTGCGCGAGCCGGGGGTCCGGCCGGTCGGCGTGCACCCGCTGTTCCTCGGCGAGCCGGCCGATCAGTTCGACCAGTTCCTCCACCGGACGGCCGGTGGCGGCGGCCCGTACGGCCTCCTGACCGCAGTGCGGCTCCAGGGGGGTGCGGTGCAGCAGGGCCATCAGCCGGGTCACGTCCTCCACCGAGCGGTGCGCCGCCGCGGCGCGGATCGCCTCGTCCGCGCTGTCCGGACGGCGGGGCGGCCGGGTCAGCAGGCCCGCCAGCCGGGTGACGTCCTCCACGGACCGGTTGACGCCCACCGCGCGGAGCGCGTCGCCCGTGGCCTGCGCGTACTGGGGGGACTGCTCCAGCATCGCGATCAGGTCGACGACCTCTTCCAGCGGCCGGTCGGCAACGGCGGCGCGCACCAGGTCCCCGACGGGGTCGCCGTACGACCGCGACGCGTCGTCGGGGGCGACGGGTTCACGGGCGAAGGGTTCACCGGCGAACGGTTCGTGGACGGCGGGCTCGTGTTCACGGCGGGCGGGTTCGTCGCCGACCGGTTCGTCGCCGAAGAGGTCCTCGTCCGTGAAGAGGTCCTCGTCGTCCGGTTCGGGGACCGGTTCGTAGGGGGCCGCCCGGTGGGCGTCGGCCGCCTGGAACGTCCGCTCCCGCGGGGTGGGTTCCCTCGGGACGGGTCCCCGTGGGACGGGCGAGCGGGCGGCCGAGGGCCGGACGGTGGCGGCCTCCGCGGCGGCCTGCGCGATTCCGGGCCGGATCGTGTGCGTGCCCGTGGCCGTGGTCGTCTCCGCGGCCGGCAGGTCCACGGCGGATATGGCGTATTCGGTCGTACGGGATGATGAGGAGCCGGTGGTCATGATCTTCTCCGTGGGATGGGGGGTGCGGCCGCCCTGCGTCCCCGACGTGCGACACGCGATGTGGTGCCCATTACTAAGCGCCTCCACCGCACGGTGCCACTCGGGCGGGCCACGGGGATGAGAGACCCGGCGCACAGACTTATCGCCGCCCCGAGCGGGAATCCGACAGGCAAGGCATGTGCCGCGCACCAGGAGGAGGGGCGGGGTGGATACGACCACAGTGGTGATCGTCGCGGCGGTGTCGCTCGCGGCGGTCGCCCTCTGCGTGGCCGTCGGGGTCCTGGTACGGCTGGTCCGTACCCGACGGGACCTCAGAAGGGCCGGGCTGCCCAGCGGGCCCCGGTGGGTCTTCTGGGGCGCCGTCCTCTATTTCGTGCTGCCGGCGGACCTCGTGCCCGATCCGGTGTATCTGGACGACATCGGCGTACTGCTCCTCGCCCTGCGCTCCGTGCGCGGCTCCCTCGGCGAGCGGGGACGGGGCACGCGCCCGCCCCGTGACTACGCTGCGTAAGGAAACCAATCACCCGTTCGATTCGTATAAGTCTCTGGAAGCCGAAGGAAGTCGGCGGACCAGGCGACGGCGCACAGGGACCATCGCTTGATCGGCGCAGCACCGACTAGGGAGAGACGATGCAACCGTTCGCGCTCAACTACGCACGGCCCGCAGTGGAGTTGGAAGCCACGACTCCGTACGTCTACGACTCCGGGCTGCAGTTGAACGTGCTCCTCGACGGGCGTGTGGCCGCCTGCGACCACGCGCTGCTGAGAGAACTGGGGACCACGACCTCCACGGCGGGGTCGAAGACTCACTTCGACGACTGAACACGGGCCGCCGAGAATGACCGTGCTGATCCTGACCTGTGAAGAGGACGTCACCGCGGACATGGTGGTCGTGCACCTGAACGCGTCGGGAGTGCCGGTGGTCCGTCTGGACCCCGCCGATCTGACCCATTCCGTCGCGCTCTCCGGCGAGTTCGTGCACGGCTCCTTCCGCGGTCATCTGTCCTCGGGGGGCCGCCTGGTGAGCATCGGGGGGCTGCGGTCCGTCTGGGTGCGCAGGCCGGGCGGTGCGGCCGCGCGGGCCGCCGAGCCCTCGGCGTGGCTGACCGAGGAGTCCTCGCAGGCGCTCTACGGCATGCTCCGCGGCTGCGGGGCGCGGTGGATGAACCAGCCCGACGCGGCCCACCGGGCCCGGTACAAGCCCTGGCAGCTGCGTCACGCCCAGGAGTGCGGGCTGCCCGTGCCGGCCACGCTGATCACGACGTTCCCGCGGGCGGCACGCGAGTTCGCCGAGCGGTACCCGGATCTCGTGGTCAAGCCCGTCTCCGGCGCGCACCCGCAGGATCCGCCGCTGGCGGTGCCGACCAGCCGGGTCCCGCCCGAGGCGGACTTCTCCGCCGTCGCCCACGGCCCGACGCTGCTGCAACGCCGGGTCGCCAAGCGTGCCGACGTCCGTCTCACCGTGGTCGGCGACCGGCTGCTCGCCGCCCGCAGGGCGACCCTCGCCGGCCGGGACCCGGAGGTGGACGTCCGTTTCTCCTCTTCCGGTGAGCCGTGGCGGCCGGCCGAGGTGCCGCAGCGCGTCGCCGAGGCCGTCCTCGCCTACATGCGCGGGGCGCACCTGGCGTACGGGGCCTTCGACTTCGCCGAGGACGGGGACGGCACCTGGTGGTTCCTGGAGTGCAACCAGTCGGGGCAGTTCGGTTTTGTCGAGGTGGACACGGGTCAGCCGATCGCCCGCACCATCGCCGAGTGGCTGGCCCGTCCCGGCGGCGCGGAGCCGACGGCGGCGGACGGCGCGGACCCGGCGATCGTCGGGTGAGCCTCGTCAGTGCGGGCGCGGTCCGGGCAGCAGCGCGGTGCGCTGCCAGCCGGCTCCGGGCGACGGGGTGCGCTCGGCGCCGGGCAGGTGGCCGGGCGAATGCAGGGGACGCATGACGACCTCCAGTTCCCTGCTCACTCGCTCGGCCTCCCGGCGCACCTGCGTGGGGACGTCACCGCATTCGGCGACGAGTCGGTCGTAGATGGGGGAATCCTGGAACACCCGTCAACGCGCCTTTCCTGTCGTCCGCCCCCGTACGGAGGCGCGACTGAGCAGTCTAGGCGTCCGGCCGTCCGGTGGTGCCCTTTCCCCCGAGTAGGTGACGGGGACTCAGCACGGTCCGGTCGTGCGCGGGGCCCGTTCCGCGGGCCGGGCCGGACGGTCCCGGCCGGATCCGCAGGACGGGCCCCGGGTACGGCGGTGTCACACGGCCAGGGACAGGCCGCTCTCCCCGTCCGGGTCCGCCGCCCGGGCGGCGTCCGGTGTCCGCCCCTTGGCCAGCAGCAGCGCGTCAGCCTTGGCCACCGCGTCATGGATGCTGGTCGTCGCCGTCATCACGCACAGCGTGTAGCTGACGTCCGCCAGCTCGCGCGCCGCCGCCGGCCGCTCCCTCTCCGCCTGAGCGATCCGCAGTGACGCGTACCGTGTCAGCAACTCCCTGACGACCTTCGGGTCCGGTTCGAGCACGAAGCGCCCCTCTCTCGATTTTCGCTGCGTATGCCCGAACCCTGACGAAACATTCACCCCATGAGCGCCCTCGCTCGCAATTGACGGAATTCCTTCGTTTTGTGTCCGACCGACGCCTTGATGGGTCGACAACAAGGGAGAAAAGGGACGGAACGCCGAGATGGCGGTCAGGCGACCTGACCGCTGTGCAGGGCCGTGTACGCCCCTTGCCTGCGCAGGAGTTCCTCGTGCGTGCCGGTCTCCAGGACGCGGCCCTCCCCCATCACCACGATCCGGTCCGCGCCGCGCACGGTGGACAGCCGGTGCGCCACGACGAAGGTGGTGCGTCCGCGCAGCAGCCGGGCGAGGGCCTGCTGGACGAGCGCCTCCGACCGGGTGTCCAGGGCCGAGGTGGCCTCGTCCAGGATGAGCACCTTGGGGTCGCGGATCAGGGCCCGGGCGATGGCCAGGCGCTGTCGCTGCCCGCCGGACAGCCGGGCGCCGTGCTCCCCGACCAGGGTGTCCAGTCCCTGCGGCAACCGCTCGACGAACTCCAGCGCATTGGCGTCGCGCAGCGCCGCGCGCACCGCCTCCTCGTCGGCGTCGTCCATGCCGTAGGCGACGTTCTCCCGGATCGTGCCGTCGAAGAGGATCGACTCCTGCGGCACCACCGAGACGAAGCGCCGGTAGGTGCGCAGGTCGAGGGTGTTCATGTCGATCCCGTCGAGCAGCAGCCGGCCACTGGTGGGACGCAGGAAGCCGATCACCAGGTTGAGCACGGTGGACTTGCCCGCGCCGGAGGCGCCGACCAGCGCGACGGTCTCGCCGGGGTCGACCGCGAGGGTGAAGTCGCTCACGGCGGGCCGCCCGTCGCTCTCGTAGACGTGTCCGACGTTCTCGAAGGTGACGGCCCCGCGCAGGGAGCCGAGCTCCGCCTTGCCCTCGTTGTCCTCCAGTTCGGGCGCCTGGAGCACCTCGCCGACCGAACGGACGGACTCCAGGCCCTTGGTGATGACCGGGGCCAGGCCCGCCAGCGTTGTCGTGGAGTTGGTCAGCGTGGTCAGGAAGGCGCTGAGCATGACGACGTCGCCGGCGCTGACGCCCCACACGTCGTAGTACGAGACGAGCGCCGCGCCCGCGAGGACCGCGACGCCGACGACGTTGAGCACGACCCAGGACAGCGAGCCGAAGCGGCCGTTGACCAGGTCGAGGCGCATCCCGGAGGTGAGCAGCCGGTCCAGGGTTCCGTCCATGCGACGCAGCGCCTTGCCCTCCAGCCCGTGGGCGCGGGTGACCGGGATGAGCCGGGTCATCTCGGTGACGCGGGAGGAGAGGGTCTCCACCTCGTGCCGGAAGTGTTCGTTGTGGGCGCGCAGCCGGGCGCGCAGGCGGGCGACGAGGAGGGAGGCGGCGGGCACGACGACGAGGAAGACGGGCAGGAACTCCGGTGTGCGGACGGCGATGATGACGAGGCCGCCGGTGAGGACGGTGAGCGCGCCGAGGCCGGTCTCGGCGGTCTGCTGCACCATCTGTTCCACGGTTTCCACGTCCCGCACGACCTTGGCCTGCAGGACGCCGGCGCTGACCCGCGAGTGGTAGCCGATGGAGAGCTGCTGCATGCGCGTGCACAGGGCGGACCGCAGGGCGGTGCCCATGCGGCGGACGCTGCCGTACAGGAGGCGGACGTACAGCAGGTGCAGCGGGTAGTTGACCACCAGGATGAACATGATGATCCCGGTGCTGGTCCACAGCGTGCCGATCGGCCGGTGCTGGACGACGGTGTCGATGATGGACGCGGTGATGAGGGGCAGCAGCCAGACCGGGCTGTGCTTGACGGTGAACACCGCGACCGCTCCGGCCAGCCGGCGACGGTCGGCGCGGAGCAGGTAGACGAGCGTGCGTATCGGGTGCTCGCCCCGGTAGCGGTGGTCGAGCGGCTTTTCCAACGACGACGCCATCGGCGTGGTCCTCCTGATGACCGAGGGGCAGGGCAAGCGCTTTCTCGCCTCGCGCCTTCCTACCTCTTCGGCCAGGACCGCGCCACACCGTCCCGCGGGCCGGGAACGTGTGCCGGGGCTTGCGTACGTCGGGATTGCGTACGTCGGGGAGTGCGTACGGGGGAATCGCGTACGTCGGGAGGGAGACCCGCGCCTTCTCCCCCGTGGAGGGCGCGGGCCTCAGTCTCCGAGTGTGCGGGCCAGTTCGGTCGTGGCCCGCTTGATCTCGCTGTCGCCCTCGGCCAGCAGCCGCTTCAGCTCGCCCCGCCGGGCGCGGACGGCCTGACGGGCGGCGCGCTCCCACACCACCGGGTTCTCCCGGTGGTTGAGGAGCTTGGGGTAGGCGGTGGCGGTGGTCTCCCACTGCCGGGCGTCGGCGATGTTCTTGAGCAACTGGATGATCTGCGCCCGGCAGTTCACCTGGGGCCGCTGGGCCAGCTCCCAGAGGAAGGGCACGGTCGCGGCGGTGGCCTGTTCCACGACGAAGCCGAACTGGCAGATCCGTTTCCGCAGATCGCCGAGGGCGGCCCGGGCCGTCTCGGCGTCGCCCCGGGCGACCTTGTCGAGGAGCCGGGGGATGGCCGCGGCGGAGCCACTGGAGTCCTGGATCTCGTCCCAGGGCACCCGGTCCAGACCTGCGAGGGGCGCGGTACGGAGCGAACCGGCAGACGACGCATGACGGTCGGTGCGCCCGGTGCTCGGCTGTGGTGTCGGAGCGCTGCGCATGGTGTGGGGCCCTTCCGCGGCAGTCGGGTCAGGTGAGGGGGCGGGTCGACAACGTGGCCCAGACGGTCTTGCCCGCCGGCGGTCTCGGGGTCCAGCCCCACTCCTCCGCCAGGGCGTCGACGATGGACAGACCGCGCCCGTGCTCACGCAGGTCGCGGTCGTCGGACGAGGTGCGCACGGGCGCGTTGTCCCCCGGGTCGCAGACGCTCAGCATCAGACGGCCGGGGTGGAGGCTGAGTGCCAGCCGGATCTCCGGCTGGTCCGCCGCGGCCGAGGGCACCGCGTGCGCCACGGCGTTGGCGGCGAGTTCGGTGATCACGAGGACCGCGTCGTCACCGCAGTGGTCCAGGGACCACCGGCGCAGCGTGTCCCGGGTGAACAACCGGGCCCGGGCGAAGCCCTCCCCGCTGCAGACGATGCGCAGCACCGCGGGCGCGGGAGGAGCGGGCGGTGTGCACGGTGTCGCGTGGGTGTCGAGGAACGGCCACTCTGCGGGGCGGGCGGCCGCTCGTGCCGTGCGCGGGAGCTCCTCGAACCGGCTCACCGCGTCCGTCTCCGGCACGGGCTCGCCGGGCGACCGGAGCATTGGATGCGCAGGTGACGGCACGGCATCTCCCTGATGCGACGTCAGTACGGGGCGCGAACCGAGGGGTTGACGCCACGGCTATTATCCACGCAGACAGCGCTCGCGTGCAATTGCACGAGAAATTGCGCAGAAAAAATCGGGCGGGAGCGCGTGAGGGCCGACGTGACGCGGTCCGCTCCCCCGGACAGCAAGGAGACTGCGGTGCCACCAGTGCGGAACGGAGTGCAGGCCAGTTCCCTGGACGCCTGCTGGAAGAAGAGCCGGCACAGCAACGCCGAGGGCAACTGCGTCGAGGTCGCCCTCGTGGACGGGGGCATAGCGATGCGCAATTCCCGCGATCCGGACGGCCCCGCGCTCGTCTACACCTCCTCGGAGGTCGCCGCCTTCCTGGCCGGCGCCAAGGACGGCGAGTTCGACCACTTGCTGTGACCGGAGCGGGAGTGGCCGCCGTAGCGCACGCCGACAGCGAAGCGGAGGCCAACTACCCGATTTCCACCGGCCTATGCGGTGGAGACCGGCAGGGTGAGATAGTGTATTCATCAAGTCTGCCGGTCTGCTGGGAGCCAGGATGTCCGCCGCGTCGCCCCGCATCTCCCGTCTCGAACCCTATCTGGACCGGACCGAGCCGGCTCCCACCCTGCTGAAGATGCTCGTCGGCGTGCAGCTGGCGGGTTTCCGCGAGGACGCCGGCCTGTCCCAGGACCAGGCGGCGCGGGAGCTGGGGTTCAGCCCGGCGAAGCTGTCGCGCATAGAGTCGGGCAAGGGCCGCAGGCCCCCGACGGAGAACGACGTCCGTGCGCTGCTGAAGCTCTACGGCACCGACGACTACGAGGCCTCGGTGCTGCTGAAGCTGTTGCAGCGCGCCGGCGAGCCGGGCTGGTGGCAGCGGTACGACAAGCGCCTGATGCCCGAGTGGTTCGACCGCCTGGTCGGCCTCCAGGAGGCCGCGTCGACCATCCGGACCTTCGAGATCCAGTACGTTCCCGGCCTGCTCCAGACGGCGGCCTACACCCGTGCCGTGGTCGAGCGCGGCCTGCCGAACGCGCCGGCCGCGGAGGTCGAGCGGCGGATCGAGCTGCGCATGCGCCGGGCCGAGCTGCTGCTCCGCGCGGACGCGCCGCAGCTGTGGGCGATCATCGACGAGTCGGTGCTGCTGCGCGTGCTGGGCAGCCGAGAGGTCATGCGGGAACAGCTCGAGCACCTCGTCGAGATGGCACGGCTCCCCCACGTCACGTTGCAGATCGTGCCGCTCGACGTGACCAACGCGTCGGCGCCCGCGATCCCGGTGACCTATCTGCGCTTCGGCGGCAGCCACCTGCCCGACGTGGTCTACCTGGAGCACATCAAGAGCGCCAACTTCCTCGAGGACCTCGACGAGACCGAGGAGTACCGGGTCGCCCTGGACCGGCTGGCCGACGAGGCGCTGACGCCGCGCGAGACGCTGAAGATGCTGTCCGAGACGGTGTCGGGGCGGTACGCCGCGAAGTGAGCGGGCGAGAGCGCGTGGAGTGAAGGAGCACGGAGGGCCCGGCAGCGGGCGGGCCGTGCGCCGCGTCTCCGACGTCGCGCACGGCCCGTTGTTCTGTGCCGGCTAGCGGATGCGGCCCAGGCCGCCGAACTCGATCCACTCGTCGGTGAGCTGACGGGGAGCCACCTCGTTGTCCGGCCGCCAGGTGGAGACCTCCACCAGGCCCGGCTCCAGGATGTCCATGCCCTCGAAGAACGACTCGACGTCCTTGGGCTCGCGGACGCGGCCCCAGTGCCCCTGCGTCGCCTGGTTCATGAAGTCGGTGACGAACTTCCGCACCTCGGCGTCCTCGCTGACCAGTTGGCAGATCACGGCGTAGCTGCCGGGCACGAGCCGCTCGGTCACGCGCCGGATCACGGCCTTCGGCCCGTCGGTCTCGCTGTCCGGGATGCAGTGGAAGACCGAGTTGAACAGCACCGCCACCGGCTGCGAGAAGTCGATCAGGCGCTGCGTCTCCGGGTGGGAGAAGATCTCCTCGGTCGAGCGCATGTCGGCGTGTATGACGGCGGTCCGGTCGTTCTGGTCGAGCAGCGCACGGCCGTGGACCAGCACCATCGGGTCGTTGTCGACGTAGACGACGCGGGACTCCGGGTCGACGCGCTGGGCGACGGTGTGCACGTTGTCCTGCGTGGGCAGGCCGGACCCGTGGTCGAGGAACTGGCGGATGCCGTAGTCCTCGGCGAGGGTCCTGACGACGCGCTGCAGGAAGCGCCGGTTGTTCAGGGCCAGCCGACGGGTGCTGGGGACGACCTTGTCGAGCTCCCCGACCGCCGCCCGGTCGGCCGCGTAGTTGTCCTTGCCGCCCAGGTAGTAGTCGTACATACGTGCGGCCGTTGGCACGTTGGCGTCGATCTCCGTGGACAGCTGCTTGTCGGCTTGCATCTTTCCCCCAGCTCCGTACCGCGCCAACTGCACTGGCATGACAGAGAGTACATCCTAGGGACCCGGTGGTCAGGCGAACCAGGGGTCGGAGCGAGGGACCGCCAAGGAGACTTCGTGCAGGCCTACTTGACGGTCCCTCACCTCTGTCAGCCGCGTTCGGCCAGGTACGCGTCGACCCCGGGTGCCTGGTGGGCCTCCTCGACGCCGACCAGGCCGCCGGCGGCCTTGGCGTCGGGCTTCAGCACATAGGTGGAGCGGCTCGCGGGCGCGGAGACGTCGGTGAAGTTCTGCGGTGTGCCGAGGCCGGTGTCGGCGTTGTGCTGCGAACGGTGCGCCTTGACCACGTCCTCGCGGGTGAGGCTGCCACCCTCGCAGGCCTTCTTCAGGTCGGCCCCGATCAGCTGGGCGGCGTTGTACCCGGAGAGCACGCCCGAGTCCACCGGTGAGCCGGGGTACTTCTTGCCGTAGGAGGCGACCATCTTCTGGACGCCCGGCAGGTCCGAACTGACGGCCGGTGCCGCGCTGACCACGTGCACCATGGCCTCCAGTGCCTTCGCCGCGGGCGTCTTCATCAGCTGCGGGGCGTAACCCGGCGCACTGCTGACGATCGGCACGGTCAGGCCCTTGGAGGCGGCCACGCCGGCGAGGGAGGCGGTCTGGGCGGGGCCGGCGCTGATCAGGACGGCCTTCACACCGGCCTTGCTCAGCGCCGACACCTGCGCGGAGAGATCGGTGTCGGTGGCCTTGATCTTCTGGCCGACCACCTTCATCCCAGCCTTCTCGGCGGCCCACGTCGAGCCCTCCAGCGCGTTGGCGCCGTAGTCGCCCTCGAAGTAGACGTGGCCGATGGTGTCGCCCTTGGCGACCTTCTTGGTGCGGGTCAGGAAGTCGACGGCGGCGATCATGTCGATGTCGTAGGTGGTGCCGAGGACCTGGACGGAGTCCTTGCCGAGCAGGGAGGCCGCCCAGGCCTGCGGGAAGGTCAGCACGTGGTCGCGTTCGATGTCGTCGAGCAGGGCGGCGACCACCGGTGAGCCGATGACCTGGGGCAGGGCGACGACGTCCGGGGAGATGTCGGCGTACGCGGTCACCGCCTTCTGCACGTCGTAGCCGTGGTCCTTGACGACGATCTCCACCTTGCGTCCGCAGATGCCGCCCGCGGCGTTGGTCTCGTCGGCCCACATCTGCTGGGCCTGCACGATGCTCTTGCCGAGGGTGGCGTAGGGGCCGGTGAGGTCGGTCAGGGCGCCCAGCTTGATGGCCTTGTCGCTGACTCCGGGGCCGGCCTTGACGCCGTCGGCGCCGTCGTCGGTGCTCCCGCCGTCCGCCTTGGAGCTGCAGGCGGTGCCCGCGAGCAGCACGGCGGCCAGGGCCGCGGCCAGGGCGGCGGTCCGGGTGGTGCGGGGCCTGGGGTGCGTGACGTTCACGGGGTGTGCTCCTTGGCTCGTGCGGTGGTGGCAGGGGTGGTCCGGGGCGTGGGCCCGGCGTCGGGAGGGTCGGTGACCGGGGGCCGGCGGCGCAGCCGGGCGCGGGTGCGGCGGGCCAGGCCGTGGAGGCCGTCGGGGGCGTAGAGGAGGATCACGACGATCGCCGCGCCGTAGAGGTAGCGGGCGGCCTCGGTGGGGCCGATCGAACCGTCGCCGGAGCCGGGGGTCGCGACCAGGGGCAACTGGTCGGCGTAGCGCGTCATCAGCAGGGGCAGCGCGGTGACGAAGACGGCCCCGGCGGTGGCCCCGGCGACGGAGCCCAGGCCGCCGATGACGATCATGGCGAGGTAGTCGACGGAGAGGGCGAGAGAGAAGTAGTCGGGCACGACGCGGCGGAAGGAGAGCGCCAGCAGCACGCCGGCGAGGCCCGCGTACATCGAGGAGACGACGAACGCCGCCGAGCGGTACTTCGCCACGTGGACGCCCATCACGGACGCCGCCGTCTCGCTGTCGCGCAGGGCCACCAGGGCGCGCCCGGGGCGTCCGCGCAGCAGCCCGCGCGCGGTGTACCAGGTGGCGGCGAACAGGACGAGGCCCAGGTACCAGAGCCGTTCCTCCGCGCCGAACGGCACGCCCAGGACCGTCAGTTCGGGGTCGGACCCGGCGAACGTGAACCCGCCGAGCTCCAGCGGCGGCACCGAGCGGCCGTTGAAGCCGCCGGTGACGGAGTCCGCGGTGAGCAGGACGTGGTGGCCGAGGAAGACGAGGGCGAGGGTGGCCACGCCCAGGTAGATGCCCTTCACCCGGGCGGCGACGGGGCTGAACAGTCCGCCCGCGGCCCCGGCCAGCAGGACCGCGAGGACCGCGGCGAACGCCGGCGGCAGCCCCGGTCCCGGCTCCCCCGCCAGCCATACGTAGCCGTAGGCGCCGACGGCGAGGAAGAAGGCGTGGCCGAGCGAGAGCTGTCCCGCGGTGCCGCTGAGCAGGCCGAGGCCCACGGCGCCGATGGCCGCGGCGATCGAGAACAGGCCGATGCGCAGCCAGAACGCGTCCAGGTAGAAGGGCAGGGCGCACAGGAGGAGGGCGGTCAGGAGCATGGGACCGCGCTTGAGGAGACCGTTCGCCTTGAGGAGGTCAGACACGGGCCGCTCCCTTCGCCGCGAACAGTCCGGCGGGGCGGACCAGGAGGACCAGCACCATCACGGCGTACGGGGCGACGTCGCCGAAACCCTCGCCGAGGACGTGCAGATCGGACTGGTAGCCGGCGACGAACGCCTCGGTGAGGCCGATCAGCATGCTGCCGACCAGGGCGCCGACCGGGGAGGCCATGCCGCCGAGGATGGCGGCCGGGAATGCCTTGAGGGCGATCTGCCCGGTGGTGCGCTCCAGGCCCGGCGCCGGGAAGGCGACGAGGAAGACGGCGGCGAGCGCGGCGAGGCCGCCGGCCAGGCACCAGGCGACGGTGCGTATCCGGGTCAGCCGTACGCCCATGAGGGCGGCGGCCTCGGCGTCCTCGGCCGCCGCGCGCAGGGACAGGCCCCAGGGGGTGAACCGGAAGAGGGCGAAGGCGCCTGCGATGGCCACGCCGGACACCAGGATCGCGGCGACGCGGCTGTCGGCGACGGTCACCGGTCCCAGGTCGGTCACCGCGTCGCCCCAGGGGTCGCCGAGGGGCAGCAGGTCGCCGCCGATGCGCCGGGCCAGGTCGGTGACCAGGACGATGTCGATGCCGATGGTCACGATGGTCTGCACATGGGCGCCGTGGGCGTCCTGCTCCCCGCGCTGGAGGAGCAGGCGGTCGAGCGCGCCGGCCACGGCGGCCGTGACGACGACGGCGAGGGCCAGCGCGCCGGCGAAGCCGAGGTCGTCGTGGAGGACGGCGACGAGGTAGCCGCCGAGCAGCAGCAGGGAGCCGTGGGCGAAGTTGAGGACGCCGGAGGCCTTGAAGATGGTGACGAAGCCGAGCGCGATCAGGGCGTAGACCGAGCCGAGGGCGAGGCCGTTCAGGAGGTTGTCGAGGAAGCCGCTCATGCCGCGTCCTCCCCGGTGGTGCCGGTACCCAGGTAGGCGCGGAGCACCTCGGGGTCGCGCCGGACCTCGTCCGGGGTGCCGTGGGCGATGGCCTTGCCGAAGTCGAGGACGGTGACGTCGTCGGCGAGGCGCATGACCAGGCCCATGTCGTGCTCCACCAGGACGACGGACAGGCCGAGTTCGGCGCGGACCTCCCGGACGACCTCGGTCATGCGGACGCGTTCGGCGGCGTTCATGCCGGCCACGGGTTCGTCGAGCAGCAGCACACGGGGCTCCAGGCAGAGGGCGCGGGCGAGTTCGACCCGCTTGCGGTCGCCGTAGGAGAGCAGGGCGACGGGTGAGTCGAAGTGGGCTCCGAGCCCGGTGAGTTCGGCGATCTCCCGGGCCTTCGCGAGGTGTTCGCGCTGCTCGCGCACGGCGCGCGGCAGACGCAGGGCGCTGGCGGCGAAGCCGGCGCGGGACAGGGCGTGCCGGCCGAGCATCAGGTTGTCGGCGACGGTGCCCTGGGTGGTGACGATGTTCTGGAAGGTGCGGGCCACGCCGAGGGCGGCGATCCGGTGCGGGGCGAGCCGGGTCAGCTCGGCGTCGCCGAGCCGCACGGTGCCGGTGGCGGGCCGGTACAGGCCCGACAGGACGTTGAAGCAGGTGGACTTGCCGGCGCCGTTGGGTCCGATGACGGCGTGCACGGTGCCGGGGACGACCGTGAACGAGACGTCGTCGAGAGCGGTGAGACCGGCGAAGCGCACGGTCACGTCGCGGACCTCGAGCGCGGGGGGTGCGGTGGTACCGGTGGTCACGCCGCCCCCTGGTCGTCGGCGGTCTCGCCCAGGTAGAGGCGGCGTACGGCGTCGGTCCGCGCGAGTTCGCCGGCGGGGCCGGACAGGCGGATCTCGCCGACCTCCAGCACGTGGGCGCGGCCGGCCAGGGAGAGCGCCATGCCGGCGTTCTGCTCGACCAGGAGGACGGCGGTGCCCTGGGTGTTGATCTCGCGGACCACCTCGGCGATCCGGTCCACCATGAGCGGGGCGAGCCCGAGGGAGGGTTCGTCGAGGAGGAGCAGGCGGGGCGCCGCCATCAGGGCGCGTCCGATGGCCAGCATCTGCTGCTCGCCGCCGGACAGCAGGCCCGCGGCCTGGCGGGTGCGTTCGGCGAGCCGGGGGAAGAGGGCGAAGACCCGGTCCCGGGCCTCGCGGACCTGGGCCGGGGCGCGCCGGGAGAGACCGAGGCCGCCGGCCCGCAGGTTCTCGTCGACGGTGAGCCCGGCGAACACCCGCCTGCCCTCGGGCACCTGAACGACTCCGGCGCGTACGGCGGCGACCGGGTCGCGGCCGTCGAGGGCCGTGTCGCCGTAGCGGACCCGGCCGGCCGTGATCGCGCCGCGGTGCAGGCGCAGTGTGCCCGACACCGCGCGCAGCAGGGTCGTCTTGCCGGCGCCGTTGGCACCGAGCAGCGCGACGACGCCGCCGTGCGGGACGGTCAGGGACACGGAACGGAGAGCGGACAGTGCGCGCCCGTACGTCACGTCGAGGCTCTCGACGTGCAGTGCGGGCTCACCGTCCGGTGGTGCTGCGGGCATCGCGGCTCCTGAGGACCGTGCCGGGAGGGGCACGGTGACGGGGGAAGGGGCGCTCACCACAGCACGGGGGGCGGGGTGCGTACAGGGGGTTCGGGGTGGGTCGCTGCGGTGTCCCAGTCCGGGGGCGGGGAGTCTGTGCGGATGCCCACTCTCCGCCGAGGGGGCGGGGTGGGGGTGGGTGCGCTGTCCGGCGGTGCGGGGTGACCGGCGTCGGTGCGGGGCGGGGGTGCTGCCCGGGGATATGGGGTGACCGGCGTGGGTGCGGGCCGGGGCGGGTTCGCGCGCCCGGCGCTACGGGGTGCCGCTGCGCCCACCCGTGCCGCCCCCGGGGGTACCCCCAGGCCGTTCAGGCACCGGGGGAGGCACGACTGCCCGCAGCTGAGCGCGGCCGACGGCAGCTGGGGCCACAGGACGGGACGACCGCCCGCAGCCGGGGCGGCAGAACGGCGCGGCCGACCGCAGCTGAGCAGGACAGAGGGCGCGGCCAACGGTAGCTGGGGCGATCAGGCACGGCGGCGCGGCCGCTCGCGGCTATGGCGGCATGGCGGGTCAGCCGCCCGCGGCAGGGGCGGCTCGGGCTCGCGGTCGGTCAGGAGGGGAGGACTCGGTGGGCGGTCAGGGACAGGGTGATTTCCACGAGGTCGGCCGGGCGGGCCAGGGAGCGGCCGGTCAGCTGTTCGCAGCGGCGCAGCCGGTTGAGGACGGTGTTGCGGTGGCAGTAGAGACGTTCGCCGGCCCGCTGCGCCGAGCCGTCGCAGTCGAGCCACGTCGTCAGGGTGTCCAGCAGGACGTCCCGGTCGGCGGGCTCCAGCCGCAGCAGCGGACCGAGCACCCGGTCGGCGAGGGCCCGGCCGAGTTCGGGGCCGGCCACGATCAGGGCGGCGGGGAGGTGGTCGGCCAGCCGGACGGTGCCGCCGGCCTCGGGGCAGATGCCGAGGGCCGTGTCGGCGAGCCCGCGCGCTTCGCCGACGGCGGCCAGTCCCTCGACTGGGCTGCCCACGCCGATCCGCAGGCCGGGGACGCCGTCGGCCGGCACCGGCAGCTCGTCGTCCCCGGGACCGAGCAGGACGATGCCGTAGTCCACCTCCGCCCCGGCGTGCCAGTGGACGCGCGTCCCGTCCGGCACGACGGCGGCGCGGGCGACGGCGGAACGCGCGGGGTTCACCCCGGACACGGCGACGACGACGTACCGGCCCTGCTCCGGCAGCTCCAGCGCCTGCGCGGCCTCGGGCAGGTCGGCGATGCGGCTGGTGCCGTCGAGCAGACCGGCCGCCAGCATCCGGGCCCGGTTCTCCCGGCGCCGGCTCAGCTGCCACTCGGTCTGCCGGTAGGCGTCCGCGACGAGCGTGCAGTGCTCGTCGACGAAGTTCCACACGTCGGCCGCCACGTGCACCAGCAGCCGGACGTCCTCGGGTGCGGTGCGGGAGGTCTCCTCGATCAGCCGCTGCCACACCAGGGAGCCGCCGAGGCGGAAGGCGTGCAGCAGGGCGTCCAGCGGCAGCCCCTGTTCGGCGCGGGTGGTACCGATCCGCCAGGAGCAGCGGCGGGCCGCGTCCCGGGCGCCCCGCGGATCGAGCAGCGAGGTCACGCTGTGCCGCAGCGAGCGGTGCGCCTCCTGCCAGGTCGCGGTGGGGTCCTTCGCCAGGGCGGCGCGGTACGCCGGTTCCTGCTCCCGCAGCAGCGCCACCAGCCGGTCGGTCAGCCCCGGCAGGTCGTCGAGCAGCCCGCGGGCCGCCCGGTGCAGGACGCGCAGGGCGTCGGCGTCCATGAGCGAGGCGACGCTCGGTGTCCGCGGGCGCGGAACGGGCGTCAGTCCGGCGGTGCGGATCGCTGCTCGTGACCGTACGGCGTGTTGCATCGCGGTCCTCCCCAGGCCAGGGCTTACGGAGGAGACCCGCCGCGGGCCGTCCGCCCGCGCCCGGCCTGCCCCCTGACTCGTCCTGCCCCGAAGGATGGCATACCGTCTGGTCGGTCCCTAGGGTTGTGCACCGGTCTTTTCGGCCCGTTCCCCCTGTTCCGCCTGTTCGACCACGCGCGCCAGCTCCAGCCGGGACCGCACGCCGAGGGCCGCGAAGACCTTGCGGAGGTGGTAGTCGACGGTGCGGGTGCTCACCGCGAGCGTCAGCGCGACCTCCCGGTTGGTCGCGCCCTCGGCGACGTGCCGGGCGATGCGCAGTTGCTGCGGGGTCAGCCGGGTGAGGGTGCCGGCGGGCGCGGAGCCGCGCGAGGCGGCTCCGAGCGCCCGCAGCTCGCCGCGCGCCTGCTCGGCCCAGACACCGGCGCCGCACCGTTCGAATGCGGCCAGCGCGGTGCCGAGACGGTCGCGGGCCACGCGCGGCCGGCGCCGCCGGCGCAGCCACTTCCCGTACAGCAGGGCGGTGCGGGCCCGTTCGAAGTCGCCGCCCGCCTCGTCGTGCCGGGCGAGCGCGCGCACGTACAGCTCGTCGGCGTCCTCCGGCAGAGCCAGCAGGGCGTGACAGCGGGCCAGTTGGGCCGCGGCCTGCGGATCGGCACCGAAGGCCGCCCAGCCGGCGAAGTCCGTCAGGAGCGTCCGGGCCTCCTCGTGCCGGCCGGCGAGGACGGCGGCTTCCACGAAGCAGGGCACCGCGAGCCGCCACACCGCGAAGTGCCCGCGCCGGGGCCCGGGCAGGACCAGGAGGCCGAGCCGGTCGGCGGCGTCGAAGGGACGGCCGCGCCCGAGGTCGGCGCGGGCCGTCGCCCACTCCGCCAGGGTGGCCGCCTGGGCCAGTCCGTGCCGGCGGGCGGTGGCCAGGGCGGCTGCTACATGCCGGGCGACGACGTCCGGCTCGTCCTCGATCGACGCGGCGAGGGCCAGTACCGCCCGGTGGTGGGCCGCCGTGTTGCGCTGCCCGGCCCGCAGCGCGGTGCGCAGGCCCTCCTCGGCGTGGGCACGGGCCTGCGGGTGCCGGCCGGCCCGCAGCTCGGCGTAGGCGAGGTACTCCAGTGCCTGCGGAACCAGCGTGTCCGAACCGAGGTGCCGGGCGGCGGCGAGGGCCCGTGCCCCGGCCCGGCGGGCGGCGTCCACCTCGCCCAGGAGCAGCGCTGCCGCGGCCGCCCGCAGCAGGACCTCGGGACGCTCCTCGGTCCCGGCGCGTTCCACGACGTGGCCGAGCGGAACGGCCGCGCGGTCCAGTCGTCCTTCGAGCAGCGCCCGCATGCCGACGCGGTGGTCGCGCACCGGGTCGGGGGGCGGGGCCGGCTGTCCGGGGCGCCGGTCGGGCAGGGGTGGTTCCGGGCCGAGGGTCGCCAGGCAGGACGGCAGGTCGCCGGCCGCCCAGGCGGCGTCGGCGGCGGCAAGGGCGGCGGCCGCGGCCCGGTCGGGGGCCTCGGCGGCGAGCAGGGACGCGGCCAGCAGCAGGGACTGGTGCGCGTCGCCGACGGGGCCGTCCCGGAGTTCCGTCAGCCCGCGCACCAGCTCGGCCCGCCCCCGCACCACGGCGGGGGCGGCACAGCCCCCGGCAGTGGTGAGCAGTGGACGCGCGCGGTCCGGCCGGCCGGCGAGCAGCTCCTGCTCGGCCGCGGCCGTGTACCGCTCCGCCCGGGCCGGGCCGTCGGCCGACAGCTCGGCGGCGCGGGCGTACGCGGTCGCGCGCAGCCGGTGCGGCGCGCTGGTCCCGTCGGCCGCCCGGGCCGCGAGCCGGTCGGCGAGCGCGGGCGCGGGACCGGCGCCGGTAAGGGACCAAGCGTGGTGCAGCAGCGCGGGGAGCCGCTGCCCGGCGGCCTCCAGGACGTCGGCCAGCGCGCGGTGGGCCGCGCGCCGGCGGTCCGGCGCGGCCGTGGCGTGGACGGTGCGGCCGACCAGCGGGCTGCGGAAACGGAGCCGGCCCTCGGCGAGCTCGAGGAGCGCGGGCACCGGCTCCAGGCACGGCGCGGGCGCGGGCCCGGTGGCGGGCGCGGCGGCGGGCCGCAGGTGCCGTACGGCGTCCAGGACGAGGTCCGCGTCGACGTCCGGGGCGTCCGACGCCCGGGCGGCCGCCGCCACCGTCAGCAGCAGGTCCCGTGCCTCCGGCGGCAGCCCGGACAGGGCCCCGCCCGCCACGCCCTCCAGGGTGGCGGCGTCGGCCAGGGGTCTGGGCGGTGTCCGGTGTCCGCGCAGTTCGGCCGGCGACAGGCGGCGGACCAGGGCGAGCAGCAGGGCCGGGTTGCCCTCCGCCTCGGCCAGCAGGTGGGCGCGGACGGCCGGGTCGGCGGTGCCGTCGGTCGCCTCGTCCAGCAGGGCGTCGGCCTGCGGCGGCGTCAGCGGGTCCAGGCGTACGGCGGGCAGGTGGGCGAACTCCGGGTCCACTGCCCGGTGTCCGGCCACGGAGAGGAGCAGGCCGATCCGGCTCGCCGGGTGCAGGCGCCCGGCGGCGCGGCCCAGGGCGGCCCGGTCCGGCGGGTCCCACAGGTGTGCGTCGTCCACGCACACGAGCAGCGGGCCGTCGCCGGCCGCCGTTCGCACAGTGGCGAGCAGTTCCTCGGCCGGCCGCGGTGCGCACCGGTCCGTCCGGGCGCCGAGGCGCAGTACGGGACCGGCCGTGAAGGAGTGGGCGGCCCACTGGAGGAGGGTGGTGCGGCCGAGCCCGGGTTCCCCGGTCACCACCAGGTGGCCGGCGCGGGTGCGCAGTCCGTCCAGCAGCGCCTCCACCGCGCGCCGTTGCGCGCCGCGGCCGTGGATCCGCACGGCCGTACGTACGGTCGTCTCTCCGGTCATTCACGGGAGGTTACGCGCGCGTAACCTGAGGCGGAAGCCATCGGTCCACGCCCGCTGCGCACCGGTCCGGCCGGGTGTCGGCCGTCCCACCAGCGGTTCTCTCGCGGGGCGGGTGGGACAGGGCTGTGCGGTCGCCCAGTGCGCGCGGCCCGCGGCCGTGCGGGGGCACAGCGCGCCGGCGGCGGTCGCGCCGTGCGCGCGACCGCCGCCGGACCGTGCGGTGGAGGGTCAGGAGGTGTGCGGGCAGTTGCCCCGGTACTCCTCGATGGTCAGGCTGGGCCGCGGCAGCGGGCACAGGAACTGCTCGTAGCGGGTGTCGTTGTCGATGAACCGCTTTAGCCAGGAAATGCTGTACTTCGCGATCGTCGTGTTCGACGTGTTCGGCGAGAAGTGGGTCGCGCCGTTCAGCTCCAGGTAGGCGCGGTCCGTGGTGGCGGGCAGGCCGGAGTAGAAGGGCTCGGAGTGGGAGGCGACCGGGGCGACGGTGTCGCCGTCGGCCCCCACGATCAGGGTCGGGGTGCTGACCTCGGGCCAGGTCTTGTCGAGGTTCCAGGGGGTGAGGGGGATGGCGGCCTGGAGCGAGGGCCGGGATTTGGCGGCCTCGAGCGTGCCGCCGCCGCCCATCGAGTGGCCCATCACGCCGAGCCGGCTGCTGTCGATCCGGCCGCGCACGGAGCTGCGCTCGGTGAGGTAGTCCAGCGCGGCGAGCAGCTGCCGTCCCCGGGAGTCGGGCTGGTCGAGGGTGGTCAGGGTGTCGATGGTGAAGACGACGAAGCCCTGCGAGGCCAGACGCGGACCGAGCCAGGCGATGGACGACTCGTACGCGGTGAAGCCGGGCGCGATCACGACGGCGCCGAACGTGCCGTCGCTGGTGCTGGTCGGGTAGTAGATCGTGCCGCCACCGAAGCCGGTGACGGCGAGTGAGGAGACGCTCGTGTCCGACACGGCGTAGGGGCCGCGCAGTGCCTCGATGCTGGAGGTGGTGGGCGCCGGGCCGCGCTCGTACGGGTTGTCGGCGGCGTGGGCGCCCGGGCCGGTGAGGGTGCTGAGCGCGACGACGGCGGCGAGTGCCGCCGTGAGACCGGCCAGCCGCCGCCGGGTGGCGCGGGGGGCGGCGGGGGTGTGGGGGTTCTGCTGCACGACGAGTCGTCCTCTCTGTCGTGGCGAGTCGCCCGGCCGGTGGTCGCACACGGCCCGGGACACGTGGGGTCGCGTCCCGGGACATCCGCCGGAGGGGCTTCGCCGATGAGCTGGCGGTGCCACTGTCGACGGGCGGGGCGGCGGAGGGGATCGGCAGAATCACCGGTCTCGTGAGGCTTCTTGCCGGTCGGAGGGTTGGCCTGCTGGTTCTCTCGCAGGTAAGTGACCCAGGTTGATCGTGGGTGACCCCGGTTGACCCTGGTGGGCAAGATCTGTCTCCCATGCGTCTCCCATGGGAAATGACGAGCGGCCCCCGGCGACTGCTACGCCGGGGGCCGCTCCTTGCTGACCAGAGTGGGGCCTGCCACCCGGGGAGGCGACTGATACCCCACCCTGGCCACCCTGTTCTAACGCGTGCATCATGCAATAGTCACGCGTTATTCGTTCACTCGTTCGAGTGAGATTGCTTTCCCTTTACCCGGGGACCGGGGTGGACCGCCCGCTCGCCGACGAGGGGGTACTCACGACGAGCGGACGGCCACGTCGACGCGGACCGGCTCAGGGCCCGCGTCGAGCTGTGTGCGAGGGGGTCTGCCACCCTCGCCAGATTCGGATCCCGAGGCAACCGTGTGCAGGCGGCACGCGCCTGCTGACACTTCACACGGGGTGCGGGATGTTCACGCTCTGTTCAGCTATGGCGAGGGGTTGCCCCTCTGACCTGCGGGTCGAGTGCCCACCGTAGATCACAAAATGTACGGTCGGCTATACAGACTCAAGATCGATTCGGCGGAAACGTTGCCCGAGTGCCTCCTGCTCCGCCGCCCGACTGGGTCCTCGACCACCGTCGGCTCGTCGGTGCCCGAATCCGGGCAGCACGCTTACACGCCAGCCTCACCCAGGAGAAACTCGCCGAGCTCGCGGGCCTCGACCGGCAGGCCATCAACCGCATCGAGAACGGGCACGCATCACCCCTCCTCGACAACCTGCTCCGCATCGCCCGGGCCATCGGCGAAGACCCGGGCGACATCATCAGATGGCCCGCCACCGGCACGACGGGGAACGACCAGTGACGGACCACGTCCCGCTACCGGCTCGGCCGGCGGGATGCGAGCCGGGAACGGAACGTCTCGGGGCCGCTGCCGTAGGGCGTTGAGTGCTCGCCCCCGTGCCCGGGCGGACGGCAGCAGTGCAGCTTGCGCGGACCGAACTGGACCCAGCAGTATCCGGCCGCGCGGCCAGCCTCCAGTCCCATCAGCGGTCCGCCTTCGTGAGGCGGTACAGGGCACGGCCCGTCTCGCAGAGCTCGCGGTCATCGATGCACTGCTCACAGCATGAGCCGTGGACGATGACGGCGGAGCGGGCGCGCGCGGCGAGGTGCTGGCGGCAGGTGCGCGCGAACCAGCGGCCGGCCGGTCCGACCGGCTCGCCGAGGTCGACGACCGTCTCCGTCTTCAGCTGATCGGTGCCCCAGACGCAGACGGCGCCGCGGACCTGGTCCGAGGTCAGCGCGTCGAAGTCGGGCACCGCGAGGCTCTCAAGGACGTCGGACACTGTGAGGAGGCTGTCCAGTACGTCGGGCGGTATGGCGTGCGCGCTGGTTGCTGCGTCACTCGTCATGGCGAGGGCCTCCACAGTCACGGTGTTCCGTCTCACACACGGAAGGTAGGACGCGGTACAACAGAGGTGGGCACGCAAAGTGCGTGCCTTCGCTCGGGGGCTCGTAATGGACACTGGCATCGGCCGCCGCATCGCCTACTGGCGGGACCGGCGCGGCTTCACTCAGACCGACTTCGGCCAGCTCATGGGGCAGACGAAGCGCTGGGTGCAGGACATCGAGGGCGGGAAGCGGCAGCAAGACCCGCGGCTGTCGGTGCTGGTGCGCGCGGCTGAAGTCCTACGCATCCCCTTGGAGCAGCTCTTGACGGACAGTCCGCCCACACCCCCCGTGGGCAGCGGGCCCCCCGCCGAGGCGCTCGGCGTCATCGACGCCCTGTACCACCCTGCCGCCGACACCGACCCTCCCCCGCTACCTGCGCTGCAGCGGCGGCTCGTCTACTGCTGCGAAGCGTTCCAGGCATGCCACTACAAGACGCTCGCCCGAGAGCTGCCAGCCCTGATCGTCGGCGCCGGCCAGGCAGCCCACGCCGCCCCGGTCGGCGCGCAGTCCGAAGCGCAGGCGGTGCTGTCCCGGGTGTACCAGCTCGTGACGTCGTACCTCCACAAGTACGGGGAGGGCGCCGCCATTCAGGCTGCGCTCGCCGCGGACCGGGCGCTCGTCGCCGCCGAACGGTCCGGGAACCCCGTGCAGATAGGGGCCGCCGCCCGCCGCGTCGCGAAGTCCCTCGTCTACCAGCAGCGGCCCGAGACCGCGGTGGAGTTCGCGACCGCCGCCGCTCGCCGGCTCGAAGGCGGCCTCGTCGAGCAGGGCCCGCTCGGCCTGTCCACGCTCGGCATGCTGTACCTGTCCGCCGCGCTGGCCGCGTCCTCGCAGGACCGCACCAGCTCCCGGGTCCGTGCGGCCACCGACTACGTCGACGAGGCAGGCGAAGTCGCGGACCGGCAGGGCGGGGACCGGGACGAGGACTACACGATGTTCGGGCCGACGAACGTCGGGCTGCACCGGGTGGACATGCTGATCCGGTTCGAAGATGGCTGGTCAGCGCTCGAAGCCGCCGACGACCTGGACGCGGAGGCGCTGGCCGGGCTGAGCCGGGAGCGGCAGGCCGGGCACCAGGTTGCGATGGCACGCGCTTCGCTCTTGACACGGCGGAAGGACGCCGCCGCGAGCGCGCTGCTGAAGGCCGACAAGCTGGCGCCCGAGGAGGTACGCGGTACGCCGGCCACGGTGAACTTGGTGAAGGACGTGGTCGGTGCGACCGCGGCCCCGTCAGGGGAGTTGCGTGCGCTGGCCGAGCGTTGTGGACTGCGCGCATGACTCGTGTGCTCTACCTCATCGCCTGCGCTGCCGGGCCCGCCCAGTACGTCGACGACGGTGTCCGTGCCGCCCAGGCCGACGGCTGGGACGTCTGCCTGATCCTCACGCCGTCCGCCGCGGCGTGGTGGGAGCCGCGGATGCAGGAACTCGTTGATCTGACCGGGCATCCGGTGCGGTCGCGGTACAAGCTGCCGTGGGAGAGGGACGCGTTGCCGAAGGCGGACGCGATGCTGGTCGCGCCGATGTCGTGCACCACGCTGAACAAGTGGGGTGCTGGGATCAGTGACACGCTGGCGATCGGGTTGCCGTCGGAGGGCGTGCATATGGGTGTGCCGGTGGTGGCGATGCCGTACTTCAACCGGGCTCAGGGCGCGCAGCCTGCGGTCGCGCGGTCTGTTGCGGCGCTGCGGGAGCAGGGCGTTCTGGTGCTGGACGGGCCGGACGGGTACGAGTCGCATCCGCCGAAGCAGGGTGATCCGAAGGGGTTCCCGTGGGAGAGGGCGCTCGCTGGGGTGCGGCGGCTGGTCGGTCAGCCGTAGGCTTGGATCATGTCCCCCTCCCCCGCTGCCGCTGGCGTGCGCTCGGCCGATGAGCTGAACGCGGCGATCCGTGCGTTGTGGTCGCATCCGCAGGTGCCGCTCACGCGGGAGCAGCGGGAGGAGTACGCGCGGCTGTGCGCCGAGCTCGCTGCGGTTCAGCGCGGGGACGTCGTCGAGGCAGCATGAGGAAGGGCCCCGTCCGCTGCTGCGGTACGGGGCCCTCACGTGCGTCCGGTCAGTTCAGGATGTGGTCGAGGTACCAGATCCCGAACCCGGTCCACGCCACGGCGAACACGACCGCGCCCGCCTTCGTCTGGACGCGGAACCAGCGGCGGGTCGCCGCCGAGAATGTGGCCTCCTGCCGGGCCGTGCGCAGCGCGTAAGTCTCCACCGCCGCGCCCGCCAGGATCAGGCCGCCCCAGACCGCGTCGCCGGTGTTCACCGGCCCGCCGCCTGCCACAGCGCCATCCCGAGCCCGGCCACACCGCACACCGCCGCGATCGACGGCAGCGGCCACCGGCCCCGTTCCAGCGTGTCGAGACGCCGCTCGTGGTCGTCGAGTGTCTTGTCGACCTGTCCGCCCCGCTGCACCAACAGGGCGAGCTGCCCCCGCTGCTCAGTGAACCCCACCTCCACCGATCGTCGGATCTCTGCCAGTTCGAGCGCCACCGTGGTCTGCTCGGGAGGCGTCACTCACGCACCGCCTCGGCCTGCCCCCCGTCGGTCCGCAGCCACGACGGCAGCAGTTCCTGCACGGACGGCAGGGCCATGACCCGGGCGAAGCCGCCCGCGACCGCGAGCGCCCCGGCCACCCACGGCAGGGACTCCGGCACCCCCGACGCGGCCACGATCCCCGGCAGCGCCACCGCCGTACCCACCGCCGTCTGCAGCACCGTGCGCGCGGTCCTCTTCGTCTCGTCCGTCGGCATGATCAGACCTCCTGGTTTCCGTCGGTGACCTCGACCGACACCTTCACCACCGCGTCCGCGATGGCCTTCTCGACCGCGGCCACAACCGTGGCCGTGTCGACGCCTGCGCCCGCCATCGCGGCGAGCTTCTCGATAGCCGCGGCCTGCGCCCGGACGGTCGCGTTGGCCTGAGCGGCGTCGGCCCCCGTCCACCAGGCCAGCTCCTTGAACTTCAGGTACTGCGTGCCCTGCGTGCGGGGATCGTCGATCTGGTACTCCATGACCGCCGCAGCGATCTCAGCCGCACTCGGCATGTCGTCCTCCGGGGGGGTGTTGGTGACGGGCTTCGCCGGCGCCGGGGCGCCGGGGTTCCAGCTCGCCGGGTGCCTGAGCCGCTCCGCCACGTCGCGGCGGAACTGGTCCATGGGAATCCGGGGGTCCACGGGCTTCCTGCGGGTGGCCTCCTTGTGGGCCCACACGCTGTTCGCGCCCCAGCCGTGGAACCGGCAGCGCGCGGCCTGCACACGCACAGCCACGTCGTACTGGACGGCAGGCCACGACCGGCCCTCGGCCCCGGAGTTCTCGACCTCCAGGCCGTAGGACACGGCGTTGCCGTCCAGGGGCTCGGCGGAGTCCGGGTAGGGGTGGGTGCTGCTCTCGTTCAGGACGGCGTTGTACGCGTTCCGGGCGACGGTCCCGGCGTGGTTCGCGCGGCCGTTGCCGACGAGGTAGAGACGCCCGGAGCGGGCGAGGAAGTCGTGGCAGAGCGGGCCGGGCAGGGCCGCGGTGCCGTTGAAGACCAGGCTCGGAAGCCCGGGGCCTTCACCTGCGGTGTGGTGCACCATCGTGGCGTGCACCGGGCCCCAGGCGCCCTTGTGGTTCCGGTTGTGGGTGCGCCAGCCCGGCATCTCCACGATGTCCGTGACGCCCTCCGCGCGCAGGGCCTTCAGCCACTGGTCCGCGGTCATCGGTGTAGCCATGCGGGCCCCTCCTACAGGGTGACGGTCGTGGTGTCGGTGCGGACCAGCGCGGTGCGCACGAGCGGGTCCTCGCCCTGCAGCAGTTCGCGCAACTTGGCCAGCAGCAGGTCCGTGGTCCAGCCCTCCAGCGGGCCGCCGGCGCCTTCCTCGATCCGCATCGTCATGACGATGCCGGTCTCCGCGGGGCCCTGGGCTTGGAGTTTGTAGTAGGGGGTGAGGAGTTCAGCCATGACAGCCTCCTAGGCCAGTCGTCGGACGTGCAGGGATGATCCGGCGCCGAGCCGGGTGAACGAGGCGCTGGAGGTGGCTTGGGCCCACTGGACGGCGAGGGTTCCGGCGCTGGATGTGGTGACGACGGCCTCCTCGATCCCGGCGCAGAGCAGGGTGTTGTCGTCGCGGGTGCCGTAGGTGCAGGCCGTCGTGAAGTTGTGGACGCCGTAGCGGCCTTGGCCGCCGCTGGAGGTGATGGAGAGGATGGCGCCCTGGTCCGGGCCGATCACCGACCGGGTGCCGGACGCTCCGGAGGGCACGGTCCACACGGTCTTGAACCTGGCGGCGTTGAGTGCGGCGAAGTGGAGGTAGAAGATCACGTGATAGGTGGCGTTCGCTGCGAGTGTCGTCGTCAGGTCCGGGTCGTCAACGAACGTGGTCGTCGCCGCGCGGTCGGTGTTGCTCGCCTTCCAGGTGATGTCGGCCTGTAGCGAGGCGAGCAGCCCGGAGGTGATGCGCTGCCCCGCGTACAGCGTGGGATAGGCGGACATGCGTGCCTCCTACAGGGCTTGGACGGTGGGGGTCGCGAGCGCCACCGCGGCGCCCGCGTTCTGGTTCTTGATCGCGCCGTTCGCCGAGCGGGTCACGGTGTACGTCTGCGGGTTGACGACGTCGAGATCGTCGTAGCGGACCTCGGGGTTCGTGTTGGTGTTCGTGCTGGCGGAGATCGACCGGACGCCGATGTACGACGACGTGGAGATCGCCGAATCGGTGGCGGTGACGTGCCAGACGTTCGGCTCCGGAGCGCCCGCCAGATAGGCCTTCGCCCGGAGCGTCGTTCCCGACGCCTGGAACCGCACTCGCACCCACGTGCCGGGCGCGTAGGCCCGCTCGATGGTCGCGGATCCGAGGCTGGTCTCCACCCCGCCCACCATCCGGATGATGGCCAGCGTGAGGGTATTCGTCGTCGAGAACGCGACCCGGCAGTGGTACAGGTTCGACGAGTCGATGTACCGACCGGTCGGCCCCCCGAAGATCGATCCGCCCGTTGCGGTCGCGCTGGTCGTGAGACTGGCGTAGTAGTCGAAGTCCGGGTACGGGCAGTCCACGAACGTGCGGCGCGACGAGTTGGCGACGGACAGCCGGTGCGCACCGTACCCGCCTGTCACGTTGTAGTCCGCCGCGGTGCCGCCGCCGGTCTGCCAGGTCTGCCCCGACTCGGCCAGGTCCCACGTCGAGGACGCCGTCCGACCGAACGTGTCGTACAACCACGACGACCGGGCCCGGGTCCCCCGCACCGCCCACGCGTACAGCACGTCCGACGCCGCCGGTGTCGCACCGATCCGGGCCCGCACTCGCATCCGCGACACGCCTGCCGGCGCCGCATACGTGGACTCCAGGTAAGTCCAGGTGCTCGCAGGGACGGTGTACGCCGAGCCTACGGACGTGGAGATGAAGGTGCCCGCGGCGTTGTGCCAGTCGATGGTGGGGCGGACGTCGGACCAGCCGTTCACGGAGAACACCCACATCGACGCGGTGTACGTGGCGCCCGGCGTGACGGTGCCCGCGGCGGTGATCGCGCTGTTCGGTGACCCGGAGGCGCTGACCCCGTCCGGGACGATCCGCATGGACGACCGGGCGCGGGGGTGGGGGCAGACGTAGGTGGTGGACCGGTCGATCACCACGTTCGATGTGCTCCAGCCGGACAAGTCCGTGTCGAAGAACGGGTTGTCGGTGGTCAGGGACCCGGGCGCGGTGACGGTCATGACCTCGCCGGCCACCCGCCAGTCGAACGGGGTGTCCGCCACGTTCGGGGTCCACAGGGGGCCGCTGGTGGTGGTGACGTCCACGTCAGTCTCGGTCGTCGTCAGGGCCTCGGCGAGCTGGGAGCCTGCCGTGTCCTGCCACTGGAACTCCCGGGCGGCGGTGGCCGCCGACGCGTTCCCGGACCAGGCCACATCCCACGGCGTGGCTGGCGTGCAGTTGAAGCTGATCGTCCATTCGAACTGGTCGAGATCCTCGCTGTAGCCCTGGACCATCAGGTCGATGGTGTCCGGGGGCAGCCAGGACGGGGGGTTGGTGATCTGGATGCGGTCGCCGATGTCCACGGCCGCGGCCTGGGCGACCTTGCTGGGGGCGGCGGCGAGCATCATGCGGACGACGGGGTAGCGGGTCTCGTCGACGGTGCCGAGGTGGAGGAGCCATCCGGCCTGGTCGCTGGTCTGCGCGTCCGAGAAGAGGTTGAGGCTGGTGCTGTCGTCGTAGGTGCCGACGCCGTTCGGTGGGGCCTGGATGGACAGGGGCCCTGCGTCGAGGGTGCGGCGCGTGCTGGAGCCGCCTGTGCGCTGCACGGTGCGGTCGTTGCGGACGGACTGGTCGTCGTCGGTCGGTTCCAGCGGCGTGACCAGCCCGTCGCCACCCCGGTAGTTGAGGACCATGGCCGGGGCCTGGTTGTAGAGGCTGACGTGGTCCCGGAACCGGAACACGGGGTAGGCGTCCCTGCTCTCGAAGAGCACGCCCTGATCGACAGCCTCGCACTCCCGCATCACATCCAGCAGCGTCGCCTGCCCCTGCACGCCCATCCGCTCCTCCGAGACAGACGCCGGGTAGCAGTAGGCCTTCTCCTCCGCGCCGAGCCGCCACACGCGGGCCGTCGTGGTCTCCCCGTTCCAGCCGACCATCGCGCCAGCCGTACCCGCATACGCGGTCGTCGCCGACGCCACGACCAGGTGCCCGAGCGCGGTCCCGTTCAGCAGACCGTCCTGCCCGATCTCCATCTCCGTCGCCGCGCCGAACGTCTGGCCGAGGATCGTGCCGGACGACGAGGTGGCTGACACGGACGTGTCCGCCATCGTGAACGAGGCCAGGTTCCAGTCGATGTTGGCGCCGTTCTGTACGAGCTCCAGCTGCAGCATCCGGGGCACGCCGTTGATGCCGAAGACGAAGAACCCGGTGCCGAGGATCTGTACGCCGTCCGCGTCGTGGACCCGCAGTTCGAGGTTCCCGGACGTGTTGATGAAGACACGCCACGTCCTGGCGGAACCCGTGGCCGTGAACCCGAACAGCTCGTCCGTACCGGACACGCCACCCGCCGGGACCTGCACGAACACGCGGACCGACACCGCGCCCGACGCCGTGTACGCAGGCACCCGCGCCCGCATCGCCCCCCACGTCACCGTCGGCAGCGGAGCCGACGCCGCCCACCCCGAGAACGCAGCCGGCTGCACCCCGCCCGCCGTGGACAGAGTGAGAGGCGGCTGCCCGTCGAGAGCCGACGCGAACCTCGTGGCCGCCTCGTCGTCCTCCATGGGCCAGTAGGCGACGATCGCCGTGCGGGCCGGGTTGGTGAACTCGCGGTACATCGGGGAGCGGACGGGGCTGACACCCTGCGACATGCGGCGGGAGATCCCAGACGCCTCGACGTTGACGACGACGTCCTGCTTCGTCTGCCAGCGGACCGGCCACGACGTGACCTCACCCACGAACCTCGTCTGCCTGTTCGTGATCGACGTGTTCCCGTTGAGTGTCCACGTGCGGCCCGCCGAGTCGACGAACGACGTCGCGCCGATCGCCTGCTGGTTGAACCGCGGCTGGGCGACGACAGTGCCCCAGGCGCCCGAGCGGATCTCGGCGGCGTGCGCGCGGCCCAGCGGCATGGAGAACCCGATCGGCGTCGCGTTGCCGATCCGAACCCCGGCCGTACTGTTGAAGATGCTGGTCACGCCACTGCCAGTGACGGGGTCGCCGAGCTGGGTCCACGGCGCGTCGAGGTGGGCGGCCGTGTAGAAACGCACCGTCCAGCCGCCGCTGCCGTTGTCGACGTCGAGCCAGGCCCGGATCGCCAGACGCCCGGAGCCGGGGATGACGGGTGGGATCGTCGAGGAGGCGCCGATCGTGTTGGTGCCGTCGGCCGACCACTCGAAGTAGAGCCGCCCGCCCCGGCCCCCGAGGAACCAGGACCGCTGCCCGGCCTGGCCGAACTTGCCCATCATCTCCGTGGTGGCCGGGCTGTCGGTGGCCGGCGGCAGCCAGTTCGCCAGCGTCAGGTCCGCCCGGACGTCGATGTCCCCCGTGATGTCGAGGGCCGCCGTGTCGGGGGTTTCGGCGTAGTCGAGGGTACTGATGCTGGGCAGGTCGAGGTACGCCTCCCCCGCCATGACCGATACCCGGCAGGGCGTGTTCCGTCCGATCTGCCCGAAGTACGGGCCGGTCGGGTTCTTCGGCGTGTACCGGCCGTCCGAGTTGTCCAGGGTGAACAGGCAGCGGGCCGTGTCCGTCTGGGAGCCCTCGTCCCGCCGCCCGCGCGTGATGCGAATCCGGTCCTGGTAGCGGACGTCCGAGGAGACGTCCGTCCACGTCGTGCCGTTGAAGCCCAGCTCTACCTTGATCGGGAACGTTGCCATCTAGTCCACCGTCCCGAAAGTCGCCTTCAACCCACCCAAGCCGCGGACCTCGCGGCGTGCGGTGTCCACCCACAGCTGGCCGAACTCCCGGCCACCGATCGCCACGTTGAGCACCATCGGCTGGCTGCTCGCCGGCGCGCTCGCCGTCGGCCGGTACTGCCGGCCTCCGCCCTGCGGCCGGTTCAGCATCGAAGCCCAGTGGTCCCGGACCATGCGGCGGGAGTCCGGCGCCGACCACACCCGCGCGCCAGCGGGGAGGTCCAGGAGCTCGGGCCCGTGCTCGCCCACCCACGTCAGGTTCGAGCGGATCCCGCCCGACGCGGCGCCGATGATGCCGCCCGACGCCTTGTAGCCGTAGCCCTTCTCGATGGCCTTCTCCATCGCCGCCGCGAGCTTGTCCATCGACCCGCTGAGCTTGGACGTGGTGGTCTGCCACGCCTTCACCAGCGCCTCCTGCCCCTTGATCTGCGAGGCGTACACCGCGTCCGCCGTCGTCTTCCCGGCCGCCGCCGCCGCGCCGACGACCTGCGACTGCAGACCGTTCAGCGACTTGATCTCCGAGCCCGACGCGTTCAGCAGCGCGCCCGCCGTCTCCAGCCCGCCGCCGTCGATGCCGGCCTGACCGATCTGCTCGATGAGCGCGCCGGACAAGCCCTTCTTCTTCAGGTCCGCGAGGGCCTTCGAGAAGGCGGTCGCCTTGTCCCTCGACGCGGTGAGGCCGCCCATGATGGACGCCACGGTGACCGGCCCGTCGGACCGGTTCTTCGTGATGTTCGCCGAGTTGAGGACGCCACTCTTGATGCTCTCGCTGAGCTGCGAGGACGCCTGCCGCAGGTCGTCGAGCCGATCCTTCGACTTCTCCAGCGAGGCGTTCGCCTTGCCGAGCTGCTGCTGGTAGGTGAACAGCTTCTTCCCGGTGGCGTCGAGCTGCCGCAGCAGGTTCGATTCGGTCTTGCCGTGCGTCGCCTTCTGGATGGAGGAACGCCACTCGTTCAGCGTCCCCACCAGCGCCGACACGGACTGCGGCTTGCCGAGTTCGTTACGGATCTCCGAGTTCCGCCAGCCCGACATGTACCCGAAGTGCGACAGGGTGAGATCGCCGAGCGCCGCCCGCCGGGCCTCCCTCTCCGACTTGGAGACTGACCCGCCCTTGGCGTACCGGCCGAGCTTGTCCTTGTTGATGGCCTCCAGCAGCGGCAGGTACTTCTTTGTCGACTTGGCGTTGACCACGAACTCGGTGTCCGACACCGCGCCGACGGCGCCGCTCGCGAACAGCGCGAGGATGGAGTCGCTGGTGCCGGTACCGGGCCCGCTGAGCAGCCCGTTCGGCGCCATCTGCACGTCGCCGCCCTCCGCGTACCCCCGGACCTTGCCGCCCAGCGCGTAGTCGCGGTGCGCCGGGGCGACCTTGTTGGGCGTGCCCTGGGTGGTGAAGACGGTCTGCCGGACGGTGGTGACGGTGGTGCGAGCGGTCTTGCCGTCGATCGCGTTCAGCGCGGCGTTGACGGCGCCGATGTTGCCGAGAGCCGACCCATTCGCCGTGTACACGGCGGTCCGGCCATCGGGTAGCCGTTTCGTCTTCAGCCCCACTGCTTCCAGGGCTGCGATGGCCGCGCCGTTCAGTGTGGAGACGTGCACCTGGTGCGCGTTCGGGGTCGCGTCGATCGCGGCCTGGACCTCGCCCAGACCGCGGATGGCCTCTTCGCGCTCCAGCTTGACCATGGTCTTGATCTCGCCGGGAGCGCCCAGCAGCGTGTTGACGTACTCGGTGGCCTTCTGCCGGTTCCCGTCGAATGCGTCGACGGCCAGTTTCATCATCGACTCGCGGAGCTGGTCGCTCTTCTGCTGCATCGACCCGAGGGACTCGCCGGCCGCCAGCCCAGCCGCCAGCATCTCGTCCTGGGCTTTCGCCGCCTGCGACATGGCCTGACCGTTGGCGCGGCCGGCTTCCGTGTTCAAGTCCAGCGTGGCGCCGTTCTTCGCGAACGCCTCGCTGAGGCCGTCGAGGGCTGCTTCGAATCCGATCTGCGCGTCGTAGGCGCTGCGGTTGGCGTCGTTCAGGGCGAGGATGCTCTGCCTCAGCCCATCGGCCGCCTGCTGCTGCGCGGAGAGCTTGGCCTGCGTGTCCATCGCGGCCTGACCGAAGACGCCCATGCTGTCGGCCGTGGCGTCCTGCTCGAACGCCAGGTCGGCGAGCGCGGAGTCGTAACCCTCCAGCCCCTCGCGGAACTTCTTCGCGTTCTCCGGGTCCAGTCCCGCCAGCACCTGCTTGAGGGCGGCGCCGGCGAGTTCGGCGTTCCCGTTCCTGACCAGGTTGGTCAGGGCCTCGTCGGTCGCGTCGACCTTCTTCGTGAAGTCCTCGGTCGCGTCACCGCCGTCGAGGATTCCGTTGCTCCACTTGGCGCCCCAGTTGTTGACGGACTCCACCACGGAGGGGTCGACGACCTTGCCAATCACGTCGTTCAGCTTGGAGAAGTCCTCGCCGAACGCCTTCGCGAGCTCGCCGGTGGCCTTCCCGGTACGCCCGAGTTGGCCGAGACTGGTCGTCAGACGGTCGACGTTGGGCGGGGCCTCTTCCCCGAGCGACGACAGCTTGTCGATCGCGACCGCCGCGAGCCCGATACCAGCGACGATCACGCTGGCCTTCGCGACCTTCGACAGCGACCCGAACGCCGCCGCCAGACCAGCCATGCCGCCGCCCGCCGCCGCGGATGTGGCACTCAGCGCCAGGATCGCCGTCCGGATCTTGGTGATCCCGCCCGCCGCAGCCGCGGCCCCCGCGCCGGCCAGGGTGACCAGCTTCAGGCCGACGGCGGTCTGCATCAGCACGGTGACCAGCTCGGGCGGCAGGGCCGTCACGAGCTTCGCCGCGGCGTTGACCAACGTCAGCATGCCCGGCCCGGCGTCCGCCGCAGCCTCAACCAGAGTGGACACCGCGTCGCCGACGCTGGACAGCGTCTCCTTTAGCGCTGGCCCGTTCCGCTCGGCGTACTCCATGAACGAGGCGAGCGCCCCGTCCCCGCCGCCACCCTCCGAGAGGACCCGGGCGAAGTGGATGACACCGTCCACGGCCGCCTGCAGCGACTCGTTCGCGAAGCGGGAGAACTTGTCCGCCAGCGCGTCGAACCCGGGGGACATGACCATGCCGCCGGCCACGTCGACGAGCCGCTCCAACTGGGTGGATGATCCCTGCACCATCGGCGTCAGCTTCGGGATCATCTGCCCGAGGACGACGAACGACTTCTCGACCGGCGCCATGGTGAACTTCGCCGTCGAGTCCGACCAGTCCTGCCACGTGCCCTTCAGTGTCTGCAGCTGCACCGCGGCGCGGGCGGTCGCCTCGGGCATCGAGGACATCGTCGCGGCGAGGTTCCGCTGCGCCTCGGCGGCCTGCTTCGATCCGCTGCCGTACTTACCGACGGCGGCCGTGTACGCCTCCTGCGCCTTCGCGGCGTCGTCGAGGTGCGCTTTCTGCCCGGCCACCGCCGCACCGAAGGCAGCCACCGCCACGCTGGCCGCCCCGGCCTTCAGGGCGACCGGAGCGAGAGCAGAGGCCAGCGGCACCGCAGCCGCGGCGAGGGGGATGATCGAGCCGCGGACACCGCCGATGGCACCGGAGAGCCGACCCATCGAGGCGGTCATGATGGAGCCCTCGGACACGAACCGGCCGCGCATGTCGCGCAGGCGGCCGTCGACGTCACGGAACGCGCGGACTGCGTCACCCGAGTCGGCCCGGATGGTGATCGTTACGTCGTCTCCGGCCATGCGTCGTCACCTCCTTCGTCGGGGTTCGTGCCGAGGGCTTCGATGTGGAGCAGGCGCAGGAGCCGCACGTCCTCCTGCAGCAGGGTGGAGAGGGTGTAGCCCGGGAACTTCCGGAGGATCCGGAGGAGCCACCGGGCTTCGATCAGCTCGCCTGGTTCTCCGACAGTGGTGCCATCGGAATTGCGGGCGCCGGGGAGGGTTCGCCAGAGGTGGAGCTCTCGGGCAAAGGGTCGCTGTCGGGCACCCCCATCAGCGACGTGACGTACTGGTTGTTCAGCGCGCGGATCAGCTTCTGATCCGCCAGCTGCATGGCCTCGGGGGTGGGCGGCAGGGGTTGGCCGTCGATGGTGAGGTTCCAGGACACGAGCGACTTGAAGAACCGCTCCATGGTCTTCGCGGTGTCTTCGCCCTCGCCGCCGTCCATGCCGGTGGCCTGCATGTACTCGCCGATGCTCATGCCGCGCAGGCGTGCCTCGGCGCCGTGGTACTTGTGGCCCGGCTGGAACCGGACGGTCACCGGCGCGGGCGTTGCGTCGAAGGTCATCATCAGCTCCAGGTGGGGACGGTGCCGTCGGCGAGGGAGAACGGCGCGGACCAGGTGAACTCACCGCTGGCCGCGCGGGTGAGGGCGTAGTCGGTGATCAGGCATTCGTTCGCGAGGGTCTGCCCGGAGACGCCGATGCTGATCGTCCGGTTGACCGAGGTCGACGACACCGTCTTCAGCACGCTGTGGCTGGCGTTCGCGGCGTCGTTGAAGACCCCGTTGGCGGTGCCGCTGAAGTCGGCGAGGAGCAGCAGCCTTTCGATGGCGCTCTTGTCCAGGCCGGTGACGTCCTGCACGCCCCTCGGCATGGACCAGTCCACGTTGGTGCAGTCGTTGCGGATGTCCCGCGCGGTGCCGGCGGAGTCGTCCACGCTGAACGTGGTCCAGCCGAGGCCCGTTTCCTTCGCCATGGTGGTGTCCCTTCTGTGATGGTCGGGGGTCAGCCCCGGCGGCGGTCCTCGTTGAACCGGCCGAACTCTTCCTGCATGTGCTCCACCCAGTCGGCTGCTCGCGTGTGCACGCGCTGCCTGCCGGTGGGGTTACCGCGGGAGTCCCCGTCGCGGACGAGGTACAGCTCCGGGCGGGTCTGATGCTCGGCGAAGCACCTCTGGCCGGACTCGAACCGGAAGACGGTCAGCCCGGCGGCGGTCTTCATCTCGCGGAACGTGCGGCCCGACTGCGTGCGGATGTACGCGGCCTGCTGCGCGCCGAGGTCGGTGCGCTCGTCGACGGTGGAGTCCCAGCCCTGCCGCCACGCCGCGCACCCGACGCGCTCGCACACGGTGCGCACGGCCTGGTCGGGGCGGGAGCGGACGCTGAACGTCTGGTATGCCTGCACGGGGCCGGCGGCTGGGAGACGGAACGGTTCGGTCATCGTGGTCTCCTCAGAAGGTGGTCAGGACGTCGGGGCGGGCTACGGCCACCAGGAACCGCAGGTTGGTGAAAGTGCCGATCGTGGCCACGCGCAGGTACCGCTCGACGGTCTGGGTCCGCGCGGTCTGGATGCGCTCCGCCGTCGGCCCGGTCGTCACCGCGGTGAAGCCGCCGCCGACCACGTCCGTCCAGGTGTCGGCCGCACCGTTGTCCGAGGACTCCTGCAGCTTGATCGTGGCGCTGGTCCCGGTGAACGCGGTCACCTGGAGGTACGCCTGCAGACCGAAGGCCAGCGGGCCGGTGCCGAGGTCGAGGCTGGCGCCGTTCGTCGCGGTCGTGTCCGTGCGCACGCCGGCCGTCGCGAGGGTCGCCCACTCCAGGCCGTAGCCGTTGGCCTGCGCCGACACCGAGATGGTGAGCGCGCCGTCGGCGCCCCTGCTGGGGTCGTAGCCGATCTGTTTGCCGACCATGCAGGCGGCGGCCGAGCCGATCGACCGGCCGGTGATCCACATCAGGTGCCGGTCGGTGGTGGGGATTGTGGACAGGACCGCGTGCGCGTGGTCGGTGGTGGTGCCGGGGACGTCCGACGCTTTCTCGGGGTTGAAGAAGCTGGTCCAGGACAGGCGGCCGTCGCGCAGCAGGCCCTTCCGCTCGTAGGCACTCTTGTCGATGCCGGTCACGTCCTGCGTGCCCGTCAGCCCGCCGCCGATCTCGTTGCCCGCGCCGGTGTCCCCGGACAGGTCGTAGCCGCCCAGGTAGAACCCCTGCGCGAGCCCGCTCTGCTTGGCCACCTAAGCCACCTCGTTCCATGCGTCGTTGATGATCAGCGGGATGGTGAGCGTGGCCACCCGGTACGTCGTCGAGCCCAGCCGCGCGTACCCGAACTGCGCGCCCAGCGGCGCCCCGTGCATCCCGAGCAGGTCGACGGCCGCAACGCTTCCGCTCAGTTCGAAGTCGCCGCAGTACGCGCCCATCAGCGCGGACACCGCGCCCGTCACGGCGATATCGACGTCGCCCTGCGGCTCGGTGTCCGCTGGCATGAAGACCCTGCCCGACAGCTCCAGACGGGCGGAGACAGTGTTCAGACCGGACCGGGCCGGGATGGAGGTGACGCGGTTGACCCACAGGGCGTAGGTCAGTCCGGAGCCCGGTGCGGACACAGGCTCGTGGTCGAGCACGTCTCCGAACAGGCCAAGGGCCTGGGCGTGGGACATCGCTGCCGCGCGGTAGGTGACGAGATCCAGAGGCACGGCGATCACATCCGTCCCGTGTAGCGGCGGAGCAGCCGCTCGCCGATGCCGCGCTTCCGGGCGTTGAGCTTGTCCCTGGTCACGGGCCAGTGGTCGTAGCCCTTGAACTTCGTGGCCGGGTAGTTCCTGCTGCCGACGCCCGCGAGCCACGGGCCGTAGACGACTCGGTTGTCCCAGATCGTCGTGCCGTCGATGACGTCGATGCGGGTCGTGTAGTACGGCGTCTGCGTCTGGAGGACGCGGTCGAGTTCGTCGAGGAGGATTCCGCGGCCGGTGTCGGCGAGGTCCCTCTCCAGGTGGTCGACGTAGGAGTTGAGGGCGCGGCGGGCGCGGCCGTCGAACATGGGGCCGTCGGCACGGGTGGAGACGTTGAAGCGCATGGTCACACCCCCCGCATCCGTGCGTGACGGCCGTGGGAGGCGTACACGCGGTCCCGGAGTTCGCGGAGTCCGCGGCCGGTGACCTCGCGTTGGTACTCCCCCGCGCCCGCCGTCCGCGCGTAACCGGCGCGGCCCTGCAGCAGATCGTTCAGGGCCTCGGCCACGACGAACTGCCGGACCGGGCCCGGCGGGACGAACAGGTGGACCGGCGCGCCCAGGGCGTGCGTGGCTGCGGTGGTGCCGAGCGCGGCTCGCTGCGCGGTCAGGGTCCGCGGCGCGTAGATCGTGGTCCCGGCCGGGTGGGCGGCGATCGTCGACCCGTCCCACGCCCGCGTCACCACCAGCGTGTTGCCGGCGACGTCGTCGATCCGCATCCGCTCGCCGTCGACGAGGACCACCTCGCCAGCCGCGAAGGCGGCACCGTCTTGCACGGTGAGGGTCACGTTGTTGTTGATCGCGGTCAGTCCGGCGCCGCCGACGGTCTGTCCGGTGTCGAGCTGCGTCCGGCCGGTGACGAGGAGCCGCTCACTGTCGACCCTCAGCACGCTGCCGACGCCGACGGCCGCCGACGCCTCGGCGTCCACGTCGACGCTGGTCTCGGTGTCGTCCAGGGCCTCGGCCAGCACGCCGGCCGGGGTCTCGTCGTTGCGGTAGCCCCAGAGTCCGGTGATGGCGATGTCCCGCTGGTGGGTGTCGCCGCCACCGTAGGTGGCGTTGCTCCCGAGGTTGATCTCGATCCGATTGAACGGAGGGCCCGACCGGTTCGGTTCGAGGAGGACGTCGGCCGGGTCGATCGTCACACCGCCGCTGACGAGGGAGGTGAGGGAGATCAGCTCAGAGTCGTCCAGCCACAGCCGCCACGACGGCCGGTACTGGGAGTCCGGCCAGTCGAAGAAGCGGGTGTCCTGCTCCGGGTAGAACTTCCGGTGGCACAGGGCCTCGACGGCGCGGGATGCGTCGTCCAGGGCGCGGTCGATCCGCGCGTTGGAGCGGGCGGTTTCCCGCACGTCCAACTCCGTCTTGATCTCCTCGCGGGTGGCGTACACCGGCTGCATCTCTCTCACCTCCTCTCGTGTGCTGGTTGGGTCGGGTCAGGCGTCAGCGGAGCCGGTCTCCGACGTACCCGCCTCCCGGTCGCCACCCGTCCCACGGGCAGTAGAGGTCGCCGTCCGGGCCCGCTTCGAGCGGCTCCCCGTCGTTCGGGCAGGCGACGGGGTCTCGGTCTCGCTCTTCTCGGGCGAGGTCGACGGCTTCTCGGACGATGTCGAGGAGCTGCTCCCAGGCCACGGCTCCTCCTTGGCAGCGGCGTTCGTGGCGCCGCCGTGAACGGTGATCTTCGGCACTGCTGCTCCCTGCTCGACGTACTCGGACTCGCCGCACTGCGGGCACCGGGCCGCACCGACCGCGTAGGCGGTGGTGCAGCCGGTGCACACCCACAGCGCCACGATCAGGCGCCCGTGGCCGGGAGGTTCGCGGGGGCCCGGCCGGCCATCAGGTCGCGGGTGATCGCGTTGACGGTGCCGTTGCCGGTGGAGGTGATCTTCACGTACTTGTAGCCGTCGGACAGCGAGGTGCCCTCGACCTCGACCACGGCAGCGTTCTGCGTGGCCGACGCCGCGGTGACGACGGTCGCGGCTGCGGCCTGGGTGCGTCGGGTCCACGTGTCCGAGCCGTTGCCGGTGGACGTGTGGTACTCGGTGACGACCGCGAGGTTCTGCGCACCGGTGCCCGAGGCGTCGCGTGCCTCCTGCAGCGTGTAGGTGTCGCCGACCCCGCCCGCAAGGTAGCAGGCGAACGTGACGCCCGCGGCGCCCTTGAGGGCGATCCACACGCCGTCCGCGGCGGGGGTGGTGTTGAAGATCCTGCCAAGTGCCTTCTGAGACATCGGGCTTCCTTTCGTCTGAGGTTCGGGTCCGGGGCGACACTGCCGGCCCGGTGCAAGCCGCCGCCGGGGTGTGAATGCCGGCGGCGGCCGGGGGTGCTGCCGCTTAGGCGGCGAGCTCGATGAACGGGGACAGCGTGTTGGCGCTGCCGTTCGCGGGGGTGATGGCGGACTGCAGCCACGGGCGGCCGTCCACGCGCTGGATGATGCGGAAGGTGGTCTTGTCCGCGCCGAACTGGTAATCCGTCGAGGAGTCGGCGGTCATGGTCTGCCGGTCACCGACGAGGTAGTACGACAGGTCGCTGAACGCGATGTCGCCGCGGGCGCCGAGGGTGCCCGCCTTCTCGGTGATGATGAGCGGCCGTCCGAAGATGGTCATCGGGTGCGCGGCGGCGGCGTTGACGACGAACACGCTGTTGCCGCCGGTGCCGACGTCGAGGGCCATGGTGAGGAGCTCGGGCAGGGCGTCCGGGGAGCAGGTCCACACGGCGCGCGGCAGGGAGCTGGGGAGCATGCGGGAGTACATCTTGACGATGTCCGCGTACTTGATCTTGTTGGCGGTGGTGCGGGCCACCGGGACCGCCGACGGGTTCCCGGCGCCGCGGAAGCCGAGCGGCTCGCCTACACCGGAACCAGCCATGAAGCTGTTGTCCTCGGAGAAGGCGAGGGCCTGCGGCCACAGCCGCTCCAGCAGCGCCGCGAACGAGGTGATGGAGTCCTGCAGCAGCTCGTTCGGGACCGCGCTGAGGCCGGTCAGCTTCTTCGCGTCCAGGGTGACCCTGCCGAACTTCGGCGAGGCGTCGTTGAGGGGCGCGCCCTCCTCACCCCAGTAGGCGACCATGCCGCCGAACACAGACCCGGCGTTCGTCGTGGAGTCGATCATCGGGAACGGAACCCGGGCCGACTCCATCGGGACGACGGTGGCGAGCGGCCGGACCACCGACATCTCCAGCGCGATCTCCATCAGGTTGGAGCGCAGCGTCTCCGGGACGAGGAACCCACCGTCGGCCGGCGACACGGACGACGCCGCGTTCCGGAGGGCGGACAGCTTCTCGGCGTTGGCCTGGGGGTTCTTGTGCCAGATGTTCTGGACGTAGTCGATGCCCGACGCGAAGTGCTGGTCGAGCTGCGCGCCGGGGGCCGCCGCGTTGTGGGCGGTGCCCTGCCGGTGCGAGGTCAGCATGTTGGCGCGGGAGCCGCGCCCGTTATGCGGGTTCAGGTCGAGACGCTTGATCGCGTCCCCGGCCTGCCGGTCCTTGATCTCGGCGCCGTTGGAGCGGAGGAAGTCAGCGAGGCCCTTCTGCACGCCCTCGTCGACGAGGCGCTGCACGTCGGTGCCGTCGCCCTGCTGCTTCTCGGCGTAGGCCGTGATGAAGTTCTTCAGGTCGTCGGGGGACGCAACAACGTCCTTGGCCTTGGCCGGGTCCGCGAGCATCTCCGCCAGTTCGTCGGCGTTGCGCGGGATGGTGGGAGTAGCCACTGGTGCCTCCTTCAGGCTTCCGTCGCCGCGCTGGACGACGCCGTGGTGGTGAGGGTGGAGACCAGCACCGACCACGCGTCGGGCTCGTCCTTGGTGAGGTGAGCGGTCATCGCCGCCCACTGGTCTACGGCGGCGGGCGCCTCCGGTTCCGGCTCGGGCGCCAGCTCCTCGGGGGCGGGTTCGACGGGCGTGGTCTCGGCGACCAGCTCGGCCGGGGCCGCGTCCTCGACGGACGGGGTCACGGCGGCGGCGAGCTGCGCGGCGACCTCGTCGCCGATCAGGGTCCGGATGTCCTCGGTCAGCCCGGCCTCGGCCTTCGGCTGCTCGGAGCGCGGGCCGTGGTAGCCGTAGGCCGCGAGGTCCCAGGCGCGGGCCATGTCCGGCTCCGGGTCCTCGGCCGGCTCGACCGGCGTGCCGGTCTTCGGCACGGACAGGGCTTCGTCGGCGAGGCCGTTGGCGACGGCGTCCTCGGGGAGGTACCAGGTCTCGGCCTGCATGCGGGCCCGCCACTGTTCGCGGGTGCCGCCAGCACGCGCTGCGTAGGCGTCGGCGATGTTGTCGCTGATCAGGTCGAGGAGCTCGCTCATCTCGTCCATGTCGGCGGCGTTGCCCATGCAGACACCGGACGCGTCGTGGATCATCAGCATCGAGTTGGGGGCCATCTCGATGCGGTCCCCGGCCATGGCGATGACGGACGCGATGGACGCGGCGACGCTGTCCACCTGGACCGTCACGCTGGCCGGGTGCGCGCGGAGGGCGTTGGCGATGGCGATGCCCTCGAACACCGACCCGCCCGGCGAGTTGATCCGGACCCGCATCCGCGGCGCCGTGATGCCCTTCAGCTCGGCGATCAGCTCGTCGGCCGTGGAGCCGAACCATCCGCCGATCTCGTCGTACAGCATGACCTCGGCCTCGTCCGGGTCCGCCGCGTTGTTGATCCGGTACCAGGAGCGGGCCTCGATACCCAGCCGGGTCCGCTCGCGGGCGGCGTGCTCCCGCTGTCGGGCCTGGAAGACGCCCGCCTTGCCGGGCAGCGCGATGTTCATGAGCCCTCTCCCTTACGTCCCCGCTTCACCACGCGGCAGCGGCAGTCGTTGCCGTAGGTCACGCCTTCACAGCGGACGTAGCCCTCGCCGCCGGGGTAGTCCTTGTACGCCTCGGCGCGGTTCTTGTACGTGCGTCCCTGCTGTTCGCGGCAGTTGTGGCAGGTGTCGCCGTCGTCGGTGATCTCCACGACCCACCGCTGCGCGGCCTCGATGTCCTCCCCGAGGAGCCCGGCGACCGCGTCCGTCCACGCGTTCGTCGGCACGGGCGTCGCGGCCTCCGGGTTGGCGCCGGGCACGAGGCTCTGCCAGCCCTCGGGGAGTTGGAAGCCGAGCATCGGCAGGATGAGCGGCCCGAGCGACGGAGCGCCACGCACGATCCGGGACAGCAGGTCACGGTCGGCGTCGAACGGCAGATCTGGCAGGCCGACCGCGAGCGCGGCGGCCTGTGCGTCGTACCCGGCGGCGACCAAGGATTGCGCGGCATTCGACCGGGCGGTGAGCTCCTTCGTCTCCTGCTCCGGGTCCGGGGGCACCGGGTTGCAGTAGTCGAACTCCAGGCCCGCGGCGGTGGCGCCGAACATCGGCAGCAGCTCGTGGTTGAGCGCGGCCTTGATGCGCTCCAGGCGCGGGATGGTCTGCTGCTCCGCGAACCAGCTCTTGGCCGCCAGCGCCGAGGCCCGGTTGATGTCCTCGAAGTCACCGATGGCGGTCTTGCTGATGCCGTAGGCCTCGCGGACCCGGTCGGCGGTGGCGCCGCGCAGCTCGACGAACTGCATGTCCTTCTGCGAGATGGTGCGGTCGACCCACTTGCCGTGCTCCAGGATCGCCACCCGGTGGGCGTTGCCGACGCCGCGGTGCTGCTCGTTCCAGCGCTCGCGGAGCTCGTCGAACTGGTCGTCGCTTAGCGCCTGCGGGACCTCGATGATCCCGCCCGGCTGCGCGCTGTTGATGAAGAACGCGCGTGACCATTCGGCGGCGTACCGGCTGGTGTCCAGGTCCGGGAGGATCGACAGCACCGGCGACAGGCCACGGTACGGGTCGAGCGGGTTCGGCCGGCGAAGCTGAATGACCTCGTCGAGGCCGAGGGGGATTTGCTCCCCGTCGGGCGAGGTGTAGATGTAGCCGGCGAGGAAAGTCTCGCGGGACGGCACGGGGGTCATGCGGTCGGGGCGGACCGGCCAGATCTCGAGCGGGATGTTCACGCCGGGACGGCGGGCGATGACCCACCATGCCTCGCCGGTGAGGTCGAAGTGCTGCTGCTGCGCCTCGACGAACTCCTGCCGCGGCATGAACTTGTTCGGGGCGTTCCAAAGGTCGAGGGCGGCGTGGCTGGTGACCTCTTCGCGGTCTTCGTCCCGGCCACTCTTCGCCTTGCGATAGAGCCGCCAGTCGACGAGCGCGGTCGCGTTGCTGGTGCGGTCAACGATCGCGAACAGCGTGCCCACGGCGGTCATCGCGCGCATCTGCGCTTCGGCGCTGCGGTTGCTGCCGAAGACGGCGCGGGCCTGGGCGCGGCCAGTGAACGGGACGGGAGTGGTGGCCGCGGCGGTGCGCGCTGCGTTGGACAGCGCACCGAGGAGGGTTCTGGCCACTCACCCTCCCTCGCTACTTGCCGCCGTAGACCCGCCAGTTCAGGAGCCAGCAGCCGAGACCGGCAGCGACGAGACCAGCGATCAGATGCCACAGCATGGCCGCACCCGACAACAGAATGATCCCTGTCATGTCAAGCAGGACCGGCATGGACTTATTCAATTGCTGCGCCCACCTGCGGAGATGAGTCTTCATGCTGGTCACGTGAGTCCCTCAATCGTCGGCGGCAGGTTGTAGGTACTGGACAGTCTCACAGCCAACGGACTCGCGGCCGGCTACCCATGTCCCGGGCGGCGACCATGTACCGGGCGGCGTCCATGCTGTGGTCGTTCTCCTTCACGGGCTCCTCTTTCAGGCCACCGGCGTTGCCGGGCTTCACGGCCCAGACGTAGCCGAGGACTTCCTCGGCGAGGCCGATGGGGAGGGCGGCAGTGTCCATCTCCGGGTCGCGTTCGAGGAGCGCGTCGCGGAAGACGTACAGCCGGGCCCGGCCGTCGGGCTGCGCCTTGAGGCGGGCGCCGAGGGCTTGGATGCCGTCGGACACGGTCTTGTGCGCGGCCTGCGTGCCCATGCCCAGCTTCCGTTCGAGGGTGGCGCGGTCTTCGGCGTCGTGGTCGGTGATGATGGCGCGCGGCCGGGGATGTCCGGCGAGGAGCCGGTCGCGGATCACCTCGGCGTGGTCCTCGACGAGCATGCGGGTGCGGACCCACTCGCGGACCAGGTACAGGCGGCCGTCGGGGTCCTCGACCCACAGCTGCGCCACGAACGGGTTGGTGAAGCCGAAGTCGACGGTGACCCACCGGGTCCACGACTCGGGGATCTCGAAGGGGTCGATGACGTGCAGCGCGTCGGACCAGCCCTCGTAGACGAGGCCCTCGGCGGCGGCCCAGATCCCGTCGCGGAACCGGAGCCGGCGGACACCGGTGAGTGCGTCGAGCTTGGCCATGTAGTCCACGCCGCGCTCGGTCAGCGTCCCGTCGGCGTTGACGTACAGGGGGTTGTCGCGGTGCAGGGAGTGCAGCATCCGCATCGTGCCGTCGTCGCAGCGCTGCTTGATCCAGTGCTTCGGGTGGTCCGGGTTGCACGCGAGGATGATCTGCCGGTACGTGTCGGCGTTCCCGCGCAGGCGGGTGATCAGGGTCTCCAGTGCCTTCAGGCTGATCTGCGTGGCCTCGTCCACGTAGATCCGGGAGAACTCCGTGGACAGGAACTTCTCTGGGCGGTCGAGGCCGCCGACGAGAATCTCGCTGCCGTTCGCGAACTGGTACGCGGCCGGCTTCCTCGGGCTGCCGCCGAACCAGCGGACGACGCCTTCCGCGAGCGCAGCCGTCGCGACCTGCTGCTCGAAGGTGACCAGCGTCGACCCGGTGAGGGATGCGTGGGTCTGGCGGACGATCAGGCTGCGACAGTTCGGGACCATCAGCGACGTGTAGAAAGCCTTCTGCAGCATCGCCAGGGACTTCCCGGTACCGGCGGGCCCGGCGATGCAGATCTCCTGATCGCGGGCGGAGAGCAGGGTCTTCGCTCCGCCGCGCGGCTCGTACCGGACGACCGTCGTCACACCAGGTCCGTCGGGTCGACGCCCACGATCTCGAACTTCACTCCCCCGGAGTGCTCGACCTTCGCCGGCTGCTTCAGACCGTGCAGGGCCTGGTACTGCTCGCGGATACGGAGCGCGGTCTGGATGGCCTGGAGGCGGGGCCCGTCGTCGAGGAGGGGCTTGCCGTCGCCGCCGCAGACGACGCGGCCGTGCGAGACCATGACGTGGTTCCGCTCGATGATCTCCATGGCCATGACGTACAGGGTGTCGAGTTCCTCCGCCTCTACCTGCCGCAGCTTCGTGACCGCGGGGAGCGCGACGTCACGCTTCGCCGATTGGATGCCGCGCCACGCCTGGGAGCGGTCGTAGTAGCCGAAGCGGTCGGCGATCTCCTGGTACGTGCAGCGGTGTTCGGCCCAGTAGGCGGCGGCTTCAGCGTCACGCTGCACGTTGTCCATGCTGCGGACGTAACGGCCGTTCCCGTTGCGGGGGCGTTCCAGGTACTCGTGCTCGTTGGGCTCGGGCTGCTCGTCGTTGGCCACCGTCGCCCCCTTCCCTGGTGGTCGTGTTACTGGATGACGTGCTTTGATGGTAACGATGCGTGCAACCGGGGTGGCGGCCATACGGCGGCGCGCAGCACGAAGGCCCGGCTCCCCCTACGGGCGTGAGGGGTAGAGCCGGGCCTTCGACGTGAGCGGGGGTCAGGCGGTGCGGGCGTAGGCGGTGGCCTTGGCCAGCATGGCGGGCACCTCGTCCGGGCTGTCGCCGCTCCAGCCGGCGAGCGGGCACCAGATCTTCGGGGCCTCGCCGGGCTCGTAGTCGCGGTCGGTGTCGTCGGGGGTGGGGATGCGGAAGGTCTCCACGTAGTAGGTGGCCCAGCGGTTGGTGGGCTCCTCGGTGGCAACGACGAAGACGGTGCCAACGCGGCGAACGTTGAGGATGCGGGCGTCGTCCGGGACGCCGGCGGCGGTGAGGGCGCGGCGGGCGATGGACTCGCGGAGCTGGGCGATGCGGGCGGCGCGGCCGGTGGTGGTCATGGTGGGCTCCGTTCTCGGGGTGCTGCGCAGGTGGTTGGTCAGGCGGCGAGGGCGTCGGCGAGCAGGTCGATGCGGGCGGTGATGGGCAGGTCGACCGGGTACAGCACGGTGACGGTGGCGAGGCCGCGGGCGGGGCGGGTCTTGGGCTCGTCGGTGGCCGGCCGGGCGACGGCGTAGGCGCTGCGGTGGGTGGTGTACGAGACGAGCCGGTCGAGGCGGAAGGTGCGGGACTCCCCCGTCTCCCGGTCCATGGCCTTCAGGAGGATGTCACCGGCGGCGGAGACGACCACGTCGTACAGCTCGACGGTGCGGACGGTCTCGACGAGGCGGCCGGTCTTGCGGCCGGTGTCGTCCTTCTCCTCCTTCAGGTAGGTGATGGTGACGGGCTGCTGCTTGTCGAGGGCGGTGATGAGGCGTGTGAGGGTCTGGGTGCTGGTCTCGCGTGCGGTGTGCCTCATCGTGTCCCCCTCGTTCGCTCCCTTGTGACACCCATGTTGGCCTACTCGGTAGGCCATGTCAATAGGCTTGGCCTAGTCGGTTGGCCAATCGTGTGGGAGACTGGACGACATGGACACCGCCAAGCTCGAACTCGCAGCCCAGCGCTACCGAGAAGCCGAGACCGCCCTCGAAGCGGCCCGCACCGACCTGCAGTCAGAAGCCGTCCGCTTCCTCCGCGAGACCGACGAACGCGGCGCACAGGCCACCGTCGTCCGCATCACCGGCTGGACCCGCGAGTACCTCCGCCGACTGGTCAAGAGCAGCGAGGAGAAGAGCGCGTGAGCGAGGCGCAGCGCCGAGAGGAACTCTGCCCGGCCTGCCTCGCGTTCCCCGGCGAGCACGACCAGCGGGTCATCGTCGGCCGACTGGACGGCACGACGCTGGAGACGTGGCACAAGGACGACTGCCCGCTCGCCGACCAGCCGCCCTCGATCGACGAGGAACCCTCGGCATGATGAAGGCCCCGCCCGGAACTCCGGTGCGGGGCCTCGCTGCACGGGCGCGGCGGTTGTGCCGGTCGAAGCTCGCAGCTCACTTCCCGCACAACCGCCGCTCCCCGCGACGCTACGCCCACCCGGCCGCGCCTGCCAAGATCCGTGACCAGCGAATCTGCCTCAACCCCTCCTCGCCGCGCCGCGCGTGATCTACCCTCACCGCACCACGCAAGGGGGGTACCACCATGCACAGAACCAGAACGATCACCGTTCTCGCCGCGCTCATCCTCGCCGGGGCCACCGCCTGCTCCAGCAGCAGCGACAGCAGCGACTCGAAGCCGAGCGCCAGCGCGACAGCGGCGGCGGGGACTCTGTCCGTCGAACTCGCGCCGAAGCTGGAGACGGCCACCAAGGCAGACCCAGCGGTCTGCAACCAGGTCGGGGATCAGGCGTGCGCCGAGCACCTGACCGACATCGCCCTGGCAGTCACCGACCTGGAGCAGTCCCTTCCCGGGGCCGGCGGCGCGGACGCGTACCCGAGGACGTCGGCCGAGGTTGTGAAGATCAATGCGGCGGTCGACGCATACACAGAGCACGAGTGCCTGGGCGACGAGAACGCGGCCATCACAGGGTCGCCGTGCCCGGACGACGCGCAGGCCATCATGACGGGCGCGGCCAAGCTGCCGTCGCTGATGGAAGTCGACGAGGCGAAGAACGGATAGCCCGTCCGGAGAGAACCGGTACCGCGCCCGTTCCGGTAACGGCACACTGTGGCCATGGCGATCAGGGCGAGTATCCAGGCGGACAGTGAGGACGAGTGCGTCGAGGGCCTGGCGCGGCTGGTGGATGCCGGGTTCCTGCCGGTGATGACGCCGCGGTTCATGACGGACGGCCGGTGGATGGCCCGCGCCGTCCCCTCCCCCGCGGTCGCGCGGAGGCCTGAGCCGGTCGAGGGATAGGCGAAGGCCCCGCCTCGGGGGGGTGCGGCGGGGCCTTCTGGGGGTGCAACTCGGCGCTCGAAACCCAGGTGCACTCTCACTATCGCAGGGCTGTCAACCAGGTTCAGGCGGGAACTTCCTGGCTGATCTGCCGGTGGATGATCCGACCGATCTCCTCCCACTCTCCCTCGGTGATCAGCCGTCCCGGCTCGCCTGTGGGCATGCCACTCGCCTGGTCCACGGGAAGCAGCAGCGGTACCTCGGCCGTCCGGTCCACGCAGGCCCAGACCGTGGACCGCGGGTCGTAGGTGGACCCGGCCGGGAGGAACCGGTCGCGGAGGTCGAACTCCTCGCCGGTCTCCGGGTGGACCCACCGGTTCTCCTCGTCGGCCTTGGCCGCGCACGGCTCACACTGGTTGGCGCCGGTCAGATGCTTCTCGCAGAAGTAGCCGCCGCAGCCGTGGTCGTCGCCGCGCGGGTCCTTCCCGCACAGGTAGGCGAGACCGCGGTCGATCCGGGCGTCACAGCCGTCCTTCTCGCACTGGGCTTCGACGGCGTAGCCGGCTTCGATGCGGTCGCCGTTCGGGCGGGTGATCTCGTAGCGGGCGTATCCCATGACGTTCTCCTCGGGTGGTTGGAGGGGTCGGATTCAGGGTCGGATGGGCGTCAAGCGGGGCCGGTCCGGTCGACCGTTGGACTTCCGGTTTCCGACCCCCTATCCGACCCCGCGAACTGGCCTCTGACCTGCGGTGTTACTGGTGGGCTACGGCCTGCGCTTCCCACGCTGCGATAGGTACCAGCCGCCAGGTTCCGGTGTCGTCACAGCGCTCGACGTCGGGGCGCAGCGCGCGGGCAGCGTCGAGAACCTGCTTCTCCTCCAGCCCGGTCGCCTGCTCCAGCTCCCGCCGGGTGGCGTTCCCGTACTTGGTGAGCGCGGCCATCACCTTGTCCTGGTTCGTGGCGCCGGCCACCGGCAGGACCAGTCGCTTCCCGACGGGCGCGCGCACCGTCGTCGCGCCGATCCTGGCGACCTCGGCCCGGAACTCGTCCCCCGTCAGCCACATGCCCTTGTACGGGGCGGCGACCTGGTGGACCGGGGACTGCAGCAGGAACTTGCCGGGCTGGTCCAGCTTCCCGGGCTCCCAACCAGGGGTGTTGCCGAAGATGAACCGCCGGTGGTCCGCGTCGTTCATGCGGGTGGACAGCCGGTTCGCGTAGTTGCCGCGCGCGTCCGTCGTCCCGCCGAACACCTTCCGCGACGGCTGCTGGGTAGCGGACAGGAAGTGCATGCCGGCGAACCGCATCAGCGCGAGCAGGCTCTCCTGCTTCTTCGACGCCGGGGTCTTCTTCCACGGGCCGTCGTCGCCCTGCCGGACCAGCTCGGCGAGCTCGTCCTCGATGACCCAGATCGCGGGCCGGCCATGCTTCTGCGGATCCCACTCCTGGTCACCGGCCTGGGCGAGGATCTCGCCACGCTCGCCGAGTTCCTGCTTCAGCCAGTCGAGGAGAGCGTGCGCCTGCTCAGGCGTGGTGGCGACGTCCTGGAGGATCGGCAGCATCGGCGTGAGCTCCGGGGCGCCGGGCTTGAGGTCCATGCCGTACAGGACGGTGTCGGGCCGGTCCGCGAGCTGGACCGCGATGGACCGGACCAACGTGCTCTTACCGAACTTGGACGAGCCGGCGACGAGAGTGTGGTTGTAGGCCAGGTCCAGCCAGACCGGGTTCAGGAACCGGTCCACGCCGAGGAGGACGGGGTCAGTGAACCGGGCGCCGCTGGTCCGCGTGTAGGGGACCACGGCCTGGAGCGGGTCGCCGTCGATGAACCGGGCGATGAGCTGGTTCGTCAGCGCGCCGTCTTCCAGCATGAACTCCCCGGCCACGCCCATGCCGGACGCGACGCGGTCCCATGCGGACTTGAGCTTGGCCCGGTCCAGGTTCACGGGCAGGTCAAGGACCGCGGTCCATCCGGTCCTGGTCCGTTCCACGGTGCAGCCCGGCAGTTCAGCGGCGAACAGTTCGTGGACCACGGTCCTGATCCGGGTCTCCTCCACGGTCCGGCCGGTCAGGTGCGGACCGTCCACGATGGGTTCGGGCATGGTCTTCTGGACCAGGGCGTGGTGGGCCATCTGCTGCCGGATCAGCGCGGTGTCCAGACGGGTCTGGTCCATGCTGAGCTTGATCTCGTCGTGCCGGGTGTGGTGCTTGTACACCAGCCGCGCCGCGACCGCAGCGGCGGAGGCGACGAGCCACGCGTAGGCGGTGGGGCCTATCCCGCCGACGGTGGTGACGCCGGCCTGGGTGAAGAGTCCGGTGGATGCGAGGGCGCTCCAGGACAGGGCCGGGCTCCACTTCTTGGCGAAGCTGACGAAGGCGAGCTTGCCCGCGGCCAGGGCGGTCGCGAACTCGACGGCGGCGGCCGTGGTGCCGTACTGCCATTCGGCGAGGAGGGCGGCGCCGGTGACGATGCTGGGGACGATGGTGCTGGTGGCGATGTCAGCGGGCGTGATCTTCACTGGCGGGCTCCGACGAGACGAGACGGCCCCCGAGATGCCGGGGGCCGGACGGGCGGTCAGCGGTACTGGTGGAGCTTCGACTCGGCGTCCTTCAGCCGGCGGTACGCGGTCGACTCGGATACGCCGAGGATCTCGGCGGCGTTCTTCTTGGTGATGTGGTCGCCGTTCCGGAGCCGGTTCAGGAGGACGTCGACCTGGTCCTCGGGCTGGACCAGTCGGCTGGCGGGGCGGTTCGTGGCCTGGACCGTGACGGGTTCGGGGGCCGGTTCGATCTGGTCCACGGGCTGGTCAGCGGCCTGGACCGGTTCCGGTTCGGTCTGGGCCGGGGCCGGTTCGGAGGGCCGGTCCATCGGTTCGACGACGGGCGGCGCGGCGGGACGGCGGGCTTCGAGGGCGAGGCGCAGCTCGACGGTGCGGTCCTCGGTGAGGAGCCGGTCCCGCTCCCCCAGCGCGAGCGCGAGCTCGGTACCGGTCTGCTGCTGCAGCGTGCGGAGGTACGCCTCGTACCGCGGTTCCAAATTGATCCGGATGGTGTGCATGCCGATCGCCCACACGCCCTTCGCGGCGGCGGAGACGAGCGCGCCGACGATGCCGACGATCCACCCCCACGATCCGGAGAGCGCGCCGTGGGTGACGATCGCGGCCATGGAGATGACAAGGAGCGCGACGCCCGCATGGCGGGGTGTCTTCGCGCGGTCGCTGTCATAGCGGAGCAGCCACTCGGCGATGAGGCAGGCGGCCCAGCCGGCGTCGAACACGCCAGCGACGAGGTAGGCGGCCCAGGCGGGGGCGAGGAGGTCGAGCATGCTGCCGATGGCGACGGTGCCCCAGACGATGGCGCCGATGGTCATGAGGATGGCGGCGGCGAACAGCGCCTTGCGGAGGGTGGCGTCGAGGTTGAACGGCAGCCGCCGGACGGGGGTGGTGTCGGGGACGTCGTACTGGACGGCCACGCCGTTGACGTTCTCGTTGATGGTGCGCATGCGCTGGCGGAAGCGGGGCTTGCCGTTCATCACGATCTCCGGGTTCAGGCGTGGGCTCGGGCCCGCGGGCGGTGGGTGCGGATCTGCACGGCGAGGTAGATGGCGCCGGCGAGGAGGAGGGCGGCTTCGGGCTGTGCGGCGGCGGCCTGGGCGATGCCGTCGACGATGCCGAGGACCATGGCCGCGGCGGTCTCGGCGAGGCGGGCGGTGGTCTCGGGGTGCATCAGGGCGAGGATGACGAGGGTGGCGGCGAGGAGTTGGCGGAGGATGCGGTCGGGGCGGCGACGCATGGCGGGTCCTCTCGGGGTGGCGGTCGGGCGGGGTGTGGTGCTGGCCGGATCTCCAGGGCCCGCGTGCGAGACGCGGACCGTGGGCTACCGGTCAGCGGTTGTTCTCGACCATGCGGGTGAGCGACGGGGTGTGGGTGTTGCCGTTGATGGTCACGGTCTCGGCCTCGCCGCGGTTGGTGTCGGCCATGGCCTTCTCGACCTTGAGTACGGCGTCGTTCTCCGAGGTGGCGGTGATCTCGCCGGTGACGATCTGGTCGCGGTTGTTGCGGGCGGTGAACGAGAACTTCGACATGGGCTGGTCCTCTCTGGTGGCGGGGCGGAAGCACTGACGCGGTTCCCCTCGCCCGGAACGACGAGGCGGGCGACGCGGGCAGCCGGTCAGCGGCGGCCGTAGTTGGCTTCGATCTCGGACGGGGTTTCGGCGGGGGTCTCGGGGCCGGTGGTCGGGTAGTAGACGGGTTCGCCGTTGCGGCCGGGTCCGGCGGCGGGCTCCCAGGTGTCGCCGTTGCCGTCGGTGATCTGTGCGGGGAAGGTGCGGCCCATGGCGGGCTCCTCTCGTGGGGGTGCTGCCGCGCGGGACGGGGGGATGGTCGTACCGCGCGGCAGCGGTCTGCGGGGTAGGGGTTCAGCCTTGGGGGTGGGGGCGCGGCGGCCTCGGCGGGAGCGGGTCTTTCACGCGCTCGTGTTCGGCGCTCATTGGACGGCGGCCGGGCGGGGCAGGGCGCGGCACTTCTCCGCGTGGGCTTGGGCCCAGCGGTGAGCGTTGTCGACGATGCGGGAGGTGTCCGTGTGGGGGCAGCCCGTGCACTTCACGTTGTACTGGTAGAACTCACCGTCCTTGGTCTCGGTGACGTCGGCGGTGGCGCCGGCGACGGTCCAGTACCGGGCGATGGTGCCGGCGGGCCACGGGACTTGCCACGGCGTGCTCGCGGGGCTGGGTTGTTGTTGCGTGGGGGCCGTAGGATTCGGCACGGTCTCTCCTGGTCACGTCAGGGGATGGCTGGCCCCCAGTCGGTGTGTGGTAGCCCGACCGGGGGCCGTTCTGTTGGTGCTGTTCCACTGTGCACGTTCTGCTTTACAACGTCAAGCAGAACAGGGAGGATGTTGCCGTGCCCAAGAGCCCTGAACCCGAGGGGAGTCCGCGCTTGATGACCACCACCGAGATCGCGGCGGAGCACGGGGTCAGCCGTCAGACGATCCACACATATCGGCGGACCGGCATCTTCCCTTCCCCTGTCGAGGGCGAGGGCAGTACGCGACCGCGCTTCCGCGAGGACGAGGTGGTCGCGTTCTTCAAGGCGAACCCCAAGCAGCCGCGCAAGAAGCGCAGGCCCCAGCCCGAGCAGCAAGGAGAGCACGTGACCAGCACGACGACCGATCCCCGGATCGCGATCCTGTCCGCCCTGAACGACCCGCCGTACAACGAGACGGCGGAGAAGCGCTGCGTCCCGTGGGACAAGGCGGAGGAACTGCTCGACGCTTACCGGGGGACCGTCGTCAACGAGGTGGTGGAGGCGCTCCGGGCGAAGGCCGGCGAGCTGTCGACGCTGGCCGACGAGGAGATGCGCAGCGACCTGGAGGAGAAGGCGCAGATCTGGCACGAGGCGGCCGAGGTCGCGCGGAAGCTGAAGCGCCAGAAGACGGAGGAATGACCCCCGGACACTGCTGCGCCCCCGGCCGTCGTGACACGGTCCGAGGGCGCAGTCGTGTAGCAGGCCGGGGCGTCGGCAGCAGCATTGCGGCGGCCCGGCTCTCCCATCATGCGGACGGCGTCAAGCAGGGGTCCGCGTCGACAGTCGGTACTCGCCGGCCGGGGCCTGCGGTGTGCGCGGCGCGGGCAGGTATGGGGGCCGGTCGTAGCGGTGACGGCGCATGATCTGCCGCCACGCTTTGGCGACGACCGGGTACGGACGGTGAGCCATGGCGGCCAGCATGGCAGACGATCACCCGGGGTCTGGCCACTCCGTCAGCACGGTGCCCGTCCCCTCGTCCGTGAGGGTGACGCGGGCACCGGGCCGGTCGCCGTGCTCGCCGACCCACCGCGTGAACTTGCTGCGGGCGATCACCTCACTTCCCCACCAGCCCTGGATCATGGGCCGGCCGTCGACGGTCACGGTCACCCGGTAGCGGCCGGCGGTCATGCGAGCCGGATTCCGCGCGCCGTGCCGGGCTCGCGAACGATGGCACCCTTCGCCTCCAGCTCGCGCAGCTGGTAGTGGACGCTTGACGGACGCAGCCCGACCTGGTCGGCGATCTCGGCGACGGTGGGGGCGTCACCTTCGTCGGTGATGGCCAGCCGGATGACACGGAGGATCTCCTCCTGTCGGGCGGTGAGATAGTCGACGCGATGGTTGGCCATACCCCGATGGGAGCACGTGTTCGAATTTTGGCGCAAACTGGCCGTGTGACCGACCTGCCGCCCGACCTGCCGCGACTCCGCACCTTGGAGACGTGGCTCGCCTACACCCTGAACGAGGTACGGCAGGCCATCGCCGCGGCAGAGCAGCGCGAGGCCGAGCGGCAGCGCGGCATCCAGAACCGGCCCGCGCCACCCGACTGGCTGCTGGAGCAGGGGCTGAATCGAGACACCCCACCGGTGCAGGTGCACGTCGGCGACTGCTGGAACGCGGGCAAGCGGGTCCGGGGCATCAGCCGGGACGAGGCGCGCCGCGCCCTCGTCGAGGGCGTGAAGGCATGCGGTGCCTGCCGGCCGGACAGCGCCCTCGGACTGTTCGACTAGGCACTCTTCCGCGGCTTCCGGGCCGTCTTCTTCGCAGCCGTCTTCTTGGCCGGTGCCTTCTCCGCCGCCCGCTTGATCGGCATCTCGTGAACGTCCGCGTGTCCGCCGTCGGCCCGGGCTTCCTTCGCCTTGGCCACGGACTCGTTGAGCGCGGCCATGAGGTCGACCAGCTGGCCCGACTCTTCGGCCGGCTCCGCCACGGGTGCCGGTTCACGGTGCTCCCGCTTGGCTTCGATCAGCTTGGCGACCGCCTCGGTGTACGTGTCGCGGAACTCGTCGCCTTCAAGGCCGTCGCGGGTCATGGTCTCCATGAGGGCGAGGGCCCCATCGATTTCCTCGTCGGTGAGCTCCACCGGCGGCGGGGTCAGGGACGAGGGGTCGCGGATCTCGTCGGGCCAGCGCATCGCGTGCAGGACGATCGCCTCGTCGCGGACCCGGAGCAGGCCGAGGCGCTCGCGGCCGGACCAGGCGTACCGGGCGATCGCGACTCGACTGCTGCGCCCCAGTGCCTGGCGGAGCAGCTTGTACGGCTTCGCCGCGACCTGCCCGTCGGGTTGGAGGTAGTAGCCCTCGCCGATCCGGATCGGGTCGATCGAGGACAGCGGCATGAACGCCACGATCTCGATGGCCTTCGCGGTAGGCAGGGGCAGGTCCCGCAGTTCCTGGTCGGTGACGGGGATGACGTTGTCGCGGGAGATTTCGTAGCCCTTGCCGATCTCGGAGGTGGAGACCTCGCGGTCTTCCAGCTCGCACACCTTGCGGGTCCGGACGCGGGCCATGTCGGGCAGGTGCACGCGGTGGAAGTGGATCGAGTGATCCTCGGTGGCGCTGACCACGTGGATAGGCACGGTGACCAGGCCGAACGAGATGGCGCCGCTCCAGATGGTTCGGGGCATGAGTGACCTCCGCAGTGACCCCGAGCACCACCAGCCTATGAAGGGCACCTCTGTCACGCATCCGCCACGGGCTGATCGAGTGGCGGGGCGGCGGACCCGACGTCTGGACGCACTGAGCCGTGTCCCTTTCGAGACCGCCGCGTTGCCTTGATCATGCAGACATTCGAAGAGGCTGCCGCCGAACTGGCTGGGCAGGAAGGCATCTACTCCCTGCTGCTCACCGGGGACCAGGCCCGTGCGACGCTGCGCGCTCTGGAGCAGGCGCCCGACGATGACGTGGATGCGGCGACGGCGCGGGGCCGGCTGGCCCGGCTGTTGGGCGTCCCGCCATCTGAGTGATGCTGTCGCGCGCCCGTGCGCGCTGGGGGGCTCCGCTCGTTGACCTGGCATGGACGCAGAGGTCGAGGAGATGTCGGAGCTGTCGAAGCTGCTGGACGAGTCCGGCGAGATGCTGCGGCTGCTCACACTCGGCGAGGCACGGATCCTTCTGTACTCGGCGCACATCGCGGGTATCGGGGACTCGCCGGCGGCGGAGGCGGCACGGGAGATGGAGAAGCGGTTGGAGCGTCGGCTGACCGTGATGTTCCCGGGGCAGGACATCCGGCTGAAGACGGTCTACTACGACTACTGAGCGCACGACCGCCCCGTCCTCCACGGGGAGGCGGGGCGGTGGGCGGCGTCTCGATCGGATCAGTTCTCGAACTGCGAGCCGTTGACGCTCACGTGCTTCACGAGCCAATCTGTGACGCCTTCAAGCAGGCGGGCGAGGGTGTGCGTGAGGTCGCTGAGATCTTCCTTGGACATGGGGTCGAAGCGGGGGGAGGTGTTGCCCTTCGTGAAGCGCATCGCCTGATAGGTCTCAGCCAGAGGATCGACGAGCCACGCGCCATGGACGTAACCGTGCCGGCGGGTGAGGGCCGCGTCGATCTCCTTCATCAGGTCAGTGATCTCCGCCTGGCTGGCTTCGGTGACAACCGGGTTGGCCTTGGCGAGTTCCCGAATGAGCTTCGTGGCCTGACCGCCGCTGGCCCCGTGTATCCAGAGGTGGGCGTAGTGGCTCTCGGAGAGGTTGATCGCGATCAGTTGGAGCCGCAGTTCCAGCTCGGCTGCCGAGCGAACCATGAGGCCGAGGAGCGTGTAGAGCTCCATGTCGTCGCGGCTCTTCTGTACTTCGTCGTCCATGGCGGGGAGTGTGCCAGGCAGGGTGGCCTGGCACATCGGGTTTCTCGCGGGTCAGGCTTGGCTGCCGCGGGCAGCCGTCTTGCTCCGGGTGGCGCGCCGCATCGCTCGCCTGGTCTCGCGGTTGGGTCGGGGGTCGGGTGCGTCGTCGTCGACGAGCTGCTCGACGCGGACGAGTTCGGTGTGCCAGGTGCTGCCCGGGGCGGGCGTGTGCTCGCCCCGGGGGCTGGACGTCGGGCCGGTCATGCGGCGCTGCTCCTCCGCTCGTCCTCGGCGATGGCGGCCTGGTCCTGTTGGGCGGTGGCGCCGATCGGGACGTGGCGGATGCGGGCTGTGGAGTGGCCCCAGCACCAGCCGATGGCCAGGCAGAGGGTTGCGATGAGGAGGTAGGTCATGGTTGTCTCCGGTTCCGGATGGTGTGGGCGCCGGCCCAGACGAGGCCGGCGAGTGCGGCGCAGAGTGCGAGGCCGGGGAGGATCAGGCCGGGCAGGCGGCTCACGGGGTGGTGCCGTTGATCTGCCGGGCGACGGCGAGGGCGTGCTCGGAGGGCGCGCCGGGGCCCGTGGTGAGGAACGCCTCGTGTTCGGCGGGGTCGTCGCGGAAGACGTCGTCGGCGGCCTGGACGCCCGCCTCGTAGTAGCGCGCGGCCTGGTCCAGCCAGTCGGCGAGGGCGAGGCCAACGACAGGACCCATCGCGGCGGCGTAGGCGGCGTGCTGGACGTGCATGTATGTGGGCCGCTGGGCTGATCCTCCGCGCAGGAGGTGCGGCCAGGAGATGCAGCGGCCGTCGTCGCGGGTGAGGTGGTCGCCGTAGAGGTGGCCGCGGTTGCGACCTCGGTCTTCGTGGTGCCAGTTGGCGGTCGGGACACCGTCGCTGTCGATGCTGGCGGCGGTGGCGAGGGTGCGCAGCTGCTCGGCTGCTGCGCGGAGTTCGTCGGCGGGAGTCACTGGTGCTCCTGGTAGGTGATGGGTTGGGTGTAGGCCCAGATGGCTGTGCGCCCGTGTGCGGGGCTGGGGTGGGTGTGTGTGGCGCGAGAGTCGGGGGAGCGGGTGCGGGGCCGGGAGGCGGGGGCCTGCGCCTTGCGGCGGGGCCATGCGGTGGCGCCCTGGTGGCCGCACATCCATGCGGTGCACGCGGCCACCAGGAGCACGAACGCGACGGGCTCGGTCACTGCGCCCCGTCCTGCCGCGCCCCGGCGGCGGGGTCTCCCCCCGGGCAGCGGCCGTGCACCACAACCCCCTTGCGCAGTCCAGAGTGCGAGTGCGCGGGGTGCGGCTCCGAGCGCATGCACGGGACGGTCTCGGCGGGCTGTGTCTCGTCGGCCATGCGGCGCAGGTGCTCGGCAACGGCGAGCTGAACGAGGGCGATCAGCGCGAACGACCCACCGTTCTTCAGCGCGGCCTGCACAGCCTCAGTGTTGAACTCGACTGCTCCGCTACATGCGGAGGACGCGGCTTCGCGGAGGGCGGCGGCGCGGATCTCGGTGTCGCCGCGTAGCTCGAACTCGGCGGTCTGGTCGGTGGTCGCGGGCAGCACCGCGGCGATCCCGGCGAGCGCCTGTTCACGCGCGGCGGGCACCAGCGTGTCTCCCAGAGCGACCTCGACGGCACTGAGGGCTGCCTCGGCGATGCGGTCGCGGAGCGGGGTCTGGTCGGTGGTCACGGTTTCCTCCGGGCTGGGTACGGTGGGCGGGCCGTGCCGGGGCGCGGTAGCACCGCACCCGACACGGGATGAGTCGTCACAACCGGTGAGAGGGGTCGCTGGTCAATGCGCCGGCTGCTGCCGCCGCCATCCACATCTGCGTCCTCTGCGTGACGCGCTCTCGTGTGATGCGGTCCTGCTCGTCAGAGCCGATCTGCTTCCACGTTGTCGTGTGGTGCCCGTGCTTCACGGCCGTGGAGATGCCGGTGATGACTCCGGTCACAGGGGACTGCACGATCGCCTGGTACTCGGGCGCTTCACCGGCCGACGTGTACACCACGGCAGTCATGCGCTCGCGGACCTGACGCCCCGTGACGATCACTGGGCTGCTGGTGCGGCCGTTCTCGAACTCGGTGATCTCGGCGTAGGTGGCGTAGTCGTCGATGTCGATTCTTTCGGTGCCCATCGGGGTTCTCCTTGTCGGGGCCGGCGGGTTGACCCCGTCGGGTAGGGGGTCAGGCGGCGGCCGGTTGCTGCTGGTCGCCGGGCCGGGGCGTGGGGCCCGGGGCGGGGGTTCCGCTGCCGGGGCAGGGGTGGCCGTGGGGTCCGTGCCTGCGGAGGACACCGGCGGCGGTGATGAGGTGGCGGACGGTGCAGTGCGGGCATCGGGCCCGCTGCTGGGTCTGTCGGCTGCCGGGGACGTACAGGCCCCAGCCGCTGGACAGCAGGTACTCGGCGGCCTTCTCGGCGGCGGCGCGCGGGTTCTGCTGGGAGGGGGGTGTGGTCTGCCGGTAGTCGTCGAGGGCGGCGGCGATCACAGCGACCGCGGCCGGGGGCATGGCGTTCACGGGCGGGCCTCCTCGTTGGCGAGCTGGAGCAGGACGGCGGCGTGGCAGTGGTCGGGCTCGCCGTCGGCGGGGAGCGGGCAGTAGCAGGCGAGGTTCCTGCCGCGCAGTTCGGGTAGGCCGTCGAGGAGGCGCCTGCGGGTGGCGGCGGCTTCGGGGCCCATCCACCACTGGTCGGAGCCGCGCACCCAGGAGCGGAACGCCATGTGGCAGGCCTCGCGCGCCTGCTCCGGGGTCTCGGCGCCGAGCCATTCGACGGCACCGGCGAGGGTGAACGGGTTCCCGAACCGGGACGGCCGGGTGACGATCACGGTGTTGTCCGGCTTCCGCCAGCCCTTGACGCGGCGGCGCTGGATGCGGGTCGGGGTGCTCATCGCTGGGTGTCCTCGGCTTCCTGGTAGCGGCGGGCGTGGACGCTGCGGCGGGGCCGGCCTGCGTCGTGGCAGGGGGTCTTCGGCTCGACCTGGCAGGTGGGGCAGCAGGCGACGGCTTGGGCGTGGGCGCTGCTGCGGGCGGGGTGGACGTCGGGGAGCCGGTGTCCGGTGCGAGTGGTGCAGGGCTGTCCGGGGTGGGCGTGGCAGTGAGGGCAGCGGATCGCGCGGGCGGGCTGCTGGGTGCCGGTGCGGAGGCTGGCGGGGCGCGGGGCGCCGAGCGGACGGGTGGTCACGGCTGCTCCTCGATGGCGAGTTGGCCGGTGGCTTCGATGGCGGCGCGTCGGGTGGCTGCTGCGGTTTCGCGGTGGTGGTCGCGGTCGTAGTGGAGGTGGCAGCCCTGGCACATGGCGCGGAGGTTCTCGTCGCGGCAGTCCTCGGGGGTGTGGTTGAGGTGGGCGACGGTGAGGACGACGCGGGAGCCGGTGCTGTAGGCGGTGCCTCCGTTGCGGTTGGGGCAACGGCCGGTGTGGGTGCCGCGTCCGCATTCGCCGTGGCATTCGCAGCGGCCGGCGGCGCGGATGGTGCGGATGCGGAGGCTGATCTCTCGCCAGTCGCTCGGGTACCGGTGCCGGTTCTCGGGGCGGATCGGCATCAGGCGGCCCTCCCCCGTCGTGCGGCGCGGGTGCCGCGCCAAGTTCGGACTCCGCTGCCGTCGCGGGTGGTGGTCCAGGAGGCGGGCTCTATGAGTCCCTCGTCGTGGAGGCGGTGGAGGAGTTGGCCCCACATCGCCTTGGGGTTGGGGGGCTCGGGCAGCTTCTCGGCGACCTTGATGTGCCAGGAGGCGAACTCCCGGCCGGAGGCTGCGGCGGCGGTGAAGGCGGGGCGGACGCGGTCGACCCACGTCTCGAAGTCCTCGGCGCGCTCGGGGTCGGGGATGGTGCCGTCGAGGGCGGGCTGTACGGTCATTGGCCGGCCTCCGCGGTGACGGGCTGGCCGGAGCGGCAGGACCACGGGGAGCAGCCGTCCGGGTCGCCCTGCTCCAGCAGCGCGTCGGCCACTTGGTCGAAGACCGTGGTCTGCCGGAGCTTCTGCTCGTGCGAGCTGACCCGATCAATGGGTGCCTGATCGAGCGGCAGTCGGGACACGTGCAGGTACTCGCGGATGCCGTCCTCGCGCGGCACGGCGCGCAGCGCGTAGTCGAAGGCGACGGCATCCGCCCACTCGGCCGGCTGGTTGTCGCGCATCTCCCGCCACTGCTTGTTGCCATGGAAGGGGCAACCGATGCAGGCACTCTTGGGGGTGGACTTGAAGCCGCGGGAGCGGAGGTAGCGCATGCAGTCGGTGCGGGTCCAGCCGGGGCGGCCGTCGGCTGCGCTGTCCAGGTCGAGGAGCGGGAAGATGCTCTTGAGGTACTGGATGCCGGAGTCCTTGGCGCGGCCGATCTCGTCGCGGCTGATGCCGATCCACTGTTCGGCGTAGACGCCGCGCGGGACGGGCGTGGGGTGCGGGTAGCCGAGGATGCGGCGGACCTTCCGCTTGATCTCGACCAGCTTGTACTCCTTGGTGCACTGTCGGCGGCCCATACCCCAGGAGCCGTCGGCGTTGATGGTGAACGTCGGAAGGGACACGAACTTGTGCTTGGGGTCGAGGGCGTCGTTGCGGATGTTGCCGGCGGAGACGCGGTAGATCGGGATGCCGGCAGGCTCGGCGACTTCGCGCTCCAGTCGGTCGAGGTGGGTGTACACGGCGGCGGGTTCCCAGCCGGTGTCGGCGAAGATTGCGCCGTCCAGGTCGGGGAGGCGCCCCTCCGCGGCGAGGAGCAGCAGGGTGGAGGACTGGACACCCGCGCCGAGAGACAGGAGGCGGCGGAAGGCGGGCTGGCTGGTCATGCGGTGGTCTCCTGGGTGGTGTGGTGGGCGGCGGCGGGCTGGACGAGGGCGCCTCGGAGTCCGGCGGCGAGTTGCTCGTCTGTGCCGCGGTCGAAGAGGTCGTTGAAGTCGATGAAGCCAGTGGCCTCTTCGGTCTCGCGGGCGCGGGACCAGTCGCGGACGCAGAGCCAGATGACGGGCGGCTCCTGCTCGTCCCAGGGCTGCTGTTCGCGCTGGTAGCGGAAGACCATGCGGGTGTGGCCGCAGCCGGCGCACGGGGCACGGTGGGCGGTGCCGAGGCGGAGGGCGTTGGCCTGTCGGTCGAGTTCGGCCTGGACGTCGGCCCACGTCGCACCGCAGCGGGTGCAGTCGCCGGGGTGGAAGAGCGATCCGCCGGGGGCGATGAGCGGGAAGCGGTGCTTGCAGAGCGAGATCTTCACGAGGCGGTCTCCTGGGTGCGGGTGGCGGCGGCCTGGCGGCGGCGCTGCTCTTCGGTGTCGGGGTCGTGGTGGCGGCCGTGGGCGGCGGCTTCGCGGGCTTCGTGCGGGGCCCGCTCCTTGCCGGTGCCGCCGATGCGGCACGGCCGGCCGATCGCGGCGCGGCAGGTGGGGCACTCGTGTCCGAGCGGGCCGGGCCGGCGGACCTTGGCCACGTCGGTCGCGGGGACTTCCGGGAGGGAGTCGGCGAGGCTGGCCACCAGGGCGGCGACCGGGCGGCGCGGCAGTTCCTTCGCGAGGACCGGGGGGCGCTGGCCGTCGCCGGTGGCGGCGAGCTGGCCGCGGAGCCGGGCGAGGTAGTCGGGGTCGGAGTCGCCGGGCGGGGGTTCGTACACGAAGTCGTGGGTGCGGCTGGCCCGGATCTTGCTGATCTCGTCGGCGATCTCGGCGGGGGCGACGAACGGCTGGCGGCGGGCGACTTGGGCGGCGGCCTGGCGGGCGTCGGCGAGTTGGTAGTCGCAGAGGATGTCGTGCCAGGCGTCGGGGGTGTACTCGTCGAACTTCTGCTGGGGGCAGAGGGCGCGGACGTAGCGGGCGAGGATCACGGTTTCGTCGGGGGTCATGAGGTCTCCTGCTGCATGCGGGCCTGTGCGCGGGCCATGGCGCGGTCGAAGAGGTCGTCGGTTGCCTGTTGTTGGCGGGCGGCGAAGGGGATGACGTCGGCGCCGGTCGGCTTGCGGAGTTCGGCGAAGGCGAACTGGAGGGTGCCGCCGGTGACGGGCTTGCTGTTCTCGCCAAGGCGGGCCAGGGCGGCGCGCAGTTCGGTGGGGTCGATGCCGTTGGTGAGGGCGTCGGCGATGGCCTGGCGGATGGTGCGCTTCGCCTGGGCGGTGCGTCGGCCGTACTGCTCCCACCACTCGTCGAGGAGTTCGTCGGCGGGGCCGCGGTTGGTGCGGCGTGCGGGGAGGTTCTCCTGACGGTTCTCTGTTGGTTCTATGACAGGTTCGGGTGAACTTTGGACGGGGTTTCCGGTCTCAAAGTTCGGGGTTTCTGCTTCAAAGTTCGGGGTTTCGGGCGCAAAGTGCGGGGTTTCTTCGGTCGATACCCCGTCGTTTGTGCGGGGTTCCTGGTCAGTAACCCCGTCAGATGTGCGGGGTTTCGGAACGATGCGGTACCGGTTCGAGCGGTGCCGGCCGCCGCCGTTCTCGACGTCCAGCTCCCCCAGCTCGGCGAGTACAGCGATGGCCTTCTGGACGGCGCGGGGGCTGAGCTTCGTGCGCTCGGCGAGGTCATCGATGGACGGCCAGCAGAAGCCGTTGTCGTCGGCCCGGTCAGCCAGCGCGAGCATGACGAGCCGGGCCCCGTTGCGGGACTCGGACCGGGCCCACACCCAGTTGGTGACCTTGAAGCTCACGGAGGTCTCATTTCGTGTTCGTGCTGGTCAGGACATGCCGAGTAACGCCCCTGTTCAGGGCGGCTGTTCGAGCGCCTTACCTGTCCGTGATTCTACCCCAGGGTGTATAGTCACCCGCAATACATTCGACATACAGGCTGGCCGGTGGGGGTGTGTTGCGGGTGAGAGGTCAGCTACCCTGTCGGCATGACGACGAAGGGAACCCCCGGCCGCATGGTCCGTATCGACGACGCGACCTGGGCTGCATACGGGGAGCTGTGCGAGGCCGAGGGCACGTCGCGGGCCGACGACCTGCGTCGGCATGCGCACGCCCGCGTCAACGCTTGGCGCAAGAAGCAGGCCGTGGAGCGCCGGCTGAAGCACCTCAGCGACGAACCTGCTGACGGCGACATCCTCTGATCGCATACCCTCCTCCTCTCTTCTCCGGGCCCCGCACCGTGTGGTGCGGGGCTTCGTCGTGCGGTCAGTCGGGCGGGTCCGATACGACGGCGAGGTGCCGCCGATCCCGGTCCGTGGCCTCGCGGTAGGCCGGCTCGGGGGCCCAGTCCCGTGGGGCGCCCGGCCCGGCCGGTGGTTCGGGCAACCCCTTCGCCCGCCACGGGGAGTGCGTCGAGCAGCGGGGCCCGCAGGGGTAAGGGCGGACGGGCCCGTCGTGCGGTGCGGGGATGTCGCAGACGAGCCCGTCGCCGGCGGTCATGCCGCGGCCACTGACGTGCCGGTGCGGCGAAGGCGGGCGTCGGCGTCCGCGTGCGCCTGGCGGCACGGTGCGCAGATCTCCGTCTTCTCGCGCAGGTGGCGGCCGTAGCCGGAGTTCGTGCCGCACTTGGCCGGCTCGCGCTTCACCGCGGCCTGCGCGACGTGCCGTTCGGTCGCCCGCTCCGCAGCGGCCTGCTGCTCGGCCTCCCGCTTCGCGGCGCGCTTCCGGGCGTCCCGGCCTTTCGCGTCCTCCATGTGCGCGGGCTGCACGCACTCCGCGAACCCGCACGTCGGGTGGACCTGGCCGTGCGCGGGCCGGTCGTAGCCGATGAGGAACGCTGTCCGGCGCGGCGTGTAGTAGACGCCCGCGAAGAACAGCTGCTTCGGCCCGGTCCACCGCCGGTGCCCGTCGCCGTAGAGTTCGGCGTTCCTCTCGAACGCCTCCTCCAACGTGGCCGGGCGGCGGACCTCGTTGACGTCCGCAGCCGTCAGCGTGGTCGTGGCGCGCCGCTTCAGCTTGCGGCGCTCGTTGTCGGTGAGGCCGCCGAAGATGCCGTAGTCGATGTTCTCGTTGAGGGCGAACGTCAGGCAGTCCGAGGCGACGGGGCAGCGGGCGCAGATGGCCTTGGCGTCGTGGGTGACGGTCTTCCAGCCGCCCTCGGTGCCGTTCGGGAAGAACAGTTCGGGGTCCTGGTCGGTGCAGGCTGCCGAGTCGCGCCAGTCCTCGGCGCGCGGGGTTCCGCCGGTGTAGGTGTTCATGCTGCTGCTCCGGTTCCGAAGATCGCGTCGTACAGGGAGTTGGTGCGCTGCCGGATGGTCCGGTCCTCGAGGTGCTCCGGCCGTACACACGGCCCGTAGCCACACCCCGGCGTCGCCGGGCCCACCGGCGGGCGCCCGTGCAGCCGCTCGAACGCGGCACGGCGGACGCTGATCGTGCGGCCGTCGTCGGTCACGGCCGGCGCGTCGTCTCGGAAGCGGCCCGTCCAGCGCAGATGCCCGCCGTCGACCGGCTCCGTGTACATCGCCCACCGCTCCGCGAACGTCAGCGGCACAGCGACGACAGCGGGCACCTGCTCCTCGGCGCGGATCGTCGCGATCCGCTTCGGGTTGGTGCGCAGGCGCTTCGCGATCTGTTTATCGGACAGGCCCTCCTTGAGGAGGGCGACGATCTCTTCGCGGGTGCCGTTCGGCTTCCGGCCGACGGCGCTCCGGTGGTGGGCGGGGCGGGCGGTTACGGCGGAGTCCCCGATGTGGCCCGGGGCGACGCACCCGTTGTGATCGCAGGTGACGAAGGCGTAGCCCTCGGGTTCGTGGCCGTGCCGGATGCGGAACGCGAGCCGGTAGGCGCTGTAGTTGTCGCGTTTCCAGTGGACGATCGGGGTGCCCTTGCCGTTGCGGTGACCGTCCCATTCGAGGTGGCCGCCGTCGACGGGCTTCACGCGCCGCCAGAACAGGTCTTCCGGCGTGCCGGCGCCCTTGATGCCGCCGCGGGCCTTGGGCAGGTTGAGGGTGGCGCGGGCGCGGGTGACGCTGCCGATGCTCACGCCGACCTGGCGGGCTATGGTGCGGTCCCCGTATCCGGCGTGGAGGAGTTCGGCGACGTCAGCGCGGACGGTCATTGGGCCACCGCCTCGAGCAGTCGCCACACTCGGATCACGGCGCCCGGGGTCTCGAGCGCGTCGAGCCCCTCCCCCGGGTGGACCTTCCGCGCGGACACCTCGACGATCCTCGAGTCGTCGGCGATCGCGCCGGCGGTGGTGAGGGCGTCGAAGGTGGAGCGGAGCAGCTTGTCGAGGTCCCCGCTGTCCCTGGTCGTCGGCCAGGTGATCCGGGTCTTCGGTGCGGAGGCGGGCTTGCGGACGGTGAACACGACCTCGAGCGACAGGGGTCCGTCGAGGCTCTCTTCACCGCGGCCCTCGAGCCAGCGCGCGTTCATCGCTGCTCGAGCGGCGGCGTCCACCGCATCGCGCCAGGGCTTAACGCGCTTGGACTGCTCGAGCAGTCGGCCGCCGCCCACGTGCCGCTTGCTGCCCTGGGGGGCCGGCCGATGCTGAACGGTGAACTCGAGGTCGGGCCGGGGCCCGGCCGCCGTGGTGGCGGCCGGGGCGGGCTGAGTAGGGGCGCTCACGCTGCGCCTCCCTTCGCGAGGGCGCGGCGCTCACGCTGCTCGCGGAGCCGCTGCGAGTTCGCGACCTTGCACGCGTCGCACCGGCAGGCGTAGTTGATGTACGTGCTGGCGCGGCCGTGTCCGGCACGGTCGGCGAGCGACGGGTCTGCGGCACGCCGCTTGTTCCCGGCGGCCTGGTACAGGCGGTTCGCTTCCCGGCATGCGCCGCAGCGGCAGCCGCTCTTGTACGTGTTGACGTGGCCGTGACGCTGGTTGCTGCTGGTCACTGGTTCCCCCCGGTGACGTGGTGGCCCTCGGCGCAGCGGACGAGGGTGCCGTGGATGGTGGCGGTGGTGGTGGCCGCGCAGGCCGGGCAGTGCACGAACCGCTGCCGGGCAAGCTGGCCCGGGATCCGGGCGGCGCGGTGGCGGCCGAGGCCGCGGAACAGGTGCCGGGCGGTGAACCTCACGCCGCCCTCCCCGTGGCCAGGGCTTGGTCGGCGGCCTCGCGGAGCATGACGTCCTGCGCCTCGTTGACCTGCTGCAGGCGCAGGCACGTGGCCTCCATCGCGCCGAGCGCTTCCCGGGTGCGGCGCAGGTCGCCGTGCAACGCGGCCTCGGCCGGCGTGTACTGGCGGCGGGCGGGGCGGGCGCCGGGCGTCCGGTTTCCGATCTCCGTGGTCAGGTCCAGGCCCGCGTCGAGGAGTTGCCGGCGCAGCGCGGTTGCGTCCTCGTACCGGCCCGACCCCTCGAAGCCGAGGACCAGGGCGGCGACGATCCCGCGGAGCGCGGCGGCCTCGTCGGACAGGCGGGTGATCGTGTCCGCGGTCAGCCGGTCAGCGGCCGTCTCGCGGGCGGTCTTCCCGGCCAGGGCCTCCTCGGCGTCGAGACGCAGACGCCGCTCGGCGAGGGCCGCGCTCACGGCCTCGTTGTACTTCGCTCGGGACACACGACGCTGCATCACTGGCTGGCCTTTCGCTGGTGCGGGATGAGTGGCCAGTCGCCGCGTACCGTGGCGGCGCGCTGCTCCTTGCCGGGGGTGTTGCGGAAGTAGTCCGCCAAGCTCTCTGCCTGTTCGCGGGCCCAGCCGATCTGCTGGGCGTGCAGGTCATCGATCGACGCGGTACCGATCTCGGCGTGCGTGGACGCGATCCGCCACGCCACCCGGCACGCGGCGAGCGCGTCCGCAGCGGCGTCGTGCGCACCGTCGAGGGGGACCTGGTAGTGGCGGCACAGGTCGGTCAGCGTCCGCTTCCCGCGCCGGTACTGGTCCACGTGCTTGTCGATGACGAACGGGTCGACGACCCGCAGGTCTCCGCCGACGGTCTCGGCGAGGGGCTGCACGCCGTGGCGGCGGGCCTCCCGGTCGAGCATCGTGAGGTCGAAGGCGGCGTTCATCGCGACGACCGGGATGCCGGACAGGACGACCGCGGTCAGCGCGGTGACGATCTGCTCGACGACCTCGCCGGCCGGGCGGCCTTCCTTCCGGGCCCGCTCGGTGGTGATGCCGTGGACCGCGGCGGCGCCTTCGGGGATCTCCACGCCGGGGTCGGCCATCCACGTGGCGGAGGCGACGGGCTGGCTGGCGCCGCACTGGACGACGCAGGCGGTGACGATCCGGTCCCGCTCGGGGCTGACTCCGGTCGTCTCCAGGTCGAAGCCGGCGAGGCGGCCGAGGTACCAGGGCGGGGCCTGCTGGTCGGTGTGCTGGTTCATGTGTTCTCCTGGGCGGTGGCCGCCCCGCATTGCCCGCGGGGCGGCCGTTCGTGTGCGGGCTGGTCAGAAGGGCGGGTCGTCGTTCCAGGCGGGGGTGTCGTAGCTGAAGGGCTGGCCGCCGTTGAGCTCCTCGACGCGGGCTTCGACGGCACCGCGGAGGTCGAGGCCGGCCCGCTTGAGTTCGTTGATGAGGCTGCGGGCCCAGTTGCGGACGGGCGCTCCCTGTCCGTCGACGATCGCTTCGGCGACGTGCCCGGCGATGACCGGGATGGCGGCGGCCACGGTGTCGGCCGGGGTGATGTGCCCGGCGAGGTTGAGATTCCGCAGGGCCGTTTCCACCGGCGGCGAGTACGGCTGGCCGGGGACGCAGGGCTTCGGCGTGGGAGCCCAGGGGTCTTCGGTGGGCGCCTGCCCGGTGTCACCGATCGCGTTGCGCCAGTCGTTGATGTGGGGTCCGTCGCCGACGTACCGGTCCGCGAGCCGGGCGGCTGCGGCGGCGGCCTGGGCGGCGGCGAAGTGCGCCTGCGCGGCCTGGAGGTGGTAGATGGAGGCGCTCGGGTCGACCGGCTTGCCGCCCTGCTTGTCCAGGTGGGAGGCGGCGCTCAGGTGACGCTCGCCCTCGCGGTAGTGCTGCGGCCCGTTCACGCGGCACCCCCGGGCTGTGCAGCCTCGGGCCAGTCGACGGAGTCGGTGGCAGCGTCCTCGTCCCACCGGCCGTCACCCGCGGTGTCCGTGCCGTCGACGGTGCTGGCCTGCGGCGCCGGGTCCGGGTCCAGGGTGGGCGTCGTCGCTGCGGGCGGAGCGGTGAGCGCGGCAACCGACAGCGGCGCCGTCGCTGGGCGCACCTCGTAGGTGGTGTGGTCCGCGTCGCGGAGTTCCTCCGACGTGTACGGCACCGCGTGCAGGACGTCGGAGGCGATCAGTCGGCAGATCTCGCCTGTCGCGCGGGCGACGAGCATGGTCTGCGGCTGCTTCTTCCACTCGTTCTTGTTGACGAGCCCCATCAGCGCGGCACGCGGGATGGTCCACGTGACCTCCTGCCAGTCCTCGTCGTCGGACCGCTTGCCGCGCATGACGCAGTGCTTGTCATCGGATTCGATGAGCTGGATCTTGTGGCCCTTGGACTGGACGAGGCCGCGCATGGCGTGCGCTCGGAGAGCCGGGGTGCCTTGGATGATGTCGAACGCCTTGAGCGCGGCCATGGGCTTCAGGCCCAGCTCGTTCCCGGCGAGGATCACCGCAGTGACTTCCTCGGGCTTGCCGCGGAGCTGGCCGGCGAACGGCGTCTTGGCGATGGAGACGGCGATGTTGGCGACGACGCGGGCTTCCTCGGCCCAGATGACGAGGGCGCTCTTCGTGGTGATCTGCTGCGACGTCTGCTGCTGTTGGGCGACGGCGGTGGACTCGTCGCGGGTGGCGATTTCGGTGGTCACTTCAGGTACTCCTCGGCTTGGCGGAGCGTGTCGTAGGAGGGCATGGAGATGGTCGGGATGGCGTCGACGGGGCCGGTCCAGTCGGGCCAGATACCGGTGGCCTCGCAGTCGGCGTAGATCCGGAGGGCGCGTTCGTTGCGGGCGCGGCCGATATCCCGGTCCTGCTGGGCGAGCTCCCGCACGGTGACCAGGTACGGGGCCCGCTTCGACTGGAAGACGAAGACGAACCGCACGTCCTCGGGCTGGAGCGCGGCCCAGATCCCGTCGGTGTAGAGGGCGTCCTGCTGGTGGTACGAGTGGTCGCGGATCGCGCGCGACACGGCGTCCGGGCTGGCGTCCCGGCACGTCTTGTAGTCCACGGCGAGCGCGAGACCGGGGAGTTCCTTCAGCCAGTCCGGGCGGACGCGGCAGCGGACTCCGGTGGCCGGGTCGGTCCAGAAGATCGACAGTTCCGCGCGGCCCGACCCCGGGGTGAACAGCGGGCCGGCGATCGGATGCCGGCGGATCGCGTCGGCCATCGCCTGGACCTGTTCCCACTCGTGGGTCAGGAGCGGAACGGCGCCCATGGAGTGGGCCTCGTCGCGGGCCTCGCGCGCGGCCTTCGTCGTGTAGTTGTCGAAGGGCAGCGGGTCGAGGTCGGGGCCCTCGCCGAGGACCAGGAGGTGCGCGGCGTGCCCGAGGTCGAACTCCCGCTTGGGCGGCTGCGGGTGGTCGCGGTCGTACTTGAACTGCGCGGGACAGCCCGGGGCGAGGAGCGCGCGGAGTCCGGACGACGAGACCGAGGTGCGGTCCGCGTGGTACTCCTCGGCCGTGAGGTCGTCCCGGACGATCGGGCCGGCGGCCGGGGCCGTGGTGGCCCCGGTGTCGGTGGTGACGGTCACTGGTCGCCTCCGATGTAGCGGACTTGCAGGCGGGTGCCGTCGTCGACCAGTTCGGTGCGGGCCTCGAAGGCGCCGGTCGGCTGGTACGGGGTGCCGTAGGCGTGCGCGCCGATCGGGTAGCCGTTGCGGATCCGGCGGGCCACGTCCTCGGCGACGGGGGTGGAGCGGTAGTCGACGACGTGGAGCCAGACGCCGGGTTGGCGGCGGGCTTCCTCGACGGTGCGCCGGTGGTCGGCGCGCGGACGGTGCGAGAGTCGGCTCACGGCTGGCCTCCGTCGCAGGTGCACTTCTCGGGGTGGTCGCAGGCCATCTGCGCGAACTCGACCTCGAACGGCTCGGGCTGGTGCAGGTAGGCGTCGGCCAGGGCCTGCCGGTCGGTGTCGGTCTGGGCGGCGCGCTGCCGGGCGACGAGCGCGGCCACCTGCTGGGCGAGGGCGCTCACGACTCCTCACCGCCTGCCGGGGGCTCGACGCCGTCGTACTCGTGGCGCCACTGGTTGATGCCGACAGCGGCGGGGCAGTGCCCCCACTGGTCGACGTGCCAGCCCATTGCGAGCTGCTGACCGGTCACGGGGTGGGAGGTGACGGCGACGCACAGGAAGTCGTGACCGTTCCGGTGCGTGTAGCCGTGGCCGGGCTGGAAGAAGTCGGTGCGGAGGTTGTTCGGACGGACCGCGCCCCGCGCCACCTTCGAGGCGAGGCGGGCGATCGCGTCCGCCGCCTTCTCCTGGCGGGCCGGGTCGGTCGGGTACTCGCTGGCCTTCTTCAGCAGCCAGGCGACGAACTGCGTGTCGCGCTCGGCCACAACCTCGGCGCGATGGGCGTCGAACTTCTCGGCGAGGAGCTGTCCGTAGCCGTCCGCGCTCAGGTGCGACGGGCAGATACGGCGGATCATCTCCACGGCCTCGTCGCGGGCACTCACGACGCCCTCCGCTGCTGCTGCGCGGGGACCGGGCGGGGGGCGGCGATCTCGGCCGTCGCGTCCCGCATCTGACCGAGGCCAGTGCCGTACACGCGGATCCGGCCGCCGTCCGCGACCCGGTCGAGGAGCTTCTCCATCCGAGCGTCGAACTCGTGTCGGGCGTGCGAGTCCGCGCCCTGGTGCTGCGCCGACAGGGCGAGCTGGTGCATGTCGGCCATCTCCTCCGCGAACGTCATCGGGTCCTCAGCGGCCTCGGCGAACAGGTCCAGGAACAGGGCCCGGGTCAGCCACAGGGAGACGTCCAGGTCCACACCGTCCGGCGTGGGGCGGAGGGTCACGGGGATCGGGGCGTCGATCTTGTAGTGCTTCACGAGGTGCCTCCTCGGCGGTGGCGGCCACGGGCCGCAGAAGAAGAAGGAGAGAGGTGACCGGTCCGGGCCCAGTGCGGAAGCCGAGGCGGGGCCGACTGGCGGCGAACCATCCGGGCCAGCGCACGGACGGCGCGGCGCGGGGACAGGTCGGCGTGGATCAGCAGGAAGAACGGGACCAGCGAGGCAGCGAACAGAGCGACCGCGAGGAGCACGGCGGCCAGCACGTCAGCGCCCGACTGTTGGCCGCTCATTGCAGGGAGCCCGCGTAGGCGCAGCCCTGGTCGTGCTTCGGCTCGCAGGAGCACTTCGCGCACCCGGCGCACCACTTGCTCGGGCCGTCACCGCACTCGGTGCAGGCGCCCGGCTCGGGAACGCTCAGGGACTGCGTCGGCGCGATCCGCCGGGTGATCCCGTCCGCAGGCTGCTCGGCCTCCAACTCGGCGACACGAGCCCGCAGCTTGGCGATCAAGCTCAGACACCAGGCGAGATCCTGGTGAGCGTGCAGGACCAGCTCCAGGTCGCCGGGCAGGACGTTCGTGAACCGGCCGACGGTGCGGGTGTAGCCGTCATGCTGCGTGCACACCGTGTCCGGAGCCTCGGCCGTCGGCGAGGCGAACCAGTTGCCGGGCTGCGCCTGGTCGACGCGCCCCTGGATGTTGGCGACCTTCCGGTCCACCAGCTCGGGGACGTCGGTCCAGTGGGCGCCCATCGGAAGGAGCGGGCGGCCGTCCTCGCCCCGCCCCCAAGGGGCTTGCGCGCAATCCACAGCGGCGATTCGCTCGCGGAGCCGGGCGTTCTCGGCGTGCTCCCGCTTCAGCTCCGCCACCGACTCCTCGGCGACCCGCACCGCCTCGGCCGACAGCGACGCCATGTCCGCCGCGGTCTCCGGGGTCATCAGCAGGCCCGCCGACTCCAGCGCCAGCGCGATCCCCGCCGGCGTCCGGTTCTGCTCCAACGCCGCCAGGATCACGCCGGCCGCGCTGTTCACGCGCTTCGTGTTCACGCGGCCACCGCCGCAGTGCGGGCGATCAGCGGGCCGAACGCGGCCTGAACCTCGTGCAGCGTCCACGGGTACGACTCGCCCTCCCCCGCGTCCTCCGGGTTCACCGGGGCCGGGCAGGCGAGGACCAGCTCGCCGCGGTCGTTGTGGCGGTCCGCCACCCACACGTTGCCGTTGACGTCGACGAACTCCGCCGACGGCAGCGGGGCCTTGTGCAGCGACACCACCTTCGGCGTCTGCTTGATCCTCGGAATCTGGAATGATGTGGCCATCGGTGGCCTCTCCTTCTCGTGTTCGGGTTGATAGGGGCGCCGAGTCGTGGGCTCGCCGGGCCGGGAAGTCGGGCGGGCCTTCGGCATTTCTGAGATCAGGCCTTGGCGAGAGCCGGCCTGCGGGCGGGCGCCGTGCGGCGGCGGGGCCGCGGGATCGTCCGGCCGGTGCGCGGGTCGCCGGCGGAGCGGACGGCGTGGATCGCGGCGCGCTGCTCCCGGTCGGTGACGATCCGGCCGCGCTCCCCGTTCCGGCCGCAGAGGTGGGGGTTCTTCCGGAGGAGTTCGCGCAGCCACTTCATCCCGACGCGCAGGACGTAAGCCGTCTCCTGGACGGTCATGTACTCCTGCTCCGGGTCAGCCGGCGGCTGCGGCTGGTGGTACTGCCTCTTGTCCGTGGACACGGGGGTCACTGCCTTTCGTGGGGTGGGTCCTCGGTGGGGCGAGGAGGCGTGCGCCGTATGCGTGAGTCGGGCGCGTTCAGGGCGTCGCGGAGACGGCGGTACGTCGGGGGCCGCATGCGGTCGCGGGTGCCGTTCTCCAGGTGGCTGACGTAGCGGGGGCTGATTCCCGCCTGTCTGGCCAGCTCCTCCTGGGTGAGCCCCGCTTCCATGCGCTCCTTGCGGATCGCGTCCCCGTTGACCTCGAAGGTCGGGGGTTGGTGCATGCCTAGAAACTAACCCTAGTTGACCCTGGTTGTCTACCCCGTGGTGGATGTTACTGACCCGTGTTGACCTTCGATTGGCATATGCGCTGGTCAGGGATGGTTGCCGTTCCGTTAATTCCGGCCGTTTACCTAACTGGAACTGGTTGGAACTGCATGGCCCTGCGAAGATGTCGACATGACGACCACGCCCCCCGGCCTCGATCGCCTCGCGCAGACCGTGAAGCGACATCGCATGCAGCAGTACTCGTCGCGCGACGCAGCGGCAGAAGCGGCCGGCATCACCAGGAACACCTGGAAGCGGGTCGAGGAGGGCGCGGAGGTCCGCGAGTCGACTTACGCGAAGATCGACAAGGCACTCGGGTGGGCCATCGGCAGTTGCGTCGCCGTCAAAGAGGGCGGCAGCCCCGTCCTGGCGGCCGATGACATCGCTGCCAACGAGTCGCCGGCCGTGAGGCTCACCGAAGAGGAGGCGCAGCAGGCGGCGTTCGAGGCGGCGCGGGCCAAACTGCCTGCGTCTACCCCGATCGGCGACATCAACGCGTTCAGTGTCGAGTTTGTGGAGATCTTGCGAAGGCTGGGCCAGATTCAAGAACGCGACTGAACTGCAGCAATCTTCAGTACAACCTTTTTGTCGTTACCTGATCGTGACCAATAAAGACTGATGAAACCTCAACAACCCCCTGCCGATCACGTGTTCGCCATGTAACGCTGTGCTCAACCACCCGGGGAGGTTCCCGACGGCACCTAGGGGGACCGGTGAGTAATGTCATCTATCTGGATCTCGGACCGGGCATCCTCGGATACCCCACTGAGATCTCAGGAGTGACGGTGTGTGTCCTGTCCTCCAGGGCCGCTACAGACCGCGCCATCGCGGCGCGCACGAGGCGGTTCATGAAGGCCGAGGGCCGTGACTGCGAATCCTGCGGCGGCTGCCCCATAGCGCGGGCATCGTAGGAGGATCAGTCACAGAGGGAGCGGTCGGCGGTAGGGGTACCCGCCGGCACACTCCCGCACCAACTCGCTCGAATCTCCGGGGAAATGGCCTCATGCCCTACGTCGAAGCCCGTGGCAACTCCATCCGCGTGAAGTGGTGGTCCGGTGAGTACCGCCTCGACGCCGACGGCAAGCCGACGAAGAAGAAGATCTACGACAGCGCGTCCGGACCCGAGCCCGGCGTGCCCTTCCGCGACGAAGACGAGGCCTACAACTTCGGCCTCGACCGCGAGTCGGACGTGCGGAACCGGCGGAACCGGCGCAAGAGCACCGACCGCGTCACCATGGGCGACTACTGCGACACCTGGCTCGCCGAGGTCAGCCTGCGCCCTCAGTCCAACGGCACGTACCTGAAGCGGATCCGGTCGGTCATCAAGCCGTACTGGTCCACCTGGATGGTGGACGAGATCACGCCCATCGAATGCGCCGCCTTCGAACGGCACATCCGCGGCAAGTACTCCGACAACTACGCCAAGGCCGTGCTCGGCCAGTTCAAGATGCTCATGGACGACGCCGTCGTGAAGTACCGACTCCGCGACGAATCGCCCATCATCCAGCAGCGGCGCCGCGGCAAGTACCAGAAGAAGAAGCCCCGCCGGCCGAAGCGCGCACTGCCCATCACCGCCGTCCACCAACTCGCCGTCAACGCGCACACGGTGTGGGGGTTCCCCGGCTGGGTGTACATCTGGACCATCGCGTTCACCGGCGCCCGGCCGCCGGGAGAGATGTACGGGCTGCAGCGCGGCTACTCCTCGGTGCACTGGCCGCAGTCGGAGCCCGACCCCGACGTGCGGGAAGAGGCCGTTGCCCGGTACGAGCACATGAAGGCTCTCCGTATCCAGTACCAGGCGTACAACTTGGGCGGTGAGTCGTTCCTCGCGTCCCCGAAGTACGACTCCCACCGAACGCTGGTGATCCCGCCCTTCTTGCACGACATGCACGCTGCGCTGCTGGCCTCCCACGATCAGCCGTGGGTGTTCCTGTCCATCGCCGGGAAGCCCATGCTGGGCACCAACTTCGACGACACGTACTGGTACCCCATCCGCGACGGCGCGGACGCCCGGCCGGCCAGCCCGCAGACACGGCGCCCCGCCCGGCCGAAGATTCCCGCTGTCCCCGAGATGGCCGGCGAGGCCATCTACCGCCTGCGGCACTGGCACAAGGCGAAGCTGGACGAGCCGGGCGACATCCCGCGGGTGGCGGTCGAGGCACGGATGGGGCACGAGCTGCCCGGTGTCGAGGGGGTGTACAGCGAGGTGACGGTTCCGATGGAGGAGAGGATCGTGAGCTATCTACAGGGGGTGTGGGAGAAGGAGGTTGTCGGCGGGGGTCTGTGGACCCCGTCATTTCCCATGCCTCTCCCAGAGGATCGCGGTGAAGAGGCGTTGTCCCTGTTCAGCGGCTTGCCGGTGCTGGAGTAGAGGGGATCGGCAGAATCACCGGTCTCGTGGGGCGGGGGGAGCCGGGGGGTGTGCCGCCGGGGCGAGCCGGTGCCCGCCCGGGGCGAGCGTTGCGTGTTCCTCGGCCGAGGGCTTGCGCGGACACCCGGTTCGTGTGCCACGCTCGGCGTCGGCCGGCGGCGGTGTCGCGCCGGCCGGCGTCGGGTCGGGCACCTCGGAAAGGCGGCGGCATGCGTATCGGACTGCTCGGTACCGGTCCCTGGGCGGACATGGCGCACGCGCCGGCCCTGGACGGGCACGACGACGTGGACTTCGTGGGCGTGTGGGGGCGCCGGCCACAGGCCGCCAAGGAGCTGGCGGAGCGGCACGGCACGCGCGCCTACGACGACGTCGACGCCCTGCTCGCCGACGTGGAGGCCGTCGCCGTGGCGCTGCCGCCGGCGGTGCAGGCCGAGCTCGCGGTGCGCGCGGCGCGTGCCGGGTGCCACCTGCTGCTGGACAAGCCGCTCGCGACGACGGTGGCGCAGGGGCGGGCGGTGGTCGAGGCGGTGCGGGAGGCCCGTGTCGCCTCCGTCGTCTTCTTCACGACCCGGTTCCAGCCCGAGACCGAGGCGTGGATCGCCGAACAGGCCGAGGCCGGCGACTGGTTCACGGCGCGGGCCCAGTGGCTCGGCGCGGTGTTCGGCGGCGACAGCCCGTTCGCGCGCTCGCCGTGGCGCCGCGAGAAGGGCGCCCTGTGGGACGTCGGCCCGCACGCCCTGTCCGTCCTGCTGCCGGTCCTGGGGGACGTGCGGCAGGTGGCGGCGGCCGTGCCCGGTCCCGGCGACACCGTCCATCTGGTCCTCGACCACGCCGGCGGGACGTCCAGCACGCTCACGCTCAGCCTGACGGCACCGCCCGCGGCGGCGGGCGCCGCGGTGGAGCTGCGGGGCGGTACCGGGGTGGCGCTGATGCCGGAGAGTTCGCAGGGTCCGGTGCCCGCTCTCCGACGGGCCGTGGACGCCCTCCTGGCCGCCGCGCGCACCGGGCGCCCGCATCCGTGCGACGCCGTGTTCGGTCTCCGGGTCACCGAGATCCTCGCCGGGGCCGAAGCGCTGCTCGGCGACGCACGGTGACGCCGGTCAGCCGTCGGCGTCCTTCGTCCCCAACGGTGTCTCGCTCCACCGGAACCAGGCCCGTTCCCCCTCGATGTGCAGGAGGAACCCGGCGACCGGGCCGTCGGGCGAGGCCAGGGAGATGCGCGCTTCGATCCGGGCGTACACGGCCTCCCACTCCTCCCAGTGGCCGGTGTCGTCCCGCTCGGCCAGGGCGAGTTCGCGGGCGAACAGGTCCCGGACGGCGCCGTACGCCGGGCCGGGACTGAACCGGCCCGAGAGCCAGGGGAAGTCCGCGTCCTCGACGACGATCTCCCCGACGTCCGCCCCCGTCGTCCGGTCGCGCACGCGCCAGACGTCGCCCTCGAACCCCATGTCGCCTCCGCCGTCCGTGCCGTCGACCGCCCTGCCGGCCAGCATGCCACCCGGCACCGACACCGGGCGGGAGCCCGCCGGCCCGGCGCGGGAAGGGCCCCCGGGGTGCGGGTCACCGTGTCCGTGGACACCGCGCCCACCGGGATCCGGCTGACGCTCACCGCGTTCCAGGCGGCGGTGCGCTTCCCGGCGTGCGCCGGGCGGCGCGCCGTAGGAGCGTGGTGGTGTGCGAAAGGTGTCCGCCGTGCCGCCGCGCCGGAGCGAGGACCGGCGCGGCTGGCTGCGGGGGGCGCCGCCGCCCCGCTGGGTACGGGCGCTGCCGCTCGCCCTGGTCGTGGCGATCTGCGCGGCGACGCTCATCAGCCACGACCCGCTCGACGTCGGCTTCCTGCTGGGTGCCATCCCGCCGCTGGCCGTGCTGTCGTACAGCCCGCTGGCGACCGCGGTGCTGGGCGGCGCGGTGGTCGCGCTGCTGAACATCCCGGCCTTCCAGCTCGACCGGCCGGGCAACACCGACCTGCTGACCATCGTCTTCGTCTCTGTGCTCAGCGTGTTCGTGTCCTTCGTCCGCAGCCGTCGTGACGCCCAGCTGGATCTGGAGCGCACGGTCGCCGAGGCCGCCCAGCGCGCTGTCGCACCCCCGCTGCCCGAGCAGGTGGGGGCGGTGCGCTGCGTGGGGCTGTACCGGGCGGCGCAGCGCGGGACGCTGGTCGGCGGCGACTTCTTCGACGTACGGGACGGCCCCTTCGGCATCCGGGCCGTGATGGGCGACGTGCAGGGGCACGGACTGGCGGCGGTCGCGACGGTCGCCTCGCTGCTGGGGGCGTTCCGGGAGGCGGTGCTCGACGAGCCCGACCTGGTGTCGGTCGCCGCGCGGCTCGACCGCAGGCTGCTCGTGGACTCGGCGGACGCGCGGCACGCCGAGCTGTTCGCGACGGCCGCGCTGCTGGAGTTCTCCGCCGACGCCCGGGAGGTGCGCGTCGTCGTCTGCGGCAACCCGCCGCCGCTGCTGCTGCGCGGCACCGGGGCCGCGGAGGTGGAGGTCTCACCGTGGACACCGCTCGGGCTGGGGCTGGCGGACGCCGGCACGATCGAGGCGTGCACGGTCCCGCTGCGCCCCGGTGACCGGCTCTTCCTCGCGTCCGACGGGGTGGTCGAGGCCAGGGACGACAGCGGCGCGTTCTATCCGCTGGCCGACCGGCTGGCCGATCTGGCCGCCGGGGAGCCGGCCGCGCTCGCCGAACGCGTCTGGGCGGATCTCGTGGGCTTCTGTCCCGACGTGGACGACGACGTCACGATGCTCGTCCTGGCTCCTTCGCCCCCGCCCGCGCGCTGAGGTCGCCGGCCGGCGAGGCCGAACAGGGCGGGCACGAGGGTCGGCCCGCCGGCCCCTCCGGATGCGGGCGCCGCTCCGGCATTGAATGGTGTTATCGGGATAGTCGGGACCGATAGCAGAGCACCGGGACCGAAGCAGCGATCCGGACCGAGGAGCAGCCCTATGTCCACGTCAGAGTCCGATGCCTCACGGCCGTCCGAAGTCCGCGCGAACGAGGACCGCGCCACTCCGGACGACCGGCTCCACATCCGTACCGGCACGGAGGTGTCCCCCGAGGACATCGTCCTCGCCGCCGGCCGGGACCTCACCCCGAAGAACCTCGAATGGGCCAGGAACAAGCTGGCCGAGGAGGGCGATGCCGCCCTCGACAAGCTGCTGCCCTGACCGAACCGCCGTGAGGGGATCGCCCGGCCGTCCGGCCGGGCGATCCCCTCACGGCGGTCGGTACCGCTACCGCTCCTCGTCGTCGGGCAGCACCGTCTCGTCCTCCACGACGTGCATGGCGGCCTCCTCGGCACCGGCGGCTCCTCCGTCGATGCCGACGTCCTCGGCGACCGTCTCCTTGGTCGTGTCGGTGCGTACGCCCTCGTCGGGGGCGACCAGGCGGCCGGAGCGTTCGGTGCCGGCCTCCGGGTCGACCGGTTCGCCCTCGCCTCCGGGCTTGTCGCCCACACCGTCCCCGTCGGGCGCGGACACGTCGGGCACCTCCTGGGCCAGCCGTTCGTCCAGGGTCTCGCCGTCGTGCTGCTCGGCGGCCGTGGTGCCGTGCTTGGTCACCCCGAGGGGCTTCTCCGGTGGTGAGTAGCCCTCGTCGAGCGTGTCGTCGTAGTCCCGCTCGTCGACGGCGTCCTGGAGGTCGAGGGGCGCGGCGTCCTCCTGCTCCTCGTTGCTCCCGGTGGGCTGGTAGACGTCGTCGGCCATCGGGTCCGTGCCCATCGCTGCCTCCCTTGCGCTGCGTCGGCTCGGTCGTTCGGTGTCCGGTTCGCGTTTCCCGATTCGCGATCTTTAACCCGGGGGTGCGACGCGGATGTTCAGGTCACCGATGCGGTGCGGGGTCCAGGAGCGGGCGTAGGCGGGCGGAGTGCCGCCCGGTGCGGTGATGGCGGCGACGGGGATCCGGCGGGCCGTGTCCAGGATCTCGGCGACCGTGGTGTTCTCGTTGTTGCCGCTGGTCGCGCCGGAGGAGCAGCCGGTGTAGTAGCCGATCGGGATGGCTTCGTGGCCGGTGAGCAGGCAGGGCGGGCGGACACCGAGACGGTGCAGTGCGCCGGCGGTGCGGGCCCAGTCCTCGCGGCTGTCCGCGGTGCGGTCCACGGTGTACACGAGGACGACCAGCTGCACCGCCAGGTGCCCGGCCAGCGCGAGGGCGACCAGCGGCGCGCCCACCGGCCGCCAGTGGCCGCGGGGTGTGCGGGCCAGGTGCCGGAGCGCGTCGGCGACGGGGACGGCCAGCAGGGCGTAGGCGGGCTGGAGGAAGCGGGGCGCCGCGTATCCGATCATGAAGAGGTACGGCACGGCGGCCGTGGCGGCGCAGGCGAGCGGGACCAGCGTGCGCACGGTGCGCCGGGCCCGCACGGCGACGGCGAGCCCGGCGAGGGCGACGACCGGCAGCAGGAACCACCACAGGGTGACCACGAGGGGCGGCATCGACCCGGTGCAAGGGCGGCACAGTGCGCGTCCGCCCAGGCTGCGCAGCTGGTCGTCGACGGCGATCTGGAGGCCGAGCCCGCCCTGGATGCGGGAGGCCTCCTCCAGCCGCTCCCCGAGCCCTCCGTACCAGGCGTAGGCCTCGATCACCCACTCCGCTCCCCCGGCCGCGAGGCCCCCCACGAGGGCGAGCAGCAGCAGCCCGTGCCGGCGGACCAGGGCGAGGACCAGCAGGGGCAGGATCACCCAGACGGCGTCGGTGGGCCGCATCCACGCCATGAGCGCGGCGCCGGCCACCACTCCCCACAGGGGCCCGGGCGCGGGCCGTTCACGCCGGGCCCGCAGGAAGCAGCCGACGCAGATCAGGGCGCCGATCGCGACCCAGTAGTTGGGCATGGCCTGCGGACCGTAGAAGAGGGTCACCCACAGGGTGGCGAAGAACGCGCCGGCGGTGGCCAGGACGCTCACCGGGAACAGGCCCCGCCAGGCACGCAGCCCCAGGTACAGGCCGGCCCCGGAGAGCACGGCGAGGTAGACGCGCAGCAGCTCGGTGGACGACGACCAGGATGCGACGGGCGCCACCAGCAGGGAGACGCCGCGGGAGCGCGGGGCGCTGAAGAAGGCGGCCGGGTGGTGTGCGGTGACCTGGCTGACGTAGACCGTCTCGTCCCAGCCGAGGCCAAGGCCGGGTCGTACGAGCAGGAGTTGGGACAGGGTGAAGACGGCGGCCACCGCGGCGAGCGGGGCATTACCGCCCAGGCGCCGGGAGGTGCGGGACGTCGTCCCCTCGGGTCGCCGTCCGCCGGTGAGCAGGGCGCTCGCGCCGTCGGCCATCGTGCACCCCTCACCCCCGCCGCCCGCGGGGCCGCTCGGACCTCACCTCGTGCCGCCGATGGCGGGATCCCGGCGATCCGGAGATCAGGGTCAAACTAACCCGCACGCCACGGAAGCGCAGGGCGGGATACGGACGGTCGCCCGGCCCGTCCCGCCCGCGCGTCCGGCCGGTCAGTGGGCGTTCGGGCGGCGGTGCGGGGGCTGCTCGGGGGTCGGGCGCCGTTTGGGGGCGGGGACGGGGAGGGTGACGGGGCCGTCGCCGTTCATGAGCACCGGCCTCCCGTGGTGATGGATCGTCAGGGGATCGCCCATCAGCAGCTTGTACGTCGCCTTGTCGGCCTCGATCTCCACGCTCACGCAGCGGCCGCGGAACTGGAGCCGGAAGGCCAGCCGGCTGAACTTCTCGGGCAGCCGCGGCGAGAAGCGGAGGCTGTCGCCCTCGCGGCGGGTGCCGCCGAAGCCGGCGACCAGCGCCATCCACGTCCCGGCCAGGGAGGCGATGTGCAGTCCGTCGCGGGTGTTGTGCTCCAGGTCCGCCAGGTCCATCAGGGCCGCCTCGGCGGCGTAGTCGTAGGCCAGGCGCAGATGACCCGTCTGGGCGGCGACGACGGCCTGGCAGCACGCGGACAGGGACGAGTCCCGCACGGTCAGCGGCTCGTAGTAGGCGAAGTTGCGGGCGATCTGGTCCTCGTCGCAGTGCGCGTCGAACCAGCTGCCGCAGGTGTACATCGCCAGGACGAGGTCGGACTGCTTGACGACCTGCTTGCGGTAGATGTCGAAGTAGGGGAAGTGCAGCATCAGCGGGTACTGGTCCGCGCCGGTGTTGGCGAAGTCCCAGCGCTGGTGACGGGTGTAGCCGGCGGCCTGCTCGTGGACGCGCAGTTCGTCGTTGTACGGGATGTGCACGCTCTCGGCGGCGTCCCGCCAGGCCGCGCTCTCCTCGTCGTCGACGCCGAGCCGGGACGCGTGGTCGGGGTGGCGTTCGCAGGCGTCGGCGGCGGTGAGGAGGTTCGACCGCGCCATGAGGTTGGTGTAGACGTTGTCGTCGGCGATGGCGCTGTACTCGTCGGGGCCGGTGACGCCGTCGATGTGGAAGACGCCGTGGTGGTCGTGATGGCCCAGGGAGCGCCACAGCCGGGCGGTCTCCACCAGCAGCTCCAGGCCCGTGTCCCGCTCGAAGTCGGTGTCGCCGGTCGCCGCCACGTACCGCACCACCGCGTGCGCGATGTCGGCGCCCACGTGGAAGGCGGCCGTGCCGGCCGGCCAGTACGCGGAACCCTCGGAGCCGTCGATGGTCCGCCACGGGAACGCGGCTCCGCGCAGTCCCAGCTGGGCGGCGCGGTCCCGGGCGGCGGGCAGGGTGTCCTGGCGCCAGCGCAGCGCCTCGGCGACGGCCTTGGGCTCGGTGTAGGTCAGCACGGGCAGGACGAACATCTCGGTGTCCCAGAAAGCGTGTCCGTCGTATCCGGAACCGGTCAGCCCCTTGGCCGGGATCGCCCGCTGCTCGGCGCGGGCGCCGGCCTGGAGCACGTGGAACAGGGCGAAGCGGACGGCCTGCTGGATCTCCTCGTCGCCGTGCACCTCGACGTCCGCCCGGGCCCAGAAGTCGTCGAGGTAGGCACGCTGTTCGGCGACCAGTCCGTCCCAGCCGCGCTGCGCGGCGGCGGCCAGCGCCGCCTCGACCTGGTCGCTCATCGCGGGCCGGGAGCGGGCGCTGGACCAGCCGTGGGCGACCGTCTTCTGCACGCGCAGCCGCTGACCCGGCTCCAGGACGGAGGTGATGGTCAGGCGGGCCACGTCCACGTTGCTCTCGCTGCTGGTGGTGGTCTCCTCCGGGCCCTCGACGACGTGGTCGGCGGCCACGGCGACCCTCAGGCCGCTGCGCCGGGTGCGGTGGACCAGGCGCAGCCGGGGGCCGAGCGCCAGGTCCTCCTCGGGTTCGAGCGGGGACTTCAGCGCCTTGGCCGTGCGCGGGTCGCCGTCCGGGCCGGGCAGGCTCTCGTTGGTGACGAGCTCGGACTGGATGACCACCCGGGTGCGGCTGTCGACGGGTTCCACCTCGTACTCGACTGCGGCGATGGCCCGCTGGGTGAGGGACACCAGCCGGGTGGAGCGCACCCGGATGGTCGAGCCGGCCGGTGAGGTCCACTCGCAGAGCCGCTCCAGTACGCCGCGCCGCAGGTCCAGGGTGCGTTCGTGCTTGACGAGCCGTCCGTAGCGCAGGTCGAACGGCTCGTCGTCGACCAGCAGGCGCAGCAGTTTGCCGTTGGTGACGTTGATGACGGTCTGCCCGGACTCGGGATAGCCGTAGCCGGCCTCGGCGTAGGGCAGCGGGTGCAGTTCGTACACGCCGTTGAGGTAGCTGCCGGGCAGGCCGTGCGGTTCGCCCTCGTCGAGGTTGCCGCGCCAGCCGACGTGCCCGTTGGAGAGGGCGAAGACGGACTCGCTCTGGGCGAGGAGGTCGAGGTTGAGCTCCGTCTCGCGCACCGACCAGGGCTCGACCGCGTAGGTCCGGTTGGTGATCACGCGTGGCCTCCCAGCTCGGCGAGGTCCTTGACGACGCGGTCGGCGCCGTGGGCGTACAGGGCGTCGGTCTGGCCGACGCGGTCGACGCCGACGACGTAGCCGAAGTGGCCGGAGCGGCCGGCGTCCATGCCGGCGAGGGCGTCCTCGAAGACGGCGGCGCGGGACGGCTCGACGCCTAGGTCGCGTGCGGCGGCCAGGAAGGTGTCGGGACGTGGTTTGCCCGGCAGTTTCCGCTCGCGCGCCACCACGCCGTCGATCCGTACGTCGAACAGGTGCTCGGCGTCGATGGAGCGCAGCACGTCCACGGTGTTGGCGCTGGAGGAGACGATCCCGGTGACGAGCCCGGCCGAGCGGACCGCGTCGATGTAGCGCAGGGTGCCGTCGTACGCCTCGACGCCCTCGGTGCGGATCTTCTCCAGGACCAGCTCGTTCTTGCGGTTGCCGACCCCGTTGACCGTCTGCGCGTCCGGCGGGTCGTCGGGACCGCCCTCGGGCAGTTCGATGCCGCGGGAGGCGAGGAAGGTGCGCACGCCGTCCGCGCGGGGGCGGCCGTCGACGTACTCGTCGTAGTCGGAGTCGGTGAACGGGCGGAAGTCCGCGCCGTCCCGCTCGCGCAGAAAGGCGTCGAACGTCTCCTTCCAGGCAGCGGCATGCACCACCGCCGTCCGGGTGACGACCCCGTCGAGGTCGAAGAGGCATGCCTGGATGTCGTCGGGAAGTCCGAGCTGCGTCGTCATACCCGACACAGTTCCCCGCCGGGGCGCGTCCCATCGGGTGGTACCTGCCACAAGGTGAGGGGGCCGCCGCGGGGCGGGGGTCGGCGGTCTCTCCCACCGCATCCGAGATGCCGCCCCGGGCGTCCTCGCCGAAGGCCCCGAGCGGATCACCGAGCAGCAGCCGAACCGGGGGCAGCTCGACGCGACCGGCCCTGCAGTTGATGTTGGTTCCCGGGAGCGGAGTCAGGTGGACGACGACGAGATACGCACACGCTTCGACGGGCGTGCCCGCGTCGAGCTGTTGCCCGGCGGATTCACCGCCTCGAAGCAGCGCCGGGCTGACGAGACAGCCCACGCGCTCGGCTACCGGCTGCTCGCCACCCAGCAGCTCTGGCCCAGCGGTGTCCGACTCGTCTACGAACGCGACGACGCCCCGCAAGCGCAGCGCCGCAGAGAGCTGACGATTGCCCGGCTGCGTGCGGGGGGCCCGCTGCTGTCGGAGATCGAGCCGCCTCCCCCGCCGCCACCGGGCCCGCCGCCTCCAGCCCCGACACGGCCTCCCCAGCAGCCGACCCGGCCTCCTGCGGAGCCCCCACCGCCTCCCACCGCGGCACCCGCTGGACCCTCCGGACCACGGATCCCGCCACCGCCGCCCTTTCCCCCTCCCCCGCCATCGCCGCCCACCGTCCCGACCACGTGACCAGCCCCGCGTGGTCGGCAAGGAGCGCTGCGGCTGCTCGGGCGCGGCCTCCGCACGTGGGGAGGATCCCGCGTACCCGGGCACGGCGACTGGTCGATGCTCGGTGCCGGTGGGATGCGGCGTCGTTCCGGTGCACGCGAACCCGACACCCCTACGCTTCGATGTGCCGGCTGGTGTCGGAACATGGCTCCGGGCGACCACCGCAGGCATCCCACGATGGAGTGAGCACCGAGGCCACCCGCGGCCGTCGCCGGCCGGCCACCCGACCCGGGATCGCTGCAGACGGCCGGTCCGTCCGGTCCGTTTAGGCTTCTGTCCGGATCGGCCCCTCGGCCGGTCGGGGATCAGGGGGACGGCAGTTCGATGAGCAGCGGCAGCACCGAGGTGTTCCAGCCTCTCCAGGCGGGCGACCCTTCCGTCGTGGCCGGCTACCGGCTCGTGGCCCGGCTCGGCGCGGGGGGCATGGGCCGGGTGTACCTGTCGCACACCCGGGGCGGCCGCCCGGTGGCGATCAAGGTGGTGCGGCCGGAGCTGGCCGACGATCCGGCCTTCCGGCGGCGGTTCCGCAGGGAGGTGGAGGCCGCCCGCCGGGTCAGGGGCGCCTACACCGCGGAACTCGTCGATGCCGATACCGACGGCGTACCCCCCTGGCTCGCCACGCTGTACGTGCCGGGACCGTCCCTCACGGCGGCCGTCGCCCGGCGTGGCCCGCTGCCGGTGTCCGCCGTACTGTGGTTGACGGCCGGCGTGGCCGAGGCGCTTCAGGCGATCCACAGCGTGGGGGTCGTGCACCGGGACCTCAAGCCCTCCAACGTGCTGCTGGCCGCTGACGGGCCACGGGTGATCGACTTCGGTATCTCGGTCACCGCCGGCCTCTCCTCGCACACCGCCACCGGCTCCACTGTCGGCACGCCTCACTTCATGGCCCCTGAGCAGGCGACCGCCGGTGAGGTCTCCCCGGCGACCGACGTCTTCGCACTGGCCCAGACGGCGGCCTTCGCGGCACTGGGCGAACCGCTGTACGGGGACGGCATAGCGCCGGTCGTGCTGTACCGGATCGTGCACGAGGAACCCGACCTGTCCCGGCTGCCGGAGCCGTTGCGCCCGCTGTTCGCCCGGTGCCTGGCGTCCGATCCGCGGGAGCGGGCCACGCCGGCGGAGGTCGTCCAGTGGTGCCGGGGGCAGCTGGGAGGGGACGCCGGCGCAGGCGCGGGACCGGCCGTCTGGAACGAGGTGACGGGACCCGGTGCGACCGTCCCGGGCCCGGCGCGCACTCCCGTGGCTCCGTCGACCGCAGCCGCGACGCTGTCACTGACGCCCGCCCGGCGCCGGGCGCCCGGTAGGCGAACCGCGCTGGTCACAGCAGTGACCGTGACGGCGGGCGCGCTGATGTGGACGGGGCTGACGTGGTTCGGCGGCGACCGGTCCGGCGCCGGCGAGCGGGCCGCGGAACCCACCTCGACGCCCGCACCGGCGAGGCCCGCGCGGTCGACGGCGTCGCCGTCACGCACCTCGCCGGCCGCCGGTGACTCCCGCCGGGCCTCGCAACCCGCCCCGAACGCCTCTCCGGCGGCGGGAGCCCAAACGCTGTCTCCCGTGTGGCTGTACCGGACGAACTCCCTGAGCCTCAGCGAACCGCTGCTCCGCACCGATCGCCGGGGCGACATCCGCCTCGACTGCGAGGACGACATCGACTGCGCGCTGCACAGCGGTACCAGCCGGTTCATGCAGCTGTTCAACGGAAAGGCCGCCACGCCCGACGTCTGCCGTCACCTTCTCGTCGGCGCCACCGGCTCCGCGTACCGCACGTGGTCGCTCGCAGCGGCCGACGCCGGCACCCAGCTCTGCGTCGGGAACGACTCGGGCGACGTCGCGGCACTCACGATCCAGGTCAAGCAGACGGCCCTGCAACAGGAGGCGTTCCTGCAACTGGGCATGATCGTCTGGAGGAAGGCGGCCTGAGGAGTGCGGGGGGCGGAGGACCCTCCGCAACAGCGCGGGCGAGCGCACTGGACCCCTCGCCGTCGCCGCCGGTCGGAGAGGGACAGTTCCCGGGGTCCTTCTGGTCGAGCAGCGACCTGGCCATGTCGAGAGAGTCGAAGTGAACCACGCTCTACACACGCTCCAGCGGACGGTGCGGGCCGGCGGGGAGCTCGACGTTGATCGCGTCACCAGGGTGAACCCTTCCCCCTTGCCGGACCACGCTCATGATTCCGGACTTGAAAGTGAAGTCTCCCGTCCGGACGTCGAGTTCGAAGATTTCCTTCAGCAGGCCCTTCTGGAACGTGTCGATCTTTGAACATGGGTTACGCAGGCCGGTGACCTCCACGATCGCCTGATCGCCAAGGTGCAGCAGAGCACCGGTGGGCAGGCCGAGCAGGTCGATCCCGCGTGTGGAGATGTTCTCGCCGAGTTCGCCTGCGACGACGGTGAAGCCCTTCGTGGCAAGTTCATCGAAGAGTTCCTCGTGTATGAGGTGCACCTGGCGCAGGTTGGGCAGATCCGGCTCGTACGTCATACGGAACTGGTGCTTGATGGTTTCCCCCGCGTGGACATCCCCCTCGACGCCGAGGCCGGTGAGCAGCATGATGCTCGAACGGTTCGGCTTGGTGAAGGTGTACGTCCCGTTCATGCTGACAGCCGTGACCCGCGCCATCCTGGAGCCCGCCTCTCCTTGACCGTGTGTCATCCGACCCGGCAAGCGTAGGGGGCTGTTCGTCCGACAAACTCGCTACCCGTCGGCCGGAGGGCCGTGATACACAACCGACGTGCGAAACAACCTGGAGTTCCCCGAGGTCCTGCGGCTGATCGAAGACCGCTCGGCCGCGTTCCGCGCCGCGATCGCGTCCGCCCCCGACCTTGACGTCCAGGTCCCGACCTGCCCGGACTGGACGCTGCGCGAACTGGCGCAGCACCTCGGCGACGGCCGCCGCCGCCAGGCCGCCATCGTCGCGGCGGGCCCGGGCGCTGAGCCCCCGGCGAGGACGGACCCGAAGGGCGCTCCGACCGCCCCCCGCGACCGCGAAGCCCTGGACGCCTGGCTGGCCGAGTCGACCGAGCTCATGCTCGACGCGATGCGCGAGGCCGGCCCGGACCGCGGCTGCTGGACCTGGTGGGGCCGCTCGCAGGCCCCGGAGACCAGCGGAGCCGTGGCCCGGCACCAGATCCAGGAGCTCGCCGTCCACACGTACGACGCCCAGCTCGTCCAGGGGGCCGCACAGCCGCTGCCGACGGACGTCGCGGTCGAGGGCGTCGACGAGTTCCTGACGACCGTCGCGGCGACGACCGTCCCCTGGCCGTTCAAGCCGGCGACCATCGACCTGCACACGACCGAGGGCCGCTCCTGGCGCCTGACCCTCGACGCCGGCGGCGTCCGCTGCGACGACCTCGCGGCCGACGCGGAGCCGGGCGACATGGCGATGCGAGGCGCGGCGAGCGAACTGGTCCTCTACTTCTACGAGCGCCTCCCGCTCGACGGCGTGGAGACCACCGGTGACACCGAGCCGATGGAGCAGCTCGCAGACTGGGACCCGAACGCGTAAGGCGTGCACCGGTGACGCACCTGCGGGCGGCTCGCGCTGGACTGGCCACAGTGCGCGGCGGGTGCAGATCATCGAGGCGGAAGGTCCAGGAGCGGTCAAGTCGCTCGGCGAGCACGGCGCGGAGTCTCATGGCGGCTTCGGCGCCGGCCAGTGACCACCGGGGTCGTCACCAAGACTCCGGCATCCGGGCCCCTCACCGAAACGGCTTGAACCGCTCGGCACCGGATCGCCCACCGGGGCGGAACCGCGGAGAACACCGACCACACGACTGCGGAGACCGCGCGGCGACCGCTGCGCCCACCGGGGCCGCGCGGCACCACCACAACCGGCGCCCCCACCCGGCGAGTACGCCGGTTCCGGCCCGCGTGCGCCGCCGCTTCCGTAGCATGGCGCCATGATCCTCAGCCGACGCCGCACCACCGCCCCGCGGTCCCGTGTGCTCGTCCTCCACGGCTGTTGTTGATCCCCACCGTGTGATCCGCACCGCGCGGTCCCCGTTCACCCGCCGGGTGGGCGCACCGCGCCGGTGCCGAGCGCCGCCCCAGGGCACCTCCCCGCCCCGGGGGCCTTCCCCCTCGATCTCCGCGTCCCTGACGCACCGTCCTTCCTCCGGCAAGGGCCGTGCTCCGGGCGAAAGGCAGGCCGCCATGCGTATCTCCGAAACCGCTCACGACCGCCGCAGACTCCGCCAGTGGCTGGCCGGCGAGGCCCGCGCCGACGGCGTCGCCCGCCGCGACATGCTCCGGCTCCTCGCGGCCGCCGGGCTGGCCGGCGCCGCCACCGCGGCGCCGGGCCCCCTCGCGCGGGCCGCCGACCGAACCGTCACCGCGGCCGGGATCGTCAAGCCCCTGCCCGAAGCGTGGTTCACCGTCCGCGGCACCAACGCCGAGACCCGGTTCGCCGCCCTCGCCGGAACCGGCTACCACACCCCCAACGAGCGCTTCTTCGTCCGTAACCACACCACGACGCCGGTCCTGGACGCCGCCGACTGGTCGCTCACCGTCTGGGGCGGCGGCCTCCGCCACCGCCGCCCGGTCGAGTTCTCCCTCGACGACCTGAAGACGTTCCCGGCCGTCTCGCACAGCGCGTTCGTGGAGTGCGCGGGCAACGGACGCAGCCTGTTCACCACCCAGCAGGGCCAGTCCGTGAGCGGCACCGCCTGGACGCTCGGCGCGATCGGCGTCGCCCGGTGGCGCGGTGTCCGCCTCGCCGACGTCCTCAGGCGGGCGGGCCTGGACCGGCGCGCCGTGGACGTCATGCCACGCGGTCTCGACGCCCCCTACGTCACCGCCGACGGCACCGACCTCGGCCGGGTCCGCCGTCCGTTGCCGCTGTCCAAGGCCCTCGACGACGTGCTGCTCGTCCACGAGATGAACGGCGAACCGCTGCCGCCCGACCACGGGCACCCCGTACGGCTCCTGGTGCCGTCCTGGATCGGTATCGCCTCCATCAAGTGGATCGGCGACATCGAGGTGGCGGCGCAGCCCCTCTACTCGCCCTGGAACACCGACTTCTACCGGCTCTTCGGGGACGCCCACCCGGCCGGCGGCAGCGCCCCGCTGACCCGGCAGACCGTCAAGAGCGCCTTCGAGCTGGACCGGGAGGCGAACCTGGCCGCGGGCACCGTGCACCGGCTCACCGGGCGTTCCTGGTCCGGGGCCGGGGGCGTCGTCCGGGTCGAGGTCAGTACCGACGGCGGTACCACCTGGGGCGAGGCCCGGCTGCACGACAGGCCGCGTTGGGACGGCTGGGTCCGCTGGTCCACCCGGTGGCGGCCGTCGGCCCCCGGCCCCCACACCCTGTTGGCCCGGGCCACCGACAGCACCGGACGGACCCAGCCGGACGCCACCGCCGCCAACACGCAGGGCTACCTCTTCGACGCAGTCGTCCGCCACCCGGTGCACGTCGTCTGAGAGCGGGCGGGGCGAGGCGGTACCGGCGGAGGCGGCATCCGGGTCCTGCGGAGCCACGGGCCGCAGGACCAGGCTGCGTGACCGTCCGCGCCGGCCATCAGGCTGCCACGACGTGGCGCCCGCCGTCGGTGCGCGCCCGGACGGTGTGCCGGTCCCGGCCGACCTCGGCGACGCGGGTGTGGTGCTGCATCACGAGCACGGGTTCGCTCTTCTTCGGTTCACGAGGACGAGGCCGCGCGGCGCCCCGTCGAACGTCTCGCCGAGTTCGCTCCGGTACCAGTCACCGGTCGGCCAGTCGTGCACGGTGACCGTGCCGCTGCCCGGCTCGCTCTCCGGTGTCTTCAGGGTGAGCGTCACGCCCTCCGCGTCGCCCTCGCCCCGGTAGGTACCGGCGAGTTGCCCAGCGGTCGCGCCGACCGCCTGCTTCCCCATGCAGGCCTCGACGGCGGTGGGCGCCGACGAACAGCCCGGCAGGCAGGTCAGCAGGGCCAGCACGGCGGCCGCCGCCGGCAGTCGTACTCGAGACACCGACTCACTTCTCCTTCGCCGGAATGCGCTCGGTCCAGATGATCTTCTGGTCCACGGACGAGAAGACGCCCTCCTCGCGGTTGGCCTTCTCCAGCCAGTCGTAGTAGCCGACGTGGTGCAGGAACGACTCGTTGCTGGTGTTGTTCTTCAGGGTGTACTCGACCACCAGCCGGGAAGGACGTTGTGCCGCTCGATCTCGTCCGGGGACAGCGGGAGCTTCGCCCCGTCCGGCTCCGGAAGCGCCCTGGGCTGGTCCCCAGGAGGGCGACGGGCTACGTCATCACGTGTTCCGTGTCGCCTCGCGTGCTTCGCTGAGGGCTCGCTGTCTGAGGGTGCCGCCGAACAACTGGATCGTGGTGGCGGCCAGGATGTCCTCCCTGCCGATGGTCCGCCCGTCCCCCCTGCGGATGGACAGGGCGTCCGGGAGCGGATCCTGGAGGGGCGGGGCTGGGGCCGGTTCGCCCGGCATCACCAGGGTGACCGTGCCGAAACGTTGGACCCCGCCCTCGCGGACGACCATCGCTGCGTCCCGGGCGAGGTCCGTCAGGAACACGCTCGCGATTCCGTCCAGGTCGCGGACCATCGCTGGTACGGCCGTCGCCCCCTGGCTCCGCAGCAGCTTCCTGACCCCGGCCTCGAACCTGTGGGCGCCGACCACAGCGCTCGGTCTGCGCGACCTGCTGCGTTCACGAGGAGGCACGAGGACGCCCTCGGCGTCGTACAGGTCACCGGTCAGGCCTCGGAACGTCGGGCTGTGGTCGTACCACTTGGTCCCCACCTCGAGCTCGACGTTCCGGTCGATCGCCGAGAGAAGGTCACCGGGAATCAGCCTCTTCCGGCCCTCTTCCGCCGCCGCTCTCCTCGCGCCGTCGATGATCTCCGTCAGCACTGTCCGCGTCACCGACGCGGCGGCCCACGTGGCCGACCGAGAGACATGCATCGGGGTCACGTCCCTGAACACCGCTTTGACGAGAGAAGGCTTGAACGGCGAGACCTCCATGACCGGGGCCGTCTCGGGACCGCTGCGCTCGAGGCGTGCGGGGTGTGCGGTCATCGGGAAGCGCTCCCTGCTGTCGGAGTTGTCGAAGGCCCGCACTTCACCACGCAGACCCGCTCTCTTCCCCCCATCCTCCGTCGAAGCAACGCCCGGTCAAGGGTCTGACGGGCATGCGTTCCGACGGCCGGGCGATGATCGGCCACCTCCCGCACGCCCTCGCGCCGTGGCATCTGCGCTCCCCGAGGGTGCCATCGTCAACGGCTCTTCAGGGAGGCCTCGTTCGAGGTGGTGACCGCACCTGGATCAGTGGAACGCTGCGGCGCCGCGGAGCCTTCCGCGGGCTCGGACCTCGTCAGCCACAGGCCGGTGAACACGGCGGTGGCCAACGTGATGGCGCCGGCGGCGAGGAAGGCGCTGTCGAGGCCGGTCTCGAAGGAGGCGCGGCCGGACTGCCGGGTGCGGACGATGGCTCCGAGCACCGCCACGCCGAGCACCGCACCGAGCTGCCGGGTCGTGCTGCTGATGCCCGAGGCGAGGCCACCTTCCTGCGGGCTGACTGCCTGGATGGCGGCTCCTGTCAGCGGGGACAGGGCCAGTGCGAAGCCGATGCCGACGAGTCCCAGCCGCCACCACACGTTCCCGTAGCCGGTATCGGCGTGCACCGTGCCGAGCGCCAGCAGTCCCAGGCCGGCCAGGGCCAGGCCGGTGGTGACCACGACGCGGAAGCCGTACCGGGCGGCAAGTCGGCCCGCGTACGGGCTGACGATCACCATGGCGAGGGACACCGGCAGGGTCTGCAGGCCGGCGCGCAGGATGCTGCTGCCCTGGACGTACACGAAGAACTGGGAGAAGAAGAACGACGAGCCCATGAGCGCGAACCCCACCACGGTCATGGCGGTGTTGGACACGGTGAACAGCCGCTGCCGGAACAGCCGCAGCGGCAGCATCGGAGCAGAACGACGGGCTTCGACGGCGACGAAGGCGCCGAGGAGGACCGCTGCGGCGGCGAAGCTTCCCAGGATGACCGGTGAGGTCCAGCCGCGGGCACCACCCTCGATCAGCCCGTAGGTCAGTACCCCTACCGCCAGAACAGACAGCGCCGTGCCCGGGATGTCGATCGCGGAGGCGCTCGGATTGCGGGACTCGTCGAGGTGACGCAGGCCGACCAGCAGCAGGACCAGGCCGATGGGCAGATTGACCAGGAAGATGGCGGGCCAACCGAAGGCTTCCGTCAGCACGCCGCCGGCCACGGGGCCTGCGGCCAGACCGATTCCGCTGAATCCGGCCCACAGCCCGATCGCCTTGACGCGTTCTTGCGGCACGGGACAGGCGGCGGCGAGCAGGGCGAGTGAGGCAGGGCTCAGCGCCGCGGCCCCGATGCCCTGCAGCACCCGGCCGACGAGCAGCCAGCCGACCGAGGGCGCGAGGCTGCACAGCAGCGACGCGGCGGTGAACACCGCCACGCCGGTCAGGTACACCCGCTTGCGGCCGAACCGGTCGGCGAAGACCCCGCCGGTCAGCAGCAGCATGGCGACCAGCAGTACGTACGCGTCGACGATCCATTGCAGACCGGTCAACTGCGTGTGCAGCCGGTGCTGCATATCGGGCAGCGCCGCTCCGACGATCGTGTTGTCGAGCAGGACCATGAACTGGCCCAGGCAGGTCACCGCGAGCAGCACGGCCCGGTTCGATCGACTGCCTACGGTCGCATGCGATGCGGCCACGGGATCCCCCTCAATCGTCAGTTCGCCCGGTCGAGGCCGACGCGGGTGGCGATACAGCTGAGCGCACTAAAGCAGTCCTCGACTGCGTTAGGTGACTATAAGGAGGGCCGCCACACAAACGCAAGTCGTGGCTGCGTTAAGGTGAGGGTGTGAATGAGCGACAGCGAACCCGGCGGCCTGGCGGGCGCAGCGCCCGCGTCGGCGCGCAGGTGCACCAGGCCGTCACCGACCTGATCAGTGAGCGCGGCTACGGCAACTTCACCGTGGGCGAGGTCGCAGCCCGCGCGGGTGTAGCCGACAGCAGCATCTACCGCCGGTGGGGGAGCCTGGAAGCCCTGCTCACCGACGTGGCGCTCACCCGCCTCAATGCGCAGTCGCCGATGCCGGACACCGGGAGCCTCGCCGGCGATCTGCGCACTTACGCGGCCCAGGTGGCCCGCGAGATCACCGGACCCGACGGTCCGGCGGTACTGCACCTGGCCGTCGCCCTGTCGAGCAGCGGTCAGCAGGGCATGCAGGCCGGTGCCGACCTCCGCGCCGAACGCACCCGGCAACTGCAGGCCATGCTCGACCGCGCCCGCGACCGTGGCGAGCACCCACCCGACGCGTTCGACGTGCTGGACCACATCCTGGCCCCGATGTACATCCGCGTCCTGTTCGGCATGGTCCCGCTCACCCCGGACTACGTCGACGGGCTGGTCGACCGATTGCTGTGAGCGCGACCCGGTTCCCGCGATCAGCTCTCGGGCGTGCTGCCGAGGCTCCGCGAGGTGCTCGCCGGTACGCGGCCCGGTTCTCCGGCGTACCCCGCATTCACTCCACCCTGGCTGCCGCCGTCTCCGGCAGCCCCAGGTGCTCGCCCCGGAACCGCGCCCGCAGCGCGCGGTCGTGGGTGACCAGCACGATCGCCCCCGGGTATCCGGTCAATGCCTCCTCCAGTTCCTCGACCAGCGCCGGTGACAGGTGGTTCGTCGGCTCGTCGAGCAGCAGGAGGTCGGCGGGGTCCGAGACCAGTCGGGCCAGATCCACGCGGCGACGCTGACCGTACGACAGCTCGCCCATGCGCAGCCGCAGTTCCGCGGGGCGGAAGAGGCCGAGGGCGAGCAGGGCGTCGGCGTGCTCGCCGGCGGAGCCCACGCGGCCCAGCCCGAACGCCTCCGCCACCGTCAGGTCCGGCGGCCACGGCGTCTCGTCCTGGCGCAGATGGCCCACCCGGCCGGGCACCCGCACCGAGCCCTCGTCCGGCCGCAGCTCACCGGCGAGCAGCTTCAGCAGCGTCGTCTTGCCGGCTCCGTTCGGGCCGGTGACCAGAAGCCTGCCGTTGCGGCCGAGGGTGAGGGAGCGCAGGCGCAGACGGTTTCCCGCCCGTACGTCCGACAGCTGGGCGACGGGAAGCTCCCCGGAGTCGGCTTCGGTGCCTCCTCCCCCGCCGGCCCTCGTCGTCGCCATGCGCGCCGTGAAGGCCAGCGGGTCCGGCGGCGGTGCCACCGGGCTCGCGGTCAGCCGCTCGACCCGCTCACGGGCGTTGCGGATGCGGGCCATCGCGCCGTGCGCCCGGCCGCGGGCCCGGAAGCCGCCGTGTCCGAAGTTGGCCAGCGGCGCCTTGCGGGGGATGGTGCCGAGGCGGGCGGCGTGGCCGGCGGCCAGCCGCTCGTTGCGCGCCAGTTCGGACCGCCACACCTCGTGCTCCTGGAGCCGGCGGCGGCGCTCCGCCGCCTTCGCCGTACGGTAGCCGGTGTAGCCGTCGCCGTAGCGGGTGACCTTTCCCCCTTCGGCCTCCAGGACCGTGGTGGTCAGGCGTTCCAGGAAGACGCGGTCGTGGGTGACCGCGAGCACCGTGCCGTGGTGCGCCCGCAGCTGCGTCTCCAGCCACTCCACGGCCTGATCGTCCAGGTCGTTGGTCGGCTCGTCCAGAAGGAGCAGCTCGGGGCGGCCGGCGAGGACGCCGGCCAGGGCGAGACGGGAGCGCTCGCCGCCGGAGAGGGTGCCGAGTCGTCGCTCACGGGAAAGAGCCGGCAGGCCGAGGTGGTGCAGCGCGATGTCCACCCGGTGGTCGGCGTCGTAGCCGCCCCGGGCCTCGTAGCGTCCGAGGAGCAGGCCGTACGCGGCGAGCGCAGCCGGGTCCTGACCGTCACCGAGCGCCCGCTCGGCCCGGCGCAGCTCGGCCTCCAGAGCACGCAGGTCCGCAAGGGCCAGGTCGACGGCGTCCTGGACGGTGGCGGTCGGGGGCAGGGGGATGGTCTGGGGCAGGTGACCGACGCCGCCGGCGGCGGTCACGGTCACCTCGCCGCTGTCCGGGCGCTCCTGACCTGCGACCAGCCGGAGGAGCGTGGATTTGCCTGCGCCGTTGTCACCGATCAGCCCGGCTTTCTCACCCGGCTTCAGCGTGAAGGAGACCTGGTCCAGAACAGTGCGGCCGGGGTAGCGCTTGGTGACGTGGCTGAGCGTGAGTTGTGAGGTGTGCAAGATCAGTTCCCTCCTGGCCGCGCGGGGTCGAGCCCGGGCCGGATCGGGGTGGACGGCTGCACGGCGGGGCGCGGCGACGGCGGAGCGCTGCTCTACGCGGTCGGCACCGGTGATCTCACAGGGAACCCATGAGCAGGACGGTACGCCGCGACGCACGGATTGGCAAGACGAAACGTCTCGCTTCGTTGGCCGCGTGGCGCGGGCTCCCATGACGGCGACTCCCCCACCTGGTCACCCCGGGCCGTCCGAGCGACTCCGCGCACCAGGCGTCGTCAGTCGCCGTCCTGGACGACTCCGCGCGTCGAGAGCGTGACGGGGTCGCCGGTGGTGAAGTCGCCCGGAGGGATACCCGGGTGGTGGCCGCCGGTCGGGGGCGGGGACTGGTCGCGCGCGGCGAGGGTGAGCCGGGAGACGATGCGGTAGCGGTCGCCGCGGTAGAGGGAGTGGACGTACTCGACGGGGCGCCCCTGCGTGTCGCTGGTCAGGCGCTCGAAGAGCAGGGCCGGGGAGAGTTCGGGCACGTCGAGCAGGTCGGCCTCGGCACGGGTGACCACGGTGGGCTCGATGGACTGCACGGCTTCGCTGACCCGGACGGCGTGCCGCTCGGCGAAGTGCTCGTACAGGTCGCCCTGCTCCAGTTCCTCACTGGTCAGGTCGGAGACGAGGCCGGCCGGGACGTGCAGGTACTCGATGGCCATCGGCGAGCCGTCGACCAGCCGCAGCCGCGCCACGTAGTGGATCGGCGCCGCCGGTGACATGCGCAGCTTGCGGCCCACCCGGGCGCCGGCGGGGAGGGTGCGGACCTCCAGGAGCCGGCTGGTCCAGGCGCCGGCGGGCCGCGGGAGGCTGAACGCCCGCCGGTCCGAGACCAGTTCCTGGGTGATCTTCTCGGCAGCGACGAACATGCCACGTCCGTGCTCGCGCACCAGGAGTCCGGCGACCACCAGTTCGTCCACGGCGGCGCGCAGCGTGGGGCGGGACACGCCCAGTTCGGCGCAGAGAGCGCGCTCCGAGGGGATCGCGTCCCCCGGGCTCCGCTCCTCGATCAGCTCCAGGATCGCGTCGCGGACGCGCTCGCGCTTGAGCACCGCACCGGAGGCGGCGGCGTCGATCTCCATGCGGTACTCCCGTGACAGGTCTGCTGGTCAGCCGACCTTACCTGTCCACCTCGTCGTGATCCAGCCATCCGAGACGGGCAAGGGCGGCCAAAACCCGTTCACGCACGAGGGGTTGACGCCCCCATTGGTCTATGCCACCTTCAACCAACGCTCACTGGTAAGTCCAGTGCTCCTTACTGGTCAAGTTGGATGCTTCGCCCTCGCTCCTGCTCCGCTCGCAGGCTCGCCAGAACCCAGCTCTGCCGGATCTCAGCTCCTGACGGCTTTCGAGATCTCCCAGATTCCAGCTCTCCCAGAGGTGAACCGTGAAGTACCGCTCGCTCGCCGTGCTCTCCACGCTGGTGCTCTGCGCCGGCCTCGCCGGCTGTTCGTCGCCCGGCGATTCCTCCGACGACGCCGGGGGCGGCAGGACCGCCCTGGACGTGTGGCTCATGCGCGACAGCGTCTCGGCCGGCTTTCAGCAGGAGTTCGAGACGGGCTTCGAGAAGGCCCACCCGGACATCGACGTCAAGATCCAGGTCCAGGAGTGGGAGGGCATCGGCGAGAAGGTCACCGCCGCCCTGGCCAGCAACGACGCCCCCGACGTCATCGAGGTCGGCAACACCCAGGTCGCCCAGTACGCCCAGAGCGGCGGCCTCACCGACTTCTCCGACCGCGTGGCCGAACTCGGCGGCGGCGACTGGATCAAGGGCCTCGCGGAACCCGGCCGCTACGACGGCAAGCAGTACGGCATCCCCTACTACGCCGCCAACCGGGTCGTCATCTACCGCACCGACCTGTTCGAGAAGGCCGGGGTGAACGCCGCCGAGATCAAGACCCGCGACCAGTGGCTGGAGGCCGGTCGCAAGCTCGACAAGGGCGGCGCCCAGGGCATCTACCTGCCGGGACAGAACTGGTACGTCTTCTCCGGCTTCGTCTGGGACGAGGGCGGCGACCTGGCCGTCGAGTCGGGCGGGAAGTGGAAGGGCGGCCTGGACAGCCCCGAGGCCCTGCGGGCGATGGACTTCTACCAGCGCCTCCAGTCCCTCGGCAAGGGCCCCAAGGACTCGGACGAGGCACAGCCGCCGCAGGCGGAGGTGATGGCGAAGGAGCGGATCGCGCAGATCATCGCCGTCCCCGGCGGCGCGAAGGTGATCGAGGAGAAGAACCCCGGACTGAAGGGAAAGCTGGGCTTCTTCCCGATCCCCGGCAAGACCGCCGACCGGCCGGGTGCCGTCTTCACCGGCGGTTCCGACCTGATCGTTCCGGCTGCCGCGAAGCACCAGGAGGAGGCGTTCACCTTCCTGCGGGAACTGGCCGGGGACGCCTGGCAGAAGAAGCTCGCGGTCTCCATGAGCTACGTGCCGAACAAGACCACGTTGGCGAGCGCCGTCTCCGGAGATCCGGGCACCGCGGCGATGGCGGCGGGCGCCGCGAACGGACACGCCACGCCCAACACCCCCGAGTGGGCGGCGGTCGAGGCCAAGAACCCGATCAAGGAGTACATGACGGCCGTCCTCACCGGCAAGGACGCCTCGGCCGAGGCGTCGAAGGCGTCCGCGACGATCACCGACACCCTCAACAGCGGCTCCTGACCGGCCCCGAACCGTGCGAGGAACGACATCCCGAGGACCAGGAGGCGCCGTGTCGACCGTCCGTGAGCGGAGCGCGCCGCGCAGAGCCGGCCACCGCCCTTCACCGCCGGCCTCGCATCATCCGGGCGGCCGGCGGGTCGGGGCGGACCGGGCAGCACTCTGGCCGTACCTGCTGATCGCGCCCGCGGTGCTGGGCATGCTCTACCTGCTGCTCTATCCGCTCGCCCGCGCCGTGCTCATCTCCTTCCAGGACTTCAGGCTGCGCCAACTGATCCTCGGCGACGCCGAGTTCGTGGGACTGAGCAACTACCGGACGCTGCTCGGCGACCCGCAGTTCTGGGAGGTGGTGCGCCGCACCTTCGTGTTCATGGCCGTCAGCGTGGTCACGATCATGGTGCTGTCCACGCTGGTCGCACTGATGACGGAGCGGCTGGGCAGGGTGGCCAGAACGGTGGTCCTCAGCTCGCTCGTGCTGGTGTGGGCCGTGCCCGTGGTCGCGGCCACCACCGTGTTCCAGTGGTTGTTCCATTCCGAGTTCGGCATCGTCAACGAGACCCTCACCCGGCTCGGTCTCGACTCCTACGAGAGCTACCCCTGGTTCGCGAACGGTACGGCCGCGTTCGCCATCGTGGTGGTCCTGATCGTCTGGCAGTCGGTGCCGTTCGCCGCCATCACGCTGTACTCGGCACTGATCACGGTGCCGGCCGAGCTGTACGAGTCGGCGCGGATGGACGGCGCGGGGGTCACCCGCCTCTTCCGTTCCGTCACCTTCCCGCTGATCCGGCCGATCTTCATGCTCGTCCTGTCCCTCGAAGTGATCTGGACGTTCAAGGCGTTCGTGCAGATCTGGGTGATGACCCGGGGCGGGCCGGGCGGGGCCACCACCATCCTGCCGGTGTACGCCGTACAGACCGCGCTGGCCGGCCAGCGCTACGACCTGGGCTCGGCCGCGTCGATGATCACGCTCCTGCTGATGAGCGGCGTCCTCGTCCTCTACTTCCGTCAGCTCTTCCGTCAGGAGGGTGAGCAGCTGTGAGCGTCTCGCACCCCCCGGTACGCCGCAGGCCGGGACGCCGCGCGCTGCGCCGCCTCCCGCTCAACACGGCCGCCGCGTTCACCGTCGTCGTCTGTCTGTTCCCCGTGTACTGGATGGTCACGACCGCGTTCAAGCCGTCCACGGACATCCAGTCGTACGACCCGCAAGTCGTCCCCCGCACCTGGACGTTGGCCCACTTCGAGAAGGCGGTCGGTGCGGACGGTTTCGCGCTGTTCTGGCGCAACAGCGTCCTGGTGACCCTCAGTGCGGTGCTGCTGGCCCTGGTGGTCGCCCTCGGTGCCGCCTACGCGGTGGCCCGTATGCGCTGGCGCGGACGCAGGCAGTTCATGCTGGCGGTGTTCATCGCGCAGATGGCGCCCTGGGAGTCGTTGATCATCCCGATCTACATCATCTCCCGGGACACCGGCATGCTCGACCGGCTGCCCACGCTGACGCTGATCTACTTCATGATCACACTGCCGTTCACGGTGGTGGTGCTGCGCGGCTTCATCGCGGGCATCCCGCCGGAGCTCGAGGAGGCGGCGCAGGTCGACGGGTGCACCCGGGCGGGCGCCTTCCGCAAGGTCGCGTTCCCGCTGCTGGCCCCGGGGCTGATGGCGACCTCGTTGTTCGGCTTCATCACGGCCTGGAACGAGTTCACCTACGCCAACTTCCTCATCATCAAGCAGCAGGACAGCCGCACCCTGCCGGTCTGGCTCTCCTCGTTCCAGTCGACCTTCGGCACCGACTGGGGGGCCACGATGGCGGCCTCCACCCTGTTCGCTCTGCCTGCGCTGATCATCTTCCTCGTCCTGCAACGGCACGTGACCGCCGGACTGGCCTCGGGAGGCGTCAAAGGCTGACCGCGCACATCCGCGATCCGACCCGCCGCCCCTCGTCGCCCGCCCGCCGTGCACCGCCGATCACCGGAGCCGCCCCGTGGAAGTGCCACGCCCCGAACTGGCCCTCGTCCCCCGCCCCCGCCGCCTGTCCACCCGCTCGGGCCGCTTCCGCCTCGACGCCACGACCCGGCTGCGGGTCACCCCGGGAGCCGGACCGGCCGCGGCCCTGCTGCGCACCCTGCTCGCCCCGGCCACCGGACTGCGCCTGGAGACCTCCCCCGACGGCACGTTCGTCCTCGCCCTCGACGCCGCGCTGAGCGGCCTGGGCGACGAGGGGTACGGCCTGACGGTGAGCCCGCAGGGGGTCCTGCTGCGCGCCGCCCGCCCCGCCGGGCTGCTCCGCGGTGTGCAGACGGTACGGCAGCTGCTGCCGTACGAGGCCCTGTCCGGGCGGCCGATACGCGGGGTGGTGTGGGACCTGCCCGCCGTGGAGATCACCGACGTGCCCCGCCACTCCTGGCGCGGTTCCCATCTCGACGTGGCCCGGCACTTCCAGCCTGTGTCCTATCTGCGGCGCCACATCGACCTGATGGCCCTGCACAAACTGAACGTCTTCCACCTCCACCTCACCGACGACCAGGGCTGGCGGATGCCGGTGGCCGCCCACCCGAAACTCACCGAGGTCGGCGGCCGGCGGGCGGAGTCGATGGTCGGCCCGGCCGGCGGCGACCGCTTCGACGGGGTGCCGCACGGCGGCGCGTACACCAGACAGGAGCTGCGGGGGCTGGTCGCCTACGCGGCCGAGCGCGGCGTGACGGTGATGCCGGAGACCGGGGTTCCGGGACATGTCCGTGCCGCTCTGGCCGCCTACCCCGAGCTGGGCACCGACCCGGGCCGCAGGCTCGACGTGTGGACCGAGTGGGGGGTGTGCGAGAACGTCCTCGGCACCGGCGACCACGTCCTGGACTTCTTCCGCACCGTCCTGGACGAGGTGATGGACGTCTTCGACTCGCCGTACGTGCACATCGGTGGCGACGAGTGCCCCACCACCGAGTGGGAGCGCAGCCCGGCGGCGCGGGCGCGGGCCGCGCGCGAGGGGCTGCCGGGGCCGCGGTCGCTGCACTCCTGGTTCATCGGCCGCATGTCCGAACACCTGGTGCGCGCGGGCCGCCGACCGGTGGTCTGGGCCGAGACCGGCGTCCCGCTGCCCCTGGAATGCACGGTGATGAGCTGGCGGGACCCGGGAGGCGCCCGCGCGGCGGCCCGGCGCGGCCACCAGGCCGTGCAGGCCGACCACCGCGCCACCTACTTCGACTACGCGCGCGGCCCCGGGCCCGGCGAACCGCGCGCGCAGCCCGGCGTGATCGTCGACCTGCGCGCGGCGTACGACGTCGACCTCGCGCCGCCGGCGCCGGAACCGGAAGTCGCCTCTCGACTCCTGGGCGCCCAGGGCCAGTTGTGGACGGAGTTCGTGTCGACGCCCGAACACATCGAGTACCTCCTCTACCCCCGGCTGTGCGCGCTCGCCGAGCGGGTCTGGGGCGGAACGTCGGGCCGAGGGGACTTCACCGCCCGGCTCGCGGGGCACCGGGCCCGCCTGGACGCCCTGAACGTCCCGCACGACGTGCCACCGGCCCGCCTGCCGGTGCCGCCGCACGTGGGTGGTGTCCGCTGAGCGCGCCTCTCCCGCTGTCGTTTCCCCCACGCCCCGCACCACCCGCCGACGCTTCCGCGCCCGCGGAAGTCCTGCCGAAAGGAAACCGGATGAGAACCCGATCCACCGCCGGCCGCGCCCGTCCGGCGCTCGCCCTGGCCGCCCTCCTGGGCTGCGGCGCCCTGACCGCGCTCCCCGCCCAGGCAGCGCAGGCCGCCGACGGCCTCAGCGTGCAGTACCGCACCAGCGCGAGCGGGGCCACCGCGGACCAGACGGAGCCCTGGCTCAAGGTCCGCAACACCGGCTCCTCCGCCGTGCAGCTCAGCCAGGTGAAGATCCGCTACTACTTCAAGGCGGACTCGCCGAGCGCCTCGTACCGCTTCGCCTGCTCCTGGGCGGTCAAGGGGTGCTCGGTCATCACCGGCACGTTCGGCACCCTCAGCAACCCGACCGCGACGGCCGACCGCTACCTGGAGATCGGCTTCACCACGGCAGCCGGTTCCCTGGCGCCCGGCGCGGACACCGGGGACATGCAGCTGCGCTTCTACCAGAGCAACTGGCAGACCCTGCGCCAGAGCGACGACTACTCCTTCAACGGCGCCCAGACCTCGTACGCGAACTGGGCCAAGGTCACCGCACAGCTGGGCGGCACCACCGTCTGGGGTACGGCGCCGGAGGGCAACGACCCCACGGACCCGACCGATCCGACCGACCCGCCCGGCGACGGGAAGACCCTGTTCGACGACTTCGACTACAGCTCGCACAGCGACCCCGCGATCTCCGCGCACGGCTGGAGCGTGCGCTCCAACCCCGGCGGCCCCGGAGTGCCGGGTGCCACCTGGGACCCGTCCAAGGTCACCTTCGCGTCCTCGAACGGCAACTCGGTGATGAACATGGAGACCTCCACGGCGGGCACCGGCGCGTCCACCACGCACACCGAGGTCCTCACCAAGGACATGAAGTTCAAGAACGGCACCTATGCGGCCCGAGTGAAGTTCTCGGACACCCCCAGGTCGGGGCCGGACGGGGACCATCTGGTGCAGACGTTCTTCACCATCAACGACCTCAAGGCCCCGATGGCCGACGACTACGCCGAGTACGACTTCGAGTACCTGCCGAACGGCGGGTGGGGTGAGCCGTCGAACATCCTGTACACGACGTCCTGGGAGACCTACAACCCCGAGCCCTGGCAGGCCGTCAACCAGCACTCGGAGGCTCGCACCAGCTACGCCGGCTGGCACGACCTGGTGGTCACCATCGACGACAGCGCCATCACGTACTACGTGGACGGGCAGCTCTTCGGCACGCATGACGCGCAGTACCTGCCCGAGCGGCCGATGTCGATCAACTTCAACCAGTGGCTCATCGACCTGAACGGCCAGACGTCGACGACCCCGCGCGCCTACGACCAGCAGGTCGACTACGTCCTGCACGTCAAGGACCAGGTACTGACCCCGGCCCAGGTGGCGGCGAAGGTCGCCGGGTACCGCAGTGCCGGTACGTCGTTCGTGGACGAGGTCCCCGCCTCCTGATCCACCCCGGCGGGGACGGCCGGAACAGCCGCTCCTCCCGAGCGGACGCGGGCCGTCCCCGCCGGCTTCAGCCGCCCACCCCAGGATTCACCGACCGCGTCAGCGACATCGTCCCGCTCAGAGGCCACCAGTGGGCGTCGGCTGTCGGTCACCGATGTCCGGGCCCCGCCGAGCGCAGTTGATCCAGTTCGCCGCTGATCGCATCCCGCAGCTCGCCGTGTTGCGGACCGAGCCTGAACTGCTCGTCACTCCAGCGTTCACGCGGATGGAGCCACACCGGTTTGCTCACCACATCGGCCGGCTCCCATTCGTACCGCGGCCAGACATGCGCATGCAGGAACGGGTCCGTATTGCCGAGGATCTCCAGATTGACCCGGCGGAAGGCCGGGTCCAGCCGCCGACAGGCACGCTCGACCGCCTCGCCGAGCTGGTCCATGTCAGACAGGAACGACAGCCGCTTCGCCCTCGGCAGGTCCGACAACCGCGGTACATCCGGCTCGTCCACGAGCAGAACCGAGTAGCCAGGCAGGAACTGAACGTCCCCGATCACGGCGAACCCCGCTGTCAGCCGTCGCAACACCGTCGGGTTGTCGCCCCTCAGCGCAGTCCCGATCCGGTCCGTCCGCCAGTCACCAGTCACGGTCGGAACCTACCTTCCGGGGATCCACGTTCCGTGGCGGCTGCTAGGTTCAGCCGTCATGCATCCACAGGTGTTCGACATGCGCTTCCGTGAACGAGGGCGACGCGCCCGGGCCTTGGGGCTCGGTCTGCTGGCCGTGGCGACTGTGCTGTGGGTGTGGTGCGGCGTGCTGCTCGCCACCTCCTACGAGGTGGAACCCGAGCACGCGCGCCGTCCCGTCGAGTGCGAGTCCCGTCTCTTCACCGACGAGGGGACCGCCAACAACGGACGGACCGAGGATCCCTGCGGCGACGAACGGGACTGGCCCGAGGCGCTGGCCGTGCTCGGTCTGTCGGTGCCCCTGTCCGTAGCGGGCGCGGTGCTTGTCACCTACGGGCTCCTGGGTGTGCGGGTGAGCGAGCACGCGGCCGAACTGGCCCGTCTGCAGGAACTCGCCGCACGCGAGAAGGGGGAAGCGGACGCGTAATCGGGGGCCAGGAACCTTCGGCACGCCGACCGGCGCTCTTCCTCGTCCGGGCCGGCTCCTGGAGCAAGGCGGCCCCGGGCTGCCGTGACACCACATGCACCCCAGGGCCGCCGGCACTACGGCTTCACGTACTGCCAGACGAGCCAGCCGAGCGCCTTCTGCCCGGTGGCGTTGGGGTGGAACGACTCGACCTGCCGGGAGAGAGGGCGGATGCCGTTGACCCACGCCGGGTCGCCGCAACTCTCATGGTTGGTGAACGAGGCCGCAGGGTCGACGAAGTCGTAGCCGTGTGCCCTCGCCTTGGAGGCGAGCACCGCATTGAGGGTGTCGGCGGCACGGCGCAGTGCCTGGTGGGTGCTGTCCGGCCAGGCCCCGTCGGCGAAGCACAGGGGGGTCGACTCTGCCTGGACGACGTGCGGGTAGCCCACCACGACCACCTGGGTGCCGGCGCCCTTGCGCTTGTCGATCCTGTCGAAGAGCTTCTCGATCCTGTCGGGAAGGATGTCCCGGTACTTCCTGGTGACCGTGTTGATCCGCTCGTTGCACGCACCGGTCCGCGGCGGGTTCCAGAGATAGCAGAACCTCAGGGGATCGGAGAAGCCGAAGTCGTTCGAACCGGCCTGCACGGTCACGAGATCGGTGGCCCTGGTGACCGCCGTCGCCTGCGCCTTCACCGCGGTGCTGCTCGCCCCGCAGAAGGACCTGTCGACCAGGGTCGCGCCGAGTGCCTTCGCGACACGGTTCGGGTAGGAGAGCGTCGAGTTCGGAACCCTGATCCCGGCCTCTTCGTCGAGATAGCAGTTGGAGGATTCCGCGTCCGGTGAACCGGCCCCGATGCCGGCTGCCACCGAGTCACCCAGCGCCACGTACCTGAGGGCCTCGGCCTCCGTCCCTGCCGCCGCAGCCGGAGCCGTCAGAGCGGCCGACACCAAGAGGGCCACGAGGCCGAGGACGGCCCGCCCGCCGATAGCTGATCTCGCCACTACTGATCCTTTCCTTGTGACCAATTCGCCAGTGACGACACAGGTTTGCCAGCCGCCGCAGCAGAGGGGCAACAGCCTGTTCCTGTCCCGGACAGTCCTGATGCTGTCCGGCCTGGTCAGTGCTGCTTGTCCGGACTCGTCGTCCGGCGCCTTGGCCGCTGCCGGTTCCGCCGCTTCGGGAAGCCGGACCGTCGCGAAGTGAGACCGGGTCGGCGACTGCCGGGCCGCCTCTCCCACGGGAATTCGGGACGCCGCTGTCGAGGTTCCGTGGTCGGCTCCCCGCGGTGAACCCTTCCACCGCGAGAAGTACGATCGGCACGGCAGCCGGGTACGCGACGGGCCGGCGGCGCGGCATTCGGTCACCGCTCCGGGCAGCGGACGGCCGCTGGACGGCGGCTCAGAGGTCCTTCCGCAGGAGAACGCACATCGTCTCGTGGCGGCGGATCGACCCGTCGGGAGCTTCCTCGTTCCAGGCGTCCGGGGCGCGGCCGTATGCGACGTAGCCCAGTCGCTCGTACAGCGAGCGCGCTCGGGGGTTGTCCTCCTCAACGGCGAGTTCGGCCCTGCGCAGTCCACGGTGCCGGATCCGCTGTTCGGCAGCACGGACGAGCAGCGTTCCCAAGCCGCGGGACTGCAGCGCCGGCAGCACGGCGAGCTGCCACAAGGTCCCGGCTCCCTCGGAGACCTGGTAGTCGATGCCGCCGATCGCCACCGGCAGATCCACCGGAGTGCATACCGCCAGGTAGTCCACCTCGCCCGACGCAGTGCGCGCCAGCTCTCGCTCCACGTGGCGTAGGTGGGTGGCCGAGCCGGACCAGGTGCACGCCGGCAGATCCTGGGGCAGCAGATCGCGCACGGTGACAGGCAGGGTGACGGTGGTGGCGTCGGCGGAGTCGTCTTCAGTGGTCACGCCCTGAAGCATGGGACCGCGGCGAGGGGACCACAACGGATTTCTCCGCCTGGTGCCGTGCGTCGGCGCCGACCGGGCTCGCCGCCGTCGCTGTCGTTTCGCGCGTTACAGTCCGGCCGCCTGGACCAGTGACGCCCGATCGTCCTCGCCCAGGTGAAGGCCGGTCAGCAATGCGTCGTCGGCCAGTAGACGCCGCACCCATGCCGCGTCGGCAACGAACGCGGCTCGGCAGAGCGCCCGTTCAGGGTGGTCCTTTTCAAGACCGCCGACCGCCATGTCCCACGCGTTGTCGGGGTCGGTCGGTGCGGACAGGGCGGCGGCTATGAGCACGAGCCCGAACAACTCGTTCCGGCGTGGGGTCGATGGATCGGCAGTCAGTCGCAGCAAGTACGGGAGGACCGAGGGCATCACGGCGCTGATGGACATCGGTCCTGACATCACGAGCCAGTCCAGGGCTCGTTCGGCCGTCTCAGCCGCGTCGGGATCGAGCAGTCCGCGCAGGACGACCGGGACATCGACGGGGCACCCAGGAACGGCCGACCACTCCACGTCCTCGCAACCTGCCAGTGCCGGATGCGAGGAAGCCTCGTCCGTCAGGTGAGGATGGGCCGCTGTCAGAACTGCTGTTGCGGCCACCGCTGCGGCCTCGTGATCCACCTTGCACACCGGCATGCCTCCCAACCGCCGATGGTTCTCGCCCGGCGGACATGGACCACATCGACGCCAGGAGTCTGCCAGAGCCCCGGCAGAGGGCGGTCAGGCGTCAGGGTCGACTTCGGGGTGCGTGAACCGCACGGGCTTGCCCAGCGAGCGGGCGTACGCGATTTCGGCTCGGGTGCTGTCTCCGATGTAGTCGCCGACTACGAGCACCTCATCAGCGAGCCGGATCTTCGCCCGGTGCAGATCGTCGAGTCGCGCCTTCAGCTCCTCGGCCTCTCCAGGAGAGGACCAGAGTTCGTGCGGCGACTTCATGTCACAGCCCGGTTTGACGACAATCCTTCCGGCTTTGGTCTCCCGCACTTCGGCCTCGGTCATCTCGGTCATGAAGCGGGTGGAGCCGCAGATCACGACGATACGCGGGAGGCTCAGCTGCTTCTTCGCGTCGGCGAGCTTCTCCTCCGGCGTGAGCAGTTGCGGGTACGACACCGGTTCCTCCTGGTGGTGTGGTCCAAGGGGTGCCTGCGGAGACGAGAACGAGGGTTTCCGGAATCGTTTTGTGGCGCACGACGCGGACACCCTCGCGACGGCACTCTATGCGACGACCGACGGCATCCTGGAGGAGCACCGTCCCACGCTCGCTGATCGCCTACGGGGTGGTCCACGTGAGATCACCGTTCGAGGGGTGGTGGCATGGTCATGAAGGAACAAGTACGGGAGACGTTGCCGGAAAGCTGACCCCCCACGCCACGAACCGGCCTCCTTCATCCGGCCGGCCCCCGCTCAGCGGGTCCGGTAGCGCGCGTAGATCAGACCGCTGTCGAAGGCACGCTCCTCAACCAGCTCGAGGTCGAGGCGGACGCCGTCGGGGAAGAACCGCTTGCCGCCGCCGACCACGCTCGTGGTGATGAACAGGTGGTACTCGTCCACCAGGCCGGCCGCGATCGCCTGGGCCGCGAGGTTCGGGCCGTCGACGGTGAGGTCGCGATCGGCCTCGGCCTTGAGCCTGCGCACCGCGTCCGGGTCGAAGGTCCGCTCGATCCTGGTCTTCGCACTGGACACCGACTCGAGCGTCGTGGAGTACACGATCTTCTCCGCGGCCTGCCAGTCGCGGGCGTACTGCAGGATGTGCGGCGGCTGCCCGGGCTCGGTGTGCGCGGTCTCCCAGTAGACCATCGTCTCGTACATCCGCCGGCCGTAGAGGTACGTGCCCACGGGGCGGAAGAGGTCGTTGACGAAGGTGTGCACCTCCGGGTCCTCGGCCCCGGTGCCGAGGCCGCCCTCCGCCGCCTCGGCGTAGCCGTCGAGCGAAGTGATCATCGAGTAGATGAGCTGTGCCATGCGTCTCCTCCGGGGCGAGCGCGTCACGCGGTCGGCGGTCCTGCGGATTGTGACTCCCGCACGACCCGGAACTCATCGATCGGCCGGCCCTGCCGCGCACCTTCCAACGATGGCCAGTGCTCCGCGACTCCCGTCAGCGTTCCGCAGCCGTCGCCTCGGCCGTCGTCTCCTCGGCCGTCGTCTCCTCGGCCGTCGTCTCCTGTGCCTTTTTCGTGGCCCTTTCCGCCTTCTCCGCCTTCTTGGCATGGCCCGGGGGGCGGCGCTGGGTCTGGGGTGCCCCGCTGTCCTTGGGTGCCGCGGTGGGTGAGTCCGTGGCGGGCGGCGTGGGCGGCGCCGTCGTGGCCGGGGAACCGTGTGTGGCCGCCGCGTCGACGGCGGATTGCCGGTGCGGTCCGTGTGAAGCGGGGGGAATTTCGTCGCCGGGGGTGTCGTCGGGGGACGTGCCGACAGAGGCGCCGCGGTCGGACGGCTGCGCCGGGGCGGGCGTGGTGGCCGTCTCCGACGGTCCTGCGCCGCGAGGAGCGCCCGCTTCCGCCGTGGGACCGCTCGTGACCTTGGGTGCGCTCCGGTCCTCGCCCTGGGGCGCGGAGTCGTCGGTGACGGCGAAGGCGGTTGCCATGACGGCGGCGAGTGCAACGGTCGCGCCGGCCACGAGGGGGCGCCTTCGCGCGGGCGTGGGGCGCGGAGCGGTCTGCTCCCTGCCGGGCAGCACATTCCTGTGGGTGCGGTCGGCCGTCTGCGAGGGTCCGTGGTCGGCGACCAGGCTCGTGGAGTGCGCTACCGGGCCCGTTGCCGCCGGGAGGGACGTCTCGGCCACCCCCGCCAGTATGCGGGCGCAGTCGTGGGCTGTCGGGCGGTTCAGCTCGTCCAGGTCCGTCATGTTCCGCAGTACGTCTGCCAGTCGTACCGGCAAGTGCTGAGGCAGGGCGGGCCGGCGGTGCAGTCGTGCGATCGCGGCCTCCAGGGGGCCGCCGTCGTACTCGAGCCTGCCCGTGAGGCACTCCAGGAGCACGAGGCCGAGGGCGTAGATGTCGGCGGGTCGGCCGACGGGCCGGCCGAGGACCTGCTCAGGCGAGAGGTAGGCGGCCGTGCCGGTGAGGGTGCCGGTGGCGGTGCGGGTGGTGGCGTCCAGGAGTCGGGAGATGCCGAAGTCGGTCAGGTAGGGGCGGTGGGAGGCGTCCAGGAGGATGTTGGACGGTTTGACGTCCCGGTGGACGATCCCCTCGTCGTGTGCGTGAGCCAGCGCCTCGGCGAGGCCGGCGCCGAGTTCGGCGGTCTCCGCGGGAGACAAGGGGGCCATGGCGATGCGGTTCTTCAGCGTGCTGCCCTCGATCAGTTGCATGACCAGGAAGACACGTCCGTTGTGCCGGCCCGCGTCGTAGGCGGTGACGAGTCCGGGATGGTGCAGCCGGGCCAGGATCACTGCTTCGCTGTGCACGTCGTCCCCGAGGTCGGCACCGGTGTCGGGCCGGAAGACCTTGACCGCCACCGGTCGCCGCAGCCGCAGGTCGAAACCGCGATGGACGTCCGCGGCTCCGCCGGAACCGAGGAGACCGTCGAGACGGTACCGGCCGCTCAAGACCTCGGCGGAGCATCGGGAAACCATGACCCGGGCCGACTCGCGAATCCTCATTCCCTCTCCCACCGCATCGGGGTCGCACACCCGTGGTGAGCCGTGGCCGGCGCACCGCTGGGCTCAGGTACCCAGAGAGAGGCGGCATATCCCGCGTCGCCTCGAAGAGCGGGGGGGCACCTCAACGGCTCCCGGTGAGGGCGGCCTTGCCACGAGACCCCGCGGGTACCTGCTCCGCCCGGCGCGCCACGCCCATGCCGAACAGGGAGCCCACCGCGATGAGGCGCGGCCCCTGCGGCAGGATGGGCCCCATGACCGAGATCCGCACCCCCCGCCTCCTTCTCCGCCGCTGGCACGACGACGACCTCGCGCCGATGGCGGACATCAACGCGGACCCGCGGGTCATGCACTGGATCGACGACGGCTCGGTGCACGACCTGGACCACACGGCGGAGTCCATCGAGAGGTGGGAGGAGGAGTGGGACGAGGAGGGCTTCGGGCTCTTCGCCGTCGAGCTGCTGGCCTCGGGAGAGCTGGCCGGCTTCACAGGTCTGTCCGTGCCCGAATTCCTGCCGGAGGTGCTGCCCGCCGTGGCGATCAGCTGGCGGCTCGGCTCACCGTTCTGGGGCCAGGGATACGCGTCCGAAGCGGCCCAGGCCACGCTGGAGTTCGCACTCCAGGACCGTGGCCTCGACCGCGTCATCAGCATCAACCAGGTGGGTGACGACGCCTCCGAGAACGTCATCCGCAAGCTCGGCATGGTGCCGGAACGCGAGACGGCCCACCCGGTGTACGGCTATCCGCTGCGCGTTCACGCCATCGATCTCACCGAGTTCCAGGCCTGAACCGGCTCGGCCGTCAACGGGCCGTGAGATGACGGAAACCGTCGTCGGGCCCGGGTACCGAAGTCCGGGCGGCCCCCCTCTGCCGCTCACCCCGTTCCGATGTCGTAGGCGGTGCCGTCCGTGACGGCGCGCTCAGCTCGGCGAGCCGCTGCCCGGTCGCCGTCATGTGCAGCCGCATGCGCTCGGTGAAGCGCTCCTGCGCGTTCACCACGGTCACCCGCACGTCCTCGCGCCGCTTCACCCGGGCCGCCAGCGGAACGGCCGCGGCCATGCCCGCGTATCCCGCTCCCAGAATCACCACTCGGTGCGCGGTCGCCGTGCCGGTCTCCTGCCGTGCGCTCACTTCGGTCCTCCTCGGCTCGCTTGCTGACACCCCGGATGGGAGCAGGCGGCCCGGACGTGACATGACCCGAAGGTGACGTGCACCACACACCAGCCTGCCGACTGGATCTTCCGGAGCAGCGGTCTCCACTTGCCCCCACCATCGACTACACAGCTTCTTCACTGTCACCATGTGCCTCATGACGCACATCACCAAGGGCGCCAACACCCCTGTCCCCGCAGCTCTCCTGCGGGTCGCGGTCTGTCGGCACAACGTTCCGGGCGCGCCGGCCGTGGACGCCTCCGCCCTGCTGCTCGACGCCGCCGGCAAGGTGCGCGGCGATGCCGACCTCGTCTTCTACAACCAGCCCGCGCATCCGTCGGGGGCCGTACGCCACGCGGGTACGGCCGAAGGGGGCGGGCAGCTCGCCGAGTGGCTGGAGGTGGACCTGCCGCGCGTGGAGCCCGCCGTGCAGCGGGTGCTCATCGCCGGATCCTGCGACGGCGGGGTCTTCGGCCAGGTACCCGGGCTGCACGTACAGGCCCTGACGGCCGACGGCGCGGTGGTGGCTCACTACGCGGTGAACGACGCGCAGAACGAGACGGCGTTCGTGCTCGGGGAGTTCTACCGCAGGAACGGGCAGTGGAAGTTCCGGGCGGTGGGCCAGGGTTACGCGTCCGGACTGGCGGGTCTGGCCACGGACTTCGGCATAGCCGTGGCGGAACCGGCTCCGCCGGTCCAGCAGACCCCAGCACCCGTCCCGCCGCCTCAGGCCCCGAGCCCGGCCCCGGCGTATGTCGCGCCCGCCCCGTCCCCGACGCTCGCCGCCCCGATGGCGCACCCCGCACCGGCCGCACCGCACGTCGCACCGCCGTTCACGGCCGCAGCCCCCGCCCCCGCCCCCGCCCCGGCGGACGCCGTGCCCCACTCCTTCGGCCCCGAATTCCCCCCGTACACCCAGCGCGGGCAGGGCAACGGCGTGGTCTCCGTGGACGCGCCCCTGCCGCCGGGGCCGGTCGTCGTCGAGGCCTGGCACCAGGGCGAGGGCTACTTCGGCCTGCACACCCTCAACCGTCGCAACAAGGACGACGACCTGCTGTTCAACTCCACTCTGCGCGACTTCCGCGGCCGGGTCCTGGTCCAGCCCCCGAAGGACCGCCCCCTGCGGCTGCGCGTGGAGGCGGACAACGACTGGACGGTGCTCGTGCAGCCCCTGTCGGTGCTCCGTCGCCTGGGCCCCGGCCCCCTCCAGGGGTACGGCCCCGAGGTCGTCGCCTACACCGGGCCCGTGGCCGACCTGGACGTGGACTTCGCCGGCGACGAGGACGGCGGCGGCTACTTCGGCCTGTGGAGCCTGGAGGCGTCCCGCCTGCACGACCTCGACGACCGCGACCTGCTGGTCAACGACACCGACCCGCTGCGGCAGACGGTCCCGATCGCCGACGGCCCGCTCCTGCTGCTCCTCGAGGCCGACGGCGCCTGGCAGCTCGGCGCCCGCCCCCTGCACGTGCCCGACCAGGCCGCCGCACAGGCCGCCGGCGCCTACACCGGCAGCGGCGAGAAGACGCTCACGCTGGTCAACCCGACCCCGGGGCGGCCGGCCCTGCTGGAGTACGCCTGCCCGGGCAGCAGCGGCGGCCTCGGCCACCGGCTGCTGCTGGTCGACGAGTACGACGACGAAGAGGAACTGGTGCAGGGCTACCGCCACGGGGAGCACGGCCGCACCCTGCTGTTCACCAAGGGCGAGTCCCAGGTGCGGCTGCGGCTGGCGGACGTGGCCGGCTGGAGCCTGCGCCTGCTGCCGGTGGAACAGGCGCCCCTGCTCACCGGACCGGCCGAGGGCCGGGGCAGCACGGTCTTCCGCTACGAGGGGCCGCCCGCCCTGCTCGGCCTGTGCCGGACCGTCTCCGGCGACCAGGTGGTGACCACGCGTACGGTCCAGGCCGACGGCCGGTCGAAGATCTCCGCCGACACCACGCGCCGCCGACCGGTCACCGGGCCGCTGTGGGTGACGCAGGCGGGCTACTGCTACGTCCAGGTCTGGGCCACCGACGAGAGCGGCTGGCGGATCGAGCCGGCCGCCCTCGCCACCGTGCCGGTGCTGGACCGGGCGCCCGTCGAGGGCCAGGGCTACGGAGTCGTACGCCACGTCGGACCCGGGACCGAGGTCATGATCCAGCACGACGCGCTCGGCGGGGCCACCCTGCCGGTGCTGTGGGAACTGGACGAACGCCTGGAACCGGTACGCCGGATCAGTACGGCTTCCGGTCTGCAGCGCATTCCGAGCGGGTATCTCCAGATCCGGACGTCCGGCCGCTGGGCCATGGAGCCCCGGGTGTGAGCCGGCGGACGACGAAGGAGCGCCGAGTGGCACACTCTGCGGTGTGCCGCTGACCTTCGACGACCTGCTCACCCGGGCCCGTGCCCTCCCGCGCGGCGGACGGCGCGCGATCCTCGGCATCGCCGGGAGTCCCGGCGCCGGGAAGTCGACGCTCGCCGAGGCCCTGGTGCGGGAGCTGAACGGGACGGACGGGACGTGGGCCGCGCACGTCCCCATGGACGGCTTCCACCTCGCCGACGCCGAACTGGACCGGCTCGGCCGCCGGGACCGCAAGGGCGCACCGGACACCTTCGACGCGGCCGGGTACGCGGCACTGCTGCGCCGCCTGCGCGAGCAGGGGACCGACGGCGGAGGGGACGCGGGGGACACCGTCTACGCGCCCGGCTTCGAGCGGGAACTGGAGCAGCCGCTCGCCGGGGCCGTCCCGGTGCCGCCGACGGCCCGGCTGGTCGTGACGGAGGGCAACTACCTTCTGCTGGGCACCGGTGCGTGGAGGCGGGTGCGGTCCTGGCTCGACGAGGTGTGGTTCTGCGAGGTGCCCGAGGAGGAGCGGGTCCGCCGACTGGTGGCCCGGCACGAGGAGTTCGGCAAGTCCCCCGAGGACGCGGTGGCCTGGGTGCTCGGCACCGACCAGCGCAACGCCGACCTGGTGACCGCGACCCGCGACCGCGCCGACCTCGTCGTACCGGAAACGGCACTGACCCGCCTCGCCCCGCCGCGCTGAACTCCGCCGCCTCGCACGACGTACCGGTGGGCATGACGGACGAGGAGCGGTCGGACACCCGGTGGCGCCGGTGCGCGGGGCCGTGGACGGTGCCGGTGCTCGTGGCCGTGCTGCTCGCCCAGATGGCGTTCGCCATGGTGACCACGGCCGTGCGGCAGACGCCGACGATCGACGAACCCGTGTACGTGGGGGCCGCCGCCGACTATGTGCGGGAGCACCGTCTGCGCTACAACCCCGAACACCCGCCGCTGGGAAAGCTGGTCGTCGGCGCGGGCGTCGCGCTCGCCGGTCCGCGCGTCGACCCCTCCTTCGAGGGCGGCCAGAGCGCATGGGGACGGCATCTGCTGTACGAGTCGGGCAACGACCCGTGGCGGCTCATGCTCTGGGCGCGGCTCCCGGTGATCGCGCTGACCCTGCTGTTCGGGCTGGTGGTGTTCGCGTTCGCCCGCGAACTCGCCGGCCGCGCGGGCGGCCTGGCGGCGCTCGCCCTGTACGCCTTCTCCCCCGACGTCGTCGCCCACGGCTCGCTCGCCACCCTCGACGCGCCCGCCGCCGGTTTCGTGCTGACGTCGGTGTGGCTGCTGTGGCGCGCCCGGGACCGCCCACGGCTGTACCTGCCGCTCGCCGGGGCCGCGCTGGGGGCCGCCCTGGCGACCCGGGCCAGCACCCTGCCCGCGGTGCCGGTGCTGCTGGTCCTGGCCGCCCTGTCGACCGGGTCACGGGTGCGCGGGCGCAGGGCGGTTCGGGCGGCGGCGGGCGCCCTCGTCGTGGCGGTGACCGCGATCGCCGTCGTGTGGGCCACGTACCTGGCGGTCGATCCGCGGCTGCGTGGCACACCCGGTCAGGCGCTGCCCGGCGTGCCCGGCCTCAAGGGCGTCGTGGTGGACCTGCTGCCGTTCCCGGAGGCCTACCGGGACGGGATGCGGCTGCAGTTCGGCCTGGAGGGCCACCCGTGGCAGGGCTTCCTGTTCGGCCGGCTGTACACGGGGTCGCTGTGGTACTACCTGCCGGCCGCGCTCCTGGTGAAGACGCCGCTGGGCGCGCTCGCCCTGTGGGCCGCCGGGTCCGTCGCCGTGGTGGCGGTACGCCGGCTGCGGCCGGCCGCGCCGTACCTGCTGCTGCCGGCCGTCGTGCTGCTGGCGTCCGCGATGGCGGGCTCGCGGAACTTCGGCACCCGGTACGCGCTGATCCTGCCGATGCTCCTCGCGGTGGCGGCGGGGTCTGTCCTGGCGGCGCGGGTGCGGTGGGCGCCGGCCGCGACGCTCGCGCTGGTGGCGTTCGTCGCGGTCAGCTCGGTGCGGACGTACCCGTACTACCTGCCGTACGCCAACGAGGCGTTCGGCGGGCCGGCCAGGACCCGGCTGCTGCTGCACGACTCGGCCGTGGACTGGGGCCAGGACCTGGGCCGCCTCGCCGACCGGCTGCGCGAGCGGTACCCGGGCGAGCGGGTCTGGCTGGTCTACAAGGGCAGCGGCGTACCGTCCCACTACGGCATCGAGGCCGCCGACCCGCGGTCGGTGCCCGCGCGTGAGGTGCGCGGGCTGCTGGTCGTCTCCGACTCGGCGGCGGCCAAGGCGACGGGGCGGCTGGCGGCGCTGATCGACAGCAGCCGGCCCGTCGACGACGTCGGCCACTCGATCACGGTCTACCGCCGATGAGCCGCGCGCGACGTGCACGGCGTGCGACGCGCGCGACCGCCGGGCGCGCGCCGCTAGGACGCCGCCTTCGGGAATTCCTCGGCGCTGACGTGGGGCAGCACGCCGCTCGCCACGCGGTAGCGGCCGTTGGGCACATCGGCGGACTTGCCGACGTGCACCGCCAGCGGGCCCGCCCACTCGTAGCCGCGCCGCTCGGCGTGCCGGACCAGGCTGTCGGTGAGCACCTGGCCCACCCGGCCGTCACGACGCGTCAGTTCCTCGTGGACGACCTCGTCGAGCTCGACGTCGTAGGCGTTGGGGACCATGACCCGGCCTTCGGCGCAGACCACGGCGTTGTTGTCGCACTCGGTGCGCAGGGCGTCGAGGATCTCGACGGGTTCCTTGTCGAGTACCCGCGCCCACAGCGCTTCCCAGCGGTTCTCCAGGGCCTTCTCCAGCGCGCTGATGGCGCCCATGCGTGTCACCTGCCGGTGTTCGGGGTCGGATGCTTCTCGGGATCGGATGCCGTGGGGGACGCGCGCTCGGCGCGCGGCCGCGGCGCGGTCACTCCTCGTCGTAGTCGTCGGGGCGCACGTGGGCCTCTTCCAGGGCCTCGCGCATGGTCCGGCCGGTGCCACCGGGCGGGCGCGGGGCGTTCTCGTCGCGCTGGTCGAGAACGTCGTCGGTGGTGTCGGTCTTCGGCCGGTTCTCTTCCGGGACGGTCATGACGGGGGCTCCTCGTCGCTGGTGTCGGGTTCTTCCGTGGCGGCGGGTTCCCGCCCGGCGCGGTGCTATCCCCCGCGGGACGGGATGCCCGTGCGCGCGGGCCCCGATCGCCCTGGACAGGGCCCGTACGGGCGCGGCCGGTGGGCTATGTTGACCTCCGTGGGAGACAAAGGAGGCGCACCCGTGCCATCGCCGCAGCAGGCACGCGCGCAGGCATCGGCGATCACCTCGGGACGGACGGCCCCGGAAACGGAGGTCTCCCCCACGTCCCAGCTGAGGACGTTGTTCGACCGCCCCCGGCTCTCCCCGGGCCAGCGGCGCATCGCCCAGTACCTCATCGAGAACCTCACCGAGGCGGCGTTCCTGTCGATCACGGATCTCGCCGACCGCGTCGGCGTGAGCCAGCCGTCGGTGACGCGGTTCGCGTCGGCGGTCGGCTTCAGCGGCTACCCGGCGCTGCGGGAGCGGCTCCAGTCGATCGCGCTGGGCGGCCGCGGCGGCACCCCGGCCGAGGAGAACGGCGGCAACGAACTGCAGGCGGCCGTCGACGCCGAGATCGAGAACCTGGAGAACCTGCGGCGCGACTTCGCCGACCCCGGGCAGGTCATCGAGACCGGCCGGAAACTGGCCGCGTCGGCGCCGCTGACCGTCCTCGGGCTGCGCATCTCCGTGTCGCTCGCCGAGTACTTCGCCTACGCCGCCCGCCGCGTCCACCCCGACGTCAGGCTGGTCACCCGCGGCGGCAGCGTCGCCTACGACGCCCTGCTGCAGTCCCGGGAGGCGGGCGGGACCTGGGTGCTGGCCTTCTCCCTGCCCCGGCACGCCCAGGAGACCCTCAACGCCGTCCGGGTGGCCCGCGGGGCCGGGCTCAAGGTCGCGTTGATCACCGACCTGGCGCTCGGACCGGTGGTCGACGAGGCCGACATCGCCTTCGCCACCGGCACGGGGTCCCGGCTGGTCTTCGACTCGTACGCGGCGCCGGGCGTGATGTGCGCGGCGCTGCTCCAGGCCATGACCGACGCCGATCCGGAACGGACACAGGCCCGGCTGGAGGAGTACGAGCAGATCGCCGAGCAGCACCACTTCTTCCTGCGGGACTGACTCCCCCTCTCCCGGCCGCCGGGCGCCCGGGCGCCGTCAAAGCAGGCATGAATGTTTTCATACGTCTTGCAAAGCAGATGGCATATATAAATACTGCTCACGGATCGCGACCCGGACGCCCGGATCGCGACCGCACCTGCGCGAACACCTTGGCCGCCGACTCCTACCCGCTCCGGCGCCCCGGGTGTTCGGTCGGGCATCGCCTGCGCGAGCGCCCGCGGCGGTCCCGGTCATCCCCTAGGCCGGGGCCGCCTCACAACGTCGCAGCACCCCGTCGACGCCGCACACCCGGAAGCGATGATCATGCCCCTGACGACCACGCGCATCAGCCCGGACTGGCCGTGCCAGGTCAAGAGCCCCGGCAGCTACGACTGGGAGCGCTCGGCGGCCAAGTGGCTGCGCGAGCTGGTGCCGGCCCGTTACGCCGGTTACCCGGCACTGATCCGGCATCCCGTCCTGCTCGCCCGCCATGCGCAGATCCAGGTCCAGCACGAGCTCCGGGTGGCCCGTACGGCCCTGCAGACCGCCCGGGCCGACCTGCCGCGGCTCGGCCTGCCCGAGTCGGTCATCGAGCACACGATCAAGCTCTACGCGGCGGAACTGCAGCAGTTGCAGCACATCGCGCGCAGCGTGCGCGCGGTCACCGAGGCCCTGGTGGAGCGGGGTGCGGCCGGGCGCTGACCCGCGCCCTCGGTGGCGCGGGACGGTCACTCCGGGAGCATGCCCCGGGGCGGCCGGCAGACGTCCACCCCTCGCCTCGGAGCCGGCGGCGGAATCACCTTCCGACGAGCGGTCATCGAAGCCCGGTCCATGTGCCATGCTCGTCGCGTGACGAGCGAGCACGCCACGCCGACGGATTCCGGCGCCGCGCCCGACCTGGCCACACTGGCCCGGGTCGTCGCCGGACAGCATGCCGAGATCGACCGGCTGCGCGATCGTGCCACGACGGCGGCCGTCGTGGCACGGGCCGAGGGCGCCGTCATGGCGCTCACCGGCGTCTCCGCCGAGGCGGCGCGCGAGACGCTGAACCAGCGCGCGAAGGCCGAGCGGCGCACGCTGCTGGAGGAGTGCTGGATCACGCTCGGCACCCTGCCCCCGCCGCCCGGCGCGCACCCTGCGCCCGGGCCCGCCGGCTCCGGCGTCACGGTCTCACCCCCCACCCCGCGCCTCTCCGACGACGACGTCTCGGACGGCGGTCTCTCGCAGGACGCCTCGGCCGCACTGGCCGGCCTCGCCGAGGCCTTGGTGCGCGTCGGCTCCCCACGAGAACTCGCCCGGTGCCTCAGGGAGCGGCTGGCGCCCGGAGCCGGCGCGGACGCGGTGGTGCTCTACGCCCGGCTGCCCTCGGGCGGCCTCGAACTGGTCGGCCACGCCGGGATCGACGACGCCCTGGCCGCCCGGTGGCAGCAGGTGTCGCCGTGGAGCGGGATCCCCCCGCTGGAGGCCCTGCGCGCCGGTGAGCCGCGTTGGCTGGACGACACGGGGCGGACCGGCGAGGGGTGGCCGCCGGCCGGTGATCCGTCCGGTCAGGGGCGGTCGCAGGCCTGGCTGCCGGTACCGCCGGGCGACGTGTGTCTCGGGGTCCTGCGCCACGACGACGGCCCGTTCGCGCCCGGCGACCGGGACCACCTGCGGGCCGTCGCCCGCCTGTGTGCCGGGTGGCTGCGCACGTTCGGCGGCCGGACGGAGTCCGCCGGGACCGGCGCCGCCGACGCCGTGCGGCGGGTGTTCGACGCCCTGCCGGTCGCGGCGGTGCTGCTCGCTCCGGTGCGCGCACCCTCGGGGCGGGTCCAGGACTTCCGGATCGACGCCGCGACCCCGCACGCCGCGCGGTTCGCCGGCGGCGACGGCACGGACCCGGTCGGCCGGCGGCTCCCCCAGTGGCTGCCGGACGCGGTGGCCGAGCCGCTGCGGCAGGCCTGCCTGCGCACGCTGGCCACCGGGGAGCCGTACGAGAGCGAGCCGTTCGCCCACCGGGACGTGGCGGACGGTGCCGCGGAGCCGGCCACGTACTCGGTGCGGGTGGCGCCACTGGGCGACGGGCTCGTGCTGTCCTGGGTCCGGTTCGACGCCTCCGACCGGCAGGAGCAGCGGCTGGCCGATCTGCAACGGCTGGGCAACCTCGGCTGGGCGAACTGGGACCTGGTCACCCACGAGGCCGCCTGGTCCGACCAGGTCTTCGCCATCTTCGGCCGCGATCCCGCACGCGGCCCGGTCGGCCTCTCCGGCCTGCCGGGCCTCGCGCTGGCGGACGACGTGCCCGCGCTGACCCGGGCCGTGGTGGCGCTGACGCGCGAGGGACGGCCGTGCGACGTCCCGTTCCGGACCAGGACGCCGGCCGGTGTCCGGCACCTGCGGATCGTGGCGGAGGCGGTGACGGACGGCGAGGGCACGCCCGTCGAGGTGCACGGCTTCGTCCAGGACCTGACCGCGCGGCGCCGGGCGGAGCTGGCGCTGGTCGAGAGCGAGCGGGCGATGCTGACCCAGCACGACGTGCTGCTGGCCGAACGGACGCTGGCCGCCCGGTTGCAGGACGCGTTGCTGCCCCTGCCCCGGGGGCCCGTGCGGCCGGCCGGGCTGCGCGTCGAGGTCGCCTATCTGCCCGCGCAGGCAGGTGTGCAGGTCGGCGGCGACTGGTTCAGCGCCATAGAACTCCCGGACGGCGACGCCCTGTTCGTGGTCGGAGACGTCGCCGGTCACGGTGTGGACGCCGTCGCCACGATGGCCCAGCTGCGCTTCACCGCCAAGGGCATGGTCGTCACGGGTTCCTCGCTGACCGGCGCGCTGGCCCGCCTCAACGCGCTGCTGCTGCACTCCCGGGGCGCCCACGGCACCGCCAGCATGGTCCTGGCCCGCTACTCTCCCGGGCGGCGACGGCTCGTGTGGGCGCAGGCCGGTCATCTGCCGCCGCTGCTGCTGCGCGCCGGGAAGGCCAGCTACCTCGAGCGGCCGCGGGGCATCCTGCTGGGGGCGAGCACCACCCCGGTCTTCGCGGAGGCGGAGTGCCTCTTGGAACCGGGCGACCGTCTCCTCCTGTACACGGACGGCCTGGTGGAGCGGCCTCCCGACGGCATCGACCGGGGCCTGGAGCGGCTCGCCGGGGCCGCCGCGGCCCACGAGGCCGACGGGGCGGGCACGCTGGAGCCTCTGCTGGCCGCGCTGCTGCCCGGGGACGAACTGCGGGACGACGTCTGCGTCCTCGACATACAGGTGCCGGACGGTCCGGCGCGACGGGCGTAGCCGGTACGTCAGTCCACCGGGTGGCCCGCCTCGATGGTGAGGGCGTCGCCGAGCCGGAGCAGCGGCCGGCCGGACGTCTCGCGCCCGCCCCACTCGACGGGGTCGAGGACGAAACCGACGTGGTCGCCTCCGGTGACCCGCTCCACGACCCGGCCGACGAACCAGGCTTCGACGTCCTCCAGCACGACCGCCCCGCCGTACTCGTGGCGTCGGCGGACCTGCTGGAACTTGTCCACGTCGTCGCCGGTCTGCCCGCCGAACACCTCGGCCATTCCGTGCTGTTCCCGGGCGAGCAGGTGGACGGCCAGGTACTCGGCGGAGCGGGCCACCCGGAAGGTCCGGTTGACCTCGGACAGCCATACGACGAACCGCACGGGGTTCATGGAGCACTGGGAGGCGAAGCCGACCAGGCAGCCCGCCTCCTCCCCGCCCGCGGCCGCCGTCACCACGCACATGTCCGGGTCGAGCCTGTCGAGAAACACGTCCATGCCCGCCATGCTAGGCGGGCCGCAGCGGACGGGGGCGGATCGGGTCCGTCAGCTCTCGAGAAGCCGGTGCAGGGCCGCCTTGGCCGCGTCGACGAAAGCGTTTCGGCGCGGCTCGTCGAGGGCGTCCAGCGACAGGTACGGGTTGAGGTCCTCCAGTTCGACCAGCAGCAGCGCGCCGCCGGGAGCGCGGCAGGCGTCGACGCGCTGGATGCCGTGCTCGATGCCGTTCCACTCGATGAACCGCCGTGCGAACGCGAGGTCGTCGGGGGTGGCTTCGTAGGGTTCCAGCTGCCAGCGCCGGTCGGGGTGCGGCGCGTACAGGGCGTACTGGAAGTCGTGGTCGACGAAGTAGAAGGAGACCTCGTAGGCGAAGTGGACGCGCGGCTGGACGAGGACGTCACCGGCTTCTGCGCGCACCGCCTCCCGGACCCGGTCCGCCGGCACGAACCGCAGCCCGAGCGAGTCGGCACCCAGCTTCGGCTTCACGACGTACTCCTCCGCCGCGGGCAGCCGGTCCAGGTGCTCCGGCCGGTCGGCGGTGGGGATGACGGGGTAGCCGGCGGCCGTCAGGTCGAGCAGATACTGCTTGCCTGCCATGTCCGCCCGGCCGGTGAGCTGGTTGTAGACGCGGGCACCGCACTCGGCCGCGCGCTCGCGGAAGGCGTCGTACGCGGCCCGGTGGCCCAGCACCGGACCGCTGTTGCGGACGACGACGGCGTCGAAACCGTCCAGCAGCGCGGCGGCGTCGCGCGGGTCGCACAGGGCCAGGTCGAAGTCCTCGCGCAGCCGGGAGGTGAGGAAGATGTCCTCGTCGCAGTAGCGCCGTCCCTGGGCCTGATAGGCGAGGTCGGTGACGTAGAGGACGCGGGGGCGGGCGGACGGCATACGGAACTCCGGAACTCCTCGGGATGACCGCATGTGATCGTATGCGATCACTCGGGAGGGAATGGCGGGCTCCTCGGTACCTCTGCACCCCTGCACCTCTGCACCCTGCACTCAGTGCCACGTTTCCCTCGTCGACCACCACACCTCCCCCACTCGGGGCGGGAATTCTGCGGCATGCAGTGTCTTTACGAGTGGCACTCAGTGCCATACTCTGTCGTCGTGCACGGTGGCACGGTCTGCCGAGCACACGCGTGCCCGGGCAACCGGCGCACGCCGGATTCCGGCCCGAGTGCAGGGAGTTGACAGCGTGTACCACCCCTCAGGAAGCGTCGCTCAGCAGGCAGCCGGCCCCGCGACGGCCGTACTCGACCCCAAGGCCCCGGATACCGACGCCATCTGGTTCCAGCGCTGCACCTGGTGCGGCACCTCGATGTACCACCGGCTGCTGTGTCCGGTCTGCCGCGGCAGCGACCTGCGCACGGAGCGCAGCGAGGGCACCGGGACGGTGCGCCACGCCACGGTGGTGCACCGCAACACCCCCGCCGCGCGCAATGTGTCCCTGATCGAGATGGCCGAGGGATTCGTCCTGCGGGGCCGGGTCACCGGCCCGCTCATCGGCATCCACAGCGGGGACCGGGTGCGGCTGTCCACGGCCAAGGACCCGGTACGGGGCGAGCCGGTCTTCCAGTTGGTCGACGAGCCGTACCGCGCCTGGACCTGACCCGGGCCGTCACGGCGTGAGCGTGATCGTGATCCCCACGGTGCCGTCCAGCCCCCGGCGCAGCCGGCTCCCGAACAGGGTGAGCCGCCCGACGATGCCGTACTTGCGGGCGATGAGCCCGCGGTAGCGGCCGGCCGTGGCCGCGTCACCGATCTCGGCGGTCGCGGGGATCTGGTCGCCGGTCGGATTGCCCCGCACGTCGCAGGGGCCGACCAGGACGTCGGCACGCCTGCGGATGCGCTTGACCTTCCACGAGTCGGCGGCCGTCCACACGCCGAGCACGTCCCCGTCCCGCACCACCCACACCGGGGTGGCGACCGGGGTGCCGTTCTTGCGGTAGCTGGTGACCAACAGGTACTTGCCGGCACCGAGCCGGGCCAGTGACGCCTCGTCCATGGTCCGGAAGTCTAGGCCCGCTCGTACCGGCGCGTTACCTGTACGCGACAAGTGCGCGCGCCGGGGCTCAGGTCAGGGCCGACGCCATCCTCCGCACCGCCTCGGTGATCACCTCCGGAGAGGTGGCGAGGTTGAGCCGGACGTGTCCCGCCCCGCCGGTGCCGAAGTCCGGGCCCGGGCTGAGCGCCACCCGGCCGCGGTGGAGGAAGGCCTGGGCCGGGTCGTCGCCGAGGCCGAGCGCGCGGCAGTCGAGCCAGGCCAGGTAGGTGGCCTCCCCCGGATGGTGGACGACGCCGGGCAGGTGCGCGGCCAGCAGGTCGGTGAGCAGCCGCCGGTTCTCGTCGAGCCCCGCGAGCACGGCGTCCAGCCAGGCGGTGCCGTCGCGCAGGGCGGCGGTGTGGGCGATGACGCCGACATGGCTCGGACCGTGTCCGACCTCCTCGGGCATCCGGGCCAGGTCGTCGGCGGCGCCGGGCCCGGCGAGGGCGAGCGCCGCCTTGAGCCCGGGCAGGTTCCACCCCTTGGACGCCGACATCAGCGACAGGCCGCGTTCGGCGCCGGGGACGCTCAGGTACGGCACGAACCGCACGCCTTCGGCGACGACGGGCGCGTGGATCTCGTCGGCCACGACCCGGACGCCGTACCGCTCGGCGAGCGCGGCGACGGCGGCCAGTTCCCCGTCGGTGTGCACGGTGCCGGTCGGGTTGTGCGGGCTGCACAGCAGGTAGGCGGCCCGCCCGCCGCCGGCGACCGCCCGCCGGAAGGCGTCCTCCAGCACCTGCGGATCGATCCGCAGGTCCGCACCGAGCGGCGCCTCGACGACGCGCCGGTCCAGGTGCGTCACGAACTGGTAGAACGGCGGGTACACCGGCGGGTTGACGATCACCGGGTCGCCGGGACCGGTGACCAGCTTGAGCATCTCGACGACGCCCAGCATCACGTCGGGCACGATCGCGGTGCGTTCCACGGCGAGGCCGTCCCAGCCCCAGCGTTTGCCCGCGAAGGCGGCCAGCGCCTCCGCGTAGGCGGTTCCGGCGGGGTAGCCGGTGTCGCCGAGTTCCATGGCTTCGGTGACGGCGCGCACGACGGGCCGGGCGAGCGGCACGTCCATCTCGGCCACCCACAGCGGCAGCACGTCCGAGGGGTGGGTGCGCCACTTCATGCTCGTACGGCGGCGCAGCCGGTCGAGGGTGAGGGCGCGCAGGGGGTCGGGTTCACCGGGCGGGTCCTGCGGGATCCTGGTCATGGGGCTCAAGATAGGTGGCCGTGGTGTGACCGGGAAACGGGACGACGGGGTGCCGGGGGCGCCGGCCGGGGCGTTCCTGGAGGTCGCGTGCGACGAGTCGGGGTCGGACGGGGAGAACCTCACCGGCGGGAACACCGACGTGTTCGCGCACGCCAGTGTGTGCCTGCCCGCGGCCTCGGCCGCCGAGGCCGTGTCGGCGGTACGCGACCGGATCCGGTCGCCCGCGGAGGAGTACAAGGCGAACCATCTGCTGCGGGAGAAGCACCGGCCCGTGCTGGAGTGGCTGCTCGGCCCGTCGGGACCGATCCACGGACACGCGCACGTCCACCTCACCGAGAAGGCGTACTTCGTGGTGGACCGGACCGTCGCCCTGCTGCTCGGCGATCCGGCCGGGGCGCTCCCCCTGTTCCGGGCGGGGCGGCGGGTCTTCGGGGACGAGAGCTGGCGGGAGTTCCTGACGTCGGCGAACCGGCTCCTGTGGGTGCGCGGCAACGGCGACGGCGACGGCACAGACGCCGAGGACCGGGCGGCGCCCGTCGACGCCTTCTTCCGGGCGGTCGGCGTGCTGCGCGGGGCGCGGCCGCCGTCCGGTCCGGCCGCGACCCTGGAGCGGCTCGCGGCGGCCCGGTCCCGCGCGGACGCCCACCGGGCCCACCTCACGGCCGGACCCGCGCCGATCCCGGTCCTCGAGCCGCTGCTGCCGGCCGTCGTCGCCACCGCCGCGCACTGGAGCGCGGCCGGACGGCCGGTCCGCCTGGTGCACGACCGGCAGAACACCCTGACGCCCGAGCGCATCGCCTGGATCGAGGAGCGGGCCCGGCTCGGCGGCGTCCGCCTCGACGGGCTGCGGCTGGTCCACGCCCGCCTCGACGCGCGGGTCCAACTCGCCGACTTCCTGGCCGGGATCGCCCGCACGATCGCCTCCGACGCGCTGGGCGGACGGGGTGACGCCGTGCTCGCCGGGCTGTTGCGCCCCTATCTCGACGCCGCCTCCGTGTGGGGCGACGAGGGCAGTTGGCGGCGGCTCGCCGGGGGCGGGGCGGGATCACCCGAGTGGTGAACGCGACCGTCCCCGGGCCCGTATGGAGGGAGGGCGCTCGACGTCCGCAGGCCCCCGCGGTGGTGACGCCGCGTATCCGGGTTCGGGAGCGCACGCATGAGGCACGCACGACGACGCATCGTCCGGCGAGTGGCACGGCTGGCCGCCGTCGGCGGACTCCTCCTGGGCGGCACGATGGTCACCCGGGCCGTGGCGAGCGAGCCTCCCGGCGCCCCGGCCGCCCCGCACACGCTGGCCCTGCCGGCGTCCGACACCGGCAGGGCTCTCGTGGCACGCCTCGGCACCTCCCGTACGGCGGGCCACTGGGTCGGCTCCGACGGGCGGCCCGTCGTCGCGGTCACCGACGACGAGGCGGCCGACGAGGTGCGGCGTGCGGGCGCCGGGGCGAAGGTCGTCCCGCACAGCATGGCGGAGCTGAAGTCGGCGGCGTCCGCGCTGCGTTCGGCGCCCCGGGTGGCGGGGACGGCGTGGGCCCTGGACTACCGGTCGAACGAGGTGGTCGTACGGGGTGACAGCACGGTCTCCGGGCCCGACTGGTCACGGCTGACCCGGGTCGCGAAGGACATCGGGGGCTTCGTCCGCATGGAACGCACCGAGGGCGCGTTCACGACGCGGCTGAACGGAGCGCGGCCGATCCTGTCGACGGCCGGCCGCTGCTCGGCGGGCTTCAACGTGACCGACGGCCGGAGCGACTACATCCTCACCGCCGGACACTGCGGGCCGACGGGGTCGGTCTGGTTCGGGGACGGCGGGGGCGACCGCCAGCTCGGGAGGACAGTCGCCGGGAGCTTCCCCGGGGACGACTTCTCCCTGGTGGAGTACGCGAACGGCAGGGCGGGCGACGGCGCCGACGTGGTGGCGGTCGGCGACGGCAAGGGGGTGCGGATCACGGGCACGGGTGAAGCGGCCGTCGGGCAGCGGGTGTTCCGCAGCGGCAGTACGAGCGGCCTGCGCGACGGTCAGGTCACCGCGCTCGACGCGACGGTGAACTACCCGGAGGGCACGGTCACCGGTCTCATCCAGACGAATGTGTGCGCCGAGCCCGGGGACAGCGGGGGCCCGATGTTCTCCGAGGGGATCGCGCTCGGTGTGACCTCGGGGGGCAGCGGCGACTGCGCCAAGGGCGGTACGACGTTCTTCCAGCCGGTGACGGAGGCGCTGACGTCGCTCGGCATGCGGATGATCGTCTCGTCGCCGGACGGGTCCGGGCAGCGGACCGCGCCGCCGCCGTCGGCCTCCGGTGGCGCCGCTCCGGGTGCGGCGTCGCCGGGAGCGCCGGCGCCGGTGACGGGTGTCGACGGCTCCACGCTGCTGTCCCGGCTCACCGACCGCCGCAATGTCGGCCCAGGGCTGCTGGTGATCGCGGGCAGCCTGATCGCTCTGGCGGCGACCCGGTGGCTGCGCGCGGAGCAGGACCGCAAGGCGTACCGGCGGTACTACTCGGCGACGTGGGGCTGAGCCGTGGTGGGCGCCGACGGACGAAGCCGGCGGCGCCGTGGCGGACGGCCGGGGCCGGTACGAGAAGAGCACCCCTGCATGGGGGTGCCGGGGGCCGGGGCTGCGATGCGCCGAGGAGCCCGGGCGGTCAGGCGGCTTTCGCGGGCTCGGGGGCCGCGGAGGCCCACTCCAGGACGAGCCGCTGGTACTCCTCGCGCTGTTCGACGCTGAGTGTCCCGCCCGACCGGAGCCACAAGGCCCGGATCTCCTCGTTGACCTCGGCAGCCGATCGCTCGGAGGAGGGTTCAACAGTGGTGGACATGCTGTGAAGCATACGGCGCCGGGCGTGAAGACGATGTGAGTAATCGCGAGTCAAACGGACATACCGGACCGTGTTGCTGATCACGTCGATCTTCCCATCTGTCAAGACCCACCGGCGAGTTCGTTCACCGTGGCTGTGTCCTGGCGCACATGACCCGTCTTCACCGATGTCGTGCGCATCACGGCGGTGAAGGGTCGGCGAGGGGTGCCGGTGCACCGGGGATGGGTACGGCATCGACGTGACGGCCGTCACCCGGGCGGCCGGCCCCCACCCGCCACCAGCGAAGGGCACGCCCTCCATGACGTTCTCCCTCGGCATCGTCGGTGCCGGTCAGTTCTCCGGCCAGTTCGCCAGGCTGTTCCTGGCCCATCCCGGTGTGAGCGACGTGTACGTCACCGACCTGCTCCCGGAGCGGGCCGAGCGGCTCGCCGCCACCGAAGGGCTCACCGGTACGTTCCCCACCTACGAGGCGATGCTGGAGTCGAGGGCGGTCGACGCCGTCGCGATCTTCACGCAGCGCTGGACCCACGGCCCGCTGGTGCTCCAGGGCCTGCGCGCGGGCAAGCATGTGTACTCGACGGTCCCGATGGCGATCAGCGCAGAGGAGATCGCGGAGATCATCGAGGCGGTCGAGGTGACCGGTCTCACCTACATGATGGGTGAGACCAGCCACTACCACCCGGCCACCGTGCACGCCCGCGACCGGATCGCCGAAGGCGCCTTCGGGCGGCTCTTCTACGCCGAGGGCGACTACGTCCACGACATGGATCTGGGCTTCTACGACGCCTACCGGTACAGCGGGGGCGAGGAGTGGAAGGCCACCGCCAGCTATCCGCCGCTGCTCTACCCGACGCACTCGGTGGGCGGGGTGCTGGGCGCCTGGCGGACGCACGCGGTGAGCGTCTCGGCGATCGGCGTGGTGGACGAGCGCGGGGACGGTGTCTTCGACCGGTCGGTCAGCCGGTTCGACAACGACGTCTCCAACGCGACCGCGCTGTTCGAGGTGGCCGGCGGCGGGTCGTTCCGTACGAACGAGTTCCGACGGGTCGGCTACCCGTCGTTCATCCGGGAGTCCCGTTTCCGCTTCTTCGGCACCGAGGCGAGCATGGAGCAGCTCGCCACGGTGGCGCTGTGGCAGGACAAGAACGGGGTGGAGGACATCAGCGAGCTGCTCGAGCCCAAGCCCACCACGGACCCCGACGATCCGTCCCTCCGGCATGTCGCGCCGGAGCTGCGGGCCGCCTTCACCTCGGGTTCGGCACCGGTGCACGACCGGACGCGGCTGCCTCGGTCCTTCGACCGTCTGCACAACGGGCACGAGGGCAGCCACCACTTCCTGGCGGACGACTTCGTGACCGCGGTCGGCACCCGCACCCTGCCGCCCGTCAACGCGTGGGTCGCGGCCCGCTACACCCTGCCGGGCATCGTCGCGCACGAGTCCGCGCGGCAGGGCGGGGTCAGGCTGGAGATCCCGGACTTCGGGGACGCGCCACGGGGGTGACGGGGCCGTGCTCGCCGGGTACCCGGGTCCGTCAGGTGCCCGGCTTGCGGCCGTACACGTAGACGTCGTCGCCGTTCTTCAGCAGCGACCAGTACTTCTTGGCGTCGGTCTTCGTCATGTTGACGCAGCCGTGGGACCCCGGCGGGTTCCACATGCTGACGCCGACCGAGTGGAAGGCCTGGCCGCCGTCGAAGAACTGGCTGTAGGGCATCGGCACGTCGTAGATCGTGGAGACGTGGTCGATGTTCCGCCAGTAGATCTTCTTCAGGCCGGTGCGGGTCTCGTAGCCGTTGCGGCCCGTACGGACCGGCACCGGGCCGTAGACGAGCTTCTTGCCGTCCTGGATCCAGCTCAGCTGGAGGGTCAGGTCCACGCAGGCGATGCGCCCCTTGTTGACCGGGCATTTGCCCGACTTGTTCGGGTTCTTGCCGACGGCCTTCTGCTTCTGCATCAGATCCATCACGCCCCAGGTGACGGGGCCCGCGTAACCGATGTTCGGTGTGATGCCGTGCTTGGTCTGGAAGGCCCGGGTCGCCTTGCAGTCGGCGGCGGACTGCTTGCCGTCGACCGGGCGGCCGAGGAACTTCTCGACCTTCTTCTGGTACGGGCCCGTCTGCGTGGTGCAGCTCGCGGCCTGCGCCGGTGCGGCACCGAGCGCGAGTGTGAGCGGTGCCACCAGTGCGGTGAGCCCGAGTGCGACGGCACCCCGTCTGCGTATGTCCCCCATGGCCGGTCAGCCTTTCGCGTCGAAGCGGTGGAGTGGGCGGAAGGTCGCCCGTGGTGCGATCCCCGACTGCTAGACAGCCGACCGGCGGCCTTGGTTGCCCGTCGCGCCGCGTCGCGACGAAACAGTGACAAACGACACCGGGCGGCCCGTCCCGGCGGTTCTGGTCAGTCCGTGTCGCCCCACTCCTTCAGGGCCTGCCGGAAACCGGTGTTCCCCGCGGTCAGACCGCCGTCGACGGCCAGGGTGGTCCCGGTGATCCAGGACGCGTCGCGCGAGGCGAGGAAGGCGACGGCCGCCGCGACGTCCCCGGGCTCCCCGACCCGCCCCAGCGGATACAGCCCCCGGACCGCCGCCAGCTCGTCGTCCCGGCCCTGCCAGGCCGTGGTGCGCACGGTGCCCGGCGCCACCAGGTTGACGCGGACACCTCGCGCGGCGGCGTGTCCGGCGAGGGTGCGGGTCAGGGAGGCCAGTCCCGCCTTGGCGGCGCTGTAGGCGTGGTTGCCGAAGTCCTGGAGGCCGTTGACCGAGCCGATGCTCACGATCGCGCCGCGCCCGGAGGCCGCCAGGTGGGGCAGCGCGGCGCGGCAGCAGCGGTAGGCGCCGGTGAGGGTGATGTCCAGGTCGCGGGCCCACGCCTCGTCCGGTTCGTCCTCGAAGAGCGGGGCGTCGGGGGTGCACGCGTAGGCGTTGTTGACCAGCACGTCGAGGGAGCCGAAGGCGTCGACGACACGGGCGACGGCCGCCTCGACGGACGCCCGGTCGGCGACGTCGCAGGTGAACGCCTCGGCGGTGAGCCCCCGCTCACGCAGCGCCGCCGCGGTCTTCTCCGCCGCGGGCCGGTCCACGTCGGTCACCAGCACCCCGGCGCCCTCCTCGGCGAGCCGTGCGGCGGTGGCGGCGCCGATGCCGCGCGCGGCGCCGGTGACGAGAATGCCGTGTCCCTCGAAGCGCTCGGTGTCGGTCATGGCGCCGACGGTAGTGCGTGGGCGCCCGCCCGTCAGCGGTAACCGGTCACGTCCGCCGGTTTGTCCGCGTCCTGGACCTCGACGAGGTAGCGCCAGGCGTCGGGGCGGCTGCCGTCGAGGTCGGTGAAGCCGTACTCCCGCGCGAGCCCGCCGCTGGAGAGGGAGCGGCCGTTGAAGCGTGCCACGCCCGGGTCGGCGGCCAGTGCGGCCACGGCGCGGCCGACGTAGCGGGGCGTCTCGGAGATGGCGAAGTGGGGGACGCGGTCGAGGGCGTCGCGCCAGTTCTCCTCCTGCACGCCGAAGTGGTCGAGCATGATCTCCGAGCGCAGCCAGCCCGGCGTCAGCGCGACGGCGGTCGCGCCGCGCGGTCCGAGTTCGTGGCCGAGGGCGAAGGCCATCCGCAGCACCGAGGACTTGGCGAGGTCGTAGAAGAAGGAGACCCGGTAGTGGTCGCGGTTGTAGTCGGCGGTGCCGTCGGTGACCTCGACGACGAGCCCGCCGGGGCCGCGCAGCAGCAGGGGCAGGGCGTGGTGGCTGGTGATAGCGTGGGTCTCCACGGCGAGACGCAGGAGCCTCAGCCCCTTGTCGAGGTCGTGCTCCCAGACGGGGCTGTCCCACTCGAAGAGGCTCTCGCCGCCCCAGATGTCGTTGACCAGGACGTCGAGGCGGGCCTGTTCGCGGGCGATGCGGTCGACCAGCGCGGCGACCTCGGCCGGTTCGAGGTGGTCGGTGGGAACGGCGATGCCACGGCCGCCGGCCTCGGTGACCAGGTCGGCGGTGTCCTCGATGGTCTCGGGACGGTCGTACTCCGAGCGCCGGGCGCGGGTGCTGCGGCCGGTGACGTAGACGGTGGCGCCGGCCGCGCCCAGTTCGACGGCGATGCCGCGTCCGGCGCCGCGGGTCGCTCCGGCGACCAGTGCGACCCTGCCCTCGAGTGACTTTGCCATGTCCGGCTCCCGTTCCCTCTCGCCACGAACCCATCCCGGCTGCGGATGGGCGATGTCGTGATCGAGACTGCCCGGGAAGCCGGACATCTTCTGTCACCTTTTCCGCGTGTCTCTCAGCTTGGCGCCGAGTGCCGCGCGGTCCGGTGTCAGTGGCCGCGTGCGATCCACTCCTTCAGGTGCGGGGCCTCGGCGCCGATCGTGGTCGGGTCGCCGTGGCCGGTGCGGACCTCCGTCTCGGGCGGCAGCACGAGGAGGCGGTCGCGGATCGAGTCGATGATCGTCGGGAAGTGGGAGTAGGAGCGGCCGGTGGCGCCGGGGCCGCCCTGGAAGAGCGTGTCGCCGGTGAAGACGGTGCCGAGGCCCGGGTCGTACAGGCAGACGGCGCCGGGGGCGTGGCCCGGGGTGTGCAGGACCGTCAGGTCGGCGCCGGCGGCCTCGATGACCTGGCCGTCGGTCAGCCAGGCGTCCGGGTCCCGGTCGGGGTGGGTCTGCTGCCACAGCGGCATGTCGTCGCGGTGCAGCCAGATGGTGGCGCCGGTGCGCTCGGCCAGCGCGGGGGCGGCGTTCACGTGGTCGTTGTGGGCGTGGGTGCACACGATGGCGGTCAGCCGCCGGTCCCCGACGGCCTCGGCGATGGCGTCGGCGTCGTGGGCGGCGTCGATGACGACGACCTCGTGGTCGTCGCCGACGAGCCAGACGTTGTTGTCGACGTCCCAGGTGCCGCCGTCGAGGCTGAACGTGCCGGAGGTGACGAGGCGTTCGATGCGGGCGGTCATCACAGCACCACCACCGAACGCAGCACGTCACCGGCGTGCATCCGCTCGAAGGCCTTCTCGACCTCGTCGAGCCGGATGGTCTCGGTGACGAACTTGCCGAGGTCCAGGCGGCCCTGGAGGTGGAGGTCGATGAGCATCGGGAAGTCGCGCGAGGGCAGGCAGTCGCCGTACCAGGACGACTTCAGCGACCCGCCGCGCCCGAAGACGTCGAGGAGCGGCAGTTCGAGCTTCATCTCGGGCGTCGGTACGCCGACGAGGACGACCGTGCCGGCGAGGTCGCGGGCGTAGAAGGCCTGCCGGTACGTCTCCGGGCGGCCGACCGCCTCGATGACCACGTCGGCGCCGAAGCCGCCGGTCAGTTCGCGGATCGCCTCGACGGGGTCGCTCGCGCGGGAGTTGACGGTGTGGGTGGCGCCCATGGAGCGGGCGGTCTCCAGCTTGCGGTCGTCGATGTCGACGGCGATGATCTTCGCCGCCCCGGCGAGGTGGGAGCCGGCGATCGCCGCGTCACCGACGCCGCCGCAGCCGATGACGGCGACGGTGTCGCCGCGGCCGACGTTGCCGGTGTTGATGGCGGCGCCGATGCCGGCCATCACGCCGCAGCCCAGCAGTCCGGCCACCTCGGCGGAGACGGCCGGGTCGACCTTGGTGCACTGCCCGGCGGCGACCAGGGTCTTCTCGGCGAAGGCGCCGATGCCGAGGGCCGGGGAGAGTTCCTGGCCGGTGGAGGCGAGGGTCATCTTCTGCTCGGCGTTGTGGGTGTCGAAGCAGTACCAGGGGCGCCCGCGCAGACAGGCCCGGCACTTGCCGCACACCGCACGCCAGTTGAGGATCACGAAGTCGCCGGGGGCCACGTCGGTGACTCCGGCGCCGACCGACTCCACGACGCCCGCGGCCTCGTGGCCGAGCAGGAAGGGGAAGTCGTCGCTGATGCCGCCCTGCTTGTAGTGCAGGTCGGTGTGGCACACGCCGCAGGCCTGGATCTTGACCACGGCCTCGCCCGGTCCCGGATCGGGCACGACGATCGTCTCGATCCGCACCGGCTCGTCCTTGCCCGGTGCGATCACGCCGCGTACTTCCTGCGCCATGGTCCTGACTCCTTCTTCGGCCATTCGTGGTTCTTCCCCGACCCTACGCGCAACTGATCGGCAAGGGGCCGGTGACGGGGCATACCGGGCAGCGAAACGGCGGGCCGTGCCGCACGGTGCCGTCGTAGCCCGGGGTGTCCGCACCGGGAGCCGGTGACCGCGGATCCGCCGTACGCGGAGCTGGGCGGCGACGCCGTTCCTGGCCACCGGCGGCCGAGCCCGCGCACACGCGAGGGCCGCCCGGACCCGGGCGGCCCTCCGGAAGGGGTGCGGCTCGGGTGTCAGCTCGGGGCGGGGCCGCCGAGCAGCGGGGACAGCAGACCGGTGACCGGCTTCAGCCGGCCGCCGCCGTCGGGCCCCTGCTCCGGGGCGGTGTTCGTGCTCCGGACCTCGTTGTGCTCGACGGTCCGGCCCTTCGTGGTGAGGGACTCGAGCACCGAACCGCGTCCGCCGGTGTCCGGCGAGTCCGTGCCGGCGGCGTGTGCCGTCGGCACGACGAGACCGGTGACAGCCGCGGCGAGACCGATGGCGGTGGCGATACGTCGTGTAGTGATCATGTCTTCGGCAACGCGGACGGGACGGGGGCGGACACGGGCGGGCGGCCGTCCTCACCCGTCGGGAGCAGCGGTGCGGCAGGGCTTGCCGGAGCCGCCCGGGCGGAGGACGCTCGAAGGAGAGGCCCTCCGCGGCCCGTTCCCGGTCGGGCCGCGACCTTCGAAGGAGGTCGTCATGGGCACCAGCACAGGACCCGGCTTCGACAGCGAAGTACTGCGCCGGGGCATCGAGGATGAGACGGCGGCGACCCTGCTGTCGCTCTACGCGGACGACGCGGAGATCCGCATCGTGGACCGCTACGCACAGCCCAGCAGCCCGAAGGTCCTGCACGGCCGCGACGAGATCGCCGAGATGCTCGACGACGTGTACAGCCGCGACATGACGCACCGGCTCGAGAACTGCGTCGTCCAGGGCGACCAGGCCGCCTTCACGGAGTCCTGCGCCTATCCTGACGGCGCCCGCGTGCTGGCGGAGTCGATGATGTCGCTGCGGGACGGGAAGATCGTCCGCCAGACCATGATCCAGGCCTGGGACGAGTAGCCGGAGCGGCGGGGCCGACCCGCTGCCGGGGCGCGCTCACGTCCCGCGGCCACCGGGGTGCCAGTCCGGTGGCCGGAGGATGGACAGCAACTGGCGGACCAGTTCGTCGACGACCTCGTCCAGCGTCGCGTCCACCCGGCCGGCACTGAAGTCGTGGAGCAGGCCGTTGACGCTGCCGATGAACGCCGTGGCGGCGATCCGGTAGTCGCGCCTCGCCGCCTCGCCGCGTGCGGCGGCCGCTGCGGCCTCGGCGCAGATGAGGTCGATCCAGCGGGCGCGGCGGGAGAGCCGCTGTTCCTCGAGGCGCGGGCTGACGCCGATGATCTCGACGAAGGTGATGCGGATGCGGCGCGGGTCGGCGGTGACGTTCGCGGCGTAGGCACGGAAGAGGGCGGCGGCACGTGCGGCGAGCGGCAGATCGCGCGCCTGCGCCGCCGCGGCGCGGACGGCTTCCTCGGCCCAGGCGTTGACCTGGAGGTGGAGCGCGGCGAGGACGTCCTCCAGGCTGCGGAACTCCTCGTAGAACTGGCGGGTGGAGAGGCCGGCGGCCTCGCTGAGGGCGGCGACGGTGGTGGCGCGGTAGCCGGGGGTGTCGCCGAACAGCCGGAGCGCGGCGTCCAGGAAGCGGCTGCGCCGTTCGGCCTGCCGCTGTGCGGCGGACTTGCCGCCGTAGCGGCCCGTGGGCGCCCTGAGCCTGCCCGCCACCCGCGTCCCCCTTCGTGCCGGTCCCGGCGCCGACTCCTCGCGCCGGGGTCGATTTTGTCGTGTACGCGGTCTTGTGGAGAAGGCCACTCTCTCCTTACTTTTCAGTAAGTTCACTCTGAAAGCGGCTCTGTTCAGATTCTCCGCGCCCTCGCGCCCCCATCACCCGCATGTCCCCCCACCTTCAGAGGAGAGAGCAGCATGCCTGTCTCCAGATCCAGGCACCTTTGCTCCGTGGCCGCCGCCCTCGCACTCACCGTCGCCGCTCCCGCGACGGCGACCGCCGCCACCACGTCCCCCGACGCCCCCGCCGCGCTGCGCGAGGTGATGTTCGTCGGCAACAACTGGGACGGCACCGCCGACGTCATCAGGTCCACCGGCGACTTCGCGAGGATCGGCCGGATCGGCGTCGTCCCGGACAAGGAGCAGCGGATGGCCGAGATCAACGCCGATCCGATCCGCTGGATCTACTTCCAGGCCATCCGGGGCAGCGTCGGCGAGGGGCACGACCAGTTCGTCGACGACATGTACTCGACGCCGGACGGGAGGTCGATCGTCGTCTCCCGGCCGAGCTTCGCGGACGTCGTGTCCATCGACCTCGCCACCGGGCGCCTCAACTGGCGCTTCCCCGTGTCGGGTTACCGCGCCGACCACATGGCGGTCTCGCCGGACGGCACCCGCGTCGCGGTGTCCGCCTCCACGTCCAACACCGTGCACGTGCTGGACATCGGCACGGGCCGGCAGCTCGGGTCCTTCGGCACCGGGGACAAGCCGCACGAGAACATCTTCACCAAGGACGGCAAGTACATCTGGAACATGTCCATCGGCGAGGTCAACACGGCGCTCGACGCCCCCTGGCTGGACTGGACGAAGGGCAACCGGCGCATCACCGTCGTGGACGCGGCGACGTTCCGGCAGGTCAGGGTGATCGACATGCGCGAGCGTCTCGACGCGATCGGTCTCGGCGACTACTCCGACGCCGTGCGGCCCGCCGTGTTCTCGCCCGACGAGTCCAAGCTGTACTTCCAGGTCTCCTTCTTCAACGGCTTCTTCGAGTACGACCTGGCCACCGACCGGATCACCCGGACCAAGACCCTGCCGAAGAACCCCGCCACCAGCGAGGACCGCACCACCTGGGTCAACGACTCGCGGCACCACGGCCTGTCCATGAGTCCGGACGGCGCCAAGATCTGCGTCGCGGGCACGATGGACGACTACGCGACGGTCGTCGACCGTACGACGCTGAAGGAGGGCCCGCTGGTCCCCGCCGCCAAGCCGTACTGGGCCACGGTCAGCGGCGACGGCACCCACTGCGTGATCTCCGAGAGCGGCGCCGACCAGGTCACCGCGATCGACTTCGCGACCGGCGAGAAGACGGTCTCCGTCCCGGTCGGCGACCATCCGCAGCGCGTCCGGCTGGGCCATGTGACCGCCGGCTGGACCGGGCCGTCGGGCGGCTGACCCGCGCGCGGCCGGCGACCGGAAATGTCAGCTCCCCTTTTGTGTGTGGGCCGTGCGGAGAAGGGTAGTCGCCCCGCATCGGATGAGGCATGCATGTCCTCGCAGTACTCCTGACGGAAGGAGGTCCGTGACAGCGCACACTCGTAGCGCCCGGGCCGCTTCCTCCGACACGGAGCGACCCGGCACGTAGCGGGCAGCGCCCTCGCGGCGCTGCCCGTCCCTGTTCGTGTGCCCCGCGACGCCGGCTAGCGCCGCGGCAGGCGGTGCAGCTCGACGTCCCCAAGACGGCCGTCGGCGACCGTGGCGGTCATGTACGTGCAGTACGGCTGGCGGCGCCGGTCGGTCGGCGACCCGGGATTGAGCAGCCGCAGGCCGGTGTCGGCCGTGGTGTCCCACGGGATGTGGCTGTGTCCGAAGACCAGCACGTCGAGGTCGGGGAAGCGGGCGGCACAGCGTGCCTCCCGGCCCTTGGCGGCACCCGTCTCGTGGACGACGCCGAAGCGCAGACCGCCGAGGTCGGCGTACGCCACCTCCGGCAGCCGTGCGCGCAGGCCGGGCCCGTCGTTGTTGCCGTACACCGCGACGAGCCGCCGACTGTGCTCCTCCAGCAGGTCGAGCGTGTCCGTGTCGACCCAGTCCCCCGCGTGCACCACGACGTCGGCGCGCGGAATCTCCGCCAGCAAGGGCGCGGGCAGTTCCCTGGCCCGCTTCGGCAGGTGCGTGTCGGACATGAGCAGGAGGCGCACGGACCCAGCCTAGCGGCAGGGCCTCCTCAATGAGCAGGTAAAACTGTTCAGCCGTAACTGGACAGTCTGCCCTGTCGAAATTACGGTGGCGGTATGGAAGCCGACGCCGCGGAGCCCGCCGAGGGCGTCTCCGACTCCGCCGCCCGTGCCGCGCGCGAGCTGCACGTGGTCTTCAGCCGGCTGCGGCGGCGGATCCGGGAGGTCGCCCGGGACGAGGACCTCACGCCCTCGCAGGTGTCGGCACTCACGCTGGTCGGCAAGCACGGTGCGGCGACGGCCAGCGCACTGGCGTCCGCCGAGGGCGTCCGGCCGCAGTCGATGGCGGCCACGCTGGTCGCCCTCGACCAGCACGGACTGATCCGCCGCAGCCCCGACCCTGAGGACGGCCGCCGGCAGCTCGTCACCCTCACCGAGGCCGGCCGCGCCCGCATCGAGGACAACCGGCAGGTCCGCGAGGAGTGGCTGGCCCGCGCCTTCCAGGACCGGTGCACCGCCGAGGAACGGGACACGGTCCTCGAGGCACTCGCCCTGCTGGAACGGCTGACCCGGCCGTGACACCGAGGCTCGACGGGCGGACCGGCGCACCGTCAGCCACCCGAACCACCCGAAAGGCGCCCCCCATGGCAGTCACCGCCCTCGACCCCCGCACGGCCCTCGTCGTGATCGACCTCCAGGCCGGCATCGTCGCCGCGCCGACCCGGCCCCACACCTCCGCCGACGTCGTCGCCCGCAGCGCCGAGCTGGCGGACGCCTTCCGCGCGCGGGACCTGCCCGTGGTGCTGGTCCGGGTCTCCTTCGCCGCCGACGGCGCAGACGCCGTGCCCGGCCGGACCGATGCCGGCGGCGCCGGTGGGACCCGGCCGGAGGGCTGGGACGTCGTGGTCGACGAACTGGCCGGTCATGCCGGCGACATCACCGTCACCAAGCGCAACTGGGGTGCCTTCCACGGCACCGGACTCGACGTTCAGCTGCGCCGCCGGGGCGTCACCCAGATCGTGCTGACCGGCATCGCCACCAGCATCGGCGTCGAATCCACCGCCCGGGCCGCGCACGAGCACGGCTACCACGTCACGCTCGCCACCGACGCCATGAGCGACATGGACGCCGACGCGCACCGGAACAGTGTCGAGCGGATCTTCCCGCGGCTGGGCGAGACCGGGACCACGGCCGAGATCCTGGACCTGCTCGCCAAGACCCACTGCTGACCCCCCGGGCCCGGACACGGGCCGCGCCGGCACGGTGGCCGGCGCTCGACGATCTCGGTCCCGGGGTGCGGTCAGTCCTCGCCCCGGACGATGTTCGATTCCTGGCCCGCCTGCGACGCGCGCGGGAGGTGACCGTCCTCGACGGCCGGTACCCAGGTGCGCATGGCGCCCTTGCTGCGCAGGCGGCGGGCTTGGGACCAGCCCGTCTCCAGGCGGCGGACTACGGGTTTCTCGCTGGTGTCCGCGATCACGAGGCATCATCTTCCTTCTGTGTCCGGTGCCGTTGCCCGACCGGGTCCCCGGGCGCACGCCGGTGAAACGGGCGCGCCCGTTCTCACGGGTTGGGCCGGGCCACGCTGATGTCACCCAGCGCCGAGCCCGGGTCACGCTCCATGGCCAGGTCGCCCAGGGCGACGATGCCCACGGGATGTCCTTCGTCGACGACCGGGACACGGCGTACGGCGTGTTCGCGCATCAGCCGGATCGCACGGTCGAGTTCGTCGTCGGGGCGGACGGTCACCAGGTCGTCGCTGCACGCGCCGGCCACGGTGGTCTCCTCCGGGTCGCCGCCCTCCGCGACGGAGCGGATCACCAGGTCGCGGTCGGTGACCAGTCCGCGCAGCCGGTCGCCGTCCGTCACCAGGACGGCTCCGAGGTCCTGGTCGCGCATGATGCGGGCCACCGCGGTGACCGAGGTCTGCGGCTCGACGGTCACCGGGTCGGCGGTCATGATGTCGCGGACGTACTGGGTCATGACGTACCCCCTCGTGGGATCGCTGTGTGCTTCGCGTGCCGGGTACCCGGCGGGCAGGCGGCGATCCGTGAGGTTCCGGCCGGGCGCGGGGCGGCGCCCCGCGGACGGGCCCGGCGGCCTCACCGGCCCAGCGCGATCTCGCTCCACACCTGCTTGCCGCCGCTGACCGGCAGCGTCCCCCACGTCGCCGACACCGCCTCGACCAGCAGGATGCCGCGCCCGCCCGTGGCCTCCCAGCCGATACTGGTCGGCTTGACGGGCGTGCGCGGCGACGCGTCCGCGACCGCGACGCGCAACCGGGAGCCGACCAGGGTGATGTCGAGCCGGACCTTGCCGTCGGTGTGCACCAGGGCGTTGGTGACCAACTCGGAGACGACCAGGAGTACGGCGTCGATGTCGGCCGCCGGCACGCCCCAGGAGCGCAGGGTGCGGTTGGTGAAGCGGCGGGCGTGCCGGACGGCCTCGGGCAGCCGCCACACCGTCCAGGTCTCGCGCAGCGGACGCGTCTCCATCCCGTCGTAGCGCACCAGCAACAGGGCGACGTCGTCGCTGCGGCGGGCGTTGCCGAGCAGGGCGTCGGCGACGAGACCGAGGTGGGCGGGGTCGGAGACGGACAGCGCGTGCGCGAAGCGGTCCATGCCCTCGTCGATGTCGGCGTCGGCGGACTCCACGAGCCCGTCCGTGGTGAGGGCGATCAGGGTGCCGGGCCGCAGCCGGAGCGGGCTCATCGGGAAGTCGGCCTGTGTCACCACGCCGAGCGGCGGGCCGCCCTCCGCCTCCGCGATCTCCGTGGTGCCGTCGGGGTGGCGCAGCACCGGCGGCAGGTGTCCCGCGCGGACGCACCAGGCGGAGCCCTCCTCCATGTCGAGGTCGACGTAGGCGCAGGTGGCGAAGAGGTCGGTGCCCATGTCGGTCAGCAGTCGGTTGGCCCGGGAGACGACCACGTCCGGCGGGTGGCCCTCGACGGCGTAGGCGCGCAGGGCGGTGCGCATCTGGCCCATGAGGGTGGCGGCGCCGGCGCTGTGGCCCTGGACGTCGCCGATGACGAGGGCGACGTGGTGGTCGGGCAGCGGGATCACGTCGTACCAGTCGCCGCCGAGCTCCAGGCCGGCCGTGCTGGGCAGGTAGCGGGCGACGGCGACCGCGCCGGGCAGCTCCGGCAGGCGGCGCGGGAGCAGCTGGCGCTGGAGCATGCCGACGAGTTCGTGCTCGGCGTCGAAGGCGTGGGCGCGCATCAGCGCCTGCCCGGCGAGGCCGGCGGAGGCGGTGAGCAGGGCGCGCTCGTCGGGGCCGAAGTCGTGCGGGGAGTCCCAGCCGATCAGGCAGACGCCGGCCGTGCGGCCCGCGGCGGGCAGCGGCAGCACGGCCAGGCCGCCGGGGCCGACGTCGGCGAGCGCGGGTTCCAGCGCGGTGCCGGCGGGCCAGATCTGGGCGCGGCCCTCGCGCAGCGCCGAAGCGAGGGTGGGCATGGCACGGACGGGTGCGTCGGGCCACTCGGTGCGCCACTCCAGCCGCCACAGCTCCGGCCACGACTCCGGTTCGGGCGGGTCGAGGACGGTGACGACGAGCCGGTCACCCTCCAGCTCGGCCAGGGCGATCCGGTCGGCGCGCAGCGGCCTGCGCAGGGCGGCGACCACGGCCTGGCTGACGTCCCGGACGGTGCCCGCCGTGGCCAGCGCGGCGGCCAGGCGCTGGACGCGGGCGACGTCGGTCACGTCGGGGCGCAGGGTGGAGGCGTCGGCGACGGTGCCGACGAGGCGGGCGGGCCGGCCGTCGCCGCCCGGCAGCAGGCGCCCGCGCAGTTGCAGCCACTTCGGCGGGCCGGTGGGCTGCAGCACCCGGAACTCCAGCTCCCGGTCGCCGATGGACATGTGGTCGGCCTCCACCACCGACATCAGGGAGGGCAGGTCCTCGGGCACGGTCAGGCCGAGCAGCGTCTCGACCTTGCCGTCGAAGTCGTCCGGGGCGAGGGCGAACAACCGCAGGATGTCGTCGCCGACCTCGACCCGGCCGGTGTCCATGGCCAGGGAGAACGCGTCCGGCCGCAGTTCCTGGCTCTCGGCGGCCGCGGGCGGGACGGGGCCGACGGCGGCCGCGGCGACCAGCTCCAGACAGACCCGGTCCTCGGGGCCGAAGCCTCCCGGGCATTCGGTCAGGGCGAGGAGACAGCCGCCGTCACCGGGTACGGGCAGGGCGGCGAGGGAGAAGCCGCTGGAGGGTACGTGCCGCGACTCGGCGGACCCGGCGAACTCCTCGGGGCCGACCCACACCGGTGCCCTGCCCCGATGGGCGTCGGCGACCGGGGAGCCGCCGGCCGCGGGATAGCTGTCGCGCACGCCGTACAGCGTCCGCGGCACGCCGACCGACTCGGCGAGGCAGAGCAGCTCGCGGTCCTCGCCGGGCGTGTACACGGCGGCGAAGGCGGCCCCGCCGAACACGAGGGCCTGTTCGAGGACTCGGCGCAGTCGTTCGCGGCGGTCCGGGAGGGCCGCGATCGCCTTCAGGGCGCCCTCGGCACGCAGCGTTCTCGTCCCGCGTTCCGCGGCGCCCTCACTGACCACGTCGCCATTACAGCGCGTATGGGACGGCCGCGCAGCCCCTGTGAGCGGGGGAACCCGCGATCCGGGCACGGGAGCTCCTACGGGTGCCGTGCCCGCCGGTGAGCGTCGGCCGGGTTCGCGGGCCCGGCCGCACCGCGGCGCGGCCGGGCCCGCGTCTGCCCGCCGGCGGGCCGCGTTCGGCGAGTCACACGGTCGAGGAGACGGTGCGCGTCCTGCGCCGGAGACCCCGGCCTGCGGTGGTCCGGCCCTCCCGCCGGAGGGCCGGACCGGTCCGGGGGCCGGCGCGGAGCGGGCGGGGAGTGGGGTCAGCGTGCCCGCGCGGGGAGGCCGGGCAGCGGGGTCAGCGGGTGTGTGTCAGGCCGGAGCCGTCCGCGCTGCCGGTGCCCGGCCCGTCGCCGGCGTCCCCGGCCCCTGCTCCGTCACCGGCGTCCCCCGTACCGTCACCGGCCTCCGCGCCACCGGCCTGGTCGCCGGCACCGGAGCCCTCACCGCCCGCCTGCTCGCCCGCGCCGCCGTCGCCGAGTGTCGCGCCGACCGCCTGCAGGGCCGTGGTGACCGGCTGGAAGAAGGTCTCGCCGCCCACCGTGCAGTCGCCGCTGCCGCCGGACGTGAGGCCGATCGCCAGGCCGTCCTGGGTGAAGAGGGAGCCTCCGCTGTCCCCGGGTTCGGCGCACACGTCGGTCTGGATGAGGCCGGTGACGGTGCCCTCGGGGTAGTTCACGGTGGCGTCCAGGCCGAGGACCTGCCCGTCGGCCAGTCCGGTGGTGCTGCCCATCCGGAAGACCTGCTGTCCGACCGTCGCCTCCGCCGCCTCGCTGATCGGGACGGTCTGGTTCCCGACGTTCACCTCGCTCGGTGCCTGGGTCGCGGGGTCGTCATAGGTGACGAGCGCGAAGTCGCCCTGGCCGGGGAACACGGCCTGGTCGACGGTGGCGATCGGCTGCCCGCCCTGCGCGTCGGACCACTGCTCGGCCGCCACCCCGCAGTGACCGGCCGTCAGGAAGGCGGGCGAGCCGTCCGCCGCGGTGACGTTGAAGCCGAGCGAGCAGCGGGCACCGCCACCGAAGATGGCGTCCCCGCCGGACACGAAGGTCTTGAAGGCTCCGCCGGACTTCTTGAGGGTGGCCATGCCCGGGCCGAGGCCCTCGACGGTGGACTCCAGCCGGTCCCACGCCGCGCCGGTGACGGTGCTGTCGGCGGTGACGAGGATCTTGTTGGTCCGGGGGTCGACGGCCCACGCGGTGCCGGGGATGGTCGCCTCGGACTTCAGGGTCTGCGCGCCGCGCCTGAGTTCGGTGATGCTGTTGTCCACCTCGCGGACGGCCGCGCCCGCCTTCTTCGCCTGCACGACGACGTCGTTGTTGTCGCCGGGTACGACGTTGACGACGAGCTGCTGTGTGCCGGCGTCGTAGTAGGAGCCTGCGAAGGCGTCGCCGAGCAGTCCGGAGAGCTGTGAGGCGAGATCCGAGGCGTCCGCCGCCTTGAGTGTCCTCGGCGCGGCGGCGGTGTCGTCCGAACCGCCGCCGTCCTGCGAGGCGTTGGCGTTGGGCAGCAGGACGGCGGCGGCGCCGAGCGCGACCACCGAGCCTGCCACCATCGCGGCCTTGCGCTTCGGGATTCGCTTGTGACTCAACCTTCTCGACCTCCTGGGACGGGGTCCGTGCCGCCGGTCGGCGGCTGTCGGGGGGGCGCCTGGATGGCTGTTGGTACGCACGGGCCGGACGGGTCGTTCAATCCCGCCCGGTCGGCACACTCCGTGATCGGACGGATGCGCCCTGTTCCGCTCACGGAGCGGAATCCGGGCTTCAGCGAATCTGCACACCGACTGCCCAACCCGGTCACCCCGAACGGCCGTTCTCCACAACCCACGGGTGCCGCCCACGCCTTTAAGGCGGGAGTGCCGGATTCGCGGCGACGCGGGCAAGGGGTCGCGCCGCCCGATGCCGCACCCAGTGTGAAGAAGTCGCCTCGAAGACGTGCGCAGTCCTGCACGGTTGGGCGCCCCGGCGTCGCAAGTGGCCAGGTGAGAGGGGTGATTGATTGGAAGGGCCGACCGGCCGCGTGCTTTGATCCATCGCACCGCGGGGGCCGCGGAGGGCTCCGGAAACGGGCGCCCGGCCGCCCGTGGTCGCGGCCGTCATCTGTCCCCAGAGGGGGCCGCTCCCCCCTTGTGAATTGGCTATACGAAGGGAAGTTCCATCATGAACTCCACCCCCCAGGTTGAGACCGTCGAGATCTCCGACGCCGAGCTCGACAACGTCTCCGGCGGCCTGAACGTGAACGCCGTCGGCACCGTCACCGGCCTGGTGGACGGCATCGCCCCGGTCTCGGGTCTGCTCAACACCGCCGTCGGCACCGTCGAGGGTGTCACCGGTCTGAACACCGCCCCGGTCACCGGCCTGGTCGCCGGTCTCTGATCGGGCCCTTGTGCCGCTGAGTCCCGGAGCCGTACCCCGGCTCCGGGACTTTTCGGCCGTTCCCCGACGGCTTCTTAGCGATCTCCTGGGATACGTCCGACGTGCAGTTCCGCCAACAGGCCCTCGCCAAACTCCAGTCACCGGAGGAGCTCGACCTTCCGGTGCGTTTCGCCCGCCCGCAGGGCTGGCTGGTGCTGTCCGTGACCGTCGTCGCGATGGCCGCCGCGTCCGTGTGGGCGGTGACCGGCTCGGTGACCTCCACGGTCGGCGCACCCGCCGTCCTCACCCACGGGCAGGGCAGTTACGTCCTGCAGAGCCCGGTCTCCGGCCAGGTCACCGCGGTCCTCGCCCGGCAGGGAGAGCGGCTGGCCGCCGGCTCGCCCGTGCTGAAGGTCCGCACCGCCGAGGGTGACACCGTCGTCCGTTCGCTCGACGCGGGCCGGGTCAGCGCGCTCGCCGCCACCGTCGGACAGATCATCCGGACCGGCGCCGACGTCGCGTCGATCGAGAAGGTCGCCCACGCCGGCGACCCGCTCTACGCCACCGTCTACGTCCCCGCCGAGAACGCCGCCGCCATTCCCGCCGACGCCCCGGTCGACCTGACCGTCCAGTCGGTGCCGGCCCAGGAGTACGGCGTGCTGAGGGGCCATGTGAAGGCGGTGGACCGCTCGGCCCAGTCGGCACAGTCGATCGGCGCGTTCCTCGGGGACGGCCAGCTCGGCGAGCAGTTCACCAAGGACGGCAGGCCGGTGGCCGTGACGGTGCGCCTCGACACCTCGAAGTCCACGAAGAGCGGCTACGCGTGGTCGTCCGCGGACGGACCGCCGTACGACCTGACCTCCATGACGCTGGCCACGGGCTCCATCCGGCTGGCCGGGCAGCGTCCCGTCGATTGGCTGCTGCCGTGAGTACCGCGACCGACACCCGGGGCAGACGCCGTGCCGCCCCGCCCAGGCGCAAGGTTCCCAAGGGCCGGGCGAAGACCGTCCGTACGCCCACCGTGCTCCAGATGGAGGCCGTGGAGTGCGGCGCCGCCTCCCTTGCGATGGTGCTGGGCCACTACGGCCGGCACGTCCCGCTGGAGGAGCTGCGCATCGCCTGCGGTGTCTCCCGCGACGGTTCGCGCGCCAGCAACCTGCTCAAGGCGGCGCGCAGTTACGGCTTCACCGCCAAGGGCATGCAGATGGACCTGGCCGCCCTCGCCGAGGTGACGGCGCCGGCCATCCTGTTCTGGGAGTTCAACCACTACGTCGTCTACGACGGCATGGGCCGGCGTTTCGGCCGGCGCGGGGTGTTCATCAACGACCCGGGCAAGGGCCGCCGCTTCGTGTCCCTGGAGGACTTCGACGGCAGCTTCACCGGGGTCGTGCTGACCATGGAGCCCGGTGAGAACTTCGCCCGGGGCGGTCGCAGGCCGGGCGTGCTCGGCGCGATGCCGGCCCGGCTGCGCGGCACCGCGGGCACCCTGCCCGCCGCCGTGCTGGCGAGCCTGCTGCTGGTGGCGGTGGGCGCGGCGGTGCCCGCGCTGAGCCGCACCTACATCGACATGTTCCTGATCGGCGGGCAGACCTCGCTGCTGGGCGTGCTGTTCGCGTCGATGGCGGCGTGCGTCCTGCTCACGGTGGTGCTGACCTGGCTCCAGCAGGCGAACCTGCTGCACGGCCGCATCATCTCCTCCACGCTCTCCAGCGCCCGCTTCCTGCGGCATCTGCTGCGGCTGCCGGTGACGTTCTTCTCCCAGCGCAGCCCGGCCGACCTGGTCCAGCGCCTCCAGTCCAACGACGCCGTCGCCGAGACCCTGGCCCGCGACCTCGCGGCGGCGGGCGTCGACGCGATCGTCGTCGTGCTGTACGCCGTGCTGCTGTACACGTACGACCCCCAGCTCACCTTCGTCGGCATCGGTGTGGCGCTGCTCAACATCGTCGCCATGCGGGTCGTGATCAAGCTGCGCGCGACCCGGACGGCGAAGCTGCGCGCGGACACGGCCCGGTTGACCAACACGGCGTACTCCGGTCTTCAGCTGATCGAGACGATGAAGGCGACCGGCGGTGAGGACGGCTACTTCCGCAAGTGGGCCGGGCAGCACGCCACGACGCTGGAGGAGCAGCAGCGGCTCGGGGTGCCGGGTGCCTGGCTGGGTGTGGTCGCGCCGACGCTCGCCACGTTCAACAGTGCGCTGATCCTGTGGATCGGCGGCATGCGGGCGGTCGAGGGGCACATCTCGATCGGCCTGCTGGTCGCCTTCCAGGCGCTGGTGACCCGCTTCACGGCTCCGCTGACCCGGCTGAACGGCGTCGCGGGCCGCATCCAGGACTTCGCGGCCGACGTGGCCCGTCTGAAGGACGTGGAGAACTTCCGGGCGGACCCGCTGTACGGCCGCCCCGGCGGCGGTGACTCCACGCGCCGGCTGCACGGCCATGTCGAACTGGAGAACATCTCGTTCGGCTACAGCCCCCTCGACAAGCCGTTGCTGACCGGTTTCGACCTGACCGTCGGGCCGGGGCGGCAGGTGGCCCTGGTCGGCGGCTCGGGCAGCGGCAAGTCCACGGTGTCCCGGCTGATCTCCGGCCTGTACACCCCGTGGGAGGGCGTGATCCGCATCGACGGGCAGCGCCTCGAGGACATTCCGCGCGGGGCGCTGGCGTCCTCCGTCTCCTTCGTCGACCAGGACGTGTTCCTCTTCGAGGGCTCGGTGCGCGACAACGTGGCGCTGTGGGATCCCTCGGTCCCGGACGACGCCGTGGTGGAGGCGCTCAGGGACGCCGCGCTGTACGACGTCGTGATGCGCCGTCCGGGCGGCATCCACAGCAGGGTCGAGCAGGACGGCCGCAACTTCTCCGGCGGGCAGCGCCAGCGCCTGGAGATCGCGCGGGCGCTGGTGCGCAGGCCCAGCATCCTGGTCCTGGACGAGGTGACGAGCGCGTTGGACGCGGAGACCGAGCTGGTGGTGATGGACAACCTGCGCCGGCGGGGCTGCGCGTGCGTGGTGATCGCGCACCGGCTGAGCACCGTGCGGGACAGCGACGAGATCGTCGTCCTGGAGCACGGCACGGTCGTGGAGCGCGGGCGGCACGAGGAACTGGTGGCGCGCGGCGGCGCGTACGCGGCGCTCGTCGGGGAGCGGTGAGATGACGACGGTGCACGAAGGGCAGGGCGATCTCGTCCTCGGCGCGCTCGGCTCCCTGGGCACGCGCGTGGACTGCGCCGGGTTCAACCGCCTCGACCTGGAGGGACCCCAGGTGCTCTGGCTGGTCGTGTCCGGCGCGGTGGACCTGTTCGCGGTGGACGCCGGGCAGCAGGGCCACTGGCACCACCTGGGCCGCCTGGAGGCGGGTTCGGTGCTGCTCGGTCCGGTGGCCGGGCCCCAGCACACGCTGGTCGCCCGTCCCCTGCGGGACTGCGTGGTGCACCGCATCGGGCTGCGCGAGCTGTACCAGCCGGCGGCCACGCAGACGTGGTCGTACGACGAGTACGGCAACCCCCAGTACGTGCCGCCGACGACGAGTCCGCTGGAGTACGCCCTCGCCCTGGGCGTCGGGCGCAGTCTGTCCATCCTCTTCCAGGCGCCGATGGCCTCGGAACGGGCGGCGACGCCCACCGACGACGACGTCTTCTGGATGCAGGTGCCGCCCGGCAGCGTGCAGTACGGCGCGGTGTACGGCGACGAGGCGGCCGCCGACCTGCTGATGGACCCCGCGCTGTGGCAGAGCATGGTCGACCAGCAGTACCGGCTGCTGACCACGCTGGACCGCTGGATCGAGCAGCTGGAGCGCACCCACGAGACGCGCACGGCGGCCGGCATCAAGGCCGGTGAGGCGGTTCGCGCCCAGGCCGACCGCACGCTGCTGGCCTCCATCGGCAGGCGGTCGGGGAAGCGGGCCACGGCCGCCGACGCCGACGCCACCTACGCGGCCTGCGAACTGGTCGCCCGCGCGGCCGGGATCACGCTGGCCGAGCCCGCGCAGAACGGCACCGAGAGCGACCGGCTCGACCCGGTGGAGCGGATCGCCCTGGCCTCCCGGGTCCGCACCCGGGCCGTACGGCTGGACGGCCGCTGGTGGCGGGACGACGTCGGGCCGCTGGTCGGTCACCGGGCCCTGTCGGGCGCGCCGGTGGCGCTGCTGTGGCGGCGCGGGGGCTATGTGGCCGTGCATCCGGCGACCGGCCGGGAGACGCCGGTCGAGAAGGCGAACGCCGGGGAGTTCGAGCCGCGCGCGGTGATGTTCTACCGGCCGCTGCCCGAGCGCCGGCTCGGTCCGCTGCGGCTGCTGCGGTTCTGTCTGCGGGGCACGCGCGGTGATCTGGCGAGCCTGCTGCTCGCCGGGCTGGTGACGGTGGCGATCGGCGCGCTGGTGCCGGTCGCCACCGGCAAGGTGCTCGGCGAGTTCGTGCCCAAGGCGCAGACCGGGCTGATCGTGCAGGTGTGTCTCGCGGTGATGCTGAGCAGTGTCGTCGCGGCGGCGTTCATGCTGTTGCAGAACCTCACGATCCTGCGGCTGGAGGGACGTATCGAGGCGACCCTCCAGCCGGCCGTGTGGGACAGGCTGCTGCGGCTGCCGACCCGGTTCTTCACCGAGCGCTCCACGGGTGAGCTGGCGAGCGCGGCCATGGGCATCAGCGCGATCCGCAGGCTGCTGGCCGGGGTCGGGCCGACGGTGGCCCAGTCGGTGACCGTCGGGGCGATGAACCTGGGGCTGCTGCTCTGGTACAGCGTGCCGATGGCGCTCGCGGCGATCGGCATGCTGGTGGTCGTCGCCGCGGTGTTCCTGGCTCTCGGACTGTGGCAGGTGCGCTGGCAGCGACGGCTGGTGCAGCTCACCAACAAGCTGAACAACCAGGCCTTCCAGACCCTGCGCGGACTGCCCAAGCTGCGGGTCGCGGCGGCCGAGAACTACGCCTACGCGGCCTGGGCGGCGCAGTTCGCGCGCAGCCGTGAGCTCCAGCAGCGGGCCGGGCGCATCAAGAACCTCAACGCGGTGCTCGGCGCGGTGTATCTCCCGCTGTGCACGCTGCTGATGTTCATGCTGCTGGCCGGCCCGGCCCGCGGTTCGATGTCGGCGGCGGCGTTCCTCACCTTCAACACCTCGGTGACGATGCTGCTGACCTCGGTCACCCAGCTGACCGGTGCCTTCGTGTCGGCGGTGGCGGCGCTGCCGCTGTTCGAGGAGATCAAGCCGGTGCTGGAGGCGGCGCCCGAGGTGCGCGCCGCGAGCACCCGGCCCGGTCCGCTGTCCGGGGCGATCGAGGCGCGGCGGCTGTCGTTCCGGTACACCGACGACGGGCCGCTGGTCCTGGACGACGTGTCGTTCGCGGTGCGGCCGGGCGAGTTCGTGGCGATCGTGGGGCCCAGCGGCTGCGGCAAGTCGACCCTGCTGCGGCTGCTCATCGGCTTCGACCGTCCGCTGTCGGGCAGCGTCCTGTACGACGGCCAGGACCTGGCCGCGCTCGACCAGTCGGCGGTGCGCCGGCAGTGCGGGGTGGTGCTCCAGCACGCGCAGCCGTTCACCGGCTCGATCCTGGACGTCATCTGCGGCACCGAGCCGTACACGCCGGAGGAGGCGATGGCGGCGGCCGAGATGGCGGGGCTCGCCGAGGACATCAAGCGGATGCCGATGGGCCTGCACACCATCGTGTCGGGCAGCGGGGCGGTCTCCGGGGGCCAGCGGCAGCGGCTGATGATCGCGCAGGCGCTGATCCGCCGGCCGCGCGTCCTCTTCTTCGACGAGGCGACCAGCGCCCTGGACAACGAGACGCAGCGCACGGTGATCGAGTCGACCAAGGCGCTGAACGCCACCCGGATCGTCATCGCGCACCGTCTGACCACGGTGCTGGACGCCGACCGCGTGATCGTGATGGAGGACGGCAAGGTCGCCCAGCAGGGCCCGCCGGCCGAGCTGCTGGCGGACACGGGTGGCCGGCTGCACGAGCTGGTGCGCCGGCAGCTGGCCTGAGACCCGGCCGGTGGTGCCCGGCCGTCCCGGCCCGGGCGCGGGCCGGGGGTGGGTTCGCGCGGGCCGGCGCGGGTACCAGCGCCTTCATGCGAATCAGCGTGGTGGATGTCGGGTCGAACACCGTCCGACTCGTGGTGGCCGACGCGGCGGGCGGTGTTCCGCTGCCGGTCCACACGGCGAAGTGGCGCCTGCGGCTGTCCGAGCAGGTCCGGCACGGTGCTCCGGTCCCCGAGGAGGCCGTGGAGCGGCTGGTGGCGGCGGTCGCCGACGCGAGCCGGACCGCGGCCCGCTGGGGTGCGGCCGACCCGCTGGCGTTCGCGACCGCCGTGGTGCGTGCCGCGCCGAACCGCCAGGAGGTGCTGCGCACGGTCCGGGCCCGCACCGGGGTCGGGCTGTGCACCCTGCCGGGCGAGGTGGAGGCCGAGCTGACGTTCCTCGGGGCCCGGCGCTGGATGGGCTGGCGGTCGGGACCGCTCGCCCTGCTGGACATCGGCGGCGGCTCGCTGGAGGTCGCCTTCGGCCGTGGCCGGCTGCCCGACTTCGTGGCCTCGCTGCCGCTGGGCGCCGGGCGCCTGACCCACGAGTTCCTCGCCGGCGGCCAGGACGCACCGCATCCGGAGCAGTTGCGGGCGCTGCGCCGCGCGGTCCGCCACCAGCTGCGGGACGTCGCGGCGCGGATCCGCTGGGAGGGACCGCGCACGGCGGTGGCGACCTCACGGACGTTCCAGCAGCTCGGGCGGCTGTGCGGGGCCCTGCCCGGTCGGCACGGGCCCTTCGAGGAACGCCGGATGAGCTGCGCGGACCTGAAGCAGGCTGTCGGCCGGCTGGCCGCCCTGTCCGCCGCGGAGCGGGCCCGCCTGCCCGGAATCTCCGCGCCGCGCTCCGCACAGAGCCTGGCGGGCGCGGTGGTCGGGCACACGGCGATGAAGCTGACCGGACTGGAGTCGGTGACGCTGTGCCCCTGGGCGATACGCGAGGGCGTCCTGCTGCGCCACATCGAGGACGGGCCGTCCTGGTGGGCGGAGATCGTCCGCCGCAACGACGAGCCCGCCGTCCCCGGCCCGGTGCCGCTGCGCATCGCGTCCGCGGCGAACTGACACCGACGCGGTCCCCGGACGGGGACGACCGCCACACCGAACCGAACGAGAAGAGGAGCCCCACGTGTCCCACGAAGGCGAACGCGGCCACCGGAAGCCCGAGACGGCCATCGAGGAGGTCATGCGCGAGATCGAGGAGGCCGAGACCCGTGACCCGGAGTCCGCGCGGGAGCGGCGGCACCGGGGCGAGGCGGGCGACGCCACCTCGCCGAACGTCGAGGCGCAGGAGGAGTCCGGCAAGGAGTAGCACGGCGACGCGGGCGCCGGGCGCGACGCGGATGCGATGGCGCCCGGCGGGTACCCGCGTCGCATGGAGAACGTCCGCGAAGAACCACAGCTGCCGACGGCCCGGGGCCCGCTCTCCGCGGCCGTCGGCTCGTATCTGCTCGGCACCGGCCCGCTGCCCCGCCCCGAGGAGGTCGCCGCGGCGTCCCCGTACGGCGACGACCTGCAGCTTGCCCTCTACCAGTGCTACGAGCTGCACTACCGCGGTTTCGCCGGCGTGTCCCCCGGCCTGGAGTGGGACCCCGGCCTGCTGCGCACCCGGGCGGCGCTGGAGGACCGCTTCCTGTCCGCGCTGCGCGCCGACACCCCGGTCCACGACAGTGTGGCGGACGCGGTCGGGGCACTGCTGGTCGAGCCCGTCGACGGCAAGGGCGTGAGCCACTTCCTGCGGGACGAGGGCGAGTTGTGGCACCTGCGGGAGTACGCGGCCCAGCGCTCCCTGTACCACCTCAAGGAGGCCGACCCGCACGCCTGGGTGCTGCCGCGGCTGTGGGGCCGCGCGAAGGCGGCGATGGCGGCGGTGGAGTTCGACGAGTACGGCGGCGGCCGTGCCGACCGCGTGCACGCCCGGCTGTTCGCCGACCTGATGACGGACCTCGGTCTGGACACGACGTACGGGCGTCATCTGGAGGCGGCCTCGGCCGAGTGCCTGGCCACGGTGAACATGATGTCCCTGTTCGGCCTGCACCGGGCGTTGCGCGGCGCCCTGGTCGGTCACTTCGCGGCGGTCGAGATCACCTCGTCGCCCGGTTCCCGGCGGCTCGCCGAGGCGATGCGCCGTACCGGTGCGGGGCCCGCCGCCGAGCACTTCTACGACGAGCACATCGAGGCCGACGCGGTGCACGAGCAGATCGTCCGGCACGAGGTGATCGACGGACTGCTGGAGCAGGAACCGCAGCTGGCGGCGGACGTCGTCTTCGGCATCGACGCCACCGGGTACCTGGAGGACCGCTTCGCCGACCGGCTGCTCGCCGACTGGCGGGCCGGCCGCTCCTCGCTGCGCACTCCCCTGGCGGGCGTGTCCCCCGCACCCTCGGGAACCTCCCATATTTCGTGACGACGGGGGTACGTGGGTTGCGTGAATTTCATGGTGCTACCGGGCGTCTACGCCCCTCAGGAGGACACCGCCCTGCTGGCCGGGGCCCTGTCCGACGAGTCGCTGCCCCCGGGAGCGGCCGTGCTCGACGTGGGGACCGGCTCGGGCGCCCTGGCGCTGGCGGCGGCCCGGCTGGGCGGCCGGGTCACCGCGGTGGACGTGTCACGGCGTGCCGTGTGGGCCGCCCGGCTGAACGCTGCGCGGGCCGGCGTACGCGTCCGGGTCCTGCGCGGCAACCTCTTCACTCCGGTACGGGGTGAGTCGTTCGACCTCGTCCTCGCCAATCCGCCGTACGTTCCGGCGCCGGGCGGCGGCCACCGGCCGCGTGGGGCGGCCCGGGCCTGGGACGCGGGTCACGACGGCCGGCTGGTGCTGGACCGGATCTGCCGGGAGGTGCCCGCCCTGCTGCGGCCCGGTGGTGTGCTGCTGCTCGTGCAGTCCGCGCTCAGCGATCCGGAGCAGACGGTCGGGCATCTGCGGGCGGCCGGTCTGAAGGCCGCGGTGATCAGGCGGCAGCGGATCGCCTTCGGGCCCGTGGTCCGCGGCCGGGAGCGCTGGCTGCGGCAGCGGGGTCTGCTGTCCCTGGCCGACAACGAGGAAGAGCTGGTGGTCGTCCGTGCCGAACTCCCCGTCTGACCCGCCCCGCCGGATCACCGTCCAGCGCCGGGGGCCGATGCTGGTGGAGGGCCCGGTGGAGATCGAGCTGGAGGACGGGACGACGGTGTCCTCCGACCGCTTCCGGGTCGCCCTGTGCACCTGTCGCCGCAGCCGGCGCTACCCCTGGTGCGACACCAGCCACCGCGCCCGGTCGTCCGGCCCGGGCGACGGGCCGGCGGGCGGCGCCGAGGGCCGGGGGCCGGGCGCCGAGTCCTGAACCTCGATACCGGGGAACGGCGGACGGCCCCACTCCGTCCGCCGTCCCCGGTGCGGGACCGTCCCGTCCACGCGGCGGCGCTCGCACTCCCCAGCGACGAGCAGCCGGTCACGTCGCGCGGGCCGCGCGGTCCCGGTCTCTCAGAACGTGAAGACGCTCGTACTGCCCGCGTTCTTCACGCACTCGTTGGCGAAGGCGCGCTCGTAGGAGACGCGCCGGCCCTGCCAGACCCCCTCCACGGTGACCACGACCGGGGCGTACTCCCGGGTGCACAGCACACCGGTGTCGCCCCTCAGGGCGTCGAAGTCGCCGCCCGCGCCGCGCAGTTCCGCGCAGGCCGGGCCGGCGGCCGGGTGGGTGCCGGACGCTCTCGGCGTACAGGTCAGGGTGACGGCGCGCAGCGGCGCGGCGGCGGCAGCGCTCTCTCCTTGCCCCACGGTCAGCACCAGGGCCGAGGGGGCGTAGAGCGACGCGGGGGCGGGGGCCGGGGAGGCGAGGGAGGCTCCCGCGAGGGGCCCGCAGACGGCGGTGGCCGTCAGGCCCAGAGTCGCTGCCCAGCGCGCGGTGTTCCGCATTGTGTGCATCCTTCCGCTCGGTTCGAGGGTGGTGCCGTCCCGGCCCGGTCGGTGCCGGAACGGCGAGCGCGAGTCTGCCGAGTCCGCCGCCGAAAAACACATCGACCCCACGGATTTCAGTAACCTTGCGTATTGAATCAGTGGCGGGAAGTCACGGAATTAGAACGTTCCAAGTCCGGAACGGGGCGGTTGTCGATCACGCGATCTGGCCGGATGGCGTGATCCACGCGTTCGCCAATAGGCCGGAAACACTCCCGAAACAGTCCGGCACCCGCCGGGTCCCCCTCCACCTACTCGCGAGTATGGTTCTGGCGGCGCGTGAGCTCGACGACGAGGGGCGGGACGTACGGATGGCGAAGCACTGGGCGGACTTCCAGTACGAGATCTACCTGAACGGGATGACGGGCGCGGTGCCGCGGCTGCCCACCGACCTGACCCGGCTGGAGGAGCTGACCGAGCGGCGGCTCGGTCCGGGTCCCGTGGGGTACGTCGCGGGCAGCGCGGGCGACGGCTCCACGGCCCGCGCCAACCGCCGGGCCCTGGAGCGGCGCCGGATCGTGCCGCGGATGCTGCGGGACGTGCACGACCGGGACCTCTCCGTCGAGGTGCTGGGGCGTGCCCTGCCGGCTCCGCTGGCGCTGGCGCCCGTGGGCGTGCTGTCGATCATGCACCCGGACGCGGAGCGGGCCGCCGCCCGGGCCGCCGCCGCGCAGGGCGTGCCGTTCGTCCTGTCCTCGGCGTCCAGCACCCCGATGGAGCAGGTCGCGGAGGCGATGGGGGACGCCGAGCGGTGGTTCCAGCTGTACTGGCCGAAGGACCGCGAGGTGGCCCGCAGCTTCCTGGACCGGGCGAAGGCGGCCGGGTTCACGGCCCTCTTCGTCACCCTGGACACCCCGCTGCTGTCGTGGCGCCCGCGCGACCTCGACCAGGCGTACCTGCCGTTCCTGCACGGTGTGGGCACCGCCAACTACTTCTCGGACCCGGCGTTCCTGGCGGGTCTGGCGAAGCCGGTGCACGAGGATCCGAACGCGGCGGTGATGCACTTCGTCGGCCTGTTCTCCGACCCGGGCAAGACCTGGCCGGACCTGGCGTTCCTGCGGGAGAACTGGGACGGCCCGATCGTCCTCAAGGGCGTGCTGCACCCGGACGACGCCCGGCTCGCCGCCGACGCCGGGATGGACGGTGTGGTGGTGTCCAACCACGGCGGGCGTCAGGTGGCCGGTTCGGTCGCGGCCGCCGACGCGCTGCCGGGCGTGGCGCAGGCGGTCGGTGACCGGCTCACCGTGCTCTTCGACAGCGGCGTCCGCACCGGCGACGACGTCTTCAAGGCGCTCGCGCTCGGCGCCCGGGCGGTGCTGCTGGGCCGTCCGTACGTCTACGGCCTCGGCCTGGACGGGCAGGCGGGCGTCGAGCACGTGATCCGCTGCCTGCTCGCCGAACTCGACCTGACGCTCGCCCTGTCCGGACACGCCTCCCCCGCCACGCCCGGCCCCGCCGATCTCGTCGAGGAGCGAGCCTGACCCGCGGTCAGAGGTCCCGTGCGGGCAGGTGGGCCAGGCCGGTGTCGCGCATGATGCGGTCGACGGTCTCGTGCAGGGTGCTGTCGGCGCCGATGACGGTCTCGACGCCGCCGGGCAGCAGGTCGCGCGGCCGGTACCAGTCGCGCAGTTGTCTCTCGCCGACCTCGTCGGCGATCGGCTTGCCGGCGTGCCGGGCAAGGGTTTCGCCGAACGGCACGTCCAGGTAGTAACCGCGGGTCGGGCCACGGTGGTCGGCGCGCAGCCGGGCGAGCATGTCGCCGTAGCGGTCGGCGTACAGGATGCCTTCGACCACGACGTGATACCCGGCGTCCAGTGCGTAGCGGGCCGTCAGGTCGATCAGGCCGATGTTCGCGGCACCTGGCCGGTCGCGTTCGCGCAGCACGGTGCGGCGGAGGTTGTCCTGGCCGACCAGAGCCAGGCCACGGCCGAACGTCTCACGGATGCCCGCCGCGACGGACGACTTGCCCGAGGCGCTGTTGCCCCGCAGGACGACCAGCCGGGTTCCTTCGGTGCCCACCATCACGACGGTCACGTTAGCGGCGGCCGGCCGGTGCGGGGGACCGCCCTCAGCGGCGATGGACGCTGACCGCGTATCCGCCGCCGTCGTACGGGTCGGCGTCCCAGGTGGCGAAGCGGTCGCTGAGGGTGAGGCCGGCCGCGCTGCAGCAGGCGTCGTACTCCGCGAGGGTCAGGCCGGGTGGCACGGGAAGGTGGTCCCGGTCCAGGCCGAAGCCGGCGACGAGCAGGCCGCCCGGGCGCAGGGCCCGGGCCAGCGTGGCGGCGACGGCGGACTCAGTGCCCGGAGCGAGGAGAGGGAAGACATTGCCCGCGGCGACGACGAGGTCGAAGCCGGGGGTGATGCCCGCGGTGGCCGGGTCGAAGTCCGCGAGGTCGGCCTGCACCCAGGTCAGTCGTGGTGCGTTCCGGCGTGCCACGGCCAGCATGGAGGCGTCCTGGTCCACGCCCACGCCGTCGTGGCCGAGGCGGGCGAGCTGGATCAGGACCCGCCCGGTGCCGCAGCCGGCATCCAGCACACGCGCCCCGGGAGGCACCAGCGTGGCGCAGAGTCGCGCCTCGCCGTGCACGTCCTGTCCCTGTTCGGCGAGTTCCGCGAAACGAGCGGCGTACTGCTCACCGGACCTGCCACCGGTCAGCTGCTCCCATCGGTTCATGACGGCAAGCCTAAGTCCGGGACGAAGCCGGACGACGCCGGGTTACTCGTGGAACCGGGCCTCCACCGTGGGATGCGCGGCACCGCCGGCCGCGTCCAGGCCCGCGAGCAGGCGCAGCCCGTCCTCGGCGGGGCTGCCGGGAGCCGCGGACAGCACCAGCAGCTCCATGCCCGATTCGTCGGGCAGCGCGAAGTTCTCCTGGTGCAGTTCCAGCAGTCCGATCAGCGGGTGCCGGTAGGCCTTGCGGCCATGCGTGCGGGCGCTCACGTCCGCGCGGGCCCACAGACGGCGGAAGCGGTCGCTGCCCATCGCCAGCTCGCCGATGAGGGAGGCCAGGCGGGGGTCCTCGGGGTATTTGCCGGCGGCCAGCCGCAGATGTCCGACCGCGTCGAGGGTGCAGGTCTCCCAGTCCGCGTAGAGGCCGCGCTCGGCCTCCTCGAGGAAGAGGTGCCGGGCGGTGTTCAGGCCCGGCACCGGCCGGCCGTAGAGGAGCCCGGCGAGGCGGTTCCCGGCGAGGACGTCCAGACGGTGGTTCATGATCAGCGCCGGTGCGTCGGCGACCAGGTCCAGGACGCGCAGCAGCTCCGGCCGCACCCGCCCGCCCGGCGCCTTCGCGCGGCGGCGGCGCTGCCGGGCGAGCCGGTGGAGGTGCCCGCGTTCGGTCTCGTCGAGGCCAAGGACGCGGGCGAGCGCGTCGAGGACCTGCTCGGAGGGCTGGGTCGCGCGGCCCTGCTCCAGGCGTACGTAGTAGTCGACACTGACTCCGGACAGGTGCGCGACCTCTTCGCGGCGCAGCCCTTCGACCCGGCGGCGGCTGTCGGTGGGGATGCCGACGGCCGCCGGGTCGACCCGGGAACGCCGGGTCCGCAGGAAGCTGGCGAGATCGTCCATGGGCCCAGTATCGCCTCGGCGGTGCCCGCGAAGGTGGTCCTGCCAGTACCAGGAAGTCCCGTCCGACGGAAGAAGCGTCCCTGAACGCCGGGCGCCGCGACGCCCAGGATCGAAGGCATCCGATCCGAAGGAGTTGCCATGAAGACGCTGATCGTCCACGCCCACCCGGAGCCGCGGTCGCTCAACGGCTCGCTGAAGGACCTCGCGGTGTCCACGCTGGAGAACGCCGGGCACGAGGTGCGGGTGAGCGATCTGTACGCGATGAACTGGAAGGCGGTCGTGGACGCCGAGGACTACGGCCCCCACGCCTCGGATCCGCTGGAGGTCGCCCGGGACTCGGGCCGGGCCTTCGACGCCGGGGCGCTCACCCCGGACGTCCGCGCCGAGCAGGAGAAGCTGCTGTGGGCCGACACGGTCATCTTCCAGTTCCCGCTGTGGTGGTACACGATGCCGGCGATCCTCAAGGGCTGGGTGGACCGGGTGTTCACGTCCCACTTCGCGTACGGCGTCGGCGAGCACAGCGACACCCAGTACGGCGAGCGCTTCGGTGAAGGCACCCTCGCGGGCAGGAAGGCTCTGCTGTCGGTGACCGTCGGCGGCCCGGAGGCGCACTACGCGGCGCGCGGGATCAACGGCCCCATCGACGATCTGCTGTTCCCGATCCAGCACGGCATCCTCTACTACCCGGGCATCGAGGTGCTACCGCCGTTCGTGCTGTACGGCACCGACCGGATGACCGGCGAGGACTACCAGGACGCCGCGAAGGCCTGGGAGCAGCGCCTGCTGACCCTGGAGTCGACCGATCCGATCGCGTTCCGGCGGCAGAACCTCGGCGACTACGAGATTCCCTCGCTGCACCTGAAGAAGGGGCTGGAGCCCGCGGGCCGCACGGGTTTCGGGCTGCACGTGCGCGGCTGACCGACGGCGACGAGCGGGACGAGCCGGGGTGTGAACCCGGCAACGGGGAAGACGGCTCCCCCCAGGGGGTGTCGTTCGGATCGGGCCGGCTCCGGGCGACGGTGCCTGGTGGCCGACCTGAGCGGGGTAGGGCGACAGGGCGGAGCCCTGGCAACCGACGACAACGCCGCAGGTGTGCGTGCCAGGCCCCGCGATCCAGGCAAGATCCGAACGGCGCCCCCTAGGTGCCCGAGAGCTCCACGGGTCGCGCGGCAGGAGCGGCGTCGGTCCCGGCGATCGACAGGGACCCGTCCGCCGCCGGCGCCTTCTCGATCCGCCAGCGCTGCGCGGTGGAACCGTCGTGCACCTTGACGACGACGTCGGCGTCCGGCGCGCCGGTGGTGGCGGCGAGGGCGAGCTGGTTCTGCCAGCGCGGCAGCAGCGCGCCCTGCGCGGTGCGGTCGTAGCGCACGTCGTCGCCCCGCTCGTCGACCTCGTCGGCGCATGTGCCGAGGATGACGATTCCGGCGTCCGCCCGCGAGTCCAGGCACAGCCCGGGGTCGGCGACACTGCGCAGCAGGCCGTCGTCCTCCAGGGTCCACTGCTGCGTCCACGCCTCGGAGCACGCCGCCAGCCGGGCGCCCGCCCCGGCCTTCGGCTCGCCCCGGACGTCGAGGCAGAGACCGGCGGCGACGTTGCGCAGCCGGGTGGGGTCCGCGGCCGTGGGCAGTCCGGCGGTGCCGGGCGGCTTCGGGCGGGAGGTCGCGGACGCCGTGCCCCGGCCGTCGACGGCGCTGGTGGACGCGGCCGGATCGGCGCCGCCGCCGTCGTACGACCACACGTTCGCCACGAGGACGATCGCCAGCACTCCCGCCGAGGCGGCGCCGGCTCCTCTGAGCATCGACCGGGCGGAGCGCGGCCGGCCCGGGAGCCGGCGGACGGGCGCGGGGAGCCGGGACAGCAGGCCGGGGCGGCCGCCGCGGTGCCGGGCGGCGGCCCTGGCCTGCGGGCCCCGGTCCGCGCGGCCCGGACGGGAATCGAGATAGCGCCGGGCACCCCAGCCCAGCACGGCCTCCGCGATCAGCGGCCCCAACTCACGTTCGAAGTGGGAGAGTTGTTCGGCCGCGTGCCGGCAGTGCCGGCACTCCGCGAGATGTTTCCGCACGTCCGGCAGCAGATCCCCGCCGCGGCGGATCGGGACGTCGAGGAGACGGTTGTGGAAGCGGCAGTCCTGGCTCGGCGCGAGTTGCCGGTGGGCGTGCAGACAACCGTCACGGAATTGCTCACGCGCCTGTTCGAACGTGGCCGACGCGGTGTCGGTATCCATGCCGAGGAGACCGGCCGGCACGGCAATGGGTTCGCCCTCGACCTCTGTGTGCCACAGCAAACAACGGGCCGGCCCGGGAAGGGACGCGAATGCGCGCGCCGCCAGGGTGCGGTTTTCCGGAATCAGGGATTTCGCCGCCCGCATACCGCGCCCGCCGGCGGGTTTGAGCAGCTGCGGCAGAACTCCGGAGATCGCGTCGTCGGCCGACCACTGGCGGACGGTGTCGCGCACGGCCACCAGCAGTCGCGGGCGCAGGGCCGTGGCCGGTTCACCCTGGGCGAGACGGTCCAGGACCCGGTGCTGGGCGGCGGCGGTGACCATGGCGGTGATCTGCCCCGACGCGGCGAGGCAGATGGCCGCGTAGTCGTGGGCGGGTTGCCAGTGCCGGGCCGTCAGCAGCGCGGTGGCCCGCGAGGCCTCGCTCTCCGGGCCGTCCCGGAGCCGGGCGGCCAGCCACTCGTCGGACTCCCCGGGGTCCCCGCCCAAGGGCGGGTGGACGGGACGAGGGGGGTGGGGGGTGGGCACTGAGCTGTTTCCTTCCCACGCGCGGGTGACGCAGATTTCCGGTCGCCGAAAGGCAAATGGTGTATACCTTTTCGGCGCGGCGTGGGGGCGTGAATTCGCCACGGCGAAATCGGACTCGGTTCTCCACGGTGCGTGCGAGACCCGGCCTTCACCCCCCGCACGAGTGCTTCACTCTCGCACAAACCACTCATGGTCAACAAGGCGTCCGGGTAACGTCGGACCTCTGGGAAAGCAGTCCGGAATCCGCGACAACTGATGCCGTTTACACGGGCTTTCGGATTTCCCGACCCGCCCCGTCGAAAGGACCCGCACACGCCGGGCGGGCTCAGATCTGCCAGGACCGCAGACGGTCGGCCGCCCCGTAGACGTCGGCGTCGCCGGTGAGCAGGTCGCGCGCGAGGTCGACCAGGGCGCCGTAGGGCGGATCGATGCCGACGCCGCTGGCGAACATGTACGCCACGGCCGTCGCGCAGGCGAAGCGGGCGTTGGCCGACGGCAGGGGCCTGAGCACGGCGAGGGTGTGCAGCAGCGCGGCGGCCCGCCAGGCGGGGTCGGAGTTCACCCCGAGGCGGGGTGGGTCGACGCGGTGCCGGGCGACGGCGGCGACGAGCGCGGAGAAGTCGTTGATCGTGGGCTGCTCCGGCAGCACCTCCTCGTGACGCTGGAGCAGCCAGGGCACGTCGATGTGCAGAACGGGTGCCATGGGTCAGGCGGCCCGCCCTTCGCCCCGGGCGGGCGGTGGTTCGTCGTCGGGAAAGGCGGCCGCGAACTCGTCGGCGTGGGCGGTGAAGAACCGGCGGAACGCCTCCGCGCCCTCCTGCAGCGCCCGGTGCCGGGCTATGTCGGCGGCGGCGGCCTCCCGCACGAGCGCCTTCATCGACGTACCGCGTTCCTTGGCGATCTGCCGCAGGTCCTCGAGCTCGCGGTCGCTGAACTCCACGTTCAGAGCTGGCATGCCTCCCACGGTACCGCGCGGGTACTGGCCCGTAAATACCCCCAGGTCAGAGCAGGAGTACGACGGTACCGCGGGAAGCGAACGGGTGAGCGGGCGGTCAGCCCTGGTCCGCCACGAAGGACGCCATGCGGGCCAGCGCCGCGTTCCAGTTGACGGTGTGCTCGTTCGTCGACCAGGACTGGATGTCGTCGATGTAGCAGAACTGGCCGACGCAACCCTGGAGTTTGCTCTGTGCGTAGGGGTCCTGGATGTTCGAGTTCGGTCCGCCGGAGAGGGTGCCGTCCGGGGGGTCCGGCAGGGTGGGGTCGAGCTGGCGGGCGTACCAGCGGCTGTGCTGGTGGTGGGCGTTGACCTCGCCGTAGCCGGTGACGTAGGAGATGTTCAGCGCGTTGCGGCCCAGGATGTAGTCCATGGTCTGGACGGCGCCGTCCCGGTACGCGGACCCGCCGGTGATGTCGTAGGCGGAGGCGAGGACGACCGCGTTGTTGAGGATCTGGGCGCTGGAGCCCCAGTCGTAGACGTTGCCGTCGGGGGCGTACGGCATCCCGTAGGGCTGTGCCTTCAGCGTGGCGAGATAGCGGTCGGCGCCCTTCACGACGGAGCGGCGCACGGCGTCCCGGCCGGGGAGCCGGTTCGGCACGGTGGCCAGGTCGAGGCGGGCCGCCGCCGCGGTGCGCGCCCAGTCGAAGCCGAGCGGCACGAAGATGTCGGCGGTGTGGACGGGGGACGTCAGCACGTACTGCTCGAAGGCCCGCTCCCCCGTCGTCAGATACAGCTCGGCGGCCGCCCAGTAGAACTCGTCGTCGACCCGGCTGTCGGGATAGGCCCCGCCGCCGATGCCGTCGCTCTCGTCGGCGAGCACGTCCGGGTGGGCGAGGGCCGCCGACCAGGCCGTGCGCGCGGCGTCGAGCGCCTTCGCCGCGAAGGCGCGGTCGTAGGGCCGGTAGAGGCGGGCCGCCTGGGCGGCCGTGGCCGCCAGGTTGAGGGTCGCCGCGGTGGTCGGCGGGTGCAGCTCGCGCTTTTGCGGGTCGGCGCTCGGCAGCAGCGGCAGCCCGGTCCACTGCGCGTCGTGGATCTTGTGGTGGGCCATTCCGGCCAGCGGCTGCCCGGTCGGCACCTGCATCTTCAGCAGGAACTCCAGCTCCCAACGGGCCTCGTCGAGGATGTCCGGCACCTTGTTGCCGCTCTCCGGGAGGGCGAGCGTGCCGTCACCGAGCTTCGACGGCTCCCCGGTGCGGGCGTGCAGCGAACGCTCGTAGGTGCTCAGCAACTCCCAGGTGGAGATGCCGCCGTTGACGACGTACTTGCCGTGGTCGCCGGCGTCGTACCAGCCGCCAGAGACGTCGAGGGTGTAGTCGCACACGCCCGGCTGACAGGGCACCCGGGTGTCGCCCTGGTTGGGTGCCGTGCCCACGTGTCCGGCGGGGCGGCCGTAGCCGGGGCGCAGTTCGTCGCTGATGGCGATGCCGCTGCGCTGCGTGTAGTAGTACTTCGCGGAGTCGACGCGCAGCCGCTCGTAGGCGGCCGTGCCGATGTCGAACGGGCGGCTCGTCTCCCCGTCGGCGACCAGGGTGTAGCCGTCGCCGCGGCGCGTGTAGCGGCCGAAGTCGATCGAGTGGACGTTCTGCCCGGAGGAGGCGTCGACACCACGCGGCACGCTCCAGCCGTGGGCGACGACCCGGCCGCCGGCGTTCTTCAGCTGCCAGGGCAGACGCGCGGTCGCGTCGGTGACCAGCGTGGCGTTCTTCGGTCCGGACGGCAGATAGCCGACCTGGTTGACCCGCACCCGCGGCCCGGTGTCGGGCACGTACGGCTCGGGCGCCACGCCGCCCAGCAGGGACACGTCGTCCGCGCAGAACCGCCAGGCGTCGGGGGTGCCGCCGAGCTGGAAGCCGACCTGGCCCTGGGCGGTGTCGACGGGCGAGGTGAAGGTGTACGAGTAGGTGTTGCCGGAGACGCTCAGCTGGGGGCTGACCTCGTAGTAGGTGTCGTACGGGGACACCGACAGGCCCACGATCGCCCGGACCACATGGTCGGCGGGCGCGCCGGTCGCGGTGAAGGAGAACCGGTACGACTCCCCCGCGACCAGGGCGATGTCGTTCTGACCGACGGCGGCGTCCCAGCGGTTGGCGGTGCCGCCGGGGACGTCGGCGCACAGCCGGCCGTCGGACACGGCCGCGGTGACGTTGCCGCTCGCCCACCAGGACTCGGTGCCGTTGTCGAAGGTGCCGTTCCTGACCTGCTCGGTCTCGTCGGCGCCGGCCGGCGCGGCGGGCAGCGCGGTGACGGCCGCCGCGAGCAGGGCTGTCAGGGAGACGAGCGCGGTTCTGCGTCTTTTCACGTCCGGGCTCCTCGGGGGTGAGGGACGGGCAGCGCCACCAAAGGTGTGGGAGCGCTCCCAAAGCGGTCGGGAGCCATGCTTGTGGCAGACATGACAGCCCGTCAACGGTCCGGACGGGACTGGTTCCCGTCCGGACCGATGCCCGGCCGGTCAGACGGCGGGCGTCTCCAGCCGGCTGACCCGGACCGCTCCCCGCGCCTGACCGGGGTGACGGCTCGTCAGTGTGAGCCGGACGCGGGAGCCGCGTACCGGTTCGAAGGTGATCACCGTGGGGGTGTCGGACACGGTGGCCCACTCGACACGGGCACCCTCGGCCGTCCGCCACGCGCGGCCGTCCCAGACGGCGACCTTCACCGCGGCGGGCAGGCTGTGCGCGGCGTCCACGGTGAAGGAGACCTCGACCCGGCCGAAGCGGCGGGTCCGTCCGTGGTCGACCGAGATCCAGTCCTCGGCACGGGCCCCGTCGAAGGCGGGCAGCAGTGCGGTGGCCGCCTTGAGGAACCCGTTGGACCAGCCGGTGGCCGGATCACCGTCGAGCACCGCGGCGGGCAGGGTGTCGGGGCGTCCGGAGTAGCTCGCGTCCGCGTGCGGGTGGGCCACGGGCGCCGGGTGCTCGGGCGCGAACCGGGGAGCCGGTGTGGTCGCCGGTGACGCGGCCCGCCGGGCCTGCACGGTCGCCGTGCCCGCGCGCAGCCCGTCCGCGCGGGCGGTCACCCGCACCGTCCCCGGCCGGGTGCCGGAGCGCACGATGGCGAGGGCCTTGCCGTGGAAGGCGGTGCGGGTGCTCGCCTGGTACCGCTCGGCGCTCTCCTGGCGGCCGTTGTCCACCCCGGCGAGGGAGCCGCCCGCGACCTCGAAGGTGAGCAGGTGCTCGGCGCCGGGCACCACCACTCCGCGCCGGTCGACCACGTCGGCGGTCACGAAGACCAGGGAGCGGCCGTCGGCGTCGACGGTCTCCCGGTCCGGGGTGAGGCGTACGGCGTGGGGCGCTCCGGCGGTGCGCAGGACGTCGGTGGCGACGGTCCTGCCGCCCCGCCGGGCGACGGCCTTCAGCTCGCCCGGCGCGAAGGGCACCTTCCAGGTCAGGTGGAGTTTGCCCGCGCTGCCGTTCGGACTGGTGTAACTGCCCGGGTAGGGGCCGTCGGTGAAGGTCTTGTCGTCTCCGGTGGCCTCGGTGGTCTCCAGGTAGGTCCGGCCGTCCACCGTCTTCTTGGTGTCGAACGAACGGACGCCGAGGGACTTCCCGTTCAGGAACAGCTCGACGGTGTCGACGTTCGCGTACGCCCAGACCTCGACGGTGTCGCCCTCGCGGTGGTTCCAGTTCGCCGGCAGCAGGTGGACCATCGGTGCGTCGGTCCACTGGCTGCGGAACAGGTGGTACATGTCCTTCGGGAAGCCGGCGGTGTCGACGGCGCCGAAGAAGGACGCCTTCACCGGGAAGACGTCGTAGGGCGTGGGCTCCCCGATGTAGTCGATGCCCGACCACAGGAACTGCCCGGCGAACCACTTGCGGTCCCGGTCCTTCTTGTGCCCGTACTCACCGCTCATGGTCCAGGAGGCGAGGTTGTTGTCGTACGACGAGGTCGCCCGCCCGCCGGGAGTGTGGTTCTCACCGGTGTTGAGGTGCTCGGGCTCCTGGTAGGTGCCGCGCGTGGAGGTCTCGGAGGACGACTCGGACTCGAACAGGAACAGGTGCGGATAGGCGGCGTGCAGGGCGTCCACCGACTTGGCGGTGTTGTAGTTGAGGCCGAGTCCGTCGAGCTTGGCCAGCATCAGGTCGGCCGCCGAGCCCTTGGCGGGCAGCCGGCGGTACTTGTCGGAGCCGATGACGAGCGGCCGGGTGGCGTCGGCGGCCCGGATCGCGGCGATGATCCGGTCGGCCATCGCGAGGCCGGCGGTGGAGGTGGAGTCGGGGATCTCGTTGCCGATGGACCACATGACGACGGCGGGCGAGTTGCGGGCCGCGAGCACCATCTCGGTGGCGTCCCGCTCGCACCACTCGTCGAAGAACCGGCCGTAGTCGTACCGGTTCTTGCCGGTGCGCCAGCAGTCGAAGGCCTCGACCAGCATCACGATGCCCAGTTCCTCGCAGACCTCGATCATCTCGGGCGAGGGCGGGTTGTGGGAGGTGCGGAAGGCGTTGGCGCCCATCGACTTCATCAGGGTCATCTGGCGGCGGACCGCGTCCATGCTGACGGCCGCCCCGAGCGCGCCGAGGTCGTGGTGCAGGTCGACGCCCCTGATCTTGGCGTGGGCTCCGTTGAGGTGGAAGCCCTCGTCGGGGTCGATGCGGAACGTGCGGACGCCGAAGGGGGTGCGGTAGGTGTCGACGGTGCGTCCGCCGACGCGCAGTTCGGTGCGCAGGGTATAGCGGTGCGGGTCGGCGAAGTCCCACAACCGGGGGCGCCGGACGGTGAGTTCGTGGATCTCGCTGCGGTCGTCCGCCACGGTGACCGTGGAGGCGGCACGGGCCACCGTACGCCCCTCGGCGTCCTCGACCGCCGACCTGATCTCGACCTCGCGCGCGGCGCCCGAGGCGTTGACGACGGACGTCTCCACCCGGACGAGGGCGCGCTCACCGCTCACCTCGGGTGTGGTGACGTACGTGCCCCAGCGGCGCACGTGCACCGGTTCGGTGACGACGAGCCGGGCCTCCCGGTAGATGCCGCTGCCCGAGTACCAACGGCTGCTGGGCAGCTGGTTCCGCACCTGAACCGCGAGGACGTTCGCGGTGCGGCCGTCGGTGTGCACCAGGCCGGTGAGGTCGAGGGCGAAACCGGTGTACCCGTAGGGGTGGCGGCCGGCCTCCTGACCGTTGCAGTAGACGTGGGAGTCCATGTAGACGCCGTCGAACTCGACCGAGATCCGCTTCCCGGCCGTCGCGGGCGGCAGGGTGAAGGCGAGGCGGTACCAGCCGAGACCGCCCGGCAGGAAGCCGGTGCCGCTGGTCGTGCCGTGGTCGGTGGTGGGCGTCTGCTCGATGCTCCAGTCGTGCGGGACGGCCACCTCGCGCCACGCCGAGTCGTCGTAGTCCGGTTCGGCGGCCCGTGCGTACGCCCCGGTCGGGTCGGTGGTCCCGCCCGGATCGACCAGGGCGAAGCGCCAGCCGTCCCGCAGGGCGACCGTGCGGCGGCCCGTGTCCTCTCCCGCCGCGTCCGCGGCCCACGCCGACGGGGCGCCCAGCAGCGCGCCCGCCGTGGGCGCCGCCGCGGAGGCGATCAGGACCGATCTGCGCGTGACCGTCATGCCGGATCTCCCTCACCAGGAATCAGAAGTACTCACAACTGATCGTGAACAAACAGATTCTGACGTCGGTCTCCCTGCGGCCGTCAAGGGCACGGAAAGCTCTTTCTGTCCCGGGCGCCCCAGCCGTTGTGTGACCCCTGCGCCGAGGGGGTCTCGCGAGCCCGCTGGTTCGGGTCCGCGCGAGGCCCGGACGCACTAGGCTGGGGCCAGGTGACGCGCTGTTCACTGTGGGTGTGCGCAATGGAGTGGCGACGATGAGTCCGGTCAACCCGCACGACGATGCCGCCGCGGCCCGCGTCGTCGTCGACGAATCCGGCACACTACGGGAGTGGAGCGAGGGCGCGCGTCTGCTGCTGGGCCACCCGGCCGCGGACGTCGTGGGGCGCCCCGCCGCCGAGCTGCTGGCCGACGAGGCCGACGGCCCGGCCCTCGAGCCCGGTGCCGAGCGCTGGAACGGGACGCTGGCGCTGCGGCACCGCGACGGCCACACGGTGTCCGTGTGGGTGCTCGCCCGCCACCGGCCCGCCGAGGAGGACGGGCCCGGCACCTGGCTGGCCGTCACTCCGCTGGACCGTGGCCCCGAACAGCCGGACGACCCGCTGGTGAGAGCCGCCCTGACCCAGTCGCCCTGCGCCACGATGATCTTCGACGACCAGCTCCGCATCCGCGGCGTCAACGACGCCATGGCACGGCTCTTCGAGCTCCCTCCGGACCGCATCCGCGGCCTGCGGGCCACCGACCTCGGCGGCCGGACCCAGGCCGCGGAGCTGGAGGAGCACATGCGGCGCGTGCTCGCCACCGGCCAGGGCCACGACATGCACACGTATCTCAAGGCTCCCGGGGAGAGCCGCGCCCACGCCTGGCTCGCCCGTGTAGCCCCGCTCACCGGCTCCGACGGCGAGGTGCGCGGTGTCTGCGTGAGCGCCCACGACTTCACCGAGCAGCACCTCGCCCGGGAACGACTCCAGCTGGTCAACGAGGCCAGCGTGCGCATCGGCACCACTCTCGACGTCACCCGCACCGCCCAGGAGCTGGCCGACGTGTGCGTCCCCACGCTCGCCGACTTCGTCAGCGTCGACCTGCTGGACCCGCCGGAGCACGGTGGCGATCCCGTCGCCACGCCGACGCCGCCCGTCGCCCTGCGCCGGACGGCCCACCAGTCGGTCAACCCGGGATGCCCGGAGGCGGTGGCCGAGCCGGGCCGCCTCGACGTCTATCCGGCGGCGTCACCGCAGGCCCAGTGCCTGGTCGCGGGGCACGCGGTCGTCGCCGCGGTGCCCTCAGGCGACCTCGAACGGTGGCGGGAGTGGGACCCCGTCCGGGTCGGGCGGATCGAGGAGTACGGCATCCACTCCACGATGTCCGTCCCGCTGCAGGCCCGCGGCACCACCCTGGGGATCGCGGTCTTCACCCGGTTCCGCCACCCGTACGCGTTCACGCACGACGACGTGCTGCTGGCCGAGGAGGTCAGCGCCCGCGCCGCCGTCTGCATCGACAACGCCCGCCGCTACTCCCGCGAGCGCGAGACGACCCTGATGCTGCAGCGCAGCCTGCTCCCCCGGTGGCTGCCGCCCACCGCCGCGCTGGAGGCGGCCTCCCGCTATCTCCCGGCGGCCCGCTCCGGGGTGGGCGGCGACTGGTTCGACATCATCCCCCTGTCCGGGATGCGGGTCGCGCTGGTCGTCGGGGACGTCGTCGGCCACGGCATCCAGGCCTCGGCCACCATGGGCCGGCTGCGTACCGCCGTGCGCACCCTCGCCGACATCGACCTGACCCCCGAGGAGCTGCTCACCCACCTCGACGACCTGGTCGTCCGGCTGTCGGAGGAGTCCGGCGGCGACGGCACGGGCGAGGTCGGCGCCACCTGCCTGTACGCGGTCTACGACCCGGTGTCCCGGCAGTGCTCCCTGGCCCGGGCCGGGCATCCGCAGCCCGTGCTCGTCCCGCCGGACGGCCCGCCCCGGCAGCTCGAACTGCCCTCCGGTCCGCCGCTCGGGGTGGGCGGCCTGCCCTTCGAGTCGGCCGAGCTGGAACTGCGCGAGGGCAGCGTGCTCGCGTTCTACACCGACGGCCTGGTCACGAGCCGTGACCGCAGCGCCGACGACGGCCAGGTGCTGCTGCGGGACGCCCTGGCCGTCCCCGCCGGCTCGCTGGACGCCGCCTGCGACCGCGTGCTGCACGCGCTGCTGCCGACCGGCGGCGCCGCCGACGACGTGGCGCTGCTGCTGGCCCGCACCCGGGGGCTGCCCGCCGGCCAGGTCGCCACCTGGGACATTCCTGCCGACCCGTCGCTGGTCGCCCCCATCCGCAAGCAGGTCGTCGAGCAGTTGTCCGCCTGGGAACTGCTGGAGGCCTCCTTCACCGCCGAACTGGTGGTGAGCGAGCTGGTCACCAACGCCATCCGGTACGGCTCGCCGCCCATCCGGCTGCGGCTGATCCACGACGCGACCACGCTGATCTGCGAGGTCTCCGACACCAGCCACACCGCGCCGCACCTGCGCCGGGCCAAGACGTGGGACGAGGGCGGGCGCGGTCTGCTGCTGGTGGCCCAGCTCACCCAGCGCTGGGGCAGCCGGCACACCGCCGAGGGCAAGACCATCTGGGCGGAGCTGGCCCTGCTCGAGGAGGAGTGACCCCGCGGTTTCCGCGCCCCTGCCGGGGGACACTCGAAGGCAGGGCGTGCCGTCCGGCACCCGTGCCGGACCGTGCGCGACGACCTCACGGGAGTGTGGAGAAGCGATGGCGAAGACGTCCCAGCCCGGGGGCCGGACGGCCCTGCTGGCGAGCGCGGTCGCGGTGCTCGGCATGCTGACCGCCTGCGGCACCGACAGCGGCACGGCGAGCACGACGCAGTCCGGCCGCGCCGAGCACTCGGCCGGTGCGAGCACCAGCCCGCTTCCGGACCGGAGCCCCGGCGGCGCACCGACGGCGGGCACCGCGCCCACCGACACCGCCGGTTCCGCGTCCGCCTCCGCCCGCACCGACGGCCGCTGCCACACCTCCGAGCTGCGCGCCTCGGTCGGCCGCGTCGACCCCGGCGCCGGGCAGCGCAACTTCCCGGTCGTGCTGACCAACACCTCGGAGCGCACCTGCACCCTGTACGGCTATCCGGGCGCCGCCTTCGTGGACGCGTCCGGCAAGCAGCTGGGCCCGGACCCGGAGCGCGCACCGGAATCGCCGCGGACGGTCACGCTGGTGCCGGGCGGCAGCGCGTGGGCCGGCCTGTCGTTCTCCAGCCCGCAGATCAGCGGCGCCCGCACCGCGGCCCCGGCGGAGCTGCTCGTCACCCCGCCGGACGAGCGGGATCCGCTCGAGGTGACGTGGACGGCCGGTGAGGTCCCGGTGGGCGGCAACGAGTCGTCGGTGTCCGTCACCGCCCTGGCCCCCGGAACGGGCCCCTGAACGCCCGGTCGCCCCGCGGTCAGTGACCGGCGATCGGGTGCGGCGCGTACGGCCGCTCCAGCTCCTCGATCTCCTTGTCGGAGAGGGTGAGTCCGACCGCCGCCACGGCGTCCTCGAGGTGCCGCGGCTCGGCGGCGCCGATGATCGGCGCGGTCACCGTGTCCTGGTGCAGCAGCCAGGCGAGGGCCACCTGGGCGCGCGGTACGCCGCGGTCCGCCGCGATGCGGGTCACGGCCTCGACGACGGCGCGGTCGCCCTCCTGGTAGAGCGTGCTGCCGAAGGCGTCGGTGGCGCTGCGCCCGGTCGCCGCTCCCCAGTCCCGGGTGAGGCGGCCGCGGGCCAGCGGGCTCCAGGGCAGCACACCGACGCCCTGGTCGGCGCAGAGCGGCAGCATCTCGCGCTCCTCCTCGCGGTAGAGGAGGTTGTAGTGGTTCTGCATGGACACGAACTTCGTCCAGCCGTGCCGCTCGGCGGTGTACTGCATCTTGGAGAACTGCCAGGCGTACATCGAACTGGCCCCGATGTAGCGCACCTTGCCCGCCTTCACCAGGTCGTGCAGCGCCTCCATCGTCTCCTCGACCGGCGTGTGGGGGTCGAAGCGGTGGATCTGGTACAGGTCCACGTAGTCGGTGCCCAGGCGGCGCAGGCTGTGGTCGATCTCGGTCATGACGGCCTTGCGGGACAGTCCGGCGCCGTTGGGCCCGGGCCGCATCCGGCCGTTCACCTTGGTCGCGAGCACGATCTCGTCCCGGCGGGCGAAGTCCGCGAGCGCCTTGCCGACGATCTCCTCGCTGGTGCCGTCCGAGTAGACGTTGGCGGTGTCGAAGAAGGTGACACCGGCCTCCAGCGCCTGCCGGATCAGCGGGCGCGAGGCCTCCTCGTCGAGGGTCCACTCGTGCGTGCCGCGCTCGGGAACGCCGTAGGTCATGCACCCCAGACAGATCCGCGACACGTCCAGTCCCGTCGAACCGAGCTTCACGTACTGCATCGTTGCTGCTCCTGCCTTCCGGATCGGTACCAGGCGAGCGTACGTCCTCGTGCGGGCCCGGGTCCGGCGCGGGTCAGTGCTCCCGGAGCAGGTCGAGGGCCCGTTCCCAGCCGAACTCCGGGCGGCCGCCGTCCGTTTCGTCCTGTCCCTGGTACGGGTCGCCGAAGCGCACCCCCATCCCGCGCAGCCGTTCCAGGCTCTCCCGGTAGGCGGGATGGGTGGCCAGCGCGTCGGCCACGCAGGGCAGGACGGCGACGGGGACGCCGAGGCCGCACGCCTCGCACAGGGTGGCCACGGCGAGGGTGTCGGCCAGTCCCGCGGCCCACTTGTTGACCGTGTTGAAGGTGGCGGGCGCGACCACGACGGCGTCGGGCGCCGGGAAGGGCCGTGCGTCGCCCGGCCGGCGCCAGGCCGAGCGGATCGGGCGGCCGGTCTGCGCCTCGACGGCGGCGGCGTCGAAGAAGCCGTCCATGGCGAGAGGGGTCGCGAAGACGCCGACCTCCCAGCCGCGTTCCTGTGCGGCGGTGATCAGCCTGCCGACGCCGGAGGCCACCCCGGCGGCGCAGACGACGACGTAGAGGAAGGGCTTCTCGGTGCTTCGGGCCGGTCGGGTCACGCCGGAACCCTACTCAACCGGCCGGCAGGGCCTACCGCAGGGGGAAGGACAGCCCTCGCTCCGCCTCGGGCCGCGGGCCGTGGATGCGGCGGTCCGCCTCGGCGATGGGGACGTCGTCGATGCTCGCCTCCCGCCGGGTCATCAGGCCGTGCTCGTCGAACTCCCACAGCTCGTTGCCGTAGGAGCGCCACCACTGCCCGTCGGTGTCGCGGGACTCGTACTGGAAGCGGACGGCGATGCGGTTGCCGTCGAAGGCCCACAGGTCCTTGCGCAGCGCGTACTCGCGCTCGCGCGCCCACTTGGCGGTCAGGAACTCGACGATGGCGGCGCGGCCCGTGAGGAAGGTGTCGCGGTTGCGCCAGACCGAGTCCTCGGAGTAGGCGAGCGCGACCTTGTGCGGGTCGCGGGTGTTCCAGGCGTCCTCGGCCGCCTGCACCTTCCGGGCGGCGGTCTCACGGCTGAACGGTGGCAGGGGCGGGCGGTCGGTGGTCATGGCGAACCCTCCGTCGACAGGCTGGAGAACGATCGTTCTCCACCGTGGCTGTTACGGTAGGAGAACGATCGTTCTCACGTCAAGGAAGAGGCCCTTCATGGACAGCGAGGCCGCCCGGGAACGGGCGCTGGACGCCGCGGAGGCGCTCTTCTACGGGCGGGGCGTCCGGGCCGTCGGCATGGACGACGTCCGCGCCACCTCGGGCGTCTCGCTCAAGCGCCTCTACCAGCTGTTCCCGGCGAAGGAGCAGCTGGTGCTGGCGTACCTGGAGCGGCGCGACGTGCGCTGGCGGGGCCGGCTGGCGCGGTACGTCGACGGGCACGAGGGGGCCGGCCCCCGGATCCTGGCCGTCTTCGACTGGCTCGGGCAGTGGTTCGCCGAGCCGGACTTCCGCGGCTGCGCGTGGCTCAACGCGTACGGCGAGCTGGGTGCCGGTTCGCCCCGGATCGCGGAGCACGTGCGTGCGCACAAGCAGGCGTTCCGGGAGTTCCTCGACGCTCTGGCGGCCGAGGCGGGGCTGCCCGCCGCGGTGGGCGGGCAGTTGTTCCTGCTGGCCGAGGGCGCCATGACGACGGCGGGCCTGACGGGCGGCCCGGAGCCCGCACGGGAGGCGCGGGAAGCCGCCCGGGTGCTGCTAACGGCCGCCGGGGCGGACGCACCGGCGCCGTGACGGCACGGCGTCCGGCTCCCGGCCGGGCGGTCCGGACGGTGCCGAACCCGCCGTCGCGCACCTCGCCTCGCGCGGTCGGCGGCGGTCCACCGCCGGGATGGGGTATGGATGGATCGTGCACCGGCCGGTGTCGGACCGCGGTGCCGAGCAACCGTACGACGTGACGATGGGACGGAAACCATGCCTCTTGAGGGCGAGTACGAACCCAGCCCGACGCAGTGGGTGCGCGAGCAGGTGGAGCTGTACGAGAGTTCCGGCGGCACGCAGGGGACGACCCTCCTGGACACGGGCCTGCCCGTGATCGTGCTGACCACGCGGGGCGCCCGCAGCGGGAAGATCCGCAAGACGCCGCTGATGCGCGTCGAGCACGAGGGCCGCTACGCGGTGGTCGCCTCCCTGGGCGGGGCGCCCGAGCACCCCGTCTGGTACCACAACGTCAAGGCCGATCCCCATGTGGAGCTCCAGGACGGCCCGGTGAAGCAGGACATGACGGCCCGTGAGGTCACCGGCGCCGAGAAGGCCGAGTGGTGGGAGCGTGCCGTCGCGGCGTTCCCGACGTACGCCGACTACCAGAAGAAGACGGACCGGGAGATCCCGGTCTTCGTGCTGGAGCCGGCCGGCGGGAACTGATCCCGGGCCGGACGAGAAAGTTCCGGATCCGCGTGCATGGCCCGGCCGGCGCCGGGCACACGAGGGTCAGGCCCCGCCGCGTTCCCCCGTCGCGGCGGGGCTTTCCGCTGCCTCGCGCGCGGGCCGGTCGGTGACGTCGAGGAAGATCTGCTGGGCCTCGGGGACGGTTCGCGCGATGGACCTCTTGATGCGCACGGACACCTCCTCCACCCGCTCGCTGTCCAGGCCGGGCACCAGGTCGATGCGGGCGGCCACCAGCGTGGAATCGAGGCCCGTCTTCATGGTGAACAGCGCCTCGACGCTGTCGATCTCCGGCTGCGCCCGCAGCAGCGCGCGGATGCGGCCGCTGGCCTCCGGATCCGCGGCCTCGCCGATCAGCTGGTCGCGGGCCTCGCGGCCCAGCCGGTAGGCCACGTACACGAGCAGCGTGCCGATGGCGAGCGAGGCGCCGGCCTCCCACACGACCTGTCCGGTGACCATGTGCAGGACCATGCCGATCATGGCGAGGGTGACGCCGAGCACCGCGGTGCCGTCCTCGGCGACGACCGTGCGCAGGGCCGGGTCGCGCATCCCGGCGGCGACCCCGCCCTGCCCGCGCACCTGGTGCAGCGCCCGCAGCAGCGAGGCGCCCTCGGCGATCAGGGCGACGCCGAGCACGATCAGTCCGGCCACGTAGCCGCCGAGTTCCTCCTCCGCGCCCGTCCGGAGGGCCTCGATGCCCTGGAAGAACGAGAAGCAGCCGCCCATGACGAAGATGCCGACGGCCGCCAGCAGGGACCAGAAGAAGCGTTCCTTGCCGTATCCGAAGGGGTGGCGGCGGTCGGCGGGGCGGCGGCTGCGGCGCAGCGCGGCGAGGAGGAAGACCTCGTTCAGGCTGTCGGCCACCGAGTGCGCCGCCTCCGACAGCAGCGCGGGGGAACCCGCGAGGAAGCCGCCGACCGCCTTGGCGACCGCGATCACCAGGTTGGCCGCCAGGGCCACCAGCACCGTGATCCGCGTCCTGCGGTCCGCCTTGCCGGCGGACCCTCCCGCGGTCTCGCCGCCGGCCCCGTCGTCCTTTCCGTCGCTGGTCTGTTCGTTCGCTGTGGTGTTCGAGGTAGTCCGGCTCACGATTCGCCGACTGCCCCCGGCCCGCCGGGCTCACACCCGCCTTGTGGGTGGCCCACCAGTGCCGACGGCCGAAAACGGGGAACGCGTTACCAGGGCCCACCGACGACAGGGAGGTACGTCCCATGAGCGGCGACGACGGGACGCCCGGCAACAGCGGCTACGGCAGGAAGGCGTTCAAACGGTCCAAGAGCCACTTCGCCGACCGGATCACCGCGGACGGGCGCGACGGCTGGCCGGTGGAGGCCGGGCGTTACCGGCTGGTGGCCAGCCGCGCCTGTCCGTGGGCGAGCCGGGCCCTGGTGTCCCGGCGGCTGCTCGGCCTGGAGGACGCCCTGTCCCTGGCGATCACCGACCCGATCCAGGACGACCGCAGCTGGCGGTTCACCCTGGACCCGGACGACCGCGACCCGGTCCTCGGCATCCGTTTCCTCAGCGAGGCCTACGACAAGCGGGAGACCGGCTATCCGGGCGGGGTGAGCGTGCCGGCGGTCGTGGACGTGCCCAGCGGGAGGCTGGTGACCAACGACTACCAGCAGATCACCCTGGATCTCGCGACCGAGTGGACGTCCCTGCACCGGCCCGGTGCGCCCGACCTGTATCCGCACGCCCTGCGCGACGAGATCGACGAGGTCATGGCCGGCGTCTACAGGGACGTCAACAACGGTGTGTACCGGGCGGGCTTCGCCACCGGGCAGGAGGAGTACGAGGCCGCCTGCGCGGGCGTGTTCCGCCGGCTGGAGCAGCTGACGCCCCGGCTGGAACGGCAGCGCTATCTGGTCGGCGACACGATCACGGAGGCGGACATCCGGCTGTTCACCACGCTGGTGCGCTTCGACGCCGTCTATCACGGCCACTTCAAGTGCAACCGCTGGAAGCTGGCGGAGAATCCGGTGCTGTGGGCCTACGTCCGCGACCTGTTCCAGACGCCCGGCTTCGGCGACACCGTCGACTTCGACCACATCAAGCGCCACTACTACCAGGTCCACACCGGCATCAATCCGACCGGCATCGTGCCGCTGGGCCCGGACCCGTCCGGCTGGCTCACGCCGCACCACCGGCAGGAGCTGGGCGGCCGCCCCTTCGGCGACGGCACGCCGCCCGGGCCGGTACCCGCCGGCGAGGAGGTACCGGCGGCCGGCAGGCCCTGAACCCGCGGGCCGTGCCCGTCACGTCCCGACGCACACAACGAACCCGACATCACTCGGCGAACCCCAAGGAGACCCAGTGGGCAAGAAGAAGAAGCAGAAGCTCCCCCTCGCGTACAAGCCCGTCGGCTTCGTCCTGGGCTGGGCGGGCGGCGCGCTGGCCGGAATGGCCTTCCAGAAGACGTGGAAGCTGATCCGGCACGAGGACGACGCGCCCGACGCCCTGGACCCGGACCGCGGCTGGGGTGAGATCCTCCTGGCCGCTGCGGTCCAGGGCGCCATCTTCGCCGCGGTGCGCAGTGCCGTGGACCGGACGGGCGCCAAGGCGATCGAGCGCTCGACGGGGGTCTGGCCGGTCGGCGACAAGGGCGGACGGGACTGACCGGACCGGAGTCCGGCCCTTCCGCCGCACTCACCGCGCCGACGGCACCCGGGCCGTGGGGCCTCAGCCCTGCTTGGGTGCCGTCGGCGGCGTGCTGCGGCGCAGGGTGAAGGAGTGGCCCGCCGGGTCGGAGAAGCCGCGCTCCTCGTGGGGGCCCGCCGCGTCCTTGGCCTCCAGCGGACGTCCGCCGAGCCCCACGACCCCGCGCTCGGCCTCGTCCAGGTCCTCCACCACGAAGTCCAGGTGGGCCTGGAGGGAGTTCTCCGGGCGGGGCCAGCTCGGCGGGGTCGCGTTGACGTCCCGCCGGAACGCCATGCGGAAGCCCCCGGGGGCCTTGATCTCGATCCGGTTGGCGGACACGTCGGTCTCTTCCGCGCCCAGCAGCGCCTTGTAGAACTCGGCGAGCTTCTCGGGTTCCGCGCAGTCGAGCACCACGACGCCCGCGTTGACCAGTGCCATGTCTCCTCCGAGGGATTCCGGGCACGGGGCGTCGGGCCCCGCGGCCCACTACCTTGCGCATATCCCGGCCCGGCGGATTCAGTCGGGCACCGGTCAACGGCCTTGCGCGGCAGGCCTCCTGACCGCCTCTCACGAGTGAGGGCGAGAGGCCGGTCCGCCGCGCCCGGCTCAGCCCGCCGACTGGAACGTCCGCCGGTACACCTGGGGCGAGACACCGATCGACGCGTGCAGGTGCTGACGCAGCGAGGCGCCGGTGGCGAAGCCGACCTGGCCGGCGATCCGGTCGACCGGCAGGTCGCTGGACTCCAGCAGATGCCGGGCCCGGGCGACGCGCTGCTGGGTCAGCCAGCGGCCCGGGCTCATGCCGACCTCGTCGTGGAAGCGCCGGGCGAAGGTGCGCAGGCTCATCCGCGCGTGCGCGGCGAGGCGGGCCAGCGTCAGGGACTCGCCGAGGTGGTCCAGGGCCCAGGCCCGGGTCGCCGCCGTGCTCGCGGCGCCCTGTTCGGGCACCGGCTGCTCGATGTACTGCGCCTGTCCGCCGTCCCGGAAGGGCGGGACCACACAGCGGCGGGCGACCTTGTTGGCCAGTTCGCTGCCGTGGTCCTCACGCACGAGGTGGAGGCAGACGTCGACGCCGGAGGCCGCGCCCGCCGAGGTGATGATGCGGCCGTCGGCCACGAAGAGCACGTCCGGGTCGAGGGGGATGCGCGGGAACATGCGGCGGAACAGGTCGGCGAGCTGCCAGTGGGTGGTCGCCCGGCGGCCGTCCAGGAGCCCGGCGGCGGCCAGCACGAAGGCGCCGGTGCAGATGGAGACGATGCGGGCGTCGGGGCGGACCCGCGCGAGGGCGGCGATGACCTCGGGAGCCGGTTCGTCGGTGACCAGGGAGGGCGAGACGGCGGGCACGACCACCGTGTCGGCCGAGTCCAGGATCTCGGGTCCGTGGTCCGCGGTGAGGGTGAAGTCCGCGGCGGTGCGCACCGGCCGGCCGTCGACGGTGCAGGTGAGCACCTCGTACCGGCCGTCGGCGGCGCCGAGGATCCGGCTGGGGATGCCCAGCTCGAAGGGATAGGCGCCGTCGAGTGCCAGCACCACGACCCGTTCGGTCCGCCCCGCGGGGCGCTTCGTCTGCCGCATGGCACGATTCTATCGGAGCGTGGCAATCATGCCATTTCCCTGAGGGGCGGCGAACGGCAGGCTGGGTCAGCATGAGCGGTGTGAAAACGATGCGAGCCATCAGCCAGGACACCCTCGGCGGTCCCGAGGTGCTGCGTGAGGTACGGCTGGAACGTCCCGAGCCGCGCCCGAACGAGGTGCTGGTACGGGTGCGTGCCGCCGGAGTGAACCCGACCGACTGGAAGCACCGGGCGAACGGCGGCTTCCTCGGCGAGCCGCCCTTCGTCCTGGGCTGGGACGTCTCGGGCGTGGTGGAGGCGGTGGGGATCGGCGTCGCCGCGTTCCGGCCGGGCGACGAGGTCTTCGGCATGCTGTCGTACCCGTTCGGCCACGGCTCCCACGCGGAGTACGTCACGGCCCCGGCCCGTACCTTCACCCACAAGCCCGCCGGGATCGACCACGTCCAGGCCGGCGCGCTCCCGCTGGTGTCGCTGACGGCGTGGCAGGCGCTGGTGGAGCGGGCGGACCTGCGGGAGGGGCAGCGGGTGCTGATCCACGCCGCCGCGGGCGGCGTGGGACATGTGGCGGTGCAGATCGCCAAGGCCCGGGGCGCGCACGTGATCGGCACGGCGAGCGCGGGCAAGCACGAGTTCCTGCGTTCCCTCGGCGCGGACGAGACGGTGGACTACCGCGAGACGGACATCACCGAGGCCGTGAAGGACGTCGACGTCGTGCTGGACACGATCGGCGGCGAGACCTCGCTGCGGTCCCTGCGCGTGCTGCGGCCGGGCGGGATCGTGGTGTCGATCCTGCCGGTCGGTTCGGACGAGTTCTTCCAGGAGGCCGAGCGGCTCGGCGTGCGAGCGGTGCGGATGCTGGTCGACGCGGACCGGGCCGACATGCGGGAGATCGCCGGCCTGGTCGAGTCCGGCAGGCTGCGGGCCACGATCGAGAAGACGTTCCCGCTGGCCGACGCGGCCCAGGCCCACGAGCTCGGTGAGACGGGCCGCACGACGGGGAAGCTGGTCCTCGTGGTCGACTGACGGACCTCGCTGTGAGAGTTCGATGACATATGTCAATCGAACATGCTCAAACGCGCTCGTTCGGGGTAACTTTCGAGTGAGGTTGGGCAGTTGGGCCCCCGGAGCAGACTGGAGGCGTTGTCGTCGTGCGACAGGAATCCGCGCCGCTCACCAGGCATCTGCGCGTCCGCCGCGACCGGGGGCACACGGTGCTGGAGTTCCTCGGCGAGATCGACATCGCGTCGGCCGACGAGATCGTCCCGCACCTGGACCGGGAGACGGGGCGTCCCGGCGCTCTGGTCGTGCTCGATCTCGGCGGGGTCGAGTTCTTCGACTGCTCGGGACTGCGGCTGCTGTACCGGGCACGGCGCCGGGTGCTCGACGGCGGCGGCCAGGTGCACCTGGTGTGCACCCATCCGCTGACGCTGCGCATGCTGCGGATCACCGGACTCGCACGGCTGCTGCCCCCGCGGCCGACCCTGGCGGAGGTGCTCGGCGTCAGTCCGCCGCAGGGGCGTCGAACAGGGCGCTGACCGACTCGCCGTTGTGGATGCGGCGCACCGCCTCGGCGAGCGCGGGGGCGATGGACAGCACCCGCAGCTTCTGCGTGTGGTCGCCGGCCGGCACGGGCACGGTGTTGGTGCACACGATCTCCAGCACGTCGGGCTGTTCGCCGAGCCGGCCGAACGCGCCGGCCGCGAACAGCCCGTGCGTGCAGGCGAGCCGGATCGTGCGCGGGCCCTGCTCCCGCAGCCGGTCGAGGAGTTCCAGCACGGTGCTGCCGCCCGCGATCTCGTCGTCGAGCACGATGACGTCGCGCCCGGTGACGTCCCCGATCACGGCGCTGATGCTGACCCGGTCGTCGGCGTACCGCTGCTTGGCGCCCGCCGCCACCTGGGCGCCGAGCAGCCGGGCGAACGCGGCGGCCTCCTTCGCGTTGCCGAGGTCGGGCGAGACGACCGTGGTGCGGGACAGGTCGTACTGCCGGAAGTGCGCGGCCAGTTCACGCAGCGCGTGCAGGTGGTCGACCGGGAACGGGAAGAAGCCGTGCACCTGGGGCGAGTGCAGGGTCATGGCGAGGACCCGGCCGGCGCCCGCCGCCACCAGCAGGTCGGCGACCAGCCGCCCGCCGAGCGAGATGCGCGGCGCGTCCTTCTTGTCGGAGCGGGCGTAGGAGTAGTGCGGCAGGACGACGGTGATGCGCCCGGCCGACGCCCCGCGGGCCGCGTCGCACATCAGCAGCAACTCGACCAGGTGCTCCTGCACCGGCTTGACCAGCGGCTGGACCAGGAAGACGTCCCTCTCCCGGCAGTTGGCCCGAAGCTGCACCTCGAGGCAGTCGTTGGCGAACCGGCTGACCCGGACGGGGCTGAGGGGCACGCCCAGCTGCGCGCAGACCTCCTCGGCCAGCTCGGGGTGGGCACTACCGCTGAACACGGCGATGTCTCGCACGGACCGCTCCTCGCGTGATCCTGTCCGGCCGGAACCTCAGCTTACGGAAATCCGGTTGCGGCGGGCCCGGGGGAAGGCGTCATGATGACGCCGTCCGTGTTCCCTCAGGTCAGGATCCCTCGCATGCGCCGACTCCTCGACATCGCCCAGTGCCCCTTCCGGCCCACGGTTCTCGAGGACTCATCCCCGCATGCACACCCTGAACATCGGAATTCTGGCCCACGTCGACGCCGGTAAGACCAGCCTCACCGAACGGCTGCTGTTCGACCACGGGGCCGTCGACCGGCTCGGCAGCGTCGACGCCGGGGACACCCGTACGGACGACGGCGAGATCGAACGCCGGCGCGGCATCACCGTCCGCTCCGCGGTCGCCGCGTTCACCGTCGGCGACACCCAGGTCAACCTGATCGACACCCCCGGGCACTCCGACTTCACCGCCGAGGTCGAGCGCGCCCTGGAGGTCCTGGACGGCGCGGTGCTGCTGCTGTCCGCCGTGGAGGGCGTCCAGGCGCGGACACGGGTCCTGATGCGCGCCCTGCGGCGGCTGCGGCTGCCCACGCTCGTCTTCGTCAACAAGATCGACCGGGCCGGTGCCCGCAGCGAGGGCCTGCTCGCCGACATCCGGCACCGGCTGACCCCGCACGTCGTACCCCTGACGGAGGTCACCGCCGGGCTCGGCGGTGCCGGTGCCCGCGTGCGGCCCTGCCGTCCGACGGACCCGCTGGTCCGCGCCCGTACGGCCGAGGCGCTCGCCGAGGTGGACACGGGCATCCTGGCGGCGGTCGTGGACGGCCCGGAACCGACCGCCGACGAGGTGCGCGCCGCGCTCGCCGCCCGTACCGCCGACGGCTCGTTCCACCCGCTGTACTTCGGCTCGGCGCTCGGCGGCCAGGGCGTCGCGGAGCTGGCGCGGGGCCTGGTCCGGCTGGTCCCCGCCCGCTCGCCGGCGGCCGGTCCCGCGGCACCGCGCGGCACGGTGTTCGCCGTACGCCCGGGACCCGGCGGTGAGCGGACCGCGTATCTGCGGCTGTACGAGGGTGAGGTGCGCCCGCGTCAGCGGCTGACCTTCCTGCGGCGCGAGTCCGACGGCCGGACCGGCGAGGTCCGCGGCCGGGTGACGCGCCTGGAGGTGATCGGCGGGGCCGGAACGCTCACCGCGGGCAACATCGCCGCCCTGTCGGGTCCGGCCGTCCTGCGCGTCGGCGACCGGCTCGGCGGCGTCACCGACCGGGCGCCGCAGTTCGCGCCGCCGACCCTGGAGACCCTCGTGCGGGCCCGGCGTCCCGAGCAGGCGGCGCCGCTGCGGTTGGCGCTGCTCGCCCTCGCCGACCAGGACCCGCTGCTGCACGCCCGGCCGGCCGAGTCCGGCGCCACCGCCCTGCTCCTGTACGGCGAGGTGCAGATGGAGGTGCTCGCGGCGACCCTGGCCGGGGACTTCGGCATCGAGGCGGAGTTCTCACCGGGGCGCGTCCGGTTCCTGGAGCGCCCGGCCGGCACCGGTGAGGCCGTCGACGAGATGCCGTGGCACGACCACACCCGCTACTGGGCGACGATCGGGCTGCGGGTGGAGCCGGGGCCGCGCGGCTCGGGCGGCGTGTTCGCCCACGAGACGGAGCTCGGCGCGCTCCCCCGCGCCTTCCACCAGGCCGTGGAGGAGACGGTCCACGCCACGCTGCGGACCGGCCTGGCCGGCGCCGCGGTGACCGATTACCGGGTGACGCTGATCCGCTCCGGTTTCAGCTCCCCGGTCAGCACGGCCGCGGACTTCCGCGGGCTGACCCCGATCGTGCTGCGCCGCGCCCTGCGGCGGGCGGGGACCCGCCTCTACGAGCCGTACCACGCGTTCGAGGCGGAGGTGTCGCCGGACGCCCTGGCGTCCGTGACCGCCCATCTCGCGGCACTGGGCGCGGACTTCACCGGGACGACGGGTGGCGACCCCGCCTGGCTGATCACCGGTGACCTGCCGGCCCGGCGGGTGCGGGAGGCCGAACTGCGCCTGCCGGGGCTCACGCGCGGGGAGGGGGTGTGGTCCTCCCGGCCGTCGCGGGACCGGCCGCTGAGGCCACCGCACTGATCACCGCCTCCGGTCCCCCGCCCGCCTCGGCACTCCTGTCCGATCGCCAACTGCCGAGCCTGGCCCGGGAGATGAGGGGCATGCGGTCAGTAGGAAGGAGGGCCGTCCCCATGACGACTCCCATCAGGCGCCTCCCCGGGCGGATGCCCGGCTGGGCCAAGGCGCTGAGCGCGTTCGTGCTGGTGCTCGTCGTCCTGTTCGCCGGACTGCGGCTCAGCGTGCTGCCGGGCCTGAAGGACCTGTTCGGCTCCGAGACCCACGACCGTTCCGGGCCCGCGCTGCTGAAGTCCATCCAGGACATCAGCCGCTACGAGGCCGCCTCCGGCTCCTTCCAGGTCGTCGTGGATCTGGAGAAGGACGCCAAGTTCCTGCCCGACGCGATACGCGGCACCCGCACCCTGTACGTCGGTGCCGGGACCGTCGACGCCTACGTCGACCTCGGCAAGGTGGGCGAGGACGACGTGACGGTCGACGGCGACCGCACGTCGGCCACGCTGCGGCTGCCGCACGCCGCGCTGGGCGAACCGGCCCTCGACCCGGAGCACTCGTACGCCGTCTCCAAGCAGCGGGGCCTCCTCGACCGGCTCGGCGATCTGTTCTCGGACAACCCGAACGGCGAGCAGGCGGTGCAGAAGCTCGCGGCCCGGCACATCGGCGACGCCGCGAAGGAGAGCGAGCTGACCGAGCGCGCCGAGGGCAACACCACGGCGATGCTCCAGGGCCTGCTGCACTCGCTCGGCTTCGAGGAGGTGCGGGTGGCCTACGGCTCCTGAACAGCAGCGCCCGGGCCGGGAGAACGCCCCGGCATCCTCGACGGCTTCGCGGGTAACCGCCCAGGGGACGCGGGGAAGTTGACGACTGGAGGACCGAATGGCTCGTGCCGCTTCACGACCGAGTTCCCTGTGGCGCCCCCGCGCCGCCAAGGCGCGGGACGCCGAACGGCGCGAACGGCGCCCGCTCGCCCTCCCGCTGCGCCTGCTGGCGATGGCGTGCGCGTTCGTGTTCATGGTGGCGTTCGCGGCGGTGCTGGCCCGGCTGACCCTGAACCCCTCCCCCGCCTCGGAGGCGCTGACGCACACCAACATGCATCCCGGACGGTCGCTGCGGGCCTATCTGGACCAGCCCGCGCTGCGCGACGCCGTGAAGCAGATCGGCGGCAACCTGCTGCTGGGCGTTCCCTTCGGCGTCCTGGTCCCGGTGGTCGCGCCGCGCACGCGCGGGGTGCTGCGGGTGCTGCTGCTGACCGCCGTGGTGATGCTGCTGGTGGAGTTCGCGCAGGGCGCCCTGGTCACCGGGCGGGCCTTCGACATCGACGACGTGATCCTCAACAGCACGGGAGCACTGATCGGTTACCTGCTCCTGGGCCGACGGACCAGCCGCGCGGTGCACGCGCGCCGGCCCCGCGACTGAGCGGGGCCGGGCTCCGGCCCGAGAAGGGATCAAGTGGTCCGTACCAAAGTATTGACGGCCCCTTATCTCACTTCTTAAATCAAGAGGCGACACCCTTACCCCCCACCTCTGCCGGCGCTCCCCCACGGGACGCCGTACGGAAGGGAGAGCCGTGGCCCGCCCACTCCTGCTCCGCAGATGTCTCCTCGCCGCCGCCCTGTCCGCCGGACTGGCCGCGTCACTCGTGACCGGCCCCGCCCAGGCCGGCCCCGAAGCCGCCGGGACCGCCGGCACCGCGGCCGCCGCCGTGACGTTCTCCGACACCTTCGACGGCCCGGCCGGTGCGGCCGTCGACTCCTCGAAGTGGCAGATCGAGACCGGCGACAACGTCAACAACCACGAACGGCAGTACTACACGTCCGGCAACAAGAACGCGGCTCTGGACGGGCAGGGCCACCTGGTCATCACGGCCCGCCGCGAGAACCCGGCCAACTACCAGTGCTGGTACGGCACCTGCCAGTACACCTCGGCCCGGCTCAACACCTCCGGGAAGTTCACCGCGCAGTACGGGCACGTGGAGGCACGGATGAAGCTGCCGCGCGGGCAGGGTATGTGGCCGGCCTTCTGGATGCTCGGCACACCGGTCAACTGGCCGGACTCGGGCGAGATCGACATCATGGAGAACGTCGGCTTCGAGCCCTCCACCGTCCACGGCACCCTCCACGGCCCCGGCTACTCCGGCTCGGGCGGCATCGGCGCCGGCTACACCCTGCCGGGCGGCCAGGCCTTCGCGGACGGCTTCCACACCTTCGCCGTCGACTGGGCGCCCGACTCGATCACCTGGTCCGTGGACGGCAACGTCTACCAGACACGCACGCCGGCCGACCTCGGCGGCCGGCAGTGGGTGTTCAACAAGCCGTTCTTCCTGATCCTCAACCTGGCGGTCGGCGGCTACTGGCCCGGCGACCCGGACGGCTCCACGGTCTTCCCGCAGACGCTGGTGGTGGACCACGTGTCGGTGACGACGAGCGACTCGGCGAACGGCGGCGCGATCCGGGGCCTGGCCGGGAAGTGCGTGGACGTCGCCGCCGCGAACACCGCCAACGGCACCCCGGTGCAGCTCTACGACTGCAACGGCACCGCCGCCCAGCGGTGGACGGTGGGCTCCGACGGCACGGTCCGGGCGCTCGGCAAGTGCCTGGACGTCAACGGCGGCGGCACCGCGGACGGCACGGTCGTCCAGCTGTGGGACTGCAACGGCAGCGCCGCCCAGCGCTGGGTCGTCACCGCCGCGCACGACATCGTCAATCCGCAGGCCGACAAGTGCCTCGACGCCACCGGCAACAGCTCGGCCAACGGCACCCGGCTGCAGATCTGGACCTGCACGGGCGGCGCCAACCAGAAGTGGACGGTCGGCTGACGCGACGCCGGGAACCGGGGGTCCGTACGCGGGCCCCCGGTGCTCTCAGCCGGTGCGGAGGATCCGGAAGCGACCGGGCTGCGCGGGATCCCGGTCGACGACCTGGACGGGAGGCCACGTCCACTGCCAGACGCTGATGCCCGGCGTGCGGGAGAACCGGATCCGTCCACGGGTGCCTTCGACCGCGGCCCGCGGCCAGGACGCGGCGATGCGCGCCCGGTCCGTGCCGCCGGCACGCAGCACCTCGGCGAGGACGAGGACGGCGTCGTACCCCTCGAAGGCGACGAAGGAGGGCGCTTCGGCCAGCCGCTCGCGCAGGGCCGACTCGACGCGGGCGCCGAGGGGGCCGAACCGCTCGGGCAGGTAGCGCAGGAACGGGACGGCGGCGCCGTCGTCGCCCAGCGACGCCGCCCACTCGGCGAACTCCGGTTGTCCGGCCGGCGCACCGATCAGGACCTGGGCGAGGCGCGGGTCGCGGCGGACGGCCCTGACGAGCGACACCGCGGGCTCCGGGTGGCCGGCCAGCAGCAGGAGGGCCGTCGCGCGACGGGCGGCGAGTTCGTCGCACACGGCCGTCGGATCCAGCGTGCTCGCGTCGAGCTCGACGACGCTGCCGCCGTGCGGGGCGAGACGGTCCCGCAGGATGCGGGTCCCGGACGCCCAGTAGACGCTGGGCTGGGCCGCGACGGCGATCCGGCTGTGCCCCGCCTCGAGGAGGTGGTCCGCGTAGAGCTGCCAGCCGCGGGACTGCGCCGGGGCAAGGCGGGCGACCCAGTCCGTGGGCCGGTCGGTGAGCGCGTCCAGAACCGCCGACGTGCACAGGAACGGCAGACCGAGGGCGTCGGCCCTGGTGGCGGCGGCGCGGGCGACGACGCTGTGATACTCCCCCGTCAGGGCGGCCACACCCAGGGCGGCCAGTTCCTCGACGGCCGCCGTGGCCCTGTCCGGGTCGGCCGCGGTGTCCCGGACGACCAGCTCGAGCGGCCTGTCGAGGATCCCGCCGCCGTCGTTGACCTCGCGCACGGCCAGTTCGAGTCCGGCGAGCAGGTGCCGGCCCGCCTCGGCCCAGCCGGGCGGGGTGAGCGGAACGAGAGCTCCGATCCGGATGTTCGTCCCGTCCCGCCGGGACGGGCGCACCTGGGTGACCATGCCGGACATTGCATCCGCCGCCGGCGCCGGCGGGCAACCGATTATCCGTTCGCCGAACTGCCGGGCCGCGCGCCCGGCGGGACCGCCCGGACGGGACTAGTGCGGCGTCCAGGTGAACTTGTCCCCGCCCACCCAGCGGACCACGTCGGGGTCGTCGAGGTCGTGGACCTTGATGCCGAAGGCGGCGGCGGCCTCCAGGACGTCGATGACGGTCGTCGCCTCTCCGACCACCTGTCCGTCGATCTCCACGATCCGGAACGGCGGCGTGCCCGGCTGAACCCCGAGCACGAGGATCCGCGGACTGCCGATGTGCGGGCTCGCGATTTCGGTCATGACTAGAGGGTAGGCCGCAAACCCCGGGGGCGGCCTCCAGGACTCCCCGTTCAGGGGCGTCGCCAGTCGTCGCTCGTCAGATGCGAGCCGGCCATCGGGCCCATGCGGAGCATGCCGCCGTCCACGCTCCAGGACGCGCCGGTGACGTACGAGGCCTCGGGCCCGGCGAGGAAGGCGATGACGGCGGCGACCTCGCGGGCGTCGCCGGGACGGCCGAGCGGCACGCCGGGGCGGCGCTCGGTGTGCGGGTCGGTGTCCTCCTGGCCGGTCATCGGGGTGGCGATCTCGCCCGGGGCCACGGAGTTCACGGTGATGCCGTGCTCGGCCAGCTCGATCGCCATGACCTGGGTGAGCAGGCCGAGGCCGCCCTTGGCCGCGCAGTACGGCGCGGCGCCCACCCGCGGCTGGTGCTCGTGCACGGACGTCACGTTGACGATCCGGCCGCCGTCACCCTGGCGGATCATGCGCCGGGCCGCGTTCTGCCCGCACAGGAAGGGCCCGGCCAGGTCGACGTCCAGGACGTGGCGCAGGTCGTCGAGGCCGAGGTCGAGGAAGGGCGTGGCGGTGCCGGTGCCGGCGTTGTTGACCAGGACGTCGATCCGGCCGAGCCGTTCGCACAGCGCGTCCACCGTGTCGGCGGCCCCGGGCAGCCGGGTCAGGTCCACGTGGGCGACCTCGGCCCGGCGTCCGAGGGCGCGGACCTCCTCGGCGGTCCGTTCGGCGCCCTTCTCGTCGGCGTGCCAGGTGATGCCGATGTCCATGCCCGCCTCGGCCAGGCGTACGGCGGTGGCGCGGCCGATCCCCGAGTCGGAACCGGTGACGACGGCCACCTTGGTGTCGGTCGGCGTGGGACTGGGCACGACGGGCCTCCTCGTCGGTGCGGACGGTGTGACGGGGCATCGCAGTACCCAGGGCCCGCGCGGACAAACCGCCGGGGCCGTCGTGCGGTCCCCGGCCCGCTGGGGAACCCTGGAGGTGCCGAAGGAGGAGGTGGCGATGGATCCCGTTCAGGCGCTGGACCGGATCGCCTTCCTGCTGGAGCGGTCGCAGGAGCCGACGTACCGGGTCCGCGCCTTCCGTACCGCGGCCCGGGTGCTCGGCGAGTTGTCCGACGCCGAGCTGCGCGAGCGGGCGAAGGCCGGTTCGCTGGAGTCCCTCAAGGGGGTCGGCCCGAAGACGGCGCAGGTCGCGAGGGAGGCGCTGGCCGGGCAGGTGCCCGGCTACCTGGAGAAGCTGGAGGGCGAGGCCGGGGCACCGCTCGCCCACGGCGGCGAGGAACTGCGGGCCCGGCTGCGCGGGGACTGCCATCTGCACTCCGACTGGTCGGACGGCGGCAGCCCGATCGAGGAGATGGGCCGGGCCGCGGCGGCGCTCGGACACGCGTGGGCGGCGCTGACCGACCACTCGCCCCGGCTGACGGTGGCCCGCGGGCTGTCCCCGGAGCGGCTGCGCGAACAGCTGGACGTGGTGGCGGAGCTGAACGAGACGTGGGCGCCGTTCCGGCTGTTGACCGGCATCGAGTGCGACATCCTCGAGGACGGCTCGCTGGACCAGGAACCGGAGCTGCTGGAGCGGCTCGACGTCGTGGTGGTGTCCGTGCACTCCAAGCTGCGGATGGACGCCCGCTCGATGACCCGCCGCATGGTGGCCGCCGTCCGCGATCCGCACGCGGACGTCCTCGGGCACTGCACCGGGCGGCTGCTGACCGGACGGGGCCGGCCGGAGTCGGAGTTCGACGCGGACGCCGTGTTCGCCGCCTGCGCGGAGTCCGGCACCGCGGTGGAGATCAACAGCCGGCCGGAGCGGCTCGATCCGCCGCGGCGGCTGCTGCGCCGGGCGGTGGAGGCGGGCGTGCTGTTCTCGGTGGACACGGACGCGCACGCGCCCGGGCAGCTGGACTGGCAGATCCACGGATGCGCGCGGGCCGAGGAGTGCGGGGTGCCCGCCGAGCGGGTGGTGACCACCTGGTCGCTCGACGAGCTGCTGGCCTGGACCCGGGAGGGCCGGGTACCGGCCGGAGTGGCGGGCGGCTGACGTGGTACCCGCCGGGCTCACACAGCGAGAAGGAAGGAACGGTGCATGGAACGGGCGGCCGTGTTCGACGTCGACGGAACCCTCGTCGACACCAATCATCTGCACGTGGTGACCTGGTGGGAGGCGTTCCGGCAGGCGGGCCACCGGGTGCCGATGCACGCCGTCCACCGGGCGGTGGGGCTGGCCTCCACCGACCTCATCGGCCATCTGCTGGGCGAGGACCGGGACAGGGACCAGGACGCGCAGCTGAGCGCCGCCCACAAGGCGCTGTACGGGCAGTACTTCGACCGGCTGCCGGCGCTGCCGGAGGCGGGGGAACTGCTGCGGCGCCTGGCCGGCGACGGCTGGAAGGTCGTCCTCGCGACCTCGGCGGGCGGTGCGGAGCTGGGCGCGCTGCGGCGGGCGATCGACGCGGACGACGCGATCACCGCGACCGCGAGCGCCGACGACGTCGACGCGGGCAAGCCCTCGCCGGAGCCGGTGGAGCACGCCCTGGAACTCGCCGGGGTGCCGGCCGAGCGGGCGGTGTTCGTCGGCGACACGGTGTGGGACATGCGCGCGGGAAGCCGCGCCGGGGTGCGCTGCGTGGGCGTGCTGTGCGGCGGCCTGCCGCGCGCCGATCTGGAGGGGGCGGGCGCGGACGCGGTGTACGCGGACCCGGCCGACCTGCTGGCCTCCCTCGCGAACAGCCCGCTGTCATGAGCCGCCCGGTCATGGGGACGCACGGCACCGCACGGCACGTATGACGGACGTGGAACGCGACACCAGGCGAACGGCCGGGGACGACGGCGGGACGGGGCGCCGGGGGCGGTGGCGGACGGCCGGGGCGCAGGCGCTCCGCGGAGCGCGGCCGGTGGACCGGGTACGGCGGGAGGCCGCTGCCGTCGGGCAGGCCGTCCTGGCCGCCTGGCGGGGTCCCGGCCGGGAACGCGATCTGGTCGTCCAGTCGCTGAAGGCGGCGGGGGCGGGGCTGCTCGCCTGGGCCGTGGCGGGTGTCTGGCTCGACGATCCGATGGCGCTGATGGCTCCCTGGGTGGCGGTGGTCCTCGTCCAGGCCACCGTCTACAGCTCCGTACGCCAGGCCGGACAGCAGTTCGGGGCGATCTGCCTCGGATCGCTGGTGGCCTCCGCGGCCCAGGCGATCACCGACGACAACACGGGGGCGCTGGCCCTGTCCCTGCCGTTGCTGATGCTGCTCGGCAACTGGGCGCGCTTCGGTCAGCAGGGCGTCTACGCGGCCACCACGGCGGTGTTCGTCCTGGCCTCGGGGACACCGGTCTCCGCGTCCGCGGTCGGGCACCGGGTGGGGCAGGCGGCGCTCGGCGCGGTCATCGGCATCGCCGTGAACGCGTTCGTGCTGCCGCCGATCCATCTGCGGGACGTCCGGGAGAACCTCGCGGCGCTGGCCCGGGAGGCGGGCGACGTCCTGCACACCATCGCGGGCGACCTGCGGGAGAACGAGTGGGACGCGCAGACCGCGGCCGGGTGGGCCGGCGAGTCCGCGCGGTTGCAGCGGCGTCTGGAGGCGCTGACGTCGGCCCGGTCCTGGAGTCAGGAGAGCCTGCGGCTGACGTCCGGCCCGCTGCGGGTGCTGCACCGGGCGCCGCCGCCCGCGCCGCCCGAGGAGGAGGACCAGCGGTGGACCCGGGTCACCGGCAACATCACGGCGCTCACCCGGACGCTGTCGGTGGCGGCCGACGAGAACCGCACCCCGGCCACGCCCGAGGGCCCGGTCCTCGGCCTGTACGCGCGTCTGCTGAAGCAGATCGGCGACTCCTGCCACACGGAAGCCGGTCGCCTGCTGGGCGAGACCGCGGGTGCTCACCCCCAGGACGCCGAGGACGCCAAGGACGCCCAGGACGCGACCGAGGCGACGGAGGAGACGATGGAGGAGCTGCACCGGCGGTTGCAGGACGGGCTGCGGGAGCACGCCGGGCAGGGCGCCGCACAGGCGTCGGTGCTGGGCGCGCTGCTGCTCCAGGCCGAGAACCTGTGGGCCGAGATCGTTCCCGAGCCCCGGGAGCAGTGACGCGGATCACCCCAAAACGCGACAGACGGTGGAACACCGGCAGGGTGTGCGCCGTTGAAGAGGGCGTGGGTACGGATGGGACAGTGTCCCCGGGCCTCATCTCTCGCCCACAGGGACGATCGTTCGGCTGAAGCCCTGTGGAGCACTTCGCCGAGAGGCGACCGCCATCCGTACCCACCACAGACCGCCCCGACCGTGATCCCCCCGTCCGGTCGGGGCTCTTCTTTGCCCGCGGCAGGGCGGGGTACCCGTGGCCTCCGACCTGACAGGCGGACGGGAGGAGCGGAACGTGAGCAGCACAGCGGGCAGCAGGATCGTGGTGACGGGCGCCACCGGCAACGTGGGCACCAGCGTGGTGAGACTCCTCTCACAGGACCCGGAGGTCGGTTCGGTCCTGGGGCTGGCCCGGCGGATCCCCGAGTGGTCGCCCCCGAAGACGGAGTGGGCCGCCGTCGACCTGGCCTCCGAGCAGGCCGACGCGGCCGGTCACTTCGCGGGCGCCGACGCGGTGATCCATCTGGCGTGGGCGTTCCAGCCGACGCACGATCCCGCGACGACCTGGCGCACGAACGTCCTCGGCTCCCTGCGGGTCTTCGAGGCGGTGGCCGCGGCCGGAGTGCCGACGCTGGTGCACGCCTCGTCGGTCGGCGCGTACTCGCCGGGGCCGAAGGAGCGCGCGGTGGACGAGTCGTGGCCGACGCACGGCTGGCCGGACGCGGCGTACTGCCGGGAGAAGGCGTATCTGGAGCGGGTCCTGGACACGTTCGAACGCGACCATCCGGGCATCCGGGTGGTGCGGATGCGGCCCGCCTTCCTGTTCAAGCGGGAGTCGGCGAGCGAGCAGCGCAGGATCTTCGGCGGCAAGTTCCTGCCCGGGCCGCTGGCCCGTCCGGAGCTGCTGCCGTTCCTGCCGGACATCCCCGGGCTGCGGGTGCAGGCGCTGCACACCGACGACGCGGCGGGCGCCTACCGGCTGGCGGTGCGTACGGAGGACGCCCGGGGCCCGTACAACCTGGCGGCCGACCCGCCGGTCGACGCGGAGCTGCTGGGCGAGATGACCGGCGCGCGTCCGGTGCGGCTGCCGCGCACGGCCGCGCGGTCGGCGATCGCCGCCGCGTGGGGGCTGCATCTGCTGCCGGCGTCCCCGCATCTGTTCGACGCGGTGCTGCGGCTTCCGCTCATGGACTGCACACGGGCGCGCGCGGAGCTCGGCTGGCGCCCGGTGCACACGGCGACGGAGGTGCTGGAGGAGTTCCTCCAGGGCTTCCGGCAGGGCGCGGGCGCGGCGACGGAACCGCTGCGGGGGCGCAAGGTCGGCTGACGGCCGGGCGCGAGACGGCCGGCCGGGAGGATCGGATCCCTCCCGGCCGGCCGTCTCGCGTCGGGGCGCGCGGTGTCCCTCGGCGCCCTGTGCCGTCGGCGTGCCGTCAGCCGGACGACTCGTCGGGTACGGGGTGCTCGGGGTGCACGTTGCCCGAGCGCGGTGCGCCCTGGGGTCCCGTCCCGGCCTCGTCCGTGTCGGGAACGTCGGTGTCGCCGGAGTCCGCCGGCTCGTCGCGGCCGGCTTCCTTGTCGTCGTCCGTGCCGTCGGCAGGATCCTGCTTCGCGCGGGCGGGCGCGGCCTCCCAGGGGTCCTCGCCTGCGCCGGCCTGCTGGTCCGGCAGGTCCCGCGGCACGGGGACACCGTTCTCGCCCGGTCCTTCGAGGCGGTGGTCGGTCACGGCGCTCTCCCTTCCGGTGGTTCGCCGGGTCGTACGAGCGACGTCGGGTACCTCCGCGGCGGGCGGCGAAACCTCAGTGCGGCGCCCGTTCGTCCAGTGCCGTGCGCCAGGCGGGGAGGGGGTTCTCGGGCGCCGGCTCGGGGCGCCGGCCGCCGCGGGCGAAGAAGTCGGCCAGCGGCAGGATCGCGGCGCCTACGGTGACCGCGTCGGGGCCGAGCCGCCCCAGGTCGACGGTCACCTTCTGGGCGGGGTGACGCAGCGCGTACGACACCGCGTGGCGGCGTACGGCGGGCAGGAAACGGGTGCCGAGCTGGAGGCCGGCCCAGCCGCCGATGAGGATGCGCTCGGGCTGGAAGAGGTTGATCAGGTCGGAGAGGCCGGCGCCCAGGTACTCGGCGGTCTCCTCCAAGACGGCGAGCGCGACCGGGTCGGCGGCGCGGCCGTCGGGCGGGTAGGCGGCGGCCAGCATGGAGGTCAGCGCCGTCTCCTCGTCGGTGCCCTCGGGCACCCGGCCGCCCTCCTCGCGCCAGCGGGCCAGCAGGGACTCGGCACCCGCGTAGGCCTCCAGGCAGCCGAGCGCGCCGCAGCGGCAGCGGCGCCCCCGGACCCGGACCGTCAGGTGTCCCCATTCGACCGCGCGGCCGTGTTCCACCTCGGGGGTCACGAGGCAGGCGCCGACGCCGGAGCCGAAGAGCACCACGATCGCGTTGCGGGCACCGCGTCCGGCCCCGAACCACATCTCGGCCTGGCCGAGGGTCTTGGCGCCGTTGTCGATGAAGTACGGGACCGTGTCGGGCAGCGGGGAGCCGGCACGGAGCAGGTCCTCCAGCGGTACGGCGTCCCAGCCGATGGTCTGGCCGTGGACGACGGCTCCGCGCTCCGGTGCGTGCTCGACGATGCCGGGGACGCCGATCCCGACGCCGAGCAGCCGTTCGGGCGCGAGGCGGGCGGCGGCCAGCACCTCGGCGATGCCCTCGCGGATGTGGTCGACGATGACCTCGACCTCGTAGCGCTGCTGGGTCAGCGGGCGTTCGGCGCGGGCGAGCTCGGTCAGGGTCAGGTCGAACAGTTCGACGCGCACCCGGGTCTCGCCGACGTCCACACCGATCATGTGGCCGCTGCCGGGCGCCACGCGCAGCAGGGTGCGGGGCCTGCCGCCGTCGGAGTCGACGCTGCCGGCCTCCTCCACCAGACCGTCGCCGACCAGGTCGGCCACGACGTTGCTGACCGAGCCGGAGCTCAGCCCGGTCGCGGGGCCCAGCTCGAAGCGGCTGAGCGGCCCGTCGAAGTAGAGCCGCTGCAGTACGGCCGTACGGTTGGCCCGCCTGAGGTCGCGCACCGTGCGCCCGTTCCGCCCCGCCATGTGGCTCCTCCCACCGTGCCCGACCAGCAACATACCCCTGCCGGCCCGCCGCCCGCGACTTTCCTCTCCCCTTAATTCAGGATGTGAACTCTCCGGTCCGGCTCGCGCTCGGGGCGCCGTACCCGAAATCCGTTGGCCCACCCGCCGCCCGGCTATTTACCCTAGGTAGAAACCTAGGCCCCCTAGGTTCGCTTCCGAGGACCGACGAACACACCCGAGGCTTCCCATGAAAACACTCACCGAGCGGGACATCCGCGACTCCTTCGTCAACTGCTCGAAGGGCGAGGCGAAGCGTCTGGCCGTCCCCCGGGACCTCGACGAGCGCCCGTGGGAGGATCTCGACTTCCTGGGCTGGCGGGATCCGGGAGCGCCCGACCGCAGCTATCTGGTCACCGAACACGGTGGGCGCCTCGTCGGTGTCGCGCTGCGCTTCCAGCCGGCCCGGCCCGGCTTCTTCCACCGCAGCATGTGCTCGCTGTGCCTGACCACCCACCCCCGGGGCGGCGTGTCGCTGATGACCGCGCGCAAGGCGGGCCCGGCCGGCCGCGAGGGCAACTCGGTCGGCCTCTACATGTGCACCGACCTCGCCTGTTCCCTGTATCTGCGCGGCAAGAAGCTGACGGAGACCGGCGCCCGTTTCGAGGAGAGCCTCACCCTGGAGGAACAGATCGCCCGGACCACGGGCAATCTGTCGGCCTTCCTCGCCAAGATCACCGACTGATCCGTCCGCCCTCGGCACATCGGGCGGCATCCGGCGCGTGAGAGGCGTTTTGACCGCCTGCGTCCGGTTACCGTCTGTCCGGATACGTTCGATGCGCCTGGGGAAGGGGAACAGCCCGTAGATGCTGGATCTACGTGAGACGGTGGCGTCCGCCGCGCGCGAGGCGAAGCGCCTGGCGAAGTGGCACCGGGATCCGGTGGTCGTGCAGGCGGTGCGCTCGGCCGCGGCGGCGTCGATCGCCTACGTGATCGCTGTGCGGCTGTCCCCCGACAAGTCGGCGGCGCCGCTCACCGCGCCCCTGACCGCGCTGCTGGTCGTCCAGGTCACCCTGTACGCCACGCTGAAGATGAGCGTCCGACGGGTGAACGCGGTGGTGGCCGGTGTCCTGGTCGCGATCGTCTTCAGCGCGGTGGTGGGGCTGAGCTGGTGGAGCCTCGCGCTGGTGATCGTCGCGGCCCTGGGCGTCGGGCATCTGGTGCGGGCGCACGAGTTCGTGGCCGAGGTGGCGATCAGCGCGATGCTGGTCCTCGGGGTGACCTCGCACGGGACCCTGGCCTGGGCCCGGGTGGTGGAGACGCTGATCGGGGCGGTCGTCGGGCTGGTCTTCAACCTGCTCTTCGCTCCCCCGGTGTGGGTGGAGCAGGCCGGGGAGTCGATCGAGGGCCTGGCCCGGCGGGTGCGGCAGCTGATGCTGCGCATGGGCGAGGAGGCGGCGGGCAGCACAGCGTTCCACGAGGCGGCGGCCCGGCTGCATGAGGCCCGCCGCCTCGACCACGACATCGCCGAGGTGGACGAGGACCTCCGGCAGGCGGAGGACAGCCTGCGGCTCAACCCACGGGTCCGAGAGGGGCTGCTGCACCGGGTGGTGCTGCGCACCGGTCTGGACACCCTGGAGATCTGCACGGTGGTCCTGCGGGTCCTGGCGCGCACCTTCACCGACCTCGCGAAGGAACGCGAGCCGGATCCCCTGTTCCCGGCGGAGACGGGCGCGACCATCCAGCAGTTGCTGTCCGAGATCGCCGACGCCGTGGTCAGCTTCTCGGTGCTGGTGACCACCAGCACCAGTGAGAACGCCGAGTCGGCGGAGGAACGGCTGAGCGCCGAGCTGCACCAGGCGGCGGTCACCCGGGACAAGCTCGCCCAGCTGCTGCTGGGCGAGATCCAGCGCGACGCCCGGCAGTGGCAGTTGCAGGGGGCGGTGCTGACCGAGGTCAACCGCATCATCGACGAGATGGACACCGAGCACCGCTCGCGCAGGCTGCTGGAGGAACTGGACCGCCACACGCGCGAGCAGCGCGAGCGCCGCCCCCGGCTGATGCGGATGTGGGACCGGTTGCGCAAGGTGACGCGGCTGCGCCGGAACCGGGGCGCCTCCGGGCATCGTTCTAAGTGACGGACACGGACTCACCGGGACGAGTACGTGCGGACGGGCGAAGGGGGCGTACGGATGACCGGAACCAGCGTGCGGATCGACGGGAACACGCTGCGGCTGCCGGGCGGGGCGGCGGTGCGGTTCATCCGCACCCTGCGGCTGCCCGAGACGGGCACGCATCCGCTGCCGCCGGGGCTCGGCGAGTTCCCGGTCCGCCGGATCGCCGACTACGCCGGAACCGTGCCCGAGGCGTGGCGGGCGCGCGGTGGCGTGATGCTGCCGGTGTATCTGCGCGAGGCCATGTGGCTGAGCTTCGCCGGCACCCGGGAGCCCGCGGCCCTCCAGGTCGGCGTGGGCAAGGTGTGCGCGGTGTCGGGCAGGCCGTGGAGCGACCGGCTGTCCCGCGACCCCCAGAACTACGTGGTGCTTCCCCGGCAGCCCTGGCTGGACGGCATCAACTCCGGGACGGGGACGGTCCGCCAGTTCGTGGCGGTCCCGCTGGGCCTGGGCGCGACCGTGGAGGGCCAGGTGACCGGCGAGGAGGTGTGGGGCGGCGTGCAGTTGCAGGCCTTCTCCCTCAACGACCGGGAGCTGGCCCGCTGGCGCGAGGAGGAGCGGCGCCGGGCCGAGGCGCTGCGCGCCCGGGGGCCCCGGCCGCCCGCGGCCTACGGGGCCGCGATGCCGATGTCGGCGCCGCCCGCCCCCGGCGCGGCCCCGGCGCCCGCCGGAGCGGCCCGCGCGCGGTCGGCCCCCGCCATGGGACTGGGCGTGGGCGGGTCCATGCGGCAGGAGGTCTACCGGGACGAACGGCCCCTGGCGGACTGGGCCGAGCGGCCGGCGGGCCGGGTCTTCGTGCACCTGGTGACGCCTCCGGAGTGGCGGCGCATCACCGGCGAGGCGCCGCCGCCGTCCCCCGTGGACCGGGAGGCGTACACCAAGGCGGGTCTGCCCTGGTACGACTACTACGACCAGGACGCCCACGACCTGGCGCCGACCGAGCCGCTCCAGGACGTCAAGCCGGTCGGGGACTGGATCGGCGACGACCACGAACCCTGGCAGCCGCCCGCCGCGCAGCAGATCCAGCCCCTCGGGGACGCCCCGGGGGCGCCGGTGCAGGACGGCGACTGGTAGACAAGGGGTGGAGCGGACGGACGGACGGGCTGGAGCGCGCATGAGCGGTGGTGGCTTGAGCAGGCGCCGGTTCGCCGGTGTCCTGGCCCGGACGGCCGCGGCGGCGGTACTCCCGGCGGTGACGGCCTGCGACGACACGCCGGCGCCCGGGTCCGCGGCCACCCCCGCGGCACCCGAGGCGAGCGGCGGCGCCGCGGGCCGGGAACACGCCCCGTCCGGTCCGCGCCCCCTCCACATCGGGACGTACACCTCGGCCGAGGGCGGCGGCCGGGGCATCGGCCTGGCCGAGTACGACGCCCGCACGGGCCGGATCACCGGCCTGGGCACCGTCACCGGCGTGGCCGATCCGTCGTATCTGGCGGTGCACCCCGCCGGGCACACCCTGTACGCGGTGAACGAGCGGGAGGACGGCGCCGTGACCGCCGTACGCCTGTCCGACCGCAAGGTCCTGGGCAGCCGGAGCACCGGCGGCTCCGCGCCCTGCCATCTGTCGGTGCATCCGAGCGGGCGCTGGCTGCTCAGCGCGAACTACGGCTCGGGCAGCGTCGCCGTGCACCCCGTCGACGCCTCGGGCGCGCTCGGGGAGCCGACCGCCGTGGTCACGCACTCCGCTCCCCCGCCCGGCCCCGGTCAGCAGGGCCCGCACGCCCACCAGGTGGTCACCGGCCCGGACGGAGGCCACGTGCTCGCCGTGGACCTGGGCACGGACACCGTCTACACCTACCGCCTGGACGAGAGCGCGGGCACGCTCCGGGAGGTCTCCCGGGCGCGCACCCGGCCGGGCGCCGGACCGCGCCACCTGACCTTCCATCCCGGCGGGCGGTACGCCTATCTCGCCAACGAGGTCGACAACACGGTCGCCGTCTGCGCCTACGACCCGGACACCGGGCGCCTCACCATCGGCGAGGCCCGGTCCACCGGCACGGGGCGGGGCACCAACTACCCGGCGCAGCTCCTCGTCACGGCGGACGGCTCCTACGCCTATCTCGCCAACCGGGGCCACAACAGCCTGACCCGCTACGCCGTGGCGGCGGACGGCGCGCAGCTGCGGCTGCTGGACACGGTGCCGGTGGGCGGGGACTTCCCCCGCCAGATCGCCTTCTCCCCGGACGGCGGGCTGCTGTTCGCGGCGAACCAACGGTCCGGGACGGTGAGCGTGTTCCGCGTGTCCGCGGACACGGGCGAACTGAGGCTCACCGGTGAGCCGTTCGCCTCACCCGTCGCCGTCTGTGCGCTGCCGCTGTAGCGCGCGGGGACAGGCGGCCGCGCTCGCCTGGGCGAGCAGCACGTGCATGCGTTCCGTGAGCTGCGCGACGTCGTCGGCGGGCGCGTGGAACGGCAGTCGTACGTCGCCGTGGGTGCGGGCGCGCTCGACGCGCAGCGTCAGTCCGTGCCGGTCGACGGCGAGCGGGCGGACCCGGACCGCGCCGTGCAGGCTGCCGGCGTCGACGAGCCGGGTGAGGCGTTCCACCGCGTCGGCGTGGCAGTCGGCGAGGTGGGTCAGCAGCCGGGCCTCGGCACAGGCCAGCGGGTCGGGCGCGGCGGCGGCGAACTCGTCGAGGCCGACCACCACGGCACCGGACGGCTGTCGCAGCACCACGCGCGTGGGCCGGAAGGCCAGGTGGCCGTCGTCCGCGGCGAACCAGCCCGCCAGCCAGAGCCGGGCGCGGATCCGGCTCCGCACCGGGACGGGCGCCACGTCGGCGAACTCCAGCACGGCGGACGGCTCGCCGCGGGGCGCGCAGACCGCCGCGGCCGACAGGGCGCTGTCCTCGGGCACGTGCAGCAGCACCCGGCCGTCGTCGGCCACGGTGTGCGCGCCGACGAACTCCTCGCGGCCGCCCTCCGCGGTCACCGCGCAGGACCATGCGGCGGCGAGCACGGAGCGGGCCTGCTCCGCCGCGGCGGGCGCGGCCGTCCAGGTGTGGTCACCCATCCCAACCTCCGTCATCTTCATTAGGTAAGGCTTGCCTAACCTATCGGAGATCGGAGTGCGCGCCAACCACGACGTGTGATCCCTGCGTGATCTGTGCGCGCACGAGGGGCGCGTATCGGCGCAGCGAGCGCCCGTGCCGCGGCGGAACGCGCGGCGCCCTACGGTGCGATCGCGCCCAGCAGAGCCCGCGCGCACAGGTCGCGCACCTGCTCCCGGGCCGGCCGCGGGTCCCGCAGCCACTCCAGGCAGACCGCGGTGGTGAACGCCAGCCAGCCGCGCACCGCCAGCCGCACGTCGGCCCGCTCCTCGAAGGCCGGGCCGAACTCCGGGTCGGCGGCCAGGGCGGCGAGGATCTGCCGTTCCTGCGCGGCCAGTGCCTTCTGGTACACCCGGCGCACGGCCTGGTCCCCCGTCGCGTCGGCACGGTGGAAGGCGCGATAGCCGTGCGCGTGCTCCCGGACGTACTCCAGGTACGCGTCGAGGCCCGCGGTGAGCTGCTCACGCACCGGGACGCCGGGCACGGCCGCCGTCATCCGCAGCATGCGCTCGCTCTCCCGCTCGACCACCGCCGCGAAGAAGTCCCGTTTGGCCGGGAAGTAGTGGTACAGCAGACCTCGCGAGACCCCGGCGATCTCGGCGACGCGCTCGATCCACACGTCGTCGTAGGGGCTCTCGGAGAACAGCCGCGCCCCCACCGACAGCAGCTGCTCCCGGCGCTCCTCGGTGCTGAGCCGGCGGCGCGTGCGCTCACCCTGGTTCGCGGCCATGCCCGCACTTTACTTGACGCCGGTTCAACAACGGGCCGAGACTGGGGCCGCTATTGAATCCACGTACAACACGCTTGAACACGGCGCCGCGTCAAGGGAGATGCGTCATGGATCGGACGAGGACGGAAGCGGCCGCGGACGGGCTGCCGAAGGGGTTCCGCAGCGCCGAGCTGGGGTGGCCCGAACTGGACCGCATCCCGCGCCCGCCCTACCGGCTCCCGCTGCTCGGGGACGTCGTCGGGGCCAGCCGGAGCACGCCGATGCAGGACTCGCTGCGCTACGCACGGCAGCTGGGGCCGATCTTCCGCCGGCGGGCCTTCGGCAAGGAGTTCGTGTTCGTGTGGGGTGCCCGGCTCGCCGCCGACCTGGCGGACGAGTCGCGCTTCGGCAAGCACGTGGGCCTCGGCGTGGCCAACCTGCGGCCCGTCGCCGGAGACGGACTGTTCACGGCGTACAACCACGAGCCCAACTGGCAGCTCGCGCACGACGTCCTGGCGCCCGGGTTCAGCCGTGAGGCCATGGCCGGCTACCACCTCATGATGCTGGACGTGGCCGGACGGCTGACCGCCCACTGGGACCGCGCCGAGGCCGCCGGGCGCACGGTGGACGTGCCCGGCGACATGACGAAGCTGACGCTGGAGACGATCGCGCGCACCGGGTTCGGGCACGACTTCGGATCGTTCGAGCGCCCCCGCCTCCACCCCTTCGTGGAGGCGATGGTGGGCACCCTCAGCTACGCGCAGCGCCTCAACACCGTGCCCGCGCCGCTCGCGCCGTGGCTGCTGCGCGGCGCGAGCCGCCGCAACGCCGCCGACATCGCCTGTCTGAACCGCACGGTCGACGACCTGGTCCGGGCCCGCCGCGCCTCGGGCGGCGGCGACGGCGACCTCCTCGACCGGATGCTGGAGACGGCCCACCCGGACACCGGTGAGCGCCTGTCGGCGGAGAACGTCCGCCGACAGGTCATCACCTTCCTGGTGGCCGGCCACGAGACCACCTCGGGCGCGCTCTCCTTCGCCCTGCACTACCTCGCCCGGCACCCCGAGGTCGCGGCCCGCGCCCGGGCCGAGGTGGACCGGGTCTGGGGCGACACCGAGGCGCCCGGCTACGAGCAGGTGGCCAAGCTGCGGTACGTGCGCCGGGTGCTGGACGAGTCACTGCGGCTGTGGCCGACCGCGCCCGCCTTCGCGCGGGAGGCGCTCCGGGACACGGTGCTGGACGGCACGTACCCCATGCGGCGGGGCGCCTGGGCGCTGGTCCTCACCGGGATGCTGCACCGCGATCCCGACGTGTGGGGGCCGGACGCCGAGCGGTTCGACCCGGACCGCTTCGACGCAAAGGCCGTACGGGCCCGTGCCCCGCACACGTTCAAGCCGTTCGGGACGGGCGCGCGGGCGTGCATCGGACGGCAGTTCGCGCTGCACGAGGCCACGCTGGTGCTCGGGCTGCTGCTGCGCCGCTACGAGTTGCGGCCCGAGCCCGACTACCGGCTGCGGGTGACCGAGCGGCTGACGCTGATGCCGGAGGGGCTGCGGCTGCGGCTGGACCGGCGGGCCGCGGTGCCGGTCCCCGTCGCCGAGGAGGCGGAGCAGGCAGGTGCGGAGGCCGGCCCGTCAGAGGCCCGTTGTCCAGTGCACCGGGCGGCTCAGTGACCCCGGCAGCTTCGTGCCGGCGCTGCCGCGGGCCGCGGTGAGCTGCGGCTGGGTGAGGAAGAAGGCCCCCGTGAGGTCCGCGTCCGTCAGGTCGGCGTCGCGGAGATCGGCGCCGATCAGGTCCGCGCCCCGCAGATCGGCGCCGGTGAGGTCGGCGGCGATGAGGTAGGCGCCGCGCAGATCGGCTCCGCGCAGGTCGGCGCCTCTGAGGCGGGCGCCCATCAGGTCGGCGTTGCGGCGGTTCTTCTTCTTGCCGCGTGTCCCGGCGCGCATCAGTTCGCTGGTGCGCAGCAGAAGCACGTTGGCCCGCTGCCGGTGCGCTGCCAGATCCAGCGCGGCCAGCTCCTCGGGGGTCCCGGCGGTGAGCCGTTCCGTCTCGGCCAGCAGCCGGCGCACGTCGGCGTGGACGGGCCGGGCGGCGGGCAGGGTCAGCGCCTCGGTCAGGTACCAGAGCAGCTCGTGCAGATGGCGGACCACCGGGAACACCTCGAACATGCGGCGGGCCCGCCCGGGCGGGGCGGTACGCCAGTCCTGTCCGCCGAAGGTGACCTGGGAGACCTGCTGTCCGGCGCCGAAGCAGTCGTAGACCGTGCAGCCGGTGAAGCCCTTCGTGCGCAGCCGCGCGTGGATCCCGCACCGGCTGTCCTCGCGCAGGTTGGCGCAGGGGGTGCCGGCGTCCTTGTTCACCGCGAAGTCGGCCGACCGCGTGAACGGCAGCGCCACGCAGCACAGCCCGAAGCACCGTTCGCAGTCCCCGCGCAGTTCCGCCCGGCCGGTCTCTCGTTCTCCCATGGCGTTCAGCATACGGAACGGGGGCCGGCACCCCGTCGGGTGCGGGCCCGGCCCCCGCCGGGGTCATCCCCGCTCGTCCGGCACCTCCATGCGGGTGAGCCGGTCCGGGTCGGCCAGGATGTACAGGCCGGTGATGCGGCCGTCGGCGACGGTGACGGTCAGCACCGACTGAGGACGGCCGTCGACCACGCTCACCAGGCCGAGCGAGTCGTTGACCCGGACCATGCGCGCCTCCGCGTTGAACCGCGCGAACATGAGCGCCGACTCGGCCACGGCCTCCGCGCCCCGGAGCGACTTCGACCCGGCTATGCCGCGCACCAGGGTGCCCGCGTCGGCCCGCAGGGTCACCTGCGGGTGGAGGACGGCGACCAGCGCCTCGAAGTCGCCGCCGCGCGCGGCGGCCTGGAAGGCGTCCAGCGCCTCCCGCTGCCGGCCGAGGTCCGGCTCGGCGGGCGGTCCGGCGTCCCGGACGCGGCGGCGGGCACGGGAGGCCAGCTGCCGGGTGGCGGCCGGGCTGCGCTCCACGACCGGGGCGAGGTCGTCGAAGGGCACGGCGAACATGTCGTGCAGGACGAACGCGAGCCGCTCGTCGGGCTCGAGTCGCTCCAGCACCACGAGCAGGGCCACGCCCACCGAGTCGTTGTGCAGCGCCTCCTGCTCCGGGTCGTCCGCCGTCAGGGGGCCGATCACCAGGTCCGGGACGAAGGTCTCGTCCATCGGCTGCTCGCGGCGCGCGGTGCGCGAGCGCAGCAGGTCCAGGCAGATCCGGCCGGTCACGGTGGTCAGCCAGCCGCCCAGGTTGTCGATGGCGCCCGCGTCGGTGCGGCCCAGGCGCAGCCAGGCCTCCTGAACGGCGTCCTCCGCCTCGGCCAGTGAACCGAGCATGCGGTACGCGACCGCCTTGAGCTGTCCGCGGTGCTCCTCGAAGCGCTCCGCCAGCGCAGTGTCGTCGGCCATCCGCGTCACCGCGGGAACAGCTCGAAGGCGACCGCCGGCCGGTTCCCGAACCGCCGGCCCGTCTGCTCCGCGGTGCGGGTGAGGAACCCGCGGGCGTACGCCTCCGGGTCCTCGTCGGTCAGCACCTCGATGTAGGTGCGGTGTTCGAGCAGCGAGCGGACCGCGCGCTCCAGCCCGGCCGTCGCGTCCACGGCGTGCGTGGGCGTGGCGGAGCCCGCGACGGCGACCCAGCGGACGCCGTCCCACGGTTCGAGACCCTGCTCGGTCAGCTCCGGGAAGATCCACCGGTTGCCGGCGTCGCCCGCCGCGTCGAGCGTGGCCCGGCCGACGGCGACGTGGTCCGGGGTGTTCCAGGCGACGCCGCCCCAGGTGTCCCGGTGGTTGAGGGTGATGACCAGCTCGGGCCGGTGCCGGCGGATCGCGGCGGCGATGTCCCGGCGCAGGGCGAGTCCGTACTCGACGACGCCGTCCCGGTGGTCGAGGAACTCCACCTCGCTCACCCCGACCACGGCCGCGCTCGCCCGCTGCTCCCGCTCGCGCAGCGGGCCGCACCCGGCGGGCGCCAGGGTGTCGATGCCGGCCTCGCCGCGGGTCGCGAGGACGTAGGCGACCTCGCGGCCCTCGTCGGTCCAGGCGGCGATCGCGGCCGAGCAGCCGTACTCCAGGTCGTCCGGGTGGGCGACGACGGCGAGGGCGCGCCGCCAGTCGCCGGGCATGGGCTCCAGTTGCGTGATCGTCGGCTCCGTCATGCCCGCACCCTAGCCCGTGGCACTGACATCACACTCGGTGTCCACGCGCCGCCGCGGACACGTGGCGCGGGCCCGCCGTCAGGCCTCGTCGCGGGCCAGCGCCAGCAGCCGGTCCAGGACCCGGGGGCCGCCGGCCCGTACGCCGTCGTGCTCGAACTCGTCGGTGACCCAGGTGCGCAGACCGCGGATGCTCCGGGCGGTGGTGAGCGCGTGGGCGGTGTCGACGTACATGTCGTCGTGGTAGACGGCCGCGGCGGCCGGCACCTCGTTGGCGGCGAGGCGCGCGGGGTCGTACAGGGGCGTCCAGTCGGTGCGGGCGGCGAGCGCCTCGGCCGTCTCGCGCAGCGGGCGCAGCGCCGGGTCGCAGTCGAACATCCAAGGGTGGACCGACTCGCCGGTGAACAGCAGCGGTTCGTCGCCCGCGAGGGTCTTGGCGGCGTCGAAGCGCGGGAACTCGGCGCGGACCCGCTCGGCGGACCAGTTCGTCGGGCGCGCGTCCTGTCCGTAGATGGCCTCGTGGACGAGGGCGTACAGCGGGTGCCCGGCGTACGACAGCAGGCCCTGGACCTCCTCCTGGAAGGCGTCGGAGAGCTCCACGCCGTGCGCGGTGCGCACGAAGGCGTCCTCCAGCAGGAAGTGCAGGCGGTGGCTGCCCTCGCTGCCGCCGAGGAGGATGCCGAGGGACTGGAAGGCCTCCACGGTGAGGCGGTAGCCGTTCGGCAGGACCACGTCGTGGGTGAGCAGGTGGTCGGCGATGCGCCGGGCGCGTTCGACGTCCTGCGGGTAACGGTCGTAGTGCGCGGCGACCTTGCGCTCGATGCGGGGGAAGGCGGCCCGGTAGACGTCGTCGGCGTGGGCGTCGAGGGAGGGCAGGCCGCCGGTGATCAGGGCGGTGTGCAGGCCCTCGGGGGCCAGGGAGAGGTAGGCGACGGTGCAGAAGCCGCCGAAGCTCTGGCCGAGGACGGTCCAGGGGGCGCCGCCGGTGACCTGCGGACGGATGGCCTCGCAGTCGCGGACGATGGCGTCGGCGCGGAAGTGGGTGAGGTAGTCGGCCTGCTCGGCGGAGCCGCCGCGCAGCGGGAGCGTCTGGCGGTTGGCGGGCGTTGAGGCGCCGGTGCCGCGCTGGTCGAGGAGGAGGACGCGGAACTCCTTGAGGGCGCGGCCGAACCAGGCGGGCCGGCCGATGAAACGGTTCGCTCCGAAGCCGGGGCCGCCCTGGAGGTACACCAGCCACGGCAGGTCGTCCCGGTGCGCCCTGTCGCTCGCGACGGCCTCGCGGGCGTACAGCTCGATCGTCTCCCCCGAGGGGTCGGCGTGGTCGAGGGGCACGGTGAATCGGCGGTCGGTGAGGACGACGCCGGGCTGGCGGTAACTGGCGCTCAACGGGGCTCCCGGGACGGATGGGGCGTACGGCCGGATCTTTCGGCCGTGTCCCAGTTCAGCACACGGTCCTCCGGCCCCCGACCCCTGGGACCGGAACATCCTGCTGAACGGCGGGTCAGCGGGCCGCCAGGCTGGAGCGGCGCACCACCAGTTCGGGCTGGAGCACGACCCGCCGGTGGGCGTGGGTCCGGTCGGTGCCGTCCAGTTCCGTCTCCTCCAGGAGCAGCTCGGCGGCCATGGCGCCCATGGTGACGGCGGGCTGGCGCACCGAGGTGAGCGGGACGGCCGCGGCGGCGGCGAACTCGATGTCGTCGTAGCCGACGATGGCCAGGTCGTCGGGGACGCCGACCCCGGCGGCGTACATGGCCTGCAGCACACCGAGGGCGAGCAGGTCGTTGGCGCAGAAGACGGCGGTGGGCCGGTCGGCGAGGCCGAGCAGGCGGGCGCCGGCGTCGCGGCCCGCGGCGACGTCGAGGCGTTCGGTGGGCAGCTCGCGCAGGGTGCTCGGGGAGAGTCCGGCCTCGGCGAGCGCGTTCAGGGCGCCGGTGCGGCGGTCGCGGACCTGGGTGAGGCCGGGCGGACCGCTGACGTAGGCGATGGAGCGGTGCCCGGCGTCGACGAGGTGGCGCACCGCCAGCGCGCCGCCCGCGATGTCGTCGACGGAGACCGAGCACTCGGTGGTGCCCTCGGCGACCCGGTCGACCAGCACGAAGGGGATGTGGTGGCGCCGGAAGCCCTCGATGTTGCGGCCGGTGGCGTCGGCCGGGGTCAGCAGCACGCCCCGGACCCGCTGCTCGGCGAAGAGCGACAGGTACTCGGCCTCCTCGGCCGGACTCTGCGCGCTGTTGCAGACCATCACGCCGAGGCCCGCCTCGCGCGCGGCCCGCTCGGCGCCGCGCGCGACGTCCACGAAGAAGGGGTTGCCCATGTCGAGGACGAGGAGCCCCATGATCCGGCTGCGGCCGGCGCGCAGCTGGCGCGCGGACTCGCTGCGGACGTAGCCGAGCCGGTCGATGGCGGACAGGACCCGTGCGCGGGTCTCGGCCGCGACCGTGTCCGGACGGTTGATGACGTTGGAGACCGTGCCCACGGATACTCCGGCGGCGCGGGCGACGTCCTTGATACCCACCGAATGGGCCATCGGGCAGGGACCTCCAGGGTCGGTCTGGGGAGGGGCGGCGGGAAAGACCTTCACATTACCCGCGCCGCGGCGGGCCGGTCCCCGCCCGGCGGGGGCGGGAAGCCGGCGCCGCGCACGGTGGGCCACGCACTCTGCCGTCGGCCCGGGACCGGCGACTACGCTGCCGTTCGTCCGATGATCACCACGATCGCCCCGAGGAGCCGCGATGCGTGTCGCCCTGTTCCTGACCTGCGTCAACGACACGCTGTATCCGGACACCGGCCGTGCCGTGGTGACTCTGCTGACCCGGCTGGGCGTCGAGGTCGACTTCCCGGCGGGCCAGACCTGCTGCGGACAGGCCCACTACAACACGGGGTACCGGCACGAGGCCGAGCCCCTGGCCCGGCGCTTCTCCGAGGTCTTCGCGGACTACGAGGCGATCGTGACGCCCTCGGGGTCGTGCGGGGCGATGGTGCGGGAGCTGTATCCGCGCATGGGTGAGCGGGCCCGGGCCGAGGGCCGCGGGGACACCCTCGCCGCCGCGCTGGCGCCGGTGGTGCCGAAGACGTACGAGCTGACCGAGTTCCTGGTGGACGTCCTGGGGGTGACGGACGTGGGGGCGTACTACCCGCACACGGTGACGTACCACCCGACCTGCCACGGGCTGCGCGGCCTCGGTCTCGGGGACCGGCCGCTCAGGCTGTTGCGGGCCGTGAAGGGGCTGGAGCTGGTGGAGCTGCCGGGCGCGGAGGAGTGCTGCGGCTTCGGCGGCACCTTCGCCGTGAAGAACGCCGACGTGTCCGCGGCGATGGGCGCGGACAAGGTGCGCAACGCCGAGTCGACGGGCGCGGAGGTGCTGTGCGCCGCCGACAACTCCTGTCTCATGCACATCGGCGGGACCATGGCGCGGCTGCGGACGGGCATGCGGCCGGTGCACATCGCGGAGATCATGGCGAGCACGGAGGAGGACACGACGGTATGAGCGGGACGTTCGTGGGGATGCCGTCCTTCCCGAGGGCGGCCCGGGACGCCGTGCGCGACACGACGCTGCGCGGCAATCTGCGGCACGCGACGCGCACGATCCGGGACAAGCGGGCGCGGGCGGTGGCGGAGCTGGACGACTGGGCGGCGCTGCGGGAGGCCGGGAAGCGGATCAAGGACCACACGCTGCGTCACCTCGACCACTATCTGGTGCGGGTCGAGGAGGCGGTGACGGCGGCGGGCGGCACCGTCCACTGGGCCGCCGACGCGGCCGAGGCCAACGACATCGTGGCCCGGCTG
>NZ_BMRV01000011.1 GCF_014648815.1 Streptomyces flaveolus | reverse complement strand
GACGATCGTGCGCCGCGAAGCCGCCCACCGTCCGGACGCGACCGGCCGCCCGCCGTGAACACCCCCGCGAGAACAGGGCTGTTGCCCGCGTACAGCACCCCGCCGGCGCCAGGGGGCGGAACCGGGCCGCCCTCCGCCGCGCTGTCGGCCGGGGTGTGCCTGCCGTACCGCCCGCTCGCCGTCGGCCGCCGACATGAAGGCGACGGGCCCGCACCCCGCTCCCCTGGGCCCCCCGGCGTCCCGGTGGTCACGCCGAGTCGCGGACCACCAGTTCCGGCTCGAAGATCACCGAAGTCGGCTCGCCGCGCGTCCCGTCGATGTGTTCGCCGAGCAGGCGGGCCATCGTGGCCGCCATCTCCTCCACCGGCTGCCGGACGGTGGTCAGCCGCGGCCGGCAGGTGACGGCCACACTGGAGTCGTCGAAGCCGACGACCGCGACGTCCTCGGGCACCCGGCGTCCGTGGTCGCGCAGTACCTGGACGGCCCCTTGGGCCATCAGGTCGTTGGCGGTGAACACCCCGTCCAGGCCGGGGTGTTCACCGAGCAGGGCGCTCATCGCCGCCATGCCGCTGTCGACCGTGAAGCCGCCCTCGGCCACCGGCACAGGGGGATGCCCGTGCCGGGCCAGGGTGTCCCGGAATCCGGCCAGGCGTTCCTGGCTCGCCGCGACGGCCAGCGGCCCCGCGACGGTGACGACCCGGCGGCAGCCCCGGGCCAGCAGGTGCTCGGCCGCGAGCCGCCCGCCGTCCCGGTGGGCGAGGTCGACGTGACTGAGCGGCACCGGGCGCCCGGGTCGGGCGAACAGCACCGCCGGCAGCCGGGCGCCGGCCAGCAGCGCGGGCAGCGGGTCGTCGGGGTGCGTGGACACGACGAGCGCACCGTCGGCGCCGCCCTGCCTGAGGTACCTGACGACCTCCTGCCGGGCCTCGGGCGTCTCGGCGAACATCAGCACCGGGTGCATCGAGCGGGGTCGCAGATGCCCGACCACGCCGCCGACGACCCGGCCGAAGAACGGGTCGGCGAACACCCGGGTGGCGAACGCGTTCTGCTCCGTGTCCGACGCGTCCCCGGCGCCGGAGACCACCAGTGCCACGGTCGTGGTACGCCGGGTGACCAGCTGCCGGGCGGCCTGGTTGGGGGCGTATCCGGTGCGTTCGATGGCACGGCGGACCAGGTCCTGGATGGCCGGGTCCACGTTGCGCACGCCGTTGACCACCCGCGAGACGGTGGCCCGGGAGACGCCGGCCTCCCGGGCCACGTCCTCTAGGGTCGGGGCCTGTCTGCTCATGCCCGCACCCTAAACGGCGGCGCCGAGCGGTGGTAGAGCGCTCTCCCGGCACGCTCTCCCCGCACGCTTTCCCCGCACGCTCTCCCGTCGCGCTCACCCGTCCCGGCGGCGGCGTCACCCCCGCACGACGACCGCCGTCTCCGCGGCCAGCGGCAGATCGCCCGCCGACCGCCCGGCCAGCACCCGGCAGCGGCCCTCCTCCGTGCGCCAGGCGTGCTCCGCCACCGACCAGTGGCGCAGCGCCCGCGCCGGGACCCGCACCGGCACCGTCACCGCCTCCCCCGGCCGGGCGTGGACCGCCGCGTACCCGGCGAGCCACCGTTCGGGGTGCTCGACCACGGCGGCAGGCCGGGCGAGGTAGACCTGTACGACCTCCCGGCCCGCCCTGTCCCCGGTGTTGCGCACCCGCACCCGCGCCGTCAGGTCGCCCCCGGCCCGTGTCACCGGGGGTACGGCCAGCTCCTCGTAGGCCCAGGTGGTGTAGCCGAGTCCGTGCCCGAACCAGTAGGCGGGGGTGCGGTGTTCGCGCAGCCAGCCGCGGTAGCCGATGTGCAGGCCCTCGTCGTAGGCGAGGCGGCCGCCGGCCGGGCGGGTGCGGGTGACGGGGGCGTCGGCGAGGACGGCCGGCCAGGTGGTGGGCAGCCGTCCTCCCGGCTCGGCGCGCCCGAAGAGCACGTCGGCCAGCCCGCCGCCGCCCTCCTGGCCGGGGAACCAGGCCAGCAGGACCGCGCCCGCCGCGTCCCGCCAGGGCATCTCGACCGGCCCGCCGCTGTTGACCACGGCGACCGTGCGGGGGTTGGCGGCGGCGACGGCCCGGACCAGCGCGTCCTGGGTGCGACCGAGGGCCAGATCCGTACGGTCGCAGCCCTCCGACTCGCCGTTCTCGGTGGTGCCCACGACCACGATCGCCGCGTCCGCCGACCGGGCCGCGCGGGCCGCCTCGGCCAGGGACGCGGCGACGTCCGGGGCCGGCGGGGCGGCGCTGACGACGGTCGCCCGGCCGGTTCCCGGTGCCAGTTCGCGGCGCGCCACGAGCAGGGTGTCCTGCCCGACGGCCAGGTCGGCGCCGGCGTACCGGGCGGGCGGGTTGACGTGGACGACCGCCGGGTCGTCGGTGGCCGGCGGGAAGTCACCGTCCAGCAGCATCCGTCCGTCCAGGCTCAGGCTCATCCGGCCGAAGCCGGCCACGCCCAGGGTCCAGCGGCCCGCGGTGCGGGGGCGCAGCCGGGCACTGATCTCGACGGTGTGCGACCCCGGCACCAGCCGCGGCTCCAGCAGCCGTCCGACGCCACGTCGTTCGGCGTACAGTTCGGCGCCGGTGGCGTCCAGCATGCGCAGCAGGACGCCGGGCCGGCCGGACCGCGGGTCGGTGCACACGGTGGCGTCCAGCGGGGGCGGCGGCCCGTCCGGGCGGGGGCCCGGGACGTGGACGACGCGGGCCCGGCCGCGCAGCGCTGCCCGGACGCCGTCCAGGACGGACACCTCGTCCTGGGGGAAGACGCCGGCGCTCCCGCCGCCCTGGGTGCGGGTCCGCGCCGCGTGCGCGCCGATCACGGCGACCGTCCCGAGACGGTCGGCGTCGAGCGGCAGGACGTCCTTGTTGGTCAGCAGGACCGCGCCGGCGGCGACCGCCCGCCGGGCCAGGGCCCGGGCCCGCCGGGTGCGGACCGGTGCCCGGGCGGGCGGCGGTTCCTCGCCGAGTGCTCCGCAGCGGGCGGCGAGCCGCAGCAGGCGGCGCGCCTTGTCGTCGACGGCGGCCCCGGGCACGCTGCCGTCGGCCACCGCCCGGGCCAGGGCCTCTCCCCACGCACCGTCGGGCCCGGGCATGGCGAGGTCCAGAGCGGCGCACGCGGTGGCCACGGTCTCGCGCACCGCGCCCCAGTCGGAGACGACGACGCCGTCGAAGCCCCATTCGCTCTTCAGCGGGTCGGCGAGCAGGCCGCCGGCGGTCATGGTGGTGCCGTTGACCGCGTTGTAGCCGGCCATGACCAGCCCGACCCCGGCGGCCACCGCGGCCTCGAAGGGGGCGAGGTAGACCTCCCTGAGGGCGCGCTCGCCGACGCGTACGTCGACGGTGAGCCGGTCGGTCTCGGAGTCGTTCGCCACGTAGTGCTTGGCCGTCGCGGCCACTCCCTGGTCCTGGACTCCGCGGATGAAGGCGGCGCCGATGCGGCCGGTGAGCTCGGGGTCCTCCGAGAAGCACTCGAAGTGCCGGCCGGCCAGGGGGCTGCGGTGCAGGTTGAGGGTGGGGGCGAGCAGGACGTGCACGCCCTTGCGCCGTGCCTCGGCGGCGAGGAGGCCGCCGAGGCGTTGGACGAGTTCCTCGTCCCAGGTGGCGGCGAGCGCCGTGGCGGACGGCAGCAGCACGGAGGTGCTGCGCTCGTCCCACGACTGCCCCCGTACGCCCGCCGGGCCGTCGGACATGGCCAGCTCGCGCAGTGCCACGCCCGGCTCTGCGCGGGTGCGCCAGGTCGTGGCGCCGTTGAGCAGCAGCGCGCGGGCGCGCGGAGTCAGCTTGCCCAGCAGCCGGTCGATGTCCGCCTCGCTCGTCCCCACCCGGGTCAACCCTTCATCGTGACTGCTGGTCAGTTGTAGACGCCGAACTCGTACAGCGAGTAGCCGTAGCCGGTGCCGCGCGCGGTGCCGTTGACGCGGACGTAGCGGCCGGTACCGGTCACGTCGAGGTCGTCGACGCCGCCGTTGCCGTCGGTCACCGTGCGCACGGTCCGCCAGTTGCTCCCGTCGTCGGAGGTCTGCACGGTGTAGGCCTTGGCGTAGGAGGACTCCCAGTGCAGTTGCACGTGGCGGAACGAGGTGCGTGTGCCGAGGTCCACGCGCAGCCACTGCGGGTCGCTCCAGTCGCTGGCCCAGCGGGTGTCCGGGTTGCCGTCCACGGCGTTGGCGGCGGTGCAGGGGCAGCCGCCGTAGCTCGCCTGGTACGAGGAGGCGGTCGCCGGTCTGCCGAGGGCCACGTTCGTGCCGTCCACGGCGGGCGGCACGACCCGCGCCGAGAGGGTCTCCACGCCGACGTTGCCCTTGCCGTCGGTGGCCTTGACGTACAGCTTCCACACACCGGGCCGGTCGGGGGCGGTGAGCCTGAGGCGCCCGCCGCCGAGGTCGGTGAAGGGGACCGGCGTCAGCTGCTTGCTCTGGTCGATGTAGTTGCTGTTGGTGAGCACCTCGTAGGCGAGGGAGTCGCCGTCCGGGTCGTCGGCGCGGACCGTGAGCACCAGGTCCTTGCCCGCCTGGACCTTGCCCGCGTCGCCCTCGACGCCGAAGCCGGTGACGACGGGCGGGGTGTTGTCGCGCGAGGTGTCCGCGCCGTAGGCCCGCTTCACGGCGTAGTAGGACAGCCGCTTCTGTCCGGCGGGCAGCAGGTTGAACCAGATGCCGCCGAAGTCGTACTCGGTGCCGTAGTGGAACAGGGTGGCGCCCAGGGCGACGCCGCGGTGTCCGGTGACGCAGTTCCAGGCCTCGGTGTAGCCCTCGGCCTTGGCCTGGTCGGTGGGTTCCTCCGGTACGCCGTTGGCGTCGTCCGGGACCTCCCACTCACCGGCCGGGCCGGACTCGGTGACGATGTAGGGCTTGGTGTAGCCGCCCTGCGCCCAGGCGGTCCGGACGTCGCAGACCGCGTGGTAAGAGTTGACGGCGTACAGGTCGAGGTCGGGGGCGTTCTTCTTGTAGTACGGCCAGGCGCCGGCCCAGGCGTCGGTGGAGGTGACCGGGTGGTTCGGGTCGACGGCGTGGATCTTCCGGGTGACGTCGTTGACGAAGGTGGTGTAGGCGTTGCGCTGGCGTTCCAGCTCGTCGCCGCTGTAGCAGTTCTGCAGGCCGAGCACCGACTCGTTGCCGACGTTCCACATCAGGACGCCGGGGTGGTCCTTGTACTCCTGGACCCACCGGGGGAACTCGGCGAGCATCCGGTCCTTGTACGCGGTGTCGGTCAGGTAGTTCACGCAGCCGCCGCTGCCCGGGCCGCCGCCGGGCTGGAGCCAGAAGCCGGCGATGACCTTGACGCCGTGTGCGGCGGCGGAGTCGAACAGTGGCCTGCTGCTCGCGTCGGTGCCCCAGGTGCGGATCGTGTTGACGCCCATGGACTTCAGGTCGGGCATGTACCGGTCGGCGTCGGCGACGGAGGGGCCCCAGGTCAGGCCCTTGATCTGGTACGGGCTGCCGTTCACGGTCAGCTGCCAGTCTCCCTGGCCGCCGGTGACCTTCACGACGCTGCCTGCGGCGTGCGCCTGCGGGGCGGGGAGGGCGGCGAGGGCGCCGGCGGCGAGGAGGGCGGCGGTCAGGGGTGCGGTGACTCCCCGGGCAGGGGTGGGCGGTCGGCTCATCGGGTCTCCGGGTGCGGGGTGGGGGCGGCCCCGGCCGTCGCGGGGCGTGGACGGTCGGGCCGGCCCGTTCGGTGGGGCCGTCTCGTCGTCCGGGCGCCGGCCAGGTGGGGGGAGGGCGCGTCAGGGCAGTTCGTAGTGCTCGTTCAGGGCCGCGCCGGCCTCGGGGTGGGTCTCGTCGTAGCCGCGTGCGTTGCACTGGAGGCCGCCGACGATGCAGTGGTCGACCATGGCCTCGAGGGTGGGTTCGTCCCAGGCGTTGAAGAAGTCGTAGTGGAACGAGTGGCTCGGACCGCTGGCCAGCCGGACCCGCGAGAGGTCGCCGTTGACCGGGAAGGCCATCTTGAACTCGATCATCGGCAGGGCGACCGGGTGACTGGCCGGGCAGATGTTGTTGTTGGTACCGGGGTTGACCACCGGATAGGCCATGTGGCTCTTGTGGTCCGGCGTGTCGAGGTGCTTGCCGTCCCAGCAACTGGGCGCCTGGAAACGGATGTTGACCTGGACGTCCGGACGGGACGGGCAGTCGGCGGGGAAGGCGACGTTGAAGAAGCTGTCACCGCATTCCCAGCCCTCGACGAAGCCGGGGTGGTCGCGGAACTCCTGGGCGCTCTGCAGGGGGCTGCCGACGACGTACCGCAGGCCCTTGGGGAAGGGCCGCACGCTGGTGTAGTCGGTGACGCCGGCCTTGTAGTAGATGGTCTGCGGACCGACCGGCAGCACCGGCTCGTCACCGTTGAACATGGTCGGCATCCAGTACCCCGACCGGTCGCCGGGGGCGCGGCACGTGGTGGGCCCCGCGTCGAGCGAGGCCGTCGTGCTGTACGCGTTCGTCGTGGTGTTGCCCATGAAGGTGTGGTCGTGGGACGTGCCGGGCTGCTGCGGGTAGACGATCGGATCGTCGGGCGCCGTGTGGGTCACCGAGCAGTTGGCCTGGAACTCGTGGAAGTAGCGGTGCGGCGGCTCCTTCGTGGACGGGCTGACGCCGGTGACCTGCGGGTTCGCGGGGATGTAGCCGTCGCCGTCCGGGTCCTCGGGCGAGGAGGCGGTCGAGGCGGCCATGGGGTGTCCGGCGCCGGCCCCATGGGCGTGCGCGGCCGGTGCCGGGGTGTCCGCGGCGACGGCGAGCGTGCCGACGCCGATCGAGGTCAGCAGTAACGCGCTCGCGACGAGGGTGCCGGACAGAACTTTCGATCTCCGTGGCATGGAGACCTCCTGGGAAGGTCGGTGGGATCTCGGAGAGCGCTCTCCCGACTGGGAGTGTTGGGGGCGCGACGGGAGGGTGTCAAGGGAACCGGCAGAAGGATCAACGGGCCCGACGTACGCACTGGTTGAACTCAATGCCACAGAACTGCCCGCAACCGTTGACGCGTTGTGCACGTGGATGAAGCATGCACAGCCGGAGAGCGCTCCCCCCGTCCCCACTACGTTCACTTCCCGAACAAGGAGGGCCGCCCCCCATACCCCCTTCTCCCACGCCCCCGCCGCGCCCGAGCCCTCCGGAGTACGTCGGCGAGTACGTCGTCGACGAGACCGGCGCGCCCACGTCCGCACCGTCGACCGTGCCGTCGACGGTGGTGTCGTACCCCTGACGGCGCCTGCCGGGGACGGTCCCCTCCCGCTCGGGGAGGGAACCGTCCGGTGCCCTACGGCACCCGGGTCACGGCCGGCGCCGGTGCGTAGCCGGTGGGCCGGGCGGTGAAGGTGCCGCGGCCCTGGGTACGGCTGCGCAGCCGGGTCGCGTAGCCGAACAGCTCGGCCAGCGGCACGGTGGCCGTGACGACCGCCGCACCGGCCCGCGTGTCGGAACCGGTGACCCGGCCGCGGCGGGCGGCCAGGTCACCGAGCACCCCGCCGACCGCGTCCTCGGGCACGGTGACCGTCACCTCCACGACCGGCTCCAGCAGGACCATCGCCGAGGCCCGCAGGGCGTCGCGCAGGCCCAGCCGCCCCGCGGTGCGGAAGGCCGTGTCCGAGGAGTCCTTCACATGGGTCCGGCCGTCGGTGAGCGTGACCCGCAGGCCGGTCACCGGGTGCCCGCCGAGCGGTCCCTCGGCCAGGGCGTCCCGGCAGCCGGCCTCGACGGCCCGGACGAACTCCTGCGGTACGTGCCCGCCGACGACCGCCGACCGGAACACGAAACCGCCCTCGTGCCACGGCTCGACGTCCAGCACGACATGCGCGAACTGCCCGGCACCGCCGTCCTGTTTGACGTGCCGGAAGACGAAACCGGCCACGCCTTCGCCGACCGTCTCGCGGTACGCCACACCCGGGCGGCCCACGGCGACCTCGATGCCGTGTTCGCGCCGGACGCGCTCCACCGCGACCTCCAGATGCAGTTCACCCATGCCGGACAGCACGGTCTGCCCGGTCTCCGGGTCGCTCCGCACGGCCAGCGAGGGGTCCTCGTCGGTGAGCCGGGCGAGCGCGGAGGCCAGCCGGTCGGTGTCGGCGGACCGACGTGCCTCGACGGCGACGTGCACGACCGGTTCGGCCACGCCGGGAGGTTCCAGGACGAGCGGGGCGCCCGGCGCGCACAGGGTGGAGCCGGCGCGGGCGGACTTCAGTCCGATCACGGCGACGATGTCCCCGGCGACCGCCCGCTCCAGCGGATCGTGCCGGTCGGCCCGCACCCGCAGGATGCGGCCGATCCGCTCGGTGCGGCGCGTGCCCGCGTCCCACACGGCGTCTCCCTTCTCGATCGTGCCCGAGTACACCCGCAGATACGTCAGCCGTCCCGTCGGGGTCGCGTTGACCTTGAACGCCAGGGCGGCCAGCGGCGCGGCCGGGTCGGCGGCCCGTTCCTGCTCCGTGCCGTCGTGCGTGCCGCGCACCGGGGGGACGTCCACCGGGGAGGGCAGGTAGGCCACCACGGCGTCCAGCAGCGGCTCGATGCCGCGGTTGCGGTAGGCCGAGCCGCACAGCACCACTACGGCGTCGCCGGCGCGGGTCAGGTCGCGCAGCGCCGCGGCGAGGGTGGCGGCGGTCAGCGTCTCCCGGTCGCAGAACTCCTCCAGCGCGGCCGGGTGGCGTTCGGCGACCGCCTCCTCCAGCACCCGTCGCCTGCGCGCCGCCTCCTCGCGCAGGGCGTCCGGCACCGGCTGCTCCTCGGGCGTCTCCGCGCCGTTCGCCCACACGAGCGCGCGCATGCGCAGCAGGTCGACGACGCCGGTGAAGCCGTCCTCCGCACCGATCGGCAGCTGCACGACGAGCGGCGCGGGGTGCAGCCGTTCGCGGAGGGAGGCGACGGCCGCGTCGAGGTCGGCGCCGGCCCGGTCCATCTTGTTGACGAACGCGATCCGCGGCACGCCGTGCCGGTCGGCCTGCCGCCACACGGACTCGCTCTGCGGTTCGACGCCCGCCACGGCGTCGAACACGGCGACCGCGCCGTCCAGCACGCGCAGCGACCGCTCGACCTCGTCGGCGAAGTCGACGTGGCCCGGTGTGTCGATCAGGTTGATCCGGTGGCCGTCCCAGGAACAGCTGACGGCCGCGGCGAAGATGGTGATGCCGCGGTCGCGCTCCTGCGGGTCGAAGTCGGTGACGGTCGTGCCGTCGTGGACCTCGCCGCGCTTGTAGGTGGTGCCGGTGGCGTAGAGGATCCGCTCGGTGACGGTGGTCTTGCCCGCGTCGACGTGGGCGAGGATGCCGAGGTTGCGGACGGTGGTGAGGGAGGTGCTGCGCATGGCCCCATGGCCTTTCGGATGGATGATCCGGAAACGGGCAGCGCGATTCCCCGGGACGCGCGCCGGGCGCGCGCCGTTCCCGCCGGCCCCCTCACGGAGGTCGACGGGATGCGGCGGAGCGTGGTTCAGGCGAACGTCACGGGCATCCGGTGCCGGCCGCGCAGCGGGCACCGGACAGACCGGGACACGAGGATCACCGTGTACCGGGAACGGGGAGCGATGACGGCGGTGCGGTCACGCACGGCGCTCTCCCCTCACTGGTCACGGGCACCCACGGTGAGCGCCCGTCTGCTTTCGTCCGGTGAGTGTAGGCAGTGAGGGAAGGGCGCAGCCACGGATTTTCCGCCGGCGGACGGCAGGGGCCGGAGTGCGCGAAAAGGACCCGGGCCGTCGGCCAGGGTCCTCATGTCGCTTCGTGCGAGTGTCCGAGGGGGGACTTGAACCCCCACGCCCGATAAAGGGCACTAGCACCTCAAGCTAGCGCGTCTGCCATTCCGCCACCCGGACAAGGTGTCTGTCGCTGTGCGGGGTGTTCCCCCCGCGGCGACATGGACAACCATACCAAGGTTTCGGAGTGCCTTTCACCTGCGTTTTCCCTCCCCGGGGCGGCGCTGCGGAGTGTGCGGGCGCGGTGCGCCTAGGGTCGCACCATGAGTGACTGGATGGTTGCGCAGGGCTCGGGCCGGGGGCGTCGGCCGCGGGCGTTGTCGCCGCTCAGGGAGCATCTGCGGGACACGTTCTGGTTCGCGCCCACCGCCGCCATGGTGGGTGTCTTCGCGGTGTGGCTGGTGGCACAGGAGTTCGATGCCACGCTCGTCCGTTCTCTTCGCGAGGACGGCGACTACGAGACCCTCACCGACCTGCTGCGGTTCGCGGACGACGCGAACACGGTGGTGTCGGCGGTCAGCTCGGCGATGATGACGTTCATCGGTGTGGTGTTCAGCATCTCGCTGGTCGCCGTGCAGATGGCGAGCGGGCAGTTCACGCCGCGGGTGGTGCGGCTCTTCGTCCGCAGCCGGATCACCAAGGCGACCTTCGCGGTCTTCCTCGCCACCTTCGTCCTGACGCTGCTCGTCCTGACCTCCCACGACAGTTCCACCGACCCCCGCGTCGTCTCGTCGGTCCCCCTGGTCCAGTCGATTCTCACGCTGGTGATGGTCGCGCTGAGCCTGCTGCTGTTCGTGGTGTACGTGAACGCCACGCTGCGGCTGATGCGGGTCAGCCATGTGATCGCGCGGATCGCCGGGGATGCCTTCCGGGTGGCCGCGGCGATGCCCGTTCCGGCGCCCGGTGAGGAGGCGCCGGCGCTCGGTCCGGTGACGTCGTGGGTGGCGCACGACGGGGCGGCCGGCGTGTTGCGGGACGTACATGTGGCACGACTGGTGCGGGTGGCGCGCAAGCACGGGGTGGTGCTGCGGCTGATCCCGCGAACGGGCGACTTCGTGGTGCCCGGTACTCCCGTACTGGCGGTGCACGGCGGGCCGGCTCCGCCGCGCCGGGTGCTGCGGTACGCCCTGTCCGTGGGGGTGGAGCGCACCTTCCACCAGGACCTGGGCTTCGGTCTGCGGCAGTTGTCCGACATCGCGCTGCGGGCCCTGTCCGACGCGATCAACGACCCGACGACCGCCGTGCACGCGCTGGACCGTGTCGTGCAGATCCTGGCCGCGCTGTGCCGGCGGCCGCTGGACGCCGTCGTGCACCGGGACCGGCACGGGGTGGTGCGGCTGGTGCAGCCCGTGCCGGGGTGGGCCGAGCTGGTGGATCTGGGGTTCACCGAGGTGCGGGGATGCGCGGCGGGGAAACCGCAGGTGACGCGGCGCATGCTGGCCGGGCTGGACGACCTGGTGCGGCTCGCCCCGCCGGAGCGGTGCGAGCCCCTCCTGCGCCACCGCGAACTGCTCCGGCAGGCGGTGGAACGCGTCACGCCGGCCCCGGCGGACCGGTCCTTCGCCCTCCGGCCGGACCGACAGGGCATCGGGTGACTTACAGCACGACTGCGGCACCCGCCCCTCCCCGCAACCGAGGTAACCCCAGGGGCAGCACGGGTGGGCGCTGGGGGTCTCCCCTCTGAGGGAGGCACCCGGCCCGCGACACCCACCCGCACCGGACACCGCCCTGCACGCCCGCCCCGACACCGACACCGACACCGACACCGACACCGACACCGACACCGACACATACCCTCACGGCATGAGATGACCGTCCGGGAAGTTCCCCGGCAGCCTCTCCCCCGCCCGCCCCTGTGTCACCGCGCGCACCAGCAGCTCGCCGCCCACGAAGGCCCCCCGCCAGGAGGCCCCGTGCCCGCCGAACAGCTCGTCGCGGTCGCCGCGCGAGCGCGGGACGCCGTGGCCGACCTTGAAGGCGCGGATCTGCGGCGCGAGCCTGTCGTAGGTCGCCCGGTCGTCCGTCGACAGCGTGGCGACCAGGGCGCCGTTGGAGGCGTTCATCGCGGCGAGCAGCTCGGCCTCGGTGTCGACCAGGACGATGGTGTCGACCGGGCCGAACGGTTCCGCGTGGTGCAGCGGTGAGGACGGGGGCGGGTTGAGGAGCGTGACCGGCTGGACGTAGGCCGAGGTGTCCTGGCCGGGCAGGAACCGCGCGTCGGCGGGGTCACCCCGGTGCAGCGGTACGGCACCGCGGTCGACGGCCTCGGCGACCTGGTCCCGGAGTTCCTTCGCCTTGGCCGCGTTGATCAGCGGCCCGAAGTCCAGTGCCGGGTACGGGTCGTCCGGGTGTTCGACGGCGAGCGGGTGACCGATGCGCAGGGAGCGGACCGCCGGGAGGTAGGCCGCGAGGAACGCGTCGAACCGCTCGCGCTGGACGACGAAGCGCGGGTAGGCCGTGCAGCGCTGCTTGCCGTAGTCGAAGAGCGCCGGGATCGCCGCCGTGAGCGCGTCCCAGTCCGTGAAGTTCCAGACGCCCCAGGTGTTGAGTCCCTCCTGTTCGAGGATGTGCCGTTTGCCGAGGTCGGCGACGGCGGTGGCGACGGCGGCGCCGGTGTCGCGGCCGCCGACGAAGGAGACGCAGCCGATCTCCGGCGCCCGCACCAGGGCGTGCGACAGCTCGCCTCCGCTGCCGCTGACGAGGGTGACCGGGACTCCCTCGCGGGCGGCGAGCGCGCAGGCCAGGGTGAGGCAGGCGACACCGCCGTCGGTCGGGGTCTTGGCGATGACCGCGTTGCCCGCCAGTGCCTGGACCAGCAGGGCGTGGACGAGCACGCTCATCGGGTAGTTCCAGCTCGCGATGTTGGACACCGGGCCGTCCAGCGGGGCCCGGCCCGCGGTCATCTCGTCGATGCGGTCGACGTACCAGCGCACGCCGTCGACGGCGCGGTCGACGTCGGCCTGTGCGAGCCGCCAGGGCTTGCCGATCTCCCAGACCAGCAGCAGGGCGAGGAGTTCGCGGTGCTGGGCGAGGGCGTCGAGGGTGGCGGCGACGCGGGCCCGGCGTTCGGGCAGGGGGAGGTGGCGCCAGGCCCGGTGCTGGTCGAGCGAGGCGCGTACGGCCTGGTGGGCGGTCCGGCGGTCCAGTCGCGGCGGGCCCGCGATCGGGGTGCCGTCGACGGGGCTGGCGGCGGGCAGGACGCGGCCGTCCGCCTGCCAGTTCGCATCCCAGAGGTTGAGCACGCGGTCGTCCCGGAACGCCTCGGGGGCCGCGGTGAGGCAGCGCTGCCAGGCGTCGGTCCAGGAGGTGCCGGCCTTCAGGGTGAGGGCGCCTTCGGTGGGTGTCATGTGAGCGCTCCGTCCCGTGCCTCGCCGCCGAGTACGGCGACGACGTGCCGTGCCGTCTCGGTGGGGGTGCTTCCGACCCGAACGCCGGCCGCTTCCAGCGCCTCCTTCTTGGCCCGCGCGGTGCCGGTGGAGCCGGACACGATGGCGCCCGCGTGTCCCATGGTCCGGCCCTCGGGTGCGGTGAAGCCGGCGATGTAGCCGACGACCGGCTTGGTGACGTGCTCGCGGATGTACGCCGCCGCGCGTTCCTCCGCGTCGCCGCCGATCTCGCCGATGAGGACGATCAGTTCGGTGTCGGGGTCGTCCTGGAAGGCGGTGAGGCAGTCGATGTGGCTCGTGCCGGCGACCGGGTCGCCGCCGATGCCGACGCAGGTCGAGAAGCCGATGTCGCGCAGCTCGTACATGAGCTGGTAGGTGAGGGTGCCCGACTTGGAGACCAGGCCGATCGGGCCGGGCTTGGCGATGTCCGCCGGGATGATGCCGGCGTTGGACTGGCCCGGGGTGATCAGGCCCGGGCAGTTGGGACCGATGACGCGGGTGCCCCTGGCGCGGGCGTACGCGGTGAAGGCGACGGAGTCGTGGACGGGGATGCCCTCGGTGATGACGACGGCGAGGCCGATGCCGGCGTCGGCGGCCTCGGTGACCGCTGCCCTGGCGAAGGCGGGCGGGACGAAGACGACGGTGACGTCCGCCCCGGTGGCCTCGATGCCCTCGCCCACCGAGCCGAAGACGGGTACGGCGCGCTCGTCGAAGTCCACGGTGCGGCCGGCCTTGCGCGGGTTGACGCCGCCGACCACGTTCGTCCCGGCCGCCAGCATGCGGCGGGTGTGCTTCATGCCCTCGCCCCCGGTCATGCCCTGGACGAGGACCTTGCTGTCCTTGGTGAGGTGAATGGCCATGTCGTCCTTCTCCTTATGCCGTGGTGGCGAGCCGGGCGGCACGGCGGGCGGCGTCGTCCATGGTGGTGGCCTGTTCGACCAGCGGGTGGGCGCGGGCGTCGAGCACGGCCCGCCCCCGGGCGGCGTTGTTGCCGTCGAGGCGCACGACGAGCGGTTTGGTCGGCCGGACCTCGTCCAGGGCCCGGACGATGCCGTCGGCGACCGCGTCGCAGGCGGTGATGCCGCCGAAGACGTTGACGAGGACGGATTTCACGTCCGGGTCGGAGAGGACGACCGAGAGTCCGTCGGCCATGATCTGCGCGGACGCGCCGCCCCCGATGTCGAGGAAGTTGGCCGGGCGGGCGCCGCAGCCGGCGACCACGTCGAGCGTCGACATGACCAGGCCGGCGCCGTTGCCGATGACGCCGACCTCGCCGTCCAGCTTGACGTAGTTCAGGCCCTTGGCCGCGGCCCGCGCCTCCAGCGGGTCGTCGGACGCCGCCTCCTCCTCACCCCAACGCGCCCGGCGGAAGCAGGCGTTGTCGTCGAGGGTGACCTTGCCGTCGAGGGCCACGATCCTGCCCTGGGCGGTCCTGACCAGCGGGTTGACCTCGACGAGCAGGGCGTCCTCGCGGACCAGTACCTGCCAGAGGCGGACCAGGACGTCGACGGCCTGCGGGGGCAGCCCGGCGGCCTGCGCGATCTGTGCCGCCCTCGCCGTGGTGACGCCCTCGGCGGGGTCGACGGGGATGCGTGCCACCGCCTCGGGCCGCTCGGCCGCGACCTCCTCGATCTCCATGCCGCCCTCGGCGGAGGCGATGGCGAGGAACCGGCCGGCCGCGCGGTCGAGGACGTAGGAGACGTAGAACTCCTGGTCGATGTCGACGGGTTCGGCGAGCATGACGGTGCCGACCGTGTGGCCCTTGATGTCCATGCCGAGGATCCGGCGTGCCGCCGCTTCCGCCGCGGCCGGGTCCGCGGCGAGCTTCACTCCGCCGGCCTTGCCCCGTCCGCCGGTCTTCACCTGTGCCTTGACGACGACGCGTCCGCCGAGCCGGCGGGCGATCTCGCGGGCCTTCGCGGGCGAGTCGGTGACCTCCGCCCGCGGCACCACGATGCCGTGTTCCTCGAAGAGTTCCCTTGCCTGGTGTTCGTACAGGTCCATCTCGGCTCCTGACTGAAAGTGCCGCACGCCCCCTGGACACCACCCACCGGATGCGGGATAACAAGCTTCATACAGTATTCGTCGACTGTATGCAATGTACCGCGAGAGCGCCCCAACCCCTCGTGAAGGGACAGGACTTCGCCATGCCCGACGACACCCAGGACGTCATTTCCGGCGGTCACCTCGTGGCCAAGGCCCTCAAGGCCGAGGGGGTCGACCGCATCTACACGCTGTGCGGCGGCCACATCATCGACATCTACGACGGCTGCGTCGATGAGGGCATCGAGGTCGTCGACGTGCGCCACGAGCAGGTCGCCGCGCACGCCGCCGACGGGTACGCCCGCATCACCGGCAAGCCCGGCTGCGCGGTGGTCACCGCCGGCCCGGGGACGACCGACGCCGTCACCGGTGTCGCCAACGCCTTCCGCGCCGAGTCACCGATGCTGCTGATCGGCGGCCAGGGCGCGCACACCCAGCACAAGATGGGCTCCCTCCAGGACCTGCCGCACGTCGACATGATGACGCCGATCACCAAGTTCGCGGCGACCGTGCCGGACACGGCGCGGGCGGCGGACATGGTGTCGATGGCGTTCCGCGAGTGCTACCACGGGGCACCCGGCCCCTCCTTCCTGGAGATCCCGCGCGACGTGCTGGACGCCAAGGTGCCGGCGGAGAAGGCGCGCGTGCCGAAGGCCGGGGCGTACCGCGCCTCGACCCGCTCGGCCGGCGACCCGGAGGCCGTGGAGAAGCTCGCCGACCTGCTGGTGCACGCCGAGAAGCCGGCCATCCTGCTCGGCAGCCAGGTGTGGACCACCCGCGCGACCGAGGCCGCCGTCGAGCTGGTCCGCACCCTCAACGTCCCGGCGTACATGAACGGCGCCGGCCGCGGCACCCTGCCGCCGGGCGACCCGCACCACTTCCAGCTCTCGCGCCGCTACGCCTTCTCCAACGCCGACGTGATCGTCATCGTCGGCACGCCCTTCGACTTCCGCATGGGCTACGGCAAGCGGCTCTCCCCGGACGCGACCGTCGTGCAGATCGACCTCGACTACCGCACCGTCGGCAAGAACCGCGACATCGACCTCGGCATCGTCGGCGACGCGGGGCTGGTGCTGAAGTCGGTCACCGAGGCCGCGTCCGGCCGGCTCAACGGCGGCGCGTCCCGGCGCAAGGAGTGGCTGGACGAGCTGCGCGCGGCCGAGCAGACGGCGCTGGACAAGCGGCTGCCGCAGCTCAGGTCGGACGCCTCCCCCATCCACCCGTACCGGCTGGTCAGCGAGATCAACGACTTCCTCACCGAGGACTCGGTCTACATCGGCGACGGCGGTGACATCGTCACCTTCTCCGGGCAGGTCGTACAGCCCAAGTCCCCGGGCCACTGGATGGACCCGGGCCCGCTGGGCACGCTCGGCGTCGGCGTCCCCTTCGTGCTGGCCGCCAAGCAGGCCCGTCCCGACAAGGAGGTCGTCGCCCTCTTCGGCGACGGCGCCTTCTCCCTCACCGGCTGGGACTTCGAGACCCTCGTCCGCTACGACCTGCCCTTCGTCGGCATCGTCGGCAACAACTCCTCCATGAACCAGATCCGCTACGGCCAGGCCGCCAAGTACGGCAAGGAACGCGAGCGGGTCGGCAACACCCTCGGCGACGTCCCGTACGACCGGTTCGCGCGGATGCTGGGCGGTCACGGCGAGGAGGTCCGCGACCCCGCCGACATCGGCCCCGCGCTGCGCCGGGCCCGCGAGTCCGGCAAGCCGTCCCTGATCAACGTCTGGGTCGACCCGGACGCGTACGCCCCCGGAACCATGAACCAGACGATGTACAAGTGAGGTGAAGGCCCATGACAGCCAAGGCTCTTGAGGGCATCCGCGTCCTGGACATGACGCACGTGCAGTCCGGGCCCTCGGCGACCCAGCTCCTCGCCTGGCTCGGCGCGGACGTCGTCAAGCTCGAGGCGCCGACCGGTGACATCACGCGGGGACAGCTGCGCGATCTGCCGGACGTCGACTCCCTCTACTTCACGATGCTCAACTGCAACAAGCGGAGCATCACCCTCAACACCAAGACCGAGCGCGGCAAGGAGATCCTCACCGAGCTGATCCGGCGCTCGGACGTCATGGTCGAGAACTTCGGACCGGGCGCGGTCGACCGGATGGGCTTCACCTGGGACCGCATCAAGGAGATCAATCCACGGATCGTCTACGCCTCCGTCAAGGGGTTCGGCGAGGGCCCGTACACCGCGTTCAAGGCGTACGAGGTCGTCGCGCAGGCCATGGGCGGATCGATGTCCACCACCGGATTCGAGGACGGGCCGCCGCTGGCGACGGGGGCCCAGATCGGGGACTCGGGCACGGGCGTCCACGTCGTGGCGGGCATCCTCGCCGCCCTCTACCAGCGGGAGCACACCGGACGCGGTCAGCGCGTGAACGTGGCCATGCAGCACGCGGTGCTCAACCTCTGCCGGGTGAAGCTGCGCGACCAGCAGCGCCTGGCCCACGGTCCCCTCGCCGAATATCCCAACGAGGACTTCGGCGACGAGGTTCCCCGCTCCGGGAACGCGTCCGGTGGCGGTCAGCCCGGCTGGGCGGTGAAGTGCGCGCCGGGCGGCCCCAACGACTACGTGTACGTCATCGTGCAGCCGGTCGGCTGGCGGCCGCTCAGCGAGCTCATCGGCCGGCCCGAGCTGGCCGACGACCCCGAGTGGGCGACGCCCCAGGCCCGGCTGCCGAGGCTGAACAAGATGTTCCAGCTGATCGAGGAGTGGTCGTCCACCCTCCCCAAGTGGGAGGTGCTGGAGCGGCTGAACGCCCACAACATCCCGTGCGGCCCGATCCTGTCCACCAAGGAGATCATCGAGGACCCGTCGCTGGCCGCCAACGAGATGATCGTCAAGGTCCCCCACCCCGAGCGGGGGGAGTTCGTGACCGTCGGCAGTCCGCTCAAGCTCTCCGACTCGCCGGTACGGGTCACCAGTTCGCCGCTGCTGGGCGAGCACAACGAAGAGGTCTACGTCGGCGAGCTGGGCCTCGGCGACGAGGAGCTGCGCCTGCTCAAGTCGAACGGGGTGATCTGACGTGATGGCCGAGGACCGGGTGCTGCGGGTGCGCCGGCTGCTGGACGCCGTGCGGGCCGAGGGGCGCACCGCCCTGACCGCGCCCGAGGGCAAGGTGCTCGCCGACGCCTACGGGATCGCCGTACCGGGCGAGGAGCTGGCGCGGGACGTGGACGAGGCGGTGGCGTGCGCGGCGCGCTTCGGCGGACCGGTCGTGATGAAGATCGTGTCGCCGGACATCCTGCACAAGACCGACGCCGGCGGTGTGGTCGTCGGGGTGGAGGGCGCGGCGGACGTACGGGCCGCGTTCTGCAAGATCATCGGCAACGCGCGCGCCTACGACGCGTCGGCGCGGATCGAGGGCGTGCAGATCCAGGAGCTGCTGCCGAGCGGGCAGGAGGTCATCGTCGGCGCGGTGACCGACCCGACCTTCGGGAAGGTGGTGGCGTTCGGGCTCGGCGGGGTGCTGGTCGAGGTGCTGAAGGACGTCACGTTCCGGCTGGCGCCCGTGGACGCGGACGAGGCCCTGTCCATGCTGGACTCGATCCGGGCCGCGGAGGTGCTGCGCGGGGTGCGCGGGCGGGCCGGCGTGGACCGGTGGGCGGTGGCGGAGCAGATCCGCCGGGTCTCCGAACTGGTGGCGGACTTCCCGGAGATCTCCGAGGTCGACCTCAACCCGGTGATCGCCACGCCCGAGGGCGCCGTCGCCGCCGACATCCGGGTGATCCTCGCGACCGAGGCGCCCAAGGAGCGCCGCCGGTACACGCGCGAGGAGATCCTCACCTCGATGCGCCGGCTGATGCAGCCCTCGTCGGTCGCCGTGATCGGCGCCTCCGACGAGGCCGGCAAGATCGGCAACTCGGTGATGCGCAACCTCGTCGACGGCGGTTTCGCGGGCGAGATCCACCCGGTGAACCCCAAGGCCGATGACATCGTGGGCCGCAAGGCGTACAAGAGTGTCACCGACGTTCCCGGTGAGGTGGATGTGGCGGTCTTCGCGATCCCCGCGAGGTTCGTGGCGGCGGCTCTGGAGGAGGTGGGGCGCAAGGGGATCCCCAACGCCGTCCTGATCCCCTCCGGGTTCGCCGAGACCGGTGAGCACGAGCTCCAGGACGAGATCGTGGCGGTCGCCGAACGGCACGGCGTCCGGCTGCTGGGCCCGAACATCTACGGCTACTACTCGACCTGGCAGGACCTGTGCGCCACGTTCTGCACCCCGTACGACGTCAAGGGCGGCGTGGCGCTGACCTCGCAGTCGGGCGGCATCGGCATGGCGATCCTGGGCTTCGCGCGGACCACGAAGACGGGTGTGTCGGCGATCGTGGGCCTCGGCAACAAGTCGGACCTGGACGAGGACGACCTGCTGACCTGGTTCGGCGAGGACCCGCACACCGAGTGCATCGCGATGCACCTGGAGGACCTCAAGGACGGCCGCGCGTTCGTCGAGGCCGCGCGGGCGACCGTGCCGAGGAAGCCGGTCGTGGTGCTCAAGGCGGGGCGCACGGCGGCCGGCGCGAAGGCCGCCGGGTCGCACACCGGGGCGCTCGCCGGTGACGACGCCGTGTACGACGACGTCCTCAGGCAGGCCGGTGTCATCCGGGCACCGGGGCTGAACGAGATGCTGGAGTACGCTCGCGCGTTGCCGGTGCTGCCCGCTCCCCAGGGGGACAACGTCGTGATCATCACCGGGGCCGGCGGCAGCGGCGTGCTGCTGTCCGACGCGGTGACGGACAACGGCCTGTCCCTGATGGAGATCCCGCCCGACCTGGACACGGCGTTCCGCGCGTTCATCCCGCCGTTCGGGGCCGCGGGCAATCCGGTCGACATCACCGGGGGCGAGCCGCCGTCGACGTACGAGGCGACGATCCGGCTCGGTCTGGAGGATCCGCGCATCCACGCGCTGGTCCTCGGCTACTGGCACACGATCGTCACTCCCCCCATGGTGTTCGCCGAGCTCACCGCGCGCGTGGTGGCCGAGTTCCGCGAGCGCGGGATCGAGAAGCCCGTGGTGGCCTCCCTCGCCGGGGACGTCGAGGTGGAGGAGGCCTGCCAGTACCTCTTCGAACGCGGGGTCGTGGCGTACCCGTACACGACCGAGAAGCCGGTGGCCGTCCTGGGCGCCAAGTACCGCTGGGCACGGGCCGCGGGGTTGCTGGGGGGCGGTTCATGAGCTGAGGGAGCACGGGACCGGCCGACGGTGCGCGTCGGCCGGCCCCAGGACCCGCGCGCGCACGAAAGGCATGGGACAGGGGGCGCTGGCCAGATCTTTCGAACGCAAGGGGTGCACACGACATGACAACCACCGATGTCACACGGGTCGCCGTCCACCGGGAGGTGACCGACAGGAACGGACGCGTCTATCGCGTGGGCGAGTCCGACATCGACATCATGGGGCGCAAGCGCAAGTGGATGGTGATCCTGCCCTGGATCGGCATGATGGGCATCTCTTCCGCCGAGTACGCGTTCGCGTCCGCCGAGGACACGCTCCACGAGGCCCACCACTGGTCCAGCGGCAGCATCTACTGGATGATGACCGCCTGGATCTTCTGCCAGGCCGCGGTCGCCTTTCCGGCGGGACGGCTGAGGGAGAACGGCAAACTGCCGGCGCGCTGGGCCATGATGCTGGGTTCGGTCGGCACACTGCTCGGCTATCTGTCACTGGCGTTCGCGCCGCATGTCTCGCTCGCCTTCATCGGGTTCGGCGTGTTCAGCGGCATGGGTGCCGGCATGGTGTACGCGACCTGCGTCAACATGGTCGGCAAGTGGTACCCGGAGCGCCGGGGCGGGAAGACCGGCTTCGTCAACGGCGGTTTCGCCTACGGCTCGGTGCCGTTCGTCTTCATCTTCCACGGCTACATGGACGGCTCCAACTTCCGCTGGGTGTTGGTCTGTGCGGGTGTCTTCCTCGCCGCGACGGTGGCTCTCGCCGGCTTCTACTTCCGGGACCCGCCGAAGAACTGGTGGCCGGACTCGATCGACCCGCTGAACCCGCCGGCCGACCCGCGGGCCCGGCGTTCGCTGGAGAAGAACCCCCCGGCCACCAAGCAGTACTCCCCGCTGGAGGCCTGGCGGACCGGCCGGGTGGCGCTGATGTGGTTCTGTCTCGCCTGCACCTCCGGCGTGAACATCTTCGGCATCGCCTTCCAGGTCGACATCGGCGAGGAGGCGGGCTTCGCGGCCGGGATCGTGGCCACCGCGATGTCGCTGAAGGCGATCGTCAACGGCACCGGGCGCGGTGTCATCGGCTGGCTCTCCGACCTCTACGGCCGCAAGCAGTGTCTGCTCTACGTGTGCGCCATCCTGGGCCTCGCCCAGTTCGGCATCATCTTCGCGGCCGAGATCAAGAACCTGCCGCTGTTCCTGCTCTTCTCCGCCGTCTCCGGTTTCGGCGGCGGTGCCATCTTCCCGATGTTCGCGGCGCTGACGGCGGACTACTTCGGCGAGAACAACAACGCCACCAACTACGGGATGGTCTACAGCTCCAAGCTCGTCTCCGGTCTGGGCGCGGGCATGGGCTCCGTGGTCGTCGGCGCCTGGGGCTACAACGGCGCCTTCGGCCTGGCGGGCTGCATCTCGATCTTCGCCGGGTTCGTGGCGCTCTTCCTGCAGCCGCCGGGTCGCTCGAAGGACAAGCGCATCACGCCCAACCCCCGGCCACTCGGTGAGGGATGACCGGACGAAACCTTCTTCGCACGGACCGGGCGGCCCCTCCCGCAGCACGCGGGAGGGGCCGCCCGGTCCGTGTCCGGGTCAGCGGCGGCGCTTGCGCAGGGCCGCGAGGTTGTCGTAGCTGATCTTGGCCTCGCGCAGCGACTGCGCGGGGTCGGTGGCGCTCGGCGAGTTGTCGTCCTCGATCATCGGGTTGTGGTAGTTGCGCTGCCCGACCCGTGAGAAGAACGTCGTGTAGTCGATGACTCCGGTGCCGAAGGGCACCATGTCGTAGCCCATGCCGTTGGTCGTGCTGACGACGCCGTCCTTGGCGTGGAACAGCGGGTAGCGCTTGTTGTTGCGGACGACGAGTCCGGCCGGGTCGAAGACGTTCTTGCGGGTGGAGCCGTCGTGGGCGGTGTAGGTGTGGAACTTGTACTGGGCGACGTGCGCCCAGAAGATGTCCATCTCCAGCCAGACCGCCCGCGGGTCGGTGATCTTGAGGAAGTACTCCAGCTTCCGGATGCCCGAGCTGCGGGTCGGTCGGCCCTGGTCGTCCAGCGGGCCGCCGTCGAGCAGGAAGCCGTACGCGCTGTCGTGGTTGTGGGTGTAGAGCTTGATGCCCTCGCGGCGGGCGATGGCACCGAGGGCGTTCCACTTGTCGGCGGCCACGTCCCAGTCGGCGCGGTAGGAGCTGCCGGTGGGGTCGCCACCGGTGCCCATGTGGTCCATGCCGAGGATGTTGGCGATCTCCAGGTGCTTCTTGAAGGTGTCCAGGTCCGCCGTGGTCAGCGGCCAGGAGGGCGGGATGAAGCCGTGGTTGCCCTGCGCCCGCAGGCCGTACTCGTCGAGCCATGAGCGCAGCAGCTTGGCGCCGGCCACGGATTCCAGGCTGGCTCCACCGGGCGCGTTCGCGTGCTGGTTGTACCCGGCGAACTCCACCTGGCGGTAGCCGTGCCGGGCCAGCTGCTTGAACACCTCGCGGAAGCCGGAGGGCAGGTCGGATGCGAGGGGGTCGCGGGCGGTGGCGTCGCGGACGGTGTAGAGGATGATGCCGCGCCTGTCCGCCGGGACGAGGACGTCACCGCCGTGGTCGTGGCCGTGGTCCCTGTCCCGGTCGCCGGCCAGGGCCGGGCCGGCGCCGAAGACGGGGGCCGCGACGGCACCGGCCGCGACGGCGGTGCAGGTGGTGAGGAAGCGGCGGCGGCCGACGCCGAGGGTGCGGCGCAGGGCCTCGCCGGGGGCGTCGGCGGAGGTCGTGTCGGTGCGGGACGGGTCGGGGAACGGGGTCACGGGTGCCTGCCTTCTGGGTCGTGGCCTGCGCCGATGCGGTCGGGACGGGCCGTTGTCAGTGCCGTGTGTTTCACTCTCGGTAGCTGGATCCCGGGTCTCGTACGCCGTGGTGCGCGGCCGTACGTCACCCGAGTCCGGCGAGCCGGAGCAGGAGTTGCTTGACGTCGGTGGCCGCGACGCGGTCGCCGACTGCGCGGGGGGTGGAGCAGATGAGGAGCGGACCTTCGTCGTCGCTCGCTGGGAGGCGGCCGTGGCTGCCGCGGATAGGTGAGGCGTCCAGGGGCACGACCGCCATGCGGTAGCGCATGCCGAGCTTCTTGCGGGCCACGGCGGTGGCCGCCTTGACCTTGACGTAGGGGTCGAGCGGGTCCATGAACAGCTCGACCGGGTCGTAGCCGGGTTTGCGGTGGATCTCGACGAGCTGCGCGAAGTCGGGCGCGCGGTCGTCGTCGAGCCAGTAGTAGTACGTGAACCAGGCGTCCGGCTCCGCGACGGCGACGAGTTCGCCGGCGCGGGGATGGTCGAGGTGGTGGGCCTTCTTGCCCTCGTCGTCGAGGAGTTGCTCGATGCCGGGCAGGCCGTCGAGGGCGGCGCGGGTGGCGTCGAGGTCCTCGGGGCGGCGGACGTACACGTGGGCGATCTGGTGGTCGGCGACCGCGAAGGCGCGGGAGGCCATCGGGTCGAGGTACTCCATGCCGTCCTGGGTGTGGACCTCCAGCAGTCCGGCGCGGCGCAGGGCGCGGTTGATGTCCACGGGCCGGTTCACGCGGGTGATGCCGTACTCGGACAGCGCGACGACGGTGCGGCCCTCGGCGCGGGCGTCGTCGAGGAGCGGGGCGAGCGCCGCGTCCAGGTCGGCGGCGGCCTTCAGGGAGCGCGGGTCGTCGGGGCCGAAGCGCTGCAGGTCGTAGTCGAGGTGAGGGAGGTAGCAGAGTGTGAGGTCGGGGTGGCGGGTGGCCATGATGTGCCGGGTGGCGTCGATGATCCACTGGCTGGACACCAGGTCGGCGCCGGGGCCCCAGAAGTGGAAGAGGGGGAAGGTGCCGAGTTTCTCGGTGAGTTCGTCGTGCAGGGCCGGCGGCCGGGTGTAGCAGTCGGGTTCCTTGCGGCCGTCGGCGTAGTAGACGGGACGGGGGGTGACGGTGATGTCGGTGTCGGCGCCCATGGCGTACCACCAGCAGATGTTGGCGACGGTGTAGCCGGGGTGGGCGCGGCGGGCGGCGTCCCAGAGTCTGTCGCCGGCGACCAGGCCGTTGTGCTGACGCCACAGCAGGACGTCGCCGAGTTCGCGGAAGTACCAGCCGTTGCCGACGATGCCGTGCTCGGAGGGGTGGGTGCCGGTGAGGAAGGTGGACTGGGCGGCGCAGGTGACGGCCGGCAGGACGGTGCCGAGCGGTGCGCGGGAGCCGGCTTGGCCGAGCGCCTTGAGGTGGGGCATGTGGTCGAGGAGACGGGGGGTGAGGCCGACGACGTCCAGGACGAGGAGCGGGGTCGGTCCGTCGGAGGGGGTCGGTGGGGTCATGGCAGTTCCTTGAGGCCGAGGTCCGTCAACAGGTCGCGGGCGAGGGTCAGCTCGGCGGCGATGCCGTCGGTGAGCTGGGCGCGGGCGCGGGGCCGCAGCTCGGGCGGGAGGGCCTGCCAGGTGTAGGTCTCGACCTCCAGGTGCCGGGTGAGCGGGTGCGGGCCGCCGACGAGCCGGGACAGCGCGGCCTTGAGCACGGGGAGGGTGGAGGTGAGGGGCGCGGCGGGGGCCGCGTGCAGCGGGACGTGGAAGTGGGCCCGCCAGGGCGCGGTGTCGGGCAGCGGACCGTCGGAGGCGAGGGCCTCGTCGAGGTCGTCGGTGCCGTGCAGCGGCACGGTCCCGGACCCGTCGGCGGTGCCGGCGCTGCGGGTCTGGTGCAGGAAGCGGGGTTCGGCGAAGGCCGCGAGTGCTTCGCGGACGTCGGGGAGACGGGGGTGTTCGGCGTGCAGGGCGGCGGAGAGCTGGGACTTGACGACGGGGACGCGGGCCTCGGTCAGGGCGTCCAGGGCGGTGTGCGGGTCTTCGAAGGAGGTCGCGAGGTGGCAGGTGTCGACGCAGATGCCGATGCGGTCGTGGGCGATCGCGGTGAGCGGGACGATGGCGTCGTGGGTGGTCTCCACCACGCAGCCGGGCTCGGGTTCGAGGCCGATGCGGATGGAGCGGCCGGTGAGTTCCTCGAGGGCGTCGAGACGTTCGGCGAGGGTGACGAGGGCGCCCCGGGCCTTGTCGGCGCGGGTCTCGTCGTAGGCGGTGCGCCAGGCCAGCGGCAGGGTGGAGATGGTGCCGTCGGTGACGTCGTCGGGCAGCAGGCCGGCGAGGACGCGGGCGAGGGAGGTGGTGTGGTCGAGGCGCTCGGGGTCGGCCCAGTCGGGCTTGTAGACGCGGTACTTGACCTCCTCGGCGCCGAAGCCCTCGTAGGGGAAGCCGTTGAGGGTGACGACCTCCAGGCCGCGCCGGTCGAGTTCGGTGCGCAGCCCGCGCAGTGCCGAGGGGTCGGTGACCAGGGCGTGGGCCGCGTCGCGGGCGAGCCACAGGCCGATGCCGAGGCGGTCGCGGCCCAGGCGTTTACGGACGGGTTCGCAGTGGTCGCGGAGCTGGGCGAGGACACCGTCGAGGGTCTCGGCGGGGTGGACGTTGGTGCAGTAGGCGAGGTGGACGGTGGAGCCGTCGGGGTGCCGGAAGCGCATCGCTCACTCCCCGCCGCGCAGGATGGAGTTGCCCTCGTGCGTGGCGTCGGACGGGGTCACGTCGAGGCTCAGGCGCCCGCTGAGCCCGTAGAAGGCGACGGGGTTGCGCCACAGCACCCGGTCCACGTCGTCCTCGGTGAATCCCTCGGCGAGCATCAGGTCGCCGACCTTGCGGGTCTTGAGCGGGTCGCTCCTGCCCCAGTCGGCGGCGGAGTTCACCAGGACCCGTTCCGGGCCGTACTCGCGCAGGAGGGCGACCATGCGGATCTCGTCCATCTTGGTGTCCGGATAGACGGAGAAGCCGAGCCAGGCGCCGCTGTCCTTGGCGTCCTTGACGGTGGTCTCGTTGAGGTGGTCGACCAGGACCCGGTCCGTGGGCAGGGCGGACTCGCGGACCACGTCGAGGGTGCGGCGCAGGCCGGCCAGCTTGTCACGGTGCGGGGTGTGCACGAGGGCGGGCAGGCCGTGGTCGGCGGCGAGCTGGAGCTGGGTGGCCAGGGCCGTGTCCTCCGCCGGGGTCATCGAGTCGTAGCCGATCTCGCCGACGGCGACGACGCGGTCCTTGACGAGATAGCGGGGCAGTTCGTCCAGGACGGGCAGGCAGCGCGGGTCGTTGGCCTCCTTGGGGTTGAGGGCGATCGTGCAGTGGTGGGCGATGCCGTACTGGGCGGCGCGGAAGGGCTCCCAGCCCAGGAGGGCGTCGAAGTAGTCGCGGAAGGAGTCGGGAGAGGTGCGGGGCTGGCCGAGCCAGAAGGAGGGCTCGACGACGGCGCGGACGCCCGCGGTGTACATGGCCTCGTAGTCGTCGGTGGTGCGGGAGGTCATGTGGATGTGGGGGTCGAAGATGCGCATCAGGACTCCTTGCCGTGGGGGTCGACCGTGCCGTGCGGGGAGCGCGGGGCGTCGGTCAGGGCCAGGACGCGGTGCAGGTCGTCGGGGACGGGACGGCCCGCGGCGGTGCGTTCGGCGGCGTAGTCGGCGAGCATGCGGGCGAGTTCGGCGTCCGCGCCGGCCCGCCGGTCCAGGTCCGCCACCTGGTCGACGGGGACTCCGGTGAACAGGCACTTCAGCACGGCGTGCCGCCACTGGTGGGCGTCCAGGTGCCGGGCGGCGTACGGGCCGAGGGCGGCGGCGACCAGCCGGGTGTCGTTGGTGCGCAGGGCGTCCTCGACGAGCGGGAGGGCGTCGGGGCCGGGCACGAGGTGGGGCAGCGCCTGCAGGACGGCGCGGCGTTCGTCGGCGGTGCCCTGCGCGTACACCCGGGCCAGGACGGTCGCGTCGGCGTGGGCCGCGTGCAGGATGAGGACGCGGGCGGCGTCGGCGTGGGCGGGGCCGCAGCGGCGCCCTGCCTCGGCGAGGCGCAGCTCCCAGACGGAGATCGGGCCGTGGGCGCCGGGGTGGGCGGCGGCCTCGTCCAGGGCCTGGTCGAGCCAGGCGCGGGCGGCTCCGTCGAGCCGGGAGGTGAGCGTGGCCCGCAGGTCGGCCGGCGCGATGTGGGCGGGGGTGGTGCCCTGGGCGGCCTGCTCGACGCGGGTGCCATCCGTGTCCTGGGTGCGGTGGGTGGCGTGGCTTCTGGTCATGAGGTGGCTCCCTTCAGAGGGTGGCGGACGGCTCGCCCCGGTGGTTCGTGGAGGTGGACGCCGCTGCCGCCGCCCGGCGGAGGAACGGGAGGGAGTGTTCGGCGAAGTGGGGGCCGGCGTGCGAGTGGCGGGGCAGTTCGACGACGGTGAGGCCCTGGTAGCCGGTGGCGGCGAGGGCCTCCAGGACGGGCGGGAAGTCGATCTCGCCGTCTCCGAAGGGGAGGTGTTCGTGGACGCCGCGGCGCATGTCCTCGATCTGCACGTGCCGCAGCCAGGGAGCGGCTTCGCGCACGCAGTCGGCGGGCGGGAGGGGTTCGAGGCACTGGCAGTGGCCGAGGTCCAGGGTGAGGCCGAGGTTCCGGGGGTCGCCGAGGGTGCGGCGCAGGACGTGGAAGTCGGCGAGGGTGGCCAGGAGGTGGCCGGGTTCGGGTTCGACGGCCAGGGGCACGCCGGCCTCGTCGGCGGCGTCCAGGACCGGGGCGAGGGACTCGGCCAGCCGCTTCCAGGCCGTGTCCTCGTCCGTGCCGGGCCGGGTGATGCCGCTGAAGCAGTGCACGGCGTGCGCACCGAGGTCGGCGGCGACCCGGACGGCCCGCACGAGGAGGTCGGTGCGGCGGGCGCGGTCCTCCGGGTCCGGGTCGAGGAGGGACGGGCCGTGCTTGCGGCGCGGGTCGAGCACATAGCGGGCGCCCGTCTCGACCGTGACGTCGAGCCCGAGTGCGTCCAGACGGTGCGCGACCCGGCGGGTGCGGGCGGCGAGGTCGGGGGCGAGCGGGTCGAGGTGCATGTGGTCGAGGGTCAGGCCGACGCCGTCGTAGCCGAGGTCGGCGAGGAGGGCGAGGGCGTCGTCGAGGCGGAGGTCGGTGAGGCCGTTGGTGCCGTAGCCGAAGCGGAGGGGGGACGCGGAGGCCCCGTCCGGCTCCGGCCGCGGGCCGGCGGTCACGGTCACGTCGGCGTTGCCGTTCGGCTTCTGATGCGGGTTCCGGGTCATGTGATGCTCACCTTCCTCATGCCGGCCCTCCTCGCGAAGAGCCGGCCGGCCGGGGCCAGGGCCGCGACCAGGAGGGACGTGGTGACCGCGCCGGAGCGGGCGGCGAGGGCCGCCTGGAGCGGGATCGTGGCCCGGATGCCGCCGCCGACGGCGCGCTGGGTGAGCGGGGGCGAGGGGTTGAGCGTGGCGTGGACGTAGGGGCGGGCGGCCGCGGCCGCGTAGGCGGCGCCCAGGGCGGTGGTGAGGACACCGTCGGCCCGGGGCCGGCGCCCGGCCGGGCCGGGGCCCGGCAGGCCGGGGGCGGCTGCTGCCCGCCGGCCTGCCGGGAGTCGGGTGCGGCGGTGGGTGACCAGCCGGGTCAGCGCCCCCGTCGTGGCGAGGGCCGCGAGCGGAGCCAGGACCGAACCGCCGGTGGTCTCGCGGCGGGAGACGGCCGTGACGGCGAGGGTGTGCGTGCCGAGCAGCGCGGCGGAGGGAAGCGCGGCGCGGGTGCCGCCGCCGGTCGCCGCGGCGCCCAGGAGCAGGTCCAGTCCGCGGGCGGCGGCCATCGCCGCGGGACCGGCGGGCGTGTGCTTCAGGGCGAGGTCGTAGGCCCAGACGGTCGCCGCCAGGGGCGCTGCCACCGCGAGGGCGGGCCGTCCCGCACCGGCGGCGAGCGCCAGCCCGGCGCCGGTCAGGGCACCGGCGGCGGCCAGGGCGGCGGCCGGGCGGACGCGGCCGGACGGGATCGGGCGGTGCGGGCGCTCCACGGCGTCCTCGGCACGGTCCGCCCAGTCGTTCAGGGCCATGCCGGCCTCGTACAGGCACAGGGAGGATCCGATGGCGAGCAGGGTGCGGGGCCCGGGGCGCGCACCGGCCGCGGCGGCGCCGGCCAGGGCGTCGCCGGGGACGGTGAACAGTGCGGGCAGGCGCAGCAGTTCGGCCCAGGCGCCCGCACGGCCGGAGCGGGAGCGTGAGGTGCCGGGCGTCGTGCCACCGGCGGCGGCCGAAGTGGCCGTCTCGGTGGTGGGGCCGCCGGCCGCCGTCGGTCCGGCGGGCGCGGACGCGCCCCGCGCCGTGGCGACCGTGCGGCTCATCGCTGTGCCTCTCGCTCGTCGGCGCCGTCCCGCAGCCGCCCGGCGAAGCGCCTCAGCTCCACGTACTGCTCGGCCAGTGACGACGGGCCGTCCCCGACCGGGTCCTTGAAGTAGAAGCCCAGTTCGCCCAGCGGGCCGGTCAGGCCCTTCTCCTGGGCGCGGACGGCCAGCCGGGCCAGGTCGAGGACGAGCGGGGCGGCGAGCGCCGAGTCGCAGCCCTGCCAGATGGTCTGCAGGATCATGCGGGAGCCGAGGAAGCCGTCGAAGGCGATGTGGTCCCAGGCCGTCTTCCAGTCGCCGAGCGCGGGGACGTCGTCGATGTGGACCTCGCCCTCGGGCGCCGCACCGAGGGTGTCGGCGAGGACGCGTTCCTTGCCGGCGTTCTTGGCGGCGGCGGCCGCGGGGTCGGCGAGGGCGGCGCCGTCGCCGCCGCCCAGCAGGTTGGTGCCGGACCAGGCGCGCACGGCGAGGGCGCGCTGCGTGAACATCGGGCCGAGCACGGAGCGCAGCAGGGTCTGCCCGGTCTTGCCGTCGCGGCCCGCGTACGGCACGCCGGAGGACGCGGCGAGCGGGGCCAGCGCCGGGTGGTGCAGGCCCGTGGAGGGGGTGAAGTTGACGTAGGGGCAGCCGGCGCGCAGGGCGGCCGCCGCGTAGAGGGAGCTGGGCGGCAGGGCGCCGTCGGTGGGCGCGGGCTCCGTGGAGGCGACGTTCACCACGACGGCGCCCGCGAGGCCCTGACGGTGCACGAAGTCGCGGATGTCGGCGGCGAACACGTCGATCCACTCGTCCTGGGTGCGGTCCGGGCCGCCGTCCGTGTCGCCGGGCAGGGGGCCGCCGGGCCTGATCTCCCGGTCGGCGGCGGCGAGTTCGGCGTGCACGGCGGACGGCAGGCCGTGCGGCAGGACACCGCCGGCGGCGAGGTGTTCGGCGCGCTTGGGCAGCGGGCAGTCGACGGTGTCGTGCCCCCCGAAGACGAGGGACGACAGCGGCGGCAGGCCGCACGAGGTGAAGTCGGGGGTCTCGGTGACCATGCCGGCCGGCGGGTGGAGCCCGGCGGCGACGGCGGCGCAGCCCGCGATCGCGGTCGTGGCGACGGATCCGCGCGCCCCGATGAGCCAGACGCCGAAGCGCGGGGCCGGGGAGGGGGTGGGCAAGGACGGTTCGGCGGACATGGGCAGCCTCCTTGTCGTACGCGAACCGGGTGGAAGTGCCGGAGGGGACGAGCGGGGTGCCGGGCGCGTGGCCCGGGGAGACGACGGGCGGAGATCCGGCGTCCTCCGCCCGCCGCCGTTCCGGTTGCCCTACTCGGGCAGTTCCTTCAGCTGGATGTTGCGGAAGGAGACCTGGTCGTCGGCACCGTGGTTCTGCAGGCCGATGTAGCCGTCGGTCAGGCTCCGCTCGGGGTCCTTGTTGGTGAAGTCGTTGATCTTGACTCCGTTGAGGAACACCTGGAGGCGTTCGCCCTGGACCTTGATCTCGTAGGAGTTCCACTGGCCGGGCGGCCGCAGGACCTGGTCACGGGCCTTGATGTTCGCCGCCTTGAACGTATAGACCGAGCCCGTCGTGCGGTCGGGCGCGTCCGTGGCGTCGATCTGGATCTCGTAGCCCTTGTTCACCGCGGACCAGGGGTCGTCGGAGGCCGGGAAGCCCACGAAGACACCGGAGTTGTCGTCGCCCTGCATCTTCCAGTCGAGCTTGAGCGAGTACGACTTCAGCTCCTTGGCCTGGTACCAGAGCAGGCCCATGCCGCCCTCGGACTCCAGGGTGCCGTCCTTGACGTTGAACGTGCCGGGGCCGGCCTGCTTCCAGCCGTCCAGGGTCTGGCCGTTGAAGATCTTCCGGTAGCCCTTGGCCGGCTTGCAGTCGGCCTTGACCTGGCCGGTGGCGTACCGGAGGCCGCCGAGCAGGTGGGCGCGGAACGTCTCGTCGGCGTAGGACTCCTTGGTGTGGCCGAGGCCGGTGTAGAAGGAGCGGCCGCCCTCGTAGGGCTGGCACCAGGCGATCGGGTGGTCGCCCTTCATGGTGCCGCCCTGGTAGGTGGTCTCGTCGAGGGTGGCGAGGACCTTGGCCTGCTCGCGCGGGTTGGTGCGGTAGTTGTACAGCTCGTCGGTGTGCTCCCAGGTGTCGCCCAGGTGCGCGGTGGCCGGGTGGTCGTGGTCCTCGACGCGCACGGTGGCCTTCTGGATGGCCGGGTGCGACTGGAAGTAGGCGCCGACGAGGCCGCCGTAGAACTTCCAGTCGTACTCGGTGTCGGCCGCGGCGTGGATGCCCATGTAGCCGCCGCCGTTCGCGACGTAGTTCTCGAACGCCTTCTGCTGGTCGGCGTTCAGGACGTCACCGGTGGTGGACAGGAAGGCCACCGCGTCGTACTTGGCGAGGTTGGCGGTGGTGAACTGCTTGGCCTCCTCGGTGGCGTCGACCGTGATGCCGGCCGGGGCGCCGAGCTCCTTCAGGGCGGCGATGCCGGCCGGGATGGAGTCGTGCCGGAAGCCCGCGGTCTTGGAGAAGACGAGGACCTTCTTGCCCTGCTTGAAGGGCTCCTTGGAGAACTCGAAGTCGTCCACGTCGTAGAGCGCGCCGTCGCCGCCCCGGAAGACCAGGTAGATGTCCGTGGTGCGCGCGGGCAGGGCCCGCAGCGGCACGTCGACGTTCTGGAAGGTCTCCCAGCTGCCGGTCGGCGGGATGTACGCCGAGCCGTGCAGCGGTCCGTCGGGCGAGCCGGTGCGCAGCTCGATGAAGCCGCCGGAGCCGCCGGAGGAGGCCCGTACGGTCATCTTCTTCTGCCCGTCGAACCTGTAGGGGCTGAAGGAGATCCAGTCGCCGTCGTGGATGTCGCCGACGGTCTTGCCGCCGTTGGCGCCGGCCTTGTCGATGGGCGACACGCCCTGCTGCGCCGTGAAGTGCTCGGCCTGGCGGTGCAGCGGCTGGACCACGGCGCGGGCGGTGCCGGTCAGGGCCTCCTGGCCGTTCGCCCCGCCGTCGGTGTAGCTCGCGCCGACGACGCCGTAGATGTTGGCGTTGGGGTCGTGACCGCCGTCCCCGGCGGGCGGCTTCAGGGTGCCCTCACAGCCCGTCGCGCTGGTCAGCTCGTGGGCGTGGGAGTCGTGACCGAGGCTGTAGGCGACCTTGACCTTGGAGCAGTCGACGGTCCCCTCGGGGTCGGTGACGGTCACCTTGAACGGGACGGGCTCGCCGAAGGCGGCCATGCTGCCGTTGCCCGGCACCTCGATCTTCACCTTGGGCTCGGTGTTGCCGACCACGATCCGGACGCTGGCGTGGCCGGTGTTGCCCTCGGGGTCCTTCGCGGTGAAGGTCGCGGAGTAGGTGCCGACCTTCTTGTACTGGTGCGTGGGCGTGAGCCCCTCGCCCTTGGTTCCGTCGCCGAAGTCCCAGCTGTAGGTGAGGTCCGGGGAGTCGGCGTCCTTGGCGGAGCCGGTGAAGGTGACCTTCAGGCCGGCGGCGCCGGACGTCTTGTTCGCGCTCACCTCGGCGATCGGGGAGAAGCCGTCCGAGGCGTTCTCGATCCGGTAGAGCGCGGAGTCCTTGTCGCCCTGGAACCAGGAGAGGCCGTAGTCGAGGACGTAGAGCGCGCCGTCGGGGCCGAACTCCATGTCCATGATCTGGGTGCCGGTCCACGGGAAGTCGTTGATCTTGGCGACCGAGCCGTCCTCGGTCTGCTCGATCCGCTTGATCCAGCGGCGGCCGAACTCGCCGGCGAAGAAGTCGCCGTCGTACTCCTCGGGGAACTTCACCGAGGATTCGAGGTCCGGGTCGTAGCGGTAGACCGGGCCGCCCATCGGGGACTCGGAGCCGCTGCCGAACTCGGGCACGGAGCCGCCGTCGTACGGGATCCAGGCGGCCTGCGCGGGCGGCAGGTCGACGAGGCCGGTGTTGTGCGGCGAGGTGTTCTTCGGGGCGGCGCAGTCGAACGTCTCGCCGGATGCCTTGGTGGCGAAGTCGTAGTCGACGTAGGGGTCGTTGTCGCCGGTGCAGAAGGGCCAGCCGAAGTTGGCGGCCTTGGTGACCTTGGCGAACTCGACCTGTCCGGCCGGGCCCCGCTTCGGGTCGGCGGCGCCGGCGTCGGGGCCGTAGTCACCGACGTAGACGGTGCCGGTCTTCTTGTCGACGCTGATGCGGAACGGGTTGCGGAAGCCCATCGCGTAGATCTCGGGACGGGTCTTCTCGGTGCCGGGGGCGAAGAGGTTGCCCTCGGGGATGGTGTACGAGCCGTCCTCGGCGACCTTGATGCGCAGGATCTTGCCGCGCAGGTCGTTGGTGTTGCCCGCGCTGCGGCGGGCGTCGAAGGCCGGGTTGCGGTCCGGGCGCTCGTCGATCGGCGTGTACCCGTCGGAGGCGAACGGGTTGGTGTCGTCGCCGGTCGACAGGTAGAGGTTGCCCTGGGCGTCGAAGGCGATGTCGCCGCCGACGTGGCAGCAGGTGCCGCGGGAGGCCGCGACGTCCAGGACCTTCTTCTCGCTGGCCATGTCCAGCGTGCCGTTGGGGTTGAGGACGAAGCGGGAGAGGCGGTTGACGCCGTCGAACTTCTTGAAGTCCTCGGCGGTGCCGGTCTCCGGGGCGTCGCCCGCGGGGGTGTCGAGCGGCGGGGCGTAGTAGAGGTAGATCGCCCGGTTGTTCTTGAAGTCCGGGTCGATGCCGACGCCCTGCAGGCCCTCCTCGTCGTGGTTGTAGACGGGGATCCTGCCGGCGACCTTGGTGACGCCGCCCTGGTCGGTGAGGCGCAGTGTGCCGTCGCGGGCGGTGTGCAGGACGCTGCGGTCGGGGAGGACGGCGAGCGACATCGGCTCGCCCATCTCGGGCTCGCCCTTGGCGAGCGGTACCTGCTGGAACTGCCCCTCGGCGGCCGCGGGGGCCGCCGCCTCGTCGAGTGCCGAGCCGCCGGGCTGGGCGCCGGCGACGGTCGCCGGGGTGGCCACCGCCAGTGCGAGGCCGGTGATCAGGGCGAGGGTGGTGCGAAGTCTGGGCCGCCTCGTGGTGTCGGTGCCGTTGAGTCTGCTTCTGTGCACGAAGTCCCTCCGGGAACGGAATGGGCCGTACGGAACGGGTGCGAAGGCGTGCGGTGCGGGCGCCGGGGTGCGCCGTCACCCCGGAGGCGTGTGTGTCCTGAACACTTCAGGGACGGTAGCTGTGTTTGTCCTGTGCGAACACCCCGTGGAACACGGGTAGTTGAACTTTTACCCGACACAGGACAAAGCCGTGTCCGGGCAGGTCGGACCGGGGGCCGGCGGATGTCCCGGCCCCCGTGCCGACCTGGCGTCGGACGCGTGGATCAGCTGTTGAACGCGGCGTCGAAGGACGCGCTGGGCGGCTCGAAGTCGAACGCCTTGAGCCGGGTCAGGGCCTCGGGAGCGCCCTGGAGCCGGTCCATGCCGGCGTCCTCCCACTCGACGGAGACCGGGCCCCCGTAGTCGATGGAGCGCAGCATGCGGAAGACGTCCTCCCAGGGGACGTCGCCGTGCCCGGCCGACACGAAGTCCCAGCCGCGCCGCGGGTCGCCCCACGGCAGGTGGGAGCCCAGGCGGCCGTTGCGGCCGTCGAGGCGCCTGCGGGCCTCCTTGCAGTCGACGTGGTAGATCCGGTCACGGAAGTCCCACAGGAAGCCGACCGGGTCGAGGTCCTGCCACACGAAGTGCGAGGGGTCGAAGTTGAGGCCGAACGCGGGCCGGTGGTCCACCGCCTCCAGGGCGCGCTGCGTGGTCCAGTAGTCGTAGGCGATCTCGCTGGGGTGGACCTCGTGCGCGAACCGCACGCCCTCGGCGTCGAAGACGTCCAGGATGGGGTTCCAGCGGTCCGCGAAGTCCTGGTAACCGCGTTCGATCATCGACTCGGGCGCCGGCGGGAACATGGCGACCAAGTGCCAGATGGCGGAGCCGGTGAAGCCGATGACGGTGTCGACGCCGAAGCGGGCGGCGGCGCGCGCGGTGTCCTTGATCTCCGCGGCGGCACGCTGCCGGACGCCCTCCGCGTCGCCGTCGCCCCAGATCCGGGCGGGCAGGATGGCCTGGTGGCGTTCGTCGATGATGGCGTCGCAGACGGCCTGCCCGACCAGGTGATTGGAGATCGCCCAGCACTTCAGGCCGTACTTGTCGAGCAACTGGTGGCGGGAGTCCACGTAGGACGGGTCCGCGAGGGCCTTGTCGACCTCGAAGTGGTCGCCCCAGCAGGCGAGTTCGAGGCCGTCGTAGCCGAAGTCGCGGGCGAGCCGGCAGACCTCCTCCAGGGGCAGGTCGGCCCACTGCCCGGTGAACAGCGTGAAGTTGCGCGGCATGCGCTTCTGGCCTCCTCAGACGACGGTCGACGTGATGGCGACGGGGGTGTAGACGGAGTTCTTCTCGGCGCTCTCCTCCACGGCCGCGAGCACACGCTGCACCTGCAGCCCGTCGGCGAAGGAGGGGTCGGGCCTGCGGCCCTCGGCGACCGCGTGGACGAGGTCGCGCGCCTGGTGGACGAAGGAGTGCTCGTAGCCCAGTCCGTGGCCCGGCGGCCACCAGGCGTCCAGGTAGGGGTGCTCGGGCTCGGTGACGAGGATGCGGCGGAAACCGGCGTGCTCCCCCGGCTCGGTGCCGTCGTGGTACGACAGCTCGTTGAGCCGCTCCAGGTCGAAGGCGAGCGAGCCGCGCTCGCCGTTGAGTTCGATGCGCAGGGCGTTCTTGCGGCCGGTGGCGTACCGGGTGGCCTCGAAGGAGGCGAGGGCGCCGGAGGTGAGGCGGCCGGTGAACACGGCGGCGTCGTCCACGGTGACCTCCCCCGTGCCGGCCGCCGACGTGGCGGACAGGCCCCGCGCCGCGCCGCCGGGCAGCGGACGCTCCCGCACGAAGGTCTCGGTGAGGGCGGAGACGCCGGCCAGCCGCTCTCCGGTCAGGTACTGGGCGAGGTCGATGATGTGCGCGCCCAGGTCGCCGAGCGAGCCGGAGCCGGCCAGCTCCTTGCGCAGCCGCCAGGTCAGCGGGGCCTGCGGGTCCACCAGCCAGTCCTGGAGGTACGTCACCCGCACGTGCCGCAGCCGGCCGATGCGGCCCTCGGCGACCATGCGCCGGGCCAGCGCGGTGGCGGGCACCCGGCGGTAGTTGAAGCCGACCATGGCCAGCTGCCCGCGCGCGCCCGCCTCCTCGGCGGCCCGGGTCATCGCCTCCGCCTCGGCGACGGTGTTGGCGAGGGGTTTCTCGCACAGGACGTGCTTGCCGGCGGCGAGCGCGGCCAGCGCGATCTCGGCGTGGCTGTCGCCGGGGGTGCAGATGTCGACGAGGTCGATGTCGTCCCGTTCCACCAGGGTCCGCCAGTCGGTCTCGGTGCTCGCCCAGCCGTGCCGGTCGGCCGCCGTGCGGACGGCGTCGGCGTCCCGGCCGCAGATGGCGGTCATGACCGGGTTCAGCGGCAGGTCGAAGACCCGGCCGGCGGTGCGCCAGCCCTGGGAGTGGGCTGCGCCCATGAAGGCGTAGCCGACCATGCCGACGCGCAGCGGCGGTCTGGTCGCGGATGCCCCCGTGGCCGTGTCGCCGGTACCGGCACCGGTACCGGTCGCTGCTGCGTCCGCCCCGGCCCCCTCGGGCTGCTGCGGCTGTCCCATGCGGATGTCCTCCTCGTCGTGGTGGCGCGGTGGGGGGTGGGCCCCGCCCCGGCCGGCTGGTCAGGCCGCTGCCGGGGCGGCGGGCCTCACTTGAAGCCGGTGGACATGTACTGGTCCACGTTCTCCTTGTCGACGACGGCCGAGTAGCAGGTGACCGTCGACGGGATCTCGAACTCGGCGAGTCCGCCGATCCCCTTGCCCTGGCCGAGCGCACGGGCCAGGTCGATCGCGGAGGCGGCCATGGTCGGCGGGTACAGCACGGTCGCCTTCAGGACGCCACTGTCCGCCTTGATGGCCTGGAAGGCGGACAGCGCCCCGGCGCCGCCGACCATCAGGAAGTCGTCGCGGCCCGCCTGCTCGATGGCGCGCAGCGCGCCCACGCCCTGGTCGTCGTCGTGGTTCCACAGCGCGTCGAACTGCGACTGTGCCTGGAGGAGCTGGGCCATCTTGGCCTGGCCGGACTCGACGGTGAACTCGGCGGCCTGGCGGGCCACCTTCTTGATGTTCGGGTAGTTCTTGAGGCCGTCGTCGAAGCCCTGGGTGCGCTGCTGGGTCAGCTCCAGGTTGTCCAGGCCCGCCAGCTCGATGACCTTGGCGTCCGGCTTGTCCTTGAGCTTCTCGCCGATGTAGTGGGCGGCGTTGAGGCCCATGCCGTAGTTGTCGCCGCCGATCCAGCAGCGGTAGGCCTGGGGGCTGTTGAAGATGCGGTCGAGGTTGACGACCGGGATGCCGGCGCGCATCGCCTTCAGTCCGACCTGGGTGAGTGCCTTGCCGTCGGCGGGCAGCACCACGAGGACGTCGACCTTCTTGTTGATCAGGGTCTCGATCTGGCCGATCTGGGCGGCCGTGTCGTTGGAGCCCTCGGTGACCTCGAGGGTGACGTCCGAGTACTTCTCGGCGCGCTTCTTGGCGTTGTCGTTGATGGCGTTGAGCCAGCCGTGGTCGGCCTGCGGGCCGGCGTAGCCGATGGTGACGGCCTTGCCCGGCTTGTCGTCGGCGGCCGGCTGGTCGTTCGCGGCCGGTTTCTCGTCGTCGCTGCTCTCGTTGCTCGTGCAGCCGGTGAGGAAGGCACCGGCGGAGACGGCGGCGGCTCCGAAGAGCAGTCCTCTGCGACTCGCGTTGAGTTGCTGCATGGTGGCGAACCCTTTCCTCAGGTCGTGCTCGCGGTACGGCGCTGGACCAGCACGGCGGCGACGATGATCGCTCCCTTGGCGATCTGCTGGACGTCGCTCTGCAGGTTGTTCAGGGCGAAGATGTTGGTGATCGTGGTGAAGATGAGGACGCCGAGCACGGAGCCGACGATGGTCCCGCGCCCTCCGGTGAGGAGCGTGCCGCCGATGATCGCGGCGGCGATGGCGTCGAGTTCGTAGAGGTTGCCGTTGGTGTTCTGGCCCGAGCCGGCCAGGACGATCAGGAGGAAGGCGGCGATGCCGCAGCACAGCCCGGACAGCAGGTAGAGGTAGAGCCGCTGGCGGCGGACGTCGATGCCGGCGAGCCGGGCGGCCTCCGCGTTGCCGCCGACGGCGACGGTGCGGCGGCCGAAGGTGGTCCGGTTGAGCAGCAGCCAGCCGATGACGGTGACGGCCGCGAACACCAGGACCAGCGGCGGGACGCCCAGTACATAGGAGTCGCGCTCGCCGAGGTCCAGCACGCTGGGCACGGTGACGACCTGGGTGCGGCCGTCGGTGATCTGCAACGCGAGGCCGCGTGCCGAGGCCAGCATGGCGAGGGTGGCGATGAACGGGACCATCGCGCCGTACGCGATGAGCACGCCGTTGACCAGCCCGCAGCCCACTCCGACGATGACGGCGGTGAACAGGATGCCGGCGAAGCCGTACTCCTGGGTGGCGACGGTGGTCGCCCACACCGACGACAGGGCGACGATGGCGCCGACGGACAGGTCGATGCCGCCGGAGACGATCACGAAGGTCATGCCGACGGTGACGACGCCGATCACGGACGCCTGGGTGAGCACCAGTTGCAGGTTGCGGGTGTCGAGGAACGAGTCGGGCTGGGTGATGCCGCCGATGAGGACCAGTACGGCGAGCACGCCGAGCAGGCTCAGGGTGCGCAGGTCGGCGCGGGCCGTCAGGCTCCGCCAGGCGGGCGGACCGTCCACCGGTGCCGCCTTGCCGGTGCCGCCCCGTGGCGGGGACACGTGCTGCGTCATGACGCCGGGCTTCCTTCCATCACGAGGTCGAGTACGCGGTGTTCGTCGAGTTCGCGGGCGGGGGCCTCGTGCACGACGCGGCCCTCGCGCAGCACCAGCACGCGGTCGGCGAGGCCGAGCACCTCGGGCACCTCGCTGGAGACCAGCAGGACGGCGAGGCCCTCGTCGGCGAGGCGGCGGATGACCGCGTAGAGCTCGGCTCGGGCGCCGACGTCGACGCCGCGGGTGGGTTCGTCCAGGAGCAGGACCCGGCAGCCGCGCAGCAGCCAGCGGGCGAGGACCGCCTTCTGCTGGTTGCCGCCGGACAGGGTGCGCACGGGCACGGACGGGTTGTCCGGCCTGAGCGACAGTTCGCGGGTGGCCGCGCGGGCCGCGCCCAGTTCGGCGCCGCGGTCGATCCAGCCGGCGCGGGAGAAGCGGGACATGGCGGAGACCGACACGTTGCGGGTGACGGACTCCAGCATCAGCAGGGCCTGCGCCTTGCGTTCCTCGGGGGCGAGCCCGAGTCCGGCGCGGACGGCGGCGCGCACGCTGCCGGGGCGCAGCGGGCGGCCCTCCACGAGGACCTGTCCGGCGCTCGCCCTGCGGGCCCCGTAGACCGTCTCCAGGATCTCGGAGCGGCCGGAGCCGACCAGCCCGGCCAGGCCGACGATCTCGCCGGGGCGGACGTCCAGGTCGAGCGGGGCGAACTCGCCGTCCCGGGCCAGCCCCCGCACGCTCAGTACGGGGTCCGCCGCCGGCGGCGAGGCCGGCCGCTCGGGGAAGACGTACTCGACGTTGCGTCCCGTCATCAGCGCGACCACGTCGCGGGTCGGGGTCGACTCGGCGGGCAGCCCGCCGGCGACGGCCCGGCCGTCCTTCAGGACGGTGACCCGGTCGCCGATGCGGCGGATCTCCTCCAGCCGGTGCGAGATGTAGACGACGGCGACGCCGTCGGCGGTGAGGTCGGCGACGATGCGGAAGAGGTTGTCGACCTCGTCCGGGTCGAGGGCGGCGGACGGCTCGTCCATCACGATCAGCCGAACGTCGTGGGAGAGCGCCCGCGCCATGGACACGATCTGCTGCTGTGCCGCCGACAGGTCACCGACCAGCCGCCCGGGGTCGACCTCGGGGTGTCCGAGCCGCTCCAGCAGCTGGGCGGTCGACGCCCGGGCCGCGCGCCCGCGGACGACGAATCCGGCGGTGGTCGGCTCGTGGCCGAGGTGGACGTTCTCGGCGACCGACAGGTGTTCCACCAGGTCGAGTTCCTGGTAGATGGTGGCGATGCCGAGGCGCATCGCCGCGATCGGCGAGCGCAGGGTGACGTCCTCGCCGCGCCAGCGGATGGTGCCGGTGTCGGGCTGGTGGGCGCCGGCGAGCACCTTGATGAGGGTGGACTTGCCGGCCCCGTTCTGGCCGAGCAGGCAGTGCACCTCGCCGGCCTGGACGTCGAGGTCGACGCCGTCGAGGGCCCGGACTCCGGGGAACGACTTGGTGATGCCGGACATGCTGAGCAGCGGTGGTTCTGGTGCCATGTGAGGTCCCCTCGGCGGGCATGCGGGCCGGTGTCAGGGCAGAGCAGGGCAGGGCAGGGCAGAGCGCTGTACTGGTGGAGCTCGGGAGGCGGGTGGTGCCTACGCGGGTGAGAAGAGGTGGTCGCTGATCAGCCGGGCCGCGCCGATGACGCCGGCGGTGGGGCCCAGCTCCCCGAGGACGATGGGCAGGTTGCCGGTCGCGAGCGGCAGCGACTGGCGGTAGACCTGCGTGCGGATCGCGGCGAGCAGGTTGTGCCCGAGGCCGGTCACCCCGCCGCCGATCACGACCAGACCGGGGTTGAAGAAGCTGACCAGGCCGGCGATGACCTGGCCGGTGCTGCGGCCGCCCTCCCGGATCAGGTCGAGTGCGGTGGCGTCGCCCGCGGCGGCCGCGGCGGCGACGTCGGCGGCGCTGAGGGCCCCGCCCGCCTCCAGCCGGGTCGCGAGTTCGGCGGACCGGCCCTGTTGGGCGGCCTCCGTGGCGTCGCGGGCCAGTGCGGCGCCGCTGAAGTGCGCCTCCAGGCAGCCCCGGTTGCCGCAGGCGCAGGGGCGTCCGTCGGGCACGGCCTGGATGTGGCCGATGTCGCCCGCGCTGCCGGTCGTCCCTCGGTAGACGTCACCGCCGACGACGATGCCGCAGCCGATGCCGGTGCCGATCTTGACGACGAGGAAGTCGGCGACGGTGCGGGCGACGCCCGCGTGCTGCTCCCCCAGCGCCATCAGGTTCACGTCGTTGTCGACCATGACCGGGCAGCCGAGTTCCTGGCTGAGCGCCTCCCGCACGGGGAAGCCGTCCCAGCCCGGCATGATCGGCGGCGCGACCGGCACGCCCTCGGGGAAGCGGACCGGTCCCGGGACGCCGATGCCGGCGCCGTCGAAGCCCTCGGCGAGCCCCGAGGCCCGCAGCTTGGCGGCCATGGACAGCACCTGCTCGAAGACCGCGACCGGTCCCTCGCGTACGTCCATGGGCTGGTTGATGTGCCCGAGGATCTCCAGCTCGGCGTTGGTGACCGCGAGGTCGATCGACGTCGCGCCGATGTCGACGCCGAGGAAGCGGAGTTCGGGGTTGAGGCGGACGTTGTGGGAACGGCGGCCGCCGCGCGAGGCGGCGAGTCCGTCGGCCACCACCAGCCCGGTCTCCAGCAGCCGGTCCACCTCGACCGCCAGCTTGGACCGGGACAGGTCGACCTGGTCGCCGAGCTGGGCGCGGGAGTTGGGGCCGCCGTCACGCAACAGCTGCAGCAGCCGGGCCTGATGGGCGTTCGCAGGTCGTGCCGTCATGCGTCTCACGAACCCCTCCCCGCCTCAATCGGCTTGAGTGTACCGGTTTTCCGGCCACATCCGTGGCTTGCTTTCGGAGGGAACGTAGCAGTGGGCGCCCGGTGTGGGAAGAAGTCGCGCATGAATTGCTGCCAACTTTCTCCACTGAGAGGACAAAGGCGTGCGGCGGGCCCGGTGGCCGGGCACGACGAGGCCGCCCGGTCGGTGCGCCGGGCGGCCTGGTGACGTCTGGGTCTTGGAGGCGGTCTCAGGAGGTGCGGTGCTCGTGGTACGAGCGCCGCGTGTGCTCCGTGTGCTCGCGCATCAGCCGTGTCGCCCGCTGTTCGTCGCGGTCGCCGATGGCGGCGATCAGCTCGCGGTGCTCGATCCAGGACTGCATGCCGCGCTGCCGGGCGACCGGTGTGTGGTACCAGCGGACCCGGCGGTCGACCTGCGCGGCGAGCTCGGCGAGCACGGTGTTGCAGGCCAGCTCCATGATCGTCGCGTGGAAGCGGGCGTTGAGGACGACGGTGGCGTCCACGTCGTCGGCGGCGACGGCCCGCTCCCCCTCCGCGCAGAGCTCCTCCAGCGCGGCCACGCCCGCCGTGCCGGCGTTGGCGGCGGCGAGCCGGGCGGCCTCGGCCTCCAGCAGCGTACGGACGGTCAGCAGCTGGTCGGCCTCCTCCTCGGTCGGCTCGTGCACGAACGCGCCCTGCGCGGGGCGCAGATCGACCCAGCCCTCGGTGTTGAGCCGCTGGAGTGCCTCCCGCACGGGCTGACGGGACACTCCGAGATGGCCGGCGAGCTCGCTCTCGACGAGATGCTGGCCGGGCTGGAGGGCACGCGTGGTGATGAGTTCGAGCAGTGCCTCGTAGACACGGTCGCGCAGCGGGCCGGGCCGTTCGAGCTTGGGCACCGCGCCCTGCGGCAGTCCTGCGGACAACATCGGTCCCCCTCGACGGACGGCACGAGCAGTACGCCAAGTATCGATTGTCTTTCGTCTACAGTCTACGGCGCACGGAGGCCGGGGCCGGGAGTGTCGGCCACGTCACACCGCGGCCTGAGCCGGCCCACGCCGCGTCACGGACAGCGGACGACCTGCCCGGCGTAGGAGAGGTTGCCGCCGAACCCGAAGAGCAGCACCGGGTCCCCGGCCGCGATGTCGCCGCGTTCGACGAGCTTGGAGAAGGCGAGGGGGATGCTCGCCGCCGAGGTGTTGCCGGACTCCACGACGTCCCGGGCGACGACCGCGTTGACGGCGCCGATCTTCGCGGCGAGGGGTTCGATGATGCGCAGGTTCGCCTGGTGCAGGACGACGGCGGCGAGGTCGGCGGGCTCGAGTCCGGAGCGTTCGCAGGCCCGGCGCGCGATGGCGGGCAGTTTGGTGGTCGCCCAGCGGTAGACGCTCTGCCCCTCCTGCGCGAACCGCGGGGGCGTGCCCTCGATGCGGACCGCGTTGCCCATCTCGGGCACCGAGCCCCACAGGACCGGGCCGATGCCCGCGTCCTCGCCCGGGGCGCAGGGCTCCACGACGGCGGCCCCCGCCCCGTCGCCGACGAGCACGCAGGTGGTGCGGTCGGTCCAGTCGGTCACCTCGGACATCTTGTCCGCGCCGATGACGAGGGCGCGGTTCGCCGAACCGGCCCGGACGGCGTGGTCGGCGGTGGCCAGGGCGTGGGTGAAGCCGGCGCAGACGACGTTGAGGTCCAGCACGGCGGGCCCGGGCATGCCGAGGCGGGCCGCCACCCGGGCCGCCATGTTCGGCGAGCGGTCGATGGCGGTGGAGGTGGCCACCAGCACCAGGTCCACGTCCGCGGGAGTCAGCCCGGCCGCGGCGAGCGCCTTCGCGGCGGCGTGGCCGGCCAGCTCGTCGACCGGCTCGTCGGGTCCGGCGATGCGGCGGGTACGGATGCCCACCCGGCTCCTGATCCACTCGTCGCTGGTGTCGACCATGCCCGCCAGGTCCTCGTTGGTGAGAGTCCCGGCGGGCTGGTAGTGGCCGACGGCGGTGATGCGCGAGCCGTGCATGGATGGAATCCTCGTTGCCTCGGGGACGGGATCCACCAGTGTGATGAGTGACCGGCGAGTACGTCGGCAGGTGATGCGACAGGAAACGGGCGCCCGCCTTGTCGGCTTCGGTCAGCATCCGGGGCGCCCTTCCCCTCATCCGGTGAACAGCTGGGTCGCCTTCCGGACGAGTTCGTACAGCCCGTAGGCGAGCGGCGCCCCTACCCAGAGCCAGGTGAACGCGATCAGCGGACGCCGGTCGGGCAGGTCAGGCGGACTCTGGCTGCTGTCGGGGGACATCGGCGGTCTCCTTCTGCACGGGGGCGGGCATGTGGTGGCGGGCGTGGACCGGGCGGATGAGTTCGTTGGCGGCGAAGCCGACGACCAGCAGTCCGATCATGATGACGAACGACAGCCCGTACAGGGACGGGCCGTGCCGCCCGGCCTCCTCCTGCCGGTCCGCGATCCAGTTGACGATCAGCGGCCCGAGGACGCCGGCCGTGGACCAGGCGGTGAGCAGCCGCCCGTGGATCGCGCCGACCTGGTAGGTGCCGAAGAGGTCCTTGAGGTAGGCGGGCGCGGTGGCGAAGCCGCCGCCGTAGAAGGAGAGGAGGACGAGGGCGCACAGGACGAACAAGGGCTTGGAGGTGTCGCCGAACAGGGCGACGAGCGTGTACATCAGCGCGCCGGCGCCCAGGTAGACGCGGTAGATGTTCTTGCGTCCGATCAGGTCGGAGGCCGTGGACCAGCCGAGCCGTCCCGCCATGTTGGCCGCCGACAGCAGCGCGACGAACCCGGCGGCGGCCGTGGCCGACACGGGGGTGGAGGTGTCGGCGAAGAAGTCCGTGATCATCGGCGCGGCCTTCTCCAGGATGCCGATACCGGCGGTGACGTTCATGCACAGCGCGACCCACAGCAGCCAGAACTGCGGGGTGCGCACCGCGTCGCGCGCCGAGACCTGCGCACCCCGGGCCCCGTCCGGGCCGCCGTCGGCGCCTTCCCTCGGGCGCGGCACCCGTACCAGCAGGACGCCCAGCAGCATGAAGACGGCGTACGTCAGACCGTGCACGAGGAAGGCCAGCGCGATGCCCGAGTTGTCGGCGCCGAAGGACTCCAGCATCTGGGCCGACCAGGGCGAGGCGATGAGCGCCCCGCCGCCGAAGCCCATGATGGCGATGCCGGTGGCCATGCCCGGCCGGTCGGGGAACCACTTGATCAGCGTGGAGACCGGCGAGATGTAGCCGATGCCGAGGCCGATCCCGCCGACGAAGCCGTAGCCGAGGACGATCAGCCAGTACTGCTCCACCGCGGCGCCGAGCGCGGAGAGCAGGAAGCCGGACGAGAAGCAGACCAGGGCGACGGTCATCGCCCAGCGCGGCCCGTGCCGTTCCACGAGGGTGCCGCCGAACGCGGCGGACAGGCCGAGCATGACGATGCCGAGCTGGAAGGGCAGCGCGCTCTGCGTGCCGCTGATGCCGAGCGCGGATTCGAGGGGCGGTTTGAACACGGACCAGGCGTAGGCCTGGCCGATGGAGAGGTGGACCGAGAGGGCGGCGGGGGGAACGAGCCAGCGGCTCCAGCCCTGGGGTGCCATGGGGGGACTCATGAGTCCCCAACCGTAGGCAGCCGAACCACGGTTGAGAAGACAGTTGAGGGGACAACCAACGTCGCTTGCACCAAGCCTTGCCCGGAGCCTTGCTGGGACAACCTCCATACTGTAGACAATATTTCGTCGACACAGGGCCGCCCGGCACGTCCCGGCCCGCAGTTCCTCGGTATCCCTCGACCGAACGGAGCTCCCCCGTCATGAAAGTCGCAGTCCTCGGCGCCGGGGCGATCGGCGCCTACGTCGGCGCCGCGCTCCACCGTGCGGGCGCCGACGTCCACCTCATCGCCCGTGGACCGCACCTGGCGGCCATGAGGCAGTACGGAGTACGGGTGCGCAGCCCGCGCGGCGACTTCACCGCGCATCCGCGTGCCACCGACGACCCGGCCGAAGTGGGCCCGGTCGACTACGTCTTCCTGGGTCTGAAGGCCAACTCGTACGCGGCGTGCGGGCCGCTGATCGAGCCGCTGCTGCACGACACCACGGCCGTCGTGGCCGCGCAGAACGGCATTCCCTGGTGGTACTTCCACCGGCACGGCGGCCCGTACGACGGGCGCCGCCTCGAGAGTGTGGACCCGGCCGGCGCGGTCAGTGCGGTGCTCGCGCCCGAACGGGCCGTCGGCTGCGTCGTCTACGCGGCCACCGAACTCGAACAGCCGGGCGTCGTCCGGCACGTCGAAGGCACCCGCTTCTCGATCGGGGAGCCCGGCCGCGGTGTCTCGGAGCGCTGCCTGGCGTTCAGCGAGGCGATGCGGTCGGGAGGGCTGAAGTGCCCGGTCGAGCCGGACCTGCGGGCCGACATCTGGCTGAAGCTGCTGGGCAACATCTCCTTCAACCCGATCAGCGCGCTGGCCCGCGCCACCATGCGGCAGATGTGCCTGCACGGCGGCACCCGGCAGGTCATCGAGACCATGATGACCGAGACGCTCGCGGTCGCCGCGGCCCTCGGCTGCGAGGTCGGCGTCTCCATCGAACGCCGGCTCGCGGGCGCCGAGAAGGTCGGCGACCACCGCACCTCCACGCTCCAGGACCTGGAGCGCGGCAAGCCGCTGGAACTCGACGTCCTGCTCGCGGCCGTCGTCGAACTGGCGGAGATCACCGGCGTCGAGGTGCCCACCCTGCGCACCGTGCACGCCCTGTCGGACCTGCTCGCGCTGAGGAGTGCCGCATGAGGAAAGCCGACCGCAAGGGGCGCGACCGCGGCCCGAGGACCTACACCCGCCTCACCCACCCGCTGGTGCGGGACTCCCGCGACCAGCCCTTCCGCCGGGCGACCTGGGACGAGGCCCTGGACCGGGCCGCCCGTGGCCTGGCGGCGGCGCGCGGCGCGTTCGGGATGTTCTCCTGCGCCCGGGCGACCAACGAGATGAACTACGTGGCGCAGAAGTTCGCCCGGGTCGTCATGGGCACCCACAACGTCGACTCCTGCAACCGCACCTGCCACGCGCCGAGCGTCGCGGGTCTGTCGGCCGCCTTCGGCTCCGGCGGCGGGACGTCCTCGTACGAGGAGATCGAGCACACGGACGTCATCGTGATGTGGGGTTCCAACGCCCGCTTCGCGCACCCGATCTTCTTCCAGCACGTACTGAAGGGCATCAGGAACGGCGCCCGCATGTACGCGGTCGACCCCCGGCGGACGAGCACCGCCGAATGGGCGGAGAGCTGGCTCGGCCCCAACGTCGGCACCGACATCCCGCTGGCGCACGCGGTGGGCCGCGAGATCATCCACGCCGGGCTGGTCAACGAGGCGTTCGTCGCCCGGGCGACCACCGGGTACGAGGAGTACAAGGCCCTCGTCGAGCCGTGGACGCTGTCCCTCGCCGAGAAGGTGACGGGCGTACCGGCCGCCGCCGTCCGCGAGCTGGCCCATGCCTACGCCCGCGCCGAGCGCGCCCAGCTGTGCTGGACGCTCGGCATCACCGAGCACCACAACGGCACCGACAACGTCCGTGCGCTGATCAACCTGTCCCTGCTGACCGGCCACGTCGGCCGCTACGGTTCCGGGCTGCAGCCCCTGCGCGGCCAGAACAACGTGCAGGGCGGCGGCGACATGGGCGCGATCCCCAACCGGCTGCCGGGCTTCCAGGACATCCTCGACGCGGACGTACGGCTCAAGTTCGAGTCGGCGTGGGACACGGTCGTCCAGCCGCACTACGGCATGACCCTGACGGAGATGTTCGAGGCGATGGAGGACGGCACGCTGAAGGCCGTCTACTGCATCGGCGAGAACCCCGCGCAGTCGGAGGCGGACAGCGAACAGGCGGTGCGCCGGCTGGGCGCGCTGGACTTCCTCGTCGTCCAGGACATCTTCCTGACGAAGACCGCCGAGCTGGCCGACGTGGTCCTCCCGGCGACCGCCGGCTGGGCGGAGACGGAGGGCACCACCACCAACAGCGAGCGGCGCGTGCAGCGCGTCCGCAGGGCCGTCACCCCGCCCGGCGAGGCCCGCGAGGACATCGACATCCTGTGCGCCCTGGCGGCGCGGCTCGGCCACGACTGGAAGTACCCGGACGCCGAGACGGTGTGGAACGAACTGCGCTCCCTCTCCCCGGACCACCACGGGATGACGTACGCGCGTCTGACGGAGCACCAGGGCATCCAGTGGCCGTGCCCGAGCACGGAGGAACTGGAACCGCCCTACCTGCACGGCAGGTTGTGGGACCCCGACCCGGCCCGGCGGGGCCCCCTCGCACCCTTCGGTATCGTCCGGCACGACCCGCCCGTGGACCTCACCGACGAGGAGTACCCGATCCGCCTGACCACGGGCCGGCGACTCGACTCCTACAACACCGGTGTGCAGAGCGGTAGTTACGCGTCTCCGCTGCGGCGCGGGGAGGCCGTCGAGCTGTGCCCGGAGGACGCGGAACGCTATGGGGTGGCGGTCGGCGAGGAGGTGCGGGTGACCTCGCGGCGCGGCTCGCTGATCGCGCCGGTCTGGGTCGACACCGCGCTGCGTCCCGGGCTCGCCTTCATGAGCTTCCACTTTCCCGACGAGGTGGACACCAACCAACTGACCATCGAGGCCAACTGCCCGATCGCGGGGACGGCGGAGTTCAAGGCCTCGGCGATCCGGATCGAGAAGGTGAGCACCAGTGGACCTGCACTTCGGTGACAGCAAGCCCACCGACGAGGAACGGGCGGCCGTCGACGCCCTGCTCGGCCCGCCCGAGTCCGCCTGGGAGGGCGCCGACCGCACCGACGCGGATCTCCGGTGGGCCCGCGGCGGACGCGAGGCCCGCGACCGGCGCGACCTGCTGCTGCCGGGACTGCACGCGCTCAACGACCGCGTCGGCTGGATCAGCGAGGGCGCCCTGGACTACCTGTGCCGGCGCCTGACGGTACCGCCGGCCGAGGCGTACGGCGTCGCCACCTTCTACGCGATGTTCTCCGTCCGCCCCCGCCCGGCGACGGTGCTCCACCTCTGCACCGACCTGGCGTGCACGGCGGCGGGGGCGACCGGGTTGTGCGCGGACGTGGAGGCGCGGCTGGGCCCGGAGAGCGGGGTGAAGGTCGAACGCAGCCCGTGCCTGGGCCTGTGCGAGCGGGCCCCGGCGGCGTTGGTGTTCCGGGCCGGCGTCCCAGCCCACGCCGGGGACATCTCAGCCCGTCCGGCGTGCGAGGACGAGGCCGTCCAGGCCGACAGCTGGGGTCCGGGGGCGGCAGCCCCCGGGAACGGGAACGGGAAGGGGAAGGGGCGGCGGGGGCGGAACACCCTCCACGCGACGGCGGTCTGCGCCCCCGCGACCCCGGACGCGGCAGTCCGAGCGGCCACCCACCCCGAATCGGCCCCCGCCGAACCCACCCCCGCGACGGCGGTCCCCCAGGCCGGCACCCCCACCCTCACCCTCCTCACCCGCATCGGCACCGTCGATCCCACCTCCCTCGACGACTACCGCGCCCACGGCGGCTACACCGCCCTGCGCCGCGCCTTCGCCCTCGGCCCGGCCGGTGTCATCCGCGAGGTCACCGACTCCGGCCTGCTCGGCCGCGGCGGCGCCGCCTTCCCCACCGGCCGCAAGTGGCAGGCCACCGCCGCCCAGCCCGACCACCCCCACTACGTCGTCTGCAACGCCGACGAGTCCGAGCCGGGCACCTTCAAGGACCGCGTCCTCATGGAGGGCGACCCGTACGCGCTCGTCGAGGCCTTGACGATCGCCGGGTACGCCACCGGCGCGCACAAGGGCTACCTCTACCTGCGCGGCGAGTACCCCCGCGCCCTGGCCCGCCTCACCCACGCGATCACGCAGGCCCGCGCCCGCGGACTGCTCGGCGACGACGTCCTCGGGCAGGGCTACGCCTTCGACATCGAGATCCGGCGGGGCGCGGGCGCCTACATCTGCGGCGAGGAGACGGCCCTGTTCAACTCCATCGAGGGCTACCGGGGCGAGCCGCGCTCCAAGCCGCCGTTCCCGGTGGAGAAGGGCCTGTTCGGCAAGCCCACGGTGGAGAACAACGTCGAGACCCTGGTCAACGTGCTGCCGATCCTCACCCTGGGCGCCCCGGCGTACGCGGCGATCGGCACGGCGACGTCCACCGGGCCGAAGCTGTTCTGCGTGTCGGGCAGCGTGGACCGCCCCGGCGTCTACGAGCTGCCGTTCGGCGCGACGCTGGGCGAGCTGCTCACCCTCGCCGGAGTGCGCGACGGACTGCGGGCGGTCCTGCTGGGCGGGGCCGCGGGCGGCTTCGTACGCCCCGACGAACTGGACGTCCCGCTCACCTTCGAGGGCACGCGCGAGGCGGGCACGACCCTCGGCTCGGGCGTCGTCATGGCTTTCGACGACACGGTGCCGCTCCCCCGCCTGCTGCTGCGCATCGCCGAGTTCTTCCGCGACGAGTCGTGCGGGCAGTGCGTGCCGTGCCGGGTCGGGACCGTGCGGCAGGAGGAGGCGCTGCGGCGGATCGTGGACCGCACGGGTGCCGGCGCCGCCGGCGACATCGCCCTGCTGCGGGACGTCGGCCGCGCGATGCGGGACGCCTCGATCTGCGGTCTGGGGCAGACCGCGTGGAACGCCGTCGAATCCGCCGTCGACCGTCTGGGGGCCTACAAGTGACCGCGATACCGCTGGGTGTGCCGCGCCGGCTGGTGGAGTTCACCGTCGACGGACAGGAGGCGCGGGTACCGGAGGGCTCCACCGTCCTCGACGCCTGCCGGGCCGCCGGGAAGGACGTGCCCACCCTGTGCGAGGGCGACACGCTCACCCCGAAGAACGCCTGCCGGGTGTGCGTGGTGGAGGTGGAGGGCTCCCGGCCCCTCGTTCCGGCCTGCTCGCGCGAGGCGGTGCCGGGCATGGTGGTCAGGACGGACACCGAGCGGGTCCGGCACAGCCGCAAGCTGGTCCTCGAACTGCTCGCGTCCTCCGTCGACCTGTCCACCACCCCCCGGGTGGCCGACTGGATCAAGGAGTACGAGGCGAAGCCGGACCGATTCGGCCCGGACGCGGCACGCGTCGACGAACAGCCGAGGATCGACAACGAGCTGTACGTGCGCGACTACGCCAAATGCATCCTCTGCTACAAGTGCGTGGACGCCTGCGGCGACCAGTGGCAGAACAGTTTCGCCATCTCCGTCTCGGGCCGGGGCTTCGACGCCCGCATCTCGGTCGAGCACGACGCCCCGCTGACGGACTCGGCCTGCGTCTACTGCGGCAACTGCATCGAGGTGTGCCCCACCGGGGCGCTGTCCTTCAAGTCGGAGTTCGACATGCGGGCGGCGGGTACCTGGGACGAGGCACGGCAGACGGAGACGACCACGGTGTGCGCGTACTGCGGTGTCGGCTGCAATCTGACCCTGCACGTGCAGGACAATGAGATCGTCAAGGTCACCTCGCCGCACGACAACCCGGTGACCCACGGCAACCTGTGCATCAAGGGCCGCTTCGGCTACCAGCACGTACAGAACCGGGACTGACCGGTACGAGGGGCACGGACATGGGACGAGTCACGGAACGACGCAAGGTGATCCGCATACGGGACGGGGCGGTCTCCACCCGCACGGACACGCTCGTGGCCGAGGAACCGCTGGAGATCCGGCTGAACGGCAAACCCCTCGCGATCACCATGCGCACACCGGGCGACGACTTCGCGCTGGCGGCCGGTTTCCTGGTCAGCGAGGGTGTACTGGCCGAGCGGGACGACCTCCAGAACATCGTGTACTGCGCGGGCGCCACCGTCGACGGCTCCAACACCTACAACGTGGTCGACGTGAAGACGGCCCCGGACGTGCCGGTCCCGGACATCACGCTGGAGCGCAACGTCTACACGACCTCGTCCTGCGGCCTGTGCGGCAAGGCCAGTCTGGACGCGGTGCGCACCACGGCCCGCTGGCCGATCGCCGACGCTCCCCCGGTGCGCGTCACTCCGGAGCTGCTGGCGAGCCTGCCCGACCGGCTGCGCGCAGCCCAGCGGGTCTTCGACCGCACCGGCGGCCTGCACGCGGCGGCCCTGTTCACCGAGGACGGTGAGCTGGTGGACGTGCGGGAGGACGTGGGCCGGCACAACGCGGTCGACAAGCTGGTCGGGCGCGCCCTGCAGAACGGGGACCTGCCGCTGTCCCGGTCCGTGCTGCTGGTGTCGGGCCGGGCCTCCTTCGAGCTGGCGCAGAAGGCCGTGATGGCGGGCATCCCGGTGCTCGCGGCGGTGTCGGCGCCGTCCTCGCTGGCGGTGGACCTGGCCGCCGAGACCGGGCTGACGCTGGTGGGCTTCCTGCGCGGCACCTCCATGAACGTGTACGCGGGCGAGGACCGCGTCGCCCTGCGGGCCGCGGCCGCCCAGGGCTGACCCACCTCTCCGCGGCACGGCGGCGGGGCCCCGAACGGCGGGGAGCGCCCCCTGCGCCGCAGGGGCCCCGCCTCATCCGGCCCACCCCCGCCCACACCCGGGCCCGGGCGCCGGCGGTCAGCCGTCGGCGTCGATGCCGGCGACCCGCCGGACCATGTCCAGCAACCGCGTCCGCTCCTGCGCCGTGAGCGGCGCGAGCAGCTCGTCGTTGGCCGCGCGGGCCGCCTTCTCGCACCGCGCGAGCACCCGGCCGCCCTCCTCGGTGAGGGACACCGCGTTCTTGCGGCGGTCGTCCGGGTCCGGGGCGCGGACGACGAGCTCGGCCGCCTGCAGATCGTTGAGGACGCCGACCAGGTCCTTCGGGTCGAGCCCGATGCCGCGGCCCAGGTCGGCCTGGGCGACGGGGGCGAGATCGCGGACGGCGGAGAGCACCACGTGGTGCCACATCTTCAGCCCCTCCGCGGCCAGCGCCTCGGCCACCAGGGCCCGGCCACGGGCGGCGGCCCTGCCCAGCTGCCAGCTGGGCAGCGAACGGATGTGGGGAAGCGGTGCGTCGGCCATGGGGCCATCCTATCCAAAAATCGTTGGACTTCCCCACGACTCTTCCCTATCGTTGGGACTCCCAACGACTTCGACGACTTCTGGAGGTGCGGCGATGCGCCGTGTCCGGTACGCGTCCGCCAAGGGCCCCTTGTTCCTGGAGGAGGCGCCCGTCCCGGAGCCGGGCCCGGGTGAGCTGCTGGTGCGCTGCGAGGCCGTCGGCGTCACCCTGCCGGTGGTCCGCAAGGTCACCGAGGCCGCCGAGCCGATCCCGCTCGGCGGCGAGGTCGCCGGGGAGGTGGTGGCCGCCGGGGAGGGCGTGACCGGCGTCCGGACGGGCGACCGGGTGACGGGGCTCTGCTTCGGGCACGGCTACGCCGACTTCGCGGTCCTGCGCCAGGAGATGGCCTCGCCGGTGCCCGACGGTGCCGGTGCGATCGACGCGGTCGCGCTGGTCCGCAGCGGTCTGGTGGCGCTCGGCGCCCTGTCGGCCGCCCAGCCCCGGCCGGGCGAGTCGGCGCTCGTGACGGCCGCGGCCAGTGGGGTCGGCCAGCTGGCCGTGCGGCTCGCGCGGACACGCGGCGCGGCCCGCGTCGTGGGCGCCGTCTCCGACCCGGCCAAGGCGGACTTCGTGCGCTCCCTGGGCGCCGACGACGTCGTGGTCTACGGCGACGACGACTGGGGCGAGCCCGTCGACTACGTCCTCGACGGGGTGGGCGGCCGCCTGCTCACCCCCGCCGTCGCCGCCCTCGCCCCGGGCGGCCGGCTGGTGGCGTACAGCTCGGGCGGCGGGACCGTCCGGGCGTACGACCTGCTGGTGGGCGCCAGGTCGGTGACGGGATTCCAGTTGGCGCGGATCGCCCGCGAGCAGCCGGAGCTGTACGAGACGTGGCGCCGGGAACTGTGGCGGCTGTTCGCCGAGGGGGTGCTCCGGCCCGCCGTGCACGGGAGGTTCCCACTGGAGGAGGCGACGAAGGCGCACGAGGCCGTCGAGTCGCGCAGCAACCTCGGGAAGGTCGTCCTCGTCCCCTGAGACGTCCTGCCGGACGCGGCTCAGCGGGAGCGTGCCCCCGTGCCGACGGCCGTCCGTGACGCGGTGGCCGGCTCGTCCGCAGCCGGGGCGTCGGGGTCGTGCGCACGGCGTTTGGCGATGACCGCGCACACCATCAGCTGCATCTGGTGGAAGAGCATCAGCGGCAGCACGGCCAGCGAGGCGTGCGCGCCGAACAGGACGCTCGCCATGGGCAGGCCGGAGGCGAGGGACTTCTTGGACCCGGCGAACTGGATGGCGATCCGGTCGGCCCGGCCGAAGCCCAGCGCCCTGGCCCCGTACCAGGTCAGCAGCAGCATCACGGCGAGCAGCACCGCCTCCACGACCAGCAGGCCGGCCAGCCGGACCGGGCTCACCTGGTGCCAGATGCCCTGCACCATGCCCTCACTGAACGCGGTGTAGACGACGAGGAGGATCGATCCGCGGTCGACGAGGCCGAGCACCTTCTTGTGCCGGGCGACGAACCCCCCGATCCAGCGGCGCAGCACCTGTCCGGCGACGAACGGCACCAGCAGTTGCAGCACGATCTCGACCACCGAGTCGGCGGAGAACCCGCCCCCGCCGCTGCCGAGCAGAGCCGCGGCCAGCAACGGTGTGACGACGATGCCCGCAAGCGAGGAGAAGGAGCCCGCGCAAATCGCGGCGGGCACGTTGCCGCGGGCGATGGAGGTGAAGGCGATCGACGACTGGATGGTGGAGGGGACCAGGGTGAGGAAGAGCAGCCCCTGGTAGAGGGGGTCGGTCAGGAAGACCGGGACGAGCCCGCGGGCCGCCAGGCCCAGCACCGGGAAGACGACGAAGGTGCAGGCCAGCACGGTGACGTGGAGCCGCCAGTGCCGCAGCCCGTCCATCGCCTCACGGGTGGAGAGCCGGGCGCCGTACAGGAAGAAGAGGAACGCGATCGCGACCGTGGAGGCCCCGGAGGCGACGTCGGCGCCCGCCCCGCGGGCCGGCAGCAGTGCCGCGAGGCCCACCGTTGCGAGCAGCAGCAGGATGTAGGGGTCGACCGGCATCCGACGCGGCCATCGCAGGCGTATCACGGTGCTCCACTTGCTCGTTCTCTTCTTGCTCCGGCGGGGTCACGGGTCCCCGCTCCATCCTGCTCCCCCACCCGGCGATCGGGAATCCGGTACACCGCTCTCACTGTCATCACGTACCACGATGACCGGGTACGGTGGGGCGCGTGTACGACCCCTCCCAGCTGCGGACCTTCCTGACCGTGGCCCAGACGCTGAGCTTCACGCAGGCCGCGCGGCGGCTCGGGCTGCGCCAGTCGACGGTGAGCCAGCACGTGCGGCGGCTGGAGGACGCCACCGGGCGGCAGTTGTTCACGCGGGACACGCACTCCGTGGAGCTGACCGAGGACGGTGAGGCGATGCTGGGCTTCGCGCGCCGCATCCTGGAGGTGCACGAGCAGGCGGCGGCCTTCTTCGCCGGCACCCGGCTGCGCGGACGGCTGCGCTTCGGGGCCTCCGAGGACTTCGTGCTGACCAGGCTGCCGGAGATCCTCGAGAGCTTCCGGCAGGACCACCCGGAGGTCGACCTGGAGCTGACCGTGGAACTGTCGGGCACGCTCCACGAACAGCTTGCCGCCGGGAAACTCGACCTGGTGCTGGCCAAGCGGCGCCCCGAGGACCCGCGCGGCGAGCCGGTCTGGCACGACCGGCTGGTGTGGATCGGCGCGGAGCGGCTGCGCCTCGACCCGGACCGCCCGGTGCCGCTCATCGTCTATCCGCCGCCGGGCATCACCCGCGCGCTCGCGCTGGACGCGCTGCAACGGCAGGGCCGCGAGTGGCGCATCGCCTGCACCAGCGGCAGCCTCAACGGGCTGATCGCGGCGGCCCGGGCGGGCCTCGGCGTGATGGCGCACTCGCGCGGACTCGTCCCGCCCGGCCTGGTGCGCGTGCCGGACCGGGCCGGGCTGCCGGAGCTGGGCCGCGTCGACTTCGTGCTGGTGCACGGGCGCCGCCACCCCTCGGCGCAGGGCGCCGCGGACGCCCTGGCGGCGGCGATCCTTGCGGGCGGCGACCGGCTGCACCCTTCCCGGCGCGCGGGTCCGGCACAGGTGTGACGGAATGCGGTGCGCCTGCGCTGAAGGAGGAGACGGCGGCTTCGCCGGCTTCCTACCGGCGGTAAGCGGGTCGTACAGATTCGGTGGAGATTACGGCACCGAAACTTACTCAACCGTCAGGAAAGTGTCCGACCCTTCCCCATGTGAGCGCATTTCCTCTCACCGACCAGCGCGGACATGAGCGCTGCTCGATTCCGACGGCCCTCCCGTCCCCGCCCCGCGTGGGGTAGCTTTCACCGCGCCGTGCGGGGCGTCACCAGGAGCGGGGAGCGGGTTTGCGCGAGTTCACCAACCCTCCGACGGCGTCGGCACCACCCGTGGGCGGTCTGGCCGACGTGGTCTTCCGGCATGCCCAGGAGGACCCGCAGCACATCGCCCTGGGCCGCAAGGACGAGGACGGGCAGTGGCGGGACGTGACCGCCGCCGCCTTCCGCGACGAGGTGCTGGCCCTCGCCAAGGGCCTGCTCGCCCAGGGCATCCGCTTCGGCGACCGGGTCGCCATCATGTCCCGCACCCGCTACGAGTGGACGCTCTTCGACTTCGCCCTGTGGACGATCGGTGCCCAGGTGGTGCCCGTCTACCCGACGTCCTCGGCCGAGCAGTGCCTGTGGATGCTGTACGACGCCGAGGTGACGGCGGCGGTCGTGGAGCACGAGGACCACGCGATGACGATCGCCACCGTCATCGACCGGCTGCCGCACCTGCGCGGCCTGTGGCAGCTCGACTCCGGCGCCGTCCAGCAGCTGTACGACGCGGGCGCCCACCTCGACGACGAGGTGGTGCACCGGCACCGGCAGGCGGTCACGCCCGACTCGGTCGCCACCGTCATCTACACCTCGGGCACCACGGGCCGCCCCAAGGGCTGCGTCATCTCGCACGGCAACCTCATGTACGAGGCGGACACCGTCATCAGACGCTGGGAGCCGGTGTTCCACTCCAAGAAGGGCGACGAGGCGTCGACCCTGCTGTTCCTGCCGCTCGCGCACGTCTTCGGACGGATGGTGGAGGTCGCGGCGATCCGGGGCCGGGTCCGCTTCGGCCACCAGCCGCAGCTGAACGCCGCCGCGCTGCTGCCCGACCTGGCCGCCTTCCGGCCGACGTTCATCCTGGCCGTGCCGTACATCTTCGAGAAGGTGTTCCACGCGGCCCGGCGCAAGGCCGACAAGGAGGGGAAGTCCGGCCCCTTCGAGAAGGCCGTCGACGTGGCGGTGAAGTACGCGGAGGCGGTGGAGGCCAAGGCCTGGGGCATCGGCCCGGGCCCCTCGGCGGGCCTGCGGATGCAGCACCAGCTGTTCGACAAACTCGTCTACACCAAGGTGCGGGCCGCGATGGGCGGACGCATCCGCAACGCCATGTCGGGCGGCTCGGCGATGGACCGGCGGCTCGGCCTGTTCTTCGCGGGCGCGGGCGTGCAGATCTACGAGGGCTACGGTCTGACCGAGTCCACGGCGGCGGCCACCGCCAACCCACCCGAGCGCACCCGCTACGGCACGGTCGGCCGCCCCATCCCGGGCGTCACCGTGCACATCGCGGACGACGGCGAGATCTGGCTGAACGGCGCCAACGTCTTCCAGGGCTACCTCAACAACCCGAAGGCCACCGACGAGACACTGCACGACGGCTGGCTGGCCACCGGTGACCTGGGCTCGCTGGACGAGGACGGCTACCTCACCATCACCGGCCGCAAGAAGGAGATCCTGGTGACCTCCGGCGGCAAGAGCGTCTCGCCGGGACTGCTGGAGGAGCGCGTCCGGGACCATCCGCTGGTCAACCAGTGCATCGTCGTCGGCAACGACCGCCCCTACATCGCCGCCCTGATCACCCTCGACCAGGAGGCGGTCGAACACTGGCTGACGATGCGCAACAAGCCCCGGATGTCCTCGGCCGAACTGGTGCACGACGCCGACCTGGAGACGGAGGTGCGGCGCGCGGTCGTCGCGGCCAACACGCTCGTCTCCCAGGCCGAGTCGATCCGCACCTTCCGCATCCTGGCCCAGCCGTTCACCGAGGAGCACGGGCTGCTGACCCCGTCGCTGAAGCTCAAGCGCAAGGCCATCGAGAACGCCTACGCCACCGAGGTCGAAGCCCTGTACCGGGCATGAGTTTCGCGGTCAGGAATGCACGGCGCCTCGTGATCGTTGACGATGGGAGTACCACCTGACCACAACCGAAGGATCAAGAGCTCGTGAGCAGCAAGGTCCCCCCGATCATCCTGAACAACGGCGTCGAGATGCCCCAGCTGGGCTTCGGCGTCTGGCAGGTGCCGGACGACGAGGCCGAGACGGCCGTCGCCACGGCCCTGGAGGCCGGGTACCACAGCATCGACACAGCGGCGATCTACGGCAATGAAGAGGGCACCGGCAAGGCCATCGCCGCTTCCGGCGTCGCCCGCGAGGACCTCTTCGTCACCACCAAGCTCTGGAACAGCGACCAGGGGTACGACTCCACCCTGCGCGCCTTCGACACGTCGCTGGCCAAGCTCGGCCTCGACTACGTGGACCTGTACCTGATCCACTGGCCGCTGCCGTCGAAGGACCGCTACGTCGACACGTACAAGGCGTTCGAGAAGCTGTACGCCGACGGCCGGGTCCGGGCCATCGGCGTCTCCAACTTCCTGCCGGAGCACCTGGAGCGGCTGATCGCCGAGACGTCGGTCGTCCCGGCCGTCAACCAGATCGAGCTGCACCCGCACCTCCAGCAGCACGCCGCCCGCGACATCCACGCGAAGCAGGGCATCGCCACCGAGGCCTGGTCCCCGCTCGGCTCGGGCAAGGGCATCCTGGAGATCCCGGCGATCGTGGCGATCGCCCAGAAGCACAACCGCACCCCGGCCCAGGTCGTGCTGCGCTGGCACCTCCAGCTCGGCAACGTCGTGATCCCGAAGTCCGTGACGCCGTCGCGGATCGAGGAGAACATCGACGTGTTCGGCTTCTCCCTGGACACCGAGGACCTCGCGGCGATCAGCGCGCTGAACGAGGACCGGCGCCTGGGCCCGGACCCGGCGGAGTTCGACGTCGCCTGACCCGCACGCGCACCGAGGGGCCCGGTCCGGACGGACCGGGCCCCTCCTGCCTGTGCGGTCCGGTTCCCCGCCGTCAGTCGGCGGGCCGCACCGCCGTGTAGACCGTGTGCGCCAGCAGGACGAACACGTCGGGCCGCCGGTGCACGCTCGCGGCGTCCTCGGGGTCGAGCAGGCGGTCGAGGGTGGCCCGGTCCTCGGCGTCGAGGCCCTCGCCGAAGCGCTCCCGCACCCGGGACAGGGAGGCGGCGACGTACGCGCGCGCCTCGTCGGAGACGGGCGCGGGCAGGTCCAGCAGGAAGCTTCGGGTGCCGGTGTGCTTCAGGCCCGCCGCGGACAGCAGCGCCGGCCAGTCCTCGGCCTCGGCCACGGAGCCGGGAAGGCTCGCGCGCATCTCGGCGAACGCGTCCTCCTCGGCGGCGTGCAGCCGGGCCTGCAGCCCCGGGCGCCCGATGCCGATGTCCCGGGGCAGGAAGCGGGCGGGCAGCCCGCCCTCCAGGATCGCCAGGGTGCCGCCGGGGGCGAGGTGTCCGGCGAGCGCGGCGAGGGCGGCGCGCTGGTCGCCCAGGTGGTGCAGGCTCTGGCTCGCCCACAGCAGGTCGGCCGGGTAGTCGAGCTCGCCCAGGACGCCCGGCAGTTCACCGGTGAGGGTGCCGAAGCGGTCGGCGACGCCGAGCCGGGCGGCCCGGTCGCGGGCCCGCTCCAGGAGGGGGCCGGCCCCGTCGACGGCAACGACCCGGGCGTCCGGGAAGGCGTCGGCGAACAGACAGGAGACGACGCCGGGTCCGCTGCCCACGTCGGCGATGAGTCCCGGCTCGGTCACCTCCCGGGCCAGCCAGGCCATCGCCCGCCGGTACAGGGGCGTGAACAGCTCCGCCTGCGCCTCCAGCAGCGGGGCCATCGCGGCCCAGTCGATGTCGTGGTCGTGGTCGTGGTGATGACCGGGCTCGTGCCGGTGGTCACGCTTGTCAGGGTGGTCGTGCTGGTGGTCGTGGTCGTGCGCCATGCCGGTCAGCCTTCCGTTCGCGGGCCGTCAGGGTGCGACGACTCACCGCGCCGGGGCAAGTTCTGTTGCCGCAATCGCAAAACGACCGTGCGGGGTCCGGCCGTGGGAGGCCGGACCCCGACGGTGTCTACCTACACCCGGGCCCGCTCACGACAGGGGCGGGTAGGCGTTCTTCATCAGCTCCTGGAACTGCGCGGAGAACCACTGCCCGGAGAGCGGGGCGTCCGGGAGGGCGCCGGACATGCTGTTGCCGTTGCGGGCGTTGCCGGTGTACGTCGGGTCGCACATCCGGTCGAAGCCCTTGCCCTCGTTGTTCGGGATCTCCTTGCTCGCGCCGTCCGACTCACCCGGCGGCTTCATCCACACGTAGGCGTCGATGCCCGGCTCGGGGTTGGCCTTCGGCCGTTCGCCGAGGCCCGCGCCGGACTGGTTGCACCAGTTGCCGAGGTGGATGCGGCGGTCGTAGCGGCCGCCGTTGACGTAGGTGTCGACGCTGGTGGTGGCGCCGGGACCGGTGGGCCGCTGGGTGCCGCCCCAGCCGTTGCGGGAGGTGTCGATGAGCATGCCGATCTTCTGGTCGAAGCCGATCGAGACCAGCTTGTCGCGCATGGCCTGGGCGTAGGAGAGCTCGTCGGTGTAGCGGTTCCAGTCGACCCACTTCGACTGGCGCACGGACGTGCCGTTCACACTGTCCGTGATCTTGAAGTTGTTCTCCTTCAGCGCGCTGTAGTTGGCGGTGTTGACGATGAAGCCATGGACGTCGTTCACGGTCGCGCCCTCGGTGGTGGCGGCCGTCTTGAACATGTCGGCCGAGGGGCCGAAGTTGTCGTCCCAGCCGAGCCAGCCGTGGTGGCCGGCGTCGATGTAGTTGTAGACGTTACCGATGTCACCGAGCTTGTTCAGGGCGTAGCCGACGCCCTTCTGGTAGTTGCCGTTGGCCTTCATCACGTCGCAGTTGGGCGTGGCGGTCGGCCGGCCCGAGACGTTGGTGACGAGGTTGGGCAGCGAGTCGATCTCGACCGTGGTGACGATCCGCAGCGAGGCGTACTTCGGGTCGGCGAGGATCGCGGCGATCGGGTCGATGTACTGCGTCTTGTACTTGTCGATCTCCGTCGGACCCAGCTCGCCGTTGGAGGCCAGGGCCGAGCAGTCACGTCCGGGCAGGTTGTAGATGACGAGCTGGACGTACAGCTCGCCGGAGCCCTTCTGCTTCAGCGCCTCGTCGAGGTGGTCGCGCAGGCCCATGCCACCGTTGACGCCGTTGATGGCCGCGATCCGGTCCAGCCAGACACCGGTGGGCTGGTTGGCGACCCGGCTGCCGCCGGGCTCGGCCGCCGCCTTCGCGGACCACTCCGGGTTCACGTACCCCTTGGCGCCGGCGTAGGGGTTGTCCACCCGGCCGGACGGCCCGGGGTCGGTCGGGTCCGTGGGATCGGTCGGGTCGGTGGGGTCGGTCGGCCCGCCGTCGACGTTGCAGGTCACGCCGTTGAGGGTGAAGGTGGCCGGGATCGCGTTGCTGCCGCTGTAGGTGCCCTGGAAACCGAAGCTCGCCGAACCGCCGGTGGCGAGCGTCCCGTTGTAGGACTCGTTGGCCGCCGTGACGGCGGCACCGCTCTGGCTGACCTTCGCGTTCCAGCTGTTGGTCACCTTCTGGCTGCCGGCGTACGTCCACCCCAGCGACCAACTGGAGGTGGCGGCGCCGTTGTTGGTGACGGTCACGGCGGCGGTGAAGCCGCTGCCCCAGTCGTTCTGCACCTTGTAGTCGACGGTACAGGCGGCGGCCGCCGCTCCGGCGCTCGCGGAGTGGGCGGCGAGGGCCGTGCCGGAGGCGCCGGCGACCAGCGTCAGGGCGGCGAGCATCGCGGTTCTGGTCCGGGTCATGAGTGGGGGTTCCTTCTTTCGTCGGGGTGCGGGTGCGGTCGTACGGGGCCACGCGCATGCCGGGCGCGGGCCGCTGCCGGACGGCACGGGGGCGCCGCCTCGGTCGGAGGCCGGGAGCGGCCCGCGGGCAGCGGCAGGCAGCCCGCGGGGGGAGCTGTGCACCGGTACATCGGACGATCGCGCGTCGGACCGGCCGCAACGGCGGCTAAAAGTCCTGAACGCGGGAGGTGGAGCGGGGGGTGTCGCACGAGCGACTCCTTGCAGTTCGGGCGCGCCGTGACGGACGCGTCGACTGATGGAACCGCTCCCACTGGTGCAGCGAAGGTAGCGCCAAGTGACGGCAAAGAACAGAGGAGTTACCGACTTTCCGTCCGCGCCATCTGTCGAATCTTTTCGACTCTTCACACACCTTGACCGCTCGGGACCCTCTCCGCACTATGGGAGCGCTCCCACTGGTTCAAGGCTTGTCGCTCCTCCCCCACTCCCCCTCTTCGAGCCGCAGGAGGAACCAGCACATGCATCCCCGACGCAGACGCAGACGCCATGGCACGCGGCGCCTGTGGACGGCCGCGGCGGCGGCCCTCGCACTTCCCCTGACCATGGTCGGAACCGGTTCGACCCCCGCTCAGGCCGCGGCACTTCAGTGCAGCGTGGACTACCGGACCAACGACTGGGGCTCCGGCTTCACCGCCGACCTGACCCTGACCAACCGCGGCGCCGACGCCATCGACGGCTGGACGCTGACCTACGCCTACACGGGCGACCAGAAGCTGACGAACGGCTGGAACGGCACCTGGTCCCAGTCCGGCCGGACGGTCACCGTGAAGAACGCCTCGTACAACGGGCGGGTCGCGGCCGGCGCCGCCGTCTCCACCGGCGGGCAGTTCACCTACAGCGGCACCAACACCGCGCCGACGAATTTCGCGGTCAACGGCACCCCGTGCACCGGCGCGCACCAGCCGCCGATCACCGTGCTGACCAGCCCGGAGGCGGGCGCCGTGTACTCGCAGGGTGAGGCGGTGCCCCTGGCGGCCACGGCTGCCGCCGCGGACAGCGCCACGATCAGCAAGGTGGAGTTCTACGACGACACCACCCTGCTCGGCACCGACACCAGCGCGCCCTACACCTACTCGGCCTCTGGCTTGACCGTGGGCAGTCATTCCCTGGTGGCGAAGGCGTACGACAGCACGGGCGCCTCCGCGGACTCCACCCCGGTCGGCATCACCATCGCCTCGGGACCGGTCGTGGTCGCCACGCCCGGCCAACTCGGCGTCCAGCAGGGCGAGTCGGGCACGTACGAGGTGAAGCTGTCCAAGCAGCCGGCCGCGAACGTGACCGTGACGACCGCGCGGGCGAGCGGCAACAGCGGCCTGTCCGTCACCGGCGGGGCGAGCCTCACCTTCACCCCGTCGAACTGGGGGACCGCGCAGAAGGTGACCGTGGCCGCCGACGCCTCCGGTACCGGCTCGGCGGTCTTCGAGTCGACGGCCCCGGGGCACGGCAAGGCCGCGGTGACGGTGACGCAGCTGGCGGCGGCGAAGGACTACGACGCCCGCTTCCTGGAGCTCTACGGCAAGATCACCGACCCGGCGAGCGGCTACTTCTCCCCGGAGGGCATCCCGTACCACTCGGTCGAGACACTCATCGTCGAGGCACCGGACCACGGCCACGAGACCACGTCCGAGGCGTACAGCTATCTGCTGTGGCTCCAGGCGATGTACGGCAAGGTGACCGGCGACTGGTCCAAGTTCAACAACGCCTGGGGAATCATGGAGAAGTACATGATCCCCACGCACGCCGACCAGCCGACGAACTCCTCGTACAACGCCTCCAAGCCGGCCACCTACGCCCCCGAGCTGGACACGCCGGAGGAGTACCCGGCGAAGCTCGACGGCACGGTGCCGGCCGGCCCCGACCCGATCGCCGGTGAGCTGAAGTCGGCGTACGGCACGGACGACGTGTACGGCATGCACTGGCTGCAGGACGTCGACAACGTCTACGGCTACGGCAACTCGCCCGGCAAGTGCGAGGCGGGTCCGTCCGACACCGGCCCGTCGTACATCAACACCTTCCAGCGCGGCGCGCAGGAGTCGGTGTGGGAGACGGTGCCGCAGCCGACCTGCGACGCCTTCAAGTACGGCGGCAAGAACGGGTACCTGGACCTGTTCACCGGCGACGCGTCCTACGCCAAGCAGTGGAAGTTCACCAACGCCCCGGACGCGGACGCGCGGGCCGTGCAGGCCGCGTACTGGGCGGACATCTGGGCGAAGGGCCAGGGCAAGGGCGCGGAGGTCTCCGGGACCGTCGCCAAGGCCGCCAAGATGGGCGACTACCTGCGCTACGCGATGTACGACAAGTACTTCAAGAAGGTGGGCAACTGCGTGGGGCCGGCGAGCTGCCCGGCCGGCACCGGCAAGGACTCCTCGCACTACCTGCTGTCCTGGTACTACGCCTGGGGCGGTGCCACCGACACCTCGGCGGGCTGGGCCTGGCGCATCGGTTCCAGCCACGCCCACGGCGGCTACCAGAACCCGCTGGCCGCGTACGCCCTGAGCAGCTACGCCGATCTGAAGCCCAAGTCGGCGACGGGCGCGGCGGACTGGGCCAAGTCCCTCGACCGGCAGCTGGAGTTCTACCGCTGGCTGCAGTCCGACGAGGGGGCCATCGCGGGCGGCGCGACCAACAGCTGGGCGGGCCGGTACGCGACGCCGCCGGCCGGTACGCCGACCTTCTACGGCATGTACTACGACGAGAAGCCGGTGTACCACGACCCGCCGTCCAACCAGTGGTTCGGCTTCCAGGCGTGGTCCATGGAACGGGTCGCCGAGTACTACCAGCAGAGCGGTGACGCGGACGCCAAGGCGGTCCTGGACAAGTGGGTCGACTGGGCGCTGTCGGAGACGACGGTCAACCCGGACGGCAGTTTCCGGATCCCGTCGACGCTGCGGTGGTCGGGCAAGCCCGACACCTGGAACGCCGCGTCCCCGGGTGACAACGGCGACCTGCACGTCACGGTCGCCGACTACACCGACGACGTCGGTGTGGCGGCCGCGTACGCCAAGACCCTGACGTACTACGCCGACCGCTCGGGCGACACGGAGGCGGCCGCGACCGCCAAGGCGCTGCTCGACGGCATGTGGGCGAACAACCAGGACGCGCTCGGCATCGCCGTCCCGGAGACCCGCGCCGACTACAACCGCTTCGACGACGGCGTCCACGTCCCGGACGGCTGGACCGGCACCATGCCGAACGGCGACACGATCGGCGCGTCGTCGACGTTCTCCTCGATCCGCTCCTTCTACCAGGACGACCCGGCCTGGTCGAAGATCGAGAGCTATCTCGCGGGCGGTGCCGCGCCCACGTTCACGTACCACCGGTTCTGGGCGCAGGCGGACATCGCCCTCGCCATGGGTTCGTACGCGGAGCTGCTCGAATAGTCCCCGCGAGGCGCTCCGCGGGTGGGGCGGGATGTTCGACTGCGGGCCGTGTGTGGCTGGTCGCGCAGTTCCCCGCGCCCCTTCGGGGCGCCTGACGGCTCCGTGTGCTCGGCCCCGTCACCGGACGACGGGACCAACCTGCCGGGCGTCCCTCGTCCACGCCGAGGGACGCCCGGCCCTCGCACGTCCCTTGCCGCGCCCTACTTGATCTCGCCCGTGAAGATCGCGGTGTCGGATTCGTAGTCCGGGACGACCTCGATCTGGACGAGCTTCTCGCCCTTGGGGAGTGTGCAGCCCCACGGCACGTTGATAGACCGTCCGGCGAGAAGCTGGGTGTCGGGACCGCCGTTCAGTCCGGTGGCGCTGTCGAAGACGGCCTCGCTGCTGTGACCGTCCTTGCCGTAGGAGCAGTTGACGGAGAGCGCGGTGGCGTCGAGCGTCTCGCTGCCGCCGTTGTCGACCTTGACGGTGAACCGCACGTACGGCGTGCTCTCGGGCATGGCGGTGTCGGTGGACACCGCCCGCTTGAAGCCGGAGAGGCCGACCCGGACCTCACCGTCGTAGGTGACCGTGTCGCCGAGCGCGTACACCCCGTCGTCCGAGGCCTCGGGGGCGGGTTCGGTCTCCTCGTCGGCCGCGGTGGTGTCCCCGGCGCCCACGGTCTCCGTCACGGTGACCGTGGGCGCCGGCTCGGCCTCGTCGTCGCCGGTGACGCCGACGGTGACCGCGGCCGTGACCGCCGCGGCGACGACGGCCGCGGCGACCGCGATGAGCGCGGTCCGGTTCTGCTTCGGGGGCTGCGGAGGCACCGGCGGCCAATAGGGCGGCGCGGGCGGCGGCGTGGTGTGGTTGCTCATGGTTCTTCCCCCGGAGGCGATGTGGTTGCGTGCTACATCATCCCCCGGAAACGCGCCGCGTGAAGATCTCGTGACGGAATCGTGTCGACGCAACGGCGTGCCCCGGCGCGTGCGTCAGGGGGTGAACACCGCCGGTCTCGGGGCCGTTGCCATTTTGGCGCCGATGAAGAAGCTCGGGTGGGGCGGCTGGTTGTAGGCCGTGTTCTGCCAGGCCAGGGCCGTGCGGTACTGGGTGTCGTGGAGCAGGGTCGTGATGCGGGTGTCCGCGTCGTACGGCGTGGAGTGGATGCGCAGGGCCCTGTTGTCGCTGGTCCGCCAGACGACCTCCTCGCGCCAGTCGCCGAGGATGTCGCCGGAGAGGACCGGCGTGGCCTTCGTGCCGTTGTTCGACGCCACCCCGGAGCCGGTGAGCAGGCGGGTGTCGCCGGACGTGCCGTACTTGTCGATGCGGGTGCCGTCGAGGAGTTCGCGGACGGGGTCGCCGTCCCACCAGGACAGGAAGTTGGCGCTGGAGGGCTTGCGGCTGTGGACGACCGTGCCCTTGGGATTGCGGATACCGCTCTCGGCGGACGACCAGGACTCGGCGCCCGCGCTGCCGGACCAGATGTCGGCCGAGACGCCCCGGCCGTTGTCGCCGCTCGCGGGAGTGGACCAGATGACCTGGCCCGTGCGCGCGTCCGCCATCCAGGACGAGGGCTTCGAGCCGTCCTCGTCCACCTTGAACTCCTCCAGGCCCGCGCGGCCCGGGTCGAGGTCACCGACGTGCATGGCGTCGCCGTGGCCGTTGCGCGTGGTCCACAGGGCGTTGCCGTTGTCGTCGACGGCCATGGCGCCGTAGACGATCTCGTCCCTGCCGTCGCCGTCGACGTCCGCGACGGACAACTGGTGGTTGCCCTGGCCGTCGTAGCCCTTGCCGCTGTTGGTGGAGGAGTTGGTGTCGAAGGTCCAGCGTCGGGTGAAGGCGCCGCCGCGCCAGTCCCAGGCGGCGATGACCGTGCGCGTGTAGTAGCCGCGGGCCATGACCAGGGAGGGTCGGGAGCCGTCCAGGTACGCCGTTCCGGCCAGGAAGCGGTCGACGCGGTTGCCGTAGGAGTCGCCCCAGGACGAGACGGTGCCCCGGGCGGGGACGTAGTCGACGGTGCCCATGGCCTTGCCGGTCTGCCCGTCGAACATCGTCAGGTACTCGGGGCCGGACAGGACGTAGCCGGAGGAGTTGCGGTGGTCCGCGGACGGGCTCCCGATGACCGCGCCGGTGCCGTCCTCGGTGCCGTCGGCGGTTTTCATGGCGACCTCGGCCCTGCCGTCGCCGTCGTAGTCGTACACCTGGAACTGGGTGTAGTGGGCGCCGGAACGGATGTTGCGGCCCAGGTCGACGCGCCACAGGCGGGTGCCGTCGAGCCTGATGCCGTCGACGACGGTGTTGCCGGTGTAGCCGGACTGGGAGTTGTCCTTGGCGTTGGTGGGCTGCCACTTGAGGACGATGTCGAGCGCGCCGTCGCCGTCGAGGTCGCCGACGGAGGCGTCGTTGGCCTCGTAGGTGTAGGCGACGCCGTCGGGGGTGGTGCCGCCGGCGGGCGGGCTGATCGGGACGTCCTTGTAGCCGGACCGGAACTGGATCGCGTGGACCGAGTCGCCCTGCTCGGTGCCGTTGACCACGGCGCGGACCGTGTAGTCGGCCTGGGAGGGTGCGCCGGCGTGGAAGTAGGTGGTGGAGCCGGTGACCGGGCTGGAGTTGACCTTCGTGCCGGCCCGGTAGACGTTGAACGCGACGTCGTCCGGGTCGGTGGCGAGCCAGCGCCAGCCGACCAGGTTGCCGTCACCGGTGTGGACGCTGACCACGCCCCGGTCGAGGGCCTCGACCTGGCGTGCGGTGGCGGCCTCGGCGGTGCCCGGGGCCAGTGTCGTCAGACCCGCGCCGACGAGGCCGGCGGCGAGCGCTGCGGCCAGGACGAGGGGGCGTCTGCGGTGCTTGCGGGGGTGCCTCACGTGACGAACCTCCTGGAGGACGGATGCATTCCGCCTCTCGGTCGCCACCGGGGGCGCCGGGGTTGCCGCCCGGCGCCTACGCTTTCGCGAACGCCCTCAGGGTGAACACCGGGTCCGGCCGGGGCCGTTCCTGGTCCGGCAGCGCCTCCAGCCGAGTGGCGAAGCGTTCGGCGAGCTCCCCGCCCGGCGGTAGCGTGACGAACCAGCCCCGCCGCAGGTCGGCCACCGTACGACGGGGGCTGCGGCCCTGGCCGTGGCCGGTGAAGCGGGCCTCGCCGGCCGGTGTCAGGCCGTGGGCGCGGGCGTACGACTCGACCACCTCGGCGGCGTCGCGTGCGGTGCTGGGCGGGCGGGTGGCGAGCACGGCGTCGATGTCGCTGCCCACGTTGTGCGCGGCGCCCTTGTCGACCGTCGTCACATACACCCCGCCGGGCCGCAGCACGCGGGCGCACTCGCCGACGATGGTGCGCACGTCCTCGGCGCCGGGGGCCAGGTGCAGCAGCCACACGCTGCTCACGGCGTCGAACTCACCGTCCCGGAAGGGCAGCCGGCGGCTGTCGGCCAGCACGACGGCGCCGGGCAGCCGGGCGGCGGCCCGGCGGGCCATCGCGGGGGCGAGGTCGGCGCCGGTCACGCGCAGGCCCGCCCGTCCGGCCGCGAGCCGTCCGGTGACGATACCGGTGCCGCAGGCGACGTCGAGCAGGCCGCGGGCGTGCGGGGGAACGAGGCTCAGGACCGCCCGGGCGGCGGCTTCGGCGCGGGGCTCTCCGCCGCGCAGGGCGTCGTAGCGTTCCGCTTCTTCGTCGTAGTCGAGCACACCGTCAGTGTGCCCCGTGGCTCCCGGCCAGGTCCTCCACCCTGCGGGCGAGCTCGACGTCCTTCTCGGTGACGACGCCGCCCGCGCTGTGGGTGCTGACCGCCAGGGTCACCGTGTTGTAGCCGAGGGTCAGGTCGGAGTGGTGGTCGAGTTCCTCCTGCACCTGCGCGACGTGCACGACCATCGCGGTCGCCGCGAAGTGCGAGTCGAGCCGGTAGGCGCGGGTGAGGCGGTCCCCGTCGAGGGACCAGCCCGGCAGCTCGGCCAGGCGCTCCTCGATCTCCTTCTGCGACAGCGGTTCCACGGGCATGGGCTGCGCTCCTCGTCTGCTGGGGTGCGGGCACGGTGCCGTACCCTCGACAGCCTGCCACAGCGGGGCCGCCGTGGCCCTGGCCCGCGACGCCGGACGCGCCGGGCCCGCGGTCGACTACCGTTCCGCGTATGACCGCACTCATGTCCGGTACCACCCCCACCGCCCAGGGCGTGGGCCCGCTGCTGCGGGCCTGGCGGGAACGGCGGCGGATCAGCCAGCTGGAGCTGTCGCTGCGCGCCGATTCCTCCGCCCGGCACATCAGCTTCATCGAGACGGGGCGTTCCCGGCCGAGCGAGGAGATGGTGCTGCGGCTCGCCGACCGGCTCGACGTCCCCATGCGGGAGCGCAACGCGCTGCTCCTCGCGGCGGGCTACGCCCCGCACTACCCGGAGACCCCGCTGGACGACCCGGCGCTGGACGCCCTGCGCGCGGGCATGGAGCGCCTGATCAGGGGCTACGAGCCCTATCCCGCGCTGGTGGTCGACGCGCGGTACGAGGTGCTGGCCGCCAACCGGGGCATCGCGATGCTGATGGACGGCCTCCCCGAGCACCTGCTCGCGCCCCGGCCGAACGCGATGCGGCTGGCCCTGCACCCCGAGGGCCTGGCGCCGCGCATCCGCAACCTGCGCGAGTGGCGCGGGCACCTGCTGGAGCAGATGCAGCGGCAGATCGCCCTGGACCGCTCACAGGCCCTGCGGGCGCTGTACGAGGAGGTCGCGGCGTACCCGGTGCCGGACGACGCCCACGACGAGGAACCGGACGAGCCGGTGCCGTACTTCGCGCTGCCGTTGCGGATCGAGCACGAGGGCCGGACGCTGTCGTTCATCTCGTCCATCTCCACCTTCAACACGCCGATGGACGTGACGGTCGCCGAGCTGGCCATCGAGACGCTGCTCCCGGCCGACCCGGCGACGGTCAAGTACCTTCAGACGCTCGTGTCCTGACGCTGCCTCAGTGCCGCGTACTGGAGCAGCGCGAATCCCGTGACGACCAGCGCCTGGAGCACCGTCCACACCGCGCCGGCCGTGGTGGGCGAGAGCCAGAGGGCCAGGGCGGCGAGACTCAGCGCCGACCAGGCCAGGTTGGCCTCCACGACGGCCCGCACCGCGAGGGCCGGCGGGTGCCGGCGTGCGGCCACCAGACCCACGGCGGCCGTGTACACGGCGAGGAACGCGCCGATGCCGAGCAGCAGCCCGGAGCCGGCCCCGAGGAAGCGGCCCAGCGGCCCGGACAGGGCGAGGTAGGCGAGCGCGTTGGTGCCGGTCACGACCGCGTCCAGGGCCAGGAAGCGGCGGAGCATCAGCTGCGGCTCGAGGGTGCGGGCGAGTGCGGCGAGCTGGTTCGTGGACATGGCGGGTCACCCTCCGTCGGGATCGGGCAAGGCTGCGGGGAACCGGGGGCCGGGCCGGAGTGCGCCGGTCCGGCCCCCGGTGTGTCTCCACGATCCCGTCCGGACGGGAATCGGTCGATTACCCGAGGGGTAATGCGGTCGCCGCCCCTGAGCCCCTGTGGGGCCGGTGGCGGAACATGACAGACTGCGGGGGGACTTGGGCGCGTTGGGGAGGCGTGGCGTGAGTGAGCGGCGGGTGGCACCCACCGTGGGTCAGGTGGTGCTGGGCAAGCGGCTCCAGGAGCTGCGCGAGCGGGCGGGCCTCAAGCGCGAGGAGGCCGCCAAGGTGCTCCGGGTGGCCCCGGCGACCGTACGCCGCATGGAAACGGCCGAGGTCGCGCTGAAAATACCGTATGTCCAGATCCTGTTGACGGCGTTCGGGGTGCCCGAGGAAGAGGTCGCGGCGTTCGTCACGCTGGCCGAGGAGGCGAACCGGCCGGGCTGGTGGCAGCGCTACACCGACGTGCTGCCGGACTGGTTCAGCCTGTACGTGAGCCTGGAGGGCGCGGCACGGATCGTCCGCTCCTACGAGCCGCACTTCGTGCCCGGCCTGCTCCAGACCGAGGACTACGCCCGTGCGGTCCTGGACGCCGGGACGATAGGGACCGCGGGCCAGGAGGCGGTCGAACGGCACGTGTCCCTGCGCATGGAACGGCAGCGCCTGCTGGACCGGCCGGACCCGCCGCACCTGTGGGTGATCATGGACGAGACGGTGCTGCGGCGCCCGGTGAGCGTCCACGGCCGGGTGATGCGCGAACAGCTCGACCGGCTGCTGGAGTTCGCCGTCCGGGACCGGGTGACCCTCCAGGTCGCCGAGTTCGAGGACGGTCCGCACCCGGGGACGTACGCCCCGTTCACCCTGTTCCGTTTCGCCGAGCCGGAGCTGCCCGACATGGTCTTCACCGAGTACCTGACCGGCGCGCTCTACCTCGACTCCCGCGCGGAGGTCTCCACCCACCTGGAGGTCCTGGACCACATGACGGCACGCGCCGCCTCCACCCAGCGCACCGAGAAGATCCTGCGGGAGTACCGCGAGAACTACTGACCCGGCCACCCGTCAGCACCATCCCTGAGGGAGAACACACCGCATGACCGGATCCGACGCCGCGTCCACCCCCATCGACACCAGCCGGCCGCATCCGGCCCGCGTCTACGACTGGTGGCTGGGCGGCAAGGACAACTACCCCGTGGACGAGGAACTGGCCCGGAAGATCCTGGCCGTGGACGACACGGCGGTGCGCGGGGCGCGTGCCAACCGCCGGTTCATGCAGCGGGCGGTCCGTACGGTCGCCGACGCCGGGATCCGCCAGTTCCTGGACATTGGCACGGGCATCCCCACCGAGCCGAACCTGCACCAGGTGGCCCAGGGCGTGGCACCGGAGGCGCGGGTGGTGTACGCCGACAACGACCCGATCGTGCTCCGGCACGCCGAGGCGCTGCTGCACGGCTCGGCGGAGGGCGGCACCGAGTACGTCCACGCGGATGTCCGGGACCCGGACACCATCCTGCGGCTGGCCGGCGAGTGCCTGGACTTCGAGCGGCCGGTCGCCCTGTCGCTGGTGGCCCTGACGCACTACCTCGGGGACGCGGCGGACGGCGACGACGTGCACGGGCTGCTGAAGCGGTACGTCGACGCCCTGGCGCCGGGCAGCTTCCTGATCCTCTCGCAGGTCACGCCCGACCTGAACCCGGAGGCGGTCGGCCGGGCCGCCAATCTGTTCGCCCGCAGCGGCACGCCGTTCCACCCGCGCTCGCTCGCCGAGTTCGCACGTTTCTTCGACGGCCTGGAGCTGCTGGGCCCCGGCGTCATCCCGGTGACCGGTTGGCGGCCGGACCCCGAGGACGTGGCGGCCCAGACGGAGGGCATCGTCCCGGTGTACGCGGGGGTGGCGCGCAAGTCCTGAACCGTCCCGGCACCGCGCGCCCTGACCCGTACGGGCGCCGCGGACAGGTGGGCGATCCCTGCGGCCCCTAGGTTCGGAGCCAGGCGAGCAAGGGAGCGCACGTGACCGACACGCGGACACCGCCCACCGAGCCGGGCGCGGCGCTGCTGCGCGCGGGCCGGTTCTTCCGGCCCGGCACCGCCGCCCCCGACCTGCACAGCATCGGGCTGGTCGGCGGGCGGGAGTCGGACGCGTTCTACCGGGACCGCTGGAGCCACGACAAGGTCGTGACCTCCACGCACGGCGTGAACTGCACGGGCTCCTGCCGCTGGAACGTGTTCGTCAAGGACGGCATCATCACCTGGGAGACCCAGGCGACGGACTATCCGTCGGTCGGCCCGGACCGTCCGGAGTACGAGCCGCGCGGCTGTCCCCGGGGCGCCGCGTTCTCCTGGTACACGTACTCGCCGACCCGCGTGCGCCACCCGTACGTGCGCGGGGTGCTGCTGGACATGTACCGCGAGGCCCGGGCCCGGCTCGGGGACCCGGTGCTGGCCTGGGCCGACATCCAGGGCGATCCGGAGCGCCGGCGGCGCTACCAGCGGGCGCGGGGCAAGGGCGGGCTGGTCCGGGCGAGCTGGGACGACGCGGTGGAGATGGTCGCCGCGGCCCACGTCCACACCATCCGGCACCAGGGACCGGACCGGATCGCCGGGTTCTCCCCCATCCCGGCGATGTCGATGGTGTCGCACGCGGCCGGGGCCCGCTTCCACTCCCTCATCGGCGCCCCGATGCTGTCGTTCTACGACTGGTACGCCGACCTGCCGGTGGCCTCCCCGCAGGTCTTCGGCGACCAGACGGACGTGCCCGAGTCGGGCGACTGGTGGGACGCGGCGTATCTGATCATGTGGGGCTCCAACGTCCCGGTGACCCGCACGCCGGACGCGCACTGGATGGCGGAGGCCCGCTACCGGGGTCAGAAGGTGGTCGTCGTCGCGCCCGACTACGCCGACAACGCCAAGTTCGCCGACCAGTGGCTGCACCCGCACCCGGGCACGGACGCGGCGCTGGCGCTGGCGATGGGGCACGTGGTCCTCAAGGAGTTCTTCGTCGACCGGGTCACGCCCTTCTTCGACGACTACGTGCGGCGCTTCACCGACCTGCCGTTCCTGGTGACGCTGACCGAGCGGGACGGGGCGTACGTGCCGGCGAAGTTCCTGCGCGCCGCCGACCTCGGGCAGGAGGGCCGGGACGCGGAGTGGAAGACGGTCGTGCTGGACGAGGTGACGGGCCGCGCGGTGGTGCCGGGCGGGTCGCTGGGCTTCCGCTGGAACGAGGCGGACCGGGGGAAGTGGAACCTGGACCTCGGTGACGTGCGCCCCCGGCTGAGCCTGTACGGCCACGAGGCGGCGGCGGGCGTCGAGGTGCTCCTCCCCCGCTTCGACACCGAGGGCGGCGCACACGGCCAGGGCCGGGGGGACGTCGTCCGGCGGGGCGTGCCCGCCACCCGGCTGGGCGGACCGGGCGGGCCGCTGGTGACGACCGTGTTCGACCTGCTGCTGGCGCAGTACGGCGTGGCCCGGGCCGGGGTGCCGGGCGACTGGCCGGCGTCGTACGAGGACGCGGGCGCGCCCGGCACCCCCGCGTGGCAGCAGACGCACACCTCGGTCCCGGCGGCGGCCTGTGTGCGGATCGCCCGCGAGTTCGCGCGGACCGCCGAGAGGTCCAAGGGCCGCTGCATGATCCTGATGGGCGCGGGCACCAACCACTGGTTCCACTCGGAGACGATCTACCGGGCCTTCCTCGCGCTGCTCCAGCTGACCGGCTGCCAGGGCCGCAACGGCGGCGGCTGGGCGCACTACGTGGGCCAGGAGAAGTGCCGCCCGGTGACCGGCTGGGCGTCGCTGGCCGCCGCGACGGACTGGTCCCGGCCGCCGCGCCAGATGATCGGCACGGCGTACTGGTACCTGAACACCGACCAGTTCCGCTACGACCGGTTCGGTGCGGACGTGCTGGCCTCGCCCCTCGGTGAGGGGCGGCTCGCGGGGATGACGGCCGCGGACTGCCTGGCGCTGTCGGCGCGCACGGGGTGGATGCCGTCGTACCCGACCTTCGACCGCAACCCGCTGGAGCTGGGCGAGACCCCCGGCGACCCGGTGGCGAACGCCGTGGCCGAACTGCGCGCGGGCACGCTGAAGTTCGCCTGCGAGGACCCGGACGCCCCGGAGAACTGGCCGCGGATCGTGACGCTGTGGCGGGCCAACCTGCTGGGCTCGTCGGCGAAGGGCGCCGAGTACTTCACCAAGCACCTGCTGGGCACGCACTCGTCGCTGCGCGCCCAGGAGGCGTCGCCCGAGGAGCGGCCCCGCGATGTGGTGTGGCACGAGGAGGCGCCCGAGGGGAAGGTCGACCTGCTGCTGTCGCTGGACTTCCGGCACACCTCCTCGACGCTGCTGTCCGACGTGGTGCTGCCGGCCGCGACCTGGTACGAGAAGCACGACCTGTCCAGCACCGACATGCACCCCTACGTCCACGCGTTCTCCCCGGCCGTGGACCCGCCCTGGCAGGCCCGCACCGACTTCGACACGTTCAAGGCGCTGGCCGAGAAGCTGAGCGAGCTGGCCGTCGGCCGTCTCGGCGTCCGCAGGGACCTGGTGGCGGCGCCGCTCCAGCACGACACCCCGGGCGAGATCGCCCAGCCCGGCGGGGTCGTGCGGGACTGGAAGCGCGGGGAGTGCGACCCGGAGCCGGGCAGGACCTTGCCGAACCTGACCGTCGTGGAGCGGGACTACACGGCGGTCGGCGCCAAGTTCGCGGCGCTGGGACCGCTGGTGGAGACCAAGGGGCTGCCCGCCAAGGGCATCACCCTGAGACCGGACGAGGAGGTCGAGCTGCTGCGGCGGACGAACGGCGCGGTGCGCGGCGGCCCGGCCGACGGGCGCCCCGCGCTGGACACCGCGGTGAAGGCCGCCAACACCATCCTCGCCCTGTCCGGCACCACCAACGGCCGCCTCGCCACGCAGGGTTTCCGCACCCTGGAGGCGAAGACCGGGCAGGAGATGGCCCACCTGGCCGCCGAGCACGAGGGCAAGCGGATCACGTACGCGGACACGCAGGCGGCGCCCGTGCCGGTGATCACCTCGCCGGAGTGGTCGGGCAGCGAGGCCGGCGGGCGGCGGTACACGGCGTTCACCCTGAACACCGAGCACCTCAAGCCCTGGCACACCCTCACCGGCCGCCAGCACTTCTTCCTCGACCACGACTGGATGCACGAGCTGGGCGAGGCGCTGCCGGTGTACCGGCCGCCGCTGGACATGAGCAGGCTGTTCGGCGAGCCGCAGCTCGGCCCGGACGGACACCGCGAGGTGACGGTCCGCTACCTCACCCCGCACAACAAGTGGTCCATCCACTCCGAGTACCAGGACAACCTGTTCATGCTGGCGCTGTCCCGGGGCGGGCAGACCATCTGGATGGCGCCCCAGGACGCGGACGCGATCGGCGTGTCCGACGACGACTGGATCGAGGCGGTCAACCGCAACGGCGTGGTCGTGGCCCGCGCCATCGTCTCGCACCGCATGCCGCCCGGCACGGTCTACATGCACCACGCCCAGGAACGCACGGTCAACGTGCCGCTCGCCGAAACGACCGGGAAGCGCGGCGGCATCCACAACTCGCTCACCCGGCTGCTCCTCAAGCCGACCCATCTCATCGGCGGTTACGCCCAGTTGTCCTGGGCGTTCAACTACCTGGGGCCGACGGGCAACCAGCGCGACGAGGTGACGGTGATCCGCCGCCGTGCCCAGGAGGTCGAGTACTGATGCGCCCGATGGCCCAGATCGCGATGGTCATGAACCTCGACAAGTGCATCGGCTGCCACACCTGCTCGGTCACCTGCAAACAGGCGTGGACCAACCGGCGGGGCATGGAGTACGTCTGGTTCAACAACGTCGAGACCCGCCCCGGCCAGGGCTACCCCCGCCGCTACGAGGACCAGGAGAAGTGGCGGGGCGGCTGGGAGCTGAACCGGCGGGGCGCGCTGCGTCTCAAGGCGGGCGGGCGGCTGAAGAAGCTCGCCGGTATCTTCTCCAACCCGCGGCTGCCCGAGATCAAGGACTACTACGAGCCCTGGACGTACGACTACAAGAACCTCACCGACGCCCCGCTGGGCGACGACTACCCGGTGGCGCGGCCCGTCTCGCAGCTCGACGGCAAGCCGATGAAGATCGGCTGGTCGTCCAACTGGGACGACAACCTGGGCGGCGCCCCCGCCTACGGCGACCTGGACCCGATGGTGGAGCGCACCCGCCGGGAGGCCTCGGACAAGGTGCGGTTCGCCTACGAGCAGACCTTCATGTTCTATCTGCCGCGCATCTGCGAGCACTGCCTCAACCCGTCGTGCGTGGCGTCCTGCCCGTCCGGGGCGATGTACAAGCGGTCGGAGGACGGTGTCGTCCTGGTCGACCAGGACCGCTGCCGGGGCTGGCGGATGTGCGTGACCGGGTGCCCGTACAAGAAGGTGTACTTCAACCACCGCACCGGCAAGGCCGAGAAGTGCACGCTGTGCTATCCGCGCATCGAGGTGGGCCTGCCGACGGTCTGCTCGGAGACCTGCGTGGGGCGGCTGCGGTATCTCGGGGTCGTGCTGTACGACGCCGACAAGGTGACCGAGGCGGCGTCCACACCGAACGAACGGGACCTGTACGAAGCCCAGTTGGGCGTCTTCCTCGACCCCGAGGACCCCGAGGTGCGCCGGGCCTGCGAGGCCGCGGGGATCCCGCACGACTGGCTGGAGGCGGCCCGGCGCTCCCCCGTGCACGCGCTGGTCAGCAGGTACCGGGTGGCGCTCCCGTTGCATCCCGAGTTCCGCACCCTGCCGATGGTCTGGTACATCCCGCCGCTGTCGCCGGTGGTGGACGCGCTGACGGAGACCGGGCACGACGGCGAGGACGCGGACAACCTGTTCGGCGCGATCGACACGCTGCGCATTCCGCTGGAGTACCTGGCGGAGCTGTTCACCGCGGGCGACGTAGCCCCGGTGCGAGCCTGTCTGGAGAAACTGGCCGCGATGCGCTCCCACATGCGGGCGGTCAACCTCGGCGAGGAGACCGACCCGTCGGTCGCGGCCGCCGCCGGCCTGACGCCGACCGCGATCGAGGACATGTACCGGCTGCTGGCGATCGCCAAGTACGAGGAGCGGTACGTCATCCCCACGGCCGCCGTCGGGGACGCGCGGCGGCTGGAGGAGTCCGCGCTTCCGGACACGTGCAGCCTGGACGTCGACGGCGGCCCCGGCATGGGCGGCGACGGCCCGTTCGGCCAGGACTCGGGACGCAGGCGGCTGCCGCTGGTGCCGGTGGAGAACTTCCACATCCTGCGCCGGCGGCAGACCGCGGACGACGAGAGGGAGGTGTGATGCCCGGCTTCGAGGTCCTGTACCAGGCGGCGGCGCTCTGCCTGACCTACCCCGACGACGACTTCCGCGCCCGGCTGCCCCTGCTGCGCGAGGCCGCGCCGCAGCTGCGGGAGTTCACCGACCATGCGGCGGTGACACCGCAGGGCGCACTCCAGGCACACTACGTGGAGGTCTTCGACTTCAAGAACCGGCACAGCCTGTACCTGAGCTGGTGGAGCGACGGCGACACCCGGCGGCGCGGGATGTCGCTGGTCCGCTTCAAGGAGCTCTACCGCGCCCACGGCCTGGAGTTCACCGGCGAGGAGCTGCCCGACTTCCTGCCGGCCGTCCTGGAGTTCACGTCGCGCACCGGCGACCTGGGCCTGCTGGTCGAGCACCGCGACGCCCTCGGCGAGCTCCGGTCCCGGCTCACCGCCGCGGGCACGCCGTACGCGTGCGTCCTGGCCGCCGTGTGCGCCACCCTGCCGCCCGCACCGACCGGAGCACGCCGATGACCGTTTTCCTCTGGAGCGTCCTGCCCTACGCCGCGTTCGTCCTGCTCGTCGCCGGGCTGGTCTGGCGGCACCGCTACGACCGGTTCGGCTGGACCACCCGCTCCTCCCAGGTCTACGAGTCGAAGCTGCTGAACATCGCCTCACCGGTGTTCCACTACGGCATCCTGTTCGTGCTCGTCGGCCACCTCATCGGGCTGTTCGTCCCCGCGTCGTGGACGCGTTCGGCCGGCGTCAGCGAGCACGCGTACCACCTGTTCTCGCTGTACGGCGGCACCCTCGCCGGGGTGCTGACGGTCGCCGGGATCGGGCTGCTGATCTACCGGCGCCGCACCAACGCGCCGGTCTTCCGCGCCACCACGGCCAACGACAAGGTCATGTACGTCTTCCTGCTCGGTGCCATCGTGCTCGGCATGGTCGCGAAGCTGTCCGACACCTCCGGCAACGGCTACGACTACCGCACCACCATCGCCCCCTGGGCGCGCAGCCTGTTCACCCTGCACCCGAAGACGGGGCTGATGGAGGGGGTGCCGGTGCTCTACCACGTGCACGCGGTGATCGGCATGGTGCTGATCGCGCTGGTGCCCTACACCCGGCTGGTGCACATGTTCAGCGCCCCGCTGCAGTACGTGTTCCGCCCGTACGTGGTCTACCGGTCGCGCGACCCCAGACAACTGGGGCCGCGCCCGGACCGGCCGGGGTGGGAGCGGGCGGGCTCCTAGCCGGCTAGGCCAGCTTGGCCGTCAGGGTGATGGTCGTGCCGGTGAGGGCCTGGCTGACCGGGCAGTTCTTCTTGGCGTCCTCGGCGGCGGCGACGAACGCGTCGTTGTCGATGCCCGGGACGGTGCCCTCCACGGTGAGGTGGATGCCCTTGATGCCCTCACCCGGCTGGAAGGTGACGTCGGCGGAGGTGGTGAGCTTGGTGGGCGGGGTGCCGGCGCCGGCCAGGCCGTGCGACAGCGCCATGGAGAAGCAGCTGGAGTGGGCGGCGGCGATCAGCTCTTCGGGGCTGGTCTTGCCGTTCGCCTTCTCGGCGCGCGACGGCCACGACACCGGCTGCTCGCCGATGCCGGACGAGTCGAAGGTGACGACGCCGCTGCCCTCGAGCAGGTTGCCTTCCCAGACGGTGTGTGCGGAGCGCGTGGTTGCCACGACGAGTCCTTTCCGGATTCCCTTGCGGTACTGGGGCGGTGGGAGCCCGTGCCCGGGTTCCCACCCCCATCCGATCACACTCCGGCTCAGCTCACCCGGAAGACCGGTCCCTGTGCGGTGAACGGCAGCCGTGCGCCCTGTGGGATCAGGTAGGCGTGCTCGCGCCGTATCCGCAGCACGTCGCACCAGCCGTCGGTGATCACGAGGACCGGCGCGGCCGGCGGGAAGTCCTCGGCGCGCAGCAGCAGATCGACGCCGGGCTGGAGCACGGTGCCGCCGCGGCCGTGCACGCGCACCCGCCCGGCGATGTCCGTCACGGGCAGGTATCCGGCGTCGTGAGGTGCCGCGTCGCAGAACACGACGCGGGCGGCGGGCACGTCCCGTGCCTCGGCGTAGGACGCGATGGCACCGAGCGCCTTGCCGAGCAGGGTGCGGTCCATGGAACCGGAGGTGTCCAGGACCACGCCGAAGGTGCAGCGGGCGACCTCCTCGGGCGGGAAGTACCGCCCGGCGCGCGGGATGTCGGGAGTGGCGGCCTGCCGCCGGCCCGGGCGCGCGTACGAACGTACGGGCTCGGGACGGGGCACGAACTCGTCGAACCAGCGGGCGAGGCGGGCGTCCCAGGGCAGCGGCGGGTGGCTGAGGGCGCGGATCTCCTCGACCAGGCCGCCCGGGAGGAAGCCACGTTCCTGCTGCCGGTGCAGGTCCAGGCCCTGGGCCAGGCCGCGCCGGTAGAAGCCGTCGAGGTCGACGCGGTCGCGGGGCGGGCCGAGCGGGGCGCCGAGGACGTCGCCGACGCCCTTGCCGCGCAGGGTGGACAGGCGGCGCATGCGGCGCAGGTCGCCGGTGATGCGGTCGTAGACCTCCTCGGCGGACAGTCCGGCCAGCTCCGGGTCGTGCAGCAGTCCCTCGGGCATGGTGCCGACCTGCATCTCGACGAGCCAGCCGTTGACGACGTAGTCGCAGGCGACGTTGAAGAGGTACGGGTCGCGGGTGCCGCACCGATCGCCGTGGCGCAGGGCGGCGTGCAGCATCTCGTGGGCGAGGACGAACCGCCACTCCTCGTCGTCGTACCGGCGCAGCGGGTTGACGTAGATCTCGCCGGCCTCGGCGTTGACGGCGGCGACCGCGATGCCGTGGGCGCGGGCGAGTTCGGCATCGGCGACGAGGGTGATGCCGGCCGCGATGCCGCCGAGGAGGGGGTAGGAGGAGACGAACCAGCTCAGGGCCCGGTGCCAGGGGCTCAGGCGGGTGGGGCCGCCGAGCATGTCGTCGCGCCGGCCGCCCGCGAGGTCCAGGGCGGTGGACACGGTGCGGGTCAGCGCGTGGGCGAAGGCGAGCTGCCAGTCCGGAACCTGCCCGTTCCAGCCGTCCCAGGGCACGAGCAGCTGGTCGGGTTCGCCGCCGGCGGTGCCGCAGCGCTCGAAGGCGGCCGGGACGCCGCCCTCACGGCGCCATGCGGCGGCGATGCGCTCCTCGTCGCCGTCGGGATAGGCGGCCGGCAGGTCGTCCGGGGTGCGGCCGACCGGGAAGGTCATGAGGAAGCGGTTGACGACGACGCAGCGGGCGGCGAGGTCGTAGCGGTCGGGCGGGACGCGCTCACCGGTGGCGGCGGGCACGTGGCCGAAGCCCAGGTGGATCAGGCCGTGGGCGATGGCCCAGGCCCACTCGGCGGGCTCGGCACGGCGGACGGGGTTCAGGTGCAGCCGGCCGTTCGACGTGACCCGGACGAGTCCCTGCCGCGGGGCGACCCGGCACTCCTCCTCGCGGCACAGCTTGACCTCCAACGCCGCCAGTGCCGGGTTGGCCCACGCCAACTGCACACCCTTGGCGCAGTCCTCGGCGGCCGGGTCCTTCCTGGCCTCCTGCTGCCTGCGCGCGCGGCTCATCGCCGGGCCTGCACCAGACGCGGCATGTCGCGTGCCGCCTCCACCAGGAACCACGCGGGCAGCACGGGGTTGCCGTCGGCGCCGGAGGCGATGACTCCCTGGGCGACCTCGACGGAGATCTCGGCGAGCTGTACGAGCAGCGATTTGGCGCGGTAGGCGGTCTGGCGGCCGTGCGCCGACATGTGCTCCTTGCTCGCGGGCAGTTCCTTGACCAGTCGGCCGCGGAAGGACTCGGCGAGGTAGTACAGCAGGTCGCGGTCCTCGGGGCGGTGCGGCCAGCGGGCCTCGCCCCTGAGGATCGCCTCGATGCCGAAGCGGCTGCGGACGATCTTGACGTAGCCGCAGAAGGCGGTGGCGTGGGCGGGGGTCAGCGTGCCGTGCGCGAGGACCTTCAGGGTGTCCTCGTCCAGGTCGCGGCCGAAGGAGTGCAGGGCGTCGGAGAGCATGTGCCAGGAGCGCGGGGTGGAGAACGGCTCCTCGGTCTTGGGCGGCTTGGACCACAGGTGGTCGGGCCGGTCGGTGAGGTGGTCCGTGATCCAGGGGTGGATGCCGTGCTCGGCGGCCCAGGCCAGCCAGTCCTTCGGGGAGGCGTCCAGGTGGACGTGGGCGAGGCGGTTGACCAGCGCGGAGGCGAGGGGGCGGGCGAGGGCGTTGTCGGTGGCGCGGTTTCCGGCGCCGATGACGACGGAGCCCTTGGGCAGCTCGTAGTTCCCGATGCGGCGGTCCAGGATGAGGGAGTAGAAGGCCTTCTGCACATCGGGGCCGGCCGCGTTCAGCTCGTCCAGGAACAGGCAGTACGGCTCGTCGCGGGCGATGGACTCCGGCGGGCAGAACACCGACCGGCCGTCCCGGATCTGCGGTACGCCGATCAGGTCCTCGGGAGCGAGCTGGGTACCGAGCAGGCTCACGCACTCCAGGCCCAGCGAGTCGGCGAAGTCCCGCACGAGGGAGGACTTGCCGATGCCGGGTGCGCCCCACAGGAACACCGGCCGCACGGTGGCGATGCCGAGCAGCAGTTCCGGGAGACGGGCGGGGGTGACGGTGACGGCTGCCTGCACGCAGGGGCTCCTCGGTGGAGGGTCGGGAGGTGACCCGCACCAGTGTGTGACCCGCGGCGCGCCCGCGCAGCCGAATTACCGTGCGGCCGGACCGGCCTGCCGCTGCCGCCGGGCCGCCATCACCGCGTAGACCAGGACGCCCGCGAACAGGAACAGGACGCCCTGGTAGACCGCCGCGTAGCCGGCGCCCGCGACCAGCCACAGGGAGAACGCCGCCGCCGCGGAGGCGATCACGGCGTCGCGCACCAGCCGGGCGCGGTTCACGCGCTCGTGCTGCCCGGAGACCAGGTGGAAGAGCTGCGCCGCGGTGGCCAGCAGGTAGGGCACGGTCGCCGTGAAGGTGGTGACGAGGACCAGGACCTCGAAGACCTTGGCCGAGCCGGACGTGTAGTTGTAGACGGTGAGCAGGGAGGCCAGGACCACGGTGACGCCGACGCCGACCGTGGGGACACCGCGCCGCTTGCGGGCGAAGGCCGCGGGGAACAGTCCGTCGCGGGCCGCCGCGTACGGGGTCTGCGCGCTGAGCAGGGTCCAGCCGTTGAGGCAGCCGGTCATCGACACCAGCGCGGCGAGCGCGACGGCCCAGCCGCCCCAGGCGCCGCCGAACATGGCGTTCACGGCGTCGGAGAAGGGGGCTGTGGAGTCGACCAGGCGGTCGTGGGCGACGGTGCCGAAGACGGAGAGGGTGCCGAGCAGGTAGACGAGCGCGGCGCCGGCGGTGCCGATGACGGTGGCCCGGCCGACCGTGCGGCGCGGGTCCTTGACCTCGCCCGCGCTGACCGCGGCGGACTCCACACCGAGGTAGGAGAAGAGCAGGATCGCGGCGGCGGCCGAGACCGCGCCGATGCCGCTGCCGCCGCTCGGGTTGAAGGGGCCGAGGTTGTCCGGGTCGAAGAAGAACAGTCCGCCGACCGCGACGAGCAGCAGCGGCGCGAACTTCAGCACCGTGGACACCAGTTGGACGGCGCCCACGTAGCGGGTGCCGGCGAAGTTGGCGAGCGCGGGCAGCCACTGGATGACGAGCGCGGCCAGGCACGCGGTCCAGCGGTGCCCGTTCACCGGGATCAGGACGTCGAGGTAGCCGACGGCGGCGACGGCGAGCGCTGCGTTGGACACCCAGGTGGTGATCCAGTACGCCCAGGCGGCGAGGAAGCCGGCGAAGTCGCCGAAGGCCTCGCGGGCGTAGACGTAGGGGCCGCCGGTGCGCGGGTCGCGGGCGGCGAGCCGGCCGAAGACCAGGGCGAGGGCGATGGCGCCGACCGTGAGCACGCCGAAGGCGAGCAGGCTGATCGTGCCGAACGGGGCGACGGAGGCGGGGAGCAGGAAGATGCCGCCGCCGATGATGTTGCCCATGACCAGGGCGGTGGCGACGGGCAGCCCGAAGCGGCGGGCGTGCTTGGTGCCGTGGGATGCCGGGCTGGGGTCTGCGGGGGTCTCCCGCGGAGCCGGAGCCGGTGGGGGGACGGTCCCGGTGACGTGCATGGGGTGGTACGCCTTCCTTGGAACTGGTGCCCGGGATCGCCGGGACGGCGTCCATGGTCCGGCACGGCCGCGCAGGGCTCCAAATCAGGCGGTTTTGTCCTGTGCGAGTCCGTCCGGGACCGCAAAAGGTGCGCCGTCGAGGCCCTGTGACCGGGAATCGTCCAGGGGCACCTGCGGGCCGTTGGACTCGCGCAGCCAGCGGCGCAGGATCCGGTGGACGTGCTCGGCGCCGACGATGTCCGCCCCCTCGCCGTCCGGCGCGGACAGGACGGCGGGCGACAGCAGGAAGGCCCGCGACTGGGCGCCGCCGAGTCCGCCGTGGGAGCCGATCTGCTCCTCGAAGGCGAGGACCTCGCCGTCGGCCGGGTCGTGGAAGGAGTTGACCATGATGTCGGCGGTGTGCGGGAAGGAGTGCGTGCGGCGCACGGCGTCCGCGGCGCCGGGGCCGAACGGCGCGAGCGGGCCGGGGTCCTCGTCGAGCCGGTCCAGGGGGATCTCCGCGCCGCGGGCGCCGAGGACCACACCGCCGTGCTCCTCGCTGCGCACGAGCAGGAAACCGACGCCGGGGTGGTTGGCGAGGGTGGGCAGCAGCGCGGGGTGGCGGGCGTCGATCTCCTCGCGGGTCATCCGGTGCGGCACGTCCGGGAAGGAGACGAGGCCGAGGTTGCCGGAGGCCAGCACGACCGGCTCCGAGTGGCGGTCGGCGGGCCGGCGCTGTTCCTCGCCCTCCTCGACCGGCCGGTGCAGGGCGGCCCGTACGGCGGTGCGCGCCTCGGCGCCGCTGCGGGTGCGCCGCGCCCGGCGTGGCACGGGCAGTCCGCAGCCGGCCCGCACCAGGTCGGCGAGGGTGAGGCCGTAGCGGGAGCGGAAGGTCTCGCCGGGGCTCTGGCCGTGGTCGGACAGGACGACGATCCGGTACCGGCGGGGCGCGTGTTCGGCGACCTTCTCGATCAGCGCGAGGGACCGGTCGAGCCGCTGGAGGACCTTCGCGGCGTCCCGGCTGCGCGGCCCGGAGTGGTGCGCGACCTCGTCGTAGGCGACGAGGTCGGCGTAGACGGCGGTGCGTCCGGCGAGCATGTCGCCCATCACGGCGGCGACGACGACGTCCCGCTCGACGACGGTCGCGAAGGCGCGGACGAACGGGTAGAGGCCGCCGCGGGAGACGCGCGGGCGGACCTTGCGGACGCGGGCCCGGGTCGACTGGCCGATCTCGCGGCCCACCTCGGCGACGAAGGACATGGCGGTGCGGACCGCGTTGGCGGGGTCGGAGAAGTAGGCGAAGTAACCGGACCGGGACCGGTTCTCCCGGCTGCGGCGGCGGGTGGCTATCGACAGCACGAGGGCCTGTTCGTCGGCGCCGCCGCTGAACAGGTTGCCGCGGCTGGCGCCGTCGAAGGTGAGCAGTCCGCCGTCGCCGGTGTGCTCGATGGCCCGTCGCTGGAGGTCGGCGGCGCTGGTGGGGCGGTTGCAGACGACCACTTCGCCGCTGTCCTTCTCGTACCAGCGGAACGCCGGGACGTCGTGGTTGCTGCCGTGCAGGATGCCGAGCTGGCTTGCGCCCGTCTGGCTGGACCAGTCGGTGCGCCACGGGGCGAGCCGGTGGGTCGCGGAGGAGCCGTCGCGGCCGAGCCAGCGGGCGACGGTGGGCATCAGGCCCTCGTCGACCGCGTCCATCAGCACGTCGTGGCCGACGCCGTCCAGTTGCAGGAAGACGGTGCCGGGGCCGGTCGGGCAGGGCGGGCCGGACCTGCGGCGGCGGTCGGCGAGCCGGTAGAGCCTGCGCCGGTAGGCGTCGTCGTCGCGGACGGCCAGGGCGCCGCCGGTGGCCGAGGCCACGGCGGACATCACGGCGGCCACCACCACGGCGGTCTCCGGGGCGACGCCGCCGCGCGCGGTCGGGTTCACGTCCAGTGCGAGGAGCAGCAGCCCGCCGTTGAGGAAGAAGACCAGCAGCCCGAGGACGAGCGCCGGCACCAGCAGCAGCAGCCGGACCAGCAGCGGCCACACCAGGGCCGACAGCAGGCCGAACGCGCCGGCGCCGACCGCGGCGGTGACGGCGATGTCGGTCGCGCTGTCACCGTCCGGGGACTGGAGCCGGAAGTCCGGGAGGATCCCGGCGAGCACCAGCATGGTGACCGTGGAGACGGCCCACACCGCGATGCTCCGCCCGATCTGACTGGCGCCCCGCCGCCAACGCCCTCCACCCACGCTCCGCACACCTCACGTCCCGGCCCGTCGTCCGCGCGGGCCCTCCCCACCCTGCCACAACGCTCCGGAACGCCTGTTTGTCCCCCCTGGCCCCGTTCACCCGGGACACGCCCGGTATCCCGGTGGACCAGCGGTCAGCGGCCGTCGTATCCCGCCGTCGGCATCGACAGTCTGCGGTGCACACACGCCTTCATCCGGGCGTCGTACGACGGCTCCTCGTGTCCGACCGTCTCCACCCGCACCCCGCGCCGCGCGCACTCCGCGGTGAACTCGGCCACGGACGACAGGGCGCTCTCCAGCACCCGGTGGCTGGGCGCCACGAACAGGTCCTGCCCGGGGCACACGCCGTCCCACAGGGCGTCGTGGTCGGGCCGCAGTCCGCGGACCAGCAGTTCCCGGGTGACGACGTAGCCCTGCTCGGCGGCCCAGCGTGCGCACATGGCGTGCTGGCTGCGGGAGTCGACGAGGAACGGATCGTCGTCCAGTTGCTCCAGCGGCGTCAGACTCGCGATCGCCGTCACGCGTAGCGGCCTCATGGTGTCCCCCTCACCTCCCGTTTTCGCCGCCGACCCTACTCCTGGACGTAGGCTTCGGGGAGTCGCGCGAAGGAGGCAAAGAGGTGCCGGTGGAGCTCACGTGGTGGGGTCACGCCACCTGCACGGTCGAGGACTCGGACATACGTGTGCTCACCGACCCGCTGTTCGCCCGCAGACTCGCCCATCTGCGCCGCAGGCGGGGCCCGGTGCCACCGTCGGACGCCTGGCGCGCGGACGTGACGCTGGTGTCCCACCTGCACGCCGACCATCTGCACGTGCCGTCGCTCGCGCGGCTCGCGCCGGGCACGCGCCTGCTCGTACCCCGGGGCGCACGACGGGCGGTGCCGGGACTGCGCCGGCTCGGGCACCTGAAGCTGACCGAGGTCGCGCCCGGCGACGAGACGGTGGTCGGCGACCTGCTGATACGGGCGGTGCCCGCGCGCCACGACGGGCGGCGGCTGCCGCTCGGCCCGCACCGCTCCCCCGCGCTCGGCTACGTCGTGGAGGGTGAGGGCCGTACGTACTTCGCCGGGGACACCGGCCTTTTCGACGGGATGGAGAAGGAGGTCGGGCCGGTCGACGCGGCGCTGCTGCCGGTCGGCGGCTGGGGACCGTACCTGGGGCCCGACCACCTGGACGCGGGACGAGCCGCCGAGGCGCTGGCCCGGCTGGCGCCGGCCACGGCGGTGCCGGTGCACTACGGGACGTACTGGCCGATCGGGATGGACGCCGTGCGCCCCCACGAGTTCCACACGCCGGGCGACGAGTTCGTGCGCCTGTCGGCGCTGCGCGCGCCGGACGTCGCGGTGCACCGGCTGGGGCACGGCGAGAGCGTGCGGGTGGAGGTCGCGAGGTGACCTGGCTGGGCACCGCCGTGACGAGCATCCCGACCGAGCCGACGCAACAGGCGCTGGGCTATCCGTCGTTGTTCCTGCTGGTGCTGATCGGGGCGCTGGTGCCGGTGGTGCCGACGGGCGTACTGGTGAGTTCGGCGGCCGTGGTGGCGATGCACCAGACACTGCCGTTCTCGCTGCTGATGGTGTTCGTGACGGCGTCGCTGGCCGCGTTCTGCGGGGACATGGCGCTGTACTGGCTGGGGCGGCGCGGGGTCGGCTCGAAGAACGGCTCGCGCTGGCTGGAGGTCATCCGGTCCCGGGCGCCCGAGGACCGGCTGGAGCAGGCGCAGGAGAAGCTCGCCGAGCACGATGTCGCGGTGCTCGTGCTGTCCCGGCTGGTGCCGGCCGGCCGGATACCGGTGATGCTGGCCTGCCTGCTGGCCGAGTGGCCCTCGCGCCGCTTCGCCCGGGGCAACCTGCCGGCCTGCCTGGCCTGGGCGGTGACGTACCAGCTGATCGGCATCCTGAGCGGCTCGCTGTTCAGCAAGCCGTGGGAGGGCGTGGCCGCGGCGATCGCGCTCACGGTACTGGTGAGCGCGGCGCCGAGCGCCTGGCGCCGGCTGCGGGGGCCGGCGAAGGCGTAGGCGCCGAGGGGGAGCAGCGCGAGGCCGTTCACTCGTCGCCCAGCAGGCGGGAGCCGCCGACCGGCAGGTCCCACAGGTCCTCCCGGGGCAGGCCCGCGCGCTGCCAGGCGGCGCGTACACGGGTCAGCGGTTCCATGACCGGCTCCGCCGACAGCACGAAGGTGCCCCAGTGCATCGGCGCCATCCGCCGGGCGCCGAGGTCCTGGGCGGCCCGGACCGCCTCCTCCGGGTCGCAGTGCACGTCGCTGAGCCACCAGCGCGGGTCGTAGGCGCCGATGGGGAGCAGCGCGAGGTCGATGCCGGGGTAGCGGCGGCCGATGCGGGAGAACCAGTGGCCGTAACCGGTGTCGCCGGCGAAGTACACGCGCCGGCCGCCGGCGTCGGTGAGGACCCAGCCGCCCCACAGGGTGCGGCAGGTGTCGGTGAGGCTGCGCTTGGACCAGTGGTGGGCCGGTACGAAGTCGAAGCGGACGGTGCCCAGTCGGGCCCCCTCCCACCAGTCCAGCTCGGTGACCCGGGTGAACCGGCGCCGCTGGAACCAGCGGCCGAGCCCGGCCGGGACGAACACCGGGGTGTCGCGCGGGAGCCTGCGCAGCGTCGGGGCGTCCAGGTGGTCGTAGTGGTTGTGGCTGATGACGACCGCGTCGACCCGCGGCAGGTCGCTCCAGGCGACGCCGACGGGGGTGATGCGCGCCGGGGTGCCGAGGATGCGGCGGGACCAGACCGGGTCGGTGAGCACCGTGAGCCCGCCGATGCTCAGCACCCAGCTGGCGTGTCCCGCCCAGGTGACGGCGACGGTGCGGGCGTCCACGCGGGGCAGCGGTCCGGGGGCGTACGGCAGCCTGGGGATGTCGGCGAGGCCCTCGGGGCCGGGTCTGACCGCGCCCTCGCGGGCGAATCTGGCGAAGGCCTTCAGACCGGGCAGCGGTGCGGTCAGCCGGTCGTGGAAGGTCCGCGGCCACACCCGGCGTTCGGCGAGCGGGCGGGGCTCCGCGAGCGGCGGGAAGGGGGAGGCCGTGACCGGTGGGGCGTCGGTGTCCTGGTCCTGGACGGGCGCGGTGGTGCTCGTGGTCGACCGGGGCTGCTGCGTCATCGAGGAGACTCCCATCGCTGAGCGTCGCGGAGATCGCCGAAGACCGACTTCAGACCGGTCAACGCGGCGTGCACGTGCGGCAGTTCCAACGGGTCGGGAGAGGCGAGGCATTCCGCGCGCCGCTCGTCGGTGTCTCCCAGCAACGGGCCGGTGGACAACCGGACGCGCAGCGCGAGGAGGTCGTCGCCGAAGCGGTGGCCGCCGGGGGCGGGCATGCCGAGCCGGGTGGTGAGGAAGTCCTCCAGTTCCTGGGCGTCGCCGACACCGTGGGCGCCGAGCGCGTCGCGCAGCGGGCCGAGGTCGGCGTACAGGTGGCGCCCGGCCTGCGGGGGCCGGGCGGTGGCGCCCGCGGCGACGACCGCGGCGTGCACGGCGGCGGCCACGCGCGCGTGCAGGCGTACGGCGGCCGACCGGCGGGCGGTGACCGGCTCCGGTTCGGCGAGCGCGTACCCGGCCGCGGCGGCGAGGGGGGCGGCGACGCGGGCGCCGAGTGCGGTGAGCACGTCCAGCACGCGGGCGTGCAGGCCGTTCCCGGCGGCGGAGGCGGGGAAGCGGGCGACCGCGGCCGGCCAGCCGGGCGGCAGCAGGGCGCCGGCCAGGTCGGTGACGACGGTGACGTGGTCGGGCAGCATCTCGGCGGGGCTGAGCAGCACGGTGGCGTGCGGGTCGTGCAGGGTGTCGCGCCAGGTCTCGTCGCTGACCAGGTGCAGTCCCTCTTCGGCGGCGGCCTCGACGGTCTCGTGCAGCAGCTCGGGCGGCGCGACGGTGCCGGTGGGGTCGTCGGCGACGGACAGCACGAGCAGCCGCGGATCGCCGCCCTCGGCGCGGATGCGGCGCACGGTCTCCAGGAGGGCGTACGGATCGGGGACGCCGCCGGACTCGGCGGGCGTGGGGACGTGGAAGACGGGTCTGCCCAGCAGTCGCGCGTACGGCGCCCACCAGGCGGCGCAGGGGCGCGGCACCAGGATGTCGCCGCCGAGCGCGGCGGTCAGCGCGAGCAGCAGGGCGTTGGCGCCGGGGGCGGCGGCCACGTGGTCCGGGTCGGTGGGCAGGCCGCGCCGGTTCCAGTAGCCGCAGGCGGCGTCCAGCAGCGCCGGGGCGCCACCGGCAGGCTCCTCGTGCCCGCGGCCCGCGGCGGCGGCGAGGACGGCGGACAGCTCGGGCAGCACGGGCAGCCCGTCCCCGGGAAGGTGCGGCCCACGACGAACGGCCCCGTGACCGTCGGCACCGTGACCGTCGGCGGCGTGGCCTCCGGGGTGCTGCCCTCCGAGCGCGGGGTCTGCGGGCGCGCGGCCCACGAGGTCATCGCCTCCGGGATCGCCGCCCCCGGGCGTGGGACCTCCGGAGTGCTGCCCCCCGGCCGCACGGCCTGCGGGACCGTTGTCCCCGAGCGCGGGGCGTCCGGGGGCGTCGCCTCCGAGACCGTTGGCCCCGAGCGCGGGGCCTCCGGGCTGCTGCCCTCGGGGCGCGTGACTTCCGGACGAGCGGCCTATGGGGTCATCTGCCCCGAGCGCAGCACGTCCGGGGTCCTGCGGTCCCGGGTGCGGTCCACCGGGCGCGCGGCCTCCGGGGGCGTGGTCGGCGGGAGCCCCGTCTCCGGGTGGCGCGTGGCGTTCGGGGGTGGTGTCTTCGGGGTCCGTCCGCCGCATGGGTGCCTCCGTCGTGCCGAGTCCTGTGGCCGCCGGGCCCTGGTCCTCTTCCTCGCTCGTGCTCCGGTCGTGCACCAAGTACCCACCGGGCCGCCCGGCCATGGCTCCGGTCCGCGTCGCGTCGATCACCACCCCGACCGGACGGACGGGCACGGGTCAGTGGTCCCGGCTCTCCCCGCGCAGCCGCAGCCGCAGCCGGTACGCGGCCCCGCCGAACGCGCCCGCGATCAGGACACCGCCGGCGGCCAGCGCGGGCACCGAGTCGGTGAAGGACCCTCCCGTACCGGCCTGCACCCCGTGCTCCGCCTTCCCGCCGCCGCAGGACGCGCCCCACGCGGTGGGCTCGGGGCACGGCGGCTTGGTCGTGCAGGGCACGCCGTGCGTGCCGGAGCCGCCGGGCCCGGCGGTGTGGCCGGTGGGAGCGGCCTGGCCGGAGAGGGCGGGCTGGTCGTACGGGGCGGTCTCGTCGTACGGAACGGGCTCCTCGTCGGGAAGGGACGTGTCGCCCGGGACCTCCTCGTCCGGCACCACCTCGTCGCCCGGGACGGCGGGCTCGGCGTACGGCACGGTCTCGTCGCGTGCCGTCGGTTCACCGCCGGGGACGACGGGCTCCTCCGGCGGGACCACGGGTTCGTCGCGAGGCACGACCGGCTCGTCGCGCGGAGCGGCGGACGGGCGGCAGGAGGGCTCGGGGGAGGCACTCCCCCAGGAGCGTCCAGGTTCGGCGGTCCCGCTCGCCGGGGAGGACACCGTCACCGCCGCGCTCCACGGCCGGCCCTCGCCGCCGGATGCCGTCGGGCAGGTGCCGTCGACGGTCCACGGCGAGGCCGGCCCCGTCGCGTCCGGGTCGCCCTCGAGGTTCCCGGCGGAGGCTATGCGCGCGGTACCGCGGTAGGCGGCCCCGGTGGTCCTGTCGTCGGCGCCGGCCACCTTCAGGAGCGCGACGGTGCCCCCGTCGAAGGCCGGGGAGGCCGCGTCGAGGGCGTCGGGCGCGGCCTGACCGGCCCGGTCGCAGGTGACCGAGACGGTGACGGTGCCTCCCGGGCCGACGTCGGCCGGGCTGACCTCGGCGGAGGGTCCGCCTGCGCCGGCGGGCCGTGGGGTGCCGCCCGGGTCCGCCGAGCCGGACCCGGCGAAGACGCCCAGGGCGGCACTGGCCAGTACGGCGACGGACAGGACACGGGAGGTGCGGCGCATGGGTGCGGGCTCCTTCGAGCGACGGCTGCGGGGGCACGGCACTCGCGCCCTCGGCCATCACAGCCCGCCCGGCCCGGTGGCGCGCGCCGCCGTGCGCCGTTCGCGGGACCGGGGCGCCCGTGTGGGTGAGGAACAGGTTTCGGACCGCCCGCCGCGTCGGGTCAGGCGGCCGGATCCCGCAGCACCTGTTCCCGCACCCGGTCGCAGCACCGGCTGATCAGCCGGGAGACGTGCATCTGGGAGATGCCGAGCTGCTCGGCGATGCGGCTCTGGGTCATGTCGTCGAAGAACCGCATGTACAGGATGGCGCGCTCCCTCTCGGGCAGGGCGGCCAGCCGTTCCTTGACGGCCTCGCGGTCGACGACGGTGTCGAGGGCCGGATCGGGGGCGCCGAGGCCGTCGACGAGCGAGTGGCCGTCGTCGCTGCCGGGGACTTCGGCGTCCAGGGACAGGGCCGTGAAGCTCTCCAGTGCCTCCATGCCCTCCCGGACCTCCTCCTCGCTGAGATCGGCGCGCTCGGCGATCTCGGCGACGGTGGGCCTGCGGCCGGGGGTGGCCCGGGCCAGGTCCTGAGCGGCGAAGCGGACGCGGTTGCGCAGTTCCTGGACCCGGCGCGGCACGTGCAGGGTCCACATGTGGTCACGGAAGTGGCGTTTGATCTCGCCGGTGACGGTGGGCACGGCGTAGCTCTCGAACGCGCTGCCGCGGGCGGGGTCGTACCGGTCTACGGCCTTGACGAGGCCGAGGGCCGCGACCTGCCGCAGGTCCTCGAAGCTCTCGCCGCGGCTACGGAAACGTCCGGCGAGCCGTTCGGCCATGGGCAGCCAGGCCTCGACGATCCGGTCCCGGACCGCGTCGCGCTCCGGGCCCTCGGGAAGGGTGGCGAGGCGGCGGAAGGCGTCCGCGGTGTCGGGGGCGTCGTCGTGCGGGTGCTTGGCTCCGGCTCGGATCGACATGGTGCGTCGCAACTCCCTCGGAGTGCGGGGTCCTGTCGTGGCGCCGGGCAGGTGCCCGGCCGGCACGGGCCGGCACCGGGCCTCGCGGAGCTCTCCGGGGGCGCGGGACGGGCGCCGGCGGTGCGACGACACGGCCCTGGGTTCGGGCGGTCACCGTGGGAGGGCGTCCGGGAGCCGGACGGACGCGTCCGTGCGGCGTCACGCCGCTCCCACGGACGTGCCTCCTGTCCGAAGCACTGCCCCTGCGCCTGCCCCCGCGCGCCGCTGTCAAACACCCGGGCCGTCAGCGCGCCGACGGCAGTTCCGGCGCCGCGGCCGGTTCGGGATCGCCGGACGGCGGTGGGGTGCCCGGCAGCACCAGATCCTCGTACCTGCCCAGGGCCAGCACCACGCCGAGCATGAGGACCGGGATGAACACAGCGAGCAGCACCGCCATGATCCGTCCTTCCCTGAAAGGGGTGGGCGTGGGGGGTGGTGCCCGGGGCGGGTTCCCCGCGGGCGCCGGGCAAACCCACGGTGCACGCGGCCGTACGCTCCGTGGCCGGGCAAATCGGGGCGGACCCGTCCGGGTGAATCCGTGTCGGCCGTCGGTGGCCGGGTACGCGGTCGGCACCCCCTGAGGATGTGGAGGGAGACACATGCAGCGAGGCAGTGACCGGATGAGCGTCCACCGCGACGACGAGATGAAGCACGAACTGCAGGGTCTGCTCAGGTCCGGGCACCCCACCCGCAGCGAGGAGTGGAACGACCCGGAACCCATCGCCGAGGACGACCCGGACGTCATGTACGGGCCGGTGACCCCGGGCCGCGGACCGACGTACCTGGAGGCGCTCCGGCTGGAGCTGGCCAGGAACCTGACGCGCGGCACCTTTCCCGCGGGTCCCCGGGAGCTGGGCCGCGCCCTGCGCCGCGGCAACGCGCCCGACGCCCTCGTCGAGGGTCTGCAACGGCTGCCCGACAAGGCGCGCTACGACAACGTCCAGGAACTGGCCGTGGCCCTGACCGAGAGCGGTGGGCCACAGGGCGCGTAGGCGCCGGAAGGGCGGGCCGTGATGGCCGAGTACGTGAGGGACGTCATGACTCCGGGTGTGGTCGCCGTCCGCCCGGACTCCTCCCTCGTCGAGGCGGCGCAGTTGATGCGCACGCAGAACATCGGCGATGTGGTGGTCGCGGACGGCCAGGACGTCGTGGGCGTGCTGACCGACCGGGACATCACGGTGCGGGCCGTGGCGGACGGCACCGACCCCATGGCGGTGAGCGTCCGCACAGTCTGCACCCCCGATCCGCTGACGGTCTCCCCCGGTGATCCGGTGGCGGACGCGGTCACGCTGATGCGTGAGCACGCCGTGCGCCGGCTGCCGGTCGTGGAGGACGGGCTGCCGGTGGGGATGGTGAGTCTCGGCGATCTGGCCGAGGCCCGGGATCCCGACTCGGCGCTCGCCGACATCAGCCGCGCGGAACCGGACGCCGTGGACGGCGTCTGACGGCGCCCCGCGGGGGCCGCGGTGCCCGCGGGGCCGTGGCCTCGCGGCCGAACGAGACGCGCGCGCCGGGCGGTGACGGCCGCCGGCGTGCCGGAAAGGAATCCGAACCACATGCGCATCGCATTTCTGACCGCGCCCGAGGGCGTGGAGCAGGTCGAGCTGACCGAGCCGTGGCAGGCGGCGAAGGACGCGGGCCACGAGCCCGTGCTCGTCTCCACGCAGTCCGGTGAGATCCAGGCCTTCGACCACCTCGACAAGGCGGACACGTTCCCCGTGGACGAGGTGGTGGGCGAGACGTCGGCCGACTCGTTCGGCGGGCTGGTCCTGCCGGGTGGCGTGGCCAACCCGGACTTCCTGCGGATGGACGAGAAGGCCGTGGCGTTCGTCCGGGACTTCTTCGAGCAGGGCCGGCCGGTGGCCGCGATCTGCCACGCCCCGTGGACGCTCGTCGAGGCCGACGTCGTACGCGGCCGCGTCGTGACCTCGTGGCCGAGCCTGCGGACCGACCTGCGCAACGCGGGCGCCACCTGGGTCGACGAACAGGTGAAGGTCTGCGACCACGGCGACAACACCCTGGTCACCAGCCGGAAGCCGGACGATCTCAAGGCGTTCTGCGAGACCTTCCTCGCCGAGTTCGCCAAGGCCGGCTGAGCCCCGCGGGGCGCCCCGCGGGGCGGCCCCCCACGTCACCGGGCCCGGTCGGCGGCGCGTACCGTACGCGCCGCCGACCGGGCCCGTGTGCGGGCGTCACACGCGGGCGGTACACCCTGTCGGTCGCGGCGGTCAGGCGCCGGGGGCGGCGTTCTCCCCGGAGCTCCGCTCCCGGGCGCCCTCGCGGGTGCGGCCCGAGGCGACCGAGCGCCGGGGATTGCGGCGCAGCCATTCGCCCTCCAGCTGAGCCATGCGCCCGTTGTGGGCCCGCAGCGCGTCGTTCGAGCCGTACAGCAGGGTGTCGTGGCGCGTGCGGTGGATGGTCTCCAGCTCCTTCATGAGCTGCTGGTCGTCCAGGCGGCCCGGGTCCACCCCGGTCGCGGTGTCGTCCCGCGTGTCGTGTTCGTTCATGCGGTCCGGGTACCCGCCCCGGAAGCACTACCACCCCCGAGCGGCATCCGGGAGGGAGCCATGGAACTCGCCTTTCTGCATCCACTCTACGAACATCAGGGGCCCTGGGCCTCCGTGTACGTCGACCTCTCCCAGCACACGGAGGACACCCCCCACGAACGTGAGCTGACGGCCGCCGCGGTGGCCCGGGAGCTGGCTGCGCAGGGCGCGGACGACGCGACCTGCCGGGCGGTGCGGGAGGCCCTGGACGGGATGCGCCACTCCACCGACCCACACGGGCGGGCGCTCTTCGCCCGGGCCGGGCAGGTGATCCTCGACCCGCCGCTGGCACGCGCCCCGCAGGGCGGCACCGAGGCCCGCTGGGCACCGCTGCCGCACGTGGCGCCGCTGCTGGAGCTGGCGGGCGAGGACCCGGTGTGCGTCGTGGCGTACATCGACCGCAAGGGTGCCGACTTCGAGCTGCGCAGCGCGCTGGGCAGCCGGGACGCGGGCTCGGTGACCGGACGGCAGTGGCCCGTGCACCGCACGAGCACCGTCGACTGGTCGGAGCGCCACTTCCAGCTGCGGGTGGAGAACACCTGGGAGCACAACGCGGCGGAGATCGCGGACGCGCTCGCCGTGTGCCAGGAGGAGACGGGCGCCGACCTGCTGATCCTGGTGGGTGACGACCGCGAGCGGCGGGCCGTGCACGAGCGGATGCCCAAGCGGCTGCAGGACCGGATCGTGGAGGCCGCGCACGGCGCGGGCAGCCGGCTGCTGGACGGTGACGTGGAGCGGCTGCGCGACGATCACGTGCGCGCGCGGGCGCGGGACGACCTGGACAGGTTCCTGGCCGCCCGCGCGCCCGACGGCGAGGGCCGGGCCGCCGCGGCGGAGGGCGTGCCGGCGCTGATCGAGGCCGCCCGGGAGCACCGCATCGACGAGTTGCTGATCATCCCGGACGGGCCGGACACCCACCGCGAGGTGTGGATCGGCGAGGACGCGGACCAGTTGGCGATGCGCCGTACGGAGCTGAAGACACTCGGCGAGCAGAACTCCTGGTCGGCCCGCGCGGACGACGCGCTGCTGCGCTCGGCGGTGATGACCGGTGCCCCGGCGATCTCGGTGACACCGGCCCTGCCGCGGGAGGCGGCGGACGACGCGCCGGTGGGCGGTCTCGGCGCCCTGCTGCGCTGGCGCTGAGCGCTCCCCCGCCGCCCTCGGCGTGGTGCCCGGCGGCCGGCTACCGGGCCCGCTCGACCCGCCGTTCGTCCCAGACCGGCTCCGGCGTCTCGCGGACGCGGCCGTCGCTGCCGAAGACGAGGTAGCGGTCGAAGGAGCGGGCGAACCAGCGGTCGTGGGTGACCGCGAGGACCGTGCCCTCGAAGCCCTCCAGGCCTTCCTGGAGGGCTTCGGCCGATTCCAGGTCGAGGTTGTCGGTCGGCTCGTCGAGCAGCAGGGCGGTGACGCCCTCCAGTTCCAGCAGGAGGATCTGGAAGCGGGCCTGCTGACCGCCGGAGAGCCTCTCGAAGGTCTGCTCGGCCTGCTGGGTCAGCTCGTAGCGGCGCAGCCGGGACATGGCGGCGCCCCGGTCCTGGGAGTGCTCGCTCCACAGGATGTCCAGGAGGGTGCGTCCCATCAGCTCGGGGTGGGCGTGGGTCTGGGCGAAGTGACCCGGCACCACGCGCGCGCCGAGCTTCCAGTTCCCGGTGTGCGCCACCTCCTCGCCGGCGAGCAGCCGCAGGAAGTGCGACTTGCCGGAGCCGTTGGAGCCGAGGACGGCGACCCGTTCCCCGTAGAAGACCTCCAGGTCGAACGGCTTCATCAGGCCGGTGAGCTCAAGGCCCTCGCAGGTGACGGCGCGGACGCCGGTCCGGCCGCCCTTGAGGCGCATCCTGATGTCCTGCTCGCGGGGCGGCTCGGGCGGCGGCCCGGCCTCCTCGAACTTGCGCAGCCGGGTCTGGGCCGCCGCGTAGCGCGAGGCCATCTCGTGGCTGACGGCGGCGGCCTGACGCAGCGCCAGCACCAGCTTCTTGAGCTGGGCATGCTTCTCGTCCCAGCGGCGGCGCAGCTCCTCGAAGCGGGCGAAGCGCTCGCGGCGGGCCTCGTGGAAGGTGGCGAAGCCGCCGCCGTGCACCCAGGCGTCGGCGCCGGCGGGGCCGGGTTCGAGGGAGACGATCTTCTGGGCGGCGCGGGCGAGGAGTTCGCGGTCGTGGGAGACGAAGAGGACTGTCTTGCGGGTCTCCCTCAGCCGCTCCTCCAGCCAGCGCTTGCCGGGCACGTCGAGATAGTTGTCCGGCTCGTCGAGCAGCAGCACCTCGTCGGTGCCGCGCAGCAGTGCCTCCAGGACGAGGCGTTTCTGCTCGCCGCCGGAGAGCGTGCGCACCTGCCGCCACTGGGCCTTGTCGTAGGGGACGCCGAGCGCGGCCGTGGTGCAGATGTCCCACAGCGTCTCGGCCTCGTACCCCTGGACCTCGGCCCAGTCGGCGAGGGCCTGCGCGTAGCGCATCTGGGCGGCCTCGTCGTCGACCGTCATGATGGCGTGCTCGGCGGCGTCGACGGCGCGCGCGGCCTCGCGGATGCGGGGCGGCGCGACGGACACCAGCAGGTCCCGCACGGTCGTCTCGTCGCGCACGGAGCCCACGAACTGGCGCATGACCCCGAGGCCGCCGCCCACGGTGACGGTCCCGCCGTGCGGCTTGAGCTCCCCGGACAGCAGGCGCAGCAGGGTGGTCTTGCCGGCCCCGTTGGGTCCGACGAGGGCCACGACGGCGCCCTCGCCCACTCGGAAGGAGGCATCGCCGAGCAGCGCCCTCCCGTCGGGGAGGTAGTACTCCAGGTGCGCGGCTTCGAGATGACCCATGGGCCGGATTCTGCGGCCCCGGACGCCGTGCGGGCAAATGCTTTCCCCTGGTGCGGGCCGGGCCGGGGCAGGTGCGGCACGCCACCCGCAGGAAACCCCGTCCGCCGGGTAGGCGTGAGGAATGAGCCCCGACGTAGACCTCACCGCCCCGACGCCCGGCCCGCATCCGGTCCGCGACGGCCTGCTGCGACTGGACCAGCGTGTGTTCGAGTCGGTCGCCGCCCGGCACTGGCCCGGCGCCGACCACCTGCTGCCCCGGCTCAGCCGCAGCGCCAACCACGGCGTGCTGTGGTTCGCGGCGGCCGCCGCGCTGGCCGCGGCCCGCACCCCGCGGTCCCGTCGCGCCGCCGTCCGGGGCCTCGCCTCGCTGAGTCTGGCCTCCTTGACGATCAACACGCTCGGCAAGCGCTCGGTCCGCCGCCCCCGTCCCGTGCTGGACCCGGTGCCGGTGGTCCGGCAGCTGAAGCGGCAGCCGATCACCACGTCCTTCCCGTCGGGACACGCCGCGTCGGCCGCCGCGTTCGCGACCGGCGTCGCGCTGGAGTCACCGGCGTGGGGCGCCGCGGTGGCGCCGGTGGCCGCCGCGGTGGCCCTCTCGCGGGTCTACACGGGTGTGCACTTCCCGAGCGACGTGCTCGCCGGGGCGGCGCTGGGGGCGGGCGCCGCGTTCGCCGTACGGGGCATGGTGCCCACGCGCGCACAGCTCGTCCCGCCGGCCAGGCCGCGCGCCGACGTCCCGGCGCTGCCCCGGGGCGAGGGCCTGGTGATGGTGGCGAACATCGCCTCGGGCACCGCGGACCGGGTGCGCGCGCTGTGCGACGCGCTGCCCGGGGCCGAGGTCGTCGAGTGCGAGCCGGGGGACGTCGGCGCCGAGCTGGAGAAGGCCGCGGAACGCGCCCGGGTGCTCGGCGTCTGCGGCGGCGACGGCACCGTGAACGCCGCCGCGGAGATCGCGCTGCGCCACGGCCTGCCGCTGGCGGTGCTGCCGGGCGGCACGCTCAACCACTTCGCCTACGACCTGGGCGTGGAGGACGTCAAGGATCTGTGCCGGGCGCTGGAGGGCGGGGAGGGCGTGCGGGTGGACGTCGGCCGGTTCGTCTCCGGTGAGCAGCGCGGCATCTTCCTGAACACCTTCAGTCTCGGCGTGTACCCGGAGCTGGTGCGCGAGCGGGAGCACTGGTCGCCCCGGATCGGCGGCTGGCCGGCCGGGGTGCTCGCGGCGGTGCGGGTGCTGCGCGCCGACCGGCATCCGCTGGAGGCCGAGGTGCAGGGGCGCAGGCGCCCGCTGTGGATGCTGTTCGCGGGCAACGGCACGTACCACCGGATGGGTCTGGCACCCGGCCGCCGGCTGGACCTGGCGGACGGGCAGCTGGACATCCGGGTGGTGCACGGTGGCCGCCGGCCGGCCCTGCGGCTGCTCTCCGCGGCGCTCGCCGGGCCGTTGACCCGCTCCCCCGCCCACGCGGCGGTGCAGGTGGGGCGGCTGCGGCTGACCGGTGTAGCGCCGGGCACCCTGCTGGCGTACGACGGCGAGATCACCGAGGCGCAGGGCGAGCTGACGTTGGAGAAGCTGCCCGAGGCGCTCACCGTCTACCGGCCGCTGACCGGCAGCCACATTCCCCGAAAGGCTTCCTGACCGTCGGACACTCCTTTTTCCTGACACTCCGTCAGTCCACATAGCAAAACGCCGGTCTCATCATGTGGCGCGCGGGCGTACGGTGATCCTGCTGCCGGGCGGGGTCGCCGCACCCCGCGCACCGGTGCGTCGCGCAGTCGCAACGAGGGGATCGGCCATGCCAGGACACCAGGAGACCGCCGTCTACACGCACGGACACCACGAGTCCGTACTGCGCTCGCACACCTGGCGCACCGCCGCCAACTCGGCCGCGTACCTGCTCGGCTCGCTGAAGCCGCACATGAGGATCCTGGACATCGGCTGCGGCCCCGGCACCATCACCGCGGACCTGGCGGAACTGGTGCCCGACGGGCACGTGACCGGAGTGGACCGGGCGCCGGAGATCGTGGAGCGGGCCCGCGCCACCGCCGCCGAGCGCGGCCTGTCCCACACCGACTTCGCGGTCGCGGACGTACACGCCCTGGACTACCCGGACGACACGTTCTGCGTGGTCCACGCGCACCAGGTGCTCCAGCACGTGGGCGACCCGGTGCAGGCGCTGCGCGAGATGAAGCGGGTGGCGAAGCCGAACGGATTCATCGCCGTCCGCGACTCGGACTACGGCGCCATGACCTGGTACCCCGCCTCCCCGGGCATGGACGGCTGGCTGGATCTGTACCGCAGAGTGGCCCGCGCCAACGGAGGCGAGCCGGACGCCGGACGCCGGCTGAAGGCCTGGGCACTGGAGGCCGGGTTCACGGACATCACGGCGACCTCGGCCACCTGGACCTTCTCCACACCGGACGAGCGGGATTGGTGGAGCGGCCTGTGGGCGGACCGCACCCTGGCCTCGGCCTACGCCGAGCGGGCCACGGAGGGCGGCCACGCGACAGCGGAGGAGCTGGGGGCCGTGTCGGCGGCCTGGCGGGAGTGGGGCCGGCGGCCGGAAGCCTGGTTCAGCGTCCTGCACGGGGAGATTCTGTGCCGAAAGAGAATCTGAACGACGCCTGATCGGTGAATTACGGGAAACCAGTACGACAGGAGGTACACATTATGGTTCCGCTTCTGCTCGTGCTGCTTCTCGCGCTCATTCTGTTCGGCGCCGGATTCGCGTTGAAGGTGCTCTGGTGGATCGCTCTGGTGGTCATCGTCCTGTGGCTGCTGGGATTCCTGGTTCGCGGGACGACCGCAGGCGGCGGCCGAGGCCGCTGGTACAGGTGGTGAACAACAGGCGGTGAGGCTACTGCCCCGGGAGACTCACTCCCGGGGCAGCAGCGGTCCCAGCGGCCCGAGGTCCAGGTTCAGGTCCTCGGGCCGCAGTCCGTAGCGGTCGCGCAGCTCGGTCATGCGGTCGTCGAGCAGCATCAGGGTGAGCCCGATGCGCTCCTCCTGCTCCTCGCTCAGGTCGCCCTCGTCGACGCGGCGCAGCGCCTGGCGCTCCATGAGCTGGCGCAGCAGCTCCACGACGGTCAGCACCAGCTTGACCAGGTCGCGCTCGACCGTGTCGGGATCCAGGTCGAGGTGCTTGCGGCGGTCGGGGTTCTCGGTCACGTCAGTCCCCGAACGGTGACGGCACATTGCGGTTGACCGAGCTGATCAACGCGTTGAGGTCGATACGGACCAGGTCGACGTCCGCGATGCGCAGCGTGATGTCACCGGTGATGACCACTCCGCCGGCCAACAGCCGGTCGAGCAGGTCCACGAGGGCGATCTCACGGCGTTCGACGACGGTCATGAATCCTCCCCCGCCGTCTCGCCCGCCGCATTCCCGCCGGAGGTTTCCTCACCCGCGAACGAATAGGCTGCCCACGGCCCGGTGAGTTCCACGCGCATACCGGGAGTGTCGTCCTTCGTCCGGTCCACCATTTCCACGAATTCCTCGGAAACGTCCCGCGGCACCAGATAGGCGGCGTTGAGAACGTTCCGTCCGGCGGCGCCGGAGAGCGTGGGGTTCTGCGGTGCGTGCAGCCGCGCGTCGTCGGCCCGCGAGGACAGGTTCGCGTGCAGTCGCGTAGCGAACTCCTCGGCCCTGAACCACAGGTCCTCGTGCGCTCGCGTCTGCATGCGCCGCTGGCGCAGGTAGTCACGGCCGGTGGCGGGCTTCGGCGCGGGCTCCGCAGGACGCTCCGGCCGCCCGGGCTCCGCCTCGACGTACACCTTCACCCCCCACTCCACCCGGCCCTCCAGCCGGTCGAGGGTGCGCCGGAAGTCGTCCTCCCGCTCCTCCATCATCACGCGGACGCCGCTGTCGTCCCGGAAGACGGTGGCCAGCCGGAGCGGCAACGGCGTGGTGACGACGGTGAGCGCGTCGACGACCTGCTGGTGGGCGCGGGCGGTCCCGGCGAGCCAGTCCAGGTCCTCCAGGTGGGCCCGCAGCGACTCCTCCGAGAAGTCGGCCTCGGGCACGTGGCTGACCACGGCGACCAGACCGTGGTGGGTCAGCAGTCTGGGCGGGTCGCCCGCCACCCCGGTCAGCTGGGACTGGAGGGGGACGTCGAAAGGCCGGCAGACGGCGTAGACGTACCGCAGTCCCGTCATCGTTCCTCCCTCGGTACGCGGCCCGACTCCAGCTCTCTCAGGCGCTCACGCAGCTCCGCGTTCTCCCGGGTCAGTTCGTCGCGGCGTGCGCGCGAGGAGAGCGCCGGGTCGCTCTCCCACCAGTCGATGCCCATTTCCTTGGCCTTGTCGACGGAGGCGACGATGAGCCGCAGCTTGATCGTGAGCAGCTCGATGTCGAGCAGGTTGATGCGGATGTCGCCCGCGATGACGACACCCTTGTCGAGCACCCGCTCCAGGATGTCGGCGAGATTGGCGCTCTGTCCCTGGCCGTAGGGATCGGGCAGCCGGCTGGGAGTGGTCATCGACGGCTCCCGCCGTCGGCGTACTCGTCCTCGTCCGCGTACTCCCCGCGGGACGCGTACTCGTCCTCGGCGTCGGCGCCGTCTTCCTCCTCCTCGTACTCTGCCTCGGGCTCCTCCTCGTCCTCGGGCTCGTCGGACTCCTCGGGCTCCTCCTCCGTCTCCTCCTCCGTCTCCTCCTCCTCCTCGGCGTACGGAGCGTCCTCGTCCTCCTCCTCGTCCTCGTAGGCGTCCTCCGCCTCGTCGGACTCCTCGTGCTCGTCGTGCTCGTCGCCGTCCCGGGCCTCCGGCTCCTCGCCCTCGTGGTCCTCCTCGCCCTCCTGGTTCTCCTGCTCCTCCTCCGCCACCGCGTCCTCGTGGCTGCGGACGACCTCGCCGTCGCGGATCTCGCCGCGCCAGCCGTCGTCGGCCTCGCCCTTGAGGGTGATGTGGCGGACGTAGTTCTTCAGGTCGAGGCGGGCCCGGCGGCCCTGGGCGCGCCAGATGTTGCCGGTCTTCTCGAACAGACCGCTGGGGTAGTACTCGATGACCAGGATGACGCGGGTCAGGTTGTCGGCGAGCTTGTGGAAGCTGACGACGCCCTTGGTGGTGCCCTTGGCACCCTCCGACGTCCAGGAGATCCGGTCGTCGGGCACCTGCTCGGTGGTCTTCGCCTTCCAGCTGCGGTTGGACCAGAAGACCTTCAGCTGCCAGTCGGAGGACGTGTCGTCGGCGCGGCTCGCGCTCTTGACGCCCTTGGCGAAGGTGCTGAAGTCCTGGTACTGGGTCCACTGGTCGTAGGCCGTGCGCAGGGGCACGCCGACGTCGACGTACTCGATGATGACGGTCGGCTTCTGGCCGCCGCCGCCCTTCTTCTTGCCCTTGCCGCCGCCGAGGAGGTTCTTGAAGGCCCCGGTCACGTTGTCCTTCACCTTGCCGGCGCCGACCTCGACCGCGGCCCGCAGCGGGCTCTTGCCCTCGGCGAGCTTGCGTCCACCGTCGAGGGCGAGCTTGGCGAAGCCGGGGCTGTTGCCCTCGGCTATGTCGTTCAGCTTGCCGGTGGTCTCGCCGAGCTTGGTGCCGACACCGGTCAGCAGCCGCGTGACCTGCGCGGCGAGGTAGTCCTGCACCTCCGCCTTCAGGCGGTCGGCCGCCTCGCTCTGCGCCACGTCGGCGAGCGGGTTCTTCTTCGCGGCCTTGCCTGCCGTGGAGGCCGCGGAACCGGTGTCGGTCATCGCTCACCACCGCCCTTCGACTGCCGGGACCCGGCGCCGCGGGCCGGGGCCGTCTTCTTGCCGGCCGCCTTCTTGGCGGGCTGTGCCCGCTTGGCGGCCGTCTTCCCCGTGGGCGCCTTCGCGGCGGCCTTCTTCGCCGGCCGCTTCGCGGGTGCCTTCTTGGCGGCTCCACGCGCCGCCTCGGACGTCTTCTTCGCGGGCCGCTCGCGGCGCTGCTCGGGCTCCTGCGGCTCGTCGGACTCGTCCGACTCGTCCCGCGGCTCCTCGTCCTCGTACTCCGAGTCCTCCGAGTCCTCGGAGTCGCGGGAGTCGTCGGAGCCCACGCCCGGCGCCGCCGAGGCCACGCCGGAGAGCTGGTCGCGGACCTGCGCGGTGCGCCCGTGGAGGCGGTCGGCGAGCGCGTCGATCTGCCGCTCGACCATGGCCCCCGACGCGGCCTTGCCCACACCCCGCAGGTCCGTGCGCAGCTGATCCCCGATCTCCTTGAACTGCGGGTTGTTCTGCAGCTGCGTGGAGACCAGTTCCGCGATGCCCTTCGGGGTCAGGTTCAGCTTCTTGCCGGCCACCATGGTGCCCACGGCGACCGCCATCTTCAGTTTCTTCGTGCGTCCCAGCAGATAGCCGGCCCCTACGGCGAGGCCGAGTCCCACTCGATTCATGACGCCGTCCCGTTGCCCAATCCCGCGCTGTGGCGCGTAGCGATCTCCAGCCGGTCCAGGAGCACGTCCTCCTCCTGGTCGAACTCCTCCTCGGTGATCTCCCCGGCCTCCAACCGCTCCTCCAGGCGGGCAAGTTCGGCCCGGACCGTGGAGGGGTCGTAGTAGATGCGCTCGGCCTCGGCGAGCACCTGTCTGATGGCCCAGCCGCCGCCGCGCGCCGGGGCGAGCGGCAGCAGGAGGATCTCCGAGATGAGTCCCACGGTCGTCACCCCGCTCCGGCGTCCGCGCCACCGGCCGCGGTGCCCGCGGGCTCGGCCGGGCCGGGCTCGACGAAGCTGTACGGCGGCAGCGGTCCGTTCACACGCACCTCCAGGTGCGGCATCTCCCTGCGGGCCCGCTCCACGGCGGCCAGGAACTCCTCGGCCGTCTCCCGCTTCACCAGGAACGAGACGTTGGCGAGCCAGCCGGTGGACTCGGGGCCCACGCTCACGGCGTCGGCGGCCGGCTCCAGGGCGCGCTCCAGCGCCGTGCCGTCCTCGGACTCCTTGTCCTTGACGGCGGCGGCGACCATCTCGCCGAGCCGGATCTTGTCCTCGTAGCTACCGCCGCCCGACTGCCGGTTGGACTCCGCGAGGGCACGGATCTCCGGGTTCTCGGCCATCACGTGGTGCAGTACGGCCTCTTCGACGTGGTTGGCCTTGATGTTGTACTCGACGCGGTCGTCCAGAGCCCGCAGTCGCTCCTGGTAGTGCTCGGCGCGCTCCGCGAGGACGCCGGTGACCGCGCTGTCGTCCGGGGCGACGCTGCCGAAGCGCATGGGCAGCACGCAGCCCTCGGCGCCCGCCTCGCTGAGCACGTTCTGGTGGGCGAGCAGTTCCCTGCGCTTGGGGCGCAGGTCCTCGGGGGCATCGCTGACGATCGCCGCCAGGTCGCCCTCGTGGAGAACCCGCACCTCACTCGGCGGGTTGCCGACCCCCGTCAGCCCTTCCGGGAGCGAGGGGTGGGACCCGGCGGTGATGCCGTAGACGTACGTGCTCACTCCTGCTCCTCCTTACGACGCGAGGACGCGGCCTTGCGGGCACGCGGACGCGAGGCGGTCTCCCGCTCGGATCCGCTCTCGTCACGGGCCTGCTTGAACGCGTCCGATATGGTGTCGGCGGCGCCGGACAGCGCCCCCTTGGACTTGCCGCGGGCGCCGGACTCGGTCATCTCTCCGACCAGGTCGGGCAGGCCCGGGTCCTTGCGCGGCCCGGCCTCCAGGTCGAGCCGGTTGCACGCCTCGGCGAAGCGCAGATAGGTGTCGACACTCGCGACGACGACACGTACGTCGATCTTCAGGATCTCGATGCCGACCAGGGAGACGCGCACGAATGCGTCAATGACGAGCCCCCTGTCCAGTACGAGCTCGAGAACGTCGTAGAGGCCGCTGCTGCCGCCTCCGCCGCCGGTCTGTTGTGCCGGTACGACAGTCATTCCGGCTGTCCCTCCATCTATTCCGTGGGTATGTGTCCGTGGGTGTCCGACAGGCGCCTCAGCGTCCGCCGCGGGCGTCGGCCCGGCCGCGCTCGTAGCGCCTGACCCTCCGGTAGCCGGTCAGCTGCCCGTCCGGGTCGAGTTCCACCACGTAGCTGCCCATCAGGCTCATCGTGTCGGGCACCCGCTCGAGCTCGAGCACCTCGACCTCCAGTGACCAGCCGTCCTCCGTCTGTTCGAAGGACGACACCGATTCCGCGGTCATTCCGGTGAGTTCCGCCAGTTGGGCACGCGCTTCGCGGAGCACCTCCATCGGCCGGGGCCGACGCGCCTTCGGTGCTGGTTGTGTTTCCTGCGAGTCCTGTGACTTCTGGGAATTCTGTGATTTGCGTGAACTCTGCTGTGGGGTCTGTGATTCGGACGTGTTGTTCGTGTTCGACATGGCCACCTCTCCTCCCCGTGTGGCCGCAAGTGTGTTCGCCAAACCTCCACGGGCGGATGCATGTGCCACGCGTCTGCGCAACCGGAGCGGCGGCGTACGGGCCCTGCGGCGGTCAGCCGCGCAGAGCGTTCAGCCGCCGCCGGGCGGGTGCCAGCGTCCGCGCGCGGCTCATGATCCCGCCCCAGGGCCGGGTGCGTGCCTGCTCGACGGCGTCCGCGACGGTCCAGCGGCGGGCGTGCAGGCCGGGGTCGTCCAGCTGATCCCAGGACAGGGGGGTCGCCACCGGCGCGCCGGGCAGGGCGCGGACGGAGTAGGGCGCCACCGCGGTCTGCGCGTAGGCGTTGCGCTGGATGTCGAGATAGAGCCGGTCGCCGCGGTCCTTCTTGCGGGCGGCGGTGGTGAGCCGGTCCGGGTGGGACACGGCCAGCGTGTCGGCGACGTCCCGCGCGAACGCCCGCACCTCGTCGAAGTCCTGGTGGCCCTTCAGGGGAACGATCACATGCAGGCCGCGCGAGCCGGTGGTCATGAGGGCCGAGGGGAGCCCCAGCTCGTCGAGCAGTTCGCCCAGCAGCACGGCCGCCTCGCGGACCCGGGGGAAGTCGTCACCGGACGGATCGAGGTCGAAGACCAACCGGTCCGGCCGGTCGGCCTGCCCGGCCCGGGACAGCCACCGGTGCAGGGTGAGGGCCGCCTGGTCGGCCAGGTACAGGAGGGTGGCGGTGTCGTCACAGACGGTGTGCCAGACGGTACCGCCCTCCTTGGCCAGCTCCACGCGGGAGATCCAGTCCGGGTAGTGCTCCGGGGTGTTCTTCTGCATGAACCGGGGGCCGTCCACGCCGTCCGGATGCCGCTCCAGCATGAGCGGGCGGCCCCGCAGGTGCGGCAGCATGAACGGCGCGACGGCCCGGTAGTAGTCGACGAGTTCGCCCTTGGTGTACTCCTCGGCGCCGCCGTTCCCGTCCCGGCCGCTCCCGGCGGGGAACAGCACCTTGTCGGGCCGGTGGACCTCCACGGTGTGCCGGCCGGCCCGGACGGTCCGTACGGCGTCATGGCTCACGCGACGACCGCCTCCCCGACCAGCAGCCGGCCGGCCGCCGCGATGGAGTCGGCGTCGATGCCCGCGGCGCGCAGCTGCTCCTCGGGCGACGCCGAGCCGGGCATCGTCCGTACGGCGAGCCGGACCAGGCGCGGCACCGGCCGCCCGTCGGTGAAGGCGTCGAGGATCGCGTCGCCGATGCCGCCCTCCTCCCGGTGGTCCTCCACGGACAGCAGGCAGCCGGTCTCCTCGGCCGCCCGCCGCAGCGTGTCCCGGTCCACGGGCTTGACCGAGTAGAGGTCGATCACCCGGACCGCGATGTCCTCCCCGGCGAGGGCGTCGGCCGCGGCCAGCGCCTCGTGCACGGTGTCGCCCGCCGCGACGACGGTCAGCCGGTCCCGGTCCGAGGAGCGCAGCACCTTGCTGCCGCCGACGGGGAACTCCTCGTCGGGCCCGTAGATCACCTTGGTCCCGCCGCGGGAGGTGCGCAGATAGCGGATGCCCTCCAGCCCGGCCATCTCGGCGACGAGGCGGGCGGTCTGGTTGGCGTCGCACGGGCAGAGCACGGTGGAGCCGTGGACGGCCCGCATCATGGCCAGGTCCTCCAGACCCATCTGGCTGGGCCCGTCCTGGCCGATGGCGACGCCCGAGTGGGAGCCGACGAGGTTGAGGCCGGAGCCGCTGATCGCCGCCATGCGGAGGAAGTCGTAGGCACGGGTGAGGAAGGCCGCGAACGTCGTGGCGTACGGCACCCAGCCGCGCGCCGCCATGCCGACGGCGGCGGCGACCATCTGCTGCTCGGCGATGTAGCACTCGAAGTAGCGCTCAGGGTGCTTCTCGGCGAAGAACTCGGCGCGGGTGGAGTCGCCGACCTCGCCGTCGAGGGCGACGACATCGCCGCGGGCGGTGCCGAGTGCGGCCAGCGCCTCGCCGAAGGCGTTGCGGGTGGCCAGCTCGTCGCCGATCTTGTAGCGGGGCAGTTCGAGCTGCCCGGAGCCGGCCGAGTGCAGGGCTCGGGCGGACGGCGGCTCGTGCACCCGGACGGTGAGGTCGCGCGGGCCGCCGAGTTCGGCGATCGCCTCGTCGGCGTCCGGCACCGGCTTGCCGTGCTGGCCCTCACGGTCCTCCACGGCCCGGACGCCCTTGCCCTTGAGGGTGCGGGCGATGATCGCGGTGGGCTGGCCCCTGGTGGACAGGGCCTCGCCGTAGGCGCGGTCGACGGCGTCGACGTCGTGGCCGTCGATCTCGATCGTGTGCCAGTCGAACGCCCGGAAGCGGCGGGCGTAGGCGTCGAGGTCGTGGCCGTGCCGGGTCGGTCCACGCTGGCCGAGCCGGTTGACGTCCACGATCACGGTGAGGTTGTCGAGGCGCTCGTGTCCGGCGTGCTCGGCGGCCTCCCACACCGATCCCTCGGCCATCTCGCTGTCGCCGCACAGCACCCACACCCGGTAGTCGGCGTGGTCCAGCCGCTTGCCGGACAGGGCGATGCCGACGCCGACGGGCAGGCCCTGGCCGAGCGAGCCGGTGGCCGTCTCGACCCACGGCAGCCGCTGCGGCGTGGGGTGACCCTCCAGACGGCTGCCCAGCTTGCGGAAGGTGAGCAGTTCCTCGTCGTCGATGGCACCGGCCGCCTTGTAGGCGGAGTACAGCAGGGGCGAGGCGTGTCCCTTGGAGAGGACGAAGCGGTCGTTGCCGGGGTGGGCGGGGCGCTGGAAGTCGTAGCGGAGGTGGTTGGCGAGCAGGACCGCCATCAGGTCCGCGGCGGACATCGAGGACGTCGGGTGCCCGGAGCCCGCTGCGGCGGCGGCACGCACGCTGTCCACGCGCAGCTGCTGGCCGAGTTCGACGAGTTCACCGGTGTTCATGAGTCTCCTTCGAGGGGTCCGTCGGTACGCCTGACGGGACCGGGGGCGATGCCGGGGCCGGGCGGCGGCTGGTCGGCCGGCGGTTCGGGTCCGGGGTCGGCGGGACCGCGGGCGGAACGGGTCGGGGCGGAGGTACCGGCGGACGACGGCTTGGCACGGGCCCCGGCGGCGGGCCGGGCCTTTCCCCCGGCGCCGGCCGGCCCAGGCTCGGCCCGACCGCCCGAAGGTGCCGGCTTGGCCTGACCTGCGCCCGCACCGGGCTTGCCACGGGCGCCCGCCGGACCGGGCTCGGGCGGACCGGGCTTGGGCGGCGCGTCCGGGGGGCGGCGCTTCGCGGGTTCGGGGCCGGGCCGGGTTTTCGCCGGTTCGGGGCCCGGCTGGTTCTTCGCGGGTTCGGGGCTGCGCCGGCTCTTCGCCGGCTCACCGCCAGGCTGGTTCTTCGCCGGTTCGGGGCCCGGCTGGTTCTTCGCCGGCTCACCGCCGGACTGGTTCTTCGCCGGTTCGCCACCGGGCTGGTTCTTCGCGGGCTCACCGCCAGGCTGGGTCTCGGCCGGCTCGCCGCCACGTCGGCTCTTCGGCGGCTCACCACCCGGCCGGGGCTCCGCGGGGTGTCCCGTGGTCCCGGGGCCGGCCGGTCGGCTCACCGCGGTGTCGTCGCGCTGCGCGGCCGGCGCGGGGCCGGTGTCCGGCCGGGCCGTTGCCTCCCGGGACCCGAGGCCGGCCGATGTGCCCTCCGTCCGCTCAGGCGCCGCCCCCGCCGGGACCCGTGCCAGCTCCGGGGACGCCGACTCCAGCGGCACCGACCAGGACCGTACGAGGCCCAGCTGCACGGCCTGCCGGGGCAGCACCGCGTCCAGCAGCCAGTCCGCCGCGACCCGGACGCGGTTGCCCGGCATCGCCGCGAGGTGGTAGCCGCGGGTGACCGCGCCCGCCGCCGGACCGGACAACGGGACGCCGAGCGGGTTGGCCGCGGCCTTGGTGCCACCGAGGTCCACGACGAAGCCCAGGTCGCGGTGCCGGTAGGGCCGCCGCTCTCCCCCGAGGCCGAGCGACGCGGCAACGTTGTGGGCGCAGACCTTGCCGTGCCGCCAGGCGTGCTGCGCGGTCATCGGCGTGTACGCGCCGGGGTTGTTCAGATCGGGCACCGCCGCCACGTCGCCGCACGCGAACAGCTCGGGGCGCCCCGGCACCTGGAGGTGGGGGTCGACGAGCAGCCGGCCGCGTTCCATGGGCAGCGCGAGGGACTCCACGAGCGGGTCGGGCCGCACGCCCACGCACCACACCAGCGTGCGCGTGTCGACGGTCGTGCCGTCGGTCAGCACGACCCCGTCGTGGGTGGCCTCCTTCACCGAGGTGCCCATCCGCACGCCGACGCCCCGCTGCCGCAGCACCCGCTCGGCGGTGCGGGAAAGCCGTTCGTCCATCTCCGGCAGGACGCGCGGCGCCACGTCCAGCAGCATCCAGCGGGGTCGCATGCCCGTGCGCATCGGGTGCTTGCGGACCTGCGCGTCGGTGTACATCTGGCCGTGCGCGGCGACCTCCGTGCCGGTGTATCCGGCGCCGACCACGACGAAGGTGCACCGTGCGGCGCACTCCGCGCGGTCCCGGGCCGAAGCGGCCAGCTCCACCTGCCGGGTCACGTGGTCGCGCAGATACAGCGCCTCGGGCAGCCCGCGGAAACCGTGGGCGTGCTCGGCGACGCCGGGAATCGGCAGCAGCTTGTTGACGCTGCCCGCGGCGAGCACCAGCCGGTCGAAGGTCAGGGTGCCCTCGCCGCCCTCCGGGTCCGTGTAGTGCACGGCGTGCCCGTCGAGGTCGATGCCGTCGGCCTCGCCGAGCACCAGCCGGACGCGCGGCAGGGTCCCGGACAGGGACACGCTGACCCGGCGCGGTTCGAGAATGCCGGCGGCGACCTGGGGCAGCAGGGGCAGGTAGAGGAAGTAGTCGGTCGGGTTGAGCAGGGTGATGTCGGCCTGGTGCCGGGTGAGCCGGGACAGGGTGCGGGCCGTCCGGTACCCGGCGAAGCCGGCACCGACGATCACGATGCGGGGTCGGCTCACGGTTCGCCTCCGGGCTGTCGCGTACCTCGTGAGCCTTCCGCGTCCCCTCCGCCGGGGCACCCAAACGTCTCCGACGGGCCGCCGGGGCCCGCACCGCCGGTTTCCGCACCGGCGCCCGGGTACCCGGGCCGGGACCCACCCGCCCCACGTCCCGGAGGCAGTCCATGCCCGAGTACGGCTATTTCCTCTCCTGCGAGCAGTATCCCAAAGCACACACACGTCAGCAGTGTCTCTACCTGCAGTGATGAGTACGGACATGCCGCGGCCCCGGTCTGGTCTTTGCGGAGACGAGAGACCGGGGCCGCGCCTGTCACCTATCCCAGTGTGGGGCACGGGAACGGTGACGGCGTACCGCTCCTGTGCGGTGGGAGCGGAGTCATAGTCCCCACTTGACTGATGTTCAGTAAATGCGTGGGGCATATTCGTCACGGGACTGTTACACGCCGTTCGATTGGTTAACGCTGCGTGAAACCCGCCGGTCGGCGGGCACACGCACTGCAACCAAGATCACAAAAGGCGCACTGTCACCGCGCTGACACAGGATCGGGCACCGCTCAGCGTTTGTCGAATGCACGCCCCACACCTGACCGATGACGAGATCGACCACGAGACCCAGCGCATCGGCAGGCGCATCCGCGACGTACGCGAGCATCGGAACCTGACGCAAGAGACTGTGTTCCTGGCAGTACCCATGAGTCGCCGTCACTTCCAGGACATCGAGGGTGGCCGGGCGAACCCGACCCTGCGGACCCTGATCCGCATCGCCCACGCGATCGGCGTGCCCGTGCGCGATCTGATGGGCTGAACGGCCCGCCCCCGACGGGGGGCAGGGACGGGCCGCGGGGTCTACTTCCGGCTCGATCGGCGCGACGCGAGTCGGGAGTAGACCGTCTCGGGGCCCGTTCCGTACGGGGTCGAGTGCTCGCCGCTGTGACCGGGGCGCCGGCAGCAGTGCAGCTGCCGAGGGCCGAACATCACCCAGCAGTACCCAGCGGCGCGGCCGGCTTCCAGGTGCATCAGCAGTGTCCTTCCGCGGTCGATGCGGTCTGAGTGGTGGCCGCGCAGCCGCGACCCGGGCGGCACCGGTAGACGTCGACGTCCAGCCGGAATGCCCCTACGTGCCCGAGGGCCCGGCCGGCGAGCACGCCACCCTGAGCAAGGGACTCGCCGCACACGACGCAGGCCCACCCGGAGTAGACGGCACGGGTGAGGTAAGCCGCGTCGGGCAGCTCGGGGCTCACTGGTCCTCGGAGGGGGTGAGCTTGAAGATACGGACGCAGTGGACGCAGGCATAGTGCGTGTCGCCGCTGCTGAGGCGGATGAGCCGCACGTCGTCGGAGAACCTCTGATGCCAAGAGCAGTAGCCGCCGATCGAAGGGGTGCCCTCGGCGGTCCGGCCCTGCGTACTCTCTTCCATGTCGACTCCAACCAGTCGGCCACGCCCCCGGCCGGTAGCACGGCGCGGGGGTCTTCTCTTGCCCCGACGCTACTCCGCTTGTCAGGTGTTGTCAGGTCACGTCACCCGACGAGAAGCACTGTCGTATGTCTCCTACGGTCGAAATATGACCGTGGACCTGGACGGACCCGACCCTCTGTACGAACAGATCGCGACGGTGCTCGCTGCCCGTATCGCCGACGGCACGTACCCGCCGCGCCGACGCATCCCGTCCGAGGCTGCCATCTGTGACGAGTTCTCCGTGTCGCGGCCGACCGCGCGAGCCGCCGTGCAGCTCCTCGTAGAGCGCGGGCTCGTCCGTACCGTCCGGGGCAAGGGCTCCTATGTCGTTGACGAGCCACCCCGAGCATGACTCCGAGTGAGCAGTGCAGCCGGTAGCCTCCCGGCATGGACGACGCCGCCGCGCAGCAGCCGTACATCGATCCCGACTCCGACCACGACGACCGGCCCGTATGCGGGATCTGCCCGTCGCTCCGCTTCCCGCGCGACGCCTTCGTCATCTACTCGCGCCCGTCCTGGGAGTGCCCGTTCGACCCTGACGACGGGCACCGTTACACGCTCGACGGCCGGGTACCTGCGTGCGTCCACCCGCACAAGATCGGGCTGGACCCAGACAGGCAGGCCCCGCCCCCCAAACCGCTGGAGACGGAGCCTGCTGGCCAGTCGGCTACACCGCGGCGTAGTCGATGGTGGAGGCCATCCCGCGTTCGGTGATGCCGATGGACGCGTACTTCTCGTCGAGGATCTGTCGGCGCCGCTCGGCCTCCGGCTCGTCGATCCAGTACCGGCTGTCGATCGGCCCGAACGCGCCGCGGTATGCCTGGTGGGTGTAGTCGCCGAGCCGCCACGCGCGGCCGGCCTCGTGCTCCCGGACGGTGCTGTGCACGAACAGCCGGCCGGTGCGCTGCTGGACCCGGGACAGGGCGGTGAACTGAGCGCACAGGGCGTGCACGGCGGTGTCGACCGGGACCGGGACCGGCAGCTCGGCCGCGAGCTCGTCGCCGTCGGTCATCTCGTACACCGCCGACTTGAGCGCCATGACGCGCAGCGCGTCGTCGATGAGCGGCGGGGCGTCGCGCTCGACGTTGTACTCGGGGATGAGTACCTGGCCGTAGTCGTCGGTCCAGTCGGACGAGTAGCGCTTGCATCCGTCGAGGACGGCAGGCATCTCCGGGTCTGCCAGCCATGCGGCGTGGATCTCGCGGGCCCGCTCGGCAACCTTCTCCGGTGCGGGTCGGGTGAGGGTGAGTGTCACTGCTGCCTCCCTTGTAGGGGGTTGCTGGTGACCGTCATGGTGGATCGCCGGTTGGGACGGTTGTACTGACAGACGGGGGCCATTCGGGACGCCACGCGCTACCGTCCGAAGTGGCCCAAACGTCCCTGGGGGTTGCCTTGCATCAGGATCTGCAGCGCGCTATCGAGAGCGCCGGATTATCCCGTTCACGGTTGGCTCGTAGAGTCGGGGTGAGCGTCAAGACGGTGGATCGCTGGGTATCTGATCCGAGTCGCGTCCCGCATCCACGGACGCGGGACGAGGTGGCGAGCGCGTTAGGAGTGGACGCAGACATGCTGTGGCCCAAGATTCGGGGAGTAGCTGCCAGCCCCGACCGGGAGATCGTGGCGACGTACCCGTACCGCAACGCGTGCCCAACCGCGTTGTGGGAGCGTCTCCTCGACGACGCGAAGCGGCAGGTGACCTACGCCGGATATACCAACTATTTCATCTGGCAGGAGCAGCCGCGCGTCGGGGAGCGGCTCGCCGCCAAAGCCGCCGCGGGCTGTTCGGTCCGGTTCCTCGTTGGCGACCCCGAGTCCGAGGTGACGCGCCGGCGGGAGCAGATCGAAGCGGTCCCGCTCACGGTGTCAACGCGGATCCGTATCACCCTGGACGCGCTGAGCCGGATCGATGGGGACGGTGTGGAAGCACGCCTGTCGGACGGTCACATCGCCCTTTCCGTCTTTCGGTTCGATGACGAGATGCTGGTGACGCCGCACCTGGCGAATCTCCTCGGGCATGACTCGCCGCTGCTGCACCTGCGGCGCCGGGGCGGTGGTGGTCTGTTCGATCGGTTTGCCGAGCACGTGGAAGCACTGTGGAGTGGGGCTCGGCCGGTGCCGGCCACCACCTGAGCCCAGACACGACGAAAACGCCCCCGTCCGACCGTGAGGCCAGACGGGGGCGGTGTCTTTCATCCCCGCGGGTGCGGGGACCACTGCAAGTAGCAAGCAGGAACACCCCCGCATCGGCGGGGAAGGGTTGCCCGTCATCATGTGCATCAGGGCCATCCCCGCATCGGCGGGGAGCAGCCGCCGGTTCCCCGGCGGCGCAGCCACTATGGCACAACCCACCGGCCGCGCTCGACCGAAACGACGAAAGTGCCTCTGTTCGGCCGGTGTCGGCCAGACGGCGGCGCAGGGTCACACACCGGTGCGGTAGAACTGCTCGATCTCCTCGGGCGGCGGGTCGGCGACGCCGCCGAGGTGCTCGACCTGCTCGCCACGCCGGTTCGCCCACCCGACCGCAGCCCACAGCACCGTGCGCAGCCGCACGATCTGCTGCCGCATCTCGCTGTGTTCCTTTTCGAGCCGGTCGACGCTCGCCTGCAGTACCGACAGATCGACTTGTCGCTGCTGCGGGGCGGCCGCGGCCCGGGAACCGCGGACGGAGAACCAGCCGGCGACGACAGCGGCGATCACGGCCGCTATCGCGCCGGCGCTGGTGACGAATGCGTTCACCCGGGGCCCCTTGCTGCCCCCGGGCGGGCGGTCGATCTGTAGGGCGTCTCCTCCCGGACCTTTGATGCCCAGACGATCAACGCAACGTGGTGCGTCATGTAGAACACGAACGGGAAGAAACCGCGGCCGTAGACGCCGGACAGGAACCCGACCGCGTACGCGGTCGCCCATACGGTCGGCGGTGCTTGTGCGGCGACGAACCCCCATTTGTCGCGGCCCGCGGGCAGGATCGCCGAGCTGCCGGTGATGATGCCGGCCACGATCCACAGCCACGCCCAAGACTGCAGCGGCCCCATAGCGGTGAGCATCTCTAGCCCGCGGTCGGGTGGGGGGTCGACCATGTAGCCGATCCCCCACACCACCTTGCCGATGCCGAGGATGATCAGCACCTCGCCGCGGCGACCCAGCGTCTTACGTGCCCGCCGGACCGCCCGGCACATCAGCGGGCCGCCGGGCCGCTCGGCAGCGCCGCGGTAGCCGGCCGCGCCACGGTTTCGGTGACACCGGGGCCGTCGGTGCCGCCGCTCGTCGCGATCGCGGTGAGCACGGCGAGGGCGGCGGCGAGCCCGCCGATCCCAAGCGCGTCGCCCCAGTCGACGTCGAGCAGCCCGAGCCCGTCGGCGCTCACGGCGCCGAGGGTGCCCTGCGCGAAGGTGCGCACCGTGCGCTCGGCGGTGGCCTTCCAGAATGCTCCGCTGGTCAGACTCATGTGCTTGTCCTGTCTGTGAGTTGGGACGGGTGTGCCGGTCAGGCGACGACGGTGAACCCGTGTGCCTTACCGAGCCGCTTCAGCGACGTCATGCCAGGGATGCCGTCGGCGTCGGCGCCGCTGTAGCCGTAGCGGCGCTGCAGCAGCGCGTACGCGCTCTTCGTGGCGGTGCCGGCGTGCCCGTCCGCGTAGTTGCGGGCGAGCAGCCCCTCGGCGACGAGCGCATCCTCGACGTACCGCGTCGGCTCGTACGAGACGGGCGTGCCCGACTTGGGGGCGTCCCGCTTGAATGCGGCGACGAGCTGCTTCAGGCTCACGACCTTCTGCACGGGCTTGGCGGCCGCGGGCAGCTTCAGCTTCCGGCCGGCGCCGACCTTGTTCGGGTCGGTGATGCCGTTGAGCGACGCGAGTGCCTTCGTCGTCGTGCCGTGCGCGGCCGCGATCTCGGAGAGCGTGTCACCGGCCTTGACGGTGTACGTGCCGCTCGTCGACGTCGACGAGCCGGTGCTGCTCGCGGCGGCGGTGTACTTGGGGCGGCCGAATCCGGCGATGTCCCCGACGACGCGAACGCGGCGGGCGCAGACGTTCGCGCTGTTGCCCTCGATCGTGTACACGTACTTGTGGTCGGACGAGACGCCGGTGACGATCCCGACGTGATCGATCTTGCCGATCTCGGACGAGCCGCCCCAGTCGAAAAAGATGATGTCGCCGCGGCGGATCCCCGAGTTCTTGATCCCGTTGGTCATCGCGGTCCACTGTCCGGCCGTCTTGAACCGCTGCGCGTGCGCGACGGTGTACGCGTAGTCGGTGCCGAACAGCACCGCGTCGCGTTCGCCCGCCATGGTCGCCCAGTAGGTCACCGCGGCGTCGCACCACGGGAAGTTGTAGGTGTACGCGGCGCCGTTGCGCTGCCGGTACCACTGCTGTATCGCGTTCGGCTCGCCGAGCCCGATACTCTTCTCGGCCTGCGCGATCATCCCCTCCATGCTCATGCGCCCTCGCCGCCCTTCGCGGTGTCGTCGGTGGCGGGCTGCTCGTCGGCCGGGTCGGGCTCGTCGTCCTGGTCGGCGACGGGCTCGGGCCGCGAGTAGTTGCCGGCCATGTCCGGGGCGCCGTGCACCTCGGCGAGCAGCTGCTGCTCGTCGTCGACGGTCGGCCCGTTGCCGGTGCGCGTCAGGTGCGCGGCCTGCTCTTCCTGGTCGCCGAGCCGCTCGGGGATCGGTCGTTCTGTGTCACCCATGGGTGAGCCTCCTGAGTGCGTGCATGAGAAACGCCCCGGGCCGGTTCGGCTCGGGGCGTCGGGTGTGGGTCGGTCAGACGACGGTCACTTTCGACCAGCGGGTTTTCGTGTCGCGCACGCCGAAGTGGGGGTAGAGCGCGTTGCGGTACGTGGTGTCGTTGACCGTGAGCGCGTTCGGGGCGGCGATGTTCGTCCGGGTGATGATGATCTGTGTGCCGGTCATCTGCACCCGCAGGTGTTGTGTCGTGCCCGCCGTGATCGCCGCGGTGGCGAGTGTCCCGATCGACGTCGGCGCGTTGTCGACGACGCGGTACACGTCGATCGTGCCGTTCGAGCGGATCAAAATGTTGTAGCCGTTCTGCCGGGCCACGGTGCCGGTGACTTCGTCGTCGTACTGCCCGTCGGACACGGTGAACGCGACCTGCAGTGAGGCTGTCGCATAGTCGGCGACGTCGATCACGTAATCGAAATCAAGGGTGAAAGTGTTCGGCAGCGGCCCGAGGTAGCCCTGCACCGTCGACGCGTAGCCGCCGTTCGAGGCGAGCGCCGTCCCCGAGGTGTCGAGGCCGAACCATGAGACGCCGCCGGACTGCTGGAAAAACCCGCGATAGTCCGCAGCGTCGGTGATCCCGACCATGCCGTGATACCAGGTCTGCGCGGCGAACAGGTCGCTCGTGCGCATCGGCCCGGTGCCGCGCACGTACCACGGGTCATCGGAGATGACGCCCCACACGGACCCATCCTTGGGCAGCTTCGCGAAGTCGCCGCGGCGGTTGACGGTGTACGCGAGGACACGCATCCCCGCGGCCGCCGCCGCCTGGATCGTCGCGTTGGACGTCTTGCTGTAGTCGACCCCGAGGTACTGCGTACCGGACGCGATGAGCTGCGCGTAGGTCTGCGACGGCAGCACCCCGTCTTCGTCGAGCAGCAGACTCGGGATGCGGGCGGCGCGGGCGGCGGCGAGCTCCGCCTCGGTCCACGCCATGATCAAAACGTTCGCGTCGAGTTCCTGCCGTTGGATCTCGGCAACGGCGAGCGCCCCCGAGCCGAAGTTGTTCGCGTGCACGATGATCGGGATCGTGTTGCCGATCTCGGCGAGGACGTCGGCGAAAAGCGGAATCCGCAAGTCGTTGGGCCAGGTGTTGGCGAACCATGTGCCGGCGTCGATCCGCCCGCGCAGCGCCGCCGGGGTGGTGAGCGCCGCCGTGTTGCCGGTGAGGTTGCTCGTCCTGTCGACGGTCGCGTCGTGCATGACGAACAGCGACCCGTCAGCGACGCGGTACACGTCGATCTCGATCGCGTCGATCGCGAGCGCCGCCGCCATGCGGTACGCCTCGATCGTGTTCTCAGGGGCCAACAGACTGCCGCCGCGATGCGCGACCCATCGGGGGCCGGCTGCGGCTTCCAGTGCCGCCCACGGGGCGACGGTGCCCGAGGTGAGCCTGCCCCACACCGGGGCGCCGTCCGATCCGAGCAGCAGCGCGTCGCCGTCGCGGCCCGACGTCGCCGGCCGGGGCAGCGCTCCCTGCGCGGTCGTGAGCGCTTCCTGCGCGACCTCCCGCCCGGCCTGATACCAGCGCACCGGATCCCCGGACGTGCCGTTGTACTCGTATTCGATCTCCGTCACGTCGTCGATCTGGAACGGACGTATCGCGCCGGGCTGATCGGCGCCGGCCGGGTTGCTGCGTAGCTGCCCGATCGGGGCGCCGTCCGTCTCGTACAGGGCGGTGATCTGCTGCCCGGTCCCGGCGGCCCGCACGATGACGGGATAGTCGGGCACCACGTTGCCGGCGGTGTCGGTGAGGACGTCGGCGGGGCTGCCGCCGTAGGTGTACCGCATGCGTGCCTTTCAGTCGGTCCAGTACTGCAGGTCGACCCCTACCCAGGGGGATCCGGGCGCCTCTTGGCTGTACCAGATCACCGACCCCGGGCCGCCGGACGGTTTCTCCCACCCGATGGGGAGCACCTCGACCCGGCCGAGGCCGATCTCCAGGTCGCCGAGGATCGACTGACCGGCGCCGCCCGAGGCGAGCGCCTTGGGAATGCAGTCGTCGGGGACCTGCGCAATTTTGATGTCACCGCTCGACGTGATGAGCCCGCCGTCGGTGCGCTCGACCCTGCCTCTGATCCACACCTGCTTACCGACCCTGCGGATCTTCGGGGATTCCTCGCCGCCGGTGTATCCGGCGACGAGCGGCAGGTTCCGCCACGCCTCGGGTTCTTCGTGCGCGGTGATCCACGTACCGTCGATGACCTTGACCCACACGGTGCCGGCTACGGACACGGTGACCGTGCCCGGGTCGGCGTCGCCGAACGTGGCGTCGCGGTCGGCGGCGTCGTCGACGGGGTGCACGAGCCGCTTGTCGACGGCGAGGGCGAGCGCGGCCATGTCGCCGGGCGTCGTGGGTGCCTGTCCGCCGCCGGGGACGGGGAGTTGCGCGCGGCCTATCTGCATACGAACCCGCTCCTATCCGAACGTGATCTTCAGTTTTCCGCCGGACAGCGACATGTAGTCCCGGGATCCGGTCGCATACACGGCGAACCCACGCGCCGAGCCGGACGCGAGCGCCGACCGCCACGCCGACGGCAGCACCGCCGTGCGTGTCGCCCCCACCGACAGGGACATGAGGGATTGCGGGCCGTCGCCGAGGGTGAGCTGCCCCGACGGCGCGGACGTGTAGCCGTGCAGGTAGACGTGCACCGGCCGGGCCGCATTCACCCCCGAGCCCCGGCGGCGGGTGAGCGTGAGCTCCATACGGGTCACGGTCTTGCCCGCGCACGCGGCGGCGATCGCCGTGCCGTAGAAGAACGCGCCGCGCCGGTTGCCGCCGCCGGTCCAGTCGCCTTGCGTCGGATAGGTGGCATACGAGTCGGGCTTGCCGGTGCGCCACGACCCATAATCGGTCGGGGTGAGCGTGACCGGCTTCGCGCCCCGGGCCGGCGGCGCGGACGGTGACGTGTCGGACTGTGAGCCGAGTTGCCCGTACAGCTCGACCTTTCCCTCGCTGTTCTTGCGTAGGTACATGGTCGTGACGGTCTGCCAGCCGGTACCCGACGGTGCCGCGGTGCCCCACGTCGCTGCGCGCATCACCTGCGCGTCGAGGGCGACCTCCGTTGCGATTGCCCGCACCGATTCCTCGTCGGTGCCGCCGGGGTCGTCCTCGGGCCGGCCGAGGACGACCGGCCGTGATCCGGTACGGACCATGACCCAGTCGCCCGGCTGCCGGTTGCGGTACGCGCCGAGGCACGGCACGTCGATGACGAGCGCCCCGGACAACATCAGGTTGACGCCCCGGTCGGTGACGTCGACGACCTGCGCCGAAACGGTCTGCACCGTGGCCGCGCCCTTCGATGTGCGGGCAGTGTCCTCGCCGAACGCGCGGGCGGCGTCCCCCATCACAGCCTCCGTGTGCTCGTCCTGGTCGTGCACGCCATCGACACCCCGCCGAGCGTGTAGGGGTTGCTGTCGATGATGTGCCTCTGCCACTCACCGGGCCGCACCTCGACCTCGACGACGTCGCCCGGCTCCAACGCCGGATTGCACACGGTCGTGAACGACAGCGACGACTGCACGCCGGTGGAGTCGGCGAGCCGGGCCCGGCCGACGGTGTACGCCTGCGCCTCCGAGGTGATCAGCGCGGAGGTGTACCGCTCGACTCGCACCCGCACGTGGGTGAGCCCGAGCCGCTGCGGCGCGAGCGGGTCGTTGATCGGGTCGGGTCCGGCGAACGTGAGCGAGTTCGGGTCGTCGTCCCACACATAGATCGGGCCGACAGCGGGCGTGCCGTCGCCGCCGTCCCCGGAGATCACCCACACGTTCACCAGGCCCTCCGCGGTCTGCCGCTCGGCCGGTTTGGCGACGGCGACGCCGTACGGGATCCGCCACACGACGTCGTCGGCGATCGTCGGCACCGGGGCGACGGTCGGCACGCCGCGGGCGTCGACGTACAGCTCGGCCCCCATCGCCGCGGCGATACCGGTCTGCGTGCCCGCCGAGTCGGTGCCCGCGCTGAGCGCCTGCCACCGGTCCTCGTCGGCAACGAACTTGGGCACTTCCGTGTCCGGGTCGACGCCGCGCCGCCATGACACCGTCGCCCCGGGCAGTGCCTCGCCGACCAGGTCGGGCAGCAGCGCCCGAGCCGAGTTCGGCCCGAGGGTGCGCGGCGTCGGAAACTTCGCGCCCCTGATGGCGTCTTCGGTGCCGAGCAGTTCGACGCTTGCCCCGAGCCGGGTTCGCTCGACGTCGTCGACGACGTACACGCCGGCCGGGATCCATTCGGGTTCGGGCATGCGCGGCGCGGCGATCCCTTGGAACAGCCGCACGCGGGTCGCGACGGAGTTGATACCGCTACGCCCCAGCGGCACGCCGAGCAGCTCGGCGGATGCCGAGTACCGGCATTCCGCGGTGCGGTCGGGCCGCACGTCGGCGTCACCGATCCGTGCCGGGGTCCAGGTGCGGCCGCCGTCGTTCGACCACTCGGCGCGGCCCGGCCGGCGTGCGGCGCGCAGCCCGTGCAGCGCGGCATCGCTGATCGGCAGCACTACAGCACTCCGTCGGTCGACAGCGCCGCATATGAGCTGTACGAGCCGGCGACCGCGTCATAGGTGCCGAACTGCGCGGCCATCCGGTCATAGGACCAGTTCGGCAGCATCATGGGCTGCCCGGCGGGGTCGGGCCGCTCGAACGGCTCGATCGTCCACCCGAACCGGTAGCCCTCGGATGAGCCGAGTTTGCCCGTCGGTGTCGGGCCGGTGATGTCCGCCGGGACGTGGAACGCGTCGGGGAAGTAGTAGCCGGGCCGTGCCTGCGCGAGCAGCACCCCCGACCGCAGCAGCTCGCGCATGCGGTCGACGTCCTCGGGTGGCACGTCGACGACGATCGGGATCGTTTCGGCGCCGTGCACGTCATAGGCGACCGCCCGGTACGGCGACCCGTCGACGTCGAGGGTTTCCTGCCGGCCGGTCGCGGTCGGTCCGGGCCAGTCGACGAGCATCACCCGCATGGACAGTCCCGGCTCGTCGATCGACTTGACCCATAGGTCGCGGTCCTCGCCCGGCTCGGGCGCCGGGACGGTGACCGCGAGCGCCGACGACGGGCCGGTGCTGCCGTCCTGGTAGATCGGTGTCGCGGTGTAGATGACGGGCACCCCGAGGGGCGCCTCGTGGTCATACGCGGCGCCGACGCCCTCGACCGCCCACGCCGGGTCGCCCGAACGGACGGGGACGGGTTCCGTGGCGCCCGGGTCGGTGCGGGTGATCCGCACCTGCAGCACCTCGGCGGCGTTCGGTACGGCGGTCACGAGCTGCGACGGCGACGCGTTCGGGGCGCCCTCCCACACGGCGCCCGGCGTCGATCCGTCGACATAGTCGGACGGGGCACTCACCCCGGCCTCGACCATCATCGCGTCGGCCAGCCACACCGTCCCCACGGGCGCGTTGTGGGCGATGGCGACCTCGGTCACGGTCTGCCCGGCGGGCACGGTGTACGTGCCGGACAGTCGAACCCACTGGTTCGGTGCCGGGGTGCCCACGCTGACCAGCTGCAGCGTCGCGGACGCGGAACGGAACGCGAAAAAGCACGTCGTGCCGGTCCCCGGGACCTTGACCCACACCGACGCAGTCAGCACGGTGCCCGCGGCCGCCGGCGCGATCGCGTACCGCGTGCCGGAGAACGTGCCTCCGGACGTCTGCGTGTGCTGGATGGACGCCACCCCGCGCGCGGCGTCGCTCGTGATCCGGGCGCGGGTGGCGAATGAGTACAGCGTCGTGTTCGACAGATCGACTTCGGCCGACGGGTTCAGCACCAGGTTCCGCGCGGCGGGCGGGGTGGCGCCGTTGTACGACAGCGTCACGCCCGCCCACAGCTCGTCGACGATCGCCGCGAACCATCCGTCGGGCGACACGATCCGTTCCGGCGGCGTGATCTGCGGCGCCCCCGGATCGACGATCATCGGCATCCTTCTTACCCCCTTGCTCCTGCGCGCCTGCGCCGGCGCGCGTCGTTGAACCCTGCGTCGACCCGCTCGTCGATGACCGCCTGGAACTCGTGCTCACCGATGCGGACGACGATCGTGTCGCCGCGGCGCAGCGCCCCGTCGACGGCAGCCGGCTGCGCGGCGGCCGGGATCGCCGACGCTGCTCGCGCGGCCGACAGATCGACGGTCGGCAGCCGCTTGGACATGGCGGCGACGAGCCCGGCGCCGACTTCGGTCGCGGCGATCTGCATCGACGACTCGTGATCGATGACCCGGCCGCCGCCGCCGAACTGGTACAGCTCGGGGCCGCGTTCACCGACCCATGCGAGCTCGCCGGGCTTCGGTACGCCGCCACCCGCATACCCGGCTGGGGGCCGGTTCGCGTTGGCTTGCTGTACGCGCGTGATGTTGCCGTACCGCGCCACGATGTACCGGGTCGCGGCCGCTACGTTGGCGACGGGGTCGAGGATCCCGCGCGAGCGCAGCGACTTGGGCACGTACGCGTAGAACGTCGGCGGGATCGTCTGGGCCAAGCCTTGGCTCGGCACGCCGTTGCGGGCGTTGATATCCCAGTTGTTGGCGGCGCGCGGGTTCCATCCGCTTTCCCTCGTGATCAGGGTGTTGAGCCCGGCCAGCCATTGCGCGAGTGTGCCGGGCGGCGGCACCCCGGCCGCGGCGAGTGCCTGCGTGATGATGCTGCGGCGCTGCCCCGAGGGGATCGTGCCGCCGATGTTCCCGCCGCCGTCGTCGCCTAGGAATCCCTTTGCCGCACCGACGATCTTGTCTTTCAGCCCGGAGAGCATTTTCAGCGGGAACTTCGCGAGGACCTGCGCCCACCGGGATTGGCCGATCTTCGCGATCCGATCCTTCACGTACCCGACGGCTTTGTCCCACAGCTTCCCGGGGTTGGCGATGAAGTCGGCGCCGTCCATGATGGCGCCGCCCACCTTCTTTGCTTTGTCGCCGATCCATCCGGCGATGTCCCCGACGACGCCGCCGTCGGCGAACTTCTGCACCGGCGCGGGCGGCAGCTCGCCTGTGCGGTTGATGTACTCCAGCGTCCCGAACCCGACCGAGCGGGCGCTGTCGCGCTTCACGACGAACTCGTCGGCCATCATCAGCGCCGGGATGGAGTCCTTGCCGGGGATGCCGCCATGGGTGCGGCCACCGTTGGCGAGCAGCTTCGGTGCGGCGGGCAGCTTATCGAGCCCAACAAACCCGGCTACTTTATCCCAAACCGCCTTAATTCCTTTCGAATACACCCATTCGATAATGAAGTTGACAGGCTTTTTGGCGATATCGGAAACCTGCCCCCACGCCTTCGCGATGGCATCCTTCGCGACGCTGAACGCCTTCCCGAACAGCCCGACCCCGGTCTTTCCGGCGTCGAACGCCGGCTTGAGCGCCTTCGTCCACAGCCACGACGCGGCCGCGCCGATCCCGTCGAACGCAGGCTTGATCGCGACCCGGTACAGCGCCGTCCCGGCGTCGCCGAGCGCCTTCAACCCGGCCTTGAACCAGCCGAACACGACCTTTACGCCGGTCCACAGCCACCCGGCCACGACGACAATGCCCTGAAACGCGGGTCGGATCGCGGTCGTGTACAGCCACGTCCCGACCGAACCGAGCACGCGAATACCGGCCTTGAACCACCCGAAGATCGTCTCTACCTGCGTCCACAGCCACGACGCCCCGGCCACGATCCCGTCCCACGCCGGTTTGATCGCGCTCGTCCACAACCACTGTGCGCCCGCGCCGATCGCCGCGAACGTCGGCTGCAGCGCGCTCGTCCACAGCCACGAACCGACCGCGGCCAGCCCGCGGAATGCGATCACGAACGGCGTGATGAGCACCGTCGCCACGACCGCGAACAGGATGCGCGCGCCGAGCCCGATCGCCGAAAACGTCGGCTGCAGCACCGTCGACCACAGCCACGACGCGGCCGTGCCGATAGCCTGCAGCCCGGTCATGAGGTACCCGAACCCGGGCCGCAGCGCCCCGTTCCACAGCAGATCCCAACCCGCCTTGATCCCGGACCAGGTGGCTTGCACGACGTCGCGGAACCAACCGACCTTGGTGTACGCGACGATCGCCGCAGCGACGAGTGCCATGATCCCGACGACGACCAGACCGATCGGGTTCGCCGACATGACCGCGTTGAGTACGCCCTGCACGACCGCCCACCCGCGGGTGACCGCGGTCACCGCCAGGATGACGCCGCGATAGATCGAGAATGCGGCGGTCATGCCCCACGTGGCGATCGTCGAGGCACCGGCCACGACCGCAACACCGCCGATCGCGACGCCGAGCGGGATCAGCCACGCCCCATAATCCTTGACCCACTGAACGCCGCCCATGAACGCGTCGGCCGTGCCCTTGACCGCGGGCACGAGCACGTTCACGAGCTCGCCGCCGATCCGCTGCGCCGGCGGCAGTACACGGTCGTTGAGGACCGATCCGAACCGGGCGAGCGCCGGAAGCGCGTACTTGTCAGCGAAGGTGGCGAGGCCCTGCAGCGCCTGCCGCTTGAACACTTCGAGTGGCTGCGTCGCCGTGTTGTGGACCTGCTTACCCATGCGCTCCGCGGCGCCGCCGACGTCGCCGATACCCTTCGCGGCTGTCGACGGATCCATCGCGAGCAAACTCGCCCCGAGGTCCTCGGCCTGCGTACCGAACAGGGCGACCGCTGCCTGCGACTGAAGCACCGGATCCTTGATGCCGCGCAGCCGGTCGAGGGTGACGTCGAGGACGCCCTTTGCCGTCTCGCCGCCCTGCGCGAACCCGCGCGCCATGTCGGCGGCGTTGAGCTTCAGCATCTTGAACCCGTCGGCGGTCGTCTTGCTGCCGTCGATGGCGCGGATACTGAATTCCTTGATCGCGTCGGCGGCGACGTCACCGTCGCGGGCGCCGGCCTGCAACGCCTGATTGATCAGACCGATCGCGGTCGCCCCGTCGAGCCCGGCCTTCCTCCATTGCGTGCTGTACTCGTTGACCGTGTCGATCAGGTCGCCGGCCTTGTCGGCGCCCGACTGGAACCCGGCCGTGAGCAGGTCGAAACCTTCCTGCCCGTTCTTGACCAGGCCCGTGCGGATCAACTGGCCGACGGCCTTCGCGGACTCGCCGACGTCGGCGTCGAACGTCTCGGCGAGCGCGAGCGCGCTCTTGGACAGCCCGACGAGTTCCTTCTTCGGGGCGTTGATCGACGTGACGCCGTTCTGCGCGAGTCCCTTGAGCGCGTCGTTGACCTGGTCGATCGACTCGCCGTACCCCTTCGCGTACACGTCGCCGGCGATCTTCCCCGCGCGCGCGGACTCCTTCTCTGTGAGCCCGAGTTGCGCCCCTAGCTTCGCGTTGCTCTTGTCCTGCTCGACCGCCTCGGCGAAACCGGCCGCGAACAACGCGCCCGCACCCGCAGCGACGCCCGCGATACCGGCCTTGACGACGCCGCCGATCCCGCCGAGGAACCCCCGGCCGGCTTCCTGCCCGGCCGTGTCGCCGACGCTCACGGACTCGCCGCGTATCTGCTGAGTGAGCAGCCGGCCGAACCCGCGCGCCTCGGGGACGACGGACACGTACCCGACGCCGACCTCGACCGGCATGCCTCATTCCCCCTTCGAGGGCAGTACTTGTGCGGTGATGTGCTCGTACGCGGCACGGGCCTGCGCCCGGTCCTGCGCCCGCTTCGTCTCGACGTCCTCGGGCAGCGGATCGCCCGGCCGCCATCCCGGCTCGGGCCACGGCATCGCCTGCGTGCCCTCTTTCCGGTTGGCGTTGACGAACGCGGTGAACATCAGCGCGGCGAGATCGCGGGAGTCGGCGGCCGCGAAGTCGAGCGGCTGCCACGCGTGCCCGTTGACCGCGCGGGCCGTTGCCCCCGTCGGGGGGAGCTGCTCGACCATGACGCGCAGCCATCGCAGGCTGATCTCGCCCCGCCAGTACGCGGCGAGCGGGCCGCCGGGCCCATAACCGGGGTAGTGGTGCGCTAGGTCGGCCTCGACCGCCTCGGGGTGCTCGCCGAGGACGTCAAGGACGGTGTACGTGTAGGTCTCGACGACGTCGTCGCCGTCGCCTACCCCTTCGTAGGGCGTACCTTCGCGACCGTGTCCTGCGCCTCGTTACGGACACCGACGTACAGCAGCATGACCGACGTCGGGTCGCCGCCCGCGGCGATGAACGCGTCGTACTGGTCGCCGAGCAGCACGCGGGCGCTCGCTTCGTCGCCCTCGCCCTGCACGTCGTTCAGCCCCTTGTTCACGTCGTCCGGGGCGAACACCGGGTGAGGGAAGCTGAACACCTGCGGGGCGTCCTCGGGGCCGACCTCGAACTCGACGCGCTCGCCGCCGACCGCGTCGACGTACGACCGGCGCACGGTCTCCAGGCGGTACCGCTTCCCGTTCGGCTTGCTCATGATCGTCTCTCTCTTCCTCGGGTGAGCAGCGGGTGAGCATGCAAGGGGGGCGAGGGACGGTCGGGGCTCACCCAGAACCGCCGCCCCTCGCCCGATCGAGGGGGTCTACGGGGTTGCCGGGGCGGCGAGCGCACGCCACCCGGGCCCATCGACCCATTCCTTCTCCGACGTCTTCAGCACCGGGTCGCGGAACGCCTGGACGGTGACCGGCCACTGCGTCTCCGTGGACCGTGCCCACTGCTGGTCGTCCTTCGAGGTGACCCGGGCTCGCGGGTAGTGCTTGACGACGTAGATCGGCAGACCGGTGTCGCCGTAGTCCATGCCGATGAACAGCAGCCGGTAGTAGGGCACCTTTGGCACCGACGGGCGGGTGATCGCCCACTGCTCACCGATGGCGGGCAGCGCGTCAGTACCCGCCAGGGACAGACCCTTGTACATGGACACCGTGGCGGCGTTCGTCTCCTGCGGGGCGTACCCGCCGGTGAGCGTCTCCGTCTCGACGTCCGACCGGGTCGGCTCGGTCGACTGCGACGACGTCGTGTCGGCCATCGACAGATCCGAGGTGAACGTGATCCCGTCGTCGGTGGTGTACCCGACCGGTACATACCCGGCGGGCAGCGCGACGAGTGCCCCCGTCGCGGTGTCGAACGGGGCGGTGACCGCGGGGGCGCTCGGGTCGGCGGCGTAGATCGCCTGCACGAGCTGTTTGCGGATGTAGTCGGCCCGCAGCCCGTCTTCGAGGACGGGCGGTGTCGGTGTGGACATGTGTCCTCCATGGGAAACCCCCGGCGCCCTGCGGCGGCCGGGGGTGGTTGGTCATTGCGGCGGGTGAGCCGTTGTCACGGGGCGAGCGGGGCGCCGCGTAGCGACACCTCGACGGCGAACACGATCCGCGGCTGATCGCTCGCCGGGTCGGGCAGCGTGTTCGGGCCGCCGACCTCGGCGACGTCGTACGCGGTCACTCCGCGGTATCCGGGGATTGCGAGCATCAGCGGCCGCACGACGCCGACCAGGTCGGCGACCTGCTCGTCGTCCGCGCCCCAGCAGTGCACATCGATCCGGGGCCGGTCGGTGATCCGGTCGAGTCGGGTTCCGCCGATCCGTTCCAGTCGCACGAACCGGGCCGGCCGCGGGTTGGGCACGCGGGTACCGACCGGCACGTCGATGCCGCGGGCGACGAGTGCGTCGCGCAGGTACGCCCGCACGACCGCCACCCCGTCCGGGAAGCCGATGATCGGGCCGCCCATCACTCGACCGCCCGCGCGGCGTCCAGCGCGCGCAGCAGCGCCCGCCGCGACACCTCGGGGTCGCTGGTCGAGTAGTCGCCTATCACGGCGCCACGCACCCGACGGTCGCCCGTCTCGACGTCGACACGGAACTGCCCGCCGCCCTCCGATGCCTGCGCGGCCGCGTCGGCGACCGCCCGCGTCTTCCGCTCGATCAGCGCCCGCGTCTCCGGGGTGCGCAGAAACGACGCGATGTTCTGCCGGTTGGGTACGAACCGTGAGCCCGCCATGCGTCACCCCTCCACAGTCTTCAGCCTGATCTCGTAGTGGTGCAGCTCGGTCGGCGTGTACGCCGGCCCCGGCGGGCCGTTCACCTCGAAGCGCAGCGCACCCCAGTGCACGCGGTCGGCGCCGTACACCGTGAGCGGCTGCCCGGTGGCGTCGATCGGGTTACACAGCAGCGTCCACTCGCCGAGCTGCGCGGCCCGCTGGTCGTTGTCCTCGCTGCTCATGTTCTGCTGCACCCACGCCCACACCGCGGTGCGCACGGTCTGCCCCGGCGTCCAGTCGGCCACCTCGTTGCCGTAGCGGTCCGTGCGGGTGGCGGGGTGCTCGACCTCGACCAGGTGCGGCAGCACCGACTCGTCGATCACCACACACCACCGGCCCAAAACCCGGGCGCCGAATCGTACGGCGTGCTCGGGAACGGATCGTCCCGCCAGCCGGGCAGCCCGTCGTCGCGCAGCCCGATCGAGTAGGCGGCGTCGGCGCCCGGGTCGGTCGTGTCCTCGGGCTGCAGCTGCGCCTTCTCGTCGTCGGTCAGGTACAGCCCGCCGTCCTCGCCGAGCGACTCGGAGTACTGGCCGATCGTCCGCTGCCGGTAGCCGCCCGGGTTGGCCATCACCCGGCGCACCACCGACACGGCGATCGCCTTCAGCGTCGCCGCGTCCGGCTCGTACCCCGGCGGGATATGCCGCCGCATCAGCGCCGACGCGTCGTCGAGGTACGCCTCGACCTGCGCGCGCCGCGGGCTGCCCTCGGCGAGGGTGACGGCGGCGCGCGCTTCGTAGTCTGCGACCGTTGCGTACGCTGCCGCCACTGCCCTACGCCTCCCGCTCGATCATGCCGGCGTCCTCGGCGGCCGCGATGATGTCCTCGCGGGTCGCGTCGGCCGGCACGTCGAGGTCGCACTGCTCGGCGAACTGCCGCCATGCGTCGACGCTGCTGCCGCGGCCCGAGCGGGGCGGCGCCTCGACGGTCGGGCCCGTCGTGTTCTCACGCGTGCCCGGGTCGTCGAACCCGACGGCGGCCGGCTCGTCGCCGTCCTGGTCGTCGTCCGACTCCCACGCGTGGTCACCGATCCGCTTCGCGACGTCGGCGGGCACGTCGTCGTCGGGCCCGTAGGCGACGCCGTCGACGTGCACGTACGAGTTCAGCCGGCGTGCCATCAGATCACCACCGCCTTCAGCGTCAGGTTCGGCTCGCGCACGACCGGCATGCCGACCGCGGCCGCGTGCGTCCACAGCCTCACCGGGTCCTTCGTCTTCCACGTGGCGGCGACGACGCCGGCCCGCTCGGCGACCGCGCTGTACTCCGGTTCGAGCGACTCGGCGGTCGTGCCGAGCAGGAACCCGCCGAGGTCGGTCGGCTGGGCCGCGTCCGTCGCGCCCGGGGCGGGAACGAACACGAGCGCGTCGGCCGGCATGACCCGCGTTGCGGTGCCGTCGACAGACACCCGCGCGTCGTTGAGTTCGACGGCCGGCAGGTCGAGGCCCGACAGAACCGTGTTGAGCTGCTCGACGGAAACCATCGGCGCCGACCCGGCCGGGGCGAGCGGGTACACCTGCCGTACGACCTGGTCGCACTGCCGCATGTGCGCGAGCACGGTACGGGGCATCAGCGCCCGGTCGGGCGGGGCGCCGTTCGTGTCGACGTACACCTGCACCCACGCTTCGAGGTCGTCGAGCGGACGCGCGTTCGCGTGATCCGACCACAGCACCGCGGCGGTCACGCTGTGCTCGGGCTTCCGGCCGAACTGCACCGGGGCGAGCTGCACGTTGTTCTCGTTGATCGTGAACTGCGCGTTCGCGAGTGCCTCGCCCTTGCCGAGCTCGAACCTCGCCGCGATGTTCGTCGCGAGCCGGTACGCGTCGCGGGCGATCGCCCGGCGCATCGGGTTCGCGTTGTCGAGCGACCGGATCCGCAGCGAGTCGTACTCGTTCAGCGGGATCTTCTCGCTGATCGGGGGCAGCTCGCCCATGACCTGCGCGACGCCCTCGCGGCGGCCGATGCGCGACTCGGTGTCCCAGGACCGGTAGACGCTCGCCTCGGCGAGCCCGCCCGTGCCGCCCTTGCTGAACTTGAACGTGATGTCGTCGACAGCCACGTTCGGCAGCCACCGGGCCAGCGTGAAGCGGTTCACCTGCTGCTCGGCGAGCGACGCCCGGATGACCGCGGTCAGTTCCTCGGGCTCGATGTAGTCGGTGTCCAGCACCCATGCCATCTAGACCGCCCCCTTTCAGATGAACCGGATCGAGCCGGCGACGTCGGCGCGGCCGGCGGCGTCGACGGGAACGGGCAGCCGCGACGCACGGACCTTGCCGTGCACGAGCATGGCGCCGGCGACGTCGACCGTGTTCGACGCGGGCGCCTGGACCGCGGCGTACAGGAACCCGACGAGCGTTTCGCGGCCGTCGGTCGCGGCGCCGTCGTACGGGCCGAACTTGCCGCCGGCGGTGATCTGCCCGAGCGGGATCCCGCTGCGGAAGTAGCCGTTCGGGTAGTGCGTGCCGGCGGTGAACGTCGACGTGTCGAGGGTGACGGGCTCGGTTGCCTGCGTGCCGTGCTCGCTGCCGAGCCACGACTGATCGTCCACCCCGAACGTCTGAGTCGTCAGACTCAGGTCCATGGTTTCTCCCTAGGTCATGTAGAGCGGGCAGGCTTGCGGCCGAGCAGTTCCTCGAACAGCTCGTCGCCGTTGACCGTGCCTCGCTTGCTGTCTTTGCTGCGGCCGCTGCCGTTGCGTGCGCCCTGGTAGCCGCGTCCCTGCCGACGCCGGCGGCGCGTGTCGCGCTCGTCCTGGTCGTCGTCGTCCGTGTCGGACTGCTTCGGGGCGATCTTGTCGACGAGCTCGGCGATCGCGTCGTCGTCGACGTCGCCCGTCTCGGGGTCGACGTACTTACGCAGGTTCAGCTCTTCGGCGACGTCCCGCGGGCTGTCGAGCCGGCCCTTGGCCGCGGCGAGGAATGCCGAGCGGGCGACCCGCTCGCCGGCCTTCACACGCTCCTCGGCGCGGGCCGCCGACACCGCCTCGTCGACCTTCTTCTCAAGGTCGCTCATTCCCTCGCGCTTGAGCTTCGCGAGTTCCTTCGCGGCGGCCGCGTTCGCCTTCGCGCGCTGCTCCCACTTACGGGACAGTGCCTTGTGCTTCTCCGCCTCGGACTTGTGGTCGACCTTGTCGTCGCCGTCGTCGCCCTTGTCGGCGTCGTCGTCCGTGTCGGACTCGTCGTCGGTGTCGTCCTGGTCGCCGTCGTCGCCGTCTCCGTCGTCGTCGCCCGGGGCGCCGCCGAGGATCGGCCAAACCGGCTGCGGGCCGTCCTCGCCGCGGCGCGGCTTACGCCAGCCGACGGCGAGCAGCCCGGTACGGGCATGACGGGGCAGAGTGCTCATGCGCATGGTGGTGTCTCCCGTGTCGGGGTGGGTGAGCAGTGGTGCGCCGTGGCGGCGCAGGGTCACGGGCTCGGTATGTCGTCCGGCCCGGTGAACTCATGGCGGGCCACGGCGAGCAGCGGCCCGTACTCGCCGTGCTGCCGCGTCACGATGACCTCGCGGTAGTCGGGGGCCCGGCCGCCGGCGTCCGACGTGCCGATGCCCTTCGCGACGGCGTCGTGCGCCTCCTTCAGCAGGTCCTCGTCGATGATCTGCCCCGGATCCCGGTTGCCGGGCAGCGGCTCGGGCTTGCAATGGCAGCCCGGATGAATCGGCATCAGGTTCTCGACCCGATACCGCTGCGTACTGGCGATCACGCACAGCGCGCAGTTCTTCGAACCGGTGAGCCGGCGCCGGAAGAACTTCGCGCCGCTGCGCGTCATCGACTGCCGCGCGGCATGCGTACGGGCGAGCTGCAGGTCGGTCTCCGTGATCGACAGCAGCCGCGTGCGTGCCTCGCCGAGCGACGCCGCGTAGTCGTGGCCGGCGGCGAGTGCGCTGTACATGGTGACGAACGGCCGGTGGTACACCTCGGCCGGGTCGACGCCGCGCAGCGCTTCGTCGAGTTGCACGCCCACCGGGGCCGCAGCGCCGCCGAGCATGTCGGCGACCATCGCCGCGAGATACGCGTCGGTGATCTGCCCCATGGTCTGCTGCGCGGCGAGCACGACCGGCAGTACCCGCTCGATAAACACCGCGGCGTCCGCGTCGCGGTACGAGCCGAGGCTGTCGAACGCGTCCAGGACGAACGTGATCAACCTGTCGCGCAGCGACTGCGACATGCTGTCGTACCGCTCGTTCAGCGCCGCCTGCAGCGCCTCATTCGCCACCGGCCGCCCCTCCGTCGTCGGGCAGAGTGTTGCCCGCGGTCGGCGCCGGGTTCGCCGGCAGCAGCGAGGCGCCGAGCAGCGCGGCCGCCGCGGCGCTCGCGTTGATCCGGCGCACCCGCTCCGGGGTCTCTCCGAGGTCCTCGGCGATGATGTCGAGCGGGTATCCGATGCTCCTCTTCTTCACCGCCGCGTCGGCCATGACAGCCGGGCTCAGGTACTCCGGGGCAGCCCATCGCACTGTTGCCTCGGTGTAGTCCTCGGCGACACCGGCCTGCGCCGCCGCGAGCGTCATCACGTCTTCGAGGCCCTCGCCGAAACTCGAGATGTGCTCGCGGCACTTCGCGACGTGCAGCAGGTCGAGCGCGGCGACCGTGTCCGCCGAGATGTTGACCAGGTCGCCGGCGTAGTAGTACGCGGGGGTCTGGCTGATGATCAGCATGTCGCGGACGTCGCTCGCGTGCTCCTTCAGGAAGCCACTCAGGTCGGTGGCGTCGAGTTGCCCGAACTTCGTGTTCTCACCCTCGGACGCCCACACGCTGTTCGGGCCTGGTACGAACGGCTGATCCACGACCGTGAGCCCGGTCGACGGGTCGGTGCGCTTCGCGAACTTGTGTCCCGTGACCGTCTTCTGCCGGAACCCCGAGTAGCGGCTCGCGCTCATGCGGTTCAGCACGCCCGCATTGACACGGTCTTGCACGTCCATCACGGCGGCGAACTCGGGTTCGGGGTCCTCGCCGAGGTCGGGCATCCGCGCGAACTCGATCAGGGGCACGCCGCCGAGGTCGTGCTCGACGCCGTCGTCGAGCGGTTCCCATGAGTCGGGGCCCCAGGGCAGCCGGTTCGGCGTGCACCGCTCGCGCGTCCGGTAGGCGTACCGGGTGTCGTCGTACAGCACCCACGCGTAGCCGTAGCCGTCGACGTCGTCGTGAATCGCCCGGACACCGACATACGGCTCACCTGTCGCCGGATCCCGCTCGACGATCGCCTCCCGCGGGTGCTCGGCGGTGATCAGCGGCGACGGGCGGCCGTTGTCCTCGGTGCGGGTCGGATGCTCGCCGACGAGCATGTACCCGACGCTCTGCGCCATGGCGACGCGCCATACGAGTTTCTGCCGCGAGTCGAGCCGGTTGAGCTGCCACCACCGCGACGCGTTCGCGTCCGGCTCGCCGTCCCGGCCGGTCACGCCGAGGGCGCGCAGCCGGTGCACGGTGCTGTTTGCGATCACCCCGCAGAAGTTCGTGCGCGCCTTCCGCTGGAACTCCAGGAACGCCGCCTCGGCGTTCTTCGGCAGCATCGGCAGCGGCGGCCGGCCCCGGTAGTACCGCCACCACTCGTCGAGCACGCCCTGCCGCTTCCGCAGCCGACGCCCGAGACGCAGCAGCATGTAGTCGGGATTGTCGAGCTCGGGCGTCTCGTCGAGCATGTCGCCCCCTTCCTGTCAGAACGTGCCGCCGTACATCTCGGGTTCTTCGGCCGCGATGCCCTTCGCGATGGCGTCGAGCCGGCACTGCCACGCCAGCACCGCGGCGACCGCGGCGTCGATCTTGTCTGGTGAGTCGGGGTGCGCCTTCATGATCTGCATTCCGCTGCGGGTCTTCCGCCGGCGCGCGTTGAGCAGGTGACGGACGAGCGCCGACGAACCGTCGTGCGTCAACTCGCCCTCGGTCAGTGCGGTGTGGAACTTCTCCAGCGCCCGCACGATCAGCAGCGACCGACCGCCCGTCATCCACCACTCGATCGGGTGCTGCCGGGTCGCCTGCACCTGCAGCCGCGGCCCGTATGCCGCCTCCCAATCCGCGACGTGGCTTTCCCACTTGGCAGGGTCGGCGTACATGCCGACGACGTCGTACGTCGCGAAAGCCTCGTGCACCGCGGCGAGCACCTCGACGACGGGCACCTGCCACTCGATCAGCTTGCCGTCCGGCCCGACCTCGGGCCGCTTCGGTTGCTCCCACACACCGATCGTGAACACGTGCCCGTCGGACAGTCGGCAGCCGATCAGCGCCGTCGCGTCCGTCACCCCACGGGCGCGCTTCCGCGACCCGTCGAACCCGATCACGATGCGCTCGCCGGGCTGCACTACCTTGCCGAGGTCGGATGACGCCCGCACCTCGGGCTGCGTCAGCCACGCGTCCGACGCGTGGGTGATCTGGTTCAGGAAGTCGGCCCGCAGGTCCTGCACTTCGTTGCTCGTGTCGTAGAACGCTTCCGTGATGCCCTCGATCGGCGACCACCCGGGCGCGCACGGCGGATCGTGCAGCACGCACCCGTCGGGGTGATCGCTGCTGTCGCCGTACGCGTACCGCAGGCCCTCGACGAGCGACCGCTCGTCGCTCATGTCCGTGTCCGGCGGCGCCTCCCGGTGGTCGACCAGGATGCCCTTTGCCCGCGACCGGCCGTCGATAATGGCCTGATAGTCCGCGGCCGACCGCTCGGCGACCGATCCCTCGCCGGGCGTGAAAGCGTTCGGCGTCTCGATCAGGCTGCCGCCGAGTTTCGTCGCGTTCGCCCGCATCACCTGCGCGAGCCGGACGCCGCCGTTCGACTCCCGCCATTCCTCGGTCTGGTCGAGCGACGCGAAACAGGCAGGGTCGCCCTTGACGCTCGTCGACGACGACGTGATCGGGCTGATCTCCCCACGCGGCAGGTAGATCACGGTGTCGAGGACGTCGAGCCCGTAGTCGGCTGCGAGCGACCCGCCCCGCGCCATCTCCAGCAACGGAATCCATGTGTTGTCGGTCTGCTGCTCGGTCACCGCGGCGATACGTACGAGCGGCGTCCGCTTCGAGTGCCACGGCCGGCCGACCGGCTCGCCGTACGCGTCCCATCCGTCGGCGACGACGTCGGCGCACGCCTCGGCGAGCGCGATCGCCCCGACGAACGGACTCTTCCCCCAGCCACGCGGCCGCGACAGCAGCCCGCGGCGGATGATCCGCCGGCCGGTGACCGGGTGCACCTCGTAGTAGCGCAGCAGGAACTCGGCTTGTTCACGGGTCGGCACGAACGGCTCGCCGTCGTCCCGGCCGGGCTGCGCGAGGTTCTGCATCATCCAGTCGAGGACGTACCAACCGAGCGTAGGGCGCTCGCCTTCGTACTCCGGGCCGCGCCACGGCATGGCCGACCCCCCTCGCTACGCGCCGCGGCTCGTGCCCGGCTCACTCTTTCCGCCGGTGATCGGCCGCAGGTTCCCGTACACCTCCCGCGCCGACGGCGCCCCCGACCGGCCGCGCCCCTGGTCGGCGTCGTCCGCCTCGGCGAACACCATCCGCAGCCGCGCCCGCGACGCCGGCGTCGACCCGAACTCGGAGACGCGCAGCCGCAGCTCACCGGCAAGCGACAGGTTCCCCATCCAGTAGCGGGCGTGGATCAGCGCCGTGTCGAGTAGGTACTCCCAGTCGGACGAACCGAAGTGCTCGGCCTGCGGCGAGTCGATCCACATCTGCCACCACTCGCGCGTGCGCTCGGGCCACACGAACTCGACCAGGTCGCCGTCACGCTCGATCCGGAACTCGGGCAGCTCGGGCGCCTCGGCGTGCTCCCACCTGAGCACGGTCTGCGCGATGGTGTCCTTGTTCCGCCGTGCCTTCCGCCCCTCGGGCTTCGGCGCCGGTCCCATGCCTGCCATCACTCGCCCCCCTGCCGAACGACGTCACACTGCGGGGTGTCGCGACGTACCGCCCACTCGATCCGGGGCATGCCGCACCGGAGACAGGCGAGCTCATCACGCGCGCCGATGGGTCGGAACTCGTGCCCTGACTCGGCGTCCGCTCGCACCGTGCTACACGTACGCGTGTCCCGCTGCATGATCCACGAGTTGCGGTCGAGCCCGCACTGCGCGCAGCGCTGCGGGTCCTGATATCCGGGCTCGCCGAATACGTGCTCGCCGTCGGCGGCGATCTGCCGCTGCCTCCTGATCGCCGACACGATCTCGTCCCAATCCCGCAGCCGGTCGAACCCGAGCGCATCGGTGACCGCGTCCATGCGGTCGAGGTTCTCTCGATAGTGCGCCTCGGCGAACTCCTTCAGCTTGTTCTCAAGGTGCCGCGCCCGCTGCTCACTCTCGTCGTCGAGGGTGGCCAGCCGACGCAACGCCTCGGCCGGGTCCGGCACGAACGACTCGGCCCGGTAGTCCGCGACGTCGTTCGCGGGGATCTCGACCGTCTCGGGGGTCACGATCACACCGCGCGCCCCGATCTCGGCGGCGACCCGCTGCCAGTAGTCCGGCACCGCTCCGTGATCCATGCCGATCACAACACGCTGCGGCAGCGTCTCGTCGACGACGAGCACGAACGGCGGCCGCGAGTCGTCGGCCCCCTCGGGCAGTTCAAGGATCTGCAGGCGTGTCATGTGCTGTACCTCCCGTGTCGGGTGCGCCGCCGCGCGACCCGTGCCGGGCGCTACAGCAGCTCGTCGATTACGTGCTGCAGGTCCCCGAGCCGACGCGGCGTGCCGCCGAACGTCCGCCCCGTGACCGCGATGTACCGGCCGATGCCGTACAACTCGACCGAGCCCGAGCCGATCGGGATACGCCGGCCGTGCGGCAGCGACCCGCGGCCCCAGATGTGCAGGCCCGTGCCGGACGCCGACACCTCGACCCACGTCGGCCCGGCCGCGTCGACGATGGCCTGTGCCCACGGCAGCAGCTCGCCGTCGTCGAGGGCGTGGTCGAGGTCGAGGCAGACGACGCCGTCGCCGTCGAGGACGAACCCGAGGCCGACACCGGCCGTGCTCGCCGCCGCGTACGCGTGCCGCGACCAGGTCGCCGGGTCGGTGCTGCTCGCGACGTCGCCGTGCACGGTGAGCGGCACCTTACGGGCGGTGCGCCGGATCCATCGTGGCCGGCTCGTGAGCTCGGTCGGGATCGTCTTCCGCGCTCTGCACGCCGCGGTGCGGCAGCGGCCCGAGCAGTACCGGGCGTCGGCGCGTGCCGTGACCGGCATCGGGCCGCGGCACGGCTCGTGCTGGCAGCGGGGCGTCGTCTTGGGCATGCCCCCATCCTACCGGGTGTAACGGCTACAGCGCTCTGACCTGCGTGTATCAGTCTCGCATCGGAGAGTCGACCGGCTGAGAGGCTCTGTGCGGCACCCCAACCGCGCGCCATCGAATCAGCCGGCCGCCCTCCTGCCCGCCCCGCAGCGGGCCGCCCACGCCCCGCAGCGTGGCCGCTTTCCCCAGACCCGTACAGAACCAGCCCCACAGCACCTCCCGGGCCCCCGATGGGGGCGGGGAGGGGAGTCACCCCCCAGGGGGGCGGCGGCGATCTCGGTACGGATCGAGATCAGATCAGACCGGGATGCCGCTCCGGGGGCCGCGTCGTCCGCTCGGCCCATCGGGCGTCGTTGCCCTGCCTGCTGCTCTTGTGTGCGTGGCAGTCGACGCACAGTGCCTGCAGCATCTCGGGTCTGTGGTCGTGCTTGTCACCGATGTGGTCGACCTGGTTGGCGCGTCGTCCGCATGGTCTGCCGTCGATGCGGTTGCGGCATCGGTACTCGTCGCGCTGTAGGACGAGCGGTCGGATCGTGGTGTACCAGTCGGCCGGCAGCTCGGCCCGTCTGTTGCTGCCTACCCATCCGCCGCTCACTGCTGCGTGTCTCCGTGTTCGTCGTCGTCTTCGTATTCGGCGCCGCATCCGTCGTCGTACGGCTCGGCGCGTTCGGTGTCGCTGCTGAGGCTGACGCCGTCGAGGCTGAACCCGAACGGGGGTTGCTCGTCGGTGGGGGTGGCGTCGGTGGTGGGGGGTGTGTCGCCGGTGGGGGTGGCGTCGTCGGTGGGGGGTGTGCGGTCGGCCCGGGAGGTGCGTGTTCGGGGGTGGGTGTCGATCTGCAGGGTGATGCGGATCCGCATGGTGTGCCCCCGGGGAGTACGCGCGGGGCGGGCAGCAAACCCGCCAGAGTTCGTATCGGTTCCGCCCCGCGCGAGTTGGGGCGGCGCCGCCTCGGACCGGATGGGGAGACGGCGCCGTGCCGGCCGGGACGGGGGGTTGTCCGGCCGGTCTGTGGTGTGGGGGGAATGAGCAGCGCCCCCGGCCGGTGTGTCGGCGTCGGGGGCGCTGCTGAGAGTTCGTGTTCCGGCGTTTGGGCATGCCGGTCTAGGCCCAAGATTGGCGACACCTCGGCGGGATTGCAAGCCCAGATTTCGGTGGGCGGCAGTGAGTGAGCTCGGTTCGCACGCCCGCTACTACCGGTAGGTGATCTCTCTACCCCCGCCATAGACCGGTAGGGAGGGGAGGGGAACACGCGCGCGCGAGGGACCGGGGAGTCCCCCGGGGACACAACGCGATGACCTGCGGTAATGTGTTTCGTTTGCCGATAGATGTAGCGTGCAATTCACGCGCGTTTCTATTTCGTTTCTATCGAAACTGCGCGCCGTTTGGCCTCGGAATGGGTCGCTCCGGACGATCGGCGGGGCGTCGGGGCACTCGTTACCGCCGGGTAGAAATGTGTCGCAACTCACAATCGAGCGTTGCCCGTTGTGCACCATTCGCCCGAGTCGGGGTGCGGCGACGCCCCGCCCGGCGGTTGCCGAACGGGGCGTCGGATGGTTCGTCAAGGGGTTCGTGTCAGTCGGGACGCCCCGAGGTGAAGTCGTCGACGAACCCGCCGCCGTCGTCGGCCGGTCCGTCGCCCCGCGGGCGGGTGCTCATCCGGTACTCGCCGGGCTCGGCGTCCTCCTTCGCCAACTGGAGCGCGGCGGCGAGATCGCGCACGCCGGCTGCTCCCTGCGGGTAGTCGACGCCTCCGTCGTGCAGGGCGTCGTTCACGGCGTCGAGTTCTGCGCGTAGCCGCGCGGTTTCGGCGGCGCGGGCGTCGGGGGTGCGTAGGGCGTCGACGAGCCGCACGAACGTCTCAACGTCCTCTTCGGGGATCGCGAGCAGTTCGGCTGCCTGTTCAGGGGTGAGCGGGTTCGGCATGGTCGCATCCTCTCGTGACGGCGCCCCGTACCGCGAGCGGGCGGTACGGGGCGCAGGATGTCGTCGTGCTACTTCTCCGGGTCGATCAGGTCCGCAGCGGCTTGCGCGCCCGTGAGACGGAAGATCCGGTTGTCGCTGAAGTCGCGGTCATGCCGGGACCGCGCATCGGCACGGATCTGTTCTGCGAGCTGATGGGCGTGCTCGCGCTCGACCAGGTCGAGCAGCTCGCCGAGTCTGAGTGCTTGTGCCATCGGGTCGCGATCCTGTTGCCACTTGCCGGTCAGGATGTCCTCGCGTGCGGTCATGGGCCGATCCTCTCTTGCCGTTCTACTTCCGGGGCCCGTTCTGCGACTTCCAGCCGGCGAACGCGCCGCGGTTGTTCGTGATGTACGTCGTGCCCTGCCGCGCACTGCGGCGGCCGGACGGGACCACGGCCCGCGCGACCGCGCACACCGCGGCGGCGGTGAGCAGCTGCACGAGCGAGTCGACGAGTATCTGCAGCGCCTGCATACCGAAGTACGCGCCGATGCCCGCCCCGGCGGCGAGCACGCCCTTCGCGGCGGTGCGCTGCGCCTGCGGGTCGAGCCCGGCCGGGGCCGGCGGCGGCGCGGGCTCGAGCGGCTCGTGCAGCGGCCCGTACTGCGGGTGCAGCATGCCGTCGACGCGGACGTACCCGATCACGCGCATGCCGGGCGGCGGTGCGGGCGCGAGCGGCTGCTCGGCGGCGGAGACGACAGCGTGCGGGTAGACGACGTGCGGGGCGAACTCGGCGGGGCGGGCGACCGGTTGGTACGTCATGCGGTGGTGTCTCCGTTCGTGGGGCGCAGCGCGTAGCGGCCGAACCGGGGGCGGTGCACGCGCGGGTCGGCGCCGAGCCACCGGCCGATCGTCGCGGCGTGCGGTACCTCGACGTCGGGGTGCCGTTGCGCAATCACGTCGCGGATCGCCTCGGGTCCGATCCCGGCCGGGCCGGACTTGGTGACGATTTCGAACACGAGCGGGTATCGCGGGTCGCTGCTCGGCTGCACCTGGTCGACGTCCTCGGCCGGGGGCGGGGTGTAGGCGAGCCCGCCATGCTCGAAAATCTCGCGGGCGCGCGCTTCGAGCTCGGGGTCGCGGCTCGTCGTCTCGTCGATCTCGCCTCGGATGCGGCGCACCGCGGCGTCGGCGTCGGCGATCGCGTCGTCGGCAGCGGCCGGCGGGGCGGCCGCCGCGGCGGGCTTGCCCCATCCGGCGGTCGGGTCGGTCCATCCCTCGCGCACGGGCCGCTCGGCGGCCGGCTCGGGCTCGGCCGTGACGACCGGGGCGGGGGCGAGGCCGAACAGGTGGTCGGTGTTCTCCCACCGGCGCTCGTACGCTTCGCCGGCGGCGCGGCGAGACAACTCGTCGAGCTCGGGCCGGTAGTCGGCGGTCGCGACGACGATCTTCGCGATCTCGGCGGGGGTGATCCGGTACGCCTGGAACGCGCGGGCCGGCTCGTCGAGCACCTTCACAGCGCCCGTGCCCGGCTCGGGCATGTCCTCGGGCTTCAGCCGGTCGCCCCACCCCATGAGGTAGTTCAGCTCCCGCTCGTCCGACTTCATGGCGATCTTGAGCCCGGACTGCACGACGAGTTGCGGCTCTTCGAGGACGTCACCCGTGGCCCGCAGTGCACTCGCCATCAGGTTCGCGGCGACGGCGCGGGCGAGTTCGACGACGTGCAACAACTTCTCGCCGGCGCGCTTCAGCGTCGGGTTCTTCCGTGCCTTCGCGGAGTACAGCTCGGCGATCTCGTCGGCGTTCGTGATGATCGCGGGCACCTCGGGCGACACCGGGATTTTGTCGTCGTTGTGCTCGATCATCAGGTCGGCGTATCCGGGCTTGCGGGCGATCGAGATCCGCAGCAGTGCCTCGGCGAGTGAGAGGACCTTCTCAGGGGTGTCGGCGACCCAGTCGATCGGCGGCCGGCCGGGGCGCCCGGCGCGGTGCCATGCGCGCAGCCACGGCAGGGCGAGCCCGCCGCCGTTGAGGTCGATCACCCACACAAGCGCGTCGACCATGCGTACTTGGCCGGCGATCTGTACGTGCATCAGGTTCGACTTACCCGAACCGCGGCGGCCGGTCGCGATACCGGTGAGCTGCCGGCAGACCGGGGCGCACACGCTGCCGTCGCGGTAGACACCCATCGGTAGGCCGTCGTTGTACGACAGTGGCGTGTAGTCGTCGGGGTACATCTTCGGCTCGCCCGCGATCACCTGATTGCGGGTCTCGACGTTCGCGAGGAATGAGCCGCGGTCGGCGCCCTCCGTGATCTCGACGGTGCAGCCCTGCGGCAGCCGGGCGTCACCGGCGAGCCCGTCGGCGACGCGCTGCACGTGCCGCCACGTGTAGCCGCCCTCGGGCAACCTGCCTTCGAGGGTGAACCCGCTACCCGTGTCCCACATCTCGACGGCGACGACCTGCACCCCGTCGAGCCCGGCGACCCGGTCGAAACGAGCCTGCCACTCGTCGGCGAGCGCCCGGTAGCGGCGCTGCAGCGTCGAGTGCGCCACGGCCGCAGCCTCCGCCGTCTGTGCAGCGTCACGCCGCCGCCGGGCGGCACGGTTGCCGGCCATGGCGGCGCCGAGCGCGACCGCCCCGGCGCCGAGCGCGGCGAGCCGCTCTCCCGACCACGGCCCGACCGTCATCGCCCATGAGCACCAGCCGCCCGCGCCGAGCCATGCGGCGGCGCGCAGTACCAGGTCGCCGCGGCCGATACCGGCCCGGTGGCCCGTGATGTACGAGCCGCCGAGACCGGCAGCGGCGACGGCGGCACCCCACCACGGGGCGACACCGGCCGCGGCCGCCGCATAGGACACGGCGAGCGCGGATCCGGCGGCGCTGATCGGGGCGGTGTACGGGCCGTGCCCGGACTCCCAATCGATCTGCACAGTGCGTCGTCCTCTCACAGGCTCGTGTCGGCGTTCGCGCGCACGTCCCACTCGCGCTCGTTCGCCCGCTGGTTCTGCAGCCGCTCGATGTCGACGGCGTGCAGCTGCCGGAAGGCGCCGGGCAGTTCGCGGGCGAGCTCGGCGGCACGGATCTGCAGGTTGTAGATGTTCTGCATCAGCTCGACGATCCGCGGGTCGAGGGGCTGCTCCTGGTCGGCGCGGGCGGTGGTGATCCGCATCGCGTTCGCGACGTGCTCGAGGGCGTCGGGCAGGGCAGCGAAGTCGCGGCCGACCTGCATCATGCCCTCGGGCGTGTACGTCGCCGCGATGCGCTCCATTTCCATCGCGGGCGCAAGGAAGTGGTGTCCACCGGACATGGTGGTGCCTCCATGAGTCGAGGGTGAGCCGCCGGCGGATGCCGGGCGGCGAACAGTGGTGGCGACCGGCGCCGGCGTCGACGCGATCTCGGGGCCGGTCATCGCCGGGCCGCGCGCGGTGCGCTGCTCGACGCGACGGTTACGGCGACGCCGCCACACGGCGACGAGCGTGCGCAGCCCGGCGCGGACACCGCGGTGCCACACCGCCGAGCCGAGCCCGGCGAGCCCGGCGAGTGCGCCGTCCCACACGGCGCCCGCGGCACGGCCGGTCCCGCGGGCGGCGGCCCGGCGGGCGTTCGCGGTACGCCGCCATGCGGCAGCGACCGGCGACACGACACCGCGGCGCCCCGCCCGCGCGGTGTGCCGGACGGCGGCCGCGATACCCCGCCCCGCGGCCCGGACGGTGCGGCCGGTCGCCCGCCCCGCGCCAGCCATGCCCCGACGGGCAGCGCTCGCGGCGGGGCGCACCCATCCGGGGCGGGCGCCCCGGTTGCGGTCCCGGCGGGGCGTGCGCTGCGCCCCGTTCGCCGCCGAGGGCGTCGTGCCGCCCTGCCCGCGGCGGCGGTGACGCCCCGCACCCCGGGGGGTGTTGGCGCGGGGCGCGAGTCCACTTGCGGCGCCCCGCCCCATGAGCGATGCGAGGGCGCCCCGCCGGGTACGCCCCGGGCTACGGGGCGCCGCCCCGCCCTGCGCCCCGGCGGCCGCCCCGCGGGATCCGCCCCGGCGCCCCGCCCCGCCCCGGGTCTGCGCCCCGCCCCGCCCCGAGCCGCGCCCCGAGGCTGCGCCCCGCCCCGCCCCGCCACCGGCCGCCCCGCCCCGGGTACGCCCCCAGGGCGAGCCGGTCGCCCCGGAGCGGGGGCGCCCCGCGGCGGCCGTCGTACGCGAGCGGACGGTGCGGCGGCGCTGCACGACCGTGCCCGCCGCGAGGGCAACAGCGGTCGCACCCGCGGCGGCGAGCCCGAACGGGCCGGCCGCCTGATACGCGGCGGTCGCGCCGATCACGGTGGTGTTCGTCGCGCCGATCACGAGCGGTTCGATCGGCGCACCAGTACGGCGGCGGCGCCGTGGCTGCGGCTCGTCGTCGGCGGTGTCGTCAGTCTGGTCGGTCTGCTCGGGCTCGTCGACGACGGGCTCGTCGTCGTCCCAGCCGGGTACGGGCGGCATTTCCTCGGGTGTGGTGACCGGGTCCGCAGCGGGTGCGGGCGGTGCGTCGGTGTGGGACACCGTGACTCCTTCACTGCGACTGCAGTCGGTGTGATCGGGGGGTGTGCGGGGGTGTCTGTGCGGGTGGGAGGGGGTGCGGGCGGGCTGTGACTGCAGTCGCGGTCACAGTCACAGTCACGAGCCGGTGAGCGCGCGGACGTTGTCCGTGCCGCGTTCGAGCAGCGCCGGCTCGCCGGCCTCGATCTCGGCCCGCAGTGCCTGCGCGTGCCGGCGGGACTTGTACGGGTAGCCGCGCCGGTGCTCGTCTTCGAGCAGCTTCACGATCACGCCCTCGCCCGGCCGGGCGTCGAGCTCGTCGTACAGGGCGCGGATCTTGGCCTTCACTTCGGCGCGGGTCGGGGGCCGCTGCTCGTCGCGCGGGGCGTCGTTCTCGGCGGGGCGCTCGCCCTCGGTTGGGGCGCCCTCGGTCGTCGGGGTGTCGCCCTGGTCGTCGAGGGCGGGCTGCTCGGGGGCGCCCTGCACAGTCGGGGCGGGGGCAGCCGGGGCGCCCTCGGGTTCCGGGGCGGGGCGGGTCGGGGCGACCGGGGCGGGGGCGGCCGGGGGCGGGGCGGGCAGCGCCGGGGCGCCCTGCGGGGCGGGGGCGACCGCCGGCTGCTCGGCCGGGGCGGTCGGGGCGGGGGCGTCCTCGACCACGCCCTCGATCGGGGCGAGAGGGCGCCCGTAGCGCATCATCCGGTACCCGATCATGACGTCGACCGGAGCCTTACGCCGCCACCGGCGGCCATACGCGGCGCGCAGCCGCAGCCGCTCGACGAGCCTCTGCTGCTCCAATGCGATCACCGCGTCGTACGAACGCAGCTCCCACAGCTTCATACGCCGCCACAGCAGGAACGTGCGCACCGGCGCGAGCAGCCACCGCGACAGGCGTACCGACTCCATATGCCGGGCGGCGCTGATGTCCGCCGCGGTGCCGATCGCGTGCCGGGCCGCCTCAACGACGGCGACGAACAGGACCGGAATCACGGCGTGCATGCCGACGCCGAGCGGATCACCCCACGCGGCAGCCCCGTTGAACGCGATCGTTGCGGCGGTGAGCAGCCACGCGATGTGACGCAGCAGCGGCAGCGGCATGCGCAGCCACGTCAGCAACAGGTCGAGGGCGAGCAGCACGAGAATGCCGGCGTCGAGGCCCAACGGGAACAGGACGGCGAACCGGCCGAAGTGCTTCTGCTCGGCGAGGGTGCGCACGGCGGCGTATGAGCCGATGAAACCGATCACGGCGATCACGGCGCCGCCAGCGGCGACACCGCCGATCAGTCGGCGCTGTAGGGGGGTGAGCTTGGGGCGGTCGCTGCCCGTAGGCGGGGTGATCGACTCGCCAGTACCATCACGCACGGATCGGACCTCTCGGCGTCGCGGCTGCGGGGCACGGTCTGCCCCGGTCGTTTGGCCTGCCAGCGCTGACCGGGGCTTCCCGTTGTGCAGTGCGAGCGTAGGTGAATAGTTGCGTCGGTCGCAACTATTAAGGAAGGATGGCGCCATGCCCCCCGGCGAGTCGACCCAGGGAGAACCGCGCACCATGCTGTCGTTCACCCAGGCAGCCGAGCGTCTGACGGCCGACGGGATCGTGCGCAGCATGAGCGCCGAAGGTCTTCGGAAACTCGCGCGCACCGATCCTGAGTGGCCGTTCGGCGAGTCCGATTACGAGCACGTAGCGGGCGCCCGGCTGCTCCATTACGAACGGCTCGTCGGCTACTTCCGAACTCGCAGCAAGCGACCCGGCCGCGGTCCGGCCCGCCCCGCGCGGCCGGCCGACCCCGAGTAGCCGCTGCCTCGTTGAGAGGTACCGATGGCCACACCGACCAGGGCCGAGAGTGGACTGCTCTCCGACCTCGACCGCCGCGAGTCACCAGAGACCGCGGTGTACCGCATATACGACGACGCCGGCGGACTGCTGTACGTCGGGATCACCCGGGATATCGCGGCTCGCTTCCGTGAGCACAAGGGCGATAAGGGGTGGTGGCGCACGCGCGCTCACCGGTATGTCGTGCTGTGGTACCCGTCGCGCGAGCTCGCAGCAGCCGAAGAGCAGGAAGCGATCAGGGCCGATCGGCCCGAGTTCAATCAGGTGCACGCGGCGCTGCCTCGCCGCGAGATCACCCCGGCCGTGCCGGGCACGTACTCATTGACGGAGATCGCCCGCCGGTTCCGCATCAGCCCCGACACGCTGCGCCCGCTGGTGGCCCGGTCGGACTTCCCGGCGCAGCTCAACGGACACCGGGGCAAGCGGTACGCCATCGAGGACGTGGAACGGTACTTCGCGCAGGCACGACCGATCTAGCCGAGCAGCACGACAGCGACCCCCGCCCGAGTGGACGGGGGCCGTCGTCGTGCCCACTTACGCCGCGGCGTCCTGCCGGGCACGAGCCGCGGCACGCTGCCGCGCCCGCGCGTCCGCCCGCTTCCGTCGGTGCGCCGCCTCATGGATCTCGCGCTGCAGCGCGACGAGCTGCTCGGGCGTCGACCACACCCGCGCCCGCAGGCTGATGTCGAACGGCGCCGGCGCCGAGCAGTCGACCAGGCCCGTTCCGCACATCACCCGCTCGATCACGTCGCCGTCGAGGTCCGCGACGAGTTCGCCGCCGCACCATGGGCACGGCATGCCCAGGACGGCCGTCGAGCGGCGCAGTCCGACGACGCGGTCGAGCCGGTCGGCGGCCTCCCGTGCGTATCGGGCGATCTGCTGCTGCTCGGCGTCGTGGACGGTGCAGCACGGCTCATCGCTCAGACGGCCCTGCAGCCACTTCGCGGCGTTCGGCGCGGTGCGCTCGGCCCGGTCCCGGGCGTGCCAGTCGGCTGGGTCGAGGGCATCGCGAGCGGCGAGGGTGTCGGCGAGCGAACAGAGGGCGATTTCGATCGCGCGGCTCGCGTCGGCGACGTGCAGCCGGATCGGCACGGGCCGCTCGCCGAGTTGCATCGGGTCGCGGTCCTCGCGGGCGGGGTGCGGGATGCCCTCGCCGGTGTGGTCGCAGTGCGCGCACCGGTACTGCGGGCGGCCGTGCTCGTCGTGGCGGGTGACGAGTTGCTGCGGGTGGTCGAGGGCGTGGGCGAGGGCGGCGGCGAGCTGCTGCTCGGCCGACACTTCGGCGGCGTCCTGGTCGTCGAGGGCGGCGAGGTAGTCGGCGTGGCTGCTGCTGGGGTTGGGCGGCCACGTGTCGACGGTCTGTGTGGTGTCGATCAGGGCACGCAGGTGCTGCCAATGGTCGACGATCGTCTGCAGGTCGTCGCGGGCGGTGCGGGGGCGGGCGGTGTGCTGCATGGGAGTGCGCTCCTGTTGTGCGTGGGGCGTAGGGTGATCACACCGCGTGGGGCGCCCCGGGATGCTGGCCGGCATGGGGGCGCCCCGTCGTCATGTCAGGCGCCGTGCAGGTGCCGGTCGATGTCGCGGATCGCGGCCGCCTCGATGCCGTCCCACACGAGCCGCGTCGCGGCGAGCGCCTGCCGGCGGGCGTCCATCACCGCCCGGTGAGCGGCGACCGCCTCGGGCAGGCTCGCCGGCCGCTCGTACCGGGGCAGCGGCACGTCGGCGGAGAGCGCCGCAGCATCGAGCACGGCGTCGAGGGACGCGAAGTCGGCGGCGGCTGTGTGCGGCTGCAGGTGCCGCCACGCGCGGATCGCGTCGAGCGCTGCGGCCATCGCGTCGGCGTAGTTCGGGTGTGCGCGCAGGGCGTCGAGCGCGGCCTGATACATGCCGGCGATCGGGTTGCGGGCGGTGGTGTTGTCCACGGGGTCACTCACAGTCTGTGGATTACGGGCGGTGCGGGGGCGGTACTGGACGTCGGCCACGGTGCGGCCGGCGGCGTCCGGTTTGCGTCGGCGGGTGACCGGCGTCGGGTAGAACACGAGCGGGTCGCGGCCGCCGTGCAGCCATTCGATGGCGGCGGCGAGTTCGTCGTCGGTGAGCGCGCCGCCGTCCTGGTCGTCGTACTCGTTGAGGTACGGCTCGTCGTACTGCGTGCTCACGCCGCCGACCCGGTGTCGTCGACGAGCCACGGGGCGAGCGCGGCGAGTACGGCGTCGATCCGGCTGTCGGTGCGGTCGGCGATGCACCGGCAGGTCACCGTGCGCCGGCAGCTCGGGCACGGCACCGGCTTGCGCAGGGCGTGCTCGACGACGCGCCGCACCTGCAGCGGCACGGGCGCCGGCTCGGCCGCCGCGGCGGGCGCGGGTTCGTCGTCCTGGTCGAGCCATACGATCTCGGTCGCGCCCTGATGCCCGTGGATGTGCTCGACGGAGACGCGGCCCCGGTCCCAGTGCACCGTGGACGGGTGTTCGCCGCGCCACCGGATGGCGGCGGTGCCGTCGGGCCACAGCACACCGTCGGCGACGTCGCCGGTGCCGCTCACCCCGGATATGTCGGTGTGGCGGCGCAGCACGAACCGGCGCGGCGCGAGCTGCTGCTCGGGCCGGGGCACGGTGCGGCCGGCGAGTTCGAGGGTGGCGGCGTCGACGAGTGCCTGCGCGGCCTGGTCGTCGACGTGGCGGCGGGCGAACGCGGCGAGCGCCTCGACGGCGGTCATCTGCTGCTCGGTCATGATGCCTCGCTTTCGAAGAAGAACGCGCCCTGCGCGAACCGCTCGCGGGCGAGCTCGTGATACGCCGGGTTCAGGTCGACGCCGATGTACCGGCGGTCGAGTTGTCGCGCGGCGGCGCCGGTAGTGCCGGATCCGCTGAACGGGTCGAGGACGGTCCCGCCGGGTTTGCAGCCGGCCTTGATGCAGCGCAGGGGTAGGTCGATGGGGAACACCGCGAAGTGTGCGGCGGGGTACGGGCGGGTCGCGACGCACCACACGTCACCGGGGTTGCGTCCGCGGGCGTCGGGACCGGTGTAGGTGCTCGTCGCGGTTCGCTTGTGGTTATGGTCCCGGGCCCGGAATGCTCCCGCCCCTGCCTTTCGCTCGGGTGCCGTGTGCGGCTCGCGGATCGCGTCGAGGTCGAACCAGTAGCGCGGCGACTTCGAGAACATGAACAGATGCTCATGCCGGGTCGACAGCCGGTCCCGCACCGACTCGGGCATCGCGTTCGGCTTGTGCCAAATGATCTCGTTGCGGAGTATCCAACCGTCGTCCTGCATCGCGAACGCAGTACGCCAGGGGATGCCGAGCAACTGCTTGGCAGCGAGCCCGCCGCCGTTCTTGCCGCCGCTCCCGGCTGGCGTCGTCAGGTGGTTGCTCCGCCCGACGAGCCCGCTCGTCTTAGACTCGCTGCCCTTGGGGCTGCACACGTAGCTGTCGCCGAGGTTGAGCCACAGCGTTCCGTCATCCGCGAGCACCCGCCGCGCCTCGGCGAACAGCGCGCGCATCGTTTCCACGTACTCGGCCGGCGACGCTTCGAGCCCGTACTGCCCGTCGGTGCCGTAGTCACGCAGCCCGTAGTACGGCGGCGACGTCACGATGCAGTTCACCGCCCCGTCGGGCAGGGTGCGCAGCACTTCGAGGGAGTCGCCGAGTAGCAGCGTCACAGTGTCGTCGGTGTAGTACTCGGTCGGGTTGCTCATGCTGCGGTCCGTTCACTGGTCGTGGGCGTGTTGCGGCGGGCACGGTTCGCGGCGTCGTATGCGGCGACCTCGGCGGCGAGCTCGGCGAGGTGCCGGGCCGCGTTCGGGTCGGGCCCGCGGCGGGGCTTGCGCTGTCCGCGGCGGGGGCGGGCGCCGCCGAACGTGCCGTCGGGCACCGTCTCGGCGAGCAGCGGGTCGGCATAGATCTTCACGACGCGGCCCCCTCGGTCGCGGCGCCCTGCGCCTGCCACACGTCCCGCCGCGACGGGTGGCATTCCTTCATCGCCCGGTCGTTATGCGGCAGACGACACGGCCGACCCGCCGACGCCCCGCACTTCGGGCAGTGCACCGCCAGCTCGGGCGGCCCGGCCGGGCGGGCACGCCGCGGGTACCGCTCTTCTTTCACCGCGCGGAACGTCTCGTTGGCAGGGACCAGGACACCGACGCGGCTGCGCAGATCGGTACCCGGCGGCGGCAGCAACTCGCGCAGCCCGACCGGCTCGGAAGCACCGTGGGCGATCTCCGCCCGCTGCCCGCGCAGCGCAGCCACGAACGCGTTACCGGTGTCGTCGTCCGGGTCGATGTACGGGTGATCCGCCGGCTCGAACGTGCCCGTCGACCGGTCGAGCCGGTCGCGTACTTGCCTGCGCCACCGCTCGGCGATGTCCTTCGGCATGACCGGGTACGCGCTCGCGGCGTAGTGATCGCCGACTGCCTGTCCGGCGAACTGCAGAGGCACGTCGCGGAGTACCGCGGCCCACATGGTCACCTGCGCCTCTTGCTCGATCTCGTCGGCCTTGACGACGCGGTCATCGACGAGCGCAATCCGTTCGAGTAGGTCGATCACCTCGGAGACGATCACGATGCGGTACCTCCGTTCATGCGGTTGCGCAGCCGGTCGAGCCCGGCGCGCTGCTGCTGGGATTTGGTGACGGCGCCGAACGGCACGACGGTCCCGCCGGGCGCCGGCTGCTGCTCGACCCGCTCGCGTTCGGCCCACCCCTGCCAGCGGCCGCCCCACGCGGCCGCCCGCACCTGGTCGTCGGTCATGCGGCGCACGAACCGGCGCGTGACCTGGTCGAGTTGCTGCGGGTTGAGCTGCGGCAGACCGGCATCCGCGCGGGCGAGCTGCGCCGCCTCGACGTCGGCGTCGGTGGGCTGCCAGTCGGCGGGGATCGGCCCCGTGTCGTCGCGGCGCGGCCGCGGCGGGGGCGGGGTGTCGTCGGCGGGCTCGTCGAGGGGGAGTTGCTCGGCGGCAGCCTTCCCGCGGTACCGCTGCTTCTTTTCCGCCTCCCGACGGCGTCGGGCCTCAACCTCGGCACGCGACGGGTTGTACGGGTCGAGATAGTCGTGCATGTAGTAGTCGCCCGGCGCCGGCTGCGCGCACTTCGGGTGCGGGCAGGTGTGGCCGTGCTCGTGCCACAGCCCGGCCGCGACCAACTTCCTGATCTGCGCGGGCGTGCCGTACATCTTCGCGACGTGCGCGGGCACGATGCCGTCGGTCAGGTGCTGCGCGGCGTACGAGCCGCAGCGCAGCCACAGCCCGAGCCCGGCGTTCGTAGCCGCGAGCAGCTTCGGGTGCATGTGCGCCGAGTCGTCGACGACGAACCATGGCATCGGGATCTCCTTATCCGAGGGTGAGCTGTCCCTCGGGGACAGGGGTTGTACGGGTGCGGCGCCGGGGCCGCGCGGGTGTTGCGGGGGCGGTGCACTGGTGGTCGATGACGTGCGGCCGGTTGCAGTCGGCGGCGCGGCGGTGGCAGTCGGCCCACAGCAGGACCGTTCCGGCCTTCGTGACCTTCGTGCACCAGTCGAGCCGGTTCGGTTCGCGCAGTGCGGCGGCCCGAGCAGCGGGCATCGGGTCGGTGTCGGCGGTCACGTCGAGCGCCGCACGGTTGCCGACCAACTGCCGCAGTACGGTGCGGCCGCAGCGGCAGCGCACGCGGCGTGCGCTGCCACTGCTGCTCGGGCCGTACGGCATCAGTGCTGCTCGACCCGGGATCCGCGACGGCGGCGCTTGAGCTGCTCGTGCGCCTCGTACTCGGTTTCGGTGGGGTGACCGGCGAGCGCCTCGGCGACCGCGTCCTCGACGACCGACGCGCCGGGCCCGATCTCGTCGAGGGTCTGATCCATCTTCCGGCGCCGCATCATCGCCCGCATGACTTCCAGCACGAGTTTCGTCTGCTCGTTGTCGCGAGCGGCCTCGACCAGGGACATGCGCAACTTGACCTGCGGGGACTTGTCTTCGTCCTGCGCGTGGCCGGTGTACTGGACCGACCGGAGTTCGGCGACCACGACGACGCACATCCCGGGGTGCTCGAACAGTCCGCGGCGCTGCTCTTCGGTCAGCGACGCTTCGAGCATCGCGGCGGCGCTGTCGAGTTTGACCTCTACTGCGGCGTCCTTGTCCAGCTTGGGCATGATCACTTCTTTCGTCGTTTGCTGAGTGAGTGCTGCAGGGCGGCGTACTCGCGGGCGCCCGCCGCACGGATCGAGGGGATCGGGCAGTCGTCCCGGCGGTGCCGCCCGTACCGGACGGCGAGCGCCTGCACCTCGGCGTATCCGACGGCGTCCTCGGCGTGCCCGCAGGGACATGCGAAGTCGCCGCTCGCGAGGGACTTCGCCTTCGCGTTGTCCAAGCGGATCCGCAGCCCGTAGCCGGGGTGCGGGTTGCCGATCGACGGCCCGATCCCGGTCACGGCTGCTCGCCGCCGAGCGCGTCGACCTGGTCGTCGTCGAGCGCGCCGCACTCTCGCCAGTGGTCGACGAGATCCCCCTGCCCGGGGGCCGGCGGCACCGGTCGGGCGGTCGCGCGGATCGTGTCGTCGAGGGACGGCCGGGGCGGGGTGACGGCCGTACCGGGGATCGTCGGGGCGCCCGCCGCGGCGCGGCGCCGGGTCATGCGGGCACCCCCTCGACGTTGCCGACGAGCTGCGCGAGCGCCTGCCGCCCGATGAGCTCCGTGTACTGCGGCGGCACCGCCTCCCGCAGCCGTCACGAGACGCCCACGGCATCCGCATGTCGGCCCGTGCGGCGTCGACGCCCGAAAAGTTGCCGACGTAGTGCCGGAACTCTCCGGGCCCCGCGGGGCGCCCCATCTTCGCGAGGGGCGCCTCGTGCTTCGGGTGTGCGGGCGGGGTGAGCGTCCAGCCGTGCGGCTCGAACAGCCGGTGCCGGTACGTCTGCATCCCGAACATGACCCCGCACAGCAGCACCGGGTCGAGCAGCTCGCCGCGTGCTTCCTCGACGTTCTCGATCACGCCCGGCCGGCCGGTGGCAAGCATCAGCTCACGCGTCGGGGCGATCAGCCGCGGGTGCTCGCGCTGCTGGATCTTCCACGCGCGGGTGAATGCCTGGCAGGGCGGCGACGCGTCGACGAACGCGACGTGCTCTCGGATCCACTCGGCGAACTCGTCGAGGAACTGCAGCGCGTCGGCGAGGACGAACGTGTACGGGTACTTCGGCTGCGGCGCGTTGTCCACGCCGATCACGTAGAACCCGGCCGCCTCGTACCCGGCGGCGCTTCCGCCCTGGCAGCAGTACAGGTTGAGCAGGATCGGCCGCTTCCCGGCTTCCCGCAGGGCCCGGTCGAGGACCGCGACGATCTCAGCACGCGTCATCATGCGGCGGCCCCCATACCGAGCGCGGCCCGCTGCGCGTACGCGTCCGGCCAATCCGCCTTCGAGAGGTAGTCGCGCTGCGCCTGCGGCATCGTGAACAGCGGCACCCCGCACCAGTCGTGACCGGCCGCCCGCAGCCACCACGCGTCGACCTGATCGCCGCCCTTGTCGTCGACGAACTCGGCGCCGTCGGCGAGCAGCGCGGCCGCCGCCATGTCAGCCTTGCCCGCAGCGCCGTTGTCACAGGCGAACGACTTGAGCGTCTTCACGTTCACGTACGCCCAGGGCACCCCGGCGTCGACGAGCACGGACAACACGACGCCGTGCAGACCGGCCATGTTCTTGAGGTTCGTGAGGCTCATCCGGCTCGCGTTCATCGGCAGGTCCTCGATCACCGCGAGCTGCGGCTGCTGCTCGGCGACCTCGGCGGCGAGCCGGTCGCGGATGATGTTCTGCCGGCGCGGCCCGTCCTTGAGCCGGGTCTTGATCCGGAACGTCGAGCCGTCGCAGCGGCATACGCCGGTCGAGGTGATCGACAGGTCGAGGCCGATTACGCGGAACCCGGCCGGGGCCGACGGGTGGGTGCCGAGCGTGAGCTCGCCGGGAGCGATGAGCCCGGGAATCGACGTCACGCCGCACCGCCCACAGTCGGACGGATCGGGCCCCGCCCGGCGCGCAGCACGTCGAGCGGGTGCGCCCCCGGCCACTGGTCGCAGCGCAGCACCGGCATGCCCGACTCGCCGTCGAGGTGCCCGTGCCACCGCCACGTGTCGCCGTACACGTCCGCCCACGGCACCGTGAGATCCCACGCGTGCCCGGTGCCGTCGGTCCACACCTGCCGCTCGCGGTCGAGGGTGCCGGCCTGCGGCATGAGCGGTTCGTCGGGACGCTCCCACCATCCCGGCGCCTCGACCGGCGCGCAGGTCTCGGCCGTGGCCTCGGCGACGAGCCGGCCGGCGAGGACAGACAGGATCGCGGCGAGCTGCAGCCGGCACATGGTGTCGTCGCCGTGCAGTTCGGCGCCGCCGTCGGTGTCGATGAGCAGCACGACGGGGTGTTCGGCGGCGTCGACGAAACGGAAACGGTTGTTCATGCGGGTGCCCCCTCGGGTTCAGCGGCCGGCGCTTCGTATGGGCGCAGCGGCCACGACGGGTCGACGACGGCGTTCGGGTCGGTCTTCCGGAAGTGCTTCTGCAGGCCCTCGGCCTGTTGGGCGGCGAGTTCGATCTGTCGGGCGTGCAGCTCGGCGACGGTGAGCCCTGCGAAGTCGCCGTACCGCGGGCGCCGCACCTGCCGGATCCGGTCGGGCCATTCCTTGCGCGGGGTGTGGGCGAGCGTCCCGATCCGGTGAGCGACCCGGGCCGCGATCAGCGCGTCGTACGACGCGCCGTGCGCCTCGGAGTCGTCCCACGGCAGTTCGTAGACCTGCGCGAGGGTGATGAGCTGCCGCGCGCCCTGCTTGTCAGACACCCGCTTCCGGTACGGGTCGGCGTGCTGGTCGATCACCCGCGTGTCGATGACGTGCAGCGGGTGCAGCCCGAGCCGCGCCTGCAGCGTCGACAGCCCGTACCGGCGCAGTTCACGGTCGAGCAGCGTCAAGTCATAGACGATGTTGTGCCCGACGACCGTCGCCCCGGCGCGGGCGTACCCGGCGAGTACGGCGGCGATGTGGTCGACCGCCCCGGCGGCCGGCTCGCCCTTCGTCTGCGCCTCGGCGGTCGTGATGCCGTGAACGGCCGTCGCCTCGGCGGGGATCTCGATACCGGGGTCGATCATCCAGTCGTGCGGCTCGACCGGCTGCCCGCCGCCGAGCCCGTACACCGCGGCGGTCACGATCCGGTCCGCCTCGACGTCGACGCCGGTCGTCTCCGTGTCGAACGCCGCCAGGCGCCCGAGGTACCACGTCATGCCGCCACCTGCTTCCGCTGCGGGACGTCGAGCCCGAGCTGCGCGAGCAGGTCGAGGGCGTCGTCGCGGTCGGTGGCGTGCGCGAGTACCTGCATGGCGGCCCGCTCGCGCTCTTCGGGGCTGTTGCGGGTGACGTGCGGGGTGGGGTTCATGTCCTCGGGGATCACTGGCGTGCCCCCGCCCCGGGCTGCGCGGCCTGCGGCCACGACACGGCGGCCGCGTCCGCGGGCGGTTCGTCGTCGACGACCTCGGCCGGGTAGGCGCCGTCTTCGTCCGGGCCCGGCTCGTCGTCCTGGTCGTCGCCGAGCTCGCCCGTGCGCGGGTCGACCCCGTTCGCGATGTCCTGCGCGATCTGCATCAGGTCCTGCGACAGCTCGTCGGAACCGTCGCGGGCGACGTGCCCCGCACGGTTCGCGCGGTGCCACACCTCCCGCACATCCTCGGCCGTGCGGCACGCGCGGGCGTCGGCGAGGTAGTCGGGCTGCTCGGCGGGCGCCGCCTCGATCGCCGGCCGGTCCAGCGACGCCGGGTCGAGGGCGGCCGCCGTGCTGATCGGACCGGTGAGCGCGTGCCGCAACTTCGGGAGTGACGGCACGACCATCACGACGGGGAAGTGCTTCGGCTTGCCCTCGCGCATGATCTGCCGGTGCTCGATCCACATGCGTACCGGCAACAGGCCCTTACCGCCCGTCGCCTGCAGCACCGTGTCGAGCCCGCCCGCCATAGCGTCGGCCGCGTAGTACGAGTGCGTCTCCAGCCGCCACACGCCGAGGTCGGGCAGGTCGGGCAGGAACACGCCGATCCGGGACGTTGGGCGGCACACCTGCTTCGGGGACCGCTCGTGCCAGTCCTCGCCGAACCGCGCGAGGCACACGCACGGCTGCCGCTTGAGCTGCTCGGTCACGCCGTCGCAGCGCCGTTCGCAGCCGCCGCCGGTCCAGAACTCGTAAGACTGCGACAGCGGGTCGCCGGCCGGCAGGATCGCCCGCAGCTCGACCGCGTCCGTGATCACACGCCACTGCGCGACGCTCTGATTTTGCGGCGTCCACTGCTCGACCCGGCCGCCGTACAGATCGGCGGCCCGCTCGACGTAGTCGCGGCTGTGGGAGGTGAGTACGAACGTCTTGCTTTTGACGGGGATCGGCTTGCCGTCGGGCTTGGGGTTCGGCCGGCTGTAACCGGTGCGGATGCGGCCCAACTCGGCCGCCTGTCGCTTCATGGTCATGATGCGCGATCCCATGGGTCACGCTGCCTTTCGTTCGGTAGCGCCCGGCGCCCACGGCGGAACGACCGTGGGGTACGCCGAGGGCGCGGTGTGCAGATAGCGAGCGGTGCGGGACGCCGCCAAGAACGCGCGAAACTCGTCGCGGCCGGACGGCACTTCGATGAGCCGGTGCGCCCGCGGCCGCAGGTTCAGCAGCGCCGTGCGGTGCACCCGCGGCGCCGGTTCCGACGTGTCGTCGGGCAGCAGCCACTCGGGCGCGTGCCGCAGCGCGGCGAGCTGCAGCGGCTGCTCGTCGTACACCGTGTCGGCCGGCTTCTTCGCGCTGGTCTTGTAGTCGATGAGCCACAACTGCCGCCGCCGGTACTGGCCGGTCGGCAGCCACAGCCACACGTCGCCGGTGCCGGCGTAGCCGTACTTCCGGTGCATCACGGTCGTCTCGACGGCCTCGACGTCGCGCTCGAAGTCGACGCGCCACAGCCGGAAGAACGCGGCCAACTGGACGGCGTACGGCTCGACCTCTTCGTCGTACGGGTACGGAGTGTTCAGGACCAGGGCGACGGCGCGCAGGTGCACGCGCGTCCCGAGGTCCTGCGCCCGTTCGGTGTACTGCCGGTGCGCGGCGACGAGTTCCTTCCGCAGCGCGGCCGGCTCGGTCCGGGCCCGGCGGGCGACGGCGATCGGCTCGGCGAGTACCCGGTCGGCGGCCATGCCCGCGGCCCACGGAAGCAGTGCCGGTTTCGCGATCGAGGACAGGCAGTTGGTCACGCTGATCAGGTCCGGGCCCCCGGCGGGGTCGCGGTAGTAGCGACCCCGCTCGGTGTCCCGTGCCCATTTCGGGTCTGTCACCAGTTCTCACCGGCCCAGATGTGGCGGTCGTCGTGTCCCTGCCGGGCGCCTGCGAAGTAGTCGCCGATCCGGGCTCGCTTGCGGGCGCGGATGAACGACGCTTCGGGCAGGGTGCCGGGGCGCGGGCATGCGCAGGGCAGCACCTCGGGAAACTCGCACGGGCGCGGGTGCCGGTGAGTGGCGACGTCCTCGCGCGGCCCGGGGCCGGCGGGGATGCTCTTCTCATCGGCGTGCACCGTGCGCCGCAGGTGCGCGACGAACTCCGTCACGGTCACGGCCGTGCCGTGCTCGCGTGCGTAGTCCTCGGCGAACTCGGCGACCTGCCGCAGCAACTCGGTTCGGACGCTCATGCCGACTCACCGCCCTCGCGGTACGCGCGGATCGCGGCGTCGTGCTGCTCCTGCATCATCTTCGCGACGACCTCGGCGAGGTCGAGCGCTTCGTCGAGGCTGCACGCGAACGCCACGCGGCGACCGACTTCGGAGACGTACCGCCATCCGTCGCCGTCGATCCACGCCCGCAGCCCGCACAACGCGCCGTCCGTGACTGCCCAGCGGTCCGACCCGGTCGACTCGCGCTGTACGACGATCTCGCCGTACCCGCCGAGCCCCTCGGGCAGCGGCACACGGAACTCGGACGCGAGCGCGAGCTGCGCCGCGATGTGCTTGACGTACTGCGCGAGGATCCACGCCTCGTCGCCGTCGAGGTCCCACCGGTCGGGGTCGGGCATCGTGGCGAGCACGTCGTCGGCGAGTCGGCGGTACGCCTGCGCGTCGAGGACGAGCCGGGACGGGTTGAGGTCGTCGCCGAGGGTCTCGCGGCGCACCTCGGCGCGGTGCTCGTCCATGACGTCGCGGTAGTGGCCGGTGCCGAGGAAGGCACGGACGGCGCCCCGGTCAACCTTGGATGCGAGCGTCTCGATCGCATCGGCCGTGTAGGCATGCTGCTGGCTGCCTGTGGCGCGGTACTCACGGGCTTTCTTCACCAGCCATCCGACGGCCTCGATCTTGGCCTCGGCGAGAATCTCGGCGCGGTAGGCGTCGAGGAGCCCGACGACGTCGGCGTCGGCCGTCGCGAGGATCCCAGGGTGCCGAAGGATGTCGTCGCGGGCGCTCATGCGGCCGCGCTCCCCTCGGCGTCGTCAGCGTCGGCGGCCTGCAGCGCGGCCACAACCGGCACCGCGAGCTGCTCGATCCGCCCGGCGAGCGCGAGCGCCTGCAGCCCGTACACCGGCAACTTCGTACCGGCCACCGCGACCAGGTCGGCGACGAGTTCCTCGACCGGCAGCGCCCGCTCGGGCCGGTAGGGGTCCTGCGGATGCATGTCCTGCAGCGCGTCGAACCGGTCGGCGTACGTGTCGTCGTTCAGCAGCGCCATGACGACGTCGTGCACGACGTGCTGCACGAACGCGCCGACGTCGAGCGTGACGCCCGTCGGGATCGGCTCGACGGAGACACGGAACGGACCAGTGACGGGAACCTGGTTGGTCATCGGGAACCCCCAGCAGTGGAGACGAGTACGAGCGCGGCCGCGATCAGCAGCAGCACGGCAGCGACGGTGAAGTTCTCGGAGATCACGACCGCACCGCCGACCTGCGCGCCGCGTTCAGCGCGCTGTACATCGCGGGCACGCCGTACCCGACGAGCCGAGCCCGGACGCCGAGGTACGTGCAGCGCACGACCATCGCCGCCCCGGTCGAGTCGCCGCGGGCGTCACCGGCGTTGAGGGCGTGCAGCCACTGCTTCCAGTCGGCGAGCGTCCGCGGGTGCACGACGAACTGCACCTCTCCGCCGGCCGCCTCGACCGCCGGGGCGCCGGGCATGTCCGCGACGAGCGTCTTCGCGTCGTCGGCGATGCCCTTCGCGCGGCGGCAGTCCGCGAGCGCGGCGACTGCGGCCGGGGATGGGCGGTTGCGGCCCGGCGCCGCGAACGGATCGGCCGGCGTGGTGGCGAGCAGCCCCTGCTCGTCGAGCAGCCGGGCCGCCTCGTACGCGGGGTCGGTGGTGGTGCCGTGCACGATCGCCTGCGCGATGACGCGGGCCGCGCGCTCGATACGAGAGTTCGTCATGACGCCACCGGGCCCGACTGCTCCGCGGCCCGGAACTGCTCGGGCACCCACTCGTCGGCGACGAGCGCGACGTGCACGTAGATCCGCACCGTCGACCCGTCACCGCGGCGCGGCGTCTCGGTGCGCAGCGTCCACAGCGACGCCCCGTCGATCGCCGGGGCACGGTTCACGGTGCCGCCGAGCTCGTACACCCACCGCGCGAACTCGCCACCACCGGCGACGACGACGTGCACGCCGTCCTCGCGGGCGATCGGCTCGCGGGCGGTCGGCAGGTCGAGGAAGTCGCGGGTCGCCTCGACAGCCTCGATCAGGGGGTCGGTGCGCGGGATCAGCGCCTTACGGAGAGGGATAGGCTTGACGCTCACGGCGTCGCCTCGCTTTCGTCCTGGTCGGATGGGTGGGGCGATGCCCCTGGGGTCGTTCCGCTGCTTGGCCGTTGCGGGACGGCCCCTGTTTGCTGTGCGGCTACGCGGCAGCCCGGTGCGGGGCGGCGTCGGCGGTGCGGCGGCGCACGATCTCCGCCTCGATCGCCTCGACCGAGCCGAGCGGGTGACCGGGGTAGTAGGCGGCCTCGGCTGCCTCGCGCGGGGTGCGGGCGGCCCGTTCGGCGACGGCGTCGACGAGTGCGTCGGCGGCGGCACGGACGGCGCGGGCTCGCAGCAGCGTCGTGTCGGCGGCGCTCATGCGGCGAGTGCCTTCGTGCCCCGGGTGCTGGTCCGCTGGCGGGGCGCGGGCCGGCGCCGGGACTGCGCCGGGGCGACCGTGCCGAACGTGAACACGTCGTCGAACGCGACGCCGTACGTCAGGCAGATGCGGGCGATCGCGGCCGGGCCGGCCGGTCCGCCGGCGCGGAGCCGGTGCAGGGTTCCGACGCTGATGCCGGTCGCTTCGGCCTGCTGCTCGTAGGTGGAGTGGCCTCGGGCGCTGGTCACCGCCTCGAACGCCTTGGTGTTGAGCACGATGGTGTCCATCGGCTTCCTTCCGTCACTGGAAGTTCCGTTGATGGAAGGAAGCTAGCACGTTCCTTCCGTCAGTGGAAGTTCCAGCACTGGAAGGAAGTTGAGTGTAGGTTCCAATTGCGGAAATCGACCAGATGTTCGAAGCTGGGACCGACGTGCATCGACGGCGAAAGGTTGTACGGCAAACGACTTGACCTGCGCTTCCGCTGCTGGAAGATGGGCTCAGCTTGCTTCCAGTAGCGGTAGCCTGCGCGCATGCGGAGACGAGATGACGATCACGAGACCGGCGGGGACCTCGCGCAGCGCCCCGAATGGCGACAGTGGCTTACCGAGACACTGACCGACCGGGGGTACGACCTCGACCGGCGCGGCGGACGGAAGCAGCTCGCCGATGACACGGGCCTATCGGGCGGCATGGTCACGCGCCTACTGGCCGGGGAATCGATGTCATACGAGACGCTGCTTGCCTTTTCCCGGGGGACGGGCATTCCCATTTCGGAAGTTTTGGTCAGGAGTGGCAAGGCAGCGGAAGCTGATTTCTCACCTTCCGGATCAAAAACCAGTCAAGTTACGGTATCGTCCCGAAAGCGCTTGACACCCGAGGAAGTCGCTAAGGCTGCGGGTGTGCCTGAAGAAGACCAAGCGTGGTTCGCGACCATGGTCAGAAGAATGCGACGGCAAAACACAAGTGATGGCGGCAGCTCGGCGGGGGGTGCTGCAGCGGAGGGGTGAACAATGCAGGATCAGCGCAGAGTAGAAGTTCTGGCCAAGGCTTGCGCAACTGTGGGGGTCGCGCTCGCCGGGTACGGAACCGTCCTCGACCTCACGCCGGCCTACCGAGCCGGCGTCCTGATCCTCATCACATCAGTTGCTGCCTGCCTGCACCACATGATCCGGACCGCCACACGAGCAGTCATGGCGCACCAATCAGAGTGCACGCGCTCGGCCGTGCAGGAACGGCAGCAGATCGCAGAAATGGGAATGAAAGCCGCTCGTTTCGACATGCTGACGGACGTTGCCTTGGAGGCAAAAGGGGATGCGGAAGTCGTGGCTCTTCCGCGTCCCCGTGACACCCCCCGGATGCGTCGAAATGGGAGCGCATAAAAGTAGGGGGTTTGGTGTCTTCAATTCGGGGCACACGGATTAGTTCTTCTCTCGCCCTGGCGTCGGTGCCTCCCAGCGGGCTAATCCCCGTCATCGGATATGCCCGCGTATCCACATGGCGCGAAGAGATGATCAGCGTCGACATTCAGAAGAGCGTCGTCGAGGACGCCGCCGCCCGGCGCGGCCGGTACGTCGCCGAGTGGATCGTCGACCCGGACGCCACGGGTAGGGACTTCAAGCGCAAGGTGATGCGCGCGATCGAGATCGTTGAGGACCCCGGCCGGCCCGAGCGTGAGCTGTGGGCGTGGAAGTTTTCGAGGTTCGGCCGCAACAGACACGGCGTCGCGATCAACCTCGCGCGGATCGAGTCAGTCGGCGGCGAGCTCGTGAGCGCTACTGAAGAGGTCGACGCGAAGACCGCCGTCGGCCGCTTCACCCGCGGCATGCTCCTGGAGATCGCCGCGTTCGAATCGGACCGGGCCGGCGAACAGTGGAAAGAGACGCACGAGCTGCGCCGCAACCTCGGCCTACCCGCCACCGGAGGCAAGCGCTTCGGGTACAAGTGGCACCCGCGAGTTCTTCCCGACGGCGAGGGCGGGTGGCGCACCCAAGATGAGTGGTACGAGGTGCTCCCCGAGCATGCGGAGCTCGCCCATGAAGCGGTCGAGCGCTACAACAAGGGGCGCACCGGGTACGGCAACATCGCCCGATGGTGGAACGACCTAGGGGTGCTCACCACCCGCGGCACCCCGTGGCAGGACCAGACCGTACGGCGGTACATGCAGTCGGGATTCGCGGCCGGCCTGCTGCTCGTCCACCTGCCCGACGTCGGGTGCGCGACCCCCCGCTCGTGTAAGAAGCGCGACCACTACGCCTACCGGCCCGCCGAGCATGAAGCGATCTGGTCGGGCGACGAGTGGGACAACTACCTAGACCGCCGCGACGCTCGCCGTAACACGCCCTCGCGGGCGCTCGCGCCGGTGTACCCGCTCGCCAGTCTCGCGAAGTGCGGCATCTGCATCAGCCGAGATCCACACGGCGCGGCTACGGCCCGCACGCACGACAGCCGGGGTAAGAAGGGGTTCGCGTACCGGTGCGGGCCGCGGGCGCGGGGCCTGGTCAAGCACGAGCCGCTGTGGATTCACCGCGACCTGGTCGAAGAGCGCGTACTTGAGTGGCTGTACGACGTCCGCGACGAGATCGACGCCATCGTGTCCGGCCGTGTCGTGCTGCCGAAACCTGAGATCAAACCGGACACGGCTAAGAAGCGTAAGCGCCTCGAACGAGAGATCGGGAAGCTGCAGGGCGCCCTCGACCGGGCGAGCACCGGTTACAGCATGGGGGACATCCCGCGCGACTCGTACCTGCGGACACGGGACAAGTTGACCGAGGACGTTGAGGCCAAGCAGAAGGAACTCGCCGAGCTCGGGCCCGAGCAGCCGGCCGAGGTGCCGAGCCCGGTTCCGCACCGCGAGACCGTGCTCGGTCTGATCGCCGAGTGGGACACGATCAGCGTCGCCTCGAAGCGGCTGATGCTGGCGACGCTGGTCCGGCGGGTGGAGTTGTGGCCCGATGACCGGGTGGTCGTGGTGCCGGTGTGGGCACCGGCCGACCCGAAGCGCGACGCTTGAGCTCTCGTGTGTGCTTTGGAGTACTGGTCATGCGAGCAGTACGGTCCCGCGGAGCTGATCGAGCAGGCCCGCATGGCCGAGCAGGCCGGATTCCAGGCGCTGTGGATCTCGGACCACTACCACCCGTGGAACGACGAGCAGGGACAGAGCCCCTTCGTGTGGTCGGTGATCGGCGCGCTGTCCGAGGCCGTGTCCCTGCCGGTCGAGACGGCGGTGACCTGCCCGACCGTGCGCATCCACCCGGCGGTGGTGGCCCAGGCGGCGGCGACCAGCGCGGTAATGACCGAGGGCCGCTTCCGGCTCGGCGTCGGCACCGGCGAGGCGCTCAACGAGCACATCCTCGGTGACGCGTGGCCGGCCGCGCACGTGCGCCTGGAGATGCTGGAGGAGGCCATCCTCATCATGCGCCGGCTGCTGACCGGTGAGGAGGTCAACCACCACGGCACGCACTACACGGTGGAGAACGCCCGCCTCTACACCGTCCCCGACGAGCCCGTCCCGATCGACATCTCCGGCTTCGGCCCGGCGGCGACCAAGCTGGCGTCCCGGGTGGGCGACGGCTACATCACGATGATGCCGGACGCCTCGATGGTGGAGCAGTACCGCAAGGGCGGGGGCGGCGGCAAGCTGGTCAGCGGCGGCACGAAGGTCTGCTACGACACCGACCGGGAGGCGGCGGTACGGACCGTGCACCGGCTGTGGGCCAACGAACAGCTGCCGGGCGAGCTGGCCCAGGTGCTGCCCTCGCCGAAGCACTTCGAACAGGCGCAGACGCTGGTCACCGAGGACATGGTGCGCGAGAACCGGGTGTGCGGCGAGGACGTGGACGAGCACGTGGCGGAGCTGAGGAAGTTCGCCGACGCCGGGTTCGACCGCGTCTACGTCAACCAGATCGGCCCCGACATGCGCGGCTTCTTCGACTTCTACCGCACGAAGGTGCTGCCGCAGCTGCAGGAGAACACCTGATCCGCGGCTCCTCGACCGCGCACGGCCGCGCCCCCGGACCGTCCGTCCGGGGGCGCGGCCGTTCCCGTGGGTCCGGTCAGGCGCTGCGGTGCGGCCCCTCGGGGCCGGCGTCGTCCCGGCGCGGCGCGGCGGTGCCGGTGCCGCCCGGCGCGGGGGCGGTGGGCGGCATGGGCGGGTACGGCACGCCGAGTCCGTTCGGCGGGGCGGCGGCGGTGGTGGGGCCGCCGGCGGTGTGCTCGTGGCCGGCGACGTGCCCGGAGCCCGGCACGGCCCCCGGCCCCGGGGCATGCGGCCGTGCGGCGCCGCGCAGCAGATAGGCCGCGACGCCCAGGAGGGCGGCCGTGATCAGTGCGGCGGCCCAGTCGGGCAGGCCGATGGCGAGGGCCAGGCCCACGGTGAGGGCGAGGGCCGCGCCCGCGTACAGCGCGGCGGCACCGGAGGCGGCGTAGAGCGTGGCCTTGCGGCGCTGCTTCCGCGTCTGCTCGCGCAGCTCGTCGCGCACGGTCTCGCGTGCCACCTGCGCCAGTTCGTCGACCAGTTGCTTGTCCAGGTGTTCCAAGTGATCCATGCGGTCCATGCCTTGCGGGTACCCGCGGGCGGCGGGTCCATGGGGCCCGCGCCCGGCGGCGGCCAACTAGGCTCGTCCGTATGGACATTCTGGGAGCCACACTGCGTATCTGTGTCGACGACCTGGACAAGGCGATCCCCTTCTACGAAGGTCTGGCCGGCGGCCCGGCGCTGCGCTTCGAGCGCGGTGGCGTCCAGGTCGCCGCGATCGGCTGCTTCCTGCTGATGAGCGGCCCCGAGTCCCAGCTCGAGGTGCTGCGCAAGGTGGCGGCGACGATCGCCGTGACGGACGTCGAGGAGGCCCACCGGGTCCTGACCGAGCTGGGCGCGGACGTCATCGCGGGTCCGGTGCCCACGCCCGCGGGCCGCAACCTGATCGCCCGTCACCCGGACGGGGCGGTGTACGAGTACGTGGACCGGCGCGCGTAGGGCCCGCGCGCCGGAGTGACCGCCGGCCGGGCGGGGGCTCACCCTCCGTCCGGCCGCATCCGGAAGTCGTAGCGTGCCGGGAGCGGCTCGTCGGTGAGCCGGGCCCAGAGCCGGCCGATGCTCTCGTCGCCCTCCCGCAGGTCGGCGACCTCGAAGTCCTCGTCGTAGACGGCCCGGGCCTCGGCGCTCCGGCCCTCGGCGTGGAGCAGCTGGGCCTCGGTCAGCCGGAACCGGCCGCGGGTGCGGACCGTTTCGGGCGGCCGCTCCCACACGGCACGGGCGTCCTCCGTGCGTCCGGCCTGGAGCAGCGCCTCGATCGCCTCGCCTCCGAGTGCGGCGGTCGCCGCCCGCCACCGTTCGCCGTCGTGCCCTCAGCGGGTTGTCCGGTCCCAGCGGCGCGGCGGGCAGCGTCAGTACCTCACGTCGGATCGTCGTCACGATCCCCCATGGAAGCCGCTCACCGGCGCGGTGAGCAGGGGCGTCGCCGGTCACGTTCGCGCGACGTGGCTCACGTTCAATTCGCTGGGCGCCGTGCCGGTGGCGGCCTAGTGTCGGACGGTCGGCGTACGAACGAAGGAGCGGCACATGAGCGAGCAGCACACCTACCGGGTGATCGTCCGGGGCACCTGGGAGGGGTTGACGGAACAGGCGCGTGCCCGGCTGCTCGCCGAGGCCGCCGACCACGGGATGGCGAGCATGCGGTTCACCGAGGAGGGCTCGCTGTCGTACGAGCCGTCGCCGCTGAAGCACTTCTCGATGCGGTTCGTCGTGGTGTCGGACGCGGCGGACGGCGAGGAGATGGCGGGCGCGATCGCCGAGGACCGGACGGAGACGGTGCTGCGCGGGCTCGGCTACGGGTTCGGCGACCTGAGGTCGACGGTCACCGACCTGGACACCATGAAGATCAACCGGAAGTCGCGGTCTCGACGGTGATCGCCCAGCGCTGGTGGTCGCGCCAGGCCCCGTCGATGTAGAGCATCTTCGGCGAGAAGCCCTCCAGGTGGAAGCCGCAGGCGCGGGCCAGCGCGATCGAGGCGGCGTTGCCCGGCTGCACGTTGATCTCCAGTCGGTGCAGCCGCAGCGGCCCGAACGCGTACCGCACGACGAGGCCCAGTCCCTCGCGCATCAGGCCGCGGCCCGCCGCGTGCGCGAAGGCGCCGTAGCCGAGGGCGCCGCTGAGGAAGCCGCCCCCGACGATGTTGTTGATGTTGACGAATCCGGCGATGCCGCCGCCGTCCTTCTCGCACACCAGGAATCCGGCCTTGGTCGGGTCCTCGATCAGCCGGGACGCGTAGGCGGCGTAGGCCTGGGCGCTGTCCGGCGGGAAGAGCCACGGGTGGTGCAGGTCCTTGCTCTCACGGACCCGGGCGGTGAACTCTGCACCGTCCTCGTACGTGAAGTGGCGTATGCCCACGCGGGGACCCTCGGCGAGGTGGCGGGACGCGGTGTGCGGCATCCCGCCACTCTACGACGCACCCGGGCGGGGTGCCCGGTCAGCGCAGCGCCGGTTCGTCCAGCGTCAAGGTGCCCGCGTCCGCGTCGAGTTCCGCCGTCACTCCGAAGGGCACGGTCAGCGCCCCCGCGCAGTGGCCGAAACCGAAGTCCTCCACGACCGGCACCCCGAGACCGGCGAGGCGGTCGGCCAGCATCGGACGCAGCCGCTCGGCGGGCTCGCACTGCTCCCACGACCCGAGCAGCACCCCGGCGACGCCGTCGAGCCAGCCGGCGCGCAGCAGCTGGGTGAGGTAGCGGTCGAGGCGGTACGGCTCCTCCCCCACGTCCTCCAGGCACAGCAGCCCGCCGCGGGCGGAGGACCGGGCGTGCGGGGTGCCCAGCTCGGCGGCGAGCAGGGCGAGGCAGCCGCCGAGGGTGACGCCCCGCGCGCGGCCGGGCACCATCGGTGTGCCGCCGTCGGAGGCGATGACGCGGACCGTCTCCGGGGCGAACAGGGTGGCCTTCAGGTGGTCCTGTGCCCGCGCGTTCTTGAGGAAGTCGATGCCCGCGGCCATCGGCCCGTGCAGCGTGACCAGGCCCAGCCGGCGGGCGAACGCCTCGTGCAGCGAGGTGATGTCGCTGAAGCCGACGAGCACCTTGGGTCCGGCCGCGCGCATCGCCTCCCAGTCGAGCAGGTCGATCATGCGCTGGACGCCGTACCCGCCGCGGGCGCACAGCACGGCGTCCACGGCCGGGTCGCACCAGGCGCTCTGGAGGTCGGCGGCGCGGTCGGCGTCGGTGCCGGCGAGGTAGTCGAAGGTGGCGTGCCGGTCCAGGACGTGCGGCGCCACGACGGGGTCGAGGTCCCAGCCGCGCAGCACGTCGAGGCCCGCCTGCAACCGCTCCTCGGGCACCGGTCCGCTGGGCGCGACGACGGCGACACGGGCGCCCGGCCCGAGCCGGGACGGACGCGTCAGGGGTTTCACTCGGTCAGCTCCAGGGTCGGGACGCCGGGCGAGTCCAGTCCGAAGACCTGTGCGTAGAGGGAGAGTTCGGCCTCAAGGACGCGCACCATGGTCTCCGCCCGGCGGAATCCGTGTCCCTCTCCCTCGAAGGCGATGTAGGCGTGCGGTACGCCGCGGCCCGCCATGCGGGCGAGGAACCGCTCGCACTGGACGGGCGGGCAGATCACGTCGTCCAGGCCCTGCAGCAGCAGGAACGGCGCGGTGACGCGGTCGGCGTGCTCGGCGGGCGACCGCTCGGCGTATCGGTCCGGCACCTCGGCAAGGGGCCCGATCAGGCTCTCCAGGTACTGCGACTCGAAGTCGTGGGTCTCCCCCGTGCCCCAGCCGGTCAGGTCGAGGATCGGGTAGATGACCGTGCCGCAGGCGTAGACGTCGGTGGCGGCGAGCGACGCGGCCGCCGTCCAGCCGCCGGCGCTGCCGCCCCGTACGGCGAGCCGTGCCCGGTCCGCGGTGCCCTCGTCGGCGAGGGCCAGGGCGACGGCCGCGCAGTCCTCGACGTCGACGACGCCCCACTGCTCGCGCAGCCGGTTGCGGTACTCCCGGCCGTGTCCCGTCGAGCCGCCGTAGTTGACCTCCGCGACACCGATGCCGCGCGAGGTGAAGTAGGCGATCTCCAGGTCCAGCACCAGGGGTGACCGGCTGGTGGGGCCGCCGTGCGCCCAGATCACGTACGGCGGCAGTTCGCCGTCGGGGGCGGCGCAGGCGGGGTGCTGCGGCGGGTAGACGTGCGCGTGGATGTCGCGTCCGCCGGGGCCGGTGAAGGTGCGGATCCGCGGTTCGGGGTAGTGCGCGGGGTCCACGGCGTCGGCGTGCGGGGCGCCGATCACTCGGGCCCGGCCGGTGCGCGTGTCCAGCTCCACCACCTCGTAGCCGCTGCGCGGACCGGCGCCGACGGACACCACCCGCTCGCCGTGCGCGGCGAGGGTGGCCGCGAACTCGGTCCAGGAGCCGGCCGCGTCGACGACCTCGCCGGTCTCCGGGTCGAGTATGCCGAGGGCGGCGGCGCCGCGGCCGTGCAGGACGGCGATCAGGCCGCTGTCCAGCGGCGCGAACCAGCGCTGCCCGAGCTTCCACAGCGGCCCGCCGAACTCCTCCTCGCGGGTGCACAGCGGTCGCCCGTCGCGGTACAGGTTCCACCAGCCGGTGCGGTCGGAGGCGTACAGCAGGGCGCCGTCGGGGGCCCAGTCGGCCTGGGCGATCGACTCCTCGGGGCCGCCGGCGACGGTCCGGGCGTCCCGGAACGTGCCCTCGGGGCCGATGTCGGCGACGATCAGCTCGGTGCCGTCCCAGGGCATGCGCGGATGGTCCCAGGCGAGCCAGGCGGCGCGCCGCCCGTCGGGCGAGACGCGCGGCCCGGTGACGAACCGGTGCCGTTCGTCGGTGAGTTCACGTACCGCTCCCCGGTCGTCGGCCGCCGATCCGTCCAGCGGAACCGCCGCCAGGACCCGGCGCACGTCGCTCGGTCCGTCGCCGGTGAACTCCTCCAGCACGCACCACACCTCGCCGCGTTCGGGGCGCGGCTGCGGCTCCGCCCAGCGCAGCCCGCCGCCCACCGGGGAGACGGGGGTCAGCGGACGCGGCCCGGCGCCGCCCGGCTCGTAGGCGTACAGCCGCTGGTCGGCGAAGTTCACGAAGACCACCAGCGGCCCGTCGGGGGCCGTGAGCGCGGCCCAGGGACGGCCGCCGTACTCGATGACGCGGCTGCGCACATTCCACGGCGCGGGCAGCACCGGTTCCTCGGTGCCGTCCGGGTGCCGCCGGACCAGGGTGCGCCGGCCGCCCTCGGTGGGTCTGGGCGCCGTCCACCACACCTCGTCGCCGACGAACCCCACGTCCTCGGGCCGCCCGTCGTGCGCGGCGGCGAGCGCCGCGTCGATCGGCGAGGGCCACGATCCGTACGCCAGAGTCTGCACTGACTCCCCCAACTTCTCCTCCAGAGCCTTGTCGAGCGGGCGCTAGGCGGTGCGCAGGAACCGGTCGAGGACGCGGACACCGAAGTGCAGCGCCTCGACGGGAACGCGTTCGTCGACGCCGTGGAACAGGGCCTGGTAGTCGAAGCCCTCCGGCAGCTTCAGCGGCGCGAACCCGTAGCCGGTGATGCCGAGCCGCGAGAACTGCTTGGCGTCCGTGCCGCCGGACATGCAGTACGGCACCACATGTCCCTCGGGGGCGAACTCCTCGACGGCCGCCCGCATCCTCGCGAACGTCGGCGAGTCCACCGGTGCCTGGAGGGCGACCTCGCGGTGGGCGAACTCCCAGTCCACGTCCGGTCCGGTGAGCCGGTCGAGGGTGTCGCGGAACTCGTCCTCGCAGCCGTACAGGAACCGCCCGTCGACGTGGGCGACGGCCTGGCCCGGGATGACGTTGAGCTTGTATCCGGCGTCCAGCATGGTCGGGTTGCTGCTGTTGCGGACGGTGGCCTCGACCAGCTTGGCGGCCGGTCCGAGCTTGTCCAGCAGGGCGTCGACGTCGTCGAGGTCGGTGTCGATGCCGTACAGGGCGGCGAGTTCGGTGAGGGCGGCGGCGACGGTCGGGGTCAGCCGCAGCGGCCACTCGTGCTCGCCGATGCGGGTGATCGCCGCCGCGAGGCGGGTGACCGCGTTCTCCCGGTTCACCTTGGAGCCGTGTCCGGCCCGTCCGCGCGCGGTGAGCTTCAGCCAGCCGGTGCCGCGCTCGCCCGCGGCGATCGGGTAGATCTGCCGGCCGCCGCCGTCGTGGAAGGTGAACGCCCCGGACTCGCTGACGCCCTCGGTGCAGCCCTCGAACAGGGCGGCGTGCCGGTCGGCGAGGAAGCCGGAGCCGTCCTCGGCGCTGGCCTCCTCGTCCGCGGTGAACGCGATGACCACGTCCCGCCGGGGCCGGACGCCCTGCCGGGCCCAGGTGCGGGCGACGGCGAGGATCATCGCGTCCATGTTCTTCATGTCGACCGCGCCGCGCCCCCAGACGACGCCGTCGCGGATCTCCCCGGAGAAGGGGTGCACGCTCCAGTCGGCGGCCTCGGCGGGCACCACGTCCAGGTGACCGTGCACCAGCAGCGCCTCGGCGGACGGGTCGGTGCCCTCGATCCGGGCGACGACGTTGGTCCGGCCCTTGGTGCGTTCCAGCAGGGTGGGCTCGATCCCGGCCTCGGCGAGCCGCTCGGCGGCGTACTCGGCGGCCGGGCGCTCCCGGCAGTCGCCGCCGCCCCGGTTGGTGGTGTCGATCCGGATGAGGCCGGAGGTGAACCGGACGACCTCGTCCAGCGCCTGCGCGTCGGTCCCCGTGTGCTCAGCCATACTGCTCCTCCACGGCCGCCGAGACGATCGTCGTGACCGCCTTGAACGTCCGGATCGCCTCGAACATCGTGTCGTGGGTGTACGCCACCTTCCGCTCCCCGACCTGCGTCACCCCGGGCACCACGGTCGAGGCCGCCGCCAGGTGCTCGGCGTCGAACTCCAGGGCGAGGGTGAACGGCCCGGCACTCACCGGCTCGTGCCGCACCGCGAGCGCGGCGGCCTCCTTGGCCGCGGCCCGGATGTCGGCGGCGGTCCTGGCGGGTGTGCGGCACACGGCCGCGTAGCGCGACACGTGGTCCTTGACCGCGACCTTCCGCGCCTCGGGCGCGTACCCGAGCGCGTCCTCGCAGGCCACGTCGTCCCCGGTGACCAGCACCACCGGCACCCCGTACTCGGCGACCACGTGGGCGTTGAGCAGGCCCTCACTGGCCCGTACGTCGTTCAGCCACACGCCGGTGAGCTGGTTGGCGAGGTAGGTGTGCGCGAGGACACCCTCCATGCCGGCGCCGGCGTGGTAGCCGATGAAGGCGATGCCGTCCACGTCCCCGTGCTGCACACCCTCGACCATGGACAGGGCCTTGTGCCGCCCGGTGAGCATCTCGGTCCGCTCGTCGAGCCGCTCCAGGAGCAGGTTGCGCATGCTCCAGTGCGCCTCGTTGACGAGCACCTCGTCGGCGCCGCCGTCGAAGAAGCCCTGCACGGCGGCGTTCACGTCCGAGGTGAACATCGACCGGCACCGCTCCCACTGCGGAGTCCCCGGCAACACGTCGGCCGGCCAGGTGACGCCGGTGGCGCCCTCCATGTCGGCGCTGATGAGGATTTTCACGAAACGTGGTCCATTCGCAGGTCAGAGGCTTGCCGTGGGGCGGCGGGGATCTTCATGCCTCGAAACCGTACGCGTTGCCGGGCCGCCTCGGCCAGGCCTGTGGACAACTGTCGGTGGTCCGGACCACTGAACCCACCTCGAACGGCCCACGAGCAGCCCTCAGGGCAGCTCGAAGGGGAGATCCATTCCGGCGAGGGCGCCGGGGCACGGGCACGTCCGCTCCTCCGGCAGCCGTCGTATCGTCTCCAGCACGATCTCCCGCATACGGTCGGAATTGCGCGCGAACACCGCGAAGACATCGTCCTGCTGTACGCCCTCACCGGCGTCCAGGCCCGCGTCGTAGTCGGTGACCAGGGCGATCGACGTGTAGCACAGGGCGAGTTCCCGGGCCAGAGCGGCCTCCGGGTGTCCTGTCATGTTGACCAGCGACCAGCCGGCCGACGTGAACCACCGGGACTCGGCGCGGGTGGAGAACCGGGGCCCTTCGACCACCACCATGGTGCCGCCGTCGTGCGCGTCGGCGCCGACGGCCGCCGCGCCCTTGAGGACGGTGCTCCGCCCGTCGGGGCAGTACGGATCGGCGAACGGCACGTGCAGCGCCCCCTGGTCGAAGAAGGTCTGCGCCCGCCCGCTGGTGCGGTCCACCAGTTGATCCGGTACGACGACGGCACCGGGGCCGTGGTCGCGGCGCAGCGACCCCACCGCGCAGGGCGCGAGCACCTGACGCACCCCGAGGGCGCGCAGAGCCCACAGGTTGGCCCGGTAGTTGATGCGGTGGGGCGGGTGGGCGTGGGTGCGGCCGTGCCGGGGCAGGAACGCCACCCGTCGCCCGGCCACCGAACCGACCGCGACGGTGTCGGACGGCGCGCCGTAGGGCGTGTCGACGGTGATCTCCTCGGCTTCTTCGAGCAGTCGGTAGAAGCCGCTGCCGCCGATGACGCCAAGGGTCGGCGCGGCCTGGGTGGTTCCGGTCATGGGGCTGTCCTTCGGCGAGTGCGGTGCGGTGGCCGGGCAGGTGCGGGATCAGGATCCGGCGGCGGCGTGCGGGGCTTCCGGGTCGTCGCCGAGGCGGGCGAGCAGCCGGGCGACGATCGTGTGCGTCGCCGGGTCGAACGCCTTGACGTAGCCGAACCGGCGCTCCTGGGTGCAGCCGCGGGAGAGTTTGGTGCTTTCCGAGGCGACGGCGTAGTCGAGCGTGGTCGCGCCGATGCGGCTCGCGTGCTCCACCGGTTCGTAGAAGCACAGGGCGAAGTACAGGGGCAGCTTGCCCTGCCAGTCGTAGTCGTAGCCGGTCAGCCGGATGTACAGACGGGTGCCCCGGCGGACGACCAGCGAGAAGCCGCGCACCGCGCCGTCCTCGGAGCGGGCGGTGATGACCTCCGCGTCCGCGCCGCAGTGCGTGGCATGGAGCTCCAGGGTGCGGGTCAGCGCCTCCGGGGTGTAGGCGTGCCCGTACTTGCTGCCGTGCTTGAGCAGCAGCGGTACCAGTTCGCCGGTCAGGGCGGGGGTGAGGGGCTCGACACGGAAGTCGACGCCGGCCGCCTCGAGACGGCGGCGCTCGTAACGCACCTTGCGCCGGCGGTCGCTGGGCAGCAGGCCCAGGTACCCCTCGAAGCCCGGCTCGGGCAGCCGCAGGGTGGAGTAGTGGGCGGTGGGGAACTCGGCGTAGCCGCGCTCCCGCAGGACGTCCCGCAGCCCGGTGTCGGACGCGGCGACGAAGAGGAAGGCCGAGCTGGCCCCGCCGGCGGCCCGGGCGTCGTCCTCGCCGGCCGCGACCAGTTCGGCGATCCGGCGCCGGCGCCGGTCCTCGGGCAGTCCGGGCGCCGTGACGAGCGCGGTGTCGGGGACCCTGCGTCCGCCGAACAGCCGGGTGGGCAGCAGGGCGTCGACGGCTCGGGCGGTGTCCTCGTCCGGTTCGACGCCTCGGGCACCGGCGAGCATGCGCACGGTCCGGTCCACGCGCATGAACGGCCAGGCCTCCGAGGAGGCGTCGAGCGGGTAGCAGGACAGGCCCGCCTCGGCGCGGCCGGGCTCACCCGCCAGGTAGTACCGGGGCGGGATGTTGGTCTGTTCGCTCTCCAGTGCCAGCCAGCCCGGGGAGCGGAAGAGGTCGTCGGGCGGTACGACGGTGTCCCAGCCCCTCTCCCGCGCCTGAGCCAGGCTGTCGGTCGTCCATACGGTCATGCCCCGGCTCCTCGGGTCCGGCCGGCACCGGCGGTCTCCGGGTGGGTCTGCGGACGGGCCACGTCCGTGCGGAGCGCCGCGGTGACCATCCGCTGGACCTCGTGGCGGGCCTCGGTGAGATAGAAGTGCCCGCCGTCGAACACCTTGACCTCGCAGGGCGCTTCGGTGAGTTCCGCCCAGCCGGCGAGCGAAGCGGTGGGCACCAGGGCGTCCGTGGAGCCGCCCAGCGCGGTGACGGGGCACCTCAGCGGGTCGCGCCGGACCCACTCGTAGGTCTCGTACGCGGCGAAGTCGGCGCGCAGGGCGGGCAGCATCATCCGCATCAGGGCCCGGTCGCTCCACACCTCGTCCGGTATGCCCTGGTAGGCGCGGCGGACCTCGGCGAGGAACTCGTCGTCGGGCAGGTGCGCGACCGGCGGCTCCTCCACCAGCCGGTGCGCGGGCGGGCAGGCGGAGACGAACAGCCGGCGGGGCGCGACGGTGAGCCGCCGTGCCGTTTCGTAGGCGACGAGCGCGCCCATGCTGTGCCCGAGGAGGACGAAGGGCAGGTCGAGCAGGTCCGCGCAGGCACGGCCGACGCGCTGGGCGATGGCCGTGATGTCGTCGAGCGGCAGCTCGGTCAGCCGCGCCTCCCGCCCCGGCAGGTGCACCAGGCACAGCTCGACGTCCTCGGGGAGTTCGGAGACCCAGTGCGCGTAGGACGACGGTCCCGCCCCGGCGTGCGGGACGCAGAACACCCTCGCGCGGGCCTCGGGGCGCGGCCTGGGCCGCTTGATCCATGCCGATGCCGTCATGCGAAGGCCCTCGCTTTCGTTCCTGAGGTGACACCGGTGAGCACCGAGCAGAGCCGGTCCAGCTCGGCCTCGCTGTTGTAGTAGTGGACGGAGATCCGCAGCAGACGGCTGAGGCCGCGCTGCTGCATGTCGTGGCAGGCGGCGTTGTCGAGGCACACCCAGCTGTTGATGCCGGCCCTCAGCAGTTCGGCGCGCACCTGGAAGGGGTCGTGGTCGGCGAAGGTGACGGCGATGTTGCCGCACCGCTCCACGCCCCGGTCCTCCACCGTGACGCCCGGCACCCGGGCCAGGTCGGCGCGCAGTCCGGCGGCCAGGGAGCGGACCCGCTGCCAGGTGCGCTCCACGCCCCAGCCGCGGGCGTAGTCGACGGCCACCCCGAGCCCGATCCGGGCCGCGGCGTTGACCTCCCAGGTCTCGAAGCGGCGTGCGCCGGGGGCGATCCGGTACTCCCCGCCGTGCCACTCGACGCCGTCCAGGCCGAGCACCGCCGGGGTGAGGCGGGGGGCGACGTCGCGGGCGACGTAGAGGAAACCGGTGCCGCGCGGGCCGCGCAGGTACTTGCGGCCGCAGCCCACCAGCAGGTCGCAGTTGAAGTCCTGGACGTCCACCGGCAGCTGGCCCACCGACTGGCAGGCGTCCACCAGGAACAGGGCGTCGGTCCGGCGCACCGCCTTGCCCACCTCGGCGACCGGGTTCACCAGGCCGTCGTGCATGGGCACGTGGGCCATGGCCACCAGCTTGACCCGCTCGTCCAGGCACTGTTCCAGCGCGGCCGTGTCGACCAGGCCGTCACCGTCGACCGGCAGGAACTCCAGGCGGACGCCGGTGCGTTCGGCGAGGTGGAGCAGCGAGATGTGGTTGCTGCCGTACTCGACGGGTGACACCAGCACCCGGTCCCCCCGGCGCAGCGGGATGCTGGACAGCGCCATTCCCCAGGCGCGGGTCGCGCTGTCCATGATCGCGATTTCGTCGGGGCGGGCGTTCAGCAGTGCCGCGAGCGCGTCATGGGCCCGGGCGACCGCCTCGTGGGCACGCTCGGCGGCCTCGTACGCGCCCACGGTGCTCTCCAGCGCGAGGTGCCGGGTCATGGCGTCGGTCACCGCGCGCGGAGCGAGGCTCGCGCCCGCGTTGTTGAGGTGGACGACATGGGCGGCGCCCGGTGTGTCGGCGCGGGCCCTGGCAAGGTCGAATTCCATCGGTTCGGTCACCCGTCTTCGGCCGGCGTCTGCGCGAGACGCCTCTGAGTTGAGGTCTCGGGAGCGCTCCGCGCGAACGCGGAGCGCCGTGCCGCGTCAGCCGGCGAGATAGCGCAGCGCCTCCTCGGCGCCGTCGCCGTCGTCCGTCCGCTGTGCTCCGGCGGCCGCCCAGCAGACGTGGGCGAGGTCGGACAGGGTGGTGCAGCCCCACAGGTCGGCCATGGGCAGCTTGAGCCGCAGCGCGCTCTCCAGCCGGACCACCACCTCCAGCAGGGCGAGCGAGTCACAGCCGACGGCGAGCAGTTCGTCCTCGTCCTGCGGTCCGGGGGTGTCGGTGATCTCCCCGATGACGTCGCGCACGAGGCTGCCGATCTCCTCGCGGGTGAGGGCGCCCGGTGTGCCCTCGCGTGCGGCGGCGTCCTGCCGGCGTCGTTCGAAGGCGCGGCGGATGCGCTCGATGCGGCCGGCCAGGGGAACGGTGGAGACGACGCGCTGCGCCTCTCCGCCGGTCAGTACGGCGCCCAGGACGTCGCCCGCCTGCTCGGGCCGGATCGCGGTGCGGGCGGCGGCCGCTCCGATGCGGCCGGAGCCGTTCTCGTCGAACCGCCACGAGTCCCAGTCGACGCTGACCCAGGGGGCTCCGTGGGCGCGCCGCCAGTGCGCGTAGCTGTCGAGGTAGCGGTTGGCAACCGAGTAGATGCCGAAGGCGATGCCGCCGAGCAGGGTGTCGATGCTGGAGCAGACCAGGCAGAACGCCAGTGGCTCGTCGCGGGTCACCCGGTCCAGGACGGCTGTGCCGGGCACCTTGGGACGCAGGGCCGCCAGGGCCCGGTCGGTGCCGGTGTCGACGATGAACGAGAAGTTGCGGCTCTCCTCGATGCCCGCCGAGTGCACCACTCCGTCGATGGCTCCCCAGCGGGCGTGCACCTCGTCGACGACCCGTCGCATCGCCGTCTCGTCGGCCACGTCGGCGCCCAGCACGAGTACCTCGGCCCCGAGGTCGCGCAGCCGGCGCACGCCGGGCGCGTCCGCGTCCGGGGTGCGGGAGACGAGCGCCAGCCGGACCGGGGCGGTGCGCGCGAACACCTCGGCGACGACCAGACCGATGCGGCCCAGACCGCCGGTGACGAGGTACACCCCGCCGGGGCGTACGGGCACCGGCACGGGGCCGCCGTCGGGCGCGGGCAGCCGCTCCACCGTGGGCAGCAGCCGGTCACCGCCGCGGTAGACCACCTCGGGGTCGCCGCTCGGCCAGGCCATCTCCGCGAGCAGGCCGGCGGCGGCCTGCTCGTGCGGGGTGTCCGACGCGAAGTCGACGGCACGGCAGCGCAGTTCCGGGTGCTCCTGCGGGACGACCCGGCACAGTCCGAGCATCGCGGACGCCTCCGGACGCAGGGCACGGAGGCCGTCCTCGGGCGCGGTGGCCGCGGGGCGCGGGGCGACGGCGGCCTGCGCGTTCTCCGTGCCGATCCACAGGTCGGTGCTCTGCCGTGCCGCGGTGAGTGCCTGCACCAGGTGCAGCACTGCGAGGGCGCCCCGGGCGATGCCGGTGTCCTGGTCGGCCGGGGCTCCGTAGGACCACAGATGGACGGCCTCGGCCACCTGACCGCCCCGCGTCACGGCCCAGTCCACCAGCCGCCGGAAGTCCTCGGCGTCCGCGGGGCGTACGACGGCGTGGTGGTCGTCCGTCACCTCGAACCGGTCGCCGGGCGTGACGTGCAGCACGGTGCGTCCCGCCGCGATCAGCTCGGCCGCCAGCGGGCCGGCGGGGCCGCCGTCGCCGAGCAGCAGGGTGACGCCGTCGACGGGCGGCAGGTCGCCGGTCAGATACGGCCGGGGCAGCGCGGTCCGTTCCCAGGCGGGCCGGTGGAGCCACTCGGCGACCGGGGCCTGCTCCTGCGCCTCGAGTTCGACCGCGCCCTGGTCGCCGGCCGGGGCGGCCTCGATCCACAGGCGCTCGCCCTGCCACGGGTAGCCGGGCAGGGAGATCCGGCGCCGGTCGGCCGCCTGGAACACCTCGTCCCAGTCCGCGTCGTCGCCCTCGGCCCAGGTTCGGGCCAGTTCGGCGGCACGCGAGCCGTCCGGGGCGGGCGGGTCGCCGTCGAGTGCGCGCAGCAGGGTCTCCGTCGAGTCGACCGCCACGGCCCAGCGGTGGGCGAACGGGCGGCGGCCGGTGGCGAGCGTGTGGGAGAGGGCGACGAGATCGGTGTCCGGGTGGGCGCGCAGATGGGCGGCCAGGCGGCGCCGGACCTCCGTCAGTGCCTCGTCGCTGCGGGCCGACAGGACCACGGGGAGGGTCCTGCGGGGGCCGGACGGTCCCTCGCCGCCGGCAACCGGTTCGGGTGCCTGTTCGAGGACGAAGTGGGCGTTGGTGCCGCCCATCCCGAAGCAGCTGACACCGGCCCGGCGGGGGCCGGGCTGCGGCCACGGCTTGAGTGTCCGGTTGAGGTAGAACGGCGTGTCGGTGAAGTCGAGGTCCGGGTTGGCCTCCTCGAGGACGGCCATGGGCGGCAGTTCGCCGTGCTTCAGGCACAGGACGGCCTTGAGCAGCCCGGCGATGCCGGAGGCGAAACACAGGTGGCCGATGTTCGCCTTGACCGAGCCGAGGGCGCAGTAGGCGGTGCGGTCGGTGAAGGCCCGGTAGGCGCGTGCCAGACCGCGCACCTCGATCGGGTCGCCGACCTGGGTGCCGGTGCCGTGGCCCTCGACCATGGCGATGGTGTCGGCGGGGACACCGGAGGCCTCCAGCGCCGCCCTGATGACCCGGGACTGCCCCTCGACGCTGGGAGCCGAGTAACCAGCCTTGGCCCGGCCGTCGTTGTTGACCGCGCTGCTCTTGATCACCGCGTGGACGTTGTCCCCGTGCTCGAGGGCGTCGTCGAGGCGGCGCAGGACGAGCACGCCGGCGCCGTCGCCCTCCACGTAGCCGCTGGCGCCCTTGTCGTAGGCACGGGTGCTGCCGTCCGCGGACAGGATGAACCCGTCCTGGTGCTCGTACGCCAGTGTCTCCAGCGCGCTGATGCTGGCCGCGCCGACCAGCGCCATGTCCGCCCGGCCCTCCCGCAGCGACTCGCAGGCCAGGTGGACGGCGACGGCGGCCGACGAGCACGCGGACTGGACGTTGACGCTCTCGCCGGTCAGGCCCAGCTTGTAGGAGATACGGGTGGGCAGGGTGTCCGGCCCGTTGGACAGCTGGATGAGCATGTGCTCGGCGGCGGAGCGGGCACCGAAGTCCCTGGTGCCGTAGTAGGTGTTGGGGCCGACCGAGGTGTAGACGGCGACGGTCTCCCGCACTCGGTACGGGTCGTGACCGGCGTCCTCCAGGGCGTTCCAGGACAGCTCCAGCAGGCGCCGGTGCTGCGGGTCGAGAACCTCGGCCTCGCGGCGCGGTATGCCGAAGAACTCGGCGTCGAAGCGGCGGACGTCCTTCAGGACACCGCGGGCGTGCACCGTGCGGCGGCCGGTGGCGGGGTCCTCGACGACCCGCGGGGAGCCGTGCGTGATGGACTCCCTGCCCGCGCGGATGTTCTCCCAGAAGGCGTCCAGGTCGTCGGCGCCCGGCAGTTCGGCGGCCATGCCGATGACGGCGATGTCGCGACAGTGAGGGTCGTTGGGCTGAGGGTTCACAGGTTCATACCTCGTGCTTGGCCATGGCTTCGGCGAGCGCGCGAACGGTGGGGTATTCGTAGAGGGCCGTGGAGGGAAGACGGACGCCGGTCCGCTCCTCCAGGCGGAGCTGCGCCTGCTTGATGGTGAGCGAGGTGCCGCCCAGGTCGAAGTAGTTGTCGTCCATGCCGACGGTCCGCACGCCGAGGACCTCGGCCCAGATGCCGGCGATCAGTGCCTCCAGCTCGCCGGCGGCGGGCCGGTAGGCGGTGCCCAGCTCCAGCCGGGGCGCGGCGGTCTCGGCGCGCAGCGCGGCACGGTCCGTCTTGCCGTGCCGGGTGAGCGGCAGCCGCTCCAGGCGGTGGAACTCGGTGGGGATCATGTAGTCGGGCAGCCGGGTGGCGAGCCGGGCCCGCAGCTCGGCGACGGTGGGCGTGGCGCCGTACGCCGGGATGACGTAGGCGGCGAGCACCCGCTCGGCTCCCTCTCCCCGGTCGACCACGGCGGCCTGGGCGACGGGCGGTTCGTCCAGGAGGGCGGCCTCGACCTCGGTCAGCTCCACCCGGTTGCCACGGATCTTGACCTGGCTGTCGGTGCGGCCGACCACTTGGACCAGTCCGCCGGGGAGCATCCGGCCGAGGTCACCGGACCGGTAGATCCGGCCGTCGGCGGTCTCGCCGAACGGGTCGGGCAGGAAGGCCCGTTCGGTGAGGTCGGGTCGCCCGTGGTACTCGCGGGCGAGCGCGGGCCCGCCGATGTACAGCTCGCCCAGCTCTCCGTCGGGCACCGGCCGCATTTCCGCGTCGAGGATCCAGACCCGGGTGCCGGGCAGGGGGGCGCCGACCGGCGGAGGTGCGTAGGCGAGGTCGGACTCCTGGAAGATGTGACAGCAGGTGAACACGCCGGCCTCGGTCGGCCCGTAGCCGTTGGCGAAGCGGATGTCGGTGGACCGCATGGCCTGCGCCAGGTGCGGGGTGGACACGACCTCTCCGCCGATCACCACCTGGCGCAGGCCGCTGTCCTTCAGCCGACCCTCGTCGACCAGCTGGTTGAACAGGGTGGGGGTGAGCCAGCAGGTGGTCACGCCGTAGCGGCGGACGGTGTCGACGACGGCGTCCGCCGAGGAGCGCTGCTGCGGCAGCAGGACCAGCCGCGCGCCGTTGGCGAGGGCCGCCCAGATCTCGAACACGGAGGCGTCGAAGGACAGCGGGCACGCCTGGAGGAACGTCTGGTGCTCGTCGAAGTCGCCATAGATGCCGCTGCGGACGATCCGGGCGGCGGCGCGGTGCGGGACGGCCACGCCCTTCGGATTGCCGGTGGTGCCGGAGGTGTAGATGACGTAGGCGAGGTTCTCCTCGCTCGCACGGACGGGGCTCTCGCCTGCCGGGACGACGCCGGCGGCGGTGTCGGCGCGCACGCGCACTCCGTCGAAGTCGAGGCCGCGCCCGTCGGTCACGGGCGTGGTGACGACGACCCGTACTCCGGCGTCGCGCAGGATGAACGACACCCGGTCCGCCGGGTCGTCGACCCGGAGCGGCAGATAGGCGCCGCCCGCCTCCAGGATGCCGAGCATGCCGATGAGCATCTCGACCGACCGCTCCGCGAAAAGGCCGACCACCACGTCGGGTCCCACGCCCTCGGCCCTCAGCCGGGCGGCCAGGGCGCGGGCCCGCTCGTGCAGTTCCGCGTAGGTCAGGGACCGTTCGCCCTGGACGACCGCGACGGAATTCCCGCGCCGCCGTGCCTGTCCGGCGAATTGGTCGTGCAGGCATCGGCTGGCCGACCGTGAACCCGGATCCGACTTCGTCTGTTCCGCCATTCCGTACCCTCAACCCTCATTCTTCACCGGACGACGACCGCTTCCGCACCTTTCCTCGGCAAGCGTCGACCAGCCAAATATGCGCGGCGCGTCGTTGTCAATGTCGTTCGGCCGCCCCGACGGTGCGGACACGTGCTGGAAAGACGCCTGTTCCCGGCATGCGCAGGGCCTCTCGGGCAGCCGCGGGATATTTCTCACCGGGCGAGAAACACACTGTTCTTCTCGGCGGGCGAGAAAGAAATGAGTTCGCTCTGCCGGGGGTCCTCGGAATGCCGTACGATCCACCGACGGTGAAATCCTCCGGTGGTCCGGGAAGGACCCGCCGGCCTTCTTTCTCGGATGGAGTGCTGATGACGCTTCTGACCACCTGGCCCGAATCCGGCCCGGACACCGTTTCGCTCCGCACCACGGATCCGGAGCGGATCGGGGCGGCGCTGGCTCCGCTCGGCGTCCGCTACGAGCAGTGGCCCGTGCGGGACGACCTGGCGCCCGGCGCCGGTCCCGAGGCCGTGCTCGCCGCCTACGCCGACGAGGTGGAGGCCCTCACCGCCCAGGAGCAATTCCTCACCGTCGACGTCGTGTCACTGCACCCCGATGGCTCCCCGGACTGGGCGGACCGGGCCCGCGTGGCCCGGGAGAAGTTCCTCGCCGAGCACACCCACGAGGACGACGACGAGGTCCGCTTCTTCGTCTCCGGTGCGGGCGTCTTCTACCTGCACGCCGGCGGCGAGGTGCACGCCGTGTACTGCGAGAGGGGCGACCTGCTGGGCGTGCCGAAGGGGACCACGCACTGGTTCGACATGGGCACCCGGCCCTCGTTCACCGCGATCCGCTTCTTCCACGAGGAGGACGGCTGGATCGGCACGTTCACCGGCAGCGACATCGCCCGGCGCTTCCCCGACTTCGACACGCTCCGGGCCGGCCGCGCCGGGGTGGACGCGTGACGCTGCGCTGCCGGGCGGCCGCCGTGGTGCTGGACATCGAGGGCACCACCAGCGCGACCCGCCATGTCACCGACGTCCTGTACCCGTACTCGCGCCCGCGCTTCGCGCAGCTGCTCACCGAACGGCGGGACGAGCCGGAGATCCGGGCCGCCGTCGAGCAGGTCCGGGAGCTGCTGGACGAACCGGACGCGGACGCGCGCCGCGTCGAGCGTGCCCTCGACGAGTGGCTCGACGAGGACCGGAAGGTCACGCCGCTGAAGACGCTCCAGGGCATCATCTGGTCGGAGGCCTTCGCGCGCGGCGACCTCACGGCGCACTTCTACCCCGACGTCGTACCCGCCCTGCGGCGCTGGCACGAGCGGGGGGCGCGACTGTACGTCTACTCCTCCGGCTCGGTGTCCGCGCAGCGCTCTTGGTTCGGACATGCCGCGGAGGGCGACCTGTCGAAGCTGGTCAGCGGCTTCTTCGACACCCGCAACGCCGGGCCCAAGACGGCGTGCGCGTCCTACCGGGCCATCACCGCGGCGACCGGGGTACCGCCCGGGGCCACCCTGTTCCTGTCCGACCGGGCCGGCGAACTGAACGCGGCGCGGGAGGCGGGATGGCTGACGGGCGTCCTGCTCCGGCCACAGGAGCCGCACCGGGAGACCGACCGTACGGACCACCCCGGGGTCCGCTCGTTCACCGAGATCGACCTCGTCCTCACGGAGGGAACGGCATGACGGGAACCATGGCCACCGGTGCGCCGCGGACGGCGGCCGAGGGCAGGACGCTGGCCGCGGAGGCGGCGCGGTTCGCGGCACTCGGGTGGATGCGGGGGACCTCGGGAAACCTGTCCGTGGTCACGGGCCGGGACCCGCTGCGCCTCCTGGTCACGGCGAGCGGGCTGGACAAGGGGGAGCTGCGGCCGCAGGACACGGTCCTGGTGGACGAGGAGGGCGAGGCCGTGCCGGGCGCCTCGGCTGCCGGGAGGCCGTCCGCGGAGGCCGCCCTGCACGCCCGGGTGGTACGGCTGACGGGCGCCGGCGCCGTCGTCCATGTGCACACCGTCGCCTCGGTGGCGATGGGCCGCCGGCGCCCGGGGGGCATCGTGTTCCGCGACCTGGAGATGCTCAAGGGCATCGGGCGGTCCGCCCATGACGAAGAGGTCGTCCTGCCGGTGATCCGCAACTCCCAGGACATGCGCGTCCTCGGCGACCGTCTGGAGGCCGCGCTGAACCCCCGGGTACCGGCGGTCGTGGTGGCGGGTCACGGCCTGTACGCCTGGGGCGCGGATCCCGGAGAGGCCCGCCGCCACACGGAAGTCGTGGAGTGGCTGCTCGAACTCGGACTCGCGGAGGAGCGGGGGCGGTAGGCGGCGAGCGCTCCGGCCGAGGCGGGAGCGCTCAGCGGGCGGCCGAGGCGGCCGACAGGCCGCCCTGCCCGCACGTCACCCCCGCGCACGGGAGGCCGACGGCCGTGCTCGGCGTCAGCCCCAGTGGTCCCCCGGCAGTTGGCCCGACGAGACCTCCAGGACCCCTCGTTCCGACACCAGTGCGGTGATCAGGGTGCCGGGGGTGACGTCGAACGCCGGGTTGTGGGCGCGGGTCCGGGTGCCGTCCGGGGCCGTGATGCCGCCGGCGATGAGGTTCAGCACCTCCGCCTCACCGCGCTGCTCGATGGGGATCGAGGCGCCCGTGGCCGTGGTGAGGTCCACCGTGTCGGAGGGCGCGGCCACCACGAAGGGCAGGCCCGCGTGGGCACAGGCGAGGGCTATGCCCAGGGTGCCCGTCTTGTTGGCGGTGTCGCCGTTGCGGGTGATCCGGTCCGCGCCGACGACCGCGGCGTCGACCAGTCCGCCGACGACGGTGGCCGCGGCCGCCGCGTCCGCCTGGACCTGGTGCGGAATGCCCTCCTGGGCGAGCTCCCACGCCGTCAGCCGGGCCCCCTGGAGCAGGGGGCGCGTCTCGTCGACGTACACGGTCTCGATCAGTCCCCGCCCGTGCAGTGCGCGGATGACGCCGAGCGCGGTGCCGATGCCCGCGGTGGCGAGCGCACCGGTGTTGCAGTGGGTGAGGATCCGCAGCGGCCGGTCGGCGGCCACCCGCTCGACCAGCCAGTCGGCGCCGGCCTCGGCCATGGCCCGGTTGGCCGCCAGGTCCTGACGCAGGATCGCGTCGGCCTCGGCGACCACGGCGTCCGGGCCCTCGGGGATCCGCGCGGCGACCCGGTCCACGCACACGGCGAGGTTCACCGCGGTGGGACGCGCGGCGCGCAGCCGGGCGACGGCGTCGGCCAGGCGGCCGTCGGACCAGTTCTCCCGGCGGGCCTGTGCCACGGCCAGGGCGACACCGTAGGCGCCGGCCGCCCCGATGGCGGGAGCGCCTCGCACGGCGAGCCGGACGATGGCGTCGATCAGCGCGTCCACGTCACGGATGTCCAGGCGCCGCAGCGTTGCGGGCAGGGCCGTCTGGTCGATGAGGGACAGCGAGGTGCCCGTCCAGCTGACGGCTCGCGGTTCGTGGCTCACGGGGCTCTCTCCGGGGAGGGGTCGGGGCGGACGGACTCCGGCACGTCGGCACGGCCGTCCGGCACGGTGCGGCGCCTGCGGCGGACCGCCGCGAGGCCGGCCACGACGCTGACGGCGGACAATGCGGTGAAGAAGACCCAGATGGCGCGGTCCCCGAGGGACTCGTGCAGGCGCAGTCCGGTGAGCGGCGCGATCATCCAGGCCAGCAGCTGGGCGCTGGTGTAGCCGCCGAGGTAGGCCCCGTGCATGTGGGGCGGCGCCAGGCGGGCGACGGTGGCCTGCATGGTGGGCACCCAGAGCATCTCGCCGAAGGCGAAGACGAGCACCACCAGCACGACGGCCGCGGCGTGGTGGGAGATCAGGAAGAGCAGGAACGGCGGCCCCATCAGCAGCACTCCGACGCTCAGCGTGACGGAGGCGGGCCAGCTCCGCGTCCAGCGGGTCAGGCGCACCTGGAAGAGCAGCACCACCACGGGGTTCATGGCGTACAGCAGGCCCCAGGTCTCGGGCGCGAACCCGAACGACGTGACGGCGATGACCGGCAGCACCGTCTCGAAGGACATGTAGACCATGAATCCGAGGAGCGTCGCCACCAGGAGCAGCAGCAGCGGCCCGTCCGTCAGCACCACGCGCGCGGTCCGCGCGGCGGAGCCGCCCTGGTGGGCGCGGGCCCGGTCGCGCGGCAGGAGCCGGACGGCGAGTGCGCAGGTGAGACCGCCGAGCAGGGCGATACCGAGCAGGAACGCGGTCCAGTCACCGAGGAACAGGAACAGCGCGGCCAGCGGGGGGCCGACGACCACACCGAGGTTGTTGGCGGTGCGCAGGCCCGCGTACGCCTGGTCCCGGCGTTCCGGCGGGACGACGTCCGCGACGATGGCGTTGACGGCGGAGCGTCCCGGTGCCCACACCACCCCGGCCAGGACGACCAGGGCGATGCCCCAGGCCACGCTGTGTCCGGTGAGGCACAGACAGAGGATCAGCAGGGACTGGAGGCCGGTGCTCGCCACCAGCACGTTGCGGCGGCCCACCGCATCGGAGACGAAGCCGCCGAGCCAGGCCGCGGGCGGGCTGAGGACGGCGCTGAGGAGAAACATGACGCCCACCTGACCGGTGGTGGCGCCCGACGCCTCGATCGCCCAGACACCGGCGTAACTCCAGAAGGTCGAGAACGAGGCGCCGCTGATCAGGTGCACCACGGCCGCGCGCCCCAGTACGGGGTCCCATTCCATGCCGAGGAGCAGTTTCCCGCAGCCTCGCAGGAGTGCGGCAGGCTTTTTCGTCATGTGTGCAACTCCCATGGGCCGGGGGGTGATTCCCGCTCTCGTCTACGGAATTTCCACCGGTCCCCCGACCGAAAATGATCCTGGGCAGCCTAGCAAGGAGTCATGAGGGCCCGTCAATGAGCTTTCACCTCACTTCTTCCTCCTTTCTCACGAGGCGAGAAGTCGGCTTCTCTTTCTCACCTGCCGAGAAATAGCGCAGTGACGGCAACGGTATTTCGGTGACGGAGGATTTCACGGTGTCCAGGCCGACGAAGCGTTCCACCGACAGCGCCAGGGAGGCGCGCAGCCGGTACAGGGCGGTGTCGGAGATGGGGAATGCGGCGCCGCCGGCCCGGGGGCGTGCCGCGGAGCGGGACTCACCGGGTGTCTCGCGGCAGGATTCGCGCTCCTGGTCGGGTACGGCGCCGAGGGCCCGGTCCGTCCAGGAGGGCAGGACGGTCACCAGCCCTCCGCCGGGGCGTTCGCACAGGAGTTTCCCGGCACCGCGGCCGCGGACCGCGCGGACCGTCAGCCGCCGGCCGACGAGCGGATGCGGCCGGTGGGTCACCGTGACGAGGTCGCCCGGCCTGACCGCCCCGGACACGGTCATTCCACCGGGGCGAGCAGAGCGCCGGAGCCGGCCTCCCGGACCGTGATGGCCTCCATGGGGCAGGTCTCGGCGGCGTCCAGCACCGCGTCGTCGGGTGCGGAGACGGGGTGCACCGCGTGGGAGCGGCGGTCGCGCACGGCGAAGTGACCGGCCGCCACGGCCGCGCACACGCCGGAGCCGACGCACCGCCCCTGATCGACGGTCACCTCCCACTGCCGCTCAGACATGTCCGGCCTCCCTGTCACCGGCCGGGCCGGCGGCGGGCAGCCGGTCCGGCCGGACGTCCTGGAAGGTGATCCGCAGCCGGTCGGGGCCGCGCACGGACACGTGCGGCCGGTAGTGCAGCGACGCCTCGTCCAGCCTCGGCTCGACGAACGCCCGGGCGAAGGCGTCGAGAGCGATGGCGCCCTCCATCCGGGCCAGCACCGAGCCGAGGCAGAAGTGCGGTCCGGCGGCGAATCCCAGGTGTCCCGGATCGCCCCGGGTGATGTCGAAGCGGTCCGGGTCGCGGTGCTGCAGGGGGTCCCGGTTCGCGGCGGCCAGCAACAGCAGCAGCGGCTGCCCCGCGGCCACCTCCTGGTCGCCCAGGGTGAACGGCTCCCGCGCGATCCGGGTGATCATCTGGGCCGGGGCGTCGTAGCGCAGGACCTCCTCCACGGCGGCCTCGGCCAGTTCGGGACGCTCGCGCAGCAGCCGGAGCTGGTCGGGCCGGCGCAGCAGGGCGAGGAGGCCGTTGAGGATCAGGTTGGCGGTGGTCTCGTGGCCGGCGACCAGCAGCAGGACGCAGCTGAGGATCAGGTCCCGTTCGGTGAGACGGTCGCCCTCCTCCTCGGCGGCGATCAGCTCGGACAGGATGTCCGCGCGCGGTTCCCGCCTGCGTTCCTCGATGAGCCGGGAGAAGTAGCCGACGAAGCCGGTACGGGCCTCCTCGACGTTCCGTTCGACTTCGGTGGTCAGCTCGCCGGGGACCAGTTGCGGGTCGACGGTGAAGGCGATGGCGTGCGCCCACTTCTCGAAGACCGCGTGGTCCTCCCGGGGCACGCCGAGCATCTCGCAGATCACCCGGACGGGCAGCGGGTAGGCGAAGCGGGAGACCATGTCCACGCTGTCGGCGCCGCTCGCGGCGATGTCCGCGAGCAGTTCGCCCACGATGGCCTGGACGCGGGGTCGCCAGCGTTCGATGACCCGCGGTCTGAACGCCTTTCCGGCGAGCCTGCGCAGCCGGGTGTGGTCCGGTGCGTCCAGGTTCAACAGGTTGGGCTGCTGGGGGACCTTGGTGATCCCGGCGCCCAGTCGGTTGCTGCTGACCCGTGGGCTGCGCAGCACGGTCTCGCAGTCCGCGCGCCGGCCGACGACGACGATGCCGCTGGCGGGGTCGGTGAAGGGGGACGCCTCCCGCAACTCCCGCAGGAGAGGGTAGGGGTGGGCCCGGGAGGCGTGGTCGGCGAGCCGGGCCAGCCCGGTGGTCGCGGTACCGGTCGGGGTGGTGGTCATGTGCTGTGTGCTCCTTTCGGGGCGGGTGCGCGGGGCCGTCGGCGCGGGGTTGCCGCGATCGCCGTCACCGGCCGTGGAGGGTGCGCACCATGCGCACCAGGGCCGGCATCGTCCCTGCGCGGCGGCGGAAGGAGGTGGGCTGCATCAGCGGCCGGAACCGCTGACGGGTGACGGCCTGGGTGCGGGTGAACTCGCGCAGCCCGTCCGGGCCGTGGACCCGGCCGAAACCGGATTCGCCGACCCCGCCGAAGGGGACGGCGGGCATTCCGGCGAAGGCGATCACGGCGTTGACGGACACCATGCCGGCCCGCAGCCGGGCGGCGACGCTCCGGCCGCAGGACCGGTCGCGGGTGAAGACGGACGCGCCCAGTCCGTACCCGCCGGCGTTGGCGCGCTTCACGGCCTCCTCCACGGAGGCCACCCGGTTCACGACGAGCACGGGTCCGAAGGTCTCCTCGGTGACGGCGGACGAGTCCTCCGGTACGTCGGCGAGGACGATCGGAGCGACGTACGGCGGGCTGACGGACTGCGGGCCGCCGAGGACCGCGCGGGCGCCGCGGGCCAGGGCGTCGCGCACATGGCCGGCGATGACGTCGAGTTGCCGGGGCAGCACGATCCGGCCGAGGTCGGCGTCGGGCCCGTCGCCGACGCGCAGGGCGCCCGCGCGCTCGGTCACCAGGTCCAGGAAGCGGTCGGCGACGGCGTCGACGACGTAGACGCGTTCCAGGCCGACGCAGGTCTGTCCGGCGTTGGTCATCGCCGCCCAGACCGCGGCGTCGGCGGCGGCGTCGAGGTCGGCGTCGGCGGCGACGACCATGGCGTCCTTGCCGCCGCCCTCGATCACCACCGGTGTCAGGTTGTCGGCGCAGGCCGCCATGACGCGGCGACCGGTGGCGCTGGAGCCGGTGAAGGAGACCTTGTCGACGGCGGCCCGGCACAGGGCCTCACCGGTCGCCCCGTCGCCCGTGACGAGGTGCAGCACCCGGGTTCCGCCGGTGACCTCGGCCAGGGTGGCCGCGAGCCACTCGCCGGTCCTCGGGGTGAGCTCGCTGGGTTTCAGCACGACGGTGTTGCCGCCGGCGAGGGCGGCCGAGACGGGTCCGATGGGGATGAACGCCGGGTAGTTCCAGGGGCCGATGACGCCGACGACGCCGAGCGGCCGGTGGCTCACCTCGACCGCGTGGTTGAACATCAGCAGGCCGGGCGAGACCCGGCGGCGGCCGAGGACCCGGGCGGCGTGGGCGGCGGTCCAGCGCAGGTGGTGGGCGACGAGGACCACTTCGAGACGAGCGTCGTCGGCCGTCTTGCCGGTCTCGTCGCGGATGAGGCCGATCAGCTCGTCCGAGCGGCGCAGGATCAGCGCGCACCACGCGTCGAGGATCCTGCGCCGCCCGGCGAAGCCGAGCGCGTCCCAACCGGGCTGTGCGCGGCGGGCGTCCGCCACCGCGGCGGCGACGTCGTCCGTCCGGGGGGTGGCCGGGCCGGTGGCGGGGGGCGGGTCGGTGGCCGTGGTCATGCCCGGCCTCCCGGCTCGCGCGGCTCGAGAAGGGCGAGCACCTTGGTCAGCGGGCGCAGCGAGATGGAGGTGTCGCCGTAGCGCAGGAGGTCACCCGGCACCAGCTGCAGCCGGAACCGCTGGTGGATCATCGCCGTGATCATCCGCAGTTCCAGCAGGGCCATGAAGTTGCCGATGCACATGCGCGCGCCGGCGCCGAACGGGAAGTAGGTCATCCGGGGCCGTTCCCTCACCCGGTCCGGGTCGAAGCGGTGCGGGTCGAAGGCCTCGGGGTTGTCCCAGTAGCGGGGGTTGCGGTGGGAGACCAGGGGCGAGAGCAGTACGGACGAGCCGCCGGGGATGTGGAAGCCGCCGAGTTCGTCGTCGGCCACGGCGTCCCGGGGGTAGATCCAGATCGGCGGGTACATCCGCAGGCTCTCGTCGACGACCTGACCGGTGTACGGCAGCCGCTCCACGTCCTCGGGGGTGGGCTCGGCGCCGCCCAGCACCGTCGCGAGTTCCTCGTCGAGCTCCTCGGCGACGGGCGGGTGGTTGGCGAGGGAGACCAGCGTCCACAGCAGGGCGACGGCGGTGGTCTCGTGTCCGGCGAGATAGATGGTGAGCATCTCGTCGCGGATCTCGTCGTCGGTCCAGCGGGCGCCGGTGACCGGGTCGGTGGCCGCCTCGATGAGTTCCATCAGCGGCCCCTCCCCGGTGGCCGCGTGGCTGTCGCGGATCTCGGTGACGAGCCGGGTGAAGATCCGCCGGTCGCGGGCGATGAGCCGGTTGCGCTTGGTCGGCAGCCAGGAGGGCATGAACTCGGCGGCCGAGCCGTGCTTGAACATCACTTCGATGACGTTGTCGACGATGTCCTTCAGAACCGGTGCGGCGGGCCGGATGTCGTAGCCGAACAGCGAGCGGCTGAGCGTGACGAGGGTCAGGCGCAGGGTCTCGGTGACCAGGTCGACGGGCTCGCCGCGGCGGGCGCGGACCTCCCAGTCGTCGAGCATCTCCCGGGTGGCGCGCACCACGTTGGGGCCGATGGCGGCGACCGCCTTGCGCAGGAACACCGGCTGGACCGCCCTCCGGTGGGCCTTCCAGTAGTCGCCGTCGGTGGTGAGCAGCCCGTCGCCCATGACGATCCGGAACTGCTCGTAGAGCACGCCGCGCGTGTAGTTGGCGTTGTTCTCCTTCAGGACCCGTCCCACCGCGTCGGGAGCCGTCACCAGGTGGACCGTGTAGGGGCCGAGGCGCAGCCGGGCGACCTCTCCGTGGTCACGCTGGGCGCGCAGCAGGAACTGGGCGGTGTCCGCCTTCCACTGGGGCAGGTTGCCCAGCAGGGGAACGCCGCGTGGGCCGGGGGCGACCGCGCCGCGGGGGGCGGTCGCGGGGGTCGGTGCCAGGGTGGTCATGTCTCTCGTCACCTCGTTGGTTCGCCGGGAAGCTGCCGGGTCCGCCCGCTCACGGGACCGGGAACTGGCGCCGTATGAACGCGTTGTCGAAGATCCGGTCCGGAGTCAGCCGGCGCAGCGCGATGGTGCCGGCGGCGAGGAAGCCGACCGGGTAGCGCGAGCGCGGGGAGCGGGCCCCGACGGCCCGGACGATGGTGCCGGCCACCTGCTCGGCCTCGATGGCGAACGTGCCGGCGAGCGTTCTGCGGGTGCCGTTGTAGATGCTGTCGTAGTAGGCCGCCGTCCGTTCGTGGAAGCGACGGTACGGGGAGTCGGCGCGGGCCCTTCCGTGCGGGATGTGGTCCATGAACCGCTGGCCCCAGGGGGTGCGCACCGGCCCCGGTTCGATGAGCACGACCCGGATGCCGAAGGTCGCCACCTCGAGCCGGAGCGCGTCGCTGAGGGCTTCGACGGCGTGCTTGCTCGCGTGGTAGTAGCCGCCGCCAGGGGCCGCGTACCGCCCGAAGATGGAGGAGACGTTGACGACGGTGCCGGCGCCGCGGGCGCGCATTCCGGGGAGCACCAGCTGGGTGAGCCGGACCAGGCCGAAGACGTTGGTCTCGAACTGCTCGCGCACCTGCTCCAGCGAGGTCTCCTCGAAGGTCCCGGACAGTCCGTATCCGGCGTTGTTGACGAGGACGTCCACCGCGCCGTGCTCGGCCTCCACGGTCTCGACCGCGGCCTCGGCGGACTCGGGGTCGGTGACGTCCAGGGCCAGGGTGCGCAGGCCGCGTGCGGCGAGCTCGTCGAGCGTCTCCGGCTTCCTGGCGGTGGCGTAGACGCGGTGACCGGCGGCGTGCAGGCGCAGTGCGGTGGCCCGGCCGATCCCCGACGAACACCCGGTGACGAGGGCGGTCGGGCGCTGTGTCATCGTGCCTTCCCCTTTCTGGGGGGCTCATGGGTACGCGGATGGGTGTGCTGGGTGCGGGGAGACAGGGGTCGGACGGCCGGGGGCGGGGCATCGACGGGATCGCCCCCGGCCGTCCGGTCCGGTGGGGCGGAGCCGTGGGGCGGCTCCGCGCGGGTCAGCCCAGGGCGCCCAGCTGCTGGGCGAGTTCCATGCCGTCCATCGAGAACCAGCTTTCGACGATCTTGCCGTCGACGAAGTGGTCGATGACGATCCCGGAGACCTCGATCTTCCGGCCGCCGGCCGGGATGCCGTAGTAGTCCTCGCCGGAGTGGGTGCCGCGGGCGGTGAACCGCTGGACGACCTTGTCGCCCTCCTCGATCCACTCGTCGACGACGACGTGCAGGTCGGGGAAGGAGGCGCGCTGGATGCGGACCCACTCCTTGAGGTGCTCCACGCCCTCGAAGCCGTCGGCGCGGGTGCCGTGGCTGATGTGGTCCGGGACGGCCTTGGCGTAGACGGCGTCGAGGTTGCCCTTGTTGAGGCACTCCTCGTAGTAGTGCTCCAGCAGCTTTCGGTTGGCGCTGACGTGCTGGGTGTCGCTCATGTCGTGCACTCCTCGGGATCGGGTGATGCGGTGGTGACCGGCCGCGGTGCGGATGCGGTCGGGTCGCTTGCGGTCGGTGCGGATGCGGTCGGTGCGGATGCGGTCGGTGCGGATGCGGTCAGATGCGGTTGGCCGCGAGCCCGCGGATGCGGACCACGGTCCGGCCGGTGTCCGCGTGCCGGGCCCGCCAGACACCGAGTGCCGGATCTCCTTCGAGCCGGACCCGTCCGCCCGCCGGTGCGTCGGCCGACGGGAAGGAGAGGTGGCGGATGACCAGCGGGTCGTGGGTGACGGACAGTCCGGGAGTGCGTTCGGCGACCGCGCGGACGATGTTCTCGAGCGCGGCGACCGGCACCAGGCACACGGGCGGCTGCGGCACCACCCAGAGGTCGGGTGCCGTGCAGTCGCCCGCCTCGGCGACGATCCGGTGCGGACCGTCGGGGCGCCAGCGCACCACCGGTACCACCCGCCCGTGCCAGCGGAGCACGGGCGCCGCGGTGAGCAGGGTGGTGCCGACGGTGCCGGCGCCGTGCCCGGTCCGCGGCCGTTGCGGAGGGGGCGCGGCGTCCTGCGCGGCGGCCGCGCCGGGTTCGCCGAAGACCAGCCGCAGGCGCGCGGTCTCCGCGTCGTCCGTGCCCGCCGGCGTGGCGCCGTCGGGCCCGACCCGCTGGAAGGTGACGTCCACCCGCCAGCGGCCGTCGGTGCCCTGTCGTGCCCGGGCGTCCCGGCGCAACCGCAGCGGCCCGCCGTCCGTGCAGCGCAGCACGCTCCACGGGACGCGCAGGTCCTCCACCGCGTGCAGGGCGTGGTCGGGCAGATCGGCGGGGGTCACCCACTCCGCGCCGCGCACGGCGCTCTCCAGCAACATGCCGAGCGGCACGGCGGGCGTGCCGTGGACGGTGAAGTCGCCGATCGCCGGGCTCGTCGCGGGGTCGAACGTGACGACGCAGCACAGGCGTTCGTGCGGCTGGAACACCTCCGGTTCGCCGAGGTGGAAGACCTTCGGGTAGGTCTCGGCGTACCCGGGCAGGGACGGCGGCACCGGGTAGCCGGTGGCCTGCACCGGGTCCAGCGCGCGGCCCAGCGGGCCGACGAAGGTGATCTCGCCGCGGCTGCCGGCCCGCAGCTCCGCCTGCCAGTGGTCCAGGCCCTCGGAGAGGTCGAGCGCGGCCATGTAGCGCAGGCTGGCCTCGAAGTTGGAGATCAGTCCCAGCCGGGCCCAGGTGGGCCAGGCCAGAGTCATCACCGGGTACGCCAGCTGCCGTTCGGCCCACAGGCCCAGGCGGGCCAGGCACTCGTTGGCGGCCGCGTAGTCGAACTGGCCGACCATGCCGCCGAGCCGTCCGGTGAGGGAGCCGACCGTGCACAGGAGTTTCAGCGGCCGGTCACGCAGGGCCTGCACCAGGTGGACGAAGGAGTCGACCTTGGTCGCGACCACGGCGACCACGTCGTCGTCGGACTTGTTGGGCAGCCGGGTCGGCCGGTCCACTCCCGCGTTGTGCACCACCGCGGTCAGGTCGGGCAGCCCGGCGACGAGCGTCCGCACCTGGTCCGGATCGGTGAAGTCGCACTGCCGGTACTCGAGGCGCAGTCCCTCGGCGCGTGCGGAGCGCAGGTGGCCGACGAGTTCCCAGGTGCTTTCGGCGTGCCCGATGTCGCGGCGGATCTCGGCCACGCCGCGCCCCTGCCGGTGCGCGGCCCACAGCTCGGCCCGGCGCTCGGTGAGCCGCTCGGGTGTGTGGTCGTCCCAGGTGTCCTCGGCGGGCGGCCGCCCGCGTCCGGTCACCACCACCCTCAGTCCGAACTCGGCGCACAGCCGCCGGGCCAGCGCCATGCCGATGCCGCGGCTGCCGCCGCTGACCAGCACGGTGTCGTCGGGGCCGAGGCGCACGGCGGGCGGACCGGGCCGCACGGCGTCCGGTGTCAGGGTCCAGCGCGCTCCGTCCCGTATCCCGATCTCGCTCAGGCCGGGGCGGCCCAGTTCGTCGCCCACCAGCCGGGGCAGGTCCGCGCGTTCGCCTAGGGCGATGTCGAGGACCCGCGCCCGGCAGTTGGGCAGCTCCCGGTGCAGCGTCTTGGCCAGCCCCGCCCACAGCCCGCCGAGCGGCTGGGCGATGTCGTCGTCGGGGTGGTATCCCATGCCGCCGCCGTGGTAGGTGACGGCGAGATAGGTGAGCCGCTGCGCCGAGGTCTCCCGGCTCCACTCCGTGTAGCAGTGCCGCAGTGCGTCGAAGGTGCGCAGCAGGGCCGTGCGCCACCGTCCGGTGCCGGCGTCGGCCGAGAACCGCTCGGCGAGCGTCAGGTCGACCAGGGTGTCGGGCACCGGGCCGGGGGTGGCGGAGGGGCCGGTCAGTACGGTCGCGCCCCGGGCGCGCAGCTCGTCGCGCACCCGTTCCGCGTCGTCCGCTGTACCGCCCAGGACCAGCACCCGGTGGCCGGCGAGGCCGTGGGGGCCGTCGGCGGCCGGGGCGGGGGTGAGCCGCCACAGCATGCGGCTCACCGGACGGGTCGTGGCGTCGGCTCCGCCGGCACCGGCCGTCGGCCGGTCTCCGGAAGGGCCGTCGAGGCGCGGGAGGTCCGCGAGCGTGGTCATGCGGTACGCCCCCCTGCCGCGGACGGGCCCTGCACGGGCGGACGCACCTCGCCGGTGGCCGGGTCGAGGTACCCGATCACGGTGGCGTCGAGGTCCTTCATCTGGGCCACGACGTGACCGCCGGGGGCGACGGCGACGAACCGGTTGCCGGACCGGGGCGCGGCCGAGAACCCGGGTTGAGTGACGTAGAGGTCCAGCGCTCCGTGGGTCTGCGCCAGTTCCAGGTCGTTGGCGCTCTGGTACAGGTCGATGCGCCGGACGGACAGCGGGGCGGCGACCGGGACGAGCCCGTCCACCGGGTCCAGCACCCCGGTCCGCGCCAGGGCGTCCAGCAGCACGGTGGGCATCAGGAACTGCCGCCAGGGGCCGGTCGCGGGATCCAGCTGTGGCCGGAACACCGCGCGGGCGCCCAGCCGGTGGCGCCGGGTGTCGGTGGTGGCCCGGAACGGTCCGCTCAGCAGGACCGGGGCCGACGGCACGTGGTACGGGTCCACGACGGGCTGCTCGCCCTCGCTGTCCCACCGCTGCCACTTGGGGGCCGTGGGGAAGGCGTCGGCGACCAGGACCCGCACGGTGAAGTGCGGTTTCCCGGACACCAGCAGCACCCCGGACGGGGCGATCACGTCGTGGGTGACGGAGACCTCCACGGTGGTGAGGTCGCCGACCCGCTCGGTGATCCGGGCCGTGATCCGCTTGGGCGCCTGGGAGACGCCCTCCCGGACCTGGAGGAAGTGCAGGAAGCGCAGGTCCTCGAAGGCGACCACGCAGCCGTCCGGTACGAGGGCGAGGGCGGCCTCTGCGGCGATCTCGGTGACGAAGGTCCCGGGCAGCGTCGCCGCTCCGCGCACCAGGTGCCCGGTGAGGTAGCCGTCGGTGTCCAGGTCGAAGGGGCACTCGAAGCGCACGGTGCCGTCACGGTCGCCGGCGTCCGCCGGGATCGTACGGCGCAGGTAGAACCGGCCGCGGGCGGATCCGCCCGGCTCTGCGGCGACGGTCCGGGAGACGGCCGTCCGGGCGGGTGCGGCCGGGGCCGGCGGCGTGGTGGCGGTCGCCGGCCGCTCGGTGAGGTAGCCGGGGTAGAACGACTCCACCGTGGCCCGTTCCGCCGCCCCCATGTGCACGAGCGAGGGCGTGCGGTCCGCGGTGCCGAGTTCGGCCAGGAAGTGCCGGATGCCCTCGGCGACCGGCATGTGGCTGTAGGAGCCCGCCCGCTTGAAGTACTCGCGGGTCAGCTCGTCGGCGCCCATCCCGACCTCGTCCCACAGGGTCCAGCCGATGACGAACTCCTCGCTGCCGGTCGTCCGCGCGGCATAGGCGGCGGCCGTGGCCAGGTAGTCGTTGCCGGACGCGTAGTCCGGTTCGCCGCGCTGCCCGAAGTAACCCAGCAGGGACCCGAAGTCGCACCACAGGCGCGGCGGACGGCCGGCGAGCGCGCGGTGCAGGTTGCGGTGCGCGACCAGTTTGAGGTCGCGGATGCGCCGGAACTCGCCGAAGTCCTTGTCCTTGATGAGCGCGGAGCGGTTCAGGCCGGGCGCGTTGACGAGCAGATCGATCCGGCCGTGCGCGGCGTGGACGGTGTCGAGGGCGCGGCGGACCGACTCCTCGTCCCGGGCGTCGCAGTGCAGGTACGTCACCCGCCCCGCACCGCTGTGCCGGGCCATCCGCTCCAGGTTCCGACGGGCGGCACGCGCGTCGGCCATGCGGTCGAAACTCCTGTTGATCTCGGCGACCGTGCGGCCGCCCACCGCGAGCTGCTCACGGATGTGCCGGGCCCGGGTGGCCGTGAACTCCTCGTCCGTGCCCTCGAAGGTCGCGGCCGGATAGCTGTCGATCGGGTTGCTGCCCAGCGCGTAGACACGGCTGCCGTACCGCTCGGCGACCGCCGTGAGCAGTTCGGCGGTGATGCCGCGGGCCCCGCCCAGGGCGACCACCACGGACTCCCGGTCCAGCGGGTCGGGGCGGTCCGCGGCGGCGGTGGCCGGCCGTGCGGTGAGGGTCGGCACCCGGCGCTCTTCCCCGGTGCGGTGGACGACCGGGAAAGGCCGCTCGCAGGCACGCTCGGCGGCGATCAGCTCCGCCGCCTCCTCCGGGTCCCCGGTGGCGGTCAGCAGGGCGAAGCAGCCGGCGTCCGGACGTTCCAGGCGCACGCACTTCAGCAGACCGGTGAAGAGCCCGGCGAGCGGGTGGACGGCGCCCCGCGGCTCGGCACCGAGCAGGGCGAACACCACGGAGGCGGGCGCCTCGCCGAGGTCGGCGTAGCACTGCTGCACGACGAGGAAGGCCAGGTCGTGCAGGGCGGTCAGACCGGGGTGGTCCGCGGTGAGCGCCGTGCGCGGCGGCGCGGACGCGGTCAGATCCGTGACCAGGACGACATGGCGCACCGGGCGGCCCAGCGCGGCCAGGGCCCCGCGCACGCCCTCGGGGGTGCCGGTCACCTGCCGTACCGCGGGCCGCTCGCCCGTGACGGGCGTGGTGCTGAGCACGGTGCAGTCCGCGGCGCTCCGGGCGAGCCGCTCGGCCAGGCCGGGGCGGTCGGTGAGGATCAGCGCGCCGTCGGGCACCGCGGCGGGGACCGGGCCGCCGGGCGCGGCGGGCGCCGGGGCCAGCGTGACGGCGTAGCGCTCGACCAGGTCGGCGGTGGGCCCCGCCACCGCGGTCACGGCCGCCTCGGCCGGCCGGATTCCGGAGTCCTGCGGGTCCGGTGCCGGCTCTCCCGCGGAGACGACGAGGTGGGTGGCCCGGTCCTGGCGGTTCTCCCGGCAGTGGACACGGGTGGTGGCGCCGGTCCGCTGGAGGGCGCGCAGGATCTGCGCCCCGCCGGCAGCGCCGAGATAGTGGCCGTAGCCGCCGCGTGAGCCGCAGTCGAGGACGTCCGGTGCGGTCCCGCCGGTGACGGCGTCGCGCACGTCGGCCTCGTCGACGATGCCGAGGATGCGCAGCCCGGCCTCCCTGGCGGCGCTCTCGGTGGTCAGACCGAACAGGAAGGCCCCCTCGGCCGGTTGCACCGGCTCCTCGAACACGTCGCCGAGCAGGCCGCCGAGTTCGGGCAGGCTGTTGCCGTTGATCCCGCCCGCGAGCACGAAGTCGAGTTCACCGCTGCGCAGATACCGGACGGCCGTCGCGAACGCCGCCACGGTCGAGGCGAGTCCCGCGTCCACGGTGATGTTGGGGCCCTTGAGGTCGAAGTAGTTCGCCACGCGGGCCGAGATGATGTTGGGCATCATCCCCGGGAAGGAGTCCTCGTTCGACGGCGGAACCAGTGAGCGGACGCGGTCGCGCATCCGCTCCAGCAGCGGCGTGAGCTGCGCGGTGCCGGCGAGTTCGGGGTCCTGGCGCAGGGCGTGCTCGATGTCGTCGAGGTAGCAGCGGTTGGCGTAGAGCATGGCGGCGCGGGTGGGGCCCATGTGGCCGACCACGACACCGGTGCGCTCGGTGTGCCGCTGCCAGAAGTCGCCCAGCTGGTCGCGCAGGTCGTGGGCGCAGGCCAGGATCATCAACTGGCAGCGGTCGATGGTCCGCACCGTGGCGGGGGGCATCCGCACCTGCTGGAACGGCGGCGCCGGGTACTGTTCCCCGAAGCTCCGCTCGACGTCCCGGTCACCGGAGAGCCACTGCAGGACCTGGTCGCGGTCCTCGACCCCCGGCAGCTTGACCGACCAGCCCACCACCGCGATGCGGTCGGCGTCGGACCGGGCCGCGGCGGCCGTACGGCCCCGTGCCCCTTCGGCCGTGCGCTCCGTCCCCTCGGCGCCGCGGTCCGGCGTCTCCTCGCTCAGGATCAAGTGCGCGTTGGTGCCGCCGAACCCGAAGCCGGAGATCGCCGCCGTGCGTGCCCGGCCGGGGACGGCGGGCCACGGCCGCGGGCTGCTGGATATCTCCAGCCGCGTGCGGTCCAGTTCGAACGTCTTCGGGGCGGTGGCGAACCGGTACTGGCCGGGGACCGTCTCCCCCTGCAGCGCGAGGACGGACTCGATGAGCGAGACCACACCGGCGGCCCAACCCGTGTGCCCGATCAGCGACTTGTTGGAGGTGACGGCGGTGGAGCGGGTGTTGCCGTAGTGCTCCCGGAGCGTGGTGAACTCCGCGAGGTCGCCCGCCGGGGTACCGGTGGCGTGGGCGTTGACCCAGTCGACGTCGGCACCGTCGAGGCCGCCGGCCTCCAGCGCCCGCTCCACGGCCAGGTTCTGCCCGGTGGAGCTGGGCGCGTAGATCGCCTTTCCCTTGCCGTCCGAGGAGGACCCGAACGCCTTGAGCACGCCGAGGACCCGGTCCCCGTCGGCCCTGGCCCTGCTGAGGCGCTTCAGTACGACGACACCGGCGCCGTCGGCGAAGATCACGCCGTCCGCGTCGGCGTCCAGCGCGTGCACCGCGCCACGCTGGGACAGGCCCTTGAGCTTGGAGAACAGCACGGTCCCGCGCGGGGCCAGCGCGAAGGCGCCGCCGCACACCGCGATGTCCTGCTTGCCCATCAGCAGGCCCTTGATGCCGATGTCGATGGCGTACAGCGAGGAGGAGCAGGCCGTGTCGACCATCTGGAGCTGGGTGTCGTCCGGCAGGATGCCCGCCATCGCGGTGTGGCCCACCTGGTGGGGCAGGAACCGCGGGGCGTCGGTGGCACCCCGGTGGTAGCGGCCGGACAGGACCTGGTCGACGCGGCCCACGAGGCGGGCACGGGCCTCCTCGGTGAGGTCCAGGCCGGCGGCGATGTCCGCGGTGAGGTGCCTGGCCGCGTTCAGGACACCGGCTTCCTCCAGGTGCTGGCTGCCGTCGGCGGTGTAGCCCACGTGGAAGGAGAAGCGGTCGGTGTCACCTACGCGCACCCCGTCCAGGGCCTGGACCAGCGAGTGGCGCAGCCACAGGGTGGTCAGTTCGGTCTCGTCCGGTGACGGCGACAGGCCGTCGAGGACGGCGCGGCCCGGCTCGAAGTCGGTGATGAACACGCAGGTGTCCTGGTAGGACTTGTCCTCGGCCGACCGGTCCGGCGAGGAGAACTGGGCCCGGTCCCAGCGGTCCTCGGGCACCTCGATGAACAGCTCACGGCCGGTGGTGCGCAGGTGCCAGAACGCCTCGGGACTGTCGGCTCCGCTGACGACGAGCCCCATACCGACGACGGCTATCTCGTCGTCCTCGGGAACCTCCGCGTGCGCCTCCGGCGAGGCGGGCAGGGGCGCGCCGGAGGCGATGCCGGCCCCGGCCCGCACCGGCACGCCGGTTTCCGCCCCGGCAGACGCGGCCGGGGCAGACGCGACCGCGGCAGGAGCCGCCGGGGCGGGAGCCGCCGGGGCGGGAGCCGCCGCAGCAGACGCGACCGCCGCAGGAGCCGCCGCGGCAGGCGTGGCCGGGGTCGGTGTGGGCTCCGGCTCGGTCGTGGCCTGGGCCGGCGCGGGTACCGCCGCCCCGACCGCCGTAGCGGCCGCCGTTTCCGTGGCCGTAGCCGCCGGATCCGGGGCGGTGGTGGCCGCCTCGGGTGCGAGAGCGGCCGGCGCGCTCGTGGGCGGCGAGAGCAGCGGTGCCCCCAGGGACAGGCCCCCGTCGGCCAGGACGACCTGACCGGTGATCCAGCGGGAGCGGTCCGAGGCGAGGAAGGCGACGACCTCGGCGAACTCCTCGGGCGTGCCCAGACGCCCCAGCGGAGTGCTCGCCGCGACGGCGTGCTGCATCGCCCCGGCGTCGGGGAAGGCGTCGGCGACCTCGCTGAGGAGCATCGCCGCCGATGCGGTGTTCACCCGGATGCCGAACGCCGCGAACTCGACGGCCAGATAGCGTGCGGCGGCCTCGACCGCGGCCTTCGCGGGTGCGCAGGCCAGGTAGTTCGCCATCACGAGCTGGGAACAGCCCAGGGCGGAGATGTTCACGATGGAACCGCCGCCTGCCCGCCGCATCAGCGGGAGGGCCGCCCGGGCACACCGCAGGCCGCCCTTGAGGTTGGTGTCGAGGGCCTTGTCGAGATGGGCGTCGGTGACCTCGGGGCCGGGGACGAGCGCCCCGTCGGCCGCGTTGTTGACGAGGATGTCGAGCCGGCCGTACCGCTGCTCGATCTCCGCGAACATCCGCTCGACCTGCTCGGGGCGGGCCACGGAGGCGCGGAGCAGGTCCACCTCAGCACCGCGGGCGCGCAGTTCGCGCTGGGTCTCCTTGGCCTGCTCGTGCGAGTGGAAGTAGTTGACGAGGACATGGGCCCCGTGGTCGGCGAGGGTGGCCGCGATGGCCTTGCCCACATTACGGGCGCCGCCCGTGACCAGTGCGATCTTGCCGGTCAGGTCCTGCATGGACGTGGCTCCTCCGGTCCGCCCGCTCACGCCGAAGCGCCCTGGAGCCGATGGCCGCTCAGTTCGTGGTGGATGAGGTCGGCGATCCTGTCGAGGGTCTCGTAGTCCGCCAGCCGGAAGTCCGCACCCCGCGCCGGCAGCCCGTAATGCTCCGACGCCCGCGACAACAGCTCCACCTGCTTCACCGAGTCCACCCCCAGCTCCGCCTCCAGCAGCACACCCGGCGTGAACACCTCCTCCGGGTACTCCAACGCCTGCGCGTACAGCCCCCGCACCGTCGCGAACACCTCGTCCCGCTCCGGCACACCGGCCGCCGCCGGCTCCGCACCGGCATCCGGCCGCTCGGCCGCGACGATGCCGCGCAGGGCGCCGAGCTCGTGGTGGATGAGGTCGGCGATCCTGTCGAGGGTCTCGTAGTCCGCCAGCCGGAAGTCCGCACCCCGCGCCGGCAGCCCGTAATGCTCCGACGCCCGCGACAGCAACTCCACCTGCTTCACCGAGTCCACCCCCAGCTCCGCCTCCAGCAGCACACCCGGCGTGAACACCTCCTCCGGGTATTCCAACGCCTGCGCGTACAGCCCCCGCACCGTCGCGAACACCTCGTCCCGCTCCGGCACACCGGCCACCGCCGGCTCCGCACCGGCATCCGGCCGCTCGGCCGCAGCGGCCGCGTCGTCCCGCGGCGTGGCACGGAAGTCCGACAGGCGCTGGTTGACCAGGGTGGTTATCTCGTGGCCGGTCGTGGTCCAGAAGGTGGAGAACTCGGCGGCGCTCAGCTCGGGGGCGAGGTACTGGCGCAGGGACTCCAGTCCGTCGTCGGCCGCCAGGCCCGCCCGCCGGAGCTCGGCCAGGGTGTCGGGCAGCCGCAGGGTGTTGCCCCGGCCCACGGACAGCGTGGACAGGGCGGTGAGGTCGTCCGGGCTGTGCAGGACCTTGGGCACCAGCGAGGTGAGGGTGGCGCGTCCGCCCGCCTCGACGAACGTGCGCGCGCCGCGCTCGTGGAGGAGGGTGATGGCCGAGGAGAACCGCACCGGCAGCGTGAAGTGGTCGGCGAGCCGGTCGCCGAGGCTCTCGTCCTGGTCGTAGAAGCGCTGCAGCACCGGCGAGTACACGGGCACGTCCAGCGGGCCGCGCGGCAGGTCCCGTACGGCGGCGGCGAAGTCCGGTGCCGCGGAGGCGAGCGACGGGTTGTGGAACGCGAACGCGGCGTCCAGTTCGGCGCAGCCGATCCCGAGCTGCTCGGCGATGACCTTGATCTGGTCGATGGCCTCGCGGGGACCGCTCAGCACGGTCTGGGTGTCGTGGTTCTCGGTGGCGACGGCGACACGGTCGTTCTCCACGAGTCCGATCAGGTGCCGGGTACGGCCCGGTGAGGCGGCGAGCGCGAGCATCGCTCCGGTGCCTCCGTCCCGCCCGGCGATGGCGGCGGTGCGGCGCAGCACGATCCGGGCGCCGTCCTCGACGGAGTACCCGCCCGCGGCCACCAGCGCCGTGATCTCGCCGAGGCTGTGGCCGACGAGGACGGACGGCCGTACGCCGTGCTCGGTCAGCACGCGGTGGGCCGCCAGGCCGGCCCCGTAGATGGCGAGCTGGGACAGCCAGGGCTCGTCCCCCAGCAGCTCGCTCAGTTCCACCGGGGTGTCACGGAACAGGGTGGTGGACAGGTCCCGGCCGTGGATCTGCCGGCTGACGGTGTCGATCCGTTCGAAGACGGCCCGCACCTGCGGGTAGCCGTCGGCCGCGCGGCTGAGCGCGGCACCGTCGAAGCCGCCTTGGCCGGGGAAGAGAAGAACGGGGCCGGCAATCTGCTGCGTACCGGTCATGGTGGGAATCCTCCAGAACGAGGTGTCACGGGCTGCCCCGAGCGCCGCACTACGGCGTCGACGCGCGTGCGTGTCGTGGGGTGGGGAAAGGCCGGGCCGTACGGGGCGCGCGGCTCAGGCGGCCGTGCTGCGCAGAAGGAGCTCGCCCATCAGGCCGAGCCGCGCGGCCAGCATCCGGTCGGCGAGCCGGGCCGTGGCCTCCGGCCGGCCGGGAACGGCGTGCAGCAGCCAGCGCAACACGCGGATGTTCCGCGGCAGTCCGCCCTCTTCGTCGAGGAAGTCGAACAGCTCGCGGAAGGTACGACGGGAGTAGAACTCGGTCGGCGGAACGACCGTGGCGAACAGGCCGATCATGCCCCGCGCGTGCCAGGGGCTGCGGCTCATGGCCTCGATGAGCGCCCGCTCGTCCAGCGTGTGGTCGAGTATGCGCGCGTAGTCCCGGGTGTAGTCGTAGTGGTCCCGGACGAGTTCGTCCCGGGCGCGTGCGTACGACGCCAGCTCCGGGTGCATGCCCTGGCTGCCGGACAGACCCCGGTGCACGGCGTCCGCGAGGAGTTCGGCGCCGAGCACGGCGTGGGTGATGCCGGACGCGGTGATGGGGTCCCGGGTCGCGGAGGCGTCGCCGACGAGGGCCCAGCCCGGGCCGTGCGGCGTGCGCAGGAAGTTGGGGACGGAGCCGGTGAGCCAGCGACCGGCCCGCCGGCCCGCCCGGACCTCCTCCGCGAACTCCGGGTCGGCGTCGGCCAGGGCGGCGAGGACCGTCCGGTCGGTCGCCTCGTCGCTGCCCGGCGAGGGGAAGTCCGCCGTGGGCCAGGCCACTCCGACGATGGACAGTCCGTCGTGGGTCGGCCAGGTGAAGGGGTGGCGGCGGTTCTTGCGGTAGGTGCGGACCAGGGAGGGCTGGGCCGGCCCCTCCCAGTACGTCCAGAGGCTCTTGCTCAGCACCGGTTCGGCGCGGTACTGCTCGGCGCCGGCCAGCCGGGCCACCTTGGAGTTCTTGCCGTCGGCACCGATGACGACGGCTGCCTTCTCCCGGAAGCGGCCCGAGCCCTTGCCCGTGCCCGCGACACCGACGACGGTGCCGTCGGCGTCGCGCAGCAAATCCTGGACGGACGTCTCCTCGCGCACTTCGACGCCGGCGTCGGCCGCGCAGCGCACCAGGGCCTCGTCCAGCTTGACGCGGGACGGCGACAGCGCGTAGTCGACGTCCTCGACGGCGGGCAGCCGGGCCTCCAGCCGGACCGGCCCGCTTTCCAGGCGGTAGCGGCTGATCCGCGGAACGGTGGGGTCGCCCAGCCGGTCCAGGACACCCCATTGCTCGAGCCGCTGGACGCCCGGCGGGTGGATGAGATTCGTGGACGACGACGTCGGGCTGGGAAAACGCGCCCGGTCGACCAGCAGCACCCGGTGGCCGAGCCGCGCCAGCAGCATGGCCGTGGATGCGCCGGATATTCGCGCGCCTACAACAATGGCGTCGTACACGAAAGTCCCCCGTTCGCCGACAAATACCTCCGGATGAGATCCGGCGCCAGCAGCGTAACAACACGCCCCGACCGTCCGTCAATCATTTATTGACCCGCCCACCATCTGCGCATTCTCACCCGCCGAGAAAGCCGGTCCGCTTTCTCGGAGGTCGAGAAAATGCGCCGGCCACCGCGAAGCCTTTTCGTTTCTCATGTGCCGAGAAAAGGGGTTCCCATTGCAGAAAATCGGCACGCTCCCCGCTACTCTGCGTCCGGTACCACTGATTCCGGGCACAGCCGATTCCAGTACTGCCGGTACGGGCCGACACAGCGGAGTGAGCAGAGTTGGACAGCGCGCAGACCCCTTTCCCTGACAGCCAGGTCGCGGGCGTGGGCCCGGAACCGCATCCGTGGATCACGCCCGCCCTCGCCCTGCTGGGCAGCTGGCGCGGGTCCGGCAGCGGTGGATACGGCACCCTGGCCGCCGGCTTCTCCTACGAGCAGGAGATCACCTTCAGCCACGACGGCCGGCCCTTTCTGCGGTACGAGGCGCGTGCCTGGCTGACCGACGCCGAGGGCCGGCCGCAGCGGCCTTCGGGGCGCGAGACCGGCTGGTGGCGGGTCGGCGCCGACGGCTACCTCGAGGCGGTGGTCGCCCATCCCCTCGGGATCGTGACCACCTACGTCGGCCGGATCTCGGGCGATGAGATCGAGATGGCGTCGCGGGACATGGCCGTCACTCCGCTGGCGAAAGAGGTCACGGCCTCCCGGCGCCGGCTCACCCTGCACGGGGACGAGCTGACGGTCGTGCAGGAGTTGGAGGCGGTCGGGCAGCCCCTCCAGCAGCACCTGTCGGCCCGTCTGCGGCGCCGGCCCGTCTGACCGGGCCGAACGAGGTGGAACTGTGGTGGTGGCGGCCCGGCACGCCGGTACCCGAGGGCTTCGCCGAGCTGCTCGACACGTCGGAAAGCGCACGTGCCGCCGCCTACCGCTTTCCGGCGCACAGCGCCCGGTTCATCTGGGCGCGGGCCTTGGCGAAGCGGATCGTGGGCGCTGCCGCCGGGGTGCCCGCCCAGGACGTACGGCTGGCCCGGGAGCCCTGCCCCGGCTGCGGTGATGCCGGGCACGGCCCGCCGGTGGCCGAGTTCGCGGACGGCACGGCGCACCTCAGCCTCTCGCACAGCGAGGGCTATTCGGCCCTGCTCCTGTCCCCACGTCATCCGGTGGGCCTCGACATCGAGCGGGTGCGACCGATGCCCGTGGACGTCCTCGCACCGACGACCCTGGGCGGCACCGAACGGGCCTTTGTGTTCGACGAGCCCCCGGGCCCGCGCCGCTCGCTCGCCTACCTGCGCTGCTGGACCCGGAAGGAAGCCGTGCTCAAGGCGGCGGGCACCGGGGTCGTGGGCGACCTCACCGAGCTCGGCGTGCGGCCGTGGGAACGGACGGCGCGCCTCGCGCACGGCACGGGCCGGCGCGCGGGCGACTGGTGGGTGAGCGACCTCAGGCCGGTTCCCGGCCTCCTGGCGGCGGTGGCACGACCGGCCGCCGCCGGGGACGAGCCCGTGGTGGTGCACCGGGCCGAGGCGGCGCTGTCCGGTCCGACCGGCCACATGGCTTGATGACGTGCCCTCGCACACCGGACGGACCCGCCCATTCCGCGTGCTGCGCCGCGACATTCGGCGGTCCGCCCCGAGTCGGAGCATTGCCACGGCAAATTCCAGCCGAATCCGTTAGGGAGTGAGTCCCGTCACATCCGGACTCGTCGGCTCCCCTGTACCGTCCTTTCGAACGCGCCTGACTTGCGTGTCGGATACGGGGACCGTCCACCCACCAGCACGGCAAAGTGGTTGAACGAAGAAGAATACGGGGGCTGTGACATGCATTTCGCGCCATTGGCAACTCACCCGACAGCATCACCGCCGGACACATGCCACACACCTCGGCGTTTCCCGCCACGACGCACACAAATCCGTCACTGACATCACTCAGGGACTCTGATGCCCGCCGGCTGCGGGCTGCCATTTTCCGTGTCGAGAGGTCATATCGTGCGCCATGGTGCCGTCCATCAGTCCGGAACCACACGGACTCATTTTGCCGCACCCCGGCAGAACAAACACAAAAGCCAATCCACCGACACATCGCACACCGCCGGGACGAGCCATGCCGAGCGCGTGTTCCGCGTGCAGCACGCCTTCACCCAGCTCGGCGGCGAGGTGCACGGGCTCGCGGAACTGGCCCGGGCCTCCTCGCTGGACGACTCCACCGTGTACCGGATCCTCCGTTCGGGTATCCAGCAGGGCGCGTTCGTCCAGGTCTCCCGGGGCCGGTACCGGCTCGGTCCCGCCGCGGCGCGGCTGGGCACCCAGGCGCTGACGCCCCGGCTGGACCATGAGGCGCTGAGCGACTGCCTGGAACAACTGCGCCTGACGGCCGACGGCGGGATGGTCTTCCTGTACGGCCTGACCAACCTGGGCCACCCGCAGCGGCACTGCATCGACATGGCGGTGGGCTCCCACGACCTGACCGAGCTGGGCATGTCGCCGCGGGAGATCATGCGGGTCAACCGCTCGCTGCGGATCGGCGCCTCGGGCCGGGTGATCCTCGCCCACCTCTCCGACAACCTGCAGCACCGGGTGCTGGCGGAGCAGTTGCCGTCGGCCGTCGGCCCGGGGGTGTACCGGGACCGGAACCAGCTGCTCGCCTCCCTGACGGAGATCCGGGCCAAGGGGTACGCGATCGGTCTCCAGGAGTGCGCACGGGGCTGGGACTCCTTCGCCGCACCCGTGCTGTGGGACGGCACCGTGCTGGGCTCGCTCGTCCTGCTGAAGCCGACCCACCTTCCGGCGGCCGCCCGTGACCGTTGCGTCCTGGCCGTCAAGTCCGCGACGGCCGAGGTGAGCCGGCTGATGGGAGTGCCGGAACCACAGCCGCGCGGCCGGATCGCCTGACCCCCGGCCCTCCGGCTCCCCGCAGGTGCTTCGCACGGTACCGCCGCCCGGTCCACGCGAAGCACCTGCGCGGTCCACGCGGTCAGCGTGCCGGGACGGCCCGCTCCTCGGCGGGAGCCTCCCCGCCGTCCGCCTCGGCCTGCCGCTGCCCCCGCCGGATCAGCAGGTACCCCGCCTCGCCGATCAGCAGGCCCGCGACGACGATCGCGGCGGACGGCACACCCAGGTAGCGCATGTCCACGCCGCGGTCGAGGAAGAAGTGGCCGATCACCGGGGCGAGGGAGACACCGGCGTAGTTCGCCGAGGAGCTCAGGGAGATGGACATCTGCGCGACCGCGGGGTTCACCCCGGCGAGCCGGTGCTGGATCGGGACGAGCATCGCCCATCCGCAGGCACCCCACAGCATCACGGCGACGAAGGCGGTCACCAGGTGCCGGCTGGTCCACGGGGTGGTGACGAACACGGCGACCGCGATGACGCCGGCCGTGTTGATCACGACGCGGCTGCCCAGCTTGTCGGTCAGGCGCCCGGAGGTCATGTTGCCGACGACGGCCGCGAGGCCCCAGGCGAACAGCAGCCAGGCCAGGGTCCGGCCGTTGCCGTCCGTGGCCGGGGCGAAGATCTGGCTGACGTAGGTGTAGAGGACGAACAGGCCGCTGTAGCCGACCAGGACCAGCAGCAGGGTCAGCGCGATCCTCGGATCGGTGACGGGCGACAGGCGTTGCTTCAGCGTCACCGCCGGCGGGCTGGGCACGGAGGGCAGGGCCAGGGAGATGGCGATCAGTGCCACGAGACCGACCGCGGCCACGAAGATCATGGTGCCGCGCCAGTCGGTGAATCCGCTGATCGCGGTGCCGATGGGGGAACCGAGGGCGGTGGCCGCGCTCAACCCGCCGAACAGGATGGACAGGGCGGTACCCCGTCGCTCCGGCCCGGCGAGCGCGACGACGACCCCGGCCGCGGTCGGCGTGAACATGGCCCCGCCGAGCGCGGCCATCACCCGGAAGCCCAGCGCCACCTCGAACCCGGGCGCGAGCCCGGTGCCGATGTTGCCCGCGATGAACACGAGCAAGCCGCTGATCAGCAGCATTCTGCGGGGCACGCGGGCGGCCACCGCCGCCACGACGGGCGAGAGGATGGCGTAGGACAGCGCATAGGCCGTGATCAGCTCCGCGCTGGTGGGCACGTCGACGTCGAGGTCCTTGGCCACGCTGGGCAGGATGCCGGCGACCACGAAGCTGTCCGTGCCGATGGCGAACATGCCGATGGCCAGCGTGACGAACCGTAAGGTGAGGCCTTTGTCTGTCTTTTCCATAGGGATCCCCATCGTTGACAACGGAAGCCGGGGGCGGCTGAACTAACGGCGAATTCACGATTTCACCGTTAGTCGCTGTCGACCTTATCCCAGCCTCACGGAAACTCTCAAGTGCTAGCGTTAGGACATGGACGCTGCCGAATCCTCCACCGCGACGCCCCTGCCGCAGACTCCCGGCGAAGACCGGCACGGCGCTCTGGCACTGGTCAACACGGAGTTCAGCCGGCCGAGCGGCCCGTACGACGGCCTGCGCGACGCGGAGAGCGCGGCCGCCTGGCTGAGCGACCGGGGGCTGGCCCCCTCCGGTGCCCGGATCGGCGCTCGGGAACTGGATCAGCTGCTCGAACTGCGGCGCTCGCTGAGGGAGTTGCTCGACGCCCACCTCAGCGGTGGGTCCCCCGACCCGGCCGCCCTGTCCACGCTCAACAGCGCGCTCGCGGCGGCACCCGCCGTCCGTGCGGTGCGCTGGGAGGAAGCCGGTCCGGTGGCTGCGGTGTGCCGCCCGGCCGGCGAGCCCGTCGGAGCGGCCCTTACCGCACTGGCCGAGGACGGCGTGGAGCTGCTGACCGGCCCCCCGAGCGGGCGTCTGTCCTCGTGCGGAGCGCCGGGCTGCACCCGTCTCTTCGTCCGCAATCACGGCGCCCGCCGCTGGTGCTCGGACCGCTGCGGCAACCGCGTCCGCGCCGCACGCCACTATGTCGACCACCACTCGGCCCGAGGCCGTGCGGTCTGATCGGTTGCCCCTGTGCCGAGTTGACCAGCGCGCTACGGAAAAGAGGCCGGTCCCCCGCCAGCACCCGGGACGGTCACTCCGTACGCACGAACACGCTCAACCGGTAGGTGGTCGGCTGCGACAGGCGCCCGCACAGCGTGTCGATCCTCGTCATCGCCCAGTCGATCTCCGCCGTCGCTGACCTGGCATCGGCCCATGATCGATGTCCCGGCTCCACCACCGCAAGGCCGACCGGCCCCCGGTACTCAACGACGACAGGAGACGCCGGCCGCCGCGCCCGCCCTCGGGTGAGCCTCCCTCACCACCCCCGCCGGGTCAGCAGGGTTCCGTCCGCGAGGGGCTCCGCCGCCAGGTGCGGGTAGTCGGCCAGGACCGGCGCGGTGGGGCCCGGGGTCCAGGTCAGGAAGCCGACGGGCCGGCGCTTCCGCGCCTCGCTCCGCCCCGTGTCCAGCAGGGAGTCGGCGAACGTCACCCACTCCGGCTGCCACACCTCTGCCACCGCCGTCACCAGGCCCCGGACGGTGTCCGGGCCGTAGCGCCGCGCCGTCTCGGGGGCGGGCTCCGGGAAGAAGAGCGCGACGCTGTTCCAGGTGCCGGGCCCGTGCCGGTGTGCGCCGCAGCAGATGCTGAGGGACAGGCTCCGGTCCGAGGAGAGAAGGGGCAGCCGGAAACCGACGTACTCGGGAGGGTCTCCGTCGTCCCGCCGGCACTGCCGCACGAACCGCTCCGCCTGCGCCACGTCGGGTCCCAGGCGCCACGCCTCGGGCGGCAGCGTCTCCTCCCCGACCAGGCCGTCCCACCCGGCCAGCGCCGGGTGGAGCGCCGCCAGCCGGGTCAGGAACGCCGCCAGCCGCTCCGCGCACTCGGGTGCGGACTCGGCCCGGTCGCCCCAGCGGGCCAGCACATGACTGAACTCGTGTGTCATCGCCGGGCAGGCTACGTCACGCCCCGCGCCGGCGATGCCCGTGGGGGTCAGTCCTCGTGCCCGAGCTGCAGATCCCGTTCGGTGCGGCCGCCGCCCGCGACCTGGAGCACGGTGGCGACGGGCGGGTAGCCGGCGGCGATGACGGTGTACTCGCCGGACGACAGGTCGACGAAGCGGAAGGTGCCGTCGGGGCCGGTGGTCAGCGTGTCCACGACGTTCCCGGCCGCGTCGAGGAGCGTCACGCGCGCGTCCTCCACGGCCCGTCCGCCACTGGCCCGCACGGTGCCGCGCAGGACGGCCCCGCCGGCCAGTTCGACGTCCTGCCGGGTCTCGCGGGCGGCCTGGACACTGACCGGCAGGGCGGCCGGGCGGAAGGCGGGCGCGCTGGCGGCGAGGGTGTACTCGCCGGCCACCAGCTCGGTGATGACGTAACTGCCCTCGCGGGCACTGCGGGTGGTGGCCACGACCTCGCCGTGGACGTTGGTGAGGGTGACGATCGCGTCCCGGACGGGGCTGCCGTCGGCGGTGACGACGCTGCCGGCCAGGCGGCCGGCGCCGCCGAGGACCACGTCCAGCTCGACCGGGCGCTCGCCCACGGTCACGGAGACCGCCTGCGGCTGGTGACCGCCGGCCGCGGCGATCAGGACGTACGCCCCGGAGCCGGGCGTGGCCAGCGCGTACCGTCCGTCGTCGCCGCTGGCGCCCCGGCCGATCTGCTGCCCGCCGACGTCGATCAGGGTGAGCGCGGCGCGGGGCACCACGGTGCCGTCGGGGTGCTGCACCGTGCCGCAGACGGCGATCCCGGCGGCGTAGGGCGAACGGGCCTGGGGGACGTGGGCGGTGGGCTGCGCGGTCTCGGGCTCGGTGACGGGGGCGTTGTGGGACACCAGTGGTTTCTCCTTGAGGAAGAAGGCGATGAGCAGGCCGAGGACGAGTACCGGCACCAGGTACAGGAAGATGCGCGGCATGGCGTCGGCGTACGCCTGGATGTAGGCGTCGCGCAGCGCCGGGGGCAGGGTGTGGACGAACTGCGGGGTGATGGACTCGGCGTCGGGCAGTCCGGTGCCCGCGCCGGCGGGGACGCGTTCGGCCAGGGCGTCGGTGAGCCGGCCCGCGAAAAGGGTGCCGAAGACGGCGGCGCCGACGCTGCCGCCGATCTGCCGGAAGTAGTTGTTGGCGCTGGTGGCGGTGCCGAGGTCGGCGGGGCGTACGGAGTTCTGCACGGCGAGGACCAGGACGGGCATCACCATGCCGATACCGGCGCCGAGGACGGCCATCCAGATGCTGTAGTGCAGCCGGGGCGTGTCGACGTCGAGGCGGGAGAGCAGCCACATGCCGAGGACGGACAGGGCCCCGCCGAGGATGGGGTGGATCCGGTAGTGCCCGGTGCGGCTGATGAGCTGCCCGGAGATGATCGAGGCTCCGACGATGCCGCCCATCATGGGGAGCATCAGCAGGCCGGACTCGGTGGCGGTGGCGCCGTCGACCATCTGGAGGAAGGTGGGCAGGTAGCTCGCGGCGCCGAACAGGGCGACGCCGACGACGAGGCCGACCAGCGCGGTGATGTTGAAGACGGAGTCCCGGAACAGGCGCAGCGGGATCAGCGGTTCGGGTGCGAAGCGCTCGGCGATCAGGAAGAGGACGGTGGCCGCGACCGCGCCGCCGGCGAGGCCGAGGATGACCGACGAGTCCCACGCGTACTCGGTGCCGCCCCAGCTGGTGAGCAGCACCAGGCAGGTGGAGGCGGCGGCGAGCAGCAGGGCGCCCAGGAAGTCCAGGCGGGGCTTGACGCGGGGCCGGGGCAGTTTCAGGACGACGGCGACGACGGCCATGGTGACGAGGCCGAAGGGCACGTTGATGTAGAAGCACCAGCGCCAGGAGAGGTGGTCGGTGAAGTAGCCGCCCAGCAGGGGCCCGGCGACCGAGGCGAGTCCGAAGGCGGCGCCGATCAGTCCCATGAACCGGCCGCGTTCCCGGGGCGGCACGATGTCGGCGATGATCGCCTGCACGCCGATCATCAGGCCGCCGGCGCCGGCGCCCTGCACCGCGCGGAAGGCGATCAGCTGGTCCATGGTCTGCGCGCGCCCGGCGAGCGCCGAGCCGATGACGAAGACCAGGATGGCGAACTGGAAGACGCCCTTGCGGCCGAAGAGGTCGCCGAGCTTGCCGTAGATCGGCAGCCCGACGGTGGAGGTGAGCAGGTAGGCGGTGATCGCCCAGGACATCTTGTCCAGGCCGTGCAGCTCGCCGACGATCTTGGGCAGCGCCGTGGCGACGATCATCTGCTCCAACGCGGCGAGCAGCAGCGCCAGCATCAGTCCGACGAAGACCAGCCGGACCCGGCGCGGGCTGAGCCCGGCGTCCCGTTCCGGCTCGGGAGCGGGGGCCTCGAGCGCCTCCGGGGGTGGCGCGGTGACCGGTTCGTCCTGCACCAGAGTGATCCCGCCCACGTACCGCTCCCCTCGTCGCACCTGCTCACTTTTGCCACCAGAGGCGACAACTACGAGCAAGTGCGACAAGTTACGGCGTACGGCGCGATCAGCCGAGGATCACTCGAACCGGTGAGATTGCCAACACCCTTATTCGAAGGGCCTGTTGACTATTTCTCCACCTCGGCGGCGAGCCTGGCGAGCAGCGCGTCGTAGATCCGGCCGAGCCCCTTGGGCGCGAAGGTCTTCTCGAAGAAGCCGCCGATTCCGCCGGCACCCTGCCAGGTGCTGGTGACCACGACCCGGGACTTGCCCTCGCCGGCCGGGGTGACCCGCCAGGTGGTGACCATGGAGGAGTTGCGGTCCTTCTCGACGAGTTCGCCGTCGCTCGGCTCGCTGACCTCCAGCAGGCAGTCGCGGATGCGCTTGCTGGTGGCCTGGAGCTTCCAGTGCACGAGGGTGCCTTCGCCGTCGCCGCCCTCGCGGACCTCGTACTCGCTGAAGTGCTCGGGGAGCAGCTTCTCGCGCGCGCCGCTGTAGTCGGCGAGCGTGTCGAACACCGTCTCCGCGTCCGCGGCGACGATCCGCTCCGTCGTGGCCTCGACCTGCGCCATCGGGTTCCTCCAGGGCTGGTTCTCGGGGACGGGGCAAGCCAACCACCCCGCCGCCCGGCCACCAAATCCGGGGGCGCGAAACGGCCCCGTGCGACTCACCCGCACGATCAAGGGAACATGTGTTCTATTCTGTGGGGAGTGCTACCGAGGAGGCGTCATGCGCTGGGAGAACCTCACGGACTCCGACCACGCCCGGGCCGCCGATCCCGCGCTGTTCGGCGCGGACGCGGTGACCACCCGCACCTTCGACACGCCCGAGTTCCGCGGCATCACCTTCCACGAGGTGCGGGCCCGCTCGATCCTCAACCGGGTGCCGGGCGCCTCGCGGATGCCGTTCGAATGGACGGTGAACCCGTACCGGGGCTGCTCGCACGCGTGCGTGTACTGCTTCGCGCGCAAGACGCACAGCTATCTGGACCTCGACACGGGCCTCGGCTTCGACTCGCAGATCGTCGTCAAGGTGAACGCCCCCGAACTGCTGCGCCGCCAGCTGGCCTCCCACCGCTGGCAGGGCGAGCACGTGGCGATGGGCACCAACGTCGACTGCTACCAGCGTGCCGAGGGCCGCTACCGCCTCATGCCGGGCATCATCACGGCCCTGACCGAGCGGGCGAACCCCTTCTCGATCCTCACCAAGGGCACGCTGATCCTGCGCGACCTGGACCTGCTGACCCGGGCGGCGCGCGTCACGGACGTCGGCATCTCCGTCTCGGTCGGCTTCACCGACACCGAGCTGTGGCGCACGGTGGAGCCCGGCACGCCCGCACCGGAACGCCGGCTGGACGTCGTACGGACCCTGACCGAGCACGGCATCGGCTGCGGGGTGCTGATGGCGCCGGTCATTCCCTTCCTCGGCGACGAGCCGGCGCAGCTGCGCGCCACGGTCCGCGCCATCGCCGCGGCCGGCGCCACGTCGGTGACACCGCTGGTCCTGCATCTGCGCCCGGGCGCCCGGGAGTGGTTCATGGCCTGGCTCGGACAGCACCACCCGCACCTGGTACGCCGCTACGAACGCCTGTACGCGGAGGGCGCCTACGCCCCGAAGTGGTACCAGCGCCGGATCACGGGCCAGGTGCACGCCCTGGCCCAGGAGTACGGCATCGGACCGACGCGCCCGGGAATGCCGCGCCGGGCCGAGGGGGCGGAGCGGGCGGAAGCGTCCCCTGCGACGGAGCCGGTGCAGCTGTCGTTCATGTGAGGTCAGGTGGCCGGATCACCGGCATCCGTCGGCGCGTCCTGCGATTCGGCCGCAGCCGGCGATCCCATGCGGCCGGGCCATGCCCGAGCCGAAGCCGCTGCACGCCGACGACGCCGCGTCCCGGAACGTTCTGACCAAGGCCGGGTTCGCCCCGGTCGGGTCATGCGGCCCCCGGGGCGCCCTGACTCCGCGGGGCCAGTGTGCGCAGCACGCAGAACTCGTTGCCCTCGGGGTCGGACATGACCACCCAGCTCCGTTCGAAGTCGAGGGCCTCGCACCAGAAGGACGCGAGTCTCTCCGGATCGTGGCAGTCAACGGCCAACTCCGTGAACCGACTTGTCATGGCTCTCCCCGGTAGTGCGGACGCGCCCAGCGTACGGACCACGCCGCGTCCGCCGCGAGGAAAACCGGGGGAACCGACGGGGCGCCTAACCGGACGAGGCCTCCCCCTGCCGGCGCACCATTTCCGTGATCCACGTGGGAGCGAACGGGGACGTACAGCCCGGGGGTGTGGGGTAGTCCTTGAGGACCTCCAGGCGTTCGCCGATGCCGATCGCGCGGGAGCGGTACTCCGCGTGGTCGATGCCGATGCGGGCCAGGCAGTGGTTCATCGCCCACTGGAGGCGGTCCGGGGCGTCCTTCATCTCCGCCTCGATCACGTCGAGCAGTCCCGCGAGGTCGAGGCCCTCGGGCTTCTTCGTCACGCGTTCGGTGGTCAGCGCCCAGCCGGCGCTCGCGACCACGGGGTCCGGATCGGCGGACCAGGCCAGGCGCAGGTCCTCGGCGTGGGGGTTCTTCTTCACCACGTGGTTCACGAGCCAGTCGTGCACTTTGGGTGTGCGCGCCTCGCGCACCATCGCGTCCAGCTCGTCACGTCCGAACGCCTTGGGGCGGCAGATCAGGGTCGCCAGGAGCCTGGCCGCGGTGTCGCCCGTCCGCCAGAGCCCGCCCGCGAGTTCGTGCTGCGTCTTCAGCCGCTTCGCGAGGGCGCGCAGCTTGCCGAGGTTCACGCCGTGATCGTCGCCGTGTCGCTCGTTGACCGCGCGCACCTTCGGGTCCTCGAGCGCGGCCAGCTCGGCCGTCACCTCGGCGACCGTCGGTCCGGTCGGCGCCGTCCGGGTCATGTCGGCCTCCTGTTCCTCACCTGCGCGGTTCAGCCTAGCGACCGGGCGGTCCGGCGAGCGTGTCTTCGACGGCCGGCCCGCCCGGCCCGGCCTCGCGGCCGGTCGAGAGCATTCGGGGGGATCCGGCGGCCCAATCGGGTCACGTACGGACAGATCGCGTTCCTCCGGGGGCGCTTCCCGGGACGATGCGGCGAGGACCGTGACCCGCGCGGACCGCAGCCCTCCATCAGCCTCTCCGTCCTGGGAGTCTCCATGAGACAACGCGCAGCCGTGCTGTGCGGCGCCGCCGTCATCGCGGCCGGTGCCGTCACGGCCGTCCCCGCCGAGGCCGGCGCCCCGCTGCCCGCGGGCGCCCCGCGCGCCGCCGGGATCGACTGGAAGAAGTGCGGGACGGACGACTATCCGACGCTGCAGTGCGGGTCGCTCACGGTGCCGCTCGACCACGCCCGCCCGGCCGGGAAGCGGATCACCCTGGCCCTGTCCCGCGTCCCGCACACCGCCGAGACGTACCAGGGCCCGCTGCTGGTCAACCCGGGCGGTCCCGGCGGCAGCGGTCTGACACTCGCCGGGTTCGTGGCGTCCTCGCTGCCCAGGAAGGTGGCCGCCCAGTACGACGTCATCGGCTTCGACCCGAGGGGTGTCGGCAAGAGCGAGCCGGCCCTGGACTGCCGACCGGGCCACTTCTCCGCGGTGCGCCCCGACACCCTGCCGGCCACGCCGGCCGTCGAGCAGGCCAACCTCACGCGCGCGAAGTCCTTCGCGGAGGCCTGCGGCAGGAAGTACGCGGAGGTCCTGCCCCACATCGACACCGTCAGCGCCGTGCGGGACATGGACGCGATCCGCGGGGCACTCGGCTCGGAGAAGATCAACTACTTCGGCTACTCCTACGGCACCTACCTGGGCGCCGTCTACGGCAAGCTCTACCCCCAGCGGGTGCGGCGCCTGGCCCTGGACTCGGTCGTCGACCCGACCGACGTGTGGTACCGCGCCAACCTCGACCAGGACCACGCCTTCGACGACCGCCACCGCGCCTTCATGGCCTGGATCGCGAAGTACGACACGACGTACGGGCTCGGTACCGACCCGGAGCGGATCGAGGCGGCGTGGTACGCGATGCGGGCGGCGCTCGCGAAGAACCCCGCCGGTGGCACGGTGGGTGCCGCGGAGCTGGAGGACACCTTCCTGCCGGGCGGCTACTACAACGGCTACTGGCCCTACCTGGCGGAGGCGTTCGCGGCGTACGTGAACGACGGAAAGACCGCCCCGCTCGTCGAGGCGTACGAGAACTTCGGCGCGCTGGACGCCTCGGGCGACAACGGCTACAGCGTCTACACCTCGGTGCAGTGCCGCGACGCCGGCTGGCCGCGCGACTGGGACGAGTGGCGCGAGGACAACTGGGACGCGTACGAGAAGGCGCCCTTCATGACCTGGAACAACGCCTGGTACAACGCACCGTGCGCCTTCTGGCCGACGGCCGCGCGGCAGCCGGTGAACGTGGCGAACCAGCAGCTGCCGCCCGCGCTGCTGTTCCAGGCCACGGGTGACGCGGCCACCCCGTACGAGGGCGGCGTCGCGGTGCACCGGCTGCTGGGCGACTCCAGCCTGGTCGTCGAGCAGGGCGGCGGCAACCACGGCATCACGCTGAGCGGGAACGCCTGCCTGGACGAGCACCTGGCCGCCTATCTGGCCGACGGCACCGTGCCGCGCGGCACCGGTGAGGCCGACGCCGTGTGCGCGACGCTGCCCGACCCGGAACCGCTGGAGTCCAAGGCGGCGTCGACGTCCTCGCGCGGCTCCACGCTGCACGGCCTGCTCGGCTTCCGGGGCTGACGCCGAACGCTCCCGGCGCCTGACGGGCCGTCGGGGGCGTTGTCGGTGCCATGGTCCACCATGGGGGCATGAGTGAGCTGACCAGGATCGCCGCCCCCGACGGGGTCGCCCCCGCCGCCCAGTACAGCCACGTCGTCCTCGGTACGGGGCGGTTCGTGGCCGTCTCCGGCCAGCTCGCGCTGGACGAGCACGGCACGCTCGTCGGTGAGGGCGACGCGGCGGCGCAGGCCCGGCAGGTCTTCGAGAACCTGCGGCGCTGCCTGTCCGCGGCCGGCGCCGGCTTCGACGACGTGGTGAAGCTGACCTTCTTCGTCACGGACATGGCGCACATGCCCGCGATCCGCGCGGCGCGCGCCGAGCACATACCCGACGACCGGCTGCCGGCCGCCTCGGCGGTGCAGGTCGCCTCGCTGGTGCGTCCCGAGTTCCTGATGGAGATCGAGGCGTTCGCGGTCGTGGCCCCGTGAGCGGGCCGCGCGTGCGGGAGATGACGCTCGCCGACTGCGACCGCGTGGCCGAGATCCGCGTCCGGGGCTGGCAGTCGGCCTACCGGGGCCTGATGCCGCAGCCGTACCTCGACGGACTCAGCGTCACCGAGGACGCCGAGCGGCGCCGCGCCCTCTTCACCCGGGCACCGGCCGGCCTGGTGAACCTGGTCGCGGAGGACGACGCCGGCGACGTCGTCGGCTGGGCCTGCCACGGGCCGTACCGGGAGGGCGAACTGCGCACGGTGGACGCCGAGTTGTACGCGCTCTACGTCGACACCGGCCGTTTCGGCGGCGGTGTCGGACAGGCCCTGCTGCGGGAGTCGGCAGGCCGGTGCGCAGCCGCCGGGCATCCGCGGATGCTGCTGTGGGTGCTCGAGGGCAACGCCCGCGCCCGGCGTTTCTACGAGCGGGCCGGTTTCCACGCCGACGGCGCCGTGGAGTCGTCCGACGTGGACGGCGTCCCGGTGCCCGAGGTGCGGTACGCCAGGCCGCTCACCGGCTGACGGAGCGTACCGGCCGGCGGCTCACCGCCGACCCGGGATCCGCGCCAGCGCCCGCACCGCCGCCTCGGCCAGCGCCGGGTGGGCGAGGGCGTCCTTCAGCACGGGCGCGGCCCGTTCGTCGCCGAGCGAGCCGAGGCCCTCGACACAGGCGAGCGCCACGCGCCGGTACGGGTCGTGCGGGCGCAGCCGGCGCCCCAGGGTGGTGATCAGCGCGGGCACCGCCTCCGGGGCGCGCAGCTCGACCAGCAGGCGCACCGGTTGCAGTGCGTAGGCGACGCGCAGTTCGTTGGTGGCGAGGGCGGCGGCGGCGCGGGCGGTGCGCGGGTCGCCGAGCCGGGCGAGGGCGTGGGCGGCCGAGGCGCAGCGCGGTGGGTCGCGGTGGTTGAGGAGCAGCACCAGGGACTCGAAGGCCCGCCGGTCCCCGGCCACCCCGAGCCGGAACGCGGCCAGCTCGCGGGCCCACAGCGGCCGGCCGGGCTCGGTGAGCACCGCGGCCAGTGCGTCGTGGTCCCCGGTCTCGGCGAGCCGGTCGCACGCAGCCACGGCGTCCGGCGTGCCGGAGGCGGCCGCCTCGGCCCGTAAGCGCTCCGTGAGCGATCGCAACTCTTCGTCCATGACTCCGAGGTTAGGCGGGTCACACGCCACGTGGGACCTACATCACGAACACCGGGGGCTGGCGCGCTCGTTACCCGCGAGTTAATCTCAGACGAGCGGGTCACCCACTCGCAGCACTCCTCACGACGGTTTGGTGACGCAGCCTTCGTGAGAGCAGATCAGCAGGTTCGGTGCCTCGGGCACCGCAGTGCGACCCGGCCTCGGGACAGGGCCGGTCGGACCCCGCCGCCGCCCGGGCGTGTGCACGCCCTGCGGACGGCACCGGGCGTGTGCGCATGCAGCCCGGCAACACCCGCACTCCTCTCCGTACGCACCCGGTGCGCCCCTCGGCGCACCCGGGCGTTCCGTCGTCACCCTCATTCCAGGAGTCCCGCGATGGCCACTCCCCAGTCCGACACCCCTCTGTCCCCGCTCCGCACCGTCGCCGTCGTCGGCCTCGGCACGATGGGCACCGGTATCGCCGAGGTCCTGGCCCGGGCCGGCCGTGACGTGGTCGGCATCGACATCAGCGAGGCGCAGGCCGCGACGGCTGTCGCCGCGCTGGAGGCGTCCACCGCCCGTGCCGTGGAGCGCGGGCGCCTGACCGAGCGGGAGCGCGCCGACGCCCTCGCCCGGGTCCGCACCGCCACCGACCTGCGGGCCGCGGCCGACGCCGACCTCGTCATCGAGGTGGCACCGGAGTCGTACGAGATCAAGCAGCAGATCTTCCGGGAACTGGACGGGATCGTGCGCCCCGGGACGATCCTGGCGACCGGCACCAACGCGCTGTCGGTGACCCGGCTGGCCGCGGACTCGGCCCGTCCGGAGCGGGTGCTGGGCCTGCACTTCTTCAACCCGGCCCCGGCGATGAAGCTGGTGGAGGTCGTCTCCTCCGTGCTGACCGCGCCGGCCGCCGTCGCGGCGGTCACCGACCTCGCCCTGGACCTCGGCAAGGAGCCCGTCGCGGTGGGCGACCGGCCCGGTTTCGTGGCCGACGGGCTGCTGTTCGGGTACCTCAACCAGGCCGCGGCGATGTACGAGGCGAACTACGCCTCCCGCGAGGACATCGACGCCGCGATGCGGCTCGGCTGCGGGCTGCCGATGGGTCCGCTGGCGCTGCTGGACCTGATCGGCGTGGACACCGCGCGTACGGTCCTGGAGGCCATGTACTCCGCCTCCCACGACCGTCTGCACGCCCCCGCGCCCATCCTGAAGCAGCTCAGCGAGGCGGGTCTGACCGGCCGCAAGGCGGGACGCGGCTTCTACACCTACGAGGCGCCCGGCAGCGCGGCCGTCGTGCCGGACGCCCTGACCCCGCGCGCGAGCGGCAGTCCCGTCGCCGGCCGTACCGTGCGCTCCGTGGGCGTCGCGGGCTCGGGCACCATGGCGTCCGGCATCGCGGAGGTGTTCGCCAAGGCCGGGTACGAGGTCGTCCTCGCCGCCCGCAGTGCGGAGAAGGCGCAGACGGCCAAGGCCCGCATCGGCAAGTCCCTGGCGCGCAGCGTCGACAAGGGCAGGCTCACCGCCGAGGCCGCCGCCGAGACGCTGGAGCGGATCACGCCGACGGGGACGTACGACGACTTCGCCGACGTCGAGCTGGCCGTGGAGGCGGTCGCGGAGGACCTGGAGGTCAAGCGGCAGCTGTTCGCCACGCTGGACAAGGTCTGCAAGCCCGGCGCGGTGCTGGCCACCACCACCTCGTCCCTGCCCGTCGTCGCCTGCGCCCGCGCCACCTCGCGCCCGCAGGACGTGATCGGCATGCACTTCTTCAATCCGGCGCCGGCCATGAAGCTGGTCGAGGTGGTCCGTACGGTGCTGACGGCGGACGACGTGCACGCCACCGTCCGCGAGGTCTGCGCCAAGGTCCGCAAGCACGCCGTGGACTGCGGCGACCGGGCCGGGTTCATCGTGAACGCGCTGCTGTTCCCGTACCTCAACAACGCGGTCAAGATGGTGCAGGAGCACTACGCGACGCTCGACGACATCGACGCGGCGATGAAGCTGGGCGGCGGCTATCCGATGGGCCCGTTCGAGCTGCTGGACGTGGTCGGGCTGGACGTGTCGCTGGCCATCGAGAAGGTGCTGCACCGCGAGTTCCGCGACCCGGGGCTGGCCCCGGCGCCCCTGCTCGAGCACCTGGTGGCCGCCGGCTGCCTCGGCCGCAAGACGGGTCGCGGCTTCCGCGAATATGCCCGCCGCTGAGCCGGGTCCCGGCGACTGGTTCCGGTCCGAGGAGGACTGGGGCGGACTGCTCGATCCGGCCGGGTCTCCCCCGCCCTTCGCGGGCGGGGGAATCCCCGGTCATGCGCATCAATCTGCGCACATGCAGTACGTTCGGGTCATGTCCCAGCCCGCCAAGTCCTCACGTACACCAGCTGCGCCCGACGCGCCGGAGAGCGCGGCCGGCAGCCGAGCCGCCGCCCAGCGGCTCAAAATGCGCCGGGAGCTGGCGGCCGCGGCGATGGAGCTGTTCGCGACCAAGGGGTACGAGGCGACCACCGTCGACGAGATCGCGGCCGCGGCCGGCGTCGCACGCCGCACGTTCTTCCGTCACTTCCGCTCCAAGGAAGAAGCGATCTTCCCGGACCACGACGACACCCTGGTCCGCGCCGAGGCCGTGCTCAACGCGGCGCCCGCGCACGAGCATCCGCTCGACACCGTGTGCCGCGGCATCAAGGAAGTCATGAAGATGTACGCGGCCCGGCCGGAGATCTCGGTCGCCCGCTACAAGCTCACGCGCGAGGTGCCCACCCTGCGCGAGGCGGAGATCGCGTCGGTGGCCCGCTACGAGCGCCTCTTCACCCGGTATCTGCTCGGCCACTTCGACGAGCACGCGCACGACGACGACGCCAACGACGACCCGCTGCTGGCGGAGGTCGCCGCGTCCGCCGTGGTCACCGCCCACAACCACGTGCTGCGGCGCTGGCTGCGGGCGGGCGGGCAGGGCGACGTGGAGGCGCAGCTCGACCACGCCTTCGCGATCGTGCGCAAGACGTTCGGCACGGGCATCGGCGCCGGGCGCAGCACGGCGTCCTCGCGGCCGGCCTCCTCCGCGGTCTCCGTGGAGGGCGAGGTGCTGGTGACGGTCGCCCGCACCGACGCCCCGCTGCACGAGATCATGCGCACCATCGAGCAGGCGCTCAAGGAGCGCTGACCGACTTTTCCCCTGTGACGACGGCCACCCATCGGGTGGCCGTTTTTGCATGTCAACGCCCCTTTTTCACCCCGTGCGAGACCCCATTCGATCGATCATCGCTCATATGTTGCGTAAAGATTTCATCTGAGTGCAGTTTCTGGCACTCAGTGCCTTGCGGGGTGACACGCGGTGTCATACGTTGAAGGTGTCCGGGCTGTCCCCGCACTCATCCCCTGCGCGCCCGGCGCCTGCGTCACAGGCACTTTCACCAACCCTCTGCTAGCACCGACGTACCCCTCAGCGCCCCTCCCTCAGGGCGCTCACCGCCGGAGGCAACACCGTGACCGTGAAGGACATCCTGGACGCGATCCAGTCGCCCGAATCCACGCCGGCCGACATCGCCGCGCTGCCGCTCCCCGAGTCGTACCGCGCGATCACCGTGCACAAGGACGAGACCGAGATGTTCGCGGGCATGGAGACCCGCGCCAAGGACCCGCGCAAGTCGATCCACCTCGACGAGGTGCCCCTGCCCGAGCTGGGCCCGGGCGAGGCCCTGGTGGCCGTCATGGCCTCCTCGGTCAACTACAACTCGGTGTGGACCTCGATCTTCGAGCCGCTGTCGACGTTCGGCTTCCTGGAGCGGTACGGCCGCACCAGCGAGCTCGCCAAGCGCCACGACCTGCCGTACCACATCATCGGCTCCGACCTGGCCGGCGTCGTCCTGCGCACCGGCCCGGGCGTCAACGCCTGGCAGCCCGGCGACGAGGTCGTCGCGCACTGCCTCTCCGTGGAGCTGGAGTCGTCCGACGGCCACAACGACACGATGCTCGACCCCGAGCAGCGCATCTGGGGCTTCGAGACCAACTTCGGCGGCCTCGCCGAGATCGCCCTCGTCAAGTCCAACCAGCTGATGCCCAAGCCGGGCCACCTCAGCTGGGAGGAGGCCGCGGCCCCGGGCCTGGTCAACTCCACCGCGTACCGCCAGCTGGTCTCCCGCAACGGCGCCCAGATGAAGCAGGGCGACAACGTCCTGATCTGGGGCGCGAGCGGCGGCCTCGGCTCCTACGCCACGCAGTTCGCGCTGGCCGGCGGCGCCACCCCGATCTGCGTCGTCTCCAGCGAGCAGAAGGCGGACATCTGCCGGTCGATGGGCGCCGAGCACATCATCGACCGCAACGCCGAGGACTACCGGTTCTGGAAGGACGAGAACACCCAGGACCCGAAGGAGTGGAAGCGCTTCGGCAAGCGCATCCGCGAGTTCACCGGCGGCGAGGACATCGACATCGTCTTCGAGCACCCCGGCCGCGAGACCTTCGGCGCCTCCGTCTACGTCACCCGCAAGGGCGGCACCATCACGACGTGCGCCTCGACCTCGGGCTACATGCACGAGTACGACAACCGCTACCTGTGGATGTCGCTGAAGCGCATCATCGGCTCCCACTTCGCCAACTACCGCGAGGCCTGGGAGGCCAACCGCCTCATCGCCAAGGGCAAGATCCACCCGACGCTCTCCAAGGTGTACTCGCTCCAGGACACCGGCCAGGCCGCGTACGACGTCCACCGCAACCTCCACCAGGGCAAGGTCGGCGTGCTGTGCCTGGCCCCCGAGGAGGGCCTGGGCGTGCGCGACGAGGAGATGCGCGCCCAGCACATCGACGCCATCAACCGCTTCCGGAACATCTGAGGAGCGCCGCATGACTGAGCGTCAGAAGGACCGGCCGTGGCTCATGCGCACGTACGCCGGTCACTCCACGGCCGAGGCGTCCAACGAGCTGTACCGGCGCAACCTCGCCAAGGGGCAGACGGGTCTGTCGGTCGCCTTCGACCTGCCGACCCAGACCGGCTACGACTCCGACCACATCCTCGCCCGCGGCGAGGTCGGCCGGGTCGGCGTGCCCGTCGCGCACCTCGGTGACATGCGCCGGCTGTTCCAGGACATCCCCCTGGAGCAGATGAACACCTCGATGACCATCAACGCCACGGCCATGTGGCTGCTGGCGCTCTACCAGGTCGTCGCCGAGGAGCAGGGCGCGGACATCACCCGGCTCCAGGGCACGACCCAGAACGACATCGTCAAGGAGTACCTGTCCCGGGGGACGCACGTCTTCCCGCCGGGACCGTCCCTCCGCCTGACGACGGACATGATCGCGTACACGGTCTCCCACATGCCGAAGTGGAACCCGATCAACATCTGCAGCTACCACCTGCAGGAGGCGGGCGCCACGCCGGTGCAGGAGATCGCGTACGCGATGTCCACCGCGGTCGCCGTGCTCGACGCGGTGCGCGACAGCGGCCAGGTGCCGCAGGAGCGCATGGGCGACGTGGTCGGCCGCATCTCCTTCTTCGTGAACGCGGGCGTCCGCTTCGTCGAGGAGATGTGCAAGATGCGGGCCTTCGGGCAGATCTGGGACCGCGTCACCCGCGAGCGGTACGGCATCGAGGACCCCAAGCACCGCCGCTTCCGCTACGGCGTCCAGGTCAACTCCCTCGGCCTGACGGAGGCCCAGCCGGAGAACAACGTCCAGCGGATCGTCCTGGAGATGCTGGCGGTCACCCTCTCCAAGGACGCCCGGGCGCGTGCCGTGCAGCTGCCGGCCTGGAACGAGGCCCTCGGCCTGCCCCGCCCCTGGGACCAGCAGTGGTCCCTGCGCATCCAGCAGGTACTGGCGTACGAGAGCGACCTGCTGGAGTACGGCGACCTCTTCGAGGGCTCGAAGGTGGTCGAGGCGAAGGTGGACGAGCTGGTCCGGGAGTCGCTCGCCGAGATGGAGCGGATCGAGGAGATGGGCGGCGCGATGGCGGCCGTCGAGTCCGGCTACCTCAAGTCGCAGCTGGTCGCCTCGCACGCCGAACGCCGGGCCCGGATCGAGTCCGGCGAGGAGAAGATCATCGGTGTCAACGCCTTCCAGGGCACCGAGCCGAACCCGTTGACCGCCGACCTGGACACCGCGATCCAGACCGTCGACCCGGCGGTGGAGGCCCGCGTCATCGCCTCGCTCCAGCACTGGCGCGACACGCGGTACCAGCCGCCCTTCAACCACCCGCGCCCCTGCAAGGCGCTGGAGAAGCTGAAGGAGGCCGCCAAGGGCACCGACAACCTCATGGAGGCCACCCTGGAGTGCGCCCGCGCCGGCGTCACGACCGGCGAGTGGGCCGGGGCGCTGCGCGAGGTGTTCGGCGAGTTCCGGGCGCCGACCGGGGTGTCGTCGGCGCCGGTCGCGGTCGCCGCGGAGGAGGGCTCGGCCCTGGCCGAGGTGCGCCGGAAGGTGGAACTGACGGCTCGCGACCTGGGCGTCGGCAAGCTGCGGTTCCTGGTCGGCAAGCCGGGTCTGGACGGCCACTCCAACGGCGCCGAGCAGATCGCCGTGCGGGCCCGCGACGCCGGGTTCGAGGTGGTCTACCAGGGCATCCGGCTCACCCCCGAGCAGATCGTGGACGCCGCGATCGCGGAGGACGTGCACGCGGTGGGCCTGTCCATCCTGTCCGGCTCGCACGCCCAGCTCGTGCCGGACGTGCTCGAACGGCTCCGTGTGGCCGGTGCCACAGATATACCGGTGATCGCCGGTGGCATCATCCCGAACGGTGACGCCGAAGAACTGCGGGCCGCGGGAGTGGCCGCGGTCTTCACCCCGAAGGACTTCGACATCACCGGCATCATCGGCCGGATCGTCGACGAGATCCGGAACGCGAACAAGCTCGACCCCCTGGAGGTCCCCGCATGACGACCGTCAACCGCCTTCGCCCCCGGCGCTCCTGCCTGGCCGTACCGGGCTCGAACCCGCGCTTCCTGGAGAAGGCCCAGGGCCTCCCCGCCGACCAGGTCTTCCTCGACCTGGAGGACGCCTGCGCGCCGCTGGCCAAGCCGGAGGCACGGCACACGATCGTCAAGTTCCTCAACGAGGGCGACTGGACCGGCAAGACCCGCGTCGTGCGCGTCAACGACTGGACGACCGAGTGGACGTACCGCGACGTCGTGACGGTCGTCGAGGGCGCCGGCCCGAACCTGGACTGCATCATGCTGCCGAAGGTGCAGGACGCCCAGCAGGTCGTCGCGCTGGACCTCCTGCTGACCCAGATCGAGAAGACGATGGGCTTCGAGGTCGGCCGCATCGGCATCGAGGCGCAGATCGAGAACGCGCAGGGCCTCAACAACGTCAACGAGATCGCGCAGGCCAGCCCGCGGGTCGAGACCATCATCTTCGGTCCGGCCGACTTCATGGCGTCCATCAACATGAAGTCGCTCGTCGTGGGCGAGCAGCCGCCCGGCTACCCGGCGGACGCCTACCACTACATCCTGATGAAGATCCTGATGGCCGCCCGTGCCAACAACCTCCAGGCGATCGACGGCCCCTACCTCCAGATCCGCAACGTGGACGGCTACCGCGAGGTCGCGCAGCGCGCCGCCGCCCTCGGCTTCGACGGCAAGTGGGTGCTGCACCCCGGCCAGGTCGAGGCGTCCAACGAGATCTTCTCGCCCTCCCAGGAGGACTACGACCACGCCGAGCTGATCCTGGACGCGTACGACTACTACACCTCCGAGGCGGGCGGCAAGAAGGGCTCCGCGATGCTTGGCGACGAGATGATCGACGAGGCCAGCCGCAAGATGGCCCTGGTCGTCTCCGGCAAGGGCCGCGCCGCCGGCATGCAGCGCACCAGCAAGTTCGAGATCCCGGAGGCCTGAGCGCGATGCAGTTCGGACGCACCTACGAGGAGTTCGAGGTCGGGGCGACGTACAAGCACTGGCCCGGGAAGACGGTCACGGAGTACGACGACCACCTGTTCTGCCTCCTCACCATGAACCACCACCCGCTCCACATGGACACGAACTACGCCGAGAAGACGACGGACTTCGGCAAGAACGTGGTGGTCGGGAACTACGTCTACTCCCTCCTGCTGGGCATGTCCGTGCCGGACATCTCCGGCAAGGCGATCGCCAACCTGGAGATCGAGTCGCTCAAGCACGTGGCGCCGACCTTCCACGGCGACACCGTCTACGGCCAGACCACCGTGCTCGACAAGTGGCCCTCCAAGTCGAAGAACGACCGGGGCATCGTCCACGTCGAGACCAAGGGCTACAAGCAGGACGGCACGCTGGTCTGCGTCTTCCGCCGCAAGGTGATGGTGCCGACCGAGACGTACATCAAGGAGCGCGGCGGCGAGCAGCCGGGCCGCCCCGAGCTGAAGGAACAGGGGAAGTAGATGAGCCGCCTCGCCCAGACCCACGGCCTCACGGACGTCCAGCGGGAGATCCTCTCCACCGTCCGGGACTTCGTGGACAAGGAGATCATCCCGGTCGCGACCGAGCTGGAGCACCGGGACGAGTACCCGCAGGACATCGTGGACGGGCTGAAGGAGCTGGGCCTGTTCGGCCTGATGATCCCGGAGGAGTACGGGGGCCTGGGCGAGTCGCTCCTGACGTACGCGCTGTGCGTGGAGGAGATCGCCCGCGGCTGGATGTCGGTGTCCGGCATCATCAACACGCACTTCATCGTGGCGTACATGCTCAAGCAGCACGGCACGCAGGAGCAGAAGGACCACTTCCTGCCCCGCATGGCCGCCGGTGACATCCGGGGCGCGTTCTCCATGTCGGAGCCGGCGCTCGGCTCCGACGTGTCGGCGATCTCCTCGAAGGCGGTGAAGGACGGCGACGAGTACGTCCTGAACGGCCAGAAGATGTGGCTGACGAACGGCGGTACGTCCTCGCTGGTGGCCGTTCTCGTCAGGAGTGACGAGGGTCACCCCGAGGGCACGGCGCCGCACAAGTCGATGACGACCTTCCTGGTGGAGAAGGAGCCCGGCTTCGGCGAGGTCCGTCCCGGCCTCACCATCCCCGGCAAGATCGACAAGATGGGCTACAAGGGCGTCGACACGACCGAGCTCATCATGGACGGCCTGCGCATTCCGGCCGACCGGGTGCTCGGCGGCGTCACCGGCCGAGGTTTTTACCAAATGATGGACGGCGTCGAGGTCGGCCGCGTCAACGTGGCGGCGCGTGGCTGCGGTGTCGCTCAGCGTGCCTTCGAGCTGGGTGTCCAGTACGCCCAGCAGCGTCACACTTTCGGCAAGCAGATCGCCCAGCACCAGGCCATCCAGTTCAAGCTGGCCGAGATGGCTACCAAGGTGGAGGCCGCGCATGCGATGATGGTGAACGCTGCACGCAAAAAGGACTCGGGCGAACGAAACGACCTGGAAGCGGGGATGGCCAAGTACCTCGCCTCCGAGTACTGCAAAGAGGTCGTGGAGGACGCCTTCCGGATCCACGGCGGCTACGGCTTCTCCAAGGAGTACGAGATCGAGCGGCTCTACCGCGAGGCTCCGATGCTGCTGATCGGTGAAGGCACCGCCGAGATCCAGAAAATGATCATCGGCCGCAGGCTGCTCGAAGAGTATCGATTCCAGGGTTAGATGTCCGGATACGGGGTGTTTTCTTGGAGAAGAAGGTCACACCCCGTAGGCACTGTTCGGCCGCCGACTCGGCTTCCTGGCTTACCCAGTTGCGGCTGATAGCCGCTACGATCGCCGGAAAGCCGCCGTCCCCCGTCAGAGCGCGGCATCATCCGCTACGAAGGTCATCCATGCCCCACAGCCAAACCTCTGCACCTCGCGACAGCCTCGCCGGCGTACGCCTCGCGCGCGGAGCATCGCCGTGGCTTCTGCCGACCGTCGCCACCGCAGCCGTCAGCCTGCTCCGCGCCCGCCGCTCGGGCGCGGCCAAGGCCGTCGCCGTCCCCACCACCGCGCTCGCGGCGGGGATGCTGTGGTTCTTCCGCGACCCCGAGCGCGAGATCACCCAGGGCCGGGTCATCTCGCCCGCCGACGGTGTGGTGCAGAGCATCATGCCGTGGAAGGACGGCCGTACCCGCGTCGCGATCTTCATGAGCCCGCTCAATGTCCACGTCAACCGCGCGCCCCTGTCGGGCACGGTGACGTCGGTCGAGCACATCCCCGGTGGCTTCGTTCCCGCCTTCAACAAGGAGAGCGAGAACAACGAGCGGGTGGTGTGGCACTTCGACACCGAGCTCGGTGACATCGAGATGATCCAGATCGCCGGCGCGGTGGCCCGCCGCATCGTCCCGTACGTGCCGCGGGGCACGAAGGTCGACCAGGGCGAACGGGTCGGTCTGATCCGCTTCGGCTCGCGCGTCGACCTGTACCTGCCGGAAGGCGTGGAGGTCGCGGTCGAGGTGGGACAGAAGACGGTGGCTGGGGTGACTCGCATTGACCGTGATTGATCCACAGACCCAGGCCGGGTGGGTGCCCGAGGCCGACGAGGTGGACGACGACGAGGAGATGCCGCTCTCGCTCCGCCTGTCGATAGCGGACACCCTCACTCTCGGCAACGCCACGTGCGGCTTCATGGCGGTGTACTTCACCACCACCGGCATCCTGATCCCGCACCTGACGGGCAGCGAGGAGTCGGGCATGGCCCGGCACAGCGCGGCGACCGCGGTCATCCTGATGCTGTGCGCGGCGATCTTCGACCTGTTCGACGGGCTCGTGGCGCGCAAGCTGCGCAGCTCGCCGATGGGTGCCGAGCTGGACAACCTGTCCGACCTGATCAGCTTCGGACTGGCGCCGGCCTACTTCGTCCTGGTCTACGGGATGGTCGCGCACGACGCGTATCAGCGGGTCGCGGCGGTGGGCGCGATCGTGGTGCTGCTGGCGGTGGTGCTGAGGCTTGCGAGATTCTCCTGCGTCACCGTGAAGGACGGCACGTTCCAGGGCATGCCGTCGCCGTTCGGAGCGCTGACGGTGGTCTCGATCGTGCTGCTGGAGCTGCCCTTCGTGGCGACGCTCCTGGCCATCATCGGGACGGCCTGGCTGATGGTGAGCCGGGTCGAGTACCCGAAGCCGCGGGGACGCCTCGCGGTGGCGATGCTGTCGTGGATCGTCCTGTCGATGGGCCTGCTGGCCGGCTGGGCGTTCGACGCGCCGAGCGGGCAGCTGCTGCTGCAGACGGGGTGTGCGCTCCAGCTGGTGATGGGCGCGGTGATCCCCCTGTTCGCCACCGCTCGCAGGGTGAACAACTTCCGTGACAATCGGCGGGAGGCGCGGGCGGCGCAATTGCCGTAGCGCTACCGCTGAGTGGGGCCCCGGACCCGGGTTGGGTTCGGGGCCCTTCTGTTTGTGCGTGCCCGGCGCCGGTGCCGGCCTCCTTGGGGGCTCCGCCCCCAGACCCCCGGGCCTGTTCCCACCCACCACCCGACTCGGTAGGGACGCAGGTGAGGCTCCTCAGCCTGTCCGGCGTTTGAGGACGAGGCCCGTTCAGGGCCGAATCGGGGGTCCGGGGGCGGAGCCCCCGGGAAGGGGAAGGGGAAGGGGCGGCGGGGGGCGAGAACCCCCCGCGTCCCCGCTACGCCAGGAAGTCCCGGGCGATCCGCTCCGCGACCCGCTCCAGGATCGGCCCCGCATCGGCGATGCACTTCGCCACGTCCGGCTCCACATCCGTCAGCGGATACGCCCGCCGGATCCCGGCCCGTCCCAGCGCCTCCGCCGGCAGCGCCAGCCGCCCGCAGACCGCGACGACCTCCTTGCCCGCGGCCCGGGCCGCCGCCGCGACACCCGCCGGCGCCTTCCCGTGCAGGGTCTGCTCGTCCAGCGAGCCCTCCCCCGTGATCACGAGTTCGGCCCGCTCCAGCGCCGGCGCGAAGCCCAGCACGTCCAGCATCACCTCGATGCCGGCCCGGAACCGCGCCCCGAGCAGCAGCGCGCCGTAGCCGATACCGCCCGCGGCACCCGCACCCGGCGAGGCCGCGTAGGCGGCGGCGCGGGCCCCCACCGCCCCCTCCAGCACCTTCGCGAAGTGCGCGAGAGCCGCGTCCAGCGTCTCCACGTCGGCCGGGGAGGCGCCCTTCTGCGGTCCGTAGACGGCCGGGGCGCCCTTGGGCCCGGTCAGCGGATTGTCGACGTCGCTGGCGAGTACCAGCTCGACGTCCGTGAGCCGCGAATCCAGGCCGGACAGATCGGCCGAGGCGACGTCGGCGAGACCCCCGCCGCCCGGCGCCACCGGCTCGCCGTCCGCGCGCAGGAACCGCGCGCCCAGCGCGGAGAGCATCCCCGCGCCGCCGTCCGTGGTCGCACTGCCGCCGACGCCGAACACGATCGTCCGGGCCCCCGCGTCCAGCGCGGCCCGCAGCAGCTCGCCCGAGCCGTACGTGGAGGCGGTCAGCGGGGCCAGGACACCGGCGGGCAGCCGCTGCAGCCCGCTCGCCTCGGCCATCTCCACGACCGCGGTGTCGCCGCGCAGCGCGAACGCCGCCGTCACCTCGTCACCGAGGGGCCCGGCGACCCGCACTTCCCGGCGTTCGAACCCGGCCGCGACCGCCGCGGCCACGGTGCCGTCGCCGCCATCGGCCACAGGCAGCGACTCGACGTCGACGTCCGGCACGACCCGGCGCAGCCCGGCCGCGACCCGCTCGGCGACCTCGACGGCCGTCAGCGAACCCTTGAACTTGTCCGCGGCGACGAGCACCCGGCGGGCCCCGTCCACTGCAGCGTCAGCCACCTTGCTCTCCCCTTGCTCTTCGGGCCTTGCGCACGTCAAGGCAGTCGCGCCGCTGCGACCTTAACCGGAGCACACCCTCGCCGTCATGCCCCGACCGCTCCGTGGAACACCCCGCCGGACGGACATACCCTGCCAGGATGACGACCCTCGACTACGCCACGTACATCGCCGGACTCCCCCGCGTGCTCGCCGGTGCCGCCGTGCTGTTCCGGGACGCCGCGGGCAGCGTGCTGCTCGTGGAGCCGAACTACCGGGACGGCTGGACCCTGCCGGGCGGGACCATCGAGTCGGACGACGGCGAGACCCCGCGCCAGGGCGCCCGGCGCGAGACCCTCGAGGAGATCGGGCTGGACGTACCGCCCGGCCGGCTGCTCGTGGTGGACTGGGTGCCGGGTCTCGGCCGGCCGCCGCTGGTGTCGTACGTGTACGACGGCGGGGTCCTCGGCGAGGACGACCTCAAGGCGGTCCGTCTCCAGGAGGAGGAGCTGCTGTCCTGGCGCCTGGTGCCGCGCGCCGACCTGGCCGGCCACCTCCTCGGCTCGTTGCACGGACGGGTCCTGGCCGCCCTCGACGTACTGGAGGACGGCTCGGGGACCGCCGAGCTGGAGAACGGTGTCCGGGTCGGCCGGTAGGCGGTCGACGGGTCAGAACAGGGCGTCGGTGAGGCGGTCGATCTGGTCCGGGTCCGAGGACCAGCAGTAGAGGACGACCTCGTCGGCGCCGATGCCGCGGAAGGCGTCCACGGCCGCGCGGATCTCCCGGGCGGTCGTGAGCAGGCCCTGCGTCATGTACTCGGCCCGGCCGGTGAAGGCGTAGTAGTCGCGCAGAGCGCGCCGGGCCCGGTCCGCCGTGCTGTCGGGGCCGAGGGCGACGCTCGCCTGGGCCACCAGGCGCGGCCGGCCGGGGCGGTCGTGCCTGCGCCAGACCGCCTCGACGGCGCGGAACAGGCCGGCCATGTGCTCGGCGGGCAGCGCGGCGCCGAGGAAGCCGTCGCCGAAGCGGCCGACCCGTTCGAGGGCGGCCGGGGCGAAGCCGCCGAACAGCACCTCGGGCCCGCCGGGCGTCGCGGGGCGCGGGCCGATGGCGCCCACGTCCTGCCCGTAGGGCTCGCCCGCCCAGACGCGGCGGAGCCGGGTCATCTGCTCGTCGAGGCGGCGGCCCCGGCGGTGGATGTCGATGCCGGCGGCGAGGCAGTCGTCCTCGCGGCCGCCGACGCCGATGCCGAGGGTGAAACGGCCGCCCGACAGACGGTCGAGGGTCGCGGTCTGCTTGGCGAGGAGCGCGGTGCTGTGCACCGGGGCGATGAGGACCTCGGTCTGCACGCGGATGCGGGACGTGGCGCCCGCGAGGGCCGCGAGGGTGACGAGGGGTTCGGGATTGTCGTAGACGAGCCGGTCGAGCAGGCCGAGCGTGCTGAACGGGCCCGCGTCGGCGCGCCGGGCCCAGGTCAGCAGCAGGGCGGGGTCGTCGATGGGAAGGCCGAGGCCGATCTTCATGGGAGTGTCCTTGGGAGGCATGCCTGACAGTGGCGCCGCCCCTCCATGGCTCCGCGCGGCTGTGCGCGGGCTCGCTCCCGTTCTGCGGCATCGTTCGAGAGAGCGAGTTCTTCAGAGTGCCGCGAGGCTAGTCCGTCCCGCCGGGCGTCGGCAACGCCTTTTCGCCCGGCCGGCCCGGCCCGGTCCTAGAACAGTGCCGCCCCGGTCGTCCCGCGTTCGAAGTCGAGCAGCCGCTGCTTGCGTTCCAGGCCGCCGCCGTAGCCGGTGAGGCTGCCGCTCGCGCCGATGACGCGGTGGCAGGGGACGATGATGCCGATCGGGTTGCGGCCGTTGGCGAGACCGACGGCGCGGGAGGCGTTGGGGGTGCCGAGGGCGCCGGCGAGTTCACCGTAGGTGCGGGTCTCGCCGTAGGGGATCTTCCGGAGCTGGTCCCAGACCGTGCGCTGGAAGGGGGTGCCCTCGAGGCGCAGGGGGACGGTGAAGTCCAGCAGGTCGCCGGAGAAGTACGCCTCCAGTTGTTCCTCGGTCTCGGCGAACGGCCGTTCCGCGCGGGCGCCGAAGGTCTCCTCCGGCGGGCGGTGGCGCTGGTCGGTCATGTAGAGGCCGCACAGGACGCCGTCCTCGGCGACCAGGGTGAGCGGGCCGTACGGGCTGTCGATCACGGTGTGCTGTTTCAGGGATGACACGGGTGGGTCCTCACACGGGCAGGAAGTTGATCGGGTGGCTGTCGGTCGCCCACAGGTACTGGACCGCGTACGCCCGCCAGGGCCGCCAGGCCGCCGCGCGTGCGGTGAGCGCCGCCGGGGTGGAGGGCAGGCCCAGCTCGCGTGCGGCGCGGCGGATGCCGAGGTCGGTGGGGAGGAAGGCGTCGGGGTCGCCGAGGGCGCGCATCGCGATGACGTCGGCGGTCCAGGGGCCGAAACCGGGGAGGGCGAGGAGCCGGGCGCGGGTGTCCGCCCGGTCGGTCTCGACGCCGAGGTTGAGCGAACCGTCGGCGAGGTGGCGGACGAGGGTGGTGAAGGTGGTGCGGCGGGTGCGGGGCATCGCCAGGGTGTCCGGGTCCACCTCCGCCAGGGTCCGCGCCGACGGGAACAGGTGGGTCAGGCCGCCCTCGGGGTCGTCCACCGGGTCGCCGTGTGCCGTGACCAGGCGGGCCGCGTGGGTGCGGGCGGCGGCGGTGGAGACCTGCTGGCCGAGGACGGCCCGTACGGCGAACTCCGCCTCGTCGACCGTGCGCGGGACGCGGCGGCCGGGCGCCTTGTCGACCAGCGGCGCGAGCAGCGGATCGGTGCGCAGCTGGTCGTCGACGGCCGTCGGGTCGGCGTCCAGGTCGAGCAGGCGCCGGCAGCGGCTGATGGCGACGGTCAGGTCGCGCAGGTCGGTGAGGGTGAGCCGGCAGGCGACGTGGTCGGGGGCGGGACTGAGGGCGACGACGCCGTGTCCGTACGCGAGGCGCAGGGTGCGGCGGTAGGCGCCGTCCCGCCACTCCTCCACGCCGGGTACGGCGGTGGCGGCGAGGTGGCCGAAGAGGTTGTCGGGGTTGAGGGGGGCGCGGAAGGGGAGGCGGAGGGTCAGGGCGCCGCCGGGGGCCTGGACCGGCCGGTCCTTGGGGGCGCGGCGGGCGCGCAGCTCGCTCGGGGCGAGCGCGAAGACCTCGCGGACCGTGTCGTTGAAGGTCCGCACGGAGGAGAAGCCGGCCGCGAAGGCGATGTCCGCCATCGGCAGCGGGGTCGTCTCGATGAGCAGCCGGGCGGTCTGGGCGCGCTGCGCGCGGGCGAGGGCGAGGGGGCCCGCGCCCAGCTCGGCGAGCAGCTGGCGTTCGATCTGCCGGGTGCTGTAGCCGAGCCGGGCGGCGAGGCCGGGGACGCCCTCGCGGTCCACGATGCCGTCGGCGATCAGGCGCATGGCGCGGGCGGTGAGGTCGGCCCGCTGGTTCCACTCCGGGGAGCCGGGGCTGGTGTCCGGGCGGCAGCGTTTGCACGCCCGGAACCCGGCCTGCTGGCAGGCCGCCGCGCTCGGGTAGAAGGTCATGTTCTCGGGCTTGGGCGGCACCACGGGGCAGCTGGGCCGGCAGTAGATGCGGGTGGTCAGGACAGCGGTGAAGAACCAGCCGTCGAAGCGCGCGTCCTTGGACCGGACGGCGCGCACGCAGCGCTCGGTGTCGGTGTGCATTCCCGTCTGCATGCGTCCAGGATGGTCCACCGGACGGGCCGGGGCTGGCGAGAATCCGACATGGACCTCACGCTTCCTGGGATCCGCCGGATCGCCACGCGGACTCGCGCAGCAGCCGCAGCCCGTTGAGGCCTACCAGCACGGTCGAGCCCTCGTGCCCGGCGACGCCGAGCGGCAGCGGGAGGTGGCCGATCAGGTCCCACAGGACGAGCACGGTGATGAAGGTGCCGGCGATGACCAGGTTCTGCAGGACCAGCCCGCGGGCGCGCCGGGACAGGCGGACGACCGCGGGTACGGCCGTCAGCTCGTCGCGGACCACGACCGCGTCCGCCGTCTCCAGGGCCAGGTCGGAGCCCGCGCGGCCCATGGCGATCCCGGCGTGGGCCGCGGCGAGGGCGGGGGCGTCGTTGACCCCGTCGCCGACGAAGAGCACCTTGCGGCCGGCCCGCTCCCTCTCCCGTACGGCCTCCACCTTGCCGTCGGGCAGCAGGTCGGCGCGGACGTCGGTGATGCCGGTCGCGGCGGCCACACGGGCGGCGGCGGAGGCGTTGTCGCCGGTGAGCAGGGCGGGGGCGGTGCCGGTGAGGGCGGTGAGCGCGGCGGTGGCCGTGGCGGCGTCGGTGCGGAGGCGGTCGGTGAGGGCGAGGGTGCCGAGCGGGGTGCCGTCGCGGGTGACCTGGACGGTGGTCTCGGCGCCCTCGGGTGCCTCGGCGCGGCCGACGTGCACCTCACGGCCCTCGACCACGGCCGTGACACCGCGGCCCGGGGTCGCCTCGAAGTGCTCCGCGGGCGCGACGCGCAGGCCGCGTGTGCGGGCGGCGGCGACGATCGCACGGGCCAGCGGGTGCTCGCTGGGGTGCTCGGCGGCGGCCGCCAGGGCGAGGAGGGCGTCCTCGTCGAGGCCGGAGCCGGGCAGGGGGCGTACGGCGGTCACCTCGGGGGTGCCCTCGGTGAGGGTGCCGGTCTTGTCGAGGGCGGCGGTGTCGATCTCGCCGAGGCGTTCCATGGCGACCGCCGACTTGACGAGGACGCCGTGGCGGCCGGCGTTGGCGATGGCGGACAGCAGGGGCGGCATCGTGGCGAGGACGACCGCGCAGGGCGAGGCGACGATCATGAAGGTCATGGCCCGCAGCAGGGCGTCGGTGAGGTCGGCGCCGAAGGCCAGGGGGAGGCCGAAGACCGCGAGGGTGGCGGCCACCACGCCGACCGCGTAGCGCTGCTCGATCTTCTCGATGAACAGCTGCGTCGGCGCCTTGGTGCGGGACGCCTCCTCGACCAGGGCGACGATGCGGGCGATCACCGAGTCGGCGGGGTCGCGGTCCACGCGGACGCGCAGGGCGCCGGTGCCGTTGAGGGTGCCGGCGAAGACGTCGTCGCCGGGGCGCTTGAGGACCGGGAGGGACTCGCCGGTGATGGTGGCCTGGTCGACCTCGCCGGTGCCGTCGAGCACCGAGCCGTCGGCGCCGATGCGCTCCCCCGGCCGGACCAGGAGGACGTCGCCGACGGAGAGCTCGGCGGTCGGGACGGCCTCCTCGCGGTCGCCGGTGAGCCGGGTCGCGGTGGTGGGCGCGAGGTCGAGCAGGCCGCGCACGGAGTCGGCGGTGCGGGCGGTGGCCAGGGCCTCCAGGGCGCCGGAGGTGGCGAAGATGACGATCAGCAGGGCGCCGTCGAGGACCTGCCCGATGGCCGCCGCGCCGAGCGCCGCGACGATCATCAGCAGGTCCACGTCCAGGGTCTTCTCGCGCAGTGCGCGCAGGCCCTCCCGTGCCGGTTCCCAGCCGCCGGCGGCGTAGGCGACCGCGTAGAGCGGACCGTACGTCCAGGCGGGAGCGCCGCCGAGGTCCAGGGGGAGCGCCGCGAGGAAGGCGAGCAGCGACGCGAGGGCCCAGCGTGCCTCGGGCAGGGCGAGGACGCGGGTGCGGCGGACGGGCGCCGGCCCGGCGGGCGAGGAGACGGGGGTGGGAGCGAGGGTGGTGGACACGCGGCCACCATACAGGAACGCATGAAGACTCATTCATTCATTCATCCGTTCATGCGTGCGGGTGGGTGCGTAAGATGACCGGCATGGGTCATGGAGCCGCCACCACCGCGCAGGACGCAGTCGAGCGTGTGCGCCTGGACGCGGACAACGTCGCCAAGGTCGCCACCACGCTCCAGGCCCTGTCCACGCCCTCCCGGCTGCTGATCCTCGCGCGGCTGCGCGAAGGTCCGCTGCCCGCCACCGAGTTGGCGGCGGAGGTCGGCATGGAGCAGTCGGCCTGCTCCCACCAGCTGCGCCTGCTGCGGAACCTGGGGCTCGTGGTGGGTGAGCGGCGCGGCCGGTCGGTGGTGTACGCGCTGCACGACCACCATGTGGCCGAGCTGCTCGACCAGGCCGTCTACCACGTGGAGCATCTGCGGCTGGGAATCAGCGACGCTTCTCGGTGAGCAGCCGCCGCATGTCCTCGGCGGCGCGTACGGCCGCGTCCGCGCAGCAGTTGTTGAACAGCACGTGCAGCTCGTCCGTCTGCCGGGCCGCACGCCGCAACCGGGGCACCCAGGCGGCGAGTTCGGCCACGTCGTAGTCGTGCCGGAAACGGTCCTCCTTGCTGCCCCTGCCCCACGCCGGGCTGCGGCCGTGGAACCGCACGACGGCGAGCGCGGGGCGGGTGACCGGCACGACGGGCGGCAGGGAGCCGGGCAGGCCCTGGGCAATGTCCACGCCGACGGCGGTGGCGCCGAGGCCGGTGAGCAGCGCCGTGGTCTCGTCCGCCCGGTGCGGCGCCCACCAGTCCGGGTGGCGGAACTCCACGGCGAGCGGCCTCTCCCCCGTGCGCCGCGCGCAGGCCCGGAGGATGTCCTCCGTCTCCGGGCCCGGCGCGAACCAGGGCGGGAACTGGAACAGCAGGGTGCCGAGCCGTCCGGCCGCCCGCAGCGGTTCGACGGCGTCGGTGAACCGTCCCCACACCTCGTCGAGGAGCGCCGCGCTCGCCCGCCCGCGCCGCAGCAGGCCGCGCTCCTCGCCGCCGAGGCCGTCCCGCAGGTCGGCCGGCAGGGCCTCGGGACGGGTGGGGTGGCCGGTCAGCAGCGAGAAGGCCTTCACGTCGAAGCGGAAGCCGTCCGGCGTGCGCTCCACCCACAGCTCGCTGTTGCGGCGGCTCGGCAACGCGTAGTACCCGGCGTCCACTTCGACGACGGGCAGCCGTGAGGCGTAGTGCCGCAGCCGTCCCTCGGCGTCCCGCCGTCCGCGTGGATACCAGCCGCTCGCGACGAGTTGCCGGTCCGTCCACGAGCATGCCCCGACCAGTACGTCACCCATGGGAGCCCGGTTACCCCGGGCTCCCGGTTCGATCCGGGCCTACTCGGTCGCCGTGGGCCGCCGCGAGGCGGCCATCGCGTCGCGCACGTCGGTGAGCGGGCGCAGCCGGTAGGTGTACGTGTAGTCCCGGTCGGCGAACAGCTTGAACTCGTCGTGCGTGTGCGCGCCCCAGCTGTTGTCACCGCCCACGCCCATCTGGCGGTGGTTCAGCCGCAGCACGACCTCGTCGCGCGGGGTGAGCTGGTAGTCGTGGCGTACGCCGGCCGACAGGTCCTCCGGTGTGAAGTGGGAGGCGTTGGCCTCCAGCAGGGGCTCGCCGGTGGCGAGCAGGCCCGCTCCGCGGGAGTCGGTGAGCGCGATCCAGCGGACGTCGGTCCTGTTGCCGTTCTCCTGCGGGCGGATGTAGGAGGTCCACTGCTCGGCGACGGTCCCGGAGTACAGGCCGACGTCGGAACCGGTGTTGCGGTCCCAGTAGTTCTCGTCGGGTCCGCGGCCGTAGTAGTGCAGCCGGTCCAGGCGGCCGGGCAGCAGGAGCAGGGTGCCGACCTCCGGGATGTAGGGCAGGTTCGCGGCGCCCGGGTGCAGGGTGTTGTCGACCTTGATCTCGGCATTGCCGAACACCGTGTAGGTGGTGGTGTACGTCGACTCGGTGGTGGTCGGCAGGGTGCCGCTGACCTTGATCTCGACGGCCCGGTCGCCCAAAGCCCGCACCGCGACGTCCGTCACGGTGCGGCGGGCGCCGGCGTCGCGCCAGGTCTGGTTGCGGGTGTGCTGGCCGTTGCCCTTGTCGTTGTCGGTGGGCGCCCGCCAGAAGTTGGGCACGGGCCCGGAGGTGATCAGGCGGGTGCCGCCGGCCTCGTAGGAGGTGATGGTGCCGCTGCGCTTGTCGACGGTGACGGAGAAGCCCTTGCCGCGCACGGTGACGTCCTGGTCGCGGTCGTCGTGGCGCAGGGCGGGGACGCTGTCCAGGCGTGCGGGGGTGACGGCCGGGCTGCCGGCGTCCAGCGGGATCTGCTGCCGGGCCACCTCGAAGCCCGCCTCGGCCCACGGCGTGGCGTCCTTGGTGGTGAAGGAGAGCTGGAGGAAGTACTCGGTGCCCGGGTCCGGGTCGTCCGGCAGGCGTACGGGGACGGTGATGTCCTTGCCGGACATCGGCGGGACGTCTCGCTGGTCGCGGGTCAGTCTGCCGTGCCGCACGACCTTGCCGTCGGCGACCAGTTCCCACCGGGCGTCGAACTCGCGGAGGTCGGTGAACAGGAATTCGTTGGTGAGGGTGACGGCTCCCGGTGCGCCGCCGGGGACGGGAGCGGCGTTGATCGCCTGGTAGACGTGCTTGACCTCGGTGGCCTTGCCGGTGTGGCCGCGGTCGGCGGTGACGATGCCGTCGGCGACGAAGGCGCCGTCGTTGGGGTTGTCGCCCCAGTCGCCGCCGTAGGCGAGGAAGGTCTTGTCCTTCGGCCGCTTCGTCACGGTCTTCACGGTGGCCGCGTCGAACCAGAACCGCACGCCGCCGTCGCCGGGTCCGCGCCCCTCGGAGGCCAGTTCGGCGCCGGTGAGGGCGCGGGCGTAGACGCGGGCGCGGCGGACGGTGCCGCTGAACTCGCGGGTCTGGTTGTCGGCGTCGGTGGCCAGGGAGAGCGGCGCGGTGTTGCTGCTGGGGCGCCGGTCGGTGGTGCGGGTGGCCTTCGCCTCGCCGTCGACGTACAGGGTCAGGGTGCCGGCGTCCGCGTCGAAGACGCCCGCGACGTGGTGTTCGCGGCCGGTCCAGTCGTCCGGCACGGTCCAGCTCGCGGTGATCCACTGGCCGGCCGAGTGGATGAAGAACTCCAGCCTGCGGTCGGTCTGCTTGAGCGCGTACTGGGTGTCGCCCTTGGCGAGGATGGGCTGGTGGTAGCCGGTGACGTGCGGGGTGACCCAGGCCTCCAGGGTCAGGGAGCCGGTGAGGTCGAGGCTGTCGTGGCGCTCGAAGACGGTGATGCCGGACAGGCCCTTGTCCCGGTCGAGGGTGCCGCGGGTGGCGAGGATCTCGCCGCGCAGCCCGGCCGGGCCGGACTCGGTCAGCAGGGTGCGGGCCGGGACGGGCGTGTACAGGGACTGGTCGACGAAGTCCCAGATCCAGCCGCCCTGGAGGACGTCGTACCGGCGGACGATGTCCCAGTACTTCTTGAAGTTGCCGGTCGAGTTCCCCATCGAGTGGGCGTACTCGATCATGACGTAGGGCCGCGTGTCGGAGGTGTCCTTCGCGCGCTGCTCGACGCGCTGCGGGCTGTCGTACATCTCCGAGCGGATGTCGCTGATGCCGGGACGGTCGTCGCCCTCGTACTGGATGACGCGGGTGTCGTCGTAGGAGCGGATCCAGTCGTGCATGGCCGTGAAGGTGCTGCCGCCGCCGGCCTCGTTGCCGAGGGACCAGATGACGACACAGGCGTGGTTCTTGTCGCGGTGGACCATGTTCTGGGCGCGGGCCACGCAGGCCGCGGTCCAGTCGGGGTGGTCGCCCGGGTACTCGCCGCGGATGCCGTGGGTCTCGAGGTTGGTCTCGTCGACGAGGTAGAGGCCGTACTCGTCGGCGAGTTCCAGCCAGTACGGGTTGTTGGGGTAGTGCGAGGTGCGGACGCTGTTGATGTTCATCCGCTTGATGATCTTGATGTCCTCGACCATGTCCTCGCGGGTCAGCGCCGTGCCGCGCACCGGGTGCATCTCGTGCCGGTTGGTGCCGCGGAAGGAGACGGGCCTGCCGTTGATCCGCATCAGCCCGTCCTTGAGCGCGAACTCGCGGAAGCCCACCCGGTGGGAGAGGGTCTCCACGACCTTGCCGGACGGGTCGCGCAGGCGCAGGACGGCGGTGTAGAGGTACGGGTGCTCGGCCGACCACAGCTTCGGTGCCGGTACGGCCTTGGCCGCGCTCACGGTGACGTCCTCGCCGGCGCGGACGGTGCCGAGGCCGGTGGACTGCTGGAGCGGCCGGGACCAGACGGCGTGGCCGCGCGCGTCGTACAGCTGGGTCTCCACCGTGTACCGCCCGGCGCCGTCGCCGCCGTACGCGCGCACGCTCGCGGTGACCTTCAGCTCGGCGTCGGTGTAGGTGCCGTTCAGCGGGGTGTCCAGCTTGAAGTCGCGCAGGTGCACGGCCGGGGTGGAGTAGAGGTAGACCGAGCGGAAGATGCCGCTCAGCCGGATCATGTCCTGGTCCTCCAGCCAGTCGCCGTCGGAGTAGCGGTACACCTCCACCGCGATCTGGTTGGTGCCCGGCTTCAGGTGGTCGGTGATGTCGTACTCGGACGGGGTGTAGGAGTCCTCGTCGTAGCCGACCAGTTCCCCGTTGATCCACACGTAGTGCGCGGACTTGACGCCCTCGAAGTGGAGGAAGGTGCGGCGGCCCGTCCAGTCGCGGGGCACGGTGAAGGTGCGCCGGTACTGGCCGACCGGGTTGTAGCGGGTCGGCGCGGCGGGCGGCTGCGGGTCCTCGCCGAGGCCGTTGGGTCCCCAGTACGGGTAGGTGATGTTCAGGTAGATCGGGAAGTCGTGGCCGTGCGTCTGCCAGACGGACGGGACCGGGATGGTGCCCCAGTCGCTGTCGTCGGTGTCGGTGCGGTGGAAGTCGGCGTCCCGGTCGTCGGGGCGGTCGGCGTAGGCGAACTTCCAGGTGCCGTCGAGGCTCAGCCGGTAGGGCGAGCGGGTGCGGTCGCCGGCCAGGGCCTGTCTCACGTCCGCGTACGGCATGAGCGTGGCGTGCGGCGGCTCGGTGCCGAGCCGGAAGACGCCGAAGTCGTTCCACTCGGGGGTTTCGTCGGCCCCGGCACGCCGGCCGGCCGCGAGCGCGGTGACCGGCGACGCGGACAGGGCGAGCGCGCCGAGGAGGGCGGCGCCGCCCTCCAGGAGACGGCGGCGGCTGACGACCGGTCGGTGGCGGGGGGCCGGGGTACCGGCGGGTGACACGGGCGAGTGCGGCATGACCGTGGCCTTCCGTGTGGCTTCGGGGGCGGCTCAACGCACGGTGCTGCACCGGCCGTCGACGGTGGTGCGGATGCCAACTGCCGGTGATGGAGCGGCTACTGAATCAGGGTCACCCTAGGACTCGAACACAACCGAATCAATTACCCCGTCGGACTTTGTTCGTTCCTGATGGACGATGGCCGGCCCCGCCTTGCGGGGCCTGGGTCAGAGCACGACGCGGTAGTGGGTGGTCAGGCGCCGGTCGTCGCCCAGGACGTGGAAGGCGAGGCCGGGCGGCTGGTCGCGGTCGGCGGGGAGGTCGCCCTCCCAGGGCATGCGCAGGGTCCAGGTGACGGCCGGTCCGACGATCAGGGGGCGGGCGGCGAAGGCCGAGGCGGCGGCCGTGTGGGCGTGGCCGGTCAGCACGGCGACGACCTGGGGGTGCGCGTCGAGCAGGGCGGCCAGCCGCTCGGGGTTCTCGAGCATTCCCGAGTCGGGCAGGGGGTGGTGGAGCTCGACCGGCGGCTGGTGGAAGGCGATCAGCGCCGGGGTGTCCTGCGGCAGTCCGGCGAGCCGGGTGTCGATCCAGTCGAGGGTCTCGGCGTCGAGGCGCCCTTCGTCGCGGCCGGGGATCGTGGAGTCGCACATCAGGACGGCGGTCCCGCCGACGTGATGGATCCGGTTGACCGGGGACGCGTCCGGGCTCTCGCCGAGCAGCGCCTTGCGGTAGGCGGGGCGCACGTCGTGGTTGCCGGGGCAGGTGAGCACCGGGAAGGGGGCCTCCAGGATGCGCGCGGCCTCCTCGTACTCCGCCTCGGCCCCGTGGTCGGCGATGTCCCCGGTGACCAGGAGGGCGTCGACCGGGCGCGGCAGGGCCCGCAGGTGATCCATGACGCGGGTGGCACGCCGGGTGGCTCTCTCACTACCGTCCAGGTGCAGGTCGCTGATCTGTGCGAGCAGCACTGACATGAACCGTCCTCCCCATGAGCGGCCGTCGCCGCAGTTCCGGGCCGGCACGGGGTGTCCCACCCGGCCGGCACTCTCACGGTAATTCTCGTTTTTCCGTTAGGGACTCTAGGGTGTGCGGAGGCACATGATCAAGCAGGTCCCGCACAGGCCCGGAAGGAGACGGCGATGAAACGTTGGCCGGCACTGGAGTTGGCGGGCACGATCCGCCATGACGGGGAGGGCGGCGTCACCGACGACCTCGCCACGGTCCGCGGAACGGCCCAGTGGATCGAGGCCCGGGCCGACCTCCCGGCCGACGGTGTCGCGCCCGGGCAGACGACGGTGGACGAAGCGCTCCGGAGCGAACTCGTCGAGCTGCGTCGCGCGGTCCGTGCGCTGTTCGCACGGGCGGTCAGTCCGGCGCCCCCGAGTCGGGCGGACGCCGCAGCCCTGATGCCGGCCGACCGGGCGGTGGCCCACATCAACGCCGTGGCCGCCCGTGAACCGGTCGTTCCGCAGCTGGACTGGCCCCCGGAGGGAGCCCCCTCCGCCCGTCTGCGGCCGGTGGAGGACGACCCGGGGACCCGGCTCCTGGCGGCCCTGGCCCGTGCCGCCGTCGACTTTCTGAGCGGCCCGGAGCGCGAGCGGTTGCGCGCCTGCACCGCGCCCCGTTGCGTGCGCTACTTCGTCAAGTCCCACGGGCGGCAGGAGTGGTGCAAGCCGTCCTGCGGCAACCGCGCCCGGGCGGCCCGCCACTACCGTCGCCGGCACCCGGGCCCCGGCGACGGCGGCACCGCTTCGTGACGGCGCTCAGGCGGCCTGGACGCCGGCGACGCCCGCCTCGATCACGAACGACTTGTCGGTGCGGACCGGGGCGCCGGGGCGGGTGACCCGGTCGATCACCCGGTAGTCGGCGGTGTACCGGTCCCGGGACACGGTGCAGCGCACGTACCCGCGGCGGTCGCTGTAGTACTTCAGGTGCGGGTTCTCGTCCCAGTAGACCCGGCCGGGGTCGTGGGAGCCCGTGCCGTCACCGTTCGAGGTGATCGACGTGGTGACGAACTCGGTGCCCAGCAGCCTGGTCCCGGGGCGCTCGAAGTCGCGTCGCAGGTCGTTGGTCCAGTTGGTGTGCACGTCGCCGGTGAGCACCACGAAGTTGTCGATGCGGCGCTCCTCCACGTAGCCGAGCACCCGGTCGCGGGAGACGCGGTAGCCGTCCCAGCCGTCGTTGTAGCCGCCGTCGTCCGGTCCGGCGAGGGCGTCCCAGTTGGCGAAGTAGATCTGCTGCGGGACCACGTTCCAGGTGGACCGCGAGCGGGACAGGCTGCGCTCCAGCCAGGCGTGCTGCTCATCGCCGAGGATGGTGGCCTTCGGGTCCCACTGCTCGGGGCCGGAGACCTGCCACTTGTCGCCGTACGGCTGGTCGGTGCGGTACTGGCGGGTGTCGAGGACGCTGAAGGTCGCGGTGGAACCGAACTCCAGCCGCCGGTACAGGGGCAGTGCCGTGTCCACCGGCTTGCGCAGGCGGCGCAGTGGCATGTGCTCCCAGTAGGCCTGGTAGGCGGCCCTGCGGCGGGCGGCGAAGCGGGCGGTGGTGTCGTTGCCCTGGGCGGGGTCGCCGTTCTCCGGGGTCGGGCCGGCGTAGTTGTTGTCGGTCTCGTGGTCGTCCCAGGTGACGACGAACGGGGCCGTCGCGTGCAGCAGCCTGAGGTCGGGGTCCGTCTTGTACTGGGCGTGCCGCCGGCGGTACTCGTCGAGGGTGTTCATCTCGTCGCCGGCGTGCGTGCGGACCTTGCCGTTGGCCCCGGCCGCGTACTCGTACAGGTAGTCGCCCAGGTGGAAGACGACGTCCGGGCGTTCCTCGGCCATGTGCCGGTACGCCGTGAAGTATCCCTGCTCCCAGTTCGCGCAGGACGCGAAGGCGAACTCGACGGTGGGCGCGGTGCCCGGTGCCGGGGCGGTGCGGGTGCGGCCGACCGGGGAGAGCGCGGTGCCGGCGCGGAAGCGGTAGTAGTACTCGTGGTGCGGCAGCAGGCCCCGCACATCCACGTGGACGGTGTGCGCCTCCTCGGGCCGGGCGTGCTCGACGCCGCGCCGGACGACCCTCCGGAACCGCTCGTCGAGAGCGACCTCCCACCGCACCGGGACGGGGCGGCGCGGCATGCCGCCGTCGGGGCCGAGCGGCTCGGGGGCGAGGCGGGTCCACAGCACGACGGCGTCGGGGAGGGGGTCGCCGGACGCGACGCCGAGCTGGAAGGGGTCGCCGGGGACGCGTGCCGGGGCGGCGGCGACGGGTGCGGCTGCGGTGCCGAGCAGCACCGCACCGGCGCCGGCGGCGCCCGCGAGTCCGAGGAATCCCCTTCTCCCCAGGGGACTGCGGGAGTTGCGGGAGCTGTCCGTGCTGATGCGCGGCGTGGTCATCGAACCTCCAGAGGACGGTGGCCGGACGACAACCAGGCAAAAGGCGCCGGATGAACCCCGACTGGTGACCCCGTGGACCGGACTTGACCGTTACATGTCGAGCGGGTCCGGGCCCAGGGCGGACCAGTGGACCGTCCGGTCGCACCAGCGGTCGAGGAGGGTGCGGTCGTGGCCGACGGCCAGCAGTCCGGCGCCGGTGGCGGCGCGGTACTCCTCGACCACGGCGACGAGGGCGGCGGTGGTGGACGCGTCGAGCATCGCGGTCATCTCGTCGCAGACCAGCCAGCGCGGCCGCAGGACGAGGGCGCGGGCGAGGCAGGCCCGCTGCAGCTGGCCGTCGCTGACCTCGTGGGGGCGCCGGTTCAGCAGGTCCGTGGTCAGCCCGACGGTGGTGGCCAGTTCGGCGACCCGTCCGGCGAGGCCCTCGCGCCGGCCGGTGGCGCGCAGCGGTTCGGCGATCAGGTCGGCCAGCGGCAGCCGGGGGTCGGCCGAGAGGCGCGCCTGCTGGAAGACGACGCCGAAGGCGGTGCGCTGGGCGCGGGGTGCTCGGTGGCGCCAGCGGCGTACGGGTTCGCCGTCGAGCAGCAGGGTTCCGGAGTCGGGGCGGTGCAGCAGGGCCGCGACGCGCGCGAGGGTGGACTTGCCGCAGCCGCTGGGGCCGAGCAGCCCGACGGACTCCCCCGGCCGGATCGTCAGGGAGACGTCGCGGACGACCGGTACGTTCCTGACGTAGCCGGCGGTGACGGCGCGCATTTCAAGCACGGTCGGCCGCCTCCCTGAGCGCGGCGTGCGGATGGTGGCAGGCGACCGTGCCGGCCAGCCGCGGCAGGCTCGCGCAGGCGTCGGTCGCGCGGTCGCAGCGGGCGGCGAAGGCGCAGCCGCCGGGGAGGTCGCCGAGTTCGGGCGGCAGGCCGGGGATGGGGGTGAAGGCCCGGTCGGGCAGGGCTTCGAGCAGGCCCCGGCTGTAGGGGTGGCGGGGGCCCGGCGTGCCGAAGAACGCGGCGGCGTCGGTCAGTTCGACGATGCGGCCGGCGTACATCACGGCGATCCGGTCGGCGATGCGTTCGGCCGCGGTCAGGTCGTGGGTGATCATCAGCAGGGCCCGGTTCCCCTCCCCGTCCCTGTCGACATGTCGCCGAAGTTCGTCGACGGTGCGCTCCACCAGGTCGCGGTCGAGTCCGGTGGTCGGCTCGTCGGCGAGCAGCAGCGGGGCGTCACCGACGAGGGCGAGGGCGGTGGCGGCGCGCTGGGCGAGGCCGCCGGAGAGCTCGTGCGGGTGGTGGTCCAGGTGGCCGGCCGGGAAGGCCGCGCGTGCGGCGGCCTGCTCCGCGGCACCGCGCAGCGCCGCGCGCCCCCGTACGCCGGTGAGTTCGGCGACCGTCTCCTCCAGCTGGGAGCGGATGGTGCGCACGGGCGTGAGGTGGGCCGCCGGGCTCTGCGGGACGAGGCCGATGCGGCGGCCCCGTACGGCGCGGGAGAAGGTCCGTTCGTCGGCGGTGAGCAGGTCGAGGTCGCCGAGCAGCGCGCTGCCCGCGGTCTGCGCGTTGCCGGGGAGCAGGCCGAGGAGCGCGGAGACCAGGACGGACTTGCCGCAGCCGCTCTCGCCGATCAGCGCGAGGCACTCGCCGGCCGCCACGTCGAAGTGCGCGTCCGTGACGGCCGCGACGCGCCGCCCGCCCGGCATGAGGAAGCGCACCGACAGCCCGCGCACCGACAGCACGCAAGTTCGCTCGGTCACAGCATCAGCTCCGATCGGCGGCGGGGGTTGATCCGCTCCCGCCAGGCCCCGGCGAGACCGGCGACGGCGAGGGTGGGGACGATGATGAACAGGCCCGGGAAGAGCGTCGGCCACCACTGCCCGGCGAGCAGGGAGCCCCGCGCGCCCTGGATGAGGTTGCCGAGGCTCGCGGTGTGGGTGGGCAGGCCGAGCCCGAGGAAGGACAGCGCCGACTCGTGCCACATGGCGTGCGGCACCATCAGTACGGCGGCCAGCGCGGCCTGCGGCAGCACGCCGGGCAGCAGGTGCCGTACGGTCACCCGCCACCGGGAGGCGCCGCCGGTGACCGCCGCGTCGATGTAGGGGCGCGACCGCAGGGACAGCACTTCGGCGCGCACGATGCGGGCGGTCGACAGCCAGTGGGTGAGCGCGACCGAGATCACCACCGGCCACACGCCCGGCCGGAACATGGCGACGATGAAGATGCCGAGCAGCAGGTGCGGCACGGAGGAGAACGCGTCGACCACGCGCATCACGGTCCGGTCGACCCAGCCGCCCAGCGCCCCGGCCAGGGCCCCCACGGCGGTGCCGACCACGGTCGCCGTCAGCGCCGCGGCCACTCCCACGAGGAGGGAGACGCGCAGTCCGTACACGCAGCGCAGCAGCAGGTCGCGGCCCACGTCGTCGGTGCCGAAGGGGTGCTCCGGGCTCGGCGGTCGAAGCTTGGCGGCCAGGTCGACGGCCTGCTGGTCGAGCTGGACCAGCGGCGGCACCAGCAGCACGGCGAGGACGGTCACGGCCAGCACCGCGGCCGAGGTGCGCAGCCGCAGGGCACGGGTGGAGCGACGGGCCGCGCCGTACGACCGCCAGGCGGCGGTGGGCCGCGCGGTCGTCTCGGCCACCGGGTCGGCCACGGAGTCAGCCATGGGAGTCACATTTCACTGAGCTTCACCCTCGGGTCGAACAGTCCGTACAGCAGGTCCGCGAGCAGGTTCCCGGCGAGGACGGCGGCGGTGGCGAGGGTGGTCAGGGCGGCCAGCAGCGGGAAGTCGACGGCGGTGGCCGCCTCGACGGTGGCCGCCGCGATGCCCGGCCAGCTGAAGACGCTCTCCACCAGCAGGGCGCCGGTGATGAGTTCGGGCACCCGGGAGCCGATCAGGGTGAGCACCGGCAGCAGTCCGGAGCGCAGGGCGTGGCCGAGCAGGACGGTCCGCTCGCCGAGGCCGCGGGCGCGGGCGCCGCGCACCGGGTCCTCGGCCAGGGCGTCGCCGACGCCCTGGCGTACGTACAGCGTGAACCAGGGCAGCTGGGAGACGGTGAGCACACCGGCGGGCAGGACGAGGTGGCTCGCGACCTGCCCCGGGGTGACCTGTTCGCTGGCGGTGTCGGTCAGGCCGCCCGCCGGGAGGACGTCCCACTGGAGGGCGAACAGCCACACCGCGAGCAGCGCGGTCCAGAAGACCGGCGCCGCCTTCAGGGAGTAGGCGAGCGAGGTGACGGCGCGGTCGAGCATCGAGCCGGGGCGGCGGGCGGCGAGTACGCCGAGCAGCGTGCCGGCCAGCACGGCCGCGGCGAAGGCGACGGCGCACAGCAGGGCCGACCACACGAGGCGTTCGCCGATGACCTGCGTGACCGGCTGCCGCATCACCGCGGAGTGGCCGAGGTCGCCGGTGAACGCGGAGGTCAGCCAGTGCCACCAGCGTGCGACGAAGGACTGGTCGACGCCGAGGTTGTCCCGCAGCCGGTCCAGGGTTTCCTGGTCGGCGCCGAGGGCGGCGGTGCCGGCGTACGCCTTGACGGGGTCGAAGGGGGAGGCGGCGGCGACCGCGAAGACGCCGAAGGTGACGACGAGGACGACGGGGACGGCGAACAGGGCCCGCCGTCCCGCCAGGCGCGCCATTCCTCCCCAGGGGAGGCGGCTCATGTCCTGGGCTGCCAGTCCTCGATGTTCCACCAGGGGCCGCTGGCGAACCCGTGTTCGTGCGGCTCGAGTTGGGTGGTCAGCCCGTCCCAGCGGTCGGCGAGCACGTAGAGGTGGTCGATGTGGGTGAGGAACGTGTAGCCGGGATCGGTGACGAGCGCGTGCTGGATGCCGGTGTAGGCGGCGCCGCGCGTCTTCGCGTCCTGGCCGCGGCGGCCCGCGTCGAGTGCCTGGTCCACCGCCGGGTTGTCGTAGCCGGCCATGTTGTTGAAGCCGTCGTTGGCGAGGGAGGAGTGCAGCAGGGTGTAGAGGCCGAAGTCCGGGTCGCCGACGCTGCCGAAGCCCGCCAGCACCGCGTCGTTCTTCATGCGCGGCTCGATGACCTCCCAGGTGGCGCTCTCCACCTTCACCTCGATGCCGGCCTTCTTGGCGTCGGAGGCGTAGGCGAGCGCGTGGTCCTGGCGGACCTTGTCACCGGAGGGGTAGTACAGGGTGAACTCGGCGCGCTGTCCCTTCCTGGCACGGATGCCGTCGGAACCGGGCTTCCAGCCGGCCTCGTCCAGGACGCGCTCGGCCTCGGCGAGGTCACGGGGGCGCTCGATGTCCCGCGCGTACCAGGGGTCGTCCGCGGGCAGCGGCCCGTACGCGGGCGTGCCGGCCCCATCGAGGATCTTGTCGACCATGGCCCGGCGGTCCACGGCGGCGTCGAGGGCCTGCCGGATCGCGCGGTCGCCGGTCACCTTGTGGGCGGTGGGCAGGGTGACGGCACGGAAGTCGTAGGACTTCGCCTCGTAGGTGCGTCTGCCGTCGTCGTTCTTGAAGGTGGCGGCGAGGTTGGGCGGCAGGACGGCACCGTCGAGGTCGCCGGAGCGCAGCCGGGTGGCGCGTACGTTGTCGTCGGCGATGACCGCCATGGTGAAGGACTTCACCGCGGGCTCGCCGCCCCAGTAGTGCGGGTTGGCCTTGAAGGTGAGCTTCTCGCCCTTGCTCCAGTTCGCGAGGACGTACGGGCCGGTGCCGACGGGCTCGGTGTTGAAGTCCCCGGTGTTGGGGTCCTGTTCGCCCGCGATGTGCTCGGGGACGATGGGCAGCACGGTGCGCGCGGCGAAGGGCGCGTACGGGTACTTGAGGGTGAAGACGACGGTGTCGTCGCCGCTCGCTCGGACGTCCTTGACGGCGTCCAGTTCGCTGCGGGCGGTGTTGTTGGTCTTCGCGTCGAGGACGGTGCGGTACGTGTAGACCACGTCGGCGGCCGTGAGCGGTTCGCCGTCGCTGAACTTCACGCCGTCGCGCAGGGTGAAGGTGTACGTCCGGCCGCCGTCGGCGACCTCGGGGAGCGCGGCGGCCAGGGCGGGCTTCAGCTTCAGATCGGCGTCGCGGGCGAGGAGCCCGTCGAAGATCTTGGAGTTCCCGTCCTTGCCGTAGCCCAGCAGGGGGCTGAGGGTGTCCGGTTCGGAGGCCACCCCGATCACGACGGACTCCGCCGCCTCGGCGCCACCGCCTGTTCCGCCCCCCGGTGCGGAACAGGCGGTGACGCCGGCGGCGAACGCCGCCGCGGCGGCGGCACTTCGTATCCGACGGGTCGTCATGTCTCCCCCACGCTTGTTGTCGGTGCGCCGCTATTGCACATCAGTCGCAACAGCGGCGTCAAGCCAGGTGGGGAGGCACTCCGAGAGGGGCGCGAGCGGGGTTCGGGTCCGTCAGCCGACCCGCCTCGCGAACGCCTCGTACGCTCGGGCGTCGAACAGGACGAACCGGGCCTGCGTCACCGACGTCTCGGTGTCGCGTACCGTCTCGACGGCGATGCGGGCCGCGTCGTCCAGGGGCCAGCGGTAGACGCCGGCGGAGATGGCCGGGAAGGCGACCGTGCGGGCGCCCAGTTCGTCGGCGACCCGGAGGGACTCGCGGTAGCAGGAGGCGAGGAGGCCGGAGCGGTCCTCGGTGGCCGACCAGACCGGGCCCACCGTGTGGATCACCCAGCGGGCGTCCAGGTTGCCCGCGGTGGTGGCGACCGCCCGGCCGGTGGGCAGGCCCTTGCCGAGGTGGCCGGCACGGAGCTTGCGGCAGGCCTCCAGGATCGCGGGGCCGCCGCGCCGGTGGATGGCGCCGTCGACGCCGCCTCCGCCGAGCAGGGAGGAGTTGGCCGCGTTGACGATCGCGTCGGCGCTCTGGCGGGTGATGTCGCCCTGCACCAGCGTGATGGTGGTCATGTCTGCCTCAGTCTTCGCCAGACGGCCTTCGCCGCGTTGTGTCCGGACATGCCGTGCACCCCGGGGCCCGGCGGGGTGGCCGACGAGCAGATGAAGACGGCCGGGTGCGGGGTGGCGTACGGGAACAGGGAGAGCTTGGGGCGCAGCAGGAGCTGGAGCCCGGAGACCGCGCCGGAGGCGATGTCCCCGCCGACGTAGTTGGCGTTGCGGGCGGCGATCTCGGGCGGGCCCGCGGTCGCGCGGGCGAGGACGCGGTCACGGAACCCGGGGGCGAAGCGCTCCAGTTGGCGTTCGACCGCGTCCGTGAGGTCGCCGGTCCAGCCGTTGGGCACGTGTCCGTACGCCCAGAAGACGTGCTTGCCGGCCGGGGCGCGGGTGGGGTCGACGACGCCGGGCTGCACGGTGATGAGGAACGGCCGGTCGGGCGCGCGGTCGGTGCGTGAGGCGGCGTGCAGGGCGGTGCCGATCTCCGTGCTGTCGGCGCCGACCTGCACCGTGCCGGCGGTGCGGGGGGCCTCGGCCGTCCACGGGACCGGGCCGTCCAGCGCGTAGTCGATCTTGAAGACGCCGGGCCCGTACCGGTAGTGCTCGTAGTAGTTGCCCAGGCCGGCGATGCGGGCCAGGGCCGTGGGCGAGGTGTCGAAGACGTACGCGCGTGCCGGCGGCAGGTCGTCGAGGCGCTTGACCTCGTAGTCGGTGTGGACCGTGCCGCCGAGGTCGGTGAGGTACGCGGCGAGCGCGTCGGAGATGGCCTGGGAGCCGCCGCGGGCCACGGGCCAACCGCGGGCGTGGGCGGCGAGGGCGAAGACCAGGCCGATGGCACCGGTGGCGAAGCCGCCGAGCGGGGCCATGACGTGCGCCACGAGACCGGCGAAGAGGGTCCTCGCCTTCTCGTCGCGGAAGCGGCGCATCAGCCACGTCGACGGCGGCAGGCCGACCAGGCCGAAGCGGGCGAGGGTGACCGGGTCGCGGGGCAGTGCGGTGAGCGGCAGGGACATGAAGTCGCGGGCCAGCATGTCCCACCGGGGCAGGAAGCGCTCGACCAGCCTGCGGTACGTGCCCGCGTCGCGCGGGCCGAAGGAGGCGGCGGTCTCGCCGACCGACCGGGACAGCACGGCGGCCGAGCCGTCGGGGAACGGGTGCGCCATGGGCAGCTCGGGGTGCAGCCACTCCAGGCCGTACCGCTCCAGGGGCAGGGCGCGGAACGCGGGTGAGTTGACGCCGAGCGGGTGCGCGGCCGAGCACGGGTCGTGGCGGAAGCCGGGGAGGGTCAGCTCCTCGGTCCGGGCGCCGCCGCCCACGGTGTCCCGCGCCTCGAAGACGGCGACGGAGAAGCCGCGGCGGGCCAGCTCCACGGCAGCCGTCAGTCCGTTCGGTCCCGCACCCACCACGACCGCATCGAGCATCGACGGCACCTTCGGACTCCTTCGTCAGCCGATGGCCACTCGGGGTCAGGATATGCCGGGGCAGTGACACGCCCCGGCCGCGGGTGACGGCCGGACGGCCCGGCCGCCGCTGCCCGCGGGGTCAGGCGGCTTCCCCCGCGAGCAGTGCCACCACCCGCCGGGCCGTGGCCGCGTCGCGGGCCGCGGTGAACGGCAGATCGTTGTCACCGGTGATGCGGAAGGGTTCGCCCGTGCGGGTCAGGTGGGTGCCGCCCGCCTCCTCGACCAGGAGGAGCCCCGCGGCGTGGTCCCAGGCCGCCTCCCAGGAGAACGCCGTGGCGTCGGACTCGCCGCGCGCGACGGCGAGGTACTCGAGGCCCGCCGAGCCGCAGGCGCGGGGTGCCACGCCCGGGGTGCGCAGGCTGAGCAGGGCGCGCTTCTGCTCGTCCGTCGTGTAGTCCGGGTGGGAGGTGGCCACCCGCAGGTCGTGCCCGGGCTCGGGCGGCCCGGCGTAGAGCCGCTCGCCGTCCAGGAAGGCTCCCCGGCCCCGGACGGCCGTGGCGAGCCGGTCGTGGGCGGGCGCGTAGGTCCAGGAGGCGTGCACCACCCCGCGGTGTGCCAGCGCGACCAGGGTGCAGAAGCCGGAGTCGCCGTGCACGAACTGCCGCGTCCCGTCGACGGGATCGACGATCCACACCGGCGCTTCGCCCCGGATCGCGTCGTACGAGGCGGGGTTGGCGTGCACCGCTTCCTCGCCGACCACGACCGATCCGGGCAGCAGGGCGACCAGTGCCTCCGTCAGATACCGCTCGGCCTTGCGGTCGGCGTCCGTCACCAGGTCGTGCGGGCCGGACTTCTGGTCGACCTCGTGGGCCGCGAGCCGGCGCCAGCGGGGCATGATCTCCTGGGCGGCCGCCTTGCGGACGGCCTCCTCCACGTCGTCGACGTGCCGGGCGAGAAACTCGTCGATGGTTTCGTTGTTCTCGATCATGACTCCATGAGAGCACGCGCCACTGACAATCCTCACCCGGGTGGTGCACTCCGGGTGGAATCGGCGTGAACACGTGGCCGGCTCAGCGCCCCACCGCGTACCCCTGTGCGCCGCGCGGGTTCGCCGCCGCGGACAGCGTCCCGGTCCGCGGGTCCCGGGCGACGGCGCACAGGCGCCCCTCCGACCAGGGCTCGCCGACGGTGACGTCGTGGCCGCGGCGCCGCAGCTCCTCGACGACCTCCGCGGGCGTCCGGGACTCCACGGTGACGCTTCCCGCCCGCATGCCGCGCGGGAAGAAGGAGCCGGGGAAGCTGTCGTTGTGCCAGTTCGGGGCGTCGATGGCGCCCTGGAGGTCGAGGCCGCCGCGCACCGGTGCGCGCAGGGCGACCGCCAGGAAGAAGTGCAGCTGCCACTGGTCCTGCTGGTCCCCGCCGGGCGTGCCGAACGCCATGACGGGCACCCCGTCGCGCAGGGCGATGGACGGGGTGAGGGTGGTGCGCGGCCGGCGGCCCGGGGTGAGCGAGTTCGGCAGGCCCTCCTCCAGCCAGGTCATCTGCAGGCGGGTACCGAGCGGGAAGCCGAGTTCGGGCACGACGGGGTTGGACTGGAGCCAGCCGCCGCTGGGCGTGGCCGAGACCATGTTGCCCCAGCGGTCCACGACGTCGAGGTGGCAGGTGTCGCCACGGGTGCCGCCGTCGGCGTCGACGGCGGGCTCGCCGGGCACCGGGGAGGCCGGGCCCTTGGCGACGGTCGGCTCGCCGACTCCGAGGGCGTCGAGGCCCTCCCTCTCGACGGCCGCCACACGCGCGTGGGCGCTGAGCCGCGGGGTGCGCCCGCCCGGGCCGCCGGGCCGCAGCTCGTGGGAGGCCTTGTCCCCGACGAGCTCGCGCCGGGCCGCGTTGTACGCCGGCGACAGCAGGTCGGCGAGCGGCACGTCGGCCGCGTCGTCGGCGTCCCCGTACCAGGCCTCCCGATCGGCCATGGCGAGCTTGCAGCCCTCGACCAGCAGGTGGACGTAGTCGGCGGAGCCGTACCGGGGCAGCTCGGGCGGGAGCAGCGCCAGCTGCTGGAGCAGGACGGGGCCCTGGCTCCAGGGGCCGGCCTTGCACACGGTCCAGCCGTTCCAGTCGTACGTCGCCGGCGTCTCGTAGGACGCGGACCAGCCGGCGAGGTCGGCGGCCGTCAGGGTGCCGGTGTGGCGCCGGCCGCTGGTGTCCAGGGTGGGCCGGCCGGCCTGCCGGACGAACGCCTCGGCGACGAACCCGGTGCGCCAGACCTCCCGGGCCGTCTCGATCTCCGCCTCCCGGTCGCCCGCCCCGGCGGCCTCGGCGAGCAGCCGCTTCCACGTGGCGGCGAGGGCGGGGTTGCGGAACAGCTCGCCCGGGCGGGGCGGCCGGCCGCCGGGCAGGTAGATCTCCGCCGAGGACGTCCACTCCGTCTCGAACAGCTCGCGGACGGTCTCGACGGTCTCCGTGAAGCGCTCCACGGGCGGGTGCCCGTGCTCGGCGTAGCCGATGGCGTACTTCAGTACGTCGGCGAGGTGCTTGGTGCCGTGGTCGCGCAGCAGGAGCATCCAGGCGTCGAAGGCGCCGGGCACGGCGGCGGCGAGCGGGCCGGTGCCGGGCACGAGGTCCAGGCCGAGTCCTCGGTAGTGGGCGACCGTCGCACCGCCCGGGGCGACGCCCTGCCCGCACAGCACCCGCACCTCACCGCCCGCCGGCGCGAGGAGTATCGGCACCTCTCCGGCGGGCCCGTTGAGGTGCGGTTCGACGACGTGCAGGACGAACGCACCGGCCACGGCGGCGTCGTAGGCGTTGCCGCCGTCCTCCAGTACCGCCATCGCCGACTGGGACGCCAGCCAGTGGGTGGAGGCCACCATGCCGAAGGTGCCCTGGAGGGTGGGTCGGGTGGTGAACATGGGGCCTCTCACCTCTCGGTCGGGCAGCGTCGAGCCAGCAGGCTACCGATCGCCCCGCGTCCCCGCTCCCCCGCCCCGACGCTTCCGCTCCGGGCCCGGCGGCCCACCGTCCCGGGTACGACGAAGGTGTCTGCTGCGACCGGATGCGGTACTGCCTCCGTCGGAGACCTCGCAGACCGGCGTCCGGGGAGCCGGCCGGTGACCTCGTGGCGGACGCGGGAGACGACGGCCGGATCCCGGTCCACGTCCCGGACGGCCACCCGGGCCGGATCGAGGAGGCGGGTGCCGGGCACGAGGAGCGCGACGTCCTCCCGCGGGCGGGCCGGCGGGGCGGATGCTCCGCGGCGAGCCGTGGGTGCCGCCGGCGGGCGGGCCTTCAGCCGCGCTCGTCTTCCCGCACCGACGTGGCCGGCACCGCCCGGCGGCAGGCGAGGAGGCCCATGGTGAGCTCGTCGCGGTCGAGGTCGCGGCCGATGAAGACGACCTTGCCGGTACGCGGCTCCCTGCCCCAGGACGAGGCGGGCCGCAGCTCGGACATCCGGTGCACGCCCTGGAGGACGAAGCGGCGGGGGTGGTCGTCGAGCGCCACGATGCCCTTGAGCCGGTACAGGTCGGCACCCCGGCGCTCCGCCAGCTCCCCCAGCCACTTCTCCAACGCCGCCCGGTCCAGGGCCCCGTGGAGCTCGACGCTGACCGAGGTGACGCCGGGGTCGTGGTGGTGGTCGCGCTCGTCCAGCCAGCCGGGGTCGACGGCCATGGTGTGGGACAGGTCGAACGCGCCGATCCCGAGGACGGCCGTCAGGTCGACGTCGGCGTGGCTGGAGGTGATGATCTCGGCGGTGGCGTTGATGCCCCGCAGCCGGGTCTTCAGGGCGCGGACCCGCTCCTCGTCGACGAGGTCGACCTTGTTGAGGACGATCCGGTCGGCGAAGGCGATCTGGTCGACGACCTGGTGGCCGACCCCGTCGCCGGTGGCCGTGTCGAGGTGGTCGGTGACGTGCTTGGCGTCGACGAGGGTGACGATGGCGTCGAGTGCGTAGTGCGCGGCGACGTCGTCGTCCACGAAGAACGTCTGGGCGACCGGGTTGGGGTCGGCCATGCCGCTGGTCTCGATCAGGACCCGGTCCACGCGGTCGTCGCGCCGGCGGAGGCTGCCCAGGATGTCGATCAGGTCGGTGCGGGCGGTGCAGCACAGGCAGCAGCCGTTCGACATCTCGAAGATCTCCTCGTCGGAGTTGACGACGAGGTCGTTGTCGATCGGGATGTCGCCGAACTCGTTCTCGACGACCGCGATGCGCTGTCCGTGCTGCGCGGTGAGGATGTGGTTGACCAGGGTGGTCTTCCCGGCTCCGAGGAAGCCGGTCAGGACGGTCACCGGGATCTTCGGCACGGCATCAGGGTCCCGGCGAGCGCGGAGATCGTGCTGGAGGGCGTCATCGACCCCGGGCTGCGGGCCGACGAGGGACCGTTCGGCGAGTTCTCCGGCTACTCCTCCGACCGCTCCACGCACAACGTCCTCACCGTCGAGACGGTGCTGCGCCGCCGCGACGCCCTGCTGCTCGACGTCGTCGGCGGGAACACCGCCGAGCACCTCAACCTCGCCCGCATCCCCCGCGAGTCGGAGATGGCGGAGAAGCTGCGGGAGCGCTTCCCCGAGGTGACCGCCCTGCACTACCCCACCTCCGGCACCCACTTCCACGCCTACGTCGCGCTGCGCCCGAGCCGCCCCGGCCAGGCACGGCAGGTCATGCTGGGCCTGCTGGGCTGGGACCCGTACCTGAAGACGGTCGTGGCCGTCGACGACGACGTGGACGTCACCCGGGACGAGCACGTGCTCTGGGCGCTGGCGACCCACCTGCAACCGCACCGCGACGTGTTCGTCGTGGACGGGCTGCCGGGCAGCCCCCTCGATCCGTCCTCGACGGCCGACGGCACGACCTCCCGCATGGCGCTGGACGCCACCCGGGGACCGGGGTTCGACGGCGTCCGGATCACCGTGGCCGAGGACAGCCGCCGGACCGCGCGCCGTCTGCTGGGCGACGGGACCGGATGACCGGAGGGACCGCCGGGGAACATCACCGTCCGCCCCGCTGTTGCCTCCCATGTGCGGAGACGGAGGCGGAACGGTGCACGGTGAGTACAAGATCCCCGGCGGCAAGCTGGTCGTCGTGGACGTGGAGGCCGAGGACGGGGTGCTGCGGCACGTGCGCGTGGCGGGCGACTTCTTCCTCGAGCCGGACGAGGCGCTCGACGCCGTGAACCGTGCGCTGGAGGGCGCCCCGGCCGACACCGACGCCGCGGGACTGGCCGCGCGGATCGACGCGGCCCTGCCCGAGGGCACCGTGATGTACGGGCTGACCTCGGAGGGCGTCGGCATCGCCGTGCGCCGGGCCCTCGCGCACGCCACGGACTGGACGGACTACGACTGGCAGCTGATCCACGAGGCTCCGCAGCCCCCCGCCCTGCACATGGCCCTGGACGAGGTCCTGACCGCCGAGGTCGCGGCCGGCCGCCGCCCGCCGACGCTGCGGGTGTGGGAGTGGGGCTCCCCCGCGGTGATCATCGGCAGCTTCCAGTCGCTGCGCAACGAGGTCGACGCCGAGGCCGCCGAGCGCCACGGCGTCGAGGTGGTGCGCCGGATCTCCGGCGGCGGCGCCATGTTCGTGGAGCCGGGCAACACGATCACCTACTCGCTGTCCGTGCCGGAGGCGCTGGTGCAGGGCCTGTCCTTCCAGGACAGCTACGCCTACCTCGACGACTGGGTGCTCGGCGCCCTCGGCGACATGGGCATCCGCGCCTGGTACCAGCCGCTGAACGACATCGCCACCGACCAGGGCAAGATCGCGGGCGCCGCGCAGAAGCGGATCGTGGGACACGGCGGCAGCCCCGGCGCGGTGCTGCACCACGTGACCATGTCCTACGACATCGACGCCGACAAGATGCTCGAGGTGCTGCGCATCGGGCGGGAGAAGCTCAGCGACAAGGGCATCAAGAGCGCGAAGAAGCGGGTGGACCCGCTGCGCCGCCAGACCGGTCTGCCGCGCGAGACCGTGATCGAGCGGATGATCGCCTCCTTCGGCGCCCGGTACGGACTCACCCAGGGCAAGGTGACCGACGAGGAACTGGCCCGCGCCGGGGAACTGGCCCGCACGAAGTTCTCCTCACCGCGGTGGACGGCCCGGGTGCCCTGACGGGTCCGTCTCCGTCACCGGCCGGGCACGCAGCGAGTTCGCCCTTCCGCCCCACAGGTACTCGTGTGACACTGGCGTCCCCGTCCGCAGTGCGGACCCCTCCGCACCGTCCCCCACGAGAAGTGCGCCGTGCGTTCTCTTCCCCTGCCGCTCGCCCTGACCGCGCGCCTGGCCCCGGTCGCCGTGCTCGCCACGGCGGGCTGGGCGCTGTCGTCCGGGCCGGACACGACACCGGCCGCCGAGGACAGCACGCCGCCCGACGGCGGGCGCCCGTCCGCCTCGGCCCCGGCGACGCAGGCGGTGACGAAGACGTACGCCGCCGCCCCGGCGCCCTGCGGGAGCCTGGCCCGGAAGACGATCACGTCGCTCGTCCCGGGAGCCAGGACGGAGGGCAAGGAGATCCCGTCGACGGACACGAAGGTGCGCCGCACCTGCTCGTGGAACGCGCTCAAGGGATACGACTACCGCTGGCTGGACGTCTCCTACGAGGTGATGGCCTCGGACGAGGCGGCGCGGAAGTCGTACAAGGAGCGGGTCGCCGACCGCAGCGGCGGGGGCGACGTCCCGGGGCTCGGCGACCAGGCGTACTCCGTCGTCAACCTCACGACCGAGGACAAGCAGCAGACCCGGGAGGGCACCGTGCTGGTCCGCGCGGCCAACGCCCTGGTGACGATCACGTACAACGGCAGTGACTTCGAGACCGGGAAGGCCCCCGGCACGGAAGAGATCAACAAGGGGGCCATCAAGGCGGCCAAGGAGGCGGTGGCCGCCCTGCAGGGCGGCCAGGCCGGCTGACCGCCCCGACGGCCTCTCAGCCGGCGGCCCGGTTCCGGGCGCCGGGCAGCATCAGCAGCAGGTAGAGCAGCATCGAGGTGCCGAGGCCCACCGCCCAGCCGTAGTCGGCCAGCGGTTCGAGGAACGGCACGGGCCGGCCGTCGATCAAGGGGTGGAAGTCGGCGCCGCCGACGGCGAGGACACCGCCGGTGACGAAGGCGACGACCGCCCGCCAGTTCCAGCCGCCGGTGTACCAGTAGCGTCCGCCCGCGCGGTACAGGTCGACGAGGTCGAGGCGGGCGCGGCGCAGGATCCAGTAGTCGGCGATGAGGATGCCGGCGACCGTGCCGAGCAGCCCGCCGACCAGGCCGAGCCAGGTGAAGATGTAGCCCTGCGGGTCGGAGTACAGCTTCCACGGGAAGATCAGCACGGCGAGGACGCAGGTGACGAGCGCGCCCGCCCGGAAACTCACCTTGCGGGGCGCGACGTTGGAGAAGTCGAAGGCCGGCGAGACCAGGTTGGCCGCGACGTTCACGGACAGGGTCGCCACCAGGACGGTGACGAGGGCGAAGAGCAGGCCCACCGCGTTGTCCGTCTTCGCGGCGAGCTGCACCGGGTCCCAGACCGGTTCCCCGTAGACCGCCTGCGAGCCGGAGGTCACCATGACGGACAGGAAGGCGAACAGGGTCATGGTGGTCGGCAGGCCGAGGGCCTGGCCGCGGGTCTGGGCCTGCTGGCTCTTGCCGTAGCGGGTGAAGTCGGGGATGTTCAGGGACAGCGTGGACCAGAAGCCGATCATGCCCATGAGGGAGGGCCAGAACAGCTTCCAGAAGTCGCCGCCCCAGCCCAGTTTCGACGGCTGGTCGAAGAGCGGGCCGAAGCCGCCCGCCCGGTCGGTCATCCACCACAGCATCACGAACGCGCCGACCAGGACGAAGGGCGCCGCCCAGTTCTCGAAGCGGCGGATGGTCTCCATGCCCCGGTAGATGACGGCGACCTGGATGGCCCAGAAGATCGCGAACGACAGCCACATGGTCCAGGCGTAGCCGCCGACCGTGCCGGCCTCCGTCCAGCCGTCGCCGATCAGCTTGCCGGCCAGGAAGTAGATGGCCTCGCCGCCGATCCAGGTCTGGATGCCGAACCAGCCGCACGCCACCAGCGCCCGCACGACGGCGGGCAGGTTGGCGCCCCGGATGCCGAAGGAGGCGCGGGCGAAGACGGGGAAGGGGATGCCGTACTTGGGTCCCGCGTGCCCGGTGAGCAGCATCGGGACGAGCACGATCAGGTTGGCCAGGGCGATGGTGAACACCGCCTGTTTCCAGTCCATGCCGACGGCGATCAGACCGGACGCCAGGGTCCAGGAGGCCGTGTTGTGGGCCATGCCGACCCACAGGGCGGAGAAGTTGTACGTGGTCCAGGTGCGTTTGCCGACCGGGACCGGCAGCAGGTCCTCGTTGGCGTACGGGCCGCTCGGCGGAGGGGTCCCCGGGGCGAGCTCCACGCGCCCGTCGGGGAGGGTGACTTGGGCGGACGGCGGTATGGCGGAGGGCGCGGTGTCGGTCATGGGCAGGCCAATCATGCGGTGGGTCGGGAGAGGCCGTGCGGGCGGTGCCGAGGGGGGTGCGCGGGTGCGCCCTGGCCCCCTTCCCGCCGGTGGCGGGAAGGGGGGAGAACCTGGTGGGGTCAGTCGTTGACGGCCGGGATGACCTGGGTGCCGTACGCGTCGATGACGGCTTCCTGTGCGTCGTGCATGTCGTACACGGCGAACTGGTCGACGCCGAGGGCGCGCAGGGCGGTCAGCTTCTCGATGTGTTTCTCGACCGGTCCGATCAGGCAGAACCGGTCGACGATCTCGTCCGGTACGAACTGTGTGTCCGGGTTGCCGCTGCGTCCGTGGTGGGCGTAGTCGTAGCCCTGGCGGGCCTTGATGTAGTCGGTGAGTTCGTCGGGGACGGCGGCGGAGTGCTCGCCGTACTTGGCGACCAGGTCGGCGACGTGGTTGCCGACCATGCCGCCGAACCAGCGGCACTGCTCGCGGGCGTGGGCGAGTGCCTCGGGCGAGTCGTCGGCGGTGACGTAGGCGGGGGCGGCGACGCAGACCGTCACCTCGGACGGGTCGCGGCCGGCCGCCGTCGCGGCGTCCTTGACGGCCCGGACCATGTACTCGGTGAGGTAGGGGTCGGCGAGCTGGAGGATGAAGCCGTCGGCCTCCTCGCCGGTCATCTTCAGGGCCTTCGGCCCGTACGCGGCCATCCACACGGGGAGTTCGGCGTCCGGCTTGATCCAGGGGAACCTGACGACGGTGCCGCCGCCGAGGTCGGCCTCCTCTCCCCTGCCCAGCGCCCGGATGACCTTCATGGCCTCGCTGATGCGGGCCAGGGTGTTGGGCTTGCGTCCGGCGACGCGCATCGCGGAGTCGCCGCGGCCGATGCCGCAGACGGTGCGGTTGCCGTACATGTCGTTGAGGGTGGCGAAGGTGGACGCGGTCACCTCCCAGGTGCGGGTCCCCGGGTTGGTGACCATCGTGCCGACCTTGAGCCTCGTGGTGTGGGCCAGGATCTGGCTGTGGATGACGAACGGCTCCTGCCACAGCACGGCGGAGTCGAAGGTCCAGCCGTGCGTGAACCCGTTGCGTTCGGCCCGTTGCATCAGGCTGACGACACGGGAGGCCGGCGGGTCGGTCTGCAGGACGAGTCCGAAGTCCATGGGCACCGCTCCTAGTTCAGGTACTGGCAGGTGGAGCGCGGGGTGTAGACACCGTGGCCCTTGCGGCCGGTGTACTCCCGCTCGGTGACGACCGGCTCGCCGCGCGAGAGCACGGTCTCCACGCGGCCGGTGATCCGCTTGCCCTCGTACGCCGAGTAGTCGACGTTCATGTGGTGGGTCTCGGCGGACAGGACCTGCTCGGCGTGCGGGTCGTAGACGACGATGTCGGCGTCGGCTCCGGGCGCGATGGTGCCCTTCTTGGGGTACAGGCCGAACATGCGGGCCGGGGTGGCGCAGGCGATCTCGATCCAGCGGCGCCGGCTGATGTGCCCGTCGACGACGGCCTGGTGGAGCAGGTCCATGCGGTTCTCGACGCCCGGCATGCCGTTGGGGATCTTGGAGAAGTCGCCGCGGCCGAGCTCCTTCTGGCCCGTGAAGCAGAAGGGGCAGTGGTCGGTGGAGACCACCTGGAGGTCGTTGGTCCGCAGGCCCTTCCACAGCGCCGCCTGGTGCTCGCGCGGACGCAGCGGCGTGCTGCACACGTACTTGGCGCCCTCGAAGTCCGGCTCGGCGAGGTTGTCGGTGGACAGGAACAGGTACTGCGGGCAGGTCTCGCCGAAGACGTTCAGGCCGTCGTCGCGGGCCCGGGTCAGCTCGGCGACCGCCTCCTGCGCCGACACGTGCACGACGTAGAGCGGCGCGCCGGCGACCTGGGCGAGCCGGATGGCGCGGTGGGTGGCCTCGGCCTCCAGCAGGGCCTTGCGGACCTCGCCGTGGTAGCGGGGGTCGGTCTCGCCGCGGGCGAGGGCCTGCTCGACGAGGACGTCGATCGCGATGCCGTTCTCGGCGTGCATCATGATCAGTCCGCCGTTGCCGGCGGCGCGCTGCATGGCCCGCAGGATCTGGCCGTCGTCGGAGTAGAAGACACCGGGGTAGGCCATGAACTGCTTGAAGGAGGTGATGCCCTCCTCCACCAGCAGGTCCATCTCCTTGAGCGTCTTCTCGTTCACGTCGGAGACGATCATGTGGAAGCCGTAGTCGATCGCGCAGTTGCCCTCGGCCTTGGCGTGCCAGGCGTCGAGGCCCTCGCGCAGGGAGTGCCCGACGCTCTGGACGGCGAAGTCGACGATGGTGGTCGTACCGCCCCAGGCGGCGGCCCGGGTGCCCGTCTCGAAGGTGTCCGCGGCGTAGGTGCCGCCGAAGGGCATCTCCATGTGGGTGTGGCCGTCGACGCCGCCCGGGATCACGTACTTGCCGGTGGCGTCGATCGTCCGCTCGGCCGTGAGGCCCTCGGCGGCCGGGGTGCCGGACGCGGCGAGGGCGGCGACGCGGCCGTCCTCGATCAGCACGTCGGCGTGGATCTCGTCGGACGCGGTGATGACGAGACCACCGCGGATGACGGTACGACTGCTGGTCATGCTGGTCCCTCCTGTCGGGAGCGGTCGGTCAGGGCGCGGTCAGCGGCGCGTACGCGCCCGGCGCCCGGTCGCGGTAGAACTGCCAGCGGTCGCGGACCTCGCGCAGCTTGCCCATGTCGAGGTCGCGGACGACGAGTTCGCTGTCCTTGTCGCTCGCGACCTCGCCGACGAACTGCGCCTCGGGGTCGACGAAGTACGAGGTGCCGTAGAAGTCGTTGTCGCCGTACTCCTCGACGCCGACGCGGTTGATGGCGCCGACGAAGTACTCGTTGGCGACGGCCGCCGCCGGCTGCTCCAGCTGCCACAGGTAGCCGGACAGGCCCCGTGAGGTCGCCGACGGGTTGAAGACGACCTCGGCGCCCTGGAGGCCGAGCGCCCGCCAGCCCTCCGGGAAGTGCCGGTCGTAGCAGATGTAGACGCCGATGCGGCCGACGGCCGTGTCGAAGACGGGCCAGCCGGAGTTGCCGGGACGGAAGTAGAACTTCTCCCAGAAGCCCCGCACCTGCGGGATGTGGGTCTTGCGGTACTTGCCGACGTAGGAGCCGTCGGCGTCGATGACGGCGGCGGTGTTGTAGAGGACGCCGGGCTGCTCCTCCTCGTACATGGGGAGCACCAGGACGATGCCGTGCTCGCGGGCGAGCCGCCGGAAGCGCTCGACGACCGGGCCGTCGGGGACGCGTTCGGCGTAGGCGTAGAACTCGGGGTCCTGGACCTGGCAGAAGTAGGGTCCGTAGAACAGCTCCTGGAAGCAGAGGACTTGGGCTCCCTGGGCGGCGGCGTCGCGGACCGCCTGCTCGTGGACCTGGATCATCGATTCCTTGTCGCCCGTCCATGCGGTCTGGAAGAGCGCGGCACGGATCACTCGGCTCATCTTCGGCCTCCACTCGCTCGGTGTGCTGCGAGCGTAGGGACGGCGGCCGGCCGGTTCGACGGGCACGGTGTCACGTCAGCGGGAGTCGGGCGTTGCACGGTGTCACCCCTGTTGTGCGTCGTGGGCGAGGAGCGCGATGTGCACGGACGCGGCCTGTTCGAAGTCGTCGAGGTCCACGCCGAGCCTGGCCTGAATGGCCTCCAGGCGGCGGTAGAGGGCGGGGCGCGAGACGTGGTGGAGCTGGGCGGTGCGGGACTTGTTGCGGCCGGTGGCGAGGTAGGTGCGCAGGACGGGGAGCAGGTCCTCGTCGGGGCCGCGCAGCAGCCCGCCCAGCTCCCGTTCGGCGAAGGACTGCACGTGCGGGTCGTCGCGCAGCAGCCGCACCAGGCCGCGCAGGTGGATGTCCCGCAGGCGGACGACGGGCGGCAGGTCGAGGGCCGCCGCGGAGTCGGTGACGGCGTCGGCGACGTGCTGCGCCTCACGCAGGCCGGCCGGTACGTCGTCCCAGAGGGTGCGGGCGTCGGCCGCGGCGACCACGGTGCCGGTGGCGCCGGGTTCCGTGCGCAGCCGGGCCGCGAAGTGCTCGGTCAGTGCCCTGGCGTCCTGGTCCCGGGCGAGGCTGAGCAGTACGGCGGTCGTGTCGTCGGTGAGCCGGGCGGCGAGGCCCGGCAGGCCCAGCAGCCGCAGCACGCGGTCGAGGCGGGCCGGGTCCCCGTCGCGGACGGCCAGCGGGACGAAGACGCGCCGGTTGACCGGCAGTCCGGCCGCCCGTGCCCGCGGCAGCAGTTGCCGCGCCGGTACGGCCCCGCCGGCCAGGTCGGTGAGCAGGCTCCGTGCGGACTGCTCCTCCCAGGAGGGCGTCGCGGGGCCGCCGAGCATGCGGTGCAGGACGAGGGCCTCGGCGGCGCGGTCGGCGAGCAGCCGTCCGGCGGCCCGGTCGCCGCGGTGGCCGCACAGCACCAGCCGCCCCCAGCGCTCCCCGCGGCAGGTCAGCTCGGCGCGGATCCAGCCGTCGGCGGCGCCGGCACCGGCCTGCCGGGCGATGCGCTCCCAGTCGCGCAGCACGTCGTCGACGGCCGCCCGCTCCCCCGACGTGGCGAGGACGCGGTGCGCGAGGTTGGTGACGACGACCGGGCAGCCGGCGTGCCGGGCCACCTCGTCGAGCAGACGCTGCACGGGGGCGCCCGCGGTGATCAGGCCGGTCAGTTCGGTGCGTACGGCCTCGGAGAGGCTGACGGCGGCGTACTTGCGGCGCAGCAGCCGGGACTGGACCTCCTCGGTCAGTTCGGCGAAGGGGAAGGGACGGTGCAGGACGACCATGGGCAGCCCGCACCGCTCGGCCGTCCGGCGCATCACGTCCGGCGGCGCGGGGAAGGCGCGGCCGAGCCCGAGGACGACGGCCGCGGCCTCCGCGCGGTGCAGGGAGCGGATGTACTCGCTCTGCCGGTCCTCGTCCCCGGCGAGCAGCACCCCGGTGGTGAGGACCATCTCGCCGCCGCTGAGCATCACGCCGACGTCGGCGGCCTCGGCGACGTGCACCCAGCGCACCGGCCGGTCGAGCAGGCCGGCGCCGGCCACCACCTCGGGCTGCCCGGCGAGCACCCGCTCCAGGGCGAGGACCTGACGGACCGACAGGGCGGGTTCCCAGGACTCCCGGGTGGTGGTCATGGCGGCGGTTCCTCCGCTCGGTGCACGGCTCAGCGCACGGACGTCACAGGCTCCGCAGGGCGCGTTCGAGGATCGCGGCACCCTCCTCGGCCTCCGCGACGGTGAGGGACATCGGCGGGGCGATGCGCAGGGCGCTGGTGTCGTGGCCGCCGCCCTTGCCGATGAGCAGGCCGCCCGCGCGGGCCTCCTCCAGCACGGCGGAGGCGGCCCGGGGGTCGGCCTCGTCGGTGCCGGGCCGGGTCAGCTCGATGCCGAGCATCAAGCCGCGTCCGCGCACCTCCCGGACGTGCGGCACCTGGGCGGCGACGCCTCGCAGCCGTTCCAGGAGCAGTCCGCCGACGCGCCGGGCGTTGCCCTGGAGGTCGTGTTCCAGCAGGTAGGTGAGGTTGGCGAGGCCGGCCGCCATGGTGACCTGGGTGCCGCCGAAGGTGGAGATGCTGTTGGCGTCCAGGCAGTTCATGATCTCGGCGCGGGCGATGACGCCGCCGATCGACATGCCGTTGCCGATGCCCTTGGCGAAGGTCACGATGTCGGGCGGGCCGCTGCGTCCGTGGGCCTGCCAGCCCCAGAAGTGCTCTCCGGTGCGACCCCAGCCGGTCTGCACCTCGTCGGCGATCCACAGGATGCCCCGCTCGTGCAGCACCTCACGGAAGGCGGCGTACAGGCCGTCCGGCGGGGAGGTGAAGCCGCCGACGCCCTGCACGGGTTCGGCGATCAGCGCGGCGGGCGGGCGGGTGTGGCCGAGGAGGTCCTTCAGGTCGGCGACGCAGGCGTCGATGAAGTCGCGGTCGTCCAGGTGGGCGTAGGGCCCGCGGGTGCGCACGCCGCCGTGCACGTACAGCGTCTGGAGCGGGGACAGCGAGGTCGGGGACCAGCCGCGGTTGCCGGTGATACCGACGGCGCTGAAGGAACGGCCGTGGTAGCTGTTGCGCATCGCCAGGATCGTGTTGCTGCGCCGGTACGTGGTGGCGAGGAGCAGGGCGGTGTCGTTGGCCTCGGTTCCGGAGGTGGTGAAGAAGACGCGCGCGTCGGGGATGCCGGACAGCTGGGCGACGCGCTCGGCGAGTTCGACCATCGGCCGGTTCAGGTAGAGCGTCGAGGAGTGGATGATCCGCCCGGCCTGCTCGCTCACCGCCTTGGTCACCTCGGGCAGGGCGTGCGCGGTCATCGTGGTGAGGATGCCGCCGAAGAAGTCGAGGTACTTGTTGCCCAAGGAGTCCCAGACGTGCCGGCCCTCGCCGTGCGTGATCTCCAGCGGGTCCTCGTAGTAGAGCGCGAGCCAGTCGGGCAGCACGGCGCGGTGACGGGCGAACAGGTCCTTGGTCACGGCTGCACCAGCCCTTCGTAGGCGTCGGGGCGGCGGTCGCGGTAGAAGGCCCACTGCTGCCGCACCTGCTCGATGAGGTCGAAGTCCAGGTCGCGGACGACGAGTTCCTCCTTGGTGTCGCTGGCGACGTCGCCGACGAACTGGCCGCGCGGGTCGACGAAGTACGACGTCCCGTAGAAGTCGTTGTCGCCGTACTCCTCCTGCCCGACCCGGTTGATCGCGGCGACGAAGTACTCGTTGGCGACGGCCGCCGCGGGCTGCTCCAGCCGCCACAGGTGGGCGGACAGGCCCCGGTGGGTGGCGGAGGGGTTGTAGACCAGCTGGGCGCCGCCGAGGCCGAGCTGCCGCCAGCCCTCCGGGAAGTGCCGGTCGTAGCAGATGTAGACGCCGACCTTGCCGACGGCCGTGTCGAAGACGGGCCAGCCGAGGTTGCCGGGCCGGAAGTAGAACTTCTCCCAGAAGCCCTTGACCTGCGGGATGTGGTGCTTGCGGTAGGTGCCGAGGACGGTGCCGTCGGCGTCGATCACGGCCGCGGTGTTGTAGTAGAAGCCGGACTGCTCGACCTCGAAGACCGGGACGACGATCACCATGCCGGTCTCGCGCGCGAGTGCCTGCATGCGGCGGGTGGTCGGCCCGTCGGGCACGGGCTCGGCCCAGCGGTAGTGCTCGGGGTCCTGGACCTGGCAGAAGTAGGGGGCGTTGAAGACTTCCTGGAAGCCGATGACCCGGGCGCCCTGCCGGGCCGCCTCGCGGGCGTGCTCCTCGTGTTTCGCCACCATGGACTCGGTGTCGCCGGTCCAGGTGGCCTGGACCAGAGCGGCACGTACGACGTTGGCCATGAGCTGCTCCTTCGACACGACGTCAGAGCCTCTACGCCCGTAGAGCAGGCCGTAGAGGGACGAACGTAAGCCTCTCGGACGGGCTTGCCAAGACCATCGTCGCCAAGCCGGGGTGTCGATCGCGATTCGCACTCCTGCGGGTGAGTGGTGGGGCTTACGAGGCTGGTGCGGCGCCCTCAGCCGGCCAGTCCGGCGACGCGCAGGGCGTGGACGAGATCCCAGTGGCGTTCCTCGGAGACCGCTCGTGCCGCGTCCAGCAGCAGCGGTACGAGCACGGCCGGGGCGGGCTCGGCGACGCGGGCGGCCTGCTGCGGGGTGCGGGCGCGGACGCAGGCGTCGAGGAGCGCGCGGGCCTCGCGGTGACGGCCCTCGGCGGTGAGTCCGAGTAGGCAGTGTCCGATCTCCGCGGCTGGCCGTACGACGCCCTGCCGCAGGACCTGCTCCCCGTCGGCCGCGCGCCCGGCGGCGGTCAGCGCGTCGGCGGCGGCGACCAGCCGGGCGGCGGGCAGCGAGGCGGCCTCCCACAGCAGTGTCGTCCGGTCGGCGCCGAGCCCGGCGCGGTCCAGCCGCTCGGCGAGCAGGGGGAAGCGGACGGCGGGCCCGTGCGCGGCCTCGGCCAGCAGCGCGTGCGCCTCCCCGCTGCGCCCCTCGGCGCGCAGCCGCGCCAGCGCCTCGACGACCCGGGCGACTGCCGCCCGGTCGTCCTGAGCCGTCGGCACGGTCGGCGTCGGCACGGGTTCGGCGGCCGCGGTGGCCCCGGCGAAACGTGCGCCGCCCGGGGTGCGTGCGGCGGGGGCGGCGACCGGGTCCGGCAGGTGGGCCGGTACTGCGGCGACGGGGGCCCGGTCCTCGTCCGGGAGGCCGGCGAAGCGTGCGCCGCCCCGGCGGCGTCTGGGCTGCTCGGTCTCGGGGTGCGCGGGCTCGGCGGACACGGGAACGGGACTGTCCGGGTCGGCCGCGGATCGGGCCGACCCGCCGTACGCCGGGGGTCCGGCGTCGGCCTCGCCCCTCCCCCGCCGGACCCGTCGGTCCCGTCCGGCGGCGCGGTCCAGTTCCGCCGTCCGGGCCCGGATCTCGGCGCACCGGGCGGTCGCCCGGGCGTGGTCGTCACGGGCCCAGGCCAGGTCGAGGCGGAGGGCGTCGGCCGCCTCGGGCGTCACGGCCTCGGCGAGCAGGCGGCCGAGTTCCGCCTGCCGTTCGGCGGCGTACCGCTGCTCGCGGAGCATCACGTCGAGCCGGTCCCCGAGGGCGTCGCGGGCGCCGGGCAGCGCGTCGTACGCGGTGAGCGCGGCCGCGTGCAGGGCGCGGGCGGCTGCCGTCTCCGTCTCGGCGGCGGCGCCGTACCGCCCGGCGAGATCCTGGAGCAGCGCCTCCACCACGTCCCAGGGCGGCACCTCGCGGCCGTCGAGGCAGGCCCGCATGCCGTCCGGGTCGCGCTGCCGGAACACCGCGCACCAGCCGGTGTCCGGGTCGAGGCGCGCCACCAGTCCCGTCAGGTAGTGCGCGAACTCCCGTACGCGCCCCGGCAGTTCTTCCACGGCCATCGTTCGACTCCCGCCCGCCTGGAGGACTCCGCTCCGGCTGTAGGGAACACCAGCCGTGTTACGGGTCGGCTACGGGGAGTTTTCGGGAGCGGACGTCAGACGCCCACGAGCGCGCACTGTCCCGCCAGTTCGTCCATGGACACCCCCAGGGCGGCGGCCAGCGCGGCCACCGTGAAGAACGCCGGTGTCGGCGCCCGCCCGGTCTCGATCTTGCGCAGGGTCTCGGCGGAGACGCCGGCCTGTGCGGCGACCTCCGTCATGGTGCGGTCGCCGCGGGCCGAGCGGAGCAGCCGCCCGAGCCGCTCGCCGCGTTCGCGTTCTTCCGGGGTCAAAGGAGTGCGCACCATGCCGTCATTCTAATACCGGCCCGCCGCGAAGGACCCAATTCAAATACCGGTATAGTTATTGGCATGGTGGAACTGAAGACCGACACATCGATCGATGCCATGCACGCGGCCGGCCAGGTCGTCGCCCGCGCCCTGACCGCCGCACGGCGGGCCGCGGACGTGGGCGTGTCCCTGCTGGAGCTGGACGCCGTGGCCCGTGAGGTGCTGCGGGAGGCCGGCGCGGCCTCGCCCTTCCTCGGCTACCGGCCCTCCTTCGCGCCGACGCCCTTCCCGGCCGTCATCTGCGCCTCGGTGAACGACGCGATCGTGCACGGCATCCCGGACGGCTACCGGCTCCGCGACGGCGACCTCCTCTCCCTCGACTGCGGGGCGACGCTGGACGGCTGGGCCGGCGACTCGGCGATCAGCTTCGTCGTGGGCACCCCGCGCCCGGCGGACACGGCCCTGATCGACACCGCCGAGCGGGCCCTCGCGGCGGCCGTCGACGCGGCCGTCGTCGGCAACCGCATCGGAGACATCGCGCACGCCGTCGGCTCGGTGTGCCGGGCGGCGGGCTACGGCGTCCCCGACGGCTTCGGCGGCCACGGCATCGGCCGGCGCATGCACGAGGACCCGGAGGTACCCAACGAGGGCCGCCCTGGTCGCGGACTCCCGCTGCGCCCCGGCATGGTCCTCGCCGTCGAACCGATGCTGATCGGCAGCGGGCGGGACGCATGGCACGCCGCCGCGGACGGCTGGACCCTGCGCACCGACGACGGCTCCCGGGCGGCACACGTGGAGCACACGGTGGCGATCACGGAGTCGGGACCACGCGTCCTGACGTCACGAGAAGGCCTGTGAGGCACCGCCGGACGCACCTGCGGACCGCCGTCCCGCGCAGCTGCGGGCAATCGGGCCTCCCCCAGTGCCTGAACGGCCTGGGAGGTACCCCCAGGGCGGCACAGGTGGGCGGTGGGGGTACCTCCCGCTCGAGCGAGAGACCGGGGAGGCCACCCGGCCGGCGCCGGGCCACGCGACCCGCCCCCGCCCGGCCCCCACACCGGCTCCCCGGAGCCGCCCGCCCACCGGACGCCCCCGGACATGCCCAGTGGAACAGAACGTGTCATGTTGGGCATGACCGCGCCCCGACCGGGTTACCCGGCCCCGGCACGTCGATCAGCGATGCAGCGGAGGTCCGTACACGATGAGCAGCGGCTACATGGGCCCGGAGGGCGACCCGTTCGCGGAATTCCTGGCGCGCTTCTTCGGCGGGCCCAGGCCGAGGCAGATCGACATCGGGCGGCTGCTCAGCCAGCCCGCCCGGGAGCTGGTGCGCGGCGCCGCCCAGTACGCCGCCGAGCACGGCAGCCGGGACCTGGACACCGAGCACCTGCTGCGCGCCGCGCTCGCCACCGAACCGACCCGCGGCCTGCTCAGCCGGGCCGGCGCCGATCCCGACGCGCTGGCGTCGCAGATCGACGAGCGGACCGGCCCCGTGCAGCACCCGCCGGGCGAGGTCCCGCCGCCCACGTCGCTCTCCCTCACCCCGGCCGTCAAGCGCGCCCTGCTGGACGCGCACGAGCTGGCCCGCTCCACCGGCACCGGGTACATCGGCCCGGAGCACGTGCTCAGCGCCCTGGCCGCCAACCCGGACTCGGCCGCCGGGCACATCCTGAACGCGGCCCGCTTCGCCCCCTCGGGCCTGCCCACGGAGACGCCGGACGCCGCCAAGACCCGCGCGGAGGGCCCCCGGACCACGAACACGCCGACACTGGACAAGTACGGCCGCGACCTCACCGACCTGGCCCAGCAGGGCCGGATCGACCCCGTGATCGGGCGCGAGGAGGAGATCGAGCAGACCGTCGAGGTGCTCTCCCGCCGCGGCAAGAACAACCCGGTGCTGATCGGTGACGCGGGCGTCGGCAAGACCGCCATCGTGGAGGGGCTCGCCCAGCGCATCACCGACGGTGACGTGCCCGACGTGCTCATCGGGCGCCGGGTGGTCTCGCTGGACCTGACGGGCGTGGTCGCGGGCACCCGCTACCGGGGCGACTTCGAGGAGCGGCTGAACAACATCGTGGGCGAGATCCGCGCCCACTCGGAACAGCTGATCATCTTCATCGACGAGCTGCACACGGTCGTCGGCGCCGGTGGCGGCGGCGAGAGCGGCTCGATGGACGCCGGCAACATCCTCAAGCCGGCCCTGGCCCGCGGCGAACTGCACATCGTGGGCGCCACCACCCTGGAGGAGTACCGCCGGATCGAGAAGGACGCGGCCCTCGCCCGCCGCTTCCAGCCGATCCTGGTCCCCGAGCCCACCACCGCGGACGCCATCGAGATCCTGCGCGGACTGCGCGACCGCTACGAGGCCCACCACCAGGTCCGCTACACCGACGAGGCACTGGTCGCGGCCGTGGAGATGTCCGACCGCTACCTCACCGACCGGCGCCTGCCGGACAAGGCGATCGACCTCATCGACCAGGCCGGTGCCCGGGTGCGGCTGCGGGCGCGCACCAAGGGCACGGACGTACGGGCCATGGAGCGCGAGGTCGACCAGCTGATCCGGGACAAGGACCAGGCCGTCGCGGACGAGCAGTACGAGCAGGCGATGCAGCTGCGCGACCGGATCACCGAGCTGAAGCAGCGGATCACCGAGGCGGACGGCGGCGGGGAGGCCGACGAGGGCCTGAACCTGGTGGTCGGCACGGAGTCCATCGCCGAGGTGGTGTCCCGGCAGACCGGCATCCCGGTCAGCAGCCTCACCCAGGAGGAGAAGGACCGCCTGCTGGGCCTGGAGTCGCACCTGCACGAGCGGGTGGTCGGCCAGGACGAGGCCGTACGGGTCGTCTCCGACGCCGTACTGCGCTCCCGCGCCGGACTCGCCAGCCCCGACCGGCCCATCGGGTCCTTCCTCTTCCTCGGCCCGACCGGCGTCGGCAAGACCGAGTTGGCCCGGGCCCTGGCGGAGGCCCTGTTCGGCAGCGAGGACCGCATGGTGCGCCTCGACATGAGCGAGTACCAGGAACGGCACACCGTCAGCCGCCTGGTCGGCGCCCCGCCCGGCTACGTCGGGCACGAGGAGGCCGGCCAGCTCACCGAGGTGGTGCGCCGGCACCCGTACTCGCTGCTGCTGCTGGACGAGGTGGAGAAGGCGCACCCGGACGTCTTCAACATCCTGCTCCAGGTCCTGGACGACGGCCGCCTGACCGACTCGCAGGGCCGGACGGTGGACTTCACGAACACGGTCGTCGTCATGACCAGCAACCTGGGCTCCGACGTGATCACCCGGCGCGGTGCCGGCATCGGCTTCGGGGCAGGTGGTTCCGAGGCGGACGAGGAGGCCCGGCGCGAGCAGGTGCTGCGTCCGCTGCGCGAGCACTTCCGGCCGGAGTTCCTGAACCGCATCGACGAGATCGTCGTCTTCCGCCAGCTCAGTGGCGAACAGCTGCGGCAGATCACCAGCCTGCTGCTGGATCAGACCCGGCGCATGGTGCGGGCGCAGGACATCACCGTCGACTTCACCGACGCGGCCGTGGACTGGATCGCCGAGCGCGGCTACCAGCCCGAGTACGGTGCCCGGCCGCTGCGCCGGACCATCCAGCGCGAGGTGGACAACCAGCTCTCCCGGCTGCTGCTCGACGGCCGCATCCACGAGGGCGGCCGGGTCACGGTCGACGTCGAGGACGGGCGGCTGGCGTTCCGCACGCCGGAGCGGCCCGTCCCCGAACTGTGACGCGGGCTACCGCCGCGCGGGCCTGACCACCATGGCCGAGCCGCCGCCGCGCCGTTCCTTCTCGGCGGCGGCCAGCCACCTGCCGTCCGGCAGCCGCTGCACACCGGTCGCCGCGCCGATCTCCGGGTTGCGCTTGAACGAGTGCCCGAGGGCTTCCAGCTCCGCCCGCAACCCGCTGTCGTAGAGGCCGGGTTCGAGCTCGGTCCCGTCGGCGTTGCGCTGACTGGCGCGCGGCGCGGCGATCGCGTCGACCAGCGGGAGGCCGCGGTCGAGGAAGCCGGTCAGGGTCTGGAGCACGGTGGTGATGATGGTCGCACCACCGGGTGAGCCGACCGCCACGACCGGCTTGTGGTGCTGGTCCAGCACGATCGTCGGCGCGATCGACGAGCGCGGCCGCTTGCCGGGGCCGGGCAGGTTCGGGTCGTGGACGGCCGGGTTGGCGGGGGCGAAGGAGAAGTCGGTCAGCTCGTTGTTGAGCAGGAAGCCCCGGCCGGGCACGGTGATGCCGCTGCCGCCGGTCTGCTCGATGGTGAGCGTGTAGGCGACGACGTTGCCCCACCTGTCGGCGACCGTGAGGTGAGTGGTGTTCTCACCCTCGTACGTCGTCGGCGCCGCCGTGCCGCCGCCCGCGCAGGAGCCCGGGTGCCTCGGGTCGCCGGGCGCGAGGGGGCTGGTGAGCACCGCGTCGTCCTTGATCAGGCACTCGCGCGAGTCGGCGTACCGCTGCGACAGCAGCTCCTTCGCCGGTACGTCCTCGAAGGCCGGGTCGCCGACCCAGCGCCCGCGGTCGGCGAAGGCGATACGGCTCGCCTCGATGAAGCGGTGCAGGTAGCGCGCCTTGCTCGCCTTCGACAGGTCGGTGCGCTCGAGGATGTTGAGGGCCTCGCCGACCGTGGTGCCGCCGGAGGAGGAGGGGGCGATGGAGTAGACGTTCAGGCCGCGGTACGTGGTCCTGGTGGGGGCCTGGAGCTTGGCCTGGTAGGCCGCGAGGTCCTTGGCCGACAGGTCGCCCGGGCGGGCGTTCCAGCCGGAGTCCGGGTCGACGGGCGGCTTGTTGACGGTGGCGACGATGTCCTCGCCCAGCTCGCCGTGGTAGATCGCGCCGACGCCCTTGCGGCCCAGCTCCTCGTACGTACGGGCCAGGTCGGGGTTCTTGAAGGTGGAGCCGACGACGGGGAGTTCGCCGCCGGGCAGGAACAGCTCGGCGGTGTCCGGGAAGTAGCGGAACCGCTGTTCGTTGGCGGCGGTCTGGGAGCGGAAGGTGCCGTCGACGGTGAAGCCGTCGCGGGCCAGGCGTTCGGCGGGCTCCAGGACGGAGGCGAGCTTCCGGCTGCCCCACCGGTCCAGGGCCGTCTGCCAGGTCGCGGGCGTGCCGGGGGTGCCGACGGCGAGGCCGCTGGTGACGGCGTCGGCGAAGGCGAGCGGCTTGCCGTTCTCGGTGAACAGGGTCTCGTCCGCGGTCAGCGGCGCGGTCTCGCGGCCGTCGATGGTGCGCACCGTACGGGACTTGGCGTCGTAGTAGACGAAGTACCCGCCGCCGCCGATGCCGGCGGAGTAGGGCTCGGTGACCCCGAGCGCGGCGGCGGTGGCGACGGCCGCGTCGACGGCGTTGCCGCCCTTGCGCAGCACCTCGATGCCGGCGGCGGAGGCGTCCTGGTCGACGCTGGCGACCGCCCCTCCGTAGCCGACGGCGACCGGGGTCTTCGGGGCGGCGGGTCTGTGCTGCGCGGCGGGTGGCGCCGCCGCCCCCACCGACACCACGGCGGCCGAGACCGCCAGGACCGTCAGATTCCGTGCGACAGGGCGACGCATCCGCACCTCCAGTGAAAGGCCGTTCGGGCAGCTTAAATCATCGTCATGGCCGCGTCAGGGGCCCGTCGGACACCGGCGCCCCGACGACCGCTAGCATGCGCGCCCATGACTGACGACGTACGCAACATCGTCCTGGGTGTGATGGCGACGGGCATCAGCGCCGCGCTGGGCTGGCTCGCCCGTACGTATCTCTGGAAGCGGAAACTCCGCCGCAAGCAGGCGTTCTTCGGCCTGCCGGAGAACGCCGAGTCGCTGCTCGTCGTCAACCGGGACCCCGCCGCCTCCGAACCGGCGGTGCACCGCTTCGACGTGTTCGCGCTGCTGGAACTGTCCGCGCTGATCAAGGACTGCGGCGCGCACGTCCAGGTGGTCACGCAGGACGCGGTCCACCAGGGTTTCGGCGAGCGCACGGAGTTCTGCGTGGGCGGCCCCGGGTCGAACCGGCGGATGGTGGCCCACATGGCGGCGATGCTGCCCGGGGTGCGGATCAACGTGGACCCGGAGCCCGGCCCGGACCGGGCCGCGTTCCAGATAGGCGGCGAGCGCTACCGGATGGACCCGGGCGTCACGGAGTACGTCATGCTGGCCCGCCTCACCGCCGGCGACCGGCGCGAGGCCCGCCCGGCCTTCCTGTTCTGCGGCCAGCGCGCGATCACCAACCAGGCCGCCACGCGCTACCTCGCCCGGCACCACGAGCGGCTGGCGCGCAAGCACGGCAAGAATTCCTTCGTGCTGTTGCTGAAGGTGGTCAACTCGCAGGCGTACGGCCCGGACGTCGTCGAGCTCGTCGGCGACGTGACCCGGGCGGCGACGAGCCCGCTGCCGGCCCCGGCACCGGCGACGTCCCGGAACTCGCACCGGGCCTGAGCCCCCGCAGGCCCGGGTACCGCGCCGACGGGGGCCGGCCGCTAACCGGCCACCAGCTTGCGCACGTTCTCCACGCTGCCGCAGTCGGACTCCAGGTACCTCGCACGGGCCTCGTGGAACGCCTTGCCCAGCTCCGCCCGGCGCTCGTCGGCGACGTTCTCGCGGGCGTCGTTGAGCAGGGTCCGCTCTTCCTCGTCCGCGTGGTGATTGACCGCCGTGACCAGCTCCTCGAGCTTGTCCTCCCACTCCTGCGAAGCGGTGTCCTCCACCTCCAGCAGCGCGAGCAGCGCCTCGTTGCCCTCCTCGTGCTCGTGCACGCTGTGGTCGACGTCGTCGTCGTCCACGTTCTTGTAGCGCCGCAGGGCCGGGTAGACCTTGTCCTCCTCGGCCGAGGCGTGGGCGATCAGGAGGTTCGCGAATTCCGCGAGAGCGGCGGCACGGTCGGCTTCCGCGTTGCGCATGGTGCGGAAAAGGTCTTCCATGCGGCGGTGGTCGTGAAGGATGAGTTCGACGACGTCGTGGGACGGCACAGTGACTCCTCAGCTGTGAGCGGTGGGCGTTCCGGTCTCGCGATTACCCCCGTTCTCGCAGGTGAGACCTTGCTGTTTGCGCCGCCGCTCCTCGCCGCCTCGGCTTTCAGGGCGTGTCGAGGCCGTGCACGGTGGTCAGGTCGGCGAGCCCCGAGATGCTCAGGACCGGGGCCAGCAGCGGCGTGGCGATGAGTTCGATGCGTTCGGTGTGGGTGAACAGCACGCTCAGACCGGCGCTGTCGAGGTACTCGACGGCCGTGAGGTCGATGACGAGAGGGCCGTCGGTCGTCTCGATGGCCGTGGCCAGGGCGTCGGTGTTGCTCATGTCGATCTCGCCGACGACCGTCAGCAGCGTCGCGCCGTCGGGACGCAGGCTGGGGGTGAGCGTGAGCGGGGTGGTCATCAGGCGATCCTCGTATGCATGTCGACGGTGGTCCCGGCCGCGCCGGAGGTGATGGTGACCTGTTGCATCAGCGCGCGCATCAGGGCCACGCCTCGCCCACGGTGGGCGTTGAGGTCAGGCTGGGGTGTCTTCCACCGGCCGGTGTCGGCGACGGTCAGGCGGAGGTCGTCGACGAGGGCTTCGGCCCGTAGCCGGACCGTGTCTCCGGGAGCGTCGCGGTGCCCGTGCTCGATGGCGTTGGCACAGGCTTCTCCCGCGGCCACCAGGACGTTCTGGACGGTGTGCGGGGGCAGTTCGCACTGGTCGAGCCAGCTGCGCAGGGCCTTGCGGACCGGTGCGAGCTGGGACGACTCCGCCGGGAAGGCCACGTCCAGCGGCGCCGGGTGCCGGTACAGCAGGAGGGCCACGTCGTCGTCGTAGCCGTCGGTGGGTGCGAGGCGCGTCATGACCTGGGTGGCGAGGTCGTCGACGGTGGCGTTGCGGCCGGCCTGGACGGCCTCGCTGGCCTGGTCGATGCCGGCGGTCAGCGGGCGGCGCCGGCGTTCCACGAGGCCGTCGGTGTACAGCAGGAGGGTGGCGCGCGCGGGCACGGTGCAGGAGCCTTCGGGGCGGTGCCTGCCCGGACGCACGGCCAGGGGGACGGAGCGTCCCTCGTCGAGGAGCGCGGTGGTGCCGTCGGGGTGGGTGAGGATGCCGGGCGGGTGCCCGGCGCTGGAGTAGGTGAGGTGGCCGGTGCCGGGGTCGAGGACGCCGCAGAAGACGGTGGTGCACGTCGCGCCGGGGATGCCGGCGGCGAAGCGGTCGAGAGCCATCAGGGTCTGCGCGGGACTCGCGTCCTGGAGGAGCAGGGCGCGGCAGGCACTGCGCAGTTGGCCCATGACGGTGGCGGCTTCGAGACCGCGTCCCACGCAGTCGCCGACGACGATGCCTATGCGTCCGTCGTGCAGCCTGACGGTGTCGTACCAGTCGCCGCCGACCTCCAGGGGCTGGGTGGCGGGTTCGTAGCGGACGGCGAAGCCGTCGGGCAGGTCGGACGGGCCGAGGATGGCGCGCTGCAGGGCGATGGCCGTCTCGCGCTGCTGGTCGATCTGGTGCGCGCGCGCCAGTCCCTGGGCGAGCTGGCCGGCCAGCAGGGACAGCAGCAGCTGATCCTCACCGTTGAAGGGACGGTGGCCCCCGAGGTCGATCCAGAGCACCATCGTCCCGTCGGGGTGGTTGACGGCGATGCCGGCACCCGTGTCGTCGTCGACCGGGGTGAGCAACGGCTGGTCGAGCCAGGCGGTGAGCCTGTCCCGGCGCTCGACGGGCAGGTCCTGCCAGCGCAGACCGGTGTCGGTCGCGGTCACGGACGGTTCCTGGCCGGGCGCGACGACGGCCGCCAGGACGCACTCGGCCCGCCACAGGTGCTTCAGTTCGTCCAGCACCCCCGCCAGCGCCTCCGGCGCACTGGTGGCCTGGGTGAGCCGCATGCTGAGGGCGGCCTGGGCGCTCTTGCGCTGGATCGCGTAGTGCTCGGCGGTGACGTCCCGGAAGGTGCCGACCGTGACCCGGCGGCCGGTGTCCGGATCGTGGGCCTGGTTGAAGGTGGCCGTCACCCACAGCCGGTGACCGTCGCGATGGCTGACCGGAATGGTGTACGAGCCCTTGGGATTGCCCAACAGCTGTGCGAAGGCGTCGTGGACCTGCTGGTGTGCCTCGGGATCGGTCTCGGCGTCCGGCCACCAGGGATGGACCGGCTGGTAGGGCAGGCCTTCGGGGTCATAACCGAGGATGTCCGTGAAGGCGGTGTTGATCTCGGTGACGGCGCCGTCCTCGTCGCAGACGAAGAAGGCCTCCTGCAGGGAGTCGATCAGGGCGCTGCGCCAGCGGGCCTGGTGGTTGCGCAGCCGCGCCAGCTCGACGTTGGCCCGCACCCGGGCGAGGAGTTCGGCCGCGGCGAACGGTTTGACGAGATAGTCGTCGGCGCCCGCCCGGAGTCCTTCGATGGAAGCCTCCTGCCCGGCCCTGGCCGACAGCAGCAGCACCGGCACGGAGGCGGTCCGAGGGTCGGTGCGCAGCGTCGACACCAGGGCCAGACCGTCGAGACCGGGCATCATGACGTCGCTGATCACCAGGTCCGGAGCGTCCGCCCGGACGGCCTGCAGGGCCGCCAGACCGTCGTCGACGGTGTCGACCCGGTACCCGGCCCCGTGCAGGAGGCGGGTGAGGTACCCGCGCATGTCGGCGTTGTCGTCGGCGATCAGGATCCGCGCCGGCACGGCCGGACCGGAGGCCTGTCCCGGCGATCCGGCCCCGGTCACCGCCGCGGTTGCCGGTTCCTCGGCGTCGGCCGCCCCTTCGGGCAGCCAGCGCAGCGCTTCCACGAGGTAGGAGTCGGCGGCGGACCCCGCCCGGCCGGTGTCGGCCGGTACGAGTGCGGTGGAAGGCAGGTGGGCCGCGCCGAACGGCACGCGGATCGTGAAGCGGGTGCCCTCGCCCTCGGTGCTGTCGGCGGTGATCGTGCCACCGTGCAGGGCGACCAGCTCCTTGACCAGGGCCAGCCCGATGCCACTGCCCTCCGTGGAGCGGGAGCGGGCGGTCTCGATCCGGTGGAACCGCTCGAACAGCCGGGGCATCTCGGCCGCGGGTACGCCGATGCCCGTGTCGGCGACCTCCACGACGGCGTGGGTGCCCTCGCCCCGGACCGTGACGCGGATCGAGCCGTCGAAGGTGAACTTCAGCGCGTTGCTCAGCAGGTTGAGGATCACCTTCTCCCACATGCCGCGGTCGATGTACACCTCGTCCGGCAGCGGTGGGCAGGCGATGTCGAAGGTCAGGCCGGCCTTGTCGACGGCGGAGCGGAACACGCTGGCCAGTTCGGCCGTGACCGCGGCCAGGTCGGCCGGTTCGTAGCGTGCCTGCATCCGGCCGGCCTCGATGCGGGAGAAGTCCAGCAGCGAGTTGACGAGCTTGCCCAGCCGCAGTCCGTTGCGGTGGATCGCGTCCAGTTCCTCACGCACCGGCGCCTCGGCGTCCGCCAGGCGTGCGCGCAGTTCCTCCAGCGGCCCCATGATCAGGGTGAGCGGGGTGCGAAACTCGTGGCTGATGTTGGAGAAGAAGGTGGTCTTGGCCCGGTCCAGCTCGGCCAGCTCCTCCGCCCGCCGCTGCTGCTCCTGGTAGCTGCGCGCGCTGGCGATCCCGGACGAGAGGTGGCCCGCGACCAGTTCGACGAATCCGCGGTAGCCCTCGTCCAGCGCGCGGTACCGGTTCAGACCGGCCACCAGGAGTCCGTACGGCGCGCTGCCCGACTGCAGCAACGGCACCGCGAGCGCCTGCGCGGGCGGCTCCGACCAGCCTCCGGCCGGCAGGCCCGCGAACGGGGCGCCGACGAGTGGCACCAGCGCCGAGTCGCCGCGAGTCACCTCCTCCAGCGGCCAGACGCCGCCGGACGGGGGCAGGATGCCGGGGGCGGCCGGATGTCCGGCGGGTATCCCTGTCGTGCCCGCGAGCACCGCGGAGCCGTCGGGCTGGAACAGGTACGTCAACGTGAACGGCAGATCGTGCGGATTGCGGCCCAGCTGCTGATCGACGAAGGTCAGCATCTCCTGTTCGGTGCGGACCACGCTGAGGTCCGACCCCAGGTCGCGCAGGGTCGCCATCCGCCGCTCACCGAGGACGCGCTCGGTCTCCTCGCTGACCACGCACAGCATGCCGACCACGGCGCCGTCGTCGTCGCGCAACGGGCTGTACGAGAAGGTGTGGTAGCTCTCCTCCGTGTAGCCGGAGCGCTCCAGGAACAGCAGCAGGCCCTGGTCCCAGGTCGCCTGACCCGTGGTCATCACGGTGTCGATCCTGGGGCCGATGTCGTCCCAGATCTCCGCCCACACCTCGCGCGCCGGCCGGCCCAGCGCCCAGGGGTACTTGCGGCCCAACGTGTCGCGCCGGTAAGCCGCGTTGCAGAAGAACGTCAGCTCAGGGCCCCAGGCCATCCACATGGAGAACCGCGACGACAGCAGGATGCTGACCGCCGTCCGCAGACTCTGCGGCCACTGCTCCGGGGGACCCAGCGGGGTCGACGCCCAGTCCACCTCGGCGAGATCCCGGCCGACCTCCGCCTCGGCGGCGAACACGCCTGTACCAGCGGTCACCGCCGGACCGTGCTCACCGTCCTGCGCACGCGTCACCGGACGCCTCCCACTCTTCCCCTGCCCGCTGCGGCACCGTGCACCGAGGTCGCCGCCCGACTTGCCCGCCAACGCCGGCAGCTTCGTAGGATAAGCCAGGCCGCCCGGGAGCCTCACCGGCAGGCGGTGTCACGACGGACGCAAGAGCAGGGAGCGGTAAGGGTGACGACGAGTCCGCTGCGGGTGCCCCTGCCACGGGCGTCCGACGAGCGAAGACGCCTCGACGCGGTCCGGCGCTACCGGATCCTCGACACACCTCCGGACGGTGCGTTCGACAGGATCGCGGGCCTGGCTGCCCGGATCTTCGACGCCCCCATGGCCACGGTGGCCATCGTGGACACCGACCGGGTGTGGCTCAAGGCCGCCCACGGGCTGACGGGTGTCACGGAGATGCGCCGCGATCCCGGCCTCTGCTCCTCCGCCATCCTGCACGGCGAGCCGTACGTGGTCACCGACGCCTCGACGGATGCCCGCACGCGCGCCAACCCTCTCGTCCGGGGCGACATCGGCGTCCGTTTCTACGCCGCCGCGCCGATCACCACGGCCGACGGGCAGCGTCTGGGCACGGTCGACGTCCTCGACACCCGGCCGCGCACGCCGACCGACGCCCAGCTCGACGCCCTGCAGGACCTCGCCGCACTGGTCATGGACGAACTCGAGCTGCGCCTCTCGGCCATCCGCACGGTCGCCGCCGAGCGCGACCGGCGTACCGAGGCCGAACGCCTCGCCCGGACGCTGCAGCGCACCCTGCTCCCCCCGGCCCTGCCGACGGTCCCCGGACTCCAGGCGGCGGCCGCCTACCACACGGCTTCCCCGCACGAAGTCGGCGGCGACTTCTACGACTTGTTCCCGCTCGACGACGGCCGCTGGGCGTTCTTCCTCGGCGACGTGTGCGGCAAGGGTGCCGAGGCGGCCGCGCTGACCTCGCTGACCCGCTACACCCTGCGTGCGGCCGCCATCTACGACCCCGATCCGTGCGCCGCGCTGTCCAACCTCGACAGTGTCCTCAAGGGCGAGTACCAGGGCAGCGATCCCCGCTACTGCACGGCGGTCTTCGGCGTGCTGCAGCCCCTGGCCGACGGCTCGTTCAGCGTCGCTCTCGCGGGCGGCGGACACCCCTCCGCCCTCGCGGTACGCGCCGACGGACGGGTGGAGCCGATCTCCACCGCCGGCGGCCAGCTCGTGGGCATGCTGCCCGACCCGCAGTTCGTCCAGGCCACCACGCGGTTGTCACCGGGCGAGAGCCTGCTGCTCTACACGGACGGCCTCACCGAGGCACGCACCCCGGACGGCACCATGCTCGACGAGAGCGGCCTCACCCGGTACCTGCTCTCCACGTACGCTCACGCCGAGGACCGCTCCGCCGACGGCTTACTGGCGTCCGTCGAGGCACTCCTGCGCCGCCTGGGCGACGGCGTCAGCGACGACACCGCTCTGCTCGCCCTGTCCGTACCCGCACAGCCCGAACCCCCCATTCAGGAGAAACGGTGACCGAGCCCGAACGCCTGCTGACCGTCACCCCCCGAGCCACCCCGGCCGGTCCGTACGTCCTCCAGGTGACCGGCGAGCTGGATCACCACAGCTCCCCCGTGCTGACGGAGGCGGTCCAGCAGGCCCCCTTCGACAGCGCCGGCGTGATCATCGACCTGACCGGACTGACCTATTGCGACTCGACCGGAATCACGGTGCTCATCACCGCCTACCAGCGGTCGCAGGCAACCGGCTCACCGCTCAGCCTCGTCGGCGTCAGGCCGGACCAGATGCGTGTCTTCCAGGTGGTCGGACTCGACCAGGTCTTCACCTTCCACGCCACCGCCCAGGAGGCCGCCTCCGCCCTGCGGAGCTGACCCCGCGGGGCGGCACCGCCGCGATCAACGTCGCCTTCGCCACTGCCGGGCCCGGATCGTCTGCCCGTGCGACACGCGGAGCCTGCCGGAGAACATCGTGGCCGACGCCCGGCGCACGCCCCCGCACCTGGCCGTGGCGGCGTCCGCCCGACCGGCGACCGCGGTGGTACGTCAGTCGTGCGATCTGCTGGAGGTCCACGCCGACCGGGACGGTACGACGGTGTGTCCTGACGTCAGTCTCGTCCGAACGGCAGGCCCCGGGGCTCGCCCAGCGCGATACGCGCGGTCACGCGCTTGCCGGTCTCCTCCTGCTGCACCTCGAGGTCCTGGCTCAACGCCGCGACGATCTCCAGACCGTGCTGGCCGACCCGTCGCGGGTCCGCGGGGCGGCGCTTCGGCAGCGTCGTCTCCCCGTCCCGGACCGTGACGGACAACGTGTCCTCCGCCAGGCCCAACGACAGCCCTATGGGCCCGGAACCGTACTTGACCGCGTTGGTGACCAGTTCGCTCACCACCAGCTGTGCCGTCTCCAGCACGCGTGCCGGCAGCGCCGGTTCACCGTCGCCCTGCGCCTCGGCAAGGAATCGGAGTGCGAAGTTCCGCGCGTCGGCGACGCGGAAGGCATGCCGCTCGAAGGTCACGGAGGACATCCGCGAACCGCTGCCGGCAGGTACCTGCCGGAACCGTGAACCGTTCAGCTCGAACTCACCATCCCGCACAACCGTCGCGTGACTCCCCCGTGGAGCACAGAAGGCCGACCCACTCCCGTGTCGCAGAACCGACAGGACTGTCACTGGGTGCTGAGCATGCCTTCGCGCAGCCGGCCCAGCAGGCGCGAGATCAGCCGGGACACGTGCATCTGGGAGACGCCGAGGCGTTCGCCGATCTCCTTCTG
>NZ_BMRV01000010.1 GCF_014648815.1 Streptomyces flaveolus | reverse complement strand
GCCCTCGGCGAACTGGTGGTAGGAGGCGGTGTCGAAGTTCGCGTCGGTGACGGGGTAGAACAGCACCTGCTGTACCAGGGCGACGTCACCGCGTTCCTTGGCCATCAGCGTCAGCGCCGCGGCCATGTTGCCACCGACCGAGTCGCCGGCCACCGCCAGACGGGAAGCGTCCAGGCCCTTGGCGGCCCCCTCCTTCAGGACCCACTGGGCGATCGCGTAGTTCTGCTCGATGGCGACGGGGTAGCGANGGGGAAGACCACGGCCGCCCCGGCGCCGACGGCCAGTTCGCGCACCAGGCGGTCGTGGGTGTGGGCGTTGCCGAACACCCAGCCGGCGCCGTGGATGTAGAGGATGACCGGCAGGGTGCCGTCAGCCCCGGCGGGCCTGACGATGCGGGCGCGGACGCTGCCCGTGGGACCGCCGGAGACGGTGATCCACTCCTCGTCGACGTCCGGCTTGGCGATCTCGCCGGACTGCACCTCGTCGACGGCCTTGCGGCCCTCGACCGGGCCCAGGTCGAACAGATAGGGCGGATTGGCGGTGGCCTCGGCGAAAGCGGCCGCGGCCGGCTCCAGCACCGGCTGCACCGGCTCGTACACGTAGGACATTGCAAACTCCTGGGACGTCATGGGTAGGCCGATCAGCCCGGCGCGGCCATGCCCACCGGACGCGGGACCCGCTGGACAGGGGGCCACGGTAGGGCTGCGAACGCGCCTGCTGTTGCGTGCGTGCGCACTCACTCTGACCAGAGCGTGCACACGTGCGTGGGCCCGGCGCCGCTCAGCGGGCGTCCGGACCGCCGTACTGCCGGCGACCGCGTCGTGCACTCCTGGTGCTTTCTCGGTGCGCTCAAAGGCAGGTCCACGGCGTGGGAGTGCCTAGCGTCTCGTGCGGATACGACAGCCCGCCGTCCCGGCGACCGGAACCGAGAGGAGAGCTGATGCCCGCGGTTCGCGACGAATTCCGTGGCTCGACGGTCCCCGGCAGCGTCGTCCTGCGGATGGCCGGAGTCCCGGTGTGCGCCCTGGGTGACTTACGAGCCGCACCGGTGTGGGCGACGGTCCGCCACGTCCTGGATCCGGAGGAGCGGCTGCGTCGGACCGGCCCCCCGCCCGCCGAGGCGTTGCCCCCGGTGATCGGCGCGCTCGGCGACTCTCCCGCCAGGTCATGGCTGGTCGGCCCGCGCCGCGCGCTGCAACGGTCGCCGTCCGACGGCACGGGGCGTCGAGGCCAAGGCCGTGCTGCCGTCGTCGCTGCGCGGCCGGGCCCTGGAGTGGCTCGCCGGCCTGGACGAGGCGGCGCGCACCGATGCCCGCATTTCGCCCGCTCCTTCAGCTCGTGCCCCTAGGACAGCCCGACGTCATGTCTGCAGCAGAAGCGCCATCGGCGAAGAACGGTGAGAGCACCTTTACGGTGATCGTCGCCGCCTTCGCCAATCTCGGCATCGCCCTCGCCAAGGCAGTGGCCGGCCTGATCAGTGGCTCCAGCGCGATGCTGTCGGAAGCCGCGCACTCGGTCGCCGACACCATCACCGAGGTGCTGCTGCTGACCTCCCTCAAACGCAGCGCCCGTCCCGCCGACGAGGACCACCCCCTCGGCCACGGCCCCGAACGCTACATCTGGGCGCTGCTCGCCGCCGTCGCCACCTTTGTCGGCGGCGCCGTCTTCTCCGTCTACGACGGCATCCACACGCTGATGGAGGGCGAGGAAATCGGCGACCCGCTGGTGTCGTACATCGTCCTCGCCCTCTCCTTCCTGCTGGAGGGCTACTCTCTGCGCACCGGCCTGAAGCAGGCCCGCGGAGAGGCCGCCCGTGTCCGAGTCCCCTTCAGGCGCTTCCTTCGCCGCACCCCCGACACCGCCGTCAAGGCCGTCGTCCTGGAGGACTCCGCCGCTTTGATCGGCCTGCTGCTCGCCGCCGTCGGCCTGCTCGGCGGGCAACTCACCGACTCCGCCGCGTGGGACGGCATCGCCTCTCTGTGCATCGGTGCGCTGCTGCTGTACGTGGCATGCGTTCTCGGTCGGTCCAACGCCGAGTTCCTCGTCGGCCGTGCCCTCCCGCGTGATGTCCGCGAGCGGATACGTGCTGAACTCCTGCAGGTGGAATCGATCCGCGCGGTCCTGGAACTGACGACACTGGTGCAGGGCCCGCGGGAAGCCTTGGTCGCGGCCAAGGTCGACTTCCAGGACACGGCGACGGCGGCCGACATCGAGTGGGCCTGCGAACGCGCCGAAGCGCAACTGCGTGAGCTCTTCCCCGTGATCAGGCGCCTGTACTTGGACCCGACACTCGGCTTCGGCCGAGGGGGCGGCTGACGCCTCGGCAGGGTCGGCTCAACGGACCCGCCGGGCCTGCCGTCCGAAGAGGATGCCGCGCGGCTCCGGCGGTGGGGGAGTGCCGGGCTTGAGCGGCCAGGCGAGGAGCATGCCGATCACGAATCCCACCACGTGGGCCACGTAGGCGACGGTGCCGGCGTCGGAGACGCCCTGGCCGGCGGAGTAGAACGCCTGGAGGACGAACCACAGGCCCAGCACGATCCAGGCCGGCAGACGCAGCGGCAGGAAGATCAGGAAGGGCACGAGGACCCAGACCCGGGCCTTCGGATACAGCACCAGGTAGGCGCCCAGCACCCCGGCGATCGCGCCCGACGCGCCGATCAGCGGGGAGCCCGAGTCCGCGTTGAGGAGGGCGAAACCGTAGGTCGCCGCATAGCCGCAGACCCCGTAGAACAGCAGGAACCGCACATGGCCCATGCGGTCCTCGACGTTGTTGCCGAAGATCCACAGGAAGAGCATGTTGCCCAGCAGATGCAGCCAGCTGCCGTGCAGGAACATCGCCGTCAGGACGCTCAGCTCCGGCGACTTGTCGTAGTCCGGCGGGCCGATCACACACCCCGGCCCCCGCGGGCCCACCCCGGTCTCGCCGGTCGGCACCAGTCGCGGCAACCGGTGCTGCAACAGCTCCTGGGGCACCGCCGCGTAGTGGTCCAGGAACGCCTGGAGATGACACAGCTGCGCGAGACTGCCCCCGCCCGTCACGGAACCGGTCATGCCGGGGGTGAACAGGAACACCAGGACGTTCGCGATGATCAGGGCATACGTCACCCAGGCCGTGCGGCGCGCCGGGTTCACGTCATGGACGGGGATGACCACGAGACACTACTGCCCGCCTGACGGACGGTGAATCGGCACGCTCCCTGAACGCCCCCGTCCGTGGACGCGTATGTCCTCTCAACCGCCCGCGGCCCGGGGAAGGCGGGACGCGGGGACGACGTGAGGATCAGGCGATGAACGAACGGGTCACACCGGTTCCGGCGATGCACGCCCTGCCCGACGGCGAGGCCGAGGTCGCCCTCGTGCTGCGCCTGCCCTGGGAGGACGTCGCCCGGCTCGGGCAGGAGGCCGGACGGCTGGCCGCGCAGAGGCAACGGCCCGTGACACTGGACGAGGCGGTGAGCCACCGGCTGCGCTCCACCCGCACCGCCGCGCACGCCAAGCCGGCCGGCGAGCAGCCGCCCGCCGTCGCCCCACCGGTGACGGCCCAGGCCTCCATGACCGCCCCGGCGTCCGTGTCGTCCCTGCCCTCGCGGCCACCGGCCGAGCAGGCGCGGCAGGCCATCGACCGGATCAACGGCACGGCGTAGGGGTCGTCAGCGCCGCTCCTCGACCGCCCTCGCCGCCTTGCGGGCGGCCACCAGCACGGGGTCCCACACCGGGGAGAACGGCGGCGCGTACCCCAGATCCAGGGCCGTCATCTGTTCCACCGTCATCCCGGCCGTGAGGGCCACCGCGGCGATGTCGACGCGCTTGCCCGCGCCCTCACGGCCGACGATCTGCACGCCGAGCAGCCGTCCGGTGCGCCGCTCGGCGAGCATCTTCACCGTCATGGGGGAGGCGCCCGGGTAGTACCCGGCGCGGCTGGTGGACTCGACGGTGACCGCCACGAACCGCAGCCCCGCCCGCAGCGCGTCCTTCTCGCGCAGTCCCGTCCGCGCGATCTCCAGGTCGCAGACCTTGCTGACCGCCGTGCCGACCACGCCCGGGAAGGTGGCGTACCCGCCGCCCGCGTTGGTGCCGATGACCTGCCCGTGCTTGTTGGCGTGCGTGCCCAGCGGAATGTGCCGCTCCTGCCCGGAGACCAGGTCGAGCACCTCCACGCAGTCGCCGCCGGCCCAGATGTTCTCGTGCCCGCGCACCCGCATCGCCAGGTCGGTCAGCAGCCCGCCGTGGGCGCCGAGCGGCAGGCCCGCCGCGGCGGCGAGCGCGGTCTCGGGGCGCACGCCGATGCCGAGCACCACCACGTCCGCCGGGTACTCGGCGTCCTCGGTGGCCACCGCGCGGACCCGGCCGTCGTCACCCGTCAGCACCTTGGTGACCTCGGCGTCGTTCACCATGGTGATGCCGAGGCCCTCCATGGCCTCGTGGACCATCCGGCCCATGTCCGGGTCGAGCGTGGACATCGGCTCCCGGCCGCGGTTGACGACCGTCACCTCGTAGCCGCGGTTGATGAGCGCCTCGGCCATCTCCACGCCGATGTACCCGGCCCCGACGACCACCGCGTGCCGCCCCCGCGTGCCGGCCAGCGTGTCGAGCAGCGCCTGTCCGTCGTCGAGGGTCTGCACCCCGTGCACACCGGGCGCGTCGGCCCCCGGCATGTCGGGCCTGATCGGGCGGGCGCCGGTCGCGATCACGAGCTTGTCGTACGGCGTCCAGGTCTCCGCGCCCGAATCGGCGTCACGCGCGCGCACCCGTCCGCCGGCCACGTCGATCTCCGTCACCTCGGTGCGCATCCGCAGGTCGATGCCGCGCGCACGGTGCTCCTCGGGCGTACGGGCGATGAGGTCCTCCCGTTCGGTGACGTCACCGCCGACCCAGTAGGGGATGCCGCACGCCGAGTACGAGCTGAAGTGGCCGCGTTCGAACGCCACGATCTCCAGCTCGTCCGGGCCCTTCAGCCGGCGCGCCTGCGACGCCGCGGACATCCCCGCGGCGTCACCGCCGACCACGACCAGCCGTTCCCGCTTGCCCCGCGCACCGTCCGCACCGCTCATGCTCATGCGAACACGCTACGTGGAGGCGGCATTTCAGTCCCGCTCGCCCGTCCCTTCGGCAGGCGTGTTCCCCGGCACCGGCCGGGCCGTCGGCAGCGGGCCGACCCCCGTCGTCACCGGCGGGGCGGCCGGGCGGCGCGGCAGCCGGGGCCGCACCACCCGCAGCCACAGCAGCATCAGCAGCGCCGCCACCGCGGCGAACGGCAGGACGGCGCCGAACACCATCGCCACCCAGCGCAGCATCGTCACGAACGCGTCCCAGCCGCCCGCCAGCGCGTCCGTGAACCCCGGGTCGTCGTCCTCGGCGACCTCCTTCTTCACCGGCGTCTCGGACAGGGAGAGGGTGATCGTGGCCAGGCTGGTGCGGTCCTTCAGGGACGCCTGCCGGGCGAGCAGCGCCTCCAGCTCGGCCTGACGGGAGCTCAGCTCGCCCTCCAGCGTCACCACGTCGCTCAGCTTGGTCGCGCGGTCCATCAGCTCGCGCACCCGGGCGACGCTGGCGCGCTGGGACGTGATGCGGCTCTCCACGTCCACGACCTGGTCGGTGACGTCCTCCGCCTTGGCGTTGCGCTCCAGGAGCTTGCCGGCGCCCTCCAGTTCGGACAGGACGTCCTGGTACGCGTCGACGGGCACGCGCAGGACGAGCCGGGTCCGTTCGTGACCGTCCTCGTCCCGGCTGGTCGTCTCGTCGCCGACGTAGCCGCCCGCGTTCTCGGCCGCGGCGCGGGCCCCGTCGAGGGCCTTGGGGACGTCCTTGACCTGGACCGTCAGGGAGGCGGTGCGGATGATGTGGCTCGCGGCAACCTTCGGCGGCGCGGTCGCCACGGAACGGTCCGACTCCGCGCCGGCCGCGCCCTTGCCGCCGTCCGCCGGGGCGGCCGCCTTGGCATCGCTCGCGCTGCCGGAGTCGGCGCCGCCGCCGGCACTGCATCCGGTGAGCGCGAGGGCCGCGGCCAGCAGGACGGCGGTCGCGGCCGGAACGGCTCGCTTGGAAGGTGGTGTACGCACAGGGCCCCCCGGGGTCGGTGTCGACTGTCGTTCCTAGGACGTCGGGAGGGGCTCGGGCGACGGCGCGGAACGGTCCCGAAGAGGTCACGGTCCGGACTCGTCGGAAGGCACCCGCCACCCGGCCTGGCGGCCGTGCCGCCGGCGGGGTCTGAGAGGCTTGGGGCATGTGCGCAAGCGAGATCCCGGCGGGCACGACACCCGCGGACACGGGGCACGTCGTCGTCATCGGGGCCGGCATCGCCGGACTGGCCGCCGCCCACCGGCTGCTGGAGCGCGGGGCCCGCGTGACCGTGCTGGAGGCCTCCGACCGCGTCGGCGGCAAGCTGCTGCCCGGCGAGATCGCCGGGGTCCGGGTCGACCTGGGCGCCGAGTCGATGCTGGCCCGCCGCCCCGAGGCCGTCGGCCTCGCCCGCGCGGCCGGTCTCGCCGACCGCCTCCAGCCGCCGGCCACCGCGTCCGCCTCCCTGTGGACCCGCGGCGCCCTGCGCCCCATGCCCAAGGGGCACGTCATGGGCGTCCCCGGCACCGCCGCCGCCCTGTCCGACGTGCTCTCGCCCGAGGGCCTCGCCCGCATCGAGCGCGACGCCGAACTGCCCCGCACCGAGGTCGGCGACGACGTGGCGGTCGGAGAGTACGTGGCGGCTCGCCTGGGCCGCGAGGTCGTCGACCGGCTCGTCGAGCCCCTGCTGGGCGGGGTCTACGCCGGCGACGCGTACCGCATCTCGCTGCGCTCGGCCGTGCCCCAGCTCTTCGAGGCCGCCCGCACCCACACCTCCCTGACCGAGGCGGTGCGCGCCCTCCAGGGCCGCACGGCCACCTCCCCGCCGAGCGGCCCGGTGTTCATGGGCATCGCGGGCGGCATCGGCACCCTCCCGCTCGCGGTCGCGCAGTCGGTGCGGGCGCGGGGCGGCGAGATCGTCACCGGCGCACCCGTGACGGAGCTGCGCCGCACCGCCCCGGGCGGCTGGCGGATCGTGGCCGGCGACCGGGTGCTGCACGCCGGGTCGGTCGTCGTCGCCGTGCCCGCCCGCCCCGCCGCCGAGCTGCTGCGCGCCGAGGCTCCCGCGGCGGCGGCCGAGCTGTCGGCGGTGGAGTACGCCTCGATGGCCCTGATCACCCTCGCCTACCGCCGCTCCGACGCCGCCGTGCTCCCCGAGGGCAGCGGCTTTCTCGTGCCGCCGGTCGACGGGCGCACCATCAAGGCGTCCACCTTCGCCTCCCGCAAGTGGGGCTGGATCGGCGACGAGGACCCGGACCTGGTGGTCCTGCGCACCTCCGTCGGCCGCTACGGCGAGACGGAGATCCTCGGCCGCGACGACGACGCGCTCGTCGCCGTGTCCCGGCACGACCTGAAGGAGGCCACCGGCCTGGCCGCCGCGCCGGTCGCCACCCGCGTCACCCGCTGGCAGGACGGCCTGCCCCAGTACCCCGTCGGCCACCACGCGCGCGTGGCCCGCGTCCGCGCCCACGTCGCCGAGCTCCCGGGCCTCGCCGTGTGCGGGGCGGCCTACGACGGCGTCGGCATCCCGGCGAGCATCGCCGGCGCGTACGCCGCCGTCGACCAGATCCACGGGGACCTGCGCGGTGTGGACGAGCTCACCGCCCACCCGGTGCAGAGCCTGCACGGCGGAGCGGGAGAATAGGGCCATGAGTGACGACGCCTCCACCCCTGCCGCCGACCGGATCCCCAACAAGGGCAAGCTGGCCAAGGACCTCAACGAGGTCATCCGCTACACCCTCTGGTCCGTGTTCAAGCTCAAGGACGTGCTCCCCGAGGACCGCGCGGGCTACGCCGACGAGGTCCAGGAGCTGTTCGACCAGCTCGCCGCCAAGGACGTGACGGTCCGCGGCACCTACGACGTGTCCGGTCTGCGCGCCGACGCCGACCTCATGATCTGGTGGCACGCCGAGACCAGCGACCAGCTCCAGGAGGCGTACAACCTCTTCCGTCGTACGAAGCTGGGCCGCGCGCTGGAGCCGGTCTGGTCGAACATGGCGCTGCACCGCCCCGCCGAGTTCAACCGCTCGCACATCCCGGCGTTCCTCGCCGACGAGACGCCGCGCGACTACGTCAGCGTCTACCCGTTCGTGCGCTCCTACGACTGGTACCTGCTGCCCGACGAGGACCGCCGCCGCATGCTCGCCGACCACGGCAAGATGGCCCGCGGCTACCCGGACGTGCGCGCCAACACGGTCGCCTCCTTCTCGCTCGGCGACTACGAGTGGATCCTCGCCTTCGAGGCCGACGAGCTGTACCGCATCGTCGACCTCATGCGCCACCTGCGCGCCTCCGAGGCCCGTCGGCACGTGCGCGAGGAGATCCCGTTCTACACGGGGCGCCGCAAGGACATCGCGGAGCTGGTGGCCGGGCTGGCCTGATCGGCGGGCGCGGTGGTGGGGTCGGCCGGGGGTCCGGGGGTTGTCCCCCGGGAGGTGCGGCACGGGGCGCCGCAAGGACATCGCGGAGCTGGTGGCCGGGCCGGCCTGATGGGGTTCCCGGCCGGAAGGCCGGGGCTCAGGTCCCGGGTGCGGGTCTCGGTCCCGGTCTCCCGGCGCAGGACGTGTCCCGTGCCGGGAGGCGGCCGTCCAGCAGGTACGCCTCCAGCCGGCCGTTGACGCAGGTGTTGGGGCCGGCCCCGACGCCGTGCGTCCCGGTGTCCCGTTCGGTCACCAGCACCGAGCCCGACAGCCGCCGGTGCAGCTCCAGCGCCCCGTCGTAAGGGGCCGCCGCGTCGCGTTCGGCGGCCAGGACCAGCGTCGGCGGCAGCTCGCCCGGCCCGGTGCGCACGTCCGGCGGCCGCTGCCGGGGCGTCCGCCAGAAGGCGCACGGCAGGTGTCCCCACACGTTGTCCCACGTGGCGAACGGCGCCCGGCGCGCGAGCCGCGTGTTGTCCCGGTCCCACACGCCGAACCCGGCCGGCCAGTCCGCGTCGTTGCACTCGACGGCCGTGCGGGCCGCGTCGGCGTTCTCCGCCTCGGCCGCCTCCTCGGGGTGCGTCCCCGCCTGGTCGATCAGCGGCCGCGGGTCGCCCCGCAGATAGGCCGACAGTGCCTCGGCGCGATAGGGCCAGTGGTCGTCGTCGTACCCGGCCGTCCGGAACGCCCCGTGCAACTGCGCCGGGCCCACCGTGCCGCCCGCGGGCCGCCGCGCGAGCCGCGCGCTCGCCCTGTCGTAGCCGCGCTGCACCTGCCCCGGCGTGCCGCCGAGCCCGTAGACGGCGTCGTGCTCGGCGATCCACTCCTTGACGTCCCTCCAGCGGCCCTCGAACGCCTCCGACCGGTCGAGTACGTTGCGGTACCCGACCTGGGCCGGGGCCGGATCCACCGGCGAGTCGAACACCAGCCGCCGCACGTGCGAGGGGAACAGCTCCGCGTACAGCGCCCCGAGGTAGGTGCCGTCCGACGTACCCATGAAGGTGAGCTTCCGCTCGCCCAGCGCGGCCCGCACGACGTCCAGGTCGCGGGCGTTGTTGAGGGAGTGGTAGTGGCGCAGCGCGTCGCCGGTCCGCTCGCGGCAGCCGCGCGCGTACGCCTGGGCCTCGGCGGCGCGCTCCCTCTTGACCGCCCCGGAGGGCTGCGCCGGGGCGGGGCGCGGCCCCTTGAAGAAGCGCCTGGGGTCCTGGCAGGACAGCGGCGCCGAGGGCGCGACGCCCCGGGGGGCGTAGCCGACCAGGTCGTACGCGGCCGCGATCCGCTGCCACTGCGGCATCATGCCGGCCAGCGGGACGTACAGCCCGCCGGCGCCCGGGCCGCCCGGCTGGTGGACGAGGGCGCCCTGCCCCGGCACCTTGCGCTTGCTGTCGTGCGGGTCCCTGTGCGTGGCCCGCACCCTGCTGACGGTGAGCTCGATCTGCTCGCCGTCGGGGCGGGCGTAGTCGAGGGGGACGGTGACGGTGCCGCAGCGCAGGCTGCCCGGCAGGTCCTCCGCCTTCGGGCACCTGCCGAAGGCGATGCCGGCCTCGGCGGCGCGCGCCGCGGCCACGGCGGTGCCGCGCGCCTCCGCGCTCACGGACGCCCCCGAGGCCGTGGGTGCCGGGGCGGCGGTGAGGGCGCTCAGCAGCAGGGACCCGGCTGCCGGGAGGAGGACGACGGCTCGCATCGCGTATCCCTTCGGTGCACGGCGGCGACAGAAGGGATGTTTCGTCCGGCGACCGGGCAAGGCAAGCACCGCCGGGGAGTGTCGGCACCGGGCGTGCCCGGCTCAGCCCTGCCGCTCGCGGTGCTCCCCGAGGTACTCCTCCCGGTGCGCGAAGGCCGCCCGCAGATCCGGCTCACCGACGGCGTGGATGCCGCGCACGGCGACGGACGTGAGGTACGTACGCTCGTCCGCCGTGCCGTCGGCCTCCCGGGCGAGCGTGCCGAGCAGCCGCTGTCCGGCCGGGGAGGCCCAGCGCGAGTACGGGTGGACCTCCATCCGCGCGATCGCCAGGGAGCTCAGGGTCAGGACGAGCGGCAGCGCGAACCACAGGGCGATCAGGTGGCGCGGCAGGTCCGCCGGGACGGGCAGCGCCAGTGCGGCGGCGCCCAGCGCGCACACGGTCAGCGCGGCGAGCCGCACCCGCCGGACCCCGGCCGCGATGCTGCGGGCCCCGTCCGGCACGGCGAGACCCGCGCCGACCAGCCGGTCCGCCAGGCCCCGTACCGCGTCGGCGGTGGCGGCGGCCGCCCGCACCGGCGCTATCCGGGACTGCCCCTGCGGACCTATGGCCCCGATGACCGACCGCTCCATCTCGTCCCGGCCGCGCGGATCGACGACCGTCGCCCAGCCGGTGTGCGCGAGCAGCAGGCGACGCTGGCGCGCCATGGACACCAGCGTCAGGTCGGCGACCCGCCGTGGGCCGCCGGAGAGGAACGCCGCCTCGTACAGCGTCAGCGCGTGCGCATGGCCGGCGGTCGTGGTGTCGGTGGCCGCCGCGCGCACGGCGGCCAGGCACAGCCGCGTGCACGCCAGACCGGCGACGACCCAGGCCGGCAGCAGGAGAAGGACCCAGAGCATGCCGTACTTCTATGCCAAGGGCTTACGCCGGCGCCATGCCCTTTTCACATTCCGGGACGCAGTGTTGTCGGTGTGTGACGTTCCGCTCTGTCGCCTCGGCCGCGCAGCAGCACCCGTCGGGTCGCGCGGGCCCACCGGACCCCGGGCCGCTCCGGTCGCGGCGCCGGTCCCGACCGCTCCAGCCACCACTCCCGCAACTCCCGCCGCGCGCGGGCGTCTCGGGGCCGGCCGTCCCGCAGCAGCTGCCCGGCGAAGTCCAGCGCGTCCCGCCGGTACCCGCCGGTCATCGGACGGCCCTGGGCGTAGGTGAGGAAGGCGGTCCGGTACTCCGTGCCGAGGTTCACCGGCAGTTCCGGCGCGACCTTCGCGACCACGTCCGCCCGCTTCCCGGCGAGCGCCCGTGCCTGCACCCCGAGCCGCGCCCGGTCGAATCCCTCGGGCACGGGCGTGCCGGCGACCAGCGCGGACAGCAGCGCGGCCTGGGCGAGGGCGAGGCGCTGACGGGCGGCGTCGGTGACGGCGGGCTCCGTCTCCCGCCGCGGCGCGGCGCCGGCGCCGGCGAGCACCGGGTCCGGCGCCGACGCCCGGCCCTTGTCCACCGCGGTCCGGATCGCCTCCACCTCGCCCCGCAGCTCGTCCTCCTCCGGGAAGTTCTCGTCGCGTTCCAGCAGCACGCCCGGCGGTGCGACGCGCGAGGCGAGGTCGGTGAGGATGTCGAGCACAGGCCGCGGCACGGGGTGGGCGTGGCTGTCGTGCCAGACGCCGTCGCGCTCGAAGCCGCCCGCGACATGGACGTAGGCGATGGCCTCCAGCGGCAGCTCGCGCAGCGCCTCGGCCGGGTCCTCGCCGCGGTTGACGTGGTTGGTGTGCAGGTTCGCCACGTCGATGAGCAGCCGCACCCCCGTCCGGTCGGCCAGCTCGTAGAGGAACTGCCCCTCCGTCATCTCCTCGCCCGGCCAGGCGATCAGCGCGGCGATGTTCTCCACGGCGAGCGGTACGGGCAGCGCGTCCTGGGCGACGCGCACGTTCTCGCACAGCACGTCGAGGGCGTCGCGGGTGCGGGGCACCGGCAGCAGGTGGCCGGCCTCGAGGCGCGGGGAGGCGGACAGCGGCCCGCCGGCCCGGACGAACGCGATGTGCTCGGTGACCAGCGGCGAACCCAGCTTCTCCGCCCGGTCGGCCAGCGCCGCCAGCCTGCCCGCGTCGGGCCGCTCGGCGCCCCCGAGGCCGAGCGAGACGCCGTGCGGCACGACGGTGACGCCGCGCTCGCGCAGCCGCAGCAGGGAGTCCGGCAGATGGCCGGGGCAGAGGTTCTCGGCCACGGCCTCGACCCAGTCGATGCCGGGCATGCGCTCCACGACGTCCGCGATCTCCGGCCGCCATCCGATGCCGGTCCCCAGTCGCTCCATGGTCCGTCCCTCCCCGTCGGTTTCGACGGGGATATGGCCCGGGGCGTCCGGCCCGAACCCCGGGCCGGACATGTTCAGAGCAACATCTGAGGTTCGCGTCGCCCGGCGCCTCGGAGCCCTACCGCAGCGCCGGGTGGTCCGCCACCACCGTGCACGAGCCCGGAGCGATCTCCGTGAACCCGGCGTCGCGGACCACCGGCAGGCCGCTGGTGGTGAGGCCGGCCCAGCGGGCCGGGTCCGCGGTGCGCACCGTCAGCGGGAAGCCCGCGTCGCGCCAGGCGGCCCGCGCCGCGTCGTCCAGCTCCCACCAGGCGAGCTGGGCGCCGTGGCCGGCCTGGGCCATCGCCTTGCCGGCCGACATGCCGAGGTCCGGGTTGAGCCACAGGACGGGGGCCGACGGGTCGGCGCCGACCGGGGGCTCGGGGTCGTCGAGGTCGGTGCCGGAGACCTGGAGGCGGGCCAGGTCTTTGGGCCAGCCGTCCAGCGGGACCGGCGGGAAGACCCGCACCTCGGCCGTCTTCCCGCCGACCGTGATGCCGGGCAGCGCCTCGGCCCGCCGCCACTCGGCGCTGCGCGCCCGTCGCACCACCTTGCGGATGCGGGCGTCCTGCCAGTCGCGCACGGCCTCGGCCCACTCGCCGTCGCCCGTCGACCGCTCGTCCGCGAGCATCACCAGCACCGCGCGGGCCGCGGTCTCCAGGGCGTCCGTACGGGCCGGCGGCGCCGCCCGCTCGATGCGGACGACCAGCGGCAGGACGAACTGCGGCGCGAGGTCGCGGTCGCCGGGCTCGGGGCGGAAGGGACTGTCGGGGACGGGCGTCGTCGGCTCATTGCTCACGCCCCCAGTCTGCCAACCCGCCCGCACGCGACCGGACGGCCCCCGTGCCGCGCCCCACCGGGACCCCCTGGGTCACCCCGAGCAGGCGGTCCGCTGGGCCTCCTGCCACTCGCACCGCGGGCAGAGGGTGATCCCCTTGTACGACTCGGGGTGCTCCGTCGGCTCCCGGCACAGCACGCACTCGGCGTACGGCGGGCCGTCGGCCACGGGCGGCCGGGTGGCGTCGATCAGACAGTAGTCCTCGTCGCTGCTCATGCCTCCAGCGTAGGACGGTCAGCGCCGTCCGTTCGCCGCGCCGATCAGCTCGGACACCTTCACGAAGCGGTAGCCCCGCTCGCGCAGTTCGGGCACGACCGTGCGTACCGCCCGCTCGGTCACCGGGGCGGCGCTGCGGGTGCAGTGCATGACGACCACCGAACCGGGCCGTACGCCGTCCAGCACCTGCCGGGCCACCGCGCCGGCGTCCGTCGCGAACGCGTCCCCGCTCACCACGTCCCACTGCACGGCGGTGACGCCCGCGGGGGTCAGTTCCCCGAGGGCCGCCTTGTCGTAACACCCGCCGGGGAAGCGGAAGTAGGGCATCGGGTTCGGCACTCCGGCCTTCGCGAACGCCGTGTACGCCCGCTCCAGGTCCGACCGCATCCGCTCCCGGGACACGGTCGGCAGGCCGTAGCAGTCGTCCGTGTAGGCGTAGTGGCTGTAGGAGTGGTTGGCGATCTCGAACTGCGGGTCCAGGCCGAGGGAACGGGCCTCGTCCGGGTACTCCTCGGCCCATCGCCCGGTCATGAACACCGTGGCCGGCACCTTCAGCCTGCGCAGGGTCGCGATCAGCTGCGGATTGTCGAACCGTTCGCCGGCCGCCGCCCGGGGTCCCTCGTCCGCCGTCATGTCGGCGTCGAAGGTGAGGGCGACGGTCTTGCCGGCGCGCGGGCCGTGCTCGAAGACGGGGGTGAGGCCCGAGGGACCGGGCGCGAGGGTGGGCGGCCGGGAGGGAGCGGCCTTCGAGGGACCGGCGGGCGAGGCGGACGGTGCCGGGCGGGGGGCCTTCCCCGCATCCGTGTTCCCGCACGCGGCGAGCGCGACGGAGGCGGCGGCGACAGCGCACAGTGCGGTGGTGCGTCGTACGAGAGTCATCACCGTACGAACGTATGAGTATGTTGTTCGGTTTGTACGACTATGTGTGGTGACGTGCCGAGGGGTCACCCTCCCGGGTCAGAACGGGGCAGAACCGAGCGGACGGGTCAGATGTCCCGCTGCTCCAGCGGCTTGGTCGCCGGGCCCTGGATCACCTTGCCGTCCGTGTCGAAACGCGAACCGTGGCAGGGGCACTCCCACGCGCACTCCGCCGCGTTGAAGCTGACCAGGCAGCCCAGGTGGGTGCAGCGCGGCGAGAGGGCGTGCAGCGCACCCGCCTCGTCCCGGTAGACCGCGAGCCGGTCGCCGCCCGCCCGGACCACGGCACCCTCGCCCGGAGGCAGGGCGTCCACCGGGGGTGCGGGCTTCAGCCGGTCCCCGATGAAGTGGCCGGCCACCTGTGCCTGCGTCTTGAGGAACTGAGGCGCCTCGCGCGCCTGCGTCTTCAGCCGGCGCGGGTCGTACAACCCGCTCCAGGCGCACTCCCGGCCGGTGATCTGCGCCGTCAGCAGCAGGCCCGCCATGACGCCGCCGCTCATGCCCCAGCCACCGAACCCGGTGGCCACGTACGCGTGCCGCGCGCCCTGGTGCAGCGGGCCCACCATGGGCACGGTGTCGGTGGGGTCGATGTCCTGGGTGGCCCAGGCGTGGGTGACGTCCACGCCGGGGAAATGGTCGCGGGCCCAGGCCGAGAGCCGGTCGAACCGCTCCCGGGTGTCTCCGGTGCCGGGCGTGAAGTGCTCACCGGTGACGATCAGCAGCCGTCGGCCGTCGTCGAGGGGTGCGGTGCGCACCGACCGGGTGCCCTCGTCCGGTGTGATGTACATGCCGGCGACGTCCCGGTCCGCCTCGACCGGTCCCGCCACGACCAGTTCCCGGCGCGGCGAGAGCCGGGCGAACAGCAGCGCCCGGTCGAAGATCGGATAGTGGGTGGCGACCACCACGTCACGGGCGGTGACCGTCGCCCCCGTGCCGGTCGACACGCGGCACGGCTCGCCCTCCTCCAGACCGTGGACGGTGGTGCCCTCGAAGATCCGTCCGCCGCGCGCCTCCAGGTCCTCGGCGAGGGCCAGCAGGTACTTGCGCGGATGGAACTGCGCCTGCCCGGTCACCCGGACGGCGCCGGCCACCGGGAACGGCAGCCCGGTCTCCGTCACGAACGACGCCGGCAGTCCCGCCTCCTTGGCGGCGGACGCCTCGGCCCGCAGCTCGTCCACGCGGCCCGCGTCGCACACGTACGTGTAGGAGTCGCGGGTCTCCCACTCGCAGTCGATGCCCAGCTCGTCCACCAGGGCGGCGGCGTGCTCGATCGCCTCCGTCTGCGAGCGCGCGTACAGCCGGGCGCCCTCGGGGCCCCGGGTGCGGCGCAGCTTGTCGTAGACCAGCGTGTGCAGGACGGACACCTTGGCGGTGGTGTGGCCGGTGACGCTCGCCGCGATCCGGCCGGCCTCCAGCACCGCCACGCTCCGTCCGGCCCGCGCCAGCTGGGACGCCGTGCTCAGTCCGGCGATCCCGCCGCCGATCACCGCGACGTCGGCCTCGATGTCCTCCGTCAGGGGCGGTCGGGGGGCACCCGGTGCCGTTTCCAGCCAGTACGAGCCGCTGAGCTGCGCGTTCTCCGTCATGCGGCCCCGGGTACCCCGTGTCTACACGGTCCTCACCCGCGCCAGGGGCCGGTCACCGCGAAGGTCGTCCCCGGGGTGTAGCAGTTGACGTACATGGTGTCGCCGTCCGGCGAGAAGGTGACCCCGGCGAACTCGCCCCACTCGGGCTCCTCGGCCGTGCCGATGTTCTGCCGGCCGCGGGCCATCGCGTACACCTCGCCGCGCCGGGTCACCCCGAAGACGTGCTGGGCACCGTTGCCGTCCTCGCAGACCATGAGGCCACCGCTCGGCGCCAGGCAGATGTTGTCCGGGGACTCGCCGGGCAGCTGGACGTCGGTGTCCGGGCCGAAGACGATCACCAGGGTCAGGCGGCGCCGGTCCGGGTCGTATCGCCAGATCTGGCCGTAGTGGTCGGCCGCCGAGCCCTCGGCGCTGTGGGCGAAGGACGACACGAAGTACACGCTGCGCCCGCCCCAGTAGCAGCCCTCCAGCTTCTGCGCGTGGGTGATGCCGCCCCGGCCGAAGTCCTGGTGGCGGATCGGCGTGGTGGTGGCCAGCGGGTCGGGTACGTCGACCCACTCGACGCCGTCGAACTCGGCTCCCGTCTCCTGGATCGAGGACAGGTCGGGCACGCCGGGCACGCGCATCGCCTGGAGCCGGCCGCCCGCGCGCAGCGAGCCCGTGCCGCCCAGTGGCTTCTCGGGCAGGAAGCGGTAGAAGAGCCCGAAGGGCCGCTCGAAGGCGTCCTCCGTCTCGTACACGACGCCCCGCCGCGGGTCCACGGCGATCGCCTCGTGCTGGAAACGGCCCATCGCGGTCAGCGGCACCGCGCCGGTGCGGTGCGGGTCGACGGGGTCGACCTCGAAGATGAAGCCGTGGTCCTTGGTGTAGCCGTTGGTGCCCGCCTTGTCCTCGGTCTCCTCGCAGGTCAGCCACGTGTGCCAGGGGGTGGGGCCGCCCGCGCAGTTGACGGCCGTACCGGCGATCGCCACCCGCTCGGACAGGACGCGGTGGTGGGAGTCCAGGGTCAGCGCCGTACAGCCGCCCTTGCCCGCCGGGTCGTATGTCAGGCCCTCGACAGTGGGGACCGGGACCCGGCCGGTGGCGCGGTTCTCGTGGTTGCGTACCAGGTGGGTACGGCCGTGTCGGCCGGGGAAGGCCGACATGCCGTCGAAGTTGGACGGGACCGGGCCCTCGCCGGAGCGCAGCCGGTCGCCCTCACGGGACAGGACCCGGTAGCGGAATCCTTTCGGCAGGTCGAGCAGACCGTCGGGGTCGGGGACCAGGGGCCCGTAGCCGGCGTGGCCGAGGGACTGTGCGGCGGCGGTGCCCGCGAAGAGTTCGGAGAGGGCTCCGGTGAAGGCGATGCCGGCTCCGAGCGCACCGGAGCGGGCCAGCACCTGACGTCGTGTTGCGGACATGGGGCAACCTTCCTGCTGGCGGACAGGACTGTGACCCCGCTGTGTCTATCACCTGCCAGGAGTCCCGGGAACCACGCGTGTAGCACGTGTCACCGCTCGTCACCGCTCGACGGGCCGTTCCTGGGCCTTCTCCAGGAACCGCAGCAGCTCCACCGGGAAGGGCAGGACCAGTGTCGAGTTCTTCTCGGCGGCGACGGCCACCACGGTCTGCAGCAGGCGCAGTTGCAGGGCGGCCGGCTGCTCGGACATCTGCTCCGCCGCCTCGGCGAGCTTCTTCGACGCCTGGAGCTCGGCGTCGGCGTTGATGATCCGGGCCCGCCGCTCCCGGTCGGCCTCGGCCTGCCGCGCCATGGAGCGCTTCATCGTGTCGGGCAGGGAGACGTCCTTGATCTCGACCCGGTCGATCTGCACGCCCCAGCCGACCGCCGGGCTGTCGATCATCAGCTCCAGGCCCTGGTTGAGCTTCTCCCGGTCGGAGAGCAGGTCGTCCAGCTCGCTCTTGCCGATGATGGACCGCAGCGAGGTCTGCGCCATCTGGGAGACGGCGAAGCGGTAGTCCTCGACCTTGACGAGGGCGTTGGCCGCGTCGACCACCTTGAAGTAGACGACGGCGTCGACCCGCACGGTCACGTTGTCGCGGGTGATGCCCTCCTGCGCGGGCACCGGCAGCGTGACGATCTGCATGTTGACCTTGTGCAGCCGGTCCACGAACGGGACCACCATCGTGAACCCGGGCGCGCGCACGTCCCCCGCCAGCCGCCCGAGCCGGAAGACCACCCCGCGCTCGTACTGCTTGACGACCCGTGCCGCCGAGACGACGTAGACGACCCCGGCACTTCCGACGGCGGCCACCGCGGTCAGCAGCTCCTGGAGCATGACGACCTCCTCGCCCAGAGGGCCGATTCGTCCGCTCCTGCAACGATATGCCCGGTGCCCGCTCCGGGGCCATGCCCGCAGGCAAGCCCCGGAACGGGCACCGGTGCAAGCGCCGGTACGGGCGCCCGCCGGGCGTTACACCACGGCCCCGGCCGGTTCCGTGACCTTCACCGGGTCCGTGCCGGCCGCGCTGTGCCGCTCGGCCCAGTTCTCCAGCGCGGTGCGGCAGGCGTGGTCCAGGTGGTGCAGGCCGGACAGGTCCAGCTCGACCGGGCGGTCCTGCGGGAGTGCCTCGAGGCTCTCCAGCATCTTCGGCAGCCGCAGGAAGGTCGCGTTGCCCGACAGGTGCGCCTGGACGGGACCCGCGCCCTTGTCGACGACCTCCAGCTTGAGGTGCGAGGCCTCCCAGGCGGTCTTGGCCACGGACAGGGCCATACCGATCAGCACGCCCTCGAACATGTTCACCGCGACGATCGACACGGCCGTGACCACCAGGATCAGGGCCTCGCCCCGGTGCCCGCGCCACAGCGACACGATGCCGCGGAACGGGATCAGCTTCCAGCCCGCGTGGACCAGGATGCCGGCCAGCGCGGGCAGCGGGATCAGCGCCAGTGCGGACGGCAGCAGCGCGGCGAACAGCAGCAGCCACACACCGTGCAGCACCCGGGACGCCTTGGTCCGCGCGCCGGCGCCGACGTTCGCGGAACTGCGCACGATGACCGCGGTCATCGGCAGCGCGCCGAGCAGACCGCACACCGAGTTGCCGGCGCCCTGCGCCATCAGCTCCTTGTCGTACTGGGTGCGCGGGCCGTTGTGCAGCCGGTCCACCGCGGCGGCGCTGAACAGGCTCTCCGCCGAGGCGATCAGGGTGAAGGCGACGATGGTGCCGAGGAGGCCCACGTTCGCCAGCTCGCCGAAGGCGTCGGCGCCGGGCGGCTGGACCGAGTCCAGGAGGCCGTTCACCTCGACGGTCGCCACCGACAGTCCGAAGACCGCCGTGACCGCGGTGGCCAGTCCGACCGCGGCCAGCGCGCCCGGCACGGTCCGGACCCGCTTCGGCAGCCGCTTCCACAGCACCATCACCGCGACGGTGCCCGCGCCGAGCGCGAGGGAGGTCAGGGCCCCGGTGCTGCCGAGGGCGTCGGCGGCGGCACCGGGCAGCCCGATGATCTTGTCGAGGCCGGAGGCGGGGGCCTCCAGCCCGGCCGCCGAGTACAGCTGGCCGGCGATGAGCACGAGGCCGATGCCGGCGAGCATGCCCTCGACGACCGAGAGGGAGATCGCGCGGAACCAGCGCCCGAGCTTCAGGGCGCCCATCGCGAGCTGGAGCAGTCCGGTGGCCAGCACGATCACGCCGAGCGCGGGCAGTCCGTAGGTGTCGACCGCGCCGAAGACCAGCACGGTCAGACCGGCGGCCGGACCGGACACCTGGAGGCTGCTGCCCGGCAGGAATCCGGTGACCAGACCGCCCACGATGCCGGTGACGAGGCCGAGTTCGGCCGGGACGCCGGAGGCGACGGCGACGCCCACGCACAGCGGGAGGGCGACCAGGAACACGACGAGCGAGGCGGTGAGGTCCTGCCGCCAGTGCGGGAACGCGGATATGTTCACGGCGCCGCTCACAGGGTCTCGAACGCGTCGGTGTCCGGGCTGTGCTGACGCACGGTGCCGGTGTGGACCTCGTAGTACCAGCCGCGCAGGCGCAGCCGGCCCTCGGCCAGCCGCCGCTCGACGCACGGGTAGGAGCGCAGCCGCAGCAACTGGGCCAGGACATGGTGCTGGACGGCGTCGGCGACCGTGGGGTCGGCGGGGTCGCAGGGCTTCGGCTCGTCCGCGGCCTGGGCCAGCCAGTCGCGCACGGCGGGTACGGCGGTCAGGTCGTCGCCGCGCACCAGCGCGCCGACGGCACCGCAGTGCGAGTGGCCGCAGACCACGATGTCCGTGACGCCGAGGACCTCGACGGCGTACTCGATGGTGGCCGTCTCGCCGCTGGGGCGCTCGGCGCCGTAGGGCGGGACGATGTTGCCCGCGGTGCGCAGTTCGAAGAGCTGGCCGGGCCGGGCGCCCGTGATCAGGGCCGGTACGACCCGGGAGTCGGAGCAGGTGATGAACAGGACTTCGGGCGACTGGCCTTGGGCGTGCCCGGCGAACTCCTCAGGGCGCTGTCCGAACGTACGGGCGTTGTCGATGAGGGGCTGCATGATGCGGTCATTCCTCCTGGCGCGCAGTGGGGGCGCGTCGGACGGGTGTGGACGGAGTGGGGGGGTGCTCCGTCGCTCAGCAGCGGAAGACCTGGAGGGCCGCGGGGGAGCGGTCCGCGGCGGATCTCGAGCGGCGCTCGTGCGCGCGGCCGGGCGGCACCTGCTCGGGTGTGTCCGTGCGCTCCCTGGACAGCGGGGGCTCGGGTGCCTCGGGCTCGGGCGCGGCGGTGGCGCGGTGCCGGTCGCGGACGCGCGCCGGGCCGTGCGTGTTGCCGGAGCGGCCGGGCTCGTGACAGGTGACGGTCTCGTCGGGGGAGGCCGTCGCGGCGAGGAGGAACGCTGACGGGGCATTGGCCACGGCATCACGGCTCGTGTGCGCGGATGCGAAGGACGGCGCGGGTGCGAAGAACTGGAGGGCGAACAGGACGGCGGCGAGGAGCGGAAGCAGGGCTCGGGGCGCCTTACCTCGCACCATGCGCCCCCCTCTCGCCGGTTCACGCCTCTTGTGCACGCCAATGCTTGGTCAATGCTTGGTCAAGAAACACGTTAACCCTGCAAAGTCATTTGCAGGGTTAACGTGGCGTTACGAGGCGGAGAGAGCCTGAAAATCGTGGTCGGTCGGCGTGAAACGGACGATGGGTCAGTCCGTGTCGACGAGGCGTCCCGCGTCCCGGGCGAGGGCGGTGAGCCGGGAGATCGCCCGGAAGTACTTCTTCCGGTAGCCGCCCTTCAGCATCTCCTCGCTGAACAGCCGGTCGAAGGGCAGCCCCGAGGCCAGCACGGGCACCTCGCGGTCGTAGAGCCGGTCCGCGAGGACGACCAGCCGCAGCGCCGTCGACTGGTCCGGCACCGGCCGGACCCCGGTGAGGCACACGGCCTTCAGGCCGTCGGTCAGGGCACCGTAGCGGCTGGGGTGGACGCGGGCGAGGTGGTCGAGGAGCGCCGGGAACTCGTCCAGGGAGGCGCCGTCCGTCTCCTGCGCCGCCCGGGTCACCTGCTCGTCGGAGTACGGCGCGGGGGCCTCGGGCAGGCCCCGGTGGCGGTAGTCCTCGCCGTCGATGCGCAGGGCGCGGAAGTGGGCGGACAGGCCCTGGATCTCGCGCAGGAAGTCGGCCGCCGCGAAGCGGCCCTCGCCGAGCTTGCCCGGCAGTGTGTTGGAGGTGGCGGCGAGCGCGACGCCGGCCTCCACGAGCCGGGCCAGCAGGCTGGAGACGAGGACGGTGTCGCCCGGGTCGTCGAGTTCGAACTCGTCGATGCACAGGAGACGGTGCCCGGACAGCGTCTGCACGGTCTGCTGGAAGCCGAGGGCGCCGACCAGGTTGGTCAGCTCCACGAAGGTGCCGAAGGCCTTGCGGGAGGGCTCGGCGGGGGTGGCGTGCCACAGGGACGCCAGCAGGTGGGTCTTGCCGACGCCGTAGCCGCCGTCGAGGTAGACGCCGCGGGGGCCGGCGGGGGGCTTGGGGGCCTTGCTCCGGCCGAGGCCGAAGAAGCCGCGCTTGCCGGTGGCCGTGCCGGGGGCCTCGCCCAGTCCGGCGGCGAAGCCCTCCAGGACCTGGACGGCCTCGCTCTGGCTGGGCTGGTTCGGGTCCGGGATGTACGTGCTGAAGCGGACGGAGTCGAAGCGCGGGGGCGGCACCATCTCGGCGACCAGGCGGTCCGCCGGGACGTGGGGCTCGCGGGCGCACAGGGACAGCGGGGTCGCCCCGGCTATCGGGGTGGGGCCGGAGGAGGCGGAACCGGGGGCGGCGGAGGAGGACGACACGGTGGTCAATGGTAGGGCCTGTGCGGTGGGTGCCCGGTGCGGCCGCGGCCACGGGGGGTGTGGGTGCCCGTCGGTCTCCGGGTGCCCGGCGTCGTTGCCGGGGCGGGGGTGGGTCGCGCGGCCCGGCGCCTGCGGGGTGCCGCCGCGCCCCACCCGTGCCGCCCTGGGGGTACCTCCCAGGCCGTTCAGGCACTGGGGGAGGCACGACTCTGCCCGCGGCTGGGCGGGAAGGCGGCCTGCGGCTAGGGCTTGCGGCGCTGCGCGGGCGTGACTGCTCGCGGCCGGGGCGATGCGGCACGACTGGCTGCGGCTGCGGCGTGCGGCGGCTGCGGGGCGGGGCGACCACCACCGGCCGGGGTTTGCCGGTGGGTGGCGTGGAACACTGCACCGCATGCGACGTCTGTTCCCTGTGACCGATCCGACAGCAGAGGGCGACTCCGCCGGGGGCGACCGGGAGTGGAGTCTCGCCGAACTGGCCGACGCCTACGCGTACCCGGAGCCGGACGCGCGGACGGGGGTCTGGCTGCGGGCCAACATGGTCTCCACCCTCGACGGAGCCGCCCAGCACGACGGCCGCTCCCAGCCCATCTCCAGCGCGGCCGACATGCGGATCTTCGGCACCCTGCGGGCGCTCGCGGACGTGGTGATCGCCGGCGCCGAGACCGTACGCCAGGAGGGGTACCGGCCCGCACGCGCGCGTGCCGAGTTCGCGGAGCTGCGGCAGGCGGCCGGACAGGGCCCGGCGCCGGTGATCGCGGTGGTCAGCGCGAGCCTGGAGCTGGACTTCTCCCTGCCGCTGTTCACCTCGCCGCTGGTGCCCACCCTGATCCTCACCGGCGCCGCGGCGGCCCCGGACCGCGTCGCGGCCGCCGAGAAGGCCGGCGCCCGGGTGGTGATCGCCGGCGACGGCGTCGGCGTGGACCCGGCCCGTGCCGTCCACGCGCTCGCCGAACTCGGCCACACCCGGCTGCTGACCGAGGGCGGCCCGCGGCTGCTGGGGCAGTTCGTCGCGGCGGGCGTCCTCGACGAGCTGTGCCTGACCGTCTCCCCGATGCTCACCGCGGGCGACGCGCAGCGCATCGCGGGCGGGCCCTCGGTCGAGGTGCCGCGGCGGTACGCCCTGGCGTCCCTGCTGGAGGAGGAAGGTTTCCTCTTCGGCCGGTACCGGCGCGACTGAGCCGCGGCGGCGGCGAACCGTACAGACGTCCGGCCGTTAGCGCGCAGCCGCGAACCTCATGCGGAATCATTCGTTCCGCTTAGCCCGCGCCGGGCACACTGAATCCGGCAGTACCCGTGCGATCACGGGGCAGGATGGTTTCCGCAGGGCTCGGCACGCCTGCGGAGGGTGGGCCCACGGGCCCTCGAAGGAGAAGGGGCGCCTGGTGTTCACAAGCGTTTTGATGATCGAGAAGGCCCTGACGTCCGCCGACGTGGAGTTCGTCACCACCTTGCACGGCGACGAACCGGTCGCCTTCCACGTGCTGCTCCAGCCGCGCGGCGACCAGGCCGACCGGCTGCTGCGGGCCATCGACGACGTCGCCCTCGGCGAACTCGACGACGCGGTCCGCGAGGGCGAGACCCCGGAGGGGGAGGAGGCGCTGAGCGTCGGGCAGCGGGCGCTGGAGGTGTCCCTGACGGCCCTGCGCGCGTCCGGCGCCGGCGCCGAGGGCCGCCTGGTCGAGGCGCACCCGCTGGACGCGCTCAGGTCGCTCGTCCAGGAGATCGGCGCCGACGAGGTGATCGTCCTGACCGACCCGCACTACGTGGAGGAGTTCTTCCACCGGGACTGGGCCTCGCGGGCCCGGCACAAGGTCGGCGTACCGGTCCTGAAGCTGTTCTCCCACAGCAAGGCATAGGCTGGGGCCGCGCTCCCGGGCCCCGCGCCGGGGGCGCGCCCACCAGCACGCACCGCACCCCTGGGGAGAACAGCGCATGGCACCCGGCCTTCCTACCGCCATGGACCGACCGCACTTCATCGGCATCGGCGGCGCCGGGATGTCGGGCATCGCGAAGATCCTCGCCCAGCGCGGGGCCGCGGTGGCGGGCAGCGACGCGAAGAACTCCGCGACCGCCGAGGCACTGCGCGCCCTGGGCGCGACCGTGCACATCGGGCACGCGGCGGAGCACCTCGCCGACGACGCGAGCTGCGTGGTCGTCTCGTCGGCGATCCGCGAGGACAACCCGGAGCTGGCCCGCGCGGCCGAACTGGGCATCCCGGTCGTGCACCGCTCCGACGCCCTCGCCGCCCTGATGGACGGGCTGCGCCCGATCGCGGTCGCCGGCACCCACGGCAAGACCACGACCACCTCCATGCTCGCGGTCTCCCTGTCCGAGCTGGGCCGCGGCCCGTCGTACGCGATCGGCGGCGACCTGGACGCGCCCGGCTCCAACGCCCTGCACGGCGACGGGGAGATCTTCGTCGCCGAGGCGGACGAGAGCGACCGCAGCTTCCACAAGTACGCGCCCGAGGTCGCCATCGTCCTCAACGTCGAGCTCGACCACCACGCCAACTACGCGTCGATGGACGAGATCTACGAGTCCTTCGAGACCTTCGCCGGGAAGATCGTCCCCGGCGGCACGCTGGTGATCGCCGCCGACCACGAGGGCGCCCGGGAGCTGACGCGCCGGCTGGCCGGATCGGTGCGGACGGTGACGTACGGCGAGTCCGAGGACGCCGACGTGCGCATCCTGTCGGTCGTCCCGCAGGGCCTCAAGAGCGAGGTCACCGTGCTCATGGACGGCACCGAGCTGACCTTCGGGGTCTCCGTCCCCGGCCGCCACTACGCCCACAACGCGGTCGCCGCCCTCGCCGCCGGCGTCGCCCTGGGCATCCCCGCCGCCGAGCTGGCCCCCGCCCTGGCCGCCTACACGGGCGTCAAGCGGCGCCTCCAGCTCAAGGGCGAGGCGGCCGGCGTGCAGGTCGTCGACTCCTACGCGCACCACCCCACCGAGATGACGGCGGACCTGGAGGCCATGCGCGCCGCGGTCGGCGACGCCCGCATCCTGGTCCTCTTCCAGCCGCACCTGTTCTCCCGCACCCAGGAGCTCGGCAAGGAGATGGGCCAGGCGCTCGCCCTGGCCGACGCGTCGGTGGTCCTCGACATCTACCCCGCCCGCGAGGACCCGATCCCCGGTGTCACCAGCGAGCTGATCATCGAGGCCGCGCGGGCGGCGGGCGCCGACGTCACACCGGTCCACGACAAGGACGCGGCGCCCGCGGCGGTCGCGGGAATGGCGAAGGCCGGTGATCTCGTTCTCACCATGGGCGCGGGCGACGTCACCGACCTCGGACCGCGCATCCTGGACCAGCTGTCGAACACGGGCAAGTGAGGGGCTGAGAACTCATGGCGTACGACGTCGAGAAGCCGGACGAGCAGTGGCGCGCGGAGCTGAACCCGGCCGAGTACGCCGTCCTGCGCCAGGCCGCCACGGAACCCGCCTTCACCGGTGAGTACACCGACACCAAGACCGAGGGCGTCTACTCCTGCCGCGCCTGCGGCGCCGAGCTGTTCACCTCGGACACGAAGTTCGCCTCGCACTGCGGCTGGCCGTCCTTCTTCGACCCGAAGGACACCGACGCGGTCGAGCTGATCGAGGACCGCTCCCACGGGATGGTGCGCACGGAGGTGCGCTGCGCCCGCTGCGGCTCCCACCTCGGGCACGTCTTCGAGGGCGAGGGGTATCCGACCCCGACCGACCAGCGGTACTGCATCAACAGCGTCGCGCTGCGGCTGGCGCCCACCGAGGGCTGACGCCGCCCGTCGCCCACCGTCCGGACGGGGCGCGGACCCACGGTCGGCTCCGTGGGCCCGCGCCCCGCGTTCGGCCGGACGGCCGCTGTTCACAGGGAGCCCCATCGGGTGGCCTGGTCGACCAGTCGCCGCTGGACGCGTTGTACGGCGGGCTGGAGGGGGCCGGAACGGGTGACCAGGTAGAGGGTGTTGAGCGGCGGCACGTCGCTGCGGTGCAGTTGTTCCACGGAGCCGGCGTGCAGGGCGGGTTCGGCCAGGTAGCGGGGCAGGACCGAGATGCCCGCGCCCGCGATCACCGCGACCAGGACGGCCCGCAGATCGGGCACCACCACCGCGACGGGATTCGGTGGCCGGTGGCCGAACTCGCTCCGCCAGTAGCGGCGGACGATGGGCAGTTCTTCCGCGTAGGCCACCAGCGGCAGGTGGGCCAGCGCGGCGACGGGGTCCTCCTCGAGGCGCTGCGCATCGACGGAGCGCGCTGCGCTCGGCGGGCCCACCAGCAGGAACTCCTCGTCCACGTACGGCATCGCGGCCAGCCCGCGCAGGCGTGGCGGAGGCCGCACAGAGGACACGACCAGGTCGAGCTCGCCCTCGCAGAGGCGCTCCAGCAACGGCTCGGCGTGGTCGAGAGTGAAGCGCAGGTGCACGTCGCTGCGGGTGAGGGCGGTCAGCGCGGGCATCAGCCGCGTCGTGGTGAACTCGGCCGCCGCTCCGAGGCGCACGGTGCCCCGCGCGTCCCCTCCGCCGGCGTCGTCGCCCAGTGCGTGGCGCAGCCCGTCCAGGTGCGGACCGATCCGGCGGGCGAGTTCGTGGCCCCGGCCGGTCGGCCGGGCCCCGTTGCGCGATCTGACGAACAGTGCGTCGCCCAGGTGCTCCTCCAACCGCGCCAGCTGGCCGCTCACGGCCGGCTGGGAGATGCCCATGGCCGTCGCGGCGGCCGTCAGGGAGCCCCGCCGGTAGATCTCCAGGAACGTCGCCAACAGATCGAGGTCCTTCACGCAAGGCACAGTACATAAGAAGGCTTATGGAAGAGAGATGACGGGGTCCGTTGTGCGATGGAACCTGGGCGTGTCAGATCCCCCTGGGCCGCCCGCGCGGCGGCCCCGCTCAGCAGAGGACCTCCGATGGCAGACATCCTGATGATCATTTCGTCGGCCGACACGCTGACCCTCGCCGACGGCACCCCCCACCCCACGGGTTACTGGGCCGAGGAGGTGGCCGCCTCCCACCGGGTGCTCGTCGAGGCCGGCCACCGCGTGCGCATCGCCACCCCCGGCGGCGTCCGGCCGACCGTCGACGCCGTCTCGCTCGACGAGCGCGGTGGTGTCGAGGCCGCCGACGGCGCCGCCTTCAAGGCGTACCTGAAATCCATGGAAGAGGACCTCGCCGCACCGCTCGACCTGGCGGCCGTCCGCGCCGCCGACCATGACGCCCTGTATCTGCCCGGGGGGCACGCCCCGATGGCCGACCTGGCCGCCAGCCCCGTGCTCGGCGCTCTCCTCGCCGACGCCGACCGGCAGGGCAGGACGATCGCGGCCCTGTGCCACGGAGTGGCCGCTCTCCTCAGCGCGGAGCGTGCGGACGGCACCTTCCTCTTCAGCGGCCGCAGCCTGACCGGCTTCACCGACGAGGAGGAGCGTCAGGGCGGGCTCGGTGACGCCGCTCCGTGGCTCGTCGAGAGCCGGCTCGCCGAGCGGGGTGCGCACCTGAAGGCCGGTGCCCCCTGGTCCGACACCGTGATCGTCGACGGCAACCTGATCACCGGCCAGAACCCGCAGTCCAGCGTGACGACCGCCAAGCAGGTCCTCGCCGCCCTCGAGACCGTCTGATCCGGCCTACGCGCCCGCCGCGGGTGGACGCCGCGATCTCCGTGGTGGGTGCCGCAGGGGCGGCGGCCCTCCCGGGCCGGGCAGGTCAGCTCGGGCGGACCGCCGCCTCGACACGGGCGAGCTGGGCGGCGAGGAGTTCCTCGAACGCGGCGCCGCGGTCCGCCCCGAGGGGACGGACGTCGCGGGCGAAGTGGGCCAGGGCCGGGAAGCGCGCGGGGTCGGCACCGAGGACCGCCACGCGGAACAGCTCCATGCCCTGCTCGTGCTCCTGCGGGGTGACGGTGCTGACCCCGGCCTCGGAGGCGATCAACGCGGCGATGAGGACCGCCAACCGGTGGTAGCTCGCCGGGATCTCCTCGTCCGGCAGTCCCGACGCCCGCAGGGCCTGGAGCACCTCTTCCATGACCAGCCGGGATCCGGCGCCGCTCGACGCGTAGCGTCCCCAGACCGAGGCGAGCTGGGGCTGCCGGCCGAAGGCCTCCCTCAGGCGCAGGGCCAGGGACGTGATGCGCTGCTTCCAGTCGCCCTCGGGGCGGTAGCCCTCCATCGCGGCCAGGAGGATCCGGTCGGCGACCGCGCGCAGCAGTTCGGTCTTGCTGCGGAAGTGCCGGTAGAGACTCGAGGAGTCGGTCCCGAGAGCCGCGGCCAGCTTGCGCACGCTGAACGACTCCGCGTCGCTCGTGCGCAGCAGCTCCGCCGCCGCGTCCAGGATCTCCTCCGTCGTCCAACGCCTTCGACCGGCCATGACGCTCCTCTCGCCGTATGCCAGCCTACCTGTGCACTTGGCGTTGCACGCACCGCGTGCATAATGGGTTCAGAAGCATGCAGGTGGGCCCGCACGCCACTCGTGCCCTGTTCGTCCGGGTCAGGCGGCCGCTGCGGAGCGCACTCCGGGGACCACGAAAGGACGCACGACGTGACGAACCCGCTGGATCGCGCGGCGCTCGACGCCGCCCTCGACAACGTTCACCGCGCCGGGATGCCGGGCCTGTTCGCCGAGGTCAGGGACGGCGACCAGGTCTGGCGCGGCGCCGCAGGGGCCGCCGATGTCACCACCGGCCGCCCCGCCACCGCCGGCTTGCGGCACCGCGTCGGCAGCATCACCAAGACCTTCACCGCAGCGGCGGTGCTCCAGCAGACCGAGAGCGGCCGGATCGGTCTCGACACCCCGATAGGCCGGTACCTCCCTGCGCTGGTCCCCGGCGAACGCGGTGACACGATCACCGTCCGCATGCTGCTCAACCACACCAGCGGCCTCGCCGAGTACCTCCCGTACGCCTACCCGTCGCTCAAGGCGTTCCCCGTCCTCGCGGACACCGGTCCCGAGAGCCTGGACGACCACCGGTTCACGCGGTTCGACCCCACAGACCTGATCGAGATGGGGGTCACCGCACCCGCCGTCGGCGTCCCGGGCGGCACTCCGGGGGTGTACTCCAACACCAACTACCTGCTCCTCGTCCGGCTCCTGGAAGAGGTGACCGGCACCACGGCCGAGCGGTACATCACCCAGCACGTCATCGAGCGCGCCGGACTCCGGGACACCGGACTCCCCACCGGGCCGTACGTCGACGGGCCGCACTCGCGGCTCTACGAGTCCTGGTTCGGCATGATCGACCCACCGCGCGACTACAGCGTCTACGACATGTCGTGGGTGGGGCCCTCGGCCTCGCTGATATCGACGGTCGCGGACCTCAACCGCTTCTACGGCATGCTGCTCGCCGGGGAGATCGTCGCCCCGGCGTCACTGGCCCAGATGCAGCGCACCGTCCCGGTCGTCTCCCAGGAGGGAAGGGTGATCGACTACGGCCTCGGCCTGCACCCGATGGAGGGGCCCGGACAGGGCACCTTCTGGGGCCACGGCGGCACGGTCTGGGGCGGTGGGGCGCTGGCCATGACCCGCGCCGACGGCAAGCGGCAGATGGCGGTCGCGGTGAACATGCAGAGGTGGAACAGGCTGGACTCCTCCGGTACGCCGCAGCCGCACCCCATCGACGACGCGCTCGCGGCCCTGTACCGCGAGGCGATGTACGGCTGACCGCGCCGGGCGCCGCCGACCGCCGCCGTGGCCGGCCGGGGAGGACGCGGGGCCGAACGCCGGTGTGAACGCCCCCGCATGGGGAAGGAGTCGCCCCGAACCGAAGGGCCCCGCGACACCCCCGTCTACACTCGACCGGCGACGGCCCCACCGACCGCGGCCGGAGCGGGCAGCTTCTGCCAGACCCGAAGGGCATTCGGCGCTTTGATACGGATGGAATCAGTCACCAAGCGGTATCCGGACGGCACGGTGGCGGTCGACCGGCTGTCGCTGGAGATCCCCGACCGGTCGATCACGGTCCTCGTCGGCCCCTCGGGCTGCGGCAAGACGACGACCCTGCGGATGATCAACAGGATGGTCGAGCCGACCGAGGGCACCATCCTCCTCGACGGCGCGGACATCCAGGGCCGGCCGGTCACCACGCTGCGCCGGTCCATGGGCTACGTCATCCAGAACGCCGGCCTCTTCCAGCACCGGACGATCCTCGACAACATCGCCACCGTGCCCCGCATGCTCGGCTGGGGCAAGCAGAAGTCCCGTGCGCGAGCGGCCGAGTTGATGGAACGGGTCGGGCTCGACACCTCACTCGGCAAGCGGTACCCGTACCAGCTCTCCGGCGGACAGCAGCAGCGCGTCGGCGTGGCGCGGGCCCTCGCCGCCGATCCGCCGGTGCTGCTCATGGACGAGCCGTTCTCGGCCGTCGACCCCGTGGTGCGCAAGGGCCTCCAGGACGAACTGCTGCGCATCCAGGACGAGCTGGGCAAGACCATCGTGTTCGTCACGCACGACATCGACGAGGCCGTCAAACTCGGCACCATGGTCGCGGTGATGCGCACCGGCGGCCGGCTCGCCCAGTTCGCGACCCCCGCCGAGCTGCTGTCCGACCCGGCGGACGCCTTCGTGGAGGACTTCCTCGGCGCCGACCGCGGCATCCGCCGGCTGTCCTTCTTCCCGTCCGCCGCACTGGAGTTGACGACCGACGCCGTCGTGCCCCTGGACGCCGGCGCCGGACGCCTCGCCGCGCCGGACGCCCCCTACCTCCTCGTCACCGACACCGACGGCAGGCCCCTCGGCTGGAGCGAGCCGCGCGACCTGACCGCCGGGGACATCGATCCGGACGCCCTCCTGCCGTACGGGCGGCCGTTCGTCCCCGGCACCGACTCGCTGCGGGCCGCCCTCGACTGCGCCGTGCTCTCGCCCACCGGCTGGGCCGTCGCCGTGGACGCCGACGGCCGGGTGACCGGGGTCGTCTCCCAGCAGACCATCGGCGAGGCCATCCGAGCCGCCCACGCCGCCGGGCGCTCCGACGACGCCAAGGTCGCCTCGTGAACGGCTTCTTCGACATCCCGAGCGACCTGCAGAACACCTACTCCGGCCTGATCGGCCTGCACCTGCGCGAGGCGCTGCTGCCGGTCCTGGCCGGGCTGCTGCTCGCGCTGCCCGTCGCCCAGCTCTGCGTGCGCTTCCGCTGGCTCTATCCGCCCGTGCTCGGCGTGACGACCGTGTTCTACGCCATCCCGTCGCTTGCCGTCTTCGTCGTCCTCATCGACTACACGGGCCAGACCGAGCTGACGGTGATGATCCCGCTGGCCGTCTACAGCCTGGTGGTGCTCGTCCCCGCCATCGTCGACGGCGTGCGATCGGTGCCGCAGGAGACGCTGGCCGCCGCGACCGCCATGGGCTTCGGGCCCGTACGGCGCTACCTCCAGGTGCAGCTGCCGATCGCCGTGCCCGCGATCCTCGCCGGGCTCCGCGTGGCCACCGCCTCCAGCATCTCCCTGGTCAGCGTCGGCGCCCTCATCGGCAACCAGGGCGCCCTCGGCAACCTGCTCGCGGACGCGCAGAAGTACGACCGGCCCGAGCTGGCGGTCAACTCCGTGGTCACGACGGCCGTCCTGGCCATCCTGTGCGACGCGGCGCTGGTCCTGGCCCGGACCCTGCTGACCCCCTGGATGCCGCGCGGCACCCGTCCGCGCGGCAGGAACGGCGCGACCCCGCCGGCCGAGCAGCCCGCGGCGAAGGAGGCGGCCCGGTGAACGTACTGAACTTCGTCAACGCCTTCTTCAGCGACAGCGCCCACTGGCACGGCTACGACGGCATCCCGCAACGCCTGCTGGAGCACGTCCAGTACACGCTGCTCGCCCTGGTCCTCGCCGCCGCGATCGGCCTGCCCGTCGGACTGCTCACCGGGCACACCGGGCGGGGCGGCAACGCCGTCGCCTTCATCGCCACCGCGGCCCGGGCCCTGCCGAGCTTCGGCCTGCTGGTGCTGATCGCCGTCGTGATGGGCATCGGCCTGCTGCCGGTGATGATCCCGCTGGTCGTCCTCGCCGTGCCGCCGATCCTGGTCACCACCTACGAGGCGGTCCGCTCCGTCGACCCCGCCCCGGTGGACGCCGCACGCGGCCTGGGCATGCACGAGACGCGCATCCTGTTCCAGGTCGAACTGCCGGTCGCCCTCCCGCTGGTCCTCAGCGGACTGCGCTCGGCGGCCATCCAGGTCGTCTCGACGGCCACCATCGCCGCCTACGTCAGCCTGGGCGGGCTCGGCCGGTACATCATCGACGGGCTCTACCAGCGCGACTACGAGAAGGTGGTGGGCGGCGCCACCCTGGTGGCGCTGCTGGCACTGGTCACACTCGCCCTGTTCTGGGCGGCGGGCAGGTTCGCGGTGTCCCCGGGGGTGCGCAGGCGCTGACGTCCGGACACGGACGTACGGAAAACCGTGACCCGGCCGTAGTTGACTGACCGACAAGCGGCTCGTTTGGATCAGTGGATGACTTCTACCGCGAAGAGCAGCAGGTCCAGGACGAGGCACACCGGTGCGGCGGCCGTCGCGCTCACCGCCGCGACGGCGCTGCTCGCGGGCTGTTCCTCCTCCGACGACACCTCCGACAACCCCTTGGCCGGCGAGAAGGCGAAGGCCGGCACCGTCGTCGTCGGCTCCAACAACTTCGCCGAGAGCACCCTGCTCGCCGACATCTACGGCGAGGCGCTCAGGGCCAAGGGCCTCAAGGTCACCTACAAGCACAACATCGGCAGCCGCGAGACGACGTACGGCCTGATGAAGAACGGCTCGGTCACGGTGCTGCCGGAGTACAACGGCTCGCTGCTGGCCTACCTCGACCCCAAGGCCGAGCAGAAGTCCGCCGAGGCCGTGAACGCCGCGGCGAAGGCCAAGCTCGACAAGAGCCTGACGCTGCTGGAGTCGTCGCCGGCCGAGGACAAGGACTCGGTCAGCGTCAACGCCGAGACCGCCGAGAAGTACGGCCTCACCGCCGAGTCCACCCTCGCCGACCTCAAGGAGGCGGCTCCCGAGCTGACGATCGGCGGCTCGCCCGAGTTCCAGACCAGGCAGCAGGGCCTCAAGGGCCTGGAGTCCGTCTACGGTCTGAAGTTCAAGTCCTTCAAGGCGCTCGACGCGGGCGGCCCGCTGACCCAGTCGGCGCTGGCCAAGAACACCGTGCAGGCCGCGGACGTCTTCACCACGGACCCGACCATCGTCAAGGAGAAGTTCGTCGTCCTGAAGGACCCGCAGAACCTCTTCGGGTTCGCCAACGTGACCCCGCTGGTCAACAAGGAGGGGCTGTCCCCGGAGGGCGTCGCCGCGCTGAACGCGGTCTCTGCCAAGCTGGACACGAAGACCCTCCTCGACCTGGACGCGCAGGTCCAGCTGGACAAGAAGGACCCGCTGGACGTGGCCAAGGAGTGGCTGAAGTCCGCGGGCCTCGCCTGACGGCCTCGACGCCGCGGCCGAGGCCGCGGCGTCGAGGCGTCCGGTCGTCCTCAGGCCGGGCCGCCGGCCCGCTGCTCCAGCGGCCGCGCGGAGGACCGCGCGGCGCGGGCCTGTTTCCTGCGCCGCCGCCGTTCGCGGCGGGACTCCTGGTCCGGCAGCCACCCGAAGGCGAGGCAACTGCCGACGCAGCCGAGGAGCAGGCCGACGAGGAAGCCGCCCAGATTGGACGTGAGCCACGTGCCCAGGGAGGCCAGCACGCCGATGAGCGAGTAGAAGAGGCGCTGGGCCGGGGTGACGAGGGTGAGCAGTCCGCACAGCAGCATGACGACCGGCAGGAGATAGCCGGCCACGCCCTGCATGCCGACGTGCAGGACGACCTTGAGCGACGCCTTCATGGTGAACAGGACCTCCGCCCCGCCCAGGGCGAGCAGCAGCCCGCCCCAGAACGGCCGGCCGGACCGCCAGTCGCGGAAGGCGGTCCTGAAGCCCCTGCGCCGGTCGCCGGTCATCAGCAGCCCGAGTCGCTGAAGCGCATCTTCAGCCCCGGAAGCTTGAACACACCCGCCGTAGTGGCGTAGTTGGTCTGCCGCAGGTTCTTGATGTGCACGGTGTCGGCCTGCTGGCTGAAGACGCCCTTGGGGCCGCGGCCCTTCGGTCCGGCCTTGTCCAGCGTGCTGGCGTCGTTGCCGATCTCGATGTTGTTGAAGGCGGCGTCGCCGGACAGCAGCGTCGAGTCGGTGGTCAGGTCGCTCGCTGCCACCTTGGTGTCGCCGCCGCCGGCGGTGATGAGCAGGTTGGTACCGCCCAGATCGACGCTCTGGCACAGCTTGGTGAGCGTCGCGTCCTTGATCACGGAGGTGACGACCAGCACCTGGCCGCCGGTGTCGCCCGCGTTGGGGCTGTCCTCGGCCATGTTGTCGAGCCCGCCGAACTGGGCGAATCCGGTGCCGTCGAGCTCCGTGGCGGTGACGGTGAACGGCATGCCGGAGATCGCGAACTGGACACCGAGGGCGCCCTGCGCGGTGAGGATCGCCAGCCCCGCGGTGACCAGTGCGGCCGGCACCGCGAGCACGGCGGCCCGGCGCAGCCTGACCCGCCCGCGTCTCGTGCCGTCCGCTCCCTGGGGCGCGGAGTCGCTTTCCGGTCTGCTGTCGGGTTCGGGGGTGTTGCCGGCGGACGGGGTGACGTCCGAGGACGAGGCCATGTCTGCTCCCAGAGGCATAGTCAATGCGGATCGGGCTTCAGCGGCACGTTGTCCTGGCGCGGACAGCGGCTGGTGCGCACGCCTCCCGGCAACTCCCGGCGGCTGCAAGGGCTTTCACGTTACGCACCAGTAGCCATTCGGAAGTTACCGGTGGTTACACGCAGGGGTCAAGCACGGTGTGGGTAAAGAGTGAGGATCGTGTGCCGCTTACGGCGCGGGACCCGAACTCCGTACTGGTGCTTGACTCTGACGAGGCATCAGCTCTACAAACGGAAGAGTTTCCCGGATCCGTGGCGCCGGATCCGTTCCCGCGGCACCGTTCGCGTTCCCGGCCCCGAAAGGGCTTCACCGCACCTCCCGGGCGCAGCCCGGTATCTCGTCGCATCGGCCCGGCCGCATCCCCGCGGCCGGCCCACCCCTGCTTCACCGAACCCCACTTCCGAGAAGAGGCAGCCGCATGCGTACTCGTACTCTGCTCACCCTCACCGCAGCCGTCGCCGCGCTGACGCTCCCCACGGCACTGCCCGCGGCCGCGGCCGACACGCCCGTCCTGACCACGGGCGCCCTCGGCGGTACCCCCGTCGCCGTCGGCGACACCCTCACCGCCTCCCTGGCGAGCGGCACCAGCGCCACGTTCTACTCCAGCGCCACCGGCAGCAACGGAGTCTCCTGCACGGCCTCGCAGTTCACCGTCTCCGTCACCGACAACCCGACCGCCCCCGGCACGGCCACCGAGTCGCTCACCGCCCACACCTTCGACAGCAGCAGCTGCACCAGCAACGTCACGGGCGTCCTCGGCGTCACCGGGATCAAGGTCGCCAACCTGCCGTACACCACCACCGTCTCCTCCGACGGAACCGTCGCCGTCACCCCGCCCAGCGGCTCCGCCGTCCGGACCACGGTCACGCTGCGCACCCTCCTCGGCAGCGTCAACTGCGTCTACGAGGCGCCCGGCCTGTCCGGCACGGCCAGCAACGCGGACAACGGGATCGCCTTCGCCGACCAGCACTTCACCAAGGTGTCCGGTTCCGGACTCTGCTTCGCCAACGGGTACTTCACCGCCACCTACGCCCCGGTCACCGACGGGGGCGCCACGGTCTTCGTCAACTGAGCGGGCGTACGCCGTGAAGCGGTGGGCCGACCGGTGCGCTGGATGCGCCGGTCGGCCCGCCGTCATGCGGTGGCGCGCTCCGTTCCGCGGGGCGCGAAGGGTGGGCGCCGGACCGTGAGTTATCGTGTACTGGGGGTTAAGGCAGACGGCATGACCCGTCGAGTTCCAGCCCAGGAGAGTTCAACCGATGGCGAGGCAGCTACGCGCCGAGCAGACCCGCGCGACCATCCTCCAAGCCGCCGCCGACCTGTTCGACCGTCACGGTTACGAGGCGACCAGCCTGGCCGAGATCGTCGAGCACGCCGGCGTCACCAAAGGCGCCCTGTACTTCCACTTCGCGGCGAAGGAAGACCTGGCCCAGGCCATCATGGAGCTCCAGTCCAGAACGTGGCGCCGCCTGGCGACGGAGCTGGACGGCCGGGGCTACACCGCCCTGGAGGCCCTGATGCGCCTGACGTTCGTCATGGCCCGGCTGTCCGCCGAGGGGCCGGTCCTGCGGGCCGGGCTGCGGCTCGCCACCGCCGGAGCGCCGGTACGGCCGCCGCTGCCGCACCCCTTCACGGAGTGGGTGGACATCGCCTCCTCCCGGCTCCTCGACGCCGTCGGACAGGCCGACCTCCATCCGGAGATCGACGTCGAGTCGGTCGCCCACACCATCGTCTGCTCCTTCGTGGGGTCCCGCGTCGTGGGACTCACCCTCGAACCGGCCGCCCGGCAGCCCCGCCGGATGGCGGAGATGTGGCACGTCCTGATCCGCGGCATGGTGCCGGTGACCCGCCGTGCCCGCTACCTCAGCCTCGCCGCCCGCCTGGAACGCGAGGCGAGCGCGGCCTGAGCGACGTGCCTCCGTCGGGTGGCGTGCCGGGCGCGGATGCGCCGGGTGGCCTGTGCGGTGCGGCCGCGCGGGAGTGCCTCGAGCGGAGCGGCGCGGGCCCGCCGGGAGGTTCACGCGGTGCGGTTCTCGGGCGCGTGGCGGGCTTCCGGGGAGTTGGGACCTGCGGCCTGCCCCGGCAGTGCGGGGGTCGCCGGACGGCTGTGCGGTGCGAGTCCTCGGGGCGGAACACGGCCGCAGCCCCGTCGGGGCGACAACGGTGGTCGTGCGCGCGGCTCGGTGGCGTCCCGCGCGGGCTGAGCGGCCGCCGCGCGACACCCGCGCGGGCCGCGTCCGTGTCCCGGCGGGACCGTGCGGGCCGCGCGTTACGGTGAGGCCATGCCCGACACCCCCTCCCGTACCGCTCCCGTCATCCTCGGTGACGAGCCCGGGTCCTTCCCGCACGGCGTGCTGGCCGACCGGCATCCCGCCATCATCCGGCAGGTCCGGGAGGCGTTCCCCTACGACCCCGCCCGGCACCGTGCCCTGGACGCGCTGCTGGCGAACTGCACCGAGGGCGTGATCGAGCCCCTGCCCGCCGACGCCCACGACCGGGACCGCTGGGCGGCCTGGGGACTGGCCGAGTACGCCGGCCGCTCCTGGTTCGACGTGCCCTGGCTGTGGGCCGAGAGCCACTTCTACCGCAGGCTCCTCGACGCCGTCGGCTACTTCGCCCCCGGCGCCTGGCAGGGCATCGACCCCTTCCGGCCCGCCAAGCTCGCCGAGCTCGACGCCCCCGAGACGGCCGAGGAACTCACCGCGCTCGACGGCCTCGCCGCCCTGCCCGCCGACGAACAGCTCCGGGCGCTGCTGCACGGCTCCCTCTGGGGAAACCGCGCCGACCTGAGCTTCCGGCTCTCCACCACCGGCGCCGGTGCCGGAGGCGCCGTGCGGGCGCTGGTCGCCGACGACGGCGACGCGCTCCTGTCCCTGCTGCCGCCCGGCGGACGGGACGGGACGGCCGGGACCCTCTGCCTCGTCGCCGACAACGCCGGCCGCGAACTCGTCCCCGACCTGCTCCTCGTCTCCCACCTCCTCGGGCACGGCCGCATCGGCCGGGCGGTCCTGCACGTCAAGCCGTACCCGTACTACGTCTCCGACGCCACGACCGCCGACGTGCTCGACGCGCTGCGGCGGCTGATCGCGGCGGGCGGGGCGGCCGGGGAGTACGGCCGCACCCTGTGGTCCGCGCTCACCGACGGCCGCGTCACCGTCCGCGCCCACCCCTTCTCCGGCGCCCCGCTGCCCTACGCCGACATGCCCGACGACCTGCGCGCGGACTTCGCCGCGGCCACGGTCACCGTCCTCAAGGGCGACCTGAACTACCGCCGCCTGGTGGGCGACCGGTGGTGGCCCCCCACGACGCCCTTCGCGGACGTCACCGCGTACTTCCCCGGCCCGGTCGCCGCGCTGCGCACCCTGAAGTCCGACGTGATCACCGGCCTGGACGCGGACACGGAGGCCGCTCTGGTGGCCGGCGAGGGGCAGCGGTGGCGGACGAGCGGGACACACGCGCTGATCCAGGTCAGGAGCTGAGCCACCGGGGCCCGGCGGCGGACGGCACGCGCCGCGGGACGCGGCATCGGCGAAAGTTCCCGCGTTCCGTCCCGATTCACGCGATGGTGTGATCATGTCCCGGCCGGTGGATGCCTCCGAAGACCCCTGGGTAGGGCCCGGCCATGACGCAACAGCCCTTCGAACTCCCGCACTTCTACATGCCGCATCCCGCGCGGCTCAATCCGCATCTCGACGAGGCCCGCGCCCACTCGACGGCGTGGGCGCGCGAGATGGGCATGCTGGAGGGCTCCGGGGTCTGGGAGCAGTCCGACCTCGACGCGCACGACTACGGCCTGCTCTGCGCCTACACCCACCCCGACTGCGACGGACCCGCGCTCTCCCTCATCACCGACTGGTACGTGTGGGTCTTCTTCTTCGACGACCACTTCCTGGAGAAGTTCAAGCGCAGCCAGGACCGCGTCGGCGGCAAGGCCCACCTGGACCGGCTGCCCCGGTTCATGCCGCTCGACCCGGCCACCGAGACGCCCGAGCCGGAGAACCCGGTCGAGGCCGGCCTCGCCGACCTGTGGACGCGCACGGTGCCCGCCATGTCGGCGGACTGGCGCCGCCGCTTCGCCGTCGCCACCGAGCACCTGCTCAACGAGTCCCTGTGGGAGCTGTCCAACATCAACGAGGGGCGGATCGCCAACCCCGTCGAGTACATCGAGATGCGTCGCAAGGTGGGCGGCGCCCCCTGGTCGGCCGGACTCGTGGAGTACGCGACCGCCGAAGTGCCCGCCGCCGTCGCCGGAAGCCGGCCGCTGCGGGTGCTGATGGAGACGTTCTCCGACGCCGTGCACCTGCGCAACGACCTGTTCTCCTACCAGCGTGAGGTCGAGGACGAGGGCGAACTCAGCAACGGCGTACTCGTCCTGGAGACCTTCTTCGGCTGCACCACCCAGCAGGCCGCCGACATGGTCAACGACGTCCTCACCTCCCGGCTCCACCAGTTCGAGCACACCGCGTTCACCGAAGTGCCCGCGGTGGCCCTCGAGAACGGACTCACCCCGCCCGAGGTCGCGGCCGTCGGGGCGTACGCGAAGGGCCTGCAGGACTGGCAGTCCGGCGGCCACGAATGGCACATGCGCTCCAGCCGCTACATGAACAAGGGCGCCCGGCCCACCAACCCGTGGGAGACCCTCACCGGGCCGGGCACCTCCGCCGCCGACGTGGGCGCGCTGCTCGCGACGGCGGGCGGTGAGCGGATGCGCGCCTACACGCACGTGCCGTACCAGAAGGTCGGCCCGTCGATCATCCCCGACATCCGCATGCCCTTCCCGCTGGAGCTCAGCCCTCACCTGGACGCCGCCCGGCGGCACCTGTTCGAGTGGTCGCAGGCGATCGGCTTCCTCAGCGAGGGAGTCTGGGACGAGGACAAACTCGCGAGCTGCGACCTCCCCCTGTGCGCCGCGGGCCTCGACCCGGACGCCACCCAGGAGCAACTCGACCTCGCCTCCGACTGGCTGGCCTTCGGCACCTACGGCGACGACTACTACCCGCTCGTCTACGGCCACCGACGCGACCTGGCCGCCGCCCGGCTGACCACGGCCCGCCTGTCGGCCTGCATGCCGCTGGACGGCGAGCCGGTACCGCCGCCCGCCAACGCCATGGAACGCGCCCTGATCGACCTGTGGGCGCGCACCACGGCGCACATGACGCCGGAGGAGCGGCGCCCCCTCAAGTCGGCCGTCGACACGATGACCGAGGCCTGGGTCTGGGAGCTGTCCAACCAGATCCAGAACCGCGTCCCCGACCCGGTCGACTACCTCGAGATGCGCCGCGCCACCTTCGGCTCCGACCTCACCCTGGGCCTGTGCCGCGCCGGACACGGCCCGGCCGTGCCGCCCGAGGTGTACCGCAGCGGCCCCGTCCGCTCCCTGGAGAACGCTGCGATCGACTACGCCTGCCTCCTCAACGACGTCTTCTCGTACCAGAAGGAGATCGAGTACGAGGGCGAGATCCACAACGCGGTCCTCGTCGTGCAGAACTTCTTCGGCATCGACTATCCGACCGCGCTCCCCGTCGTGCAGGACCTGATGAACCAGCGCATGCGCCAGTTCGAGCACGTCGTCGCGCACGAACTGCCCGTCGTCTACGACGACTTCCAGCTGTCGGACGAGGCGCGGGCCATCATGCGCGGCTATGTGACCGACCTGCAGAACTGGATGGCCGGCATCCTCAACTGGCACCGGAACGTCCCGCGCTACAAGGCCGAGTACCTGGGCGGACGCACCCACGGCTTCCTCCCGGGCCGGCCCCCGGCCGTACCCGTCCCCAGGAGCGCTCCACTCCCCGCGCTCGGCTGACCCGACCGGGGGAGCGGTCGGTCGGACGGCACGCAGTCGGTCAGGACAGGGAAGCGTGGGCGTGTCGGCCGCCGGTCGGTCTCACTCGTTCGTGGCTCGTCAGGGGCCGGGGCGCCGGGTAGAGCACTGCCGGAGGCGATCCATGGAACAGACTGCGCTGCGACCCAAGCCGATGCCCGGCCGGGAACCCGGGGCCGGCATCACGCCCGGCCCGGCACCGCGCCCGCACGCCGCGCGCGGGCGCCGCCGGCGGCTCACCACCCTGCTGTGCGGCCTGCTCGCCGCGACGGTCCTGGTCCTGGCGGGGGTCGGGCTCGGCACGGTGGGTGCCACGGTGATCGGCATGAGCAGACCCGCCGACCTGCAACGCCAGGCCGGCGCGCCGGGACCCGGAACACCGCCCGGCAGCCGGGCCGCCCCGGCCGCTCCGGCGGCCACCCCCGGCCCGTCCCCGGCACGGGCGGGCACGACCCTCGGCGTGGAGGCCGTGGACGACGAGAAGCCGGGGGCCCTGGTCGTGGGCGTCCACGTGCCCGGCCCCGGGTACACGGCGGGGCTGGTCCGGGGTGACGTACTCCTGGCGGTCGGCACCACCCGCATCGACTCGGCCGCCGACCTCGCACACGCCGTCGCCCGCGCCCGGCCCGGCGAGGAGGTCAAGCTGACCGTGCGCCACGAGAGCGGTGGCTTCCAGCAGCTGACGGCCGTACCGGGCGTCGTCACGTGACCGTACGCAAGCGGCCGACGCAGTGGTCGATCAGTGCGCGGCGACTAGGATCGGTGCTGGTGGGGGCGACACCTGCCGAAGCGGTCGAACGACCGGCTCGCGTCGCCTCCTCGCCGCGGGCAGGATGCTGCCCGTGACCCCTTCGTCCGCCCAGGAGGCCCGGATGACCGGCACTGCGCCCGCTGCTTCCTTCACCGCCGACGACTACCGGGCCCGCATGGAGCGCGCCGCGCGGACGGCAGCCGACGCCGGACTGGCCGGGCTGCTGGTGGCGCCGGGCCCGGACCTCGTGTGGCTCACCGGCTACGCGCCCACCGCGGCCACCGAACGGCTCACCCTCCTCGTCCTCGCCGCGGGCCGGGACCCCGTCCTCGTCGTGCCGACGCTCGAGGCCCCCGACGCCGAGAAGGCCGTCGGCGCGCCCGCCCTGACCCTGCGCGACTGGACCGACGGCAAGGACCCCTACGCCGTCACCGCCGCACTCCTCGACGGCTCGGGGCGTTTCGGCATCAGCGACAACGCCTGGGCGATGCACCTGCTCGCCCTCCAGCGGACGCTGCCCGGCACGTCGTACGCCTCCCTCACCGAGGCGCTGCCGATGCTGCGCGCCGTCAAGGACGCGGCGGAGCTGGATCTGCTCGCGGCGGCCGGCGCGGCGGCGGACGCGGCCTTCGAGGAGATCCGCACGGTCTCCTTCGGCGGGCGCCGGGAGTCAGACGTCGCCGCGGACCTCGCCGCCCTGCTGCGGCGCTTCGGCCACTCCCAGGTCGACTTCACGATCGTCGCCTCCGGACCGAACGGCGCCAACCCGCACCACGAGGTCGGCGACCGTGTCATCGAGGACGGCGACATGATCGTCCTCGACTTCGGCGGCCTCAAGGACGGCTACGGCTCCGACACCTCCCGCACGGTCCACGTCGGCGAACCGACCGAGGAGGAGCGCCGGGTGCACGACCTGGTCCGCGAGGCCCAGGAGGCCGGATTCCGGGCGGTGCGGCCCGGCGTCGCCTGCCAGGAGGTCGACCGGGCCGCGCGCTCCGTCATCGCCGACGCCGGATACGGGGAGTACTTCATCCACCGCACCGGCCACGGCATCGGCGTCACCACCCACGAACCGCCCTACATGATCGAGGGCGAGGAGCAGCCCCTCGTGCCCGGCATGTGCTTCTCCGTCGAGCCCGGGGTCTACCTGCCCGGCCGGTTCGGGGTGCGCATCGAGGACATCGTCACGGTCACCGAGGACGGCGGCCGGCGCCTCAACGACACGACCCGGGAGATGGTCATAGTGGAGTGAGCCTCCACGTACAGACCCAGAACCCCCTGGAAGACGACGGCGCGACCATGACCCAGGCACCGACACCGACCGCGGACACGGTCCGCCGACTGGTCCGTACCCTGCTCAGCGAGGGCGCGGCACCGGAGGTCCGGCCCGTCGCGGAGGGCGCCGAGCCCGCCACCTGGTGGGTCGGCACCCGCCACGTACTGCGGCTCGCCCCCGACCGTGAGACCGCCGTGCGCCAGCGCCGCGAGCTGCGCCTGCGCGACCTGGTCCGTCCCTACCTCCCCGTCGCGGTGCCGACGAGCGTGGCGCACGGCGAGTGGGCGCCGGGGCTGACGTACACGCTGGACGCCAAGATGCCCGGCGGGTCGGGAGAGCGGCACGCCGTGTCCGCCGTCGGCGAGGCCGAGCTGGCGGCGCTGCTCAGCGGGCTGCGCGAGGTGCCGGTCCGCCAGGCCGAGACCCTCGGCGTGCCGCGGGCCGCCCCGCGCTCCCTGGAGACGCTGCGCCGGGCCGCCGAACGCGCCGCCCGGCGACTCGCCGAGGCCGACGAGTTCGACCCGGCCCGTCCGGAGCGGCTGACGGCGGCGGCGACGGCCCAGCTCGGCGCCCAGCCCGGCGCCGCGGTCCTCGTCCACCACGGCCTGGCGGGCGAGCACCTCGTCGTCGGCGTCGACGGACGGGTGCGCGGGGTCCTCGGCTGGACGGACGCGGTCCTCGGCGACCCGGCCGAGGACATCGCCGGACTCGCGCTCTCCGTCGGCTCTCCCGCCGCCGTGCGCGCCGCCACCCTGGCCGGCTACGGCGCCCGGCCCTGCCTGCGCGGCCTGTGGCTGGCGCGCTGCGACACCGTCGTCCACCTCACCGACGCCCTCGCCGGCCGGTCGGTCACGCCCCTGCCCCTGCTGCGGACCCGGCTGCGCCGCGCCTGGGAGCCGATCCTGCTGGAACGGGTGACGGAGTTCCGCGAGGACGGCGAGGACGGCACCGCCTAGCCCCGGCGAACGGCCGGCACGTCACTCCTGCACGAGCACCACGCTCGACTCGCCCGGCACGCGCAGCACGCCGTCCTCGCCCGGCCCCTGCACCGGCTCCCACGCCGCGAGCACGCGCGCGGGACGGGAGCCCAGCGGGATCGCCGCGGGCTCGGTGCCCAGGTTGACGGCCACCCGGATGTCGCCGCGCCGGAAGGCCAGCCACCGGCCCTCGCGGTCGTGGGCCACCCTGGTGTCGGCGAGGTCGGGGTCGGTCAGGTCCGGCTGCTCGTGCCGCAGGGCGATCAGCCGTCGGTACCAGGCCAGCACGCGCGCGTGCGGATCGCGTTCCGGCTCGGACCAGTCGAGGCAGGAGCGGTCCCGTGTCGCCGGGTCCTGCGGGTCGGGCACCTCCTCCTCCTTCCAGCCGTGCGCGGCGAACTCCCGCCGCCTGCCACGCCGTACGGCCTCCGCGAGGTCCGGGTCGGTGTGGTCGGTGAAGAACTGCCACGGCGTGCCCGCCGCCCACTCCTCGCCCATGAACAGCATCGGCGTGAACGGCGCCGTCAGCGTCAGCGTGGCCGCGCACGCCGCCAGGCCGGGGGAGACCAGGGACGCCAGCCGGTCGCCCTGGGCGCGGTTGCCGACCTGGTCGTGGGTCTGGCTGTAGCCGGTCAGCCGGTGCGCCGCCGTGCGCTGCCGGTCCAGGGGCCGGCCGTGACCGCGGCCCCGGAAGCTGGAGTAGGTGCCGTCGTGGAAGTAGCCCCGCGTGAGCGTCTTGGCGAGCGCCGCCAGCGGGTCGCGCGCGAAGTCGGCGTAGTAGCCCTGCGACTCCCCGGTCAGCGCGGTGTGCAGGGCGTGGTGGAAGTCGTCGTTCCACTGCGCGTGCACGCCCAGGCCGCCCTCCGCGCGCGAAGTGATGATCCGCGGGTCGTTCAGGTCGGACTCGGCGATCAGGAACAGCGGCCGGTCCAGGTCGGCGGCCAGGTCGTCCACGGCCGTCGACAACTGCTCCAGGAAGTGGCACGCGCGCGTGTCGACGAGGGCGTGCACCGCGTCCAGGCGCAGGCCGTCGATCCGGTAGTCGCGCAGCCACGCCAGCGCGCTGTCCACCAGATACGCCCGCACCTCGTCGGAGCCGGGCGCGTCCAGGTTGATCGCGACGCCCCAGGGCGTGTGGTGGGTGTCCGTGAAGTACGGGCCGAAGGCGGGCAGGTAGTTGCCGGACGGGCCCAGGTGGTTGTGCACCACGTCCAGGACGACGCCCAGACCGAGTTCGTGGGCCCGGTCGACGAACCGCTTCAGCGCGTCGGGCCCGCCGTACGGCTCGTGCACCGCCCACAGCGACACGCCCTCGTAGCCCCAGCCGTGCCGGCCGGGGAAGGGGCACAACGGCATCAACTCGACGTGCGTCACGCCCAGTTCCGCCAGGTGTTCCAGCCGCTCGGCGGCGGCGTCGAGGGTGCCCTCGCGCGTGTACGTGCCCACGTGCAGCTCGTACAGCACCGCGCCGGGCAGCGGGCGTCCGGCCCACTCGGCGCGCCAGGCGTAGCGCCCGTGGTCGACGACCGCGCTCAGCCCGTCCGGCCCGTCCGGCTGCCGCCGCGAGCGCGGGTCCGGCAGCACCGGCCCGTCGTCCACCGCGAAGCCGTAGCGCGAGCCCTCCCCGGCCTCGGCGCGACCGCTCCACCACCCCTGCCGCTCCGGATCGCGCTCCATCGCGCGCGTGACGCCGTCGCACGTCAGCGTCACGCGGCCGGCCTGCGGTGCCCACACCTCGAACTGCACGGACGGTTCCCCTTCGTCTGCTCACCGTGACGTAGCCCGTCCATGGTCCTGCAAAATCGATCAATCCGCTGGTGAACGTCCCCGTTCGCGGCGGGTGTCGTGAACCCACGGGCCGGCGGCGGCCGTTTCCCGGTTTTCTGGACACCCCGGCCCGGCTGACCGACAATCACCTGCGTGACGTCGTCCTTCGAGTTCCCCACATACCCCGCGCGGTTGTCCGACGCGGAGCGCGACAAGGCGCTGAAGGCGCTCCGGGACGGCGTCGCCCTGGGCCGCCTGTCGCACGACACCTTCGTGCGCCGCATGGAACTGGCGCTGACCGCCCACCACTCCCACGAACTCGCCGCGCTCACCGCCGATCTGCCCACGGAGGGCAGGGTCTCGCGCCTGGTGTTCGGCACCGTCGAAGCGGTGTCCGGCTTCGGCGTCCGGCTGCGCCGGGCCTGGCAGGCCGAGCGGCTGCCCAAGCTGCTGCTGCCGCACCCCGGCACCGGCCATCCGCTGCGCATAGGGCGCGACCCGGCGAGCGGGCTGCGGCTGACCCACGAGACGGTCTCCCGCGTGCACGCCGAACTCGTCCGCCAGGGCGGCATGTGGGTGCTGCGCGACCTCGGCTCGACCAACGGCACCACGGTCAACGGACGACGGGTCATCGGCGCGGCCGTGGTCCGCGAGGGCGACCAGATCGGCTTCGGCCAGATGGCGTTCCGCCTGGCCGTGAACTGACCCCCCGGACAGCTCTGGCCTGGGCTTCACGCCGCGTCGTGTGTCTCGGGGTGGCCTGAATCCCTTTGCTTTTCCTGGTGTTGACGTACCCCTGAAGTCGTGACTGACTGTGCGTACACCGCGCACGTCAGGTGAACCGACGGCTCCCATCGTGGAGGTGTGCCCTGCCGCCCCTCCTGCGCTACCCGACCGTGGACGAGCTGGGCGTCCGGGCCGCCGCACTCGTCGCCCGCCACCCCCGGGGCGCACGGCTGCGCCGCGTCGGCACCTCCCGCGCGGGCACCCCGCTGCTGCTGCTCTCCGTCGGTCACGGCACCCGCCAGGCCCTCGTCGTCGCCGGGCCGCACGCCAACGAGCCCGTGGGCGGCGCCACCGTGCTGCGACTGGCCGAGCGGGCCCTGGCCGACCCGCGGCTCACCGAGGGCGCCGACGCCACCTGGAACCTGCTGCTGTGCGCCGACCCCGACGGCCTGCGCCGCAACGAGGGCTGGCTGTCCGGCCCGTACACCCTCGGCCGCTACGCCCGGAACTTCTTCCGGCCCGGCTTCCTGGAACAGCCCGAGTGGCTGCCCGACGGCCCCGACCACGCCGTGCTGCCGGAGACCCGCACCCTGCTCGCCCTCCAGGACGAACTGCGGCCCTTCCTGCACTGCTCCCTGCACGGCGTCGACGTCGGCGGCGGCTTCGCCGAACTGACCCACGACCTGCCGGGCCTCGCCCAGCGCATGGCCCACACCGCGGCCCGCCTCGGCATCCCCCGCGAGCTCGGCGCCTACGACACCCTGTACTGGCCCGGCCTCGGCCCCGCCCTCTACCGGATACCGCCGCCCCGCCACGGCGACCTGACGCAGGCCATCACCGAGGCGGCCGTCGACTCGACCTGGAGCCACCCGCGGCGGTACGGCACCGTCACCGCGGTCGTCGAGGCACCCATGTGGGGCGTGGCAGCCGTGGAGGACGACTCACCCCCGGCCGACGGGGACGCGGTGCTGCGCTCCGTGAGCCTGACCCTGCGCCACGACACACACCGGCTGCACCGCCTCCTCGCCCGGCTCCGCCCGTACGCCGCGGGCAGCCCCGACGCGGCCCGCCTGCTCGCGCCGGTCGACGACTACCTGCTGGTCTGCCCCAGACTCGCCGACGCGTGGGACCCCGACGCCGACGACGGAACGGGCCGTCCCCTGCCGCCGATGAGCACCGCCCACCTGGTCGCCCTGCGTATCGCCGGCCGGCGTCTCGCCCTGCGCACGGCGGGCTTGCTGCACCAGCTGGTGACCCGCGGCGGAAACGATCCGGCAGGCGTGCTGCCGGAGCTGGACCGGATCGTCGACGAGTGGTGCGCCGACTACCGCGACGGCTGCGCGGCCCACTGGATACCGGTCGCCCGCCAGGTGGAGTACCAGACCCGCGTCGTGCTCGCCGCCTTCGAACTGGCCGGGCGGCACACGCACGCGGTATCCCGTTCGGGTGAGCCGGGCTGGGGCTCCGAGCCCGCCGTGCCGATGCACCGGGAATGACCCACATCATCACGACCGCGGCAGCCCGGACGGGCCTCCTCCTGACCGCGGCCCTCCTCGCCTTCGGCGCCGCCCCCGCGACGGCGACCGCACAGCCGGAACCCGGGAACGACTGGCTCCAGGTCACGGTCACCCGGGGCGACACCTCCGCCGGCACCCCCCGCCGCGCCATGCTCCGGTGCGATCCGCCCCGCGGCCACGCCCGCGCGGCCGAGGCGTGCGCGGAGCTCGAAGCGGCGGACGGAGACCTCGACCGCATCCCGCTGCGGGACACGTACTGTTCGATGATCTACGCACCGGTGACCGCGCACGCCCGGGGGCAGTGGCGGGGACGGGCCGTGGAGTACACGCAGACCTTCCCCAACACCTGCGTCATGACGGCGCGGACGGGAGCGGTCTTCGCCCTGGACGACGTGCAGGGGTGAGCAGGGCGGGCCGGTGACCGCGCGGGCCCGCCGTCACTGCTGGTGCAGCCCGCGGCCCGCCAGGGTCAGGAACGCCTCCCCGACCGCCTCCGACAGGGTGGGGTGGGCGTGCACGTGCCGGGCCACGTCGGCGGGCTCGGCGTCCCAGCCGACGATCAGCTGGCTCTCGGCGATCATCTCCGACACGTGCGGGCCCACCAGGTGCACCCCGAGCACCCGGCCGCCCCCGGCCTCGGCGACGACCTTCACCATTCCGCCCTGCCCGTGCACCATCCCCTTGGCCACGGCCGTCAGCGGCATCACGTTGACGGCCGGCTCGTACCCGCGCGCGCGTGCCTCCGCCTCGCTCAGCCCCACGGCGGCGGTCTGCGGCGCCGAGTACGTCACCCGCGGCACGGCCGCGTAGTCGACGGGCGCGGACGGCACGCCCGCCAGCGTCTCGGCCACCAGCAGGCCCTCCGCGAAGGACGCGTGCGCCAGCCCGAGCGACGGCGGCGGCAGCAGGTCGCCCACCACATGGACACCGGGCACGGCCGTCTCCAGCCGGTCCCAGTCCGCCGGTACGACGAAGCCGCGCTCGTCGGTGCCGAGGCCCGCCGCGCCCAGGTCCAGCCCGTCGGTGACCGGTGCCCGGCCGACGGCCACCAGCAGCCGCTCGGCCTCGACCGTGAGGGTCTCGCCCCGCGCCGTGCGCACGCGCGCGCGGACGCCGTCGTCCAGCACCTCCGCGTCCAGCAGTCGCGCACCCACCCGCACGTCGACGCCGCGCTTCTTCAGACCCCGCGTCAGATGGCGGCTCACGTCCGCGTCCTCCAGTGGCACGATCCGGTCCGCGGCCTCCACCAGGGTGACCTCGGCGCCCATCGAGCGGTGGAACGAGGCGTACTCGACGCCGATCGCGCCACCGCCCAGCACCAGGACGGATGCCGGCAGCCCGGGCGCGAAGAGCGCGTCGTCGCTCGTCACCACGCGCCGCCCGTCCGGGTCGAGTCCCGGGAGGGTGCGCGGGCGTGAACCGGTGGCCAGCACGATGCCGCGGCGCGCGGTGAGGCCGGGACCGCCGTCCACGCGTACGGAGCGCGGTCCCGTGAGCCGCGCGCCGCCCCGCAGCACGGTCACGCCCGCGTGCGCCAGATGCGCCTCCACGCCCCGGTGGTTGCGCGCCACGATGTCGTCGCGGGTGGCGACCAGAGCCGGCCAGTCGACGCCGTCCAGGCTCGCCTTCACCCCCCAGCGCTCACGCGCTTCGGCGACGCCGTCCACCAGTTCGGCGGCGTGCAGCATCGCCTTGCTCGGGATGCAGCCGCGGTGCAGGCACGTGCCGCCGACCTTGGCGCGCTCGACCAGGGCGACGTCGAGACCCAGGGCCGCGGCACGCAGCGCGGTGCTGTAACCGCCGGTGCCGCCGCCGATGACGATCACGTCATGTGTGTTCATGACCCCAGCCTCCGCCCGGCCCTTGCCATGAGTCCAAGGCAATGTTCTTGTGGGTTCGATGCAGGACGTTCATGACGGCGCGGCTTTGCGGGGCCGGGTCCGTAGCGGGGAGCGGGGATGAGTCTGCGCCAGATGGAGTACTTCATGGCCGTCGTCGACGAGGCGTCGTTCACCCGGGCGGCCGAGACGCTGCATGTCACGCAGTCCGCGCTCTCGCACCAGATCAAGGCCCTGGAGAGGTCGGTCGGCGGCCCCCTGCTGGAGCGCATGCCGCGCGGGGTGCGCCTGACGCCGATGGGCCGCGCCTTCCGGCCGCACGCCGAACTCGCCGTCCGCAGCGCCGCCCAGGCCCGTCGCGCGGCCCGCGCGGCCGCCGGGGCCGAGGGCGGGGAACTGCACGTCGCGGCCGTGCACTCGGTCGCCGCCGGCATCCTGCCCGACGTCTTCGCCCGCTGGCGCTCCGCGCACCCCGGCGTCCTGCTGCACCTCCACGAGTACGCCACGACCGAGGCGCTGGAGGAGGAGGTCGAGCGCGGCACCGCGGACCTCGCCGTCGGCCCGGCGCCCCGCGACTGGCCCGGCACGGTCGTCCCGGTCGGCGAGGAGGAGATCGTCCTGGTGGTGCCCTTCGACGACCGTTTCGCGGGCCGTACGACGGTGACGCTGCCGGAACTCGCGGACCGGCCCTGGGTGCGGTGCGCCATGGAACCCGTCGTCGAGGGCGAGCGCTTCCTCGACCTGGTGTGCGGACGGGCGGGATTCCGGCCGCTCACCGCCGTGTTCACCGAGCACACGTCGACGGCCGTGCGGATGGCCGCCGCCGGCGTCGGGGTGTGCACGGCGCCCTCGCACATCGTGGGCGGGGCGGTCGGCGAGGACTGCGTGGTCCTGACGCCCGACCCGCCGTGGCGCCGGCCGCTGACGGTCTTCTCCCGCGTCCCCCCGACCGGCGCCGCGGAGGCCTTCATCGACCTGCTCCGCACGACGTGGCCGGCCCCGGGTGCCCCCGTGGCGCCGGCACAGCCGGAGGATGTCTGCGGTTCCGTGGGCGGGGTGGCGGGTTGAGTCCGGCCGGCACTGCCCTGCGCAGCGGCCGCGCCGGAAGCGTGCCCGGCTGTACGTTCTGCGGCAGTCCGGCGACGTGGGGGCGTGCGTCCACCTGATGAACGCGGTGTGGCCCGGCCCGGGTGCCCCCGTGGCGCCGGCACAGCCGGAGGATGTCTGCGGTTCCGTGGGCGGGGTGGCGGGTTGAGTCCGGCCGGCACTGCCCTGCGCAGCGGCCGCGCCGGAAGCGTGCCCGGCTGTACGTTCTGCGGCAGTCCGGCGACGTGGGGGCGTGCGTCCACCTGATCCACGCGACGTGGCCCGCCCCCGAGCAGCCCTCCGGGGCGGTCGTGTCGGGTACGGCGGTGCACGCCGTCACGCGTCCGGCGTCCACCGGAACGGGCCTCCGCCGCACGGCACCGTGCTCCGGCTCGGCCGCCGCCCGGCGGACCCCGGCCCACGGCCGCCGTCCCGGCGTGCACCCGCTTGCCGTCCCCGTCAGCCCGTCTCCGTCGGCGTCCCGGTCCGTTCCAGCAGGGCCACCGGTAGGGCCGCGAACAGGTCCTCCACGCGCACGTGACCCTCGAACTCACGGCCGGGGGACAGCGCGTCGGCCCAGCGGCCCGGCGGCAGCGTGAGCGTCGTCCCGCGCCAGCCGCCCGACTCGGCCAGCCGCAGGGACAGCCGGGTCACGGCCGTCAGGACCTGACCGGAGCGGACGAACGCCACGCAGTGCGCCGCCGCGGGGCCGTCGGCGGGCAGCGCCTCGTACGTCGCCGTGTCGCCGAACGCGTCGGGCCGCCGTGCCCGCAGAGCCAGCGCCGCCCGGGTCACCGCGTCCTTGTCCCCGGGGGCGGCGGGCGGGAAGTCCACGGGACGCCGGTTGTCGGGGTCCACCAGCGCCCGGTAGTCGCCCTCGGTGCCCTGGTAGAGGTCGGGCACGCCCGGCATCGTGAGGTGGGTCAGGGCCGTGCCGAGGACGTTGGCCCGGATGTGGGGCTCCAGACCGGCCCGGAAGGCGGCCACCCGCTCACCGGCCGCACCGCACGGCCCCTTCGCCACGAACTTGGCCACCGCCTCCTCGTACGCCGGCTCCTGCTCGGTCCAGCTGGTGTACATCCCCGCCTCGCGCACATGCTTCAGCAGCGCCTGCCCCACGCGCTCCCCGTCCGCCGGCCCCAGCCCGAACACCGTCTGCCAGGCCGCCCACGCCAGCTGCCCGTCCGGCACCCCCTCGCCCGGGCCGGTGACCTCGGCCAGGAGGTCCGCCCAGCGCTCCGGGCACTCCGTGAGCACCGCCAGCGCGGCGCGCACGTCGGCGCTGCGCTTGGTGTCGTGGGTCGACACGACCGTGCCGGTCGTGGGCCAGTCGCGCTGCACACGCGCGCAGTACGCGTGGAAGAGCTCCGGCGACACCGCCGGACTCCCCGGGTTCCCGCCCACCTCGGTCGCCGACAGCAGCGGCACGTAGCGGTAGAACGCCGTGTCCTCGACCGACTTGGCGCGCAGCGCCGACGCCGTCTGGGCGAACCGCGTCCGGAACTCCACGTGGTCCGGCCCGTCGCCGAACCGCCCCAGCACCAGGTCCCGCACCACGTCCACCGCACCGGCCTCCTCCGGCACCGCGAACGCCCGCCGCGCCTCGGCCGCGGCCTCCTCGGTGACGACCGACGCCGCGTCCACCGACGCGTAGGGCCGGTACACCTCCAGCCGTACCAGCAGCTCCCGCAGCGCGGTGCGCAGCGCCCACGGCGCCCGGTCGCGCAGCGCGGCGTACGGCGAGGCGACGCACAGCCGGTGCGCCACCCGGGTCAGCCGGTCCGTCTCGGTGGCCAGCTCGTGCGTGAGCACCTTGTACGCCGCCCGCCGCACCGTGGCCGCCCAGTCCCCGCCCCGGTCCGGCTGCGGGGCGGCGAACGCGCGGTACCGCCCGAGGAGTTCCCCGTACCCCGTCGGGTCGGTGAACAGCCCGTCGATGTGCCGCAGGGCGTCGTAGCCGGTCGTGCCCGCGACGGGCCAGGCCGCGGGCAGCCGCTCCCCGTCCGCCAGGATCTTCTCCACGACCGTCCACCGGCCGCCGCTCGCCTCGTGCAGCCGCCGCAGGTAGCCGTCGGGGTCGGCGAGGCCGTCGGGGTGGTCGACGCGCAGCCCGTCGATCACGCCCTCGCGCAGCAGCCGCAGGACCGTGGCGTGCGTGGCCTCGAACACCTCCGGGTCCTCCACCCGCACCCCGATCAGCTCGGAGATGCTGAAGAAGCGCCGGTAGTTCAGCTCGGTGCGGGCCAGCCGCCACCACACCGGCCGGTACCACTGCGCGTCCAGCAGCTGCGGCAGCGGCAGGTCCCCGGTGCCCTCCCGGAGGGGGAAGACGTGGTCGTGGTAGCGCAGCACGTCGCCGTCGGCCCGCAGGTCGTCCAGCACCTCGCCGACGGGCGCGCCGAGCACGGGCAGCAGCACCTGGCCGCCCTGCGCCTCCCAGTCGATGTCGAACCACCGCGCGTACGGCGACTTCGGCCCCTCCCGCAGCACCTCCCACAGGGCGCGGTTGTGACGGGGGGACATCGCCATGTGGTTCGGCACGATGTCCACCACCAGCCCGAGACCGTGCTCCCGCGCGGTGCGCGCCAGGGCCCGCAGCCCCTCCTCGCCGCCCAGCTCCTCGCGGACCCGCTCGGGGTCGACCACGTCGTAGCCGTGCAGCGAGCCCGGGACCGCCTCCAGGACGGGGGACAGGTGCAGATGGGTCACACCGAGCGAGGCCAGGTACGGCACGGCCGCCGCCGCGGCCCCGAAGGGGAACCCGGGCTGGAGCTGCAGCCGGTACGTGGCGAGGGGAGCCTGGGGGGAGGTCTGGGCCGGGAGGGACGTGGGCACCGGGTCGGGTCGCTCAGGTGTCATGGAAAGCTACGTACCCGCCTCGCCGCCTTTCGTGTCATCGGCCCATCCCCGGGCGCACCCGCGGGTGGCTAGCTTCGAGCGATGGGCAGCACACGGAGTACGGCGGACACGGCTCGACGGCACCGCACGCTGCGGACGTACCGGGAGGTCGTCGGGCTGACCGGGCCGCTGCTGCCCGTGGTGTCCTTCCTGGGGCGGCTGCCGACGGCCACCATCCAGTTCGGCAGTGTGCTGCTCGTCGCCCGCACCAGCGGCTCCCTGGCCGCCGCAGGACTGACCGGCGGTGCGCTCGCCGTCGGGCAGGTGGCGTGCGGCCCGCTGGTGGGCCGGCTCGCGGACCGGCACGGCCAGCGCACGGTCGTCCTCCTGTTCAGCCTGGCCAACGCCCTGGCGATCGCCGCGCTCGTGGCCGGTGCGCTCGCCCGGCTGCCGACGCCCGTGCTGGCCGCCCTGGGCGCGGTGGCGGGTGCCAGTGTGCCGCTGATCGGTCCGCTGGCCCGGGTCCGGCTGGTGGCCCTCGCCCGGCGCGCGGGGGCCTCCGAACCGACCGTGGGCGCAGCCCTGTCCTTCGAGAGCACCCTCGACGAGATCTCCTTCGTGCTCGGCCCGGCCCTGGTCGGCGTGGCGGCGGTGCTGGCCCACCCCGCCCACGCCCTGGGCGCCGCCGCCCTGCTGGTGGTCGTGTGCGGCTCGGGCTTCGCGCTGCACCCGACGGCTCGGGTGACGGGCGACGCCGCGCTTCCCGCGCCCGACGCCCCACCGGCGCGTGCCCGGGTCCGCATGCCCCGCTCCGTGCACGCCCTGTACGCCTCCCTCGCCCTCCAGGGCGCGATGTTCGGTGCCTGCCAGGCGGGGATCACCGCGTTCACCGAGCGGCTCGGACAGGGCGACCAGGCCGGACTGGTGTACGCCGCCATGGGGGTGATGAGCGCGGGCGCGGGGCTCGCCATGGCCGCCGTACCCGCCCGTGTCGGCCTGCGGACCCGCTGGCGGACGGCCACCGCGACGGCGTGCGTGCTGTCGCTGCCGCTGCTGTGGACGGACACCCTGGCCGGCCTGTACGCGGTCGTCACCGTCCTCGGCATCGCCTACGCACCCCACCTGATCACCGTCCTGGCGCTGACCGAGCGGACGGTGCCGCGCGCCCGGCTCGCCGAGGCGATGGCCTACGCGACCAGCGCGATCGTCGGCGGCCAGGCCCTGGCGGTGGCCGTCACCGGTCGCCTCGCCGAGTCCCACGGTCCCGTGGCGGCCTTCACGGCGGCGACCGGGACCGCCGGTCTGGCCTTCGCGATCGCCCTGGCCGCCCGCCCCGCGTCGTACGCCGCGCACAGCGGAGCGGTCCACCACGCGCGCGTGGCGGACCGCTCCGGCGACACGTCGTCCTAGACGGGCCGCTGCAGCACCGTCAGGCTCCGGTCCACCAGCGTCAGCCGGTCTCCGGCCTGCACCTTCGTCCCCGTCGGGGCCGGTACCCCGTCGGTGCGGGCGGTGTCGACCACCACCTCCCACTGGCGGCCGTGGTCGACGGGCACCACGAAGTCCAGGGACTTCGGAGAGGCGTTGAACATCAGCAGGAACGAGTCGTCGGCGATGCGTTCCCCGCGCGCGCCCGGCTCGGAGATCGCGTTGCCGTTCAGGAACACCGTCAGCGCCGACGCCCGCGCCGAGTTCCAGTCCCGCTGGGTCATCTCCGCGCCCTCCGGGGTGAACCAGGCGATGTCCGACAGGTCGTCGTGGGTGCCTTCCACGGGCCGGCCGTGGAAGAAGCGCCGCCTGCGGAAGACCGGGTGGTCCTTGCGGAGCCACACCATCGCGCGCGTGAAGTCCAGCAGCGTGGTGTCGGCGTCCTCGCCCTCGGGCCAGGACACCCACGCCAGCTCGTTGTCCTGGCAGTAGGCGTTGTTGTTGCCCCGCTGGGTGCGGGCGAACTCGTCACCGTGACTGATCATCGGCACGCCCTGGGACAGCAGCAGGGTGGCGATGAAGTTCCGCATCTGCCGCGCCCGCAGCTCCTGTACCGCCGGGTCGTCGGTGTCGCCCTCGGCGCCGCAGTTCCAGGACCGGTTGTGGCTCTCCCCGTCCCGGTTGTCCTCGCCGTTGGCCTCGTTGTGCTTGTCGTTGTAGGAGACCAGGTCGTGCAGGGTGAAGCCGTCGTGGCAGGTGACGAAGTTGATGGAGGCCAGCGGGCGGCGTCCGTCGTCCTGGTAGAGGTCGGACGAGCCGGTCAGCCGGGACGCGAACTCCGCCAGGGTGCGCTGTTCGCCGCGCCACAGGTCCCGCACCGTGTCCCGGTACTTGCCGTTCCACTCGGTCCACAGCGGCGGGAAGTTGCCCACCTGGTAGCCGCCCTCGCCCACGTCCCACGGCTCGGCGATCAGCTTCACCTGCGAGACCACGGGGTCCTGCTGGACCAGATCGAAGAAGGACGACAGCCGGTCCACCTCGTGGAACTGCCGCGCCAGGGTCGCCGCGAGGTCGAAGCGGAACCCGTCGACGTGCATCTCGGTGACCCAGTACCGCAGTGAATCCATGATCATCTGGAGGACGTGCGGGGACCGCATGAGCAGCGAGTTCCCGGTGCCCGTGGTGTCCATGTAGTACCGGGGGTCGTCGGTCAGCCGGTAGTAGGACGGGTTGTCGATGCCCTTGAAGGACAGCGTCGGGCCCAGGTGGTTGCCCTCGGCGGTGTGGTTGTAGACCACGTCGAGGATGACCTCGATGCCCGCCTCGTGCAGCGCCTTCACCGCCGACTTGAACTCCAGCACCTGCTGGCCGCGGTCGCCCCAGGAGGCGTACGCGTTGTGCGGGGCGAAGAAGCCGATGGTGTTGTAGCCCCAGTAGTTGTTCAGCCCCATGTCCACCAGGCGGTGGTCGTTGACGAACTGGTGTACCGGCATCAGCTCCAGCGCCGTCACCCCCAGTTCGGTCAGGTGCTCGATGACCGCCGGGTGCGCGAGGGCCGCGTAGGTGCCGCGCAGTTCCTCGGGCAGGCCGGGGTGCCGCATGGTCAGGCCCTTGACGTGGGCCTCGTAGAGCACCGTGTGGTGGTACTCCGTCCGCGGTCGCCGGTCGTCGCCCCAGTCGAAGTAGGGATTGACCACGACCGAGCTCATCATGTGCGGAGCGGAGTCCAGGTCGTTGCGCCGGTCGGGATCGTCGAAGTGGTAGCCGTACACCTCCTCGCCCCACTGGATCGAGCCGCTGATCGCACGCGCGTACGGGTCGAGGAGCAGTTTCGCGGAGTTGCAGCGCAGCCCGCGCTCCGGCGCGTAGGGGCCGTGGACGCGGTAGCCGTACCGCTGCCCCGGCATCACGCCCGGCACGTACGCGTGCCGTACGAACGCGTCGCTCTCGCGCAGTTCCACCGCCGTCTCCGAGCCGTCGTCGTGCAGCAGACACAGCTCTACTCGGTCCGCGGCCTCCGTGAAGACCGCGAAGTTCGTGCCGGCGCCGTCGTACGTGGCACCGAGTGGATATGCCTCTCCAGGCCAGACCTGCATGGACACGACTCTTTCAGGTGTGCGGCGCCGGTGCGGACGCCTTGGCTCCGAGTCTCCCCGAAAGTGAGGCGACCACCTAGCACTCACGTGCCTCTTACCCACCGCGCGCCGATCCGTTCCCGGTGAGTTCCCGGCCGTCCTGTCCGCACCGTACGACGTCACCGCTATGAATCCGCTCACTCGCGCCGGTCCCCGGGCCCGGAACGGGCCCGTGGATCAGGGCCGTTGGGAAAACCGGCCTGCCCATCCGGCTGCACCGCGCACCGCTCGCGGAGTACCCTTCCTTGATCGTTGGACGGGGTCTGACCGGGAGTGCTCCCAGGGAGCGGAAGGCGGTGCGCGGGTGGGCTCGGGAGGGCTGGAGCTGCCCCCTGGTGACGAGGGTCACGAGGGGAACTCCACGGACGTCCCGCCCGGTGCGGTGTCCCTGGCGCGGCCCATGCACGCGGGTGCGATCGGTCCGGAACTGGACTGGGACGCCGACGCCTGGCACGAGGTGCGCACGCGCGCGCAGCGGGCCGGCCGGGCCTACATCTGGCTGAACCTCGTCGAGCAGCGGCTGCGCGCGGTCGTCGCCGCCGTCCTGCGGCCGATCTACGAACCCGTCCACGGCGACGACTGGGTGGTCGCCGCCGCCGGACCCGCCGGGCAGGAGTGGGTGCAGCGCGCCGTCGCCGTCCGCGAGGTCAGCCGCCGCAAGGGCTACCTCCTCGACCCCGCCGACGACAACGTGCTGAGCTTCCTCACGCTGCCCCAGCTGCGCGAGCTGATGGTCCAGCACTGGCCGTGCTTCGAGCCCTACGTGGACGAGCGCCGGGACGTGGAACTGGCCCTGGACGAGCTGGAGGTCACCCGCAACGTCGTCTCCCGCAACCGGGCGCTGTCCGAGGCGGTCCTGAACCAGGCCGAACGGGCCTCGGCGCGGCTGCTGGAGGTCCTCGGCACCGGCAGCGACCTGCCGTCCACGCGCCGGCTGCCGGTCGACGCGGTGGAGGACCTGGTCGGCGACCGGTACGCCGACGTGGTCGCCGTGCACCCGGACCGGGTCCGGCTGCTGCGCCAGTTCCCGGCGGAGGACATCTTCGGCAGGGCCCGCCGCGTGGACGCCCTCGGCATCGGCCTCAACCTGCTCGTGCAGAACTTCTCCGGCCGCCGGCTGCTCCGGCTGGCCGAGTCCGGCGGCCGGGTGCGGCTGCTGTTCCTGAACCCCGCCTCCAGCGCCATCAAACGCCGCGAGCGCGAACTGGGCATCAAGCGCGGCGAGCTGAGCCGCGCCGTCGAGACGAACATCCTGCACATGCGCCGGGTGCGCTCCCGGCTGCGGGACCCGGGGGCGTTCGAGATCCAGGTCTTCGACGAGACGCCCCGCTTCACGGCCTACCTCGTGGACGGGGACGGCGCCGACGGCATCGCGGTCGTGCAGTCCTACCTGCGCCGGACGCGGGGGATGGAGGCGCCGGTGCTCGTCCTGCGCAACGGGCGCAACGGCGGCAGGGTCGTGAAGTCGGACCAAGTGGATGAAGGCGGACTTTTCCCCACCTACCGTGAGGAGTTCGAGCAGATGTGGGCGGATTCGCGACCGGTGTCCTGAGTGCCGGGCCCCGGGGCCGGAACGGCATGAACGGAACGCGATCCTTCGATTGTCAGTGGCCCGTGCGAAGGTGGGAACCACTGGGGGAACGCACCACCGAGGAGGGGGACCGCCCATGGGCTGGCACCGGGAGCTGCTGATCGGATTCGACCTGGAGACGACGGGCACCGATCCGCGCGAGGCGCGCATCGTCACCGGCGCCGTGATCGAGGTCAGGGGCGGGGAGCCGCTCGGCCGCCGCGAATGGCTGGCCGACCCCGGCGTGGAGATCCCGGCGGACGCGGTCGCGGTGCACGGCATCAGCAACGAGCGCGCGGCCGCCGAGGGCCGCCCCGCCGACCAGGTCGCCGACGCCATCGCCTCGGTCCTCACGGACCACTGGAGGGCGGGCGTCCCGGTCGTCGCCTACAACGCGGCCTTCGACCTCACCCTGCTCAGTGCCGAACTGCGGCGCCACGGGCTGCCGTCCCTGCGGGAGCGCCTGGGCGGCCTGGACCCCGCGCCCGTCATAGACCCGTACACCATCGACCGCTCCGTGGACCGCTACCGGCGCGGCAAGCGCAACCTGGAAGCGGTCTGCCGGGAGTACGGCGTCCCGCTCGACGCCGCCCACGACGCCTCGGCCGACGCCCTCGCCGCGGCCCGGCTGGCCTTCGCGATAGCCGGCCGCCACCCCAAGGTCGCCGCCCTCGGCCCGGCGGAGCTGCACCACCGCCAGATCGAGTGGTACGCGCAGTGGGCGGCGGACTTCCAGAGCTTCCTGCGCCGCAAGGGCGACGCCACGGCCGTCGTCGACGGGACGTGGCCGGTCCGCGAGTTGGCCGGCGAGCCGGTCTGACCCGGTCCCGCCGGGCGAGCCGTCAGAACGGATACCAGCGCACCGTCGGATCCTCGTCCCGCAGCGACGCCACCCTGCGTTCGAACTCGGCCAGTGCCTTGGGGTTGCTCGGCGCGTGCTGCGCCACCCAGGCGCAGCTGGCCGTCTCGCGGGCCCCGCGCAGCACCGCGCAGCCGTCCCATGCGCGCACGTCCCAGCCGTAGGTCGCCGTGAAGGCGTCGTACGCCTCGGCGGGCAGCCCGTAGCGGTCCCGGCTGAGGGCCATCACCACCAGGTCGTGCTCGCGCAGGTCGGAGGAGAAGGTCTCCAGGTCGACCAGGACCGGACCGTCGGGACCGACGTGCACGTTGCGGGGGAGCGCGTCGCCGTGGATCGGGCCCGGCGGCAGATGGGGGGTGAGCGCGGCGGCGGCCGTCGCGAAACCGTCGCGGCGCTCGCGCAGATACGCCGCGTCCGCGGGGTCGATCGCGTCGCCGGCGAGCCGCAGCCAGCGCTCCACACCGCCCAGCAGCTCGCGGGGCGGCAGCGCGAAGGAGGGGGAGGGCAGCGCGTGGACGAGCCGCAGCAGTCCGGCCACGTCCCGCGGTTCGGTGGGCCGCACGGCGTCGGGCAGCCGGTGCCACACGGTCACGGGATGTCCGTCGACCATCAGCGCCTCCGGCCGGGCCGCCCGCACCGCGGGCACACCGGCCTCCTCCAGCCACACCGCGACGGCCAGTTCACGGCTCGCCCGCCCGGCGAGTTCGGCGTCGCGGCCCACCTTGACGGCCAGGTCGCCGGCGGCGAAGACCGCGTTCTCGCCGAGGGCGAGCAGCCGCGCCTCCCGCGCCGGGCCGGGCAGCACCTCCGCCACGGCCAGTACCTCCCGCGCCCGTGCCTCGTCCATCGTCCGCCTCTCCGTGTCCGTCCTGGTCCGTCGTCACCGCCCCGCCGTCGACCGGCAGGCGCGGTGCGCCTGAGCCGGTGCGGTCGCCGGGGACGGGCCCGGGTCCCCGCCGGGCGCCGGCACGGGTCAGCCGTGCGCGTCCACCGTCGGGATCCCGCCATCCGTCGGCCAGTGTCGCATTCGTACAGGTGGGAGCGTGTGCGCGGTCCCTTGACGGGGCACAGCGCCTTCACGACCATGACCAGGCCCGTCCGAGCCGCGCGAAGGGGCTGACCACGTGACATCGGAGACCGAGGTGAGGAGACCGGCGCGCCGCGCGCCCGGCGGGGACCGGCCACGGCGCGACCCCGGCCACGGCGCCTGGTTCCTGGTGCTGCCCGCGCTGATCCCCATCCTGGTGCTCAGCGTCGGACCGCTGCTCTACGGCATCCTGCTGGCGTTCACCGACGCCCAGTCGGGCCGGACCGAGCCCACCCAGTGGATCGGCACCCTGAACTTCCAGGACCTGCTGCACGACACGCTGTTCTGGGAGTCGTTCCGCATCGGCCTGGTCTGGGCGGTCGGCGTCACCGTGCCGCAGTTCCTGCTCGCGCTCGGCCTCGCCCTGCTGCTCAACCAGAACCTGCGGCTGCGCTGGCTGGCCCGCGCCCTGGCGATCGTTCCCTGGGCGATGCCCGAGGTCGTCGTCGGCATCATGTGGCGGCTGGTCTACAACCCGGACGCCGGCATCCTCAACGAGACCCTCCGCGACCTCGGCCTCGGCGACGGCCGCGACTGGCTCAGCGGCCTGGCCACGGCCCTGCCCGCCGTGATCGTCGTCGGCGTCTGGGCCGGCATGCCGCAGACCACGGTCGCCCTGCTCGCCGGCCTGCAGAACACCCCGCGCGAGCTGCACGAGGCCGCCGCGGTCGACGGCGCCGGTGCCTGGCGCCGCTTCCGCACGGTCACCTGGCCCGCCCTGAAACCGGTCGCGCTCGCCATCACCGCGCTCAACCTCATCTGGAACTTCAACTCCTTCGCCCTGGTCTACGTGCTGACCAACGGTGGCCCCGGCGGTAGGACCCGGCTGCCCATGCTCTTCGCCTACGAGGAGGCCTTCCGCTACGGGCAGTTCGGTTACGCGGCGGCGATGGGCTGCGTCATGGTCGCCGTGATCTCGGTCCTGCTGGCCGTCTTCCTCGTCGGCCGGCTCAAGGGAGGTGACGACGCGTGAGGACCTCGACCGGAGCCCGCGTGGGCCAGTACGCGGCGCTGCTCGCCTATCTCGTCTTCCTGGCCTTCCCGTTCCTCTGGCTCCTGTCCACCGCGTTCAAACCGCCGCGCGAGCTGGCGAGCCTTCACCCCACCTGGATCCCGGAGAACCCCACCCTCGACAACTTCCGGCAGGCCTTCGACGAGCAGCCGCTGCTGCACGCCGCGCTCAACTCCCTGGTCGCCGCCCTCGGCGCCGCCGTGATCGCGGTGCTCATCGCGACGCCCATGGCGTATGTGATGGCCCGGCACCGCGGCCGGCTCACCAGGGCGGCCACCGGGTGGGTCGTGGTCAGCCAGGCCTTCCCCTTCGTCCTGCTGATCATCCCGCTCTTCCTGGTCCTGAAGAACCTCCGGCTGATCAACTCCGTGCCCGGGCTGGTGATGGTGTACGTCGTGTGGTCGCTGCCGTTCGCGCTGTGGATGCTCGCGGGATACGTCCGCGCCGTGCCGGCCGAGCTGGAGGAGGCGGCCGCGGTCGACGGGGCCGGGCGGCTGCGCACCCTCGTCTCGGTGACCGCGCCGCTGCTCGCACCGGGGATCGTGGCGACGGCGCTGTTCGCGTTCATCACCGCGTGGAACGAGTTCTTCTTCGCGCTGGTGCTGCTGAAGACACCGGAGAAACAGACGCTGCCGGTCGTGCTCACCCACTTCATCGGCGCCGAGGGCGTCGCGGACCTCGGCCCGCTGGCGGCGGCGGCCTTCCTCGCGACGCTGCCCTCGCTGGTCGTCTTCGCCCTCATCCAGCGGCGGATCACGGGCGGCATGCTCGCCGGGGCGGTGAAGAGCTGATGCGCACCAGGACCACCACCGTGCTCGTCGCGCTCGTCCTGCTGCTCGCGGCCTGCACCGGCGCGGGCGGTGACGCCGACGACGGCCGGATCACCCTGCGTTTCCAGTCCCTGGCCTGGCAGGAGGAGTCCGTGCAGGCCAACAAGGAACTGGTGGAAGAGTGGAACGCGGCCCATCCGGACGTGCGGGTCGAGTACGTCCAGGGCAGCTGGGACAGCGTCCACGACCAGCTCCTCACCTCCTTCGAGGGTGGCGAGGCGCCGGACATCATCCACGACGCTTCCGACGACCTCGCGGACTTCGCCTACGGCGGCTACCTCGCCGACCTCACCGACCTGCTGCCCCAGCGGCTGAAGAACGACATCCCCCGGGCCGGCTGGGAGACGGTCACCTTCGACGACGGCGTCTACGGCGTGCCGTTCCTCCAGGAACCCCGCGTCCTGATCGCCAACACGGCCCTGCTGGAGAAGTCCGGCGTCCGGATCCCGACACCTGAACACCCCTGGACGTGGCCGGAGTTCCGGCAGGTGACCAAGCGGCTGAGCGGCGACGGGACGTACGGCGTGGCCTGGCCGCTCAAGGAGCCCGTGTCCGCCACGCTCAACCTGTCGCTGTCCACCGGCGGGCAGCTGTTCCACCGCGACGCGGACGGCAGGGTCACCGTCCGGTTCGAGGAGGCCGACCAGGTGGTGCCGCGCACGATCCACGACCAGGTCGGCCGCGACCGCAGCGCCTCCGCGTCCACCCTGGGCAGCGGCGGCTCCGACACCCTGCCCGGCTTCTTCGCGGGCAAGTACGCGATGGTGCCGCTCGGCTTCTCCTACCGCCAGCAGATCGAACAGCAGGCACCCGAGGGCTTCGACTGGCAGGTCCTGCCCGCCCCGGCCGGCGCCGACGGGCTCGCCCAGGGCGTCAGCCCGCAGACGCTGTCCGTCGCCGAGGACAGCCCGCACAAGAAGGAGGCCGTCGCGTTCGTCGACTTCCTCCTCCAGCCGGACAACATGGTCCGCCTCGCCCTCGGCGACTGGATGCTGCCCACCGGCACCCGGGCCCTGGAGGACCCCGCCCTGCACACGACCGAGAACGGCTGGGCCACCGGCACCGCCCTCGCGGCCCACCTGCGCCCGGCCCCCGCGCAGTCCGTCCGCGGCTACGCCGAGTGGAAGGACAAGGTGGCCACCCCGGCACTCCAGGAGTACTACAGCGGGGCGATCGGCATGGAGACGCTGCGCGAGAGGCTGGAGGAGGACGGCAACCTCGTACTCGCCCGCTACCAGCGCTGACACGGCGTGCCGCTGAACAGCTTGCACGATACGTATCGTCTCGCATACGGTCACGGCATGACCAGTCGCGCCCACATCGCCATGTTCTCCATCGCCGCGCACGGCCACGTGAATCCCAGCCTGGAGGTGATCCGCGAGCTCGTCGCGCGAGGGCACCGGGTGACGTACGCGATCCCGCCGCTCTTCGCGGAGAAGGTCGCCGAGACGGGCGCCGAGCCCAAGCTCTGGAACAGCACGCTGCCCGGCCCCGACGCCGACCCCGAGGCGTGGGGCACCACCCTGCTCGACAACGTCGAGCCGTTCCTGAACGACGCCGTCCAGGCGCTGCCCCAGCTCGTCGAGGCGTACGAGGGGGACGAGCCGGACCTGGTCCTGCACGACATCACCTCCTACCCGGCCCGCGTCCTCGCCCACCGCTGGGGCGTGCCCGCCGTCTCCCTCTCGCCGAACCTGGTCGCCTGGGAGGGCTACGAACAGGAGGTCGCCGAGCCTATGTGGGAGGAGCCGCGGAAGACCGAACGCGGTCAGGCCTACTACGCCCGCTTCCACGCCTGGCTGGAGGAGAACGGGATCACCCAGCACCCCGACCCGTTCGTCGGCCGCCCCGCCCGCTCCCTGGTGCTCATCCCGAAGGCGCTCCAGCCCCATGCCGACCGGGTGGACGAGACGGTGCACACCTTCGTCGGCGCCTGCCAGGGCGACCGCGCCACCGAGGGCGATTGGCACCGCCCCGACGGTGCCGAGAAGGTCGTGCTCGTCTCCCTCGGGTCCTCCTTCACCAAGCGGCCCGCGTTCTACCGGGAGTGCGTCGAGGCGTTCGGCGACCTGCCCGGCTGGCACCTGGTGCTCCAGGTCGGCAGGCACGTCGACCGCGCCGAGCTGGGCGACGTACCGGCGAACGTGGACGTGCGGACGTGGGTGCCGCAGCTGGCGGTCCTCAAGGAGGCCGACCTGTTCGTCACCCACGCGGGCGCGGGCGGCAGCCAGGAGGGCCTGGCCACCGCCACGCCGATGATCGCCGTACCGCAGGCCGTGGACCAGTTCGGCAACGCGGACATGCTCCAGGCGCTCGGCGTGGCCCGGCACCTGTCCACCGAGGACGCCACCGCCGATGCGCTGCGCACCGCCGCACTCGCCCTGGTCGACGACCCGGAGGTGGCCGCGCGCCTGAAGGAGATCCAGGAGCAGATGGCCCAGGAGGGCGGCACCCGGCGGGCGGCCGACCTGATCGAGGCGGAACTCGCCGCCCGCCGGGCCTGAGGCCGGGCCGCCGGCTCGCCCCGCCCGGGCGGGGCGACGTCACCGCTGGGCGTCGCCCGCCGGGTGCCAGGGCCAGGTGGCGAGCGTGGTGTGCATCAGACGGGCGGCGGCCGACAGCCGGCCGCCGGCGACCCGGTGCAGGGTGAGGGTGCGTCGGCAGCCGGGGTCGTCGATGCCGATCCAGGCGCAGGGCGCGCTGACGTCGGCGCCGCGGGCCATCGCCGGGACGAGGGTGAGGCCGATGCCGGCGCTGACCAGGCCGGCGAGTGCGGCCGGTTCGTCGCCCTCACAGACGATTCGCGGAGTCAGGTCGTGACCGGCGAAGAGGCGGTCGAGCAGGCGGCGCTGCCAGTGGCCGGGGCGCGCGATCACGAACGGTTCCGTGCGCAGCTCCGCCACCCCGACGCGGGCGCGGGAGGCCAGCGGGTGGCCGGGCGGTGCGGCCAGCCAGACCGGCTCGTCGTGCAGGCGGACGCCGGCCAGCCCGTCGGCCGGGATCGGCTGGGAGGCGACGCACAGGTCCACCTCACGGGCGTGCAGGGCGCGGTGCATGTCCGAGGCCGGCATCTGCCGGAGGTCGACGTCGACGTCGGGATGGGCGTCCTTGAAGGCGGCCAGGGGGCCGGTGATGGTCAGGAAGGTCTCGGATGCCAGCCGTACCCCGCCGACGCCGTCGCGGGCCGCATCCGCGACCGCCCGGCGCCCGGCTTCCAGCTCCCCGAGAGAGCGCTCGACGTGGTCCCGGAAGAGCCGTCCCGCCTCGTTGAGCCGCAGACGGCCGGCCCTGTCGAACAGAGGAGCGCCGAGCTCGGCCTCCAGCCGGGCGATGGTCCGGCTCAACGAAGGCTGGGCGACCCGCAGTTCGCCGGCCGCCCGACTGAGGTGCTCGAGCCGCGCGACGACGAGGAACTGCTCGAGCGCGTGCAGATCCATCCCTTGCCCTCCACTCATAGCCCCGCGGGCATAGCAGAATAGCAATACTGATCTTTGACGTAATAGCCGCGGAAGCATGACCGTGGACGTGTGACCACGACGAACGAACAACCATCGACGGCACGGCGGACCGGGGGCGTTGCCGATCTCCTCTTCCGTTCGGTGGTGACGGCTCACACCGTCGCCGCCTTCGGACAGCCGGTCTTCGCGGGCGTGTACCTCACCGGGGAGATCGGTGGCCTGGACTGGCACGCCCGCGGCGCCGACACCGTGTTCTCGCTGGGACTGCTGCAGGCCGCGGTCGGCGTCGCGGTCCGGGCGCGGACGCGCCGCTGGTGGCCGGCCGCCGTGTCACTGCTGCTCGTGGCGGCCGAGACGGGACAGTACCTGGCAGGGATGTCCGGCCTGTTGTGGGTGCACCTCCCCCTGGGGGTGATGACCATCGCCGCGCTGGCCGTGCTGGCCGCCGCGGTCTGGGTGCGGCCGCTGCCCCGGGGCGCGGTGGCCGGCCGGGCCGGCGGCGTGACCGAGCCCCGTCGGGACGCGGCCGATGTCTGAGCGGCAGCGGCTCACCCGTCACGGCGGTCCGAGCCGCGCGGAGTGGCCCCGGCGCCGGGTGCTCGGGCTCGGCGGCGCCCTGGGACTCGCCACGGCGGGCGGGCTGGCGCTGTCCGGGGCGATGGCCCACCGGCCGCCAAGCACGGGCAACCAGCTGCGGAGCGCCGTGCCGCTGCCGGAGCCCTATACCGTGCCGCTGCCGGTCCCTCCCGTCCTCGTACCGGCCCGCACCTCCGGGGGCACCGACCGGTACGAGATCACGCAGCGTCGGGTGTCCGCGGAGATCCTGCCCGGGGTGCGGACGGAGCTGTGGACGTACGACGGGAGCTTCCCCGGCCCGACGATCGAGTCCCGCCGCGGACGACCGGTCACCGTGACGCACCGCAACGAGCTGCCGGTGCCGACCGTGGTGCACCTGCACGGCGGGCGCACCCCCGCCGCCTCCGACGGCTACCCCACCGATCTGGTCCTCCCGCGGGACTGGCCCGACCCGACGGCGCATCACCAGCACCCCGGTGGTGCCCACGGGATGTCCGATCCCCGCGCGGTGACCACCCGGACCACGCGGGCGTACACCTTCCCGCTGGACCAGCGCGCGACCATGCTCTGGTACCACGACCACCGCATGGACTTCACCGCTCCGGCGATCTGGCGCGGCCTGGCCGGCCTGCATATCGTCCGCGACGACGTCGAGGACGCCCTCGATCTGCCCCGCGGCGGGCGCGAACTGCCCCTGATGATCGCCGACCGCGCGTTCGGCTCCGACGGTTCGCTGGCCTACCCCTCCCTCGACCCCACGCTGCGCGACCGGCCCGGAGTGGACGCGCCCTTCGCGGCCGGCGTGCTGGGCGACGTGATCCTGGTCAACGGCGCGCCCTGGCCGATCCACGAGGTCGACGCCGTCCGCCATCGGTTGCGGCTGCTCAACGCCTCCAACGCCCGCCACTACGAGCTCCAGGCCGTCACGGACGAAGGGCGACGCCTGGAGCTGCTGCAGATCGGCTCCGACCAGGGCCTGCTCGCCAGGCCCGTCCCGCACACGGTCCTGCCCCTGGCGCCGGCCGAGCGCTACGACGTGGTGATCGACTTCGGGGACCTGCCCGTCGGCAGCCGGGTGCGGTTGGTCAACCGGCTCGGCTCCGGACCGACTCACGAGGTGATGGCGTTCCGGGTGGTGCGCCGTGCCCGCGACGACACCCGCGTCCCCGCGAGGCTCGCCGACGACCTGCCCACCTGGCGGCGTTCCGAGGCGACCGCGGTCCGCGAGTTCGTCTTCCGCGCCGGGCGGATGCAGCACGGCCGGGGCTGGGTCATCGGGGGACGGGCGTTCGACCCGTCGCGTACGGACGTCCGCACGCGGCTGGGCGCCGTCGAGGTGTGGCGTCTCGTCGCCGACGTCCACCACCCGGTTCATCTGCACCTCGTCGGGTTCCGGGTTCTGTCCCGTGGCGGACGCGGGATCCTGCCGCACGACGCCGGGCTCAAGGACACCCTCTCGCTGCGCCCGGCGGAATCGGCGGAGATCATCACCCGCTTCGACGGCTACCGCGGCCGGTACCTGTTCCACTGCCACAACGCGGAACACGAGGACATGGGCATGATGGCCAACCTCGAGGTGACCTGACGCGCACTCACCACCGTGCAGGAAGGCCGAGGCCCGTCGGTTCCCCCGGAACCGACGGGCCTCGTCTCTTCCCGGGCCGCTCAGACGCCGACCCGCTCGCCCTCGTCGTCCCGGGCCGACGGAGCGACCGCCTCGGGCGTCTCGTCGTGGGTGAGATCGGGCAGCCGGTGCAGCCACTTCGGCAGGTACCAGTTCCGCTCGCCGAGCAGGGCCATCACGGCCGGCAGCAGCACGCCCCGGATGATCGTCGCGTCGATCAGCACCGCCGCCGCCAGGCCCACGCCCATCTGCTTCATGGACTGCATGGACAGCGTGCCGAAGATGGCGAACACGGCGACCATGATGACCGCGGCACTGGTGACGACCCCGGCCGTGGTGACCACGCCGTGCTGGATCGCGTCCCTGGTCGTCCGCCCGCGCAGCCGCGCCTCACGGATCCGCGAGACCACGAACACGTGATAGTCCATCGACAGGCCGAAGAGGATCACGAAGAGGAACAGCGGCAGCCAGGTGATGATGGCGCCGACCCCTTCCGCGCCCACCAGCGAGGCGCCCCAGCCGTGCTGGAAGACGGCGACGAGGATGCCGTACGCCGCGCCCACCGACAGCAGGTTCAGCACGATCGAGGTGATCGCGACCGTCAGGGAACGGAAGGACAGCAGCATCAGCAGGAAGGCGAAGACCACGACGAACACGAAGACCGGCACCACCGAGCCGACGAGCTGGTCGTTGAAGTCCTTGTTGCCGGCCACCTGCCCGGTGATCGGCGCCTCGACGCCGTCGACCTTGCCGAGCGTGGCGGGCCGTACGTCGTCGCGCAGCTTGTCCAGGCTCTCGCCCGCCTTGTCCTGGTCGGAACCGCCGACCAGCGGGACGTAGACCAGGGCGACGTTCTGCTCGTCGTGCATGGTGATGTCGACCGGTCCGCGCGAGGCACCCGAACTGACCGCCTGCTCCCGGAAGTCGGCGAGCGCGGCCCGCACCTCGGGCGCGTTGATGTCGTCGGCCTTGACGACCACCTCGGCCGGGTCGGAGCCGCCGGGGAAGGCGTCGTTGACCCGGTTGTACGTCTGCACGATGGGCAGCGAGTCGCCGAACTCCTGGTCCAGGGTGAGGTTCTGCGTCTTCATGCCCACGGCGGGAGCGGCGACGGCCAGCAGGGCGCCGACCGCCACGGCGGCGGCGAGCACCGGCTTGGCGAGCACGCGCCGCAGCACGGCGGTCCAGAACCGGCTGCCCTCCTCGGTGCCCCGGCGCTGACGCCGGCGCAGGAACGGGATGCGCCCCTTCTCCACCCGCTCGCCCAGCAGGGACAGCAGCGCCGGCAGCACCGTCACCGACCCGACCATGGCGACCGCGACGACCATCAGCGAGGCCAGCCCCATCGCCTCGAACTCGGCGATGCCGGTGAACAGCATGCCCGCCATCGCCACGCACACCGTCACACCGGAGACGACGATCGCCCGGCCACTGGTGGCGGCGGCGATCCGCAGCGCGGTCTGCGCGTCCCGGCCGGCCGCACGCTCCTCGCGCTCACGGCGCAGATAGAACAGGCAGTAGTCGACGCCGACGGCCAGACCCACCAGCAGCATCACGGAGTTGGCGGTGTCGCTCATCGGCTGGAGGTGACTGACGAGGCCCATCAGACCCATCGTCGCCACGATCGCGGTGATCGCCAGCGCCACCGGCACCAGCGCGGCCACCAGCGCGCCGAACGCGACGAGCAGAATGCCGAGGGCCACCGGCACCGCGGAGTACTCGGCCTTCTTGAAGTCGTCGCCGAACGCGTCGTCGAACGTCTTCATCATGCTGGCGCCGCCGATCTCCTCGATCCGCAGCGACCCGTGGTCCTTCTGGACGCCCTCGACGGCCTTCAGCACCGGCTCGACTCGCTCGCCCGCGGTGTCCGCCTCGCCGCGCATGTCGAACTGCACCAGCGCGCTGCGGCCGTCCTTCGAGATCGTCTTCGCCTCGTACGGGGAGGTCACCCCCGTGACCTCCCCGGTGCCCTCCACCGCCGCGACGACCGCGGTGACGGCCGCGCGGAACTCGGCGTCGGTGGCCGTCAGCTTCCCGTCCTTCGCCTGGATCAGGACGCTCTCGCTGGCCGGTTCGTCGATCCCGGCGTCCTCGACGATCCGGGCGGCGGTGTGCGTCTCGCCCCCCATCTGGTCGCTGTCCTTGACGTCGACCCGGCCGGCCGCCGAACCGAGCCCCATCGCCAGGACGACGAACAGTACCCAGATCCCGACGGCAGCCCATCGGTGCCGGGCGCTCCAGCCGCCGGCCCGGGCGGCGATGCCCCGCACCCGTGTGTCTCCGTTCCCCATGACGGGCTTGCCCCCTCGTCTGCGGTGGAGGCCCCCTGCCGCCACCTTCCGCTTCGAAGGTATGGCCCGGATAAGTCCGTCTCGTCGTGCTGACCGGTGAAGTGGCACGGGTCCGGCTCATCCCCTCGTATGCCCGCTCTCACCGCTGGGGAGGACGGCGGCCCCTTACATCTACCCGGGCCTCTCGGGGACGGTGATCAGGGTGCGCCCGGCGGCAGGGATTCCGCCAGGTTTCCTTCCGCAGGGTTGTTGAACAAGTCACAGGCGCGTGGAGTGGTTGAACCCCGCTCCCGGATCGGCGAGAGTGGCGCGCACGTCCGCCCGGCGGACGCGGCCGTCGCGCCCACCCCCACGGGGCGCGACGGCCGCTCTATGGTGTGCGCATGACGACGACGTATGCGGCGCTGCTGCGCGGGATCAACGTGGGCGGCGCCAAGAAGGTCCCGATGGCCGAGCTGCGCACGCTCCTGGAGGGCCTCGGCCACGACGCCGTACGCACCCATCTGCAGAGCGGGCAGGCCGTGTTCACGTCCGGTCACGGGGACGAGGAGTCCCTGGCCGCCGAGTTGTCGCAGGCGATCGAGAAGCACTTCGGCTTCCCGGTGGACGTGATCGTGCGCGACCACGCCTATCTGCGGGCCGTCGCCGAGTCCTGCCCCTTCCCCGCCGCCGACCTGGAGGCGAGACAGCTCCACGTCACCTACTTCTCCGCGCCGGTCGACGAGGAGCGCTTCGCCTCGGTCGACCGGGCCGCCTTCCTCCCCGAGGAGTTCCGGCTCGGCGACCGCGCCCTGTACCTGTACGCGCCGGACGGCCTGGGCCGCTCCAAGCTCGCCGAGGCCCTCTCCAAGCCCCGCGTGAACAAGGGCGTGATCGCCACCAGCCGCAACTGGAACACGGTCGTCAAACTGGTGGAACTGACCGCCCCCGGGTCCTGATCGGCGTCCTTCCGCGCGGCACCCGCGCCGCGGAACTCTTCGACGCCTTCCGCGTCCTGGCGGGCGACCCCGACCTCTTCGAACTCAGGCGCACCCGCACGGGCACGCTGTCGTTCGGCTGAGCCGGCGTCAGGCGCCGACCGCCACCAGCGCCGGCAGCGGCGTCCGCGCCGCGTCGTACCGCTCCAGCAGCAGCCGCGCCACCTCGGGCGCCGGGCCCAGCACGTCCGCCAGTACGTCCGCCCCGGCCGCGCCCCGCGCGATGCGGTCCGGCAGGAAGCCGGGGGCCAGCACGTACGGGGCCACGGCGACGCGTTCGCAGCCGGCGGCACGCAGTTCACGGACCGCGTCCTCGGTGCGGGGAAGGGATGCGGAGGCGAACGCAGGCCGCACGGCGCACCAGCCGGTGTGCCGCCACTCCCGCGCGATTTCTGCGATCACTGCGATCGCCTCCGGGTCGGAGGACCCCGCCGAGGCCAGCACGACCCCGGTCGAGGACTTGTCGGCGGGCGTGAGGCCCGCCTCGTACAGGCGCCGTTCCAGCGCCGACAGCAGCAGCGGTGAGGGGCCGAGCACCTCCGCCTGCCGGATCCTCAGCCGGGCCGGCGCGTCCGCGAGGACGGCCGGGATGTCGGCCTTGGCGTGGAAGGCGCGGGTCAGCAGCAGCGGCAGCGCCACCACGTCCCGCACCCCTTCCGTCGCCAGGGACTCCAGCACGCCCTGCACGGAGGGCACGTTGAAGTCCAGGAAGCCGGTCTCCACCCGTACGTCCGGGCGCTGCGCCCTGACCCGGCGGACCAGGGCGTGCACGGTCGCGGCGTGCCGCGGATCGCGGCTGCCGTGGGCGACGACCAGAAGGACGGGGCGGGCGTGACGGACGGGTCGGACCGGACGGTGCATGGTGTGCCTCAGCTCCTCACCAGCAGACCGCGGCTGCGCAGCACCCACCGCTCCAGCGGGCTGAAGATCAGCAGGTCGATGGCGATGCCGACGATCAGGATCAGCAGGATGGCCTCGAAGACCATGGCCATGTCGCTGGCGTTGCGGCCGTTCTCCAGCAGCTGGCCGAGGCCCACCCCCAGGTCGGGGAAGGACGCGATGATCTCGGCGGCCATCAGCGACCGCCAGGAGAAGGCCCAGCCCTGCTTCAGACCCGCGACGTAGCCGGGCAGCGCGGCCGGCAGCACGATGTGCCAGGTGCCCTTCAGCCCCGTCGCGCCCAGCGTGCGGCCCGCCCGCAGGAACAGCGGCGACACCTGGTCCACGCCGGACACCAGGCCGTTGGCGATGGACGGCACCGCGCCCAGCAGGATGACGGCGTACATCATCGTGTTGTTCAGGCCCAGCCAGATCACGGCCGGCGGCACCCACGCCACCGACGGCAGCGACTGGAGGCCGGACAGGATCGGGCCGATCGCGGCCCGCACGAACTTCACCCGCGCCACCAGCAGCCCCAGCGGGGTGCCGATCAGCAGCGCGAAGCAGAAGCCGAGCAGGCCGCGCGAGACGCTGGTCCAGATGTAGCCGAGCAGCTCGCCCTCGAGCCACGCCTGCTGGACGACGTCCCACACGGCGGACGGGGCGGGCAGCTTGGTCGGGTCGTCGACGACGTCGAACGAGACCAGCCCCTGCCAGACCGCCAGCACCAGGAGCACCGCGACGGTGGGCGGCAGGATCTTCTCGACGAAGGTCTGCCGGAACGGCGTGCGGCCCTGCTGCACCGTCTCCAGTGCGTCCAGGCCCGCCTCCAGACCGGCGAGGTCGCCGCCGTCCTTCGCCGGGCTGGTCGTATCAGTGCTGGCCATGGCGGCGGATCTCCCCACGCAGTTCTTCGGTGATCTCGACGGACAGTTCCGCCACGGCGGTGTCCTCGATGCGGCGCGGGTGCGGGATGCCCACCGTCCACTGGCGCGCGACGCGCCCGGGGCGGGAGGACAGCAGCACCACGCGCTCGGCGAGCCGCACGGCCTCGCGCACGTTGTGCGTGACGAACAGGACGGACAGCCGCGTCTCGCGCCAGATCCGGGTGAGTTCGTCGTGCAGCACGTCCCGCGTGATCGCGTCCAGCGCCGCGAACGGCTCGTCCATCAGCAGCAGTTTGCTCTCCTGCGCGAGAGCGCGCGCCATCGCGACGCGCTGGCGCATGCCGCCGGACAGCTCGTGCACCCGCTTGCCGTACGCGCCCTTGAGCCGGACGAGTTCGAGCAGCTCCTCGGCCTTGTCGCGGCGCTCGGACTTGGGCACGCCGCGCAGCTTGAGGGCGAGTTCGATGTTCTTGCCCGCGGTCAGCCACGGGAACAGGGCGTGCTCCTGGAACATCAGGGCCGGCCGCCCGTCCGTGGTGATGGCGCCGGCGCTGGGCCTGTCCAGGCCCGCCACCAGGTTGAGCAGCGTCGACTTGCCGCAGCCGGAGGCCCCCAGGAGAGTGACGAACTCGCCGGGCGCGACATCGAGGGTGATGTCGTCCAGCACGAGCTGCTGTCCGGCGGGGCCCGCGAACGACTTCGAGACGTGCTCGATCCGGGCGGCGTGCGTGGCCGCCTCGGTGCCGTCGGCGGCCTTGGCGAGGGTCGTGGCCATGGTCGTCACCTCCTGGGATTGGTCGGATCCGGACTTACTTGACGCCGAGACCGGCGTCGTCGACCGCGGGCGCGCCCTTGGCCTCGAGGACCTTGTTGAGCAGCGTGAGGTCGTAGATGCCCGCGAGGTCGGGCTCCTTCAGCAGACCGGCCTTCACGGCGTGCTCCGCCTGGGCGTCGAGGGTGGCGGCCAGCGGGTCGTCGGTGACCTCGATCGACTTCCACGCCGGGTCCAGGACCTCGGCCGGCAGCGCCTTGCCGGTGTCCTTCTCCAGCTGCTTGTTGGCCGCGGCCTTCGCCTCGTCCGGGTTGGCCTTGATCCACTCGTTGGTGTCGACCGAGGCCTTCAGGACGGCCTCGACGGCCTTCGGGTGCTCCTTCAGGAACTTCTGCGACACGATGATGTTCGTGATCACGAACTTCTTGTCCGGCCACAGCGTCGACTCGTCCAGCAGCACCTTCGCGCCCTCGGCGACCAGCTTGGAGGCGGTCGGCTCCGGCACCCAGGCGCCGTCCAGGGAGCCCGACTTGTAGGCGTCCGGGGTGACCTTGTTGTCGCTGCGGACGACGGTCACGTCGCCCTTGCCGCTCTGCGCGTCGACCTTCCAGCCCTGCTCGGCGATCCAGTTGAGGAACGCCACGTCCTGCGTGTTGCCGAGCTGCGGGGTCGCGATGCGCTTGCCCTTGACGTCCTTCAGAGACTTGATCTTGTCAGGGTTCACCACCAGCTTCACGCCGCCGGAGGCCGAACCGCCGATGATCCGCAGGTTCTTGCCGTCCGACTTCGTGTAGCCGTTGATCGAGGGGGAGGGGCCGATCCAGCCGATGTCGATGGAGCCGGAGTTCAGCGCCTCGATCTCGGACGGGCCGGCGTTGAAGGTCGCGTACTTGGCCTCGGTCGCGCCCAGCGCCTTCTGGAAGAAGCCCTTCTGGTTCCCGACCAGGGCGGTGGCGTGGGTGAGGTTGCCGAAGTAGCCGATGCGGACGGAGTCGAGACCGTCGATCTTCTCGGCGCCCGCGGCGACCTTGGCGGTGTCGTCGTCCTTCGCCTCGGAGCCGTACCCGCAGGCGGCGAGGGTCAGGAGCGGCAGGGCGGCTATGACCGCGAGGGTGCGGCGCAGGACGGTGGTGGCAGGCACGGGAGGTGTTCCTCTCGTTGGCCCGGCGGTCACGCCTGTCGGTTCGTCCGAGGTGTCAGGTCGTGGCCGGGAGGTCGGCAGGTCTTCGGCTGTGCGGGTGGGGGGTGTGGGCGCGCATGCGGTGCGCGTACGTCAGCGCGCACATCGCGCCACTCCGCCCTGCCCGCTGCCGAGAGCACCGCTGCCGACGCGGCCGCCCTCCTTGGCGAACGTGGAGTAGAAGTCGGAGGAGTTCATGCTCAGAAGTCCCACCCGTCCTCGTCGTCCGGGTCCTTGACCGGTTCCGGGGCGGCGAAGGACTCGCCGACCATCCCGGCGGTGAGCGTGGTGCCGTCGCTCGGGTCGATCAGGATGAACGAACCGGTGCGGCGGGAGTCCGCGTAGGAGTCGGCGGGCAGCGGCTCGGCGGTGCGGATCTTCACGCGGCCGATGTCGTTGGCGACGAGCTGCCCGGGGTGCGGGTGCAGGGACAGGTCGTCCAGCGTGAGCCGGGCCGGGATGTCCTTGACGATGGCCTTGACCGTGCGGGTGCCGTGCTTGAGCAGCACGCGGTGGCCCACGGTCAGCGGCGCGTCGGCGACGTGGCAGACGGTGGCCTCGACGTCCTGCGTGGTGGCCGGGGCGTCCTTGCTGGGAACGATCAGGTCGCCGCGGGAGACGTCGATGTCGTCCTCCAGCAGCAGCGTCACCGACTGCGGCGTCCAGGCCGCGTCGACCGGCTCGCCCAGCAGGTCGATGCCGGACACCTTGGAGGTGCGGCCCGACGGCAGCACGGTGACCGGATCGCCGATGCGGAAGGTGCCGGCGGCGATCTGGCCCGCGTAGCCCCGGTAGTCGGGGTGCTCGGCGGTGCGCGGACGGATCACGTACTGCACGGGCAGCCGGGCGTGGCAGTGCGCCAGGTCGTGGCTGACCGGGACGGTCTCCAGGTGCTCCAGGACGGTCGGGCCGCCGTACCAGTCCATGACCGCGGACGGCTCCACCACGTTGTCGCCGGCGAGCGCCGAGATCGGGATCGCGGTGACCTCGGGGATGCCCAGCTCGGTCGCGTACGCCGTGAACTCCTCGGCGATGGCGGCGAACACGGACTCCTTGTACTCGACCAGGTCCATCTTGTTGACGGCGAGCACGACGTGCGGCACCCGCAGCAGCGCGGCGATCGCGGCGTGCCGGCGGGTCTGCTCGACGACGCCGTTGCGGGCGTCGACAAGGATGACCGTGAGCTCGGCCGTGGAGGCGCCGGTGACCATGTTGCGGGTGTACTGCACGTGCCCGGGGGTGTCGGCCAGGATGAACCGGCGCCGGGGCGTGGCGAAGTAGCGGTAGGCCACGTCGATGGTGATGCCCTGCTCGCGCTCGGCCCGCAGGCCGTCGGTGAGCAGCGCCAGGTCCGGGGCCTCCTGGCCGCGGCTCGCGGAGGCGCGCTCCACGGCCTCCAGCTGGTCCACGAGGACCGACTTGGAGTCGTGCAGCAGGCGGCCGACCAGGGTGGACTTGCCGTCGTCGACGGACCCCGCGGTGGCGAACCGCAGCAGGGTGGTCTCCGACAGCTGCTCGACCGACAGCGGCTCGGTGGGCTCGGTGGTGCTGGTCATGTCTAGAAGTACCCCTCGCGCTTGCGGTCTTCCATCGCGGCCTCGGAGAGCTTGTCGTCGGCACGCGTCGCGCCGCGCTCGGTGAGCCGGGAGGCGGCGATCTCGGCGATCACCTTCTCGATGGTGTCGGCGTCGGAGTCGACCGCGCCGGTGCAGGACATGTCGCCGACGGTGCGGTAGCGGACCCGCCGCTTGACCACTGTCTCGTCGTCCTTCGGGCCGCCCCACTCGCCGGCGGTCAGCCACATGCCGGCGCGCGCGAAGACCTCGCGCTCGTGGGCGTAGTAGATATCGGGCAGTTCGATGCCCTCGCGGGCGATGTACTGCCACACGTCCAGCTCCGTCCAGTTGGACAGCGGGAAGACCCGGACGTGCTCGCCGGGGGCGTGCCGGCCGTTGTACAGGTTCCACAGCTCGGGGCGCTGGCGGCGCGGGTCCCACTGGGAGAACTCGTCGCGCAGCGAGAACACCCGCTCCTTGGCGCGGGCCTTCTCCTCGTCGCGGCGCCCGCCGCCGAAGACGGCGTCGAACTTCTCCGCCTGGATCTTCTCGGTCAGCGGCAGCGTCTGCAGCGGGTTGCGCGTGCCGTCCGGGCGCTCCTTGAGCACCCCCCGGTCGATGTAGTCCTGCACGGAGGCCACGTGCAGGCGCAGCCCGTGCTTCTCCACCGTGCGGTCGCGGTAGTCCAGGACCTCGGGGAAGTTGTGCCCGGTGTCGACGTGCAGCAGGGAGAACGGCACGGCCGCGGGGGCGAACGCCTTCAGCGCCAGGTGCAGCATGAGGATGGAGTCCTTGCCGCCGGAGAACAGGATTACCGGCCGCTCGAACTCGCCCGCCACCTCGCGGAAGATGTGCACCGCCTCGGACTCGAGGGCGTCGAGGTGGGAGAGGGCGTACGGGCTGCTCGCCGAGCCCTCGCCCTCCTTGACCGTGGCGACGGTCGTCGTCATGCCAGTCCCCTTTCGCTGAGCAGGGCGTACACCGCCGCGGCGGACTCCTGGACGGTCTGGTCCTGCGACTCGATGCGCAGGTCGGGCGCGACGGGTTCCTCGTACGGGTCGTCGACCCCGGTGAGCCCCGTCAGCTCACCCGCGGCCTGCTTGGCGTACAGGCCCTTCACGTCGCGTACGGAGCACACCTCGACCGGGGTGGCCACGTGCACCTCCACGTACGCCGTCCCGTGGGTCTCGTGGCGCTTGCGCACCGCGTCCCGGCTGTCCGTGTACGGCGCGATCACCGGGACCAGCGCGATGACGCCGTTGCGGGCGAGCAGTTCGGCGACGAAGCCGATGCGCTGCACGTTGGTGTGCCGGTCCTCGCGGCTGAAGCCGAGGCCCGCCGAGAGGAACTCGCGGATCTCGTCGCCGTCGAGCACCTCGACGCGGTGGCCCTCCTCGCGCAGCCGGCCGGCCAGCTCGTGCGCGATGGTGGTCTTGCCGGCGCTCGGCAGACCCGTGAGCCAGACGGTGGCTCCGGTCGTCACGTGGTTCTCCTGATTCTCGGTGGTCGTCGTCATGTCAGCCGTGCAGTCCGCACTCGGTCTTGGAACGGCCCGCCCAGCGGCCGGCACGCGCGTCCTCGCCCTCCAGCACACGGCGGGTGCAGGGCGCACAGCCCACGGAGGCATAGCCGTCCATCAGCAACGGGTTGGTGAGGACTCCGTGCTCGGCGACGTACGTTTGCACATCTTCCTGTGACCACTTCGCGATGGGGGAGATCTTCACCTTCCGGCGCTTCTCGTCCCAACCGACCACGGGGGTGTTCGCCCGGGTCTCGGACTCGTCGCGGCGCAGGCCGGTCGCCCAGGCCTGGTAGCCCTTCAGGCCCTCCTCCAGCGGCTTGACCTTGCGCAGCGCGCAGCACAGGTCGGGGTCGCGGTCGTGCAGCCTCGGGCCGTACTCGGCGTCCTGCTCGGCGACCGTCTGCCGCGGGGTGAGCGTGATGACGTTCACGTCCATCACGGCCTCCACCGCGTCCCGGGTGCCGATGGTCTCCGGGAAGTGGTAGCCGGTGTCGAGGAACACCACGTCCACGCCGGGCAGGGCGCGGGAGGCGAGGTGGGCGACGACCGCGTCCTCCATGGACGAGGTCACGCAGAAGCGGTTGCCGAAGGTCTCCGCGGCCCACTGGAGGATCTCCAGTGCCGAGGCGTCCTCCAGCTCGCGGCCCGCCCGCTCGGCCAGCGCCTTCAGCTCGTCGGTCGTCCGCTCTTCCTGAGTGGCCGTCATATCGGTTCCCCTCCCGTGGAGTTGGGCTGAAGTCCGCGGGCGATCAGCCCGAGGAACTTCAGCTGGAATGCGCGGTTGCACGCCGCGCATTCCCAGGCGCCGTGACCTTCTTCGCTCGGGCGCAGGTCCTCGTCGCCGCAGTAGGGGCAGTAGAAGGGCGCGGCGCGCTCGCTCACGACAGCGCCTCCTCCGAGGCGCGGGCCGCCCAGGTGGCGAACCGCTCGCCGTCCTCGCGCTCGGCCTGGTAGCGCGTCAGCACGCGCTCCACGTAGTCCGGCAGCTCCTCCGCCGTCACCTTGAGGCCGCGCACCTTGCGGCCGAAGCCGGCCTCCAGGCCGAGCGCCCCGCCGAGGTGCACCTGGTAGCCCTCGACCTGCTCGCCCCGCTCGTTCAGGACCAGCTGGCCCTTGAGACCGATGTCCGCGGTCTGGATGCGGGCGCAGGCGTTCGGGCAGCCGTTGAGGTTGATGGTGATCGGCTCGTCGAACTCCGGCAGTCGGCGCTCCAGCTCGTCGATGAGCGAGGCGCCGCGCGCCTTGGTCTCGACGATGGCGAGCTTGCAGAACTCGATGCCGGTGCACGCCATGGTGCCGCGCCGGAACGAGGAGGGCCTGGCGCTGAGGTCCAGCGCCTCCAGGGACTCCACCAGGGAGTCGACCTGACCCTGCTCGACGTCGAGGATGATCATCTTCTGCTCGACGGTGGTGCGGACCCGGGCCGAGCCGTGCGCCTCCGCGAGGTCGGCGACCTTCGTCAGGGTGGTGCCGTCGACGCGGCCGACGCGCGGGGCGAAGCCGACGTAGTAGCGGCCGTCCTTCTGCCGGTGCACGCCGACGTGGTCGCGCCAGCGGCTCGCCGGCTCGGCGGGCGCCGGACCGTCGGTCAGCTTGCGCTTCAGGTACTCGTCCTCCAGCACCTGGCGGAACTTCTCCGCGCCCCAGTCGGCGACCAGGAACTTCAGCCGGGCGCGGTTGCGCAGGCGCCGGTAGCCGTAGTCGCGGAAGATCGAGATGACGCCCTCGTAGACGTCCGGCACGTCCTCGATCGGCACCCAGGCGTTCAGGCGCACACCCAGCTTGGGGTTGGTGGACAGGCCGCCGCCGACCCACAGGTCGAAGCCCGGCCCGTGCTCGGGGTGGTCGACGCCGACGAACGCCACGTCGTTGATCTCGTGCACGACGTCCTGCACCGGCGAGCCGGAGATCGCGGTCTTGAACTTGCGCGGCAGGTTCGAGTACGCCGGGTTGTTCAGGACCCGGCGCTTCATCTCCTCCAGCGCGGGCGTGCCGTCGATGATCTCGTCCTCGGCGATGCCCGCGACCGGGGAGCCGATCATCACGCGGGGCGTGTCGCCGCAGGCGGTGACGGTGGACAGGCCGACGCCCTCCAGCCGGTTCCAGATCTCGGGCACGTCCTCGATCCGGATCCAGTGGTACTGGACGTTCTGCCGGTCGGTGATGTCGGCCGTGCCGCGCGCGAACTCCTGCGAGATCTCACCGATGACGCGCAGCTGCGCGGTGGTCAGCGCGCCGCCGTCGATGCGCACGCGCAGCATGAAGTAGCTGTCGTCCAGCTCCTCGGGCTCCAGGATCGCGGTCTTGCCGCCGTCGATGCCCTGCCGGCGCTGGGTGTACAGACCCCACCAGCGCATGCGTCCGCGCAGGTCGCCGGGGTCGATGGAGTCGAATCCCCGCTTGGAGTAGATCGTCTCAATACGTGTCCGTACGTTGAGACCGTCGTCGTCCTTCTTGGTCTGCTCGTTGCCGTTGAGCGGGGTGAAATGACCCATAGCCCACTGACCCTCGCCACGGTGACGGCTCACCTTGCGGCGGGGAGTCGTGGCAGCAGGCTTCGGCGGGGTGGCGGCCATGGTTGACACGTCCTTCGGGACAGGCGGAATGCGGCTCTGACCTGCGCGCGCGGGCGCATGGGCATACGTGCGCGTCGTTGCGCGGGAGGAGGCGAATGCGAGAAATCCGGTGCTGCTGGAGGGGCTCTCAGCGCATCGGACAGATGGCGCTGGACATGCGGCCGAGGTCGACGTGCCGCCGACTCACCAAGGCAATTCCAGTTCCGGACATGACGGAAGCGTGGCACGGCGATCTGGACAGAGTCCAGCTTCGTCCAAAATGCGGACGCCCCTGTCTCGTCGGGTGAGACAGGGGTGTCGTGGGTCACAGGGACCGAAAACGGACGCTTCGGAGCAGGTCAGGACGGGAAGGCCCCGGGCCACGGACCCGGAGTCTTCACCTCCGGTTCCTCCTCGACCTTGGTGTCGAAGAGGCGGAAGCCGCGGCGCTGGTAGTTGTCCATCGCGAAGTCGCCGTCCTTGCTGCACGTGTGCAGCCACACCCGCTTGGTCGTGGCCAGCCCCGGCCAGCGGTCCGCGACGTCCCAGGCGCGGGCGGTCCCGTACGACAGCAGGTGCCCGCCGATGCGCCGGCCGCGGAAGGCCGGAATCAGGCCGAAGTACTCGATCTCCACGACACCGTCGTCCCCGGGCGTCAGCTCCACGTATCCGGCGGGGGTGCCCCGGTCGTAGGCCACCCAGGTCTCCACGCCGGGCCGCCCGAGGTGCTCCTGCCACCGCGCGTAACTCCAGCCCAGCCGGTCCGTCCAGCGGATGTCGCCGCCGACGGAGGCGTACAGGAAGCGGCTGAACTCGGGCGAGGGCACCTCGGAGCGGACGATCCGTACGTCCCCCTCCGGGGCGGCGGCCGGCAGCAGATCGGTCGGCGCGGTCTGCTCCAGGGACCAGGTGGTCACGGCGATGTTGGTCATGCCGGTCAGGGAATCATCCGGTCGCGAGATCTGTCGATCCCGGTTCCGCGCCCGCGCCCTCTGCCGGGGGCCCGCCGCCGCGGAACCGCCGGCGTCAGCCGAGCGCCTCGTCCACCGAGGTCAGCGGCAGCGCGAAGAGCATGCTGCCCGACTGGGACCAGAGCTCACCGGTCCCCGCCCAGTACGACAGGGAGCCCGGCGGCCCGCTCCAGCACTGGCGCGACCGGTCGGCACCGCACTCCGTGGCCCGCGCGCCCTCCGCGTCCTGCCGCCACAGCGTGCCGCGTCCGTCCTGGTCGCCGGCCGGCCTGGCCAGGTACCAGTCGTATCGTCCGGCCCCGGCCGGGCGGTGCGCCAGCACGCCCCGGACCTCGGAAGCGCCGGTCTCGTACCCGTCCCGCGCGTCCACGTGCCCGGCGGAGTCGGTGGCGGGCAGCCCGGCGTGGTCCGGGTCCGTGCCGAGCGCGTAGCGCCACAGGCGGGTGGGCCGGTCGGCCCCGGCGGGTACGTACTCGCTCGCCACCAGGCCGGCGGGGACCGTGCCGCGGTCCAGGGAGAGCGCGGCGGGCCGCGCGGCGTCCGGCGTGTCGGCGAGGCGGTAGGAGGCGACGGCGGGCAGCACGTACCGGTGGCCGTACGCCGCCCAGCCGCCGGGCACCCGGCCGACCGCGTCGGCGTCGGCGGTGGCGCGCTGGACGCGGTCCACGTCGTACACGTACAGCGCGTTGCGGTCCCCGGCGCCGGTGGTGACCAGCAGCTTGTCCTGGTACCAGACCATGCCGGAGACGGGGGAGGCGAGTGCCCGGTAGTCGCGTCCGCCGTCCACCGGGACGGCGAGCAGCGCCGAGGTGTAGCCGAGACGGCCGGGATCGTCGGCGTTCACGAACGAGACCCGGGCGAGTCCGCCCTGGGGCGTGCCGTCGTCGCGGCTCCAGGCGGACAGCACGACCCGGTGGGAGCCCCACAGTCCGTCCTCGTCGGCGTCCCCCGAGGTGGTGACCGCCCCCGGCCGCCAGCCCCGCGTGTCCTCGGCGTCCCAGCAGTAGGCGCGCGTGGCCGCGGGGGAGACCGGCAGCGCCTCGCGCTCCCCGGCCGTGCAGTCGGCGGCGTCGCGCAGGGTGTGGTCGGCGGAGCCGAGGACGGCGTCGACGCCCACCGGCTCGCCCATCGCGGCGGAGAGCCGGTCGAGCCAGGGCGCGGGCACCCGGTGCTCCGTCAGCCGCAGCGCGTCGGTCGCGGCGAGCGGCTTCAGTTCGCCGGGGTCGCCGGCGACCGTGGCCTGCGAGGCGCTGATCATCGTGGCGGCGCCGGTCAGCGCGAGGGCGGCCCCGGTCAGGGCCGCGCGCAACGCCCTGCCTCGACTGCGCCGGCGGTGTCTGCCGCGCTGCTTCATAGAACCTCCACGGGCCCCGATCCAACTGCGCCCGTCGTTCCGTGCGTTGACCGAGGAGCAGAGGGGGCGGTCCGTGGAGGATGCTACGGCAGGCGGAGGGGCCCGCGGAGCCGGACGCTGCAAATATGCGGTAACGAACCCCCTTTCGGGGGCCGTCCGTGGACCGGCCGCCGCTCAGGACGACGCTGCCCGGACCGGTGGCGGCGTCCGGCCCGGGCCCTGCTCCCGGCGCTCCGTCACCGCCGGCGCGGTCGAGTCGGGCAGCAGGTCGCGGGGGTCGTCCGGGAGGACCACCTCGACCTCGGCGTCGTCGCGGAACCGGTACGGCCGGTGTCGCAGATAGGCCCCGAGGTACCGCCGGACCCGGGACATCTCGGCGCGCACCGTCACCGTGCGCGCCGGGTCGCCGAAGACGTCCTCCGCCAGCTCCGCGGCGCTGCGGCCGGTGCGCTGGACGGCCAGCAGATACAGCAACTCGGCGTGCCGCGGGCTCAGTTCCCGCTCCCAGGGCCCCGCCCCGTCCAGCACCCGGACCGACCAGCGGCGCGGCTGCCCGAGGTCGAGGACGATCCGGGGGGCGCCGTGCGGCACCGGCTCCGCGGCGACCCGCACCAGCCAGCCCTCGGCCAGCGGCTCCACGACGCACGCCCCGAGCGCCGGAAGCCACCTCGGGCCCGTCGCCGGGGAACCGGGCAGCACCACCCGCTCCGCGTACGGCATCCCCGTCACCGCGGCCGTCCAGCCGTCCCGGTCCACCACCAGCGCCCGCCCGTCGAGCCGGGCCAGCACCGGCGCCGCCACCGCCCGCAGCCGCTCCAGCGACTGCGTGTGCAGTTCGCGCAGCCGGGCCTCGGCGAGCTTGGCCACCGAGTCGACCCAGGCGAGCGTGGCCGGATGCATCGTCTCCAGCGGCCCGCTCACGTCGACCACACCGAGCAGCCGGCCGCTGCGCGGATCGGTGATGGGCGCCCCGGCGCAGGTCCAGGTCGCCTGGGACCGCACGAAGTGCTCGGAGGCGAAGACCTGTACCGGCCGCCGGGTGACCGCCGGCGTGCCCACGCCGTTGGTGCCGACGACGTCCTCCCGCCAGTCCGCGCCGAGTTCGAAGCCGAGCCCGTCGGCCTTCCGCAGCACCGGCCTGCTGCCCTCCCGCCACAGCACCCGGCCCTCGTCGTCGGCGACCACCATGATGTGGTGGGCGACGTCCGCGACCGACAGCAGCCCCTCCCGCAGCACCGGCAGCACGTGCCGCAGCGGCGAGGCCTCCCGCCGCCGCTGCACCTCCTCCCGGGGCAGCAGCCCGGCGCGGAAGTCGTGGTCCGGGTCGACGCCGCTGCGCAGCATCCGCTCCCAGGACTGCTCGATGACCGGACGCGGCGCCGCCGGAGCGCGCCCGCCCGAGAGTCTGGCGGAGCGGACCTCGCTGAGCATCCGCGCCGCACGGGCCGTGTCGACGGCGGCGAACTGCGTCACGTCCCTCGGCGAGAGCGCCACTGGTCCTCGTCCTCCCGGAAGCAGGGCCGGCACGGGCGCCCGGGCGGCCGTGCCGGCGGCGAGCCCGTGATCGTCCCGGATGTTCGTCTCAATACTGACCGCTTCCCCATGGCGGACGGACACAGTCCGCACACAGTCGGCAGCAAGTTGCAACCCCTTGCAACCCTGGTGGACGGCCGTGCCGGTGTCCGAAACTTGTGCCACGCCGTCCCGAGCGGCGTACGCGGCCTGAACGGGCTCGTGTGGCGGGGGTGGTGCCGTGTCGGCGCAGCACCACCCCCGTGCCGCCCTCCGTGCGGCGGCAGGACCGCCGGACCGGATCAGGCCACCGGACGGGCCCGCTCCACGACCGACGCCAGATCCAGGGTCGGCGGCAGCGTGCCGAAGGCCGCACCCCCGTCGCCGCCCAGCCGCGAGGCGCAGAACGCGTCGGCCACCTCGGGCGGCGCGTACCGCACCAGCAGCGACCCCTGGAGCACCAGCGCCAGCCGTTCCACCAGCCGCCGTGCCCGCCCCTCGGCGGACTCCAGATCGGCGAGTTCCGTCAGCAGGCCCCGGATCGCCGCGTCCAGACGGTGATCGGCGCCCCGGGCGAGGCCCACCTCCGTCAGATACGCGTCCAGGGCCAGCGGCTCCCGCCCGAGCGCCCGCAGCACGTCCAGCGCCTGGACGTTGCCGGCGCCCTCCCAGATCGAGTTCAGCGGCGACTCGCGCACCAGCCGGGGCAGCCCGGACTCCTCGACGTACCCGTTGCCGCCCAGGCACTCGGCGGCCTCCACCGCCACCGGCGCACAGCGCTTGGTCACCCAGTACTTCGCCGCCGGCACCGCCAGCCTGAGCAGCGCCGTCTCCCGCTCGCCCCCGTCGTCGTACGCCGCCGCCAGCCGCAGCGCGAGCGTGGTGGCCGCCTCCGACTCGATCGCGAGGTCGGCCAGGACGTTGCGCATCAGCGGCTTGTCGATCAGCTTCCCGCCGAACGCCTCCCGGTGGGCGCAGTGGTGCACCGCCTGCGCGACGGCCTGCCGCATCAGTCCCGCCGAGCCCAGCACGCAGTCCAGCCGGGTCGCCGCCACCATGCCGATGATGGTGCGCACCCCGCGCCCCTCCTCGCCGACCCGGCGCGCCCAGGTCCCGGCGAACTCGACCTCGGCGGAGGCGTTGGACCGGTTGCCCAGCTTGTCCTTCAGCCGCTGGATCAGGAACACGTTGCGGGTGCCGTCCGCCAGCACGCGCGGCACCAGGAAGCAGGTGAGTCCGCCCGGGGCCTGCGCCAGCACCAGGAAGCCGTCGGACATGGGCGCCGAGCAGAACCACTTGTGCCCGGTCAGCTCGTACGTCCCGTCCTGAGCCAGCGGCCGCGCGGAGGTCGTGCCCGCCCGGACGTCGCTGCCGCCCTGCTTCTCCGTCATGCCCATCCCGAACAGCACGCCGGCCTTGAGGTGCGCCGGCCGCAGCTCACGGTCGTACACCCGCGAGGTCAGCCGCGGCTCCCACTCGGCGGCGAGGTCGGGGTCGGCGCGCAGGGCGGGTACCGCCGCGTGGGTCATCGACAGCGGACAGCCGTTGCCCGCCTCGGCCTGCGTCCACAGGAGGAACCCTGCGGCCCGCCGCACATGCCCGCCCGGCCGGGTCCAGGCCGCGGTGAGGCCGGCCGAGACGCCCTTGCCCAGCAGCCGGTGCCAGGCCGGGTGGAAGTCGACCTCGTCGACGCGGTGGCCGTAGCGGTCGTGCGTGCGCAGGACCGGCGGGTTCTCGTTCGCCTGCGCGCCCCACTCCAGCACCTGGGCGGAGCCGCAGCCGCGCCCGAGACCGGACAGTTCGCCCAGCGCCTCCTCGCGCAGCTCCGGTGCCAGATGCCGTTCGACCGCCGCCACGAGGGCCCGGTCGGTGGTGAAGACGTCGTAGCCGGCCAGCGGCGGGGCCTGGTTCGTCACGGTGTGGGTGCTGCCTGCCATGACGGCGAACCTACCGCGCCCGGGGACGGGGCGGGCTCCGCCGGCCTCCACGGCAGTCCGCGGATGAGTGCGGGCCCCCGCGGCGGATACCTTTAGGGCGTGCAGCCAGCAAGTGAATCTTCCGAACGGCCCTCGGGCCGGCTCCACCGTGCCCGGGTTCTCTACCGGAACGTCTCCAAACGCAGGACCGCCTGGCTGCTGCTCAAGGACACCGTCAACTCGTGCATGGAGTACCGCATCCTCGGGCTCGCCGCCGAGGCCGCGTTCTTCACGCTGCTGTCGGTGCCGCCGCTGCTGCTGAGCCTCCTCGGGCTGCTCGGCTACGTCGACTCCTGGATCGGCGCCGACACCACCGAGAGCCTGCGCACCAACATCCTGGACGCCTCGCGCGCGGTGCTCTCCGAGAAGGGCGTCAAGCAGATCACCGAGCCGATCCTGGACGACGTGATGAAGGGCGGCCGGCCCGACGTCATCTCCATCGGCTTCCTGTTCGCCCTGTGGTCCGGCTCCCGCGCGGTCAACGTCTTCATCGACACCATCACCGTGATGTACGGCCTCGACGGTGTCCGGGGGATCGTCAAGACCCGCCTGATGGCCTTCCTGCTGTTCATCGTGGCCCTGCTGATCGGGTCGATCGCGCTGCCGCTGATGGTGGCCGGACCGGACGCCGTGGTGCGGGTCGTGCCCTGGTCGACGACCGTCGTGCAGGTCCTGTACTGGCCGGTCGTGATCATCCTGTCGGTGGCCTTCCTGACCACGCTGTACCACGTGTCGGTGCCCGTGCGCTCCCCGTGGATCGAGGACGTGCCCGGCGCGCTGGTCGCCCTCGCGATGTGGGTGCTGGGCAGCTTCCTGCTGCGGATCTACCTCACCAGTACCGTCGAGGGCCCCACCATCTACGGCTCGCTCGCCGCGCCCGTGGCCGTGCTGCTGTGGATCGGTGTGTCCGCGTTCGCCGTGCTCGTCGGGGCGGCGGTCAACGCGGCCATCGACCGGGTCTGGCCGGCCGCCGCCACGGCCGCGGCCCGCGAGGCCAACGAGCGGCTGCGGCAGGCGCAGGTCGCCGAGTACGTGGCCCGGGCCGCCGCGAGCGGCGAGGCGGACCCCGACATGCCGTCCGAGTTCCCGGAACGCTGGTCCCGCTTCCTGCCGCCGGAGGACGTCACGGCCCGCCTGCGCACCCACGCGAAGCACACGCCTCCCACGGACCACAACAAGCCGGAGGCTTCGTAGCGGGACCGGTCCTCCGAGGGAAGGAGCCCCGGACGGGGCCGGGGCTCCTTCCCTCGCCGTCGCGGCCTCCCGGGCGAACGCCCCCGACGTCCCCGGCGCGCCATCTGCTGGACGCCGTCCGAGAGCTGGGTCAGCAGCCGGAGCCGCAAGCGCTCCGCGGCCGGCGCCGCCCCCACCAGCGCGCCAGGCCGGCTGGGGCACCGCGTTCGCCCCTGTCCACCGCCTTCGAGCGGGTGTACGGCGCCGGCCCGCAGAGCGGCGTAGCCTGGCGGGCGTGTACGCGGAACGTGCCTCCCGGCTGCCCGGCGCGGTGGTGTGGACCAACACGCCGACCGGCCCCGGCCCCGGACGTGTCCTGCCCGACGGCTGCATGGACCTGCTGTGGCACGACGGCCGACTGCTGGTCGCCGGCCCCGACACCCGCGCCCACGCCACCGACGGCGCGCCGGGCCGCTGGGCGGGCGTCCGCTTCTACCCCGGCACCGCCCCCGCCCTCCTCGGAGTCCCCGCGCACGAACTGCGGGACCGGCGCGTCGACCTCGCCGACCTCTGGCCGGCCACCGAGGCGCGGCGCCTGACCGCGCGGGTGAACGCGGCCTCCGACCCGGCGCGGGGCCTAGAGGAGGCGGCGCTGTCCCGGGCGGCCGGCAGCGGGCCCCCCGACCCGCTGCTGCGCCGGATCGTGGCCGCCCTCGACGCGGGCCGCCCGGTCGCCGCCACCGCCGACGAACTCGGCATCGGCGCACGCCGGCTGTACCGCCGCTCGCTGGCCGCCTTCGGCTACGGCCCCAAGACCCTGGCCCGCGTACTGCGGCTGCAACGCGCCCTCGCCCTGGCCCGGGGCGGCACGCCCCTCGCGGAGACGGCCGCCCGGGCCGGGTACGCGGACCAGGCACATCTGGCGCGGGACGTGCGGGAGCTGGCGGGTGTACCCCCGGTCGAGCTACTGGGACGCCGCGGGTAGCGCGGCGAACAGGTCGACGCCGTTGCCGTCCGGGTCGTGCACGACGGCGTACCGCTGCCCCCAGAAGGCGTCCCAGGGCCCCAGCTCACCGTGGTACCCGGCGCCGGTCAGCTCCTCGTACAGCGCGTCCACCTCCTCGGGCGCGTCGCACAGCAGCGCGAGCGACGCCCGCCCGCCGCCGGCCGGGGGCTGCCACCCGGTGTGGAAGGAGCGGACGGTCTCCTCGGTGTCGAGCAGCAGCCGGATCCCGCCCGGCAGTCCGGCCTCGGCGTGCGGCTGCTTCTCGGCACCCTCGGGGAAGGCGAAACCGAGCCGGCGGTAGAAGGTCACGGATGCGGCCATGTCGGAGACGACCAGGCCGATGGCGTTGAATCGTGCGGTCATGACGCCACCGTAGGCAGGACGGCGAGGGCCCGTCTTGAAGGAATCGGACACCGCGGCCGCCGGGCGAAGCAGCTCAGAAAGGCCTCAAGTTCCTTGATCCGCAAGATGGCTGGCGCCGACCATGGGGTCATGCTGGGACGCGGAAAGCAGGAATTCGACGTGCTGGTCCTGCGGGACTCGGACGTGATCGCCGCCGGCCTGCGCGAGGCGCTCGCCGAGGCGGCCCCGGAGCAACGGCCCGGGCTGGAGCGCGCCGCCGCCCTGGTGGAACGCGCGGCCGCCGTCCCCGACGCCGCCCTGCGCGCCCGCTGGGTCCACCAGCGCCTCGCCGCCGCCGGGTACGAGGGCCCGGCCGACTCCGTGCGGGCCGTCAAGGTCCTGCGTGAGTCGGCACCCGGCCTCAGCCTGCTGTCGGCCGTCCGGCTGTCCAAGGACGCGGCGGCGCACCGTCCCTGATCCGGACGCCGGGGTGCGCGGGCCTGGCCGCGGTGACCGGATGACGAGCCGCCGGGGAACGCCTGTGCGGCAGGATGGGCGCATGAACCGTCGCGCGCGCGTCCTGCCGCTGTTACTGCTGCCCCCGCTGCTGCTCACCGCCTGCGGTACGCAGAGGGCGGCCGACGGCCCGGTCGCCGCCGCGGCTCCCACCGAGGCCGCCCCGGCCGGGGCCGAGGAGCTCGAGAACCGGGCGCAGGCGCTGGGCATCGCCCCCGACCTGGTCTACGTCACCAGGGCGCCCGGTCTCACCCTGGCCCAGCAGTCCGTCGGCGTGCTCGGCGACGACGGCTTCTCCGCCACCTACCTGACCGGCTCGGGCGCCCTGGTCCGCCTCTCCGTCGAGCGGGGATCGATGACCGAGGACACCTGCCCGGGCCGGCCGGTCGGCGACAGCACCGGCGGACGGGCCACGTGCGAGCGCGACGCGGACGCCTGGTACCGCACCGGCGGCGGACAGCACGAGTACGCCCTGCCGAAGAACGGGCACGTGGTCCGGCTGTCCGCCGAGGCGGACGCCGTACCGCGCGAGGTCCTGAGCGAGGCCGCCGAAGCCGTCCACCGGCCCGACAATGCCGAGGCCGCGGCCACCCTGCCCTCGCCCCGGCCCGCCGCCGGCACCCCCGTGGAGCGCGGCGACCTGCCCCCGGTGGGCGACGGGGCACCCGACAACAGCGTGGACGTGGGCGGCTGAACACGGGCCGGAAAAAACTTCCGGCGCCGATGTCGAGAACCCGCGTCCGGCTCCGTCCCCGGGGTGAACGCGACCACAATGGGCCGCACAGCACCGAGGAGAGACACCATGGCCAAGTACCTGATGCTCAAGCACTACCGGGGCGCCCCGGCCGCGGTCAACAACGTCCCCATGGACCAGTGGACGCCACAGGAGATCTCCGCCCACATCCAGTACATGAACGACTTCGCGGCCCGGCTGGAGAAGACCGGCGAGTTCGTCGACGGGCAGGCGCTCGCCCCCGAGGGATCGTGGGTCCGCTACGACGGTGAGGGGCGCCCGCCGGTCACCGACGGCCCGTTCGCCGAGACCAAGGACCTCATCGCCGGCTGGATGGTGATCGACGTCGACAGCCACGAGCGCGCCGTCGAGCTGGCCGGGGAGCTGTCGGCAGCGCCCGGGGCCGGCGGGAAGCCGATCCACGAGTGGCTCGAACTGCGCCCCTTCCTGGCGGCGCCGCCCACCGTCCCGGAATGCCCTCACGGATGAACGAGGCACTCCTGCGGAGCCTCACACCGAGCGTCCTCGCCGTCCTCGTCCGCCGCGGAGCCGACTTCGCGGCGGCCGAGGACGCCGTGCAGGACGCGCTGGTCGAGGCGATCCGCGTCTGGCCGTCCGACCCTCCGCGGGACGCGAAGGGTTGGCTGGTCACCGTGGCCTGGCGCCGGTTCCTCGACGCGACCCGTTCGGACGCCGCCCGCCGCCGGCGCGAGGACCTCCTCGACGAGGAGCCGGCGCCGGGGCCGGCGCCCGCGGTGGACGACACCCTCCAGCTCTACTTCCTGTGCGCCCACCCGTCGCTGACGCCGGCGTCCGCGGTCGCGCTCACCCTGCGCGCCGTCGGCGGGCTGACCACCCGCCAGATCGCCCGGGCCTACCTGGTGCCCGAGGCGACCATGGCGCAGCGCATCAGCCGGGCCAAGCGCACCGTCTCCGGGGTGCGGTTCGACCGGCCCGGCGACGTCGCCACCGTGCTGCGCGTCCTCTATCTGGTCTTCAACGAGGGCTACTCCGGCGACGTGGACCTCGCCGCCGAGGCCATCCGGCTCACCCGGCAGCTCGCCGCCTCGATCGACCACCCGGAGGTGGCGGGGCTGCTCGCCCTCATGCTGCTCCACCACGCCCGGCGCGCCACCCGGACCGCGCCCGACGGCAGCCTGGTGGCGCTGGCGGAGCAGGACCGGTCCCGGTGGGACACCGCGGCCATCGCCGAGGGCGTCGAGATCCTCCAGGCGGCCCTCGCCCGCGACCGCCTCGGCGAGTTCCAGGCGCAGGCCGCCATCGCGGCGCTCCACGCCGACGCGCCCACCGCCGAGGAGACCGACTGGGTGCAGATCGTCGAGTGGTACGACGAGCTCGAGCGCCTGACGGACAGCCCGGTCGTCCGGCTCAACCGCGCGGTGGCCGTCGGCGAGGCCGACGGACCGCGGGCCGGCCTGGCGGCCCTCGCGGCGCTGGACGACTCACTGCCCCGGCACACCGCGGTGGCGGCGTACCTCCACGAGCGCGACGGCGACCCGGTGACGGCGGCACGGCTGTACGCCGAGGCGGCCCACAAGGCCCCCAACCTCGCCGAGCGCGACTACCTGACCCGCCGGGCCGCCCGCCTCAACACCGGCCGGTGACGCTCGGCGGCGGCTCCTCGCACACGGTGACGGCATGTACGCGGAACGCGCGTCCCGGCTGGCCGGCGCGACGACAGGGACCAACAACCCGGCGCAATCCGCCCCGGGCCGGGTCCTTCCCGACGGCTGCGGACCCGCTCCGGCACGACGGCCGCCTCCTCGTCGCCGACTCCGACAGCCGCGCCCGCCTCACCGAGGCCGGCTCGGGACCGTGGGCCGGCATCCGCTTCTTCCCCGGCACGGCCCCGACCCTGCTTCGGGGGTGACGGTCGCCGTACACCGGCACGCGACTTCGGAACACCCCCTCCATGTATGCCTCCGTGTGGAGCAGCCCCGGCAACACTTATTTCTCGTACGACGAGACTCCCGCGGGGCCCGGCACCGTTCGCCTACCCCATCGATGCACGGGCGTCGAGAATTTCTGTCAGCCTTGGGGAGAAGACGCTTCGGTGTGTATCCCCGTGGCTCCCCGGCAACCCGTACGCTTCCGATGCGTACGAGCGTGGGACGATCGCTGGAGAGCCGTTTCCAAAAGGGCGCGCTCTTCCATGGTGAGGGAGTTCCTCACTTTCTCGTTCTTGTACCAGCCGTTCAAGAGAGCGTGCGAACCCCCCAGCCCCAGGGAGTAGGACCACATGCTCTCGCCCGTACGCGTGTCGGACCAGCTTGCGGCCCATCTCAGCAGGTGGGCGACCTTCTGTTGATGGCTGTAGCGTGGAGGGTTCATCGTGTAAATCCCTTGGCTCAACTCTGTGTCCCGCGCAGCGGTGGCCGTGGAATACCGAATTGTGCATCCGGTTGGCCACGTGCACGCCGATGTGACACTTCTTCGCTGAAAAGCGGGAGTCGGGTTCTGTGTGTTCGCGATGTGCTCGCGTTTCCGGTCGTGTTCGCGCGGTCGATCTGCGAGGAGTCACCGGTGACTTCCCTCGGGGATTCGACATCGACTCCCCGAATGCCAAACGCTCGCCGCGCCGTCCCTTCGCGCCAGCAGAATAGGCATGTGGTGCAGGTCCGAGACAGACGGGTCCGAGCGTCCTCTGCCCTGACGGGCAACGTCGTTGCCTCCGGGGGCAACGCGTGACGGAGGCCGGTGCTGATTGTCGGCGGTCCGAGGGGTATTCCGTAATCCCCGCAGGTGCGCCGACGACGGCGATTTAGCCTTCCGGCGGAATGGTGACGGGTGTCGGGGGCGGATGACGTAGATCCGGCACTGCGAGATTTCAGTCGGGTGATCAGTCAAACCGGGTGGCGACGGCCTTGACCGTCTCCTGGCGATCCTCGAAGCATGGACGTCCGGGTCGAAGGCTGTCCCGTGATTCCTGGCGGGTGCGCATGAAAGGGAGTTATGAGGCACATCAGGAGAGCACCGAGGTCACGCGACGTCCCGAAGCGCACGGTCGCCCTGGCGGTGCTCCCGGTGGTGGCCGTGCTCGGCTGCCCGGCTGTCGCCGTCGCGGACAGCGTCCCCCCGACCGGGCCCGCCCTCTCGCTGCCGGTGGTGGTGCCCACGCTCGACGAGGGCGCGCCCTGCCGGCCGGCGTCGGACCGGGAGGCCAGGACGCCGCCCTGGACACAGGAGATGCTCGGCCTCTCCAGCGCGTGGCAGTTGTCCCGCGGGGCGGGGGTGCTGGTCGGCGTGGTGGACACCGGAGTCGGCGAGAGCGTTCCCGCGCTGGCCGGCCGGGTCTCCGCGGTGGGCGATGCCGGAAAGGACTGTGTCGGCCACGGCAGCTTCGTGGCGGGCCTCGCCGCGGCCGCGCCCCAGCCCGACACCGGCTTCACCGGCGTGGCGCCGCAGGCGGGGATCCTGGCGGTCCGGGGTACCGACGTACGGGGAGCCGCCACCCCCGACAGCGTGGCCCGCGGCATCCGGGAGGCCGTGGACGGCGGAGCCTCGGTCGTCACGGTCTCCCTGGCGCTCACCACGAACTCCGAGGCGCTGTCCGCAGCCGTCCGCCACGCGCGGAGCCGCGACGTGCTGGTGCTGGCAGCGGCGGCGCCGGACCGTACGCCGGACGGCGCCGGTTCGTCCTCCGGACCCTCGGCCTACTGGCCGGCCGCGGAAGAGGGTGTGCTGTCGGTGGCCGCGTTCGGCTCGGCCGGTGGCGAAGGGCCGGTTCCGGTCCCGCAGGCCGACCTGGCGGCCCCGGGGGTGGGGGTGGTCAGCGTGGGGCCGAGCGGGAGGGGGGCCTTCACGGGCAGCGGGAGTTCGTTCGCGGCCGGGGTCGTGGCGGGCACGGCGGCGCTGGTGCGCGGTTACCGGCCCGAACTCACGGCGGACCAGGTCGCGCGGAGACTGGTGGCGACGGCGTACCCGGCCCAGGTGCCGCGGGTCGATCCGTACGCCGCGGTGTCCGGTACGGTGCCGGACGCCCTGCCCCGGACGCGGACCGTCGCCGATCCGGCCGTCGTCCCGGCTACCCCGTCGGACGGTGGCGCCGTCGTCCGTGGCCGCTGGGCAGCCGTGGGCAGCGCGCTGCTCGTCTTCGTCCTGCTGGTGGGCGCGTGGGTCGTACCGCGGGGCCGGGCCAGGGGCTGGCGGGCCGGCTGAGCCCGGTCGGTGGGCGGCGCCGGGGCCGCCCGCCCTTCCGCCGACGGCCGTCCGTCCCGGCTCTCCCGGGTCAGCCGGCTTCCGGCACCTCCACCAGCGCGGTCTGGATGAGCGTCGTCTTGCGGCGCGCGATCCGCATGGCCCGGCCCGGCGGCAGCAGCTTCGGCCTGACGTTGTCGAGGAACGCGCCTTCGGACGGCGGGCAGGACAGCATCAGCGCCGTGCTGTTGACCTCCAGGATCCGGCGTACCAACGGCTCCGCGGTACCACGCATGGCGTGGGACGACGCGCGGGCGACCACGAAGTGCATGCCGACCTCGTAGCCGAGCGGCATGTGCGGCAGCAGCGGGTCGAACGGATTCTCCATGCCCCCGGAGACCATCTCGTGGTCGTCCACGAGGATGAACAGCCGTGGCCCCGACCACCAGTCGGCCAGCCGCATCCGGGACGGAGGCATGTCCTCCGGGGGCAGCCGCTCGGCGAACGCGTGCGCCGCACCGGCCACCAGCTCCCGCAACGCGTTGACCGAGACGGCGTGGCCCAGCCGGTACTCCTCCGGCACCGCCTCGACCAGGGTGCGCCGGTAGTCCACCACCAGGATGCGGGCCTCGTCGGGCGTGAAGCGCTCCACGATGGACTTGGCGATCAGCCGCAACAGGTTGGTCTTGCCGCTTTCGGTGTCGCCGAACGCGACGAGATGCGGACTCTCCATGAAGTCGTGCCAGATCGTCTGGAGTTCGTTCTCCTCCAGGCCCAGCGGCAGCCGGGTCCCGGCCGGCGAGGGCAGCGCGGACGCGTGCAGCAGGGTGGGCAGCATCCGTACCGCCGGCGCCCCGGGGCGGCCGCCCCAGCCCTCGGTGACGGCCGCGACCATGCCCTCCACACCGGCGGCCAGGTCGTCCGCGGACTCCACTCCGTCGATCCGGGGCAGCGCCGCCAGGTAGTGCAGCTTGGTCTGCGCGGTGAGCCCGCGACCGGGCGCGTCCCGGGGCACCGTATGGGCCTTGCGGATGTCGACGTCGGAGTCCGAGGGGTCGCCCATCCGCAACTCCAGCCGGGTGCCGGCCTGGTCCCGGACGGCCGCCGACAGCTCCATCCAGCGAGCGGTGGTGGTGATCAGGTGGATGCCGAAGTTCAGCCCGCGCTGGGCGAGCTTGTTGACCTCGTCGACCAGGTTGTCGAAGTCCTGGCGCACCGTGGCCCAGCCGTCGACGACCAGGAAGACGTCACCGAACGGCTCGTCCTGGAACTCCCCGGCGGCACGTCGCCGCCGGTAGGTGGCCATGGTGTCGATGCCCTGCTCCAGGAAGAAGCGCTCACGCCGGGAGAGCAGCGAGGCCACCTCGCTCACGGTGCGGCCCACCCGGTCCTCGTCCAACCGCCCGGTGACACCGCCCACATGGGGCAGCCCGGCAATGCTGGACAGCGTGCCACCACCGAAGTCCAGGCAGTAGAACTGCACTTCACGCGGGGTGTGGGTGAGCGCCAGGGAGGTGATCAGCGTACGGACCAGGGTGCTCTTGCCGCTCTGCGGTCCACCGGCGACCGCGACATGGCCGCCCGCGCCGGAGAGGTCCACCCACAGCAGGTCCCGCAGCTGTTCGAAGGGACGGTCGACGATGCCCACCGGCACGGTCAGCCGGCCGGCCTCCCCGGCGACGAGTCCGCGCTCCGGGTCCGGCTCCAGCGGGGGCAGCAACTGGTCCAGGCTGGACGGCAGATCGAGCGGGGGCAGCCACACCTGGTGCGCGGGGGGCCCGGAGTCCCGTAGCCTGTTCACCGCCAGGGCCATCAGCGTCTCCTGGGACTCCTCCTCCCGGACCTGATCGGGCTCCGACGTCTGCCGGGGCACGACCCAGCCCGTCCCCCAGGGGATGATCTGGCTCGCGGTCTGCGCGGCCGAAGCGGCCCGGCTGCGGTGCCGGTACGCCCCTGAGACGTACGCGGCCCGGAACCGGGTCAGCTCCTCGACGCCGCTCTTGAGGTAACCGTTGCCGGGCTCGGGCGGCAGCTGGTACGCGTCCGGGACGCCCAGGACCCCTCGGCTCTCCATCGCGGAGAAGGTCCGCAGCCCGATCCGGTACGACAGATGGCTCTCCAACTGGTGCACCCGGCCCTCGTCGAGGCGCTGGGACGCCAGCAGCAGATGGACCCCCAGGCTTCGGCCGAGTCGGCCGATCATGACGAACAGATCCATGAAGTCCCGGTGTGTGGCCAGGAGTTCGCTGAACTCGTCGACGACCACGACGAGGCTGGGCAGCGGCTCCAGCGGCGACCCGGCGGCGCGCGCACGCTCGTACTCCAGCGCCGAGACGAAGTTGCCGGCCTGCCGCAGCAGTTCCTGGCGCCGCATCAGCTCGCCGTGCAGCGCGTCCTGCATGCGGTCGACCAGGGAGGCCTGGTCGGCCAGGTTGGTGATCACGGCCGAGACGTGGGGGAGATGCTCCAGACCGAGGAAGGTCGCACCGCCCTTGAAGTCCACCAGCACGAAGTTCAGCCGGTCCGAGGGATGCGTCAGTGCCAGGGAGAGCACCAGCGTCCGCAGCAGTTCGCTCTTGCCGGAGCCGGTGGCGCCGATCAGCATCCCGTGCGGGCCCATGCCTCCCTGGGCCGACTCCTTGAGGTCCAGTTCCACCGGCGCCCCGCTGGCCGCCAGGCCGATCGGCACCCGCAGATGCTGGTTCGCGCCGCGTCGCCGCCACAGCGCGGGGGGTTCGTACCGGTGCAGGTCGTTGATCCCCAACAGGCCGGTGAGCTGGATGTCGGTGGCCAGCGGCTCGGCCGAATCCCCTCCGACCGTGCTGCGGAACGGTGAGAGCACCCGCGCCAACGCCATGGCCGCCGAGGGGCCGAGCCGGTCCGCGCGCCCGAGCGGGGTCGACTGCTCACGTCGATTGCGGTCGGTGCGGATCAGCTCCACGTCGCCGTTCTCCACCTGGAGCCGCAGCGTGGTGCGCCCGGGACGCCATCGCAACGCCCCGGAGAGGTCGACGACCAGGGCGTTGCGGTACCCGGTGCCTTCGAAGCGGTGACCGGAGGGCACGGTGCCGCCGTCCACCAGCACGACGACCAACGGCTCCTCTCGGCCGGGTGCGGCCGTCGGGTCGAAGGCCGGCCGTTCGGTGAACTCGTTCCCGATGACGTCCTCCAGCTCGCCCAGCGCGCCGGCGACCATCCTGGCCGGTCCGGCGCCGTCGTTGGACTGCGGATGGAGGCAGTGCGGCAGCCACTTGGCCCAGTCCCAGTCGCGCTGGGCCTCCTCGGACAGGCACAGCGCGATCCACAGGTCGTCCGGGCTGTGCAGCGTGGCGAGCTGGCCCACCACGGCTCGCGCCAGCTCCCGCACCTGCGTCTCGTCGCCGCGGACCAGCACCCGTGACCAGGCCCGCAGATAGACGGCGATGGGCTGGTCGGGGACGGTGGTATAGGCCCGGATGAAGCTGCGCAGAGCGTGCGCCGACAACGGTTCGAGATCCTCCACCGGGCGGGTGGAAACCGGCGCGAGCCGCAGTCCCAGATTCTGTTCACCGACGGCGATCCGCACCTCGCCGAAGTCCTCGTCGGTGGTGCGCCGCTCCCACAGCCGGCTGGTGCGCACCAGAGACGAAAGCGCGGCCGGGTGCGGGTGCCGCCAGGTCAGCGCCTCGCGCTGGGCCTCCACCGCCCGACGGATACGCCGTCGCACCTGCGAGAGGTACCGCAGATAGTCACGCCGCTGGCCGTTCATCTCCGTCTTGCGGTCACCACGCCGCTGCATCACCTGCCCGACAAGCATCATCACGGCGGAGCCGCCCATGGTGCCCATGGCGACGTAGGTCAACACCCCGCCGCCCGGCCGCAGGAACATCAGCATCATCGACATGGACATCATGGCCATCGGCATGAAGGTCCAGACGGCGGCCGCGTTGGGGGTCGCCTCCGCCATCGCGGGCGGTTCCTGGAGGCTGATCTCTCCCTCGGGCATGTCCGGACCTCGCCGGCGGGCCGGACGGCGGAAGAGCACCACACTCAACGGACGGTCTCCTAGCGGTGGGACTGCGGGCACCGGTGCCAGGGCGGTGCGCCTCGACTCCCCAGCATGGGTGCGCGCAGGGCCGACCTGCTGGATTCCGCGCGAAGATACGTCATTTCTACGAAAGGGCGGACGGGCTGCGGCAACTAGGGTGGCAGCCGTCCCCGGTTCTCCGTTCCTGCTTACCTCTTCCCCCTTCCCCCCTCCCCTTTCCTCCCGTTCCCCTTCCGCTTTCCGGCTTTCCCTGTCTGTCTCTTTTCCGTTCTCGTCGCCGTTCCCCCTTTCCGTTCCCCGTCCCCACTTCCGAGAGGCCCATCCGCTGATGACCGAGGGCGCGTTGGCGGGACTGTGCCGCCTGACCGTCAGGCTGCAGGACCGCGCCATAGACCTGGCGGTGCCGGTGGACATCCCCGTCGCGGACCTGCTGCCCGCGGTGCTCCAGTTCGCCGGCACCGAGGTCGAGGAGGCCGGCATCGAGCACGGGGGCTGGGTGCTGCAGCAGCTCGGCCGTCCACCGCTCGACGAGGAAGCCACCCTGGGCTCCGTCGAACTCCGCGACGGCGAGATCCTGTATCTGCGGCCCCGCGCCGAAGCCATGCCCGAAGCGCACTTCGACGACCTCATCGACGGCATCGCCACCGCCATGGACCGGCAGCGCGGGCAGTGGACGGAGCAGGCCACCCGGCGCCTGCTGCGCGGAATGACCGGCGCTCTGCTCGGCGCCGTCCTCGTCGCGCTCCTGCTGCCCGGCTGGGCGGCCACCGAACGCACCCTCGCGGCCGTGGCCTGTGCCGTCCTGCTCTACGCGGCGGCCGCCGCGGCGAGCCGTGCACTGGGCGACTCCGCGTCCGCCGCGCTCCTCGGCTGCTCGGCCGTGCCTTTCCTGGCGCTCGCCGGCTGGACGGTGCCGGGCGGGCCCACCAGCGGGCCGCTCGCGCTGGAGGCCTACGGATTCCGGCTGCTCTCGGCCGGTGCCGTGGCCACCGGCGCCGCCGTCCTGGCGCTCGTCCTCGTCGGCACCTTCCCGGAACTGTTCGCCGCCACCGCACTCTGCTGTGCCTTCGCGGCGGTGGCCGGTGCGTCGGCCGCCGGTTACGAGCTGCCGATGGCGCACGTCGCCGCGGTCATCTCCCTCCTCGCCGTCACCGTGGGCGCCTTCGTCCCGGTCATCGCCTTCCGGGCGGCGGGCATGCAGATGCGGCCGCTGCCCACCAACCCGCAGCAGTTGCAGGAGGGCATCGAGCCGTATCCCAGTGAGGAGATCACCACCCGGTCGGCCACCGCCTCGTCCTGGATGACCGCCCTCTACACCGCGGTCGGCGCGGTCTGCACGGTCAGCCTCGCCCTGTTGGCCCGTGAGGCGGGCCTCGCCGGGACGATCAACGGCGCGGTCCTCGCCCTGCTGCTGCTGTTGCACGGCAGGAACCTGGGCAGCACCCCGCAGCGACTGGCCGTCCTGCTGCCGGGCGTCTGCGGGGCGGTCCTGCTCGTGCTCGGCTGGGCCACCGCACAGCCGGGGGCCCGGGTCACCGTGTTCGTCGCGCTGGTCGTGGCGACCGCGGTGCTCGCCCTCGCCATCTGGCTGGTTCCCGGCCGGCGGATGGTGCCCTACTGGGGCCGCGCGGCGGAACTGCTGCACTCGATGGCGGCGATCGCCCTGCTGCCGCTGGTGCTGTGGACCCTGGGGGTCTACTCCAGGCTGCGGAACATGACCGGCTGAGCGGCAGGCCGACCGGACCCGCGTACACCGAAGACCGAGGATCGGAACGAACCGTGCAGTCCAAGCGCGACCAGGTCCAGGCACACATGTTCCTGATGAACCGGCTGACCTCCGGTCTGCTCCGGGCCAACCCCGACGGCCCGGAGAGCCCCGGAGGCCGCACTCACCGGGGGTTGTTCTACGGCCTGCTGGGCGGCCTGGTGGCATGCCTGGTGGCCGCACTCTGGGGGGTGGTGTCACCGGGCACGAAGACCTCCTGGAAGGAGGACGGAACCCTGGTCCTGGAGAAGGACACCGGGAACCGCTACCTCTACGTCGAGGGCCGGCTGCGCCCGGTGCAGAACTACGCGTCGGCCCGGCTGCTGCTCGGCGCCGACCTCAAGACGGCCTCCGTCTCCAGCAAGTCCACCGAACGCACCCCGCACGGCGCACCGGTGGGGATACCCGGCGCCCCCGACGACCTGCCGGACTCGGGGCAGCTCGCCGACGACGCCTGGCAGGTCTGCTCCGACCTGCGGGTCCAGGTGTCCGGGCAGACGTCGGTGAGCACGCAACTGGCGGTCGGGTCGGTCATGAAGGGAAAGCCGCTGCGGGACTCGCAGGCGCTGCTCATCGAGACACCGGCCCACACCCGCTATCTGGTGTGGCGCGGAACCCGGCTCCGCCTCGACCCGGACAGCGGGGCAGCCGCATCCCTCGGATACGGCTCCGTCCGGGCCCGCCCGGTGTCCGAGGCGTTTGTCGACGCACTGCCCGCCGGCCCGGACCTGGAAGCCCCCACGGTCGACGGTCGCGGCGAGCCCGGTCCCGACCTGGCGGGCAGGCCGACTCGCATCGGGCAACTGTTCACCCTCCGGCCCCCGGGCTCCGAACCCCAGTACCACGTGCTGCTCAAACAGGGTCTGGTCCGGCTGGGCGCCACCGAGACCGCGCTGGTGCTCGGCGACCCCCGTACCCGCGACCAGGCGTACGCCGGCAAGGACCCGCGGCCGCGCCCGCTGACCGGGGACGAAGCCCGCGGCCACCTCGCCACCGGTACGGCCTCCTCCGGGCTGCCGGACGTCCCGCCGCACGCCGTCGACGTACCGGTCGGGTCACAGGCGTGCGTCCAGGTGAAGCCGAGCGACGGCAAGGACCTGAAGGTGAGCGTGGCCGTGGTGTCGGGGGATCTTCCCGCGCAGGACGTGGCGCAACCCCCGGCGGAGCACGTCGCCGATGCGTGCCTGCCCGCGGACGTCATCGCCGTACGGCCCGGGAAGGGCGCTCTGATCCGCGCGCTGAGCAGCGCCGGAACCCAGATGGGCGACACCACTTACCTGGTGACCGACACGGGTGTGAAGTACCCCCTCGCCTCGGAAGAAGCCCTGGAGAGCCTCGGCTACACGGTCGCCGACGAACGCGGCCTTCCCGCGGTCGTGCTCGCCCTGCTGCCGACGGGGCCCGTACTCGACCCCGAGGCGGCAGCCGGGGCAGCGGCCGTCACCGTCCCGGACCTCTGCGGCGACGGCTGAGGAGGCGGGCGGCAGTGAAAGACCGTCACCTGACGTATGGATCGGCGCGCTGAAAAAAAGAATCGTTGGCATCAGGAACCGCGCGTGCAATGGACAAGGAGAAGAAAGATGGCAGGCAAGCTGAGGGGCGATTTCCTCCAGGACGCCAGGGTCCAGCAGGGCATGGCGGACGCGGCGGCCGAGATCAAGCGCATCGAGAACCAGGGCGCGCAGACCGCGGAGCACCTGGCCGCGTCCTACAAGGGCGCCGACGGTGCGGCGTACCACCAGCTCGTCCAGGGCTGGCTGGGCTACGTCAACAGGGTCGTCACCGGCATGAACACGATGGTGGACACCTCCAAGGCCGCCAGCAAGACCACCGCCGGCCTTCAGGAGGGCGCGGTCGACCTCATCCGTTCCACGAACGCCTCGCGCGCGTACGGCGCGCTCACCCCCAACTCCTGAGCCACAGCATCGGCCGCAACGACCCGCCCACCGCATCCCGCCCGTAACCAAGGAGGCACCCATGCCCGCCGACGGCCTCGTCTATGTCGACTACGCCGGTACCAGCGACGTCGCCGACACCCTGATCGCCTACAGCAAGGCGATCAACGGAGTGCTGGAGCAGCTGGAGAACAACGTCAAGAGCTGGCTGCCCTCGTCCGAGGGTGAGGCGGTGATCGCCTTCAGCAAGAAGGTCGACGAGTGGCAGAACCACGTCATCCAGGCGGTCGACTACGTCGTTCACGACGCCAAGCTGCTCGCCGAGATCACCTCGGGCTGGAACACCACGGACGGCAAGCTCAGCAGTCAGTGGCAGAACACCAGCCCGATCGGCTGAGCCCGCACCCACAGGAGGGGACATGCCGACCGAGGCCCAACTGACCACACTCGACTCCGCGGCGCTCCGGAAGTTCATCGAGGGTCCGCTGACCGAGTTCATCAACGACCTGGTCAAGGTGAGGAGCGACGACGGCAACACGCTCGCCGTACGCTCGGTCGCCCACGGCTACACCCAGCCCGACACCTTCTACCTGACCAAGCCCCTGGCGCTCGGGTACATGGGTGCGGACGACACGGTGCACGGCAACACCTTCAACAGCAAGACGCTGTCCTTCGCGGAGGCGTTGGACGGCATCCTGCAGGCGCAGAGCGACAGTGTGCTCCCGCACATCAAGGACGGCCTGCAGAAGGTGATCACGGAGTTCATGAAGCAGCAGGGCGGAAACCTGGAGTCCATCAAGGCGAGCGACTTCCTGGAGTACGTGAAGGTCGAGAGCGCGACCACCATCGACCCGACCAAGATCCCCGCGACCACCTGACGTCACTCACCGGACGCTCCGCGGTCGTGGACCGCGGAGCGACCGGCGCCGGGCCGGCCGGCAGTACCCGAAGCAGCACTTCACGAAGCATGGAGCCGACGCACGATGGCCGATGACGACTGGGGTCGTACCGTACGGATCCTGACGGGATACGAAGTGCCCGACCGGGCCACGCTCTTCGACGAACTGAAGGGCAGCGACGGCAAGACGCCGCTCCTCAACGTCACGATCGAGAACGTCGGGCTGAACGTCTCGCTCCGCGACCTCGGGCAGGTCGGCGCGGGAGCCGACGGACACGGGTTCGTGCTTCCGTACTACACGCCCCAGGGCAGCGGCCTCAACCTGCACAAGATCTCGATCGACTTCCTGTGGAACCCGGGCGAACGGCCGTCCCAGGGGCCGGGCAACCCCCTGGACAACTTCATCTTCGGCTCGCAGGTCATGCTGGAAGCGCTGGCCGGCCCGCCCTTCTCCACGCAGAAACTGGGATTCGGCGGCCTGTCCGTACCCGACAACGGGGCGGTCGTCCTCAAGACCTTCTCGGACATCGCCGCCGCCTTCGACCGGTCCGCGGAGTTCTTCGCGCAGCACGAAGCCGTCCTCAAGCAATGGCTCGACAGCTTCGGGAAGGACGACTCGCACTGGAAGGGGAACGCGGCCGGCGCCTTCCACGACCTCCTGGCCACGCTGCACCGGAACTACGGTGACTACAAGGAACAGTTGGTCCCGCCCGGGTTCTCGCCCAAGAACTTCGCGCTCCACCCGGTCCTCGGCAAGGGAGCCTCCGGAACCAAGCAGGGCGACACGCTCGTCGGAGCGGCCAACGACATCCACCAGGCCGCCTGGGAGCTGAGTCAGGCGTGGCACCAGTGGGCCGCCGACCCGGACTCCAACGCCATGGCCATCGCGGCGCGGCTGATCAGTGATGTCGCCCAGTGGGTCCAGGATTCCAACCTGTCCAAGACAGGGCTGCACAACCAGCCGTCGGGCGGCATGTGGAGCGGGCCCAGCGTGCCTCCGACCACGGTGGTGGCCATGCCCGGTTTCACGGCGGGCCATCCCACCTGGGGCGACCTGTCGAGCATCGACGCCTGGGCGAACCTCGGCAACCACGCAGTCTGGCGGTGGAATCAGAAGGTCCAGTCGCTGCTGGGAGACCCGGCGCGCACCCAGGTCAGCAACGTCAACAACGCCCTCATCCAGGCGTCCGAGGTGGTCGGCCAGGGGTTCAAGACCCTGAACACCACGTCGATCAGCACCTACCAGGGCAGCCAGAGCGGGACCGGCGGCCTGGACGACATCACCAAGAACCTCAACGATACCCTGGGCGACTTCTCGAAGAACCTGAACGAGGGCCTGGGCAGTGTGTCGGACAACCTCGGTGAGGGGCTCGGCAGCTTCTCGGACAATCTGAACGACAGCCTGGGCAGCATGTCCAACAACGTCGGTACCGGGCTCGGCGACTTCGCCAACAACCTCAACGAGACCCTCGGGAACGCCTCCGAGAACGTCGGCACGGGTCTGGGGAGTTTCTCGAACAACCTGAACGAGAGCCTCGGCGGTGTCTCCGACAGCCTCGGCACTGCCACCGACAACCTCGGTACCGGCATCGGCGACTTCTCGAACAACCTGAACGAGAGCCTCGGCGGTGTCTCCGACAGCCTAGGCAGCGTCACGGACAACCTCGGCACCGCCACCGACAACCTCGGCACCGGGATCGGCGACTTCTCGAACAACCTGAACGAGAGCCTCGGCGGTGTCTCCGACAGCCTCGGCACCGGGCTCGGGGACTTCTCCAACAACCTGAACGACAGTCTCGGCAACGTCTCCGACAACCTCGGCAGCGTCACGGACAACCTGGGCCAGGGCCTCGGTTCCCTCACCGACAACCTGGGCACCGGCCCGGGGAGCGTGGACGGCCTGACGGCCAACCCCGGGGACCCGACGGGCACCGGCCTCGGCATCGGCACGCCCCTCGTGCCGAACCTGCCGAACTACGCCTCCGGCACCGGACTCGGCACGGGCACCACCACCGTGCAGAACCCGGACGGCAGCACCACGACCACCTACCCGGACGGCCTGGTCACCACCACCGCCCCGGACGGGACCGTGTCGGTGCGCACCCCCGACGGGTCGACGATCGCCCTGAACCCCGGCGGGACCCCGACGCAACTGCCCGACGGAACCACCGTCAGCCTGGGGGCCGACGGTTCCCTGGTGACGCAGAACCCCGACGGCTCGACGGTCACGCACAGGCCCGACGGCTCCCTGATCACCCAGAACGCCGACGGCTCGGTGGTCACCACCAACCCCGACGGCTCGCAGTCCTTCGCCTCGCCCAACGGATCCGTCACCACCATCGGCACCGACGGCTCCGAGACCGTCGTCTCGCCCGACGGCACCGTCACCTACACCAGCCCGGACGGCGTCACCACGATCACCGCGCCGGACGGCAGCGTCACGACGTTCGGACCCGACGGCACCGCCACCACCGTCCACCCCAACGGCGTCACCACCACGCTCGGCAGCGACGGCGTCACGACCGCCACCGGGCCGAACGGCGAGACGATCACCGCCAACCCGGTTCCGGTCCTCAGCCAGGGCGACATCGGCGGATCGGTGCTCGACACGATGAACTCCCTCGGGACGATCGGGTCGAACCCGGGCGCCGGCACCACCCAGGCCGTCCAGACCCCCGCCTACGAGGAGGCCGGCTACGACACCTCCACCGACTTCCCGTCATACGGGTCCGACGGCGGACTGGGCCTCGACGACGGTTACGGCGGCTCCTACGGGGCCGGTCAGTCCGCCACCGGGGCCGGGATGCCCATGGGCCTGGGCGGGCTCGGTGGTCTCGGCGGCATGGGCGGCGTCAACGGAGCCCTCGGCGCGGACCGCATGCGTGACGCCATGGGCGATCCGGGCGCCACCACGACCGCCCGGCCCACCCAGGCGGCGACCGGTCACAGCGGCACCGGCGGCACACCGTACATGCCGCCGCCCTCCGGTCAGGGCGGCCAGAACACGGAGAGCAAGGACCGTGAGCGCGCCAACTGGATGGCCGAGGAAGAGGACGTCTGGGGCACCGAGGACACCGGCAACCCCGCCGTCATCGGCCGGCAGGAGCAGGTGGAGAACACGCAGCGCAACCAGTTCATGAGTGGGGAACAGAGATGACATCGATGGAGGACCGGGTGGCCCAGGCATGGGCGGACCTGGAGAAGGCCCAGACCGCGGCGGCCGAGGCGCAGGAGAAGCTGACCCGGTCGTCGGCCACCGCCACCTCCCGCGACCGCACCGTGGAGGCCACGGTCGGCGCACAGGGACAGCTGAGCGGGATACGTTTCCTGGACAACCGCTTCCAGTCCATGGCGGGGCCCCAGTTGGCGGCCTCCATCCTCGAAGCCGCCGAGAAGGCACGGGCCGACATGGCGGCCCGCGTGATGGACGTGTTCACGCCGCTGACCGAGCTGTCGGCGGGGTACTCCGACGTCCCCGGGGCGGCCACCGACTGGGAGGCGATCTTCGGCCAGGTGCTGGGCGGGGTCACCGGCAGCCGGCCCGCGACCGCCGACGACCAGCGCCTGCGCGACGAGATCGACGAGGACGACGAGCGGCCCGCCGGCTGAGGGCCGAAGACTACGTATCCGGTCCGTTCGTGGAACCACGCGTTCCCGTCATCTGACGTATGGCTCAGTCACCTGCCGGGCTTGATCCTTGAGATCCGGTGGGCCGACCTCCGGCGGCCACCACCCGCGTCGGCGGGCGTTCGTGTCACCACCCCACCTCGTCGAAAGGACGGTCCACCATGGCGAGCGGCAAGTTCACCTCCTCCACCGGCAATCTCGACACCGCGAGCAAAGTGATGGACACCATCACGAGCATGTGGAAGCGGACGAGCACGCAGCTCACCAGTGCGCTCGCCCGGTACGACGCGTGGCCCGGCACGCCCGGGGACCCCCTGGCCGACCAGATCCTCCCCGACTGGGACAGGACCACGGCAAGCGTCATCAAGGTCAGCAAGCAGTTGGGTGACGGCCTCACGTCGGTCGCTGACGGCATCAACGGGACGAGCGACGCGATCAAGAAGCAGCAGGGCATCACCGTGGACGAGATCAAGAGCGCCGGCTCCGGCCGCCATTAGTCGGTCTCGCGAGCACGGAGTCGAGAGTTGAGAGCTGATGCCTGAGCATGCCGGGGCCGAGCCGGGGGTGGGGGGCCTTCACGTCAGTAAAGAGATCTCCAACCTCATGTTCTTGCTGACGGGTTCGGAGTTTCCCACCGGGCAGGAGCGCACGGCGTTGGCGGCGTCGCGGGCGTTGGCGGGTGTGGCCGACAGCGTCGACGAACTGGTCGCGTACATCAATCGCGCGGTGCGGGACACGGCACCGAACTTCCCGGAGCGGGTGCGGGAACAGTTCGTGCGGTCGATGTCGGTGTTCACGGGGACGGGCGGCGGCGCCCAGCGGTATCTGGTCGAGTTCAGCGGCCAGTTGCGGGGGGTGGGCAAGGGGGTCCAGTCGACTGCTTCGGACATTCTGGAAACAAAGTGGGAGCTGATCGCCGAGCTGGTGCGGCTGCTGATCGAGCTGGCGATCCTGGCGGCCCTGGAGGTGTTCTTCCCGGGGTTCGCGGCGGCGAAGGCGGCGCTGCTGGCGCAGTCGCGGCTGCGGATTCTGGCGCGTCTGCTGCAACTGGTGCAGCGCGGGCGTGCGTTGTCGCTGTTGATGGCGGCCTTCCACGAGAGTGTGGATGAGGCGTTCCAGTCGTTGATGGTGCGGCTGGCCATGATGAAGTTCGCGCCGGCGGGGCTGCGGCCCGGGGGCGTGGACTGGAGCCGGATCGGTGAGTCGGCGCTGGTCGGCGGTTTGATGGGTGGCCTGTTCAAGCCGATCAACAGTGCGCTGGATCAGGGCAGGCGGTTCCTGCCGGGCGGGCTCGACGGGGTGTCTAAGGGGCTGGACAAGGGCCCGTCGGGGCTGCCCGGGTACCAGCCGGGGACGACGGGCGGTGTGAGTTCGCCCGGTTCGGCAGGTGGTGTGAGTGCGCCCGGTGGTGCCGGTGGTGTAGGCGCGCCGGGGACGGTGGGTGGTGCCGGGGGAGTGCCGGGCAGGGGTACGGCTGCGGCGCATCACACGTACGACTTCTTCAACGATGCGACGTCGGAGGGTCTGGCGGAGTCGTTGGCGGAGTCGGCGGCGGGGGTGCTGCTGGGGCGTGGTTTCAGTTTCAGCTGGGGTACGGCGTTGGGCGCCGGTATCAGTGCGATGTCGGAGCAGGTGCTGTTCGGTGGGGTGTCGCTCGCGGCGAACGCGTACCACCAGTGGAAGGGCACGACACCGACACTGACCTCCACGACCAACGGGCCGGGCGACCTGTTCGACCCGACGGCCACGTCCACGGGCACGGGCACGGGCGACGGTGTGAGCGGCGACGTCGGCGGCACTCAGGGTGGCATCGGTGCCGGACCCGGGTCCGGGACGGGTGTCACGGTGGCGGGGACGCCGGCGGGCGGCACCGGAACCGGAAGCGGCCGTATATCGACCACGAGTGCCCCCGTGACCGGTGACGGTACGGGGACGCCGGCGCCGCGGCTCGTGACCGAACCGGGCGCCTCGCCCGTGACGGACCCGTCGCGACCGGACCTGACCGGACCGGCGGACCTGACCGGACCGGTGGACCAGCCGAGGACCACGGACGGGTCCGGACCGACGGGCCAACTCGTGACGGAGAGTCTTCCCGGGGCAGGGGAGTCGTCGGCGCCTGTCGTCGGCGTGGGTCCGGCCGTCGGCGTGGGTCCGGCAACCGGCACGGTGCCGGGCGGCGCGACGGGCGACAGCCGCGTACGGGAGGCCGGTGGACCGCAGTCGGGCGATCCGCGGACCGCGACGGGCGAGCGGGAGGAAGCCCTCCGCGAGGAGATCACGACCCTGCCGGAGGGTCCGCCTGCACAGGCGCCCCCGGGCACGGGCGTGTCCGGCGTCCCGCCGCTGGGTACGGCGGCGACCCCCGCCGGGACGGCCGCGGCCCGTACGGCGGACTGGGTGCGGCAGGTGCTCGCGGCGGACGCGCCGACGACGGGTGCCGACCCCATGGCACAGGACCCCGCGCAGGCGTCCGTCGCGGAGACGGCCGGCGCCACCGCTGTCCCGGACGGCGTCCCGGCGGAGGAGGGAAGCGGTTCGCCGCTCGCTCCGGTGCTGTCCGTCCTCGGTCTGCAGCCCGGACAGGTGTCCTCGGCCGGCAACGGACTGCTGGGGGCCCTGCTCGGCACGGGACAGGACGCCGGCGTCCAAGGCGGAGCGGCGACGCCCCTGCCCGCGCAGGCGCAGGCGCCGGGGGTGCAGCGGCCGGAGCAGCTCGGGCAGCGGTTGGCTGACGCGCTGGCCGCCGAGCTGGACGGGCCCGCCGCGGAGGGGCGTCCGCTGTGGGACGCCGTGGACGAGCGTGCCCAGGCCGCTTGGACCCAGGGTCTGGTGGGCGGCGGGGTGCCGGCCCCGGCGCCGGGCGTATGGGGCGACGAGCAGCGCCGCGCCGTGGTCGGCGCGCTGCGCGAACCCCAGGCGGCAGCCCAGACGGCCGGCGCTGGCGCAACGGCGTCGGGAGACGGCACCTCCCGGCAGTCGGTACGGCAGCTGTCGTCCGACGCCCGCGACACGGCCACCGTGTCCGGTACCTCCTGGCAGGAGACCGCCAACGGCGCGACGCCCGGCGACGAGACGGGTTCCGAGACCGCGTCCGAGACCGGTACGAGCGGAGTCGACGACGACGCGTCCTCGGTGTCGAGCTATGTGAGCGACGACCTGTGGGACACCCGGAGCATCGCCACCGAGACCTCGGCGACGACCGAGAACGACGACTTCGCGGTGGCCGGGGCCGGCGGTGTGCCGGGCCGGGCCGCCGAGCGGACGCCGACGTTCTGGAACGACCTCAAGGCGGAGACCGACAGCACGCTGCGTGACCTCGGCGTCCAGCGCACCGTCGATGTCAAGGAAGTGCGGGAACGGTACCTCGCGCTGCCGCCCGAGGACCTCGCGCTCTCCCGCAACATGGGTGAGCTGGCCTTCCGGATCGCCGCGCAGATCGCCGTGCCCGGGGGGAGGCTCGGGCTGCCGGGCGGGGCGACGACCCTTGCCGACGACGTGCGGGAGACAGCCAACGTCCTGGCGGCGTCCGCGGCCGAGTTCCTGAGCCGGGACATCCCCGGCAAGGGCAAGAAGCGGGACAGGGCAAGGGAGGACCTGGAGGCCGCACTCGAACAGCATGTGCGCACGGAGTCCGACCTCGCGGAGGCGGTGACCGCGTTCGGCCCCTGGACCGACTACGTTCCCGGTTCCGAAGCGCCGGAGTCGGACACCAGCCGTGAGCGGTACGAGGCGGCCAGAGAAGCGGTCGAGCGGGCTCAGTTGCGTCACGAGCTCGCGGACCTCAGGCTGCAGACCGCGCTGGAGAGCGCGGAGCGGGAATGGGAGCTGGAGCGGCAGCGGACCGCTTCCGCGGTGGCGGACGTCTCCGAGGAATCCGGCGACGACTTGGCGGACGTGACCGCCGCCGCGCCGGGAACCTCCCATGCTGATCAGGCCGCAGCGGCCGTCCCGAAGGCCGGACGGTCCTCGGAGCCGGAGCCGGAGCCGGAGCCGGAGCCGGAGCCGGAGCCGGAGCCGGAGCCGCAGCCGCAGCCGCAGGCCGAACCGGAGCCGGTATCGGAGGAGCCGTCCGGCCCCGAGACCGAGTTGGTGGTGTCGGCGACCCCGTCGGCCCCGTCGACCGATGCGGAACCGGCCGCCGCGGCGCCCGTGTGGCGTGAGGTCGGCACGGGAGGCCGCGAAGGCAGGCCCTACCGCGTCCAGGCGCCGGGCGGCCTCATCGAGGTCGGGTCCGGCGACACGCGGCTGGCCCCGGACGGGTGGGTCGCGTACGGCAGCGACCTCCTCCACCTGGACAGCGGCATGGTGCTGGACGGCTCCGACGGCCGGCTGGTCCCGGTCCCGTCGGAGTTCCTGGAGTACCTGGCGGAGTTCTCCGCCGCACCGGCGCTGACGCTGAGCGTCGACGACCAGGGTCTGCTGTTCACGGGCGAGGGGAAGGGTGCCTCCCCCGTCAGGGTGGCGGTGGCGACCCAGGAGACCGCCGCCCCCGGCCCGGAGACCGCCGCCCCCGCCCCGCAGACCGCCGTACCCACCGACGCCGACGCCCAGGCGGACACCGGTGCAGGGACCGGCGTCGACGTCACGGAGGACGGCGCCCCGGCGCGGCGTCCGGACGTCACCGGCGAACAGGTCTCCGCCTGGGCCCGGAGCTGGGGCGTCCCCGAGCGGCGGGTCGACCTCGCACTGCGCCACCCCTGGTTCCGGCCGGCCGACCTGGACGCGCTCGCGCACACGCTCGCCCTTCCCGTGCGGGACCGCGCCCGGCTCCTCGACCTGACCGAGGAGATCGGACGCGTCCCGTCGGACATGCCCGCCCTGGCGGCGGAACTCGGCATGCACGATCCCGGAGACTTCTACCGGGTCGCCCTGGACCTGCGCACCGATCCCCGTCATCTGGCGACACTGTTCGGCGACCGCCTGCGGCAGCTCGGCCGTGGCATGGCCGAGGACGCCGGCCTTCTCGTCACCTCGGTCCGCCACACGCTGCGGACCACCTACCCCGAGGCCACCCATCCGCGCGAGCGGTCCTGGCTGCTCGGCGTGGCGGCCCACCACGGCATCCCGTGGCGCGCCTTCACCGACGGCGGCGTCCTCGGGTACCTGCACGACCACCGGCAGGCGCTCGGCCCGAACTCGGTGCCGTACGACTCACGGCCGGTGGCGGAGCTGCTGGAACGCGCACGCTGGGAACTCCCGCCGGTGTCCGCCGAGACCCTCGGACACACGCCCCGCGAGCTGGCCGAGCTGGCCCCCCGGCTGGGTACGTCCAAGCACAAGCTCACCGAGGCGGCCGGGTACTGGTGGTTCCGGCCCGAGGATGCGCTGCGGCTGCGCCGTTCGCTGGGCGTGTCCAGCGGCGACCGGCTGCTGGAACTGGTCAAGGCGAGCCGTCGCGTCCCCACGGACATCGAGGAACTCGCCCGGCAGCTGGGGGTCCCGGAGCCCAAGGACCTCTACCAGGTCGCACGCGACCTGAGGGCCGACCCCCGCGACCTGGTGACCCTGCTCGGCGACCGCCTGAGCGGGCTCGGCCGGCCCGCCGGGGACGGTCACACCGCGACCCCCGCCCTGCTGGCGACCGAGATCCGTGGCCTGCTGCGGGCCACGTACCCCGGCACGGCGGAGGATCCGCAGGCGACCGCCTGGCTGCTCAGGGTCGCCACGCACCACGGCGTGCCGTGGACCGACTTCGCGCACGGCGGAGTTCTCGCGCACCTGAACGAGCACCGCGAGATCGCCGTGCCCGGCACGACACCGTACGACTCCGAACTGGTCGGTGAACTGGTCCGGAACGCCCCCCGTCAGCTGGCTCCCGGACGCGTTCTCACCGCGCGGGAACTCGGCGGCTGGGCCACGCTGCTCGGCTCACCCGAGGCATGGGTCCGCCACATGGCCAGGCAGCCCTGGTTCGGCCTCGGCGCGGCGGCCCGCCTGCGGGGCCTGCTGGGTGTGCGCGACGGCAGCCGGCTCCTCCGGCTCGCCGACCGGATCGGGCGCGTCCCGATGGACATCCCGTACCTCGCGCGGCTGGTGGGGATGCGCGACCCCAAGGACCTGTACCGGCTGGCGCATCAGCTCGACGCCGACCCCCGCGACCTCGCCCGGCTGTTCCCCGACCGCCTGGCGGCACTCGGCCGCACCGCGGAGCAACGGCCGGACGCCCTGGCGGCAGAGGTCCGCCAGGCGCTGTCCAGCGGTTACCCGGAGGCCGGACAGGCGCCCGGCGGTTACGGCTGGCTGCTGCGGGTGGCGGCCCACCACGACGTGCCCTGGTCCGTCTTCACCAGCGTGGTCCTGCCGTCCCTGCGCGAGGCCCGCGACACGGTCGGCCCCGGCCGCGCCCGGCCCGACTCGCCGCAGGTGGCACTGCTGGTGCAGCCGCCCGCCTACTCCGACGTCACCGGGACGCCGGCCGCGCCGCAGGGGGGCACCGAGCTCCCGGTCATGTCCGACGCGCCCGCCGCACCCGCGACCGACGACGGCGGCTCGTCCCCGGAGGAACTGCCTGGCTACGTCGAGCCCGTTCGCCTCGCCCGCCGGGAGATCCGCGACTGGGCCAGGAGGTGGCAGGCGCCCGCGGGCTGGATAAGGCGCCTCGGCCGGTACAGCTGGTTCCGGCCGGAGGCCGTCGAGCAACTCCGTATGTCCCTGGGCCTCCAGGACGCCAGGCCGCTGTTGGGTCTGTCCGCCGTGATCGGACGTGTCCCGACCGAGATCCCGGCGATGGCACGCGAAGCCGGCATGCGGGATCCCCGAGACCTCTTCCATGTGGCCGCGGAGCTCTGGGTGGACCCACGGGACCTGATGACGCTCTTCCGGGACCGGCTGACAGGGCTCGGAGACGGCGCCGACGGCCAGCGGGAGGAACAGCGCGCTCAGTTGGTGACCCAGCTGCGCGACGCGCTGGGGGGCTGGGTCGCTCACGACAGGGAACCGGCCTGGCTTTACGCCATCGCGGCCGCGCACGGCGTGTCCGGAGCCGACATCCTCAACAGCCGTTTCGTCACCTTCATGCGGCACCGGAGGAACCTGCCGCTGCTGACCCCGGTCAACGCCGAACCCGTCGTCGAAGCCGTGGACGACTGGTGGCAGTCGGGTGAGCGTTCCGGCAGGACCCGGCGCGTGCCCGAGGCGGCGTGGGAGGCCAAAGCCCGTGGAGCCGCCGGTTCCACGACGATGGCCGCAGCCGACGCCGGGCCGGCCACGGCTCCCGTCACCTCCGCGAACACCCCGGCCGTCGCCGGCGCGGCCGGCCCGCGCCCGGTGGCCGACCCCGACCGCCCGGTGGCCGACCCCGAACGCCCGGTGCAGCAGCCGGACGAGCTGCGGCAGTGGATCGAGGCGCGCTTCGGTGCCGGCCGGCAGGAAGAGGCCCGGCCCCCCGCCGTGCCGTCGGCCGACGCCGGCACCGGACCGAGCCCGGAGGCCGAGCAGATGCTCCGGGTCCTCCAGCGGGAGCTGCCCGTGGGGTGGGACGGGCTGGTCCTCAGGGCGAGCGGGCTGCTGCGGCCCTTCCTCGGACCGCGGCCCATGACCGGCGGGGAGGACGAGGAGAGCCCGCAGGCCGGGGCGCTGCGGCGCGAGGCGCTGGTGCGGATCGCCTCGGCCCTGCACGTCGCGCCGGACCGGACGACGGAACTGCTGACCGAGGCGGGAGCCGGCCGGGACACGGGCCCCGTGCTGCCCCCTGGCGGCGCCCCGCCGCAGACCCGTACGGCCGCACCCCGGTTCGGCCGCGCCCAGGCCGTGGAGCTCGCGCGCGCCGCGGTGGGCGCGGACGCGGCCGCCGCGACCGCAGCGGGCCGGTTCGTCCGCAATCAGACGGCCGAGAACATGGCGGCGAACGACCTCGCCACCTGGTTCATGGAGCTGGTGACGCGGACCCGGGTGCCGAGCCCGTTCGAGCCGTCCGCCGGGCTGGTCAGAATGTTCGCCGCCATCCGCGTGGACCAGCGCAGGGCCGTCCAGCCGGACGTACTGCCGTATCTGCACGAGCGGCCCGACCTGGTGGCCGCGACCGTCGGCAACCCGCGTCTGCGGGCGGGGATGGTCACCCGCCCCGGACTGGCGGCCCTGCTGAGCGCGCACCCGAACCTCGCCAGGGAACTGGCGACCGTCGAGACGGACCCCCTGCTCGCCGATCACGCGGCGACCCTGGTGAAGTACCCGGAGACGGCCGCCGCGCTGGAGAACGACGCCGCGCTGCGGCGGCAGGCCGTCAGCGCCCTGGGTCTGGTCGACGTCCTCGGCGGAGACCTCACGCTCCTGCGCGCGGTCGGGAACAACCTGTGGCTGGAACTGGCCCTGACCGAGCTTCCGCAGCTGGCCGAGGTGGTACGGACGGCGGATGCCCCCCTGGCGGTCATCAGGGAGCTGACCCACCACGTCAACCTGCTCATGGCGATCCGCGCGAGCCGGCTGTACCCGGACGCCACCCCCGACGCCGCCCTGCTGAGCAGGGTGCTGGGGGACGCCGGCCTGATGCGGGCGATGAGCCGCCACCCCCAGCGGCTGGACACAGTCTTCCGGGTGCCGGGCCTCCTCGCGGCGGCCCTTGAGGACCCCGGTCTGCTGGCGGTGCTGGACGGTGATCCGGAGCTGGCGGACGTGCTGCCGGAGAGCCCGGAGCTGGCGCGCCGGCTCGCAAAGGCGCCGGACCTGCTGCGGGCCGCCTTCGGCAATCCCGCCCTGGCCGAGGCGCTGTCGTACGCCCCCCACCGGTTCGACGCCGGGCTCCCCGAGGGCGAACTGCGGGAACTGCTGCGGACCGCGGCTCCCCTGCCGCAGCCGGCACGGCGCGAACCGGGCGCACAGGCACGGCCCCTGCAGAAGCTGCTCGCCGATCCCCGAGTGCAGGCCGCGCTCCAGGGGCACAACGAGCTCGCCACGGAGCTGATGAAGGCCCCCGCCCTCGTCGGCGTCCTCCTGGCACACCCCGGCCTGCTGCACCGGCCGCACGAGTACCGCAGGCTGCTGGCGCCCGGCAACGCCGGCCTCCGCGCCCAGCTGGTCACCTCCGGCTCACCGCTGCTGGACGAAGGCGTCCTGCGGGCCGTGCTGCGCGCCCCCGCCCTCCCTGACACGATCGCCGAGGCCTTCGGCAGCGCCACCGTCGTGGCCGGTCCGGAGGACCCGCGGCGGCGGTACGGCACGATGATGGCCAAGCATGCCGCCGTACGCGAAATGGCTTACGCCGACAGCGGCTTCCGTGAGCTGCTGATCGCCCTCCCCACCTTGATCGACCGGATCGACGCGATCGTCGGCTTCGGCGACGCCCTGCGCCGCGAGGGGCGCCTGCCGGCGCTGGTCAACCGGGACCCGTTCGCCGTTCAGTTCCTCGACGAGAGCCCCGACGCCCTGCCGGCTCTGCTCGCGAACGATTCGGCACTGCTGGAGCTGGCACTGGTGGCCCGCCACGTGCCGGGCGCCCTGCGGCAGTTCCCCGATCACCTCGCCGACGTGACGCGGCACCCGCGCGTGCTGCGCGCCCTGGCCGCGCACCCGAACGACGTGGCCCTGGCCCCGCATTGGACGGTGCTGTTCGGGGACTCGGCGCTCCTGGAAGCCCTGGACAGCGAAGCGGGACTGACCCTGATCGGCGCGCTGGCGGCCGAGCCCGACCTGCTGACGGACGTACTCGGCCGGAACGGGGTCGTCGAGGAACTGAAGCGGCCGGCCGGGCTCGACCGGTACGCCGCGCTCAGCGGCACGCCCGAAGCACTCGCCGAGGCGGTGCGGCGTGAGGCGCCCAGCATCACCAGGAGCGGCATCCCCGTTCCGGCCGGGCTGGCCACTCTCGCCATGGCGGTCACCGCCCAGCCGGACGGTGTCGCCTCCGGGCAGGTCGACGAAGTGCTCGCGCGAGGCGGTCTGGACGCCTATCGCGATGCGGCCGGGGACGCCCTGCGGGCGCTGAGGGAGCGCCCCGAACTGAGGGAGGCCATCGGCCGCGAGTTCGGCGTCGTCCTGGCGATGCTGTCGAACCGCGAGATGACGCCGACCCTGCTGAAGCGGCCCGAGCTGATCGACTACCTGGCCGACCACACCACCGGCGCGCTGAAGGCGGTCTACGACCGTCCCCACTTCACCCGCGGCCTGCGCGAGAACGGCAGGCTCTACCTGCGGTTCATCAGCGAGCCATTCTTCGTCCGGTCCCTGGCCAGCCCCGCCGCCGACCCCTTCGCCGAAGCGCTCGGCCGGAACCGGGAGTTCATCCGCGTCCACGAACTGGGCCGGCCCCTGCCCGGGGCGCTGGGCGGCGACGGCGTCTTCGTCGTCTCGGCCAGCGAGGCCCTCTCCGCGGCCGTGGTGGACGACAAAGAGGTGGAGACCGGACTCGCCCGGAGCCCCGGACTGGTCAGCAAGCTCTTCGACCTGTTCGCCGACGAGGAGAACGGGGTGGTCACCGGCGACCGGTGGGAGAAGGCGGAGGCGGTGGCACGGCTGGTGGTGTCCAGCCCGGTGCTGCTGGGGGCACTCGCCGAGAATCCGGACCGGCTGGACGGGCTCGTCGGCTGGCCGGACGTCGTCCGGGTCCTGGCCGAGAACACCCAGACACTGAAGACCGTGAAGGACGCGGGCGACCTGCTGGACAACGAACGACTCGTCGCCCGTTTCCATCTGCGCCCCGAGCAGGCGGCGACCGTGCTGCGGACCCCGGGGCTCCTCCCCGTGGCGGGCAGGACACCCCGGCTGGTCGATGCGATGGCGGTGTCGGAGCATCTGGTGGGTCTGCTGCGACGCGACCCCGGCGTGCGCTCGCTGCTGCTGGACCAGCCCAGACTGATCGAGGACCTGGTGGCCGGCCCGGAACTGGCGCAGGCCCTCAGCGGTCTGCCGGGACTGGTGAAGGCCATGAGCGGCCGCCCGGCCGTCGCGGAACTGCTGCGGAAGGACCCCGGTCTGCTGGCGGTGGTCCGCGCCCGACGCGCGCTCGTCACCGACCTGGCCGAGGACACTCCGCTGTGGCGTGCCCTGACGGCGTCACCCGCGCTGGTCGACGTGGTGTCGCAGTCCGCCCGGGTGCTGCGGCACCTGCGCCGGCGCCCGGCGCTGGTCGAGGCACTGGCCTCCGGCTCACCCGCGCCCGCCGTCTCGGCGGCCCGACTCCGGGCGCTGCTGTCGGACGACGAGCTGACCGCCCTGCTGGACGGCCGGCCCCGGCTGGCGGAACTCGTGCTCTCCTCGTCGGAGCTGGCGGACCGGGCGACCGAGGACACCGGCTTCGTCGAGCGGATCCGGGGCCTGGCCCGCGACCGGGACGGCTTCGCGGCCCTCCTGCGAGAGCCGGGCACGCTGCTGGCGGAGCTGGACCGGCCGCGCCCGGACGCGCGGCCGGACCGGGCGGCGCCCGAACGCGAGGCCCGCGCCCACCGGGCCGACGCCCCGGCGGACTCCCGCCCCCGACGGACCACCGCGACCGCCCGTCCGGAGCGGGCGGCCACCGTGCCCGCGGCGCTCCGGCCGCTGGAACAGGGCGGACACGGTGAGGTGCTGGCCGCGCTGACCCGCGACAGCGAGGTCGTGAACCTGCTGGACGAGGCGGGTCTGCTGCGCCGGGTGGTGGCGTCGCCGGAGCTGGCGGCGCTGGTGGCGGGCTTCCCGGACCTGGCGGAGGAGTGGCAGTCGGCGCCGGGCCAAATGGAGGAGTTCCGGTTCGGCACGTTCCTGGAACGCGGCGGACCGAGCGGGAACTTCGAGCGGGACTTCGCGGCGTACGCGGACCATCTCGGATCCCTGGACGTGTCCCTGCACGGCGAGACCCGCGCATGGGTGCGCGCGGCCGTGGAACCGGTGTGGCGGACGGCCGAGTCGGCGCACCGCGAGGAGGTGGCCGCACAGCGGCGCGAACGGGAGGAGCGGCTGGACCGCTTCCGCGCGCACCTGCCGGGCACGTGGAAGCACAGCGGGAACATCCACTACGGCAACGGTCTGCGGGAGGCGTCGTTCACGGCGGCGCGGCACCGGGTGCTGGAGTCCCTGGCGTGGGGGAAAGCCGGCCCGCAGGAGCGGACGTTCGGTGTCAACCAGGCACTCCACGCCCATCTGGACAGCGGAAGCGGCGGCGCGTCCTTCGCCTACGTGCTGGCCGCGGACGGCCAGGTCGACCTGCTGGTCTACGGCCGCAGCACCTCCCGGTCGGACAACGACTACCGGTGGGGCGGCAACGGCAGTACCTACGTCGCCGGCCCGCTGCGCCTGGAGGCGGCCGAGGACGCCCCGCAGCTCCTCGCCTCCCAGCAACTGGTCCGGCAGCTGGAGAGCGACAGGACGGACGGCACGGCCACCGGCCCGGCCAAGCGCTCGAAGAAGGCGAAGGCGAAGGGCAAGGGGAAGGAGAAGGCCAAGGCGGCCGACAAGGCCGACGAAAGCCGGCCGGGCGTACCCGGCGAGCAGGGCGACACCGTCCCCGTACAGCAGCCGGACGAACTGGCCGGCTGGCTCCAGACCACGTTCGGCACCGGAACCCGGCCGGGGACGGCCCGTACGGACCTCGACCGGGACGGCCTCACCCCGCACGCCGCGGAGTTGCTCGCCGCGCTGAAGCGCGAGCTGCCCGGGGACTGGCGCGGGCTGATCGAGGAGGCGAGCGGCCTGCTGTGGCCGTTCGTCACCGGCCGGGCGACGGCCGGGGGGACCGGCGAGGCCGGCCGTGCGGGCCGTGCGGTGATCGTGGGGGACGACGACGCCGACCGTGGCGCCCGTGCGGCGCAGTACGAGGCCCAGGTGAGGATCGCCTCCGCCCTCCACGTCGACCCGCAGCGGACGAGGAAGCTGCTGGGCGACGCGAGCAGCGCCCTGGGCAGCGAGACGGCACGGCCCGGCGGCGCCCCCCGTGGCGGCCGTACGCAGTCGCATGCGGGCCCCGGGCCGTTGAGCGTCGTCGAGGTACGTCAGCTCGCCCGCGCCGCGGTCGACGCCGAGGTGGCGGAACTGAGCGCCGCCGGGAAGTACACACGCAACGCGGGCGTCGAGTCCCAGTCGGTCACCCAGCTGGCCTCCTGGTTCGGCGAGGCGGTGCGGCGGGCCCGGGCCCGCCGCACGTTCGAGCCCACCGCCGAGATGGCCAGGCTGTTCCTCGGCCTCGACGCGAGCCTGCGGGACGACGTCGAGCCCGACGTGCTGCTGTACCTGTCCGAACAGCCGGATCTGCTGCTGTTCCTGAGCGAGTCCCCCCGTCTGCGGACCGCCGTCCTCACCGAGCCCGGCTTCGCCCAGTTCCTGAACGCACACCCGAACCTGAGGCAGGAGCTGGCGGCCACCGACACCAACGCGCCACTCCACGAACACGCCTCGCAGCTCCTGCGGCACCGGGACGTCGCCGCCGCGATGGAGTCCGACGGCACTCTGCGCACCCGCGTCACGAAGCGGATCACCCTGATCGGAGCTCTCGACGGCAAGCTCCCGCTGATCCGGGGCATCGGGTCCGTGTGGCAGGTGACCGCCGCGGTGAGCGAGGTGCCGCAGCTGGCCGAGGCCCTGCGGACGTCCACCGCCCCCATGGCCGCGGTCCGGGTGCTCACGGACAACGCCAACCTCGTCATGGCGATCCGCAGGAACCCGCGGGCCCTTCCGGACGCCGCGCGGGTGCGGAGACTGCTGGAGGACACCGAGCTGGTCCGGGCGATGCACCGGTATCCGCAGCAACTGGTCACCGTGTTCCGGATACCGGAGCTGCTGGCCGCCGCGCAGGCGGACCCGGCGGTGCTCGGCGTGCTGGACGGTGACCCGGAACTGTCGGACGTACTGCCGGACAGCCCGGAGCTGGCGCGACGGCTGGCACGGTCGCCGGACCTGCTGCGGGCGGCCTACGCCAACCCGCGGCTGGCACGAGCGCTGTCGTACGCGCCGCGGCGCTTCGACGCCCACCTGGACGACGAGGCCGCACTGCGGGAACTCCTGCGCGACGCGGACGCGGAGGTGCCGGAGCGGCAGGACCCGGGGCCGCGGGCGAGGCCGGTGCGGCGGCTGCTGGCCGATCCGAAGATCCGGGCCGCGGTCGCCGGCGACACCGAGCTCGGCCGGGCACTGCTCGACCCGGACCTGGTCGCCGTGCTGCTGGACCACCCGGACCTGCTCGAAGCCCCGCACGAGTACCGCAGACTGCTGGGACCCGCCCACGCCGCGCTGCGCGCCCAGCTCAGGCCGGGCTCCCTGCTGCTGACCGAGGGCCTGCTGCGCACTCTGCTGCGCGCCCCGGACTCGCACGGCTCCCTCACCGAGTGGTTCTCCGTGGCCGGCACCGCCGCGGCGAGCGCGGACGACAGGCGGCGCGTCTACGCCGAGGCGCTGGAGCGCAACCCGGCGATGCGGGCCGCCGTCCGGGCCGATGCGGCCTTCCGTGAGCAACTCGTGCTGATGACCTCCTTCATGGGGGAACTCGAAGCCGTCGAAGGGCTGCCGCAGGCCCTGCGCACCGAAGGACGCCTGCACACGTTCCTGGAACGGGACTCCTTCGCCGTCGGGTTGCTCAGCCCGCCCGTGACGGCTCTGCCCGCGCTGCTGCGCGACGACTCGGCGCTGCTGCGACTGGCCCTGGCGAGCGAGAACGTGAGCGGGGCACTGCTGGAGAACCCGGAACTCATCGGCCACGCCACCGGCCACCCCCGGCTCCTGCACGCCCTGGCCGCCCACGAGAACAGGGTGACGCCGGCACCGCACTGGGCGAGGCTCTTCGCCGACCGGGCGGCACTCGCCGCCCTGGACAGCCCCGACGGCCTGGCACTGGTGAAGGTGCTGGCCTCCCACGCCGAGCTGCTGACGGACGCGCTCGCGCGGGACACGTTCCTCGACTCCCTCAAGGACACCGACCAGCTGCGCCGGCACCTGGAGCTCAGCCGGACGTCGGCGAAGGAGTTCGCCAAGGCGGTACGCGCCACGGGTGAGATCAGCATCACCAGGCACGGGATACCGGTGCCGGCCGGACCGGCCCGCCTCGCCGGTCTCGTCCTCGCATCACCGGACCAGGTCCCGGACTTCCTCGACCAGGTGCCGCCCGAGGAGCGTGAGCACTATCGCGAGGCCGCCCGGCAGACGCAGCACGCCCTCGACCAGCTTCCGAACCTCCGCACCGCCGTCCGCCGTGAGTTCGGCATCATCCTGGCGATGCTGCAGAACCCCGAGCTGCCTTCGACACTGCTGAAGCGGCCGGGCCTCGTCGAGCATCTCGCCGACCCCACCCGCGGCACCCTGCAGGCGCTCCACAAGCGTCCCCATCTCACCGCCGCCCTGCGCGACAACGGCAGGCTCTACCTGCACTTCCTCAACGAGCGCGCGCTGGTGAACGCCCTGGCCAGCCCGACGTACGACATGCTGGCCGACGACCTGGCCAGGAACCCCGAGTACGTCCGGACCTACGCACTCATCCTTCCGGGCACCCTGGCCGCCCCCTCGGGCCTCAACGTCATCCGGGCCAGCGCGGCCGTCAGCGCGGCCGTGGTGGACGACCCGGAGGTGGTCACGCTTCTCGCCGGCAGCCCCGGCCTGACGCAGAAGCTCTACGACCTGTTCTACGTCGGTGAGAAAGGCCTGATGGCCGAGGGCCCGGCGTGGGAGGCGGCCGAGTCCACCGCACGGGCCCTGGTCACGCACAAGGCGGTACTGCGGGCGCTGGCCGACCGTCCCGAGCTGATCGACGCGTTGGCGGCCTCGCCGGCGCTGTCCCGCGCGCTGGCTCAGAACCCGCGCGTGCCGCAGGGCCCGGGCGAGGCGGCCGAGCTGCTGGCGAACCAGGCCCTGCTGGACGCCCTGAACACCTCGCCGGAACAGGCCGCGGTACTCGTGGGGGACGCAGGCCTCCTGTCGCTGGCGATGCGGACGCCCGCCCTGGTCGAGGCGATGGCCGGGTCCGCGCCACTCGCCGCACTGCTGGGACGCGACGACGTGCGGGCGCTGCTCGCGGCGCAGCCCGAGGTGGCCGGGGACCTGGTGCGGACACCGGACCTGGCGAAGGCCCTCGGCGCTCTGCCGGGCCTGGCAGGGGCCCTGCGCGACCACCCCGCCGTGGCCGGGCGGCTGCGGGCCAACCCGGAGCTGCTCGCCCTGCTGCGGGCGCGGCGTCCGCTGGTGTCCGACCTCGCGGCGGACACCCCCCTGTGGCGGGCGCTCACCCGGGTCCCGGCGCTCTCCGAGGCGTTGGCCCAGTCGGGGCGGGTGCTGCGCCAGCTCCGCCGGCGCCGGACGCTGGCCGGCGTACTGGCGTCGGACACGGTGTCGGTGGAGATCTCCGGCGGGCAGCTGCAGGCGGTGCTCTCCGACGACCAGGTGGTGTCGGTGCTGGACGGCCGGCCCGCGCTGGCCGCACTGGTCCTCGGTTCACCGGAACTGGCCCAGCGCGTGCTGGAGACCCCTGATCTGGCCGACGGGGTGCGGGCGCTGGTCCGAGGCGACCGGCTGGGGGCGGTGCTCGCCGCCGGCCCGGGGGCACTGCTGGCCGAGCTGGAGCGGATGCGCTCGGTGCTGCCGGCGGCAGGGGCGGCAGAGCGCGCCACGGCGGGCGCAACCCGCGCGGAGCGGACCGTCCCCGGCAGCGGCTCGCCGGCCGCGGTCGCCCCGGGGACCGACGGCCCGGACCTGAAGGCGTGGGTGCGCCGGGTGCCGGGGCTCAGGGCGTTGGAGCGTCCGCATCCGGAGGTGCTGGCGGCGCTGGTGCGGGACGAGGAGGTCGTGGGCCTGCTGGACGAGGCGGGTCTGGTGGGCCGGGTGGTGGCGTCGCCGGAGCTGGCGGCGCTGGTGGCGGCTTATCCGGACCTGGCGGAGGAGTGGCAGTCGGCGCCGGGCCAAATGGAGGAGTTCCGGTTCGGCACGTTCCTGGCCCGTGGGGGACTGAGCTGGGACCTGGAGCGGGACTTCGCGGCGTACGTGGACCGTCTGGGCGGGCTGGACGTGTCGTTGCACGGGGATGCGCGCGGGTGGGTGCGGGGAGCGGTGGAGCCGGCGTGGCGGGCCGCGGAGGCGGCGCACCGCAGGTCGCAGGAGGCGGAGCGGGAGGCGCGTGAGGAGCGGTTGTCGGCGTTCCGGGCGCATCTGCCGGACACGTGGAAGCCCAGCGGGGTCGTCCATTACGGCAACGGTCTGCGGGAGGAGTCGTTCACGGCGGCCCAGCAGCGTGTGCTGGCCGGTCTCGCCGGGGGTGCCGTCGAGCCCCGGGAGCGGGTCTACGGCGTGAACCAGGCGCTGCACGCCCATCTGGACGGGGGCAGTGGCGGGGTGTCGTTCGCCTATGTGCTGGGCGGGGACGGCCGGGTCGACCTGCTGGTCTACGGGCTGAGCACCTCCCGGCCGGGCAATGGCTACCGGTGGCACGGCAACGGCGGTGCCCCCGCCGCTGGTGCGCTTCCTCTGGAGGCGGCCGAGGACGCCCCCCAGCTCACCGCCTCCCAGGAACGCGTCGCCGAGCTCGACCGCCGCCGGGCGCGGAGTACGGCCTCGGGCTCGGGCCGGACCACCGACGCCGGCCCGAAGCCGAAGCCGAAGTCCACGCGGAAGGGCGGCGGCCCAGCCCGGCAGGGCTCGGGCGTGCGCGGGGCGCCACCCGGTCCGGGGCAGACCGTACCGGGCCAGTCCGTACCGGGCCCGTCCGCGCTCACCGTGGACCAGGTGCGCTCGTCCCTCATCCGGTCCTGGCCGAACGTGGCGGGACGGGACTTCACCGGCCGCTGGGACACCCCCACGCTGTCGGCCCCGCCACGGACGTACCGGCTGCTGGAGGAGAGCGGCGGTCCGGCCGCCCCGGCCCCGGTCGGCGACCCCGGCACGGTGCCGTGGCCGTCCGCGCCCGCGCCGTACGTGGTGCACGCGGAGCTCGCTCCCGGCACTCGGGACCGCGTCCACGTTCTCGACGCGGCATCCGGTGAGGCGCGGCAGCTGACGTTCGCCGAGTTCGCCGCCGTGGTGGCCTCGGACCCGCAGTTGTGGGGGCAGGACGCCGCCGCCCCGGTGCTCGTGCTGGTGCCGGGCGCGCTCTTCCGTGACCTGGGGCTGCTGCGCGCGGTGCGCGACGCGGTGGGCCGGCAGGTGTGGGGACACACCGGGCGCGCCGTCCTTTTCTCCGACGGACCCCAGGGACGACTCGGTCTCGGCGTGCTCCGCGACGTCGTCCGGATCACCGGCCAGTGGATCACCCTGCCGCGCGACTCCGGACGGGCGGCACCGGTGCCGCCGGGCCGGACCGTCGCGGTGGACGGGGAAACGTTCGACGACGCCGACGTGCTGCTGAGGCCGTTCGCGGACGCCGACGGCCGGATGGCCGGGCACTGGTCGGTGCGACAGCAGACGTTCACGATCGGTCGTGAGGGGCGGCTCGGCGTCGTGGCGTCCGCCACGGAGTCCGCGCACACCGTCCTGCTTCCCGATGACAGGGGAATGGTCAGGGGCAGCGAGCCGGCCGTCTGGTCGGGGCTCGGCCCGTACCTGCTGGTCGGGCACGGCCAGCCCGGGGCGGTCAGGCTGCAGGTCGCCGACGGCCGTGAAGTCGTCTTCTCCGGAGACCAGGTGGGCGCCCTGCTGCGTCGGCGCAGGTCGTTCGTGGAACTGTTCCCCAACCGCCCGGTCGTCGCCCTGAACTGCTGGGCGGCCACCCCGGAGCCCCGTCAGGGCGTCACCTTCATCCAGGACCTGGCGCACGTCTCGTCGCGCATGGTCTTCGGCGCGACCAGTCGGGTCCTGCTCAGCAGCACGACCCCGTCCCATCCGGTCGGCCTGGTCGCCAATCCGGACGGGACCTGGGGCACCTGGCGGGTCGCCCTGCCCAACGCCCAGGCGGCGGCCCAGCTCGACGGGCTTGCCGCGAGCACGGGGCTGCTGGGGCCTGAGCGGCCGGTGACCTCGGACCACCGCATGCTCATGCTCCGGATCATGCGGGTGACCCGGGACCTGCAGACTCCCGGAGCGGCCGTCCAGCCTACGGTCCAGAGCGTCGCCGCCCTGGCCCGCCTGCACCGGGACGCCGCCTCCAGGGCGGGGGCCCAGGCCCCGGCGGCCTTCAGCAAGAGCTTCGTGGAACGCACGGTCCGGGCGGCCCATGGCTGGGGCGCCGAACGGGCGGTGACCCACGAGGACATCGTCCACCTGCTCGACAGGGTCGTCGCCGAGCGGCCGGCCACCCTGGAGGCGCTGGTCGGGTTCCTGCGGGCCGCTCCGCCGGCACCGGAGGACAGGCCGTTCCAGGGCGCCGCCCTCGGACCGGACGCCCTCGACTCCGGCCTGGTGCGACCGCCGGTCCCGGTCGCACCGACCGCTCCCGTCGCCTTCGTGGACGCCCTGCTGGGAAGTCAGCCGGCGGAGTTGCTGGAAACCCTGGAGTACCTGCCGGCGGGACAGCGGCGCTGGCTGGCCCGGGACGCCCGCTTCGTCGAAGGGCTCACCTCCGCCCTCACCGATGGCCGCCTCACGCGGTCGGACTTCGCCCGGGTCGCGGCACGGCTGCTGGTGGTCGTCCCGGACGGCGTCGCCCGGCCCGCCTCCGCGAGACGTGAGGCGTACGCCCTGGTGACCAGGGTGATGCGGGACGAGGACGTGGCCGCGACGCTGCTCACGGGCGGCGCGGCGGTCATGGTGCTGCCCGCGGACACGCCGTTGACCGCGCTCAGCGGCTTCCAGGGCTCCGGCAGCGGGTTCGACGAGCTCGGCCGCCGCTACGCGCAGTTGCGCGGGGCCACCAACGGGCAGCTCATCGCGGCCGTCCCCGAGGAGAACCTCCTCGGCGAGGTCACCACGGTGGCCGGCGCCGCGCCGCACATGGCCGACGGCTACTCCAGCGTCACCCACGAGCTGGCCCACCTCGTCCACGACGCGCTGCCGGAGGCGGACCGCACCCTGATCGACGAGGTGTGGCGGGCCAAGCGCGCCCTGGGCGGCGACGAACCGTGGCCCGACGGCATACGGCGCGACCGGTCCGGCCGGGAGGTGGACAACTACGCCTCGACCAGCCCCGACGAGTACTTCGCCCAGGTGACCAACACCTGGCTGGGAACCAACACCGGCACGGACGAGGCCACCGGCCGCCCCCGGGAGAACGGGGCCGCCTACGTGCACGGCAACCCCCGGGACCGGAAACTGCTGACCCTGCTGCGCCGGCTCTACGGCGAGAATCCCGGCGCGACGCACGACGCCCCGGCCAACCCGGTGGCGGCGACCGCCGCCGACAACGCCGTCTACGAGGCGTTCGGCGACGCCATGGAACTCACCGGGCAGGGGGAACGGCAGGTCTCCGGCCCGCCGGCCGGTACGGCACCCCTGCCGACGGCGGCGGGGGACACCACCGGCGGACTGCGCGGGGCGCCGCCGGTGAACGCGCCGCGCCGGGCCTACACCGACCCCGACGGCCTGCGCGCCTTCCTGGCGCACCACGCCGTCCCAGCGACCGGAGTGGCCTTCGACGAGAAGTCGAAGACTCCCGGCGAGGGACAGCAGCGCCACCTGAGGGCCTACGCGCAGCGCCTGGCCCACGAGTTGCGGGCCTGGCGGGAGCAGGGCGACGGAACGCTCCCCACGGTCGTCGTCACCGGCCACGGCAACGGGCGCAACGCGCAGGCGACGGGCCTTCAGCGCGCTCAGGCGGTCGCCGACGTGCTGGCCACGGCCCTTCCGCGGGAGGTCCGCGGCAGTGACGGTCCGCGCTTCCGGGTGGAGTCGGCGGCACGGGAACTCCCGGCGCGGGGACTGCTCGCCGGGAGCGAGGCGGAACGGCGCCGGTCCGCGGTGGTGCGGCTGGAACGTCCGGCGATCGTCTCGGCCGAGCCGGAGGAGGAAGCACCGGACACCGGCGCCTCGGACGTCGTGGAGTGGTTCGCGCGGCGGAACGTCGGGATCGAGGGGAGTGCCGGACATCTGGCGGCCCTGTCGAGTCCCGGGCAGCGGACCTACAGCCACCGGCCGGATCCCGCCTCGGCCGCCACACCGGTCGTCCCGGTGGACCTCGGCCGACTGCGCTCGGGCGGTGCGGGGCCGATCCGGTACCGGACGGACCGCAGCCTGCTGTTCCGGTGGGAGCGCAACCGCGGTTGGAGCACGTACCAGGACGTCTTCCGCGACGGACTCGCCCCGAGGAGCACGGACGTCCCGACGCTCGACGAGTACAAGAGCGCCAACACGCCCTCCGTCTGGGTCAGTACGACGCGTTCGGCGACCGCACAGTACCCCGAATGGGGCATGGACCTGCGCTACCTGATCGACGCGCCCGGTGGCGTGGACGTCCAGGCGACGCTGCCGGACTCCCCGCTCGCCGCGCTTGAGGAGGAGGTCGCCTTCCCGGGAGGCATCCGGCCCGAGTTCATCGTGGGTGTGGAGGTCGCCGAGGGCGTGGAGATGGACCCCGGCACCGGGGTCTACGCGTCCGAGGTGTACTTCGTCCCGAACCCCTTCTACGACCCTTCCGCGGCGGACCGGACGGGCACCGGACTGCGCGGCGCGCCGCCCGCACCGGGGGAGCTGCCCCGGACCGCCGGTGTGCCGTCGCTCGGGCAGGTGCGGTCGTCCGCCCTCACCTTCGGGGCGGAGCCGGTGGGCCGTGACTTCACGGACCAGTGGCAGGCGCCGCGGGTGGCCGAGATGCCGCCGGTCTACCGGATGCTGACGTGGACCGGCAACGAGGACGAGTACCACCCGGACGGAGCGCCGCTCGCTCTGCCGGCACTGCGCCGGGCGCCGTACCTGGTGCACGCGGATCTGGCGCCCGGCTCGGCGGACCGGATCAGGGTGCTCTCCCGTGAGTCGGGTGACGAACGACAGCTGACCTTCGGCCAGTTCGCCGAGCTGCTGGCCTCCGACCCGAATCTGACGCGGTTGGACCCGGACATACCGGTACTCGTGCTCGTGCCCGAGGGGCTGTCCGCGAACCTGAGTCTGCTGCGTGCGGTGCGGGACGCGCTGGGCCGCAGCGTCTGGGGGCACACCGGGCGCGCGATGCTGTACCAGGACGGGACGGACGGTCCGGTGCGCATCGGGGTGCCGGTCGAACGGGGCCGGATGACCGGCCAGTGGTTGACCCTGACCAGGGGTGTCGAGGAACCGGTGCCGGTGCCGGGGCCGATCACCTCCGTGGACGGCGAGGAATTCGCCCCGGAACAGCTGGTGCTACGGGCGCTCGCGGACGAGGAGGGCGGCTTCGCCGGGTACTGGTCCCTGCTGGAGGAGCAGTTCGCCGCCCGCTTCGAGGCCAACGTGCGGCCAGCCCTGCGGACCGAGGTGTTCGAACATGTGCCGATGCCCCTGGAGGGCGGTCTGGCCACGGGTGTCAGCAGCGTGCCCTGGGCGAGTCATGGCGCTCAGCTCTACACTCTGGTCGCCCACGGCCTGCCGGGTGTGGTCGGCCTGCACACCACGGACGGCCGGACGGTCCGGTTCTCCGGGGAACAGACAGGACGTCTGCTGCGACGACGTCGGTCTTTCATCGGCTCCCGCATGCAGTCCGCCGTCGAACGTCCTGTCGTCGGCCTCGTCTGCTTCGCTGCTGCGCCTCCGGAGGGCCCGGGCGAGACGGCCACCTTCATCCAGGACCTGGCGAACGTCTTGGACCAAGCGGTGTTCGGTGCGAACGCCAATGTCTTCGTCGCGGACGAGGCCCCGTGGCTCGGCGTGGGAGACGACCCGACGACCGGGGAGCACCGCACCTGGAAGCTCGCCCTACCCGAACCGCACGGTCCGGAACTGGACCAACTCGTCCATGCCAGCGGGCTGCTGCCCGCCCGGCAGCCCGTCTCGGCCGACGACCGCCGGAGCATGATCCAGGTGCTGCGCACGGACACCGACCTGCACGGCCTGTCGGCGAGGGACCCGCAGCGGCTGCGCCACCTGGCCCGCCTCGCGCGCCTGAACCGCGACGTCTCCCGGAGCCTCGGACGCTCCAGGCCGTTCGACGCCGCTCTGATCGAGGACCTGGTACGGCTCACAGGCGGTCGCCCTCGGCAGACCGACGCGGAGTTCCGCGCCCTGTTCGAGGCCCTGTACGCGGGGGACCGGGCGGCGCCGGCGTCCGTGCCCGCCGCCAGGTCCGCCGCGCCCAACCTCGGACGGCGGACCGGCGGGCAGCCGGACGCCGCCATCGCGGTGACGACGGGCGAGGCGGCGGCCGACCCCCCGGCCGTCCGGCCCGAGGACGCGGACGAGCTGCTGATCACCCTGCCCGGCATGACGGAACGCGCGCGGGCCGCACTGCTGATGACCCTCCCGTACGCGCAGCGGCGCTGGCTGGCCGCCCAGCGGTCTCTGGTGCTGGACCTCCGGGCGAAACTGTCGCCGCAGGAGTTCTCGCTGACCGCGGCACGGCTGATGGTCGACGTCCCGGCGGACGTCTCCCGCCCCGCCTCCGCACGTCAGGCAGCCGAACGGCAGCTGGCCCGGATGCTCCAGGACCCGGCCACCACCGTCCGGCTGCTGACCGGTGGCGCCCGGGTACTGGTGCTGCCGAAGGACGCACGGCTGACCGACACCTCGGCGTTCCGGCACTTCCCGCACGGGCCCGGCGAGCCGCACTCCGTCGACTGGAGCGAGATCCGGGGCGCCCACGAGGGCATGACCGCCGGGATCGGGGAGGAGAACCTGCTCGGTGAGCGGACCTCCGTCGGGCCCGAGGAGCACTACGCCGACGGCTACTCGTCGTTCACCCACGAGGTGGCGCATCTCCTGCACCACAACCTCGAGGAGAGCGACCGGCGGCTCATCACCCGGACCTACCAGGACCTCCTCGCCGAGGACGCCGAGGAGTCGGTCAGGGGCGTGCCCGTCGAACTCATGGTGCCGAGGTGGCCGGACGGCGTCCGGTACGCCCGGCGCCCCGGCTCCGAGGAAGGCGCCGATGTTCCGCAGAACTACTCCTCCCTCGACGAGCGGGAGTTCTTCGCCCAGCTGGCCAACTCCTATCTGGACACCAACCACGGCGACGACCCCCGGACGGGCGGGCCGCGCAACAACGGCCCCGCGTGGGTGCGGGAGAACGTCCCCGCGCTGGTTCCGCTCCTGGAACGGCTGTTCGGGGCGGCGCCCGCCGGACCGCGGGACGGCCGGGCGAACCCGGTGGCGGCGGTCCGGGCCGAGGACGCCATGTACAGCGGTCTCCGGGAGTTCCTGGTGGGGGTGGACGAGGCTCCCGCCGAGGCCGTGACGGTGGGCTCAGCGCGGGAACTGGCCGAGGCCGTCGAGCGGACCGTGCCGGGCTTCCTGGGACGCGAGGGCCTGTCGTCGGACCAGGCGGTGCGGAGCTGGCTCGCCAAGGAGGCCACGGCGGAGGACGTTCCCGAGGATGTGGAGGCGTTCTCCCCGGACACGGTGGTCTCCCTCTGGGAACTCAAGGCCGCAGGTGTGGCGCTGACCGCCAGCCTGCAGGCCCGGGCGACCCTGAGCGGCGGGCTCCCGGTGTCGTCCCTGACGCCCCTGGACCGGACGCGACTGGCGCTGTACTCAGGCGGTGAGTGGTCCCCCGACCTGGGACGGACGGCGGTCGCCGTGGCGACCAGGCTGCTGCGCCGCCCGGCCCTCGTACCCGCCGGCCCGGACACCGGTACGGCCCGGACGGCGCCGGCCCGGACCGTGCCCGCCGGGACCGGGCAGGCCCGGACGACGGCACCGCAGTCCCGCGACGCCGGTGCGACCGCCGACGGCCAGGGGTCCGGTCCCGCCGTACGGCTCGACCACGGCCGGTGGGCCCCCGCCGCGGCCCGGCCCGTGGCGCCCGTGGTGAGCACCGCCGGCGACGGGGAACCCCCGCTCGCCGGGCCGCGTGACGGCGGGGCGCGACCGCAGACCCCGGTCCAGGACCCCGCGGCCCCCGGCCCGGACAGCACTCCGCGTCCGCAGGACCCCGCCCGGCCCGAGGACGACGTGCGCCCCGGCGACGGTGACGTCCCGCCCCGCGACGGTGACGCGAGGCCCGGCGGCGGTGCGCCCAAGGGGGACGACAGCCCTGGTGACGGCCCCGGTGACGACGGCCCCGGCGACAGCGGCCCGGGCGGCGGCCGTGGCGACGGCGGCCCGGGCGACGGCGGCCCGGGCGACGGGGGAGCGGTGTCGTCACCGCCCGCTCCCGCGGCCGAACCACTGAACAAGGACCAGCGTCAGGACCTGGCCGACCAGGAGCTGGTCTTCGCCCCGCCCGCCTACGCGACGGACGCGGGCTTCCGGCAGGGCATCGGCGCCGAGAGCATGGAGCTGGTCAACCCGGACGTGCTGCGGATGCTGCGCATCCAGGTCGCCGACATGCTGCCGGACCGTCTGCGGGCACAGGCCGCACGGGCGCTCGACGAGCACCTGTCACCCGTGCGGCTGCCGCACAGCCTCCGCCAGGCGGCCGGGGACGCACTCGTCCTCCAGGTCGGCCGGGGCGGCGAGGCGTTCGAGCTGACGATCGGCCTCCGGCTCGGCGACTGGATCCAGGTGACCAACCCGCGCGGCGAACTGCTCCTGGACGAGGAGGACTTCGCGCACCTGCAGCGGCGGCCCGGCGTGTCGCGGGAGGTCAGGCCGCAACTCATCACGGACCGCCGTGCGACGACCGTGTCGGTGCGGTCCACCATGAACACGGTGGACCAGGAAGCCACCCTCTCCCAGGGACTGTCCGTCGTCGGAGGACTGCTCAGCTCCATCGGCAACGCCGTCCGCGGGGTGTGGTCGGGGCACGCCACGACCAGCACCACCACGGCCGGGGTGACGGCTCTCAGTTCCCGGGGCAGCAAGGGCACGTCCTATCGTGGGGTCGACTTCCTCACGGACGTGGGCCTCGCGGTCACCGTCCGACGCCCGGGAGCGAAGACCCAGCGGCGGCACGACGTGGTCGAGCACGCCCTTCTCGTCCGGTACAGCCGGGAGGTGACGAGATCGCTGCCGCGTTCCGAGGTCGGCACGTCCCATGCCACCTCCCAGGCGTGGGCCGGTCGGACGGGCGGACACGAGGCCTCCACGGCCGCGCTGCTGGCCGATCTGCCGGGGGACGTCATCGCCCTGGGCAGCGACTACGAACCCGACGACGAGGACTCCGGGTCCCGGGTCGGGGGCACCGGCCCCGCCAGCCGGTCCTCCGAGAGCGGCGAAGTCACGGTTCGCAGTGGCACCGAGGCCGGGAACAGCGAGGACGGCGAGGACCAGCCGTGGAGCCCGGACGACCTCCCTGTGGTCCCCGACCTGTCGCCCTGGGCGGTGACGATCCCCCGCCTGTCCCGGATCGAGGTGCTGTCCGGGGCGGGTGCGGTGCGCCGGGCCGTCTTCGAAGCGGTCGACCCCGCGCTGACGAGGCCGGGTTCGGAGTCCGCCGCCGAGCTGACCGCCTTCACCTCCGTCCAGAGCCTCCTCACCGGCCTGCACGACGCGGCCGGCGGCGCCTTCCAGTCACCGGTGGTCTTCGACGGCGGCACGCGCGACAGAGTCACCCTCCGCGCGGTGTTCGCCGACCCTGAGGTCGTCGTGGCGAGCGACCACTTCTCCCACATGGAGGTGGAGGACGCGTACGTCGCCTTCACGGGCACGGCGACCACCGGCCGGGACCGGCTGGATTTCGGCGACACCATCAGCGGCGCGCTGAACATCGGCGACTCCGCCCAGGTCAGGGCCGGCCTGACGGTCTCCGGAAACCGTACGGTGGGCTACACCCGGCCCGGTCAGAGCGTGGGCGCGGGGCTGGGGCAGAAGGTCAACCTCACCCATGAGGAGACCTCGCTGGTCCGGCTCGCCGGCCAGGTGACGGTCGAGTCGGCCCGGGGCAAGCGGTCGGCAGCGGCCGTGACGGTACAGCTGCGGGTGCTCACCGCGGACCTGCCGTTGCTGGGCGTCGCGCAGGCGCACGACGCACACGGCAACGGTCACGACCACGACAGCGAACGGCTGGCCCGGACGGCCGAGCGGCACCTGACCATTCCCGAGGTCTTCACCGACTGGCTGCCCGTGACGTTCTGGGTCGGTGACCTGGACGCCCCCGGACTGAACGACGTGCTGGACGACGCCCTGCGGCTGGTGCGCGCCAACTTCGACGGCTATCTGCCGCCCGTCTCGCTGCCGGTGGCCGCCGACATCGCCGACGCGAGTGACGACGAAGCCATGCGGCCGACCACCAAGGACGGTCTGGAGCAGTTCGGCAACCACACCAAACTCGTCGGCGCCCTGGGCCCGGAGGGCGTCCCCCAACTGCTGCACGCCATGGTCAACGGCGGTCACACCGTGGTGCTGACCAAGAGCACCCCGCGCGGGCCCGAGCAGGTCCTGGTGACCGTGCACGCGACCTTCGACCCCGCCGACTTCCGTTACCGGCGGAGCCTGCAGGGCGAGATGGAGACCTTCCAGCAGGCGTTCAACGACCTGACCGTGACGACGGACCGGTCGACCGTGGTGGGCCTGGGCGGTGACTTCTCCGCCGGGACCCGGCAGCCGCTGGGCGGCCTCTCCGGCCTCTGGGGCAACGTCACCGGCGGCCTCAACGCGACCCGCAGCTCCGTGGAACACAGCGGAGTCCTGGCGCGGCGCACCACCGGTCTCGTCCAGGAGTGGCTCGCCGAGTTCACCGGGTCCGTCACCTTCCGGGTGAGCGTGCGGCAGGACCTGCGCCCGGGCGCGGCGGCCCCCGGAGCGCAGGAGGATCCCGACACCGGGGCGGACACCGACGTGCTCCGGATGCCCGGAAGCTATCCGCTCCGTGACCTCACCGGCACCCTGCCGGTCTCCGTACCCGTACCCGTACCCGTACCCGAATCCGAATCCGGCGCGCAGCCACGCGTGCTGGACAGCGAACCCGTGACGGTGACGACCCGTCTGATAGCGCCCGAGGACCTCCTCCAGGAACGGGTCGGGGACGGCCGCACGGAGTGGGTGCCCAACGTCGAGACCGTCCAGGAACCCTCCGGCGGCGTGCGCAGGGCGGTCCGGGAGGCGATCGGCGGTGATCTGACCTGGCGGCCGGAGCCGGACGCCTGGGTGCCCCACGAGTCCCTGCACACCGTCGCGGTCGGCAGGGCGCTGTCGGCCGTCGAGGAGGCGCTGGCCGAACTCGGCGTCACCAGGCTGGACCCGACCGACCACGCCGCGCTGCGCGCCCTGCTGCACGGACTTCCGGCGCGGCTGCGCGACTTCCACGGCGCCCATCACCCCCTGTGGGAGCCGGCGAACTCGCTGGGACGCACCTGGTGGGGCGGCACCCAGCGGGTGTCGGTGAGCCTGCGGGCCACGATCGAGGAAGCGGCCTTCATCGGCGCCAGCGGCAACTCCTTCGTCTTCGGCGTCTCGGGCGAGACGGCCCGGGTGGGCCGGAGCACCACGGCGAGCAACCGCCAGCTGGCCGGAGGGGTCGGGACAGAGGCGATGTTCCGGGCGGGCAGCCGTGACTCCGTACGCCTCACCCCCGGCCTGCGCCTCGGCCGGGACACCCCGGCCACCCACTCCACCGAGCGCAGCGGCCGGGCCGACTCCATCGCCATCGCCGTGACCGACCACGTGCTGGCCCGGACCTCGGTCCGGCTGGACTTCCAGGTCACCCGGTGGACGGACACCCCGCTGCCGGTGACGGCGGAGAACGCCCTGCACACCGGCAGACACGCCCAGCGGAGCGTGTCACGGCAGCTGACCGTACCGGGAATCCTGCTCACGGCGGCCGACGAGGCGGTCCGGCTCGGGCTGCTGCCGCCGGACCATCCGCAGGCGTCCGCCGCACCCGGGCAGGAGGATGCCGAGTCCGAGCGGATCTACCCTCCGTCGAGCGTGCTGCGCAACGACGGCCTGGACCTGGCCTTCGCGCGCCAGGTCCCCGATCTGGGCCGGTTCGTGCGCGAGGAGGTCGCCCCCGTACTGGAGAGGGAGTTCGGCCGCTCGTACGCCGAGGCGGCCGCGGGTCCGCTGCGCCTGCTGTCGTCGCCGACCGGGACCGCGGCCCTGCTGCGGGCCCTGCTGACCGGCGTGACGATCGCGGTGCCGCACCGGACGCCGGTCGCCACCTCGATGATGGAGATCACCTTCCGAGCGAGTCTGGGGGAGCCGAGCCCGGCGGGCCCGACCGCGGCCCGTTTCTACGCCGACCGGGCGAACGTCCTGATCGAGACCGCGCACCGGGCGCTGCAGTCGGTGTCCACGCGGTCCGCACAGATCACCGGCACCCACACGGTCGCGACCACCTCGCCGTTCAACCTCAACCGTGACGCGATCACCACCGGCACCCTCGCGGGGACCACCACCGACCGGACCCGGCAGTCCCGCCGCGACGAGCACTGGGAAGTGGCTGTCCTGCGGCACAAGGGAATACCGCTCCTGCAGAGCGACCACGACCTGAACGTCGAGGTCACGGTGAAGCTCTCGTCGGCGCTGACGAGCGGACTCCCCGGTGCCGCGTCGCTGCTCGGACCCGTCGCCCCGGCGGCCGGGCCGGTCATGGGCCGCTCCCGCCGGCTGACCATCGGCCCCGAGGCGCTGCCGGGCCTCCGGCTGGCCTACCCCGGGGAGATCGCCGAGGCGGCGCCCACCTCCCCGGTCGAGCGCTCCTCCACGACGGAACACGCTCCCACGACGAAGCCGTTCGGTGTGCGCTTCGCCCCCGGCCTCCTGCGGGACGCGGTGCTCGGCAGCCTCGGCGACCTGCGCGGCCTGCGCGAGGCGGCCGAGTCCCTCTTCACGGGGCGGCACCCACTGGACGGCGTCTCCCCGGCGGCCAACTCCTGGCAGGGCGGGCTCTTCGCGGTCCGGAGCAGGATCGAGACGGTCTTCAGCGACGCCTACCTGAGCCAGTGGATCTGGCAGGCCCTCCAGGACGGCGTCGAACACCAGCTGACGATCCCCGGCGCCGCCTTCGACGTCACCGGCACGCTCAGGGTGACCGCCCACGCGACCGGTTTCCACCACTCCGACGTGGTCCTCGACTCCAGGGTCCGCAGAAGGATCCACCGCTCGGCGACCAAGGCGTGGGGCGACCGGGACGCCGCACGCGCCGTGCGGGCCACCGCGTCCGCCCGCATCACCCAGCAACTGGACGCGCCGACGGCCGGAACGCCGACGGCCGGAACGCACAACGTCTTCGAGGGCCTGGGCCTGGTCGGCCAGACCCAGGGCCGGCGGGGCGCCGAAACGTCGGGCGACCGGCTGATGGCGGAGAGCGGGGAGAAGGCGAGCGGCCTGGAGTTCGCCCGGCTGCACGCCGACGAGATCCAGTGGCACCTGGAGTGGCACGCGGAGAACGTCCTGCCGGTGGAGCACGGCACCCTGCCCGGACGGCTCCTCGACTTCATGCGCAGGCCGGTCCGGGACGTTGTGCACACCGTCACCGGCGAGGCGATGACCCTCTACGTGCCGCTCGACAAGCGGCAGCAGTTCCTCGATCTGCACCTGGCCGACGGGACGGACCGGTCGGAAGCGGACAGCGGCCGGCGGGCGTCGGCGGACGCCGAACTCCCGGACTCCGGGCCCGTCCCGCCCCGCACCCCGAGCCCGGCACGGCCGGCGACCGTGAGCGAGGCGACCGCTCCGGCGGCGGAGGCCGCCCGCGACGCGTCCGTCCCCGGCCCCCCGGCGGGCCCCGGCCCCCGCAGCGCCGCCCCGCACGCGATCCGTCTGCGCAGGCTCCGGCGGAACGGCCCGGACACCGCCGCCGGCGCCCCGGCGTCCGGCCCCGTCGCCCCCGACGCCGTACCGGGCACCCTCGCCGGCCCCTCCGAGCCGCTCGCACGCACCGGGGAGTCCGGGCAGACGGGGGAGACCGGACAGGCAGGGGACGTCCCCTCGGCCCCCGCCCCGCAGCACCCCTGGTACCTCGACCGCGGGGCCCTCGGCGAGATGACCGTGCACCGCGCCCCGCGGCAGGCCGACGTACCGGAGGAGCCGCTGCACGCGATCGCCGGCGCCGTGCCGGTACCGGAGCTCCGGGACGACATCCGTGCCGCCGTCCGCGCGATGCTGGGGACCACCGATCCGAAGGAGTGGAAGGAACTCCTCCTCAAGGGCCGGCTGCTGGTCAGCCGGGACAGGCTGGTGTGGATCCGGCCCGCCCTGCGCCAGGTGCGCCCCGAACCGGCGGCCGGGGAGCCGGAGCGGCCGGTGCGCGCGTACGAGGTCGGCTTCGCGTCGACCAAGGCGGGCGGCGCGTCGGAGCGGAGCCGCGGCGGGGGCTGGGACTCGAAGCTCTTCAGCGCCTTCAACCTCGCTTCCGCGGCGGCGTCCGCGGTCGTGCCCGGCTTGCCGTTCTTCGGGGGCGCGGTGTCGAGGACGAGCACCGCCGAATGGGGCCGCAACGTCATCAGCGGACGCAAGCTGTTCGTGGACGGCTCCAGCCGCTTCGACGCGGACCTGGGCTTCCGGGTGTACGTGGACGGCTTCGAGCACTCCTCGGCGGTGACCGTGCCCGTGGCCCTGGGCGTCTCCGTGCCCACCGCGTACACCGCGAGCCGTACCCTGCCGCCCGAGCCGCCGGCCCCGTCCCCGGTGGAGGACGGCGGGTCCGCCCGCCGGACCGCCCCGCCCCGGCCGATCCTCAACGCGCTCGACCCCGGCCCCGTGATCGCCGAACTCCAGCGGGAACTGCTGGCGGCCGGGCTGGACGCCGCGGCGGTCGCCGACGTCGTGCGCAGGACCCAGGTCCAGGTCAACGAGCAGAGCGCGCGCAACCGCACGCACTGGTGGATGACCACCGGTGACGTCGGCACCCGGATCACCGCGGCCGCCGCGACGGTACGGCGGGGGCCCGTCGCGCTCCGCGCCGCCCGCGCCGCGATGGACAGGGCGCTGCGGACCGGCGCGCAGGACGCCGGTCTGTCGCCGTCCCACGTCGAGGAGGTCGGCGGCCTGCTCCAGACGGCCGTCGAACGGGTCCACGCCACCCACGGGTTCCCCGGCGTCCAGGGTCTGCGCGACCGGGTGGGCCCCACTCTGCGAGCCGCCCTGGAGGGCCGTGGCCTGGCCCCGGAGACGGCCGGCCGGATCACCGACGCGGTCTGGGCCGCGGGCACGGCGGCGGCCGGCCGGCGGCCGGCCGCCCTCCCCCCATCGTTCTCCGGTCACCCCACGGTGCGGCTGAGCATCGCCTCCGCGCGGCTGGTCGGCGTCACGGCGGGCGTGAAGGTCCGCGACGACCTCGGCTCCGGCCGGTCCGCGGCGATCTCCCGGGACGTGGCGAGCTCGGCCGTCTACGGCATCGGCTTCAACATGTTCGGCCTCACCGACGGCTTCAGCAACGACTTCACCGACAGCGAGGCCACCGGGCTCGCGGTCGGGCAGAGCGGCCCGTCCTCCCGGAGCGGCAAGGGCGTCGCGCCCTTCCTCGGCCTGTCGTACCACCCGTCACGGTCCACCGGCATGTCGCTGGCGACGCAGGCGGTCAACCACTACGTGCTCAACGAGCAGGGGGACCACGCCCGCTACGACGTGTCGATGGAGCTGGAAGTCGACTTCGCCTCCACCAGCCACCCGGCGCTCGGGACCGTGCGGGGCCGCGTCGTCGGAGAGGTCGGCGTGCCCATGGGCGCCGACGGGCGGGGCGCCCGGCAGTTCGAGCAGTCGGTGGGCGTGGTCGTCCGGCGGGAGCAGCCGCTCGTACCGGTGCGCGAGCAGCCGAACGTCATGCGACTGCTCCGCCTCGCCGGCCTCCCGTCGCGGCCTCCCGAGGCCGCGCCCGCCCCCCGGCCGGCGGAACTGGACGAGCCGCTGCCGCCCCAGCCCGGCGAACCGCCGCACCTCGCCGCCCGCCGGGGTCCAGGCTTCGCCGTCCTGCTGTCGCTGCCCGGGGCCGAACAGGTCGTGGACCACTTCGGCACGCGGTTGCGGGCCCTCGCGGCGCGGCCGGGGACCGGACGCGTCGACTGGTCGTCGGTCGACCGGGAACTGAGCGTCTTCTTCGGCGTGCCGGCGCTCTCCACCGACCTGGCGCAGCTGATGCACGGCTACAGCCACGAGGTGACCCTGGGCGGCCGGAAGGTCCGGCTGGCCGTCCGCGCGCACCTGCGGGAACGGCTGGACAACCGCGAAGCGGCCGGCTCCATGACCCTGAACGCGCGGACGACGACCGGGCAGACCTTCACCAGTCACCGGGGCGTCCGCTGGACGGGGGAGGCGTCCCTGGGCGGCGGCGCCCGGGTGTCCCTGGGCGGTGTCATGCGGCTCCAGGCCGGCGGCATCCGCCTGCACGGCAGCCGTGGTCGCGGCGCCACCCAGAAGCTCACCGGCAACAACAAGCACTACAACCGCATGGAGACTTCCGGCCCCATCGACCGCAGCCTCTACCGGGTGATCTGGCAGGCCGGGATCGACGACACGACTGCCTACTTCGGCGAGGACGGGAGCACCACCGCCGAGATCGCGCTCTCCCGCGAGCACGTGCCCGCGGCGCCGGTGACCGCGGACGAGGTCGCCGCGATGCGCGACGGCACCGTCACCAGGGGGCCCCGGCCCGAGGACGGCTCGCCCCGGCTCGCCCTCCACCAGGCCGGAACCGCCGGCATGTACCCGGCGTTCGCCGCGATGCCGCAGCTGACCCGGCTGGTCGCGGAGCTCTACGCCGAGGTGAACCGTCTGCCGCGGGACTGGGCCGCGAACCCGGCGAACTGGCCGGCCGACCTGCTGGACCTGACCAGCCCGCGCTCCCTCGACGCCCACTTCGCGGAACTCGTCGGCGACGAGGGCTGGAAGGTGCTGCTGACCACCCGCCAGGGCCGGAAGCAGGAGGTACGGCTGCGCCTGCGGGTGCCCGAGCCCCGACGCCTCCCCGAGGCCGCCGACCGCGTGGAGATCGAGCACTACCTCCAGGCGAAGACCGCCGCCGGGGCCGAGCTGTCCCGGGAGTCGGGCGTCGGGGTCTCGGGCGGCGTGGGCCCGCAGGCGCGGCTCGGGGACGACCACGGCGGCGGGACGACCGGCAGGATCACCGCTCTCGCGGAGGCGGAGTTCGGCCGTTCCTGGTCCACCGGGCAGGGCACGGATTTCGGCAGCGTGGAGATCAGCCGGTCCACCTACGACGGCGCCTGGCGCATCCTGCTCGACGCCGACGTCGAGGCGGTCGCGGTGTCCTGGCGGGGCGGGGACCGCCGGCAGGCCGCGGGCTCCACGACCGCCGTCGGCGCCCTCGACCTGCTCCTCGCGCGGCGCAGGGCGGAGGACCTGGGACTGCTGCCGGCACCCCCGGACGAGGACCTGACTCCCCGCGCCTACCTGGACTCCGGCCTGCTCGCCACGGCCGCGCACCCCGAGGTGCTCAGGGCGGACGGCGTCCTGCCGAGCGTCCTCGACCGGCTGCGCCGGCGCGGGGTCCTGCGCGGCGGCGACGACGATCCGCACCGCGATCTGCTGAGGCGGCAGTTGCGGGCCTTCCTGTCGTCGGAGAACCTGCAGACCGAGTTCACCGGCCTGGTGGGCGGCAAGGACCGGTGGCGGGTGTTCCCGCTGGCGCGCTTCGGCGGCGGCACTGACTACCTGGTGGTCCGGGTCACCGTCAGCGAGGTGGAGCCCGCGCACAGCCACCGCCGGCGGCCCGAGGTCAGGCTCACCCTGCGCGGGGAGGGCGTGAGCGGCGACAGCACCGAGCAGTCCGTGTCGGCCCACGGCGGCGGCGGCGCGATCGTCCGGGCCCGGGTGGGCACCGGCGGTGCCTACGGCGGTCTGGGCATGGGCGCCTCGTACCGCACCGGCCGCAAGGAGACGCAGGAGAACAGCCGGACCGTCCTCGACATCCACCGGGGCTCCACCCGGGACTCCTCCGTGGAGTTCGAGCACCAGGTCCGGTTCCGGGTCGAGCTGGGCCAGACCTCGGAACTGCCCGAGTTCCTCGCGGCCGCCTCCCGGGGCCTGCGACGGACCGTCATGGGTGTGGGGTCGCTGCTCGGACGCGAGGCCGGGGCCGCACGGCTGTGGTACGGGAAGAAGCGGTGGGACTGGTACGACGACGGCTCGGCGCAGCAGGTCTGGGGCGCCGTCCGCCTGCTGGTGCCGGCCCACCTGACCACCGAGGCGTCCGCCGCCCTGGTGTCCCCGGTCGCCGCCCCGTCCCTCGGCGACGGACCGAGGTGGGACTCCGGGAACACCGCCGTCGCGCCGCTGCCCAAGGAGTTCCTCGACCAGTTCCACCCGTGGGACGTCCCGGCCGCCGCCGCCGTCCAGCGGTGGGCGAAGCTCGCCGCCCTCCCCTCCCGTACCGCACCGGACCTCGGCCGGGACCGGGTCTGGGAGGTGCCCGGCATCGACTTCACCACCCCGGAGGGGCAGAGCTACGAACTGCGCACCTCGGGCAACGTGCTGCGGCCCAGGATCGACCAGCTGCTGAACGGCACCTACCGCGTCCCGGTGGGCGACCGCGAGGTCACGGTCCGCTTCGTCCTCACCGGGGCCCGCGTCCTGGCGAAGGGCGCCGCCTTCAAGGCACGGCGCTACCAGCAGCACGACGACGCCCCCAAGAGGGCGGCCGGGCGCTTCGGCGGCTGGGAGTTCGAGTTCGGCCCGGAGGCCGGCGGCAGCACCGGCGAGCACCACGAGGACCACCTGGTGGAGCGGTTCCACGGGGAGTTCGAGACCGGCACGGGTGAGGAGCGCAGCGGCGAGATCAGCCAGGTCGACGAGAAGAACCAGGAGGCCAGCCGCAAGTTCGACTACTACAGCCTCGGCCTCGACGTGATCGTCCAGGGACCCGTCCGCACCCTGCGGGTGTCGGTGCCGGACGGTCTGGTCGGCATGCTGCCCGTCGACGCCGACGGGAACCTGGCCGGCGGACTGACGGACCTGCTGCCGGACCTGTTCGGCCCGGCGGCGGCCGAGGTGGCCGGGGAGGCCGGGGAGGCGGTCGGGGAGACCGGCGCGGCAGTGCCGGCCGAGGCTTCGGCCGCCGGGGCCGCCGAACCGGCCGAGGGACCCCCGGTCGAGTCCCTCATGCAGCGATCGCGGACGGTGTGGCACGAGGACCGCCGGCTCGCCGTCGCCCTGCCCGGCGTCACCGCCGCCGAACTGGGCATCGGCCCGGCCGCGATGGAGCGGCTGCCGGATCTCCTCCCGCCCGCGGCGGTCGTGGTCCTCGGGGCGCACGACGGCGACGGCCGGCTGACGGTGGACGGCCTGCCGGTGCGCACGGACGCGCTCGCCGCGCTGCTGAACGCCACCGTGCCGGGACTCTCCCCGTTGCTGATCGGCGCGGGCGCGGACCGCCACGCCGCGGAGCTCGCCGCGGCCCTCGGCACGCCCGTCCTCGCCAGCGCCCGCGGCCTGGCGCTGGACCCGGCCGCCGGCACGCTCGGCGAGGTCGCCCCGCCCGCAGCAGTCGACGCTCGGGAATCCGGCTTCCGGCTCTTCGACGCCGAACACCCGGACGGCGTGCCGGCCTTCGCCACCCGGAGCACCGACCCGTGGGAGGAGCCCGCGCGGAGCGGGCAGACCACGGACACGGCGGCGTCGGCCGCGGAGACCGTGGACACGGACGCGGCACCGTCCGGGGGGGCCAGCGACACGGCGACGCCGCCCGCGCCGGGAACGGAGACGTCCGAGCCGCGGCCGGCGGACCGGCCCGCCGCACTCGGACCGGTGTACGTCTCCCCGTGGGGAGAGCCCGTCGAAGTGGACCCTGCGGCCCGCACCATCGGCATCCCCCGGGCCGGTCTGCCGCACCTGCCCGAGGTGATCCGGACCCTGCGCCGGCTGGCGGAGGAGGCCGGTCACAGCGTGCCGCAGGCGCTGTGGGACGCCCTGCCGCAGCGCCTGCTGAGCAACTACCGCTACATGGTGCCGCCGACAGCGGACGCGGTGGACGGACTGATGGTCCCGCTCGGCGGCGTGGAGGCGCTGATCACCCTCGATCCCCAGGACCCGCGCGGGGTCCGTGAACCGGCCGGCCTGTACGACGGCCGTACGGCGCGCACGGCCGTCGACGGGACGCCCGGGACCGGGCCCGCGAACACGCCCGGCCGGGTCACCGAGCCGGGTGCCGGCCGCGGGACCCCGGGGCGCGGGAGCCGCCCCGGCGACCGTACGGTGCTGGAGACCATTCCCGAGGAGGGGCCGCTGGAGCTGGTGCCCGACGAGCCGGCCGACGGACGGTTCCGCGCCAACGAGGCCGTCAACTCCTCCTACCTGACGGGTGCGTTCGTCCGCTCCCACTCGGGCCCGACCGGCGCGACCCGGGGCGCGCTGACGATGTCGTACGGCATCGGCGTCGCCCCCGGGGTGTTCCAGGTGCTCCGCGCCGGACTCGGCGTCTCCGGAACGGCCAACGCCTCCCGGCGGTCGACCAACTGGGTCGGCGACGCCGAGGGCGGCCATGTGCTGTCGGCCAAGAGCGACTCCCGGATGATCGCCTACCGGGCCCGCTGGACGGTGCGCCTGCGCACCGCAGCGGACCGGGACTGGACCGATATCGAAGCCACCCGGGTGGAGACCGCGGACGACCGTCGGCTGCTGCTCTACCTGCCCGAGCACTACCTGGAGCAGGCTCCGCGGCAGGTCACCGCCGTCGGTACCGGCGGACTCGAACACCGGCTGCCCGCCATGTACCACGCGTCCGGTCTCACCGGCCTGCCCGTCCTGTTCGACCGGATCAGCGCGGCCGTGCGCGCCCAGGGGCTCGCGCTCCCGGTCGGCGGCGTGACCCGCCAGGAACTGCTCCAGAAACTGTGGAACCTCGAATCACACCTGGACGCGGCCCTCGACCCGGAGCGGGGCTACCCGTTCACGCTGCACGACGAGTACGGCAGACCGGCGGCGACCGTCCGCGTGCACACCAGGCGGCGCCCGGGGGCCGTCCGCGTGGGCACCACCAGCGACAAGGCCCCCATCGAGAACGTCCGTACGGCGATCGACGGCACCGGCGGCAGCCACACCCTCAGCAACTCCACCACGGTGAGTCTGCCGGTGGAACTCAACCTGGTCCCGACGCCGTTCCAGGACCCGGCACTGGGCCTCGGCATCAGCGGCAGCCTCGCACTGACCTGGTCCAACTCGGACACCGTCAGCGCCGGCCGGACCGGTCTGTGGGTCGTGGTGCCGCGCCACGTCGGTCCCACCAACGCGTACCTGCTGGAGTTCACCCACAGCGCCGTCTCGGCGGTCCGCGGCCACGAACCGGTCGGCACGCCCGAGGTGCCGGGCGAGGGCGTCGTACGGGTGCCGCAGCGCGAGGCCCTCCGGCACGGCCTGCCGGTGGACGAGGAAGCGCTGAGCGCCACCCCGGTCACGGCCGCCGACCGCGCGGCGGGCCGCGTACCGGAGCCGGCCGAGCGCACGGTGACCGTCCACGAGGGCCCGACCGGCCGCCTCGTGCGCTACGCGGCGGACCTGCTCCCGGGCACGGGGCGCCGGCCCGGCGACCCCGCGCACCTGGACGCCCCCGCCTTCGTCCGCGAGGGACGCGGCATCGGCATGGGTGTGGTCGAGGTCCGTGAGGAGACGGGGCGGCGGCTGTACGGGCAGACGGCGCGGGAACTGCGCCGGCTCGGCTTCCTGCCGCCCGACGCCACCGTGCCGCTCACCGGCGGCGGCCACTGGTGGGCGAACGCGCACGTCCGGGACGTCCAGGTGAAGAATGACGAGGCGCTCAGGAAGTTCTTCTCCTCACGCGGTCTCGACTCCTGGCACGACTCGCTGCACCAGGAACCCGGTATGCGGCTCGTCCTGGACCTTCCCCGGGGCGCCCTGGGGATCGACGCCGACCACGACGCCGTGCTGATCACCCTCCGGGCCCAGCCGTCCGAGGGCCTCGCGCCGCGTTTCGAGGGCACCACCGAGGACATGGCCGCGGTCAACCTCTCCATGGGCATGGACACCGCCGGCATGTCCAGCGGCGTCGCCCGCAAGCTGACGCTCGGCCTGAACTTCAAGGCGCGCCTGCACCAGCTCAAGGGCGCGTCGACCGGCGTGGAGGCCAGTGTCTCGGCCGGACGCAGCGACGGGGTGTCCTTCCTCGTGAACCACCCCGAACTGCTGGAACTCACCGGGCTGCTGCGGCGGTTCACCCTGTTCAGCGACTACACCGTCACCCTGGAACTGCAGCACAGCGGAGCCGCCGGGCGCGTCAGGCCGGGGGCCCGGGACCCGCAGCCGATCCGGCTGCTGCGCCAGGAAGCCATCGCCTACCTCCCTCCCATCGACGAACCGCCGGCACCCCCCGTCCCGTGGACGCGGCCCACCCCGGCCTCGGTCCTCGACCGCGCGGTGATCTTCCACGTGGACGCCTCCGGGCTGCACGGCGCGGCGGCGCGCGCGATGGGCGAGCTGGTCTCCGGGCCGCAGAGCGGGGCGGTGCAGGAACTGGCCTCCTTCACCGGCACCATGCAGATACGGTCGCACCTGAAGGCCGTCATGGGCCGCCGGTACACGACCGACCAGTTCTTCACCAGCGGCTTCTTCCGGGACTCCCACGGTGCGGTGGACATCAGCGGACAGATGGGGCCGTCGTCCTTCGCGGGCGTCACCCAGGACCCCTTCGTGCTGGGCGCCATCACGCTCTGGATGAGCCAGACCAACAGCAGCGCCAGCACCTCGCGCGGCATCAGGGCGGTACCGGCCGACCTGTCCGTCGGCGGCGCCACGCCGGACGGCGACGGCTCGCTCCAGGGCGGGGCCGACGCCTCCTGGAGCCGGCAGTGGAACCGGTCGGCCAGTTCGGGGCGGACCGGCGCCAAGGAGGAGATCAAGCTCAGCTTCACCCGGGCGTACCTCTTCCGCACCTCGGTGGACTACGAGGTGACCGGCCGCCTGGAGAAGCACGCCAAGCTCGTGCCGGACTCGTACGCCTCGCACAACGAGCGGGTAGCGGGCCGCACCATGCTCTACCTGCTCGCCGAACCCGAGGCGCTGGAGCAGTACGCCGCGGGCCACGTCCCGGTCGCCGACGAGCAGCTCGTCGACGTACTGAACCGCTGGTACGCCGGGCAGGTGCGGCTCAGCGGGGACACGGTCGCGGGCGTGCTGGCCCGCTGGGCCGGCCAGGTGCCGGACCCGCACGGCCCGAGGCCCCTCACCGCGGCGGACCAGGCGGCGGCGGACGCCCTGGACGAACTGACCGTGTCCCGCCCGGAGCTGGCCGCGCTGCTGGCACGCCTGCACGACAACGGCGCCCTGCCCGTGGCGGACCGGCAGATCCGCGCGGACTTCGGCGCCCGCTTCGGCCTGGAGCTGCGGGACCCCGAGGGCGGACTCTTCCCCGGCACCGGGCTTCCCGAATACCTGACCCGCCGCGACCCCGGCGGTCGCTTCCTGGGACACAGCGGCATCCACTCGGTCACGTTCGAACGGGGCTACGGGTCGGTCTACGACATCGTGCGGGAGCAGGTCGACCGGACCGCGCCGGGACTGCTGGCCGCGCAGAGCGATATGTGGACCGGGGACGGGCGGAGGATCGGGCGTGTCCAGGGTTCGGTGAACGCCCTGCAGGCGATGCTGACCGACCCCTCCTGGGAGGACCTGCTGTCCCCCAACGGCCAGACGGTCTACCTGGTCAACCCGATCGGCTGGCTGCTCGCCGACATCGTCAGGATCAACCTGAGGGCCACCCTGGACTCCGAACCGGAGGTGTTCGGCTTCCGGCCCCGCGCCGGTCTGGAGGTGTACGGCCACGGCTATGTGAGCACGGGCACCGGCACCTCCCGGGACACCGCCCTGGGGGTGAGCGCCGGCAAGTTCGGCGGGGGCGGGCCGAACAGCTCGGCCAGTGGCAGCCTCGCCGTGGGGGAGGCCCGCCACCAGGGTGTCAGCCAGGCCGGGACGGCCACCACCGAGCAGACCGTCTACAGCTGGAACGGGCTCTACCTGCTCCGTGCCGACCACACCGTCACCGTCGAGGTCACCCGGCTCGACATGGCGGGACGACCGCTGAACAACCTGCTGGCGGGCTGGTACCGCAACCTCGATCCCACCCGGTCCGCCCCCGCCGTCAACAGCGTCCGGGGCCGCATGGAGCTGCAGGTGCCGCGCGGCCTGGCCGAGTTCCGTCCGTCGAACGGCCGGAAGCCGGCCCACGACCCGCGACCGCTGCCCGCGCTGCCCGGTGACGCCTACATCACCGGCGCCCTGCTCGACGACGGACTGCCGGCCGCCCTCGAACTCATGACCAGGATGTTCGGCCCCCGGGCGGACGGGGCCCGGACCCGGACCAACGCCGGCATCCACCAGGTGATGAACCGTCAGCAGATCGTCGGCCATCTCGCCGAGGCGTCGGCGGGCCGGCGCTACCTGCTCACCGACATGCTGTTCGTACCGGGCGACCCGTCCCGGCACGCCAAGCTCTGGCTGACCGGAGACCTGTTCGACCTGGAGGTCGTCGGTCCGGTCGAGGGCACCGGAGCCGGCCGCTACACCAAGCACCAGAGCGGCACGACATCGAGCTCCGGCACCGACCACTGGCGCCCCACCGTGAGTACGGGTGTCTCCGGCTCGGGCACCCTTCACGTCCCCGACCCGGCGCAGTCGGCGCCGGGCCAGTCGCTCCCGCCGTCCACCGGCGGAGGCGACACGGGGGCGTCGCGGACCACCGGCAGCGGCACGGCGGACGCGGGCACCGAGAACTACCGGCGCGAGCAGCACATCAAGCAGCAGGGCCGGGTCTTCCTGATCGTGCTGCACGGCCGCTACCGGCTGGAGGCCGAACTCGTCGAGGAGGGCCCGCTGGGAGCGGGCTCCAGAACGCGGCTGCTGCGCAGCGACGCCTTCAGCGGCGATGTCTACGCGGAGCTCTACGAGCCGGAGGTCGAGGAACTCCTGGCCAGGCAGGCCGCGCAGCCCCTGCCGCGGGCCACGGAGGCGGACGCGGAGGCGGCCGGGGCGAAGCTGGCACGGGCGCCCCGGTACGACCTGGCCGACATCGTGGTGGCGGTGGCCGGCGACCCCGGGATCACCGCCGAGCGGCTGCACCAGTCGGTGGCCCGGCGGATCCGGTCCGCGTCCTGGGCCGCGGCCGCACAGGCGGCGGGGGCCAGGTCCCGTACGCCGTTCCGTCCGGCCCGGCCCCGGACGGACGGCTCGTTCGACGCGGTGGTGCTCACCCTGGACCGGGCCCGCCTGGCCGACCTGCCGCACCGGGCCGTGCTGAGGTGGGCGGTCGACACGCTGCGGGTGGACCTGGACGCGGCGCGGACCGCCGCCCCGGACCACCCGGCGCCAGAGGCCCTGGAGCGATACCGGCGAATGCTGGACGACGGCCGGGTCCCCCGGGAGTCCGGCCGCCCGCGGGATCAGTTCGTCGCCGACGTGGTCCGTGAGGTCGACGAGGCCCGACGGGGGCTGACCGGGGAGGGGGCGGCGCCGGCCCGCTTCCCGGACGCCGTCCCGGCCTCGGTGGAGGCCGTCGACCGCCTGGTCCAGGGCATCGCACACGAACTGGACGTCCCGGTCCGCGCCGAGATCCTCGAACCGGACGGCTCGGTCTCCCACCTCCGGCCGCTGCCCTCCGGGCGGGTCGAGCACGTCCGCGTGGTCGCCGTGACCGAGGGCGGCCCGGTGCCGTTCGAGGTGTTCGAGCACATCGAGGGCGATTCCGGCGCCGCCGACCCGGAGACCGCGGTGGTACCCACCTGGGCCTACGAAGAGGCCGCCACCCCGTACCTGTTGGCATCGCGCCCGGCGGCGGACGGCGGGCCGGCCGAATTCGACGAGACCGCCCTCGCCTCCCTGCTGGCGGACGGCTCCGCCCTCGCCGGCATCGGACGCGACAGCTCACTGGTGCTGCTGTCCGGCACGGCGGGTGAGGGCGACGGGGAACTGGCCCAGCGCATGGCCGACCTCACGGGCCGGCGGGTCTGGGCGTCCTCGCGGCCGGTGGGCCTCGACAGCGCCCGGGACGGTACGCCCCGGATCACCTACACGGACCGCCCGGACGCCCCCGGCGACGGCGATGACTGGGCGGTGCGGGAGCCGCGCCGCCCGGACCAGCGGCCGCGCGGGAGCGGGCCGCGCCACGGGGACGGGTGACGGGGCCCGGTTCCGGCCGGGTCCCCGGAGAAACGGGCCGCGCCGGGGGGAACGGCGGACGGCCCGCTCCGGTCAGGCCGAGGCGGTCGGACCCTCGTCCACGCCGGTGACGTCCTGCCTGCTCTCCGCCATAGCGGAGAGCAGGAACTCCGTCTCGACGAGCGCGGGGACCGGTCCGCCGGGGTTGAGGTACAGCTGGTGCCCCTCCGGAAGTCGCTCCAGCAGTCGGTCGACGGACAGCACCTCGGACGCCATCCGGCCGGCCGCGCTCAGGTGGGGCTGCGCGGTGTACACCGGAACGACCGGTGCGCCCTCCGGGGTCGCCGCGGTCACCGGGCTCCCGTCGGGGTGGACCAGCACGGCGACCTCGGCCGTGGCGAGCGCCCGGGCGAGATCCTCGCCCGGCCCGTACCGGGTGGCCGCGAGCTGCATCGCGGAGTCGACCGGATCGGTCGGCTCGGGCCAGCCGAGCATCACGGGGGAAGGGCGATACTCCGGGTTGTCGCGCCAGCCGACGATCTCGCCGTCCGCGTCGGACCGCCACTGCCCCATCACCGCCCAGTGCGGGGGCGTGTCCGGCCCGGACCAGCCCGGGTCGACCAGACCGAGCCAGTGGTCGGGAACCAGCCGGCCCGCCTCCCGGACGTTGTCCGGCGGCTCGGGCAGCTCGCCGTCGAACTCGTCTCCGTCGGTGCCCGCCCCGCCCGGAGCGCTCACGGCCGAGGCATCCTCCGCGGTCGATCCGGGCAGCGGTTCCCCGGGCGGCTGTTCCCCGGAGAGGGGCTCGGTGGCGGCGACCACGCCGGGCAAGGCCATGAAGACGTCGTCGGACGTTTCCGTCTGCACATGTCCGGATATTTCCGCGGCAGGTTCTTCCACGAGTTCTTCCCTATGCCGGTGAGCGGTTTCCGGCGGGACAGTAACCCGCCCGTAGGGCACACGACCTCGGCTAAGTAATCCATATGCGTCACGGCGCCCGGAAAATCAGTCACCTTTCAGTAGCCGCGCATATGGGCTCGGCGGACGGCACTGGTGATGATGTTGATCCGATGCCGCCCGCGTGGACGTCCGCGGGCGGCTCAGGCTAGGGAGGTCGGTTCGTGACGCGCCAGGTACTCACCGTTGACCAGAACGGGTCCGGTGGCTTCGCGTCGATCGGCGAGGCGCTGACGCGGGCCCGCTCGGGCGCGGTCATCAGCGTGCGTCCCGGCCGCTACGCCGAGAGCCTGGTCATCGGCACCCGGGTCACCCTGGTCGCGGACGGACCGCGCGGGAGCGTCGAGATCTGCCCGCGCCGCGACAGCGCCCTGACCCTGGCGGCCGACGGGGTGAGCCTGACCGACCTGCTGCTGCGCGGCGGCGAGAGCGACGTGCCCGTGGTGTTCGCCGCGCGCGGCCAGGTGGCGATGGACGGCTGCGAGGTGGTGGGCGGCGGCTGGGCCGCGGTGCTCAGCAGGGCCGGAGGATCGCTCGCCCTGCGACGCTGCCGGATCACCAACTCCGCGGGCGCGGGCGTGGTCGAGACCTCCTCGGTCGGCAGCGTCGTCGAGGACTGCGTCATCGAGCACCTGGGCACCTCGGCCCTCGTGGTCGGGGAGAACGGGCGGCTGACGGTCCGCAACTCCCGGCTGCGCGACGCGCGGGGCAACGGCCTGCTGGCCAACGGCGAGGCGCGCGGGGTGATGGAGGACTGCGAGATCTCCTCCACCGACAAGCCGGCGATCGCCCTGGAGGGCGCGAGCTCCTTCCAGGTGTCCCGCACCGAGGTGCACGGGGTCACCGTCGGCGCCTACGTGACCAGCAGTTCGCGGACGGTGCTGGAGGACGTCCGGGTCGGCGACAGCACCGGGCACGGCATCGTCGTGACCGGCGGCGCCGACCCGGCGCTGCGGCGCTGCTCCACCGACAGCACCCGGGGCAGCGGACTGCTGGTGCTGGGCCGTTCCCGGGGCACCTACGAGGACTGCACCTTCACCTCCGCCGCCCAGGCCGGCATCCGGGTCACCGAGTCCAGTTCCCCCGTGCTCACCGGCGTCCAGGTCCGGGACGCTCGGACGGTCGGGGTGCAGTTGACGGACGAGTCGGCCGCCGAGTTCGACCGCCTCGAAGTGGCGGACGCCAAGGGCGTGGCCGTCTCCATCCGCCTGGGTGCCAATCCCCTGCTGCGGCGGCTGCGGGTGGTGCGCAGCGGCGGCCACGGAGTCGAGGTCGCCGAGGACGGCCGCGGGCGGCTGGAGAACTGCGAGATCGACTCCGCCGGTGCGTCGGCGCTGCGGATCGAGGGGCACGGGAACCCGTTCGTGGGCGACTCCGCCCTGACCGGCGCCACCCGCGCGGGCGTGTCGGTGGGCGCCCGGGGACAGGGCTCCCTGCGGGACTGCACCGTCACCGGCAGCGGGACGGAGGGCATCTCGGTGGAGGACGGGGGCGACCTCTCCCTGGCTCGCGTCGAGGTGCGCGACTCCGGAGCCCACGGCATGCTCATCGCGGCCGGCGCCCGCGCCTCGCTCAACGGCTGCGAGTTCACCGGCAGCACCGGCGACGGCATCCGGATCGACACCGAGGAGCAGGTGACCGTCACCCATTGCTCGGTCCGGGACAACCGCGGAGCCGGCCTGCGGCACTCCCGCCCCGGCCCCCGGCTCGCCGTCGAGGCGCTGACCAGCAACGGGAACCGGGCCGCGGACACTTGGCAGGGCGCACCGCCGCCGGAGCCGGGCAGCTACGGCGCCACGGCCACGGACAAGGCGGCGACCGGCGCCGACGGCCGTCCGGCGGAACCGCAGGGCCCGCTGGCCGAACTCCAGGCACTGGTCGGACTCGACGGGGTCAAGAACCAGGTGACCACCCTGGTCAACCTCAACCAACTGGCCCAGCGGCGCGCCCGTCTCGGCATGCCCGCCCCTCCGATGAGCCGCCACCTGGTGTTCGCCGGCCCACCGGGAACGGGCAAGACCACGGTCGCGCGGCTGTACGGCAGCATCCTCGCCGAGCTCGGCTCACTGCGGTCGGGACACATCGTGGAGGTGGCGCGAGCGGACCTGGTGGCCCAGATCATCGGCGGCACGGCCATCAAGACCTCGGAGGTCTTCGAACGGGCGCTGGGCGGCGTGCTGTTCATCGACGAGGCGTACACGCTGCTGTCGGACAGCAAGGGATCCGGGGCCGACTTCGGACAGGAGGCCATCGACACCCTGGTCAAGCTCATGGAGGACCACCGCGACGACGTCGTCGTGATCGTGGCGGGCTACTCCAAGGAGATGGAGGGTTTCCTCTCCGCCAACCCCGGGCTCGCCTCCCGCTTCACCCGCACCATCGAGTTCGTCAACTACACGGTGGACGAACTCGTCACCATCGTCGAGACGATGTGCGCCGCGCACCGCTACGAGCTGGACCCGCTCACCCGCGAAGCGCTGGCGCTGCACTTCACCGCGATCCCGAGGGACGCCACCTTCGGCAACGGACGGGCCGCCCGGCGGGTGTTCGAGGAGATGGTCGACCGGCAGGCGTTCCGGCTCTCCACCCAGCAGGAGGTCGGCGAGTCCGACCTCACGCTGCTGCTGCCCGAGGACGTCGGCGAGGCCGAGGCCGCGAAGGTGCGCGGCGGCGCGGAGGAGAACGCCCCCGAGGACTCCGACGTCCTGGCCCAGCTGAACGGCATGGTCGGGCTGGCGGCTGTCAAGCACGAGGTCAACGGGCTGGTCAGCCTGCTCACCGCCACCCGTCAGCGCCAGGCCCTCGGCCTGCCCACCCCGAGCATCAGCCACCACGTGGTCTTCGCCGGCCCGCCCGGAACCGGCAAGACCACGGTGGCCCGCCTCTACGCCGACCTGCTGCGCTCCTTCGGCGTGCTGCCCAGGGGCCAGCTCGTCGAGGTGTCCCGGGCCGATCTCGTCGGCCGGTACATCGGGCACACCGCGCAGCTCACCGCCGAGGCCTTCGAACGGGCCCGCGGCGGTGTCCTGTTCATCGACGAGGCCTACGCCCTCACCCCCGAGAACTCACCGTCCGATTTCGGGCGGGAGGCCGTGGACACCCTGCTGAAGCTGATGGAGGACCACCGTGACGAGGTGGTGGTCATCGCCGCCGGCTACACCCACGAGATGCGGCGCTTCCTGGACTCCAACCCGGGCCTGGCCTCCCGCTTCTCCCGTCACATCCCCTTCTCCGACTACACCACCGACGAACTGGTCACCATCGTCCGGCGGAACGCCGAGAACGTCGGGTACTTCTGCACGCCGGAAACCCTGGAAGCGCTGCGCGGATACCTCGACGCACTGCCGCGCGACCGGTCCTTCGGCAACGCCCGACTGGCCCGCCAGCTCGTCGAGACGATGGTGACCCGTCAGGCCGGCCGGCTGCAGAGCGTCGTCGACCCCGGACTGGACGCGCTCACCCGGCTGCTCCCCGAGGACCTGCCGTTCGCCCCGGCACCGAGGGACCTCGGTCCGGTGGTGGCTGAGTGATCGGACGCGGGGGCCGCTTCCGGGGGCAGCGCGCGGGCCGCGCCTCGGCCCGCGACGTGTCGGTGACCCCCGATCCGGCCACCGACGACGGCAACGTCTTCCTCTTCCACCAGGACCCCGGGACGGCCGACCGCCTGGTCGAGGAGGCCCGCACCCTGAGGAACACCTCCTCCACCGAACTGACCCTGCTGGTCGGCGCGGTGCCGGAGACCTCGAAGCCTCTCTGGGAGCGGTTCGCGACGGTGCTCGGCGACGGCCGCCGGACGGGAATCCAACGGGTGCTGCTGGTGATGGCGGGTGCGGCACTCGAGCGGGGCGGCCGGCCCGCCGTCGCGGCCAGGATGCGCGACGAGTGGGAGATCGAGGTCGTCGCACCGGCGGGCCGGCCGCTGATGGTGCCCGGCGGACACCTGTTCGCCACCGAGGAACCCGACACGTCCGACGGCCCCGACGGGCTGGGCGGGCCCGCCTCCTGGTGGCGCTTCGCGCCGGGGGCCAAGCCGAGGCCGCTGGGCCCGCGCTACCCGGTGCCGCGCTGGCAGAACGCGCTGAACAGGCTGGACGCCGACCTCGCCCGAGGCCATCTGCTGGAGGAGATCCCGGCCGGGCTGCTGATCAGGAACGCGGGCGCCTCTTCCGCCGACGCGCAGGGCATCCGCCACTCGGTGCCGGTGGACGCCGACCGGCCCTGCGTCCTGGTGGGCACGCCCGGTGCGCCGGACGTCTCCGCCGAGGCACTCGCCACCGTCCTCGCCGCCCTGCCCGCTCCGGTCCGGCAGACCGTACGGCTCGTCCCGGGCGCCGGGGACGACCTGCTGCCCACGGCCCGGGCGACCGCCGACCTGCTCGGCGCCGCGACCGAGGTCACCACGGGGCTGCCCGTGCTGATGGAGGGAGACACCCCCGACGGTCAGGACCAGGTCGTGGTCATGGCTTCCGACGGCAACCCGGCCTGGCGACCCTACGTGGGGTCGGTGGTGTGCCCCCCGAACGACGGCGCGGGACCCCCCGGCCCCCGGCTCGGCCGGTGGCGGAGCCCGGTCGCCGGGCTGGAGCGGGAGACCGACGAAGGCGTACTGCGGTTCGAGGAGGGGTGGCGTCTCGCGGTCACCCGGGCCGGACTCTGGCTCGGTCCGGCGGGCTTCCCCCGGCCCCCGTTCTGGGAACGGCCCGTCCACGCCGACGTCGTCGCGATCGACCTCGACCTGCCCGGCCGGCACCTGGACGAGGCCGTGCGGTCCGCCCTCGACCGGCTGCTCGGCGCCCTGGAGAGCGCCAGCCGCCGCCGCGCCGAGATTCACGTACGCGGAGAGGTCGACGCCGAGGGCCTGAGCACACTGCGCCGGCTGGCCGTCCGTCACGGCGTCGCGGTGGTCACGCGGTCCGCGGACACCGCCCGGCCGGGAACCGAGGCCGGCGAGCTGTCCGTCGCCCCGGCAGGCCCGGAAGCCGCGGCGGCGCCGCCTGTCGCCCCGGCGCTGTGGGAGTATCAGCCCGGCCCGCTGCCGCACCGTTCTTCTGGGGATGCCGTGCCGTCGGCCGGAAGTGCGCAGGTCCCCGAGGAGCCCGCTCCGGGGCGCGAAACCCCCGCTGCCACCGTGGAGCGGCCGACGGCCCCCGCCCGGACACCGGGGTACGCGCTGGAGAGCGCCGGAGAGCCCGCCCTGGCACCGGCCGACGGCCCTTCCGCCGGGGACCGTCTCCTCGGTGCGCTCCCCGACCCGGCCGTCCCGGAACCCGGTGGCTCTTCCCCGGTCGCGGCGTCGGCGCCTGTCTCGGTTCCGGTCCCGGCGACCAGGGGAGCGGGGCCGTTCGCACCGCCGTCGCCGTCGCCGGAAGCGGAGTCCAGGTCGGCCGCACCGTCTCGGGTGCCCGCTGCCGTGACGAGTCCGCCCGCGGGCCCGCGGTCCGGAACCGACCCCGCGCCGGCCTCGCCCCCCGCCCCCGTACCCGGCGAGCGCACGGGGCCGCGCCAGGACGGCCCGGCCGCCGATCCCGGACCGCCCGTCCCCACGGCCCCGGCACCCGACACGGGCCACGGACGGCGGACAGCGGTCCCGTCCCCGCTGGGCTTCCCCGTCGCACCGACGTACCGGAGCACCCCGGCCGACCGCGAGGCCCTGCGCCGGCTCGTCGGGGCCCAGTGGGACCAGCACTCGGCCGCCCTGACCCGCGCCCTCTCCCGGCTCCCCGCGCTGCGGGTGCAGGCGCAGAAGGAGGACGCCAGGGCGGACCTGATCGCCGTACGCGCCTATCTCACCGTCGAGGACGGGCCGTTGAGCGACCAGTGGATCGAGCAGGGCTTCGCGGCCGGGGACCGCAGCGTTCTGCCCTCCGTCGCCTGCGCGGCGTCCGGGCTGCGGCGGCTGCCCTCGCACCGGGGCCCGGCGATCCGCAGCGCGGGACCCGACGGCCGGGCGGTCGACGGCCTGGAGCCCGGCCACGAGCTGTGCCGGGCCGGTCCGCTGAGCGCCCTGGTGCTGGACGGCGCGGCCCCCTCCGCGGCGACCGACCGCTACCTCATCTGGTCGGTGGTCGGCAGGCGCGTGCGTCCCTTGCTGGAGCAGCCCACGGAGCCGGACCACTCGGAGGAGATCATGTTCGGCCCCGCTACCCGGTTCCGAGTGCTGGGCGTGGAGGACGCGGGCGAGTCCCGGCTCGTACTGCTGCGGGAACTCGGACCGAACACACCTCCGGGCCGTCCGGGACGGGCTCCCGACAGCCAGGACGAGGCGATCGCCCTCCGTCTCCGCGAAGCCGCCCGAACCCTCGAGAGCGTCAGCCGCGTCGGCACGGAGTGGCCCCGACGCTGCACCGGCGCCCTGCTCCCGATGAACGGGGACGACCGCGCCTGATCGTCGCCGTGACCGCCATGTCGGGTATTCACCGTGTACTTGTGTGCACAGTGGGCCCTGACGTGGGGTGGTGCCTTCCGCGCAGCCGTCAAGCTGAGGATCCGAGGGCGTCGTCACCCCTGTGGGGGACGGGCGCTCGCGGGTCGTACCGATGGAGCGGTGAGGCTGGACCGGTCGACCGTGACGTCGTCGAGTCAGCTTTGGAGGGCGGTGCCGTGCGGAAACTCTCAGCCGTTGCGATGAAGCCCACGCACGAGAGATTCGTCGTGCGGGACGGACGGACCACGGAACCGGAGTTCCGCTGGCCGTTCGTCTCCGGCGAACCCGCCGAGGACGAGCGGGGCGGTGTGCCGCCGGCCGGCGAGCGACACCGGTGCGCGCTGTTCGGCCGTGACATCGAACTCGCCGCGCTCGACGGCCTGCTGGACGCCCTCCTCGTGGGCGGGGCCAGGCCGGTGCTTCTGCGCGGTCAATGCGGGGTGGGCAAGACCTCGCTTCTGGACGAGACCGCGACCCGGGCGAGGACGAAGGGCATCCGGGTGCTGCACGCCACGGGGGCGCAGTCGGAGGTGGGCCTTGCCTTCTCCGGCCTCCACCAACTGGTGCACGGCCTCCGCGACCTCTGCCTCAGCCTGCCGGCCGCCCAGCGGGACGCCCTCGACCGGGCGCTCGGCTTCACCCACGGCGCCCCGCCCGACCGGTTCACCGTCTCGGCGGCGACCCTGGCACTGCTCGGCCAGGTGGCGGAGAGCGGTCCGGTGCTGCTGATCGTGGACGACGCCCAGTGGATGGACCGGGCGAGCGTCGAGGTGCTCGAGTTCGTCGCACGCCGCCTCGGCCACCAGCGGATCGGCGTGCTGGCCGCGGTGCGCGCCGGCGAGGACAGCTTCCTGGACAGCGGCGGAAGTCCGGAAACCCTGGTGGAGCCGCTCGATGCCGCGGCAGCGGCTGCACTGCTGGAGGCCCGCCACCCCGGGCTGGCCCCGGCCACGCGGCAGCGGCTGCTGTCGGAAGCCGCCGGCAATCCGCTGGCGCTGCTGGAGCTTCCGGCACTCCTCAGCGAGGACCAGCTGTCCGGCCGCGCGGAACTGCCCTCCTGGCTGCCCCTGAACGAACGGCTGGTGGCCCTGTTCGCCGCCCGGGTCGAGGACCTTCCCGACGAGACCAAGGACCTCCTGCTCCTCGCCGCCTTCGAGAGCACCGGCAATGTGCGTACCATCTGGTCCGCCGCCCAGGGCGGGTGGGCAGACATCGACGCCGCCCTGGTGCCCGGGGAACGCGCGGGTCTCGTCAGCGTCGACGCACACGGTGGCCGACTGGTCTTCCGCCACCCCCTGGTCCGGTCCGCGATCGTCCAAGCGGTCCCTCCCGACCAACGCCGAGCCGCGCACCGGGCCCTGGCGGAGGCGCTCGACGCCGACCCCGAGCTGCAGGTCCGACACCTGATCGCGGCCTCCCTGGGCCCGAACGAGGGAACGGCACTCGCTCTGGAGAGCGCGGCCGAGCACGCGTCCCGGCACGACGCCCCGGTGATCGCCATGACCGCGCTGCGACACGCCGCGGAACTGAGCGTCAAGGCCGAGGACCGCTCCCGTCGGCTTGCCCGGGCGGCCCTGCTCGCCGCCCGGGCCGGCCGGGCGGAGGACGCCGCGGAGATGCTGGAGTCCGCACACCGGGAGGGCGCGAACCCCGAGGACGCGGCACGTGCCACGCTGGCGCACGCCTATCGCACCATCGAGCACGACGGCGACATGAGGGCCACGCACCAGGTGCTCGCCCGGGCGCTGGACGAGCTGACCGACTGGGAGCAGCGGGAGCCCGGCCGCCGCCCGGCCGACGACCTCGCCGACGAACTCCTGCAACTCCTCGTGCTGACGGCCGCGCACAGCGGCAGCGCCGAATTGTGGGAGCCGCTGGCCGCCCGGATGTCCGGGGCGTCGGACTTCACCAGGTGGTGCTTCGACGCCCTGGGTGACCCGGCACACAACGCCCACACCCTCCGACGGCGCTTCGACGACATCTCGGACGCGCTCGTCCGGGACTCCGACTGCCTGCGCCTGCTGCAGTTGTCGCTCGTCGCCGCGGACCTCGGCATCCCCTCGGGACACCGGATCGTGGAGCGCCGCACGCCCGACCGTTCGCGTGACGGCGGCACGCTCACCGGATGGGCCACCGAGACGGCCCTCAGGGGTGTGGAAGCCTTCCACGCCGGCCGGTGGGACGCGGTGGAGTCGACGGTCCAGGAGGCGCTGGCCTGGTCCCAGGAGCTGGGTCTGCGGATGTGCGCGGTCCGGATGAAGAGCCTGCTGGCCCTGGTCCACGGCGCCCGGGGAGAGACGGAGAGCCTGGAGCCGATCGCCGAGGAGCTGAGGGGCCGGGTGGCTTCCCAGGGCCTGGGAAGGGCTCAGCGACTGCTCTGGCACGCGCGGGGCTTGGCGGCACTGGCGCACGGGGACCACGACCGTGCCTTCTCCCATCTCGTCCGCATCACTCCGGCGGGCGCCTTCCGGCCCTACGCCCCGCAGGCGGTGACCTCCGTGATGGATCTGGTCGAGGCGGCCGTGGGGTCGGGCAGGACGAAGGAGGCCCGCGCGCACGTGGCGGCGGCCCGGGAAGCGCGTCTGGCCGAGATCTCCCCCGCGAACGCCCTGCTGGTCGCCGGCTCCGAGGCCCTGGCCGCTCCGGCCGAGACGGCCGGGCCGGTCTTCGAAGCGGCCCTGTCGCTGCCCGAGGCGGAACAACGACCGTTCGAACGCGCCCGCCTGCAGCTGGCGTACGGGCGGGTGCTGCGCTCGCACGGCAGCACCGACCTGGCCAAGGAGCACCTGAGTGCCGCGCAGGAGACGCTGGAGTGGCTCGGCGCGCGGCCGTGGGCCGAGCGCGCTCGCGCCGAGCTGGAGGCCGCGGGCGTCGCGTCCGACTCCGCGGAGGAGGCCGGACCGGTGGGCCTGACCGCCCAGGAGCTGCAGATAGCGAGGCTCGCGGCGACCGGCCTGAGCAACAAGCAGATCGCCTCGCAGCTGTTCCTCTCGCACCGCACGGTGAGCACGCACCTGTACAACCTGTTTCCCAAGCTCAAGATCACGTCACGGGCCGCGCTGCGGGACGCCCTGAGGCAGGCCGGACTCAATTGAGCAACCGCCGGGTGTGCCCGGCCTCACAGGTTCCGCGCGATGCTCCCCACCGCCTCCGGTCCCACCCGGCAGCACCCCCCGATCAGACGCGCCCCGGTGTCCCGCCACGCCCGTACGCGGTCCGGTGTGAAGGTGGAGCGGCCGGTCCAGCCGCGGGCGGCGGCGTCCCAGGACTCGCCGCTGTTGGGGTAGACGACGACGGGCTTGCCGGTGACCCGGGCGGCCGTCCCGGCCGCGCCCGCCACGTCCTGCGGGGCACAGCAGTTCACGCCCACCGCGACCACCTCCTCCGCGTCCGCCACCAGCGCGAACGCCTCCTCCAGCGGCTGCCCGGCGCGGGTGCGGTCGCCGTCGACGGTGTACGACAGCCAGACCGGCACGCCCAGTCCGCGCACCGCCCGCAGCAGCGCCGCGGCCTCGTCGGCGTCGGGGACGGTCTCCAGCGCGAGGACGTCCGGCCGGGCGGCGGCCAGCACCTCCAGGCGGGGCCGGTGGAAGCGCTCCAGCTCCGCGACCGAGAGGCCGTAGCGGCCCCGGTACTCGGAGCCGTCCGCGAGCATCGCCCCGTACGGTCCGGCGGAGGCCGCCACCCACAGCCGGCGGTCCGTGCGCGCGCGGCGGGCCGCCTCCCGGGCCAGCTCCACGCTCAGGGACATGAGCTCGGCGGCGCGTCGGCGGTCCGCCCCGCGCCGGGCGAAGCCCTCGAAGGTGGCCTGGTAGCTCGCGGTGATCGCCACGTCCGCGCCCGCCGCGAAGTAGGCGAGGTGCGCCCGGGTGATCGCCTCGGGGTCCTCGGCGAGCAACCGGGCCGACCACAGGTCGTCGCTCAGGTCGTGGCCCGCCGACTCCAGCTGGTTGGACATGCCGCCGTCGAGCACGAGGGGGCGGCCGGAGCCGAGGACGTCGGCGAAGTCGCTGGTCATGGCACGAGGTTAGCCAGCCCGGGGGGCACCCGCCGGGAGCGTGGTCCGTCCGGGAGGTCCTGGGCGTCCTGGCGGTGTACGCCGTCACCGGCAACCCGTCGACGCGGTGAAGGAGAAGGAGAAGGAGAAGGAGGCGCTCACGAAGGTCCGCGGCGTCACGGCGGCGGTGCTGGGGTACGCATGGGTGGTCCGGCGCACCGGGCACCGGTCCCGAGGTGACGCGCGGGCTCGTGGCTCGCGGCTCAGCCCTGCAGGCGGCGGCGCATCTGCGTCAGGCGGCGGTCGTAGTGGACGTGCCACCAGACCATCCACGCCATGGAGGCGACCGCGGCCGCCAGCATCCAGCCGCCCGCGACCACCGCACCGGAGGCGAACCACAGGGCCGCGGTGCCGAAGAAGATCACGGCGAGGAGGGGGAGCGCCCACCAGCGGTGGCGCCGCAGCCGCTGCCGCCGGGAGTCGACCAGCGCCGCCATGGCCCGACGTTGCCCGGGCTCCTCGGGCGGCGGCCCGCCCTTGAGGATCTGCCGTTCCATGGCGGGCACGTCGTCCGGATCGGTACCGGTGGCGCGGGCGTCGTGGCGCCGGCGCCGGCGTACCAGCCACACGACGTAGCAGCTCATCAGCGTGGCGCTCACGAGAGCCGGCAGCCACCCCGAGAATCCGTTGAAGGCCATGCGGGTCACGACACCGATGGCCAGGACCATCAGACCGATCACCCATAACTTGTCCTGCCACCGCCGCGCGGGGCGGCCGTCCTGTCGCTCGGTGCTTGCCATGTCCACCTTCCGGCCGGTCGAGGAAGCCGATGACTCCGGGTGACCGTCCGGGTACCCGCCCGAAGGCCCGGGACACTTCGGCGGGGACCGAAGCAACGGGACCGTAGCGTCGGGGACATGAGCGACCCGAACACCGTCACCGCGACCGTCACGCCCGCCGACGCCGTCACCGGCATGGTCGACCACGTCCTCGCCCTGGCCGCCACCTGGACCGGCTGGGACGGGGAACCGGCCCACGTCGACGACCGGATCTACACCCCGCACAAGGCCGTCCGGCGCGTCGCCGACCACCTGATCGACCATCTCGCCGAGCTGGAGGCGCGGCTGGCGGGGGAGCGGCCGCAGCCCGACCACTGGCACGCCTCCGTGATCACGACGGACGCGGACCGCGCGCCGTTCACCCGGGAGGACCTCGAAGAGGCCCGCAGCCGCCTCATCCGGCTCGCCCGGATCTGGGCCAACCGCCTCGACGCGCTCACCGGCGAACAGCTCGACCACTCGCCCGGCGAGGGCTGGAGCTTCCGCGAACTCGCCCTGCACGTCGCGGAGTCCGCGTACTACGCCGACGCCGTGGGGGACCTGTCGTGACCGCCTTCGCCGATCTGCACCGCGAGGGCGATCCGCTGCTGCTGCCGTGCGCCTGGGACCACGCCTCCGCGCTCCTCCTCGCCGGCCTGGGCTGCGCGGCGATCGGCACGACCAGCCTGGGTGTCGCGGCGGCGGGCGGGCTGCCCGACGGGGCGGCGGCGACCCGGGAGGAGACGCTCCGGCTGGCCCTCGCCCTGGGCTCGGAGCCGTTCCTCCTCTCCGTCGACGTGGAGGGCGGCTTCAGCGACGATCCCGACGAGGTCGCGGAGTTCGCACGGCAGTTGGCGGCCGTCGGCGCCGTCGGCATCAACCTGGAGGACGGCCTCGGCCCCGTCGACCGGCACGCGGCGAAGATCGCCGCGGTGAGGTCGGCGGCCCCCGGCCTCTTCGTCAACGCCCGTACCGACACGTACTGGCTCGGCGACGGCGAGGGGACCTCACGGCGCCTCGACGCCTACCGGGAGGCGGGCGCCCACGGCGTCTTCGTGCCCGGTGTGAGCGACCCGCGCACGATCGCCGCCCTGGTCCGGGACCTCGACGTCCCCCTCAACGTCCTCTACACCCCGGCGGGCCCGGCCCTGCCGCACCTCACCGACCTCGGCGTACGCCGGGTGAGTCTGGGCTCGCTGCTGTACCGGCGCGCGCTGGGCGCCGCCCTGGAGGCCGTGGCCGACATCCGGGCCGGGCGGGCTCCCGGCGGAACGGTGCCGAGCTACGACGACGTGCGAAAGCTGGGTAGTTGACCCCCGGGAGCGTCGCTCTGTGTGAAGCTGTCCCCATGGATCACCCGCGTGATGAAGTCAGGGCCAGGCTGCAGACCGATCGCCCGCACTCCGCCCGTGTCTGGAACTACTTGCTGGGCGGCAAGGACAACTACCCCGTCGACAGCCAGGTCGGCGACGTCATCCTGTCGACGTTCCCGGAGTTCGCGGCCGTCGCACGCCTGCAACGCAAGTTCCTGGCGCGCGCCGTGCGCTTCCTGGCCGAGGAGGCCGGCATCCGCCAGTTTCTCGACATCGGCACCGGCCTGCCCACCGCGGACAACACGCACGAACTGGCCCAGCGCATCGCGCCGGAGAGCCGCATCGTCTACGTCGACAACGACCCCCTCGTCCTGACGCACGCCGAGGCGCTGCTCACCAGCACCGAGGAGGGCGCCTGCGCCTACATCGACGCCGACGTGCGCGACCCCGACCGGATCCTCGCCGAGGCCGCCAAGACCCTGGACTTCGACCGGCCGGTCGCCCTGACCATGCTGGGCATCATGGGCCAGGTCGCCGACGACGACCGGCCCGCGGAGCTGGTCGCCCGGCTGGTGTCGGCACTGCCGCCGGGCAGCTACCTCGCCCTGAGCGACGGCACGAACAGCAACCCCGCCCTCAACACGGCCGTCGAGACCTACAACGCGCAGTCGGCCAACACCTACCACCTCCGGTCCCCGCAGGAGATCGCCGCCTACTTCACCGGGCTCGACCTCGTCGAACCCGGCGTGGTGGCGTCCGCCGCCTGGCGCCCGGACGCCACCGCCTCCCCGGAGCCCACGGCCGAGGTCGCCGTCTGCGGGGTCGCGCGCAAGGCCTGAGCGGACGGCGGGCGCGGGTCAGCCGGCGGCCGGCCAGTGCTCCAGCGCGACGTGCAGCGCGTCCACGGCCCTGTCCCACGACGCCTGGACGTCCCGCGGGGCACCGAAGGCCCCGGCGGCCTCCAGGGCGCAGTAGCCGTGGAAGGTGCTGCGCAGCAGGCGTACGGCATCGGTGAGGTCGGGCTCGCCGAGGCCGTACGCGCGCAGCATCCCGTAGGTGATCTCCGCGGTGCGGCGCAGCGCGGGGGAGTCGGCGGCGAGCGACTGGTCGACACGGATCTGGGTCGCGGCGTACCGGCCGGGATGGCTCAGTGCGTACGCCCGGTAGGCGCCCGCGAAGGCGGCCAGCGCCTCCTTGCCGGCCCGCCCGGCGACCGCCGCCGCGATCTCCTCGATCAGCTCGCCGCCCGCCAGCAGCGCCATCCGCACGCGCAGGTCGTGCAGGCCGCGGACGTGCGTGTACAGGCTCGCGTCCTTCACCCCCAGGCGCCGGGCCAGCGCGGAGACGGTGACGCTCTCGAACCCCGCCTCGTCGGCGAGGTCGGCGGCGGCCGCGACGACGCGCTCGGTCGTGAGGCCGGCTCGGGGCATGGGTCCACCTCTCCGGCGGGTGCGCTCGCATCGCGGAATGTTCCGCCCGCATCCTAGGACAGGCGCAGGTCCGCGCCCCCGGGGTCGCCCGTCCGCACGGACCGGCCCCGCGCACGGCCCGTGCGCCGGACGCCCTGCGAAGGCGCGGCGGGTGTGGCAGATTGACCGCCATGGACCCGTCGACGATGAGCACCGAGCAGCGCAACGAGCTCAACCGCCAGGTCGCCGAGCAGTTCCGCGCGCAGCGGGGCAGCGGGAAGATCGGCGAGATGATGCACGCCGACCGGATGCTCCTGCTCACCCACACCGGGGCCCGCAGCGGCACGCGGCGCACCACCCCGATGGGCTTCTGGCGGCTCGACGGCGACCGCGTGATGGTCGTCGCGTCCAACATGGGGGCGCCCCGGCACCCGGACTGGTTCCACAACATCGTGGCCCACCCCGACGTCACCGTCGAACTCGGCCCGGACACCTACCCGGCCGTCGCCACCGTCCTGGACGCGTCCGAACACGACCGGCTGTGGCCGCTGCTGCTCGAACAGGCGCCGTTCTTCGCCCAGCACCAGGAGCGGACCGACCGCGTCATCCCGCTGGTGGAGCTGCGCCGCACGACGGACTGACCGCCCGCGCGCACCTCAGCCGGCCAGCACCCCGCGCACGAACGCGTTGGTGAACTTGCCCTGCGGATCCAGCGACCTCACCAGCGCCCCGAAGTCACCGAGCCGCGGATAGCGCTCGCGCAGCACCGCCGCCGGGGTGGTGAACACCTTCCCCCAGTGCGGACGCGCGTCGAAGGCGTCCAGCGCCTCCTCCAGCCGTCGCACCACCGGCAGCACCGCTGCGGTGTCCTCGACCCAGGTGAAGTGCGCCGCCACCGTGTCCCGCCCGTACGCCGGGCCCAGCCACTGCTCGTCGGCGGCGACCGTGCGCACCTCGCAGGTCTGCAGCACCGGTGCGACGGTCTCCCGGATCGCGTCCAGCGCGCGCAGCGCGTCGAGGGCGTGCTCGCGCGGCATCAGGTACTCCGACTGGAGCTCGGCGCCACTGCTGGGCACGAACTCGGCACGGAAGTGCGGCAGCCGCTCGTGCCACGGCCCCGGCACCCCGAACTGCTCGGTGCAGTTGACGGCCGGCATGCCCGGCACCGGATGCATCTTCTCGGCGGCCGGTGCGGCGTACGGGAAGTCGGGCAGCGGCCGGTCGGTGCGCCGCTTGAGCCACACCTGGCGGAAGCCGGGCTCCCGCCAGTCGGTGAACAGGCTCACGCTGTAGGCCGCCGACATCACCGCCTCGAACGTCGCCGTGTCCAGTCCGGCCAGCGGCAGCTCGGTGAAGACGTGCTGCTCGACCTCGTAGGCCGGCTCCAGGTCGAGGGTGAGGGCGGTCACGACACCGAGGGCGCCGAGGGAGGTGACCGCGCCGCCGAACCGCTCCTCGCCCCGCGTGACGGTCACCGTCGAACCGTCGGCGGTGACCAGCTCCACCTCGCGCACGACGGACGCCAGCGAACCGTTGCCCACCCCGGAGCCGTGCGTGCCGGTCGCCACCGACCCGGCGACCGAGATGTGCGGCAGCGACGCCATGTTCGGCAGCGCCAGCCCCCGCGCGTGCACCAGCCGGGCCAGCTCCGCGTACCGGACACCGCCGCCCACCCGCACCGTACGGGCCGCCGTGTCCACGTCCACCTCGGGCGGCAGCGACGCCAGCGACAGCAGGACGCCCTCGGTGCCCGGCTCGGCGATCTCGTTGAAGGAGTGCCCGCTGCCCAGCACCCGCACCCGGGAGCTGTCCGCCACCAGCGACCGCAGCGCCGCCGTCGAGTGCGGCCGGAGCAGTTCCTTGGCCGTGTAGGTGATGTTCCCGGCCCAGTTGGTCACGGTGTCGGTCATGCCGTTGAACCTACCTTCCCGTGACACGGCGGTGTACGGGGGCGACGAGCGGTGGCTCCGCCCGCACGGCTCGGTGACGGGGCGCAACGCCACCGTCACCCGTGCGGACGGACCGGTGCCGGCTCACCGAGCACATCACGGCACCCCGCCCCCGGGCTGCCGCCGGGCGCCCGGCCGCCGGCACACATCGCGCGCCGGAAGGGGACCCGGCACGGATGATGCCGGGGCGGGGGCATACCGTGAGGAGTCGTACGTCCGAACCGGGAGGAGACACGTCGATGGACAGCCGTACCGCGCTGGTCGAGGATCTGATGGAGCGGTTCCCGCACGTGCCGCGCGAGGCCGTCTTCAAGGAGGACCTCCTGCGCGGCGGCGTGGCCTTCGACCCCTCCGCGCTGAGTGACAACGAGGATGGTGAGGTCAAGCCGAAGTCCTACTTCATCTTCTCCTTCGACCACGGCACCCTGCCAGAACTGGGCGAGGCCGCGCTGCGCCGCCCGCCGGAGGAGATCATCCTCACCGGCGGCCCCTACGACCTGCGCCGCACCGTCGTCTCGGTGCGCGTGAACCCGTCCTCGCCCTACCGCGTCGCCGCCGACGAGCACAACCAGCTCGGCCTCTACCTCGACGGCAAGCGGATCTCGGACGTCGGCGTGCCGCCGATGCCCGAGTACTACCGCCACACCCTCTCCAACGGGAAGTCGGTCATGGAGGTGGCCCCGACCATCCAGTGGGGCTACCTGATCTACCTGACCGTCTTCCGGGTCTGCCAGTACTTCGGCGCCAAGGAGGAGTGCCAGTACTGCGACATCAACCACAACTGGCGCCAGCACAAGGCGGCCGGCCGTCCCTACACGGGCGTGAAGGACGTCGAGGAGGTGCTGGAGGCCCTGGAGATCATCGACCGGTACGACACGGCGAAGGCCTCCACCGCCTACACCCTCACCGGCGGCGCCATCACCAAGACGGTCTCCGGCCGGGACGAGGCCGACTTCTACGGCCACTACGCCAAGGCCATCGAGGAGCGCTTCCCCGGACGCTGGATCGGCAAGGTCGTCGCCCAGGCCCTGCCCAAGCCCGACGTCCAGCGCTTCAAGGACTACGGCGTGCAGATCTACCACCCCAACTTCGAGGTGTGGGACGAGTACCTGTTCAAGATGTACTGCCCCGGCAAGGAGCGCTACGTCGGCCGCGACGAGTGGCACAAGCGCATCCTGGACTCCGCCGACGTCTTCGGCGCGCGCAACGTCATCCCGAACTTCGTCGCGGGCGTCGAGATGGCCGAGCCGTTCGGCTTCAAGACGGTCGACGAGGCCATCGCGTCCACCACCGAGGGCCTGCGCTTCTTCATGTCGCACGGCATCACGCCCCGCTTCACCACCTGGTGCCCCGAGCCCACCACCCCGCTCGGCAAGGCCAACCCGCAGGGCGCGCCGCTGGAGTACCACATCCGGCTGCTCCAGGCCTACCGGCAGACGATGGAGGACTTCGGCCTGGCCTCGCCCCCCGGCTACGGCCCGCCCGGGGCCGGCAACGCGGTCTTCTCCGTCAGCTCCTTCATGGACAGCCTGCCGGCGGACGAGCGCGTCGAGGCGTGAGCCGGCACCAGACGAGGTGAGACGTTCCGGCCCGGGCCCCCGTACGACTCCCGAGGGGCCGGGCCGCGGTCCGCGCGCCGGACCCGCGCGCTGTGAACACGGCGCTTGTCAGGTGTGCCGCAGGCATGCGAAGCTCTGCGCCTGCCGTGAGGCCCGTCCCCAACTCCGTCGTCAGTAACGCGAGTTGGCCTCGCCCGTGGATGCAGGAGTCCGATGCCCGACCTGCCGATCCCCCAGGACGCCGCCGAGGCCGCCCTGTTCGCCGAGTGCTGGGACACGGTGCTCTCCTACGCCGACCTGTGCACGGCCGGATCCGAGGCGGCCGGCCGGCTGGCCACCGAGGCGTTCACCCAGGGCATGCGCGAGGTCCGCGCCGCCGACGCCGCCACGGCCCCCGGCACCGCCCGCCGCCCCTCCCGGCTGCCCCGCGTCCCGCTACTCCTGACAGCCGTACGCACCACCGCGGCGGCCTGGGCGGACGACGGGCGCGGACACGAACTCGACCCCGACCTGCGGCTGTGGCTGGGCTCCCGGCAGGCCGCCCGGTACAGCGGGCCGCCGTCGCGGCGCCCCCTCGCACTGCGCGGCCTGAAGGACATGCAGGCCGCGGACGCCGAACTGCTGTGGCTGGCCGACGTGGAGGCGCTGCCGCTGCCCGTGGTGGCCCGTCGGATCGGCCTCGACCCGGCCTCCGCCTCCGCCGAACTCGCCCAGGCGCGCGACCTGTTCCGCGACCGCTGCCGGCGCGGCCACCTCGACGCGCCCCTGGACCCGGAGTGCCGCGGCTACGCCCGGATGCTGGACGCCGTGACCCGGCAGCCCGCCGCCGGCATGCCCGACGACCTCTCCCGCCACCTCGCGACCTGCGCCGACTGCGCCGGGGCCGCCGCCTGTCTGCGCCCGCACGGCACCGGACTGCCCGCGGCCCTCGCCGCCGGGGTGATCGGCTGGGGCGGCCTCGCCTACCTGGAGCGCCGCCGCCGGGCCGCCGAGGCACGTCTCGGCGCCGGACACCCCGGACCGGACGGCGACGACCGCGCCGACGGGCCAGGGGACGGCTCGCCCAGGGCCCGCGCCGTCCGCGGCGGCCTCCTCGCCACGGCCGTCCTGGTGTCCCTGCTGGCGCTCGGCGTCTCCCTGATGCCCGCCGACCGCTCCCCGGACACCGCGGCACGCGCCGAACGCGCCGACGGCCGGCCGGTGGCCGACCCCCGCCCGTCACCGCCGTACACGACCGGGGCGCCGCCGTCGGACACGCCACGGCCCTCCACCGACCCCACGGTGAGCACACCGGGCGCGGACCCCGGGAGCGACGGGCCGAAGAAGCCCGACCCGGAACCCCAGGGGACGTCCACCCCCACCTCCCGCGCCGCCGACGGCCCCTCCCCGTCGGCCCCCGGAACGGCCGCGCCCGCCGCCTGCCGCGTCCACTACGACCTCGTCCACCAGTGGCCCGACGGCTTCCAGGCCACCGTCACCGTCACCACCACCGCCGCCCTCGACTCCTGGCACGTCGCCTGGACCTTCCCCGACGGCCAGCGGGTCGGCCAGATGTGGGACGCGACCTACGGCCAGAACGGCTCCCGGGTGACCGCCGGCGCCGCCGACTACAACGCGGCCGTCCCCGCGAACGGCCGCCTCGCCTTCGGCTTCCTCGCCTCCTGGCGCGGCAGGAACTCCCCGCCGGACGACTTCACGCTCAACGGCCTGGACTGCGCGCGGACCTGACGCCGGCGGGCCGGAAAAAAACCCGTTGACGGGCCACGGTGCCGACCGGCTACTGTGGCGGCACGTCGCGCGGAGACCGCCGCGGGACGAGGAAGCAGACGTGAGGAGGTGTCGACCGATGGCTGTCATTGCGACGGGCGCTGCCCGCATCCCGCACACCATCACGTCCACCTCCGTGGCCGCCGGCTGACCTCACCCTTTCCGTCGCGCATCGCGCGGCAGCCGGGGCCGCCCTGTGAAGGGTCACCCTTGACTTCCCTCTCCGCTTCCTCCGCTCACTCCGCCCTGACCCCCTACGGCTGGGACGAGAACTGGGCCGACGCGTTCGCCCCCTACGACGCCGAAGGGCTGCTGCCCGGCCGCGTGGTCCGGGTCGACCGCGGTCAGTGCGACGTCGTCACCGCCGACGGCGTGCTGCGCGCCGACACCGCGTTCGTCACCCCGCACGACCCGCTGCGCGTCGTCTGCACCGGTGACTGGGTTGCGGTCGAACCCGACGGCAACCCGCGCTACGTCCGCACGTATCTGCCGCGCCGTACCGCCTTCGTGCGCTCCACCTCCTCCAAGCGGTCCGAGGGGCAGATCCTCGCGGCCAACGTCGACCACGCCGTCGTCGCCGTGTCGCTGGCCGCCGAGCTCGACCTCGCTCGGATCGAACGGTTCCTGGCGCTCGCCTGGGAGTCCGGCGCACAGCCCGTGGTCGTCCTCACCAAGGCCGACCTGGTGACCGACCCGGCCACCCTGGCCCACCTCGTGCAGGACGTGGAGACCGCCGCGCCCGGCGTGCCGGTCCTGTCCGTCAGCGCCGCGCACGGCGAGGGACTCGACGTCCTCGCCGCCGTCGTCTCCGGCGGCACGACGGTGCTGCTCGGACAGTCCGGCGCGGGCAAGTCCACCCTCGCCAACGCACTGCTCGGCGAGGACGTCATGGACGTCCAGGCCATCCGGGACGTCGACGGCAAGGGCCGCCACACCACCACCACCCGCAACCTCCTCGCCCTGCCCGGCGGGGGAGTGCTGATCGACACCCCGGGGCTGCGGGGCGTCGGGCTGTGGGACGCCGGCAACGGCGTCGGACAGGTCTTCGCCGAGATCGAGGAGCTGGCGCAGCGGTGCCGGTTCCACGACTGCGCCCACGAGAGCGAGCCGGGCTGCGCCGTCCTCGCCGCCATGGACAGCGGCGAGCTGCCCGTGCGGCGGCTGGAGAGCTACCGCAAGCTGATGCGGGAGAACCAGCGCATCGTCGCCAAGACCGACGCCCGGCTGCGCGCCGAGATCCGGAAGGAGTGGAAGCGCCGGGGCGCCATCGGGAAGGCGGCGATGGAGGCCAAGCGCGGCCGGGTGCGGTAACCGCCACCCCTCAGCGCGATGTCCGATTTCCGCCAGCCCGGTCCGCCGGCCTGGCGGAGACTGGACAGCGTGACCGAGAACGTGATGGAGACCGCCGAGCACGAGGACAGCAGGTACGAGGCCGTCCGCAGCCGGGACGCCCGGTTCGACGGGGCGTTCTTCTTCGCCGTCGAGACCACCGGCATCTACTGCCGGCCCAGCTGCCCGGCGGTCACGCCGAAGCGGCACAACGTGCGCTTCTTCGCGACGGCCGCCGCCGCGCAGGGTTCCGGTTTCCGGGCCTGCCGGCGGTGCCGCCCGGACGCGGTGCCGGGCTCGGCCGACTGGAACGTGCGCGCCGACGTCGTCGGCCGGGCCATGCGGCTCATCGGCGACGGCGTCGTCGACCGCGAGGGCGTCGCCGGACTCGCCGGCCGGCTCGGCTACAGCGCCCGCCAGGTGCAGCGCCAGCTCACCGCCGAGCTCGGCGCCGGGCCCGTGGCCCTCGCCCGGGCCCAGCGGGCGCACACCGCACGCGTCCTGCTCCAGACCACCGGCCTGCCGGTCACCGAGATCGCCTTCGCGTCCGGGTTCGCCAGCGTTCGGCAGTTCAACGACACGATCAAGGCCGTGTACGCGGCCACCCCGAGCGCCGTCCGCGCCGCCGCCCCGGCCCGCGACCGGACCTCCCGGCGAGCGGCCACCCCGTCCGCCGGCATCCCCCTGCGGCTCGCCCACCGCGGCCCCTACCGCGCCGGACCCGTCTTCGACCTGCTCCAGCGGGAGGCGGTCGCCGGCATCGAGGAGGTGAGCGGCCCGCCCGGCCGCCGCGTCTACCGGCGCACCCTGCGCCTGCCGTACGGCACCGGGATCGTCGCCGTCGAGGAACGGCCGGGCCGGCCGAGGACCGGCAGCGGCGGCTGGCTCGACGCCCGCCTGCACCTCACCGACCTGCGCGACCTCACCACCTCCGTGCAGCGGCTGCGGCGCCTGTTCGACCTCGACGCCGACCCGTACGCCGTCGACGAGCGGCTCGGCGCCGACCCTCGGCTCGCCCCGCTGGTCGCCGCCCGCCCAGGGCTGCGCTCACCGGGCACCGCCGACCCCGACGAGCTGGCCGTACGCGCCCTCGTGGGCCGGGCGGAGGCCGAGCGGCTCGTCCAGCGGTACGGCAAGGCACTCGACGCGCCCTGCGGCACCCTGACCCACCTCTTCCCCGAACCGGCCGTTCTGGCCGGGGCCGAGCCGCACGGCACCGCCGGTGCCCTCGCCGCCGCCCTCGCCGACGGCGCCGTACGCCTGGACCCGGGCGCCGACCGGGACGACGCCGAGCGCGCGCTGCTCGCCCTGCCCGGTCTGGACGCCGACACGGCGGCCGTCATCCGCACCCGTGCCCTCGGCGACCCCGACGTCGCCCCGCCCGGCCCCGCCGTGCCCGACACCTGGCGCCCCTGGCGCTCGTACGCTTTGAACCACCTGCGCGCAGCAGGAGAGTGGGAGCAGCACCGATGACCGTCACGACCACCGCCTCCGTCACGTACTGGAGCGAGCTCGACAGCCCCGTCGGCACGCTCCTCCTCACCGCCGGCCCGGACGGGGCGCTCACCTCCCTGTCCGTGCCCGGGCAGAAGGGCGGCCGCAGCGTCCAGGACGGCTGGCGGCACGACACCGGACCGTTCCGGGAGGCCGAGGCGCAGCTCGCCGCCTACTTCGCCGGGGAGCTGTCGGAGTTCCGGCTGCCGCTGCGCGCCGAGGGCACCGCCTTCCGGGAGCGGGTGTGGGCCGCCCTGGACGCCGTGCCCTACGGGGCGACCACGACGTACGGCGAGATCGCCGCGCGCATCGGTGTCTCCCGCCCGGCGGTGCGCGCCGTCGGCGGCGCGATCGGCGCCAACCCGCTGCTGATCCTGCGCCCCTGCCACCGCGTGATCGGCTCCGACGGCTCCCTGACCGGCTACGCGGGCGGCCTGGAACGCAAGACGCGGCTGCTCACCCTGGAGGGCGTCCGGCTCTAGCCGGCCAGCACCGCCCCGAGCCACGCCGCGGTCACCAGCAGGCAGGCGAACAGTTCCGTCAGCACGCTCCCGCCGCCCGAGCGCATCGCGGTGCGCAGGGCCGCCACCGCCTCGCCGTGCCGGCCGAGACGCAGCCGTTCGGCCAGGTAGATGCCGCCCATGAAGCCCGGGATCGCCCCGACCACCGGGATCAGCACGAAGCCGAGGAACGCCCCGGCGCCCGCGTACGCCGCCATGCGGTGGGTGACCTCGTCCGAGCGCGGCCACCGGGGCGGCAGCGCCCAGCGCACCGCCCTGGACACGAGCAGCACGACCGTCGAACCCACCAGGACGAACCACGAGACGGGCTGCGGATCCTTCAGCGACCACCACGCCACCCCGGCCCACACCAGCCACGACCCCGGCATGCCCGGCAGCAGCACGCCGCACAGCCCGAGCAGGATGACCAGGCCGGACAGCAGGAGGTCCCACGCTCCCATCTGTCCAGGGTGCAGGAGGTCCGCGCGGTCCGCAGAACTCCGCGGGGACCGCGCTGCACCGGGGCCGCGACCGGGCCCGTCAGCCGGCCCGGGACACCCAGCCGCGCTCGTACGTGTGCCAGCCCAGCTGCAGCCGGGTCGTCACCCCGGTCAGCTCCATCAGCCGCTTGACCCGGCGCTGCACCGTCCGCAGACCCAGGTCGAGCTGCTTGGCGACGCTCGCGTCCGTCAGGCCGGCCAGCAGCAGGGAGAGTATTTCCAGATCGGTGCCGTCGGGCCCGTCCGGCCCCTGCTCCGTCACACCCGACGCGCCGAGCCGCAGCGGCAGCGCATCCCGCCACACCGCGTCGAACAGGCCCGACAACAGCTCCAGCAGCCCGCTGGCGTGCACGACCAGCGCGGCCGGTTCCGCGGAGTGCGCGGTGAGCGGCACCAGGGCGAGCGCACGGTCGGCGATCACCAGCTTGGTCGGCACCCGGTCCACCACCCGCACCTGCTCGTCACGGCCCAGCGCGGCGGTCAGCTCGGTGATGCCGGTCGGCAGGTCCAGCACCGACCGCTCGACCACCACCCGGTAGCGGACCCCGCGTTCGGCGGCCTGCTCCTCCGCGTCGTTCTCCATGCCGGTGACGGCGACCGGGTTGCCGGTGACCAGCGCGCACACCTCCTCGGCGGCGCCCAGCTGGAGCTGCAGGAAGCGGCGCGCCACCGCCGCCGCGCCGATCACCACCTCCACCAGGTCGTGCACCGCCGGTTCGCCCGCCGCCGCCCGGTACTCCTCGGCCAGCAGCGCCGCCGCCAGCTCCGCCTTCTCCAGCTCGTGCCGCTGCTGGGTGAGCAGCGCGCCCAGCGCCACGCCCGGCGGCGCGGCGACCCAGCGGCCGGGCCGGGCCGACGACTGGGCCGCCAGACCGTTCTGTTCCAGCCGCCGCAGCGCACGCTCCGTGTCCTGCTCGCCGAGCGCCAGCCTCCGCGCCAGATCGGGCACGTCGGCCGCCCCCACGGACACCAGCGCCCGGTAGGCCGACTCGTGCGTGTCCTCCAGCCCCAGCACTCCCAGCATCAGGCGCCGTCCCTCCCCGAAGATCGCCAGCATTCCGCGGCGCCCGCGCGTGGCGGAAAACAGCCACGGCACAAACCCGCCTCGGAACATCATCGCCGTAGCGCCGGTCACTCTGCCAAGGTGGCGTCGCCGGGCGGTCCTCCCGTGGGGGGTGGGGCCGCCCGGCCACCCCACTCGCCACACCGTTCGACTCCGTCACCCGACACGCCGTCCGGTTGCCCGACGGCCCGGCGGATTTTCCGGATGCCCCGTTTTCAACCGGCCCCCGCGGTGGACAATCAGGAACATGAGCCAGCAGGGGGGAAGGCCCACCGGTCCCGAGGACGACTGGTGGGGGCAGCTGTACGACGACACCACCGGCGACACCGGCCCCACGGCCGCGCCCGATTCCCTGGACGACCGGTTCGCGTCGGCGGCGGGGACGGTGGGCGGCCCGGACGAAGCCCCGGACGGCAAGTCCCCACCCGACGAGCGGCCCCCCTGGTGGGCGACGCCCGAGCCGTCGGTCTTCCCGGAACGACGTGGCCACCGCGAGCAACGGGGCGTCCCCGGCCCGCGCACCGGCGACGTGCCCCGGCCGGGCGGGGCGGACGGCGGCGGGACGGCGCCCCCGCCGGTCGAGCGACCCCGCTCCGCGGGAACGCCGCAAGACCCGCCGGACGCGGAGATCCGGCCCGACGGCGGGGCGGACGCGCAGACCCCGTGGGACGCGCGGAAGCCGCGAGCGCCACGGCGCCCACCAGGACCGTGGGAGGCGCAGGAGCAACCGGAGAGCCCACCGGACGTGCAGGGTCCGTGGGACGCGAAGGACCCGCGGGACGGGCAGGGCCGGCGGGACGGGCAGGGCCCGCTGACGGCGCAGGGCTCACCGGGCCCGCGGGACGCGCAGAACCCGAACGACGTACCGGCCTCGCCGGACGGGCAGGTCCCCGGACGATCCGGGACGCGTTTGCCGCGTGCCCCCTGGGAGCCGCCGTCCGGTGCGCCCACCGGGCCGGTGACCTTCCCGCCCGCCGGGACCGGGCAGCGGACCCGCACGGCCCCGTCCGCCCGGCCGATACCCCCCGATCCGGCCCCACCCACGCCCCCGCCCTCCGCTCCGCCTCCGTCCCCACCTCCGCCGCCGCCCCCACCTCCGGCTGTCGCCTCCGCCCTGCCGCCCCCTCCACCACCGTTCCTCCCCTCGCTGCCGCCGCAGCCGCAACCGCAGTCACCGCCGCCCCGCGACGACGTAGACGACGGCCCCCGGCCCGTCGCCGACGCGTCCGCTCCCGCCCGTGACTACGTCGGTTCGGGACCACCCACCTACGACGCCGAGCCCACCGCCCTGCCGCCCGCCGACCCCGACGCGCTGGACGGTCTGGTCGCGGACACCGTGCTGGAGGGCGCCCGGTACGGGGCCTGCACGCTCCGCGCCGTCTCCCTGCGGGGCGACTCCGCGCGCTACCGGGGCGACCCCCGCCGCGACGCCCTGCTCGTCGCCCGGTTCGGCGCGGGGGACCAGGCCCTGGTCCTGGTGGCGATGGCGACCGGCGCCCGCGGGACGGCCGGGACGCACCGCGCCGCCGCCCAGGTCTGCCGGTGGATCGGCCGCGCCGTGGGCCGCAGCCACGCCCGGCTCGCCGAGGACCTGCACGCCGCCCGCCGCGGCGACCTCAAATCCGGCCTGCACCGTCTCACCGACCGCAGCCTCGGCCGGCTCCGGGCCGAGGCCGCCGAACAGGGCCTCGCCCCGCACGAGTACACGGCCACCCTGCGCTGCCTGCTCCTGCCCGCCGCCCCCGAGTGCCGCACCCGTGTGTTCTTCGGCGTCGGCGCGGGCGGACTGTTCCGGCTCCGGGACGGCGCCTGGCAGGACATCGAACCGCGCTCCGGCGACGTCACCGGAGAGCCCGTTGTCGGCTTCGGCTCACCGCCGAGCGAGACGCCCGAGGGCGACCGGCTCACCATGGACCTGGGCATCACCACCCCGCCCGGCCCGTACGCCGGACCGCCCGACGAGCCGTCCCACGAACCGTTCCGCTTCCGCGCCTCCGTAGCCCGCCCGGGTGACGTGCTGCTGATGTGCAGCGCGGGCCTGGCCGAGCCGCTGCTCGGCGAGCGCGAGCTGGGCGAACTCCTCGCGCGGCGATGGGCCGACGCCGGGCCGCCCGGCCTCGCCGGGTTCCTCGCCGACAGCGGCGTCCGGGTCAAGGGCTACGCCGACGACCGTACGGCTGCCGCCGTTTGGGAGGCGTGACGCCGCGCCCTGTGCCTCCATGGACCCATGGCCAAACAGAACGTCGCGGAACAGTTCGTCGACATCCTCACCCGTGCCGGAGTGAAACGCCTCTACGGAGTCGTGGGCGACAGCCTCAACCCGATCGTGGACGCGGTGCGCCGCCACTCCGGCATCGACTGGGTGCACGTGCGGCACGAGGAGACCGCCGCCTTCGCCGCCGGCGCGGAGGCCCAGATCACCGGGAAGCTGACCGCCTGCGCCGGCTCCTGCGGCCCCGGCAACCTCCACCTCATCAACGGGCTGTACGACGCCCACCGCTCCATGGCCCCGGTCCTCGCCCTCGCCTCGCAGATCCCGTCCAGCGAGATCGGCCTCGGCTACTTCCAGGAGACCCACCCCGAACAGCTGTTCCGCGAGTGCAGCCACTACTGCGAGCTGATCTCCAGTCCCCAGCAGATGCCCCGGCTGCTCAACACCGCCGTCCAGCACGCGATCGGCCGCTCCGGCGTCAGCGTGGTCTCCCTGCCCGGCGACATCGCCGGACAGCCCGCCCCGGAGAAGGCCGCCGAGACCGCCCTGGTCACCTCCCGGCCGACCGTCCGCCCCGGCGACGAGGAGATCGACCGGCTGGTGCGGCTGATCGACGACGCCGACAAGGTCACCCTGTTCTGCGGCAGCGGCACGGCCGGCGCGCACGCCGAGGTCATGGAGTTCGCCGGGAAGATCAAGTCGCCGGTGGGCCACGCGCTGCGCGGCAAGGAGTGGATCCAGTACGACAACCCCTACGACGTCGGCATGAGCGGACTGCTCGGCTACGGCGCCGCCTACGAGGCCACCCACGAGTGCGACCTGCTGATCCTGCTCGGCACCGACTTCCCGTACAACGCCTTCCTGCCCGACGACGTGCGGATCGCCCAGATCGACGTCCGGCCCGAGAACCTCGGCCGGCGGTCCAAGCTGGACCTCGCGGTGTGGGGCGACGCGAGGGAGACCCTGCGCTGCCTGATCCCCCGGGTGAAGGAGAAGAAGAGCCGCCGCTTCCTCGACCGGATGCTGAAGAAGCACGCGGACGCGCTGGAGGGCGTCGTCAAGGCGTACACCCGCAAGGTCGACAAGCACGTGCCGATCCATCCCGAGTACGTCGCCGCCGTGCTGGACGAAGTCGCCGACGACGACGCGGTGTTCACCGTCGACACCGGCATGTGCAACGTCTGGGCGGCCCGCTACATCACGCCCAACGGCCGTCGCCGCATCATCGGTTCCTTCTCGCACGGCTCGATGGCCAACGCGCTGCCTATGGCCATCGGCGCCCAGCTCCCCGACCGGCGCCGGCAGGTCGTCTCGATGTCCGGCGACGGCGGGTTCACCATGCTGATGGGCGACTTCCTCACCCTCGTCCAGCAGGACCTGCCGGTGAAGGTCGTCCTGTTCAACAACTCCTCCCTCGGCATGGTCGAGCTGGAGATGCTGGTGGCGGGCCTGCCCTCGCACGGCGTGGCCAACCGCAACCCCGACTTCGCCGCCGTCGCCGAGGCCTGCGGTGCCTTCGGGGTGCGGGTGGAGAAGCCGAAGGAGCTGGCCGGGGCGCTGAAGGCGGCCTTCAAGCACAAGGGGCCGGCCCTGGTCGACGTCGTCACCGACCCCAACGCCCTGTCCATCCCGCCGAAGATCAGCGCCGACATGGTCACCGGCTTCGCCCTGTCCGCCTCGAAGATCGTCCTGGACGGCGGGGTGGGCCGGATGCTCCAGATGGCCCGGTCGAACCTGCGCAACGTGCCGCGGCCGTAGCCGCGGCGCCGCCCCCGTGCCGGGGCGGAATTCGGCCGGTTCGACCGCCCGTGTGGCCGAACGGGCGTTGGTTGACCATTCGACATGACTGCCCGGGGTCCTATCGGGCAAGGATTCCCCCGTGAACGTGTTCGAGGAGTAGAAGGGAACCGACATCGGCACGCGGACGGGGGACATGGAGAGGCAGGCGGTGCCACAGCTTCGGCGCAGACTGGGCCGGGCGGATCTGCGGGCGGTGCCCGAGGCCCGCCGGGCGCTGCGCGAGCTGCTGCGGCACTGGGGCAAACCGGAACGGTCGGAGATCGCGGAACTGCTCACCAGCGAGCTCGTCACCAACGCGCTCGTCCACACCGACGACGACGCCGAGCTGACCGCCACGGTCTCGGAGCGCGGGCTGCGGGTGGAGGTACGGGACCGCGTCGCCCGGCTGCCCCGGCAGCGCGCCCCGGAACCGGACGAGAGCACCCACGGCAGGGGCCTGGTCCTGGTGCAGTCCCTGGCGGACGCCTGGGGCGTGCGGTCGCACGACGTGGGCAAGTCGGTCTGGTTCGAGCTGGGTGCCGGGGCCGCGTGAACGCCGAAGGGGCGTGACACGCGGGTCACGCCCCTTCGGCGGTGCGGGCGGGCCGTTCCCGCCGTGCCGTCCTAGCCGAACTGCTGCTCCAGGTCCTTGAGCTTGCGCTCCAGGGAGTCCAGGCGCGGCAGGGCCTGGGTGTCGTCCTCCGCGGTGAGGTCGACGGTGCGCTGGTCAGCTCCGCTGCGCACGGGCTGCAGTGAGGGAAGCTGGCGTACGGGCAGCTGCTCCGGGGTGGATATGGCAGGCTCCGCGGCGGCCCGGTCCGAACCGCGCTCCACCTGCTGCACGTCCACCTCGACCTGCCGGCCGCCGCGGCCGGGGAAGCCCCGGCCGCCGTGACCCCGGCTGATCGCCTTCAACTGGGCCCGCTCCAGGCGCTCCTGCTCGCGACGGCGCTGGCGGGTCTCCTCCTTCTGGCGCTTGTCGTCGCGCACCTCCTCGACCGCCTCGTCGAGGCTGCGCACACCCTCCAGGAGCATCAGCGACCAGGCGCGGTAGGTCTCCCGGGGGGCCCGCAGCCAGCGGACCATGCGGATCTGCGGCAGCGGACGCGGCACCAGGCCCTGCTCGCGCAGTGCGGCCCGGCGGGTCTGCTTCAGGGCCCGGTCGAACAGCACCGCGGCCGACAGGGACATGCCCGCGAAGAAGTGCGGGGCGCCCGCGTGGCCGATGCCCCGGGGTGCGTGCACCCAGTTGAACCAGGCGGCCGCGAACGCGAACGTCCACACGAGTATCCGGGAACCGAGCGCCGCGTCACCGTGGCTGGCCTCACGCACCGCGAGCACGGAGCAGAACATCGCGGCCCCGTCGAGCCCGAACGGGACCAGGTATTGCCAGCCGTCGCTCAGGCCGAGGTTCTGCTCGCCGAAGCCGACCAGTCCGTGGAACGAGAGGGCCGCGGCGACCGCGGCACAGCAGAAGAGCAGCACGTAGGAGAAGGTGCCGTAGAGGGCTTCCTTGCGCCTGCGGCGCTCCTCGGCACGCTCCCACGAGTCGTCCGCGCCCGCGTCCTTCCCCGAGGATCGCTTTCCGCGCGCGAGCACCGCCACCGCCGCCAGCATGCCCAGGAGCAGTACGGCGCCCGGAAGCAGCCAGTTCAGCGATATGTCGGTCAATCTCATCTGGGGGTCCCTTGCCTTGGGATAGGGCGTAACGCCCGCCATGGTGGCCCAAACCCGGCAGCCCTCAGGGGGTTTCGGGGCAAGAGGCCGCCAAGGGAGTGAGGGGGGTGCCCGGGGACGGCGATCTGCTCGAACTGCCGCATGAGGGACGGGAGTTGAGTTCGAATAAGAATACCCGTACGGGTGGTTCCGCGGAAAGTTCCCGCGACACGTGGGGAATGTGTGAAACAGCGTGCGGGCGTCGCGTGATCCCGTCCCGGATGATCTTAGCGGGCGCCGCCGGGCGGACGAACCGGCGGGTGGCTCAACCGGCGGTGGCGAGCAGCTTGTTGACGCGGTCCGCGTCGCAGGTGCGTGGGCAGGTGGCGCACGTGTCCTCGGGACGCAGCGTGTAGAACATGCAGCAGCTCGCCCGGTCCCGGGTGTGCAGCGGCTCGCCGTCCGGCCCGGTCAGCTCCCGGAACGCCGCCTTGCCGACGTACGGCCTGGTCGCCCCCGGCAGCAGCAGCTCCAGCTCCTGCCGCGCCCGCTCCTGCTCGCCGAACAGATGGGCGACGTACCACAGCCCCTCCACGACCTCGTCCGTCGCCATGCCCCACAGGGCCCGTCCGCGCCGGCGCATGCGCGGCCCGAACCCCGCCAGCACCGGTTCCAGGTGCTCGGCGACCGCGGCCCGCACCTCGGCCCGCAGCGCCTCCTCGTCGGCGACCACCCGGGCGCCGGGCAGCGCGGCGGCGGGATCGCCGGGCAGGCAGGCGAAGCCGGCGGGCCGCGCGGCCATGCGGCCCAGCGGCAGTCCCGCGGCGGTGCGGTCGTAGGCGACGTGCGCGGCCGGGTAGCGGGGCACCTTGCGGTGCAGGAACCACGGCACCGTGATCAGCAGGCAGGCCGGCCAGGCGTACCGGTGCAGACCGAAGCTCGCGATCACGTCGGGCCGGGCCCGCTGCCCGTAGTCCCGCACCACCTGGGCGTCGTCCCAGGCGAGGAAGGCCTCCAGCTCCGCCCCGCCGGCCGCGAGCGAGGAGGCGGCGACCCAGCCGCCCCCGCCGGGCAGCTCCTCCCCGGCGCCCGGCACGGTGACGCCCAGTCCCGGCAGGACCTCGGACAGACGCGCGTAGGAGTCCGCGACGGCCGGGTGGGAGACAGGCATGCGGGACCACCGATCCACATCAGGGCAACGGATTGCTTGAGGTAAGCCTTACCTTACCCAAGATCCTCGATGGGGGAACAGACGGGTCGAGCGCTTATCGTGCTTGACGGACCGGACACCAACCCGCCGTAATGACCCCAAGTACCGATACGTCCTGGAGGAGGACCCCGTGAAGCAGAGCACGCAGGGCTCCGCCGGGACGGACGGCCCGCGCCCGGGCGCAGCCGAGCGGATCCGGGTACCGGCCCAGCCCGGTGCCGCGGACCGGGACCGCACCCGGGACCGGGACGGTGCGCCCGACCCGTCCGGGACCGCGCGCGGCGAGCACACGCACGGCGAACTCCCGCTCGGCGGTCCCCGCGCCCTCGTGCAGCGCTCCTCCGTGCGCGGGCAGGTCCTCGACGCCCTGCGCACCGCGCTGGTCGCCGGCGAGCTGCGCCCCGGCGAGGTCTACTCGGCGCCCGTGCTCGGCGAACGCTTCGGAGTCTCCGCCACCCCCGTGCGCGAGGCGATGCAGCAGCTCGCCCTGGAGGGCGCCGTCGAGGTCGTCCCCAACCGCGGCTTCCGCGTCGTCGAGCGGGGCGCCCGGGAACTGGCCGAGCTCGCGGAGGTCCGGGCCCTGATCGAGGTGCCGGTGCTGCTGCGGCTGGCCCGCACGGTGCCCGCCGAGCGCTGGGCCCGGCTGCGCCCCGTCGCCGAGGCCACCGTCCGGGCCGCGTCCTCCGGCTGCCCGGTGACCTACGCGGAGGCCGACCGTGTCTTCCACCGCGAGGTGCTCGCACTCGCCGGCAACGACCAGCTCGTCCGGATCGCCGGCGACCTGCACCGCCGCGCGCAGTGGCCGCCGGCCGGCGTCCCCGCGACGCGGGGACGGGCCGGCCTGATCGCCGACGCGCACGAGCACACGGCCCTGCTGGACGCGCTGATCGCCGGCGACCAGGACGTGGTGCGGGCCCTGGTGGCGGAGCACTACGCCGCCGGCTGACGGGCCGGGGCCACCCCGCGTCCTTCCGGGGCCCGCTACGGGACCTCCTGCGACACCTCCCTGGACGCGCGCTCCGGCGACCGCTGCCGCGCCGCCGGTTTCCCGCCCGTGCGGCGCGAGGCGCGCCGCCCGGCGTCGCGGCCGTGCAGCTCGACGGCGAGCGGGGCGGCGGTGAACACCGACGAGTAGGTGCCGACCACCACACCGATCAGCAGGGCGACGGCGAAGTCGGTGAGCGAGTCCTGGGCGAGCACCGCCAGCGAGGCGAGGATCAGCACCGCGCCCATGCCGGTGTTGACCGTGCGCGGCAGCGTCTGCAGGATCGCCCGGTTGGTGAGCCGGTCGAACGGCGTTGCGCGGTCCTTCCCGAGCAGCTCCCGGATCCGGTCGAACAGGACCACCGAGTCGTTGACCGAGTAGCCGATGACGGTCAGCAGCGCCGCCAGGAACACCCCGTCGATGGGCTTGCCGAGCCAGGCGAACACCCCGACCAGGATGATCACGTCGTGCGCCAGCGCCCCCACGGCCGCGGTGCCGAACAGCCACCGGAAGCGGGCGGCCAGGTACAGCAGCTGGGCGCCGAGGGCCAGGCCGAGGGCGATGAGGGCGTCCCGGCGCAGCTCCTCGCCCAGGCTGGGGCCGATCAGCTCGTCGCGGAGCTTCTCCGTCTCGCCGCCGAGCTCGCCGACGGTCCGGGTGACGGTGTCCGCCTCCGCGTCGGTCAGCTGCTCGGTGCGCACCGTGAGGCCGTGGTCGCCGGAGGACTGCACGACCGCGCGCGGGAAGCCCGCGTCGGCGAGCGCGGTGCGGGCCCGGTCGGGGTCGACCTCGGTCGCCGTGGAGTACTCGATGAGCCGTCCGCCGGTGAACTCGATGCCGAAGTCGAGGCCGCGGGCCACGATGCCCGAGCCGGCCAGCACCAGGACGATGCCGGAGGCGGCCAGCCAGCGGCGCGGCCGGCGCATCAGGAAGGGGTCGCGGCGCAGCAGGGCGTCGCGGACCGGGCCGGTGGTGGAGATGCCGGTGATCCGCGGGCGGCGGAAGACCGAAGGGCGGCTCGCGGCGAACTCGGCGAGCACCCGGGTGATCACCAGGGCGCTGACCATGGAGGCGAGGACACCGATGCCCAGGGTGACGCCGAAGCCCTTCACCGGGCCGGAGGCCAGGAAGAACAGCAGTGCGGCGGCGATCAGCGTGGTGATGTTGGAGTCGGCGATCGCGCTGAAGGCGCTGCGGAAACCGGTCGTCAGCGCCGAACGCGTACTGGGCCGGGTGCGCAGGGCCTGTTCCTCCCGCGCCCGTTCGAACACCAGGACGTTGGCGTCCACCGCCATGCCGATCGCCAGGACGAAACCGGCCAGGCCCGGCAGGGTCAGCGTCGCGCCGACCGCGGCCAGGGCGGCGTAGGAGATGACGCCGTAGCAGAGCAGGGCGACGGTGGCGAGGGCGCCCATCAGCCGGTAGACGACGATGATGAACAGCGCGGTCAGCGCGGTGCCGATGACGGCGGCCCAGGCGCCGGCCGAGATGGCCTCGTCGCCCAGGGTGGCGCCGATGGTGCGCTGCTCCACGGTCTCCACCGGCACGGGCAGGGCGCCGCCCTTGACGAGCAGGGCCAGTTCGCGGGCCTCGGCGTCGTCGAAGGAGCCGGTGATCTGTGTCGAGCCGCCGGAGATGCCGGCCTTGCAGGCCACCGAGGGGTCGACCTGCGGCGAGGAGATGATCTTGTCGTCGAGCACGATGGCGACCCGGCGCTGCGGGTCCCCGGCCGGGTGACAGGCGGCCTCGCCGGTCACCCGGGCCCACTGGTCGCTGCCCTTGTCCTTGAAGTCCACGGTGACGTGCCAGCCGGCGCCGTTCTGCTGGTCGAACCGGGCATCGGCGCCCTTGACGTCCTGACCGGTCAGGGCGGCCGCCGCCAGCCGCAGCGACTGGCCGGACTCGTCCGGCAGGACGCGCTCCTTCGACGCGTCGGCCGGCTGCCCGGCCGGGGCGGCCGGTGTCTCGGCGGTGCCGAGCACCGGGTGGACGGTGAGCTGCGCGGTGCGGCCCAGCACGTCGGCCGCCTCCTTCGGGTCCTGCACCCCCGGGAGCTCGACGACGACGCGGTTCTCGCCCGAGCGGACGATGGTCGGCTCGGCGACGCCCAGCGCGTCGATCCGGCCGCGCAGCACCTCCACGGTGCGGTCGGTGGCCTCGCGGCCGGCCTTGGTGGTGGACGTGGATCTGGTCTCCAGCACGATCTGGGTGCCGCCGCGCAGGTCGAGTCCGAGGCGGACCGGCAGGGTGACGGTGATGGCCACCGCGGCGGCCATCACGGCCAGGGCGACCAGCGCGCGCAGACGCAGCGCCCGGGACTGCGAGCGGGAACGGGATCGGGGACGGGTACGTGAACGTTTCACACGGGCCTCCGGCAGGCACGCCGCGGCGGCGGCCTGCGCGGCCGCGGCGGAAGAGGAAAAGGGAGAGGACGGATCGTCAGGTGCCGGGAGGCGCGGGAGGCGCCCGTCCGCGGTCGTGGCCCGTGCGGCCGGGGGAGACGGACGGGGAGCCGGGCGGCGTCGGGGTCCGCCGTTCGTGGGCGGCCGGGGCGACACCGGTCCGGTGCGCGGTGACGGCGAGGTGGTCCGGTGCCGAGGGGCGTTCGCCGAGGTGGTCGTGGCGGGGCCTGGCCTGGGTGGCGCAGGTGCTCGGGCAGCCGTCGTCGGCGTGGAACCCGCTGTCCGGGCGGGGGAGGGCCGTGACCGAGTGGCCCGGGAGCGGCCCCCCGGGCGCCACGCGCGCGCCGGGCGCGGGCCACGCCGGGACCAGGGCCAGCAGGACGGCCAGCAGCACGGTGAGCGCCGCCGCGAGCCGTCCACCGCCGGCGCGGGGGCTCACCGGGAGGGCCCGCCGGGCGGACAGGCCGGGGGAGGCGACGCGGGGCCCGCGGGGACCGTCCGCGCGCAGCTTCTTCCCGCGGACCGGTCGTGGGGCAGGCAGGGGCGCCGCTCCTCCGGCTCGGGGTGCGGGCTGACCGGGGGTGTCGGGCTTGCGGTGGGGGTCCTTCCGGCGGGCCTGTGGTGCCCCTCCGGCTCGGGGTGCGGGCTGACCGGGGGTGTGCAGGTGGGGCCTGCGGTGGGGGGCCGCGTGTGGGTCCTTCGCCTGGGCCGGTCGGGGGGCGGCCTGTGGTGCCCCTCCGGCTCGGGGTGCGGGCTGACCGGGGGTGTGCAGGTGGGGGCTCCGGTCGCGGTCCACGCGCGGGTCCTTCCCACGAGCGGCGGGCCGGCGGGGCGTTCCGCCGGCTTCGGGTGCCGAGGGCGCGGGGACGGGCACGCCGGGCTCCGTGGCACCGGAAGCGTCCGGGTGCCGGGCCCAGGGCGCGGGGCGCATGCGCCGTCCCCTTTCGTGGTGAGGTGGGCCCGGAGCTCCGGCCGGGGAGTGGGCGACCAGAGCCCCGGGCGGTCCGGGGGAGGGGGGTCAGGGTTCGATGAGGCCGGCGCGGATGGCGTACCGGGTCAGCTCCAGCCGGTCGCGCAGGCCAAGCTTCTGCAACAGGTTCGCCCGGTGCCGCTGGACGGTCTTGATGCTGATGAAGAGGATCTCGGCGATCTCCTTCGACGAATGGCCCTCGGCGACGAGCTTGAGGACCTCCTCCTCGCGGGGGGTCAGGATGTGGTCGGCGGTCTCCTCGCCGTGCCGGACCCGGTCGAGGTAGTTGCGGATCAGGGCGGTGACCGCGCCGGGGTAGAGGAACGGCTCGTCGCGCATCGCGGCCCGGCAGGCGGCGACCAGATCCCGGTCGGCGACTGACTTCAGCACGTATCCGCAGGCCCCCGACTTCAGCGCCTGGAACAGGTACTGCTCGTTGTCGTGCATCGTCAGCATCAGGATGCGCAGCCCCGGTTTCAGCGCCGACAGCTCCCGGGCCGCCTGCAGACCGGTCAGCCGGGGCATCGCGATGTCCAGCACGGCGAGGTCCACGGCACGGGCGCGGGCCATGTCGATGGCCTCGGCGCCGTCCCCGGCCTCGGCGACCACTTCGAGGTCCGGCTCCCGGTCGAGGATGAGGCGCACACCGCGGCGTACCAGCGCGTGGTCGTCGGCGAGCAGGATGCGGATCCGGGACGGGTCGCGCGCGGGCGGTCCGGACGCGGCCGGTACGGACGCCGTCGCCTCGGCGGCGGACGGGGCGGGCAGGGACGGGTCGGACATGGTCAGGGCTGCTTCCTGGATGCGGGTACGGGTGCGGCGAGCCGGATGCGGGTGCCGGCCCCGGGCGCCGAGGTGATGTCGAGGGCGGCCCCGATCAGCAGGGCCCGTTCGCGCATGCCGCGGATCCCCGCGCCCTCGCACGCCGCCTCGATGCCGCGGCCGTCGTCGGTGATCGTGAGCACCACCGCGTCGTCGGCCCGGCCGAGGCTCACCTCCAGGCGCTCGGCGTCCGCGTGGCGGGCGGCGTTGGTCAGGCTCTCCTGCGCGACGCGGTAGAGGACCAGCTCCGTCTCGTGGTCCAGGGCGGGCAGGTCGGCCTCGAAGCGGCGGGTGACCCGCAGCCCGGTGTGGGTGGCGAAGTCGTGCGTGAGCGAGGTCAGCGCGCTGATCAGGCCGAGGTCGTCCAGGACCCCGGGCCGCAGCCGCCGCACCAGGCGGCGGACCTCGTCCAGGCTCTCCCGGGTGATCTCCTGCGCCTGGTGCAGCTCGTCGCGCAGCGGCTGGTCGGCGTCGTCCGCCGCGCGCCCCAGCACGAGCAGGATCGCGGTCATGCTCTGCCCGACCTCGTCGTGCAGCTCCTGCGCGATACGGCGCCGCTCCGCCTCCTGGGCGAGCAGGACGCGGGCGCTGCTGGTGGCGCGCTCGTGCTCCAGGCGGTCGAGCATGGCGTTGAAGGTGCGGATCAGCTCGGGGACCTCACCGCCGCCGGACACCGGGAGCCGCTGGCCGGGGCGCAGCAGGTCGACCGTGGTCATCAGCTTCGTGAGCCGGTCCAGCGGCGACAGGCCCCAGCGCAGCAGGGCGCCGTTGGCGACCAGCATGACGGCCATGCCGCCGACCAGCACGACGGCCTCGGTCAGCAGGACCGGTACGGAGACGGTCACCGGAGCCCACAGCAGCAGTGCCGTGGCGAAGCCCAGCACCACCGCGTTGAGCCCGAAGATCCGCCAGAACAGGGACACCGGGGGTACGCCTCCTTCTGCGACGCGGCAAGCCTCTACCTTCGGTCATCGCGCACCCCGGTCGGAGCTGCGGCCCTTGGTCACGACCGAGCCTGTGCCCAGCCTGCCCCTTCCGCCCCGCCGGGTCGATGGGGTCCGACCCCCATTTCCCGGGTGCGCCACACCCATACGGCCGCAGCCGGACACCGGGGAGTGGATGCTCCGCCCCCGGGCAAATGGGGCCTGCGCCCGATGGGAAACCGCCTCCGGCCCGGCCAGGGTTGAGGGTGACCAGGACTTCGTCGTGCCGTACTCCCGACGACCTGCCGTACTCCCGAGAGAAGGACTCATCGTGTCGCTCGACGCCTCCCGCATCGAACCCCGCCCCGAGCGGCTGACCGCCCACGAGGCCCGCCAGCGCCTCGAGCACGCGCGCAACACCCGCATGACCCAGCTCCAGGCCCTCCGCGAGAGCAGCCAGGACGACCAGCTGATGTCCGCGCAGAAGACGGCCATCGAACGGGTGCTCAAGGAGATCGAGGAGGCCTTCGCGCGCGTCGAGAACGGCAGCTACGGCACCTGCCTCGGCTGCGGCAAGCCCGTCCCGGGCGAGCGTCTGGAGATCCTTCCCTACACGCGGTACTGCGTCGCCTGCCAGCGCCGCGCCGCCGCCTGAGCACCGCCGTCCGGCATACGTCTCCCGCCCTGCCGAGGGGTGAAGTGGTGAATCAACAGATCATCGACGGCGGCACACGTCTGTCGCCCGAGGACCTCGCCGTGCTCCGTGACGACCTCCTCGAGCAGCGGGCGTTCCGCGAGGAGCAGCTGCGGCAGATCACGACCGTCCCGACCCGCGCCGACGACCGGCTCCGGCGGCGCTCCGTCGCGCAGACCGAGGTCCGGGTCCAGCTCGCGGCCTCCGCGCGCATGGTCCTCGCCGACGTGGAGGCGGCGCTCGACCGCATGGCCGAGGGCCGCTACGGCTCCTGCCACCTGTGCCGGCGCCCCATCGCCCGCGAGCGTCTGGCGATCGTGCCGCAGGCCCGCTACTGCGCCCGCTGCCAGCAGGTGCGGGAGGCCGGACGATGACCGCGGTCCGGCGCCCCCGTGCCGCCCTGTCCCGGCACCGGCCGTGGCCCCTGTGCCGGCAGTGCAGCGGCGTCGCCCTCGACATGGGCAGCGCCCGCACCCGTGCCTGGGTCGCCGGGCGGGGCATGATCCTCGACGTGCCGACGGTCACCTTCCCCGGCGCCGGCGCGGTGTATCCCATCCAGCGCGGCTCCATCGTCGACACCGAGGGCACGGCCCGGATGCTCGACCGGCTGCTCGGTCCCCGCCTGCCCCGCTTCACCCGCCCGCTGGTCGTGGTGACCGCGCCCGTCCTCGACGGGTTCGCCTACCGCACCGAGGCCCGTACGGCGGTGGAGGTGCTGCGTCCGCGCAGCGTGCTGACCGTCCCCAGCGCGCGGGCCGTCGCCCTGGCGGCCGGAGCGGACCTGTCCCGGCCGCTGCTGGTGGTGGACCTCGGCGCCCATCTCACCGAGGTGGTGCTGCTGGTGGACGGCGCCGTCTTCGACGCGCGCCGCACCGCGCTGGGCACGGACGACCTGGACGCCGCCACCCCGGCGACCCGGATCGCGGAGGCGGTGGCCGACATGGTGACGTCGATGCTGCGCCAGGACCGTACCTCCCTGACCGTCGACGCCCTGGGCAGGGGACCGCTGCTGGCCGGCGGGGGCGCCCTGCGTCCCGAGATCACCTGCCGTCTCACCGCCACGCTGCACGCGCCCCTGCGGGCCGTGCCGGCGCCGCACACCGCCGCCGTCCGCGGGGCCGCGCGGCTCCTGGAGGCCGCCCACGCCCACCCGTCGACCACGGACCCCGGCCCGGACACGGACCCACCGGACCGGTGCCCCCACTGACCACGGCCGCGGCCCCACCCCCGGAGCCGGCCGCGGCGGCGACGCCCCCGTCCCCCGCCGCCGCGGCCGGCACCGGCACCCACGGCCCCTCTCCGGCTGCCCCGGACCCTGGAAGGAGGCACACCGTGGCCGGCGACATACCGCGAGCGCAGCCACCACCGGCACCCGCGCCCCGCCAGTACCCGTACGTCCTGCTGTGGCGGTGGCGCCGCAACCCGTTGCGGCGCCGTACCGACCGCATGCAGGCGTGGATCGTCCTCGGACTGCTGCTCGCCGCGCCGGCGGCGGCCCTGGCGGCGATGTTCACGGCCGGCGACGCGGCGTACCGGCACTACCGCGACACCGCCGCGCACCAGGAACGCACTCGGGACCACGTCCCCGCGGTCCTCGTCCACGACGCCCCGCGCCACCCGGAACCCGGGTCGGACGAGGCACGCAGGACCCGCTACCCGGCCGAGGTCCGCTTCACCGCGCCGGACGGCGGGACGAGAACCGGGAAGGCCGACGTCGAACCCGGGCTGCCCGCGGACAGCACCGTCCTGGTCTGGGTGGACAGGGCGGGTGGGATCACCGACCCGCCGCTGGACGCCGGGCAGATCCGCAGCCGCACCATGGGCTGGGCGATCCTCGCCTTCCTGGGCGTCACCCTCACCGGTCTCGCGGCGCACGGTATCACCGGCCTGCTGCTGCACCGGCGCAACCTCACCGAGTGGGACAGGGCATGGGCGGCCACGTCACCACGCTGGAGCAGGTCTCCCTGAGGCCCACCGACCGGCCCGGGCCGGCACACCCCGCCGTCAGGCCGTCGCCGCCCCCGCCGCCGGTGGGGTCAGCTGGCGGGCCAGCCAGGTCGGTACGCCACCGAGCAGGCGCAGCAGTCGTCGCGCCTCCTCCCGCAGCCGGGAGGCCTCCGGTTCCGACTCCGCGTCCGCGAGCGACACCAGCGCCGGGGCCGTACCGACGAGGTACCCCAGCTCCTCGCGGATGCGGAGCGACTCGGCGAAGCCGTGCCGCGCGTCCGCCAACTCGCCCTCCCTGAGCGCGAGTCCGGCCAGATGGCGCCAGGTGGACGACTGGAGCAGCGGATCGTCCTGCGCGGTCGCCCCGGCATGCGCCCGCCGGTACGCCGCGCGGGCGGCCTGCGGCGAGCGGGTCAGGTTCTCCGCGACCAGCCCGCGCCGGAAGTCCAGCAGCGCCCGCCCCCGTGCCCCCGGCGCGATCAGGGCCGCCGCCCGGCCCAGCGCGGCCCGCGCCTCGTCGGCCCGGTCGCGCACCCCGTGCACGGTGGCGGCGTAGGCGAGCTGACCGCGTTCACAGGCGGCGGCCCCGCGCTCGTCGTCGGTGTGGGCCAGCGCCTCGGCGGTGCGCAGCGCGTCCTCCGCCTCCGCCCAGCCCTGCTCGGTGTACAGGCACCGCTCCACCAGCAGCGCCGCCCGCTGCAGCGCGGTGGCCGCGGTGACCGGCTGCAACAGCGCCACCGCGTCGGCCCAGCAGGCGCGCGAGCGCAGCCGCCACACCGCGGTCTGGAGCGGATCGTCACCCTCGGTCGTTCCCCAACCAGAACCAGCCATGGCGGAATGCGCCACGTCGCCCTCCCCAAGCACGCCATCGAGCCGTCGAGTGGTGGCCGCATCTCAGCACGAATCGAGGCGCCCGGCCAAGAGGGTGGGTGAAAGATTTCACAAAGTGGTGGGAGTTTCGGCTGGCCGAGGTTTGGGGCGCCTCGGACCCCGCGTCTCAGCTCATCCGCAGTGCCAGGAAGAAATCGAGCTTGTCCTCGAGGCGCGACAGGTCACGTCCCGTCAACTGCTCGATCCGCCCGACGCGGTAGCGCAGCGTGTTGACGTGCAGGTGGAGCCGGGTCGCGCAGCGCGTCCAGGAGCCGTCGCAGTCGAGGAAGGCCTCCAGCGTCGGGATGAGCTCGGCGCGGTGGCGGCGGTCGTAGTCCCGCAGCGGGTCCAGCAGCCGGGCCGTGAAGGCGCGGCGCACGTCGTCCGGGACGAAGGGGAGCAGCAGCACGTGCGAGGCCAGTTCCTGGTGGCCGGCCGCGCACACCCGGCCGGGCCGGGCCGCGGCGACCCGCCGCGCGTGCCGGGCCTCCTCCAGCGCCCCGCGCAGGCCCTCCGCCGAGTGCACGGCCGCGCTGACGCCGAGCGTGAGCCGCCCGTCGCCGTCCAGTCCGGCGGACAGCGGGTCCCGCACGGTCGTCAGCAGCGCGTCGGCGAGGATCCCGGCCTCGGAGCCGTCGTGCTCGCTGGAGACCGCCGGCAGCGGCACCAGCGCGATGGCCTCCTCGCCCGTGTGCGCCACGGCGATGCGGTCGGAGGGCTCGGGGCCCGCCGCCAGCGGGTCGACGAGGATCTCCTCCAGGAGCCGCTGGGCGACCGGCCCGTCCTCGACCTCGCCGTCCTCCCACTCGACGCGGGCCACGACGACCTGCCAGTGCGGAGCCGCGCCGAGCCCCGGCAGCAGCACCGGCGCCGCGACCCGCAGCCGGGCCGCGATCTCGGCGGGCGCCGCGCCCGTCTGCACCAGTTCCAGCACCTCCTGTGCGAGCCGTCGCCGCACCGTGCGCGCCGCGTCCCGCCGGTCCCGCTCGACCGCTATCAGCTGGGTGACGCCGTACAGCAGGTCCAGTCGCTCCTCGGCCCACTCGCCGGCGTCCGCCTCCACGACCAGCAGCCAGTCGGACAGCACGCTCTCGCGCACGTCCCGCGGAACCTGCGGCGTACGTCCGCTGCGCACCGGGAAGAGGCTGTACGCCGTCCCGCCCACCGTCACCCGGTGCGGTGCCCGGCGGCCCGCCCGGGTCGCGGCCAGGTGCTCCGCCGCCAGCTTCGCGCTCGTCTCGGCGGGCAGCGCCGGACCCGAGTCCTTGGGGACCGCGACCGGCCGCCCGGTCGGGGACAGCACCCAGGCCCGCAGGTCGAGGTCGGAACCGAGCAGGTCGAGGACGACATCGGGGCCGCCGCCCGCCGGCCCGGAGGTCATCATCCGCCGGTGCCGGTCCACCACGGCCGCCAGGTCCCCGGCCCGCTCGCCGGACACCTGGCGCACCACGTGCTCGGTGATGGTCGCGAACGCCACTGACTCGTTCACCGCGAACAGCGGCAGCCGGTGCCGCGCGCACGCCACCACCAGGTCCTCCGGCACGCTTCCGAGCTCGGCCTCGCCGGCGGCCAGGGCCGCCACCCCGGCCTGCACCAGGATCCGGACGAACGGTTCGGAGTCGGCGGTGTCCCGGCGCCAGGCCAGGCCGGTGAGGACCAGCTCCCCGCCGGAGAGATAGCGGCTGGGGTCCCGCAGGTCGGTGGTCATCACGCCCCGCACGGAGCGGTCCAGCTCGTCCTCGCCGCCGAGCAGCTTGAGGCCCAGCGCGTCGGTGTCCAGCAGTGCGCGCAGCCGCATTCTCGTCGCCGCCGTTCTTTCGTCTCGAAATGTTCGCTTGATCGTGGTGGGTCCGGGTCAAGGGACCGGTCGGCGGGCCGGCGAGCGCCGCTCGCCCGCTTCCGAGCTGTGTTCCAGGTCACGCGGCTGTTTCGCCCGTTTCCAGAGGAAGACGAGGAGGTTACTGAGGGCCTCCGTTCATACGAATCTACAAGATGCCCGCCGTGGCCAGCCAACTCCTTCATGGTTTCTGCGACTGACCCAGGTGGAGCACCGGGCGGTGTACTGAGCCCACTCCACGTGAACAGCACATGAACGAACCGGGCCCGTCGCTCACGGATTGGCTCAAACCCGTACGCCCCACAAGACGATGAAGAGAGCCGGTCATGGACTTCCTTCGCCCCGCCAGTTGGGAGGAGGCGCTCGCCGCGAAGGCCGAGCACCCCACCGCTGTGCCGCTTGCGGGTGGCACCGACGTGATGGTCGAGATCAACTTCGACCACCGCCGGCCCGAGTACCTCATGGACCTGAACCGCATCGGCGATCTGACCGAGTGGGAGGTCCAGGAGGATTCCGTACGGCTCGGTGCCTCCGTGCCCTATACGAAGATCATGGAGAACCTGAGCACCGAGCTGCCGGGTCTCGCCCTCGCCTCGCACACGGTCGCCTCCCCGCAGATCCGTAACCGCGGCGGCGTGGGCGGGAACCTCGGCACCGCATCCCCGGCCGGCGACGCACACCCGGCACTGCTCGCCGCCGGCGCCGAGGTCGAGGTCGAGTCGGTGCGCGGCGCCCGCCGCATCCCGATCGACGCCTTCTACACCGGCGTGAAGCGCAACGCGCTGGAGCCCGACGAGCTGATCCGCGCCGTGCACATCAAGAAGGCCGACGGCCCGCAGCAGTTCTCCAAGGTCGGCACCCGCAACGCCATGGTCATCGCCGTCTGCGCGTTCGGCCTGGCCCTGCACCCCGACACCCGCACGGTCCGCACCGGCATCGGCTCGGCCGCGCCCACCCCCGTGCGGGCGGCGGCCGCCGAGGACTTCCTGAACGCGGCGCTCGAAGAGGGCGGCTTCTGGGGCAACGGAAAGATCATCACGCCGTCGGTCGTCAAGCAGTTCGCGGACCTGTGCGCCGCCGCCTGCAATCCGATCGACGACGTACGGGGCACCGCGAGCTACCGCCGCCACGCGGTCGGCGTCATGGCCCGCCGGACCCTCACCTGGACCTGGGAGGCGTACCGCGGCGCCCACCGCACCACGGAGGGAGCTGCGTAATGCGCGTCAACTTCACTGTCAACGGACGTCCGCAGGAGGCCGACGACGTGTGGGAGGGCGAGTCCCTGCTCTACGTGCTGCGCGAGCGGCTCGGCCTGCCCGGCTCCAAGAACGCCTGCGAGCAGGGCGAGTGCGGCTCCTGCACGGTCCGCCTGGACGGCGTGCCGGTGTGCGCCTGCCTGGTCGCGGCCGGTCAGGCCGAGGGCCGTGACGTCGTCACCGTCGAGGGGCTGGCGGACTTCGCCCAGCAGCGCGCCGGGGGCGGCGCCTGCGGCAACGGCGGCGACCGGGGCACCACGCTCGACGAGGCCAAGCGGTGGCGGGCCCAGGGCACCGACTCGGGGACCGGCGAGGGCACGGAACTGGCCCCGATCCAGCAGGCCTTCATCGACGCCGGCGCCGTCCAGTGCGGGTTCTGCACGCCGGGTCTGCTGGTCGCCGCCGACGAGATGCTGGAGCGCAACCCGGACCCGACCGACGCGGACATCCGCGAGGCGCTGTCGGGCAACCTGTGCCGCTGCACGGGCTACGAGAAGATCATGGACGCGGTCCGCCTGGCGGCCGCCCGCCAGTCCGAGGGGGTGTGAGCATGGCTGCCGACGGCGCACCCACCAAGATCACCCAGGGTTCTCGGACCAAGGGCGGCATCGGCGAGTCCACGCTCCGCCCGGACGGCGTCCTCAAGGTCACCGGCGAGTTCGCGTACTCCTCCGACATGTGGCACGAGGACATGCTCTGGGGCCAGATCCTGCGCTCCACGGTCGCGCACGCCGAGATCGTCTCCATCGACACCAGCGAGGCCCTCGCCCAGGCCGGCGTCCACGCGGTCATGACGTACGACGACCTGCCGACCGACGTGCGCCACTACGGTCTGGAGATCCGGGACACCCCGGTCCTCGCCCACGGCAAGGTGCGCCACCACGGCGAGCCGGTGGCGATCGTCGCCGCCGACCACCCGGAGACCGCGCGCCGCGCCGCCGCCAAGATCAAGGTCGAGTACCGGGAACTGCCCGTCATCACCGACGAGGCCTCCGCGACCGCCCCCGACGCGGTCCTCGTCCACGAGAACCGCGACGACCACCACATCGGCCACGTCCCGCACCCGAACATCCTGCACCGCCAGCCGATCGTCCGCGGCGACGCCGACGAGGCCGCCCGGCGGGCCGACGTGATCGTCACGGGCGACTACTGGTTCGGCATGCAGGACCAGGCATTCCTCGGCCCGGAGTCCGGCCTCGCGGTACCGGCCGAGGACGGCGGCGTCGACCTGTACGTCGCCACCCAGTGGCTGCACTCCGACCTGCGCCAGATCGCCCCGGTCCTCGGCCTGCCCGAGAAGAAGGTGCGCATGACGCTGTCCGGCGTCGGCGGCGCGTTCGGCGGGCGCGAGGACCTGTCGATGCAGATCCACGCCTGCCTGCTGGCGATGCGCACCGGCAAGCCGGTCAAGATCGTCTACAACCGCTTCGAGTCCTTCTTCGGGCACGTCCACCGCCACCCGGCCCGGCTGCACTACGAGCACGGCGCCACCAGGGACGGCAAGCTCACGCACATGAAGTGCCGGATCGTCCTGGACGGCGGCGCCTACGCCTCCGCCTCCCCGGCCGTCGTCGGCAACGCCTCCTCGCTGTCCGCCGGCCCGTACGTGATCGACGACGTCGACATCGAGGCCCTCGCCCTCTACACCAACAACCCGCCCTGCGGCGCCATGCGCGGCTTCGGCGCCGTCCAGGCCTGCTTCGCCTACGAGGCGCAGATGGACAAGGTGGCCGCGGAACTCGGCATGGACCCGGTGGAGTTCCGCCGGATCAACGCCATGGAGCAGGGCACGCTCATGCCCACCGGCCAGCCGGTCGACTCCCCGGCGCCCGTCGCCGAACTCCTGCGCCGCGTCAAGGCGATGCCCATGCCGCCGGAGCGCCAGTGGGAGTCCAGCGAGGGCGCCGACGTGCGCCAGCTGCCCGGCGGCCTGTCCAACACCACGCACGGCGAGGGCGTCGTACGAGGCGTCGGCTACGCGGTCGGCATCAAGAACGTCGGCTTCTCCGAGGGCTTCGACGACTACTCCACCGCCAAGGTCCGCATGGAGGTCGTCGGCGGTCAGCCCGTCGCCACCGTGCACACGGCGATGGCGGAGGTCGGCCAGGGCGGCATCACCGTCCACGCGCAGATCGCCCGCACCGAGCTCGGCGTCACCCAGGTCACCATCCGCCCCGCCGACACCCAGGTGGGCTCGGCCGGCTCCACCTCGGCCTCCCGGCAGACGTACGTCACCGGCGGCGCCGTGAAGAACGCCTGCGAGCTGGTCCGTGAGAAGGTCCTGGACATCGGCCGCCGCAGGTTCGGCTCGTCCCACCCGGCCTGGGCCACCGCCGAGCTGCTCCTGGAGGGCGGCAAGGTCGTCACCGACGGCGGCGAGGTCCTCGCCGACCTCGTGGACGTCCTGGAGGGCGAGGCCGTCGAGGTCGAGGAGGAGTGGCGGCACCGGCCGACCGAACCCTTCGACCTGCGCACCGGCCAGGGCAACGGCCACGTCCAGTACTCCTTCGCCGCGCACCGCGCCGTCGTCGAGGTCGACACCGAGCTAGGCCTGGTCAAGGTCATCGAACTGGCCTGCGCCCAGGACGTCGGCAAGGCGCTCAACCCGCTCTCCGTCATCGGCCAGATCCAGGGCGGCACCGTCCAGGGCCTGGGCATCGCGGTGATGGAGGAGATCGTCGTCGACCCCAGGACGGCCAAGGTCAGGAACCCGTCCTTCACGGACTACCTGCTCCCCACGATCCTCGACACGCCGACCATCCCCGTCGACGTGCTCGAACTCGCCGACGACCACGCCCCGTACGGGCTGCGCGGCGTCGGCGAGGCACCCACCCTGTCGTCCACACCGGCGGTCCTCGCGGCCATCCGGAACGCGACCGGGCTGGCGCTGGACCGCACGCCGGTACGACCGGAACACCTCACCGGCACGGCGTGACAAGACCCTCCGGGCGGCGCACGGAACGTCACACACTCCGCGCCGCCCGGAGCACACCCAGGGTCCCGCTCGCTCACGGGCCCCGAAGCACCACCACCCATGCGTTCGTCTCGGGCCGTCCCCCGGGTCGTGCACGTCCCAAATCCCGCAGCCGCCCCAGCGGTTGACACGGGTGCCCCTCTGAACCTTGGGAGACGACCCCATGACCCAGCAGTCAGTCGAGCCCAAGACCACAGCCGAGGACGCGGGCGCGGGCACCCGCGTCCCCGCCGGCCGGTCCTGGCTCGACCGCTACTTCCACATAACCCACCGTGGCTCCACGGTGGCGCGTGAGGTGCGCGGCGGCATCACCACCTTCATGGCGATGGCGTACATCGTCCTGCTCAACCCCATCCTGCTCGGCGGCGAGGACGTCGCGGGCAACACCCTGAGTCAGAAGGCCCTGATCACCGCGACGGCGCTCGCCGCGGCGGTCACCACGCTCCTGATGGGCTTCGTCGGCAAGGTGCCGCTCGCCCTGGCCGCCGGCCTCTCGGTGTCCGGAGTGATCGCCGGACAGGTCGTTCCCCAGATGACCTGGGGACAGGCCATGGCCATGTGCGTGATGTACGGCGTGGTCATCATGCTGCTCGTGGTCACCGGGCTCCGCGAGATGATCATGAACGCCATCCCGCTCGCCCTCAAGCACGGCATCACCATGGGCATCGGCCTGTTCATCGCGATCATCGGCCTGGTGAAGGGCGGTTTCGTCCACCCGGGCAAGGCCACCCCGCTCACCCTCGGCCCCGCCGGCGAACTCGCCGGCTGGCCGGTCCTGCTCTTCGCCGGCACCCTGCTGCTGATCTTCATGCTCCAGGCGCGCAACACCCCCGGCGCCATCCTGATCGGCATCGTCACCGGAACCGTCGTCGCCGCCGTACTGAACGCCACCGGGGTCATCGACCCCAAGCAGTGGGCGAACGGCGCTCCGGAACTGCACGGCAGCGCGGTCTCCATGCCCGACTTCTCGCTCTTCGGCCACCTGGAGTTCGGCGGCTGGGGCGACGTCGGCGCGATGACCGTCGGCATGATCGTCTTCACGCTGGTGCTGGCCGGGTTCTTCGACGCGATGGCCACCATCATCGGCGTCGGCACCGAGGCCAAGCTCGCCGACGACAAGGGCCGGATGCCGGGTCTGTCGAAGGCGCTGTTCATCGACGGCGCCGGCGGCGCCATCGGCGGCGTGGCGGGCGGCTCCGGCCAGACCGTCTTCGTCGAGTCCGCGACCGGCGTCGGGGAAGGCGCCCGCACCGGACTCGCCTCGGTCGTCACCGGTGCGTTCTTCGCGGCGTGCCTCTTCTTCACCCCGATCACGGCGCTCGTGCCGCAGGAGGTCGCCTCGGCCGCGCTGGTCGTCATCGGCGCGATGATGATGATGAACGCCCGGCACGTGGACTGGGCCGACCGGGCCACGGCGATCCCCGTCTTCCTGACCGTCGTCCTGATGCCGTTCACGTACACCATCACCACCGGTGTCGCCGCGGGCGTCATCTCCTACGTCGCCATCAAGGTCGCGCAGGGCAGGGCACGGGAGATCGGCGCGTTCATGTGGGCACTGACGGTGATCTTCGTCGTGTACTTCGCCCTCAACCCCATCGAGAGCTGGATGGGCGTGCACTAGCCGCTCCCCGGGGGAACCCCTTCCATATCACCGCGGGCAAGGAGACCGACCATGCTGGACATCGCCGAAGAGCTGCACCGGTGGGTCGAGCAGGGACGCGATGTCGCCGTGGCCACCGTCGTGGCCGTCGGCGGCAGCGCCCCCCGTCCGCCCGGCGCCGCCCTCGCGGTGGACGCCGGGGGCACGGTGATCGGCTCCGTCTCCGGCGGCTGCGTGGAGGGGGCCGTGTACGAGCTGTGCCGGCAGTCGCTGGAGGACGGCCGAGCCGTCCTGGAGCGCTTCGGCTACAGCGACGAGGACGCCTTCGCCGTGGGCCTGACCTGCGGCGGAGTCATCGACATCCTCGTCACGCCGGTACGGGCGGACGACCCCGCCCGCCCGGCCGTCGCCGACGCTCTCGCCGCCGCCGCGCGGGGGGAGGCGATGGCGCTGGCGCGGATCGTGAGCGGCCCGGCGGAACTGCTGGGCCGCGCCCTGGCCGTCCGCCCGGACGGCTCCCGCACCGGCGGCTTCGGCACGCACCCCGCACTGGACCGCACGGTGGCCGCCGAGGCGGGCGCCTTCCTGGACGCCGGCCGTACGGGCACGCTGGAGATCGGAGAGCAGGGCTCGCGGTGCGGAGCACCGCTGACGCTGCTGGTCGAGACCTCCGTCCCGGCCCCCCGCATGATCGTCTTCGGGGCGATCGACTTCGCCTCCGCACTGGCCCGCGTCGGCAAGTTCCTCGGCTACCACGTGACGGTCTGCGACGCGCGCCCCGTCTTCGCGACGCGGGCCCGTTTCCCGGACGCCGACGAGGTCGTCGTCGAGTGGCCCCACGCGTACCTGGAGCGCACGGACGTCGACGCCCGCACGGTGCTGTGCGTGCTGACCCACGAAACCAAGTTCGACGTACCGCTCCTCGAACTCGCCCTGCGCCTGCCCGTCGCGTACGTCGGGGCGATGGGCTCCCGCCGCACCCACCTGGACCGCAACGAGCGCCTGCGGGAGGCCGGCGTCACGGACCGGGAGCTGGCCCGGCTCAGGTCCCCCATCGGCCTGGACCTCGGCGCCCGTACGCCCGAGGAGACGGCCCTGTCGATCGCGGCGGAGATCGTCGCCGCCCGGCGCGGCGGCAGCGGCGCCTCGCTGACCGGCGCGCACACCCCGATCCACCACGAGGACGCCCCGCTCCCGGCCGGACGGACCGGCGCCCCCGGCGTGAGCGGCACGCACCCCGTCACGGCTGTCTGAGCAGCCGGTTCACCGCCCGTCCGAACACGTACCGCCCCGACCGGCCCAGCACGCCGTCGAACAGGGACGGCAGCAGGCGGACGCCCAGCTCCTCGCGCCAGACGACGCGCGCCCGGCCGCCGGGGCCCGGCCGGACCTCGATCTCCGCCCAGCCCCTGACCAGCCGGCCCCGCTTCTCCAGCCGGCACCGGCCGGGTGCGCCGTCCCGCGGAGGCTGCCAGACGGTCACCTCCATCGTGTCGTCGACGGCGAACGGGCCGAGCCCCGAGCGGGCGACGACCACCGTGCCCACCCCGGTGGGCGGGGGAGTGGGCACGCTGACCCGGGTCAGCGGCACCGCGTCGCCGTGACGGTGCCATGCGGTGAGCCTGCGCCATGCCTCGTCCGGGGCGAGCGGGGCGGTGCGTTCGAGCGAGAAGATGACCACGCCACGATCGTAGGCAGCGGGAGCCGTCCACCGCTGCGCCCGTCCAGGCCCCGGACACGGCTCAGCGGTAGACCTTGCCCGGCTCGGCCTTCCCGGGCGCGAGCAGCTGCGGCACCGTCACGAACACGTAGCCCCGCTTCTTGAGCGCGTCGATGATCCCGGGCACGGCGGGCACGGTGCCGTCGTAGATGTCGTGCAGCAGGATGATGCCGTCCCGGGACGACTGGTCCAGGACCCGCTCGGTGATCAGGTCGGAGTCGTCCGTCGTGTAGTCCTTGGCGGTCACGCTCCACAGCACCTCCGCCAGCCCCAGCTCGCGGCAGATGTCGTGCACCGTGTCGTCCGTGCGGCCCTGCGGCGGGCGCATCAGGGTGGGGCGCTGCCCGGTCAGGCGCTCTATCTCCTCGTTGGGGCGCTCCAGCTCCTCGCGTATCTCGTCCGGTTCGGCGTCCGTGAGGATCTTGTGCGTCCAGGTGTGGCTGGCCACCTCGTGTCCCTCGGCGGCCATGCGCCTGACCAGGTCCGGATACGTGTCGATGTGGCGCTTGCCGAGCAGGAAGAAGGTCGCCGGGACCTGCTTCTCCTTGAGTATGTCGAGCAGCCGGGCGGAGTTCTCGCTCGGCCCGGCGTCGAAGGTCAGGGCGATGCACTTGGCCCTGCGGCAGTCGACGGTGCCGAACCCGGCCGCCCGTGCCTGGGCTCCGGCCGCGCCCCGGACGGAGCTGGGCGAGGTCGTCTCGAGCTTGGTGCAGCCGCTCAGCGCCAGTGTCAGCGAGGCGGCCGCCGCGAGAATCGCGGCCCCGCGCAACCTGGTCCCCGTTTTCGTCATCTTGCTGGTCAGCGAAGGCATGCGAGGACTATACACAGCGAGTATATACGCAGTTTATAGTGTTTTCTCGCCTGTTTGTTCGAGGTAGTGGGCGCTTTGTCCGGGTTACTCAGCCGACACGTACGTGTCGGCGAGAGTGAGGAGAGACCCGTGAGCGAGAGTCCCGTGAGTGGACGCGCCTGGCGCCGGGCCCTGGTGACCGGCGGCGCCGGGTTCGTGGGATCCCACCTGTGCGGCCGGCTGCTGGACGCCGGCACCGACGTCGTCTGCCTCGACAACCTGGCCACCGGCTCCCGGAGCAACGTGGCCGAGCTGGAACGGCACCGCGGCTTCCGGTTCGTCCGGGCCGACGCGACCGACCCGGCGGCCCTGCGCGGCCTGCCCGGCCGCTTCGACCTCGTCCTGCACTTCGCCTGCCCGGCCTCGCCCGCCGACTACCTCCGGCTGCCCCTGGAGACCCTCGACGTCGGCAGCACCGGCACCCGCAACGCCCTGGAGCGGGCCCACGCCGACGGCGCCCGCTTCCTGCTCGCCTCCACCTCCGAGGTCTACGGCGACCCGCTCGAGCACCCGCAGCGCGAGAGCTACTGGGGCAACGTCAATCCGATCGGCCCGCGCAGCGTCTACGACGAGTCCAAGCGCTTCGCCGAGGCCCTGGTCACCGCCCATCGCCAGGTCCACGGCACGGACACCGCCATCGTCCGCATCTTCAACACGTACGGGCCCCGCATGCGCACCGGCGACGGCCGTGCCGTGCCGACCTTCATCGCGCAGGCCCTGGACGGCATGCCCCTCACCGTCGCCGGGGACGGCGGTCAGACCCGCTCCCTGTGCTACGTCGACGACACCGTCGCCGGCGTCCTCGCCCTGGCCGCCTCCGGTGAGAGCGGCCCGATGAACATCGGCGGCGCCGACGAGATCACCGTGCTGGAGCTGGCCCGGCGCATCGTGGAGCTGACCGGCTCCGGCTCCCGCATCCGGTTCGTCGAACGCCCGGTCGACGACCCCTGCCGGCGCAAGCCCGACACCACGCTGGCCCGGGAGCGGCTCGGCTGGCGGCCGCGGGTCGGCTGGAGCGAGGGGCTGGAGCGGACCATCGGCTGGTTCGCCCACGCCGTCGCCGCGTAGGACCCGGTGGAGCGGCCGTCCGGGCATCGTCACGATGCGTGAGATGTCCGCTCTTTTCCGGAATTGAGTTGTCTCCAAGTGTTTGAGGCAGCTGTCCCGCGGCACCCGCGAGGCCAGACAGACCCAGCAGTCCCCCGGGACGGAGCACACCCCATGCGCATCCTTGGTATCAACGCCCTGTTCCACGACCCGGCCGCCGCACTCGTCGTCGACGGCCGGACCGTTGCGGCCGCCGAGGAAGAGCGTTTCAGCCGGCGCAAGCACGGCAAGCGCCCGGTGCCCTTCTCCGCGTGGGAGGTACCGGAGCTGTCGGCGCGGTGGTGCCTGGAGCACGCCGGGATCCGGCCCGAGGAGCTGGACGCCGTCGCGTACTCCTTCGACCCCCGGCTCGCCCGGCCCGCCCGCGACATGGGCCTGGACGACCCCTGGGACCCGCTGCGCCTCGAATACGCCCGCCGGGCCCCCGAGTTCCTCGCCGACGCGCTGCCCGGGCTCGACCCCGACCAGGTCGTCTTCGTCCCGCACCACGTGGCGCACGCCGCCTCCGCCGGACCGGCCTCACCGCACCCCGACAACGACGTCCTCGTCCTCGACGGGCGCGGCGAGTCCGCCTCCCACCTGGCCGGCCGCTACCGCGACGGCAAGCTCGACACCCTCGCCACCCAGGCGCTGCCGCACTCGCTGGGCCTGGTCTACGAGGAACTGACCGAGCACCTCGGCTTCCTGCGCAGCAGCGACGAGTACAAGGTGATGGCCCTCGCCTCCTACGGCACACCCCGCCACCTGGACCGGCTGCGCGAGCACATCCACGCCACCGGCGACGGCGGCTTCCGCGCCCACGGCGTCGACTGGGCGGCCCTCGCCCCGGCCCGCGCCAAGGGCGAGGACTGGACCGGGGACCACGCGGACCTGGCCGCCAGTACCCAGGCGGTGCTGGAGGAACTGCTCCTCGAACTCGTCCACTGGCTGCACCGCGAGGCCGGGGGCGACGCCCTCACCATGGCGGGCGGCGTCGCCCTGAACTGCGTCGCCAACTCCAAGATCGCCGCGCGCGGCCCGTACCGGCACGTGTGGGTGCAGCCCGCCGCCGGCGACGCCGGCACGGCCCTCGGCGGCGCCCTGCACGTCGCCGCCGCCCGGGAGGGCGCCGCACCCGAGCCGATGCCCGGCGCCGGCCTCGGCCGCGGCTGGAGCGACGACGAGATCCGCGCCTGGCTGGAGACGGCCGCGATCCCCTACGAGGAACCCGACGACATCGCCGAGACCGTCGCCGAGGAACTCGCCCGGGACGGCATCGTGGCCTGGTTCCAGGGCCGCAGCGAGTTCGGGCCGCGCGCCCTCGGCCACCGCTCCCTGATGGCCCACCCGGGCCGCGCGGAGAACCTGGAGCGGCTCAACCACGTCAAGGGCCGCGAGGAGTTCCGTCCCGTGGCGCCGATGGTGCTGGCCGACCGCGCCGCCGACATCTTCACCGGGCCCCTCCCGAGCCCGTACATGCTCTTCGTGCACGACGTCGCCCCCGCCTGGCGCGACCGCATCCCGGCCGTCGTCCACGTCGACGGCACCGCCCGCATCCAGACCGTCGAGGAGCGCCGCGAACCGCTCGTCGCACGCATGCTGAACGCCTTCGAGAAGCGCACCGGGCTGCCCGTCGTCGTCAACACCAGCCTCAACACCGCCGGACGGCCCATGGTCGACGACCCGCGCGACGCGCTGGAGTGCTTCGGCTCCGCGCCCGTGGACCTGCTGGCCATCGGCTCGTTCGCGGTGCGCCGGGGGAGGGCGTTCGCATGACCGGCGCCCCCATGACCGGCTACGCCGTCGTCGTCCCCACGCTCGCCCGCGACACGCTGGCCGACTGCCTGGCCGCGCTGGCCGCGGCACACGGGCCGCGCCCCGACGAGATCGTCCTCGTCGACGACCGGCCCGCACCCGACGCCGACCCGGCGGCACTGGACCACGCGCTGAGCGTCCTCGGCGACCTGCGCGAACGCACGGTGGTACTGCGCAGCGGAGGCCGCGGGCCCGCCGCCGCCCGCAACACCGGCATCCGCGCGGTCACCTCGCCGTGGACCGCGTTCCTCGACGACGACGTCCAGGTAGGCCCGCACTGGTGCGACCAGCTGGTCCAGGACCTCGCCGAGGCCGCCCCCGACACCGGCGCGGTCCAGGGCGTCATCGCCGTACCCCTGCCCGGCGAACGCCGCCCCACCGACTGGGAACGCGGCACGGCGGGCCTCGCCCGGGCCCGCTGGATCACCGCCGACATGGCGTACCGCACCGACGTGCTCAAGCAGGTCCGCGGCTTCGACGAGCGCTTCCCGCGCGCCTTCCGCGAGGACGCCGACCTCGCGCTGCGCGTCCTCGACGCCGGCTGGCGCATCCAGCGGGGCCGCCGCACCACCCGCCACCCCGTACGCCCCGCCTCCCGCTGGGTGTCCCTGAAACAGCAGCGCGGCAACGCCGACGACGCCCTGATGCGGCGCCTGCACGGCCCCGACTGGTGGTCCAAGGCGGTGGCCCCCCGGGGCCGCATCCGCCGCCACGCCGCGATCACCGCCGCCGGCGCCGCCGCCCTCGCCCTCGCGGCCGCCGGCCGTCCCCGGGCCGCCGCGCTCGCCGGGCTCGGCTGGGTCGCCGGCACCGCCGAGTTCGCCTGGGCCCGCATCGCCCCCGGACCGCGCACCCGCCACGAGGTGACGACCATGCTGGTCACCAGCGCCCTCATCCCGCCCGCCGCGACCTGGCACCGGCTGACCGGACTGTGGCGGCACCGCGGCGCCCGCGCCTGGCAGGAGGTGGCCGCATGAGCCCCGTCGAGGCGGTGCTCTTCGACCGCGACGGCACCCTCGTCCACGACGTCCCCTACAACGGGGACCCCGGACGGGTCCGGCCCGTCGACGGCGCCCGCGAGGCGGTCGCGCTGCTGCGCGAACACGGCATCCGCGTCGGCGTCGTCACCAACCAGTCCGGCATCGCGCGCGGCCTGATCAGCGACATCGACGTCCGCCGCCTCAACCGGCGCGTCGACGAGCTGATCGGCCCCTTCGACGTCTGGGCGATCTGCCCGCACGGCCCCGACGACGGCTGCCACTGCCGCAAGCCGCGGCCCGGCCTGGTGCTGTGGGCGGCCGGACGCGTCCGCGCCGCCCCCGCCGACTGCGTCGTCATCGGCGACATCGGCGCCGACGTCGAGGCGGCGCGACGGGCGGGCGCCCACGGCATCCTCGTCCCGAACGAACGGACCCGCCCCGAGGAGACGGCCGCCGCGGACCATGTCGCCCCCGACCTCCTGACCGCCGTACGCGCGCTCCTCACCGGCCCGCCGAAAGGCAGGGTCCTGGTGAACGAGCGGCCCGTCCGGGCGGCGTTCGGCACGGGCGGCGGCGACGGCACCACGGGAACCACCGTGCCGGCTCCGGCCGGCCCCACGGCAGCCGGCCGGTCCGCCTCCGACGATGCCCCACGGGCGTCCGCCGGACCCGCGGCCCGCCGCGACCGGACCCCGCCGGACCGGGACGCGCCCCCGCCGGAGCGGGACCGGGCCGGCGCCCGCCGCGGCGGGGACAGCACCGGCCCGCGGCCGGACGGACCCGGCACCGGCCGCGGCCGACCGGCCGCCGGCACCGGTGAGGGGACCCCCGGCGACGGCACCGCCGCGCCGAGCCCCGTCCGCGTCGACACCCGTGGGAGGCCCCGATGAAGGCCCTGGTCACCCGGCTCGACAGCTTCGGCGACGTGCTGCTCGCCGGACCCGCCGTGCGTGCCGTCGCCGCCCGCGCCGACCACGTCACCCTGCTGTGCGGACCGCGCGGCGCACCCGCCGCCCGGCTGCTGCCCGGCGTGGACGAGGTCCTGGTGTGGGACGCGCCGTGGGGCGGTTTCCGGCCGCCCGACGTCCGACGGGAGGACATCGACGCCCTGGTGGAGCGGATCGACGCCGACACGGCGCTGGTCCTCACCTCCTTCCACCAGTCCCCGCTGCCCACCGCCCTGGTGCTGCGCCTGGCCGGCGTCCGGTACATCGCCGCGGACAGCGTGGACTACCCCGGCTCCCTGCTCGACCTGCGCCACCGGCGCGCCCCGCACGCCCACGAGGCCGAGGCCGCCCTCGACCTCGCCGAGGCGGCCGGGTTCCCGCGGACCGACGACGGGCGGCTCCGGGTGCACCCGCCGCCCCGCACCGACGACCTCACCGGACCCGGCCCGTACGTCGTCCTGCACCCCGGCGCCAGCGTCCCCGCCCGCGCCTGGAGCCCCGAGCGCAGCGCCGAGGCCGTACGCGAACTGGCCGCCGCCGGACACCGCGTGCTGGTCACCGGCGGCCCCGACGAGCGCGACCTCACCGCGTACGTCGCGGGCGCCCACGGCACCGACCTCGGCGGCCGCACCGAGGCCCCGGAACTGTCCGGCGTCCTCGCGGGCGCCTCGGCCGTCGTCACCGGCAACACCGCGCCCGCCCACCTCGCCGCCGCCGTCGGCACCCCCGTCGTGTCCCTGTTCGCCCCGGTCGTACCGGCCGAGCGCTGGCGGCCGTACGGCGTCCCGTACGTCCTGCTCGGCGACCAGGACGCGCCCTGCGCCGACAGCAGGGCCCGGGACTGTCCCGTCCCGGGCCACCCCTGCCTGAACAGCGTCACCGCCACCGACGTGGCCGCCGCCGTCGAGAAACTCCTGGGGGAGGCATGAGGATCCTCATCTGGCACGTGCACGGGTCGTGGACCACGGCCTTCGTGCAGGGCCCGCACACCTACCTCGTCCCCGTCACCCCGGACCGCGGACCCGACGGCCTCGGCCGCGCCCGCACCTGGGACTGGCCCGAGTCGGTGATCGAGGTCCCGCCGGAGAAGCTGCGGGAGGAGGACATCGACCTGGTGATCCTCCAGCGTCCCCACGAACTCGCCCTGGTCGACCAGTGGCTCGGCCGCCGCCCGCCCCTGGTCTACCTCGAGCACAACGCCCCCGACGGCGACGTGCCCGACACCCGCCACCCCGCCGCCGGCATCCCCGGCGTCACCCTCGTCCACGTCACCCACTTCAACCGGCTGATGTGGGACTCCGGACCGGCCCACGCCACCGTCATCGAGCACGGCATCATCGACCCGGGACACCGCTGGACCGGCGAGCTGGACCGGGCGGCCGTCGTCGTCAACGAGCCCGTCCGGCGCGGCCGCACGACCGGCACCGACCTGCTGCCCGAGTTCGCCCGCGCCGCCCCGCTCGACGTGTTCGGCATGCGCACCGAGGGACTCGCCGGACACCTCGGCGTCGACCCCGGGCGCTGCCGCACCCAGGACGTCGTCCAGAGCGACCTGCACACCGAGCTCGCCCGCCGGCGCGTCTACGTCCACCCCGTCCGCTGGACCTCCCTCGGACTGTCCCTGCTGGAGGCCATGCACCTGGGCATGCCCGTGGTCGCGCTCGCCACCACGGAGGTGACCGAGGCCGTGCCCCCGGGCGCCGGGGTCGTCTCCAACCGCATCGACGTACTGACCGACGCCGTACGCGACTTCCTCGCCGACCCGCTGCACGCGCGGACGGTCGGCGACGGCGCCCGTGCGGCGGCCCTGTCCCGTTACGGGCTGTCCCGCTTCCTGGACGACTGGGAGCGGCTGCTGAAGGAGGTGACCCGATGAGGATCGCCATGGTGTCCGAGCACGCGAGTCCGCTCGCCGCGCTCGGCGGCGTCGACGCCGGTGGACAGAACGTCTACGTGGCCCGTCTCACCGAGGAGTTGGCCCGGCGCGGCCACGACGTCACGGTCTACACCCGCCGTGACTCGCTGGACCTGCCCGACCGGGTGCCGCTGCCCGGCGGCGGCACGGTCGAGCACGTGCCGGCCGGACCGGCCGAGGTCGTCCCCAAGGACGCCCTGTTCCCGCACATGCCGACGTTCGGCGCGTACCTGGCGCGCGCGTGGAGCCGCGAGCGGCCCGACGTGGTCCACGCCCACTTCTGGATGTCCGGCATGGCGTCCCAGATCGGCGCCGGACCGCACGGCATCCCCTGCGTGCAGACCTTCCACGCCCTCGGCACCGTCAAGCGGCGCCACCAGGGCACGCGGGACACCAGCCCGTACGAGCGCATCGGCATCGAGCGGCAGATCGGCCGCACCTGCGAACGGGTGCTGGCCACCTGCACCGACGAGGTCGTCGAACTCGGCGACATGGGCGTACCGCCCCGGCAGGTGTCCGTCGTGCCCTGCGGCGTCGACGCCGGGCAGTTCCGCCCCGGCGCCGCCTCCGGCCGCACCCCTGCCCGGCGGCAGCGGCACCGGCTGCTGGCCTGCGGCCGGCTGGTGCCCCGCAAGGGCTACGACCAGGCGATCCAGGCACTCGTCGACGTCCCCGACACCGAACTCCTCATCGCGGGCGGCCCGCCGTCCGACGCCGTGGACGCCGATCCCGAGGCACGGCGCCTGACCGCGCTCGCCCGCCGCGTCGGCGTCGCCGACCGGGTCCGGCTGCTCGGCGCGGTCGACCCGCGCGACATGCCCGCCCTGCTCGGCAGCGCGGACCTGGTGCTGTGCACCCCGGTCTACGAGCCGTTCGGCATCGTCCCGCTGGAGGCCATGGCCTGCGGCGTGCCCGTCCTCGCCACCGACGTCGGCGGCCACCGCGACTCCGTCGCCGACGGGGTCACGGGCCGCCTCGTCGCCCCGCAGGACCCGGACGCGATCGCCGAGGCCGCCTGCGAACTCCTCGCGGACGAGGAACTGCGGCGCCGGTACGGGGCGGCCGGTCGCGAACGCGTCCTCAAGCACTACACGTGGCGGCGCGTCGCCGACGGCGCGGAACAGGTGTACCGCCTGACCCTCGCCGACCACGCCCTGTCGAAGGAGGTGGCGTGATGACCGTGCACCCGCCCGTCGTCGGACACTGCGACGAACTCCAGGAGGCGCTGCGGGCGTTCCGCGCCTCCGCGCACGTCACCGAACGCTGGGGCGAGCGGCTCGCCGGCGTCCTGTCCGGCGGCGGCAGGCTGCTGGCCGCGGGCAACGGCGGCAGCGCCGCCCAGGCCCAGCACCTGACCGCCGAACTCGTCGGCCGCTACCGCGACGACCGGCCGCCGTTCTCCGCGATCGCCCTGCACGCCGACACCTCCAGCACCACCGCGATCGCCAACGACTACGGCGTCGACGAGGTGTTCGCCCGCCAGGTGCGCGCCCACGGCCGCGACGGCGACGTCCTGATGCTGCTGTCCACGTCCGGCGCCAGCGCCAACCTGCTCTCCGCCGCCGACGCGGCCCGCGCGGCCGGCGTCCGGGTGTGGGCCCTCACCGGCTGCGCCCCGAACCCGCTCATGGCGGGCAGCGACGAGTCCCTGTGCGTGGACGCCCCCTCCACGGCGACCGTCCAGGAGATCCACCTGGTCGCCGTGCACATGATCTGCGCGGCCTTCGACGCCGCCCTGGAACGGGGCGTGCCCGGCAAGAGGACGCGGAGGTGACGCGGCGCATGGCTGACAGGACCCCGCTGGTGGTGGTCGGCGACGCCCTGCTGGACCGCGACCTGACCGGCTCCGCCGACCGGCTCGCCCCCGACGCGCCCGTACCGGTCGTCTCCGGGTGCGCCGAACGGGTACGGCCGGGCGGCGCCGCGCTCGCCGCCTACCTCGCCGCCCGCGACGGCCGCGAGGTCACGCTGATCGCGGGCGTCGGCGACGACCCGGCGAGCCGGGTGCTGCGCGAACTGCTGGAGCCGTGGCTGACGTTGGTCGCCCTGCCGCTGACCGGCACGCTGCCCGAGAAGACCCGTGTCCTCGCCCAGGACCGGCCCGTCGTCCGCCTCGACCGTGGCGGCGGCCGGGCCCGCGAGGCCACGGACGAGGCCCGTACCGCGCTGCGCTCCGCGCGGGCCGTGCTGGTCTCCGACTACGGCCGCGGCGCGGCGGACGCCCTGCGGGACGTACTGGCCGCCCGCCCGCCCCTGGTCTGGGACCCGCACCCGCGCGGGGGCGCTCCGGTGCCCGGCACCCGGCTGGTGACACCCGCGGAGAAGGAGGCGCACGGCTTCGCACCCCAGGACGGCGATGCCGGCGGCGGCCTGCGCGCCGCCGCACACCACGCCGCCGCGCTCGTCCGCGACTGGCGGGTGGCCGCGGTGACGGTGACCCTCGGGGCGCGGGGCGCCCTGCTGTCGTACGGCGAGCACCCCCTGCTCGTTCCCGCGCCCGCCTCCCACCACGGGGACTCCTGCGGCGCCGGCGACCGGTTCGCCGCGACCGCCGCCGGGCTGCTCGCCGACGGCGCGCTGGTGGGAGAGGCCGTCGAGGGCGCGGTGACCTCCGCGACGGCGTTCGTCGCCGCGGGCGGCGCGGGCGCCCTGCCCCCGGCCGGCTCCGGCCCGGAGACGGACCCGCGGGGCGACACCGACGACCCGCACGCCCTGGCCGCCCGCGTCCGCGCCCAGCACGGCACCGTCGTCGCCGCGGGCGGCTGCTTCGACCTGCTGCACGCCGGGCACGTCGGCCTCCTCCAGGCCGCGCGGCGGCTCGGCGACTGCCTGGTGGTGTGCGTCAACTCCGACGCGTCGGTGCGGCGCCGCAAGGGCGACGGCCGCCCCGTCAACCCCCTCGCCGACCGCGTCCGCGTCCTGCGCGCCCTCGCCTGCGTCGACGCGGTCGCCGTGTTCGACGAGGACACCCCGGAACGCCTCCTGGGCGACCTGCGGCCCGACGTCTGGGTCAAGGGCGGCGACTACGCGGGCGCCGACCTCCCCGAGGCCGCCCTGCTCCAGGAATGGGGCGGCCAGGCGGTCCTGCTGCCGTACCTCGACGGCCGCTCCTCCACGGCCCTGATGGCCCGGGCGGCGGAGGGCGTCCGATGAACAGCCCCACGGCTCGGCCCTCCGCCGGAGGCCCGGTGACGGGCGATCCGGTGCATCCGCCGTCCGCCGGTGAGCCGACGGCACGTCCGTCAGGGGGCCACGGTCCGGCGGTACGGGCCGAAGCCCGCGGTGGCCCGTCCGGGCCGGCCGGCGGGGGTGGGATGCGTCCGCCGTCGGGCGGGGGCCCGGTGACGGGCGATCCGGTGCATCCGCCGTCCGCCGACGCGGCGTACGCGCCGCCCGCCGTCTCCGCGTCCGCCGCCCCCGGAGGGCTGCCGCGGGTTCTCGTGCTGCGTGCCCTCGGGCTCGGGGACCTTCTCGCCGGTGTCCCCGCGCTGCGCGCCCTGCGTCGGGCGTACCCCGGGCACGAGCTGGTGCTGGCCACCCCCGCCGAGCTGGCGCCCGTCGTCGCGGCGACCGGTGCCGTGGACCGGGTGCTGCCCGCCGCCGAGCCCGGCCGGGCCGTGCCGCGCACCCTGGACTGGACCGGCCCGCCCCCGGACGTCGCCGTCGACCTGCACGGCAACGGACCGCCCAGTCACCGGCTGCTGATGCGCCTGCGCCCGCGGCGACTGCTGGCGTTCGCCCACCCGGAGACCCCCGAGGTCGTCGGCCCGCCCTGGTACGCGGACGAGCACGAACGCGACCGCTGGTGCCGGCTCCTGACGGCCTACGGCATCGAGGCCGACCCCACCGACCTGCGCCTGCCCCGCCCGGGCACCCCCTCCCCGGCGCCCGGCGCGATCGTCCTGCACCCCGGCGCCGGCGCCCCCTCCCGCTGCTGGCCCGTCGAGCGGTACGCCGCCGTCGCCGACGCCCTGCGGGCCCGCGGCCGGCGGGTCGTGGTCACCGGGGGAGCGGACGAGGGCGACCTCGTGGCCCGCCTCGCGAAACTCGCCGACCTGCCCGACGCGGACGTGTTCGCCGGCGGTCTGCCCCACGACCGGCTCTCCGCCCTGGTGGCCGGCGCCCGCGCCGTGGTCAGCGGCGACACCGGCATCGCCCACCTCGCCGTCGCCCACGCCGTCCCTTCCGTCACCCTCTTCGGCCCCGTCCCGCCCAGCCGCTGGGGCCCGCCGGACCACCCCCGCCACCGCGCCCTGTGGCACCCCGGGCCGGACGGCGACCCGCACGGCCACGAGACCGACCCCGCGCTGCTGCGGATCGGCACCGACGACGTCCTCGCGGCGCTCGACGCCCTGGACGCCCTGAGCGAGGCACCATGAACCACGGCACCCCCCACGGCACCGGCCACGCGTCGGACGACGGCACGACGACCACCCGCGAACGACCGCACACCGACCCCGCGAGCCACGCCCCCGTCGGCATCGTCATCGCCACCCGCAACCGCTCCACGAGCCTCGCCGTGACCCTGCGTCACCTGCTCGCGCTGCCCGAGCGCCCCGAGGTCCTCGTCGCCGACAACGCCTCCACCGACGACACCCGCGCGATGCTCGCCCGCGACTTCCCCCGGGTCCGCGTCCTCGCGCTGCCCTTCAACCGCGGCGCCCTGGCCCGCACCCACGGCGTCCGCGCGCTCGACACGCCGTACGTGGCGTTCAGCGACGACGACTCCTGGTGGGCGCCCGGCGCGCTCGCCACGGCGGCCCGCCTGTTCGACGATCACCCACGGCTCGGCCTGCTCTCCGCCCGCACCCTCGTCGGCCCCGCCGAGGACCCCGACCCGCTCAACGACGTGCTCGCCGGCTCCCCCCTCGGCCGCGCCACCGACCTGCCCGGCACCCAGGTGCTCGGCTTCCTCGGCTGCGCCGCCGTCGCCCGCCGCGAGGCCTATCTCGACGCCGGCGGCTACCACCCCCTGCTGTTCTTCGGCGCCGAGGAGACGCTCCTCGCCTACGACCTGGCCGCCCGCGGCTGGGGCGTCACGCACTGCCCCGAGGTGGTCGCCCACCACCACCCGGACCCCGGCCCGCGCACCGACCGCCCGGCCGTCGTCCGGCGCAACGAACTCCTCACCGCCTGGCTGCGCCGCCCCCTGCCGCACGCCCTCGCCCGCACCCGCGCCCTCGCCGCCGACGCCCGCCGCGACCCGCACGCCCGCCGCGCCCTGCGGGAGACGCTCACCCGCCTGCCCTCCGCGCTGCGCGCCCGCAGGCCCCTGCCCCCGCACGTGGAACGGGGCGCCCGCCTCCTGGAGGAAGCGACCTCATGACGGACCCCCGCACGACCGTCGTCGTCATCACCCACAACCGGTGCCCCGAACTCCTGCGCACCCTGGACCGTCTCGCCGAACTGCCGGAGAAGCCGCCGGTGATCGTCACCGACAACGCCTCCACCGACGGCACGGCCGCCGCCGTCGCCCGCCACCACCCGGACGTACGGCTGCTGCGGCCCGGCCGCAACCTCGGCGCCGTGGGACGGAACCTGGCGGTCCGCCAGGTCCGCACGCCGTACGTGGCCTTCTGCGACGACGACTCCTGGTGGGCGCCGGGCTCGTTGTCCGGGGCCGCCGACCTGCTCGACCGGTACCCCGCGGTCGGCACCGTCACCGCCCGCATCGTCGTGGAACCGGACGGCACCGAGGACCCGATCGTCAGGGAACTGCGCGATTCGCCCGTGCCCCGCCCGGACTGGCTCCCGGGCCCCGCGCTCGGCTCGTTCCTGGCCGCCGCGACCGTCCTGCGCACCGACGCCTTCCGGGCCGCGGGCGGCTTCCATCCCCGGCTGTGGCTCGGCGGCGAGGAGGAGCTCCTCGCCGCCGACCTCGCCGCCGACGGCTGGTGGCTGACGTACGACGACGACCTGACGATCCACCACCAGCCCTCGGAGGTACGCGACCCGACGCTCCGCCGGGCGCACGGCATCCGCAACACCCTGTGGTTCACCTGGCTGCGCCGCCCGGCCGGCTACGCCCTGCGTCGCACCCTGCACCTGGCCCGGACCGTCCCGCGCGACACCGCGTCCCTGCGGGCCTTCGCCGAGGCGACGGCCGCCCTGCCGTGGGTCCTGCGGGAACGCCGGGTGCTGCCCGCCGAGGTGGAGGCGCGCCTGCGCGCCCTGGAGCCGGCCCAGCGCGCGTCGACGGCGCGCAGCTACACGGGCTGAGGAACCGCACGCACCCGGCCTCCCGCCGAGGGGACAGGAGGCCGGGTGCGTGTGCGGCGCCGCACGGGGCAGGGGCCGTCAGCCCCGCGACCACCGGCACAGCGAGCGGAACGCCGCGAACAGCGTGAGTGGCCAGACGACGGCGAACGCCCAGATCACGGCGGGTTCGGAGGTGACGATGCCGGTCACCATCAGGGTGACGGAGAGCGCGAGCAGCAGAGCGACCGTCAGGGTGCGCGGACGGTAGGACGCCAGACGCGTGAGATCGGGACCGCGGCGCAGCCGCAGGGTGCGCAGGCGGCGGTCGAGCCGGCGGTCGCGGCGCAGCGCCCGTTCCACCTCGTCGAGTATGCGCTGTTCGTGATCGGGGAGGCGGTCGATGGTCATGGTGTCTCCTCCAGGGCACGGACCGACCACCACCGGGTGCCCGTCCGCACGCCGAGTCAACCGGCCGGCCGCAGACCCAGCGCCGCCACGAGACCGTCGGCGCCGTCCGTTCGCGCGTCCGCCCGGAACCCGGCGCCGATCCGCCGCGCGGCCTCCCGCCCGTCGGTCAGACACCACCGCCACCAGCGGTCCAGCACGCCGGTATCCAGGTGCTCGGCGGCCACCAGCGCGGGCCAGCCGCAGGCGCGGGCCTGCGCCGTCACCTTCGCGCCGCCCTCGACCGGGTCCACGGCCAGCGCGGGCGTCCCGGCCCGCAGCGCCAGCACCAGCCCGTGCAGCCGGTCGGTGACGACGAGGTCCAGCCGGGACAGCACGGCCTCCAGCTGGGCCGGCGTGCCGCACAGCCGCCAGTCGTGCGCGTCCAGCCGGGTCTCCAGCTCCAGGCGCGCACAGTCCCGGCCGGCCAGCCAGTGCGTCACCTCGGCGGCGACCTGGTCGTGCCGCCGCTGGGCCCCGTACTCGTGCTGCCCGTGCGTGAGCACCACCCCGACGACGGGACGGGCGGGCAGCGCGGGGGCGCGGGCCGCGAGGTCCAGGGTCGGCTCGGTGCCGGCGGCGTCCCGGGCGAGGACGCGGTCGAAGCCGGTGACGGCCGGGGAGCCTGGATCCACGACGGAGACGCCGACCGCGATCCGCACGCAGTGCGCGAACCGCCGGTGCAACTCCTCGACCTGGGGCCCGTGCGCAGGCCCGCACACGAACACCAGATGCGACCAGTCCGCCGGGTCCACGTCCGCGAAGTGCAGCGCGTCCGCCCGGAACCCGGGGCTCCACACGACGTCGTGGGCGAGTCCCGCGCCCCGCAGTTCCTCCTCGACCCGGCGCAGCGCCAGCACGTCCCCGGCGGTCGCCTCCCCGTCCAGGAAGCTGAACCACCCGGTCACCAGCACCCGGGCCCGTCCGGCCCGGCCGTCGCGTTCGTCGGATCCCTGTAGTCCCTGCACAGTGGCCCCGGGTGCCCGCCCGGCCGGAGGGAAACCGCCGTGTCCCCCGTTCGGCTACTCCTCCTCGGCGGTGGCGTTCATGTCGGCGTCGAGCACGCCCTCGGCGTGGAACAGGTCGGAGGTCAGCCGCACCGCGTCCCCGGTGCCCTCCAGCCGCAGCAGGACCCGGGCCGCCGGATCCGTACGGCCCGGCAGCCGGTCGGCGGTCACCCGCAGGATGCGGAACCCGCGCCGCGTGCACGTCTCCATCAGCTGCGGCAGCAGCGCCCGGCCGGTGAGATAGGTCAGCCGGATCTCCACCGTGGTGGCCGTCTCCTTCGCGATGCGGGAGGCCAGGGCCGGATAGCCGCGCACCACCACGAAGTGCAGCGCGGTGGTCGCCAGGGCCAGGATCGGCAGCCCTCCGCCACAGGCCATGCCGACCGCGCAGGTCAGCCAGATGGTCGCCGCGGTCGTCAGTCCCCGCACCGCGTCCCGTCGTACGAAGATCAGACCGCCGCCGATGAAGCCGATCCCGGAGACGATCTGGGACGCCACCCGGGACGGGTCGAGGGAGACGCCGTCCATGCCCAGCACGCCGGTGAAACCGTGCTGGGAGACCTCCATCATCAGCGCGCTGGCCACGCCGACCAGGGTGTGGGTGCGCAGCCCGGCGCTCTTCTGCTGGGCCTCGCGCTCCCAGCCGATCAGGCTGGACAGCACCAGGGCGAGCCCCAGCTCGGCCAGCTGACGCAGTCCCTGCCCGTTGCCCGCGTCCCACAGCGACACCGCCAGCTCGCGCATCCGCGGCCTCCCTCGCGATCACGTCGTTCTCCCACCGTGCCGGTGACCGTGACGGTCGTGCGGTCATCACCTCCGTCAGGTGTGGACGATCCCGACCTTCTGCACGATCCTCTCGTACGACGGGCAGTCCAGCTCTTCGAGCACCCGGCGGACCCGCTGCCCGGCGGACCGCGCGACGGGCGGCCACAGGTCCCGGTCCGTGGCGGGGCGGCCGGTGACGAGCGTGCGGCCCTCGATCCCCCTGGGAGCGGGCAGGGTGCGCGAGCTCATCGCGGACGGAGGCTGACCGCAAGCGGCGCTACCGTTCACGGCATGACGTCCAAGGCACCCTCGACGGCCCCCGTGCTCGGCATCCGCGCGCTCAACCGCGCGACGCTCGCCCGGCAGTTGCTGCTGCACCGCGCGCCGATGTCGGCCGAGGACGCGGTCGCGCACCTCGTCGGACTCCAGGCCCAGAACGTGAAGCCCCCGTACTACGCGCTCGCCGCCCGGCTCGACGGCTTCGGCCCCGAGGACCTGTCCGCGCCGATGGCCGAACGCCGGGTCGCCCGCATCGTCACCCTGCGCTCGACCATCCACACCCACACCGCCGACGACTGCCTCACCCTGCGCCCGCTGGTGCAGGCCGCCCGGGACCGGGAGCTGGGGACCTTCCGCAAGGGGCTGGTGGGGGTGGACCTGGACCGGCTCGCCGTCGTCGCCCGCGAGCTGGTGGAGGCCGAGCCGCGCACCATGAAGCAGTTGCGTGAGGCGCTGCTCGCCGAGTGGCCCGACGCCGACCCGCAGGCCCTCTCCGTCGCCGCGCGCTGCCGCCTCCCGCTCGTCCAGGTGACCCCGCGCGGACTGTGGGGCCGCAGCGGCCAGGTCACGCTCACCACCGCCGAGCACTGGCTCGGACGCCCCGCGCAACCGGTGCCGGCGCCGGACGACACCGTGCTGCGCTATCTGGCCGCCTTCGGCCCGGCGTCCGTGAAGGACATGCAGGTCTGGGCCGGTCTGACCCGGCTGCGCGACGCCTTCGAACGGCTCCGCCCCCGGCTCGTCACCTTCCGGGGACCGGACGGCACCGAGCTGTTCGACCTGCCCGACGCGCCGCGCCCCGACGCCGACACCCCGGCCCCGCCGCGCTTCCTCCCCGAGTTCGACAACCTGCTCCTCTCCCACGCCGACCGCACCCGTGTGGTCCCGCCGGCGCACAAGGGCCGCACCTGGCGGGGGAACCTGGCGTACCGCGTCCTTCTCGTCGACGGCTTCGTGGCCGGACTGTGGAAGCTCGAGGACGGCGCTCTCGTCGTCGAGCCGTTCGACCGGCTCACCGGGGCGCAGCGGGCCGCGGTCGTGGCCGAGGGCGAGGGGATGCTGGCGACGCTGCACCCGGGGGAGCCGTACGACATCCGGTTCGGGACCGTGCGCGGCTGACCGGCGCCGCCCCTCCGGTGGGGCGATGGGCATGGAGAGGGGGCGCTGCGGGCCGCTCGTGGTGGCTCGCAACGCCCCCCGGTCTTGCACCTGAGGGGTACTCAGGAGTCCTGCTGGGGCGGGGCTACGAGGTGACCTGCGCGGTCACCAGGTCCGAGAAGGTGGTCAGCCGGGAGTAGACCCCCGGGTAACCGGCTCGGGCGCAGCCCTCGCCCCAGGAAGTGATCCCTGCCAGGACGCCCCCTATGAGAAGGGGCCCGCCGCTGTCGCCCTGGCAGGTGTCCACGCCACCGGAGGTGTATCCGGCGCACACCATGTCGCTCGCGACGAAGTCGGAGCCGTAGGAGGTACGGCAACCGGTGTCGGACACGACCGGCACGGTCGCGGTCCGCAGCTGGTTGGAGGAACTGCCGTTCTCCCGGGTCGTGCCCCAGCCGAGTACGCGGGCCTCGGAGCCGGCCGCGTAGACGGAGGTGTCCGACGAGGAGACGTACTTGACGGGTGTGTACGGCATCGACGTCGAGAGGGTCAGCACGGCCACGTCGTCGCCGTTGGAGGCGTCGGTGTAGCCCGGGTGCACCCAGATCCGGCTGACCCTGCTGACCGTGCCGTTGGTGCCGTTGAGGTAGGTGCGCCCGCCGACGACGCGCACGCTGCGCGTGGTCTCGCCGGCCATGCAGTGGGCGGCCGTGACCACCTTGGTGGGGGAGACGAGGGTGCCGCCGCAGAACTGGTTCTGCGAGGCGTCGGTGATCTGCATGACGAACGGGTAGGCGCCGGCCGTGGTGGTCGTACCGCCGACGATCGGCTGGGGTGCGGCGTCCGCGGTGGGGGCGGCCAGCAGTGCGGCCGCGGCGGCGGCAGCGGTGGCCAGGGCGGCGGTGACCGGTCTGGCGCGGGTGAGCCCGGACATGAGTCTCCTCGGGATTGCCGGTGGGGGGTCGCACGGGCGTGGGGGGAGCACGGGGGTCTCGGGACAGACCCCCGTATGCCCGGGCGAGCGGCACGCCCTCACGCTAGAACCGGGGGCGTCGGCGGCCCAATGAGGGAAGCCCCTAAGGGAGTCGGGCAGGGATAACCCTCGGTCGCCCCCCGGCAAACCCCGCTGCCGGATGTCCGGACCCGGCCGCCTCTCGGACGCGGCGGCGGGCCGCGCGGTTCCCTTGACAGGTGTGGCTAACGGCATTAGCTTCTAGCTAACAGCGTTAGCCCATCGGAGCCGGGGGATGTCATGACCGAGTACCTTGCCGTGGACGGCGGCACGATCGCTTACGACGTGGCCGGGACCGGCCCCCTGATCGTCCTCGCCCACGGCATGGGCGACAGCCGCGCCGCCTACCGTGCGGTGATCCCCGCGCTGGTGGCGGCGGGCCATCGGGTCGCCGCCGTCGATCTGCGCGGCTGCGGCGAGTCCAGCGTCGACTGGCCGGCCTGGAGCCGCACCGACATCGCCGGCGATCTGCTGGCCGTGGTCCGGCACCTGGGCGGCCCCGCGGTCATCGTCGGCCACTCGGTCTCCGGCGGCGCCGCCACCATCGCCGCCGCACACGAGCCCTCGCTGGTCACCGCGGTCGTCGAGCTGGCGCCGTTCACCCGCAAGCAGTCGCTCCGCCTCGGCGACCTTCGGGTGAGGCGCTTCAGGCGGGGCGTGCTGCGGCTGCTCGGCGCGGGCGCGTTCGGCAGCCTGCCGATCTGGCGCTCGTACCTCGACGTGGCCTACCCCGGCGTCAAGCCGGCCGACTGGGCCGAGCGGCTCGGGCGCATCGACGCCCTGCTGCGCGAGCCCGGCCGGATGAAGGCCATGCAGAACATGGGCCGCAGCGCCCCGGTCGACGCCGGTGCACGGCTCGCGGACGTCCGGTGCCCGATCCTGATCGTCATGGGCACCCTCGACCCCGACTGGGCCGACCCGCACGCCGAGGGTTCCGCGATCGTCGACGCCCTGCCGGCCGGCCTCGGCCGCCTCGAGATGATCGAGGGCGCCGGGCACTACCCGCACGACCAGTTCCCCGACCGGGTGGCGGAGCTGACCCTCGCCTTCCTCCACTCGGACGCCGCCCGCGCCTAGACGGGCCGGCCCCGGCGCTCGGTGCCGTCCTCTCCGACGGGGCGCGTGCGGCCCGTCCGACGACCGGTCTGCCGGTCGGCCCCCGCCGCGTACCGCCCGCGCCCAGGCCGGGCCTCGCCCCCTGGAGGGCCGTGCCGGCGGTCGGTGCCGCCCTCGCTCACGGGGCGCGTGCGGTCCGCCCGACCGCCGCTCCGCCGGCCGCGCCGGCATCCGGTCGCCCCACCTCCGCCGGTTCGTCGGCGCTAGGTCTTGCGGCCCGCCGCCAGTCGGACGATGTCGACGCGCGACCGGATGCCGAGCTTGCGGTAGACCCGGGTCAGCGTCGCCTCGACCGTCTTGACGCTGACGAACAGCCGGGCGGCGATCTCCCGGTTGGTGGCGCCCTCCATGACGAGCGACGCCACCTGACGCTCCATCGCGGCAAGACCCGCCAGGCAGTCCGGAGCCGCGGCGAGCCGCACGGGGGCCGGTTCGGCCGCGACCGCCCGTGCCGCGACGGCCGCCTCCACCTGCCGCAGCCAGGGCAGCGCCCGGCAGCGCCGGAAGAGCCGGGCCGCCTCGTCGTACGACACCGGCCCCGGCCGGTCCGCCCGCAGCTCCGCCAGCGCGAACGCCGCCCGCGCCTCCTCCAGACCGAAGCCGAGGTCGGCGAGCCGGTCCCGCGCCGACACCAACCGGCTGACGGCGGACCGGTGTTCGCCCCGCGCCGCCCGCAGCCGCGCCTCCGCCCGGTCCAGCACGGCCAGCACGCTCCCGCGACCCAGCCGCAGCGCGTGCGCGCGCGTGACCTCGATGACCTCCTGCGCCTCGGCCGGCTGTCCGGTCCGCACCAGCGCCTCCGCGAGGTCGCCCTGCCACCGGCCGCGCGCCGGGTCGGTGATGCCCGCGCCGGCCTCCAGCTCCCGTACCCGGCGCAGCGCGTCCACGGCCGCACCGGCGTCGCCCGCCACCAGGTGGGCGTGGCCGAGCGCGGCCAGCGCGCGCGAGAGGTACACGGCGTCGCCGTCCTCCTCGGCCCGCCGCACCGCCTCCCGCGCCAGCGCCAGCGCACGTTCCACGTCCCCGCCCGCGGCCTCGGCGAGCGCCGCCTGCATCGCCCCCGCGCCCTCGCCGATGCCCGCGTCCCGCGCCAGCGTCAGGCTCTCCCGGGCCAATTCGAGGGCCCGGCCGCAGTGCCCGGCGTGCAGTTCGGTCTCGGAGAGGAAGCGCAGGTAGTGCACCTCGCTCTCGGCCATGCCGCGCCGCCGCACCTCGCGCAGCAGCGCGGTGACGGTGGTCCGCGCCTCGGCCAGCCGGTCGCTCATCACCAGCCAGCGGAACCGGGACGAGCCCGCACCGTTGTGATGGCACGCCACCCGCGGGTCCTGCGGCTCCTGCCGCGCCCGCTCGATCGTCACGGGGGCGTCCGGGTGACCCATCAGCGTCTCGGCCTGGGCCTGGAACGCGAGCGCGAGCAGCTCGGTGCTCCGGTCCCCGGCCCGCGCCGCCAGCCGGGCCGCGTGCGCCGCCTCCTCCCGGCCCTGCGCGAAGTCGCCCTGCACCACCAGACCGCGCCAGGCCAGCTGGTAGTGGACCAGGGCCAGCAGCCGGGGATCGTCGCCCGCGTCGGCCAGGGCCTGCGGGAACACGGCGTCGACGTCGCCGATGGCCTGCCCGGCCGCCTCGATGACCACCATCCAGGCCCGTACGCGCTCGCCCGGCGCGGTGGCCCGGGTCAGTACCTCGCGGGCGACGTCCCGGGCGAGGTCCACCTCGCCCGCGGTGATCGCGTCCTCGGCCGCCTGGAGGCGGTGCCCGTCCGGCCCCGGTGCGTTGTCCGCCGGGGTGTGCCGGGCGGCCAGCAGCCCCAGCGAGGCCGCCACCGACGGCGCACCGCGGTCCCGGGCCAGCGCGGCGGCCTCCGCGAGCCGCGCCGCCACCTCCGGGTCGGTGCCGGTGGTGGCCAGGGCCAGGTGTCGGGCGCGCTCGATCGGGTCGGACGCCGCCGTGGACAGCGCGGCGTGCGCGGCCCGCCGTTCCGGTGCCGGCGCCTCGGCGTACAGCGCGGCCGAGATCAGCGGATGCGCGAACCGTACGGCCGGACCCTCCGGGTCGGTCGCCAGCAGGCCCAGCTCGGCCGCCTGGGCGGTCTCGGCCTCGGCGTTGACCCGGCCCGCCGCGTGCAGCAGGGCCGGGGTGGGGCGGGCACCCGCGCTGGCCACCAGCAGGGTGCGGCGGGCCTCCTCCGACAGCATCTCCAGGCGGCTGAGCACCAGCGCGCGCAGCGAGGTCGGCACCGGCAGCGGCTCGCCCGGCCGGGGCGGGGTGGGGCTCTCGGCCAGGGCGCGGCCCAGCTCCAGCGCGAACAGCGGGTTGCCGCCGCTGGTGCGGTGGATGTCGCGGACCGTGGAACGGGGCAGGCCGGAGAAGCCGCGCTGGTCGAGCAGCGCCGACACCTGGGCGCGGGTCAGCGGATCGAGGCGTACCGCCCGGGTGTCCGGCGGGGAGGCGCGCAGATGGCGGTCGTACTCCTGGCCGTCGGTCCGCACCGCGCACAGCAGCCGCACGGGGGTGTCGCCGAGGCGGCGGGCGGCGAAGCCGAGCAGCTCGGTGCTGGCGGGATCCAGCCATTGCAGGTCGTCGGCGACGACGAGGACGGGGCCCTCGGCGGCGAGGGCCCGCAGCGCGGACAGCACGGCGAGGCGCAGCGCGAGCCCGTCGCGCTGGAGTGTGGACTCGCCGCGGCCGGTGAGCGCCGACTCCAGCGCGGTGCGCTGCGCGGCGGGCAGGGCGCCGGACACGTCGTCCAGTACGGGGCCGAGGAGGTCGGCGAGGGCCAGGAAGGGGAGATGGGATTCGGACTCCGTGGCCGAGCAGCGCAACACGGTGCGTGCGGTGCGGGCATATTCGGTGGCCAGTGTCCGCAGGACGGTCGACTTTCCAATTCCGGCGGGGCCGTGCAGGAGCACACTGCCCCCTCGGTCGAGCTGCTCACGGGCCGCGCCGAACGGTGCCTCCCGCCCGATGACCAGGTCGGAGCGGCGCCCGGCAGGCTCCGTGAAGTCCCGTCGCACGGTGACCGCTCCCCTCCGCGTGTCGTGTCCCGGCCAATATTAGGCATCGGGGCAATGAATTACGGGAGAGCGAGGAGGTGAGGGAAATAACAAGGCGGTGAACACAGAATACAAAACCTTCGGAATGCCCACGGCCGCCCCCCGACCACGCCCCGCGCCGGCACCCCCAGGGGCGTGGGGAACTGCGCGACCGGCCACGGCGACGCCGCACCCGCACGGCCGCGTCGACCCTCGCCCACGGCCCCCCGGGCACGCCGCTCCAAGCGCCCGCACCGGCACCCCCAGGGGCGCGGGGAACTGCGCGACCGGCCACGGCGAACCCGCACCCGCACGACCCCCGCACCCACCCGAAATCGTCACGCAACCGCCGGACGGCTACGGCAGCCACCCCGCCCGCCGCGCCGCGACGACCGCCTCGCCCCGCGTGCGAGCACCCAGCTTCCGCATGGCCGACCGCAGATACCCCTTCACCGTCTCCGAACCCACCCCCAGCCGCTCCGCGGCCACCGCGTTCGTCGCCCCGGCGGCGACACACGCCAGCACGTCCACTTCACGCGGAGCGAGCCGCACCCCGCCGACGGCGGAGCCGCCCGCGGCCAGCATCCCGCACGCGCGCAGCAGCTCGTCCCGCAGCGCCGGGTCCGCGATCCTCGGCGCCAGCGCCCGCAGCGCCGCATGCGCCTCCCGTACCTGCTCCCACGCCGCGGAGCCCGCCGGATCGCGCGTCGGCTCCGGCCGGGCCGCGGCCAGCAGCTCGCCCGCCTCGTCCCGCAGCAGCAGCGCCTGCTCCACGTCCCGCGCCGCCTCCACGGCCGCGCTCAGCGTCCGGTCGCCCAGCGGCTGGGCCGCGCGCAGGGCGCCGTACAGCACGCCGCGCACCCGGCGCCGTACCACCACCGGCACGGCCACGACCGAGCGCAGGCCCTCGGCGGCGACGGGGAGGTCGTACTCGTGACTGATCTGCCGGGAGACGGAGTAGTCCGTCACCGCGCACGGCCGCGACAGCGCCACCGCCTTGCCGCCCAGACCGTTGCCGGAGGTCACCGCGAGGGCGCTGAGCGCGGCCGTCGCGGTGCCGCTGAGCTCACTGATGCGCACCTGCCGCCGGCCGGACTCCACCAGCCCGCCGAAGGCGACCGGCAGCCCGGTGACGCGCCGCAGCCGCACCAGCGCACTGCGGATCTCCCCCACGTCAGCCGCGTCCACCGCCACTGCGCTCACTCCTTCGCGGCCCGTTCCTCGCGCACACCCCCGTTCGGGGGTAGTGAGACCTGCATCACGGATTACACGATGGCAGAGAGCCGCCCGGCAATGGTCCGGCACCGAGGAGGACAGATGACGACGGCGACCGAGCTGTTCCGCAGCGCACGCGATTTCCTGCTGGAACACCGTGAGGACTACGCCACCGCCTACGAGGGCTTCACCTGGCCCCGCCCCGAGAACTTCAACTGGGCGCTGGACTGGTTCGACGTCATCGCCGAGGGCAACGAGCGCACGGCGCTGCACATCGTGGAGGAGGACGGCTCCGAGGTCCGGGTCTCGTTCGCGGAGATGTCCGCCCGGTCCGACCGCGTCGCGAACTGGCTGCGCGGGCGCGGCGTCCGCGCCGAGGACCGCATCCTCGTCATGCTCGGCAACCAGGTCGAGCTGTGGGAGACCGCCCTGGCGGCGATGAAGCTGCGCGCCGTGGTCATCCCGGCCACCACCCTGCTGGGCCCGGCCGACCTGCGCGACCGCGTCGACCGCGGCCGGGTGCGGCACGTGATCGCCCGGGCCGAGGACGCCGCCAAGTTCGACGACGTGCCCGGCGACTACACGCGCGTCGCGGTCGGTGGCACCACGGCCGCCGGCTGGCAGCCGTACGAGGAGGCCTCCGCGGCCGAGGCCGGCTTCGCCCCGGACGGCCCCACCGCCGCCGACGACCCGCTGATGCTGTACTTCACCTCGGGCACCACCGCCCGCCCCAAGCTGGTCGAGCACACCCACGTGTCGTACCCCGTCGGGCACCTGGCGACCATGTACTGGATCGGCCTGAGGCCGGGGGACGTGCACCTGAACATCTCCTCGCCCGGCTGGGCCAAGCACGCCTGGTCCAACCTGTTCGCGCCGTGGAACGCGGAGGCGACCGTCTTCCTGTACAACTACACGCGCTTCGACGCGCCCCGCCTGATGGCCGAGATGGACAGGGCCGGGGTGACCACCTTCTGCGCCCCGCCGACCGTGTGGCGGATGCTCATCCAGGCCGACCTGACCCGCCTCGCCACCCCGCCGCGCGAGGTCGTCGCCGCCGGGGAGCCGCTGAACCCGGAGGTCATCGAGCAGGTCCGGCGGGCCTGGGGCGTGACCATCCGGGACGGCTTCGGCCAGACCGAGACGGCCGTGCAGGTGTCCAACAGCCCGGGACAGGTGCTGAAGACGGGTTCCATGGGCCGCCCCAGCCCCGGCTACCGCGTCGAACTCCTCGACCCGGTCACCGGTGCCCCCGGCGCCGACGAGGGCGAGATCGCGCTCGACCTGTCCGAGCGCCCCGTCGGCCTGATGACGGGCTACCACGGCGACCCGGACCGCACCGCCGAGGCCATGGCCGGCGGCTACTACCGCACCGGCGACATCGGCGCCCGGGACGCCGACGGGTACCTCACCTATGTGGGCAGGGCCGACGACGTGTTCAAGGCCAGCGACTACAAGATCAGCCCCTTCGAGCTGGAGAGCGCCCTGCTGGAACACGAGGCGGTCGCCGAGGCGGCGGTCGTCCCGGCCCCCGACGAGCTGCGGCTCGCGGTGCCCAAGGCGTACGTCGTCCTGGCGGCGGGCTGGGAGCCGGGCCCGGACACCGCGAAGGTCCTCTTCGAGCACTCCCGCGAGGTCCTCGCCCCGTACAAGCGCATCCGCCGCCTGGAGTTCGGCGAGCTGCCCAAGACCGTGTCCGGCAAGATCCGCCGCATCGAGCTGCGCGAGGCCACGGCGGCCGGCTCGCAGGACGAGTACCGCGAGGAGGACTTCCGGTGACCGAGCTCTCCTACGCCCACGGCACCAGCGAGACGCCCCTCCTCGGCGACACCATCGGCGCCAACCTCGCCCGGGCGGTCGCCGCCCACCCCGACCGCGAGGCCCTGGTCGACGTCCCGTCCGGACGGCGCTGGACGTACGCCGAGTTCGGCGCCGCCGTCGACGAGGTGGCGCGCGGACTGCTGGCGAAGGGCGTCACCAAGGGCGACCGGGTCGGCATCTGGGCGGTCAACTGCCCCGAGTGGGTCCTCGTCCAGTACGCCACCGCCCGCATCGGCGTCATCATGGTGAACGTCAACCCGGCCTACCGCGCGCACGAGCTGGAGTACGTGCTCAAGCAGTCCGGCATCAGCGTGCTCATCGCGTCCCTCGCCCACAAGAGCAGCGACTACCGGGCGATCGTGGACCAGGTCCGCGGCAGGTGTCCCGCGCTGCGGGAGACCGTCTACATCGGCGACCCGTCCTGGGACGCGCTGACCGCGGGCGCCGCCTCCGTGCCGCCGGAGCGGATCGACCGGATCGCCGCCGAGCTGAGCTGCGACGACCCGGTCAACATCCAGTACACCTCCGGCACGACCGGCTTCCCCAAGGGCGCCACCCTCTCCCACCACAACATCCTCAACAACGGCTACTGGGTGGGCCGTACGGTCGGCTACACGGAGCAGGACCGGGTGTGTCTGCCCGTCCCCTTCTACCACTGCTTCGGCATGGTCATGGGCAATCTGGGCGCCACCTCCCACGCCGCCTGCATCGTCATCCCCGCCCCGTCCTTCGAGCCGGCGGCGACACTGGAGGCGGTGCGGCAGGAGCGGTGCACCTCGCTGTACGGCGTCCCCACCATGTTCATCGCGGAGCTGAACCACCCGGATTTCGCCTCGTACGACCTCTCCTCTCTGCGGACCGGCATCATGGCGGGCTCGCCCTGTCCGGTGGAGGTGATGAAACGGGTGGTCGCCGAGATGCACATGGAGGAGGTCTCCATCTGCTACGGCATGACCGAGACCTCCCCGGTCTCCCTGCAGACCCGCATGGACGACGACCTGGAACACCGCACCGGCACCGTGGGCCGGGTGCTGCCGCACATCGAGGTGAAGGTCGTCGACCCGGTGACCGGCGTGACCGTGCCCCGCGGCGAGGCCGGTGAGCTGCGCACCCGCGGCTACAGCGTGATGCTCGGCTACTGGGACGAGCCGGAGAAGACCGCCGAGGCGATCGACCAGGGGCGCTGGATGCACACCGGGGACCTCGCGATGATGCGCGAGGACGGCTACGTGGAGATCGTCGGCCGCATCAAGGACATGATCATCCGGGGCGGCGAGAACATCTACCCGCGCGAGGTCGAGGAGTTCCTCTACGGCCACCCCAAGATCGCGGACGTCCAGGTCGTCGGCGTGCCCCACGAGCGCTACGGCGAGGAGGTCCTCGCCTGCGTGATCCCGCGCGACGCGGCCGACCCGCTGACCCTCGAGGAACTGCGCGCCTACTGCGAAGGTCAGCTGGCCCACTACAAGGTGCCCAGCCGGGTGCAGAACCTGGACGCCTTCCCGATGACCGTCTCCGGGAAGGTACGCAAGATCGAGCTGCGGGAGACCTACGGCAACTAGGCCCCGTAGGAGCGAAGTTCAGCCGGCCGTGGCGTCCAGCGCCACGGCCGGCGCGTTGACGGGGCGGGCCGCGCCCGAGGGGTCGAGGACGAACAGCGGGACCTCCAGCAGCCCGGCACGGGCGCGGGCGTCGTCGGTGTACCCGGCGAGGGAGAAGTAGAGGCCCTGCGCGGACTCCGCCATGGCCGTCAGCCACAGGCACTCCACGTCCCGCGCCGACGCCGGGCCCACCGTCGGGTCCACCTGGGCCACGATGCCCGGCGCGGCCAGCCCGATGCCGGCCGTGGGCCGCTGGTCGGCGCGGCGCACGTCCCGGTGCCCGAGCCCGCGCAGATACAGGACGGCGGCGGTGACCGCGTCGCGGGCCGTGCGGATCGGGACGGCCCGGTGGGCCGGGACCCGCGAGCCGGGAGGCCGGCCCGTGCGGCCCGCGGCCGTCCGGTCCACCGGCACGCACAGCACCGTCCCGCACGCACAGCCCAGCTCCGGGCGCGGCCACTGGCTCTCGGTCCCGCAGGCCGAGCAGCGCACCCCGATCCACTCCTCGTCCCAGGCCCGCTGGGTGACCACCGTGGGGGTCCCGCGGGGATCCAGCGGCGGGGCGACGGGCGTGCCGCAGACGCACGGGTACGACGGTGCCGTGTAGCGGTGCCGGCGCCCGCAGGCGGCGCAGCACACCGAGATGGTCTCGGACATGACCCCCATCGTCCTCCGGACACCCCCGTCCTGTCCGTGTCTTGGCCGCCCCGGTCTCTTGACGGCCCCCAGCCACCCACTTACATTACTTCCAGATCGTAGAAACCAAATTTCGCTATACGGAAAAGCTACGGAATTGCTCACCGCGGGGCGCGCCGGGAGTGCGAATCCGACAGCCGAAGCAGGAGTACTCGATGGCTCGTATGACCGCTGCCCGAGCGGCAGTTGAGATCCTCAAGCGCGAGGGCGTCACCGACGCGTTCGGTGTGCCGGGCGCGGCGATCAACCCCTTCTACGCGGCGCTCAAGGCCTCCGGCGGTGTCAATCACACCCTCGCCCGTCACGTCGAGGGCGCTTCGCACATGGCCGAGGGGTACACCCGGACCCACGCCGGCAACATCGGCGTCTGCATCGGCACCTCCGGACCGGCCGGCACCGACATGATCACCGGTCTGTACTCGGCGATCGGCGACTCGATCCCGATCCTGTGCATCACCGGCCAGGCGCCGACCGCGGTGATCCACAAGGAGGACTTCCAGGCCGTCGACATCGCCTCCATCGCCAAGCCCGTGACGAAGATGGCGGTCACCGTTCTGGAGGCCGCGCAGGTCCCCGGCGTCTTCCAGCAGGCGTTCCACCTGATGCGCTCCGGCCGGCCCGGCCCGGTCCTGATCGACCTGCCGATCGACGTCCAGATGACGGAGATCGAGTTCGACCCCGAGACGTACGAGCCGCTCCCGGTCTACAAGCCGGCCGCGTCCCGCGCCCAGATCGAGAAGGCGATCGGCATGCTCAACGCCGCCGAGCGCCCGCTGATCGTGGCCGGCGGCGGTGTCATCAACGCCGACGCCGCCGACCTCCTCGTGGAGTTCGCCGAGCTGACCGGCACCCCGGTCGTGCCGACCCTGATGGGCTGGGGCCTGCTGCCCGACGACCACGAGCTGAACGCCGGCATGGTCGGCCTGCAGACCTCGCACCGCTACGGCAACGCGACGTTCCTGGAGTCGGACTTCGTCCTCGGCATCGGCAACCGCTGGGCCAACCGCCACACCGGCAAGCTGGACGTCTACACGGCGGGCCGGAAGTTCGTCCACGTCGACGTCGAGCCCACCCAGATCGGCAAGATCTTCGCCCCGGACTACGGCATCGCCTCCGACGCCAAGGCCGCGCTGGAGCTGTTCGTCGAGGTCGCCAAGGAGCTGAAGGCGGCCGGGAAGCTGCCCGACCGCTCCGCGTGGGCCGCCTCGGCCCAGGAGCGCAAGGCCACGCTCCAGCGCCGTACGCACTTCGACGACATCCCGATCAAGCCGCAGCGCGTCTACGAGGAGATGAACAAGGCCTTCGGCCCGGAGACCCGGTACGTCTCCACCATCGGTCTCTCCCAGATCGCCGGCGCCCAGATGCTCCACGTCTACCGGCCGCGGCACTGGATCAACTGCGGCCAGGCCGGCCCGCTCGGCTGGACCGTCCCGGCCGCGCTCGGCGTCGCCAAGGCCGACCCCGAGGGGCAGGTCGTGGCGCTCTCCGGCGACTACGACTTCCAGTTCATGATCGAGGAACTGGCCGTCGGCGCGCAGCACAAGATCCCGTACGTGCACGTCCTGGTCAACAACTCCTACCTGGGCCTGATCCGTCAGGCGCAGCGAGGGTTCGACATGGACTTCCAGGTCAAGCTGGAGTTCGAGAACATCAACTCGCCCGAGCTGGGCGTCTACGGCGTCGACCACGTCAAGGTCGCCGAGGGCCTGGGCTGCAAGGCGATCCGGGTGACCGACCCGAACGAGCTGGGCGCGGCGCTGGAGCAGGCCAAGAAGCTGGCCGCCGAGTTCCAGGTCCCGGTCGTCGTCGAGGCGATCCTGGAGCGCGTCACCAACATCTCCATGTCGGGCACCAACGACATCAGCAACGTCGTGGAGTTCGAGGAGGTCGCCACCGAGCCCGGACACGCCCCGACGGCGATCCGGACGCTCAAGGTCTGACCCGTACGACCCGGAGGACCCGCACGACCCGTGCGGCCTCGGCGAGGGCGGCCCGTCACCTGGACGGGCCGCCCTCGCGCATGTCCGGGACCGCTCAGTCCGCGCCGCCCCCGCCCCCGCCGAAGCCGCCCGAGTGGTCCCCGTGGCCCCCGCCCCAGTCGCCCGAGACGGAGTCCTCGTACTCGTCGCGCCACCTCAGGAATCTGCCCCGGCCCAGGGAGAAGCGCACTCCCTCGGCCGGGGCGCCCGGGTTCATGAGCCCGGCCCGGAGCGCGAAGCGCGGCAGGAGCAGGCGCAGGGCGGCATCGCCGTGCAGGGCGACGGCGAGCAGCGTGTCCTCGTCCGACAGCCCGTGCCTGGCCGCCGGCAGCGGGTACCGGTCCCGCCAGAACGCCACGCGGCGGCGGGCGCCGCGGGTCGGCCCCAGCCGGGGATAGCGCAGCAGCCCCTCCTCCGCGAGCGGGATGCGCGTCAGGGCCAGCGCCAGGCGCACGTCGGGGTGCCGGACCAGCTCGCGTGCGGTGAGCGGCTCGCGCAGGCAGTCCAGGACCGTCCCCTCGAACGGCCCCAGCCCCTCCGGCTCCGGCCCCGTCGCGCACAGCGTCCTGCGCGGGCCGGTCTCGACGGCGCCCCGCAGGTGCAGGGCGACCACGGCGACCGTGACGGCGGCTCGCGGCCCGCCGCCCAGCAGCGCGATCTCGTGCGGCTCCCATCCGATGTCCGTGCCACTGTCCATGGCCTCACCCCCCGTGTGTCCGGGGATGTGCCCGGCGCGGGGGGTGGTTCAAGCGTGCGGCCGCGTTCTCGGAGGAAGACGTGAGGAAAACCCACGCGCGTTCAGTTCCCGTGGGGCTCGTGATGCTCGTGCAGCCCCGGCCACTCGTCCGGGCCGCCGCCCTGCCACTCGACGAGGTCGCTGGTGGCGACGTCGGTCACGTACAGGTCGGCCAGCCGCAGGATCTCGGCGACGTCGTCGAGGTGCGAGGCGACCCCGAGCGTCTCCTCGCCCGAGGTGACCCGGCGGGAGCCGTCCAGCGCCGCGGGACGGACCACGATGTGGGGATGCTCCGGTGGATGTGCCATGACTCCAGACTGCTGCGCCCGGCAGACACCCGCACCCCGGCCCGCACGGGACGCGCGGAAGCACCGGACGCGTGGCAGCGCCGGGCACGGAGCAGCACCGGACAGGCAGACGTGCCGGGCGCGAATCGCCCCCGGCACGGAAACGCACCGGGCACAGAGAAGCGCCGGATGCGGGACCGTCCGCATCCGGCGCCTCTCGGCCCGGTGAGGGTTTTGGGGTGGGGAGGGATTTCCGGGTGGTTCCCGTCCGACGGCGCGAGGCTGGGCGCGACAGGTCGTTCGCGCCGCCGGACGGAGTTCAGGGGCCTGACGGCTCGGAACGCCGTACAGGCGAGTGGCTGGGACCGCGGCGGTTCACGACGGGACCGGGCGACTTCTCCCCTCAGGTCGTAGGAGGAGCCCCGGGCCCTTCACCACCGCACTGGCTCGCAGGCCGCCGCGGTCCTCGCCCTGCCCGCGCCGGCATCGGGCGGCCACCCCTCATCCGGGCCGTTCCGATGCCTGCGCGGGCCGCGCACACGGTCTTGACCTCCCCGTCAAGTCCCGTGGGCGAGCTGGTGGATCAGTCCTCGCGCAGGGCGCGGACCGCCTCCTCCACGCGCTTGCCGTACTCCGTGTCGGCGGCGTGGAAGTGCGCGAGGTTCTTCTGGATCACGTCCTCGCGGGAGACCTGGGACAGGCCGCCGGCGATGTTGGCGACCAGGCGCTTCTTCTCGTCCTCGGACATCAGGCGGTACAGCTCACCGGCCTGGAAGAAGTCGTCGTCCTTGGTGTGCAGCGGCGCCTCGTGGGTGCCGGTGTGGCCGGACACCGCCAGCGGGGCGGCCAGCGGGCGGCCGGTCTCGACGGGGCCGTCGTACGAGTTCGGCTCGTAGTTCTTGGCGGCACGGCCCTGCGAGTTGGACGCCATGAACCCGTCCCGGCCGTAGTTGTTCGCACCGCCGGGCACCGCCTTCGGCGCGTTCACCGCGAGCTGGGTGTGGTTGACGCCCAGGCGGTAGCGGTGCGCGTCCGCGTAGGCGAACAGGCGGCCCTGGAGCATCTTGTCGGGGGAGGGGCCGATGCCCGGAACGAAGTTGTTCGGGGAGAACGCGGCCTGCTCGACCTCGGCGAAGACGTTGTCCGGGTTGCGGTCCAGCACCAGCCGGCCCACGCGGCGCAGCGGGTAGTCGCTGTGCGGCCACACCTTGGTCACGTCGAACGGGTTGAAGCGGTAGTTCGCCGCCTCGGCCGCCGGCATGAGCTGCACGTGCAGCGTCCAGGACGGGTGCACGCCCCGCTCGATCGCCTGCACCAGGTCCGTCTGGTGCGAGGTCGGGTCCTGGCCCGCGATCTGCGCGGCCTGGTCGGCGGTCAGGCAGCGGATGCCCTGGTCGGTCTTGAAGTGGTACTTGACGAAGAAGGACTCGCCCTTGGCGTTCGTCCACTGGTAGGTGTGCGAGCCGAAGCCGTCCATGTGGCGGTACGACGCCGGGATGCCGCGGTCGCCCATCAGCCACGTCACCTGGTGCGTGGCCTCGGGGGAGTGCGCCCAGAAGTCCCAGACGTTGTCCGGCTCCTGACGGCCCGTGAACGGGTCGCGCTTCTGCGAGTGGATGAAGTCGGGGAACTTGATCGGGTCCTTGATGAAGAACACCGGGGTGTTGTTGCCGACGAGGTCGTAGTTGCCCTCTTCGGTGTAGAACTTCACCGCGAAGCCGCGCGGGTCGCGGACCGCGTCCGCGCCGCCCAGCGAGTCGGCCACGGTGGAGAAGCGCAGGAAGACCTCGGTGCGCTTGCCGACGGTGTTCAGGAAGTCGGCGTGCGTGTAGTCGGTGACGTCGTCGGTCACCTCGAAGTGGCCGTAGGCGCCGGAGCCGCGGGCGTGCACCACGCGCTCCGGGATGCGCTCGCGGTTGAAGCGGGCGAGCTTCTCCAGCAGGTGCTGGTCCTGGATCAGGAGCGGGCCGCCGATGCCGGCGGAGGCGGAGTTCTGGTTGTCGGCGACCGGGGCGCCGGACTCTGTCGTGAGCACGCGCTGCGACATCGGGGACCTTCCGTGCGAGGGGTCAGCGGAAAACTGTTTCCGCTTCGTGGAGCCTAAGTTTGGGGTGCTGAGCACGTCAACAGTTTGTTGAAGTGGGTTCCGGGCGGCGCCGCCGCTCGGGCGCGACAGGACAGGTGTCAGCGGCGGCGCCGCCCGGAGGTCTCGGGGCGGTGCGTCAGACCTGGGCGCCGGAGAGGCGCTCCACGGCCCGCAGCAGGGCCGAGTGGTCCAGGCCGCCGTCGCCCTGGGCGCGCAGGGACGCGACCAGCTGGGCGACCACGGCGCCGACCGGCAGGGCGGCACCGACGTTGCGGGCGGCGTCGGTGACGATGCCCATGTCCTTGTGGTGCAGGTCGATGCGGAAGCCCGGCTTGAAGTCGCGGTTGAGGAAGTTGTCCTTCTTCCGCGTCAGCACGGTCGAGCCGGCCAGGCCGCCGTTGAGGACGTCGAGGGCGGCCTTCAGGTCCACGCCCGACTTCTCCAGGAAGACCACGGCCTCGGCGCACGCCTGGATGTTCACGGCGACGATCAGCTGGTTGGCGGCCTTCACGGTCTGGCCCGAGCCGTGCGGACCGCACAGCACGATGGTCTTGCCGAGGGCCTCCAGGATCGGCTTGGCCTCGTCGAAGTCGGCCTGCTCACCGCCGACCATGATGGACAGGACGGCCTCGATCGCGCCGGCCTCGCCGCCGGAGACGGGGGCGTCCAGGACGCGGATGCCCTTGTCCTTGGCGGCCTTCGCGAGGTCCACGGAGGTCTGCGGGGTGATCGAGGACATGTCGATCAGCAGCGCGCCGGACTTCGCGTTCTCCAGGATGCCGTCGGGACCGTAGGCGATGGCCTCGACCTGCGGCGACGCGGGCACCATGGTGACGACGACGTCGGCGTCGCGCACGGCCTCGGCGATCGAGCCGGCCGAGGTGCCGCCGGCGGCGGCCAGGCGGTCCAGCTTCTCCTGCTCCAGCGTGAAGCCCGTGACCTGGTAACCCGCCTTGATCAGGTTCTCGGACATGGGGGAGCCCATGATGCCGAGGCCGATCCAGGCGATCTTGGGGAGGTTGCTCATGATGGGTGCCTCTCGAAAAAAATCAGGGGGTGTCAGCGGGCGGCGCGGGCTTCGCGGGGCAGCCAGTCGAAGGCCTCCGCGCTCGGGCGGTCGCCGGGCTTGTACTCCAGGCCGACCCAGCCCTCGTAACCGGCCTTCGCCAGCCGGTCGAGCAGCTCCTCCAGGGGGAGCGAACCCGTGCCCGGGGCGCCGCGGCCGGGGTTGTCGGCGATCTGCACGTGGCCGGTCTTCGCGGCGTACGCGTCGATCACCTGCGGGAGGTCCTCGCCGTTCATGGACAGGTGGTAGAGGTCCATGAGGAACTTGGCGTTGCCCAGTCCCGTGGCCTCGTTGACCTTGTCGACGACCTCGATCGCGGCCGGCGCCGACACCAGCGGGTACAGCGGCGACTCGGGCTTGTTGAGCGCCTCGATCAGCAGGACCGCGCCGATCCGGTCGGCCGCCCGGGCGGCGAGGACCAGGTTCTCCAGCGCGAGCCGGTCCTGCTCGGCCGGGTCCACGCCCTCGACGCGGTTGCCGTACAGGGCGTTGAGCGCCGTGCAGCCCAGCGACTTCGCGAAGTCGGCGGCCACGTCGATGTTGGCGCGGAAGCGGTCCGACTCCTCGCCGGGGACGGACAGGGCGCCGCGGTCGGGGCCCGGCAGCTGTCCGGCGTAGAAGTTCAGCCCGGTGAGCTGGACGCCCGCGTCCTCGATGGCCTTCTTCAGGGCGTCGAGGGCGGACGGCTCGGGGGTGGGGGAGTCGATCCAGGGCCACCACAGCTCGACCGCGGTGAAGCCGGCCGCGGCGGCGGCCGCGGGGCGCTCCAGGAGCGGGAGTTCCGTGAAGAGGATCGACAGGTTGACGTTGAAGCGCTGGTCTGCGAATCCCATCGGGTGCCGCGCTCCCTTCCGTGTGTCGTGTTTCCGTAATACGGAAGTTCGTTTCTGCGTAATGGAAGATTGCCGTCAGGGTTCGGAGCTTGTCAAGAGGGGGCGGCGGAAATCGGGCATTGCGCGTTAGGTTGACCCGGTGCGATTGAGAGTGGAGTTCACGACCGAACCCTTCGACCTCGACGAGGCGCCGGCCCACGCGGTCGTCGCCCGGGAGGTCGTCGAGGCCGCGGAGCTGGACGAGGTCGACGTCGGCCCGTTCGGCAACACCGCCGCGGGCGGCGCCGACGCGGTGCTCACCGCCGTGGACGCGCTGCTGCGCCGTTCCCTGGAGGCCGGCGCCACCCGGATCTCGCTCCAGGTCAACGTGGTCGAGGAGGGTGAGCGGTGACCGGCCCCGGTGAGGAGCCCTTCATCGCGGCCGTGAAGCCCCTGATCGACGCCATCGGCGGCGAGATGCTCCCGCCGGACGAGGCGGGCCAGGACGACGTCGTGCTCGCCTGGGAGGGCGCCGACGTCGTCGCCGTGCGCCTGCCCCAGCTCGCCGACTCCCTGGACCACATCCTCGCCGCCATGGAACGCCGGCAGGGCAGGCCGCTGGCCGAACTGGACCGCAGGGCCAAGCAGGAGGTCGTGCGTACCCTGGAGGCGCGCGGCGCCTTCTCCGTGCGGCACGGCGTGGAGACCGTCGCGAGTGCCCTGGGTGTCAGCCGCTTCACCGTGTACAACTACCTCAACCGCGAGAAGGACTCCTGACCTGCGCGGGAGCCCCGCACGACAAGCCGCCGTCCCGTAACCGGGCGGCGGCTTTTGTTACCCCGAATTTTCAACAAAGTGTTGACGCGTTGTTTCCGAGGGCGTTAGCTATCGGCACGCCCGTTCAGCACAAGGCCACGGAGGCTCCCGTGACGTCCACTTCCGCGTCGGGCCTGGCCCGTTTCAACGCTCTCGAGGAGACCGCGGCGTTCGCGGAACTCCACGAGGCGTGTGCCTCCACGGCGTGGGCCCGGCAACTGATCACCGCCCGCCCCTTCGCCACCCCCGAGGACCTCTGTGCCGCGTCCGACGCCGCCATGGCCGAGCTGACCGCGGCGGACCTCGAGGAGGCGATGGCCGGGCACCCGCCCATCGGCCGCCCCAAGCCCGGCGACCCCACCTCCTCCCGCGAGCAGGCGGGGATGGCCGGGGCCTCCGCGGAACTCAAGGCGGAGATGCTCGAACTGAACCTGGCCTACCAGGAGAAGTTCGGCCACGTGTTCCTCATCTGCGCCACCGGCCGGACCGGCGAGCAGATGCGGGACGCGGTCAAGGAGCGGATCGGCAACTCGCCCGAACAGGAACGGGAGATCGTCCGCACCGAACTGGGGAAGATCAACCGTATCCGGCTGGCCCGGCTGCTCGACGCCGCCTGACCCGAGCCGACCGACGTCGCTGCACACCGCAAGAGGACATCGCATGAGCACCGATACCACCGCTTCCGTGTCCACGCACATCCTGGACACCAGCGTCGGCCGCCCCGCCGAGGGCGTCGCCGTCCACCTCTCCGCCCGCGGCGGACCCGAGGCGGACTGGCAGACGCTCGGCGGCTCCGCGACCGACGCGGACGGGCGGTGCAAGGACCTGCCGGCACTGCCGGAGGGCACCACCCACGTACGGCTCGACTTCGACACCGAGACGTACTTCGCCAAGAAACAAGCCGCGGCCCAGCAGGACGCCCCCGCGCTCCGGGACAGCGAGAACGGCCGGCCGGTGTTCTTCCCCGAGGTCACCATCACCTTCGCGGTGGTGCCCGGTGAGCACTACCACGTTCCGCTGCTGCTCAACCCGTTCGGCTACTCCGTTTACCGAGGGAGCTGACCGACACATGACCCGTTTCGTCCTGGGACAGAACCAGTACGGCAAGGCAGAGAACCGCGTTGTCAAGATCACGCGTGACGGCGACACGCACCACATCAAGGACCTGAACGTCTCCGTCGCCCTCTCCGGCGACATGGAGGAGGTCCACCGCAGCGGTTCGAACGCGAACGTCCTGCCCACCGACACCACCAAGAACACGGTGTACGCCTTCGCCAAGGAGCACGGGATCGAAAGCGCCGAGGACTTCGGCGTCAAGCTCGCCCGCCACTTCGTGGACAACACCGAGTCCATCTCCCGGGCCCGGATCCGCGTCGAGGAGTACGGCTGGGAGCGGATCGAGACCTCGCAGTCCGGCGCCCGCTTCGTCGGCTCGGACGAGATCGCCCACTCCTTCGTCCGCAAGGGCCAGGAGACCCGCGTCGCGCAGATCACCTACGACGGCCACGGCATCCAGGTGCTCTCCGGGTTCAAGGACCTCACCGTCCTGAACACGACGAACTCCGAGTTCTGGGGCTACCTGAAGGACAAGTACACCACCCTCAAGGAGGACTACGACCGTATCCTCGCCACCACCGTCTCCACCTGGTGGCGGCACAACTGGGACGGCATCGACTCGCACGCCCCGGACTGGGACCGGTCGTACAACGGAGTGCGCAAGCACGCGCTCCAGGCGTTCGCCGAGACCTACTCGTACTCGCTCCAGCAGACCCTCTTCGAGATGGGTGTGCGGGTGCTGAACTCGCGCGACGAGGTCGAGGAGATCCGCTTCTCCATGCCCAACAAGCACCACTTCCGCTCGGACCTGTCGCCCTTCGGGATCGACAACGAGGCCAAGGACGGCGCCGTGTACTACGCCGCCGACCGCCCCTACGGCCTGATCGAGGCCACCATCCTGCGCGACGGCGCCGAGCAACTCATCCCGGTCGACATGACCAACCTCTGACGCGGGAAGCGCGCCCCCGGCCGGGCATCCGGACCCGGGGGCGCGCCACACCGGAGGGAACAACATGGCACTGCCTGCGAAAGGGCCCGCCACAGGCCCGAGTTCCACCCCGCCGGAGCACATCGAGGACGCCGTCACGTCCGTGCACCCGGTGGACGAGAAGCTCCACCCCTCGCGGCTCGTCCCCGCCGCGCTCCAGCACATCGCCGCCATGTACGCGGGCGTTGTCACTCCTCCGCTCATCATCGGCCAGGCCTGCGGACTCGACCTCGAGTCCCGCACCCGGCTCATCGCCGCCTCGCTGCTCATCGCCGGCGTGGCGACCCTGCTGCAGACCCTCGGCGTCAAGGGCTTCGTCGGCAACCGGCTGCCCTTCGTCAACGCGGCCTCCTCGGCCGGCATCGCCCCGATCCTGGCCATCGCCGAGACCAACTCCAAGGGCGACCAACTCCCCGCGATCTACGGTGCGGTGATGGTCGCGGGCGTCTTCTGCCTGGCCGTCGGCCCCTTCTTCGGACGGCTGCTCAGATTCTTCCCGCCGCTGGTCACCGGCGTGGTCATCACCCTGATCGGCGTCACGCTGATGCCCGTCCCGGTGGGCTGGGCCCAGGGCGGTGACAAGACCGCCGCCGACTTCGGCGCCATGAGCAACCTCGCGCTCGCCGCCTTCACCCTCGGCGTCATCCTCGTGATGCAGCGCTTCGGGAGGGGCTTCTTCAAGCAGGTCGCCCTGCTCTTCGGCCTGCTGATCGGCACCCTGGCCGCCATCCCCTTCGGCATGGCCGACTTCAGCGCCCTCAAGACCGCCCCGGTCGCCGCGCTGCCGACGCCCTTCGCCTTCGGCGCCCCCGAGTTCCAGCCCGCGGCCATCCTGTCGCTGTGCATCGTGATGCTGGTCCTGATGACCGAGTCCAGCGCCGGGATGCTGGCCCTGGGCGAGATCTGCGACCGCCGCGCCGACGCCAAGGTCATCACCCGCGGCCTGCGCACCGACGGCCTCGCCACCCTGATCGGCCCCGTCTTCGGCGGCTTCCCCACCTCCGCCTTCGCGCAGAACGTCGGCGTCGTCTCCCTGACCCGGGTCCGCAGCCGCTACGTCGTCGCCGTCGCCGGCGCCACCCTGCTGGTCCTCGGCGCCTTCCCGGTCCTCGGCGCGGTCGTCTCCCTGGTCCCCATGCCGGTCCTCGGCGGCGCGGGCATCGTCCTCTTCGGCTCGATCGCCGTCAGCGGCATCCGCACGCTGTCCGAGGCCGGACTGGACGACAGCTCGAACATCATCCTGGTCGCCGTGGCGCTCGGCGCGGGCATCATCCCGCTGGCCGCGCCGACCTTCTACGCCGACTTCCCGGCCTGGGCGCAGACCGTGCTCGGCTCGGGCATCAGCGCCGGCGCGATCGTCGCGGTCGCCCTCAACCTGTTCTTCCACCACCTCGGCACCCGGAGCGGCAGTACGGTTCCGGCACTCAAATCCTCCTAGGGTCCTGCCGTGCCCCCCTCGTGGGTACACCCCGCCCACGAGCCGCACCGAAAGACAAGGAAGCAGCATGGCAGCAGCATCGCCGGCCGAGCGTACGGTCATCGAGAACTGCGCGATCGCGACCGTGGACGCGGGCGACACCGAGTACGCCTCCGGTCACGTGGTGATCGCCGGCAACCGGATCGAGTCCGTGGGTGCGGGAGGGGCACCCGAGGGCCTGGAGAACGTGGTCCGCCGGATCGACGCGACCGGCCACCTGGCCACGCCCGGCCTGGTCAACACCCACCACCACTTCTACCAGTGGATCACCCGGGGCCTGGCCACCGACCACAACCTGTTCGACTGGCTGGTCGCGCTGTACCCGACCTGGGCGCGCATCGACGAGCCGATGGCGTACGCGGCGGCCCAGGGCTCACTCGCGATGATGGCCCGCGGCGGCGTCACCACCGCCATGGACCACCACTACGTCTTCCCGCGGGGCTCCGGCGACCTGTCCGGCGCGATCATCCGCGCCGCCCGCGAGACGGGCGTCCGCTTCACCCTCGCCCGCGGCTCCATGGACCGCGGCGAGTCGGACGGCGGGCTGCCGCCGGACTTCGCGGTGGAGAGCCTGGACGGCGCGCTCGCCGCCACCGCGGCCACCGTCGAGGAGCACCACGACGCCTCCTTCGACGCGATGACCCAGGTCGCCGTCGCCCCCTGCTCCCCCTTCTCCGTCTCCACCGAACTGATGCGCCAGGGCGCCGAGTTGGCCCGGCGGCTGGGAGTGCGGCTGCACACCCACGGTTCGGAGACCGTGGAGGAGGAGAAGTTCTGCCACGAACTGTTCGGCATGGGCCCGACCGACTACTTCGAGTCGACGGGCTGGCTCGGCGAGGACGTGTGGATGGCGCACTGCGTCCACATGAACGACTCCGACATCGCCGCTTTCGCCCGCACGGGAACCGGCGTCGCGCACTGCCCGTCCTCCAACGCGCGCCTCGCCGCCGGCATCGCCCGCGTCCCCGACATGCTCGCCGCCGGCGTCCCGGTCGGCCTCGGCGTCGACGGCACCGCCTCCAACGAGTCGGGCGAACTCCACACCGAACTGCGCAACGCCCTGCTCATCAACCGCCTCGGCGCCCACCGCGAGGCCGCGCTGAACGCCCGCAAGGCGCTGCGGCTGGGCACCTACGGCGGTGCCCAGGTCCTCGGCCGCGCCGCCGAGACCGGCTCCCTGGAGGCGGGCAAGCTCGCCGACCTGGTGCTGTGGCGGATGGACACCCTCGCCCACTCCTCGATCGCCGACCCGGTGACCGCCCTGGTCTTCGGCGCCGCCGCCCCGGTCACGGCGTCGTTCGTGAACGGCCGCCGGATCGTCGAGGACGGCAGGCTGCTCACGGTCGACGAGGACGCCATCGCCCGCTCCACGCGGGACGAGGCACAGCGGCTGGCACGGATCGCCGCGCAGGGCTGAACACCGTACGACCGAACACCACATGATCTCCGGCTGGAGGGACGGCTCCCGCCGGTAGCCGTGGACCCGAGCGGGGTCCACGGTGACCGACTCCGGGGCGTGCGCCCCTGCGCGCACGCCCCGGAGCGGTCTCCCGTTTCCCCGAACGGTCCGTCCCGGTCCCGCACGACCACCTGTTCCACCTCCTTGACACCCACGTCAGAGCCGACGTGCAACCGACCGGAGGAACGCCGCCGTGGCCGACCACCCTGTTGACGAGAAACTCCCACCGCTCAAGATGGCGACGACCGGCCTGCAGCACGTGGCCGCCATGTACGCCGGAGTCGTAGCCCCGCCCCTGATCGTCGGCGCGGCCATCGGCCTGAGCGCCACCGAGCTCACCTTCCTCACCGGCGCCTGCCTGTTCACCGCGGGCCTCGCCACCTTCCTCCAGACCCTCGGTATCTGGAAGATCGGAGCCCGCCTCCCCTTCGTCAACGGCGTCACCTTCGCCGGTGTCGCCCCCATGACCGCGATCGTCGCCTCCACCGAGGACAAGTCCGACGCCCTGCCGATCATCTTCGGCGCCGTCATCGTCGCCGGACTCCTCGGATTCTTCGCGGCCCCCATCTTCTGCAAGGCGATCCGCTTCTTCCCGCCGGTCGTCACCGGCACGGTGATCACCCTCATCGGCATATCCCTGCTCCCGGTCGCCTTCGGCTGGGCACAGGGCCCCAGTCCCACGGCCGACGACTACGGCTCGTCGACCAACCTGGGCCTGGCGGCGATCACGCTCGTCGTCGTCCTGCTCCTGCGTCGCTTCACCCGGGGCTTCGTGAAGCAGATCGCGGTGCTGCTCGGCCTGGTCGCGGGCACGCTCATCGCGATCCCGTTCGGCGTCACGGACTTCGGGCCGGTCGCCGACGCGAACGTCGTCGGCTTCCCGACGCCGTTCCACTTCGGCGCCCCGCAGTTCCAGGTCGCCGCGATCCTGTCCATGTGCGTGGTGATGGTGGTCTCGATGACCGAGTCCACCGCCGACATGCTCGCCCTGGGCGAGATCGTGGACCGCCCGGCCGACGAGAAGACCATCGCGGCCGGCCTGCGCGCCGACACCCTCGGTTCGGCACTCAGCCCGGTCTTCAACGGCTTCATGTGCAGCGCGTTCGCCCAGAACATCGGCCTCGTCGCGATGACGAAGATCCGCAGCCGCTTCGTCGTGGCCGCGGGCGGCGGCTTCCTGGTCCTGATGGGCCTGTGTCCGATGGCCGCCTCGCTGATCGCCGTCGTTCCCCGCCCGGTGCTGGGCGGCGCCGGCGTCGTCCTGTTCGGCTCGGTCGCGGCGAGCGGCATCCAGACCCTGGTCCGGGCGAGCCTGGACAAGGACAACAACGTCCTGATCGTGGCGGTCTCCCTGGCCGTCGGCATCATCCCGATCGCGGCGCCGGAGTTCTACCACGCGTTCCCGGAGAACGCGAAGATCATCCTGGACTCGGGCATCTCGACGGGCTGTGTGGCCGCCGTCCTGCTCAACCTGGTCTTCAACCACATCGGCGGCAAGGGCCGGGACGCGGAGGACGTGACCCATCCGATGGAGGCGGGGGAGGAGATCAGCGAAACGTCCCGCACCGCCGTCGCACCGTGACGACGGCACCGGGGACACCCGGGGCATTACGCGGGCCGGCGCCTCCAGGAGGGGGCGCCGGCCCGTACGTCCTCCCCCCGGGCGGACCGGGAGAGGGGCCGGGGCACTCGGGCGGGGGCGTCCGCTCTACAGCCCGAACAGGGCCGGCTCCGCCGCCAGTTCCTTGAACCGCTGCCGCGGATCCGCCACCAGCCTGCGTTCGCGCAGGTCCATGAGCCCGCCGACCGCCTCGATCTCGGCCGCCACGGTGCCGTCGGCCTTGCGGACGGTCTGCAGGATCCGGAACGTCTTCCCCTCGCCCCACTCGAAGGCGCACGTCACCTCGACCTCGTCCCCGGCGAGCAGCTCGCGCCGGAAGCGGATCGTCGTCTCCAGCGCCACGGGCCCGACTGACCGGGCCACCAGGTCGGCCTGCCGGATGCCGGCCGCCTGGAGCAGCGACCAACGGGCGTGCTCGGCGTAGTTGAGGTACACGGCCTGGTTCAGATGTCCCTGCGTATCGGTCTCGTACCCGCGGACGGTCACCGGAACGGAAAACGGCTCGCTCACCACAACTGCCTCTCCTCGTGGACGTACTGACCGACCGATCCTGACACGGGCGTCACACCTTCCGTGGAGAGGCCAGCAGATAGCGGGCCCGGGTGCGCGGCTCGGTGTGCTCCCCGACCTGCCAGCCCGCCGCCTCCAGCGTCACCGCGCAGGCGCGCAGCGCCGTGCCGTCGGCCCCGTGCACGGCGACGGCCTCCGGCTGCGGCGTGGCGCGCACCCGGTACCCGTCGTCGCCGGCCGGACCGGCGGGGCGGTGCCCGGCGGCCTCCAGCGCGAGCGCGGCGGCCCGCACGAGATGCGTCCGCTCCCACCCGCACGGCAGGTCCACGGCCCCGTCGGGCCGCGTCATCCGGCGCAACTCCAGCAGGCCCTCCCAGGCCCCGCGCACCTCGCGCAGCCGCGCCGGCCCGGCATCGCCCGGCCCGACCTCCTCACCGCCCACCCGCGCGGCGAACACGCCGTCGGCGATGGCGGGCGCGGCGGGCTCCGGCGCCGGGGCCGTCTCCGGCCCGGCGGGAGCCTCCCGTATCCGGTGCCCGGCCGGTGTCAGGAAGCAGTCGTGCGGAGGCCGCGGATGCCGGAAGGCGAGCCCCCGCTTCACCAGCGCCGCGAGCTGCGCCTGCGTCCCCCGCAACCGTCCGGTGACGGGATCGGCGGCGTCGATGACACGCCGCTGAGCGGCGGTCGGCGGTGGTGTCACGGCGTCCCCCTCCCTCACCGGTCCCGCACGGGCCGGCACCTTCGAAGACTACGACGGGGGTCTGACATTCCAGGCGGCGATCACCGGCCGCCCGTGCTCCGTGCCCAGTCGGCACAGCGTCCCCGTCCCCAGCTGGAACAACGCCCCGTGCGACGGCGGCAGCCCCAGGTGCCGCGCGGTGAGCACCCGCAGGAAGTGCCCGTGGGCCACCAGCACCACGCACCCCTCGGTGTCGGCGAACGCCGCCTCCACCCTGGCCAGCACCCGGTCGGCCCGCTCACCCACCTGCTCCGGCGACTCCCCGGGGTGCTCCGGCGGCCCGGGCGCGACGCCGTCCGTGAACAGGAACCAGTCCGGCCGGGTCCGCTGGATCTCGACCGTCGTGATCCCCTCGTACCCGCCGTAGTCCCACTCGTGCAGGTCCGGATCGACGCGTACCCCGTGCAGCCCGATCAGCTCGGCCGTCTCCCGCGCCCGCTGGAACGGGCTCACGAACGCGGCCCCGATCCGGTGCGACCGGATCAACGGCACGAGACCGCGCGCCTGCTCCCGCCCGTTCTCGGTCAGCGGGACGTCCGTGAGCCCGGTGTGCCGCCCGGACCGCGACCACTCGGTCTCACCGTGCCGGACCAGAAAAAGATCACCCATACCCCCAGGTTACGGGCCGCTCCCGTCACCGGCGTGGGGTGGCCGCCGCGGACGCCGGGCTACGCCCGGCCGCCGGAGCGGAAGACGGCGAACACGCCCCGGACGCGGGTGCCGTCCGGAGCCTGCCAGGAGCCGGTGATGTGGCCGACGGCCCCCGGCGCAGCGGGGGACGGGCCGTCCGGGGCGGGCCGCAGGACCCGGTGCAGACGGAGGACCGCGCCGCCGGGTGCGGACAGCCCGGTTCCCTCCTCGTCGTCGGTCACGGGAAAGTCCGAGAAGTCCGTGAACTCCGGGAAGAGGGAGCCCTCACCGTCGCGGGCGACGACGACGTCCCGGTCGGGGGCGTCGCTGATGCTCTGGGCCTGGGCCTGCGCCCGCCCTTCCGCGAGGGCCAGCAACTGGGCGGCCAGGACGGGGTCGTGGCAGCCGTCGTAGACCCAGCGCTTCCCCAGTACGCCGTGCTCCGTGGTGCCGACGAGCGCGTGCCCGGCCCCGTCGAGCGGAGCACCGCGATAGGCGAGCGGCACGAAATAGGCGGCCGGGGCGGCTCCGGAGGCGTCGGTGACGACCATGAACTCGATGCCCACCTCGCCGTCCGGGTCGTCCAGCCGGAAGCCGCCGGCCCTGGTCAGCTCCGGTGCGTCCGGGCCGCCGCGGTACCACGGGCGGGAGGGCAGCCAGGAGGCGAGCAGTTCGACTTTGGTCGGCTTGAGCGTTGTCTGATGGATGACGGCCACGCCGCGCGGTCCCTTCGGTCGGGTCGATGCGAGCCCTCACCCCATCACACCCACGGGTCGCTGCGGGAGCGGTTTCCCGCCGCGGGGCGGCCCGCCGTTACTGCCGGTACCCGCTCAGGAACCGCCCGATCCGGCCGATCGCCGCCTCCAGGTCGTCCGCGTACGGCAGGGTCAGGATGCGGAAGTGGTCGGGGGAGGGCCAGTTGAAGCCCGTGCCCTGGACCACCTGGATCTTCTCGCGCAGCAGCAGGTCCAGGACGAACTTCTCGTCGTCGTGGATCCGGTGCACCTTCGGGTCGATGCGCGGGAAGGCGTACAGCGCGCCCTTGGGCTTCACGCACGAGACGCCGGGGATCTCGTTCAGCTTCTCCCAGGCCACGTCGCGCTGTTCGCGCAGCCGTCCGCCCGGGGCGGTCAGCTCGCGGATGGACTGACGGCCGCCGAGCGCGGCCTGGATGGCGTACTGGGCGGGCGCGTTGGCGCACAGGCGCATGGAGGCCAGCATGGTCAGGCCCTCCAGGTAGTCGCGCGCGTGCTGCCGCGGTCCCGTCACCACCAGCCAGCCGGAGCGGAAGCCCGCCACCCGGTACGTCTTGGACAGGCCGCAGAAGGTGAGGACCACCAGGTCGGGGGCGAGGGCGGCGGCCGAGTGGTGGACGGCGTCGTCGTACAGGATCTGGTCGTAGATCTCGTCGGCGAAGACCATCAGGCCGTGGCGGCGGGCGAGGCCGAGGATGCCCTCGACGATCTCCTTCGGGTAGACGGCGCCGGTCGGGTTGTTCGGGTTGATGATGACGACCGCCTTGGTGCGGTCGGTGATCTTCGACTCCATGTCGGCCAGGTCCGGGTACCACTCGGCCTGCTCGTCGCACAGGTAGTGGACCGCCTTGCCGCCGGCGAGGGTCGTCACCGCCGTCCACAGGGGGAAGTCGGGGGCGGGGATCAGGACCTCGTCGCCGTCCTCCAGCAGGGCCTGTACGGCCATGGAGACCAGTTCGGAGACGCCGTTGCCGAGGAACACGTCGTCCACGCCGACCTCCAGGCCGAGGGCCTGGTAGCGCTGGGCGACGGCCCGGCGGGCGGAGAGGACGCCGCGCGAGTCCGTGTAGCCGTGCGCCTGCGGCAGCATCCGGATCATGTCCTGGAGGATCTCCTCCGGCGCCTCGAAGCCGAACGAGGCCGGGTTGCCGGTGTTGAGGCGCAGCACGCTGTGCCCCGCCTTCTCCAGCGCGTCGGCGTGCTCGATCACCGGGCCGCGGATCTCGTAGCAGACCTCGCTGAGCTTGTTCGACTGCCGGAACTCCATGCGCCGATTCCCCTCCGGTATCTGGTGTTGCTTGGTTTTACCAAGTGGGAGCTTGGAAAGTCCAACAACTTGTCTACACTGCGTCGCATGTCACCTCGCCGAAGCTACGACCAGTACTGTTCCGCCGCCCGCGCGCTCGACGCCGTCGGCGACCGCTGGACCCTGCTGATCGTCCGGGAGCTCCTCGCCGGTCCGCGGCGCTACACCGACCTGCACGCCGACCTGCCCGGCGTCAGCACGGACGTACTCGCCTCGCGGCTGAAGGACATGGAGCGCGACGGGCTGACGACCCGGCGCCGGCTGCCGCCGCCCGGAGCGGCGTACGTCTACGAACTCACCGCGCGGGGGCGGGAGTTGCTGCCGGTTCTGGAGGCGCTCGGGGAGTGGGGCGCCGGCGAGCTGGGGGAGCGCCGGCCCACGGACGCGGTGCGGGCGCACTGGTTCGCACTGCCCCTGCTGCGGGCCCTGCGGACGGCGCGCGCCGCGGAGGGGCTCGTCGAAGTCAGGCTGGAGGAAGGCGACTTCCACCTGTACGCCGGCGCGGACGAGGGCCCGGTGTACGGCGACGGACCCGCGCCGGGGGAGCCCGACGCCCGGCTGACGCTGGACGCCGGGACGTGCGAGGCCTTCAGTCGCGGGGAGCTGGATCTGCGGGACGCGGTGCGCGACGGGCGCGTCGAGGTGACCGGCGAGGGCACGGCGGCCAAGGCGCTCCGGGAGGGGTGAAACGGCAGGAGGCCCGCCAAGGGCGGGCCTCCTGACCGGCACTCAGGCGCCCGGCGGCACCCGCGACGGACGTCCGGAACCGCGCGTCAGCCCGTACCCGCCGATGCCCGCCAGCGCGGCCAGCACGGCGCCGATCCCGGTCCACACCCATCGGTCGGACCACCAGCCCGAGGACCAGCCGTCCTCGGGTTCGATCGCGGACAGCACCGCGCCGCGCTCCGAGTCGTCGTCCTGCCCGGACGTCATCGCGACGCCCGGCACCAGCGGCTCGGCCAGCGACCCGTCCACGGCGGCCGCTCCGCCCATGTCCTTGGAGTCGACCCGCACCTCGGCGCCGACCGGCACGCCGAGGTCGGACGTCGGCAGGTTCACCACCGTCAGCCGGACGTAGTACGTGCCCGGCAGCGGGTCGTTGGCCCACGGCTCGGACCAGGCGCGGACCGTGCGCAGCACGCACGTCAGCTCCACGGAGGGCGTGCCCTCGGCCGCCGTGCGCGTCTGCGCGCCCCACTGGCAGGCCTGGCGGCGGCGCAGACCGTCGTACACGTCGATCCGCCAGGTCTGGGCGGCGTGCGTCCCGGGCAGCTCGACCGTGGCCTTCACGGTCGGCCGCTGTTCGGCGTCCGCCGGGAACGACCAGTACAGGTAGTCGCCCGCGGAGCCGCTCGCCGTGGCCGGCTGACCCTGCTCGATCTCCGTCGCCGTACGGAACGACGTGCCCGCCGTGTTCGGCGCACCGCCGTCGTCGGACGGGCTCGCGGAGGGCGAGGAGTCGGCCGCCGCGGGCGCGGCGGCGAGACCGACCAGCAGCAGCGCGGTACTCAGCACTCGGGTGATACGCATCAGTGGGTCCTCCAGACCGCGAACCGCCAGCGCGACAGCCAGCCCCACAGCAGACCGGCGAGGAAACCGACCAGCACCAGCACACCCAGCAGCCACCAGCCGCGCCCGAGGCCGAAGGCGGCCACGTCGTCGGCCTGGCTCGGGCCGTCCACGACGTCGACCGTCAGCTCCAGCGGCAGACCGGGTGTGGTCTTGACGCCGGGCGCGACGGAGAAGGAGTTGGTGACCTGGAGGCACACGGTCTCCGCGGCCGGCTTGTCCGTGTCCGCGTCGTCGATCTCCGGCTTCGGGTAGCGCAGACCGGTCGAGACCACGTCCGTACGGCCGTTGTCCGCCGCCTCGCCGCGCACGATCTCCCGGCCGTGCACCGTGACCGCCCGCAGCAGCACGCCGTAGGACGGATTCACGGCCCGGTCGGCGGACACGCTCACGGAGGCGCGCAGCTCCTCGCCGGGCAGCACGTCCACCCGGTACCAGCGCTGCTTCCCGAACTCCTCGCGGTCGGTGTACAGCCCCGACTTCAGCGCCGGCGCCTTCGCGCACGCGTCCGCGCCCTCGACGGCGACCGGCGTCACCACCGGGTCGGCCGCGCGGTCCACCAGCTGGTTCACCTTGTCGGTGAGCTCGTCGGTGTGCTCCACCGAGGTGTAGGTGCCGCCGGTCGCCTCGGCGATGCAGCTGAGCTGCCGGCGCATCTTGGCGTTGGGGACCAGGCCGAGGGTGTCGATGGTCAGCCCGATGCCCTTGGCGGCGATCTCGCGGGCCACCTCGCAGGGATCGAGCGGGGCGCAGGTGTCCTCGCCGTCGCTGATCAGCACGATCCGCTTGGACCCGTTGCCGCCGTCGAGGTCGTCGGCCGCCTTGAGCAGCGCGGGTCCGATCGGCGTCCAGCCGGTGGGCGACAGGGTGGCCACCGCCGTCTTGGCCTCGGTGCGGTCCAGCGGGCCGACCGGATAGAGCTGCGCGGTGTCCTTGCAGCCCGTCCTGCGGTCGTCGCCCGGGTAGTCGGCGCCCAGCGTCCGGATGCCCAGCTGCACCTCCTCGGGCGTCGCGTCGAGCACCTCGTTGAACGCCTGCTTCGCCGCGGCCATCCGCGTGCCGCCGTCGATGTCCCGGGTGCGCATCGAACCGCTGACGTCGAGCACGAGGTCGACCTTCGGCGCGTCCTCGCCCGTGGGTTCACCGGCGGCCGCACCGGCCGGCAGGGCGATCCCGGCCGTCAGTGCGGCGAGCAGGGCGCACACGCCCGCCGCCAGCCGTTTTCTTATGATCATCGGCGGATCCTATGGAGCGGGACTGCCGTGCTCCAAAACGAGACCGCGCGGACGCCGCAACGTCACCCCGGGGACAGGGGATTGGGCAGCTCCGCCCACAAATCCCCGCCGTCGCCCGGCGACATGCGCATCAGCGTCAGCGCCTTCACCGGCAGCCGTTCCTCGCGCAGCGCCACCAGGTCCGGCGTGCACGGAAGTTCGCCGAGGGCCGGCTCCAGGGCCGCGCCGAGCGCCGCACCCGATCCCGCCAGCCCGGCGAGGGCACCGGCGACCAGCGAGCCGAACAGCTTGCGGCGCAGGGCCGTCGGGTCGTCGGTGAGCATGCGCGTGGGCAGGCCCGGGAGCGGGATGCCGTGCCGCGTGAGGCGGGCCGGGCTGACGCGGATGTCGGCCAGGTCGCGGTAGACCAGGCGCAGCGGCTCGCCCGACGCCGACAGCACCACGAGCAGGTTCTGGCCGTGCGCCTCCAGCGCCACGCCCAGCTCGAGCAGACCCAGCCCGACGGTGAGGCACAGGCGCGCGAGACCGGCGACCCACGCAGGGGACCGGGGCAGCCCGGTGGTCGCCAGCGCCGCCACCGGGACGACGTGCTCGCCGGGCCCCGCGTACGCCCGGGGCGGCTCGCGCAGCACGGCGGCCAGGTCGGGGGAGTGCGCGGTCGCCGCGCCCAGGGTGCGGGTGACGTGCAGCAGCCCGTCCGTGCGCGCCGCCAGGACCTGGCCGAACGCCGACAGGGTGTCCGACGCGGCGACCGAGGCGACGGAGATGTCCCGCACCGAGGAGGTCAGCCGCGCGCTCAGCGCCGTCTTCACCTGCGGGCCGCCGGGCACGGCGAGCGTGCGCAGGGACATCAGCGGATGCGCGGGAAGCGTCGCGTCGCACGGCCGCTTCAGCACATGTGCCGCCTGCCAGGGATGCACCGGGAGCAGCAACCGCCCCCCGTCCCGGAACTCCGTCGGCCACGCCCCCGTCACCAGGCACCCGGCCGCCGGGACGGGCAGCAGCCCCAGCTCCACGACCGGCCCGTGCTCGGGGCCGTAGGCGAGCTGCTCGGCCACCGAGAAACCGGGCCGGGAACGGCAGTTGGGGTGGAACGGATGACCATCGACGACGCGCTGCTCCCAACCCCAGTCGCTCCCCGGCCACTCGTCCGGGTGATTCTCCCGGCCCGCGCGCGACAGGGCCACGGACGCGACACTGTGCCCCAGCTCGGCGGCGAAACCCGCGGAGTGCGGCACGGCGAGGTCCGTCACCAGTCGCGCGGGATCGTCGTACGGCGTCCCGTCGAGCCGTACGGCGGTGACGTACGCGTCGGTGCGGTACGGGTCCGCGGCCGGGCCGTGCAGCCGCCGGCCGTCCCCGAGGCGCAGGACGAGTCCGTCCCGTACGGACTCCCGGCCGGTGATCCACGGCAGCGGTTCGTACGCGAGCGCCCGCCACAGCCGGGTCAGCACGGCCGCGCGGGCGCCGGGCAGCCCGGCCGTGTACCGGGAGACGAGACCGGGCCGGACGGCGGCCAGTTCGTCGGCGACCTCGGCCTCGGCGGTGGCGGGACGGTGCACGGGCGGACTCCTCGGGTACGGGTCGGGTACGGGGGCGGGCCGGCGGGACGTCACGACGATGGGACCACGGCAGACATACTGATCGTCCCCGCCCTCTGACAGACCGTAGGGAACGAGTGGAACGCGTGGATCTCCTGCCCCCGTCCTCCGGCGCCGGCGCCGCATCCCCGGACGACGTCGCGGAACGCGCCGACGCCCTCGCGGCCGCGCCGCTGCTGAACTGCCTGCTGCGGGAGGTGGCCGAACCGTGTGCGGCCCCCGGTGACCGCCCGGTGTACCGGCTGCCCGGCGGCCGGCTGCTCCGGGTCCGCGGCGGTCGGCGCCCCGCCGAGCCGGAGGTGGGCGGGGCGGACGGCTGGCACCGCGTCGGCCACGCCGAACTGGTGAAACTCGTCGCCGAGGAACTGCGCCGCCACACCGGTGTGCCCAACCACGAACTGCCCGCCGAGATGACCGACAGCCGGGACGCGGTCGCCGCCCTGCTGACGGCACGCGCGGCGGCGACCGAGCCCGGTGACCCGTACCTGCGCTCGGAGCAGTCCCTTCTCACCGGCCACACCCACCACCCCGCCCCCAAGGCGCGCGGCGGCGGACCGCACGCCGACTGGCTTCCCTACGCGCCGGAGGCGCACGCCCGATTCCCGCTGACGCTCCTCGCCGTGCGGGCCGACACGGTCGTCGAGGAGGGCGACACCGCCGCCCTGGACGCCCTCGGCGAGGCCCCGCCCGGCTACCGGCTGCTGCCCGCCCACCCCTGGCAGCTCGACCTGACGGCGCCGGCCCTCGCCCCGGCCTTCGCCGACGGACGCCTGATCCGGCTGGGCGCGACCGGGTTCCCGGTGTGGCCGACGGCGGCGGTCCGCACGGTGTACGCGCCCGAGTACCTCCCGGGACACGACCTGTTCCTGAAGTTCAGCCTCGACGTGCGCATCACCAACGACATCCGCCGCCTGTGGCGCCACGACCTGCTGAGACTGCGCCGCACCGACACGGCGGTCACGGAGGCGTTCGAGTCGATCGGCCCCCCGGCGGTCTGGCTCGCCGACCGCGGCTACCGCACCGCCGACTTCGCCTTCGAGGAACTCGCCGTCGTCGTCCGCGACGGACTGCGCGCCGGCCTGCTGCCCGGCGCGTCCCCGCTGCTCGCCGCGGCCCTGGTGGAGGGCTTCCCCGGCAGCCCCCTGGCGGCCGCGCCGGACCCGGCGGCCTGGTGGGAGGCGTACCTCGACGCGGTCGTCCCGCCCGCCCTGACGGCCTTCGCCGACGACGGCGTGGTCCTGGAGGCGCACCTGCAGAACACGCTGGTCGCGGTGGACGCGGACGGCATCCCGGTGCAGGCCCTCTTCCGGGACGCAGAGGGCGTCAAGCTCCTCCCGGACACGCCCCGCGCTGCCGGCTGGGAACGACTGGTGTACTGCCTGGTCGTCAACCACCTGCTGGAGATCGCCGGCGCCCTCGCCGAGCATCACCCGGGCTTCGACCCGCGGCCCGCCCTCCGCACCGCCCTGGCCCGTCACGACCTGCCCGAGATCCCGGCCCTGCTCACCGCGCCCGCCCTGCCCGCCAAGACCAACCTCCTGCTCCGCTGGACCGGCGCGGACGGCGCCGCGGCACGGTACCGGCCGCTGCCGAACCCGCTGTACGAGGTGAGGTGACGCCGGTCCCGCATCGGTCCGGTGCCTCCGGTTCGTCACCGCCCCGCCGGAGCAGGCGGCTCCGTGCGTCAGGCCCCGCCTGCTCCACTCACCGGTATGCGCGGCCACGGGAGGCCCACCGTCCGGATTCCGGATCCCGCGGTGGCGTGAACTCGCCGCAAAATAAGGCCGATTGAAGGTTTGGAGGCGGAAGTTCGATCGCGTGATCGATCCTTGACAGCAGTACTTGCGCCACTTGAGTATCAGGGTGCTCTCGCTGACCGGTGAGGGCGCAGTTCTGAACGATGCAAGGGGGTTTCGTATGTCCGCGATCGTTTCCACGCTCAAGCACACGAAGTACGTCATGGGTTCCATGGCTGCGGTGCTGTTCTCGAACTGCCCCAGCTGACGTGACGACGGGGTGGGCGGCCAGGCCGCCCACCCCGGCACGGTGAGGACCGGGACCGGCGGGGGAGGACCATGTTCGACGCGGGGACAAGGCAGTTCCGGATGGCACTGGCCATGGTGCTCGGCCGTCCGATCAACGTCCGTTCCGCCGAGAGGCTCGTCGACGACGCGCTGGCGACGATCGCCGAGTTCGGCTCGCCGGGCGAGGACGTCGAGCAGTTGCTGCGCGGCGCCGCGGCGGACCCGCAGATGCGCACCGACCTCACGAACAAGGCGCTGCGGCGCACGGCCAGGCGCCTCGCGGCCAAGTCGGCGTTCTACAAGGAGCACTTCGCCGCAGCAGGCGCCGACCCGGCCGCGCTGACCGTCGAGAACGTCACCGCCGTGCCCGTCACCACCAAGGCCGATCTGGTCGCACGGCCCCGCGACTTCCTGTGCGGCGAGCCCTTCCTCGCCTCCCGGACCACCGGGACGACGGGCAGGCCCACCGAGGTCTGGTACTCCCGCTACGAGGAACGTCTGTGGCCCGCGCTGGTCGCCCTCTCCCAGGTGCTGCGCGGCACCGTCCGCACCACCGACCTGGTCCAGTTCAACATCAGTTCCCGGGCGACCGGTACGGCCTACGCGGAGATGCAGGTCGCCCGACTGGCAGGCGCCGCGATCCGCATGGTCGGCCTGGTCCCGCCCGCCGAGACCCTGGACCTCATGGCGGGAACCGGCCCCTCGGCGCCGACGCTGATGGTCACCTACCCGAGCTATTTGGGACAGTTGACGCGCCTGGCCCGCGAACGCGGGCTCGGCCCCGCCGACTTCCGGCTGCGTCGCGTCAACGTCGGCAGTGAGGTGCTCTCGCCGGCGCTCGCCGAGGCCGCCGAGAAGACCTTCGGCGCCCCCGTCCACGACGGCTACGGCATGACCGAGGTGACACCGGTCGCCGGCGCGATCTGCCGGCAACGGCACCTGCACATCGACGCCGGTATCGGCCTCGTGGAGGTGTGCGACCTCGACACCGGGGCGCCGGCCGAGCCCGGGGCCCTCGGCACGATCGTCGCCACCCCCTTCTTCCCGTACCGGGAGTGCATGCCGGTCTTCCGCTACGACACCCGGGACCTGGTGCGGCGGCTGCCCGGCACACCGCTCGCGTGCGAGATGGCGAACGTCCCGGCGACCTCGCACATCCTCGGAAAGGCGGACCACGTGCTGCGCACCCAGGACGGCCCGGTGACCCCGCGCGAGATCATGGAGGTCCTCGACGCGCTGCCCGGCGCCTGCTGGCCGGTGCGCCACCGTGCCGACGTGGTGGACGGCCGGCTGCACGTGGAGGTGGCCGCCTCGTCCGTTCCGGAGACGGGCGACATCGCGCGTCACTTCGCCGAGTCCGGCCTCGACGCCCGCGTCGACGTCGTACCGGGGGACGGGCACGAGCTGCGGCGCTACCGCTGCGACCTGGTCGAGAACAGCTTCTCCTCCGCCGGGCGGACCGCATGACCGCCGCACAGAGCGCGTTCTTCGTCCTCGTCACCCTCGCCGTCGCCCTGGGCGTCTCGCTGGCCTCGGTCGCCTGCTTCCGGCGGTTCAGCCTGCCCAGACCGGCCGTCGGCGTGTTCAACGGCAACGACATGGTCATCATGATGGGCTTCGTCGTCGTCCTGCCCTTCCTGTACCTGTCCCTCCCGGGCTGGCTGCTGCCGCCCGTGCTCGGGCTGACCCTGGCCGGGGGCCTCGCCGTGGGCTACGGGACGGTCGTCCGCCGGGGAGCGCTGCGCTGGGCGCTCATCGTCGCCCTGCTGGCCGCGGACTGGCTCTTCGCCCGCAGCGCCGAGGACGACCCGACCCACGCCACGCCGTACTGGGTGGTCAACAGCCTGGTCATCATGCTGATGGCGATCGGCGCCGCCAACCTCAACGCACAGGGCGGCCTCAAGCTGCGGCACGTCTCCCGGTTCGCGCTGGCGCTCGCCGTGTACGACCTGTTCTTCGCCACCGTCGTCCCCCTCACCCAGAAGCTGTTCGACGCGGTGCAGGGCTACGCCTTCGCCCCCTCGGCCGGGCTGCGCGTCGGGGAGTTCGGCGCCGTCGTGGGCATGGGCGACCTCCTGGTGTACGCGCTGTTCACCACCGTGGCCTACAAGTCGTACGGACGGCCGGGGCTGACCCTGGCCCTCGGTCTGGTCGCCGTGTTCGGCGCGCTCGTGCCGACGCTGACACCCGTCACCGTCGAGGCGCTCACCGGACACCTGCCGCAGCTCGTGCCCGCGCAGATCTTCTTCGGCCCGGCCGCGTTCTGCGGGTACCTCGTACTGCGGCGCAGGGGGCCGGAGAGGCGCATGGCCGATGTCCGGCCACCCGCGGCCCCGGTCACCGCGGAACCGTCACCGGTCGGAAGCTGACCGGCCCATGACCACGATCACCCTGTCCGACGTCGAGAAGGCGCTGCGGTCCGGCTGGGGCGCCGACACGTGCGCCCCCGAGGACGTGAGCAGCCGGCACCCGGACAATCCCGCGCGCGGCCAGTGCGGGGTGACCGCCCTGGTCGTGAACGACCTCCTCGGCGGCGACCTGGTGTGCGCAGAGGTGCGGGTCGACGGGCAGGTCACCGACTACCACTGGTGGAACCGGTTCGGTGACCTGGAGATCGACCTGACCAGGGAGCAGTTCGGTCCGCGCGAGACGGTCGGGCCCGGCACGGCCGTGGCACGGCCGCCGGGTCCCCCCGGTCGCTGCCGCGAGCAGTACCTCCTGCTGCGGCGCCGTGTCTTCGAGCACCTCGGACTTGCCCTCGGCGGGGGTCAGGCCGAGCAGCCGGAGTCCGCGAGGACGTAGTAGCCGGGCGCGGTCTGCTTCAGGGTGTGCGTGGTGAACGTGTTCCACAGCCCCATGGGCTGGTCGGAGCCGTTGGCATAGGTGTATCCCCCGCTCTGGTGGGCTCGCCCGGCGGCCGTGTGGTCGTAGTTGCTCGCCGTGTGGCACGAGGGCGTGTATCCGGTGGTGGTCGCGGTCACCGCTGTGGACACCGCACTCGTCGCGCCCGCGGCGTCCACCGCCGCCACCGTGTAGCGGTAGGCCGTACCGGTGGCCAGGCCGGTGTCGGTGTAGCCGGTCGACGTGGTGGTGCCCACCTTCGTCCCGCCACGGTGGACGGCGTAGGCCTTCGCGCCGGCCACCGCGTCCCAGCCCAGGGTGACCGTGGTGTCCGAGACCGCGGTGACCGCGAGCCCGGTGGGCGCGGGCAGGGTGCCCGTGTCCGGGGCCTCGCCGTCGAGGCCCCAGAAGTGCGCGGTGTGGTAGCTGGAGCAGATGGTGTCGAGGTAGTAGGTACCGGTGGTGCCGCACTGCTCGGGGCCGCTGCCCGGGTCGACGGCGAGTCCGTGCGCCATGCCGGAGACGGAGTAGACCTCGACGGCGGGGCGCCCGGAGGGGTCGTCGTAGACACTCAGGGTGGTGCCCCCGCCGAGGCTCTCGGTGCGGGAGGGCGTCTGGCCGATGCCCCACACGTCGGTCCACTGGTCGCGCAGTTCGCCGGCGTTGGCGGGGCGGACGGTGGTGTCGGCGGTGCCGTGCCAGATCGCGACCCGGGGCCAGGAGGCCGTGCCGGCGGGAGCGGCGGAGCGCACCAGGTCACCCCATTGAGCAGGCGTCCTGTCCGGCGGGCTGTACATGCAGGTGTACGCGGCGGACACGCTGTTCGCGCAGTGCGCGGGCAGGCCGGAGCCGACGGCGCTGCCCGCGAACACGTCGGGGTAGGCGGCGAGCATGTTCGCGGTCATGCCGCCGCCTGCGGACAGACCGGTGATGTACACGCGCCGGCTGTCACTGCCGTACAGCGAGACGGCCTTGTCGACCATCTGCCTGATCGACAACGCCTCGCCCCGGCCGCGTGTGCTGTCGCCCGGCTCGAACCAGTTGAAGCACGCGTTGGCGTTGTTGCCGCTGCTCGTCTGGGGGAGGACCAGCGCGAAACCGTAGCGGTCGGCGAACTTCGGCCACCCGGAGTTCGCGTAGTAGTCGTTCGCGCTCTGCGTGCAGCCGTGCAGGGCGACCACCAGGGGGGCGCCGGCCGGCAGTGCGTCGGGTGCGTAGGCGTACATGGACAGGTTGCCGGGGTTGGTGCCGAAGCCGGTGACCTGGGTCAGACCCGCGGCGGCGGACGCGTGCGGGCTGATGGCGAGCAGACCGGCCGTGAGGGCCAGGGCGGCCCCGGCCGCGACGGCGATCCGGCGGCGGACGCCTTGCACGAAACGGCGGCCCTTCGTGGAGCGGGACGGAGGATGCGACTGACCCATGACGACTGCCTCCCGAGAGGTGAACCCGTCGCGCACCGCCGCCGGCTGCGGACGGGACGCGATGTGGCGTGCATCATGCGGGCGCGCTCGCCGGCGGTGACATGGGCGGGACAGCCAGGCTTGCCGCAGCCCCTGTGTGACGGGCGTCCATGGCCCGGTGCACGTCCTGCCGTGTATGGCGCGCCTCGCCGCTCGTCACCCTCGGTCACTATGCTCGCTGCATGATGAGACAGGTCACCGCCACCCGCTACGTCGAGCCCCTGCACCACGGCGGCTCCGTCCCCGGCGTCGTCGAGGCCGATGACCTGGGCACCTATGTCGTGAAGTTCACCGGCTCCGCGCAGGGGCGCAAGGCGCTGGTCGCCGAGGTGATCGTCGGCCGGCTGGCGCGGGAGCTGGGGCTGCGCGTGCCCGAGCTGGTCGTGGTCCACTTCGATCCGTCGATCGCCGCGGGGGAACCGCACCAGGAGGTGCGGGACCTGCTGAACGCCAGCGCCGGGCTCAACCTCGGCATGGACTACCTGCCGGGCGCCGCCGACTTCACGCCCGAGGTCGCGAAGACGTTCCCCGTGGACCCGGTGGAGGCCGGGCGCATCGTCTGGCTGGACGCCCTCACCGTGAACGTCGACCGCACGGTGCACAGCTCCAACCTCATGGTGTGGCCCACCTTCGGCGCCGTGCCCCCGCGCCTGTGGCTCATCGACCACGGCGCGGCCCTGGTCTTCCACCACCGCTGGGACACCTCCGCACCGGAGAAGGCGTACGACTTCCGCCACCACGCACTCGGCCACAGCACGCCGGACGTCCGGGCCGCCGACGCCGAGCTCGCGCCGAAGGTGACCGACGAGCTGCTGCGCGCCGTCGTCGCCGAGGTGCCGGACACCTGGCTGGCGGGGGAGCCCGGCTTCGCGGGCCCCGACGAGCTGCGGGCGGCGTACGCGGACTACCTCTCCGCGCGGGTGAAGGCGTCCGCGCAGTGGCTGCCGACCGACTTCCCCAGCCGGGAGGAGCTGGCCGCCGAGGAGGCGCGGCGCGCGGCGCGCACCAGGCAGGGCCGCCCCGCCTGGCTCAAGCAGGTCCCCGACCTGCACGGCAAGCCGCCCGCGGAACAGGACTGGTCCGTACACCTGGAATGACGCCGGCACAGGGCCGTGCCCCCGGTGCTGTGCGGTACCGGGGGCACGGACCTGCGCTGGGCGGCGGGCCGGGCGTCAGCCCTTGAGCTGCTCGTACGCCGGCAGCGTCAGGAAGTCGGCGTAGTCCTCGTCCAGGGAGACCGTCAGCAGCAGGTCGTGCGCCTGCTGCCAGTTGCCGGCCGCGAAGGCCTCGTCGCCGATCTCGGCGCGGATGTTCGCCAGTTCCTCGGCGGCGACCTTGCGGGCCAGCTCGGCGGTGACCTGCTCGCCGTTGTCGAGGACGACCTCCGCGTTGATCCACTGCCAGATCTGCGAGCGGGAGATCTCGGCGGTGGCCGCGTCCTCCATCAGGTTGAAGATGGCCACCGCGCCCAGGCCGCGCAGCCACGCCTCGATGTAGCGGATGCCGACCTGCACGGCGTTGACCAGGCCCGCGTACGTCGGCTTGGCGTCCAGGGAGTCGATGGCGATCAGGTCGGCCGCCTTGACGTCGACGTCCTCGCGCAGCCGGTCCTTCTGGTTCGGCCGGTCGCCGAGGACCTTGTCGAAGGACTCCATGGCGATCGGCACCAGGTCGGGGTGGGCGACCCAGGAGCCGTCGAAGCCGTCGCCGGCCTCGCGGTCCTTGTCGGCGCGGACCTTCTCGAAGGCCACCTTGTTGACCTCGGCGTCCCGGCGCGAGGGGATGAACGCCGCCATGCCGCCGATCGCGTGCGCGCCGCGCTTGTGGCAGGTGCGCACGAGGAGTTCGGTGTACGCCCGCATGAACGGGGCGGTCATCGTGACCGCGTTGCGGTCCGGGAGCACGAACTTCTCGCCGCCGTCACGGAAGTTCTTGACGATGGAGAACAGGTAGTCCCAGCGGCCGGCGTTCAGCCCGGAGGCGTGGTCGCGCAGCTCGTAGAGGATCTCCTCCATCTCGTACGCGGCCGTGATCGTCTCGATCAGGACGGTGGCGCGGACGGTGCCCTGCGGGATGCCGACGTAGTCCTGCGCGAAGACGAAGATCTCGTTCCAGAGGCGGGCCTCCAGGTGGGACTCCGTCTTCGGGAGGTAGAAGTACGGGCCCTTGCCGAGGTCCAGCAGGCGCTGGGCGTTGTGGAAGAAGTACAGGCCGAAGTCGACCAGGGCGCCGGGGACCGGGCGGCCGTCGACCTGGAGGTGGCGCTCGTCGAGGTGCCAGCCGCGCGGGCGCATGACGACCGTCGCGAGCTCCTCGTCCGGGCGCAGGGCGTACGACTTGCCGGTGCGCTCGTCGGTGAAGTCGATGGTGCGGGTGTAGGCGGCGGTCAGGTTGAGCTGGCCGAGGACGACGTTCTCCCAGGTCGGGGCGGAGGCGTCCTCGAAGTCCGCGAGCCAGACCTTCGCGCCCGAGTTGAGGGCGTTGATGGTCATCTTGCGGTCGGTCGGGCCGGTGATCTCGACGCGGCGGTCGTTCAGCGCGGCCGGAGCGGGGGCCACCTTCCAGGAGTCGTCCGCGCGGATCGCGGCGGTCTCCGGGAGGAAGTCGAGCGTGGAGGTGCGGGCGATCTCGGCGCGGCGCTCCGCACGGCGGGCGAGGAGCTCGTCACGCCGGGGCGTGAACCGCCGGTGCAGCTCGGCCACGAAGGCGAGCGCCGCATCGGTGAGGACCTCCTCCTGCCGGGGCAGGGGCTCGGCGTCGACGATGGCCAGCGTGGACGGCGCTGGTGCGGACATGAGCTGTCACTTCCTTCAGCGGTGGCACCGGGTGCCAGAGGGCGCGTATAGGGGCATAACGCACTCGCTGTGCGGTCGAGTGCTTCTGGTCAGTGGATAGTAGTTTCCTCATCGTGGAACTTCAATGGTTTGTTGATGTCGAGATTCTCTGAGTCGAGGGACAGTGGCTCCCAGTGCCATGCCCTTCACTCAAGGTGGCGCAGGTCGGCCAAGGTGTCGATGTCGTACGGCCGTGCCACGTCCCCGCACTCGACGAGGGCGATCTCCGCCTCGTGTTCCCTCAGATAGGCGCGTGCCCCCCGGTCGCCGGTCGCAGTCGCCCCGACGCCCGCCCAGTGGGCCGCCCCGAGCAGGACGGGATGGCCGCGCCCGCCCGCGTACGCAGCCGACACGAGCGACGTCGGGTCCCGGTACCCGGCACGCACCCGCGCCATCGCCTCCGCGCCGATGCCGGGCTGGTCCACCAGCGAGACCAGCGCCGCCCGCGCCCCCGTGCCGGACAGCGAGGCGAGCCCGGCCCGCAGCGAGGTGCCCATGCCCCGCTGCCACTCGGGGTTGTCCACCAGGACACACCCCTCCAGCGCCGCCCGCGCGCGCACGTCCTCGGCCCGCGCCCCCAGGACGACGTGCACGCGGGCGCAGCCGGCCGCGCGCAACACCTCGACCGCGTGTTCGACGAGCAGGTGTCCGCGATGCTCGAGCAGTGCCTTGGGCCGGCCACCGAGCCGCCGGCCGCCTCCCGCGGCGAGCAGCAGCCCCGCCACCTGGTCTTCGTTGTCCGCCATGGGTCCTGCATACCTGACCGCGTGTCAAACCCTCCGGCGCACAACCGGTTTCACGGGACTGAATTTCGGTCCTCGCGGTGGCGCGTCCGGCACCGGGTGGCGTTTACTGGCCCGCGTCCCCGGCGCCCGACCACCGCCCGGGGGCGCTCGGCACGTTCACCACGTAGGGGCGCACAACGGGGTGCGAGGGGGAGGGGCTGTGTTGCGGAGCTTGGGGCAGAGGCAAGTGGCCGTCGGCGACGAGGACGTGAGAGTGGCGGAACTGCGGACCGCGGTGTCCCGGCTGCGCCGCCAGCTCGCCCTGCTGCCCGCGGACTTCCCGGACCGGGCGATCGCCGAGGACGAACTGGCCGACCTGGCCGCGATGGCGGACCACAGCGTCCCGGAGGTGCCGAGGCTGCGCCGTTCCCTGCTGCTGATAGCCGGTGCGATCGGCTCCGTCAGCGCGCTGTCGCGAGGGCTGGCGGACGTCCGGCACGCCGTCGAGCTGTTCGGGGATCCGCCGCGGCGGTGAGGCGCCGGCGCCCGACGAGGGCAGCCCCCGGCGGTGCCGCCGGGGGCTGAACGTCCGCCACGCGGCTCAGGCGGCCGGGTTGCCGTTCGAGGCCTGCAGTGTTTCCGAGAGCTCGGCCGCCACCTGCTGGAGCAGGGGCACCATCCGGTCGGTCGCGGTTTCCGTGACGCGGCCCGCCGGGCCCGAGATGGAGATGGCCGCGGCGGTGGGGGAGTTCGGCACGGAGACGGCCAGGCAGCGCACCCCGATCTCCTGCTCGTTGTCGTCGATCGCGTATCCCTGGCGCCGCACGTCCTCCAGTGCCGCGATGAACCCGTCCGGCGTGGTGATCGTCTTCTCCGTCGCGGCCGGCATGCCGGTGCGGTGCAGCAGCGCCCGCACCTCCTCCGCCGGGAAGTCGGCGAGCAGTGCCTTGCCGACGCCCGTCGAGTGCGGCAGGACGCGCCGGCCGACCTCGGTGAACATGCGCATCGAGTGCTTGGACGGCACCTGCGCGACGTAGACGATCTCGTCGCCGTCGAGCAGCGCCATGTTCGCCGTCTCCCCGGTCTCCTCGACCAGCCGGGCCAGGTGCGGGCGCGCCCAGGTGCCCAGCAGGCGGGCCGCGGACTCGCCGAGCCGGATCAGGCGCGGGCCGAGCGCGTAGCGCCGGTTGGGCTGCTGGCGCACGTATCCGCAGGCCACCAGCGTGCGCATCAGGCGGTGGATGGTGGGCAGCGGCAGTCCGCTGCTCGCGGAGAGCTCGCTGAGGCCGACCTCGCCGCCCGCGTCCGCCATCCGTTCGAGCAGGTCGAAGGCGCGTTCCAGGGACTGGACGCCACCTGTGGCGGACCTGGCGGAGTCGGTGGTGCTGGCGCTGGACGTCGGCACGGCACGTTCCTTTCGGGGCTGGCGGGAGGGCAGAAGCCTACCCGGCGGCCGGTTGACTCCCCGCTTGTACGTAGCTACGTTCTGTCTGTCGGAATTCTAATTCCGCTTTGTGGAAACGTCCAGAGCGGGGTCGTCGAGCATGCCCAGGCAAAGGGTGCCTCTTGACGGCGCGGAACGGGAAGTGAAGACTCCTTCAACAGAACGTTGAAGTCCGTTACGTGGCGAGAGATCCCGTTTCCCGGATGTGAACCGGCGGGCCGGCGGTGGACCGCCGGCGGAACGACTGCAGAGAGAGGGGTTCGGGTGTCCCAGGCTGAACTGGTGCTGCGCTCGACGCGCGTCATCACTCCCGAGGGCATACGCGCCGCGTCCGTCGCGGTGAGCGGCGGCACGATCACGGACGTACTGCCGTACGACGCGCCCGTACCGGAGGGTGCCCGCCTGGAGGACGTCGGCGACCACGTCGTCCTGCCCGGCCTGGTCGACACCCACGTGCACGTCAACGACCCCGGGCGCACCGAGTGGGAGGGCTTCTGGACCGCCACCCGCGCCGCGGCGGCCGGTGGCATCACCACCCTCGTCGACATGCCGCTCAACTCCCTCCCGCCGACCACCACGGTCGACCACCTGCGCGTCAAGCAGCAGGTCGCCGCCGACAAGGCGCACATCGACGTCGGCTTCTGGGGTGGCGCCCTGCCCGACAACGTCAAGGACCTGCGCCCGCTGCACGAGGCCGGCGTCTTCGGCTTCAAGGCGTTCCTGTCGCCGTCGGGCGTGGACGAGTTCCCGCACCTCGACCACGAACAGCTCGCCCGGTCCCTCGCCGAGATCGCCGCCTTCGACGGCCTGCTGATCGTGCACGCCGAGGACCCGCACCACCTGGCCGCCGCCCCGCAGCAGGGCGGCCCCAAGTACGCCGACTTCCTCGCCAGCCGTCCGCGCGACGCCGAGGACACCGCCATCGCCGCGCTCATCGCGCAGGCGAAGCGGTTCAACGCGCGGGTGCACGTGCTCCACCTGTCCTCCAGCGACGCCCTGCCGCTGATCGCCGAGGCCCGGGCCGAGGGCGTCCGCCTCACCGTGGAGACCTGCCCGCACTACCTCACCCTCACCGCCGAGGAGGTCCCGGACGGCGCGAGCGAGTTCAAGTGCTGCCCGCCCATCCGCGAGGCGGCCAACCAGGACCTGCTGTGGCAGGCACTGGCGGACGGCACCATCGACTGCGTGGTCACCGACCACTCACCCTCCACCGCAGACCTGAAGACCGACGACTTCGCCACCGCCTGGGGCGGCATCGCCGGTCTCCAGCTGAGCCTGGCGGCCATGTGGACCGCGGCCCGCGAGCGCGGCCACGGCCTGGAGGACCTCGTCCGCTGGATGTCGGCGAACACGTCCCGCCTCGTCGGACTGGAGGCCCGCAAGGGCGCCATCGCACCGGGCCACGACGCCGACTTCGCCGTCCTCGCCCCCGACGAGACCTTCACCGTCGACCCGGCCGGCCTCCAGCACCGCAACCGCGTCACCGCGTACGCGGGCAAGACCCTGTACGGCGTCGTGAAGTCCACCTGGCTGCGCGGAGAGCGCATCGTGGCGGACGGCGCGTTCACCGACCCGAAGGGACAGCTCCTCTCCCGGACCCCGTGACACACGTCCGGACCTGCCCCACACACACTCGAACGACCCCGAAAGGAACACCTGATCACCGTGACGGCCCAGCAGAACACCTCGTTGGCCAGCTTCACCGGCGATGCGAACCCCTACGGAGGCGGTGACCCGTACGCGGACTACCGCACGGCCGACCTCCCGTTCACCCAGTACGCCAACCTCGCCGACCGGCGACTGGGCGCCGGTGTCGTCGCCGCCAACGACGAGTTCTTCGCCCAGCGCGAGAACCTGCTGGTGCCCGAGCGCGCCGAGTTCGACCCCGAGCACTTCGGGCACAAGGGCAAGGTCATGGACGGCTGGGAGACCCGCCGCCGCCGCGGTGCCTCGGCCGAGCATCCCTGGCCCACCGAGGACGACCACGACTGGGCGCTGATCCGCCTCGGCGCGCCCGGCGTGATCCGTGGCATCGTCGTCGACACGGCCCACTTCCGCGGCAACTACCCGCAGGCGGTCTCCGTCGAGGGCGCCTCGGTCGCGGGCTCCCCGTCGCCGGAGGAACTCCTCGCGGACGACGTGAAGTGGACGACCCTCGTCCCGCGCACGGCGGTCGGCGGCCACGCGGCCAACGGCTTCGCCGTCTCCGCCGAGCAGTGCTTCACCCACCTGCGCCTCAAGCAGCACCCCGACGGCGGCATCGCCCGCCTGCGCGTGTACGGCGAGGTCGTCCCGGACCCGGCGTGGCTCGCCGCGCTCGGCACCTTCGACGTGGTCGCGCTGGAGAACGGCGGCCAGGTGGAGGACGCCTCCAACCTCTTCTACTCGCCGGCCACCAACACCATCCAGCCGGGCCGCTCCCGCAAGATGGACGACGGCTGGGAGACCCGCCGCCGCCGTGACCAGGGCAACGACTGGATCAGCTACCGGCTGGTGGACCGCTCCCAGATCCGCGCGATCGAGATCGACACGGCGTACCTGAAGGGCAACTCGGCGGGCTGGGCGTCGGTGTCGGTGAAGGACGGCGAGAGCGGCGAGTGGCGCGAGGTGCTGCCCCGGACCCGGATGCAGCCCGACACCAACCACCGCTTCGTCCTGCCCGAGCCGGCCGTCGGCACCCACGCGCGCGTGGACATCTTCCCCGACGGCGGCATCTCCCGCCTGCGCCTGTTCGGCTCCCTGACGGAGGACGGCGCGGCCCACCTGGCCGCCCGCCACCAGGAACTGGGCGGCTGACGCACGGACCGGCCGCCCCCGGCAACGGGAACGGCCGGTCCCCACCTACCCGCGGGGCGCACCGGCAGGACAGCACCGGCGCGCCCCGCGCGGATGCCCGGGGGCGGTGCCCGCGTCGCGTGCCGCTACGCCGCGTGGCCGCCGTCCACCGCGAACTCCGCCCCGGTGACGTACGCGGCGGCCGCCAGGTAGGCCACCGTGGACGCCACCTCGTCCGCCGTGCCGAAACGGCCCAGTGCCGTCATGGCCGCCTGCCCCTGCGCGTAGGGCCCGTCCGCCGGGTTCATGTCCGTGTCGATCGGGCCCGGGTGGACGATGTTCGCCGTGATCCCGCGCGGACCCAGCTCCCTCGCCAGGGCCTTGGTCAGCCCGATCAGCGCCGACTTGCTCATCGCGTACAGCGTGCCGCCGGGACCCGGCACCCGCTGGGTCATGCAGGTGCCGATGGTGATGATCCGCCCGCCCTCGGTCATGTGCGACGCGGCGGCCTGGGAGGCCAGGAAGACACCACGGACGTTCACGGCCAGCAGCCGGTCCACGTCGGCGAGGGACATGCTCTCCATCGGACCCAGCAGCCCGAGGCCCACGTTGTTGACCAGCACGTCGACGCCGCCCCCGAGCGCCTGCGCCGCCCGCTCGACCGCGCCCGCCGCCTCCTGGGCGTCGGCGGAGTCCGCCCGCAGGGCCACCGCCCGGCGTCCCAGTGCCCGGGCGGCCCGTACGACGTCCTCGGCCGCGTCCTTGCCGTTCACATAGGTGAGGGCGACGTCCGCGCCCTCCCGCGCCAGGCGCAGCACGGTGGCCGCGCCGATGCCGCGGCTGCCGCCGGTCACGAGGGCCGTCCGGCCGGTCAGAGAAGAGGGGGCGAGTGGGTTCGTGTTCGTGTTCATGGGTCCATCCCAGCGGTCCGCTCCCGCGGGCGCTGGCGGCGAACGGACGTCGACCTGACCCGCGGGCCGGCGCCGCCGACGGCGATGTGAACGCGCGGAAAACACATATGACGTACCGGGAAACTCCACGGACTTGTCATTGACATGCCATGGTCTACGCGCGTCATCATGACGTCATGCGATTCCCCCCACGCGCCGCCCGGATCGGCGCCGCAGCCGCAGTCCTGTCCGCCCTCCTCGTGGGCGGCTCCGTCTCCGCCACCACCGCCGGCGCCGCCACCACCGCGGTCGGCGACATCTGCTACAGCGACCTGCCCTCCCAGGCACACGACACGCTCGACCTGATCGAGCAGGGCGGGCCCTACCCCTACGACCAGGACGGGACCGTCTTCCAGAACCGGGAGGGCGTCCTGCCCAGCCGGTCCACCGGCTACTACCACGAGTACACGGTGATCACCCCGGGCTCCGACACCCGCGGAGCGCGCCGCATCGTCACCGGCGAGCAGGCTCAGGAGGACTACTACACGGCCGACCACTACGCGTCGTTCGACCTCGTCGACCACGGCTGCTGAGGGCGGCGCACGGCCGGACTCCGCGCTCACCCCGGACTCCACGCTCACCCCGGCCCGCGGCTCTCGGCGGCGGCGAACAGGGCGAACGCCAGCACGATCAGGGCGACGCTCGCGTAGATCTCGTACCCGTCGAGGAAACCGATCCGCTGCACGAAACCCCAGTCCCACCCGGTGAATTCGTGCATCAGACCGGCCACGCCCTGTACCAGGGCGAGGAATCCGACGATCCCCAGAAACTCCTTCATGCCCCCGACTCTCGCCCCGCGGACCCCCCACCCACATCGGCCGCGGGGCGAGGCACGTCCGACCGAAGTCGTCGTTCCCGGGCGCCCGGTACGCCGAAAGTCGGCGGCCCGGCGACTTCGGTCGACGATCCGGCGCGAGCGGCGGTGACGGCGGCCCGCGCTGCGTAGATTTGCCGACCGTGAGCGATGACAGGCCGGTGCGGACCGCCCCGGTGACCCTGGGACGGCGCTGGCTGCTGCCGTCGGCGCTGATCGACCAGCTCGACCCGGACGCGGACCGCTCGGGCCGGCGGCCCCGACGGACCGCACGCGACTGGCTGGTCGACTTCGCCTGCTTCCTGCTCGCCGTCCTGATCGGCCTGTTGGCCGCGGACACGCTGGACCGGGAACCCGGACTCCCGTACGCCTGGGAGGTGTCCGACCAGTTGATCGGCGCCCTGTCGTGCGCTGCCGTATGGCTCCGACGCCGATGGCCGGTGGGGCTCGCGGTGGCACTGGTGCCCGTCGGATTCGTCTCGGTCACCTCGGGCGGTGCCGCGCTGGTCTCCCTCTTCACTGTGGCCGTCCACCGCCCCTTCCGCTACACGGCCTGGTTGACCGGCGTCAACATGCTGCTGCAACCCCTCTTCTACTGGCTGCGCCCGGACCCTGCCCTGCCCTACCTCGGTGCGGTCCTCCTGGGCGTCCTGCTGGCGGCCACGGTGGCCGGCTGGGGCATGCTCGCCCGGTCCAAGCGCCAGCTCCTGCTCAGCCTGCGGGACCGGGCCAGGCGCGCGGAGACGGAGGCGCGGCTGCGGGCCGAGCAGGCGCAGCGGCTGGCCCGGGAGGCCATCGCCCGGGAGATGCACGACGTCCTCGCCCACCGGCTGACGCTGCTCAGCGTGCACGCGGGTGCCCTGGAGTTCCGGCCCGACGCGTCCCGCGAGGAAGTGGCGCGGGCGGCCGGCGTCATCCGCGAGAGCGCCCACGAGGCGCTGCAGGACCTGCGGGAGATCATCGGCGTGCTGCGGGCCGGCGACTCCGACGACGGGGGCCGGCCGCAGCCGACGCTCGCGGCACTGGACGCCCTGGTCGCCGAGTCCCGGCAGGCCGGCATGGAGGTGGCCTTCGTCCGTCACGTCACCGACCCCGCCACCGTCCCCGCCTCGGTGGGCCGCACCGCCTACCGCATCGTCCAGGAGGCCCTGACCAACGCCCGCAAACACGCCCCCGGCACCGAGGTCACCCTCTCCGTCACCGGGGCACCGGGCGACGGACTCGCCCTGTCCGTGCGCAACGCCCCGCCCGACGGAGAGGCGCCCCACGTTCCCGGCTCCGGACAGGGCCTGATCGGGCTGACCGAGCGTGCGACGCTGGCGGGCGGCACGCTGGAGCACGGCCCCACGGGCGACGGCGGCTTCGAGGTACGGGCGGCGCTGCCGTGGGGGTGACCTCCAGGACACCGCCCCGGCGTCCTGACACATCGTCACCTGCCGGTCGTCATCAGGGCCGTCGACCGGGTGTGGTCTCCCCCGGCAACCGTGATTACGTGAGGTCATGACTGCGATCAGACTGCTCCTCGTCGACGACGACCCGCTGGTGCGGGCCGGGCTGTCCTTCATGCTGGGCGGCGCCGGCGACGTGGAGATCGTCGGCGAGGCCGCCGACGGCGACGAGGTCGAGGCACTAGTCGACCGCACCCGCCCGGACGTGGTCCTCATGGACATCCGGATGCCGGGGGTGGACGGTCTGACGGCCACCGAACGGCTGCGGGGCCGCGCGGACCCCCCGCAGGTCGTGGTGCTCACCACGTTCCACGCCGACGAGCAGGTGCTGCGGGCCCTGCGCGCGGGCGCCGCCGGATTCGTCCTCAAGGACACCCCGCCCGCGCAGATCCTCGACGCGGTGCGCAGGGTCGCCGCCGGTGATCCGGTCCTGTCGCCCGCCGTGACCCGGCGGCTGATGGAGCACGCGGCCGGCACCGCCGCCGACACCCGGCGCACACGCGCGCGTGCCCGCATCGCCGCGCTGAACGACCGCGAACGCGAGGTCGCCGTCGCCGTGGGGCGGGGCCTGGCCAACGCCGCAGTCGCGGCGGAGCTCTACCTGAGCGTCGCCACCGTCAAGGCCCACGTCTCCCGCATCCTGGCCAAGCTGGACCTCGACAACCGCGTGCAGATCGCGCTGCTGGCGTACGACGCGGGACTCCTGGACGACGCGCCCTAGCCGGCGGACGCACGCGCCGCCGGTGCGGGGAGGCTCGGTACGACGCGTCGCCGCCCCCGGCCGCTCAGAGCGCCGCCCGCTCCGCGCCCGGCACCTCCGCCGGACGCACCGCCCTGCGCTCCCGCCGGGAGATCTCGCACGCCTCGGCGATCGTCAGGGCCCGCAGCGCCTCGCGACCGTCGCACGGGTTGGCCCGCTCGCCGCGCACCACCTCCACGAACGCGGCCAGCTCCGCCTCGTAGGCGGGCCCGAAACGCTCCACGAAGCCCGACCAGGGCTTGTCCGCGGCCGGCGGCCCGGTCGGCTCGGTGGACGCGATGGGCGTACGGTCGTCCAGCCCGACGACGATCTGATCGAGTTCGCCGGCCAGCTCCATGCGCACGTCGTACCCCGCGCCGTTCAGCCGCGTCGCCGTCACCGTGGCCAGCGTGCCGTCGTCCAGCGTCAGCAGCGCCGCGCCCGTGTCCACGTCGCCCGCCCCGCGGAACACCGGCGGCCCGGCGTCGGACCCGGCGGCGTACACGTCGACGACCTCCCGGCCGGTCACCCAGCGCAGGACGTCGAAGTCGTGGATCAGCGTGTCCCGGTAGAGCCCGCCGGACTGCGACAGGTACGCGGCGGGCGGCGGCGCCTGGTCGCTCGTCACCGCCCGGACGGTGTGCAACCGGCCCAGCCGCCCGGACCGTACCGCCTCCCGCGCCCCCGTGTACCCCGCGTCGAAACGGCGCTGGAACCCCATCTGCAGAACCGTTCCCGCCGTCTCCACCTCGGCGATCGCCTGGAGCGTGCCGGCCATGTCGAGCGCGATCGGCTTCTCGCAGAACACCGGCAGTCCCGAGCGTGCTGCCCGACCGATCAGTTCGGCGTGGGCCGACGTCGCCGTCGTGATCACCACGGCGTCCACGCCCCATCGGAAGATCTCGTCCACCCCGGGCGCCGCGGTCTCGCCCAGTCGCTGGGCCAGGGCCTGCGCCCGGGCCAGATCCGCGTCCGTGAGGATCAGGGACCCGACGTCGCGATGGCGGCTGAGCGTGTTGGCGTGGACCGTGCCGATACGGCCCGTACCGATGACCCCGATGCGCATGGAATCAAAGTGGGCTCACAGCCCGGACGCTGTCAATGTGTATGTCCGGACAACCGAACTACACGACTTCCCGTCATCAGCGCACGGAGCTACGCTCGGCCCGTGCCGAAACCAGAAGTGGACCCGACCGTGGCGCTGGACCTCAGCGTGGATCGCAGCAGCCCCGTGCCGCTGTACTTCCAGCTGTCGCAGCAGCTGGAGGCGGCGATCGAGCACGGAGCGCTGACCCCGGGGAGCCTGCTGGGAAACGAGATCGAGCTCGCCGCGCGGCTCGGCCTGTCCCGCCCCACCGTCCGCCAGGCCATCCAGTCCCTGGTCGACAAGGGCCTGCTCGTGCGCCGCCGGGGAGTCGGCACACAGGTGGTGCACAGCCAGGTCAAGCGCCCGCTGGAGCTCAGCAGCCTCTACGACGACCTGGAGGCTGCGGGGCAGCGCCCGGCCACGAAGCTCCTGGTGAACACGGTCGTCCCGGCGACGGCCGAGGTCGCCGCCGCGCTCGGCGTGGCCGAGGGCGGCGACGTGCACCGGGTGGAGCGGCTGCGTCTCGCGCACGGGGAGCCGATGGCGTACCTGTGCAACCACCTGCCGCCCGGTCTCCTCGACCTGGACACCGGGCAGCTCGAGGCCACCGGCCTCTACCGGCTCATGCGCGCCGCCGGGATCACCCTGCACAGTGCCCGCCAGTCCATCGGTGCCCGCGCCGCCACCGCCGCCGAGGCCGAGCGGCTCGGCGAGGAGGAGGGCGCGCCGCTGCTCACCATGCGGCGCACGACGTTCGACGACACGGGACGCGCGGTCGAACTGGGCACGCACACCTACCGGCCGTCCCGCTACTCCTTCGAGTTCCAGCTGCTCGTACGGTCCTGACCCGCACCGGCCGGCGGGCCGATCCGCCGTGCGCGTGGGTCTCCATGTCCGGACAATGTGACCGACCGGCGCTCCCCGGCACTGCATGACCGATGCCCGTGTCGGACAATGGGGCGTTTGGGATTTCAGAGCCCAGCGGGACAGCACGGCACAGCAAGAAGGGCACGGCCTCGTGGCACGGTTTCGGACCTGGGTAGGCATCGCACTGGCGGGGGCACTGTCGGTGTCCCTGGCCGGCTGCAGCAGCACCGGCGGCAAGCGCGCCGAGGACGCCCGCAAGGCTGCGGCGGCCCAGGGGAAGGCGGCGGTGAACACCCCCCGCTGGACCTTCGCGATGATCACCCACTCGGGTGACGGCGACACCTTCTGGGACATCGTCCAGAGCGGCGCCGACCAGGCCGCCGAGAAGGACAACATCAACTTCGTCTACTCCCACGACGACGAGGCGCAGCAGCAGGCGCAGCTCGTGGACGCGGCCGTCGACAAGAAGGTCGACGGGATCATCGTCACGCTCGCCAAGCCCGACGCGATGAAGGCCGCCGTCGCCCGCGCCGAGAAGGCGGGCATCCCGGTGATCACCGTGAACTCCGGCTCGCAGGAGTCGAAAGAATTCGGCGCGCTCACCCACATCGGGCAGGACGAGACGATCGCCGGTGAGGCCGTCGGCGAGGAGCTGAACGAGCGGGGCCGCAAGCGGGCCCTCTGCGTCCTGCACGAACAGGGCAACGTCGGTCACGAGCAGCGCTGCGACGGCGTCGAGAAGACCTTCGACGGCAAGGTCGAGCGGCTCTACGTCAACGGCACGAGCATGCCGGACGTGCAGTCCGCCCTCGAGGCCAAGCTCCAGACCGACAAGGCCGTCGACGCCGTGGTTACGCTGGGCGCCCCGTACGCCGACACGGCCGTACAGGCGAAGGAGGGCGCGGGCAGCAAGGCGGAGATCGACACCTTCGACCTCAACGCCAAGGTGGCCGCGGGCCTCGAGGAGGGCACGCTCGGCTTCGCCGTCGACCAGCAGCCCTACCTCCAGGGCTACGAGGCGGTCGACCTGCTGTGGCTGTACAAGTACAACGCCGACGTCCTCGGCGGCGGCCGGCCCGTGCTCACCGGACCGCAGATCATCACCAAGGACGACGCCGCGGCCCTGGCCGACTACACGGAGCGGGGCACCCGATGAGCGCCACGCAGGTGAAGGACGCCGACGAAAGGCTTCTGCAGACCTCCGCGCTGCGGAAGCTGCTGGGCCGCCCCGAGCTCGGGTCCGTCGTCGGCGCGATCGCGGTCTTCGTCTTCTTCGCGTTCTTCGCCGACAGCTTCCTGCGCGCCACCAGCCTCAGCACGGTGCTCTACGCCGCCTCCACGATCGGCATCATGGCCGTCCCCGTGGCGCTGCTGATGATCGGCGGCGAGTTCGACCTGTCGGCGGGCGTCATGGTCACCTCGTCGGCCCTGGTGTCGTCGATGTTCAGCTACCAGATGACCGCCAACGTGTGGGTCGGCGTAGGCGTCTCCCTGCTGGTCACCCTGGCGATCGGCGCCTTCAACGGCTTCATGCTCACCCGCACGAAGCTGCCCAGCTTCATCATCACGCTGGGCACCTTCCTGATGCTGACCGGCATGAACCTGGGCTTCACCAAGCTGATCGACGGCACCGTCTCCACCAAGTCGATCGACGACATGGAGGGCTTCCCGTCCGCCCGCGACGTCTTCGCGTCCACGATCACCGTCGGCGGCGTCGGCTTCAAGATCACCATCCTGTGGTGGCTCGCCCTGGTCGCCGTCGCCAGCTGGATCCTCCTGCGCACCCGCGCCGGCAACTGGATCTTCGCGGTCGGCGGCAACAAGGACGCCGCCCGCGCGGTCGGCGTCCCGGTCACCCGGACCAGGATCGGCCTCTACATGGGCGTGGCCTTCGGTGCCTGGATCTCCGGCCAGCACCTGCTCTTCTCGTACGACGTCGTCCAGTCCGGCGAGGGCGTCGGCAACGAGCTGATCTACATCATCGCGGCCGTCATCGGCGGCTGCCTGATCACCGGCGGCTACGGCAGCGCCGTCGGCTCGGCGGTCGGCGCCCTCATCTTCGGCATGACCAGCAAGGGCATCGTCTTCGCCGAGTGGAACCCCGACTGGTTCAAGTTCTTCCTCGGAGCGATGCTGCTCCTCGCGACCCTGCTCAACGCCTGGGTCCGCAAGCGCGCGGAGGCCACCAAGTGACACAGACCGAAAGCCGGGCGCCGCTCGTCGAGCTGTCCGACGTCAGCAAGCGGTACGGCAACGTCCGCGCCCTCGAAGGAGTGTCGCTGGCCGTCCACGCCGGCGAGATCACCTGCGTGCTGGGCGACAACGGCGCCGGCAAGTCGACCCTGATCAAGATCATCGCGGGCCTGCACCAGCACGACGGCGGCACGCTCGCCCTCGACGGGGAGGAGACGCGCCTCTCCTCCCCGCGCGAGGCCCTGGACCGCGGCATCGCCACCGTCTACCAGGACCTGGCCGTCGTCCCGCTCATGCCGGTCTGGCGCAACTTCTTCCTCGGCTCCGAGCCGCGCAAGGGCGCCGGCCCCTTCAAGCGCATGGACGTCGACCACATGCGCCGCACCACCCACGCGGAACTCCTGCGCATGGGGATCGACCTGCGCGACGTCGACCAGCCCATCGGCACCCTCTCGGGCGGCGAACGCCAGTGCGTGGCCATCGCCCGCGCGGTGCACTTCGGCGCGAAGGTCCTGGTGCTCGACGAGCCGACGGCGGCGCTCGGCGTGAAGCAGTCGGGCGTGGTCCTGAAGTACGTGGCGGCGGCCCGCGACCGGGGCCTCGGTGTTGTCCTCATCACCCACAACCCGCACCACGCGTACCTGGTGGGCGACAGATTCGTCCTGCTCAAGCGCGGCACGATGGTGGGCAACTACACACGTGACGAAGTCACCCTGGACGAGCTGACCCAGCAGATGGCGGGCGGAACGGAGCTGGACGATCTGCGCCACGAACTGCAGCGCCGTTGAGGGGGCGCGGGGAACCGCGCGACCAGCCACGACGTACCGGCACCCGACGACGTACCGCTCCACCCGCCCCCGTCGCATTCGGCACCCGGCGTGAGCGTGCGGCACAATCGCACCCGATGAGCACCTACCGCGACTTCACCGCCCCCATCGGCTCCCGCCGCGCCCCGGTCCTGCGCACCGTGGGCACGAGGGAACGCCGCTCGCACCTCACGGCACCCCGCGTGCCGACGGTCGGCATCGACATCGGCGGCACGAAGGTCATGGCGGGCGTCGTCGACGCGGACGGCAACATCCTGGAGAAGCTCCGCACGGAGACCCCGGACAAGTCCAAGAGCCCCAAGGTCGTCGAGGACACCATCGTCGAGCTGGTCCTGGACCTGTCCGACCGGCACGACGTGCACGCCGTGGGCATCGGCGCGGCCGGCTGGGTCGACGCCGACCGCAACCGGGTGCTGTTCGCCCCCCATCTGTCCTGGCGCAACGAGCCGCTGCGCGACCGCATCGCCGGCCGCCTCGCGGTCCCCGTGCTGGTGGACAACGACGCCAACACCGCCGCCTGGGCCGAGTGGCGCTTCGGCGCCGGCCGCGGCGAGGACCACCTCGTCATGATCACGCTCGGCACCGGCATCGGCGGCGCGATCCTGGAGGACGGCCAGGTCAAGCGGGGCAAGTACGGCGTCGCCGGAGAGTTCGGCCACATGCAGGTCGTGCCCGGCGGCCATCGCTGCCCGTGCGGCAACCGCGGCTGCTGGGAGCAGTACAGCTCGGGGAACGCGCTGGTCAGGGAGGCCCGCGAGCTGGCGGCCGCCGACTCGCCGGTGGCGTACGGGATCATCGAGCACGTCAAGGGCAGCATCGGCGACATCACCGGCCCGATGATCACCGAGCTGGCCCGCGAGGGCGACGCCATGTGCGTCGAGCTGCTCCAGGACATCGGCCAGTGGCTCGGCGTCGGCATCGCCAACCTCGCCGCCGCCCTCGACCCGTCCTGCTTCGTGATCGGCGGTGGCGTGAGCGCGGCCGACGACCTGCTGATCGGCCCCGCGCGCGACGCGTTCAAGCGCCAGCTCACCGGCCGCGGCTACCGCCCCGAGGCCCGCATCGTCCGCGCCCAGCTCGGTCCCGAGGCCGGCATGGTGGGAGCCGCCGACCTGGCCCGCCTGGTCGCCCGCCGGTTCCGGCGCGCCAAGCGGCGCCGGGTGGAGCGCTACGAGCGCTACGAGCGGTACGCGGAGGCCCGCCGCACGTCCGGGGAATCCCTGTGACGGACCCCCGCCCGGACGGGGCCGGCGCCCCGGAGGAACCCGCGCGCCCGGCCGAGGACCGGCGGCACATGATCCGCCGACGGGCGCTCACCCTGCTCATCATCGTGCTGCTCATCGGGGTCCCGGCCGGTTACCTGGTGATCTCCGCCAACCAGAGCCGCGACAGCGGCAAGGTCAAGGAGGCCAAGTACTCGGCGACCGGCCTGACCGAGGGCTGGCCGTCCAAGCTCCAGCGCCGCCTGTACGAGGTCCCCGTCCCGGTCCCCTCCGAAGAGGTGGCCTACTACGAGACGAACAACTGGAAGACCAGCCGCCTCTACGTCCAGTTCGAGACCACCGGTGCCGGCCTGGACGCCTTCCTGGCGGGGCTGGGCGTCACCAGGGACGACCTGCAGCGCGACAAGCCGGCCATCGGCGACCGCGACCAGCACATCACCGGCTGGAACTTCGACCGGCCCGGCCCGTGGTGGGGCCTCGTCCACCAGCAGGCGGACCCGGCTCCCACTCAGGACGTCCTCGTCAACCTGTCCGATCCGGACCGTCCGATGGTGTACGTGGTCTCGCGGACGGTTCCCTGACCGCCGGAGCCGATTGTCAGACCCCGCCCGTAGAGTCGAAGACAGGTGATCCGAGACGCGGGCGGGAGGTGACAGAACGTATGAGCGACACGACCGGCACGGTCGCCACGGCCGAGCGGCCGGAGCAGGGGGCCGTCCCCTCCGTGCCCGCCCGGCTCGCCGCCGTCTTCCTGCCCGCGCCCCTCCCGCGCGACGGACGGATCGCCTTCTGGGACCCCGAGGGCGGTCCCGTCACCGGCGCCGCGCCCGAGGACGGGGCCCTGCCCGCCGAGGCTCCGGCCACCGGTGCCGCCGAGGGCGTGCCCGAGCCCACGGAGCTCACCGTCGTCCGCCGGCACGGCACCGCGGCGCGCCGCGGCACCACGCCCGCGCTGTCGCTCCCGCTGACCGAGGCCCTGCCCCTGCTGGTGCGCGCCCGGCACGACCCGGCCGCCCACCCGGCCACCGCCTGCTGGGGTGCCGCCGCCCTGCACGCCCTGCGGCTCACCGCGCGCGGCCGCCTGCTGCCCGGCCTGACGGCGACCGGGCACGACGCCTGGCGGGCCGGCCCGCTCGACCCCGACGACGTCGCGCACCTGCGTGCGGTGGCCGCCGCGCTGCCCCCCGAGGGCCACGCGGTCCCGCTGGACGGCCCCGGCCCCCTCCGGCTGCCGGCTCCCGAGGCACTGATGCGCTCCTTCCTGGACGCGGTGGCCGACACCCTGCCCCGCACTCCCGCCGCACCCCACGCCTCGGGCCGCCCCTTCGCCGCACGCGCCGCCCAGCGCCTGCCCGACGCCCACGACTGGGCCGCGGAGGTCGCCGCCGGCATGGACGCGGGCGTACGGATCTCCCTGCGCCTGGACCTCTCGGCGTACGACCTGTTCGACGGCGACCCGAGCGGCGGTGCGCGGGGCGCCGGGGCGGCGGTCGTCCAGGTGCACAGCCTCGCCGACCCCACCCTCGTGGCCGACGCGGCGGACCTGTGGTCGGGCGCGGCCGACGCGTCGTTCGGCCCCCGCGCGCGCGTGGACGCCGCCCTCGCGGTGCGGCGCGCGGCGCGGGTCTGGCCACCGCTCGACCGGCTCACCGAGCAGGACGTGCCCGACGTCCTGAGCCTGTCCGAGGACGAGGTCACCGACCTGCTGGGCGTGGCGGCCGGCCGGCTCGCCGCCGCCGGGGTCGCCGTGCACTGGCCCCGCGACCTCGCCCACGACCTCTCCGCGACCGCGGTGGTCCGGCCCGCGCCCGGTTCGGCGACCGACGGCACGGGCTTCTTCGAGAGCGAGGACCTCCTCCAGTTCCGCTGGCAGCTGGCGATCGGCGGCGACCCGCTCACCGAGGCCGAGATGGACACCCTCGCCGAGGCCCACCGCCCGGTCGTCCGGCTGCGCGACCGGTGGGTGCTGGTCGACCCGGCCCTCGCCCGCCGGGCCCGCCGGCGCGACCTCGGCCTGCTCGACCCGGTCGACGCCCTGTCCGTCGCCCTCACCGGCACCGCCGAGGCCGACGGCGAGACGGTCGAGGTGGTACCGGCCGGCGCGCTCGCCACCCTCCGGGACCGGCTGACGGCGGGCACCGGTCCCGCCGAGCCCCCGCCCGGCCTGCACGCCACGCTGCGCGACTACCAGCTCCGCGGCCTGGCCTGGCTGGACCTCATGACCTCGCTGGGCCTCGGCGGCTGCCTCGCCGACGACATGGGCCTCGGCAAGACGGTCACCCTCATCGCCCTGCACCTGAAAAGGGCCCGCACCGAGCCGACCCTGGTGGTCTGCCCGGCCTCCCTGCTGGGCAACTGGCAGCGGGAGATCACCCGGTTCGCGCCCGGCGTCCCCGTCCGCCGCTTCCACGGCCCCGACCGCACCCTGGAGGACCTGAAGGACGGCTTCGTCCTCACCACGTACGGCACGATGCGGTCGGCCGCTGCGACACTGGCCGAGCAGCCCTGGGGCATGGTCGTCGCCGACGAGGCGCAGCACGTCAAGAACCCGTACTCGGCCACCGCGAAGGCGCTGCGCACGATCCCGTCCCCCGCACGCGTGGCGCTCACCGGCACCCCGGTCGAGAACAACCTGTCCGAGCTGTGGGCGCTGCTCGACTGGACGACCCCCGGTCTCCTCGGCCCGCTCAAGTCCTTCCGTGCCCGGCACGCGCGCGCGGTGGAGAACGGCGAGGACGAGGAGGCGGTGCAGCGCCTCGCCCGCCTGGTCCGCCCCTTCCTGCTGCGCCGCAAGAAGTCCGACCCCGGTATCGTCCCCGAACTGCCGCCGAAGACCGAGACGGACCACCCGGTGCCGCTCACCCGTGAACAGGCCGCACTGTACGAGGCGGTGGTGCGCGAGTCGATGCTCGCCATCGAGACCGCGGGCGGCATGGCCCGGCGGGGTCTGGTGCTCAAGCTGCTGACCTCGCTCAAGCAGATCTGCGACCACCCGGCGCTGTTCCTGAAGGAGGAGCACCCGCCGGGCGGCGCCGACCGGCTCACCGCCCGCTCCGGCAAGCTCGCCCTGCTGGACGAACTGCTGGACACGGTGCTCGCGGAGGACGGCTCGGTGCTCGTCTTCACCCAGTACGTCGGCATGGCCCGCCTGATCACCTCCCACCTGTCCGCCCACGCGGTCCCGGTCGAACTCCTGCACGGCGGTACGCCGGTGCCCGAGCGTGAGCGCATGGTGGACCGCTTCCAGAGCGGGGCGACCCCCGTGCTCGTCCTGTCCCTCAAGGCCGCGGGCACCGGCCTCAACCTGACCCGCGCGGGCCACGTCGTGCACTTCGACCGCTGGTGGAACCCGGCCGTCGAGGAGCAGGCCACCGACCGTGCCTACCGCATCGGCCAGACCCAGCCGGTGCAGGTCCACCGGCTCATCACCGAGGGCACGGTCGAGGACCGTATCGCCGAGATGCTCGAGTCCAAGCGGGCGCTGGCCGACGCGGTCCTCGGCGGAGGCGAGTCGGCCCTGACCGAGCTGACGGACCGTGAGCTGTCCGACCTGGTGTCCCTGCGGAGGCCGTCATGACCCCCCGTCCCGCCGACGAGGCCCGCCGGGCCCTGCGCGCGGCACGCGAGCGCGGGGAGGCGACACCGGTCGACGCGGACACCGACGCCGGAGCGGACCCCGACGTCCGTGCCGGAGCGGACCCCGACGTCCGTGCCGGGGCGGACTCTGACGTCCTTGCCGGGACGGGCCCTCACGCTCGTGCCGGGGCGGACCTGGACACCCGTGCCGGCGCGAATGCCGCGGACCGCGAGCCGGCGCGGGAGCAGGACGCGGCCCGGGACCAGGGCCTCGCCGACGCCCAGGCCCGGTCCCAGGACCAGACCCCCGCCCGGGACCGGAGCGAGCACGCCGGGCCACGTCCCGGGGACATCGCACGCGCGGCGCTGCGCAGCGCGCGGATCGCACGGCACGCGGGCATCGACGGCGCAGCGGGGGAGGGGGAGGCCCCTCGGGACACGGCGGACCGGTCCCGCGCCGTACAGGGCGGCCCCGTTGGGCCGGGCGGCGTGACAGCGGACCCTTCGCCGGGCTCCTCCGGTACTCCAGGCACTCCCGGCACCCCGGCAGAGGAAGCGGACCGGCCCGGCGAAGCGGCGGGGACCGCTCACCAGGCCGTACCTGACGGAGCCGCAGCCGCCTGCCCCGCGGACCACCCCGACGACGCGCCGAACCCTGCCAACGGCCCGGCAACCGCTCCGGGCGAAGCGACCGCCTCCGCCCCGGCCCAGCCCCCCACCGGCGCGGCCCCCGCGTCCGTCCCCGACGCCACGGCCGGGGAGGACAGCCGGCCGGCGGATGTGGCGCGCGAGGCGTTGCGGGCGGCCCGTCGGCAGGCGAGGGCGAACGCCGCGGCCAAGGGCGCGGCGGGCGTACGACGCCCTGCCCGCCCGGCCCCTCGTCCGCGCGGGACCGGCGGTTCCTCCAGCGGCGAGGCCCGCGCCCGCCTCGTACGGGACTTCGCCGCGGACGCGTTCCGTCTGCCCCCCGAAGCGGACCCCGCCGAGGAGGCCCAGCCGCTCGACGAGCCCACCGGTGCGACAGCCGCCAAGAGCCCCCAGGGCGCGGTGACTTCACCCGCGGAGCCCGCCCCGGCCCCGGAACCCACCCTGACGTCGTCGCCCGGGCCACCCCCGCCACCACGGCAGGCAGCGCCTCACCGGGGGGCGCGAGACCGGACTCCGTACCCCGTGCCGCACGGCCAGGACCCCTCCCCGCCCCCGGCGACCCCGCGAGCCCCCCGCTCCATGGCCGCCCCCGACCGCGACGGCGATCTCCGTCGCACCTTCCCCGCCTTCCCGCCCCGGACGGCGTCCGACGGCGGCTTCGCCGAGACCTGGTGGGGGAACGCGTGGGTGACCGCGCTGGAGGAGGGCGCGCTCGACCCCAAGCGGCTGGCACGCGGCCGCGGTTACGCCGAGCAGGGACACGTCGACGCCATCACCGTGACGCCCGGACTCGTCCTCGCCTACGTGCAGGGCAGCCGCCCGAGGCCGTACCGGGTACAGGTACGGCTGCGCACCCTCGGCGACGCCGACTGGGAGCGGTTCCTGGACACCGCCGCCGAGCGGCCGGGGCACATCGCCGCCCTGCTCGACAAGGAACTGCCCCCTTCCCTCGCCGACTGCGGCGTCCCGCTGCTCCCCGGCCCCGGCGACCTCGCCCCGCAGTGCAGCTGCCCCGACTCCGGTCACCCCTGCAAGCACGCCGCCGCCCTCTGCTACCGGACGGCGCGGCTGCTCGACGCCGACCCCTTCGTCCTGCTCCTGCTGCGCGGCAGGGGCGAACGCGAGCTGCTCGACGCCCTGTCCCGGCTCAGCGCCGCCCGCGCGGCCCGCGCCGCCCAGGACAAGGGCCCGGCGCCCCTCCCCGGCGTCCGGGCCACCGAGGCACTGGCCGCGCGGTCGCTGCCGCCCCTCCCTGCGCCGCTGCCCGCGCCCCCGCACCCCGAACAGCCCCCTGCCTACCCGGCGGCACCGGGCGGCCCGGACCCCTTCGCGCTGGACCAGCTGGCCACCGACGCCGCCGCCCGCGCCCACGCCCTGCTCACCACGGGCCGCGACCCGGTCGGCGGACTGACGCTGTGGCAGGACGCCGTCCGCCACGCCGCCGCACGCCCCGGCTCCGGCCTCACCGCCGGCACCCGGGCGCTGTACTCGTCCCTGGCCCGGGCCGCCGGCCGCAGCACGTCCGAGCTGGCGCGCGCGGTGGCCGCCTGGCGTCAGGGCGACCTCGACGGCCTCACCGTCCTGGAGGAGCCCTGGGATCCGCCGGCCGGCCGTTTCGACCGCGCCCGCCCCCTGCTGCTCGCCGCCGACCTGCCCGCCTTCCGCCCCTGGCGCAACCACCTCACCCACCCCTCGGGGCACCTCCAACTCCGCCTCGGCCGCACCGGTCTGTGGTACGCCTACGAGTCCGAGCCCGGCCGCGACGACTGGTGGCCCCGTGGCACCCCCGACCTCGACCCGGTCGGCGCCCTGACGGGGCTGGGCGGCGTCGGCGACCTCTGACCCGACCCGGCGTCGCGCCACCCGCACCCCGCCGGCCACGCTCCGCGGGACCTTCGCACTACCGCCACAACGTGGAGTGCTGTGTGCCTGCCCGGACCCAGCTAGGTACGAAAGCGCGGAATATGAGAACCTCGGCCGAGTGAGCGACACGACGACGAGCACCCTGCAATACCGCTTCGACGGGCCGGAAAACGCCCCAGTCCTGATCCTGGGTCCCTCACTCGGCACGACCTGGCACAGGTTGTAGAGACCGTCCAGGGATGTCTACAGCAGTACAGCGCGGGCAGGAAATTGCAGGTCAGAGCGTCTTGGTCCGAGACGGTCTGCCCAGTTGGTGATTGCGGTGTGACACGAGGGTGATATGGCGAGGCCCCACCGGGGTCCGTCCTGACGGGATCTCTGCGCGGACCGTGAGACGGAGAAGCCGCACCGGAGCACTCCGGTGCGGCTTCTCCGTGAGAGAGGACGCGCTGATGCACAGGATGTCGTCGGCGGCCCGTGCAGTCCGAATGGACGTGACTTTCCCGGGTGCCTGATTCGCGATCGCACGTGCTCGTCGGTCCGTGTGAGGGTGCGCGCCCCACAAGACGGTGTACGCCTTCGCCACCCGGCGCCACGCCCGCGTCCTGGCCGCACGGTCGGATCCCGGCCCGGATCAGCGTCACCCGGCGGTCGGCACCGGCCGACAGACGGACGTCGGCCCCGTTCCTAAGCGTCCAGGCCCGGAGGCGGCGGCGCCGCCAGAGAGTCACGTGCGGTCGTCCCACTCTGACGACCGCGCTGAGGATGGCGAGAACCGTTCAGAAGGCTCGTCCCGGTCGAGCGGGCCCCATTGTCCGGGCTGTTCGGTGACGATGCGGCAGGCGTCCGTGATCACCTGGTCGGCGATCCAGCCGAGCGGTTCGATCTCCGTCACCAGCGGTTCGTTGTCCGGCCCGCGGGCCGTCTCCGAGCCGTGCAGGACCCAGGGTCGGGTGCGAGCGTCCTTGACGTGCGGCAGGTGGCAGTAGTCGTACAGTCGCCGGGCCACCCAGACCCGCACGGGCCGCTCACCCCACCAGTCCTCAAGGTCCATCGGGCTGGCCGACAGGCCCGGCAGCTTGATCCCGGTCAGATCATCCGTACTGCTCGTCTTCGGCAGGTCGCGTTGCGGCCCGCGAGACCAGCGCACGTAAAGACCGCGGCGGCGGGTTACGAGCCGGGCGAGCTCATCAAGGCTGCTGAACGTCGGCAGGTCGACGGTCTTCGTCATGGTGAGGTGGGGCGGTGCCGCAGGTAGTCAGGCGGTCAGAACGGAGTCGTCTTCGGTACGAGCTCCGGGCAGCCGGTGGCGGGCGGCGACGAGGGCGGCGTCGATGTCGCGGGTGCCGGTCGACACGCACAGCGTGTAAGCGACGTCTTCCATACGCCGTCGCGCCTCCTCGGTGCCGTCCTCGGCGTGCAGGGCGCGCAGCGTCTCGTACTGCTCGATGAGGTTCTTCAGCACGACGGGGTGTGCCAAGAGCATCGGTAGCCTCCCTTGTCACCATTGCTCACGTGGGTCATACAGCGATCCGTATGCCCCGGGCCTCCGTCGCCAATCAGGTGTGTTCCCGCACTCGGCGACCACGAGGTCTGGGGGCCCGTGTCGAGCTCAGTCGGTGGACAGGGCCTGGAGCAGGTCGCCGACCTTGGGGTCGGGCAGGGAGCGGGCGACGTCGGCCTGAGCGACCATGCCGACCAGGTCGTGCCCGTCGATCACCGGCAGGCGGCGCACCTTGTGTTCCGTCATGGTGCGCAGGATCTCCTCCACGTCGTCGTCGGCGCCGATGGTCACGGCCTCGCCCTGGGCCAGGTCGCCGGCGGGGCAGGTCGAGGGGTCCTTGCCCGCGCCCAGAACCTTCACGACGACGTCCCGGTCGGTCAGTACGCCCTTGAGTTTGTTGTCCGTGCCGCAGATCGGCAGGGCGCCGACGCCGAGATCCTTCATCTTGCGGGCCGCGTCGAGCACCGTTTCCTCGGCGCCGATGCACTCGGCTCCGCCCGTCATGATGTCCCGTGCCTTCGTCATCAGATTTCACTCCCTGTGGTCGGCCGGCCGTCCCTGATCACCGGGTCAGCGAACGGTCGCGTTCGGTGGCTGTGGGCGCGGGTTCCCCGCAGTCACCCGCCGTAACGCTCGCGGCGGCCCTGACCTCACCGCACTGGCAGCGGCACGCCAGCCCAGCAGAGCGGGGCCCGCCTGCCATCGACGCCGGGCTGCGTGGTCACGGCTTGTGATGTGATCCGGTCGGCTGGATGCTGGTACGGAACGGGGGCAGGCGTAAGATGCCACTGCCCGCTGCACACACCGGTGAGCGCCATGACCTCTTCCACGCATCCCAGCCCTGAGTCGCTGCTGACAACGACCGATGAGCTGGTGAAGGAACTGCAGCGCGTGCGGGCGGAGAACAGACAGCTCAAGCAGGCCCTCTCCTCCCACGCGCTGGTCGACCAGGCCATCGGCGTCCTGACCGCCTTGGGCCAGATCAGCCCCAGTGACGGGTTCACGGTCCTACGGGAAATCTCCCAGCACACCAACGTCAGACTCTCCGTCGTGGCTGAGCACCTCCTCAAGCACGCGCAGGGCGCGGCGCTGCCTGACCTTCTGCTCGGAGAACTGCACGCGGCCCTGGCCCGCCACGCCGGACCACCCGCTGCTCCCTGACTGCGTGCGGCCGACTGGTCCCGTACGGGGCAGCGTCAGGCGGCAGCGCATCCGAGGCCGGGCGCGTCCAGGAGGGCGACGCCGACGCTGATGCGTTTGCCGACCGGCTCGCGTTGCGCCTCGAAACTCCGGGCGACGGCCATGACGATCTCCAGACCGTGTTGTCCCACCCGGCCGGCATCTGCGGCACGGGCAACCGGCAGCACCGGATCGGAGTCCCACACCGAGACCTCCACCGACTCCTCCGTAAGGCGTAGGGTCATCCGTATCGGGCCCGGTGCGTACTTGCGGGCGTTGGTGACCAGCTCGCTGACCACCAACTGCGTGAGATCCGTGGCCCGCTGCGACACCGGCACATCGTGCTCGGCCTGCGCCTGGACAAGGAAGGCCGCGGCCTGGTGACGGGCTTGGGCGATGCATGGTCCGTCGCCGGTCAGCGACACAGTGAAGTGTGCCGGCCGACCACCCAGCGCCGTTTCGACCTGCTCCGTCGAATCCGGTCCCACCTCGGCTGCCCTCATGTTGCCCCCCGTTCACATAGCTCGGCCTCTACGCGGGTTGCTGCCAGCCATGCCACACGAGTCCTGTAACCCTCGCCACGCTGCGAAGCGGCCTCTGTCACGCCGGGTGACGCCACGGCAGGGCCTGGGTGTGCCAGGATCACTGGCATGGCGGAGGGAAAGCCGGCGGGCATCGAACGCGCCGAACAGACTGGCCGGTTGTCGGTCGGTGGCTACGGCCACCGATGGCATCCGCGTCGTGTCGCCCCCGGATCGTGATCGACATGCGCCAGGTCACCTTCATGGACTCCTGCGGCATCAACATCTTCATCGCCACTCACCGTACGGCCAGCGAGGCCGGCGGCTGGCTGCGTCTCGCCGCACCCGGCGAGGCGGTGAAACGCACGCTGAGCCTCGTTGGTGTCGACGCCGTGATCGACTGTCAGTACGGCTGCTCCTCTGTACTGCTCACTGTTGAGGGCAGCCTGCTCGACCACCTGAGCACGACCCTCCAGGAGTACCAGGACGGTGTCGTCCGACGGAGCGGCAAGCAGCTCCCTGACCAGGACCTCGCCGATCCTCATACGCTCTCCCTTGCTGGTGCCGTCTGCAGACCGCGCGTCCCGGGCCCATGAGCACGGCCCGGGACGCGGCTGCTTCAGACCTACTTGCCCATGGCCTTGCGCACGGTGTCCTTTAGTGCGGTCCATGAGAGCGGCGATCGGTCCGAGGACCATCTTCTTCGCCCTGCCCCCGCGTGTGCGGAGCGGTCTCGCCACGCTTCTTCTCCCGTCGGACCACCGTCCCGGCGCTCGCCGTGCCCACACATGCCAGGGCCGCCCATTGCGCCAACCCCAGGTGCTCGTCGAGAACCAACACTCCTGCGAGACCCGCACTCGCCGGCTCAAGACTGGCCAGCACGCCCACCGTTCTCGTCGGCAGTCGCCGCAGCGCTGCCAACTCCAGCGAGTACGGAAGCACCGCCGAGAGCACCGCCACTACAATCCCGGCCAGCAGCACTTGGGGGGCAAGCAGGTGCGTCCCTTGCTCCACTGCCCCCAGCGGCACTGTCAGCACCGCCGCCCAGGCCAACGCCAGGGCCAGCGAGTCTCCACCCGTGCTCCTGGCCGCTGCTGTCTTGCTCAGCAGCAGGTAGACGGCCATAGAGATCCCTGAGGCTAAGGCGAGAAGCACGCCGCCGAGCGGGAAGTGGGCACCGTGCGGGGCGTAAATGAGCCACACGCCGCCTCCGGCCAGGACGGCGCAGCCCGCGTCGCGGGGGCGGTGCGAGGTGAGCAGCGCGAGGGTGATCGGCCCAAGGAGTTGCAGTGCGCTGGCCAGTCCCAGAGGCAGGAGGGTCAATGCGGGATAGACCAAGTTCATCCCCGCGATGGCCGTGCCGAAGCCGAGTACCAGTCCCGTGTCCGTACGGCTGCGCGGCAGCGAAGGGCGGTACAGAAGCAGCAGGATCACTGCGGCCAGTCCGAGGCGCAGAGCCACGACTCCCGGAGCGCCGACAGTACCGGAAAGTTGTTTACCGATGGCCTGCCCGAACTGGATGCTCAGCACGCTCCCCAGCATCAGAGCGGGAGCGGGAGGTTTCGTCATGGTTCCAGGCTTGGCGCTGCAATCATCCGCGTCCAGCAGATGTTTGTGGATAAAACCGTTTAGGCTGGCCTACATGATTGACCATCGGCTGCACGTTCTACGAACACTGGCCGAGCACGGAACAGTGACCGCCACCGCGGCCGCCCTGCACCTGACCCCCTCAGCCGTCTCCCAGCAGCTACGACTGCTGGCCCGTGATCTCCAGGTGGAACTGCTACGACCAGAGGGACGGCGGGTGCGGCTCACACCGGCCGCAAACATCGTGCTCCGGCACGCCGACATCCTGCGGATGCAGTGGGAGGCGGCCCAGGCGGAACTCGCTCAACAGAGCGTGGCTCTCCGCGGCACGCTGCGCCTGTGTGGGGTGTCCTCCGCGCTGGCCGCACTCGCGGCCCCAGCCGTCGCCGAACTGCGCAAGACCCACCCCATGGTGGAGCTACTGATCAACGAGGAAGAGAGCGCTGAGTGCTACCGGCAGTTGCTCGCTGACGAGGCGGACGTGGCCCTGGTGCTACCCGGCCCGGACGCGCCACCCGTCACCGACGCCCGCTTCGAACAGGCACCGTTGACGACCGACCGCCAGGACCTCTTGGTCGCCGAAGGCCACCAGCTCGCCCGGCCCGAAGGAATCCGACTGACGGAAGCGGCCGATCAAGCCTGGATCGTGAAGAAACACAAGAACGACACCTACCCGCTGGTGTTAGCGGCGTGTGCAGCCGCTGGCTTCACTCCCCGCATCGTCCACCAGGTCAAAGAGTGGTACGCAGTCTCCGCACTCGTCGCGGAAGGGCTCGGCGTCTGCCTCATGCCAAGGATCGTGCCACTGCCCCAGCACGCAGTTACCCGGGTCCCCCTGGTGGGTGAACCGGTCCCCGTGCGGCAGTTGTTGACTGCCGTCCGACGCGGCAGCACTGGCCATCCCCTCGTCAAGGCCGGACTGGCAGCGCTGCGCACCACCGCCTCGACGCGCTCCGTTGGCAGCTGACAGCACGTAGTAGAAGGGCACGGCGCAGCGACGACGTGGTTCGGGCCAGTCGGCTGTGGCGCGGCTGATTTGCGAAACAAGCCGATTCCAAAACTTCGGAGCGCAGTGGCAAAGACACCTCGCCACCACGTCCATGCGCGTCTGAGCCCCCCGGAAGACCAGTGCGCAAGCCTCCACGAGTGCCCGGACCCCACGGTCGCATCCGTCGGCGGATGTAGCCGGGATGCGGGGTAGAAGGAACGAGGTGCGTCGGCTGAGCACTGGACGGCAGCCGAGCGCCGTACGAGCCGGAACGTCCCTCGTGGAGCGGGCCGGTCGGCAGTCGAACGCCAGCCGTCAGCCCACCGGCCGCGGTGCGCCGTGGACCGGTGCCGGAACACGAACGGATTCGATGACGAACCCGCTGCGTACGAGGCTCGGCAGGCGGTTCAAGGGAATGCGCAGGTCCTGTTCGGGCACCTCATACTCCAGCCGTGCCAATCGTGGCCCGAGGGCCCCAAGCAGAGCGATCGTGATGTCCTCCCCGGGGCAGCGGTGGCCGGCGGTGCGGTTGCCGCCGCCCTGCGGGACCAGTTCGTCGCGTTGGGGCGGCCGGTCGAGAAAGCGGTCGGGGTGGAAGGCATACGGCTCGTCCCACAGGTCGGGGTCATGGTTCTGCCCGTACAGGTCGAGCAGGATGAGCGCACCGGACGGGATCGACTCTCCCCGCCACTCCAGGTCGGTGACGGCCCGGCCGCCGAGGAAGGGGGCGAAGGGGTAGAAGCGCCTAAGTTCGTGTGCGAACGCCACGGCGTACGCGGGGTCGTCCTCGCGCAGCCGCTCCCGGACGTCGGGCCTGGCACGCAGGGCGTGACCGGCGTAGGCGACGAACCAGCACACCGCCACAGTGGGACGGATGACGTTGAGGAGTTCCACCGCGGCGGTGTGCGGGGCGAGGAGCCCGCCGTCGGCGTCCCGGTGGCGGACCACCACGTCCAGCACCGACCCGACCGGTGCGGTGACCTTCCCTTCCCGCACGTCCTCGACCAGGCGTCCCAGCCACGCCTCGCACCGGGCCCGTGCACGGCGAGCCCGCCAATGGCGCGGTCCCGGCGTGGCGAAGCCGTCGACCATGGCGACCAGGTCCCGGGCGACGGACCACGCGTCGCCCAGGGGGACCCCGGCCCACTGGCAGACACCTCGGGTGAGTATCCGGCTCGCCTCATCGAACAGCACGACCGACGGACGGCCGGGCCACGACTGCACAACCGCGTCCCACGCCGCAGCGACGTGTTCCACCAGGCCGGTGACCGCCTCAGGGCCGGTGAGCAGCGACAGGAACATCCCCTTGCGTACCCGGTGGTCCTGCCCGTCCAGGGTGTGCACGGCTCCATGACCGAACAGTGTGCTCAGCACCGGCCCGGGAAGCGCCGTCCCGCGCTCCACATGGCGCTCGTCGTAGAAGAACCGCACCGCTTCGGGGCCGTGCAGGGCGACGGCGTGCTGCCCCATCAGCCGGGCCCGCACCAAAGGGCCGGCAGTTCGGCGCCGGCGGTCCGGCAGCCACGCGTATCCTTTGGCGAGGACGGCGAGCGAGCTGTCGACGATCGGGGCACGAGGATTCCGATTCATGGGTCCGTGGGTCCCCGCCACCGCCCACCGGAAACGCGGCCCGCTTACGGTCACTCGGACCGGGGGTGCCCTGTGACTTATGTGTTCCGCTGCCACCGTGAGCGGGCCTCCCGCGCCGACTACCAGTGATCCGGGGTGGGTAGTCGCGGCACAGGCCGCGATCACCGCTGGCAGACGTCAGTCGCCGCTGAGGCGACCTCTGTGCGAGCGGAGCGTCGGGTGGTGGTGTCGTCAGCCGGATGGGCCAGGCTGCTCGGGGTAAAACGGATGTGGCTCCTGCTGCCGGGAGCCGGAGCATGCCCGGATTACGGGCTGTTCCCGGGCATCAACGATGAACGAAGGATCGACAGTATGGCCAGCGGTACCGTCAAGTGGTTCAACTCCGACAAGGGCTTCGGCTTCATCGAACAGGACGGTGGAGGCCCGGACGTCTTCGCGCACTACTCCGAGATCCAGGGCGGCGGGTACCGCGAGCTGACGGAGGGCGAGCACGTGACGTTCGAGATCGGGCAGGGGCAGAAGGGCCCGCAGGCACAAAACATCGTCCGGGGCTGACCGGACGCCGCGGTGTCAGTGCGTGGATCACTCGTATGGAAGCGTGACGCAGCGGGCGCAGGAGGCGTTCTTCAGTGTGTCACTGCATGGTTCTGCTCGCCCCACGACGGAACGCGTGCGGACAGACGGCCCCGACTCCGCGCCCGGTCTCGGGGCCGTCGTGTTCTTCGTTGGGCCGGGCGGGTCTCTGGCGACACCCATGCGGGCCAAGGGCGTACATACGGCGCGTCCCAGCTGCGCGGGGTACCTGCTGGTGGGCACCGTCGTCCCGGACCCGTCCGCCGGGCGCCCACCACGAGGAGGATTCCGATGGCCCAGCAGGTCCATGCGGTGATGACTGCCGGTCCGCTGACGGTCGCTCCAACTCGCCGGCGCACCAGGTGCCCGTCCGGATGAGGGACGAACACAGGGGCGCCGTCTTGGTCGTCGCATCGGTCGGCTGCGCGGCGTCACCGAGCGGGATCTAGCGGTGTGGGTCCTGGCCGATGGCGGTGAGGTGCCGGGCCGGACCGTGAGTGAGGCGTGAAGCAGCGAGCTGAACCGGTGGCTCCCGAGGATGATGGGTTTTGGCCACGGCCGTACGTCTGCTCGACCTCGGCTTCTTCCGCATCGGCAACGACCGTTACACCGAACTGAACAACAGTTACGGCCTCACCACACTGCTGCGCGAGCACTCCCGCTGCCAGGCAGGTGCGGTCCTGTTCACCTACACGGGAAAGCACGGCAAGGAGATCGTCCAGACCGTCGCGGACCCCGCCGCCTGCCGCAGCTCACCGCACTTCTGCGACGCCGGCGCGGTGGTGATCGGCTCCTGGCCTACTGGGAGCAGCGCTCCTGGCACACCGTGACCGGCGAGGACGTCAACGCGTATCTCAAGAAACTGGCCGGTGTCGAGGTCACCGCCAGGGACTTCCGCACCTGGCACGCCACCGTCATGGCCGCCGTCGCACTGGCCGTCTCCCAACCCGTCGCCCGCAGCGAGAGCGCCCGGCGCCGGGCCGTCGCCCGGGCAGCGCGCGAGGTGGCTGGCTATCTCGGCAACACACCCGCGGTCTGCCGCGCCTCCTACATCAATCCACGGGTGATCGAGCTGTACGAGGAGGACGTGACGGTCGTCGGCGCGCTGCCTCAGCTGGGTGACGAGGGCGCTTACGGCGTCCCCGCCACCCAGGGTTCCGTGGAACGGGCGGTGCTGCGCATGCTCCGCAACGAACACCCGTTTCGAAGGCAGTGAGCAGTCTTGTTGTGCTCGAGAACGGATTTCAGTCCCGTAGGACGAGAAGGGCGGCGACCGGCCGCGCGAGACGGCGTGCCGATCGCCTCCCAAGGGCGTAGCGTCCTCTTAGGGCCCGCATGCTGGAGGTGTATTCGTGACCAGCGCAGGTGATCCAGTCGCCGACGGTGAGCTGGACGCCGTTTTCGCGGACACGGCGCGCCGGACCGGCGCGTCGATCGGTGCCCTGTATCTGCTCGCGCCTGATGAGAAGTTCTTGCGGCTGGACGTGCTGTGCGGGGCCCCGGCCGAGTTCGCCGCCCCCTGGTCGAAAGTTGCGGTGGCCGCTCCCGCACCGGTGGCCGTCGCGTTCCGCGAGGAACATCTGGTGTGGGTGGGCAGTCAGGAGGAGATGGTCCGCACCTACCCGCGCACGTCGGTCGTGCTTCCCTACCCGTTGGTCCTGGCCGCCGCGCCGGTCACCGGCACCCGCAGGTGGGGCGCGTTGCTGCTGATGTGGCCGGCCACCCGTCCGCCGTACATGACCGGGCGGGAGCGTGGTCACAACACGGCCAGCTGCCGGCGTCTGGCCCGGCTGCTGGAGGAGGCCGCCGAGCGTGGCAGGCTCCCGTCCGGCGACGAGCTGCTTCGCGTCGTTCCTCTCGCCCCAGAGGACCGGTCCGACAGCCGGGCGATGGCCGCCGCCGACTTCGCGGAGCGCCTGCCCGGCGGGAGCTGCGCGCTGAACCTCGAGGGGCAGGTCACCTACGTCAGCACCGGCGCCTGTGACCTGCTGGACTGCGAAGCCGGCCGGCTGCTTGGCACGGTGCCGTGGCAGTCCCTGCGCTGGCTCGACGACCCTACCTACGAGGACCGCTACCGTGCCGCGGTGCTCAGCCGCGAGCCCGTCTCCTTCACCGCCTGTCGTCCCCCGGCTCACTGGCTGGAGTTCCACCTCTACCCGGACGCCAGCGGAATCAGCATCCGTATTGTCCCCAGCGGTGCACAGCCCCCGCCCGAACCGGCGTCGAGCCACTCCGCGCGTCCGGCTACTCCGGCCCGCGCGGGCAGGCTCTACCAGCTCACCCACCTGGCCGCCGGACTGACCGAGGTCGTCGGAGTACAGGATGTCGTCGCCCTGGTCGCCGAACAGGTCATGCCCGCCTTCGGCGCCCGGGGCCTTCCTGTCCACAGCGGAGGCCGGCCGGCTGCGGATCACCGGATACCGCGGCTACGACCCCCAGATCATCGAGCGCCTCGACGGTCTGTCCGTCGATACCGACTTCACCCCGGCCGGGCGCGCCCTCAGCAGCGGAGTCCCCGCGTTCTTCCGATCCTGAGGAGATGCGCCGGCTGTACCCCGCGGCCCCTCAGGTCAGCGGAAAACAGGCATGGGCCTTCCTTCCCCTGATCATTTCCGGTCGGCCCGTCGGCTGCTGCATCCTGTCCTACGACCACCCCCGCGCGTTCCCGGCCGAGGAACGCGCCGTCATGACCTCACTCGCCGGTCTCATCGCCCAGGCGCTCGACCGTGCCCGCCTCTACGACACCAAGCGCGAACTTGCACACGGCCTCCAGCAGGCGCTGCTTCCTCGCGCCCTTCCCGAGATCGCCGGTCTGCGCGTCGCCGCCCGCTACCTCCCCGCGACCCGGGGCATGGCCATCGGCGGTGACTTCTACGACCTGATCCGGCTTGGCGACACCGCCGCCGCGGCCGTCATCGGCGACGTTCAAGGGCACAACGTCGCCGCCGCAGCCGTGATGGGCCAGGTCCGCACCGGCATCTACGCCCACGCGACCGTCGGCACGTGCCCCGACCAGATCCTCGCCAGAACCAACCGGCTCCTCGCCGACCTTGCCCCCGACCTCTTCACCAGCTGCCTCTACGCCCGCCTCGACTTTGCCTGCCGACGCGTGACGCTGGCCAGCGCCGGCCATCCGCCACCCCTACTGCGCTTGGCCGACGGCGACACCGGTCCCGCCGACGTCTCGCCCGGCCCCCTTCTGGGAATCGACCCTGAGGCCGTTTTCCCCTGACCGAGATCACCCTCACCCCGGGCTCGATGCTGGTCTTCTACACCGACGGCCTCATCGAGAAACCGGGGATCGATCTCGACGTCGCCATCGCCGGTCTCGCGCACCATTTCGCCCAGGCCGACGAAGGGGACCTCGACCTGCTCATCGACCACCTGCTCAACAAAGCCGGCACGGATGGGCAACGTGCCGACGACATCGCTCTCCTGGTCCTTCACCGCGACGCGGTGCACCACGACGCGGGTTGACCGCACGACGGCCGCATGCTTCGGGTGGCTCCTCAGGGGAACCCGTCGCTCAGAGTAAATTTCCGGAACGAGACAGGTGTTCACACATGTCCAATCCACAGCAGCCAGAACAGCGACGCAGTCAGAAGGGCGGCGGCACGCCCCAGCAGAGCGGCGAGAACAAGGCCCGCGAGATGGAGGCGAAGGGCCGCAGCGCCCACGGCACGGACAAGGGCGACAAGGGCGGCGGAGAAGGCGGCGGAGTGCCGCCGGACCAGCAGACCGAGCACCCGTAACCCTCCCGGCGACCTGTCGCAGTCACCGATCCACCCGAGAAGGGAGATGCGCAATGCCGGCCGGATCGAGCTCCAAGCGTGAGCGCCAGTACGAACACATCAAGGAGGGCGTCGAGGACCGCGGGGCATCGTCGAAGCGCGCCAAGGAGATCGCCGCACGGACGGTCAACAAGGAGCGGGCCAGGTCGGGCGAGTCGAAGAGCGCCAGCAAGACCTCGACGCGCGACCCCAAGTCGGCATCCCAGCGCGGCGGGCAGCGCTCACACAGCGGCGCGCAGGGCCCCACCAAGGACCAGTTGTACGAAGAGGCCAAGAAGCGCGGTATCCAGGGCCGCTCCTCGATGAGTAAGAAGCAGTTGGAGAACGCCCTGGGCCGCTGACCCGCGGTTCCACGCTGTCGACTGGAAGACGGACGGGGCCTGACTGCGTGCGCGGCCTGCCCTACGTGATGGTGCAGCAGGCTTCTGCCGTCGAAACGTTCGCGCAGCACACCCGGCAACCAGGTGTAACTCTGACGGGAGTCAGCGCGGAACGGTCGATATGTGGGGGCAGGTAAGGAAGGGGTCGGCGAGGGACTCGGTGAAGACGGCTGTGGCGGACATGGCTCAGCGTCCCGCCTCGCGGTGCAGTCTCCACGCCTTCTCGCGCAGGTCGGCGTCGAGGAGCAGGTCTACGGCCGTGCAGGCCAGCGCACCGGTTACGGCTACGAGCACGTCGCGGGCCCGCGGAGAGGCGGCTGCCGTGGCGAACTCGGGGGTGTGGTCGGATCCATCGTTCATGATGGCGACGAAGGGATGGATGGCGGGCACGCGTGTACTGACGTTGCCGATGTCCGACGATCCCAGGTAGACGCCCGGCTCGGGCGGGGTGAGTTCGATCCCTGCCCCGGACAGGTGTCCGGCGAACGTCTCGGACAGCGGGCCGCTGTCACGGAAGTGCTCGTAGCGGAGCGTGGCCCGTTCCACCTCGGCCCGGGTGCCCGTGGCGTGGGCGACGCCCTCGGCGGCGGTGCGCAATTGCCCGGTCAGATCCTCCAACTCCTCGTTCGTCGCCGCCCGCAGGCCGAACAGGCCCTCCGCGTACTCCGGGACGATGTTGGTTGCCCTGCCCCCGTCGGTGACGATTCCCTGGATGTGGGAGGCCGCCGGCAGACGCTTGCCCAGGGCGGTCAGCACGTTGAACAGCTCGACCAGCGCCAGGAGAGCGTCGACGCCCTCGGTCGGGTTGCCGGTGGGGTGCGCGGCGCGGCCGTGGAAGGCCACCCGGTATTGCACCTGGGCGGTCAGCGGGGCCCGCGTCCAGTCGTACACGCCGGGGTGGAACATCAGCGCGGCGTCGACGTCGTCGAACACGCCGGCCTCCACCTCCAGGGCCTTTCCGCCCCCGCCCTCCTCGGCCGGCGTTCCGACTGCCATGACGCGTCCGTCTGAGGCGTCCAGCACCGCGTTCAGTGCGAGTGCCGCGCCCAGACCGGCGGCTGCGATGAGGTTGTGCCCGCAGGCGTGGCCGAGTCCCGGCAGGGCGTCGTACTCCAGCAGCAGTGCCACGGCGGGGCGGCCGTGGCCCGAGCGGGCGGTGAACGCGGTGGACATCCCGGCCGTCCCGCGCTCGACCTCGAAACCGGCCCTATCCAGCGCGTCCGTCAGCAGCGCCGCGGCCCGGTGCTCGGAGAAGGCGTGCTCGGGGTGGGCGTGCAGCTCGAGGGCTGTCTCCCACAACTGGTCTGCCCGTTCCGCCACCTCCGCGCGCAGCCTGTCGTGGACGTCGGCATGCACATCGCCGCCGGACGGCATACGGGTCACCTGGCCTCCTCGGATCAAGGTGCGGTCGTCGGTCTTCGCGCCCTGCACCACCGGGTGCCGTCAACCGGGCGTCGTAACACCTCCGGGTTTCGATCCGGGACATCGGTGCAACACGTCCGGTGCGCGCTCGGACGACGCAGAGCGAAGTCGCCGTGCCGGAAACGGCCGGGCGGAGGACGACCGCTGGGAGGAACGATGGATCACTCGCGGGTACCCGTGCTGGAGGCGCTCGAGGAGTTCCGGCGTCGTGGGGACGTGGTCTTCGGCCCGCCGGGGCACAAGCAGGGCCGAGGCGTGGACCCGCGGGTGGCAGACATCGTCGGGCTCGACGTGTTCCGGTCGGACGTATTGTCCCTCAACGGACTGGACGACCGCCGCCAGTCCCAGGGCGTGCTCGGCCAGGCCCAGGAACTGATGGCCGACGCGGTAGGGGCCGAACACGCGTTCTTCTCCACCTGTGGCAGCTCCCTGTCGGTCAAGACCGCCATGCTGGCCGTGGCCGGTCCCGGCGAGAAGCTCCTGCTGTCCCGCAACGCGCACAAGTCGGTGATCGCGGCCGTCGTCGTCAACGGTGTGGAGCCGATCTGGGTGCATCCGAAGTTCGATGCCGAACGGCACCTGGCGCACCCGCCGGAGCCCGAGGACGTCCGGCGCCGCCTTCAGGAGCACCCGGACGCCAAGGGAATGCTGCTGATCACTCCCACCGACTGGGGCACCTGTGCGGACGTGGCGGGCGTGGCCCGGGTCTGCCACGAGTTCGACGTCCCGCTGATCGTCGACGAGGCGTGGGGGGCCCACCTTCCGTTCCATCCCGAACTGCCGGCCTGGGGCATGGACGCCGAGGCCGACCTGGTGGTCACCAGCGTCCACAAGATGGGCGGGGCCATCGAGCAGAGCTCCGTCTTCCACCTCCAGTACGACCGGGTGTCACCGGAGGCCCTCAAGCAGCGGGAGGACCTGCTGGGCACCACCAGCGCCTCCTCCCTGGTCTACGCGACTCTCGACGGCTGGCGCCGTCAGATGGTCGAACACGGACACGACCTCCTGGACGCCGCGCTGCACCGTGCGGAGCGCATGCGGTCGGCCGTCGGTGATCTGCCCGGTCTACGGCCCATGGGCGGAGAGGTCGTCGAGGAGGGGTTCGCCGCCGCGTTCGACCCGCTGAAGATGGTGATCGACGTACGGGAGCTGGGCATCAGCGGCATGCAGGCGGCCGAGTGGCTGCGGGCGAACCGGCATGTGGACATTGGCGGCTCCGACACCTGCCGGATCAGCGCGTCCATCACGCATGCCGACGACGACGAGACCGAGAAGGTCCTGCTGGACGCCCTGCGCGCGCTCGTCGAGGGCGCCGGCTCCATCGAGAAGCAGCCGCCGGTGCACCTGCCCGAGCCCTCGGCCCTGGAACTGGAGCAGGCGATGCTGCCGCGGGAGGCGTTCTTCGCCCCGGTGGAGCACGTGCCCGCCGAGCGCGCGGCGGGACGGATCGCCGCGGAGACGATCAGCCCGTACCCGCCGGGGGTGCCCGTCGTCGCTCCCGGTGAAGTCATCACCGACGAGGTGTTGGACTACCTGCGCAGCGGTGTCGAGCACGGGGTCCTGATCCCGGACGCGGCCGACCCTTCGGTCAGGACGCTCCGTGTGGTGGCGCGGGACTGACGACGGTTGACCGAAGACGTTCCCGGACGATCGGGCCCGAGGTTACTCGTTCGCCGTTCCCTGGTCCCGGGTGCCGCCGACCGCGTCGGCACCGGCCTGTCACCGGAGCGAGCGACGACGCAGCCCGGTATGGCGACACTCGACATTCTCCGCCGGCAAGTGATGGGAAGACCGCCCTGCGATCGCCCCGGTCGGCGACTGTCGCCCCTCCGGTTGCAGTCGAGGGGAATGTCGAGAGCCCTGCGCGCGGCGTTACACACGAATGGTGCCGGGTACCGATGATGCGGCTGGAGGGCCGGCGCCGGATGCAATGGAGGAGCTGGGGCATGGACGTTTCGGTGGACCGCATCGCGCAACCGTGGGGCAGTCGCACTCCGTACGGGCGGCACGAGGCGTGGCCGGTACGGGTGGACACGCACCTCGCGGAGGGCGTCGCACCGGGCGACGTGCAGCGCTGGGTGCGGGCCGCCTCGATCCTGCACTCCGATGGTGACGCGATGGACATCGCGGTCATGGACGGCCGCATGGTGGGAGTCCGGGGCCGCGCGCAGGACCGGGTCAACCACGGCCGTCTCGGGCCGAAGGACCTCTTCGGCTGGCAGGCCAACGCCTCCGCGGACCGGCTGCGTCGGCCCCTCGTCCGCCAGGACGGCCGTCTGGTCGAGACCGACTGGGCGACCGCGATGGAGCGGATCGTTTCCCGGTCTCAGGAACTCCTGGACGACAAGGGCCCGAGCTCGATCGGTTTCTACACGTCCGGCCAGCTGTTCCTTGAGGAGTACTACACACTGGCGGTGCTGGCCCGGGCTGGAATCGGGACGAATCACCTGGACGGCAACACCAGGCTGTGCACCTCGACGGCCGCGGAGGCGCTCAAGGAGTCCTTCGGCTGCGACGGCCAGCCCGGCAACTACGACGACATCGACCACGCGGACGTCATCGCCCTCTTCGGACACAATCTGGCCGAGACCCAGCCGGTGCAGTGGATGCGCATCCTCGACCGGCTCGACGGAGACGACCCGCCCCGCCTGATCTGTGTGGACCCCCGGCCGACTCAGGTGGCACGCAGGGCCGTCGTGCACCTGGCCCCGCGCATCGGGACGAACGTGGCGCTGCTCAACGCGCTGCTGCACGAGATCATCCGCACCGGTCGGGTCGACCACGACTACGTCGCAGCTCGCACCGTCGGCTTCGAGGAGCTGGAAGCCCGGGTTGAGGAATGCACACCCGCGTGGGCCGCCGAGATCTGTGACGTGCCGGCCGCGCGCATCGAGGAGGCGGCGGAGATCCTCGGTTCGGCCGACCGTCTGCTGTCGACGGTGCTGCAGGGCGTCTACCAGTCCCACCAGGCCACCGCCGCCGCCGTGCAGATCAACAACATCCACCTGCTCCTCGGCATGCTCGGCCGGCCGGGAGCGGGCATCCTGCAGATGAACGGGCAGCCCACAGCCCAGAACACCCGGGAGTGCGGCGCCAACGGTGACCTGCCGGGCTTCAGGAACTGGCAGAACGACCAGCACGTGGCGGACCTGGCGAAGGTGTGGAACGTCGTACCGAAGCAGATCCCGCACTACGCGCCGCCCACCCACGCGATGCAGATGTTCCGCTACGCCGAGCAAGGCTCGATCCGCATGCTGTGGATCAGTGGCACCAACCCCGCCGTCTCCCTGCCGGAACTGTCCCGCATCCGATCGATCCTGTCTCAAGAACGGCTGTTCGTCGTGGTGCAGGACCTGTTCCTGACCGAGACCGCCCAACTGGCCGACGTGGTGCTGCCCGCCGCGACGTGGGGCGAGAAGACCGGCACATTCACCAACGCCGACCGCACCGTGCACCTGTCCGAGAAGGCCGTCGACCCACCGGGTGAGGCCAAACCGGACCTGGACATCTTCCTCGACTACGCCGCCCGCATGGACTTCCGCGACAAGGACGGCGGTCCGCTGGTCCACTGGCACGACCCGGAGTCGGCCTTCGAGGCGTGGAAGCGGTGCAGCGCGGGCCGGCCATGTGACTACACCGGTCTCACCTACGGCAAGCTGCGCGGTCCTTCCGGCATCCAGTGGCCGTGCAACGAGCACGCCCCGCAGGGGACGGAACGCCTGTACACCGACGGCATCAGCTGGGCGCACCCCGACGTGTGCGAGAACTACGGCAAGGATCTCGTCACCGGTGCCTCGGACAGCGTGGTGGAGTACCGCTCCCTCAACCCGGACGGCAAGGCCATGGTCAAGGCGGCCGCCTATCTGCCGCTCCACGAGATGCCCGACGAGGAGCACCCGTTCCAGCTGACCACCGGCCGGACGCTGTACCACTTCCACACCCGCACCAAGACCGGGCGCGCCCCACAGCTGAACACCGCCGCCCCCGACGTCTGGGTGGAGGTGTCGGCGGCCGACGCGGCCGAGCGGGATCTGCACGAGGGCGACCTGGTGGACGTCTCCACGCCGCGCGGCACTCTGCGGGGACGGGTCCGTGTCACGGACATCCGCCCGGGACTGCTGTTCGTGCCGTTCCACTACGGCTACTGGGACACCCCGGCCGGCCACGGTCCGGACGAGAACACACCCGGCCGCGCCGCCAACGAGACGACCATCACCGACTGGGATCCGGCCTCCAAGCAGCCGCTGTTCAAGACCGCCGCTGCGGCCCTCACCCTCGTCGCACGCGGCGACGGCCGGACCGCCCCCGCGCCCACCACCACCGCGTCCGCGCCGTCAGCGACCGGCAAGGCCGGCGTCCCCCCGACGCAGGGCGGACCCACCGCGCAAGTCACGCAGTCCGCCGAGGCCACGTGGCACGGCCGTGAGGAGGGCACCCGGTGAACGGCGTTACCATGGTCCTGCGCGCGCTGCACCACGGCGAGAAGCACCTCGCCGAACACCTGACCACGGTGGCGGAGCGCCACCGCACCGAGCACGAGATCCACCACGTCGCCACCGATCTGGCCCTCTGGTCCCGTGAACACGTCCAACGACTGGCCGACACGGGCCGCCACTACGGCCTGACCCTCGACGAATCTCCCGACGTATCCGACCCAGGCGTCCTGACGATGCTCCGGGAGAAGGCGGCGGAGGCCGTGGGACGCCGACCCGAGCCCGGTCTGCTCCTGCTGCGCGACCTGCGTGACCTGCACGTGGGAGCCACCGAAAACTCCCTGTACTGGGAAATGCTCGCCCAGGCCGCCCAAGCCACCCGGGACGACCGGATCCTCACCCTCACCGCGCACTGCCACCCGCAGACCCTGCGGCAGATGCGCTGGACCAACACCATGATCAAGAACCTTGGCCCGCAGATTCTGACCAGCCTCTAGCGCCGGTCGGGACACCGACGTCGACTCCATCCCGGTGGGTCAGCACGCCGGTGGGCTTCCGGCATTCCGCCCCGACGGCCCGGAAGGCGGCCGTCTTCTCGTGCCGGGCTTGGAACAACCTTGATTCGTTGTGCGTGCGTCCCCAGGCAGCAACGGTCCGGCTATGCGGGAAACGTCGACCCCGTGGGGCCCGGCTCGGCCGCGCGGGCGTCAGCCGAGCCGCGCGGGCGTCAGCCGAGCCGCGCGGGCGTCAGCCGAGGGAGGCAAGCAGGTCGTTGCACGCCTCCTCGCAGCGGCGGCACGCCTCGGCGCAGACGCGGCAGTGCTCGTGCCGCTCGGCGTGGCTCGCGCACTCGTCACCGCAGGCTTTGCAGACGGTGGCGCACGCCGTGAGGACGGCCCGGGTAACGTTGGCGTCGTAACCCGTGTGGCGGGAGAGGACGGCGGCCGTCGCGGCGCAGACGTCGGCGCAGTCGGCGTCGGTCCTGATGCACGTGGTCAGTTCGGCGACCATCTCCTCCGACAGGCAGGCGTCCGCGCACGCCGTGCACGCCTGAGCGCAGGCGACGCACTCCTCGATGCAGTGGGCGAGCTTGTCACGATCCACACCGCCCAGGGCGGCGGGGTAAGCGGCGAGCATGTCCCGGACAGCAGCGTTCATGCGAGTCTCCAGTAGGGGGCTCGGGGCGGGGGCGAGGTCAGTCGGTGGACAGGGCCTGCAGCAGATCACCGACCTGGGGGTCGGGCAGGGAACGGGCGACATCGGCCTGGGCGACCATGCCGACCAGGTCGTGCCCGTCGATCACCGGCAGGCGGCGCACCTTGTGCGCGGACATGGTGCGCAGGATCTCCTGCACGTCGTCGTCGGCTCCGATGGTGACGGCCTCACCTTGGGCCAGTTCCCCGGCCGGACAGGTGGCCGGGTCCTTGCCGGCACCCAGGACCTTCACCACGATGTCCCGGTCGGTCAGGACACCCTTCAGCTTGTTGTCGGTGCCGCAGATCGGCAGGGCGCCGACCCCGAGGTCCTTCATCTTGCGGGCCGCGTCCAGCACCGTCTCTTCGGCACCGACGCATTCGGCTCCGCCGGTCATGATGTCTCGCGCCTTGGTCATGGACTCCCCTTCTTCGGCGTGCCGCCTCCCGCACGGGGGCCGAGGGGCGGCGGTTGAACTGATGCGACATGTGTTCCCGAGTGCCAGGGCTGGTAACGGGCTCTTTCCTGCTCTTCCGCTCACCGCGTGCGTGCGCAGCCTGCGCGTGACGGTCCTGCGACTTCCCCCCAAGGCGTGGCACGAGGCGCGGCGGTTACCCGTCTGTCATGACTGACACACGGCCACTCGCCCTGATCACCGGCGCGTCCAGCGGAATCGGCCACGAACTGGCCCGGCAGTTCACGCACCACGGCTACGACTTGGTGGTGAACGCCGAGGACGAAGCGCTGGAGTCCGCCGCCCAGGACCTGCGGGAGTCGGGAGCGGAGGTCAGCGCGGTGCGCGCCGATCTCCGGACCGGCGAGGGACGCTTCCGCCTCCTTGACGCGCTCGACGGACTGACCGTCGACGTCGCCGTCCTCAACGCCGGGGTGGGCCGGGGCGGCGCCTTCGTGGACACCGATCTCGCCGACGACCAAGAGGTCATCGACCTCAATGTCACCGCGACCGTGCGGCTGGCCAAGCCGCTCCTGCGGGCCATGGTGGCGCGAGGAGCGGGCCGGCTCGCTTTCACCTCGTCCGTCGCCTCGACGATGCCCGGTTCCTTCCAGCCCGTGTACAACGCGTCCAAGTCGTTCGTGCAGTCCTTCGCCCAGGCACTGGCGGAGGAGGTGAAGGACACCGGTGTGACGGTGACTGCCTTTATGCCGGGACCGACGGATACGGCCTTCTTCGACCGGGCGGGCATGGCGGACGACACGCGGATCGGCACCATGAAGAAGGACGATCCGGCACAAGTGGCCGAGCAGGCGTTCGAAGCGATCGTGACGGGCGAGGGAAAGGCCGTGACCGGGTCGTTGAAGACCAAGGCACAGGAGCTGGCGGGGAAGGTATTGCCTGACGGGGTCAAGGCGGCGGCCCACCGGCGACTGGCGGAACCGGGAACCGGCAAGGCCCCCGAGCAGCCCTCCTGAGGGGCGGACGGGCGTCGCCGCGCCCGTCCGAGGTATCTGTTCGGCGGCGCCGAGTCCCCGGTATCCGTTGCCTGACGGGAGGGCCCCACCCTCTGACGGGCGCGGAGGGCGGGGCCGACAGTACACAGCGCTCGGACCGGCGTACCACAGGCCGGTCCGAGGAGAAGCCGCTGGCGGGCAGCTCGCCCGCTCAACGGTGCGCAGCGCACACGGGCGTCGGCGTGCGCTCACTCGTCGTCCGCACGTTCCGTACGGCGAAGCCGCTGCGCACTCGCGCCGGGATACGCCGCAGGGAAATCCTCAGGTCCTGGTCGGGGACGGCGTAGTCGAGATCGGAAAGACGAAGCGCGAGAGCTTCGAGCAGTCCGATGGTCAGCCCTTCCCCGGGGCAACGGTGACCGGTGCGTGACTCGCCGCCGCCCTGCGGGACCAGTTCGTCCCGCTCGACAGCGTGCCCGAGGAACCGCTCGGGGCGGAAGACGAACGGGTCGCCCCACAGCTTCTCGTCGTGGTTCTGGCCGAAGACGTCGAGCAGCACCATCCCACCGGCCGGCAGCGACACCCCCCGCCAGGCCAGATCGCGGACGGCCAGGCCGCCGAGGAACGGCACGAACGGATAGAAACGACGCACCTCGTGCACGAACGCGGCGGCGTAGGCGGGGCCGCCGCCGCGCAGCCGCTCACGCTGGCCGGGCTGCAGATGCAGCGCGTGCGCCGTGTTGGCGACGAACCAGCAGACCGCGACGGTGGGACGCAGGACATTCAGCAGCTCGACCGCGGCCGTGTGCGGGTGGAGCAGTTCGCCATCTGCCTCCCGGTGCTCGCACACGGCGGCGAGCACCGATCCGTCAGGGGCCGCTGCCTCGCCGCCGCGCACGTCCGCGACCAGCTGGGTGAAGCGCTGCTCCTGGCGGCTGCGGGCACGGCGCGCTCGCCAGTGCCGTGGCCCGGCGGTGGCGAAGCCGTCGACCATGGCGACCAGGTCGCGGGCAAGGTCCTTCGTCTCTTCGGTGTCCTCGTCGAATGGAACGCCCGCCCAGCGGCACACGCCGCGGGTGAGCACCACGCTCGCCGCGTCGAACAGCACGGTCTGCTCCGCCCCGCCCCACTCCCGGACCGCATCGTCCCACGCGGCCGTCACGTGGTCGACGAGACCGGCGATACGGTCAGGGTGCAGCAGCGGCAGGAAGAACTCCTTGCGGGCGCGGTGCGCATCGCCGTCGAGCGTGTGGACGGCGTCATGACCGAACAAGGTGCTCAGCACAGGCCCCGGCAGGGCGCCGCCGCGACGTGCGTTCTCCTCGTCGTAGAAGAACCGCACCGCTTCCGGTCCGCGCACGACGAGCGCCAGCTTGCCGAGCACCCGGGTACGGGCCACGCCGTCGGAGCGTTCCCCCAGGACACCGGGCAACCAGGAGTAGCCCTGGATGAGAGCCGGCAGGGAACGGTCGGTCAAGGGCGCGGTGGGCATCGGGTGCCCCCGCCCGTGGCCGGGACACGTGGTGGTCGATACAGGAAAGCCGGACAGTGAGGCGCCGGAGGCGTGGGCCGGCCGATCCCCCTGCGTGGACTGAAGCGCGGTCTGTGCGTGCGCGCCGGTGACACCGTCACCGCTGATCGGTATGCCAACGCCCTCGCGCTGGGGGGCGGGCGTGGAAGCATCGGCGGACCAGATCGCGGACCCTCCCTCTATGGGCAGGACAAGGCGTCGGCCTCGAGCATCAGCATGTCAAGGTTGGGTTGAAACTCCGCGTCGCCCACCGGGGAGCCGTCCTCCATCTTCCAACTGGACACCGGTCTCCCTGGAGGGTCCGTACCCGCACAGCATCGATGGGATGGCCACTCTCATCGGGGTCCTGAGGCGCGGTCCTGGTTGGCGACGAGCGAAACATAGACCGTGATCGCCGGTTGGCCAAACCGGCGATCACGGCAATCCTTGGAGGGGCTCGTCAGCCCCCGGGCTTGGTGTTCGACATCAACACAGAAGGCTGCGCTGGGGCTCCCACACTCCAAGGAAAGCGAGTAGTCCTGTCTTATCCGATCAAGAAGCTTGCCCCCAATGCCAAGGGGAAGGTTCGGTACCGGTTCGTGGTCGATGCGGGCCCCGATCCGGTCACGGGGAAGCGTAAGCAGGTGACCCGTACGTTCGGGACGCTGAGGGAGGCGAAGGCGGAGTACGCGAGCATCGTGCATCGTCGCTACGAGGCAGCGCGCGCACCGCTCAGTCAGGTCACGGTGGACGAGTGGCTTGGCTGTCCATGAAGGCGGAGGATCTGGAAGAGAGCACTTCCTACAGCTACACCATGACCCTGGCCCGGGTCCGCGGAAGGCTCGGGCACATCCGTCTTCCGGACCTCACCGAGGAACATGTGGCGGCATGGATGCGATGGGCGCTCCAGGAGGGGCGTGGGCGGGGAGGGAGGCCGGGCACCGGCCTGGGGGCGACCTCGGTCGAGATGTCGCTGGCCCGGTTGAAGGAAGCGCTCGACCGGGCGGTGACACGGGGCCTGGTCGAGGTGAACGTCGCTCGTGAGGTGACCGTTCCCCGTAAGGCACGCAAGGCAGAACGCAGGGCCAGCGCGGCAGTGCTGCCGTGGAGCGTCGCGGAAGTACGCGCCTTCGTTCGTGCGATCGCAGGTGACCGTCTGCAGGCACCCTTCCTCCTGGCTCTGATGGGTCTTCGGCCGGCGGAGATCTGTGGCATGCGCTGGGCGGACGTCGACCTGGACGGAGCCACCGTGTCCATCACCAACACCCGGACGGTCATGGGGAACGACATCGTGGTAGAGAAGGACACCAAGTCACCCGCGGGTGAGCGGCAACTTCCGCTGCCGGCTCCGGTAACGGCTGCCTTGACCGCGTTCCGGGCTGCTCAGGCAGACGAGAAGACGGTGGCCGGGCACGGGTACGAAAACAGCGGTTACGTTCTCGTAGACGCTCGGGGCAGAGCGCTCAACGGACGCCAACTGCGTGAGCGGGCCTACAAGGTCATGGACCGCAGCGGGCTGCGCCGGGTCCGTCTGTACGACGCCCGTGCGAGCTGCCTGACGTACCTGGCAAACCAAGGGGTCTCGGACCATCTCCTCGCCCGGTGGGCCGGCCACGCCGACGCTCGGACCACGAAGCGCTGGTACGTGAAGCCGGATGTGGAGGACCTGCGGCCGGCGGCGGACACGTGGGGAGGTCTGGCGAGTGGCTCCGCCCCCGTTCACGAAGAGAATGTGAGATGTGGGAGCGTGAACGGGTGAGTGAGAAGAACGTCGACATCCTGCAATACCGCTTTGACGGGCCGGAACAGGCCCCGGTCCTGGTCATGGGGCCGTCCCTAGGTGCTACATGGCACATGTGGGACCGGCAGGTCCCCGAGCTGGCGCAGCAGTGGCGGGTGTTCCGTTTCGACCTGCCCGGACACGGGGGCGCCCCGGCCCACGCGGCGGGCTCCGTCGCCGACCTCACCGCGCGTCTGCTGGCCACGCTCGACGGACTCGGCGTGCACCGCTTCGGCTACGCGGGCTGTGCGCTCGGCGGCGCCGTCGGCATCGAGCTGGCCCTGCGCCACCCCGAGCGTCTGGCCTCCCTGGCGCTGATCGCCGCGTCGCCGCGCTTCGGCACGGCCGACGAGTTCCGCCAGCGCGGCGTCATCGTCCGGACGAACGGCCTTGACCCCATCGCCCGCAGCGCGCCCGAGAGATGGTTCACCGGAGGCTTCGCCGCGGCGCAGCCCGCGATCACCGAATGGGCCGTGCAGATGGTGCGGACCACCGACCCCGGCTGCTACATCTCCGCCTGCGAGGCGCTCGCCGCCTTCGACGTGCGCGGCGAACTCGGGCACGTCGGCGTGCCGACCCTGGTCCTCGTCGGCTCCGACGACCAGGTCACCGGCCCCGCCGAGGCCCGCACCCTGGTCGCCGGCATCCCCGACGCCCGCCTCGCCGTGGTCCCCGGCGCCTCCCACCTGGTCCCGGTCGAGCAGCCCGCGGCCGTCACCGACCTGCTGGTCCGGCACTTCAACACCGCCTGGCAGACCGCCCACGACGCGTCCACGGGCCAGATCCCGGTCCCGCCCGCCGTTCACTCCGCCGTCCACGCCGCTCCCGCCACTCCCGCCGCACCCGCCGTGCACGCCGGCCCCGCCGGCTCCGCGGCCCCCGTCCAGCCGGCCCTGGCCGCCGCGCCGGCACCCGCACCGGCGGCCCCCGCACCGGCGCAGGCCGCCCCCGTGCCACCGCAGGCCCTCGGCGTGCCGCCGCAGGCCGCGCCCGTGCCGCCGAGGACCGGGCCCGTCGCCGAGATCGCCCCGGCCGTCGTACCGCCGCATGCGCACGCGCAGGGGCGGCCCGACCCGTACGACGCGGGACTCAAGGTCCGCCGCGAGGTGCTCGGCGACGCGCACGTCGACCGGCAGCTGGCGCAGGCGGACGACTTCTCGGGGGACTTCCAGGAGTTGCTCACCCGCTACGCCTGGGGCGAGATCTGGGACCGGCCGGGACTGGACCGCCGCACCCGCAGCTGTGTCACCCTCACCGCCCTGGTCGCGGGCGGCCACCTGGACGAGCTCGCCTTCCACGTCCGGGCCGCCCTGCGCAACGGCCTCACCCCGGACGAGATCAAGGAAGTGCTGCTCCAGGCCGCCGTCTACTGCGGCGTACCGGCGGCGAACAGCGCCTTCCGGGTGGCGCAGCGGGTCGTCCGGGAGGAGACCACGCCGCCGGAGTGAGCGCGCGGGGCCGTTCGCGCGACCGTGCGGTGCGGCGGCAGGATGGGGTCATGAGGTTCACCAAGAAGTCGCACTCCTGCGTCCGCCTCGAGAAGGACGGACGGACGCTCGTCCTCGACCCCGGCGGATTCAGCGAGGAGGACGCCGCCCTCGGCGCGGACGCCATCCTCGTCACCCACGAGCACCCCGACCACTTCGACGAGCCGCGACTGCGCGCCGCGATGGAGAGCAACCCGGCCGCCGCGATCTGGACACTGAGGTCCGTCGCAGAGAAGATCTCGGCGGCGTTCCCGGGCCGCGTGCACACCGTCGGCCACGGCGACACCTTCACCGCCGCCGGCTTCGACGTCCAGGTCCACGGCGAGCTGCACGCGGTGATCCACCCGGACATCCCGCGCGTCACCAACATCGGGTTCCTCGTCGACGGCGGCACGGTCTTCCACCCCGGCGACGCCCTCACGGTCCCCGACCACCCGGTCGAGACGCTGATGCTGCCCGTCATGGCCCCCTGGAGCAAGATCTCCGAGGTCATCGACTACGTCCGCGAGGTGAAGCCGCAGCGCGCCTACGACATCCACGACGCCCTCCTCACCGACCTCGCCCGTCCCGTGTACGACCGCCAGATCGGGCAGCTGGGCGGCTCCGAGCACCTGCGGCTGACCCCGGGGGAGTCCGTCCGGGTGTGAGCGGCCGGCCGCCCCGCGGCCGTACCGGGCGGGACCCGGTTGTCAGACCCGCCCGGTAGGTTGGGGGACATGCGCATCGCCACCTGGAACGTGAACTCGATCACCGCCCGCCTGCCGAGGCTGCTCGCCTGGCTGGAGAGCAGCGGCACCGACGTGCTGTGCCTCCAGGAGGCCAAGGTCGCCGAGGAACAGTTCCCGTTCGACGAGCTGCGTGAGAAGGGCTACGAGGCCGCCGTGCACGCCACCGGCCGGTGGAACGGCGTGGCGGTGCTCTCCCGCGTCGGCCTGGCGGACGTCGTCAAGGGCCTGCCCGGCGACCCGGGCTACGAGGGTGTGCAGGAGCCCCGCGCCATCTCGGCGACCTGCGGCCCGGTCCGCGTCTGGTCGGTGTACGTGCCCAACGGCCGCGAGGTCGAGCACGCCCACTACGCCTACAAGCTCCAGTGGTTCGAGGCACTGCGCGCGGCCGTCGCGGGCGACGCGACCGGCAGCCGGCCGTTCGCCGTCATGGGCGACTACAACGTGGCACCGACCGACGACGACGTCTACGACCGCGCCGCCTTCGAGGGCTCCACCCACGTCACCGCCGCCGAGCGCGCCGCTCTCGCCTCCTTGCAGCAGGCCGGGCTGTCCGACGTGGTGCCGCGCCCCCTGAAGTACGACCACCCCTTCACCTACTGGGACTACCGTCAGCTCTGCTTCCCCAAGAACCGCGGCATGCGCATCGACCTGGTCTACGGCAACGAGCCGTTCGCCAAGGCCGTCACCGACGCCTACGTCGACCGCGAGGAGCGCAAGGGCAAGGGCGCCTCGGACCACGCGCCGGTCGTGGTCGACCTGGACGTGTAGGGCCCTCCGCGTCCCGTACGCCCGGCGGCGCCTGCTCCGCGTGCCCTGTGGTGCGCACGGCGGTACGAATGTCAGTCTGGGGGGATGAACATCCCCTTCCTGGGCAAGCGGCGCGAGCCCGACCGGGTCCACGACCCGGAGGGCATCGCCGAGCTGCTCGCCGACTGTGATCTGCTCCGCTCGCAGGCGTCGCAGGAGGGGATCGGACTCGACGACTCCGAGGCTTCGTTGGCGCGGCTCGACCAGATGCTGCCGCGCTGGCGCGCCGACGAGGAGATCATGGTCTGGCTCGGCAACGACGCGGGTCTCTACCTGGGGACCGTGATCGTGCGCACGGTGCCCGGTGCCGCCTGGGTCATCCGGGCCGACGGCCAGCCGGTCGTCCGGCTCGGCTCGGGCCGCGAGTTCGACGTGGTGGCGTCCGGCTGCGCCTGGGCCGCGGACGGCGTCCCCGAACTGTCACAGCTGTACGCCGAGGTCTCGGAGCCTTGACGCAGGGGGCCGGACCGGCGTCACGGACGGACCCGCGGGGGCCGGGAACTCACCCGGAAGATCACAGCATGCGCACCCATGTTCGGGGTATACGCCCTCTCGTCGGCCGATAAGGGACAGTGACAGGGCCGACCGACAGGGAGGGCACATCATGGCGACCACGATCGCGCGGGCTACCGAGCACCACCTCACCGGCGTGCCGGA
>NZ_BMRV01000009.1 GCF_014648815.1 Streptomyces flaveolus | reverse complement strand
GGATACAAGCGGGCCGGAATGAAGACCATCGAGGTCGACTCCTCCCACCTCGTCATGCTCGCCCACCCCGACCGCGTCATCGCCCTCATCGAAGAAGCCATCGACGCCACCTCCAAGTAACACCCCCGGAACCAGAGGGATACCACCGATGAACACACCGCTGTCACGCCGAACCGTGACCGTGTCCATGCTGGCCGGCGCGGCCGCCGTGGGCGCCGGGGGTCTCGCCCGCGCCACCCCGGCGCAGGCCACGACCGGCACCACCACCCCGGCCGCCGCCGACGCGACCCAGCCGACCATCGTCCTCGCCCACGGTGCCTTCACGGACGCGTCTAGCTGGACTTCCGTGGTCAAGAAGCTGCTCAAGCACGGGCACCGCGTCGTCGCACCTCCGGTCCCCCTACGTGGAGTGGCCAGTGACGCCGCCTACCTCCGCAGCGTCCTGGACAGCATCGAGGGCCCTGTCGTCCTGGTCGGCCACTCGTACGGCGGCTCCGTCATCAGCCGCGCCGCCGTCGGGGCCGCCCACGTGAAGGCCCTCGTCTACATCGCCGCCTTCGTTCCGGACGTCGGTGAGAGCGCGGCCGAGCTGACCGACAAGTTCCCGGGCAGCTCCCTGTCGCGCACCACCGTCACGCAGAAGTACCCGCTGACCGGTGGCGGCCAGGGCGACGAGCTCCTCATCCGCCAGGACCTGTTCCACCGGCAGTTCGCCGCCGGCATCCCCCGCGTCACCGCGGACACCCTGGCTGTGGGGCAGCGTCCCATCACCGTGGCCGCCCTCCAGGAGCCCGCCACCGCGGCCGCCTGGAAGAAGCTGCCGACCTGGTACCTGATCGCCACGGAGGACCGCAACATCCCGCCGGCCGCGCAGCGCTGGATGGCCACCCGTGCCAAGGCCCGCACCGTCGCCGTCCACGCCCCGCACGCCGTCGCAGTGAGCGACCCGCGCGCCGTGACCGACATCATCCGCAACGCCGCGCGGTCCGTGCGCAGCAGCCGCTGAGCCGGCCCGGACGGGAGGGCGGGCCGGCTCCCCCCGGCCCGCCCGGTTCTTTTCCGCACCCGCCGTTCTACAGGAGGAACAATATGACCGACGTCGCGAAGAAGGCGGGGGGCAGCCAGCCCTGGCTGCACCAGAAGGGCGAGGTGATCCAGGAGTTCGGAACGGTCAAGCAGTTCCCGATCGGCCTGACCTACGAGGCCCGGATGTACGCCTGCCAGCGCCTGAACAAGGTGCTCGCGGACACCCAGATCCTCTACCACCTCTACAAGAAGTCGCACTGGCTGATGCGCGGGGCGACCTTTTACCAGCTCCATCTGCTGCTCGACAAGCACGCCGGGGAGCAGCTCGAGCTCGTCGACACCATCGCCGAGCGCGTGCAGACTCTGGGCGGCGTCGCCGTGGGCGATCCCCGGCACGTCGCCGAGATCACCTCGATCCCGCGTCCCCCGGACGGCGTCGAGGAGGTTCCGGCCATGCTGTCCCGACTGCTCGAGGCCCACGAGACGATCCTCGTCGAGGCGCATGACGCCGCCGCTCGCACCGTCGAGATGGGTGACGACGGCACCAACGACCTGCTGGTGTCCCAGGTGATCCGGACCGGCGAGCTCCAGGCCTGGTTCGTGGCCGAGCACCTGGTCGACACCCCGCTGGTGCGCGTCTGACACGCACCAGCGGCGAACGCACGAGGGCAGGGCGGTTCTTCGGGAGGACCGCCCTGCCTTCCTGTTCGTGCGGATGCCGTCAGAAGGACCCGGCGTCGGGTACCACGTGCATCGCCGCTTCCTCCGCCGAGGCGCCGGCGCCGTCCAGCCCCGCATCGATGCCGTAGACGTCGGTCTCCGGGTCGCCGGGCGCGACCGGAGGCGCGACGAGCCGGCCGGCACGGTCGTCGCCGACCTCGCCGTCGACGAGCTCGCCGTCCGTGCCGTAGACGTCACCGACGCCGTCACCGAGGGGAACCGCGATGTCCGGTACCTCTTCGGCCAAGCGCTCGTCCAGGGTCTCGCCCCTCAGCCGCTCCGCCGCGGTGACGCCGGTGTGCTCCGCACCCCACGGCCGCTCCGGCGGCGAGTAGCCCCCGTCGAGGACGTCGTCGCCGGCCGCGTAGTCCAGGGTGTCCGACGCGTCCAGCACACCCGCGTCGTCCTGCACCTCCGAGCCGTCCGGCTGATAGACGTCGTCGCCCGTCATCTCGTCGCTCATCCGCGCTCCTCCTCATCACCGGGACGCACCCGCCGTGCTCCGAACAGCAGAAGTATCGGCGCACCTACCGCCCGCCGAGACGGTCACCGGGAGGACTGTGCACTCCTGGAGCACCACCGGCGGAGGACGAGGCGCTAGGAGGCAGGCAGGTCCTCCGACGGTGCTCTCGCGGACCGCGGCGCGGAAAGGTGATCGTCGGGATCCACGACGGGGCCGGCGGTCGCGTCGAGGGCGTGGGTCACCTCGGGAGCGGTACCCGGGACGAGGAGCGCGCGGGCCTCTTCCTCGGAGCGGCGGTCGGTCACCGTGAGCCGGGTGTGGTGCTGGGCAAGGTGTTCAGCCCGGGAGGCGGCCAGATGGATCTCCACGAAGCGGCCGGGGTCCCGGTGCCGGGCCCCGGAGGCAGGGCGAGGGCCAGCAGGACGCCGGCGCCGACGCTCGCGCACCAGGCGAACAGCGTCAGCAGGGACAGGGCGACCGACACGGGCACCCCGTCCATGCGCCACGTGCGCAGATCCACGTCCGTGTCGAAGGCGCCGGCGCGGGCCGCGCCCATCGCGACCAGCAGCCAGAAGCACACGACCACGACGAGGGCCGCGGTCAGCACGATGGTGGGCAGGCCGACGGCGGCCGTGAACACCGTCCGCATCGCTCGGCCCCCCACTCGGGTTCCGGTGCCGGTCACCCCCGTGACCGGCACCGGAACCATCCGATGTGCTCCCCGCGGCCATGCTGCCCGGGCGGTCCCCGCGGGCGCATTGCCGGTTCCCGGCAGAGTTGGCGGTGGCCTGCATGCCGGTGCGCGTCGAGGAAACGACAACTGCCGTCCCCTCAGGGGTGGGTATGCTCCGGGTCGAACTGGTCGACGGCTTGGGGGACCGATGGCGGCGGGGGACGGTCGGGTGCTGGACGACGGCCGGATCAAGCATCTTGAGCTGATCCAGATGGTCGTGGCCCGGATGGGCAACAACTCGTTCCTGATCAAGGGCTGGTCGCTGACGGTCACCGGCGCGCTGCTGGCGTTCGCCGTCCGCGCGGACGACCGGGCCGTCACGGCGGTCAGTCTGGCACCGGTCCTGGCGTTCTGGCTCCTCGACGGTTACTTCATGTACCGGGAGCGCCTGTACCGGCGCCTGTACGACCGGGTGCGGCGTCCGGAGGTGGCGGTGGAGCCGTTCGCGATGGACGTGGAGCCGGGCCGGGAACGCGCGGGAGTGGCGAAGGCGGCGCTCTCGCCCACCCCGGTCTGCTTCTACGGGGGACTCCTCGTCGCCCAGGTCTTCGCCCTGCTGGTCGCCGCCTGACCCACGGGCGGACGGTTCGTCACCTACGCGCGCGGCGCCCGCCGCCGGCCTCTCGGGGCCGGGACGCGCGCCGCGCGGGGGTCGTGCGGGTGGATCAGCGGGCGGTCCGGGTGTGGACGTACTCCACGAGCCGGGTCAGCGCGTCCGGCTCCGTGGACGGCAGGACGCCGTGGCCGAGGTTGAAGATGTGGCCCTCCAGGCCCGCCGCCGCGTCGAGGACCTCGCGGGTCTTGGCCTCGACCGCCTGCGGGGAGGAGAAGAGGACGGCGGGGTCCAGGTTCCCCTGGAGCGCCTTGCCGGGGCCGACACGGCGGGCGGCCTCGTCCAGCGGGACGCGCCAGTCGACGCCGACGACGTCCGCGCCGGCCTCGCCCATGTCGCCGAGGAGCTCACCGGTGCCCACACCGAAGTGGATGCGCGGCACGCCGTACCCGGCGACGGCGTCGAAGACCTTGCGGGAGGCGGGCTGCACGAAGCGGCGGTAGTCGGCGGGGGCGAGGGCGCCGACCCAGGAGTCGAAGAGCTGGACGGCGCTCGCGCCCGCCTCGATCTGCACCTTGAGGAAGGCGGCCGTGATGTCGGCGAGCCGGTCCAGCAGGTCGGCCCACAGCTGCGGGTCGCCGTACATGAGCGCCTTGGTGTGCTCGTGGTTGCGGGACGGGCCGCCCTCCACGAGGTAGCTCGCGAGGGTGAACGGGGCGCCCGCGAAGCCGATCAGCGGGGTGGCGCCGAGCTCGCGGGTGAGCAGGCCGTACGCCTCGGTGACGTACGAGACGTCCTCGGGGGTCAGGTCGCGCAGCCGGGCCAGGTCCTCGCGGGTGCGGACCGGCTTCTCGACGACCGGGCCGATGCCGGGCTTGATGTCGAGGTCGATGCCGATGGCCTTGAGCGGGACCACGATGTCGCTGAAGAAGATCGCCGCGTCCACACCGTGCCGGCGCACCGGCTGGAGGGTGATCTCGGTGACCAGTTCCGGCCGCATGCAGGACTCGAGCATCGGGATGCCCTCGCGCACCTTGCGGTACTCCGGCAGTGAGCGGCCGGCCTGGCGCATGAACCACACGGGCGTGTGCGGCACCGGCTCACGCCGGCACGCCCTGAGGAAGGCGGAGTCGTACGTGGCGGTCGGCTGCTTGCCCGCGGGGCTCTGGTTGGCACTCACAGCGGCAAGTCTCGCATGTCCCCCGGGCGGTGCCCGCCCTCGGGTGCGGGCACGCCGGGCCGGGGCGCGCGCACCCGCTCGGGGGCCCCGGCGCGCCCTGGCGGCACCGCGTGATCCGGACATCGCGCCCGCACGCGGGTGTCTCTCCCTGCGCCGGGGCGCCGTTCCGCTTAATCTTCCCCGCATGGCTGCGGCTCAGGGACGACTGTCGGACGACGCTGGCGGAATGGACGAACCGAAGGGCACCAAGGAGGGCGGGCGGCAACCGGGCGGTGCGGCACCGCCGCCGTTCACGGCCGCCGTCGACGCGCTCCAGACCGCGCGGCTGCGGCCGCAGGTCGAGGTGGAGCCGACGCGCGCGCCGCAGCGTCTCGCGCCGTACGCGTACGCGCTGGAGGCCGCGGTCGTCGACGGCGACGAGGATCTGGCCGACGGGCGTCTGGTGCTGCTGCACGATCCGGCCGGCCACGACGCCTGGCAGGGAACCTTCCGGCTGGTCACCCTGGTGCGTGCCGAGCTGGAGCCGGAGATGGCCGCCGACCCCCTGTTGCCGGACGTGTGCTGGTCCTGGCTCACGGGTGCCCTCCAGGCCCGGGGCCTGGCCTACGGCGAGCCCAGCGGCACGGTCACGCGGGCGAGCTCCCACTACTTCGGCGGGCTGTCGGCGCGCCCGTCCGCGTCGCAGATCGAGATCCGCGCGTCCTGGACGCCCCGCGAGGGCCTGAACGGGGTGCCCGACACCGCCGCCCACCTCGCCTCGTGGTGCGACCTGCTGGCCCAGGTCGCGGGTCTGCCGCCGGCCGGTCCGGGCGACGCGTCGATCGTCACGCTGCCCCAGCGGCGCGGACCGCAGTCCCGCTAGAAGCCCACGCACGGCCGATCACTTCTGGTCACCCGGCGATGCGCGTCGACGCAGGCCGACGCCTGCCGGACTTTCGGTCACTTTGTCGATACGGCCACTTTCGGCCTCGTATCGACAAAGATCTCGACAGAGATGGGAACCGTTCGATCTTCGAATGATCGACCGCCTGTCCGAATTGCTCGGATTGTTACTCACCAGATCGTGATCATTCTCTAAAGGCGGACGCGTTCGGTGCCGAAGACGACTGTGACCTTGAAAGCACGGTTCGTCCCGGCTTCGTCCCCCAGGAGCCGGTCCCGTCCCCCCACCCCAGGAGGCCTGGTGTCCGTTCTCCTCGAGCAGCCCGCAAGCCTGGTCGCCTACCGCCCGAACAAGCCGACCGCCATGGTGGTCGTGGCCGACCCGCGCGTCCGTTCCACCGTCACCCGCCATCTGTGGGCGCTCGGTGTGCGCGACGTCATCGAGGCCTCGTCCGTCGCGGAGGCTCGTCCCCGCATCGGCAACCCCCGCGACATCTGCGTCGCAGACGTCCATCTCCCCGACGGCTCCGGCCTCACCCTGCTGTCCGAGACCCGCGCCGCGGGCTGGCCCAACGGGCTCGCCCTGTCCGCCGCCGACGACATCGGCGCCGTCCGCAACGCCCTCGCCGGCGGTGTCAAGGGCTACGTCGTCACCGGCACCCGTACCAACATCGGGCTCCCCACCCGGCCCGGTGCCGCCCCCATCGGCGGCGCCGCCGCCCGACTGCACCGCCGCCCCCCGGGTGCCCCGAGCCACCCGGGCGGCTACCGCGAGCTCTCCGGCCGCGAGGTCGAGGTGCTGCGACTGGTCGCGGAGGGCCAGTCGAACAAGGCGATCGGCGTCTCCATGGGCCTGTCCGCCCTGACCGTCAAGAGCCACCTCGCCCGCATCGCCCGCAAGCTCGGCACGGGCGACCGCGCCGGCATGGTGGCGGTGGCCCTGCGGACCGGCATCATCCACTGACCGCCCCGACTCCCCTCCGCTCCCCGACCGTTTCCCCCTCCTCCATGAGCCCGATCCTTCACTGACCTGTCTGGATCACGACCCCCCGGAGCCCGCCGACGGAACGTTCCGTCGGCGGGTTCCGCGCATACACCGATACCCTTGACCGGTGACCGACGCCCACGAAACCGCAGCAGACCGTTCACTGCGCACCACCGGAGGCGCCCCTCCGGACGACGCCGGATCTTCTGCGAGTCAGGCGCCGATCCCCTTGCTCGAGCCACGCGAGGGTGTTCCGCCGGTGATCGCCGACGCGGCCGCCCTCGCCGAGGTGACCGCCGCCTTCGCCGCCGGCAGCGGCCCCGTCGCCGTCGACGCCGAGCGCGCCTCCGGCTACCGCTACGGCCAGCGCGCCTACCTGGTGCAGTTGCGCCGCCAGGGCGCCGGCACCGCGCTCATCGACCCCGTGGCCTGCCCCGACCTGTCGGAGCTGGGCGCGGCGATCTCCGGCGTCGAGTGGGTGCTGCACGCGGCCACCCAGGACCTGCCGTGTCTGCGGGAAATAGGGATGGTGCCCACCCGCCTGTTCGACACCGAGCTGGCGGGCCGGCTCGCCGGCTTCCCCCGGGTCGGCCTCGGCGCGATGGTCGAGAACGTGCTGGGCTTCGTCCTGGAGAAGGGCCACTCGGCCGTCGACTGGTCGACCCGCCCGCTGCCCGATCCGTGGCTGCGCTACGCCGCGCTCGACGTCGAGCTCCTCGTCGACCTGCGCGACTCGCTGGAGAAGGAGCTGGACCGGCAGGGCAAGCTGGAGTGGGCCCGGCAGGAGTTCGACGCGATCGCCTCGGCGCCGCCGGCCGAGCCCCGCAAGGAGCCCTGGCGCCGCACCTCCGGCATGCACAAGGTGCGCCGGCGCCGGCAGCTCGCCGTCGTCCGGGAGCTGTGGCAGACCCGGGACCGCATCGCGCAGCGCCGGGACGTCTCCCCCGGCAAGGTGCTCGGGGACGCGGCCATCGTGGAGGCCGCGCTCGCCCTGCCGGCCAACGCGCACGCGCTCGGGGCGCTCGGCGGCTTCGGGCGGGTCAACCGCCGGCAGCTGGAGCAGTGGCAGGCCGCGGTCGACCGGGCCAAGGGCCTCACGGAGTCGCAACTGCCGCAGCCGGGCCAGCCGGTGACCGGTCCCCCGCCGCCGCGCGCCTGGGCCGACAAGGACCCGGCCGCCGCCGCCCGGCTGGCCGCGGCGCGGGCGGGGGTGACGGCGCTGGCCGAGCAGCTGAACATGCCGCAGGAGAACCTGATCACCCCGGACACCGTGCGCAGGGTCTGCTGGGAGCCGCCGAAGCCGGCCGACCGGCAGAGCGTGGCCGCGGCCCTCACCGGACACGGCGCCCGGCCCTGGCAGGTGGAACAGGTGACGCCGGTACTGGTGACGGCCCTGAACCAGGAGGCGGAGCCTGCCTGACGGACGCGGGACGGGGCGCGGGACCGCCCTGCGGCGCCCCGCCCCCTGCCGGCCGTGACGGTGGCGCCGCGGGTGCCGGCGCCACCGTAGGGGTGATGTCCGCCCGGCTCCGGGTGTGACCTTCGCCGCTTGGGGCGGGGGGACTGGGCAGCTACGTTACTCATAAGTAGCATGGGCCTGAGCGCACGCTCAGCGTGCCGCAGCAGTGCAGTGCCATCCCGCACCCTGGAGGAGAGCCATCGTGCCTCGTACCGTCAGGGACGTCGTCTTCGTAGACGGCGTCCGCACCCCGTTCGGCAAGGCGGGCCCGAAGGGCATCTACCACGAGACCCGCGCCGACGACCTGGTCGTGAAGGCGATCCGGGAGCTGCTGCGCCGCAACCCCGGTCTCGACCCCAAGAAGATCGACGAGGTCGCCGTCGCCGCGACCACGCAGATCGGTGACCAGGGCCTGACCATCGGCCGCACCGCCGGCATCCTGGCGGGCCTGCCCACCTCGGTCCCGGGCTACTCCATCGACCGCATGTGCGCGGGCGCGCTGACCGCCGTCACCACGGTGGCCGGCTCGGTCGCCTTCGGCGCGTACGACGTCGCCATCGCGGGCGGTGTCGAGCACATGGGCCGCCACCCGATGGGCGAGGGCGTGGACCCGAACCCGCGGTTCGTCAGCGAGAAGCTGGTCGACGAGTCCGCCCTGTTCATGGGCATGACCGCCGAGAACCTGCACGACCGCTACCCGAGCATCACCAAGCAGCGCGCCGACGAGTACGCCGTGCGCTCGCAGGAGAAGGCCGCCAAGGCGTACGCCAACGGCCAGATCCAGGCCGACCTGGTGCCGATCTCGGTGCGCCGCACCAACGAGGAAGCCGGCGAGACGGGCTGGGGCCTGGTCACCGCCGACGAGCCGATGCGCCCGGGCACCACCCTGGAGAACCTGGCGGGCCTGAAGACGCCGTTCCGCGTCCACGGCCGGGTCACCGCGGGCAACGCGGCCGGTCTGAACGACGGCGCCACCGCGTCCCTCATCGCGAGCGAGGACTTCGCCCGCGAGAACGGCCTGCCGGTCAAGATGCGCCTCGTCTCGTACGCCTTCGCGGGCGTCGAGCCGGAGGTCATGGGCTACGGCCCGATCCCGGCCACCGAGAAGGCCCTCGCGCAGGCGGGTCTGTCGATCTCCGACATCGGCCTGTTCGAGATCAACGAGGCCTTCGCCGTCCAGGTCCTCGCGTTCCTGGAGCACTACGGCATCGCCGACGACGACGCGCGCGTCAACCAGTACGGCGGCGCCATCGCCTTCGGCCACCCGCTCGCCTCCTCCGGCGTCCGTCTGATGACGCAGCTGGCCCGCCAGTTCGAGGAGCAGCCGCACGTCCGCTACGGCCTGACCACCATGTGCGTCGGCTTCGGCATGGGCGCGACGGTCATCTGGGAGAACCCGCACTTCGAGGGGGACAAGTGAGCACCACCGCAGAGCTGCTGAAGGGTGCGGCCGAGCTGTTCCCCGGCGAGGTCGTCACCCAGGCGCACGTACGCCACTTCGACCTGCCCCTGGGCGCCGGGCGCTTCGCCCTGATCACCCTGGACAACGGTCACGACCACACCAAGCCGACCACCCTCGGCCCGCAGTCGCTGGCGAACATCGACGCCGCGATCGACCAGGTCGAGAAGGAGGCCGCGGACGGCGACATCGTCGGCGTCGGCGTCACCGGCAAGCCGTTCATCTTCGCGGTCGGCGCCGACCTCAAGGGCGTCGAGCTGCTGAAGCGGCACGAGGACGCGCTGGCCATCGGCAAGGGCGGCCACGACGTCTTCAAGCGGCTGTCGAAGCTGGCCGTGCCGACCTTCGCGTACTACAACGGCGCGGCCATGGGCGGCGGCGTCGAGATCGGCCTGCACTGCGCGTACCGCACGGTGTCGGCGGCCCTCCCGGCGTTCTCGCTCCCCGAGGTCTTCCTCGGTCTGGTCCCCGGCTGGGGCGGCTGCACGCTGCTGCCGAACCTGATCGGCGCCGACAAGGCCGTCTCGGTGATCATCGAGAACAGCCTGAACCAGAACAAGCAGCTCAAGGGCAAGCAGGTCTACGAGCTCGGGATCGCGGACGCGATCTTCGAGGGCGCTGACTTCCTGGAGCAGTCGCTGATCTGGACGGCGTCCGTCCTCAAGGGCGAGATCGCCGTCGAGCGTCCGGCGATCGACCGCGGTGAGGCCTGGGACCAGGCCGTCGCCCGCGGCCGGTTCATCGCCGACGGCAAGGTGCACGGCGCCGCCCCGGCGGCCTACCGCGCGCTGGACATCATCGCCGCCGCCAAGAACGGCGACCTCCAGCAGGGCTACGACGCCGAGGACCAGGCGCTCGCCGACCTCATCATGGGCGGCGAACTGCGCTCCGGCATCTACGCCTTCAACCTGGTGCAGAAGCGCGGCAAGCGCCCCGCCGGTGCCCCGGACAAGTCGCTGGCCCGCCCGGTCACCAAGGTGGGCGTCGTCGGCGCCGGCCTGATGGCCTCGCAGCTGGCGCTGCTCTTCCTGCGCCGCCTGGAGGTCCCGGTCGTCCTGACGGACATCGACCAGGAGCGCGTCGACAAGGGTGTGGGCTACGTCCACGCCGAGATCGACAAGCTGCTCGGCAAGGGCCGTGTCAACCAGGACAAGGCCAACCGTCTCAAGGCCCTGGTGACGGGTGTCCTGGACAAGGCCGAGGGCTTCGCGGACGCCGACTTCATCATCGAAGCGGTCTTCGAGGAGATGGGCGTCAAGCAGAAGGTGTTCGCTGAGGTCGAGGCGGTGGCGCCGGCGCACGCCGTCCTGGCCACCAACACCTCGTCCCTCTCCGTGTCGGAGATGGCGTCGAAGCTGAAGCACCCCGAGCGGGTCGTCGGCTTCCACTTCTTCAACCCGGTCGCGATCCTCCCGCTGCTGGAGATCGTCCGTGGCGAGCAGACCGACGACGCGGCGCTGGCCACGGCGTTCGGCGTCGCCAAGAAGCTGAAGAAGACCGCGGTCCTCGTGAAGGACGCCCCGGCGTTCGTCGTGAACCGCATCCTGACCCGCTTCATGGGCGAGATCCAGAACGTCATCGACGAGGGCACGCCCGTCGAGGTGGCGGAGAAGGCGGTGGAGCCGCTCGGTCTGCCGATGTCTCCCCTCGTCCTCCTGGAGCTGGTCGGCCCGGCCATCGGCCTGCACGTCTCGGAGACCCTCAACCGGGCCTTCCCGGAGCGCTTCACGGTCTCCCCGAACCTGAAGGCGGTCGTCGAGGCGGGCAAGCGCGGCTTCTACGTCTACGACAGCGGCAAGCCGGAGCTGGACCCGGAGGTCGCCGCGCTGCTGAAGCAGGGCGACACGGTCCTGACGGAGGAGCAGGTCCGCGCCCGCGTCCTGGACGCGGTGGCGCAGGAGATCGGTCTGATGCTCGACGAGGGCGTCGTCGCCGAGGCCCAGGACATCGACCTCTGCCTCATCACCGGCGCCGGCTGGCCCTTCCACCTGGGCGGCATCACGCCGTACCTGGACCGCGAGGGCGTGTCCGAGCGGGTGAACGGGAAGCGGTTCCTGGAGGCGGGCGTGGCGAGCGTTCCGGCGTAGGCGCTCTGTCCCGTGCGCCTGAGGGGCGTGGGGCGACTGCGGACCGGCTGCGGCCGGTCGCGCAGTGCCCCACGCCCCTTTTGGCTGCGGTCACCGACCTCGTGCCGCCGCGGCATGCGTCTCCGCTCCGACCATCAAGTCCTGATCGGTACGGTGACGCCTTGCCGCAGCCGGTGAGTCGGGGCCCTACACCTCCGATGCCGCCAGCTCCGCGATAGCGGCTGTTGCCCGGGCGCAGTTGTTGCGGTCCTCGTAGGCGAAGAACGCGCGCGCCCGGTAGTCGTACTCCGGCTCGCGCACACATCCGTTGCTGAGGTAGCGAATCACTTCGGTCACCACCTCCTCGACGTTGCCGCACACCGGTCCGAACCCGTCGTACTCCGCCTCGAAGTACCCCTTTCTGGCGTGCTTGGCCCAGTACTCGTCCGGATCGAACCGGGCGTAGACGAGTGGCGTGCCGAGATAGGCCATGTCGAAGTGGACCGAGGACCAGTCGGTGATGAACAGGTCGCACTGGCGTAGGGCCGTCTGCACACTGACCTTCGTCTGGTCCAGACGCTGCACCCGGGGGTGGTCCGGTACGACACCGTCGATCATGTTCCGCATCTCGTAGTGCGGAAGGAAATCGAGCACGTAGTCGTAGTACTCCAGCGCCTCCATCAGCTTCGGGTGGCGCAGCAGCTGCACCATGAACTCCCGGTAGGTCGACTCCCGGAAGATCTCGTCGACCGCGTCCTTGTCGGCACCGTCCTGCTGGAGGTAGGAGGGGATCGTCAGGTACTTGCGCCAGGTGGGCATCAGCAGGACACGCCGTCGGCCTCGGTCCGGCTGCAGCGCGTCGAAGCGCGGAAAGCCCAGCGCCTTCGCCTGCTCCCCGTAGTGCATGTGCTCGGAGAAGTACTGGGCCTCCCGGTCGCTGGTCGCGAACACGAGGTCCACGCCGGTCCGGTTGCGGTGCAGGGCCTTGCTGCCGTCCTCGTCGGTGACACCGTGCTGGAGGAAGACCCTCCGGGCCCCGACGCGCCAGTTGAGGTGCTTGAGGTACTTCGTGCGGTCCCAGCCGTCGGGCAGCATGTACGAGTCGATGTCGTAGGCGTTGATGAGCAGCGACGCGTGCAGCATGAGCAGCTTGTGCTTCCAGGAACTGTGCGCCACCACGTTCCCCAGACGCTTCAGCTTGGCCCGGTCGGCGCTGTCCTTCTCGATGATGTAGTAGGCCTTCCGGCGGCGCTCGTGCGTGCGCAGATACGTGAACAGGTGCAGGCTGTTGTCCTGTGCGGTGTCCTTGCGCTCGCCGATCAGCCATATCTCCTTGCGCCGGAAGAACGCGAGCGTGGCCCGCCGGATGGAGCGGGCCCGCCAGAAGGGCGCCTTGCGCTTCTTCTGCTCCTCGTCCAGACCCTCGAGGAACTCCTCCCAGGCTTTGTCGCCGTCCCGGCCCTGCGCCTCCCGGACGACCAGGACGGAGTTGTCCTTGCCCTTCGACAGCGGAAGGACCCAGCGGTCCGCGATCTTCATGGGCCGGGCGCTGCGCAGCATCGCGGTGGTGGTCATGCACGGACGCGAGACATCGCGGCCCGAGGTGCAGAACACCAGCTTCAGCGGGAACTCACCGTCCTTGAGGGCGCTTGCCGGGACGACCGCCTCGAAGCCGCCCCAGGCGAGGTCGTCACGCGTTGCCAGCAGATCACTGCGCCACACCTGCCGCGCGGTCACCATCTGACCGCTCTTCTCCACCCACAACTGCAGGGGATTGCGCATGGGGTGGCTCATCGGGAGTCCGTTGAGCACGAACCGGCCGGCCACCACGATGCCGCCGGAGTCGGGGTCCGCCTGGATCCGCTCCACGTGCACGCTGGTGGCGGAAACCTTCGTCAGCGGGAGCAGCGCGCTCGGCACCGCGACATCGAGGTAGAGGTCTCCCCCGCGTCCGTACACACCACTGATCGCCTGCTCCGGGCGCGCGAAGAGCTCGTACCAGTTCATGTACATCGCCAGGAACGGCACCCGATGACGGGTGTCGTGGGTGGAGGCCAGCACCGCGTCGGGCGTCACCAGCGTGTAGACGGCGCGGGCCCGCTGGAAGAGCCGGAACAGTTCGTCCTCGGGCAGCGCCTGCGGCGCGCGCAGGGCGAACCCCTGGTAGCTGCGGACCAGGAACCGGTTGAGGACCTCCTGCCGGTGACCCGAGAGGCGGGAACGGAGCGCCATCAGGTACTCCTCCAGAAGGAGGTGGTCCCAGTAGTTCTCCGTGCGCTCCCACAACTTGTCCATCGTGGAGTCCTCGGCGGCACGCTTGCGGTACTTGTAGACCGTGCTCGGCACCATCGCGATGCGGTCCGCGAGCAGCATGGCGGGAACCGAGAAGAACGCGTCCTCGAAGTGCACCCCTTCGCGGAACCGGATGTTGTTGGCGCGAATGAACTCGACGTCGAAGAGCTTGTGGCAGGCGCTTCCGCCGTGAATCATCTCGGGGATGTTCTCGATTCCGGGATGCACCTGAACACTCTTCCCGAAGTAACGGAGCCAGGGCCATTTGGTCTCCTCCGGGAAGGTCTCCATCCGCCCGATGGTGAGCGGAACACGCTCCTTCACCGCAGTTCGCCACATGGTTTCCAGGGCGTCTTCGGGCAATACGTCGTCGGAGTCGCAGAACGTGATGTAGCGGGCGCTGACCATGTCCATCCCCGCGTTCCTGGCCCCACCGGCCTTCCCCTCGGGGTGCACGAACGCCCACACGTTCTGATGCTGTGCGGCGAACTGCGCGGCAATGGCAGGTGAGCTGTCACTGCTGCCGTTGTCGACCAAGATCACCTGACAGCGGTCGAACATCGTCTGGCCGGCCAGCGAGTCCAGGCACTCCTGGAGATATCTCTCCACGTTGAAGATGGGCACGACGACGGCGACGGCGTAGAGGGGATCGAACACGTTTGACTCCTGATTTCTGACGAATACCCCATTTCTGGAGCGGCCCCTGATCAGTGCTGGGCGGACTCGACGACGAGTTGGGCGTTCCCGCCTTCGGCGGTGATGCGCGCGAGGCCGTGGAACCCGTTGACGGGCTGCTGTTGGACCAGTGACGGGGAGACGCTGCAGGGGCGCGAGACGTCCCTGCCCCGGGTGCACAGCACCAGACGTACGGGGAAGGAGCCGGCCGGGAACTCCCGGGGGTCGACGGCGACGCTGAAGACGGCTCCCGCCCGGCCCGGCCCCTCGTGTGCCTGCCCGTGGTTCACCGCCGGAAGGGTCTTACCGCTCCGCTCGAACCAGACCTGCAGTTCCAGCTTGGCCAGCACTTCGTCGGGGAGCCCGTTGACCGAGAAGCGGCCGTGGATCACCGCCGTCCCGCCCTCCCCGGCGGAGACTCCCTCGATCCGGGCCGGAACGGATGTGACCTTGGTGAGGGGCAGCCCCCAGGACGTCCCCGGGTAGTCGACGTACAGGTCCCCTTCACGGCCGAAGACGGAACCGAGAACGGAAGCCGGACGGTAGAAGAGGTCGAAGTCCCCGAAGTTCAGCGCGAGATACGGGAGCCGGTGCCTGGTGTCGTGCGTGCTGCGGGCGAACTGTTCCGAGGTGATGCCCCAGTAGAGCGTGCGGCAGCGCTCGAAGAGCTGCCGGCAGTCGGATTCCCCGAAGACCTGAGGCGCTCGCAGCAGGAAACCCTGCATGCTGCGGATGAGGAACCGCTCCAGCGTCTCCTGCTGGTACGGCGTGAGCCCCTGGCGCATACCCGCGAGGTACTCCAGCATCACCAGCTGGTCGGCATAGTTCTGCGGCAGATCCCAGATGGTGTCCATGACAGAGGTGCCGTCGCCGCGCCTGCGGTACTCGTAGACCGGAGCGTCGACCAGCGCGATGCGCTCCGACAGCAGCAGCGCGGGCAGCGAGACATAGGCGTCCTCGAAGGCGGTGCCGGTCCCGAACCGGATGCCCTGGGAGCGCAGCAGGTCGAGATCGAAGATCTTGTTCCAGCAGGACGCGGAGTGGATCAGGTCAGGGATGTCGACGACGCTGCCCACCGTCTTGACGCTCTTGCCGAAGTACTTGTGCCACGGGGCCTTGACCGGCTTGGGGAAGTGCTTCTCGCGGCCCACGACGACCGTGGCCCTGGTTTTGACGATGGTGTTCCGCAGCACTTCCAAGGACCGCTCGGGCACGATGTCGTCGGCGTCCCAGAAGACGATGTACGGCGTTACTGCCATGTCCATGCCCATGTTGCGGGCATCGCCGGCCCGGCCCAGAGGTTGCGAGACCAGGTCGACGTTGGGGTACCGGCCGGCGAATTCGCCGGCGATCGCCACCGACTGGTCGCAGCTGCCGTTGTCGACGAGGATCACGTGGGCACGCGCGAAAGCCGTCTGTGCGGCCACCGACTGCAGAAATTCGGCGAAGAAATTCTGGACGTCGCGGAACGGAACGACGACTGTCACGTCACGGTTGGCTTGGGACATACTTCCTCCTGGCACACCACATCATTGTTTCAACCCCGAACGAGACGATCGATCGCTTCCGACGACCTCATGTTGTTCTTTTGATCCCGGTACTCGAAGAACTTCTCCACCCGCCGCAGGTACTCAGGCTCCCTGACACACCCTCCCCGCATGTAGCGGATCACTTCGCCCACCACCTCTTCGACGCTTTCACCGACCGGCCCGAATCCGTCCCGGCGGGCGTCGAAATAGCCCTTCTGGTAGTGCCCGTCCCAGTACTCCTCGGCATCGAACTGCGCGTAGACCAGAGGGGTTCCGAGGTAGGCGACGTCGAAGGCAGTGGACGACCAGTCCGTCACGAAGAGATCGCAGTGCCGCATGGCGTCCTGCACGCTGACTTCGTTCTGGTCGACGATCCGGACGCGGTCCCGGTCCGGCACCATCTCCCCGACCATCGCACGCATTTCGTAGTGGGGCAGGAAGTCCAGGGCGTAGTCGTACCGGTTCAGGGCGGCCAGCAGATCCGGGTCGTTCAGGAAGCGGACCATGAACTCCCGGTAGGCGGAGGCGAGGAACCGGTCGCGCATGGCCTGTCGCGCCTCGCGTCCTCCGCCGTCACGGCTGTACGAGGCGACGGTCAGATAGGCGCGCCACGTCGGCATGAACAGGATGGTGCGGCCGCCGCGAGCGGGGACCAGCGCGTCGAAACGGGGGAAGCCGGTGACCTCGACCTGTCCCTCGTAGCCGAGTTCCTCCGACAGGAAACGCCCCTCGTGCCGGCTCACCGCGAGGATGAGGTCGACGCCCGTGCGGTTGCGGTGCAGGCCCTTGCTGACGTCCTTGTCCGTCACACCGTGCTGGAGGAAGACCCGGCGGGCGCCCACGCGCCAGTTCAGGTGTTTGAGGTAGCGGGTCCGGTCCCAGCCGTCGGGCAGCATGTAGGTGTCGATGTCATAGGCATTGACCAGCGCGGACGCGTGCAGCATCAGCAACTTGTGCTTCCAGGAGCTGTGCGCGACCACGTGCCCGAGGCCCGCCAGGTGGGCTCGGTCCGGGCTGCCGGCCCGGATGACGTAGTACGCCCCGCGCCGCTTCCCGGCGGTGCGCACATGCCGGAACAGGTGCCGGCTGTTGTCCTGCGCCGTGTCGCCCCGCTCACCGAACAGCCAGATGTCCCGGCCGAGGAGCAGCGGTTTCAGCGGTTTGGTGAGCAGCCGTATCAGACGCTGCTTCCAGAACGGCCGACGGCGCAGCACGTGCTTGGCGTCCTTGGCGAGGAGGCTTCCCAGGATGCCCCGCCTGGTGAACCGTCGCGCCGGACCGGAGACCATCAGGACGGCCCGGTTCTTCCCCTTCCAGTGCGGCACCACCCGTGTCCGGCCGTGCTCGACGACGCGCGCCCCGCGCAGGTACCCGGCGGCGACGAGGCACGGGGTCACCGCCTGACCGCCCTCGGTGTCAAGGACGAATTCGAGGTCGTGGACACCCTGCCGCAGAGCCTCGAGGGGCAGGTCCGCGGTGAAGCCGCCCCACTCCGTGTCAGGCCTCGTGTTCTTCAGATCCCGCCTGCGGACCTGCGTGGCGGGGACGCTGAGGCGGCTCCCCCTGACACGCAGGCCGAGGTGCCCGGCCAGGGGCCCGACCATGGGCATGCCGCTGGCCTCGAACCGTCCGGAGAGCCGCAGCGTCCCGGTACCCGGCACCCTGCGGACGTGCTCCAGGTGTGCGGTGAACGGCGTGGCCTGCGCCAACGGGGAAAGCTCGTCCGGCAGTCCGCCGATGAGGTACGGGCGGCCGTCGCGGACGGAGAGCTTGTGCAGTCTGGCCGCCCGGTCCGCGAAGAGGCCGAAGTCCCCGGTGAGGAAAGCGAGATATGCCACGCGATGGCGCGCGTCCGCGGTGGCCCTGAGGATCACGTCGGGGGGGACGTCCCAGTAGACCGCGCGGCACCGCGAGTAGATGTCCTCCAGCTCCACGCCCTGGAAGAGGTCGGGTGCCCGGAGCGCGAATCCCTGGTAGCTCCGTACCAGGAAGAGGTCGAGCACGGCTTTCGACGACTGCGTGAGGCCCGCACCCAATCGGTGCAGGTACTCCACGAGCAGGAGGTGGTCCCAGTAGTTCTGCCGCCGCGTCCAGATCGCGTCCATGGTCGAGTTCCCCGCGGCGCGCTTGCGGTACCGGTAGACACACGCGTCGACCAGGGCGAGCCGGGTGGCGAGAACGAGCGCGGAGACGCCGACGTAGGCGTCCTCGAAGTGAACGCCTTCCGCGAAACGGATGCCGTGAGAGCGCAGGTAGGAGAGGTCGAAGAGTTTGTTGCAGGCGCTTGCGCTGTGCACCAGTTCGGGCGCCTCGGCAAGGCTGCCGAACGTCCGGTCACCCTTCCCGAAGTGGTCCTTCCAGGCCCAGTTGGTCGGCTTGGGGAATGTCTCCATCGCGCCCACCACGACCTGTGCACCGGTCGCCAGGGAGGCGTCCAGCATGCGTTCGAGCGCGGTGGGCGGGAGCACGTCGTCGGAATCGCAGAACGTGATACGCGGGCTGGTAGCCCGGTCCATGCCGAGGTTGCGGGCCGCTCCGGCGCCGCCGCCCCGGCGCACCAGCACCGTGGTGTTGGCGTGCCGGCGGGCGAACTCCGCACAGAGTCGGTAGGAGCCGTCCGTACTGCCGTTGTCGACGAGCAGGACCTCGCAGCGCTCGAACACCGTCTGCGCCTCGATGGAGTCCAGACACTCCTGGAGGTACTGCTCCACGTTGTAGACCGGCACGACCAACGTGACGTCATAAGGATTCATGTGCGGCGGAACTCACTCGCAGGCGGCGTGACAGGGAAGGGGAGGTCATCGGCCGGCGGCATGGATGCTCCTCTCCGGCTCGGCGTCCCGCTCGAGAGCATGCTCGTACTCGGCTGCCTCGTAAGGACTCGGCACCGGGAAATAGGCATCCAGGAAACGTTTCAGCATCTCGCGCTGAGCTTCCGGGTCAGCCGATTCCACCGTGTCGTTCAGGCAGAAAGTGTCCATGTTCCGGTTGGCGAGCAACGTGTTCAGGCGCCGCTCTGCCAGGTCGGCCGAGAGGTCGATGTACCGGTACTGGATGTCGCCCACCGTGGCCCGTGCGGAGTGGTACGCGAAATAGTGGTGCAACGACGAGGCGATCGGCACGTCCCCGGGGGAACGGAAACGGGAATGCTGGGTTGCCGTGTGCTCCGCCGGGAATGTCTCCTCGATCTCCTGCAGCACGCTCCTACGAAGCGCATGCGGCGTGTGCTTCATCTTCTGGGATATGGCGGTACCGAATTTCTGGGCAATGAGCCAGCGGCTGTTCTTGCCCGCAGCGTTGACCGGGAGATCGGTCGGAGAGACGCCGCCTCCCGGAATCAGCGCAGGTGAGGTGAAGAACTTGGTGATGCCGTTCGGGTGGAAGAAATGTGCAGGCGTCACCGGGCGACCGAAGAAGACGTCGTCGTTCAAGTAGAGGAAGAACTCCGAGAGTCCCGGAATATGGTGCAGCTGGCTCTCGATGGCATGTGAGTTGAACGTCGGCAGGGCTGCGGGGTCGGAGAAGATCTCCCGGTGGTCCACCACCCGGAGGTTCGCGTGCTGCGCATGGAGCCAGGCGGGGACCTGTCCGGCCGTCACGAGATAGATGTTGCGCACCCAGGGTGCGTTCTGGTGGAGCGACCGCAGCGAGTAGCGCAGTTCGTCACGGCTGGTGTACCGCGAGTCGTTCGCCGCCTGCTCATGGAGCCCGTCCGCGGAGAACCCCTGACGCGCACGGTCGCGCGACGCCCGCCAGACCGGATCCGAGTCGTCGACCCAGGTGTAGACGACGTCGATGGGGAACTGGTGATCCTCGGGGAGCGGCACGGCGAACTCGGCCAGCGTCCTGGCGTCCCCCGTGTGATACGCGGGAGGTATCGGGCTGAAGAGACTCTGCGGTGCCGACTTGCGCGGAGCGCTCGCCGGAACCGCGTCGATGACCCGGTTGGGACGTGGAGCCCGCAGCTCCCCGTCCCGCTCCGTCCACATCTCGAGGTCACATCCGGATGCCGCACCGAAAACCAGCCGCTGGGTCGGGTCGCACACGTACCAGGCCAGCCGCAGCACCTTGTGGTTGCGCAGCTGCCGCCACGACCGCTCCTCGCCGCCGGGCTCCATGCGGGCCTCGTTGCCGCCGGCCGGTCCCACGTAGCCAGGGGCCTGCGCGAAGGCCATCTGGAGCAGTTCCTCGACCACTGGACGGGATGCGGCCGGGACGGCGACGGTCGGCAGTCCGCTGTTCGTGCCCCGCACACAGAAGTAGTCGATGCCCGCCGCCTCCAGAACGGAGACCACGATGTTCAGGTTGCGGGCGCGGGCCGCCCAGTCCGTCGCCCCCTCGACCAACAGCACGCGCATGTGGCGGCGGCCGACGCGGACGACCCGCTGGCTGTAGGCGTTGCTGTGACGGGGAGCCTTCCGCTTGCCCCCCATCGCCCAGACCACCGTGGCGGAGCGCACGGAGTCGGCGGCGGTGAGCGAGGACTTCACAGCTTTGCGGACCGGGGTCGGCACCCTCCGGACGATGCGTTGCCTCGCGCCGGTCGGGACCGCAGAGCGGTACGCCGAGATCAGCGCACCGGCTTCAGGGTTGTCCGAGCCACCCACGAGGCATCCACCATCCATACCCAGCAGCTCCGCCTTCCAAGGATGTCGCACACCTCGCTGCGGGGGCCCTGGGAGAGGAAGAAGCTCGCGTCACCAGCGGTAGGGACTCATCGCCCCGAACTGCTGCGATCACCACACATCGGCAATCCATCAAACTTTCACATAATGGTTTCCTAAAAGTCCAGGTCGCGACAGCCCGTGGACAGGTTGTGACGCGTGACGATCGTCACGGATGAGCGGTACAACCTTTTCCGCCCTGGACTTCCCCGATGCTCTGGTGTACTGACGGCTCGTAAGTTGACAGGCCCCGCCGAGGTGTGCCGACGCAGCTGGACTCAGGTGCCCGGCAGACGGTCCCAGTCGGACAGGGTGAGCCCGGGTTCAGGCCGCTGCCGATTCACCAGGACAGCGCCGTCCGCGGCGACCACCGCCATGACGACCCGGCCTCGACCGTCCAGCGCCAGCGCCGGAGTGCCGATACAGGTCACCCCCGTGTCGGTCCACCACAGCCCGCCGGACTCCTCTCCGGTGCCGCAGACGCCGAGCACGGCTGTCCCCGTACGCCCCTGATGGGCCATGACCGTGCAGTCATAGCCGTCGACGGCGGCACGGAGCGTGGCGTGGGGTCCCTCTCCGGGAGCCCCGCCCGCGGGAAAGGCCCATTCGCCGGGCCGCTGCGCATAGACACCCGTCCCGCTCTGCTCGGACCAGTACGCGGTGAACACCCCCGGAGCGGTCTCCAGGAGCGCGGCCGAGCCGGGGACCGGGGCGGGTACGAGATCCTGCGCCCGGCGCAGGTCCGCCCCCTGCTCCGTCTGCACCCAGCGCATGACCGACCGGTGCCCGGGCGCGAGAACTTCGACCAGGCCGACGGAGTTCGCCGCCGCGGTCAGCCCGCCCGCGACCGCACCCCCACGCAGGTCTTTCCAGGCCTCCCACGCCCCGCTCCTGGATTCGCGCCGGAGCATCACCCCGCCGGGGCCGCCGGAGACGAAGACGTGGACCGTGCCCTGCCCGTCGACGGCGGCGGTCGGCATGCCGAGTACCGCCGCATCCCTCGGGTCGCGGTACGGGTTACCGAGAGAACGCCACTCCCCCAGCGTCCGGGCCGACTGGTACTGCACTGCGTAGAGCAGATCGACCTTCGACGCTCCCCCGTCCGCCCGTTTCTCCCGGCGCCCGATGAAGTGCGCGTAGCGATTGGCCCCCTGGGCGACGGTGAGACCGGTCAGCCCGGCAGCGGGGAAGAAGTCCGGCCCACTCCAGCGCCCGCTGCCGACCGCGGTCTCCGTCCAGCGGTGCACACCGCCTTCGACGAGCGCGTACACGGCGAGGCGGTCGTCGTTCCCGCGCAGCAGCCACGACCCCGTGGCCACCGCCGTCACGGACACTCGCCGGGGCCGGTCCTCGGCCTCGGCAGCGCCCCGGGACCGCCGGTCCACCGCCTGCGCACCTCTGCCGCGCATGTGTGCCGTCCCTTCCCGCCCCAGGCCCGGTGCCCACAGATGACTCCAGAATTCGCCACATCATAAGCACGTACGAACACGTGTCCCGCTGCTCCGTCGGCGCCTCACAAGCCTCAGGTCACGGCCTCGGGAACGGATCCAGGGGCGGACGGCACCCCTGGGGACGGGGTGGTCCACCGTCCCCGCCAGGGCGAACAACCGGGCACATTGCTCGCACGGGTGCTCGAGTGCACGTCTATAGTTCAGTGCCAACCAAGCGTCAGCCGAGCAGCACCGACCCGGCCCCTCACGGGAGCGGCCTGCTGCCCTTGCCCTCCGGGCACGAGTTGCGAGGACCCCGCCGTGAGCCACGACCTGAGCACCCCTGTGCCGCCTGCCCGCCATTCCCCGCCCGGCAAGCGCGGCAGTCGCAGAGCTCAGAAGAAGAAGCGCCGGACCGGCCGCATCATGCTTCTCTCTCTGCTCGTTCTCGTCCTCGCACTCGGCGGTACCGCCTACTGGCTCTACAGCGACCTGGACGGCAACATCAACGGCGTCGACATCAACGACGCGATCGGCAAGGACCGGCCGGAGAAGCTGCCCACCTCCGGGCAGAACATCCTGATCCTCGGCTCCGACTCACGCGCCGGTGACAACGCCGAGTTGAACACCGGCAAGGTCGCCGGGGCCCGTTCTGACACCGCTCTGGTGATGCACATACCCGAGGGCCGTACGAAGGCCGTCGCCGTCAGCATCCCGCGTGACACCCTGGTGACCCGTCCCGACTGCACCAAGTCGGACGGCTCCGAGGTGGCCTCGGCCGAGCGGGTGATGTTCAACTCCATCTACTCGCAGGTCGGTCCGGCCTGCGTGGTCAAGACGGTCGAGAAGATGTCCGGCGTACGCATGGACCACTACGTGGAGATCGACTTCGCCGGCTTCAAGGACCTGGTGGACGCGATCGGCGGCGTCACCGTCACCGTCGATCAGGACATCCACGACAGCTCCAGCGGCCTGGACCTGACCGCCGGTACCCACCGTCTGAACGGCACCGAGTCCCTGCAGTTCGTCCGCACCCGGCACGGCGTCGGCGACGGCAGCGACCTCGGGCGCATCGGCCTCCAGCAGGAGTTCATGATCGCGCTGCTCGGCGAGATCAAGAAGCAGGACCTGCTGGGCAGCCCGACCAAGACGTACAAGATCGCCGACACGCTCACCGCGGCTCTCACCACCGACTCCGAACTCGCCTCGCTCACCGCTCTGGCGGACTTCGGCCGCAGTCTGAACGGCGTCGACCCGTCGACCATGGATACGATCATGCTTCCGGTGGCGTACGACAAGATCGACCAGAACCGGGTAGTGGCCGCCGAGCCGCAGGCGTCGACGCTGTGGAAGGCGATCCGCAGCGACGAGGAGATCCCGGAGTCGGCCAAGAAGTCCCCCGCGACCGGCGGCACTTCCTGAACCGGCCGGCCCCGCCGCCATCCACTCGGGAAGGCAGCGGGGCCGGGGACTCCGGGTCCGTCAGACCTCCTGCCACGCCGTGAGTGCCAGCCCCGGCTCGTCCTTGCGGCGGGTCAGCAGGAGCCGGCCCGTCGACGGGGAGAGGACCGCCGCCACCACCCGGTCGTCGGCGTCCAGGGCGAGGGAGACCTCGGCGTCGGCGGGCAGGTGCGGGCCGGACTCGGTCCACCAGGCGCCCGCCGCCTCCTGCTCCGCGGGGTACGCCGCGAAGGCGACCCGGCCCGAGGGCGTGCACTGAGCCAGCAGCGTGCAGTCGTGGCCGTCGAGTTCGCAGCGGACGGCGGCGGCCGGGCCGGGGCCCGCCGCCGGGAGGACGGACACGGGGTCGGTGCCGGGGCGCCAGGCGCAGAGGGTGCCGGACGCGTCGGTGAAGAACAGGGTGGTGTTCTCGTCGGAGGTGGCCAGGGCGCGCAGGGTGTCCGGGCGGGCGGTGGCCTCCACCGCGTCGGCCAGCTGGAACTCGGTGCCGGGCGCCTCCTGGCGCCAGTGCAGGATCGTGCCGGCACCGGCGGCGTACGCCTCGATGCGACCGGCCCTGCCCGCCACCGCGACGGGCGCGTCCTGCAGCTCGGCGCCCTTGAGGTCACGCCACGGTCCCCAGCCGCCCTTCTGCTTCTGGGCCCGCATGCCGAGCCCGCCGGCGGCGTTGCGCACGAAGACGTGCGCGCGGCCCTGGGGGTCGACCGCGACGGCGGGCCTGCCGGTGCGGTCCCCCTTGCCGTTCGGGTGGCCCACGGGCTCCCAGTCCAGGGCGGCCAGCAGCGGCCGGAAGTGGGTGGAGTGCACCAGGCCCGACTCGCCGGGCACCGTGGGCCGCCAGGCCACCAGGTGCGCGTAGGAGTCGGCACCCTGGCCGACCGCCAGGCCGGGGTGCAGTCGCTGGTCCCCGCCCATCCTGCGCGGCGCGTCCCAGGCGCCGCCGGGCACCTGCTCCGCCCGGCACAGGACAGCGTCCTGGGTGACCAGGTAGACGCTGAGTCGGCCGTCCCGGCCGCGTATGAGCCACTCGCCGTTCACCTGATCATTTTATGCCGCCGTCCGCCGGCCCGCTCCGGCCGGGTGCCTTCGCGTGCGACCCTGACCCCATGAGCGACAGCGGACCCCTCCTCGTGATCGTCGACGGCGCGAACGTCGTGGGGTCCGTGCCCGACGGATGGTGGCGTGACCGGCGCGGGGCCGCGCAGCGGTTGCGCGACCGGCTGGCGGCGGACGGGGTGCCGGGCCGGCCCGGCCCGGTCGAGATCGTCCTCGTCGTCGAGGGCGCGGCCCGCGGCGTGGAATCCGTGCCCGGCGTACGGGTGGAGGCGGCACCCGGCAGCGGGGACGATCACATGGTCGAGCTGGTCGCACGGGCCGGTGACCGCCCCGTCCTGCTGGTGACGGCGGACCGCGAGCTGCGCCGCCGGGTGACGGAGCTGGGCGCGGAGGTGGCGGGGCCCCGGACGGTCAGGCCGGTCTGACCAGCCGGCCTATGGCCTGTCCTCCGCCGCCGTGCGCCGGTACAGCACCGCCCCGTCCACCTCCCCCGCCTCCTCGTACGCCGCTCCCAGCAGGCGCCGCAGGGTCGGCACGTGGTCCGGTGCGTAGGGCTTCCCCCGGGAGTCGTCGACGACGAGGGCCGGCGGGTGCGCGGTCAGTTCCTCGCGGAAGGTACGCCAGGCGCCCTCGACCCCGTACCGTTCGCCGACCATGGTGCCGTCCCGGCCGCCGCCGTAGTTGGTGAGCAGTCCGGCGGTGAGATAGCGGCTGGCCGGGGTGCGGCCGGCGAACCAGTACGCCTCGGGGTGCATGCCCCAGAACAGGACGCGGTCGCCCGGGCGGGTGCGGTGCGCGGCGGTGTCCGCGAGGCGACGGGCGTGGTCGAGTTCGGCGCGGGGCGCGAACAGGCCCCAGGTGAGGAACAGGGCGCAGCAGGACGCCGTGACGAGGAGCGTGCGCATCCGGCGTTCCCGGGACGCGGTGCGCAGCGCGGCCGTCGCCAACAGGGCCAGCGGTGGCAGGAGTTGCAGGTAGTAGTGACCGTGGAAGTGGAGGCCCACCGTGACCGCCCCGGCGGACGCGGCGAGCCACAGCCACAGGTCGGCCGTCCCCGGGCGGGCGACGCGCAGCGACCGCAGGACGGGTGGGAGCAGTCCCGCGCAGGCCACGGCCAGGACACCGGTGTTGGCCAGCGCCCGGCCCAGTACGGGGAGGGCGGATCCGCCGAGGGAGGCGTAGGTGCCCGAACCGGTGACCGTCCAGAAGAGGAAGCCCGCCGGGTCGGTGACCAGGGCCGCGCCCAGTACGGGTGCCACGGCCCCCGCCACGAGCCGCGCCGTCCCGGCCCGCCTGGCGCCGCACAGCAACAGCACCGGCAGCAGCACCGCGCCGCCGGTCTGCTTGGCGAGGACCGCGCAGCCGACCGCGAGACCGGCGGCGCCGGGGCGGCGGCGGTCGGCGCACCACATCGCGGTCGCCGTGCACGGCAGCATGAACACCTCGAACGTGGCCGCCTGGGCGTCCTCCGGGTTGAGCCCGACGGAGATCAGCAGGTACAGCACTCCCGCCGTACGGCCGGCGGTGTCGCCCCAGCGGCGCCGGGCGAGGGAGGCGAGGGCCACGGCGGTGACGAACTGGGCGAGGACCGCCAGGACCCGCAGCGGCGTCAGCGACTCGGGGCCGGCCACCGCGAACGCGGCCTGGTACAGCCAGGGCACCAGCGGGGGCTTGCGGTCGACGACCGTCTCGTACAGCTCGCCGCCGTGGGCGAGCAGGCCCGCCTGGACGGCGAGGTAGCCCTCGTCGGGGTTCCACAGGGGGCGGGCGAAGGAGGGGACGCGGGTGACGCAGGCCAGGACCGCGAGCAGGGGCAGCAGGCGCGTCCAGTAGCCGGCCCCTCCGCGCACGGTCGGTACGGAGTGTGACGGGGTGAGGAGCCTGGCATCCATGGCCGTACGTTAACCGGCCCCGCATTTCCCACGAGAAGGGACATACAGGGCCGGGTCGACCTGGGACAATGACTACGGAGAGTTGCCGCCGGCTGGTGTGGCCGGGGTGTCCTCGCCGCGGGCCATGCGGCTGTGGGTGCGGCCGTAGAGGAAGTAGACGACGAAGCCGATCGCCATCCAGATGCCGAACCGGACCCAGGTCTCGGCGGGCAGGTTCAGCATCAGCCACAGCGAGGCGGCCACCGACACGATCGGCAGCAGCGGGACCAGCGGGGTGCGGAAGGCGCGCGGCAGGTCGGGGCGGGTACGGCGCAGGATGATCACGCTGATCGCGACGACCACGAAGGCGAACAGGGTGCCGATGTTCACCAGCTCGGCGAGCTCGCTCAGGCTGGTGAAGCCCGCGACGATCGCGATGATCACGCCGAGCAGGATGGTCGGCCGGTACGGGGTCCGGAACTTCGGGTGGACCACGGAGAAGAAGCGCGGCAGCAGTCCGTCGCGGCTCATCGCGAAGAACACCCGGGTCTGGCCCAGCAGCAGGATCATGCACACCGTGGTCAGGCCGACGGCGGCGCCGAAGCTGATCACACCGGCGAAGAAGGGGTGCCCGGTGGATTTGAAGGCGTCGGCGAGCGGGGCGTCGACGGACAGCTTGGTGTAGTGCTGCATGCCGGTGACGACGATCGAGACGGCGACGTACAGGACGGTGCAGATGAACAGGGAGCCGAGGATGCCGCGGGGCATGTCGCGCTGCGGGTTCTTGGTCTCCTCGGCGGCCGTGGCGACGATGTCGAAGCCGATGAAGGCGAAGAAGACGACGGACGCGGCGGTGAAGATGCCCATCACGCCGAAGTTGGACGGCGCCCACCCGAACATCAGCTGGATCAGCGGGGAGTGCAGGCCCCCGCCCGCCTCCACCGGCTGCTCGTCGGGAATGAACGGGTCGTAGTTGGAGCCCTTGATGAAGAAGGCACCCGCGATGATCACGATGAGGACGACGGTCACCTTGATGGCGACGACGAGCGAGGTGATGCGGGCCGACAGCTTCATGCCGAGAACGAGGATGCCGGTGAGCACCAGCACCAGGGCGGCGGCGAGGATGTCGAAGCCGAAGCCGTCGGCGCCCTCGCGGCCGGCGAGGGCCTCGGGGAACTGCCAGCCGGCGTTGTCCATGAACGAACGGATGTAGCCCGACCAGCCGACGGCGACCACCGCCGTTCCGAGCGCGAACTCCAGGACCAGGTCCCAGCCGATGATCCAGGCGGGCAGTTCGCCGAGCGAGGCGTAGGAGAAGGTGTAGGCGGAGCCGGCCACCGGGACCGTGGAGGCGAACTCGGCGTAGCACAGCGCGGCGAGCGCGCACACGACACCGGCGACGACGAAGGCCAGGGCGACGGCGGGCCCGGCGTTGTCCTTGGCGACCGTGCCGGTCAGCACGAAGATGCCGGTGCCGATGATGACACCGACGCCGAAGACCGTCAGGTCCAGCGCGGACAAGGTTTTCTTGAGCGCGTGCTCCGGCTCCTCCGTGTCCCGGATGGACTGCTCGATCTTTTTGGTCCTGAAAAGACTGCTGCTCACGGGTACCTCCGACGCTTGTCGTCCTCGACATGATCGTGAGGGGGCGTAGTGCGTATGCCCGGGTGTGAGCGGATTCACGCGGATGGGCAGGTTTCACCACTGCAACGAGTGGAGAACCTGCCCATCCGGCCGTACGTCAGTCGCGCGCCGCCTCCACGGAGTCCACCTCGGCCCCGGCGCGCTCGTACCGTCCGTCGAGCTTGGCGACCAGGCCGGTGACCTGGCGGGCGATGTCGGGCGCGGTGAGCCCGATCTCGGCCAGGACCTCGGCGCGGGAGGCGTGGTCGAGGAAGCGCGGCGGGATGCCGAAGTCGCGCAGCGGTACGTCGACGCCCGCGTCGCGCAGGGCCTGTGCGACGGCGGAGCCGACGCCGCCCACGCGGGAGTTGTCCTCGACGGTGACGACCACCCGGTGGCGCTCGGCGAGCGGGGCCATGGCCTCGTCGACGGGCTTGACCCAGCGCGGGTCGACCACGGTGGTGGTGATGCCCTGCTTGGTCAGCAGGTCGGCGACCTCCAGGCACATCGGCGCGAGGGCGCCGACGGAGACCAGCAGGACGTCCGGGGTGTCGGTGCCGGGTGCGCGCAGGACGTCCATGCCGCCGACGCGGCCGACGGCGGGCACGGCGGGGCCGACGGCGCCCTTGGAGAAGCGGACCACGGTCGGCGCGTCGTCGACCTCGACGGCCTCGCGCAGCTGGGCGCGGACCTGGTCGGCGTCGCGCGGGGCGGCGAGCCGCAGGCCGGGGACGACCTGAAGGATCGACATGTCCCACATGCCGTTGTGGGAGGCGCCGTCGGTGCCGGTGACACCCGCGCGGTCCAGCACGAAGGTGACGCCGCACTTGTGCAGGGCCACGTCCATCAGGACCTGGTCGAAGGCGCGGTTGAGGAAGGTGGCGTACACCGCGAAGACCGGGTGGACGCCGCCGTGGGCGAGGCCGGCCGCGGAGACGGCGCCGTGCTGCTCGGCGATGCCGACGTCGTAGACACGGTCGGGGAAGGCCTTGGCGAACTTGTCGAGGCCGACCGGCTGGAGCATGGCCGCGGTGATGGCGACGACGTCCTCGCGCTCCGTGCCGATCTTGACCATCTCGTCGCCGAAGACGGACGTCCAGTCGGCGCCGGAGGTGGAGATGGGCAGGCCGGTGTCGGGGTGGATCTTGCCGACGGCGTGGAAACGGTCGGCCTCGTCCTGGAGGGCGGGCTGGTAGCCGCGGCCCTTCTCGGTGAGGCAGTGCACGATGACGGGGCCGCCGAAGCGCTTGGCGCGGGTGAGGGCGGACTCCAGGGCCTCGAGGTCGTGGCCGTCGATGGGGCCGACGTACTTCAGGCCGAGGTCCTCGAACATGCCCTGCGGGGCGATGAAGTCCTTCAGGCCCTTCTTCGCGCCGTGCAGAGTGTCGTAGAGCGGGCGGCCGACGACCGGGGTGCGCTCCAGGACCTCCTTGGTACGGGCCAGGAAGCGCTCGTAGCCGTCGGTGGTGCGCAGGGTGGCCAGGTGGTTGGCGAGGCCGCCGATGGTCGGGGCGTAGGAGCGCTCGTTGTCGTTGACGACGATGACGAGGGGGCGGTCCTTGGCGGCGGCGATGTTGTTCAGTGCCTCCCAGGCCATGCCGCCGGTGAGCGCGCCGTCACCGATGACGGCGACGACGTGGTCGTCGCGGTCGAGGACCTGGTTGGCCTTGGCGATGCCGTCGGCCCAGCCGAGGACGGTGGAGGCGTGGCTGTTCTCGATGACGTCGTGCTCGGACTCGGCCTGCGAGGGGTAGCCCGACAGGCCGCCCTTCATCTTCAGCTTCGAGAAGTCCTGGCGGCCCGTGAGCAGCTTGTGCACGTAGGACTGGTGGCCCGTGTCCCACAGCACCTTGTCCTTCGGCGAGTCGAAGACGCGGTGCAGGGCGAGGGTGAGTTCCACCACGCCGAGGTTGGGGCCGAGGTGGCCGCCGGTCTTGGAGACGGCGTCGACGAGGAAGGTCCGGATCTCCTCTGCCAGCCGGCCCAGCTCTTCCAGGCTGAGCCGGTCCAGATCGCGCGGTCCCGTGATGCGGGTCAGCAGCGGCACCCGTGCCTCCTTGAAGTAGAGCTGTTGCCGGGCTCGACGAGTCTAATGTTCCGCCCCGGCGGAACGTGTCCGGGCGGTGCGTCGTACATCACGCGTTCGGCTGTACCCAACGGTGGCTGCTTCTACGTCGCCGGGAGCCCTCTTTCCGATCTTTCCGTTTTGTCGGCTCGCCCGGCGGAGGCTCCCGACAGCCGCACGCACAGCGGTCCGCCCGCCCCACCCATGGCTCAGATGGGTGGGGCGGGCGGACCGTCGTCGGCCGTGCGGCCAGGGGGCGTCGTTTGAATCCTGCCGGGATCGCGGGGCCTGGCACCGTCGCCCGGAGCCCGCCTGATCCGCACGACAGCCCCTAGGCGCGGCCGGCCGTCTTCTGTGTCTTGCGGGTGACCGCGTCGATGACGACGGTCGCCAGCAGCACACCACCGGTGATCATGTACTGGACCGGCGAGGCGATGCCCTCCAGGGCGAGGCCGTACTGGATCGAGATGATGACCATCACACCGAGCAGCGCGTCCCAGGTGCGGCCGCGGCCGCCGAAGAGGGACGTGCCGCCGATCACGGCCGCGGCGATGACGTTCATCAGGAACTCACCGGTGCCCGCGCCCTGGTTGGCGGAGGCGATCTTCGAGGCGACGAAGAGGCCGCCGATCGCGGCGAAGGTACCGGCGATCGCGAAGACCGAGATGCGGACCAGGTCGACGTTGATACCGGCCCTGCGGGACGCCTCGACGCTGCCGCCGAGCGCGTAGATCTTGCGACCGTAGGCGGTGCGGCGCAGCACGAAGTCCGTGAGCAGCAGGAACGCCAGGAAGATCACCACGGCCAGGGGCAGGCCCTTGTACTGGTTGAAGACGATCGCCACGGCGAAGGCCAGCACGGCCAGCAGCACCGTGCGCACGACGATCTCGCTCAGCGGCCGGGACGGCACCCCGGCGGCCGCGCGGCGGCGGTTGTCGAAGAACGCGGTGAGGAAGTACCCCGCGGTCACGACGATCGCCAGGCCGTAGGCGGCGGCCACGTCGGTGAAGTAGTAGCTGGTCAGCTTGGCGACCACACCGTCGGCGTCCAGGTTGATGGTGCCGTTGCTGCCGAGGATCTGCAGCATGAAGCCCTGCCAGAACAGCAGGCCGGCCAGGGTCACGGCGAAGGCCGGGACACCGATCTTCGCGAAGACGAAGCCGTGGATCGCGCCGGCCACGGTGCCCGTGAGGATGGCCAGCACCAGGGCCAGGATCTCGTTCATCCCGTGCGTGACGCTCAGCACCGCGAAGGTGGCGCCCGCGACACCGCTGACCGAGCCGACCGACAGGTCGATCTCGCCGAGCAGCAGGACGAAGACGATGCCGACGGCGATCATGCCGGTGCCGACCATGGCGATCGACATGTCGGAGAAGTTGCCGGCGGTGAGGAAGTTGGAGTTCAGGCTGGTGAAGATGGCCCAGATGATCAGCAGACCGACGACGACCGGGAGGGACCCGAGGTCACCGGCCTTCATCTTCCGCTTGAACTCGCTGAGGTAGCCCGCGAAGCCCTGCTCGCGCACCAGCAGCCGGGGGTCGACCGTGGGGACCGCGGCGGAGGCGGCCTCGGGGTTCTCCACGGCGTGGTCCCCGGCGGGGGTGGAGGTCTTGTCGATACTCACTTCTGGATCTCCCCATTGGTGCGCGCCGCACGACGGGTCACGGCGTTGTCCGTGGCGCCCGTGATGGCGGAGATGATCTCTTCCTGCGAGGTCGACTTGACCTCGAAGACGCCGTTGTTGCGCCCGAGGCGCAGGACGGCGACCTTGTCGGCGACCGCCTTCACATCGGCCATGTTGTGGCTGATGAGGATGACGGCGTGACCGCGCTCGCGCAGCCGCTCGACCAGGTCGAGGACCTGCGCGGTCTGCTCGACGCCGAGGGCGGCGGTGGGCTCGTCGAGGATGACCAGCTTGGGCTCGCCGAGCATGGAGCGGGCGATCGCCACGACCTGGCGCTGACCGCCGGAGAGGGAGGCGATCGGGATGCGGACGCTGGGGATGCGGATGGACAGCGTGTCCAGCAGCTCGCGGGACCGGCGCTCCATCTCCACCTCGTCCAGGACGCCGCGCTTGCGCAGCTCCCGGCCCAGGTAGAGGTTGCCGACGACGTCGATGTTGTCGCACAGCGCGAGGTCCTGGTAGACCGTCGCGATGCCCAGGTTCTGGGCGTCGTGCGGCCTGTTGATGGTGACGGCCTTGCCGTCCCACTCGATGGCGCCCTCGTCGATGGGGTGCACGCCGGCGATCGTCTTGACCAGCGTGGATTTTCCGGCTCCGTTGTCGCCGACCAGGGCGACCACCTCACCGGCGTGGACCTCAAGCTCTACGTCGGTGAGCGCCTGGACGGCACCGAATCGCTTGGAGACCCCGCGCAACGCCAGCACGGGCGTAGCGGACACGTGAACCATCTCCTTCGCCGCCTGACCCGGCGGGAGGTTGTGCAGAAGTTTGGGGGTGGTGATTTCCGTCCGGCGCCCCGCGTAGCTTGCGGGGCTGATGATGCGGGGCGCCGGAGGAAGCCGCGTGCAGCCGGTCCCGTACCCGCTCGGCGGGTACGGGGACGGGACTGCTTACTTCAGGCCGGCCTTGTCGCAGGCGGCCTTGTACTTGCCGGCGCAGATCTCGTCGAGGGTGTAGAAGCCCTCCTTGATGACGGTCTCGTTGATGTTGTCCTTGGTCAGCGAGACGACCGGGACGAGCACCGTCGGAACGCCCTTGGTGGTGGCGCTGTCGGCCTTGCTCGTGGCGATGGAGTCGAGCGACTTGCCCTGGGCGAGGGCGACGGCCATCTCACCGGCGACCGCGGCCTCCTGCGGGTACGACTTGTAGACGCTCATGTACTGCTCACCGGTGAGGATGCGCTGCACGCCCGCGAGCTCGGCGTCCTGGCCGGTGACCGGGATGTTGCTGATGCCGGCGGCCTTCAGGGCGGTGATGATGCCGCCCGCCATGCCGTCGTTGGCGGAGTAGACGCCGACGATCTTGTCCTTGCCGAGGGCGGAGATGGCGCCCTCCATGTTGGCGTTGGCGTTCTCCGGCTTCCACTCCTTGGTGTCGTACTCGCGGCCGACCTTCACCTTGCCGTCGAGGACGGAGTGGGCGCCCTCCTTGAACTGGGCGGCGTTCGGGTCGGTGGAGGAACCGTTCATCATGACGATCTGGCCGTCCTTGGCCTTGTCGCCCAGCGCCTTCAGCAGGGCCTCGCCCTGCGTCTTGCCGACGGTCACGTTGTCGAACGAGGTGTAGGCGTCGATCGGGCCCTCGGCCAGGCGGTCGTAGGCGACGACCGGGATGCCCGCGTCCTTGGCCTTCTTGATCGAACCGGCGATGGCCTTGGAGTCCACCGCGTCCACGATCAGGACGTCGACCTTGTTGGTCACCATCGTGTCGACCTGCTGCGACTGCTGGCTGGCGTCCTGCTTGGCGTTGGCGTAGACCACCTCGCCCTTGTTGTTCGTGAGCTCCTTGACCTTCTTCTCGATCAAGGGCTTGTCGAACTTCTCGTAGCGCGCGGTCTGGTTCTCCGGAAGGAGCAGACCGACCTTGATGGCGTCGCCCTTCTTGGCGCCGGAGTCGGACGAGTCGGCCTTGTCGCCGGACTCCTTGGCGCTGCCACAGGCGGCGAGCGAGACGGCCATGGCGGTGGCGGCAACGGCAACGGCGGCACGACGCATACGCGTGTTCACTTCAGAAACCTCCCTGACGAGGCCGCGTCGTTGCGGCCGAGGTGGCTGGAAGTCAACTCGGCCACACGTGCGACGTCAAGAAGTAAATCCTTAACGAGATGGCAACGGTGCCATCCGTTCTCTAAGTGAAGGCAGGGGTGGCCGCGGACAGGGCGCCGGTCGCACTCCCGTCCAAAAGCGTCGAATCGCCCATCTCGCTGAGCGCCAGGGCGAGCGCTCCGAGGACCTCCGCACGGCCCCCAAGTGCCCCCGGAAGTACGGAGAGTTGACGCGCCGCGCTGGGGATGGCGTAGCGGCCGACGGACTCCCTTATCGGGCCGAGCACCAACTCACCCGCCTCGGCGAGATCGCCGCCGAGGACCACGCGGCTCGGGTTGAGCAGGTTGCAGAGATTGGCGACTCCACTGCCGATGTGACGGCCGACGTCGGCGATCACCCGACGGCAGCCCGGGTCGCCGTCCCGCGCCAGCCGCACGACGCCTTCCATCGTCAGGTCCGTGCCGTGACTGGGCTGGAGCAGCGGGAGCACATAGCGTGCGGCCGCGAAGGTCTCCAGGCAGCCGCGGTTTCCGCAGCGGCAGACGGGACCGGCTTCATCCAGAGTAATATGCCCGATTTCTCCTGCGGTGCCGCCGGGTCCCCGATAGATCTTGCCGTTGATCACGAGACCCGCTCCGACACCGCTGGCGACCTTGATGTACGCCAGGTCGCGCACCCCCCGGCCGCTGCCCCAGACCAGCTCGCCGAGGGCGCCGAGGTTGGCGTCGTTGTCCACGTGCACGGGCACGCCGAGCCGCCCCCGCAGCTCCTCGGCGGGCCGGGTGCCGCCCCAGCCGGGCAGGATGGCGGTCGAGCCCAGCGTCCCCGACTCCACGTCGATCGGGCCGGGCACGCCGAGGCCCACGCCGGCGATCTTGGAACGGTCGACGCCGGTGGCCTCGATCAGTCGGCTGACCAGCTGTTCCGCGCGGTCGAAGCCCTGCGCCGAGGACGCGTCGACGTCCAGCGGCTCGGACTCCTCGGCGAGCACCTGGTGGGCGAGGTTCCCGACCGCGACGCGCAAATGCGTGTGCCCGAAGTCGACACCGATGACGATGCCCGCGTCCCCGCTCAGCGAGACGCTGCGGGCCCGGCGGCCGCCCGCCGAGGTGGGCGTGACCTCGACGGTCCCGCCGTCCTTCAGTTCCCGGACGATGTTCGAGACCGTCGCCGCGGACAGACCCGTCGTCCTCGCGATCTCCGCCTGCGTGAGCGACCCGGCGAGCCGTACCGCTCGTACGACCCGTTCCAGGTTGGCTCGGTGCAGCGACGACTGCGACCCGGGAGTCTCCACGACGACCTCCTGCGCACGGGGCCGCTTCGATGAGGCCCCGTCTATGTCCAACTAGTGAACTCTAAGCTGAGCCGTTCGGGTCGCCTCCCGTCAAGAGGTTGAACCGCATCCGGGTGCCCCGCACACGCACACGTATGCCGCCCCCGATGGTCCGGGAGCGGCATGCGCGAGGGTCGGGGCGGGCTACTTCAGGGCGCCCGCCGTGAGGCCCTGGACCACCTGGCGCTGGAAGATGATGTAGGCGGCCAGCACCGGCAGCATCGCCATCACCAGGCCCGCGAAGAGGCCGGACCAGTCGCCCTTGTAGCCCTGGCTGACCGCCAGTTGCACCAGGCCCTGGGTGAGGACGTGCTTGTCCGGGTCGGTGTTCAGCACGGTGGGCAGCATGTACTGGTTCCACTGCCCCAGGAAGTTGAAGATCCCCACGCTGATCAGGCCGGGCTTGGCCATCGGCAGCATGATCTGGAAGAACGTCCGGGTGTGGGAGGCCCCGTCCACGAACGCCGCCTCCGCCACCGAGCTCGGCAGGGTCCGGAAGAACCCGGTCAGGAAGAACACCGTGAACGGCAGCGAGTACGCGATGTAGACCAGGATCAGCCCGTGGATGGTGTTCAGCAGGCCCATGTTGTCCACCACGTAGAACAACGGGACCAGCGCGAGCATGATCGGGAAGCTCATGCCGCCGATGAACAAGTAGTAGATGAACCGGTTGCCCGGGAAGTCGAACCGGGCGAGCACGTAGGCCGCCATGGAGCCGAGCACCAGGGTGCCGACGAGCGAGCCGCCGACCACCAGCACGGTGTTGAGGAAGTAGTCGCCCATGTGGGCCTGTGACCAGGCCCGCGACCAGTTGTCGAAGTGCAGCTTGTCGGGCAGCGACCAGGGCGAGCCGAAGATGGAGGCGTCGTCCTTGAAGGAGGTCATCACCGCCCACACCAGCGGCATCCCGACCATGATCGCCCAGATGACGAGGACGCCGTGGGAGAAGACGTTGAGGGTGGTGCCCTCCTTCTTCCCCTTGGTGAGTCCGCCGGGCGGGGCCTCGGTCTTGCGGACGACAGGGCCGGACTCGGCCGGTACGGGGGCGGGGGTCTCGGTCGTCTTCATGATCAGAACTCCAGCCGCTCGCGCCGGCCCAGTCGCATCACGACGGCGGCGAAGGCCAGCGTGACGATGAGCAGGGCGACGCCGATCGTGGTGGCGTAGGCGGCCTGACCGTCACGGAACGCCTTCTGGTACACGTACAGGACCATGACGGTGGTCGAGTAGTCGGGGCCGCCGGGGCCGGTCGTCATGATCTGTACGACCGCGAACGACTCGGCGCCGAGCGCGAGGATGCCCATGTAGACCCAGCCGGACTGCACGGTGTCCCACAGCAGCGGCAGGGTGACCTTGAAGAAGGTCGTCGCGCGGTTCGCCCCGTCCAGCAGCGCGGCCTCGTACAGCTCCGCCGGGATGGACGCCATGCCCGCGGAGAACAGGACCACGAAGAAGCCGACCGTGGACCAGACGAGCACCGCCATCACGCACCACAGCGCCAGGTTCGGGTCGCCCAGCCACAGCGGCTGGATCGATTCGAGTCCGATGCCGCGCAGCAGCGAGTTGATCGCGCCGCTGTCCGGGTTGTACGCGAACGCGAACAGCAGGGCGACGATCGCGATCGACAGCACCTGGGGGAAGAAGTAGACGATCTTGTAGAAGCCGGAGCCGCGGACACCGGTGATCACCGGCCCGCCGCGGCGGTGGCGTCCCCCCACGTTGATCATGAAGGAGAAGAACAGCGCCAGGCCGAGCGTCACCAGCGGCACCAGCAGGGCGAACATCACGCTGTGCTGCAACGACTTCCAGAAGATGTCGTCGTCGAGCATCCGTGAGTAGTTGTCGAAGCCGACCATCGTGAACTCGGGACTCAGTCCCGTCCAGTCCGTGAACGAGTAGTAGATGGACTGGATGAACGGCCAGACGACGAAGAGCGCGTACAGTCCCAGGGGAACCGCCAGGAACCCCACGATGAACCGGTACTTGCCGTGCTGCATTGCTACCGACCCCGATCTGCGCGCGGGTGGCGCCGCCAGGGCCCGGCCGGCGACGATCCGCCGGCCAGGCCCTGGTGACACGTCCTCACTGGTGCTTGTAGTGCTTGATCGAATCGTCCTTGGCCGCCTCGTCGGCGAAGCCCTGGATCTTCTTGATGGCCTCGGCCGGGGTGAGGCGGCCGGCCATCATCTCGCCGAGTCCGGAGACGCCGATCTTCTCCTTCTGGAGCTGCACGTACCAGTCCTGCAGACGCGGGTTCACCACGTTGGTGCCCGCCAGTTCCAGCGCCGCGACACCGGACTTGAGGCCCGGGGTGAGCTCGATGCCCTCGGTGCCGCCGTTGTACGCGGTCAGCGACTTCACCTTGGCCGTGAAGTTCTTCGAGGACGCCTCGCCGAGCATGATGCGCAGCTGCTCCATGCCGCCGGCGCCGTTGGCCGCCTTGGCCGGGACGATGAACGGCTCGCCGCCGGAGGCCCAGATGGTGCCGAACGGCATCTTGTCGGAGGAGTCGATGCCGGGCGGGGCCGAGACGGAGAGCTGGAAGTCGGCGGGGATGACCTTCGCGGACTCGTTCTCCACCCACGAGCCGTTCGGGATGAACAGGGCGTCGCCCTTGGCCCACGCGGTCTGCGACTGGATGTGGTCCAGACCCGGGGTGCCCTTGAGGACGTAACCCTTCTTGTAGAGCTCGTAGTAGGCCTCGAAGACGGTCTTGACCGCCGGGTGCTTCCAGGCGTTCGGCTCGAGGTTGTCGATGGCGTCGAGCACGTCGACGCCGCCGACCTTGGCGATCATCGGGTACATCGAGAAGGGAAGGTAGTAGGGGTACTTGCCGGCGTAGGTCCAGCCGGCCATGCCCTTCTTCTTCGCCTTCTCGCAGACGGCGAGCATCTCGTCCCAGGTCTTGGGGTACTCGGCGTCGAGCGAGTCCAGGGCCTTCTGGGAGTACCAGTTGCCGTACACCGTGTAGGCGTAGTAGAGGATCCAGACCTTCTCGCCGTCGAACTGGCCCATCTCCACGATGCCGGGACGCAGCGTGTCGCGGACCTTCTTGCTCGGGTCGTCGTAGGACGGGGCGTCCAGCAGCGGGGTGAGGTCGGCGAGCTGGTTCTTGCCGACCAGCACGCCCATGTCCATCTGCTCGGCGCCCGAGTTGTCGACGAGGTCGGGCGGGTTGCCACCGTTGAAACGCGGCTGCAGCGTGGACTGGATCTTCTGCGTGGCGGCGAACTTCACCTTGGCCTTGGGGAAGTTCTGCTCGTAGATCTTGACGGCGTCCTCGGCGTACTCCTTGCCGAAGCCGCCGTCGAAGAGGACGAATTCCATCTGGGCGGTCTCGTTGACGGCCAAGGGGTTCTTGGCCGTCTTCTTGCCGGACTCGGCCTTCTTCTGGTCGTCCCCGCCGCCGCTCGCGCAGGCGGACAGGAAACTCATGGTCGGTACGGAGATCAGGCCGAGCGCGGCGGACCGCTTGATCAGATCGCGGCGGCCGACGCCCGTTCGGTTGTTCTCGGCGGAAGTGGATCCCATGCTCAAGTCCTCGCCTTCTCCAGGACTCAGGCGGTGAACCGGATCCTCCCCGGCACCGCGATCGGGTCACGCTGGGTCGTGCAGGAAGTGCGGATGCTGCTGTACGGGCGCCTTGGCGGTGTGCTTTCGCGGTTCCCCCCACGGATCCCCCGGTGGCCGACAGGTATAGTCCACTTCCGGTCGACGGAGCAAGATCGAATGCATGGTTCCCGGCACGTCTTTTCCGAGTTGAGACCTGGCGGAAATATGGGCGGACCGTGTGCCCCCTGAAGGAAATCTCACGGGCACCGCACCTGGGCGCCACAGGCAACACCCTTGACACCACTGGCATCTTCACGCGCTACTGTTCCTTGCGCTGCGAATTTGACAACGTTGTCCACTACCCGGAAAGCACTTCCGGGGAGCGCAGGGAGGGTGCTGGGGCATGCGGTACAGAGTTCGGCACAGATGGGGCCCGGCGGTCGTGCTGACGACCGCCTTCACGGTGGCGGTGGGTTCGCAGGGGGCCGCGGTGGCGCTGCCCGCGGCGCCCGCCGCCGCCGACCGGGAGTTCGCGTCCTCGTTCGAGGCGGACGACCCGGTTCCGGACTGGCTCAACACGGTGGAGACCGCTCCGGACGGCAGCAAGCGCGCCGCGGGCGTCGACGGCGGGTACAGCACGGGCATACCGGGCAATGTCACCGACCACGTCACCGACGTGCGGGCGAGCGACGAGAACACCGGCGGCGGCGAGGTGAAGGAGAACCTCGTCGACGGTGAGCCGAGCACCAAGTGGCTGACCTTCGCCAAGACCGGCTGGGCCGAGTTCGACCTGGACAAGCCGGTGAGCATCACCAAGTACGCGCTCACCTCGGCCAATGACCACGACGAGCGCGACCCGGCGGACTGGACGCTCCAGGGCTCGGTGGACGGCACGACCTGGCAGACCCTCGACAGCCGCTCCGGGCAGTCCTTCGGCGAGCGGTTCCGGACGAAGACCTACGATCTCGCCCAGCCGGCCGAGTACCGGCACTTCCGGCTGGAGGTCACGAAGAACAACGGCGGGGACATTCTCCAGCTCGCCGACGTGCAACTGTCCACCGGCGACAGCGACACGCCCGTCCCCGAGGACATGCTCTCGCTCGTCGACCGCGGCCCGAGCGGCTCGCCGACCGCCAAGGCGGGCGCCGGCTTCACCGGCAAGCGCGCCCTCAGGTACGCCGGCCGGCACACCGCGGACGGCCGGGCCTACTCGTACAACAAGGTCTTCGACGTCGACGTGAAGGTCGACCGCCGCACCGAGCTGTCGTACAAGATCTTCCCGTCGATGGCGGACGGCGACCTCGACTACGACGCCACGAACGTCTCCGTCGACCTGGCCTTCACCGACGGCACCTACCTGAGCGACCTGGGCGCCACCGACCAGCACGGGTTCGCGCTGACGCCGGCCGGGCAGGGCGCCGCCAAGGTCCTCTACGTCAACCAGTGGAACGCCGTCGAGTCGGGCATCGGCACCGTCGCGGCCGGCAAGACCGTCGACCGGATCCTGGTGGCGTACGACTCCCCCAAGGGCCCGGCGAAGTTCCGCGGCTGGCTGGACGACGTGGCCATCAGGTCCGTCGGACCGGAGCGGCGCGAGGCCCATCTGTCCGACTACGCGCTGACCACCCGCGGCACCAACTCCAGCGGCGGCTTCTCGCGTGGCAACAACATCCCGGCGACCGCCGTACCGCATGGCTTCAACTTCTGGACGCCGGTGACCAACGCGGGCTCGCTGAGCTGGCTGTACGACTACGCGCGCGGCAACAACGCGGACAACCTGCCGACGCTCCAGGCGTTCAGCGCGAGTCACGAGCCGAGCCCGTGGATGGGCGACCGGCAGACCTTCCAGGTGATGCCCTCCGCCGCCTCCGGCACCCCCGACACCGGCCGGGAGGCGCGCGAGCTGGCCTTCCGGCACGAGAACGAGACCGCCCGGCCGTACTACTACGGGGTGCGGTTCGAGAACGGTCTGAAGGCCGAGATGGCGCCGACCGACCACGCGGCGATCATGCGCTTCACCTACCCCGGTGACGACGCGAGCGTGATCTTCGACAACGTCACCGACCAGGCCGGCCTGACCCTGGACAAGGAGACCGGCACCTTCACCGGCTACTCGGACGTCAAGTCCGGGCTGTCCACGGGCGCCACCCGGCTGTTCGTGTACGGCGAGTTCGACAGGAAGGTCACCGGCGGCGACTCGGCCGGCGTCAAGGGCCACCTGCGCTTCGACGCCGGCGAGGACCGCACGGTGACGCTGCGCCTGGCGACCTCGCTGATCGGCGTCGACCAGGCGAAGGACAACCTGCGCCAGGAGATCCCGAAGCGCACCTCCTTCGACAAGGTCCGGAAGAACGCCCAGAAGCAGTGGGACCGGATCCTCGGCAAGGTCGAGGTGGAGGGCGCCACGCGGGACCAGCTGACCACCCTGTACTCCAGCCTCTACCGGCTGTACCTGTACCCGAACGCCGGCCACGAGAAGGTCGGCGGCACGTACAAGTACGCCTCGCCGTTCCAGAAGATGCCGGCGGCGGACACCCCGACGCAGACCGGCTCGAAGGTCATGGACGGCAAGGTGTACGTCAACAACGGCTTCTGGGACACCTACCGGACCACCTGGCCCGCGTACTCGTTCCTGACGCCGTCCACGGCCGGTGAGCTGGTCGACGGCTTCGTGCAGCACTACAAGGACGGCGGCTGGACCTCACGCTGGTCCTCCCCCGGCTACGCGGACCTGATGACCGGCACCTCCTCGGACGTGGCGTTCGCGGACGCCTACGTCAAGGGCGTCGACTTCGACGCGAAGGCGGCGTACGAGGCGGCCGTCAAGAACGCCACCGCGGTGCCCCCGTCCTCGGGCGTGGGCCGCAAGGGAATGGCCACTTCGCCGTTCCTCGGCTACACCAGCACCGAGACGCACGAGGGCCTGTCGTGGGCGCTGGAGGGCTACCTCAACGACTACGGCATCGCGAAGATGGGCGAGAAGCTCTACAAGGAGACCGGCGAGAAGCGGTACCAGGAGGAGTCGGCGTACTTCCTCGACCGCGCCCAGGACTACGTCAACATGTTCGACGCGAAGGCCGGCTTCTTCCAGGGCAAGGACGCGGCGGGCAAGTGGCGCGTGGACTCCGCCAAGTACGACCCGCGTGTGTGGGGCTACGACTACACGGAGACCAACGGCTGGGGCTACGCCTTCACCGCCCCGCAGGACAGCCGGGGCCTGGCCAACCTGTACGGCGGGCGCAAGGGCCTCGGCGACAAGCTCGACGAGTACCTCGCCACCCCGGAGACGGCCTCCCCCGAGTTCGTCGGCTCCTACGGCGGTGTCATCCACGAGATGACCGAGGCGCGCGACGTCCGCATGGGCAACTACGGGCACTCCAACCAGGTCGCCCACCACGCGCTGTACATGTACGACGCGGCCGGGCAGCCGTACAAGACGCAGAAGAACGTCCGCGAGGTGCTCTCCCGCCTGTACACCGGCAGCGAGATCGGCCAGGGCTACCACGGCGACGAGGACAACGGCGAGCAGTCGGCCTGGTTTCTCTTCTCCTCCCTGGGCTTCTACCCGCTGGTGATGGGCAGCGGCGAGTACGCCATCGGCTCCCCGCTGTTCACGAAGGCGACCGTCCACCTGGAGAACGGGCGGGAGCTGGTCGTGAAGGCGCCGAAGAACAGCACGAAGAACGTCTACGTGCAGGGTCTGAAGGTCAACGGCAAGCGCTGGAACTCCACTTCGCTCCCCCACTCGCTGCTGGCGAAGGGCGGCGTCCTGGAGTTCGACATGGGTGCGAAGCCGTCCGCGTGGGGCACCGGCAAGGACGCGGCGCCGGTGTCGATCACCCAGGACGACCGGGTGCCGGCGCCGCGCGCGGACGCCCTGTCCGGTGACGGGGCGCTCTTCGACGACACGTCGGCGACGGACGCGGCGGTGACGTCGGTGGACCTGCCGGTGTCCGGTGAGGGCGTCAAGGCGGTCCAGTACACCCTGACCTCCTCGGCGGACCGGACGAAGGCCCCGGCCGCCTGGACGCTCCAGGGCTCGTCCGACGGCATCACCTGGCGGACCCTGGACCAGCGCTCCGGCGAGTCCTTCGCCTGGGACTGGCAGACGCGGGCGTTCTCGGTGAAGTCGCCGGGCACGTACGCGAAGTACCGGCTGGTCCTGGACGGCGAGCACACGCTGGCGGAGGTGGAACTGCTGGCGTGAGCCGGCGCGGGGGTGGCGGGTGCGGGCCTGTGGCCCGAAACCGCCACCCCCGCGTGTCGCCCCGTTCCCCGTAGGTGACGCAGGCACCAGAATGGGCGGGCGTCACCGGCCGGCGCCGGACGGCGCACGGTCATCGCGCGCTCGACGGAGGGGGAACACGTGCGGACGAGCATCGGCAAACGGTTCACGGGGCTGGTCACGGGGGCGCTGCTGGCGGCGGGGGCCCTGTTCGCGACGGCCGCGCCGGCCCAGGCGTACGACCCCGATCCCGGCGTCGCCACGTACTACCGCGACACCGGCACCTGCCCGTGCAGCGGCGGCACCCTCACCGACCCGTTCGACAGCACCTCCTTCGCGTACGACGCGGGCGGCACCGCCGTCAAGATGGAACTGAGCGACGCGGGCTGGTTCGTGGGCAAGGTGGAGTTCCATCCGAACGACGAGAAGCTCTGGGTGTACGACACCAGGAACGACGGCGACACCTTCTACGTGGCCGTCGGCTACTCGTCCGGCGGCTCGTACCACGACCTGGGCACGTTCTCCGCGCCGGGCACCTCGGAGACCGTGGACCTCACGGTGAAGGACCTCGACATCCCGGACGGCGCGTACGTCGACATCACGCTGTACGACGGGGCCGGCCGCACCGACTACATCGCCGCGGCCCGCGGCACGGGCGGGGCGGTCGCCTGACGTCCGCGGGCGCCCGCCGGAACGCCCGAGGGCCGCACCCCCGTGACGGGGGTGCGGCCCTCGACCGCTGTGCCGTACCGCTTACTTGCGGATCAGGCTGCGCAGCACGTACTGCAGGATGCCGCCGTTGCGGTAGTAGTCGGCCTCACCGGGGGTGTCGATGCGGACGACCGCGTCGAACTCGACACCGGTGTCGGTGGTGACCTTCACCGTGCGCGGGGTGGTGCCGTTGTTCAGCTCGGTGACGCCGGAGACGGAGAAGGACTCTTCGCCGGTCAGGCCGAGGGAGGCCGCGGTCTGGCCCTCCGGGAACTGGAGCGGCAGGACGCCCATGCCGATGAGGTTCGAGCGGTGGATGCGCTCGTAGGACTCGGCGATGACGGCCTTGACGCCGAGGAGCGCGGTGCCCTTGGCGGCCCAGTCGCGGGACGAGCCGGAGCCGTACTCCTTGCCGGCCAGGACGACGAGCGGGATGCCCTGCTCGATGTAGTTGCGGGAGGCGTCGTAGATGAACGACACCGGACCGCCGTCCTGGGTGAAGTCGCGGGTGTAGCCGCCCTCGGTGCCCGGCGCGATCTGGTTGCGCAGGCGGATGTTGGCGAACGTGCCGCGGATCATGATCTCGTGGTTGCCGCGGCGCGAGCCGTAGCTGTTGAAGTCGCGGCGCTCGACGCCGTGCTCCGTCAGGTACTTGCCCGCCGGGGTGTCGGCCTTGATGGCACCGGCCGGGGAGATGTGGTCGGTGGTGACCGAGTCGCCCAGCTTGGCGAGCACCCGGGCGCCGGAGATGTCCTCGACCGGGGCCGGCTCCATGCCCATGCCCTCGAAGTACGGGGGCTTGCGGACGTAGGTGGACTCGGTGTCCCACTCGAAGGTGTCGCCGGTCGGGATGGACAGCGCCTGCCACTGGGCGTCGCCCGCGAAGACGTCGCTGTAGGACTTGGAGAACATGTCCTCGCCGATGGCGTTGGCGACGACGTCGTTGACCTCGGCCTCGGAGGGCCAGATGTCCTTCAGGTAGACCGGGTTGCCGTCCTGGTCGGCGCCGAGGGCGTCCTTGGTGATGTCGACCTTCATCGAACCCGCGAGGGCGTAGGCGACGACCAGCGGCGGGGACGCCAGGTAGTTCATCTTGACGTCGGGGTTGATGCGGCCCTCGAAGTTCCGGTTGCCGGAGAGGACCGAGGTGACGGCGAGGTCGTGGTCGTTGACGGCCTTGGAGACCTCGTCCGGCAGCGGGCCGGAGTTGCCGATGCAGGTGGTGCAGCCGTAGCCGACGAGGTTGAAGCCGACCTTGTCGAGGTACGGGGTCAGGCCCGCCTTCTCGAAGTAGTCGGTGACGACCTTGGAGCCCGGGGCGAGGGTGGTCTTGACCCACGGCTTGCGGGTCAGGCCCTTCTCGACCGCCTTCTTGGCCACCAGGGCGGCGGCGACCATGACGTACGGGTTGGAGGTGTTGGTGCAGGAGGTGATGGCCGCGACCGTCACCGCACCGTGGTCCAGCTCGTAGGTCGTGCCGTCGGGGGCGGTGACCGGGACCGGGTTGGACGGCACGCCGTTGGTGACGGCGGGGGCGTCGGAGGCCGGGAAGGACTCCTGGCCCGCCTCGTCCACGCTGTCGACGTAGTTGCGCACGTCCTGCTTGAACTGCTCGGCGGCGTTCGCCAGGATGATGCGGTCCTGCGGGCGCTTCGGGCCGGCGATGGAGGGCACGACCGTCGACAGGTCGAGCTCGAGCTTCTCGGAGAAGTCCGGCTCGGCCTTCGGGTCCAGCCAGAGGCCCTGCTCCTTGGCGTACGCCTCGACGAGGGCGACCTGCTGGTCGGAGCGGCCGGTCAGGCGCATGTAGTTCAGCGTCTCGCCGTCGATCGGGAAGATCGCGGCGGTGGAGCCGAACTCCGGCGACATGTTGCCGATGGTGGCGCGGTTGGCCAGCGACGTGGCGGCGACGCCCTCGCCGTAGAACTCGACGAACTTGCCGACGACGCCGTGCTTGCGCAGCATCTCGGTGATCGTGAGCACCAGGTCGGTGGCGGTGGTGCCGGCCGGGAGCTCACCGGTGAGCTTGAAGCCGACGACGCGCGGGATCAGCATGGAGACCGGCTGGCCGAGCATCGCGGCCTCGGCCTCGATGCCGCCGACGCCCCAGCCGAGGACGCCGAGGCCGTTGACCATGGTGGTGTGCGAGTCGGTGCCGACCAGGGTGTCGGGGTACGCCTTGCCGTCACGGGTCATGACGACGCGGGCCAGGTGCTCGATGTTCACCTGGTGGACGATGCCGGTGCCGGGCGGGACGACCTTGAAGTCGTCGAAGGCGGTCTGGCCCCAGCGCAGGAACTGGTAGCGCTCCTTGTTGCGGCCGTACTCCAGGTCGACGTTCTGCTGGAAGGCGTCGTTGGTGCCGAACTTGTCGGCGATGACGGAGTGGTCGATGACCATCTCGGCCGGGGAGAGCGGGTTGATCTTGTTCGGGTCGCCGCCCAGCTCCTTGACGGCCTCGCGCATGGTGGCGAGGTCGACGACACAGGGCACGCCGGTGAAGTCCTGCATGATCACGCGGGCGGGCGTGAACTGGATCTCCTGCGACGGCTGGGCCTGCGAGTCCCAGCCGCCGAGGGCGCGGATGTGGTCGGCGGTGATGTTCGCGCCGTCCTCGGTGCGGAGCAGGTTCTCCAGCAGCACCTTCAGGCTGTAGGGAAGGCGCGCGGAGCCCTCGACCTTGTCCAGCCGGAAGATCTCGTACGACTCGTCGCCCACCTGCAGCGTGCTGCGGGCGTCGAAGCTGTTCGCCGACACGACAGTCTCCTTCATTTATGTGCGCGTACCACCGCATCCTGCCGCCACGCCGCCCTGGCCGGTCCGCTAAGGTAGGGCTAAGTTAGGTAACCCTTACCAGGGTGGCGGCTGCGGTGCGCCTCGGCAGATATCTCGATGTCGAGATAACTCTAGTACATGGGGGCGGGCTGGTCATGCCCGGGCGCGGTGTGGCGTGTACCCCACCCGAGTGACCCGGGCGGCCATCTCTACGCCGAACCGGGGTATCCGACTTGCGCCGGGACCATCCGGCACGACTCGGAAGGAGGCACGATGCCGCTCACGTTCCGCAAGAGCTTCCGGATCCTCCCCGGAGTACGGCTGAACATCAACAAACGTTCGTGGTCCATCACGACCGGTGGCGGGAACGGCCCGCGCCACACCCGCAGCAGCACGGGACGACGTACGACATCGATGGATCTGCCGGGACCTTTCGGCTGGCGCCGCACGACCACCGATCGGCGCCGCTGACGTCCCTTTGACGTCCCATCACCCGAACGGACCCCCCAAGAGGCGCCATCTCATATCTGAGATAGCCTCAACCTCATGGCAGACGACTACCTCGTACGCATCGGCAAGCTCATCCGTGACGCCCGGCAGCACCGCGGCTGGACGCAGTCACAGCTTGCGGAGGCGCTCAACACCAGTCAGAGCGCCGTCAACCGCATCGAGCGCGGCAACCAGAACATCAGCCTTGAGATGATCGCCCGCATCGGCGAAGCGCTGGACAGCGAAATCGTCTCCCTGGGCTACGCGGGTCCGATGCACCTGCGCGTGGTCGGCGGCCGGCGCCTCTCCGGTGCCATCGACGTCAAGACCAGCAAGAACGCCTGCGTGGCCCTGCTGTGCGCCTCGCTGCTCAACAAGGGGCGCACAGTGCTGCGCCGGGTCGCCCGCATCGAGGAGGTCTACCGCCTCCTGGAGGTGCTCAACTCCATCGGCGTGCGCACCCGCTGGATCAACGACGGCACCGACCTGGAGATCGTGCCGCCGGCCGAGCTGGACATGGAGGCCATCGACGCCGAGGCCGCCGTCCGCACCCGCTCCATCATCATGTTCCTGGGCCCGCTGCTGCACCGCATGGACCGCTTCCGGCTGCCCTACGCCGGCGGCTGCGACCTCGGCACGCGCACCATCGAGCCGCACATGATCGCGCTGCGCCGGTTCGGCCTCGACGTCGCCGCGACCGAGGGCCACTACCACGCGGTGGTCGACCGGAGCGTGCGCCCGGGCCGCCCGATCGTGCTGACCGAGCGGGGCGACACGGTCACCGAGAACGCGCTCCTCGCGGCCGCCCGGCACGACGGCGTCACCGTCATCCGCAACGCCTCGTCCAACTACATGGTCCAGGACCTGTGCTTCTTCCTGGAGGCCCTGGGCGTCAAGGTCGAAGGCATCGGCACCACCACGCTGACCGTGCACGGCCTGCCGGTCATCGACGCCGACGTGGACTACTCCCCCTCCGAGGACCCGGTCGAAGCGATGAGCCTGCTGGCCGCCGCCGTCGTGACGGAGTCGGAGCTGACGGTGCGTCGCGTGCCCATCGAGTTCCTGGAGATCGAGCTGGCGGTGCTCGAGGAGATGGGCCTCGACCACGACCGCACACCGGAGTACGTCGCGGACAACGGCCGCACGCGCCTGGTGGACCTCACCGTCCGGCCCTCCAAGCTGGAGGCGCCGATCGACAAGATCCACCCGATGCCGTTCCCCGGCCTCAACATCGACAACGTCCCGTTCTTCGCGGCCATCGCGGCGTCCGCGCAGGGCAAGACCCTCATCCACGACTGGGTCTACGACAACCGCGCCATCTACCTGACCGACCTGAACCGCCTCGGCGGCCGCCTCCAGCTCCTGGACCCCCACCGCGTCCTGGTCGAGGGCCCCACGCGCTGGCGCGCCGCCGAGATGATGTGCCCGCCGGCCCTGCGCCCGGCGGTGGTCGTCCTGCTGGCCATGATGGCGGCGGAGGGCACGTCGGTGCTGCGCAACGTGTACGTCATCAACCGGGGGTACGAGGACCTGGCGGAGCGGCTGAACTCGATCGGGGCGCAGATCGAGACGTTCCGGGACATCTGAGGGCTCCGAAAAGACGCCGTCGTCCCGCTTCCAACCTGCATGAACGCGAGGCCGTAGGGAGCGTGGTGACTTCTTCGGGACGCACGGGGTGCGACGCAGGCGGGGCCGGAGGGACGTGTCGTCCCTCCGGCCCCGCCGTGCTGCCTGAGCCCCGCCGGCCTCCGCGCGGGACCGGCTGTCCCGGGGGCTCAGGCGGTCGGTGGGTCCGCCGGTCAGTAGGCGGAGTCGACGTTGTCCATGGAGCCGTACTTGTCGGCCGCGTAGTTGCAGGCGGCGACGATGTTGGCCACCGGGTCGGTGATGGAGTCCTTGGTGCCCTTGACGTGGTAGTAGTCGAAGGTGGGCTGGATTGTCTGGAGCAGGCCCTTCGAGGGGATGCCGTTCTGGGCGTTGACGTCCCAGTTGTTCTGCGCGTTCGGGTTGCCGGACGACTCGCGCATGATGTTGCGGTGCAGGCCCTCGTAGGTGCCCGGGATGTTCTTGGCGTCCATGACGTCCAGCGCGGTGCGGATCCAGCCGTCGAGGTCGTCACCGTGCTTCTTCTTGCCGGCCTTGACGATGGCCTCGATCTTGTCGGTCTGGGCCTGGGTCTGCGCGGTGGATGCCTTGGCCGGCTCGACGGCGTGCGCCGGGCTCGGGGCGAGGGTGAGGGTGACGGCGGCGGCGCCCGCGGCGGCGAGGGAGGCCACGGCGGACTTGCGGATGTGGGGACGGCGCGTGAGGGCGTGCATGGGTGTACCTCTCCATTCGGGAACGTGATGGGGAGGCCGACGGGGGGTCGGCGACGCGGTGTCCGCGTGGGACGCGGCTTCGCGTCATCAGGGCCGGTGTCTGGATCACGGACGGGCTCTTCCCGTCCGGTCCCGGCACTCGGCTCCCCGGTACACCGAACACACTGCGGAACGCTCCGGCGCCGCGACAAGTGTGTGACCTACTACGCCGCTTCGCAGACCGGCGGCCTGATGGCCCGGACGGCAGGCGACCACGCGGGCGAGCGGCCGTCGGGCGTCTACTAAGCCCGGCCCTGTGTGACGTGAGCCCTGTGCGCGCCCTCACAGAGCCGGTCACCCGGTGGTCACCTCTCGTCACCCTGCGAAGGCAGGCACCTCACTCAACGGAACGTCGGAGTCACCGTTCGAGGTCGCGAGGAAGGCCGCGTCCCGATACAAGGCGAGGTGGTGCGCGAGGACGCGCGTGACGAGGCTGTGTCAGTCGGTACGCGCGGAACTCCGCGCCCGCCGCGGCCGGGGGACGCGCCTCAGCGGGACCGCGTGCCGAGGTCCGTGAGCAGGTCGTTCAGCACCGTTTCCTCCTCGACCCAGACACCGCACTCGGGGAGAGCGACGGCCAGGGCCGGGTCCCAGGGGGTGGCGGCGGGCGGGCCCCTCAGGGCCCTGGCCTCGGCCAGTGTGGTCACCGCTGCCCGGTATTCCCCCGCCGTGTACCGCCACGGCCTCCAGGGGACGCTTCGCGCCAGTGCCGTGGCGATGCGACCCCCGCCCCAGTCGAGATCACCGTGGTAGCCGCGTCGTCCAGGGCCTGGGCGAGCCGGCGCGCGAGGATGCGGAAATCGGGGTCATCTCGCCCGACCCTTCCACCGCGGTCCCGAGCTCACATGGGAGTTGCGAACACGCACTCCGCCCAGACCGTCTTGCCCGGGCCTCCCGGCCGGAGGTGCCAGCCCCAACGGGTGGCGAGACCGGCGACCAGGGTCCGTTCAGCTCAGGAGGCGGGTGGCTCGTCGGCGAGCTGGTTGTTGTGGTCGATCTCCGCCATGTGGGCCTCGGCCCAGTCCCGCAGGGCGGAGAGCGGCGCTTCGAGGGAGAGGCCGAGTCCGGTGAGCCGGTAGTGAACGGCGGGCGGCACGGTGGGTTCCACGCGGCGCGCGACCAGGCCGTCGCGGACCAGGCTCCGCAGGGTGGTGGACAGCATCTTCTGCGAGATGCCCGGGACACGGCGCTTCAGTTCCGCGAAGCGGAGCTCGTCCGGGGCCGCTTCGGCCAGCACCTTGACCGTCATCGACGTCCACTTGGTGCCGATGCGGTCGAGCAGCCGACGGGTCGGGCAGCGCGGATCGAGCAGGTCGCCGCGCTCCCCGGGCCGTTGGTCACGTCCGCCGGTCCTCGACCTGGTCACCTGGAGCTCACCACCTGATGCGAAAGTGCCGTCTTGGGCGGGCCACGGTAGTTCCTTACGGTGACCATGTCACTGTCGCTCACCGCCCCGGAGGACCCCATGCCCGAGCTGCGACGCGTCCCCGTCAACGGTGTCGAACTGAACGTCGCCCTCGCGGGATCCGGTCCGGCCGTCCTGCTGCTGCACGGCTTCCCGCACACCTGGGAGCTGTGGACGGACGTCATGGCCGACCTGTCCGGCCGCCACCGCGTCATCGCACCGGACCTGCGCGGGTTCGGCGCGAGCAGCGGAGCCGCCTCCGGGTACGACGCGGGCACGCTGGCCGAGGACGCCGCGGCGCTTCTCACCGCGCTCGGCGTGTCCTCGGCCGCGGTGGTCGGCATCGACGCGGGCACCCCGCCGGCCTTCCTGCTGGCCCTGCGTCGCCCCGGTCTCGTCCGGCGCCTGGTCGTCATGGAGTCCCTGCTGGGCAGGCTGCCGGGCGCCGAGGACTTCCTCGCCGGCGGGCCACCGTGGTGGTTCGGCTTCCATTCCGCCGCGCCCGGCCTCGCCGAGACCGTGCTGGAGGGCCGCGAAGCCGCGTACGTCGACTGGTTCCTGCACGCCGGGACGCTGGGCGACGGGGTGCCCCCGGCCGTCCGGGACGCCTTCGTCCGCGCGTACACCGGCCGCCAGGCGTTGAGCCGCGCGTTCTCGTACTACCGGGCCCTGCCCGAGAGCGCGGTACAGATCGAGCGGGCGGTCGCCACTGCCCGCCTGACCGTGCCGACGATGGCGCTGGGCGCCCGGCCTGTCGGTGACGCACTGGAACGCCAACTCCGCCCCCTCGCCGACGATCTGACCGGACACGTCATCGAGGACTGCGGCCACATCATCCCGCTGCACCGGCCGCGCGCCCTGCTCACGCTGCTGCATCCGTTCCTGGCCGGTGAAGACGGTCGCTCCTGATGAGTGGTCAGGGCCGGGCCCGGGAGGCGGGGCAGGAGGCACTCGCGCAGCATGCGCGGGGCCTGCTCTCCGCACACCCGCCGCGGGTCCCGGGGCGCTACGGCTGTCGGTCCACGGGGCGGTCGGCCGGGCCGGTGCGCGGTCGCAGGCGTTCGCCCTGCGGGCCGAACATGATCAGGTACTCGACGGGTCCACCGGGGCCGGCGTTCGCCACCCCGTGGGCGGTGCGGGTGTCGAACTCGGCCACCTCGCCGGCGGTGAGGACGAGGTCCTGATCGCCGAGCGCCAGCCACAGCCGCCCGTACAGCACGCACAGCCACTCGTACCCGTCGTGGACGACCTGCCGTGGCCGCGGTGGCGGTCCGTCGACGGGCGGCAGCACGTGTTTGTGGGCGTGCAGGCCCCCGACGTAGCGGGTCAGGGGCAGCACCGTCTTGTCGTCGCCGCGCCTCAGCGGCGCGGGCGGGCGCGCTCGGTCCGCCGCGGCGGACTCGATGCCCGCCAGCTCGTCCAGGGAGAGGCCGTACGTCTTCGTCAACCGCAGCAGCACCTCCAGGGTCGGCGTGCGCCGGCCGGTCTCGATCCGCGACAGCGTGCTGAGGGAGATGCCGGTCGCGCGGCTCACGTCGGTCAGCGTGTCACCGCGGTGCTCGCGCGCGGCCCTCAGCCGCGACGCCATCGCGGCCAGGGTGCCGGTCACGCCGTCGTCCGTCACGGGTCGTCCCGCCTCCCTTCCAGGGGCCGCCTCCAGGGACGTGTCCTGCCACTTTGCCAGACGGGCAAGAGGTGTCGCCCCGGCCTGCTGCCGCAGCGCATCATCGGTGCATCCGCGGCACCAGGATTCCCGAGGAGACAGAACCATGCCCCAGCCCACGCCGTCCGCCGGCCCACGCCACCGCACCGTCCCAGCGCCCGCCGGACGGCTGCACCTGGTCGAGCAGGGCACCGGGCCGCTGGTCCTGCTCGTGCACGGCTTCCCCGAGTCCTGGTACTCCTGGCGCCACCAGCTCCCGGCCCTCGCGGCGGCGGGCTACCGGGCGGTCGCACTCGACGTGCGCGGCTACGGCCGCTCCTCCAAGCCCGCCGCGACCGACGCGTACCGCATGCTCGACCTGGTCGAGGACAACGTCGCCCTGGTGCGCGCCCTCGGCGAGGACCGCGCGGTGATCATCGGGCACGACTGGGGGTCCAACATCGCCGCCGCCTCGGCCCTGCTCCACCCCGACGTGTTCCGCGCGGTCGGGCTGCTGAGCGTCCCCTACGCCCCGCCCGGCGGACCCCGCCCCACCGACGTCTTCACCCGGATCGGAGGCCCCGAGCAGGAGTTCTACGTGTCCTACTTCCAGGAGCCGGGCCGCGCCGAGGCCGAGATCGAACCCGACGTCCGGGGCTGGCTCGCGGGCTTCTTCAGCGCCCTGTCCGCCGACACCATGCCGACCCGGGGCGAGCCCGACCCGCACTTCCTGGACCGGGGCACGGGACGGCTGCGCGACCACTTCCCGGCCGGCCCGCTTCCGGCCTGGCTGGCCGAGGCCGATCTCGACGTGTACGCCGGGGAGTTCGAACGGACCGGCATGACCGGGGCGCTCAACCGCTACCGCTGCATGGATCGCGACTGGGAGGACCTCACCCCGTACAACGGCGCCCCGGTCAAGCAGCCGTCCCTGTTCGTGGGCGGCGGCCTGGACGCCTCCACGACGTGGATGGCCGACGCGATCGACGCCTACCCGGTCACGCTCCCCGGCCTGGTCTCCTCCCACATCCTGGACGGCTGCGGCCACTGGGTCCAGCAGGAACGCCCGGAGCAGGTCAACGGTCTCCTGACCGCCTGGCTGGCCTCCCTCCAGGACTGACCGGGGAGACCTGACCGGTGACACCGGACCCGCAGGAACCCCGGCCGTCGTACGGCCGGGGTTCCTGGGAGCGGCGGATTCGGTCAGCAGCTCGGATCAGGAAGCCTGGCGCTGCAGGGTGAGGACGCCCGGCCGCCACGGCAGCTGGTCGTAGGGGCCACCCGCGGTCGGGGACTTGCCCTGGTAGAGGAGCTGCAGGTTGCAGGGGTCGATGGTCATGGTCTGGTCGGGGTTGTTGCGGACCAGGTCACCGTGGCTGATGTCGTTGGTCCAGGTGGCACCACTGTTGGCCTTGCCCGCGAAGGGGTTGCTCTCGGTGGCGGCCTGCGGGGTCCACGAGCCGCTCAGGCTGGTGGCCGTGAAGGAGCGGAAGTAGCGCTGCTCGTTCGCACCCCGAGCCTCGACGATCATCAGGTACTGGTTCTGGCCCTTGACCTTGTAGACCTGCGGCGCCTCGAACAGGTTCTTCGCGGTGTCGCTCATGACCGTCGTGTACGACGAGCCGAAGTTGCCCGGGAAGTTCCCGATCGGCATGCTCGCCCGGTAGATCTTGCCGTTGTCACCGGCGAAGAACAGGTACATGTTCTGGCCGTCGGCGATCAGGGTCTGGTCGATCGGACCGGTGCCGGAGTCGGGAAGGCTCCCGGTGAACAGCGGCTGCGGAGCGGACCAGCCGTTGGGGTTGGTCGGGTCGCTCGACGTGCGGTAGATGAAGGGCCACGCACCCCACTGGTACGCCAGGACCCAGATGTTCTTGGGCGCGAAGTAGAACAGCGTGGGCGCCACCGCGGACTGGCTCATGCCGGTCTGTCCGGCCGACGCCATGTCCGACCAGTTCGTGAAGGGGCTGAACATCATCGAGCCGTACGACGATCCCGACACGTTCGACGCGTAGACCAGGTGCCTGCCGTTGTAGGTCACGTTGGTGAAGTCCTTCACCGCGGCCCACCCGTTCGCCGGCTGCGCCAGCGCGCCCGTCGACGTCCACCGGTATGTCGACGGAAGGGGGCACGTGCCGTCAGGCGGGGTCGGGGTCCCGGACAGGCCGGTCCACTTCTGGTTGCTGCCGCCGTTGCACGTCCAGAGCTGCACCGCCGTGCCGTTGGCCGTACCGGCGCCCGCGGCCTCCAGGCACAGCCCGGACTCCACGCCGACGACCGTGCCGTCCGCGTTCACCCGCCACTGCTGGTTCGCACCGCCGGAGCAGGCCCAGATCTGCACCCGGGTACCGGCCGTGGTGGCGTGGCCCGGAACATCGAGGCAGGAATTGCCGTACACGGTGAGCTGATTGCTGTCCGTCAGGGTCCACTGCTGGTTCGTCCCGCCCCAGCAGTCGTAGATCTGCAGGGCCGTGCCGTTGGTCTGGCCGGCTCCCGGCACATCGAGACACCGGTTCGAGCCGACACCGCGCAAGGCGCCGGTGGAAGCCGCCTGAGCCGGGGTGGCGACGAGCATCGCCGCCAACGCGGCCAGGGCCCCGACGACGGCGGCGAGCACCACAGACGTATGCCTGCGGCTGAAACTTCGTCTGCGCATGGGAACTTCCTCATCCTCGGGCGTGCTCGAACGGGTGACGTGTTCATGACATTTACGTGAGCGGCTCACTCCCTGCGATTCGGTCATTGCGGGAGCGTGCGTTCGGCATATCGAACGCAGGTCGGAATGTCGAGCAAATTGAATGATAGGGAGACGGTGAACGACGTCAATACCTCTCGCAAGAGTCGAGAGCTCCATCGAAAGATTCGGGGAGACGCCCCCCGCACAGACCGCGTCCCCCGGGAGCACGGGGCTCCCGGGGGACGCGGTCTGTGCGGTGCGGGGGACTACCAGGTGAAGGCCGCCGACTGGTTGCCGGTGGCGACGCAGTAGGACGTGAAGCTGCCGCCCGCGTCGTTCACGGTGAACTTCAGGGACCAGTTGGACGCGCTCGGCGCGCCCGTGAGGGCCGCCGAGTCGGTGGTGTCACCGGTGGAGAGGGACCCGGCCGCCAGCGGGAGCGGGCCGAAGGTGAGCGGGTCGCCCGTGGTCGCGGCCTCGTGCACGGTGCCGGAGAACTGCACCTCGCTCGTCGCGCCACCCGACGTCTTGTTCAGCTTCAGCGTCGTGGTCACGGTGTTGGCGTCGAGCGGGAACTGCGTGCGGATGTCCGTCGAGTCGATCCGGATCGTCTTGCCGTTGCCGGAGTCGGCCGCGGTGAGCGTGACGGTGCCGCTGCCCGCGAACCCGCAGTCGTACGAGGCCGTCGCGGTCGCCGGAGCGACGGCAACGGCCGAGCCGGCCAGGGCCAGGGTGGTCGCGAGCGCGCCGGAGGCGGCGATCGCGGTCAGGGTGAACCGTCGCGTCGAGAAGCCGTGCATGGGGGTGTGCTCCTTCGTGGCAGGTGCCGTATTCCTGACAGAACTGGGCTGTGCGTGAGTGCCGGGCCCGGCGTCACTGCTTCAGTACAGACCGTGATCCTCTTCTGGTGGTTGGCGATCTCTTGGCTTGCCGCGGTGAGCTGCGCGGATCGGCCGAGGCGTATCGCGGCGGCGTGCCGTCGTCCCGAGGGCGCCCAGCGCTCGCATAGGTCGGGTATGGCACCTGCGGGCAGAGTGGGCTGATTCTTTCGACCCAGGGAACGCCCATGGACTCCACAGGAGCAGCCTTGTCCGCACCACTGACCGTCGCCGGCGCCCAGTGGTGCGTCGTGCTCAACGGCGAAGGGCAGTACTCGCTCTGGTGGGCCGACCGTGAACTGCCCGCCGGCTGGCGCACCGAGGGGACCAGCGGGACGCGGGAGCGGTGTCTGGCCCGGGTGCAGGAGGTGTGGGCCGATCCGCGTCCGGCGGGGCTGCGCCGTCGTACGGCGGAGGGGGTGAGCGCGGACGGTGTCCGCGTCGCCGAGATCGTCGGGCGTCAGGCGCGCCGGGTGCCGGGGGCGGTGGCCGTGCAGGGGGACGGGTTCGCTTTGTCCTTCGGCGGGCTCGACGCGGCGTCCAACCGCTGGGCCCGGTACCTGCGGTCGCTGGGGGTGGGACGCGGCGCGCTGGTGGGGGTGCTGCTCGGACGGGGGGCCGAACTGCACGCGGTCACGCTGGGCGTGTGGAAGGCGGGGGCCGGGTGTCTGCCGCTGGACCCGGAGTTCCCGGCGGCCCGGCTGCGCGCGCTGCTCGCCGCCACGGGGGCACGGTTCCTGGTCTCCGAAGTGGCCCACGGGCCGGACGGGTTCGAGGGGCAGGTCCGCTACGTGGACGATCCCGAGGTCTGCGGCGCGCTCGCCCGGCAGTCGGTCGAGCCGCTCGGCGGAGCGCCGGACCCGGAGGACGTGGCGTATGTGACGCAGGTGCCCGCGGCGGCCGGGCGCCCGCTCGCCGTGGCGGTCACGCACCGCGGGCTGGCGCACCATGTGACGGCGGCCGTGCGGGAGCTGGACGGCGCCGGGGACGGTGGAACGGCGGTGTTCTCGTCGGTCGCCTCCGAGTCGGCGGCGACGGGCCTGTGGGCGCCGTTGTGTGCCGGCCGGCGGGTGCTGCTCGCACCGCAGGCCCTGGATCTGGCGGGGCTGGGCGAATGGCTCGCGGTGACGGGTCCGTTCGCGTTCCTGGTCGTGGCCCCCGGTCACCTCGAGTTGCTCATGAGGCAGTTGGGGGAGGCGGGAAGTGCCGCGCTGGCCGAGGTGTTCGTGGTCGCGGGCGGGGCGCCGGGGCCCGCGGCGGCGCGGCTCACCGAACTGCTCGGTTCGGGCCGGCTGCGTACCGCGTACGGGACGGCCGAGACGTCGTACGGCGGCATCACTCCCCTGCCGCCCGGCGCGGACGCGCGGCTGCGGGTGCTCGACGGTGCCTGTCTGCCGGTGCCGGACGGTGTGGTGGGCGAGCTGTACGTGGCCGGCCCCGGCGTCGCCCGGGGCTATGTGGGCCGGGCCGCGCTGACGGCGCTGCGGTTCGTGCCCGATCCCTACGGTCCCGCGGGGGCGCGGATGCACCGCACCGGGGAACTCGCGCGCCGGACGGCGGGCGGGGAGGTGCAGCTGCTCGGCCGCGGTGACCGGCAAGTGTGGGTGCGCGGCCACCGGGCCGACCCGGCGGAGACCGAGGAGGCGCTGCACGACCACCCGAGCGTCGGCGAGGCCGTCGTCCTCGGCGTGCAGGCCGCGCCGGGCGATGTCCGCCTGGCCGCCTACGTGGTGCCGCGCCCCGGCGCGCAGGGGCTGGACGCGGCGGCGCTGGCGGCCCACTGCGGGCGGCGGCTGCCCGGGCACCTGGTCCCCGCGAGCCTCACCCTCCTCGACGAGGTGCCGCGCGACGCCGACGGGCGGGTGGAGCGGGCGGCACTGCCCGGGCAGGGCGGGCCGGGCGGCACCGGCGGGCGGGTCCCGCCGGGGCGGCGCACGTTTCTCGGCGGGAGCAGTCTCGCGGAGCTGCTCGCGGAGCACCGGGTGCCGGGCGCCTGCGTCGCCGTGCTGGAGGGCGGCGGGCTGGTGGCGGTCGAGGCCGCGGGCAGCGACGGCGCGGGCAGGCCGATCACTCCGCGCACCGCCTTCCCGGTGGGGACGCTGAGCCGGCACGTCGCGGTCCTGGGCGCGCTGCGTCTCGTGGAGGAGGGGGTGCTGGCGCTGGACGCCGCGGTCGGCCGCGGCGGGGACACGTCGGTCACCCTGGCGGATCTGCTGGCCCGTGCCGACGCCGGTCCCGTGCCGCTGCCCGCGCTGCTGGAGGACGCCACGGGCGAGGCGTTCGGGCCGCTGATGCGGCGTCTGGTGCTCGGGCCGCTCCGGCTGGACGACAGCTGCTTCGGCGGGCCGCCACCCCGCACCGACGGCAGGAGCGGCGCACCGGTGGCCCGGCTGGGCCATGACGCCGCCGGGCGCGCGGTCGACGGCGTGCGGGCCGCGGATCCCGCCGAGCTGTGGACCACCGCCGCCGATCTGGCCGAGGTGGCGTTGGAGCTCCGGCGCTCCGTGCTCGGCGCTCCGCTCGCCCTGCTCGGCCGGGACACCGCGGCCCGGATGCCGGCACTCGGCGACGGCTTCCACGGCCCGGCCACGCCCCTCGACGCCGCCGGCTCCGACGCCGTGTTCGGCTACGAGGGGGCCCCGCCCGGCTACTACGCCGCGTCCGTGCTCTCCCTGCGCGGGGGCGGCGGCCTCGTGGTGCTGGCCAACGGCCGGGCCGGGGACCGGGTGGGCGAGGAGGTCGAGGCCCGGCTGCGGAGCGTACGCCGGGCGGCGGACCGGAGCCGCACGGCTGGTGACGGTGGGTGACCGAAGCCGCCGGATCCACTGGGAGACGCTAAGTGACCGGCACGTAGCGTGAGTTGTCGTAGAACTGTGTTGTCAGGACCAGGTCCAGTCCACACAATGTCTCCGCAATGTCTTCGCGGGGGGCGGGACGTGCGTGGTCCTGGAAGGAGGCGGTGTGGCGCCTCGATTGTCGTTCCAGGTGCTGGGCCCGCTCAAGGTGAGTGTGGACGGCCGGCCGCTGCTCCTGCGCAGCGCACGCCAGCGCACGGTGCTCGCCGTGCTGCTGCTCACCCCGGGCCGGGCCGTCTCCGTGGACGCGCTGACGGACGCCGTGTGGCACAGCGATCCGCCCGTCACGGCACGCAACCAGATCGCCATCTGCGTCTCCGCGCTGCGCAAGACGTTCCGCGACGAGGCGGGGGTCGACGGCCTCATCGAGACGCTGCTGCCGGGTTATGTGCTGCACCGGGACGGCCACTACGTCGATGTGGCCGACCTGTACGAGTCGGCCGCGGCCGCCCGCGCCGCCGCCGAGGCCGGGGACCTGGGCGAGGCCGCGGCCCGCTTCGAGGACGCCCTCGCGCTGTGGTCGGGGCGGGTGCTCGACGGCATGGACGGCGGCGCGCTGAACGGCACGGTCGACCGGATCTCGGAGCTGAGGACCAATCTGACCGAGGAGTACGCCGCCGTCCAGCTCCAGCAGGGCCGCTACCGGTCGGTGCTGGAGTGCCTGGCCCCGGTCGTCGCGGAGAACCCGCTCCGCGAGCACGCCCGCGCCCTCCTGATGCAGGCCTACCACTTGTCGGGCCGCCGGTCCGAGGCACTGGACTGCTACCGCGAGGGGCGCCGCATCCTCGTCGCGGAGCTGGGCGTCGAGCCGGGCTCCGAGCTGCAGGAACTGCACCGCACGGTGCTGGAGGGCGACGGGAGGGCCCCGGCACGGGCCGCCGCGTTACCGGAGCCCGTCGTCCCTGACGCCCCTCCGGCCCTCGCTCCCGCCGTGGTGCCCCGGCAACTCCCCCTGGCGCCGGAGCCGTTCGTCGGCCGGCAGAACGAACTCGACTCGCTGCAGGGGCTCGTGCCGCCTGCGCCGGGATACGCCGGCGCCACGACGGTCCGGGTCGCGGCGGTGTGCGGCCCGGCCGGTGTCGGCAAGAGCGCGCTCGCCCTGCACTGGGCCGACCGCGTCGCGGGGCGCTTCCCCGACGGCCAGCTCTACCTGGACCTCCAGGACGGGCACGGCGGGCCCGGCACACCCGAGGCGGCCCTGGAACGGGCGCTGCGCGCGCTCGGGGTGCCGGGCACCTCGATCCCCGCGGGGCTCGAGGACCGGGCGGCGCTCTACCGCAGCACCCTGGACGGCAGACGGCTGCTCGTCGTCCTCGACGACGCCCGCTCCGTGGACCAGATCCGTCCGCTGATGCCGGGCCGTGGCCCCGCCCGGGTCCTGGTCACCAGCCGGGACCCGCTGAACGGGCTCACCGGGACGCTGGCCGTGGCCCGCGTGGACCTGGGCGCCATGAGCCCGGCCGAGTGCCTGGACCTGCTGGCCGCGACGATCGGCGAGCACCGGGTGTCGGCCGAGCCGACCGCGGCGCAGCGCCTGGTGGATCTGTGCGACCGGCTCCCGCTGGCCCTGCGGGTCGTCGCGACCCGGCTGTTGTCCGACCACCGGTGGTCGCTGCGCCAGATGGCGGCGCGGATGGAGGACCGGCGCGAGCGCGTCAGCGTGCTCAGCCCGGGTGAGAGCGGGGTGCGCTCGGGCGTCTGGCTCGGCTACCGGGCGCTGTCGGTGCAGGCCGCGCGGCTCTACCGGCAGTTGAGCATGCTGGACGTGCCCGACTTCCCGGCCTGGATCGGCGTCCCCGTCCTCGGCGTCACCCCGGACGCGTCCGAGGAACTGCTCCACCAGCTCGTCGGCGCCCAGCTCCTGGAGATCCGTCCCGCGCCCGGCGGCGGGCCCCGCTTCCGCTTCCAGGAGCTGATGCGCCTGTTCGCCCGGGAGAGGAGCCTGGCCGAGGACAGCGCGCAGGAGCGCGAGCAGACCCTGGAGCGGGTCCTGACCGCCGTGCTCACGCTGGTGCACGCGGCCCAGGAGCAGTTGTACGGCAAGGGCGAGGCCCCGCACGGCGGTCCGGTGCCCAGCGAGCCGGTCCCGGGCGAGACGGTGAGCGAGCTCGTCGCCGACCCCGTCGAGTGGTTCGAGGACGAGCGGGAGACGCTCGGGGCCCTGGTGGCGCAGGCGGTGCGCGACGGGCAGGCGGAACGTGCCTGGCTCCTCGCGGTGGGGACGGTTCCGTTCTACGAGACCCGCAACTACCTGGAGGACTGGCGGCACACCGCCGAGTGCGCCCTGGAAGGCGCCCGGGACGCGGGCGACACGCGCGGGGCGGGCACCATGCTCCGCACCCTGGGCACGCTCGCCATCTACCAGCGCCGCTACGGCGAGGCGCGGGAGCGGCTGCTCACCGCCCTGACCCAGTTGGAGCGGACCGACGACGTCCAGGGCCGGGCCATCGTGCGGCGCAACCTCGCGGTGTGCGCCCGCTTCTTCGGCGACCTCGCCGAGGCGGCCCGTTACTGCGAGGAGTCCTTGGTGCTGTTCCGGCGGGCCGGGGACAACTCGGGCCTGTCCCACGCGCTGGGTCTGCTGGCCCAGATCGAGATCGAGCAGGGCAACCCGGAGCGCGGCGTGGAGCTGAGCAACGAGGCGATCGAGGTCAGTTACGAGGCGGGGTCGCTGCGCAGCCGCACCCAGAACCTCTACCGGCTCGCCGAGGCGCTGCTCGGCGCGGGCCGGTCGGCGCAGGCGGAGCGGATCTGCCACGACGTGGTGGGGCTCACCCGTGGCCAGGGCGACCGGCTCGGTGAGGCCCATGGGCTGTGCGCGCTCGGCGAGGCACAGTGGCGGCAGAACGAGCCGCACAAGGCGCGCGCCAGTCTGCGGCGGGCGCTGCGTCTGGCGGAAGAGGTGCGCGACCGCTTCCTGCAGGCCCGGATCGTGACCCACCTGGCCTGTGCCGAGGCGATCCGCGGCGACTCGGGCGCCGGTGAGCCGCTGGACTGGGCCCAGGCGGAGTTCCGTACGCTCAACGCGCCGGCGTGGGAGCGGCGCGCCGGCCGGCTGCGTGAGGTCCTGGAGTCGCACGACGCGCTCCGCCCCATCGAGGGGTCGGTCCTGGCCGGTCTGCTGGCCGACCGCTGATCCTCCCGCCCCTCTCCCTCTCCGCGTCCCGCGTACGCGTCAGGTCCAGGGCAGGTCGTCCTCACCGGCGGCGGCCTGCGCGCTGATCCCGGTCCACGGCAGATCGTCCGTGCCCTGCTCGCCGGCGCCCAGGGTGAGGAGCAGCGGAAGGAAGAGGAGCGCGGTGCCGGCGAGCGCACTGGCGAACGTACGGGGCTTACGCATGAAGAAATCTCCTCATTGTTTGCAGAAATGCCTGCAGAAGCACCAGGAACACCCTGATGGAATTTCTGGAATCATCCTATGGGTGCGCGTTTTTGACCGTATTTCGTCGTCATTTCGCGTGCCTTAAATCGAGACGATAACGCGCGAAAACCGCCGGCAGGTAGTGTCCTCGAGTGGAATTCGAAGGAGATTGAACCGAGCGGGATGGAGAGTGCGCTGTGCCGAACTCTGCTGGTGTGTCTCCCCGGACCGCCGAAGAGGCCGCCGGGCCGGCCGGCCCGGGCCCGGCCGCGTCGGGCGCGCTCGCATTCCGGCTGCTGGGGCCGGTCTCCGTGATCCGGGCGGGCGTGGCGGTCCCGTTGTCCGGCGCGAAGATCCACACCGTTCTCGCGGTACTGCTCCTGGCGCGCGGCGCGCTGGTCACCGACAGCCGGCTGAGCGCCGCGCTGTGGGCGGACGCTCCGCCGACCACGTCGAACGCGCAGATCTACACCTACGTCTCCCGGCTCAGGAAAACACTGGGAAACCGTGTGCAGATATTCCGGAAGGGGCCGGGGTACGTGCTCGACGCCGGGGATTCCGAGGTCGACCTGTTCTCCTTCGAACGGCTCGACCGGCTCGGCCGCCAGGCTCTGGAGGAGAACCGTCACGAGGAGGCGGGCAGACTCCTCGGTGGCGCGCTCGACTGCTGGAGCGGGCAGGCCCTGGAGAACGTGACCGAGCATCTGCTGCGGTTCGAACGGCCGCGGCTGGAATTCCTGCGGGCCCAGGCGCTGGAGCGGCGGATCGAGGCGGACCTGTCGCTCGGCCGGCACCGCTCCCTGGTGCCCGAACTCCTCTCCCTGGTGGCCCGCTTCCCCATGGACGAGAATCTGCGCGCCCACCTCATCACCGCGCTGCACCGCTCCGACCGGCAGGCCGAGGCCGTCCAGGTCTACGGAGAGGGCCGCCGGATCCTCGACGAACAGCTCGGCGTCGTGCCCGGACAGCAGCTCAGCGAGGCCTATCTGCGGATGCTGCGCGGCGAGAACGCCGGACCGCCGCGCCGGCCGGTCCTGCTGCTGCCCTCCCGGGCCGCCGCGTTCACCGGGCGCGGCGCCGAGGCGGCCCGGCTCAGGTCGCTGCTGCTGCGCCGCCCCTCGGGTCCCGGCGCACGGCTCAGGGCGGCGCTGGTCACGGGCATGCCCGGCAGCGGCAAGACGGCCCTGGCCGCCGAAGTGGCCCACGGCTGCGCGGAGGCGTTCCCGGACGGCGTGGTGCACGCCGACCTCCAGGACGCCGACGGGACCGCCCGCCCGCCCGCGGCCGTGCTCGCGGAGCTCCTCGCCGCGCTGGGCGGGACCGAGGACACCGCGCGGACCGCCCGGCACGATCTGAGCGAGCTGGTGCGCCGTTACCGCGCCCGGATCGCGGACTCCCGGCTGCTCGTCGTGCTCGACGACGCGTCGAGCGACGTACAGCTGACCGGGCTGCTGCCCGTCGGGCCGGACAGCGCGCTGCTCGTCACCAGCCGGACGCGGCTGACGACCGTGCCCACCGCCCACACCCTGAGCCTCGGGCCACTGGACGACGAGGACGCCGTGGCGCTGCTCGCCGAGACCGTGGGCGACGACCGTGTCCGGGCCGAACCCGGGGCGGTCCGGGACGTGGTGCGCCACTGCGCCGGGCTGCCGCTCGCGCTGCGGATCGCGGGCGCCCGGCTCGCCGCCCGCCCGCACCGGACCGTGGCCCGGTTCGCCGACCGGCTCGCCGACCCGCACACCCGGCTCGCCGCCCTGAGCTACGGCACCCTCGATCTGGCCCGCACCTTCGGCCGCGCGGTGACCCGGCTGAGCCCGGCCACCGCGGCCGTGCTGCCCTGGCTCGCCTCGGTGGGGCCGGGCCCCTTCACCGCCCTGCTCGCGGCCGAGGTGACCGGCCTGACCGAGACCGAGGCGGAAGACGCCCTGGAGGAACTCGTCGACGCCGGCCTGCTCTTCGCGGAGCCCGACGGCGCCCTCGGCGAGGACCGCTACCGCTTCCACCCGCTGGTCCTGCTGCACGCGGACACGACTCCCCGAAGGGACCTGCCCCGGTGAGCCCGCGGCCGACGGCCGGTGCGGTGACAGCCCTGTTCACAACGGACGGCCGAGACCGGCCGCCACGACGCACAAGGATGGTGACTGCCATGAGTGAGGCGGCCCCGATCACTCGACAGGACGCGGTGCAGGCCCTCTACTCGGCCATCGAGGAAGCGGCCGGACTGCTGGAGGTGGCGTACGCGCCCGACGACGTGCTGCGCGTCCTGAACCTCTACGGAGGCGATCTCACCCAGGCCGTGGTCGCGTTCCGGGTGGCGACCGGCGCGGGCCGCGCCGGTGAGCTCGACTGCCGGTTCACGGTCCCGGACGACGTCGATCCGTATCGACTCGCCGTGGACAGCGGTCTGTTGGAGAAGACCGACCACCCCGTGTCCCGGCTGCTCGCGGACCTGCGGGACAACTGCCCGATCGACGGCTACGGCATCGACTTCGGTGTCGCGGGAGGGTTCAAGAAGATCTGGGTGGTGCTGCCCCGCACCGACCTCCAGGACGTCACGAAGCTCGCCGGCCTCCCGTCGATGCCGCGCAGCCTGGGTGAGAGCCTCGACTTCATCTCCCGGCACGGCCTCGGCGACACCGTGGGCCTGCTCGGCATCGACTACCGCAACCGCACCGTCAACATCTACTTCGGCGAGCCGCCCGCCGGGGGCATCGCCCCCGAGTCCGTGCGCTCCATGCTCCGCGAGGTCGACCAGGCCGAACCCAGCGAGCAGATGCTCCGGCTCGGCCGCCAGGCCTTCGGCGTCTACGTGACCCTCGACTGGGAGTCCCCGGTCATCGAGCGGATCTGCTTCGCCGTGGCGACGACGGACCCGGCCTCCCTGCCCGTCGAACTCGACGAGCGGATCGGGCGGTTCGTGCGGCACGTGCAACGCGCCGATCCGCACACGAAGTTCGTCTACGCCGTCGCCTCCCAGCCCGACGGCGAGTACTACAAGCTCCAGTCCTACTACCGGTGGGGCGCCGGCGTGCCGGAGATCATGCAGCTCCCCGAAGGGGCCCTCGCGGACCCGGTCTGACCCGGCGCCGCCTCACCCTCCCCTCCGGCCTCTCCCCCTGTCTCTCCCCCTCTTTCTCCCCTCCCCTCATCACCCCTGCCTTCTCACCTCCCTTTTCTTCTCATCCGCTTTCGGAAGGACGAACCTTGAGCACCGTAGAAGTTCCGGTACTGATCGTGGGCGGCGGCGGCTCCGGCCTGGCCGCGTCCGTCTTCCTGTCCGGTCACGGCGTCGAGCACCTGCTGGTGGAGCGCCGCCCGGACACCTCGCGCCTGCCGAAGGCGCACTACATCAACCAGCGCACGATGGAGATCTTCCGCCAGTACGGCCTGGCGGACGACGTGGCCGAACCGGCCGCCACGCCCGAGCAGTTCGGCAAGGTCCGCTGGCAGACCACGCTCACCGGCCAGGGCCCGCTGGACGGGCGGGTCATCCACGAGATGGACGGCTTCGGCGGCGGCGCGCTGCGTGAGACGTACGAGGCGGCGGGCCCCGTGATGCCCGCCAAGCTGCCGCAGATGCGCCTCGAACCGGTGCTGCGCCGGCACGCCGAGGAGCGCAACCCCGGAGGCGTCCGGTTCGGCCACGAGCTGGTCTCGCTGGCCGAGAACGCCGGGGGCGGGACCGGCGAGGGCATCACCGCCGAGATCCGTGACACGAAGACCGGCGAGGTCACGACGGTCGTCGCGCAGTACGTGATCGCGGCGGACGCCGGCCGCACGGTGGGCCCCGCGCTCGGCGTGCGCATGGAGGGCCTGCCCGCCCTGTTCGACGCCACCACGGCGTACTTCTCCGCGGATCTGTCGCAGTGGTGGACCGAGGGGTCGGTCATCACCTGGTTCCTCAACCCCTACCGCCCCGACCTGTCCAGCGCGCTCATCGAGATGGGCCCGACCTGGGGCAAGCACTGCGAGGAGTGGGGTCTGCACCTGCCGCTCGCCGGTATCGACCGCACCGACGAGCAGGCGGTCGTCGGCCGCATCCGCGAGGTGCTCGGCGTGCCCGACCTCGAGCTGACCCTGCACGAGGTGACCAGCTGGAGCGTGGAGGCGGTGCTCGCGGAGCGCTACCGCCACGGCCGGGCGTTCCTCGTCGGCGACGCCGCCCACCGCCAGCCGCCCGCCGTGGGTCTCGGCCTCAACAGCGGCATCCAGGACGCGCACAACCTCGCCTGGAAGCTCGCCGCGGTGCTCTCGGGCCGCGCCGGCGACGCGCTGCTCGACACCTACGAGTCCGAGCGCCGGCCCGTCGGCCAGTTCAACCTGGGCTGGGCGATGTCCGCCGCCGGGCACCTCCAGGTGGTCACCAACGCCGCCGTCGGTCTCGGCCCGCACGTGCCGCCGGAGCGCCGCACACCGGTGTTCTTCTCCTACTTCTCGCCGACCCCGGTCGGTGCCGCGCAGCGCGCCCGGGCGGCGGAGATCTTCGCGACGCACCGCGGCGAGTGCCAGGCCCTCGACGTGGAGACCGGTTTCGCCTACGAGCAGGGGGCGGTCGTCCCGGACGGCAGCCGTCCGCCGGCCCGCTCGCCGCTGGGCGACGAGTACCGGCCCACGACCCGCCCGGGTCATCTGCTGCCGCACGCCTGGGTCGAGCGGGACGGCCGGCGCGTGTCCACCCACGACCTGGTCGGCTCCGGCACGGGCTTCGTGCTGATCACCGGGCCGGACGGGGACGCGTGGGCCGAGGCCGCCGAGCTGGCCGCCGAGAAGCTCTCGGTCCCCGTGACCGCGGTCCGGATAGGCGCCGAGGACGCGGAGTACGCCGACGCCGACGGGGTCTGGCAGCACCTGCGCGGGACGGACGCAGCGGGTGCCGTCCTGGTCCGGCCCGACCAGCACGTGGCCTGGCGCGCCACCGGCGCCGAGGCGGACCCGGCGGGGGCCCTGACCGGGGCGCTCGCGCTCGTCCTGGGTCACCGGGCCCCGTGACCGCCCGCATCTCCTGCCCGTACTCCCCGACGAACACGGAAGAAGCAGCATGATCAACAGACGGTCCTTCCTCACCGGTGCCGGCGGTGTCGCGCTGGCCACGACGGCGCTGACCGGTGCCGCGCAGGCCAAGGGCGACGCGTTCGGTACCCGGTGGAGCCGGCTCGCCGACCGGCTCCAGGGGCGCCTCGTCCTCCCGTCGGACGCGGACTACCAGCGGGCCAAGCAGCTGTACCAGGTGCAGTTCGACGCCACCAGCCCCAGGGCGGTCGCCTACTGCGTCTCCGCCGCCGACGTGTCGGCCTGCGTCCGCTTCGCCGAGGCCTACGGCATACCCGTCGCCGCGCGCAGCGGCGGCCACAGCGCGGGCGGCTACTCCACCACCGAGGGTCTGGTCATCGACGTGTCCGGGCTCAACTCCATCGTGCTCGGCGAGAGTTCGGTGCGGATGGGGCCCGGCGCCCAGCTGGTCGACATCGGGGACACGCTCGCGCCGGCCGGCCTCGGCATCTCCGGCGGGTACTGCCCCACCGTGGCGGCCGGCGGGTTCTTCCAGGGCGGCGGCATGGGCCTGTTCACCCGCAGCGTCGGTATCGCCTCCGACAAGGTGAACTCGGCGCAGGTGGTCCTCGCCGACGGGCGTGTCGTCACCGCCTCGCCCCGCAGCCACAGCGACCTGTTCTGGGCCCTGCGGGGCGGCGGTGGCGGCAACTTCGGGATCGTCACGTCGTACGACGTGACGCCGTCGCCGCTGACCGACGTCGCCGCCATCAACCTGGTGTGGACCTTCGACCAGTCCCTGGACATGCTGGACGGCTGGACCCGGTGGCTGCCCGACGCGCCGTGGACGATCGGCAGCGGTGTCAACGTCACGCTCACCGACGCCGGCCCCGGCACTGTGCCGACCGCGTCGGTGTTCCTCGGGTCGGTGGACACCGGCGCGGGGTTCGAGGCCGAGATCGCCCGGCTGATCTCGCTGGTCGGCCGGCCTCCGGTGTACCAGCAGAAGTTCACCGCCCCGTACCGGTCGGTCCTGATGTCGCTGTACCAGTGCTCCGACCTGACGGCGCAGCAGTGCCACCGTGCCGACACCTCCCCCGACGGCAGGATCCAGCGGCCGGCGTTCGGTGCCTGGCGCAGCCGGCTGTTCGAGCGGACGATGCCGCGCGAGGGCTGGGCCAAGGCGCTGGAGACCTTCAACGCCAACCGGTTCGCCGGGCAGATGCGCCAGTTGCAGATCTCCGCGCTCGGCGGCCGGGCCAACACCGTGGCCCGCGACGCCACCGCCTACGTCCACCGCGACAGCCTCTTCTCGGTCAGCTACCTCACCTCGAACGCCGCCGCACCGGTCGCGGACGAGGCCAAGGCCGCCGCCTGGGAGTACGTCGACGACGGCTTCGCGGTGATCGACCCGTACTCCAACGGCGAGACCTACCAGAACTTCATCGACCCGCGCCTGCCGGACTGGCGGCGCTCCTACTACGCCGAGAACTACGCGCGGCTGGCCCGGGTCAAGGACAAGTACGACCCGTACCGGTTCTTCCGGTTCGCGCAGGGCGTCAGATGACCCGCCGCCCGGCTCCGCACGGGGACGCGTCCCCGGCGGGGCCGGGCCCGTCTCCCGCAACTCCAGGCCAACCGGCCGTTCGGACCGGCTCAGACAGGAGTACTCCATGAAGATCGCGGACCCGGTGCGTCCGGCCCCGCTGCCGTTGCCCGAGCACGTCTCCCCGGACCAGGTGCACCAGGCCACGGCCCGGCTGGTCGCGTACATCAGCGGCCGCACCGACGACGACGGCGCGATACGAGAGCAGTGCGAGAGCAGAGTGCTGGAGTCCGCGCTCGCCCTCGCGCTGATGACACGGACCGGCGTGGACTCCCCCGCCCGGGACCGCCTCCTCGCCTATCTGCGCGGACACCAGGAGTCCCCGGACAAGCTCGACCGGGTGCTCGCCTCGCGTGCCGTCGCCACTGCCGCGGGCCGGGAGGCCGGCGCCGACAGCGCCCTCGTCGCCACTTTGGCGTCGGGCGTCCTGGGCGCCGCGCCCGGCTTCATCTCCACCCGCCGCCGCCTGATGGTGTACGCGGTGCTCTCGGTGCTCGGCTGCCCGCTGCCCGCCGACGCCGAACTCCCGGGCGGCGGCGCGGTCCCCACCGACCCGCTGCACTCGTGGGCGGCCGTGCAGCAGGCGTCCATCATGCTGATCCTGGCCGGCGCCCTCGGCGTACGGAACCGGGCCACCGAGGCCGCCCTGGACACCCTGCTGGCCACCGACCCCGGCGCCACGGTGTGGGAGGGCTACGCGCTGATGCACCTGTTGGTGCTGCACGCGCTCGCCGGGACGCCCGGCCACGAGGAGACCGTGCGCCGCGGCGTCACGACGCTGCTGCGTCACCAGCGCGCCGACGGGGGCTTCCCGTTCGTCCTGGAGATGCACAACTGGTGCACGTCCACCGGCGGTCTCGCCCTGCACGCGGCGGGTGCCGACCCGGCGCTGCTGCGCCGCATGGCGTCGACGCTCGCCGCGCAGCGGGGCGGCGCCGCGCTGCGCTCGCTCTCCCGCGGCGAGGCGCTGACCGGCGGCTGGTCGATGTCGCCGCTCGTCGCGCAGAACGACGTCGACGACACCTCCTGCGCCCTGGAGTTCCTCCAGGCGGTCGACCCGGTCGCGCACGCCGGGACGGTGCGCGAAGGGGTGGCCGCGCTGCTGGCCGTGCAGGGCGCGGACGGCGGCTTCCCGACCTACGTCGGGGGCGCCTCCTCCGAGCCGTGCATGACGGCCGCCGCGGTCTGCGCGCTCGGCCCGCACCCGGCCACCGCACCGCAGCGCGAGCGGGCGTTGGCGTTCCTCGCCGACAGCCAGCTCGCCGACGGCGGCTTCGAGCCGGGCTGGAGCCGCAGCCGGCTGCACAGCCTGTTCCGGGTGCGGCTCGCCGCCTGCACGGCGGCCCCGGACGATGCGCGCTCCGCCGCCATGGCCGCGCGGATCGAGCAGACGGTGCGCGAGACGCAGAACGCCGACGGCGGCTGGGGCATGCAGCCCGGCGACCCCAGCGACGACATCAGCACCGCCTACGGCCTGATCACGCTCTGCCACGCCGACGATCCCCGGCCCGTCGGCGCGGCCCTGACCTGGCTGCTGGAGCGGCAGAAGGCCGACGGCAGCTACGGCGGCCCGCCCGACATGGTCGGCCCGCGCCCCTTCGCGTACCACTTCCCGCTGCTCACCGACATACCGGTGCTGCTCGCCCTCGGGCACGCCCGCGCGCGGGTCCCCGAGCTGCGGGGCGCGCTCGCGGGACGCGGTGCGTCCCTGAGCCCCCTGCCCGCCTCGACCACCTCCCCCTGAGAAACACCACTCACCCCCACGGAACACGGAGAGACACACATGCTGCGAAAACTGGCCGCCCTGCCCAGCGGAAGGGTGGGCAAGTGGGTCGTCATCGCGCTCTGGGCCGTCGTACTGGTCCCGGCGCTGATGCTGGCCGGGAAGCTCGGTGACGCGGAGGAGAACGACAACTCGGCCTGGCTGCCCGGCAACGCGGAGTCCACCGCGGTCGTCGAGCGCGCCCAGAAGCTGATGCCCGCCGACTCCGTGCCCGCGATCGTGGTCTACGACCGGGCCGCCGGGATCACCGACGCCGACCTGGCCAAGGCCCGGGCGGACGCCGAGGCGTTCCAGGGCATCGAGAACGTCGTGGGCACACCGCAGGGTCCGGTCGCGTCCGAGGACGGCAAGGCGATCCAGACCATCGTCCAGGTCCACAAGGACAAGTCCGGCTGGGAAGGGCTCGGCAAGGTCGTCGACGCGATGGCCGACGTCGGTGAGAAGGACGCGGACGGCCTCGGCTTCCATGTCGCGGGGCCGGCCGGCTACGGCGCCGACTCGATCAAGGCGTTCGGCGGCGGCGGCGCGCTGACCACCATCACCGCGCTGGTCGTGGTCGCGATCCTGCTGATCACCTACCGCAGCCCGCTGCTGCCGCTGCTGCCGCTGATCACCGTCGGCGTGGCCCTGATGGCGGCGGAGGCGCTGATCTATCTGCTGGCCGACAACGCCGGCCTCGTCGTCAACAAGCAGACGAGCTTCATCCTGGTCGTCCTGATCTTCGGCGCGGCCACCGACTACGCGCTGTTGCTGATCTCCCGCTATCGAGAGGAGCTGGCACGCCACGAGGACCGGCACGAGGCGATGGCGGAGGCCCTGTACCGCTCCGGCCCGGCGATCGTGGCCAGTGCGGCGACCGTCGCGATCAGCCTGATGCTGCTGATGCTCGCCGTGCTGAACTCCACCAAGGGGATGGGCCCGGCCTGCGCCATCGGCGTCCTGGTCGGTCTGCTCGCCATGGTGACGCTGATGCCGGCCCTGCTGGTCGCCTGCGGCCGGTGGATCTTCTGGCCGTCGAAGCCCGTGTACGGCGCCGAGACGGAGCAGAAGGAGAGCGTCTGGAGCCGGGTCGGCGCCGCCATCTCGGGCCGGCCGCGGCTGGTGTGGGTGGGCACCGTGCTGGTGCTCGGAGCGATGGCGCTCGGCACGCTGGGGCTCGACGCCTCGGGTCTGTCGAACAAGGACCAGTTCACCGACAAGCCGCAGATGGCGGTCGGTGAGGAGATCCGTGCCGCGCACTTCCCGGCCGGCTCCGGCGATCCCGTCTACGTCGTGACCAAGGCCGGCGCCGCCGACCAGGTCAAGTCGGCGCTGGCCGGCGTGTCCGGGATCGGCGGGGTCGCGGATCCGGTGGTCAAGGGCGACGAGGCGGTGCTGCTCGCGCAGTTGGAACACGAGCCCAGCAGCGAGGCGGCCATGAGTACCGTCGACCGGGCCCGGACCGCGGTCCACCGGATCGAGGGCGCGGACGCGCAGGTCGGCGGCAGCACCGCGATCATGGTCGACACGGAGAACGCGGCGGCCCGGGACTCCAAGGTGATCATCCCGATCGTGCTGCTGGTGGTCCTGCTCATCCTGGGGGTGCTGCTGCGCGCGGTGGTCGCGCCGCTGCTGCTGATGGCGACGGTGCTGCTGTCGTTCGGGGCGGCCCTCGGCGTGAGCAGCCTGGTGTTCGAGCACGTCTTCGGCCTCGCCGGAGCCGACGCGTCCTTCCCGCTGCTGGCGTTCGTGTTCCTGGTCGCGCTGGGCATCGACTACAACATCTTCCTGGTGACCCGGGTCCGCGAGGACACGCTGCTGCACGGCACCCGGCGTGCCGCGCTGACCGGTCTGTCGTCCACCGGCGGTGTGATCACCTCGGCGGGCGTGGTGCTGGCCGGCACGTTCGCGGCGATGGCCTCGCTGCCGCTGGTGTTCGCGGTGGAGCTGGGCTTCGCGGTGGCGTTCGGTGTGCTGCTCGACACCATCGTGGTGCGTTCGGTGCTGGTCACCGCGCTCACCCTGGACGTGGGCCGCTGGATGTGGTGGCCCAGCAAGCTGTTCCGGCACCGCGACGACGTCGCGGCGTCAACGGGCGAGCCCGATCAGGTGCCCGTGTACAGCGGCAGGTGAACCACCCCTGCCACGGGTTTCCGGCGCCGCCCACGCGGCGGTGCCGGGCCCGTGCGCGGGAGGCCGGCCCGGGAACCGCGGGGAGCGGACCGGGCCGTGCGCATGGACTTCGCAGGGCCGTGCGGCCGGAGGCGACCGCATGCACCGTCCGGGGCATGTCCGGACACACACTTACGGGGCTGACACGATGAGTGCAGAGACGCTGGAATGGGGAATCCGCCGCAGCACCATGACCGCCGTCCCGGTGGCCGTCGGACAGCGCGGAGGACGGGTCGCCGCCGAGCCGCCCGGGGCGAACCCGGGGAGAGCGGACGGCACGGGGGCACAGCGCATAGCGGAACTCGAGCGCGAGGTCCGTGAGTTGAAGCGGGCCAACGAGACACTCAAGCAGTACGTCAGCAAGGCGCTGGACCTCGGCACCATGCCGCCCCGGCGCCCGGACGACCGCGCCCCGGACACCGCGGGGTCCGGCAGCCCGGAGGCGGCCGGTCCCCCGCGCCGTGCCGCGTCGGGCGCGGGGGTGGAGTTCCGCGTCCTCGGTCCGGTGGAGGCGGCCGTCGGCGGCCGGTGGGTGGACCTCGGGGCCCCCAAGCAGCGCGCGGCGCTCGTACTGCTGGTGAGCCAGGTGGGCCAGCCGGTCTCGGTGGACGTACTGGTGGAGGCGCTGTGGGACGGCCGGCCGCCGCAGTCGGCGATCACGTCGCTGCACGCGTACATCGCCAATCTGCGGCGCGCGCTGGAGCCGCACCGGGCGCCGCGCACCCCGTCGACGGTGCTGTGCACCCGAGGGCGGGGCTATCTGCTGAACAGCCGCGCCGTCGAGGTCGACGCCCACCGCTTCTGGGAGAACGCCACCGCCGGCTGGCAGGCGCTGGACCGGGGCGATCCGCAGCGGGCGCTGTACGCGTTCGAGGCGGGCCTGGCCCTGTGGCGCGGGGAGGCGTACGCGGAGGTGGCCGCGGCCCCGCATGTCGCGCCCGAGGCCGTACGCCTGGAGGAACTGCGCCTGTCGGTGATCGAGGGCCGCTGCGCCACCCTGATCGCGGTGGGCAACCACGAGATGGCGGTGCCCGAACTGGTGGCCTTCACCCAGGCCCATCCGCTGCGCGAGTACGGCTGCGAACTGCTGAGCCTCGCGCTGTACCGGGCGGGCCGGCAGGCCGACGCGCTGTCGGTGCTGCGGGCCCACCAGAAGAAGATGGTGGAGGACCTGGGCATCTCGCCCAGCCCCGCGCTGCAGCACCTCGAACTGGAGATCCTGCGCCAGGCACCGGAGCTGGAACGCTCGTAGCACTCACCCCGTGTCGCCGGCGGAGCCCCCGGCGCGGCGGTTCCCGGACGGGCCGCCGCGCCGGGGGCTTTGTCGTCTGTCCGCGCCCCCGCGGTGGGCCTCGGCCCCGGCCGAAGGGGGCGGCCGGGGCCGAGGGGCGGGTCAGCGGGCGAGCACGAGGGTGGTCGGGGACGGGGTGTCCAGGAACCGGATGTCCTCGAACCCGGCGGCGGTGAGCCACGCGTGGTAGTCGCGGCGCCGCCAGGTGGAGCCGTGCCGGCTCTTGAGCAGCATCTCCCCGGCGAAGGTCAGGGCGAACGGCGGGCCGCTGCGGTCGTCGTCGGTGATGTAGTCGGAGACGACGAGCGTGCCGCCGGGCCGCAGCGCCCTGCGTATCCGGGTGAACACCGCCTGATTGGCCTCGGGCCCTTCCTGGTGGGCGATGTTGGAGTACATGACGACGTCGTGGGCGCCGGCGCCGAAGTCGACGGTGTGGAAGTCGCCGTCGACGTGGTCGACGCGGTCGCCCACGCCCTGGTCGGCCAGCAGCCGCCGGGCGATGGCGTTGATCGGCGCCCAGTCGACCTGGGTGGCGCGGGCGTCGGGGTTGAGGCCGAGCCAGACGGCGGAGCAGACGCCCGAGCCGCCGCCGATGTCGAGGATCGAGACCTTCCCGGCACCGGCCAGCCCGAGCGCCTCGGCGGCGATGTGCGCGACGGGCACGGACTGGGCGGCGATGGCCTGGACGAGGTTCTCCCAGTGCGGGTTGTCGGCGACCTCCACCACCGCGTCCGTCACCGGCCCTCCGGCGCGTACGACGTCGGGCAGGGCGGCCAGCGATCCCAGGTGGCCCATCTTGAGGCGGGCGAACCCGGCGAGCGAGACGGGCCGGCCCGCCACGAGGAACGCGGCCGCCTCCGGGGTGTTGCGGTAGCGGCCCCGGTCCACCTGGACCAGGTCGAGGGCGACCAGGCCGTCCAGGAGCGCCTGCGCGCCGCGGGGCGCCATCCCGGCCCGCTCGGCCAGCGCCGCCGGCGTGTCGGCGCCGTTCTCCAGGTGCGTGAACAGGTCGTACGTCGCCGCCGTGCCCAGGATCCCGGTGGCCCAGTAGCCGTTGATCATCCGCAGGATCCGGTCGGACGTGGGTCCGGCCTGCGTGCCGTCGCTGCTGTCGATGCCGATCGTGCCGTCGATGCCGACGGTGCTGTCGATGCCGGTGCTGCTCATCAGATCCTCCCTGCGTACGGGCGCGGCACGGCCACGGCGGCCGGGTGCTCCCGGTGGTGTCGGGCCGTGCCGTCGACCCAGGTGCCCAGGGCCATCTCGGCGGTGATGCCGGGGCCGAAGCCGGCGATGACGCCGGTGGCGTCCATGGGCAGCGGCCCCTCCTCGAACCGTCTGCGCAGCGCGTCGAGCACCACGGCGCTGGCGATGTTGCCGTACTCGGTCAGCGTCCCCCAGCTGTGCCGGAAGACCGTGCGGTCGACCCCGAGGTACTTGGCGAGGTCGTCCAGGATCCGGGGGCCGCCGGCGTGGATGACGTAGAAGTCGAGGTCCGCGGCGTCCCAGCCGTTGCTCGCGGCGAGGTCGCGCAGCACCGGGGCGAGCGGCTCCATGGTGCCGGGCACCCGGCGGTCGAGCTGGAAGTGGAACCCGGTGTCGCGGACGGCGTACGAGATCCAGTCCTCCGTGTTCGGGATGAGGTACGAGGCGTTGCGCCGCAGTTGGACACCGGTGACTCCGGGGCCGCCGCGGCCCCGCACCACGGCCGCCGCGACCGCGTCGCCGAACAGCCCGTCGGACAGCAGTGAGCCGATGTCGTCGGCGTCGGGCTGGTAGCACAGCGAGCACAGCTCGCACGAGACGATCAGCACGTTGCTGTCGGGGTGGGCCGCGCAGAAGTCGTGGGCGCGGTTGATCGCCGCCCCGCCCGCCGCGCAGCCCAGCTGGGCGATGGGCAGCTGCCGGGTGTCGTAGCGGAACCCCATGGTGTTGATCAGCCAAGCGGTGAGCGAGGGCATCATGAATCCGGTGCACGACACGTAGATGATCGCGTCGATGTCCTCGGCCCGCAGCATCGCGTTCGCCAGGGCCTCTTCGACGGCCTCGGGGCAGCGCTTTTTCGATTCCGTCTCGTAGATGCGGTTGCGCTCTTCGAATCCCGGGTGGTCCAGGGTCTTCTCTATCGGCTGCACCAGGTGCCGTTTCTGCACTCCGGTGTTCTCTATCAGACGGAGCGCGAGGGGAAGCTGGGGCTTTCCCGCGTGGGCTTTCCTGGCGAAATCCAGGGTCTGCTCCATGGTGATGATGTATTCCGGTACGCGCACCGCGGGCTTGCAGAGGATGGGCATGTCCGGCGTCTGCCTCTCAGGAAGGTGTCGTGGGGTCTTCGTCGTTCGGGGTGCCGCGGAGCACGGCCGGGCGGCGCCCCGGTCAGTTCGGGCGGAGGTTGTTCTTCAGCTCGGCCCGCAGCACGTCCACGACGCGTTCGACCTGGTCCGGGCGGAGTTCGGCGTGCATGGGGATGGCCAGGTTGCGCTGGAAGAGGTCCGCCGAGACCGGGCAGCGCTGCGCGGCGTCGTACACCGGCTGCAGATGGCTGGCCCAGGTGCCGTGTCCGCAGCCGATGCCCTGGGCGCGCAGCGTGGCGGCGAGCCCGGAGCGGTCCACGCGCGGGTCGAGGGTCACCAGGTAGGACTGCCAGGCGTGGGTGCGGTCCGCGGGCACGTGCGGCACCGTGAGCAGTTCCTCGTCGGCGAGCAGCTCCGTGTACGACGCCGCGATCCGGCTGCGGCGTTCCAGGAGTTCGTCGACCCGGGCCAGCTGCACCTGGAGGATGGCGGCGGCGATGTCGGAGAGCTTGTAGTTGTAGCCGATGTCGGTGAACGAGGGGATCGGCAGGCCGACCACCTGCGCCTGGTCGTAGATGCTGCCGATGCCGAACGACGAGCGCAGCCGGGCGTCCGCGCCGATCACCGGGTCGGCGGCGAGCAGCGCCCCGCCCTCGCCGCTGCTGGCGCCCTTGCGGCCGTGGAAGGACAGGCAGGCCACCGGCGCCAGCGCGCCGGCCGGGCGTCCCCGGTACGTGGCGCCGACCGCGCAGGCCGCGTCCTCGACGACGAACAGGCCGTGGCGGTCGGCGACGGCCATCAGCTCGGTGTAGTCGGCGGGCAGTCCGACGGTGTCCACCGCGATCACGCCGACCGTGCGCGGGCCGATCAGGTCCGCCACCGCCTGCGGGTCGACGGTGCCGGTGTCGCGGCGCACGTCGGCGAAGACGGGGGTCGCGCCGACGTAGCGCACGGCGTGGGCCGGGGCGGGGAAGGTGTAGTCGGCGACGATCACCTCGTCGCCGGGCTCGACGCCGAGCGCCAGCATGGCCAGGTGGAGCGCCGCCCCGCAGTTGCTCAGCGTGACCGCGTCACCGACGCCGTAGCGCTGCTTCAGCTGGGCCTCGAGTGCCTTGCCCCTCGGGCCCTGGCCGGCCGGCCAGCCCGAGGCGAACACCTCGGCGACGGCGGCGAGTTCCTGGTCGCCGAGGCTCGCGTGCACGAGCGGGATGCTGTCCGTGGTCGTCACGGTCATCGGAGGTCGCCCCTCAGCTGGGTCTGTTGTCGGGTCGTCACTGGTCATGCCGCGGAGCGCCCGGCCGGGGCCGGGGCGGGCGGGGTGAAGCGGAGCGGGGTGATCTGCTGGACGTCGTAGCGCTTGCGCATCCGCTCCACGGCCTCGGAGTCCACCGTCCGGCCGGCGGCGAAGATCTCGACGATCTCCTCGAAGTAGCGCTCGTGGTCGGGTGAGGGGGAGCTCTGGAAGAGCATGCGGGCCGGTGCGTCCGTGGGGTTGCGGAAGGCGTGCGGGGTGCCCGGCGGCACGAACATGCAACTGCCCGTGACCGCCCGGGCGGCACGGTCGCCGCCCGGGGACTCCCAGCCGTGCCAGGTGTCCGGGGTCCGCTCGGTGGGCTCGAACGCGAACAGCTCCAACTCCCCCTCCAGGACGTAGAAGAACTCCTGGGAATGGCTGTGGGTGTGCGCGCCGACGTCGAAGCCCGGCGGTACGACCACCTCGAACACGGAGGACGAGGAGCCGTCCGCGGCCGTGACCTTGAAGGTCACGTCCTGCGCTTTCGTGACGAGTTTCCGGCCCTGACCGGGCGGGACGATGAGACCGCTCATGCTGGTGTCGCTCTCTCGGGTGGAATGCGGACGCGGAAAGACAGGGAAATCCGGGGACCCGGATGCGTCAGGACGGTGGCGGGCGTTTTCCGGCACGTCGCGAAAGCCGCACCGTGGCGGGGCCGGCCGGCCTCCGCAGTGAGAATGCCAGCGGTGACTTGGGGACCACTGGGTCCGCGATTGGCGTCTGCTTGCCGCCAAGCGGAGGCCAATCCGCCGCGTATTCCCCGGCAAGGGACGGCGTCGAGGATGCATTTCGCGGTCCGTCGATCACCGTCGGGACGGCTGCATCCATACGGAATTTCGGAATCCATCCCGAGGGGGAAATCATGCCGTCCGCCCCGCATCGAGTTCTGCTGGCCGAGCCCCGGGGAGCCTGCGCCGGAGTGCACCGGGCCATCGAGACGGTGGAACGCGCGCTCCAGGTGCACGGCGCTCCCGTGTACGTACGCAAGCAGATCGTGCACAACGAACACGTCGTGCGGGATCTGGAGGGCAAGGGCGCCCGTTTCGTCGACTCGGAGGAGGAGGTGCCGGCCGGTGCCGTGTGCGTCTTCTCCGCGCACGGGGTGTCCCCGCGGGTCCGCGACAACGCCCGGCGGCGCGAGCTGACGGTCGTCGACGCCACGTGCCCGCTCGTGGCCAAGGTCCATCAGGAGGCCGTCCGGTTCGCCCGGGACAAGGACACGCTGATCCTCATCGGGCACGTCGGCCACGAGGAGATCGAGGGCACGTACGGGGAGGCCCCGGAGCGCACCGTCGTCGTGGGCAGCGTGGCGGAGGCCAGGCGGCTCGACCTCGCGCCGGGCACGAGCGCCGCGTACCTCACCCAGACCACGCTGTCGGTGGACGACACCGCCGAGATCGTGGCCGTCCTCGAGGAGCGGTTCCCGGGGCTGACCGGTCCGGGCAGTGCCGACATCTGCTATGCCAGCCAGAACCGGCAGAACGCGGTGAAGGCGATCGCGGGCCGCAGCGACCTGGTCCTGGTCGTCGGCTCGGCCAACTCCAGCAACTCGCTGCGTCTGGTGGAGGTGGCCCGGGCCGCGGGCACCGACGCCCGGCTGCTGCCCGACCCGGACCTGATCGACGCCGCCTGGCTGGAGGACGTCCGCACGGTGGGCCTCACGGCGGGCGCGAGCGCGCCCGAGGCGCTGGTGGAACGGGCGCTGCGCCGGCTGGCGGAGCTGGGCTTCGGGGACGTCGAGACGGAGGTGACGGCCACCGAGAACGTGGCGTTCAGGCTGCCGCCGGAACTGGAGGAGGCGGGGATGTCAGGCGGTGCGGAGGCGGTGCGGGAGGACGCCGGCGGTCACGAGGAGACCTGCGGCAAGCTGCTGGACCGCGTCGACCGGCGGATCGGTGAGCTGCTGAGCGCCGAGGAGGCCCGCTGGAGCGCCGTGGACCCCCGGGTGGCGGTGCCGGTGGCGGCCGTCGCGGAGCTGGTCGCGGCGGGCGGCAAGCGGCTGCGTCCCCTGTTCTGCGTCACCGGCTATCTGGCCGCCGGCGGCGGGGCCGCCGCGGACGAGGACACGGTCGTCGACGCGGCGGCGGCGCTCGAACTGCTGCACGCGTTCGCGCTCATCCACGACGACATCATGGACAACTCGCCCACCCGGCGCGGCGCGCCGACCGTCCATGCCGCGTACACGGACCTGCACGCGCGGCGCGCCTGGGCCGGGGAGTCACGCCGGTACGGGGAGGCCGTCGCCCTGCTCGCCGGGGACCTGGCGCTCAGCTACGCGAACCGGCTCGCGGCCGGTCTGACCGGCGCCGCGGCGCAGGTGTGGCACGAGCTGGTCACGGAGATGATCATCGGGCAGCAGCTGGACATCGCGCTGGCCGCCGAGGTGGAGCCCGACCCGGACCTGGCCCGCTGGGTCGCCGTCTGCAAGTCGGGCCGCTACACCATCCACCGCCCGCTGGCCCTCGGCGCGGCCATCGCCGGACGCCCCGGGCTGTACGCGGTCTTCGAGGCGTACGGGGTCGCGGCCGGCGAGGCGTTCCAGCTGCGGGACGACCTGCTCGACGCGTTCGGTGACGCGTCGGTGACCGGGAAGCCGACCGGCCTGGACCTCGAAGAGCACAAGATGACCCTGCTGATCGCGCTGGCCGCGGCCAGGGATACGCGGGTCGCCCGGCTGGTCGAGGACAGCCGCCACGCCGACTGGAACCCGGCCGAGCTCCGTGCCGCCCTGCTCGCCTCCGGGGTGCGCGCGGACGTCGAGGAGCGGATCGACGCCCTGGTCGCCGACGCCCGTACGGCCGTGGCGGACGCCGGCCTGCCGCACCACTGGCGCCTGCGCCTCGAGGAACTGGCCGACATGGTCGCCTACCGCGACCGCTGACGCCGCGACCGCGCCCCGCACCCCACCCGCACCTCCGCCCAGCAGGACGCACAGGGAGACCTCATGGGAAGTACGTTGTTGAACAAGCTGAGTCACCGGCCGGACCGCGCGCCGGCGCCCACGTCGATACACAAGCGCGGCCTGTATCTCGGTGTCGTCCCGGAGAGGGCCGCGCGGGTGCGGGGCGGCATGCCGCTCGTCCTCGACCACGACCTCGACGTGCTGCCGGAGGCCGGGCGTCGCCTGACGGTGCGTCAACTCGCCGGTCACGTGGCGGACGTGGCGAACCGACTAGCCGTCGCCGGGGTGCGCCGCGGCGGTCATGTGGTGATCTGCAAGGCCCCCAACTTCGACCTCTGGCTGCTGGCGACGGCCGTGGAGCGCATCGGCGCGGTCCCGGTCATGCTCTCGCAGCACCTGGACTCCGAGGCGCTCGCCGCCCTGATGGCCCGGCTGGAGCGGCCGCACCTGGTCACCGACGGGCCCAAGCTCCGCTCCCTGACCGAGGGCGGCGTGGACCTGGCGGGGCTGACGCGGGGCGTGATCGGTGTGGGCGACGCCGGTCCGGACGCGGTCGCGCTCGCCGGGCTGGACGGCTCGGTGCCGGTGCGGCCGGTCCTGCGCGGCCTGGACGAACCGGCCATGATCACGCACACCTCCGGCACCACGGGACTGCCCAAGCTGGTCGTGCACACGCCGCGGACGATGCGGTCCCGACTGCGCCCGCAGCTGTTCCTGCTGGGGCTGATGAGGAAGCGGGGGACCGTCGCGATCCACATCCCCTTCGGCCACTCCCGGACGTTCGCGGCGATGTCGCTCTGCCTGCTCCAGGGGATGCCGGCGCTGCTGGTGAAGGACGGCACTCCGGACGCCGTCGCGGCGTTCTTCGCCGAGCGCCGCCCCTGGCTGATCGAGGCGCTGCCCAACTCCTTCCTGGTGTGGGAGGACCTGGCCGACGACGCGCGCCGCCCGTTCGCGTCGGTGAAGTACTTCAGCAGCACCTTCGACGCGATCCACCCGAGGACGGTGCGCCGGCTGCTGCACGCCTCCGAGCAGCGGGCGCAGTTCTTCCAGATCTACGGGCAGAGCGAGGTCGGCCCCGCGGCCGGCCGGCCGTACTACCGCCGGTTCGTCCACAAGATGGACGGCCGCTGCGTGGGCTACCCCCTGCCGGGCAGCGCCCGGGTGCGGCTGGTGAGCCGGGACGGCAGGCGACCCTCGCAGCAGAACCCCGGCTTCATCGAGGTCCGCTGGGACGGGCTGGCGAAGACGTACCACGGCGAGCAGGAGCGCTACGACGCCAACGTGCATGACGGCTGGTGGCGCACCGGGGACGTCGGCTACCGCACGTCGTTCGGCTGCCTGCACATGCTCGACCGCGAGTTCGACACGATCCCCGGGGTGGGCAGCAACCTGGAGATCGAGGACGTCCTCCTGGACGAGCTGGCGGAGCTCGCCGAGGTCGTCGTGGTGCCGGGCCCCGGCTCCAGGGCGGTCCCGGTCGTCTGCACCCACCGCGACGAGCCCCTGGACCCGGACCGCTGGCGCGCCGCCACGGCGGCCTACCCGCAGCTGGCGGAGCCTGTCCAGATCCCGCTGGCCGAACTGCCGCGCACCGCCACGCTGAAGACCCGCCGGGTCGAGCTGTCCCGCCGCCTCGAGGCCGGCCTGTAGGCCCCGGGGGTCACCAGGCGCCGTGGTCGAGCAGGCCCAGGGTGAGGACGGCCACGGCGGTGATCAGGAAGACGATCCCGCCCACGATGTCGCGGGAACCCACCCGCAGGTGGGCGATGATCGCACCGATGAAGTAGAGGATGAGGCCGCAGGCGGCGAGCGTTCCCAGCACCGGTACGGCGAGCCCGGCCAGCAGTCCCACGGTGCCCGCCGCCAGCAGGGACCCCAGGACCGGGACGTACTTCCGGGGGATGCCCTTCATGTCCGCCTGGGTCTTGGGGTACTCGTGGCCGATCAGGTACGTGACGGCGGCGGCTCCGTTGAAGACCGCGCCGATGATGGTGACCGTGACGAAGGCGATGTTCACGTTCTCTCCGCTCTGTGGAGACATGGTTGCCGGGTGCACCAGTGACCGGATGGCCTGGTAGCCGCTGCGCAACACCACGACGCGTCGGTGCTGTCTGGGTCGGGATGCTTTTGTGCGGTGATGATCGTACAGGCCGCCCCGGCGCCGAACCGTCCGTATCCACTGGTCCTCAGCCACAACTGGCCGAATCCGAGTGGGAGTTCATCGGACGGGCCGTCACGCCCCGTCAGATGGGCGTCCGGCGGGTCCGGCGCAGGAGCGACAGGGTGAGCAGGGCCGGCCCGACGAAGCCGTACGCGACCGGCCGTCGTCCTACGCGCACGACGTCCGGTACACGCTCACGCCCAGCGGCAGTCGCTCGGAGTCGTGGTCACCGATTGAGAACCCGGGAGGAATACCGCCTCCCGGATTTTCGGCAGCCCTGGCCGCACAAGGAGGAGCGGCAATTATAGAAATGAATGTGCAGCGAATTCCGACGATTACCTGAAAGCGACCGGAGAACGCCCAGGAAATGACCAGGGCCGGTCGGTGTCAGGACCAGGAGGCCGCGGTGCCCGACGGGCCGATCTCCACGCGGTACTTCGTCAGCATGCGGCGCAGCCGGCGCAGGCCGTCCGGGGTGTCCAGGAGCAACGGCGGTTCCCCGGTGGCCTCGACGAGGTCGCTGTCCTCGCCGTCGCCGAACAGCACCAGGGACTCGTTCGGCTCGTCCAGCCGGGACCGCCAGACGAACCCGTCCGCCCAGTCCGCCTCGGCCCGCAGCCAGTGCCCCCAGCGGCGGGTGAAGGCGTACTCCGTGGCGTCGGAGCGGACCAGCCAGCCGTCGCTCTGCTGCACCGCGTTGAGGTCGGTGATGCTGCGCAGGGAGACGAGCCTGACGTCCCTGGCGAGCCTGATCCGGGAGAGCCGCTTGCCGGCCACCTCCTCGTGGGGCAGGAACCGCGGGCTGCCCAGGGCGTCGAAGCCCAGGCCGCGCACCAGCCGCTCGACCAGCGCCGTGACCTCCTTGGGGGCGGCGTACAGGTACGAGTAGGCGTCGTTGGCGGTGCTGTCGAAGCGGCCGCCGCCGAAGTGGTGATCCTGTCTCGTCACGTTGAAGCAGTCGGCGCCACGGCCGTGCGAGTGCACCCGGTACAGCTCCTTGCCCGCCCGCCAGGTGACCGAACGCGCCCTCGCCGCGCCCTTCTCCGGCAGTCTCGCGCCACGAGCCATGTCAGTCGTCCTCCCCCACCGCGCGTGCCGCGGCCAGTAGTTGATCGTCCAGGCCCGCGCCGAGCAGCGTGGCCGGTACGGCGTCCAGCCACAGGTTGGGGCCGAGCCACCAGTCGGCCACGCCCCAGGGGTCGCCGGCCGCGCCGAGGAGGCCGTTGACGGCGAGCACCAGCGGGCGCGACCGTCCCTCGCCGTCGAACTGGAAGGCGGGCAGCACCTCCACGCCCTCGCTCGGGCGGAGCCTGATCAGCTCGGGCTCCTCGGGTTCGACGCCGAAGACGTCCCGCAGCTCCTCGGCGGTGAGCACGGGTTCCTCCATGATCCGGTCGCGGGCCGAGAGCAGGGGCCCGTCCGGCACTCGCGCCGACCGCGCGGCCGCGTCCGCGCCGGTGTCGCCGAGGGAGAAGTGGGCCAGCAGGGCCTCGTGCGGCGGCCGGTCCGCAAGCGTCGCGGCGCTGAGGCGGCGGTCGGCCGCCGAGCGCCCGTCGTCGGGCAGCGCCCGGCGCAGATGGTCGGCGACGAGCCGGGTGATCCCCCTGGCCCGGTGTTCGTCGCCGCCCTCGGCGAGGAGGTCGAGCAGGACGTCGAGTTTCTCCCGGTCGTCCGGACGCAGCTTTTCGCGTACGGTTTCCGGTTCCGCCACCAGTTCCGCGATGAGTTGTTGTTCGTACTCTTCCATACGCCCCTCCCGCGATCCGGATGCGAACGTACGCTAGTGAGTTACGATCCGGTTTGGCAATTCCGGTACGGGAACGAGAAGTTCGGCCCGGCCTTTTTCCGCGACACGGTCAGGGGGATTTCGTGCGCGCAGACGACAAGGGTTTCAAAGATCGTTCCCAGGAATACGCCCAGGCACTGAACGACGTCGGAAAGATCGTCGGGACGGGGCGCGAGGCCGAGGCGCTGCGCTGCGCCGGCCTCCTCGACCGGGCCGAGGAGGTCCTGCGGGCCGCCGGGGACGCGCCCGGTCCGGTCCCGGGGGAGCTGGACGAGGCGGAGCGGCGGCTGGCCGCGCTGCTCGCGTGCCCGGCGGACAGCGGGGAACAGCGGTCGCTGCTCGAGTCGGCCGTCTGGGCGGCGCGGTTGCGGTACGCGTACGAGCAGACGCCGCGCAGCCTCGACACCGTGATCGACCGGCTCGACGCGCTGCGTACGCTGACCGCCGCCGAGGCAGTGGGCCACGCCGAGGCCGGACCCGGGTCCCCCGGGGAGGCACTCCGGGCCGAACTCACCGACATGGTCTGCGATCTGGCCTTCGACCTGGCGGACCGCTGCTACCGGAGCGAGCCCGGCGAGGCGCGGGCGGCCGACGCCGACCGGGTCGTCGAACTGCTCGGCTCCGCACTGGAGGGGCCGGACAGCCGGCTGGTCCCCGACCCCACCCGCTGCCGTGCCGTCCTGGGCCTGGTCCTGTCGGGCCGCTGCCGCGGACCGGAGCACGACACCCCCGAGCGGCTGGCGGACCGGCGGGCCGCCGTCGGTCACCTGCGCACGGCGCTCGGCGCGGACGACCTCGACCCCGCGCTGCGGCCGGCCGTGGCCTTCGACCTCGCCCTCCTGTCCTACCTGGAGCTGGGCGACCGGGTCGACAGCGGCACCGGTCCGGACCCGGACGGCCTCGTGCCCGAGGTCGTGCGGCTGCTGGAGATGCTGCGCCCGCACCTGGCCGACGACGGTCCCGACGGCGCCGATGCCGCGGAACTGGGCTGCGAGATCGGCGACTTCCTGCTCGGCCTCTCCTCCTCGGCGTACGCCCAGGGCACTGCCGCCGCGTGGTTCCGTCGGGCGCTCGCCCATCCCGCGCTGGGCCGGGATGCCTTCCTCGACACACAACGGCGGCTGGGCCTGGTGCTCGCCGAGCGGTCCGAGGAGAACCGCGCCGCACAGCGCCCCGGGGATCCCGTCCCGGCCGCGGACCGGGCCGAGGCGGTCGTCCTGCTCGAGGAGATGCTGTCCGGCCGCTGGGGCGCCGCCGCGGACCCCGGAAGCGTCGCCCGCACGGAAGCGGGGTGGCCGGACGAGGAGTTCCTCGCCTGCCTGACCGCGATCGTCAACCTGCGGTGGCTGGACCTGTCCGACCGGGTGCTCGACGACGACGGCATCGACCGGCTCGTCGCCCGCGTCCGGCAGCTGACCGCCGTGATCGGACCGGACGACACGGACCGGGCCGAGATGGTGCTCAAGGCGGGCATCACCCTCACCGAGCGTGCCGTCGACCGGGCGCAGCCCCACTCCTACGAGCTGAGCAACGTCGCCGTCGGCACCGGCCGGTCCGATCCCGCGCTGGCCGTCGAACGCATCGCGCCGAAGGCGGTGGCCGACCTCCGGGAGGCGGCGGACCTGCTGCGGACCGGCGCCGGCCTCTACCCGCACGACGACGAACTGCGGCTGGGCGCCTGCGTCCTCCTGGGCACGGCGTTGCTGCTGGACTTCGCCTGCGGACTGCCCGTGGCGCGGCGCCCGCTGCTGCGGGAGGCGCTGCGGTATCTGCGGGTGGCCATGGAACGGCTGCCCGCGCGCAGTGCGCTGCGGGACGACGACCTGCACGGGGCGTTCCTCGGCTGTCTGATGTACCAGGTCTGGTACACCGAGCCGTTCGCCCGGGCGCGCGACGAGCCCGGTGGTCCGGGGATGCCGGACGTGAGCGGTTTCGCCCAGGTCGAGGACGACCTTCAGCTGCTGGCCTCGATGCTGGATCCGGAGACCCTGGAGAAGGAGCCGGTGTTCGTGCTCGTCGGCATGACGGTGGACGTCCTGCGGTCACCGGGCGAACTGCCGTCCGCGGCCGACTCCCTGGCCTGGGCACGACGGCTGCGCACGGCCGCCGTCCGGGTCGAACCGCAGGCACAGGGGCTGCGGGCGGTGATGCTGGCCTTCGCGGGCGTGCTCGGGCTGCGGGCCGCGCAGGCGGGGCCGGTCACCCGGGAGGAGCGGGCGGCGACCGGACGGGACCTGCGAGGGGCCCTCGACCTGCTGCCGTACGGGTCGCCGATGCGCGGCCCGCTGAGCCGCGCTCTGCTGGAGGAGGCGGCGGGCGACGCCCGGGACCTGATCCGGACGCTCTTCGAGGGCCTCACCGGGAGGGGAGGGGCCGGACCAGCCACCGGTACGGGGCCGGTCCGGCCGGCTCACCACCGCCCCGGCACCGCCGGGCGGGGCACTGCCCACGCCGGTTCGGCACGCATCGGTGCCACCGGAAAGGAGCCCGCGTGGGTGTGGACGGGGACCACGGGGACCGTCCCCGACAGCGTTCCCCGTGCCCGGGCACGGCCCGCCGGGGAGTGGGCCGTCGAGTCCCCGCCCGTGCTCGATCCCGCGGCGACCGTCCTGCTCGGGGACGGGTCCCCCGACCCGTTCGCCCTGCCGGCCGGACGGGTCGCCGAGCTGCTGGGCGGCGCGTCCCCGGCCGACGGGCCGGTACAGGCCGCGGCTCGCGCCCTGCTGCACTACCACCGGTGGCTGCGGGAACGCGACGAGCACGACCTGACCACCGCCGTCGCCCTGGTCCGACGGGCCCGCACGGCGCTGGACGACAGGTGCGCACCGGACGCCGGCGGCCCGCTGTCCGCAGACCCCGCCGCCCCGCCGGCAGGGGCGACGGCCCCCCGCTCCCCCGCGGAGCGCTCCGCGCAGGCGGACCGGTGTGCGGAGTTCCTGGCCCGGCTGCTCCTGGACCGGCATCTGCTGCTGGGCGACCGCGGCGATCTCGACGCCGCCGTCCAGGTGTACGAGGCGCTGCTGCCCCGCGCCTCGCAGCGCACCGTCCACCCGCCCCTGGCCGCGCTGCTGGCCTCGGCCGGTGATCCGCGGGTCCCGGCGCGGGTGTTCCGTCCGCTCGGAGACGGGCCGTGGGCACCGTTCCGGGCGGAGCTGCTCGCCGGCCTGGGGACCGCGCGGCTGCTGCTCGCCGGGGCGCGCCGCCGGGACGCGGAGGTCTCGGCGGCCGGCGCCCTGGAGGACCTCGGCACGGCGTGCCGGGACCTGCCGCCCGACCACCCGCGGCTGCCCGCCGTCCGGACGGAACTGGCCTGGCACGCCCTGCGGCAGGCGCGCGCCGGCCAGGACCCCGACGCGGAGCGGGCGGCCGTCGACGAGCTGCTGCGCATCGCCGCGAGCTGCCCGGCGAGCAGCCCGCACCGGCCGGCGATCCTGCTGCGGACCGCGGCGACGCTGTGCGGACCGGACGCCCGAACCGGTGAGGGACCGGACGCCGGAGGGCTCCGCAAGCTCGACGAGGCCGTGGCGCTGCTGCGGCAGGCGGCCGAGGAGAGCGCGCACGAGTTCCACGGCTCCCGCAGCCGCTGCCTGTACGGGCTGGGCGTCCTGTTGCTGACGCGGCACCGGCGGACCGCCCGGGCGGACGACCTGCGGGACGCGGTGGCGGCGCTGCGGGAGGCGCGGCTGGTGCTGAACGCGACGCCGGGCGACCCGTTCGCCGTGGTGCTGATCCGGGCGCTGGCCCTGGCCCACCGGGTGCACGGACCGGACGACCGCGAGCACCGTCGCGCCTCGCGCGAGACGGCCCGGTCCGCGCTGTCGGCGCACGGCCGGTCCGTCCTGTTGCAGTCCGGGGCGGGGCACGGCCTGGAGGCGGCCCGTGCCGTGGCGGACGACATGCTGCGGCTGGTGCGGTGGAGCCTCGCCGACGGGCTGCCCGGCGCGGCCTTCGAGGCGCTGGAACTGGGCCGCGGCCTGGTGCTGAACGCCGCGACGGTGGCCGTCACGGTCCCCGAGCTGCTGCGCGACGCCGGTCACCCCGGCCTCGCCGACCGCTGGGAGGCCGCTGCCGGCGACCGTGAGGACGCCGTGCCCGACGGGCTGCGGCGCCTGGTGCTGGAGGCGTTCGCGGGCGGTGCCGCCGAGAAGCGGCTGCTCGCCGCGCCCGGCCCGGCCCGCGTGGCGGAAGCCCTGCGGCGGCTGGACAGCGACGCGCTGGTGTATCTCGTGCCGGGCGAGGGCCGGGCACCGGGTCACGCGGTCGCCGTCACCTCGGCGGGCGACGTCCACGCGCTGCCGCTACCGGGGCTGACGGCACTCGGGCAGGGGCCGCTCGACGTGTACGCGCGCTCGCTGCGGGCGTTCCAGGACGCCAACCGGGAAGAGGCCCGGCCGGCGCCCCGGCATCCACGGGTGATGCACGAGAAGTACCGGCGCACGCTGCTGCGGCTGGAGCAGGAGTGGCACCTGGCGCTGGACGGGCTCTGCTCCTGGGCGGGCGAGACCGTGATGGACCCGCTGCTGGCCGCGGCGGACGGGTGGTGGCCGGACCGGACGGCGAGGCTGGTCCTCGCGCCGGTGGGCGCGCTGGGCATCGTGCCCTGGCACGCGGCCCGCTGCCTCGTGCCGTCCGCCGAGGGCCTTCCGCCCGGCCGGAAGGGACCGGTGTACGCGTGCGAGCGCGCCGTCCTCTCCTCCTGCGCGAGTGCCCGGCAGCTCGTCGAGGTCGCGGACCGCACGCGGGCGGAGGTGGGCGAGGGCCGGGTGGCCGTGGTCGTCGCGCCGGACGGGTCGCGGACGATGCACCGGGAGGCGGCGCTGGTCGCGTCCCGCCACCCGGAGGTCACCGTGATCGGCGGCATGGGCCGGGAGGCCCCTCCGGACGGGTGTGCGGCCGGGGCCGCGCCGCTGCCGCCCGTACCGGCGTCGCTCGTCCCGTACCTGCCTGGGCACAGCGCCGTGCCGACCGCGCTGCTGCACGTCAACTGCCACGCGGAGGCCGGTCCGTCACCGGCGGACTCGGTGCTGAAGCTGGACGCGACGCACCGGGTGTCCGTGGCGGACATCCTGGCGGGCGCGGCGCAGCGGGACCCGGGGGTGCCGGGCGGCACGGTCGTCCTGGCCAACTGCACCAGCGACCTGACGGTCGACGACCACGACGAGGTGCTCACCCTGGCCACGGCCTTCCTCGGGGCGGGGGCGACCGCGGTCATCGGCTCCCGCTGGGCGATCACCGACGATCCGCGGACCACCTTGCTGATGCTGCTGCTCCACCACCACCTCGGGCGGGGAGTGCCGCCGCGGGACGCCCTGCGTGCCGCCCAGCTGTGGATGCTGGCGCCGGACCGCATCCTGCCGCCCGAACTGGCCGGGTACGAGGACCTGCTGGGCGACCAGGCCCGGCGTCCGCCGGACGAGCTGGAGGTGTGGGCCTCCTTCGCCCACCACGGGCGGTAGCGGAGTCGGGCGGCGGCTCCTGGCCGGATCAGTCGCGGTCTCGGTCCTGGACGAGCTTGACGTCCCGCTCGTGCTTGGCGTGGAAGTGCGGCAGCAGCACGATGCCGAACGGCCGCATCTCCATCAGGGTGGCCTCGACGTGGGCCGCGCCGGACCGCAGGACCCGCGCGGTCGTACCGGTGTTGGACCAGTGGTGCAGGCGGCCGTCGCACACCGCTCGGGAGCCTCCGATGCCGTACGTGACGGACTCGTCGGACTGGCTCACGGAGGAGGTGACGTACACCGGACCGGTGCCGGCGGCGCAGCGGTAGGTTCCGGACAGGGTGATGGTGCCGTCCGCCGCGATGCGGCCGGTGGGGTCGACGGTCACCGTTTCGGCGGTGTCGGCCTTGGCGGGCGCGGCGGGTGCGGCCGTCGCGGTCGCCGTGGGGGCGGCCAGCAGGAGCAGTGCGGCGCCGGCGGCCGCGGCGAGGGCGGCGGGGCGTACGGACATGGGGGACCTCCCGGTCGGTCGGAATGAGGGATTCCACTCGTACCGGGCGGGCAACCCGAAGCGAGTGACCCTCACCCCTTCGGTGGCGAGTCCGCGTCGGCCGTCGTGGAACCGTCGCCGTGTTGTCCGGGTGTTGTCACGCTTCGCCGCAGCCCCTTGGCGACGGCCGCCGGCGGGGCGCACGGTCGGTGTACGGGCGGTTCCACCGACGGGGCGGCCCTCACGACGTGGAGGTGCGCCATGTGTTCCCACCGGCCTTCCTGCCCCGCAGCCGACTCCGCCGCCGCGCACGTCGTCGCCGCCCATCCCGAGCAGGGGTGGAACCTGCTGTGCGACGGCGGCATCGTCTTCGACGACACCGGCGAGCTGCTGCCCGACGGCCGTGCCGTCGCGCCGCACCGGGTGCCCGCCGACCGACTGGCGACGGCGGCCTGACCGTCCCGGGCGTCGCCCTCAGAGCTTGCCGGCGACGAACTCCCGCAGCAGGGAGGTGAGCAGTTCCGGCTGGTCCTCGGCGATGAGCGTGCGCGTGTCCTCGATCTCCACCAGCCTTCCCTGCGGGAGCAGTTCGGCGAGGCGGCGGCCGTGGTCGCGGGGCATCATGAGGTCTTCGAGAGCCCAGACGACGAGCGCGGGCCGGTCGAAGCGCCGCAACCCCTGGGCGGCCTCCAGCAGTTCGCCGCGCCGGACGTGGGTGTTGTAGTGCCGGAAGTCGCGGCGGATCGCCGGGTCGGTGCGCAGGGGACGCAGCCAGCCGTCGACGATCGCGTCCGGCACGGGACGCTTGGTGAGCGCGCCGATCCCGACGGGCAGGCGACGCAGGATTCTCAGACCCAGCGTGCGGACCAGCAGGGGCACGCCGCCGGGCACGCGGCAGGCAAGGCCGATCAGCTTGCCGGGCAGTCCCGGCGGGTAGTTGTCGAAGGCCTCGCACGAGATCAGCACCAGCCGGGCGAGGCGCTCGGGGTGCCGGGCCGCCACCGTCTGGGCGCGGCCGCAGTCGCTCTCGACCAGGGTGACGTCGGTCAGGTCGAGGCGGTCGAGGAACTCGGCTATCAGCTCGTTGACGAGGTCCGGGGTGGGCGGCCGGGACAGGGGCCGGCGGTGGGAGCCGTAGGGCAGGGTCGGTGCGATCACCCGGTGGTCGGCACGCAGACCGGCGATGACCTCGCGCCAGACGGTGGCGTCGTGGACCAGGCCGTGGAGGAGGACGACGACCGGTCCCTCGCCGCCCGTGTCCTCGTACTCGAGGGTTCCCGCGCTCAGTTCGATGTCCGGCATACCCGAACTCTAGGGCGGGCGCGGGACTTACGGCAGTACGGCGAATCCGTCCAGTTCCACCAGGGCCCGTTCGTCCCACAGGCGGACGACCTCCACCACCGCCATCGCCGGGTAGTCGCGGCCGGCGAGGCGGCGCCAGGTGCGGCCGAGGCCGGCGGCGTGGTGGCGGTAGTCGGCGACGTCGGTGGCGTAGACGGTGACGCGGGCGAGGTCTGCGGGGGTGCCGCCGGCGGCGCGCAGGGCGGTGAGGAGGTTGGTGAGGGCTTTCTCGAACTGTTCGGGGAGGGTGTCGCCGGTGATCTTCCCGGCGGTGTCCAGCGCGGTCTGGCCGGCCAGGAAGACGACGCGGGTGCCGGTGGCCACGACGGCGTGGGAGAAGCCGGTGGCCGGGGAGAGGCCGGGCGGGTTCACGCGTTCGGCGGTCATGCGCCGGCCTCCCGGGTCGTGTCCTGTGCGCGGTACAGCTCCTTGGCGATGATGTCGCGCTGCACCTCGCTCGCGCCCTCGTAGACGCGGGGCGCGCGGACCTCGCGGTAGAGGTGTTCGAGGAGGTGGCCGCGTTGCAGGGCGCGGGCGCCGTGCAGTTGGACGGCCTTGTCGACGACGTACTGGGCGGTCTCGGTGGCGAGGAGCTTGGCCATCGCGGCACGCCGCGGCACGTCCGGCGCGTTCTCGTCGTACGCCGTCGCCGCCGCGTACACCATGAGGCGGGCCGCCTCGGTGCGCAGGGCCATCTCGGCGACCTGGTGGGAGACGGTCTGGAGGTCGCGGAGTTTGCCCCCGAAGGCGTCACGGGCGCCGGTGTGGGCCAGGGTGGCGTCCAGGGCCGCGCGGGCCATGCCGACGGCGAAGGCGCCGACGCTGGGACGGAACAGGTTGAGGGTGCCCATGGCGACGCGGAAGCCGCGGTCGGGTTCGCCGAGCACGTCGTCGGCGGTGACGGGCACGGCGTCGAAGGCCAGGGCGCCGATGGGGTGCGGCGAGAGCATGTCGAGGGGGGTGCCGCCGAGGCCGGGACGGTCGGCCGGCACGAGGAAGGCGGTGACGCCGCGGGCGCCGGCGCCGGGGGTGGTGCGGGCGAAGACGGTGTAGAAGTCGGCCTCGGGGGCGTTGGAGATCCAGCACTTCTCCCCCGTGAGCCGCCAGGCGGAACGGCCGTCGCCCTCCGCGACCAGGGCGGCGGCGGTGCCGGTGCCGTCCGGCCGCACGCCCCTGCGCGGGCCGCCGCCGGCCGGCACGGAGGCGCCCGGCACCGCGACGGTCCCCGTCCCGTCCGCCGCGTCCCGCACCCTCGTCGGCTCCGCCCTCAACGTCAGGGCCGCAGCGTCCGAGCCCGCCGTGGGCTCGCTGAGGGCGAAGGCGGCCACCGCGGTGCCGTCGCTCACCCGGGGGAGCCAGCGGGCACGCTGGGCCTCGGTGCCGTGGGCGTGCACCGGATGGGCGCCGAGCCCCTGGAGGGCGAGCGCGGTCTCGGCCTCCGTGCAGGCGTAGGCGAGGGACTCGCGCATCAGGCACAGGTCGAGCGCGCCGGAGGTGAACAGGCGGGGCAGCAGGCCGAGGGCGCCGAGTTCGGCGACGAGGGGACGGTTGACGTGACCCGGGTCGCCCTTGTCGGCCAAGGGGCGCAGCCGTTCCGCGGCCAGGGTGCGCAGCCGCTCGCACCAGGCGAGTTGTTCCGGTTCGAGCGAGAATGCGGTCATCGCCGGTCCCTTCCCCTGCTCCCCTGCCCGCCGTGCCACTCCCGAGGTTATCGCGCACCGTTGACTGTCGTCACCAACACGATACGCTCGTTGCGCGAGCCCACCACGACAAAGGGGGCGAACCGCCATGGCAGATCCGCACACCGCAGATCCCCACCGCGCGGATCCGCACCGCGCCGGACCGCACCGCTCGGCCCACGTCGACACCTTCACGCGCGAGCATCTGCCGCCCCCCGACCAGTGGCCCGAGCTGCGCTTCGATCTGCCGGAGCTGCACTACCCGGCCCGTCTGAACTGCGCCGCCGAGCTGCTCACCGGCCCGCCCGACGACCGCCCGGTCTTCCGCACCGCGTCCGGCGACGCCTGGACCTACGGACAGCTGCGGGCCCGCGTCGACCGGCTCGCGCACCTGCTCACCGGCGACCTGGGGGTCGTGCCCGGCAACCGGGTGCTGCTGCGCGGCCCCACCACCCCGTGGCTGGCCGCCTGCTGGCTGGCGGTGCTGAAGGCGGGCGCGGTGGCCGTCACCGTGCTGGCGCAGCAGCGCCCGCACGAGCTGAGCACCATCTGCGAGATGGCCCGCGTGCGGCACGCCCTGTGCGACGTCCGCGCCGTCGACGACCTCGCGAAGGCGGAGGTCTCGGGGCTGCGGATCGCGACGTACGGCGGGGACGCGCCCGACGACCTGCTGACCCGCGCGGAGGCCGGCACCGCACCGGCCGCGCCGTTCCCGGCGGTGGCGACCGCCGCCGACGACGTGGCGCTGATCGCCTTCACCTCGGGCACCACCGGACGCCCCAAGGGGTGCATGCACTTCCACCGCGACGTGCTCGCGATCGCCGACACCTTCTCCCGGCACGTCCTGCGGCCACGCGCGGACGACCTCTTCGCGGGCAGCCCGCCGCTCGGGTTCACCTTCGGGCTCGGCGGGCTGGTCATCTTCCCGATGCGGGCCGGGGCCAGCGCGCTGCTGCTCGAACAGGCGGGCCCGGGGCAGTTGTTGCCCGCGATCGCCGAACACCGGGTCTCGGTGCTGTTCACCGCGCCGACGGCCTACCGGGCGATGCTGGACCAGCTGGACGCGTACGACGTGACGTGCCTGCGGCGCTGCGTCTCGGCGGGCGAGAACCTGCCGGCGGCCACCTGGCACGCCTGGCACGAACGCACCGGCCTGCGCATCATCAACGGCATCGGCGCCACCGAGCTGCTGCACATCTTCGTCTCGGCGGCCGACGACGCCGCCCGGCCCGGCACCACGGGCGTCCCGGTGCCGGGGTGGCACGCGCGCGTGCAGGACGGGAACGGCGTGCCCGTGCCGGACGGGGAGCCCGGACTGCTGGCGGTGCGCGGGCCGGTCGGCTGCCGGTACCTCGCCGACCCGCGGCAGCGGGAGTACGTCCGCGACGGCTGGAACATCACCGGGGACACCTACGTCCGCGAGCCCGACGGGTACTTCCGTTACGTGGCACGCGCCGACGACATGATCATCTCCGCCGGGTACAACATCGCCGGGCCGGAGGTGGAGGACGCGCTGCTGCGGCATCCGGACGTGGTGGAGGCGGCGGTGGTGGGCCGGCCCGACGCGGCACGCGGGCAGGTCGTGGTCGCCCACGCGGTGCTCAAGGACGGCGCCGAGCGGGACGCCGAGGCCCTGCGCGCGTACCTCAAGTCCGAGCTGGCGCCGTACAAGTGCCCGCGTGAGATCCACTTCCGGGACGCGCTGCCGCGCACGGCGACCGGCAAACTCCAGCGATACAGGCTCCTGACCTCCCCCGACACCCGGGGCGACCAGGGCTGATGCCGACAACCTAAGATGATCAACGTGTCCGACCAGCACCCGCAGCACACCCCGAGGTCCCTGATCGTCACGCTCTACGGCGCGTACGGCCGTTTCGCGCCGGGTCCGGTACCCGTCGCCGAGCTGATCCGGCTGCTGGCCGCGGTGGGGGTGGACGCGCCGTCCGTCCGTTCGTCGGTGTCCCGGCTGAAGCGGCGGGGGCTGCTGCTGCCCGCCCGGACGGCGCGCGGCGCGGCCGGGTACGAACTGTCCGACGGAGCCCGCCAGTTGCTGGAGGACGGGGACCGGCGCATCTACGCCACCGCGCCCTATGCCGACGAGGGCTGGGTGCTCGCCGTGTTCTCGGTGCCCGAGTCGGAGCGGCAGAAGCGGCATGTGCTGCGCTCCCGGCTGGCCGCGCTGGGCTTCGGCACCGCCGCCCCCGGCGTGTGGATCGCCCCGGCCCGGCTCTACGAGGAGTCCCGGCACACGCTGGGCCGCCTGGGCCTGGACGCCTACGTGGACTTCTTCCGCGGGGAGCACCTGGGCTTCTCCGCGACCTCCGAGGCGGTGGCGCGGTGGTGGGACCTGGACGCTATCGCCACGGCGCACGAGGCGTTCCTCGACCGCCACGCGCGCGTGCTGCACAGCTGGGAGCGCCGCCCTGACACCCCGCCCGAGGAGGCGTACCGGGACTATCTCCTGGCGCTGGACTCCTGGCGCCACCTCCCCTACGCCGATCCGGGCCTGCCGGCCCGGCTGCTGCCCGCCGACTGGCCCGGCACCCGCTCGGCGGCCGTGTTCCGGGCGTTGCACGAGCGGCTCCGGGACGCCGGAGCCGACTTCGCGGCCCAGGAGCCGGCCTGAGCCGACGGTGAGATCCACAGCACATTCATCCGCGATAAGGGAACCCTCAGCCCTCTCCGACCCTCTTCTCAGGTTTCCTGCCTAGCGTCCCGACCCATGAGTCTCACGCGTAGCTTGAACCGGGCCCTCGCCGTCACCACCGGCCTCCAGGTGCGGAGAGCTCCCCGGCCCACGGCGTCGAAGCCCGCACCGGAGCCCGCGAAGCGCGGGGCGGCCCCCTACCGATGTCCGTCGGGCGAGGAACTGTCGACCGAGCGGCTGTTGCGGCAACCGGTCTTCATCATCTCGTCCATCCGCTCCGGCTCGACCCTGCTGCGCATGATGCTGGGCGCCCACCCGCGACTGCACGCCCCGCACGAGCTGCACCTCGGGCGGATGGAGGTGACCTGCACCAACTGGTTCTCCCAGCGGGCGATGGGCGCCCTCGGCCTGGAGCGCGGCGATCTGGAGCACCTGCTGTGGGACCGCGTCCTGCACCGGGAACTGGCCCGGTCGGGCAAGGACTTCGTCGTGGAGAAGACGCCGGCCAACGTCTACATGCACCAGCGCCTGAAGGACTGCTGGCCCGACGCCCGGTTCGTGTTCCTGCTGCGCCACCCGGAGTCGGTCGCCCGCTCCTGGCACGAGAGCGACCCCGTCAAGCGGCCCTACGACAGGGCCGTCAGGGACGTGCTGCCCTACCTGACGGCCGTCGAGGAGGCCCGCACCGCCGACGCCGCCGGCTTCACCGTGCGCTACGAGGACATCACCACGGCCCCCGAACGGGAGATGCGCCGCCTGTGCGCGTTCCTCGGCCTCGACTACGAACCGGCCATGCTGCACTACGGCGAGAAGAGCGACGCCGAACTGGTCAGGGGCCTCGGCGACTGGCGCGACAGCATCCGCACCGGCACGGTACAGCCGGGCCGCCCGCTGCCCGAGACGGAGCGGATCCCCGCACCGCTGCGCGCGATGTGCGCGGCCTGGGACTACACGTCCTGAACCGGGTCACTCGCGCAGCGCGAGCCGGGGCTTGGGGGCGTCGGTGCGTCCGGTCTGCGGGCGGCGGCTGCCCGCCCGGTACGGCGCCGGCCATTCGGCGCCGGGACCCGCGTAGCCCTGTTCGGCCGCCGCGTGCAGCGTCCAGTGCGGGTCGTAGAGGTGGGGGCGGGCGAGAGCGCACAGGTCGGCGCGTCCGGCCAGGATCAGCGAGTTGACGTCGTCCCAGGAGGAGATCGCGCCGACGGCGATCACCGGGACGCCCGCCTCGTGCCGGATGCGGTCCGCGAAGGGGGTCTGGTACGACCGCCCGAACTCCGGCCGTTCATCGGCCACGACCTGTCCCGTGGACACGTCGATGGCGTCGGCGCCGTGCGCGGCGAAGGCGCGGGCGATCTCCACGGCCTCCTCGGCGCTCGTGCCGCCCTCGGCCCAGTCGGTCGCGGAGATCCGCACGGTCATCGGCCGTTCCCCGGGCCAGGCGCCGCGTACGGCGTCGAAGACCTCCAGCGGGAAGCGGAGCCGCTTCTCCAGGGTGCCGCCGTAGGCGTCGGTGCGGTGGTTGGTGAGCGGGGAGAGGAAGCCGGAGAGCAGGTAGCCGTGGGCGCAGTGCAGTTCGAGCAGGTCGAACCCGGCGCGCGCGGCCCGGACGGCCGCGGCCGTGAACTGCTCGCGCACGTCCGTCAGCTGCGCCCGGGACAACTCGCGCGGAACCTGGCCGTCCGGCCGGTAAGGCAGCGGGGAGGCCGCCACCAGCGGCCAGTTGCCGTCGGGGAGCGGCTCGTCCATGCCCTCCCACATCAGCCGGGTCGAACCCTTGCGTCCGCTGTGCCCGAGCTGGACGCCGATCGCCGTGCCGGGCGCCCGGTCGTGCGCGAAGTCGGTGATCCGCCGCCACGCCTCGGCCTGCCGTCCCGTGTACAGGCCGGCGCAGCCGGGGGTGATGCGGCCCTCCGGGCTGACGCACACCATCTCGGTCATCACCAGTCCGGCGCCGCCCAGCGCCCTGGCGCCCAGATGGACCAGGTGGAAGTCGCCGGGGACGCCGTCGGTGGCGGAGTACATGTCCATCGGGGAGACGACGACGCGGTTGCGCAGGGTCAGGCCGCGCAGCCGGAACGGGGTGAACATCGGGGGCGTGCCGGGCGGGCAGCCGAACTCGCGCTCCACGGACTCGGTGAAGCCGGGGTCGCGCAGCCGCAGGTTGTCGTGGGTGACGCGGCGGCTGCGGGTGAGCAGGTTGAAGGCGAACCGGCGGGGCGGCTGATCCACGTACCGGGCGAGGTCCTCGAACCACTCCAGGCTGGCTCGGGCCGCCCGTTGGGTGGAGGCGACGACGGGGCGCCGCTCCTCCTCGTAGGCGGCCAGGGCCTCCTTGAGCGAGGGCTGCTCGTCCAGGCAGGCGGCGAGCGCGAGGGCGTCCTCGACGGCCAGCTTGGTGCCGGAGCCGATGGAGAAGTGGGCGGTGTGGGCGGCGTCGCCGAGGAGGACGACGTTGCCGTGCGACCAGCGTTCGTTGACGACCGTGCGGAAGGTGGTCCACGCCGACTTGTTGGACCTCAGCGGCCGGCCACCGAGGGCGTCGGCGAAGATCTTGGCGCAGCGGTCGGCGGATTCGCGCTCGCCCAGCTCGTCGAAGCCGGCCGCCCGCCACACCTCCTCGCGCATCTCGACGATGACGGTGGACGCGTCGGGCGCGTAGGGGTAGCCGTGGAGCTGCATCACGCCGTGCTCGGTCTCGGCGATCTCGAAGCGGAAGGCGTCGAAGGCGAACTCGGCGGCCAGCCAGATGTAGCGGCAGCGGTGGGCGGTGATGTGCGGGCGGAACACCTCCGCGTAGGCGTCCCGGGTGGTGCTGTGCACCCCGTCCGCGGCGACGACGAGGTCATGGGTCCGCGCGAGCCGGTCGGGGTGCGGGGCCTCGGTGCGGAAGCGGAGGTCCACGCCGAGGGCGTGGCAGCGGGCGTGCAGGATCTCGAGGAGACGGCGGCGGCCGAGGGCGGCGAAGCGGTGTCCTCCGGAGGTCTGGCGGGCGCCCCGGTGGACGATGTCGATGTCGTCCCAGCGGACGAAGTCCTGCTGGAGGGCCGCGTATACCTCCGGGTCGGCGTGTTCGATCCCGCCGAGGGTCTCGTCGGAGAGGACGACGCCGAAGCCGAAGGTGTCGTCGGGGGCGTTGCGTTCCCAGACGGTGACCTCGCGGTCGGGGGCGAGGCGTTTGAGGAGGGTGGCAGTGTAGAGGCCGCCGGGGCCTCCGCCGGTGACTGCGATGCGTTCGGGGAGGTCGCGCTTGTCGGGCAGGTGCGGCGTCGTGGGGGCTGGTCGCGCCCCGCGGCGGAGCCGCTGATCGACACTGCCCCGCGCCCCTGAGGTGGGCATGCTCGCCTGAGCTGGAGACATGCCCTACCTCCCCCGCCATTTCGGGGGGCGCTTCTCTGTGAAGGCCGCGTGGAACTCCGCGTAGTCCTCGCCGTTCATCAGGAGGGCCTGGGTGGAGGCGTCCAGTTCCACCGCCGCCGCCAGGGGCATGTCCAGCTCGGCCGTCAGCAGTGCCTTGGTCTGCGCGTACGCGAGGGCCGGGCCGTCGGCGAGGCGGCGGGCGAGGGTCCGGGCGGCCTCGTCGGCGTGGCCCTCGTCGGTGAGCTCGCTGATCAGGCCGATCCGCTCGGCCTCCAGCGCCCGCACCGGTTCGCCGAGCATCAGCAGGCGGGTGGCGTGGCCGAGGCCGACGACCCGGGGCAGCAGGTAGGCGGCGCCCATGTCGCCGCCGGACAGGCCGACGCGGGTGAAGAGGAAGGCGAAGCGGGTGCTGGGGTCGGCGACGCGGAAGTCGGCCGCGAGGGCGAGGACGGCACCCGCCCCGGCCGCGACGCCGTGCAGCGCGGCGATCACCGGGAACGGGCACTCCCGCACGGCCCGCACCACCTGGCCGGTCATCCGGTTGAAGTCCAGGAGCTGGGCGGTGTCCATGGACAGGGTGGCGCCGATGATCTCGTCGACATCGCCGCCGGAGCAGAAGCCGCGTCCCTCGCCGGCCAGCACCAGGGCGCGTACGGACCGCTCCCGGGACAGCTCGGCGAGCAGGTCGCGCAGGTCGGCGTAGGCCTCGAAGGTGAGCGCGTTGAGCTTGTCGGGGCGGGCCAGCGTGACGGTGGCGACACCGTCGGTGAGATCGACGCGCAGGTGCCGCCAGTCGGAGGTGCGGGCGGCGGAGCCGGTGAAGGGACTCATGAGGGCGGCCTCCTGGGACGGGCACGGCATCACTGAGCGCTACCCCTCGAAGCTATCACCCTTCTGTGACTGTCGTCACGAGTGCGCGATAGGCCGGGCGGGGGGCCGTTGGCGGACGATCGGCTTCCGTCACATCCGTCACCGGACGTCGATAACGCGGTAACAGCGGGAGCGCCCGGGCGAGGGAGGACGTTCACCCGGGTAGGCCGTCCGGTACCGGGGTCGAAGGTCCCGCGTGGTGCCCGTCGAAGGGCTCTGCCGGGCGGCGCCGTACCATTCATAAGGTTGAAAGCAGGACAGGACCGCCTGCTCCGGAACGGACTCGCCGTGCACGATCGCCCCTCTGCCCCCGCCCTCTGGCGCATCGCGCTGCCGCACACCACCGCGGCCGTGCCGGTGGCCCGTGCCCTGGTGCGTACGGCGCTGGCCGAACTGGAGCACACGGCCGACAGCGACACCGCGGAGCTGCTGACGGCCGAGCTGGTCGCCAACGCCGTCGAGCACACCTCCGGCGGAGCCCCGATAGAGCTGGTGGTGGAGCTGCTGCCGACCGGCTGCCAGGTCGAGGTGCACGACCCCGACCCGCGACCGCCGGGCGACCTCACGCGCCCGGACACGGAGCCGCCCGACCCCTGGCAGGAGCACGGGCGCGGTCTGCTGCTGATCCGCGCCCTCAGCTCCTCCTGCGGTCACCGCCCCACCGACTCCGGCAAGGCGGTCTGGTTCAGGCTTCCTGGGGTACCCGCTCAGCGGCGTCCTCCGCGGTGAGCGGGGTCCGGGCGAGCCGGGAGTGCCGGCGCCCGTAGGCCGAGTAGACCAGCAGGCCGACCGCGAGGAACACGGCGAACTGGAGCCAGGTCGTCGCGCCCGTCTCGTAGATCAGGTAGAGGCAGAAGCCGACGCCGAGCAGCGGTGTCACCGGGTACAGCGGGACGCGGAAGGTGCGGGCGAGGCCCGGCTCGCGGCGGCGCAGGGCGATCACCGCGATGTTGACGGCGGCCATCGTGGCCAGCGTGCCGATGGTGCACAGGTTGACCACCGCGTCCAGCGGGGCGAAGGCGGCCGGGAGCGCGAAGACGACGCCGACGATCAGGGTGCCGGCGACGGGCGTGGCCGTGCGCGGCGAGACCTTCTCGAACACCGGCGGGACGAGCCCGTCGCGGGACATGGACAGCAGGATGCGGGTCTGGCCGTACATCACGGCGAGCACCACCGAGGCGATGGCCACGACCGCGCCGAAGGCGACGATGCCGCCGCCGATCGTGGAGCCGGTGACCTCGTTGACGACGTAGGACAGCGCCGCGGGCCGGTCGCCGACCGTGTCGCCGCCGACGGCGCCGATCGCGGCGACGGCGACCGCGCAGTACAGCAGGGTGACCAGGCCGATGCAGACCAGGATCGCGATGGGGATGTCGCGGCGCGGGTTCTTGGCCTCCTCACCGGCGGTGGTGATGGCGTCGAAGCCGATGTACGAGAAGAAGGCGGCCGTGGTGCCGGCGCCGATGCCGCCGAGGCCGGCCGGGGAGAACGGGGTGAGGTTGCCGTCCTCGAAGGCGACGAAGCCGATGGCGCAGAAGGCGACCAGGACGGCGAGCTTGAGGACGGCCATCGCCGCGGTGGCCCGGGCGCTCTCGCGCACGCCCCGCACCAGCAGCACGCAGGCCAGGGCGATGACGATCACCGCGGGGAGGTTGATCAGGCCGCCGTCGCCGGGACCGGCGGAGAGCGTGTGCGGCAGCTGGAGGCCGACGACGCTCTCCAGCAGCTCGTTGACGTACTGGCTCCAGCCGACCGCGACCGCGGACACGGACACGCCGTACTCCAGCAGGAGGCACCAGCCGACCAGGAAGGCGGTGCGCTCGCCGAGACCGGCGTAGGCGAAGGAGTACGACGATCCGGACACGGGGATCGCGCCGCCCAGCTCGGCGAACGCGAACGCGGTGAAGACGCAGGTGATCGCGGCGAGCACGAAGGAGACGACGACGGCCGGGCCGGCTTCGGCGACCGAGTCGGACAGGCCGACGAAGATGCCGGTGCCGACGATGGCGCCGACGCCGAAGCAGACGAGCTGGAACAGCCCCATGGTGCGCTTCAGGCCGTGGCCTTCGCGGTCGGCGCCGGATTCGGCGACGAGGAGTCGGGGCGACTTGATGCGGTGAGCGGGCATTGCGGGTGGTGCTCGTTTCTGGTGGTGCGGGGCGCGACGGTGGTCGCGGTCGGCGGCGCGGAAGGGGTGGCTCCGGGCCGCCGGTCAGCTTATCGGTGCTGCTCAGGCGAGGGTGGCGACCAGGACGGCCTTGATGGTGTGCAGGCGGTTCTCCGCCTCGTCGAAGACGATCGAGTGCGCGGACTCGAAGACCTCGTCCGTGACCTCGAGGGAGTCGAGGCCATGGGCGTCGAAGATCTCCTGGCCGACCTTGGTGCCCAGGTCGTGGAAGGCCGGCAGGCAGTGCAGGAACTTCACGTCCGGGTTGCCGGTGGCGCGCAGGACGTCCATGGTCACCGCGTACGGGGACAGCGCGGCGATCCGCTCGGCCCAGACGTCCTTGGGCTCGCCCATGGAGACCCAGACGTCCGTGACGACGAAGTCGGCGCCGCGGACGCCCTCGTCCACGACCTCGGTGAGGGTGACGCGCGCCCCGCTCGCCTCGGCGAGCTTGTGGGCCTCCTCGACGACCTCCTGGGCGGGCCAGTAGGCCTTCGGGGCGACGATGCGCACGTCCATGCCGAGCAGGGCGCCGGTGACCAGGTAGGAGTTGCCCATGTTGAAGCGGGCGTCGCCGAGGTAGGCGAAGGAGATCTCCGACAGGGGCCCCGCGCTGTGCTCGGTCATGGTGAGCACGTCGGCGAGCATCTGGGTGGGGTGCCAGTCGTCGGTGAGACCGTTGTACACGGGCACTCCGGCATGGGCGGCCAGCTCCTCGACCTTCTGCTGGCTGTCGCCGCGGTACTCGATGCCGTCGAACATCCGCCCGAGCACACGGGCGGTGTCCTTGACCGACTCCTTGTGGCCGATCTGCGAGCCCGACGGGTCGAGGTACGTGGTCGAGGCGCCCTGGTCGGCGGCGGCGACCTCGAAGGCGCAGCGGGTGCGCGTGGAGGTCTTCTCGAAGATCAGCGCGATGTTCCTGCCCCGCAGGTACGGTGTCTCGCTCCCGGCCTTCTTGGCGGCCTTCAGCTCCGCGGCCAGCTCGACCAGGCCGCGGAACTCGTCCGCGGTGAAGTCGGTCTCCTTGAGGAAGTGGCGGCCGGCGAGGGCGGTCGGGACTGTCGCCATGGGGGCGCTCCAGAGGTACAGGGACAGGGACTCCTGGAAGTCTATACGAAGTTCTGAATTTATATACGGACCTGCCTTTCCGAGGACTCCGGACGCCCCTCTAGACGGCCGCGCGTTCCACCGGACAGCTCATGCAGCGCGGCCCGCCCCGTCCCCGGCCCAGCTCGCTGCCCGGGATCTCGATCACCTCGATGCCCTGCTTGCGCAGGTGCGTGTTGGTGGTGGAGTTGCGCTCGTAGGCGACGACGACGCCCGGCTCGACGGCCAGGACGTTGCAGCCGTCGTCCCACTGCTCGCGTTCGGCCGCGTGGACGTCCTGCGTCGCGGTCAGGACGCGGATCTCGCCCAGTCCGAGCGCGGCGGCGATCGCGCGGTGCATGTGCTCGGGCGGGTGGTCGGTGACCTTCAGCTCCTTCTCGCCCACGCCCGGTTCGATGGTGTAGGAGCGGAGCATGCCGAGCCCGGCGTACTGGGTGAAGGTGTCGCCGTCGACCATCGTCATCACGGTGTCGAGGTGCATGACGGCCCGCCGCTTGGGCATGTCGAGGGCCACGATGGTGCGGGCCGAGCCGGCCGCGAACAGCTTGTGCGCGAGCATCTCGACGGCCTGGGGCGTGGTCCGCTCGCTCATGCCGATGAGCACGGCGCCGTTGCCGATGACCAGCACGTCCCCGCCCTCGATGGTGGAGGGGTAGTCGGCCTGGCCCTCGGACCACAGCGGAAACGTCTCGTCGCGGAAGAGCGGATGGTGCCGGTAGATCGCCTCGAAGTGGACCGTCTCGCGCTGCCGTGCCGGCCAGCGCATGGCGTTGATCGAGACGCCGTCGTAGATCCAGGCCGAGGTGTCGCGGGTGAACAGGTGGTTGGGCAGCGGGCCGAGCAGGAAGTCGTCCAGCTCCATCACGTGGAAGCGCACGGAGGTCGGCTCCGTGTGGGCGTCCAGGAACTCCCGCTTGGTCATGCCGCCGACCAGGGCCTCGGCCAGCTCGCGGGCGGGCAGGGTCTCGAAGGCGGCCCGGAGGTGGTCGGTGGCCAGCACTCCGTACTCCTTCTCGTCGAAGACCCGGTCCAGGACGAGCCGCCGGGCCGCCGGCACGTCCAGGGTCTCGGCGAGCAGGTCACCGAAGAGGTGCACCTCGACTCCGCGGTCGCGGAGCACGTCGGCGAACCCGTCGTGCTCGGCGCGCGCCCGGCGCACCCAGAGCACGTCGTCGAAGAGAAGGGCGTCCTTGTTGCTGGGGGTGAGCCTTTTGAGCTCGAGATCCGGCCGGTGCAGGATGACGCGGCTGAGCCGCCCGGCCTCGGAGTCGACGTGGAATCCCATGCCTCCATCCTGACCATTCGGGCGCGCGTTCACCCCCCGCTTGCGCGGACCCGTGCGCGACGCCGGTCCGGGCGGGGTGCCTCGGGCGCCGGGAGGCCCGGAGCGGGCACACCGGTGCCGGGCGCACCGCCGTGCCGTGCACCGGGGCCGCCGCGCGCTCCCGCGCGGCCGGGCGGCCGGTCAGCAGCGGCAGCGGCTGGGTGAGCCGCGTCGTGGTGGGGGCCATGAACACCGGTACCGGGGGCCGTACACCCGCTGACCGCCGGGCGCGGCGGGCGGGCGGCCCGCCGTCGCCCGCCCGCCGCCCGGATTCACAGCCGCGGGTCCACCGGCTCCGACTCCAGCGCCAGGACGCCGAAGACCGCCTCGTGCACCCGCCACAGGGGTTCGCCGTCCGCGAGCCGGTCCAGGGCCTCCAGGCCGAGGGCGTACTCGCGGATCGCCAGGGACCGCTTGTGGTTCAGGAACCGCTGCCGCAGCCGGACCAGGTTGTCGGGACGCGTGTACTCGGGACCGTAGATGATCCGCAGGTACTCGCGGCCCCGGCACTTGATGCCGGGCTGCACCAGGCGGCCCTTGTCTCCCCCGCTCTCGGCTTCGCTCGATCGGGAGGACCCCCACCGCACGAGGGCGCCGACAGGCTTGACGACCATGCCCTCGCCGCCCCGGCCGGTCATCTCCAGCCACCAGTCGATGCCCGCCCGCACCGACTCGGGGTCGCCGGTGTCGACGTACAGCCGCCGGGTGGTCTGGAGCAGGCCGCTGCCGTCGTGCTCGACGAGCCGGTCGATGAGGGCGAGCTGCTCGTCGTGCGGCAGGGCGGCCAGGCTGCGGCCCTGGGCGGCGAGTATCTGGAACGGGGCCAGGCGGACGCCGTCCAGGCCGTCGGTGGTCCAGCAGTAACGGCGGTAGGCGTCGGTGAACGCGGCCGCGTCGGCGGACCGGGCGCGCTGGCGGTCCAGCAGCCCGGCGACGTCGACGCCCCGTGCCGCGGCGCCCTCCAGGGCGGCCAGCGCGCCGGGGAACACCGCGCCGGAGGCAGCGCCCACGGCGGCGTACTGGGAACGCAGCAGCCCGGAGGCCTTCAGCGACCACGGCATCAGCTCGGCGTCCAGCAGCAGCCAGTCGGTGGACAGCTCGTCCCACAGGCCGGCCTCGCCGATCGCCGTGCGCAGCCGGTCGAGGACCGCCTCGGTGAGGGACGCGTCGTCGAGGAAGGGGCGGCCGGTGCGGGTGTAGAGGGACCCGGTGGGGCCGTCCACGCCGAAGCGGCGGCGCGCCGCCTCCGCGTCGCGGCACACCAGGGCGACGGCCCGGGAGCCCATGTGCTTCTCCTCGCACACGACCCGCGCCACCCCGTCGGCCGCGTACTGCGCGAACGCCTCCTTCGGGTGCTCCAGGTAGCCGTCCACCGCCGAGGTGGCGGTCGGCGCCATGGTCGGCGGGAGGTACGGCAGCAGCCGGGGGTCGGTCGCGAAGCGGCTCATGACCTCCAGGGCCGCCGCGCCGTTCTCCTCCCGTACGGTGATGCGGCCCGCGTGCCGGGTCTCCACCACCCGGCGGCCCTGAACGTCCGCCAGGTCCAGCGGCCGGCCGTCGTGCCCGCCGGGCGCCTCGGTGCGCAGCGGCTTCGCCGGCTCGTACCAGACCCGCTCGGCGGGTACGTCGACCAGCTCGCGCTCCGGCCAGCGCAGCGCGGTGAGCCTGCCGCCGAAGACGGCGCCGGTGTCCAGGCAGATGGTGTTGTTGAGCCAGGTGGCCTCGGGGACGGGGGTGTGGCCGTAGACGACGGCCGCGCGGCCCCGGTAGTCCTCGGCCCACGGGTAGCGCACCGGCAGCCCGAACTCGTCGGTCTCGCCGGTGGTGTCGCCGTAGAGGGCGTGGCTGCGGACCCGGCCGGAGGTGCGGCCGTGGTACTTCTCGGGCAGGCCGGCGTGGCAGACCACGAGCCGGCCGCCGTCGAGGACGTAGTGGCTGACCAGGCCGTCGATGAACTCCCGCACCTCGGCGCGGAACTCCTCGCTCTCGCCGTCCATCTGCTCGATGGTCTCGGCGAGTCCGTGGGTGTGCTGGACCTTGCGGCCCTTGAGGTGGCGGCCGTACTTGTTCTCGTGGTTGCCGGGCACGCACAGCGCGTTGCCCGCCTTCACCATCGCCATGACGCGGCGCAGTACGCCGGGGCTGTCCGGGCCGCGGTCGACGAGGTCGCCGACGAAGACGGCGGTGCGGCCCTCGGGGTGGACGCCGTCGGTGTAGCCGAGCTTGCCGAGCAGGGTCTCCAGCTCGGCGGCGCAGCCGTGGACGTCGCCGATGATGTCGAAGGGGCCGGTGAGGTGGGTCAGGTCGTTGAACCGCTTCTCGGTGACGACGGTGGCGTGCTCGATCTCCTCGACGCCGCGCAGGACGTGCACCTTGCGGAAGCCCTCGCGCTCCAGGTGGCGCAGGGAGCGGCGGAGTTCGCGGGTGTGGCGCTGGATGACCCGGCGGGGCATGTCGGCCCGGTCGGTGCGGACGGCGTTGCGCTCGGCGCAGACCTGCTCGGGCACGTCGAGGACGATGGCGATCGGCAGGACGTCGTGCTGCCTGGCCAGGTCGATCAGCTGGCGCCGGGCGTCCTGCTGCACGTTCGTCGCGTCCACGACGGTGCGGCGGCCGGCGGCGAGCCGCTTGCCCGCGATGTAGTGCAGGACGTCGAAGGCGTCCCGGCTCGCGCTCTGGTCGTTCTCGTCGTCCGCGACCAGCCCCCGGCAGAAGTCGGAGGAGATGACCTCGGTGGGCGTGAAGTGGCGGCGGGCGAAGGTGGACTTGCCGGAGCCCGAGGCGCCGATCAGCACGACGAGGGAGAGGTCGGTGACGGGCAGGGCGCGGGCCCGCACGGTGGTGTCGGTGGTGGTCATGCGGCCTTCGCCTCCTTCTCGTTCGCGGTCTTCGGGTCGTCGGTCTGCGGCCCGTCCCCGGTCTTCGGGTCGCTCGCGGCCAGGGTGAACACGGCCATCTGCGTGGGCGGGCCCACCTCGGGGTCGTCGGGTCCGACGGGGCGGAACTCCACGCCGTAGCCGTGCCGTTCGGCGACCGCCCGCGCCCAGGTGCGGAATTCCTCGCGGGTCCACTCGAAGCGGTGGTCGCGGTGGCGTACATGGCCGGCCGGGAGGGTCTCCCAGCGCACGTTGTACTCCACGTTCGGCGTGGTGACGACGACGGTGCGGGGGCGGGCCGAGCCGAAGACGGCGTACTCCAGCGCGGGCAGCCTCGGCAGGTCGAGGTGCTCGATCACCTCGCTGAGCACGGCGGCGTCGTAGCCCTTGAGGCGCTTGTCGGTGTAGGCGAGGGAGCCCTGGAAGAGGCGCACGCGGGCGGCCTGCCGCTCGCCCATGCGGTCCAGCTTCAGCCGGCGGGAGGCGATGGTCAGCGCGCGCACGGACACGTCCACACCGGCGATCTCGGTGAACCGCGGGTCCTTGAGCAGCTCGCGCACCAAGTGCCCCTCGCCGCAGCCGAGGTCGAGGACGCGGGCGGCGCCGCCGTCCCGGAGCGCGGTGAGGATCGCCTCGCGGCGCTGCACGGCGAGCGGGGTGGGCTTCTCCTCGGTCTCCGGGGCCACCTCCTGCGCCACGGCGTTGTCGATCTCCTCGACGACGCTGTCGTCGGTCTCGGCCAGCCGGACGAGCTCCAGCCGCTCCATCGCCTCACGCGTCAGCGACCAGCGGCGGGACAGGAACCGGTTGGTGATGAGCCGGACCTCGGGGTGGTGGTACAGCCAGGCTCCGCCGGCCCGCATCAGCTTGTCCACCTCGTCCGGGGCGACCCAGTAGTGCTTGGCGTCGTCCAGCACCGGGAGGAGGACGTACAGGTGGCGCAGCGCGTCGGAGAGGGTGAGGGTGTCCGCCTCCAGCGTCAGCCGCACGTACCGGGAGTCCCCCCACTCGGGGAACGCGGTGTCCAGCGGGACGGCCTCCACGGTCACGGCCCAGCCGAGCGGCTCGAACAGACGCCGTACGAGGTCGGGGCCGCCGCGGGCGGGCAGCACGGGCACCTCGACACGTAGCGGGAGCGGCTCGGCGGCACGCTCGGGGCGGGCCTTGCACACGCCGCGCAGCGCGCTGGAGAAGACGTTGCTCAGGGCCACGGCGAGGAGGGAGGAGGCCGCGTAGGGCCGGTCGTTGACGTACTGCGCGAGTGCCGCGTCGGGGGCGCCGCCCCGGCCCTTGCCCTTGCCGCGCCGGACCAGGGCCACCGTGTCCACCTCCAGCAGGAGCGCCGCCGTGCAGCGCTGTTCCTCCGCCTCTGGGTAGAGCACGTGGGCCGTGCCGAAGGAGGTGGAGAACGCCTGCGCCTTGTCGGGATGCTTGTGCAGCAGGAAGCCGAGGTCGGTCGCGGGGCGCTCGGGGGTGCCGGTGGTGGTGATGGTCAGGAACATGCGGAGGGCCTCTCCGGCTTGGACGGACACAACTGCGCCGTCGTACGCGAAAGCCCCCAGGAGTGGTGATCCTGGGGGCTCGGCAGGACGACGGTCACACCATCGCACAGGGCGGCCGGCCGGCGCCTTCGTTTATCGCGGGGGCGCGGTCAGGACAGCTGCGCCTGCACCTGGGAGGAGATCAGCTCCAGGTGGTCCAGGTCGTCGAGGTCGAGGACCTGGAGGTAGATCCGCTGGGCGCCGGCGGCGGCGTAGCGGCCGATCTTGTCGACGACCTCGGCCGGGGAGCCCGCCAGGCCGTTGGCCTTCAGCTCGTCGACCTCGCGGCCGATCACCGCGGCCCGGCGGGCGACCTCGGCGTCGTCCTTGCCGACGCAGACGACCAGGGCGTTGGAGTAGGTCAGCGCGTCGGCGCCGCGGCCGGCCTCCTCGGCGGCGGCCCGCACCCGGGCGAACTGGCGCTCGGTGTCCTCGATCGAGGCGAACGGGATGTTGAACTCGTCGGCGTACTGTGCGGCGAGACGCGGGGTGCGGGTGGCTCCGTGGCCGCCGATGAGCACGGGGACCTTCGCCTGGGCGGGCTTGGGCAGCGCGGGCGAGTCGGTGAGGTCGTAGAACTTGCCGTGGAAGTCGAAGGTCTTGCCGGCCTCCGTGGCCCACAGGCCGGTGACGATGGCCAGCTGCTCCTCGAGGCGGGCGAACTTCTCCTTCGGGAAGGGGATGCCGTACGCCTTGTGCTCCTCCTCGAACCAGCCGGCACCCAGGCCCAGCTCGACGCGGCCGCCGGACATCCGGTCGACCTGGGCGACCTGGATGGCGAGCACGCCGGGCAGCCGGAAGGTGCCGGCCGTCATGAGCGTGCCGAGCCGGATGCGCTTGGTCTCGCGGGCGAGGCCGGCGAGGGTGATCCACGCGTCGGTGGGGCCGGGGAGCCCGTCCACGGACCCCATGGCGAGATAGTGGTCGCTGCGGAAGAAGGCGTCGAAACCGAGGTCCTCGGTCGCCTTCGCGACGGTGAGCAACGTGTCGTAGGTGGCCCCCTGCTGGGGCTCGGTGAAGATACGGAGATCCATGCCGTCCATCCTGCCCGGTCGGGCGGCGTCCGCCGGACAGGCTCCCGCGTGCCACGGCGCGCGGGGCGGCCCCTCGGGCTATCCCGCCTCCCGCTCCGGTAACGACGCGTCCCGGTCCGCCAGTCTGCGCAGCATCTCCAGGACCCGGTCCCGCGACTCGTCCGCCGCGTCGATGGCCTCCATGCACTGCCAGTACGTGCCCTCGTCCTCCACCGTGCAGGCGATGCCGACGAGGGCGATGCCGATCTCGCCGAGGAGCGTGCCGAGGCACATCAGGGCCTGGCGGGCGTCACCCAGCTCGGTGAGCTGGGCGGCGCGCAGCTCACCCGGGGCCAGGTCCGGGGTGCGCAGCACTCCGCAGCCGCGGCCCGCCAGTTCGGTCAGTCCCAGGGCCTCGCCGCGCAGTTCGGGTGGTCCGTGGACCGCCAGCCGGCTGCCGATCGCCTGGGCGAGCGCCTGCGCCTGCCACACCTCCGTCAGGATCTCCGGCACCTCGCCGCCGGCCGCCAGGGCACGCCCGCTCGTCACGATGAGCCGCACCGCGTCCATGCGCTGCCCCCGTCTGTCCGACGCGCCTGCGGCGCGTCCGCCCGAACTCCGTTGCTCACTACCCAGAGTGAAGGCGTGTGGGGCGAAAAGCTATAGCTAGGCAGAAATATTCGGACAACAAAGGGGTCAAGGGACGAGATGTGGATGCGGAGAGTAATACCGGAGCGTACGGCTCCCCTATTCTCCGCTCCCGCCGCGCGCGGGGAAGCGGGACTCGTTGCGGTCGATCTTCGCGTCCAGCGCGGCGAGGGGATCGATGCCGAGCACCTCGCAGAACTGGAGCAGATACGCCAGGACGTCGGCGACCTCGTCCCGGACGCGGTGCGCGGACTCGGGGTCGTCCATGACGCGGGCCGACTGCTCGGGCGTCAGCCACTGGAAGATCTCGACGAGTTCGGAGGCCTCCACGCTGAGGGCGGCGACCAGGTTCTTCGGGGTGTGGTACGGCTGCCAGTTCCGTGCGGCGGCGAACTCGGCCAGTCTGCGCTGCAACGCCGCCAGGTCCGGGGCGGGCCGGGGGTGATCGGTCACGGGCTCAGGTGTACCACCGTGACGCCCGGTGCCGCCGTCCAGGAGGCGTCCGCGACGGCGCCGACGAGGCGGATGTGCCCGCGGTCGCACATCCGGGCCGCCAGCCGGAGCAGTTCGGCGCGCTGACGCACGTCCAGGCCGCGGTCGAGGCCGTCGGCGAGGACGGTGAGCGCCTGCAGCGCGGCGGGCACCTCGCCTGCCGGGTCGACCTCCAGGACGCCGGGGCCGGTGAAGAGCACGAGCGCGAGGGCGAGGTAGCGCAGCTCGCCGTAGCCGAGGCGCGGGAGGCCCGTGCGGATGCCGTCGCCCCGGTCCAGCAGCGCGCGGACCGCCCCGCCGACGAGCGGTTCGGCCAGGACGTCCTCGACGGGGCCCGCGCATCCGGCGCGTACGGCGGTGACGAACTGGGCGTGCCGCCGGCCGCACTCGGCACGGGTGCGCCACAGCACGTCGGCGAGGTTGTCGCAGCCGCCGAGCAGCCGGCCGGATCCGGTGGGCACGGGCTCGCGCATCCTCGCGGGGCGCGGGTCGCAGGCGAAGACGGAGCGCAGGGCGACCACCGTCTGCTCGGCCGCCGCCAGCACCCTGCGCTGCCCGTCGGTCTTGCCCGCCACGCGCAGCGGCAGCAGCGGGGTGCCGAGCCGGTCGTCGGGCAGCGGAGCGCGTGTGACCGGCGCCGACCCGGCCGTGTGCCAGGCGGCCTGCACGGTTCGCCGGCCGGGGTCGCGCAGGGCGGTCTGCAGCAGGACGAGTCCGCCGGCCGTCAGCCGCTCCCCCACGATGCGCAGTTCGGGCTCCGCCTGCACGGCCACGTCGAGGCGTACCGGGCCCTCGGGTCCGTCGACCGTGCAGCCGATGCGGAAGCCGCGGCGCCGCTGGGCGTCGGGCCGGGCCCGCTCGGGGACGCAGGCGGCCGGGTCGGGGAAGACCGTGCCGAGCTCCGCGCCGCCGCCGAGCCGGGCGAGCGCCTCGTACGCCCGCAGGGCGCTGGTCTTGCCGCAGCCGCTGGGCCCGGCGAGCAGGGTGAGGGGCGCGAGCGGAATCCGGGCACGCCGGTGCCGGGCGAACGCGGACAGCCGCAGTTCCGTGACGCGCGGTCGGTCCGGGTGCGCAGGGACGGGGACGGCGGACGCCGTCGACGGGGACGCCGTCGACGCGGGTGACACGGCCATGTCCGGACCGTAGGGCTCCGGATTCCGGGCGAACCGTTCCGCCCGGGCGACGTTCCCACGATCGGGGGACGGGCCCGTCAGGCCGGGAGCGCATGTCACACGTCGGGGTCCGCAGGACCCTCGCCGCACCGGCTCCCGGCCCGGGGGCCGTCACATCCCGGGAACCCCGGCCGCGTCCTCCATCAGGCCGTTCACCTCGGTCCCCGACGGGGTCAGCAGGAACACGTTGCGGTCGACCCGGTGCATGCCGCTGGCCAGACCGAAGACGACACCCGTGCTGAAGTCCAGGACGCGCTTGGCGACCTCGGTCTCGGCGTTGGTCAGGTCCAGGAGCACCGGGATACCGGCCATCAGGGTCTCGGCGACCTCGCGGGCGTCCGCGAAGACGTTGACCCGCAGGACGACGAAGCGCCGCCGTGCCTCCGTCTCCGCCTCCGGCATCGCGCGATGGCCGACCGACGACGGCCAGGCGTCGCGCCCGCGCAACGGAACGACCTGGGCGAGCCCTTCCCACTGTTCATCGGTGACGTCGTAGCTGTTCACCGGCTCCCCCGATTCCACTCGCCTTCAATGCGTGCACCAGCCAATTCTTACGTCAACTCACCCGTTCGGCCCAACAGCGACACGGTTCGCACCCTTCCCGGCGCTCACCGCCACCCCGAGGTCGCCGTGACCCGCGACGGGTACCCGGACAGGACGAGCGGGCACGCGCGCCCGCCGATGCCGGTGAAGCCCGGGGCGGGACGAGCCCGTTGGCCGCGGTTTGGCGCACAGGGGGCCGGGCGGGGCCGGGCCGCCCGGGGTCGCTACGCCCGGAGGGCGGCTCGTGGCATGCGGGCCCTCGCCGCCTCGCGTTTACTGAAGCACACACGATGCACGCGCGACGGGCCGTCGGTCCGCGCCGGGAGGTGGGCGGACCATGGGAGGGCCCGTGACGACTCAGCCCCTGCCGCCGCTCGCCGTGCCCGTGCCGGGTTCGCGCCGGACGGGCCCGTGACGGCGCCCGAGAGCCCGTCGGCCGCACCGGCGAACGCCGTCCCGGCCCGGGCCGAGCAGTCCCTGCGGCGCACCCTGCTCAGCCCCGGCTACCTGCTGCTGTTGCTGCTGTGCGTGCTGCTCGGCGTTCCCATCGCGCTCGCCTGCTTCTTCTTCGTAGGCCTCCAGCACGAGCTCCAGCACTGGGTGTGGACGTCGCTGCCGGAGGCCGCCGGTTACGGCACCCCGCCCTGGTGGTGGCCGTTGCCCGCGCTGGTGCTGGCGGGGCTGATCCTGGCGCCGATCGTGACCCGGATGCCGGGCGCCGGAGGGCACCTGCCGGTGAACGGGCTGGGCGGCGCGCCCGTCGGGCCGAAGGCCCTGCCCGGCGCCGTCCTGGCCGCGCTGGCCACCCTGCCGCTCGGTGTGGTCCTGGGACCCGAGGCCCCCCTGATGGCCGTCGGCAGCGGGCTCGCCCTGCTCGCGGTGCGGCGGGCGGGCGCGGACGCGGATCCGAGGGCGAGCGCGATCCTCGCCACGGCCGGCTCCACCGCCGCGATCTCCACCATCCTGGGCGGCCCGGTGGCGGCGGCCGTCCTGCTCATCGAGGGGGCGGGGCTCGCCGGCGCCCGGATGGTCGCCCTGCTGCTGCCCTGTCTGCTGGCCAGCGCGACGGGCGCCCTGGTCTTCACCGGCTTCGGCAACTGGACCGGCCTGGAGATCGGGGCGCTGTCCCTGCCCGACGTGCCGCCGAGCACCGCCCCCGACGCCGGTGATTTCCTGTGGGGCATCCCGGCGGCGGCACTGATCGCGGTGCTGATCACGCTGGGCCGCGCGCTGGGCCGCCGCACCGCGACCTGGACGGGGCACCGCACGGCCGCCCGCACCGTCCTGTGCGCCACGGCGGTCGGCGTCTGCATCGCCGCGTACGCCCTGATCACCGGCCGTTCACCGGCGGAGGCGGCGCTGTCCGGGCAGGCGGCCCTCGCTCAGCTCGCCGCGCATCCGCACGCCTGGTCCGTGGGCGCGCTGGTCGCGCTCGTCGCGTGCAAGGGACTGGCGTGGGGCATCGCGCTGGGCAGTCTGCGCGGGGGTCCGATCTTCCCCTCCGTGCTGCTGGGCGCGGCGACGGCCATGGCCTGCTCGGGCCTGCCCGGCTTCGGCGTCACTCCGGCCCTGGCCCTCGGCATCTCCGCCGCCGCGGCCGCGGTGACGGGGCTGCCGCTGGCCAGTTCGGTGCTGGCGGTCCTGCTGCTGGGCAGGGACGCGCACGACCAGATGCCGCTGATCGTCGTCGCGTCGGTGGTCTCGTTCGTCGTCGCCCAGGTGGTCCGCCGGAGCCCGCCGGAGACGGAGGCGGGGAAGTCACCGGTGCGGCCGGGGCCGGACCGCGGGGCGGAGCCGGATCGGTGACCGGCCGCGGGGACGACGGCCGGGGCCGCCGGGCCGGGTTCGGCGGTTCCGGGCGTTCGGTGCGGTCCTGGCTGGTACGGGTCAGCGTGGCCGTGGGCCTGGTCACGGCCTACTTCCTGCTGCCCCTCGACCGGCTGGGTTCCGATCGCCCCGTCCTGAGCTGGCTCCTGTTCGCCCTGGCCCTGGCGGTCGTGGCCGCGCTGCTGCTGCGGCAGATCCGCCACGTCCTCACCGGCCGCACGGACACCCATCCCGGCGTGGTCATCGCCCTGCTGATCGTGCTCTCGGTCCACGTCTTCGCCGCGACCTACTACGTCCTGGCCAAGCAGCCCGGTGAGTTCACGGGGCTGCGCACCCGCGTCGACTCCCTGTACTTCACCGTCGTCACCCTCGCCACCGTCGGCTACGGGGACATCACCCCGCACGGCCAGACGGCGCGGGTCGTGGCCGTCCTGCAGATCCTGTACAGCTTCGTCTTCCTCACCGCCGCCGGCACGGCACTGGGCCAGCAGCTGCGTTCCCGGGTGGTCCGGCGCGCCGACGACAACCCCGCCCGTGACGACCCGCCACCTCGCCCTCCAGCGCAGGCGTGAGGAGATCTTCGCCACGTCGTGCGGGGACGGCGGCACCGTACGAGGGAGCGCCCGCGCGGAATGCTCCCGCGGCCACCGGCCCGGCGGGGGCCGGCCGCGGGGAGGCCCGCTTGTCACCACCCTCGTGGGCGCACTACTGTCGCCACGCCTTGGTGAACGGGAAATCCGGTGAAGTACCGGTGCGGCCCTCGCCACTGTGATCGGGAAGTCCGGCTCCAGCCCTCCAAGGGCAGCCACTGGGTCTAGGGCCCTGGCACTGCATTCCCGTCTGCCCTTCGGGCGGACGACGGGAATGCAGTGCCAGGGCCCGGTGACCCGGGAAGGCGGAGTTCGGGCGGTGGTACCCGTCAGCCAGGAGACCGGCCAAGGCGCGTCGTCCATCCACGAGGTGCTGGAGAGGGTCTGCTGAGCCATGCACATAGCCGAGGGCTTTCTGCCTCCGGCGCACGCGATCGCCTGGGGTGTCGCGTCCGCGCCGTTCGTCGTCCACGGAGTACGGTCACTCACCCGTGAGGTCAGGGAACACCCCGAGAGCACGCTGCTGCTCGGGGCGTCCGGAGCCTTCACGTTCGTGCTGTCGGCCCTGAAACTGCCCTCCGTCACCGGGAGTTGTTCGCACCCCACGGGGACCGGTCTGGGCGCCATCCTGTTCCGGCCGCCCATCATGGCGGTCCTGGGCACGATCACCCTGCTCTTCCAGGCCCTGCTGCTCGCCCACGGCGGTCTCACCACGCTCGGCGCCAACGCCTTCTCGATGGCGATCGCCGGCCCCTGGGCCGGATACGGCGCTTACCGCCTGCTGCGCCGGTACGGGGCGCCGCTGATGGTCACGGTGTTCTGCGCGGCGTTCGTCGCCGACCTGTCCACCTACTGCGTCACCAGCGTGCAGCTCGCGCTGGCCTTCCCCGACCCGAGCAGCGGATTCCTGGGCGCGCTCGGCAAGTTCGGGTCCATCTTCGCCGTCACGCAGATCCCGCTCGCGGTGAGCGAGGGCCTGCTCACGGTGGTCGTGATGCGGCTGCTGGTGCAGTCCAGCAAGAGCGAGCTGACCCGGCTGGGCGTGCTGCCGAGGGACACCGGCGAGCGTGCGGAGGCGGTCGTCCGATGAGCCGCAACACGAAGATCAACGTCCTGCTGCTGATCGCGGTGGCCGCGCTCGCGGTGCTGCCGCTGGTGCTCGGACTCGGCGACCACAAGAAGGAGCCGTTCACCGGTGCCGACGCCGAGGCGGAGACGGCGATCACGGAGATCGAACCGGACTACGAGCCGTGGTTCTCGCCGCTGTACGAGCCGCCGTCCGGGGAGATCGAGTCCGCGCTGTTCTCCCTGCAGGCGGCGCTCGGCGCGGGCGTGCTGGCCTACTACTTCGGTCTGCGCCGGGGACGCCGGCAGGGCGAGGAGCGCGCGGCCCGGGCCGCCCGCCAGGACACGCACACGCCCGAAGGGGACTGAGTGCTGCCGATCGACGCGGCGGCGCACAGCAGCCGGTGGCGCCACCGCCACCCCGTGGACAAGGCCGTGCTCGGGCTGGGCCTGACCGTGCTCGCGATCTCGCTGCCGCCCTGGCCGGGCGCGGCCCTGGTGCTGGTGGCGGCGCTGGCCGTGCTGCTCGGCCCGGCGGGTGTGCCCCGGCGGCGCCTGTGGCGGGCCTACCGGGTGCCGCTGGGGTTCTGCGTGACCGGCGCGCTGCCGCTGCTGGTGCGGGTCGGGGGCCCGGGCGGCTTCGTGGGCGCGGCGGACGGCGGTGCGGTGCGCGCCGGGGAGCTGCTGCTGCGCACGTCGGCGGCGTCCCTCGGGGTGCTGCTGTTCGCGTTCACCACGCCGATGTCCGACCTGCTGCCCCGTCTGGTGCGGGCCGGGGTGCCCGCGCCGGTGGTGGACGTGGCACTGGTGACGTACCGCATGAGCTTCCTGCTGCTGGACTCCGTGCGCCGGATCCGTGAGGCGCAGGCCGCGCGGCTGGGACACACCACCCGGGCCGCCGCCTGGCGTTCGCTCGGCGGGCTCGGCGCCACCGCGTTCGTGCGGGCCTTCGACCGGGCGACGCGGCTGCAGGCCGGGCTCGCCGGGCGCGGCTACGACGGCACGCTGCGCGTCCTGGTGCCCGAGGCCCGGGTCTCCGTGCCCTTCACGGCGGCGAGCGTCACCCTGCTGGCGGCGCTGACCGCCCTCACCTTCGTACTGGAAAGGCCGTTGTCGTGAACGAGCCCGTCGCACCTGCCCTGGTCGCCCTGCGGGACGCGTCGTTCGGGTACGAGGAGGGGCCGGTGGTGCTGAGCGGCCTGGACTTCGAGGTCCGCGAGGGGCGCGCGCTGGCACTGCTGGGCCGCAACGGCAGCGGCAAGACGACGCTGATGCGGCTGCTCAGCGGCGGACTGCGGCCGCATTCCGGGCAGTTGACGGTCGACGGGCGGCCGGTGACGTACGACCGGGCGGGGCTGACGCGGTTGCGGACCACCGTGCAGCTGGTGGTGCAGGACCCGGACGACCAGTTGTTCGCCGCGTCCGTCGCCCAGGACGTGTCGTTCGGACCGTTGAACCTGGGGCTGCCGGATCCGGAGGTCCGCTCCCGGGTCGAGGAGGCGCTCGCCGCGCTGGACATCGCCGCGCTGGCCGACCGGCCCACGCATCTGCTGTCGTACGGGCAGCGCAAGCGGACCGCGATCGCCGGTGCGGTCGCGATGCGTCCCCGGGTGCTGATCCTCGACGAGCCGACCGCCGGGCTCGACCCGGACGGGCAGGAGCGGCTGCTCGACACCCTCGACCGGCTGCGGACGGGCGGCACGACGGTGGTGATGGCCACGCACGACGTGGATCTCGCCCTGCGCTGGTCCGACGACGCCGCCCTGCTCACCCCCTCCGGGGTGCACACCGGCCCCACGGCGCCGACGCTGGCCCGCGCCGACCTGCTCGGTCTGGCGGGGCTGCGGCTGCCGTGGGGCGTGGCGGCGGCGCGGCTGCTGTGCGCCCGGGGACTGCTGGCGGACCCGGCCGAGGGGCCGCGCACGGCGGAGGACCTGGCGGCCCTGGCCGCACCGGCCGACTGACCGGCCCGGCGCCGGTCAGCTCGTGGAGTCGCTGTACTCCGCGTCCCGCGCGGGCGCCGGCTCGTCCTCGGTCCGGTGCTGTGCGGCGGCGCGGCGGCCGGGCAGGACGGCGAGGACGATCACGGTGCCGGCGGCCATGATGATCCCGCCGATCAGGCTGGTCGTGGCGACGCCGTGGGCGAACGCCTCGTGGACGGCGTCGGCCAGGGCCTGGGCCTGCTGCGGTCCGGCCGACGGCGACTTCGCGATCTGTTCGGCGACCGCGAGCCCGCCGCCGACGGAGTCCTGGGCGGTGTCCAGGGCGGCGGCCGGGAGCCGGCCTCCCACCAGGTCGGCCAGTTCGTCGCGGTAGGCGGTGCCGAGCAGGGAGCCGAGGACGGCGATGCCGAGCGAGCCGCCGAGTTCCAGCGCGGTGTCGTTGGCGCCGCCGCCGACACCCAGTTCGCTCTCCGGGAAGGAGCCCATGATGGTGTCGGTGGCCGGGGAGACGCTGAGGCCGATCGCGAGACCGAGCAACAGCATCGGGGCCAGGAAGCCGGAGTACGTCGAGCCCTTGTCGACGAGGACGAGCAGGAAGACGCCGACGGTGCCGATCACCATGCCGGACCCGATCATGGCCTTGACGCCCAGCTTCGGGGTCAGCCGCCCGGTCACGGCGGCGCCGACGAACACGGCCCCGGCCAGCGGCAGCAGCCGTACGCCGGTCTCCAGGGCGCCGTAGCCGAGGACGAACTGCAGGAACTGCGTGGAGTAGTAGATGGCGCCGTAGGTGCCGAAGAAGAAGAACAGCACGGCCAGCATCGAGCCGCTGAACGGCCGCTGGAGGAACCTGCGCACGTCCAGCATGGGGTGCGGGTGGCGCAGCTCCCAGGCCACGAAGGCCACCAGCCCGACACCGGCGACGACGGCCGCGGTGACCGGGCCCGCGCCCCAGCCGAAGTGGGGGCCCTCGATGGTCGCGTAGACCAGGCTGCCGACGGAGACGATGGAGAGCAGACCGCCCACGTAGTCGATGCGGCCCATGCCGGCCGCGCGGGACGGCGGGACGAGGAGCAGCGCGCCGATGACGGCGAGGACCGCGACGGGGACGTTGACCAGGAACGTCGAGCCCCAGGCGTGGTCGCCGAGCAGCCAGCCGGCCACCAGCGGGCCGACGGCGATGGCGAGTCCGGACGTGGCGGTCCAGGCCGTGATGGCGCGGGCCCGCTCACCCCTCGGGAAGATCGCGACGAGCAGGGACAGCGTGGCCGGCATGACGACGGCGGCGCCGACGCCCATGACCGCGCGGGCCGCGATGACCAGCCCGGTCTCGTCGACCAGGCTGCCCATCACCGAACCGCCGGCGAAGATCACCAGGCCGGTGACCAGGGCGCCGCGACGGCTGTACTTGTCGCCGATCGCGCCCAGCACCAGCATCAGCGCGGCGTAGGGGACGGTGTAGCCGTCGATGACCCACTGCAGGTCGCTGCTGCTCAGGCCCAGGTCGGTGGTCATGGCCGGGGCGGCCACGATCAGGGACGTGTTGGCCATGACGACGATCAGCAGGCTCAGGCACAGCACGATCAGGGCCCACCAGCGCCGTGGGTACGGCCCGGTCATCTTCTCGACGGGTGTGGTGGCCAGTAGGGGCATGGGGGCTCCCGGGTACGAGGGCGGGTTAATTGCCCATCGGTGTGCAGACTAATCTCAGGTTAGTTTCTTGCCCACTGATGTGCAAAACAACCTCGGGGTACCCACCGATGACCACCACACGCACCCGGATCCTGCGCGCGGCCGAACGCGAACTGGGTCGCGACCCGGACAGCTCACTCGCCGCGATCGCCGAGGCGGCCGGTGTGGCGCGCCGCACCCTGTACGGGCACTTCGCGGGGCGGGACGCGCTGATCGAGGGGCTCGTCGGGGAGGCCGCGGAGGCGGTACGGCACGCGCTCGACGACTCCGGCGCTCCGGCCGCCCGCGCGACGCGGGACGACCCCGCGACCGCCCTGGCCCGTTTCGTCCTCGCCCTCTGGCCGGTCGGCGACCGCTACGGCACGCTCATCGCCCTCGCCCGCCGGGACCTGGGGCCGGACCGGACGAGCGAGCGGATGGGGCTCCTGCTCGCCCCGGCCCGGGACACGCTGGCCGCGATCCTCGCCCGCGGCCGGCGGGAGGGCGTCTTCCGGACCGTCGTCCCGGCCGGTGTGCTCGGCGCGGCCGTCGAGGCGCACCTGCTGGCCCTCCTGGACTGCGTGCGCCGCGGCGCGTGGACCGACGACGGCACCGGCGCGGCCACCGCCGCGCTCGTCGCGGCGGGCGTCGCCGCCGACACTGCGACGGAGACGGCCCACCGGGCCCGGGGCACGCGTGCGTGACCCGGCCGTGCGGGGCGTCCGACGTGAGCGGCTCCGGTCACCCGGGACGGCTCCCGCGCCCTGGGCCCGTCCGGCCTGCGCCGCGCGCCGACGCCTGCCTGCCGCGCGCGGGCGGGGCGGACCGGACAGCGCGGCCCGCCGGGACGGTGCCGAGCACAGCGGGGACGGTCCCGGCGGCGGGCGGGCGCTTCGGAACGGGCAGGGGCGGGGAGCGCCCCGCGCGGGAGTGGGTGGGCAGGGCGTCGGCGGGCCAGGCCGGGGTGCCGGGTGGGCGCGCTGGAGGGGCAGGGATGGGGAGGCGCCCCGCGCGGGAGGGGGCAAGGCGTCGGCGGGTCCGGCCTGGTGGGCGGCGGGTGCGGGGCCGACGAGGGTCAGTCGCCGGGGTCCGGCTTCGGGGGGACCGTCGGGGCCACGGACTCGACGACGGTGCGGGCCCGGTCCTGCGGCACGCCGGCCGCGACGAGTGTGGCGACCGCGGCCCGCGTGCCGTCGTCCTCCAGCGCACCGGTGTTGACCTGCTCCAGCAGGGCGACCGTCATCGCCTCCAGCCCGGCGCTCAGCACGGCGGGCGGCAGATGGGCGGGGAAGGTGCCGTCGCGCTGGCCGCGCTCCAGGATCGCGGTGACCTCGGCGCGGGCCGGCGTGAGGATCTCGGCCACCCGCTCCGCGCCCAGGTCGTGCCGGGCCAGCGCCAGCAGCATCCGGTAGCGGTCGCCTACGGGCCACATCAACAGCAGGAAGTACGCGAGCGCGCGCTCGGCCGGTACCTGCGGCCCGGCCCCCTCCCCGGCCGACTCCATCGTGCTGCGCAGCACCTCGGAGGCCTCCTCGGCGAGTGCCTCCAGCAGCGCCGCGCGCCCCGGGAAGTGACCGAAGAGGGTGCGCCGTACGACACCGGCGGCCCGCGCCAGTTCCTCCAGGGTGGTGTCCGGGTTCCGTCCGAGCTCCCGGCGGGCCGTGGCCAGGATGCGTGCCCGGTTGGAGCGCGCGTTGCGTCGCTGCGGCTCGCGGGCCACTGGCTTGGACACGGGAGGACCTCGGTGGATCAGTGCGGAGGGACGCGGGGCGGGACGGCGGGACGGAGGCGCGTCCATTCTGGCACGGAGGACTCCCCCGGCCCGGTCGCCGCCCTCAGTCCCGCAGGCACCAGTCGACGAACCGGGTGATGCTGCCGTCCACCCGGGCGTCCTCGTCGGCCACCGCCGCCGTGCAGAAGTAGCGGACCTCCTGGAAGTCCAGCTCCATCGCCTGGACGAGACTGCGCAGACCGAGTCCCTCGCAGAGCCAGGCGCGGGCGCCGTCACTGTCGTCGAGGCGGTCGGGCACCAGGCCGTGCCCGGCCAGCAGGTCGGTCTTGCTGATGGCGACGGCCAGCCGCGAGCGCTTCAGCGGGGCGCCCATCGCGGCCACCGCCTGGACCGACCGGCCGAAGACCTCCTCCGGGTCGACCGTCGAGGCGAGGGTGCGGTCCAGCAGCGGGCCCGGCGCGGGTTCCAGCGAGGTCCAGAACGCCTTCACCGACATCGGGTCGAGGACGAAGAGGAAGGTGCGCGCGGCCCGGGCATAGCGCAGCGCGTCCGTCTCGTCGCGGTCGACGAACCGCTCGCCGGCCGTGTCGAAGAGGTGGACCAGCCGTTCGGAGCGGCCGGTGCCGAGGACGAAGGAGTGCGCCCGGGGCAGCGCCTTCTGGGTGGCCCGGGTGTGGCCCTGCATCCGCAGGACCTCGCGCAGCACCTGGTAGTTGGCGTCCGAGTCGTCGTCGGCGAGCGTGATCGCCGGCCCGCCGTCGGCCGCCGCGTTCTCCAGCGCGAGGAGCATCGCCGCCATCAACTGCGTCTTGCCCGCGGCCTGTCCGCCGATGAGCGGCAGGACGACCTCGGGCATGTGCCCGGCGTCCGCGTTCATCGGCTTCTCGCAGTGCGGATGCACGCAGTACGCCTGGAGCCGCGCGTCCCTGCTCATCAGCATCAGCAGTGTCGGCATGCGCTGCCCGCACTCGCAGCGGCGGCGGAAGATGCCGTACGTGCCGGGGCGGATGTCCGCGTGCCGGCGCCGACAGGTCGCGCGGGGGCAGTCGTACGCCGGATAGGGGACGCGTTCGAAGCAGTGCGGGCAGAGCATCCCGGTGCGCAGCCGCTTCACCCACAGCACCGTCCGGTCGGCCGCCCGCAGGGTCCCGGCGACCGCCCGGGCCCCGCCCGTCAGCAGGACGAGGACGAGCGCGTGCAGCGCGAGGAGCACGGCGAGCGGCGGCAGCGCCAGGACCGCGCCAAGGCAGAGGCCCAGGTACAGCGTCACTCCGTACGGCACGGTGAACGCCCGGTGCCGGGTCGGGGCCACGAACTGCCGCGAGGTCACGGCGCGGAAGGAGTCGCCGGTCGTCCTCAGGTACGCCCGGCGCTCCAGCGTGAGGAGTTGGCGCAGGTCCCGGTAGCCCGGGCCGAAGAAGTAGTTGCGGTACGCCTTCACCGCCTCGTCCTGCGGGCGGTAGGGCGCCATCGTGCGGTACTCGGGGGTGCGCCGGTACAGGACGCCGATCAGCAACCGGACGTGGCCCCACAGGAGTTCCATCGTCAGCGCGACGCCCCGCAGCAGCACGACGGCCGGGACGACCACCAGGTAGGCCGTGAGCGCGGCGAGGTAGAGCACGGGCATGAAGACCCAGGCGATGATCTCGGCCACCGGACGTCACCGTCCCTTCTTCTCGCCCTGGGAGCCGTCGCCCTGGGAGGCGTCACCGCGGGAACCGCCGTCCGGAGAACCGCCCTTGCCGCGGCGGAAGGACAGCCGCACCTTCCCGGCCAGCTTCTGCGGGCCGCTGCGGCGGGCCTCGGCGCACTCCCGGTAGTAGTCGGCGAGCTGTGGGTGGTGGGGGCGTACCACCGCTTCGAGCCGCTTCACGTCCTCGGTCCGCCAGTACCTGCCGGTGTGGCCCCGGACCGTGTGGACGAGCTCCCGCTGGGCCTGGGAGAGCCGCCCGTCGGCCGTGGGCAGGGCTGCCACGGCGGCCACATGGCCGAGCAGGACGTCGTCGAAGCGCTCGGCGCCGGTCGCGGCCCGGCGTACGGCCGCCAGGTAGTCCTCCGCGAGGGAGTGGCCGAAGTCCGGCAGCCCGTCGCGGAGCCGGCGGACGTCGACGGGCAGGGCCAGCATGGCCGGCACCAGGCGGTACCGCTTCAGCGCCTGTGCCGCGGTCCAGGTGGCGGTTCCCGACACCCGGAACGCGCCGGCGAGTCGGACGGCCTCGCCCTCCGTGCGCAGCGCCCGGTCCAGTTCCAGGATGATGCGCACGCGTTCCCGCGCGGCCGGCGGCAGCCAGGCCGTGTGCCCGGGCGAGGAGAGCACCTCGCACAGCTCCAGGCAGGCCGCGAGCCCCTCCTCGTCGTCGATCCGCTGATTGACCGCGCGGTCGAGCCACTCGCCGACCGCCTCGTCCACCCGCCCCGCGTCGGACAGCCCGCGGACGATCCGCAGGGCCTCTCGGTGGGTCCAGGGCCGTGAGTGCCGCCACAGGCCGCGCAGCAGTTCGGCGTCGGGCGAGGTCCGGCCGCGCACCTCCAGGATCGCGAACAGGATCTCGACCGTGCGCGAGGGCTCCCGTTCGGCGCGGGCCCGCCAGTGGTGCTCCAGGAGCAGCGGGCGGTCCCGCAGGTCCCGCTCACCAAGGAGTTCGGCGGGGAACTGCGCGAAGAGCTGCTCCTGTCCGTCCCGCCCTTCGAGGGCCTCCTGCACCGCCTCGGCCAGCGCCTCCCGCATCCGCGGCAGGCCGTCGACGAGTTCGACCACCTCCCGGCGCAGGCCGGGGCCGGGGCCGGCGGAGCCGAGCAGGGTGCGGGCCAGGGCGAGCGTCTCGCGTGCGACGAGGTCCGGTGCCGGTGCGAGTCGGGCACCGAGCGCCCACAGCAGCAGCCGCACCCGCTGCCGGGCCGTGGTCGCCTCGCCGCCCAGCAGCCGTTCCCACAGGGCGGTGGCCCGTTCGCGTTCCGCCCGGTCGGTGATCGGCACCGGCGCGCTGGCGTCCTCGGCGCCGGTCATGTACGCCCGCATCCGGGACTCGTGCAGCTTTCCCTCGATCTCCTGGTGCACGGCCGTTTCGCCGCCGGCCTTCGCCGCGTCGCTGAGCGCCGCCAGCTGAGCGTCGTCCAGGTCCCGGTGCTTGCGGTGCAGGTCGGCGGCGACGGCGGCGCGGCGCGGCCCCAGGTGGTCGGCGCCGGCCAGCCAGCCGATCACCGCGCGGACGTCGGCGCCGGTGAGCGCGATGCCGCCCGAGGCCGCCGCCGCGGCCACCGGTGCGTGCCAGTCGGCCGGGGTCTCCTCCCCGCCGTGGGTGTAGTCCGCCGTCCAGGACCAGACGGGCCGGACGGAGCCGACCCCGATCCGGGTCAGCAGCGGCACCAGCCCGGGGACGGCCACCTGCGGGAAGTGGCCGCGGGAGAAGTCGAAGACGGTGTAGGCGGCCTCGTCGTCCGTGCCGAAGTCGAGCTGCGCCTCGGGCACCGTGCCGATCAGGTGCAGCCGGCTGCGGGCGGGCCGGAAGACGTAGGTGGCGAAGGAGAGACGGCGGGCGAGCGGGGGCGGCAGCAGGTAGGACACGGCGGCGAACCAGCGCGCGATCCGGTCGGTCGAGTCGTCGACGACCACCACCGAGCCGTGGTCGGTGAGCGCGGCGAACACGGCGGCCAGCAGGTCCGGCAGCCGCTCCGCGTGCGGGTGGGACCGGAGGAAGTCACGGACCGCGCGGGTGCCGAGCGTGCCGCGCGGGGGCGCCGCCAGCACCGGGATCTCGGTGTCCGGGGACGCCGAGCGGGTCCACACCGGCGAGTCCCACAGCTCGATGCCGAGCATCCCGCCGCCGGCCGCGGGGAAGTCGTCGCTGTGCAGGGCGTGGGCGAAGTAGTTGCCGAAGCGGCGGGCCGAGTCCCGGCCCACGTAGCGCACGCACAGCACGGTGGCCGTCCGGCCCTGCGGGTCGAAGGGCCGGTAGCAGAGGTTGACCGGGCAGCGCGCGAGCAGTTCCGGGGTGTCCGACTCCACCATGGAGCGCGGCGGTTCGTACCCGGCGAGGGCCTCCACGGCGTGCCGGGTCTCGGCGCTGACGCCCGCGCTGACGGCGTTGAACTGGAACCCGGAGAAGCCGCTGAGACCGTGCTCGCAGGAGGTGTAGTACAGCTGCTGGAAGTGTGCCCGGGGGCCGGGCGGCCCCGGCGCGTCCCGGCCGCTCATCCGCGTCCCGCCCTCGGCACCGAACCGAACTCGGCGAGCAGCCACAGCAGCGGGTCGGCCACCCGGTAGGGCTGGATGCCGGTAGGGGCGACCCGGGCCTCGGGGGTGGGGTTGCGGCCGAGGGCGGAGACGCCGAAGTAGCGGTAGCGGGTGTAGTGGTTGTCGAGGAGCTGGTCGATCTGGACGCCGTCCCAGTCCTTGAGGAGCCGGCGCACCTCCTCGTGGACGCTGAGGCTGTCGCTCACGTCGAACCGGCCGCCCGGCGGGGCGTAGTCGCGCAGCGGGCTGCCGGCGTCCAGCTGGTGCCAGAAGGCGTCCATCTTGGAGAAGACCACGGCGATCGGCGTGTCGATCTTCTGCGAGGACCGGCCGCCGCGCGGGGCGAGCAGCAGGCTGGTGACCCGGGACAGGACGTTGACGGGCGCGTCGAGTCCCTCGGTGCCCGGCAGCGGGGTGCCCGGCAGGGCGCCGGCCCGGGCGTCGGACATCTGGAGCGGGTCGAGGAGCAGGATGATGCCGTCGGCGCCGGTGAGGTAGCGGGTGTTGAGCTCCACGCTCTCCCGGGAGCTGAAGTCCTCCCCGGCGGTGTCGAAGAAGGACAGGACGGTGTGCTGGGGGCGTTCGCCGAGGAGGGTGCGCCGGCCCAGGCTGAAGCGGAAGACCAGCGGGTCCACCCGGTTGAGGTTGGTGGAGGCGGTCTGGGTGCCCGGGAACATCTGGTTGTCGCGGTAGAGGCGGTCCTCGTAGTCGGAGCTGTAGCGGCGCATCGTCGCGTCGTCCAGGCCCATCAGGGCGGCCCCGAACGCCTCGCCCACCCTGTTCCTCATCTCGTGCAGCAGCACCGTCATGTAGACGGTCTTGCCGGACGCCTTGGCGCCGACCATGGCGATCAGCCGGTTGTCCACCCGGCCGAACTGGACGGGCAGTTCGGAGTGGCACACCGGGCAGATCCGGTAGGTGCTCTCGCCGTCGCAGTCGGGGCACGGGGCCGTCGGCTTGCGGCCGTCGGCGGCGAAGTCCGGTCCGAGGTCGTGGCTCGGGCGCGGGCCCCGGCGCTCGTCGAGCACCTGGTCGCGGCGGCGTGAGCATTGCTTCCCGGTGCGGCTGAGACGGCTGTTGCAGCGGAAGCGGATCTCGCGCGGCGCGAAGCTCTCGTAGCAGTAGGGGCAGGTGAGTCGTCTGGCCATCACGTCACTCGCAGTCTGTGCAGCGCCGTCGGGCGGATGTCGACGGGCGCGTCGGTGGCGGCGTTGCCGTCCGCCGGGAAGCAGACCAGCCAGGAGGGGCCCCGGGTGGCGGGCAGCGGGAACTCCACGGTCAGCGGGGTGCCGGCGGGCAGTCGTTGCGCGGGCACCTCGTGCAGCACGGTGCCCTCGGCGGTGCTGGTGGGACGGAAGCGGCCGAGGCTGTGGACGATGCGCAGTGCGGGCAGGTCGCAGCCGGTGGCGGAGGTGAAGGCGACCGAGGCGACCCGGCCCTTGAGGCGCCGGCGCACGCTCGGTTCGTACTCCACGACGGGTGCCTCGGCGGGCACGAGGAGCGACGAGGCGCCCTCGCAGTCCGCGCCGGGGTCCGCGACCAGGGCCTCGACGGTGAGGGTGACCGCGCCCCGGCCGACGGCCAGGTCGAGGCCGCCGTCGTGCTCGTAGACCCGGCGCCGGCAGAGCATGTCGCCCTCCCTCGGGAGGCCGCTGCGCGGCCCGTCGCCGACGGGGCCCGTCTCGCGGCGCCAGCGGACGCGGGCGCTGAGGGCGCCGTCGGGCCAGGCCCACAGGACGAGGAGGTGGTCGCCGCGGCGCAGGGCCTGGAGCTGTCCGACGGGGACGGCGAGGTGGTCCCGGGGGGCCGTGGCGGCATCGGCGGGGTCCGCCGCCGGGGCGCCGGGGGCGGTGTCCGCGGTGTCCTGGCCGCCCGGGCCGCGGGTGGCGTACGGGTCCGGGGAGGGCCCCGGGACGGCCTCGGGGGTCTCGGGCGGCGGCTCCGGTGCCCGACGGGGGCCGGGGACGGTGACGGTGGGGTGTGCGGGCGCGGGCCCGGCGACCGGGGCCGCCGGGTGCTCCGGCTCGTGCGGTGGAGGCGGGTGCGGTGACGACGGATCGTTCGGCGGCCGGGAGCCGTCCGTGGCGCTCCGCGGGTCGCCGGGAGCGGTCGTGGGGGCGTCGCGGTGTGTCGCCGGTTCGGGGTCCTCGGGCAGCGGGTGCCGGGGGCGGGGGTCGGGGTCCGGTACGGGTGGGGCGGCGGGGTCCGTGTCCCGGCCCCGGGCAGGGGCCGTACGGGTGTCCCGGTCCCAGTCCCGTACGGGGATGCCGGCACGGTCCGCGTCCGGGTCCGGCAGGAAGTACCGGCCGCCGGTCCGGGCGGGCGCGGGGGCGGGGCCGTCGACGATGCGCAGGACGGGGAAGTCGCGCAGGGCCAGCAGCCCGCGTACGACGGCGAGTTCGGGCAGGTGACCGCGGACCGTGAGGCCCTGGGCGGCCGGCAGCTCCTCGATCTCGGCCCGCCGGCCGGGCGTCGCGCACAGGCCGCCGGCCAGCAGGACCGTGTCCACCATCGGCCCGGCCGCGGTCAGTTGCTCCGCCACGGCTTCGAGTGCCCGCTCCCGCAGGGGGCCCACCGCCCGCTCGAAAGCGGCCCGGTCCAGGGTCAGCCGGTGCCGGCCGCCCGCCGCGTCCTCGACGGTCTCGACGGCCTCGTCCGAGGCGCCGAGTGCGCGCCGCAGCAGCTCCGCCGCCCGGAGCGGGTCCACCCCGTCCGGCAGCCGCCCGGCGAGGCCGGCGGCGAGTGCCGCGTCCCAGTCGTCGCCGCCGAGCCGGTGACTGCGGGTCCGCACGAGGCGCACCGTGAGGTCCGGTGTGACGGCGAGGACGGTCAGGTCCAGCGTCGTCGCCCCCTGGTCGCAGACCAGCACCGTGCGGTCCACGCCCTCGTCGACCGCCCCGTAGTGCAGCGCCACCGCCACCGGGTCCGGTACGACCCGCGCGACGTCCAGCCCGGCGCTCTCGGCCGCGCGCCGCAGCTCGTCCTCCCGGCCGCCGGACGCCGGTATGCCGAGGACCGCCTGCCGGTCCGGCTCCCCGGCCGCGGCCGCCCTGCCCGCCGGGGCGGGCCCGAACAGCAGGGGCAGCGCCCGCCGCGGCCCCAGGACGCCGTCGGTGCCGTCGAGTCCGGTGGCGGTCACGGCCGGTTCGCCGTCGGGGCCGATCCGCCCGACGCGTCCGAAACGGTGCCCGAGGTCGATGCCGATCACGTTCCCTCGCCCTCCTCCCGCGCGCGGGGCGCGGTCCCGTCGGCCGTGACGCGGGCGGTGCCGTCGGCCGCGATGGCGGCCCGGATCCGGCTCCCCGGGGCCGGCCGGTGCTCCAGCAGGTGGCGCACGACGGCCGCCCGCACCTGCTCCAGTTCGTTGCGGATCTGCCGTCCGCCGTACGCCTGGTGCTCGGGGTCCGACATCCGCTCGGTGATCCACGGGTGCAGGGTGTCCGCGTCGGGGACCAGCTCGACGCGGTGCCGCTCGCGCACCGACTCGGTGAGCTGTCCGAGGAGCCGGTCGGCGATCCGGACGATGTGCTCGCGGCGCAGCATGTCGAAGACGACCACGCCGGGCTTGAGCCGCCCGTAGATCTCCGGCCTGCCGATCTGCCGGAACTTCTCCTCCACCGCCCGCGTGAAGTGCGCCTCGAGCTCGGGGTAGGTGAGCTCGTCGCCGCGCTCGCTCAGCAGGCCCTGCACCGCGTCCGCGCCCGTGTTGGAGGTGAAGATGATCAGGCACTGGGAGAAGTACGCGGTCTGGCCGCGTCCGTCGGTGAGCCGGCCGTCCTCCAGGATCTGCAGGAACTTGTCCAGCACCTTGGGATGGGCCTTCTCGATCTCGTCGAAGAGCAGCACGCTGAACGGCCGTTCCTGCACCCTGCGGGTCAGCTCGCCGCCCTGCTCGTGGCCGATGTAGCCCGGCGGTGCGCCGGCGAGGCGTTCGGCGGCGTGCTCCTGCTGGTACTCGCTCATGTCGAACCGGGCGTAGGCGCTCTGGTCGCCGAACATCAGCTCGGCGACCGACTTGGCCAGTTCGGTCTTGCCGACGCCGGTGGGGCCGACGAAGAAGAACGCGCCCCGGGGCCGCGCGTTCCCGGAGTTGCCGAAGTCGACGCCGACGAAGGCGGACTGCAGGGCCGACGCGACGGCGTGCACGGCCGTGTCCTGGCCGACCACCCGGGCCCCGAGCACGTCCGCGGCGCCGGCGACGGTCTCGCGGTCGAGCTGGGTCCAGGGGTCGACGCTCACGTTGAGCCGGTGCAGCTCCAGGAGCTTGTCGGGCTTGCGCAGGGGTGCGTTGCGCAGCCACGAGGTCCGGGCGAGGGACTCGATGTCCCAGCCCGTCATGCCGTCGGTGGCGCCCACGAGGCCTTCGAGGTCGGCACGCGAGGCGTCCTGCGCGCCGTTGAAGTGCCGGTGCAGCCAGCTCAGCCAGAGCCGGCGTTCGCTGGGGTCGGGCGGGGCGATGTGGAGGGTGGCGATCCGGGGGTCCTCCAGGTGGAACCAGCCGGGCAGGCGTCCCACGTCGCCCACGGCGCAGAGGACGGCGTTGCGGGCGTGCGGGGCGGGTCCCGCGGCGGAGTGCGGGGTCACGGCGTCCGTCATGGCGGCGCGCAGCCGCAGATAGCCGAGGTGCGAGTCGGGCTGGCCGGGCGGGAGTTGGTGGTCGACGTCCTCGAAGACGAACGCCGTGGCCGCGTCGGGCGAGGCGGCCAGGCGGTGCACGGTGGCGACGACGTCGTCGAAGGTCCGGGGCCGTCCCGGCGTCCGCGGGGCCAGCAGGCGCTCGCGGCCGCGGTGCCGCTCGTCGCCGCGCCGGGTGCGCGCGGTGCGGGCCTCGGTGTCGGTCGCGTCGTCCTCGCCGCGGTTCTCCCAGGGGCGTGCCGTCCTGCCGTCCTCCGGTGACCGGCCCCGGCCGTCCGGGGCGCCGGTGCCGGTGCCGGTCCCGTGGGCCGTGCCGCCGGGTGTGCCGTTCGACGCGCCGCCATGAGCGCCGCCGGGTGTGGCGGGGCGGGTGCCCTGGGGGTCGTTCGGCGGGAGTCCCGCGACCAGGCGGTCGAAGCGTTCGGCGTGGCCCGGGACCGGGAAGGTGAGCCCGGCGACCGGGTCCCACCAGCCGACCAGTTCCGCGCCGCGCAGCTCCAGCATCCCGGCGACCACCTCGCGGAACGAGGCGGGCCGGTCCTCGAACCACCAGCGGTCCCTGACCTGCCCGTTCAGGATCACCTGGCGCCCGCGTCGCAGCTCCCACCCGAGGGAGACCGCCCACAGCGGCATCATGCCGTCCGCGGCGGCCGGCTCACCGTCCCGGCCGGCACCGCCCCGCTGCTCGGCGCGTTCGGAGGGCGACGGGCCGCCGACGCCGTTCGCCCGCTTGTCCCAGCCGACCGTGCTCACCGGCTCCATGTCCACTCCTCCGCGCCGGGCAGCTGCCGGGCCTGCCGCGAGGGCGGCTTGCCCTGCCAGGTGAGTTCGCCGGGGACGAAGCCGTCCTGTCCGCCGACCGCCTCGTGCACCCGCTCCAGGAGGTCCTCCGTCCGGTCGCACACCGCGCCCTCGGGCGCCGGTTCGAGGGCCACGTCGGGCTCGCCGTCCACGTGGTAGACGAGTACGGGCGTGCCGCCGGTGTCCGTGGCGATCGTCGTCTCGTAGCTCGCGCCGCTGGGACGTTCGAAGCGCAGGACGAGGCGCTCGCCCTGGTCCTCGCCGCCCAGGAAGGCGAAGCCCTCGCCGAGCATGGCGTCCTGGAGCGCCTGTCCGAGGTCCATCCGCCGGGTATGGGCCAGCTGGAGTTCGTCCAGCCGCGCCTCGGCCTCGGGGAGCAGTTCCTCCAGCGCGGTGACCGCCGCGAGGGCCTCGGTCGCCGCGCCCGCCGCGAGCGGCCCGGTGGCGGCGCGCAGGGCCTCCTCGATCCGTTCCGCGAGCTGCGGGTCGGCGAGTTCCCGGGCGTCCTCCGCCGCGTCCTGCGCGGAGCGGTGCACGACGTCGAGCCGGTCCGCCGCCTCACCGAGGGCGGCCGCCAGGCGTTCGCGTTCCGCCTCCTGGGCCGCCTCATCGGCCGCGGCCCGGGCGGCGGCGCGTTCCTCGGCCTGCCGCTGCTCCTCCCGGACCTGCTGTTCGCGCTGCCGTTCCGCCTCGACGCGCCCCGCGGCGGTCGCGGCGTGCCGGGTGAGCGCGTGCTCCATCGTGCCGAGCAGTGCCTCGAAACGGGTCCGGCCGTCGGGACCGGCCGAGGCGCGCAGCCGGCCGAGCAGTTCCAGGCACCGCTGCCGGCCCTCCGCGTCGTGCTCCGCGGCGTCCGGGCCGATCTCGGCCAGCCTGCGTTCGAAGCCGGCCAGCACGGCACCGGGGTCGGCTCCCCGGTCGGCGTCGTCCCCCCGCCGGTCCAGCAGGACGATGCGGCCGCGCAGTTCCTCGATCGCCCCGCCGAGCTGCTCCCCGTGGCCGATCCTGCCCCGCAGCGTCCGCACCTGTTGTTCCAGCGCGTCCAGTTCGCCGGCCGGGGCGCCGTTGCCGGACGTCCGGACGCGGACGAGCAGGTCGTGCACCTCGTCGAGGCGGCGTGCGTCGGCGCCCGCCTGCTCCTGGCCGAGCCGGGCGGCGTGGGCCTGCTGCTCGGCGGTGCGCCGGGCCGCGAGTTCGTGTCGCCGACGCTCGGCCTCGGCCTTCGCCCGTTCCCGGCGCGCGGCGGCCTCCCGGGCCCGCCGGGCGGCGAGTTCGGCGCGTTCCCTGGCGCGCTGGGCCTCGCGGCGGCGGCGTGCCGCCTGCTGTTCCCGGCGCCGTTGCTCCTCCCGCTGCCGGTAGGCGGGAGCGACCGTGACGGTGCTGTACTTCGGTGATCCGCTCATGCTTCCCTCCGTGCCTGGGTGTGCAGCACGAAGCCCCGCGCCGCGAGTTGTTCCTCGAGTCCCTCCCGGAATCCGGGGGTCGGTGGCACCCCGGCCCAGGAGAGCGATCCGTCGGCCTCCAGCGAGAGTTCGACGCCCGCGCTGGTGTCGGGCTGGTCCGTCAGGTGGGCGTAGCGGTCGGTGAGGGCGACGATGCGCTGGTTGGCCGAGCCCCGCCAGCGCAGACCGGCGTGGCGCGCGGCCACGTAGGGGCCGTCGACGAGGAGGTCGAGGCGCCGCAGCAGGGCCTGCCGGTCCGGGCCGCCCCTGCGCAGGGCCTCGTAGCGGAATCCCGAGTACGCCATCGCGCTGAGCCCGGGCCTGCGCGCGCGTACCGCGTCGAGCAGCGCGGCCAGCGGGGCCGCCTGACTGAAGGGCTCGCCGCCGGAGAGGGTGACGCCCTCCACGTCGGGCAGTGCGCAGAGCCAGTCGGCGAGTTCGCCGACGGTGTACGCGGTGCCGCCCTCGAAGGGCAGGGTCTCGGCGGCCACGCAGCCGTGGCAGCGCAGGGGGCAGCCCTGCACCCAGATCACGGCGCGGTTTCCCGGGCCGAGGACGGTGCAGTGGCCGAGCCTGCGGGCCACGGAGAGCCGGGTCGTCTCGGTCATGCGGTCTCCTCCTTCGGGTCCTGCCCCTCGCCGGCCCGTTCGGCCAGGTCGCACCAGGGGCACCAGGGCCGCTCCACCGTGTGCACGTGCAGGGGGTCCGTCCGGCAGGTCCTCAGCCGGGTCGGGGCCGACTCGGCGGCCAGCGCCTCGGCCCAGGCCGACGCGGAGGGCCGCACGCCGCCGAACGCGGCGCGCATCAGGTCCGCGAGCCGCCGGGGCAGCAGGTCGACGGGCGGCGCGGAACGGGGCAGCAGCACCGACGTGCGGTCGAGGAGGCGGCACCGGCCGTGCAGGACGTTGTCGTCGTGGGAGCGGTAGTCGCCGCCGTCCGCGGGATACCCGGCGAAGGGGTGCAGTCCGTCCATCAGCAGCTGGTGGATCAGAACGGCGAGCACGAAGTCGTCCGAGGTCCGCTGCGGCGGGGTGCCGGCGGGCGCGCCGATCCGCTCGGGGGCCAGGTAGCCGGTGGTGCCCATCCGCCCCGGGAACAGTTCGCCGCCGTCCGTGAACTGCCAGGAGTCCACGTCGGCCATGCCGACCTCGCCCCGGTCGTCCACCCACAGGTTGTCGGGCTTGAGGTCGCCGACCACATAGCCCTCGGCGTGCAGGTCGGCCAGCAGCCGGGCGAGCGAGAGGGCGGCGGTCAGCGCGGTCGCCCAGGTGGCCCGGGGCAGCAGGGCGCGGCGGGCGGCCGGGGTCAGCAGGTGCGGGAAGGGCCGGTGGGCGTGGCGCATGTCGGTCATCACGTAGCCGTCGACGCCGTCGGCGCCCGGGCCACCGGTGCGCACCCCCACCATCGGCCAGGCGACCCGTACCGGCGCCGTGGAGAGCAGCCGCACCGTGCGCGGCTCGCGGCGCTGGCGGACCAGCCGGGCTATGCGGCGGCGGTAGGCGGCCGGGTCGGGCGGGTCGGGGACGAGCTTGGCCACCAGGGGGCGCGCGTCGTCGACGCCGTACACGACTCCCTCCGAGCCGCTGCCTATCCGCTCGGTGAGGCGCCATTCGCGTCCGTTGCCGGACACCACGGTGAGGGCCATCGTCACCTCCCGTCGGCCAGGGCGCACAGCACGGTCAGGTCGTCGCCGGTGCGTGCCGCCCCCGGCCCGGAGAGCAGGGCCCGCAGGGGTTCGGCGTTCCCGCCGTTGGCGCGCAGGGTGGCGGCGAGCCCGCAGAAGAACCGCTCCGACGGCAACGGCCCCGCCTGCGGGGGCAGTCCGCGTACGGAGGGGTGGTCGAGGGTCAGTGCGGCGCAGCCGTCCGTGGCGAGGACGACGCCGCTGAGTTCCGGCTCCCACACCACGAACGACCGTGCCCGCAGAGCGGCCCCGGGCGAGGAGAGGAACACCGGTCCCGGACCCCGGGGTTCGGGCGGCGGCAGGACGAGGTGGCAGCGCTCGGCCGGCTCCGGCTCCGTCCCGTCCGTGGCCCGCCGGGTGAGCACGGTGCCGAAGCAGTCGCCGACCGAGACGAACGCCGCCCACGGCGGCCGGACGACGGCGGCGGCCAGGGTGGCGGCGAGGGCGCCGGCGTCCACGGGCTCCGCGTCCGGCGGGTCCGTCCGGTGCGCCGGGTGGGCCGGAGCCGTCGCCGACAGGACGGCCGTCACCGACCGCAGGTACTCCGCGACCACCCGGGCGCCGGCCGCGGCGATCCACCGGGTCCAGGTCTCCGGGGCGTCCTCCGGGCCAGGGGCGTCCTCGGCCATCACCCGGCAGGCCGTGTCCACGGCGATGTGGGCGCCGAGCGCGCTGCGCTCCCGTCCGCCGGCGCCGTCCGCTACGGCGAGGACGGCGCTCTCGCCCAGGTCGACCGCTTTGAAGGCGTCCTGGCATCCCCGTCCCGTCGCCAGGTGCCCGGTGCCCTGGACGGCGGCCCCCGCGACGATCACTGGTATCTCTCCTCGAGCAGTTGCAGACGCCGCTGCCGGTCCGCCAGATCGGCCACCCGGCCGCGGATTTCGTCGGCCGTCTGGTCCGGTCCGCTGCGGTCCGAGCTCTGGAACAGGAGGTCGAGGATCCGCTCGAAGCTCAAGTCCTCCAGCATCAGCGTGCCCTCGGGTGCGAGGACCCGCAGGAGGTCCAGGTCGGCGCCGCGCACTCCGACGGCCTGGAACACGCACTCGCCCCGCTCCTCGCCGCGGCGCACCCTCGCCGCCGTGCCGGCCAGGGCGGCGGGACCCATCGGCTGCCCGTCTGCGTCGCTCGGCGCACCGTCCGTCAGCACCCACAGGAACGGCCGCCGCACCTGGACGCGCTGCGCCTGGAGCGCCCGGTAGCGTTCCCGGGCGAGGTCGAGCGCCGTCTCGACGGCCTCCGTCATGCGCGTGAGCCCGGACGCCTCCAGCCGGGGCGGGCGCATCCGGTCCACCGGCACGAAGAGCCGGTCCGCCGCGGACTCCCCGGCCGGCGCCAGCGCCCCGCGGACCGGGTCGAAGACCCGCACCCGCGAGTCGAACGCGATCAGGCAGACCTCCACCCGCGCACGCAGTCTCGGCTCCTGCCTGACCCCGGCGAACCAGCGGGCCAGCGCGTCGTTGAGTTCGTCGATGCGGGGGCTTCCGGCGGGCCGCCCCATGGAGGCCGACGTGTCGAGGAGCAGGACGACGGGCTGCCGTTCGTCGTAGCCCTCCGCGAGGCCGATGCCGTACTCACTCATGCCCGGGCCGCCCGTCCCCGGCCCCCGGCGCGGCCCGGTGGGCGACGAGCCCCCGCCGCTCGGCGTCGTGGCGCACGACGACCTCCGTTCCCGGGGGCATGTCCGGGGAGTCCGGGCGCATGCGCAGCAGCACACCCTCGACCAGGACATACGCGTCGGGCGCCGGCCAGGTGACGATCCGGCCCGACGCCCCGAGAGCCCACTCCCGCATCCCGCCGCTCATGCGCCCACGGTAGGTGACAGACCGTCAACTGTCCCTGACCAAGCGGAAATCCGTGGTGCGTACATCGCCTGACACCTCCTCGCGCCCCCGTGCGCCCCAGTGGATCACCGTGCGCTCCCGTGCACCCTCACGCACCCTCGTCCGCGCCCCCGCGCCTCCTCGCACGGACCGGGGCGCCCTTCCATTCCACCGGGTCAGCCGGTCGGCCGCTGGTCGCGGGCCGGGCGGATCCTGGCCCGGACCCGCTCGACCACCGCCGCCGCCTCCGGCGTACGCACCAGGAAGTGGACGTCCCACCGCGCCCCGCGCGCGAGTTCGGCCTCGAGGGCGGCCCACACGGCGGCGAGACTGACGTCGTACGGCAGTCCGCCGCGCCCCGACCCGAGCAGCGGGAAACACACCGAACGCAGCGGCGGGTCGTGCCGGTCGTGCTCCTGGGCCAGTACGGCGAGGGCCCGGGACGCGGCCCGGGTGACGTCGGCCGGCAGCACGTCGTAGTCGTTGGTGCCGGCCCGCGGCACGGCGACGGCCGCGTGGTAGATCCGCCGGATGCCCTGCTCCGCCAGGGCACCGGGCCCGGTGGCCACCACCGTGCCGGGCAGCACCGCGCGGCCCGACGTGCCCTGCCGGTCCGCCCAGGCCCGCAGCTCGTCGCGCACCGGGTCGTCCAGGACCTCGCCGGTCACGCCGCGCACGGCGGCCGCCCGGCGCAGCGACGCGGCGACCGACGACTTGTACGACTCGGGCAGCGCGAAGTAGACGTTGGCCGGGGAGACGATCACGTCCACGTCGCGCAGCAGGTCCGCGGGGTGCATGTGGAGGGTGAGCCGCACGTCCCGGCCGGCCACCCGGGCCGTCACGGAGCGGTGCGTGCCGGTGTCCCCGGCGTCGACCGCCGCGGCGCCGGGGGATCCGGTCGTCGTCTCGGCCATCAGCAGCACGATGTGCTCGGCGATCTGCCCGAGGACCATCACCTCGTGGTCCTTGCGGAACCGCTCGACGCTCACCCCGTACACCGCGGCGGCCCTGGCGCGGCGGGAGGACGCGGGCCAGTCCCTGGTGCCCTGCGCCAGACCGAGGGTGTACTCGGCGGCGGTGCGCAGCGTGCCCGCGTCCAGGCGCGACACGGCGAGCCGCAGCAGCGCCTCGACGGCGGCGCCCGGGGTGCGGGCGGTGCCGGCGCCCACCGCCTCGGCGGCCGGCTCCAGCGCGGGCAGCGCCCGTCCGCGCAGCCGGACCAGGCCCGCGCGCCTGACCTCCCTGAGGTCGCTGTGAAGTGACGCGTGGTCAGGAGGAGTCGATGCCATGCGCTCACGATGGCACCAGGTTTCACACCCGGACAAGCGGGACGACCGGCCCCCGAACAGGGCCGGTCGCCCCGGTCGTCACGGACGGGCCGGCCGGGAGATCTCCGACCGCAGCGGTGCGAGGAGTTCGTTCGCCCGGTCGATGCCCGCGTCGGAGCCGAGGTCCGCGATCCCGCCGTCGGGCAGCACCTCCAGTGGTTTGCCGTCGCAGCCGCGGCAGTCGCCGAACCGGTCGTGGAAGAGCACCAGTGCCCGCTCGGGCCGGTTGCGCCGGGACTGCCAGACCAGACCGACGATGTCGGGCGTCCGGGCGCGGATCTCGCTCGCCCAGCGCCTGGCCTGCGGATAGTTCCGCTCGTCCTCCAGGAGCGTGGAGTCCTGGCAGACGGCGGCCAGGTCCTGTTCCCCGAGCAGCGAGACGAGGCTCAGGTCGCACCTGGTGCGCAGGGCGCTCAACGACCGTCCCCGGACGGTGATCCAGGGGATGTACCGCATGCTGTACCGGGGGTCGAACGGCCGCGAGCGCAGCACGCTCTCGGCCAGTGCCGTCGTCGGGTCGGCCGCCAGGTACAGGGAGTGGTACGGGTCGAGCACCGTGCCGTCGAAGCGGCTGCCCGCCCTGTGGTCGTGCACGTCCGCGAGGTTCGGGTTGAACTGGTCCGGCGCGTACGTGGTCTTGTGCACCCGCCACAGTTCCGTGCCCGCCGGGACCGACTGCCGGTTGGGGCGCAGCTCCAACGGCGTCGTGGGAAAGAAGCCGCTCATCAGTCCCCCTCCGCCAGTGCCGTGGCCGCGCCGACCAGCTCGCCGTCGGGCAGCCGGCCGAGGAGCGACGCGGGTGTTCCGCCCAGCCAGCTGTTCCCGCTGAGCCACCAGGCGGCGGCGCCCCAGGGGTCGATGTCGGCGAGGAGTACGCGGTTGACCTCGAGGACCACCGCGCAGGGGCTGCCGTCGCCCGCGCCGAACTGGAACTCCGGGTAGCGGTCACCGCCCCGGGCGTCCGTCAGTCTGATCAGCTCGGGCGGCGGTGCCGTGCCGCCGCACCGGGCCCGCGCCTCGTCGGCGGAGAGGGCCGGTGCCCTCAGCAGCTCGTCCTGCGCGGTGTCGCCGTCGCCGGTGTCGGGGTCGGCGCCTGCGGGCTCGGTGTCGTCGCCGGTGGCTTCGGGACCGGGGGAGGGTGCCGGGATCACCAGGCGGGCCATCAGCTCCCGCGCCCCGGTCACCGTGGACGGCCCGGGCGGCGCCGCGACCAGGCGTACGGAGTCCAGCGCCGCGCGCACCGGATGGTCGAGCGGCAGCGGGAGCAGCGCGAGCTGCACGCCCCGCAGCGCTCTGCGGACCGCCCTCGTGTCGTCGGACGCCGCGTCGGCGAGCGCGGCCAGCCTGGTGAGCAGCAGCGCGTACTGCTCGTCGTCGAGGGCGTCCCGGACGGTGTCCCGGTGCTCGCCGATCAGGGCGAGCAGCCGTTCCGCCCCACCGCCACGGTCCTCGCCCGTGCCGTCGTCGTTCACGCGTTCCTCCCTTCTGTCGTGCCGGGTGTCGTGCCGTCCGTCATGGTCCGTGTCCTCGCTTCCCTCCGGCCCGGATGTCCCTGGTGGACGAAGGCGGCCCACAGCGGGATGCGGTCGAGCCCGGGCCGTTCCATCTCCCTGAGCAGTTCGCCGTCGAGCGAACCCGGGTTCTCGCGGTGCGGGTCGAGCATCCACAGCTGCGCCGCCCTGAGCGCGTCGACGGGGCTGAGCCCGTCGACGGTCAGGTGGTGGTGGAAGACCGCCATCAGCAGCGCCGACGTGCTGTCGTTCGTCGTCCACCGCGAGCCGACGACGTCCCGCGCCCCGCCGGCGACGAAGGCCGTGGTGAGGGTCAGCGCCTCGTCGTGGTCGCGGTTGCTCAGGTCGGTCTCGCAGGCGCTCAGCACGACCAGCGGGCCGTCCGGGGCGCCGTCCGCCGCGCCGTGCCGCGGACCGGCCCGGTCGAGCAGCCGGGTCACCGTGAGCAGTCCGGGGCCAGGCGCGGCGTCCGACGCGGTCCCGTGGGCGGGAGCGTTCCCGTCGTCCTCGGCGTTCTCGGCGTTCTCGGCGTCCTCGGGGGCGGCGAGACACAGGGCGGAGACCGTGGGACGCGTGCCCGCCGATCCGTGCGTGGCCACGTGGAGCAGCGACGCTCCGTCGGCGAGCAGCGCGAGGATCTCGTCGGGCGTGCCGGCGGCCAGGCTTCCCGGGGGCTCGTCGAAGATCTCCCCGCACAGCCGTGCCCGCGGGTAGAAGGCGTCCCGCAGGGCCCTGACCTCGACGTCGGCGTGGACCAGGTCCATCGTCGGGTCGGCCACCAGGACGGGGGCGGCGGCGGGGTCGCGCGGTGCGCGCCGCACCGTGCGCAGGAACTGGCCGCCGGACGCCGCGTAGCTGACGACCGCCGTCTGGCACAGGTGGTCGTAGGGCGCCTCGGCCGGGAAGCGGGCGGCGTGCCAGGGGACGATGCCGAGGCGTCCGCAGGGCACCAGGACCGCCCGCAGCGGCCTGTCGTCGAGCCGTCCGGCGGCCGTGAGGCGTTCCTCGATGCCGGCGAGGACCGGGCCGATCACCTGGAACGCCCAGTCGCACAGCGCCCCCAGGGCCTCCTCCCAGGCCTCTTCGGCGTCCGGGTCGGGTTCCGGGCCGGTGCCGCGTGCGTCCGCCGCGTCGAGGTAGCGCTCCAGCGGACCGCTCCCGGAGCCGGACAGCAGGGGCAGCGCGCCCACTCCGGCGCCGAGGTCGGGTCCGACCGCGATCACCATCCCGGGGACCTCGTCCTCACCGGGGACCAGGTACAGGAGTACGTCCGCGCCGGCCTCGGCGACCGCGTCCGCGAGCTCGGCGAGGGTGGGTGTGGCGAGCAGGCCGCCGTCCTCCTGCCGGTAGCCGAGGGCTTCGAGGGCCTGGCGGCGCAGCGTACTGGGCAGTTCGCCGGGGACGCCCGCTTCTGCCGGGCCGGTGCCGCGGGCGCCGCCGGCCGCGCGCCAGGCCTCGGCGAGTGCGGGGTGCCCGGCCGCGTCGAGCAGGTCGGGCACGGCCGACGCGGTGGCGGCCGCCTGGAGGACCAGGGCCCGGCCCAGTTCCAGGGCGGCCACGGCCTCGTGCACCCGCCCGCAGGTGAGCGCCCAGTGGGCGGCTCGCAGTCCACGGCTCGCCCCGGAACGCGCGGCCAGCAGTCCGTGTTCCGCCCCCGTCTGCAGCAGGACGTCGGCGGCCAGCGCGGTCAGGGCCTCCTGCGCGGCGTCCACGCAGGCGGTGTCCCCCGCGTCCTCCCGCAGCACCCTGCGCAGGTGGTACGCCTCGGCCAGTCGCCACAGCGCGTCGGCGGCGATCCGCTGTCCCCTGCCCTGCCGGACCTCGCCGCGGACGCGCTCCAGCACGTGGACCAGGGCGTCCAGGGTGGCCGGGTCGCGGGTGTGGGCGAGGCGCATGCCGAGCAAGGCCGCGCAGGCGTCGAGCTCCTCCGCCGAGGCACCCTCGGGAGGCTCGGGCGGGAACTCCTCGGGCACCGCCACCCGCTCGCCGGTGAGACCCGCCCGGATCAGGGCGAAGTCGGGCAACGGCGTGTCCGGCACGGGCAGTCCGCCGGCGAACGGCAGTCCGCTCTCCTTGGCGCCGGTGATGCCCTGCTCGGTGTAGGGCAGGGATCGCAGGAGCATCTCCCTGTCCTGGGTGACGGCGCCGAGCCGGCCGTAGGCCGCGCCGAGGCAGGAGAGCACGGCGAAGCGGAACGGATGCTCCTCGGGCACCGATCTCTCCAGTGCCTCGGCCTCCGCCACGAGCTCACGGAGCCGTTCGACGTCCTCCGTCTCGCCGGCCTCGAGGATCCGGCTGAACGTGGCGAACGCGCGGCCCAGGACGGAGGGGTCGCCCACCCCCGGGGGCGGCGACTCGGCGATCCGGTTCATGTGCGCCAGGACCGCGTCGATGTGGGCGCGGCCCGCCGAGCGGTCCTGGAAGGTGCCGCCGACGGCGGGGCTGACGGCGAGCAGCAGTGCCCGCAGGCTCTCCATCGCGGGCGTGGCGTCCAGCCCGGGCAGCGGCGTGTCCTGGACGGAACGGAGCTGGCCGAGCAGCCGGTTGAGCCCCTCGGGCTCCCCTCGCCTCAGCACGTCGTCGAGCCCGACCGTGGTCTCCCCCACGGCCCCCAGCGCGGCGGCGAGCCGACGGAGGTCGTCGGGGGTGAGCGGGGTCCGCGGGGGTGGGGCGGGGTCGGGAGGCGTCGGGCGACCGGGCGTCGGGGCTTCCTGCGCACCGGGCGGCCGCTCCGTCATCCGCCGGACCCGGTCGGCCGTCGCCGTCCCGGCGGGCATCGTGCCGGCCGGCAGGTCCCCGGCCCCGGCCCCGGCGGGCGTCGCGAGCACCCCCCGCACGCGGCGCAGCTCGTCGAGGAACTGCGGCGGCAACGGCAGTCGCATCACCTCCGCCGACAGCGTCTCGACCTCCGCCGCCGCGGCCGCCATCCCGCCGGGGCCGCGCCGTACGGCCCACTCCAGCAGCGCCGAGACGTCGGGCGCCGCCCCCGGCCCGGCCGACCCCGGCCGCAACGGCATCACGTGCGACAGCAGGAACAGCGCCGCCCACCCCCGGTCCTCGTCGCTCACCGCCGCGCCCGGCGCCGTCCCCCGGTCCCGGGCGTCCCGCAGCAGCCGCTCCGCACGCTCCCGGTCAGCGGGCGCCCCGCCCCCGGCGGCGTGCCGCAGGGTCAGCGCGCCGCCCAGCCACACGCTCACCGCGCCGCGCAGGCCGGGGTCGTGGTCCAGGAGACGGGACAGGCCGTCGAGTTCGGCGACCGTCGCGTCGTAGGCCGACGGCGGTGACGCACCGGCTCCCGTGGCGGGCACCAACCGCCGCGCCCGCTCGATGGCGTCCGCCGCCCAGACACGCAGGCCCAGAACACCGCCGGTCTCCTCGTCGCCCGCCGACACCCGCCTCACCACCTGCCTCGCTCACGGAAGGGGCCCGGCCCCCTGTGCCGGTCCGTACTATGCCGATCCGTCGGGCGTCCGGTGGCCGTTCCGCCCGTTTCCCGTGCTCAACGCCCGGAATCCGCCCGGGAAGCACCCAGATCGGCGCGCATCTCGCGCCGCATCTCCCGCAACCGCTCCCAGAGCGCGTCGATGGCCTCCTGCGCGGCGGCGGTCGAGTCCCCCGGCCGTGGTGCGCCGTCGTCCAGTCGCCGGACCGTGCCGTACACGACGCCCAGTTCGTGGCTGACGTCTCCCGCGTGCGCGAGCACCCGCTGCGGCAGCCGCATCTGGGCCTCCGCGTACACGTCCCGGTACTGGTCGCGCGCCCCGGTCAGCCGCTGCCGTGCGGAGGGCAGTTCCTCGGCGCGGCCCAGTGCGTGCAACAGGTCGGTGAGCGCGGCGAGATACTGCCGGCCCGCGGTGTTGAGCGCGACGTAGCAGGACCGCAGTTCCTGGGCCTCACTGCGCCGTTCCCGCACGGCCTCGGCGCGTTCCTGCTCGCGCTGCCGGCTGCGGTCAGCCGCCCGCTGGGTCAGCAGCGCGGACAGCAGCGTTCCGACGACTCCCACGACCGCGGCGACCAGCGCGGTCGCATCCCCGAGATCCACGTCGCCTCCTCCCTCGCTCTCGTCCACGACCAGCGAAGCAGCAGGCATCCGCGGGGTGAACCCCCGGCCCGGACGACGACCGGTGTTCGCCCCGCCGCCGACCACCCGCGCACCGGCGGCCGGACGGGCGCGGCGAAGGCAGCGCAGGGCGCCTCCTGGCCGATTTCCGGTCGCGTCGAGGGAGTTGGCGCCATCCCCGTACCGGAAGGCCTGCTGCCGAGCCATCATGAGGCCACGGGGGCCGGTGAGCCGGCGGGTACGGATTCCGCGGCGGACAGGGGGCGCGCGAGCATGGTGAACGACGAGGCGGACGGGGGCGTCCGGGGGCTGCGGCTCTGGGCGGACGACGCGATCGGACGTGCGGCCCGGCTGATCGCCCGGTCGGGCGAGGGAACGGTGTCCTCCGGGGATTTCGACGGCCCCGTGGCCGAACTGTCCGGGCTGCGCGACCTCTTGGACCACGACCGGCCGCTGCTCGGTGCCGTCACCGTGCGGCTCGGCTGGCTGCTCGCCATCCGGTACGCCACCGGGAACGGCACCCCGGAGGACCGCGCGCGTGCGCAACGCCTGCTGGACGAGGCCCGGGACCCCTCGACACCCGCGGGCGAGGCGGTGACGGCGCAGGACAGGCAGATGGCGGCGTTGCTCCTGCTGACCGTGTCGGACTCCTCCGTGCCCGTCGGCACACCGGGGGCGGCCCCGGACTTCTGGCACGTCTTCGACCGGGCCCAGCGGATGGGATCGGGCACGGCGGCAGAGGAAGCGGCGAAACTCGCCGCGCTGGCCGCGGAGGCGTCCGAGGCCGGGCAGCTGCCCCTGCCACCGGAGTTGCGGGAGCAGCTCGCGCTGATGCAGGACCTGCTGGGCCATCCGGCGCTGACCGACTTCTCCGATCCCGCGGCGCTGCTGGGCATGCTGCCCGACGGCTTCCCGTTCGCCGATCAGCTGCGGATGCTGGTGGACCTCGCGAAGGACCTGCCCGAGACACCCGCCGACGCCACCACGCCCGGAGGCACCGGGGCCGGAGACGACGAGGCCGGCGACACGGTCACCGCCTCCTGGCTGGCCGCGATGTTCGGCGCCACGGAGGCCCTGCGCACGGGCGACCCGGAGCAGGTCAGCCGGCTGCTCCGGCGACTGGGCGCGGACCTGGACCGCCTGCCGGAGGGCCATGACCGGGCTCCCGAGATCGAGAACCTGATGCGCCTGGTGCTGCAGACGGGGATGCCGCTGAGCGGCAGTCACCAGGACACGGACGTCGCCCGCGACCACGCGAGGCGGGTCACCGAGCACTTCGAACAGCAGGCGGCGTCCGACCCCGCCGCCACCGGACTCCTGATCGGCAACCGGGCGATGAACCTGCTCGGCCGGGTGCGGGAGGCGGAGGAGGCGGAGTCGGCGGAGGACCTCGCGGCGGTGGTGGACGAACTCGAGTCCCTCGAGCGGTCCGTGCCGGACGGGCACCCGTTCCGCCCGGTGGTGCGGCTGGCCCTCGGCAGCGCGCTGACCAGCCTCGGCTCGTACACCCACGACACGGGGGCGCTGCTGCGCGGGTTCGCCCGGCAGGAGGAGACGCTGGCCGCCATGACCACCGCGTCCCTCGGCGTCCCGGAGGCGCTGGCCGATGCGCTCAGGGACACGTTGCGCACCGCCCGGGCCGTCGTGGGCGGTGCGCCGGACATGATGCCCGAGTACGCCCCTCCCGCCGCGGACGCCTCCACGGAGACCCGCTACCTCTCCGCCCTGGCGGCGACGATGCGGCACACCGTGACCCAGGACCCGGCCGACCTGGACGCCGCCATCGGCGAACTGCGGCGGGTCCGCGACCGCGTCCGGCAGGGCCGGTCGCCGCAGATCGCCGCCCCCGCCCTGTGGCAGCTCGCGGAGAACCACCGCCTCCGCCTCGAGCGCACCCAGGACCCCGCGGACCGCGACGCCGCCACGGACGCGGCGCTGGAGTCGCTCCAGGCGCTCGCGGGTGACGTGGTCCTTCAGGACGGCCCCGACCACGGTCTGCTCGCCGCCCGGTCGGGAGCCGACCGCGGCATCCGGGCCGCGATCTGGGCGGCGTCCCAGGGCAGGGTCGAGGAGGCCGTGGCCGCGCTGGAACTGGGCCGGGCCCTGGTGCTGCAGGCGGCGTCCACCTCGCGGGCCGTTCCCGAACTGCTGGAGTCCCGGGGGCACCACGACCTCGCCCGGGAGTGGCGGGCGGCGGCCGGCGCACCCGACGGGCAGCCCGGCGCGCTCCCCCGCGAACTGCCCAGCTCGCTGCGCCGCCGTGCGCTGGAGGCCCTCGGCCACCGGGAGCCGGGCGGCGCGCTGTTCCGCACGCCCACGGTCGAGGAGCTCAAGGCCGGTGTCGCGGAGGGCGACGCGGACGCGCTGGTCTACCTGCTGGCGGGCGAGGGCACCATGCCGGGCATGGCGATCGTGGTGGGACCGGACACCGGCACCGGCGTGCGGGCCCTGCCCCTGCTCTCCGGCGAGCACAGCGGGCCCCTGGAGCGTTACCTCGACGCGGCCGCCCGGCACCAGGCGAGCCCCGGGGACTCCGCGGCCACCGCGGCGTGGGAGGACGCCCTCTCCGAGCTGTGCGACTGGGCGACCGGAGCGATGGTCGCGCCGGTCATGAGCGGTCTCGCGGAGCGGCTCGCCGCCAACGAGGACCGGCGCAGGGACCGCCCCGGGCCGCCCAGGATCGTGCTGGTGCCGTGCGGCCGCCTCGGCATCGTCCCGTGGCACGCCGCGCGGCTCCCGGCCGGGGCGCCGCACGCGTACGCGTGCCAGGCGATCGTGTTCAGCTACGCGGCGTCCGGCCGGCAGTTCCTGGACTCGGTCCGCCGCGCCCGGCGGGCCCCGGACGCGGATGCCGTGCTGGTGGCGGATCCCAGCATGAGCCTGCCGTACGCCGACCTGGAGGTGACGGCGCTCCAGCGGTCCGTCTATCCCGGAGCACGGCTGTACGGGGAGCTGTACGAGCCGCCGGTCGAGCCGGAGGCCGCCGGCACTCCGGACGACCTCCTGGACGCGCTCGGCGGGGCGCCGTCCCTGCTCCACATCGCCTGCCACGGCTCGGCCGGCCCGAGCCCGACGGCGTCCGCGCTGCAACTGGCGTACCCGCAGGGCGGTCCGGAGGAGTCCGCCGAGCTGCCGCCGGACGAGGGCGGGCCGGACGCGCGGCCGAACGCGGGCATGCTGACGGTGTCCCGGCTGCTCGGCCGCCGGACGGGCGAACGGCGCACCCCGGACGGTCCGTTGATCGTGCTCAGTGCGTGCGAGACGGACCTGAGCCGGCGCGACCACGACGAGGCGCTCACCCTGACGACCGCGTTCGTTGCGGGCGGTGCGCGGGACGTGGTGGGCTCGCGCTGGGCCACCCGTGACTCGGCCTCGGCGCTGATGATGGCCGTGTTCCACCACTACGTGGCGGTGGAGGGCCGCAGTCCGGTCGACGCGCTGAGGGCCGCGCAGATGTGGATGCTCGACCCGCGCCGCACGGCCCCGGCCTCGCTCGGCGGCGACCTGCTCGACGAGCTGGGCAAGGGCCCGGTGCTGGACCGTCCGGCGGCCTGGGCCGCCTTCATCCACCAGGGCCATCCGGGGCCCGGCACGACACGCACCGCACAGGGCACCGGCTGAGAGCCGACGCCGCGGCCGCTCCCGGGAGCGCCGCGGCGTCGGCGGACACGGCAGGGCCGCGTCAGTCCAGGCAGAACTCGTTGCCCTCGGGGTCGGTCATCACGATGAAGCCGGTGCTCATGGGGGGTTCGGGTTCGAAGCGGCGTACCCGCGTCGCGCCCAGCGCGACGAGCCGCTCGCACTCGGCCTCCAGCGCCGCCATCCGCTCCTCGCCCTGGAGACCGGGGGCCACCCGGACGTCGAGGTGGACCCGGTTCTTGGCGGTCTTGTCCTCCGGGACCTGCTGGAAGAACAGCCGCGGGCCGTTCCCGTCCGGGTCCTCGATGGCCGATCTGCTGTTGCGCTGTTCCTCCGGTACGCCGACCCGGGCGAGGAAGTCGTCCCACGCGGCCAGCGGGTCGGTGCCCTCGGGCACGTCGACGCCGGGCGGGCCGGGGTGGACGTACCCCAGGACGTCACGCCAGAAGCTCGACAGGGCCCGGGGGTCGTGGGCGTCGAAGGTGACCTGGAAGTGACGGCTCATCGGGTTGCTCCGTTCGCAGTGGGGTTCCGGCCGGGTCGGTCCGGTCCGTCGAGCCACCCTGACACCCCTTGCGGTCAGATGCCGTCCGCTTTTAGGAAGGGCGACACGATCGGGCCGGCCGAGCCCGTCGCGCCGGCGCGACGGTCATCCCCGTCCAGGACCACACGGACCTGGGCAAGCATGTCGACGCCGCGAGCGAGGGGACGACGATGCCGTATCGGTCGGTGATCGTCGCCAGGGCGCCGTCGTGGATCTGCCGGGCGGTCACCGACGTACTTCCCGCAGGCAGGGACGCGCCTTGGGCCGTGAACACGACGCACACGTTGGTCATGAACCCGGCGATGACGAGGTCGCTGTTCCCGGCAGGACTGAAGGAGCCCGCCGCGCCCGGCGAGTGTTGGCCAGAGTAAAGGTGATCGACAGAGAGGTCTAGACCCCATACGTCTTACCTTCGTCCCGCGCGCCCTTCATCATCATGGGAACACCACCCAGTTGATGGTCCAGACCAAGTGGGGAGATCTCATGGGAAGACGCGCGAGCACCATCGTCACGATCGGCACGATCTTCGCACTCGCAAGCGCCGTGACGCTCGAGGCACTGCCGGTCGCCGCCGCCCCGCACACCGCTCCCCGCGCGGCGTCCGGGGCGTCCGCGGTGCCGCCGGTCTCGCCGACCCCGCAGTCCCTCACCCGCACGGGCCGTGACGCCGACGTGACGGGCCGGGTGCTCGTCGTGGCCGACGAGGACACCGACGCCGCCGCCCGTACCCGCCTGGTCGAGGAACTGAAGGCACACGGCGCCGACCGGGTGGACGTCGTCGCCCCCGGGAAACTCCCCGCGGCCGCCGCCGGCCTGCTCACCCTGCGGCTCGGTCCGGCCACGCGGCCCGACATCGAGGCCGCGCTCGGGGACACGGCCGTACCGGACCACGCCGAGGGCTACGCCCTGCACGTCTCGGGCGCCAGGCCCGGCGCGCGGATCACCCTGGCCGGCACGGACGCGGCAGGCCAGTTCTACGCCGTCCAGACGCTGCGTCAGCTCTTCGCCCGCGCGGGCGACGGCTGGGCGGTGGCGGGCGTGCGGGTCGGCGACTTCCCGTCCATGCCGCTGCGGGGCACCATCGAGGGCTTCTACGGACAGCCGTGGACCCACGCGGAGCGCCTCGACCAGATGGACTTCTACGGAGACGTCAAGGCCAACACCTACATCTACGCGCCCAAGGACGACCCCTACCACCGGGGCAAGTGGCGCGAGCCCTACCCGGCGGACAAACTGGCGGAGCTGGGCGAGCTGGTGGACCGGGCCACCGCCAACCACGTGCGCTTCACCTTCGCCGTCTCCCCCGGCGAGTCGATCTGCTACTCCGATCCGGCCGACCGCGCGGCCCTCAAGGCCAAGATGCAGGCGCTGTACGACCTGGGGACCCGCGCCTTCTCCATCCCGCTCGACGACATCAGCTACACCCGCTGGAACTGCGAGGGCGACCGGACGGCGTTCGGCGAACCCGGCCGCGAAGCCGCCGCTAAGGCCCAGGTCGACCTGCTCAACGACGTCCAGCGCACCTTTGTCGCCACCCACGAGGGCACCCGCCCGCTCCAGATGGTGCCCACCGAGTACGGCGACCTCACCGACACCGCCTACAAGCAGACCATGCGCAGCACCCTGGACCCGGCGGTCGTGGTGATGTGGACCGGCACGGACGTCGTACCACCGAAGATCACCGTCGACGAGGCCGACCGGGTGTCGAAGCTCTTCGGGCGCAAGGTCTTCGTGTGGGACAACTATCCGGTCAACGACTTCGGCAACACCAGCGGCCGGCTGCTGCTCGCGCCGTACGACAAGCGCGAGGCCGGGCTGTCCTCGCACCTGTCCGGCATCGTGGCCAACCCCATGAACCAGCCGTACGCCAGCAAGGTCGCCGTCTTCGGCGCCGCCGACTTCGCCTGGAACGACCGTGCCTACGACGCGCGGACGAGCTGGCCGCGCGCCATGGCCCACCTCGCGGGCGGTGACCGCGAGGCCACCGACGCGCTGCTCGTCCTCGGCGACCTGGAGCACCTGGCCCCGACCTTCGGCGCCACGCCCTGGCAGCCGCAGGCACCCGAACTCGCCCGGCGCGTCCAGCAGTTCTGGACGGCCTGGGACACGGGAGAGCGCACCGAGGCACTGACGGCCCTGCGCGCCTACGCGACCGCCGTCGCCGAGGCCCCGGCCACCATCCGCGGCGGTGCCGTGGAGCGGGGCTTCGCCGTCGACGCGGGCCCCTGGCTGGACGCCACGGAGCTGTGGGGCCGGGCGATGGTGACGATGCTCGATGCCCTCGCGGCGCGGCAGTCCGGGGACGAGGCCGCTGCCGGCCGGCTCCTCGCCGAGTCGAACGACCTCCAGCGGCGGGCCCGCGCCGTGCGGGTCGACCCGCCCCGCAACTCCTGGGGCAGGGTCCAGCCCAAGGTCGGCGACGGAGTCCTCGACGCCTTCCTCGTGCAGGCCGACGTCCGGCTCCAGTTGTGGGACGCCGCGGGCGGCGGGGAGAACCTGGCCCTGAAGGGGACGGCGTCCGCGTCCAGCGTGGAGCAGAACCTCGACCGGCTGGCCCCGCGGTACGTCAACGACGGCCTGCTCGGCACCCGTTGGGCCTCCGGCTACGCGGACGACGCGTGGGTACAGGTCGAGCTCGCCGCCCCGGCGAGGGTCGCGGCGGTGACCTTCGCGTGGGAGAGCGCCTGCGCGAAGCAGTACACCGTCCAGACCTCGCGGGACGGCGTGCACTGGACCACCGCGTCCACCCAGCGCCCCGACGGCTGCGGCAACGACGTCGTCCGGCTCCCCGCCACGGAGGCGGTGCGGTACGTCCGCATGCAGGGCGTCGAGCGGAGGACCGCGTGGGGTTACTCGATCCACGAGATGGGCGTCTACGGAGCCCCCGCGTCCTGACGCGCGGCGCGTGCCCCGTCGTCACCGGTCCGGGCCGCCCGTCGACGGTCCGCTCGACGAGCCTTCGCGGTCGCTGCGCACGGTTGCGGCGGAACAGCCCCGCGGAGTCTGAAGCGGCGCACTCCGCCTCACACTCCGCGGGGCTGCCTCGTCGTAGGGGTACGACCACTTCTCGAGGAGGATGCGATGACGTCGCACGAAACCGACATCAAGGCGCTGCTGGAAGAGCGCGTCGAGGCCAGCCGGACCAAGGACATCGACCGGCTCATGTCCCTCTACTCCGACGACATCGTCTACTACGACGTCGTTCCCCCGCTCCAGTTCACGGGCCGCGCGGAGGTCCGCCGCAACTTCCTGCGGTGGTTCGACGGTTACGAGGGCCCGATCGGCCTGGAGACACACGCGCTGACCGTCGCGAGCGGTGACGGGGACATCGCCTTCGCGCACATGCTCCACCTGGACTCCGGCACGCGCAGGAACGGGATGCACATGGGCATCTGGGTGCGCTCCAGCGTCGGTCTCCGGCGGTCGGAGGGCAGGTGGCTGATCACGAACGAGCACATCTCCCTGCCGATCGACCCGGAGAACCTCCAGGCCTGGTTCCCGCCGGACGAGTGAGCCGGAGCGCCGACCGCGCCTTCCCTCTCTCCCCTGCCGTCAGAGCATGATGAGCAGGCGTGTCTGCGGCTTGAGCTTCCTGTTCACCGAGCGGCTCTGCACGTACACCTCCAGCTTGGGGTTGTTGCCCGCCTTCACGGAGACGGTCCCCTGGATGCCCGTGCCGAACAGGAGGCTTCGGGCCGCGTCCCCCGTGTAGGCGCGGTCGGTGTCCTTCTCGACCACGATGACCTCCTTGTTGGGCTGGACCAGGGCGCGGGCGCCCAACTGGTAGTAGCAGGAGCCGCGTTCGTAGGTGACTCCCGGGTGCGAGTCGACGAACGGGCGGATCTCGATCTCCTTGTCGACCTTCAGGAGCCGGTACTTGTCGGCCGGGATCGGTTCGAGGTTCGCCCGCACGTCGTCGACGGATATGTCCTGGCCGACGGCGAACAGGTTCTTCGTGCCGCGCACGCCCTGCTCGCGGCCCCGCAGGAAGCTGGTGGCGGCGGCCCGCACGGTGCCGATCGCCTCCTCGACGCCCTTCTGGGAGTCCGCGTCCCAGATGGCGATGTTGCCGGCGGGGAAGCCGTAGTTCTGTGCGGTGCGCTTGGCCAGGGAGTTCGGGACGAGGATCGCGGAGGTCCAGTGGCCCGGCAGTCCGCTCATCTTCGCCGCGATCCTGTCGAGCCAGGGGCCGAGGATGGTCATGTCACCGTCGTGCCGCCGGTCGCCGCCGGAGGCGTTCTCCTCGCCGTCCGTCACCACGATCTGGAGGAAGCTGTGCTCGCCGTACTCCTCCCAGATGTGCCCCAGGTCGTCCAGGGACTTGAGGGACGCCTCGATCAGGGCCGTGGCGCCGTTGTTGACCTTGTACAGGCCCCGCATGGACGGCAGGTGCTTCACGTCCATGTCCCATACCAGGTTCTCCACCCGGTGGTCGAAGGAGTAGAGGCTGATCCGGGTCTCATGGCCGAGGCTGTCCGACTCGGCCTTCAGGCCGGCCACGAACTCGTCCACCACGCGGATGAGCTGGCTCTGGTGCTGACGCATGGAACCCGAACAGTCCACGACCAGCGCGACGTGATTCACCTTGTGCTGGATCCTGTTGGCGGACATGGTTCTGCTCCTTCTCCGAGGCTCCCCGACTGATGCTCGAACACTAGGGGGAGGCACTGACAACGCCGTCTGACGCACGATCACCCGCCGCCCGCCCGCCCGGCCGACCGTCCGGCGCCGGGCGCGCCGGGCGAGTGGCCGCGGCGTATTACGGGGATGAGAAATACGCCCGGAATTCCTCGCCGACGCACCGCATCTGCGAGGGAATGCGGCCGGTACCCCTCGTAACTGCCAGCCCGAGTTCCACGGAGCGTGGATACGGTGACCACGGGCCGGATGTGCCCGACCGTCCCACCCAGACCGGCTCGCGTCCTGTACGGGACCGCGGCGGAAGCCGGCCGGCAGTCGGGCCTTGACCGACAGCCCCGCGGCACCGTATTTTCGACCGGACCGACTCGTGGGCTGCTGGAAGGAGGCGAAGTCGGATGTCGATCATCTCCGACCTGCATCGCCTCGCGCAGCGGACCGTATGGGTCCCGGGTCGCGTCGCACACGGCTGCTGACCAGCCTCTTCTTCCCGGCGTGCCGGATTCACGGCCCCGGTGTCTTCTGATCTCTTCACCCGCCCTCGGCACGCCCTTGCGCGCTGTTTTCCGGACGGGATTCTCACGCTTCAGCTGCGCCACCGAAAGAGAAAGCCCCTGAAATGGCGACGAGCATCATCTGTACGACCGCGCTCCGAAATGAGGATGTGCCATGGTAGAGGCACGGATCACGGTCAACGGGAAGAGCACACCGATTTCCCCGGCCGCACCCCAGGCGACGGTCCTGGATTTCCTGCGTGAGCGTGGCCTCACCGGGACCAAGGAAGGCTGCGCCGAGGGCGAATGCGGCGCGTGTTCGGTCCTGGTGGCCCGCCCCGGGGTGAACAAGCCCACCGACTGGGTGGCGGTCAACGCCTGCCTGGTTCCGGTCGCCTCGCTGGACGGTCAGGAGATCGTCACCTCCGAGGGCCTCGCCACCGCCGGTGAGCCCGGTACGCCGCCCGCGCTGCATCCGGTGCAGGAGGAGATGGCGGTCCGCGGCGGCTCGCAGTGCGGTTACTGCACGCCGGGGTTCGTGTGCAGCATGGCCGCCGAGTATTACCGGCCCGACCGCTGCGCGCATTCGGACAAGGACGCCGGCGCGGCCGACGGCGCCGACGCCGAGCACGGCCCGAACGGTTTCGACCTGCACTCGCTGAGCGGGAACCTGTGCCGCTGCACCGGTTACCGCCCGATCCGCGATGCCGCGTTCGCCGTCGGCGCGCCCTCCGAGGACGACCCGCTGGCGCGGCGCCGCGAGCAGTCCCCGCCCGAGCCGGTCGCCACCGAATACACCCAGGGCGGCAGCGCGTTCGTGCGGCCGGGCACCCTGGACGAGGCGGTCCGGCTGCTGCGCGAGCGGCCCGACGCGGTGGTGGTCGCCGGCAGCACCGACTGGGGCGTCGAGGTGAACATCCGCTCCCGCCGGGCGGATTGCGTGGTCGCCGTCGACCGGCTGCCCGAACTGCGGGAGCTGCGCGTCGAGTCCGACCACGTCGAAATCGGGGCGGCGCAGACGCTCACCGAGATCGAACGGCGCCTGGACGGCGCGGTGCCCCTGCTGGCGGAGCTGTTCCCGCAGTTCGCGTCGCGGCTCATCCGCAACAGCGCGACCCTCGGCGGCAACCTGGGTACCGGCTCCCCCATCGGTGACAGCCCGCCGGTGCTGCTCGCGCTGGAGGCGTCGCTGGTGCTCGCCGACGCCGACGGCGAGCGGGTGGTCCCGCTGGCCGACTACTTCACCGGTTACCGGCAGAGCGTGCGCCGTCCCGGCGAGCTGATCCGCGCGGTGCGCATCCCGCTGCCGCTGTCCCCCGTCACGGCCTTCCACAAGATCGCCAAGCGGCGCTTCGACGACATCTCCAGCGTGGCGGTCGCGTTCGCGCTCGACATCGAGGACGGCGTCGTCCGCAAGGCACGCATCGGCCTGGGCGGCGTGGCCGCCACCCCGATCCGCGCCCTCGCCACCGAGGCGGCCCTGGAGGGCAAGCCGTGGGTGACGGAGACCGTCGAGGCCGCGGCGCAGGTGCTGCAGGCCCAGGGCACGCCGATGAACGACCACCGCGCCAGCGCCGACTACCGCGCCGCGATGCTCGGCCAGAGCCTGCTGAAGCTGTACGCCCAGACCCGTGAGGCGGTGTCGTCATGAGCCATCTGTCCGAGCGACCCGAGAAGGCCGTCGTCGGCGTCTCGATGCCGCACGAGAGCGCGACCCTGCACGTCACCGGCACCGCGCTGTACACCGACGACCTGGTCCAGCGCACCAAGGACGTGCTGCACGCCTACCCGGTGCAGGTCATGAAGGCCCACGGCCAGATCCTCGCGCTGAACACCGAGCCCGCGCTCGCCGTGCCCGGTGTGGTGCGCGTGCTGACCAAGGCCGACGTGCCCGGTGTCAACGACGCCGGCATGAAGCACGACGAGCCGCTGTTCCCGGACGAGGTGATGTTCCACGGCCACGCCGTGGCCTGGGTGCTCGGCGAGACCCTGGAGGCGGCCCGGCTCGGTGCGGCTGCCGTCGAGGTGGAACTCGACGAACTGCCCTCCCTGGTCACGCTCCAGGACGCCATCGCGGCGGACAGCTACCACGGCGCCCAGCCCGTGATGGAGACCGGCGACATCGACGCCGGTTTCGCCGACTCGGCGCACGTGTTCTCCGGGGAGTTCCAGTTCTCCGGCCAGGAGCACTTCTACCTGGAGACGCACGCGGCGCTGGCCCAGGTCGACGAGAACGGGCAGGTGTTCATCCAGAGCAGCACCCAGCACCCGTCGGAGACCCAGGAGATCGTCGCCCACGTGCTCGGCGTGCCCTCCCACGAGGTCACCGTGCAGTGCCTGCGCATGGGCGGCGGCTTCGGCGGCAAGGAGATGCAGCCGCACGGGTTCGCGGCCATCGCCGCGCTCGGGGCCAAGCTCACCGGCCGGCCGGTCCGGTTCCGGCTCAACCGGACGCAGGACCTGACCATGTCCGGCAAGCGGCACGGCTTCCACGCCACGTGGAAGATCGGCTTCGACGCGGACGGCCGTATCCAGGCCCTGGACGCCACCCTGGTCGCCGACGGCGGCTGGAGCCTGGACCTGTCCGAGCCGGTGCTGGCCCGTGCGCTGTGCCACATCGACAACACCTACTGGATTCCCAACGCGCGCGTCGCCGGTCGCATCGCCAGGACCCACACGGTCTCCAACACCGCCTTCCGCGGCTTCGGCGGACCGCAGGGCATGCTGGTGATCGAGGACATCCTGGGCCGCTGCGCGCCGCTGCTCGGCCTGGACCCCATGGAGCTGCGGGAGCGCAACTTCTACCAGCCGGGCCAGGGCCAGACGACGCCGTACGGGCAGCCGGTCACACAGCCCGAGCGGATCTCCACCGTCTGGCAGCAGGTGCTGGACGAGGCCGGTATCGCCGACCGCAAGCGTGAGATCGCCGCCTTCAACGCCGCGCACCCGCACACCAAGCGGGCGCTGGCGATCACCGGCATCAAGTTCGGCATCTCGTTCAACCTCACCGCCTTCAACCAGGGCGGCGCGCTGGTGCTGATCTACAAGGACGGCTCGGTCCTGATCAACCACGGCGGCACCGAGATGGGGCAGGGCCTGCACACCAAGATGCTGCAGGTGGCCGCGACCACGCTGGGCATCCCGCTGCACAAGGTGCGCCTCGCCCCGACGCGCACCGACAAGGTGCCCAACACCTCGGCCACCGCCGCCAGTTCCGGAGCGGACCTCAACGGCGGCGCGGTGAAGAACGCGTGCGAGCAGCTGCGCGATCGGCTGCTTCAGGTGGCCGCCTCCCAGCTGGGGGTGAACGCCTCGGACGTGCGCATCGTCGAGGGCGTCGCCCGTGCCCTGGGCAGCGACAGGGAGCTGGCCTGGGACGACCTGGTGCGCACCGCGTACTTCCAGCGGGTGCAGCTGTCGGCGGCCGGTTTCTACCGGACCGAGGGGCTGCACTGGGACGCGAAGACGTTCCGGGGCTCGCCGTTCAAGTACTTCGCCCACGGCGCCGCCGCGACCGAGGTGGAGGTGGACGGCTTCACCGGCGCGTACCGCATCCGGCGGGTGGACATCGTGCACGACGTCGGCGACAGCCTGTCCCCGATGATCGACATCGGTCAGGTCGAGGGCGGGTTCGTGCAGGGCGCGGGCTGGCTGACGCTGGAGGACCTGCGCTGGGACACCAGCGACGGCCCGAACCGCGGCCGGCTGCTGACCCAGGCGGCCAGCACGTACAAGCTGCCGAGCTTCTCGGAGATGCCCGAGGAGTTCAACGTCACGCTGCTGGAGAACGCCACCGAAGAGGGCGCGGTGTTCGGGTCCAAGGCGGTGGGTGAGCCTCCGCTGATGCTGGCGTTCTCGGTGCGCGAGGCGCTGCGGCAGGCCGCCGCGGCGTTCGGGCCGGCCGGTATCAGCCTGGTGCTCGCCTCCCCGGCGACTCCGGAGGCCGTGTACTGGGCGATCGACGCCGCCCGCAAGGGGGGCGCCCGGGTCGGCGGCGATGCCCGTGAGGGCAGCGAGGTCACCACCGGCACCAGTGCCCTGAGCAATGCCTGACATGACCTGGGTGGCCGCGGTCGCGCGGTTGCGAGCCCGCCGGGAAGCCGGCGTGCTCGTGACCGTCGCGGCCGTGCGCGGTCACGCCCCGCGCAAGGCCGGCGCCAAACTCGTCGTGGGACCGTCCGAGACGTGGGGTTCGATCGGCGGCGGCAACATCGAGGCGGTCGCGATCGACCGGGCCCGCGAGCTGATCGGCAGGCACGACGCGGAGCCGGAGCTGATGGAGTTCAAGCTCAACGACAAGGTCACCAACCGGCACGGCGTCCAGTGCTGTGGCGGCGCCGTCACGGTCCTGCTCGAACCGCTGCCGGTGGTGCCGGCGGTGGCGGTGTTCGGCGTCGGTCACGTCGGGCTGGAGCTGGCCCGCATCCTGGCCCGCCATCACCTCGATCTGCACCTGATCGACACCCGCCCCGACATGCTCACCGACGAACGGCTCGGTGTGCTGGCGGACGCGGTGGCGCAGATCCACGTGCACCACACGCCGCTGCTGCCGGAGGAGGTGCTCGAGGAGCTGGCGCCGGGCACTCACGTCCTGATCATGACGCACGACCACGCCGAGGACGCCGCGCTGGCCGACGCCGCCCTGCGTACCGCCGGTCTCGGCTCGATCGGCTTGATCGGCTCGGCCGCCAAGTGGACGCGGTTCCGGCACCGCCTGGCCACCGAGGGCGGCCACGACGCCGCCACCATCGACCGGATCAAGACCCCGATCGGACTGGCCGAGATCACCGGCAAGGAGCCCGCCACGATCGCGGTGAGCGTCGCGGCGGACCTGCTCCGGACCTTCGAACAGGACGGCCGCTGAGCGGTTCCGGTGAGCGGAGCCGGCCGGCCCGGGCCTCGAGTCAAGCAACAGGGACGACGGCGGACCGGCCTTGTAGGAGTCTACGAAGAGCCGGTCCCTGCCTGCGGGGTTTTCATGTTTTCCACCCCTAGCTGACGCCCCTTCGCGGGCTGTGTACTCCTCACACAAGCCGCGCTTCGCATGCCGATGCATGGTGAAGCAGCCCGAAAAGATGCGGCGGTGCCCCGCATGGGGCGGGGCGTCCGGGGAAATCCCCACCGTGTCCGAGAAGGAGTGACCGTGACCGCGCACACCCAAGAAGCGAGCATCCAGGACCTCAAGCGCGCCTGGATGGAAGAGGCGATCAGCCTGGCCACCAACAGCGTGATGAACGGCGGCGGCCCGTTCGGCGCACTGGTCGCCAAGGAGGGGAAGGTCGTCGCGCTCGGGAACAACCAGGTCACCGCGACCCTGGACCCGACGGCGCACGCCGAGGTGAGCGCGCTGCGTGCCGCCTGCAAGGAGCTGAACACCTTCTCGCTCGAGGGCTGCGTGCTGATCACCTCGTGCGAGCCGTGTCCGATGTGCCTGTCCTCCGCGCTGTGGGCGCGCGTCGACGGGATCGTCTACTCCGCCGACCGGCACGACGCGGCGGTGGCCGGCTTCGACGACCGCAAGTTCTACGACCTGTTCGACAAGAAGCCGCAGTCGATGTGGCCGACCCGCGTCGAGCACCTGGACCTGCCGAACCGTACGGCCCCGTTCGACGCCTGGCTGGCCAAGTCCGACCGCATCGACTACTGACCCGGCGTCAACGGCAGCCCGTCCACGCGCCCGGGCAGCGGTGACCCCGCACATCACCGCCGCCCGCGCCGACGCCCCTCCTCGCCGCTCGCGGCCGGCCTGTGATGCCGCGGTAACGGCCGCTGCACAGCGTCCATGCTCCCCGTACCGCAGACGCGCCCTCTGGGCGACGGCCTAGCTGACCACGGCGACCGCCCTGCCGACCGGCCCACTGCCCGCGGCGAGGCCGCCGGTTCCCCGACCAGAGCCGCCAAGGTGTACTCGCCCCCAGCCCGCCTCTGAGGAGCCAGCGGGGACGCGACGTTCTTCGTCGCCTTCGAGAAGCAGGAGCTGCGCGCCCCCGTACCCGCGTCCCCGCTCTGACCGGCTTCCGCTTCACCTCGCGCCTGACAGGACCGTCCGTGGAGCCTGACGCTCAGGCGACGGCATAGTGGGCCAGGGCCGCTTCGAGCATGTCGAAGGCGGTGCCCGCTTCCCCGGTGATGACCTCGGCGATCTCCTGGTCGGGGTGGCCGGCCAGGGTGAGATCCTGGATGCGTTGGAACAAGATGCGGTGGACGGTGCCGATCAGTCCGGCGGCGGTCCGGACGGTGATGTCGTCCGACGGTGCGCCAGTGGCCGCGGCGAGCGCTTCGGCCAAGGCGCTCTCGCGCTGGTCGTGCAGGCCGCGCAGGCAGGCCGTGAGGGTGGGGCTGTCCGCGATCATGCGGGCGAAATCGGGGCCGGAGAACCCTGAGACCGGGTCCGCTGCGGCGGCTGCGTCCATGAAGGCGCGGCGCAGCGCCGCCAGGGCGGACTCACCGGACCGCCGCCCGGTCACCGTCCGTGCCAGGGAGGCGATGAACGCGTCCTGGTGATCCAGGGCCAAGTCCTCCTTGCGCGCGAAGTAGTTGGTCACCGTCTTCTTGGCGACCCGTGCGGCGGCGGCGATCTCGGCAACGGTGGTCTGCTCGAAGCCCTGGGCGATGAACAGGCGCGTGGCGTGATCCGAGATGAGCTGCCGGGTCTCCTGCTTCTTGGATTCACGCAGGCCGGCGGCGGGCGCGGGCGCTGTGATGTCGGTACTCATGGAGCAATCTTACCCTCGTAGCATTTTTATGTTGACAGTCAGGCACCGCCGAGGCTAACTTTACCTCCGTCGTAAGTTTACGTCGACCGAACGAAGAGGAGAGTCCATGCGTGCCTTCCCCCGCATCTCGGCCGTCGCCCCAACCACCGGCCTCGGCAAGCTCCTGGCGGCCCGGGACAGCGGCAGCCCCGCGTCGGTCCCCGCGTCGCGTCGCCGTGACGGGCAGCAGCACTCCCGGACGGCGGCCACCCGCGCCCGGCGCGTCACCCCGCCCGTCCGCAGCCTGCCGCGCCGCAGCGGCTACTGAGGTACTGGCTCACCGCCTCACCGACGATCACGCCCGACCGCCTCGCCCCCCCGCGGCATCGGACTCCGCGAAGCCATGAGGAGAACGTCTTGCAGATCACCGCGTCCACCGTCTCGCTCACCGTCGACGACCTCGCCGCGTCCCAGCGCTTCTTCACCACCCATCTCGGCTACACCGAGCAGGCCGCCGCCGAAGGATTCGCCTCCCTGTCGCGCGACGACGCGGCGGTGGACATCGTCCTGCTCGCCCGCGGCAACGAGGTGCTGCCCGCCGGCCAACGTGACCAGCGCGCCGCCGGCCTGATCCTCGCCTTCACCGGCACCGGCATCGACCACGAGGAGAAGCGGCTGCGCGCCGAGGGCGTCGAGATCACCATGCCGCTGCGCGAAGAGCCCTGGGGCGAACGCCTCTTCCAGGTCACCGACCCCAACGGCGTGATCGTCCAGTTCGTCGAGTGGGTCACCCCCTCCTGACCCCGGAATCCGACGTCACAGCGCCGGCCCGGCTACGGTGAGAACATCGGCGTCGCGTCCCTGCCCCCGCGATTCCCTCGTGCCCCCGCCCCGAACGACGAAGGAAGCAGACCCTTGATTTTCATCACCGTGAAGTTCCGTGTCCTTCCCGAGCACGCCGACCGGTGGCCCGAGGTGGTGGAGGAGTTCACCCGCTCGACGCGCGCCGAGCCGGGATGCCTGTGGTTCGACTGGTCCCGCAGCATCGAGGACCCGGCGGAGTACGTTCTGGTGGAGGCCTTCCGGGACGACGAGGCCGGTGCGGCGCACGTGGGCTCGGCGCACTTCAAGGCGGCGCAGCAGACATTGCCGCCCCATCTCGCCGAGACCCCCAGGATCGTCAACGTGAAGGTGCCCCAGGACGACTGGTCACTGCTCGGCGAGATGGCCGTCGACGAAGGCTGACGCGGGGCGGCCGCACCACGGAGGGGGCGTTCGGGAAACGCGTGGTTCACGCTGCCGTGGCAGCAGGGGCGAGGCCCGTGCACCGCTCGTCCATGGCGCACCGCATACAGCAGGCGGCCCCTCCTCCAGTCAGGAAGGGCCGCCGGATCATGGTCGTTTCCGCATACGCCGAGGGCTACGCGGGATCCAGCACGGGCCGCTCGGGGAGTCCGCCGTTCTTCTCGCAGCGCAGTTCCTTGGCCATGGCCAGCGAGAAGGAATGCGCCACGGTCGCGTAGGCGTCCTTCAACGCCTCGACGTTGTCCTCGTTCTCCGTCGGCATGCCCCAGCGCTCCACACCGATGGCGACGAGAGTCTCACTCGTCCTGCTGGGGAATTTGTCACTCCGACAAGCGAACAGCACCGACGCCCTGTTCGCCGCCGCCAGAGTCTCCTCCCCCATCGGCAGCACGGTGAAATCCGGGGCCGGAGTTCCCGTCGAGTTGCCGTCATCCAGTCGCCAGGTGACTCGGATCGAGAAATCCGACGTTCCGTCGGCCGGGTAGATGCGGCAGACGTCGTCGCGTCCCCCGGTGGGGGCCGGAAACGCCGCGACAAGGTCCGTCGCGGCCTGCGCGACGGTGGACTTCTCCCCCGTCGTGCCGAACCTCGACGACCCCGTGATCACCTTCAGCGCCTTGGACGCCTGGGCCGACACGGCGTCGCCACCGCACAGTTGCGTCCCGGCCACAGTCTCGTCGGCCGCCTCCTCGTCTGCGTCCCCACCGCAACCGGTGGCCCCGAGACACAACAAGCCGGCCACGGCCGTGGCAAGGAACCCAACGCGCACCGGCCTACGATTGATCACTATCCGCATCCTTACGTCTCCTCGGCCGCCGGCCTCAGCCGGTCTCAGGGTCGTTGCCCTGCTGGTTCTCCCGGTCGTTGCCGACCCCGTAGCCGATCAGCATCGATTCGCGCAGGTCCTGCCCGAACTCGCTGTTGGGGTCCACGCCGTTGTGCCGCAGGAACTCCTCCATCGGGGCCTCGGCCATGCCCTCACCGGCGGAGTAGATCTTGGTCTTCTCCTCCCTGGTGAGCTCCTCCACCTTCTCCTTGTGCTCGTCCACCGAGTTGTCGGAGATGTCGCCGACCATCTGGCCGATGAGCTGTTCGGCCGCACCACTGGCGGTGTCGGTCGCCAGCGGGATGAGCACCGCGGCCGTGCCCACGGCCGCGGTCGCGGGCAGGAAGGCGACGCCCGCCGCGATGCCCGCAGCGGCCCCGAACTCGACCCAGCCCGCCCGCTTGGCGACCGCCTTCTCATAGTCCTCGTGGGTCTTGAGGTTCGTCGCCTCCACCTGGTCGGCCCGGGACTGGTCGAGCATGCCCTGCACCTCGGCACCCACGCGTACGGTCGCCCTGGCCGCGCCCTCGTCGTCGATCTTTCCGTTCGGGCCCACTGTCTCTTCCAGCGCGCTGCGGGTGTAGACCTGCTCCGCGGTCGAGACCGTCGCGTAGGCGTCCGGGTGCTGACCCAGGGTGCTGAGGAAGCCCCGGACGACGCTCCGCCCGTTCCCGTCCGCGGTGTCCGCGAAGTCGAGGTGCCCGCCCGGGTTCTTGCCCGGCGCGAACACGCTGTTCGGATCGTTCTTGTCCAGCGCCCAGTTGATGTCGTCGATGTAGCCGGCGCCCATGACGCCCAGGCTGTCGGCCATCGCCTCGTGGTGTTCCTTGAGGAGACCCGGGTCCGCGGCGTACTTCTCCATGACCTTCTGCATGATCCCGGCGTTGTCCGCGTCCCGCACCACGCCGGCGTCCGGGTGCCCGGCCGGGTAGCCGAGGGTCGCCGCCTCCAGGGCGTGGCCGAGGGCATCGGGCATCTGGTCGAGCGACGCCTTGAGCTCCTTCTCGTCGAGCGAGTTGACGTCGGGGAAGGACTCCCACTTCTCGTTGCCGAAGAAGTCGAGGTAGTTGTCGATCGCCTCGCCGTCCTTGTTCTTTCCGAGATCGGCGGTGGCGCCGCGGTTGACCGTGCCGTCCTCGTTGTACGCGGTCGGGGGGTCGGTGAAGAACTTCTTCGCCGCTTCCGGACTGTTGCCGAGCGCTTCCAGCATCGCGGTGGCCGGATCGTAGCCCGCCCCGTTCACGCCGGAGGGGTTGAACGGGTTCTTGAACGGGCTGTTCACCACCTTGTTGTCGGCGAACATGTACGGGTCCTTCTGATGCAGCTGCGCCACGTGTTCGGCGATCGGATTGAGGAACTTCGCGTCGTAGTTCCCGTACCGCATGATCCCGCCGAGCAGCTGGTATCCGAACGGCCCGCCGTAGTCGTGCTTGGCCAGCGGAATGCGCTCCGTACCCAACTTGCGGAGCTCCGGGCCCCACTTGTCGGTGAACTCCTTGTCGTGGGAGGCGGTGGCCAGGTTGAGGCCCAGGTTCTTCTGGAGTTCCTGGACGTCCTTGAGGCGCTCCTTGTCGACCTTGCCGTACTCGTACGTGTCCGTGGAGAGCTGGCCGAAGAACGCGAGCGACTTCTCGGGGCCGAGCTTCTCGTAGAAGCTCTTGGAGAAGTCCACCGACGACCCGTTGTCCTTCAGCAGCTCGTTGAGCTGCTGAAGTTCCGTGTGCGTGATGTCCCGGCCCTTGGCCGCCAGGGCGGCGGCACGGGCGGCCTCCTCCTGGTCCAGCTTCGTGTACGTCGGAGCGCTGAAGTCCTTGCGGTCGGTGACGTTGGCCTCGAGGGTGTTCTTGAGGGCGACGTCGGTGTCGTTGCAGTTGTCGACGATGAGGTCGATCCTCTTCTGCCACGACTCGATGTTCTTCCTCTCCTCCTGGAGGAGACTGCTGTAGTCGGGGTCGTGCCGCGCCGCGGGGATCTCGGACAGCGGGTTCTTCGCGGTGACCTTGCCCTTGCCGTCCACCCGGATGCCGGCCGCGGGGCCCTCGTGGTCCCGGATGTTGGTCAGGTCGTCCTTGGCCTTCTTGATGGCCGCGTGACCCTCTTCCAGGATGATCTTGACACCCTTGGCCTCGGCCGCGGCGTCCGCGAACTCCTTGGCCGTCTTGCCGATGAACGCCTTGGTGACGCCTGCGTTGACGCCCTCCCAGGAAGCCTTGTCCGCCTTCGTCTTCATCCCGTCGGCGGCTTCGGTGGCGAGCTTGTCCAGCTTCCCCGCCATCTCCGACCAGTCGTCGGCGGCGGCCTTCAGCTTCCCCACCGGGGCGTCGATTATGTCCTCGTACTTCAGCATGTTTCGCGCTCCCCCGAGCCCTATTTCATGTATTCCGTAAGCACGGATATCCGCGTCAGATCGCCCTCGATCTTCGCCTCGTCCTCGGCGTGCCGGGCCTTGCTGTAATCGAGGTGATTGGAGATCTGCGCGCAGGCGTCCAGCAGCGTCTTCAGGTGGGTCTGCCAGAAATCGTGCACTTTCAGCACGGCCGAGCCGCTCACGAAGTTCCCGTTGGTCAGCGCCGTCGCCGCGTCGAACGTGGAGGCACGGGCGATGTCGCCGTCCTTCCCCAGCCGGCCCAGCAGGTCGTACGCGTCACTACCGATGGCGCCGAGGTCGTCCCGATTGACCACCAGGTCTTTCCCGCCGCCGCCTCCGCCGCCTTCGGCCGGAATGCTGTCGATCTGCATCGCAGTGCGCTCGGCCGCCGCGGAGTGCAGTTCGGCCCATTCTTGCTCGAACGTCATGAATTCCCCCAAGTCCATCCGGGCGGGCCACTCCACCGTACTCGCGCGGCCACCGACCTGATCACCCGTCCCTTGTATCATCAACCACCCCCGGGGCGGCCAGGGCGAGGGAGAACTCCAGGGCCGTTCCCCGGCGTTCGGTGCGGCGCCGGAGCTTGCCGGCCTGGTTCACAGCGACCGTCTCTGCCGGCCGCTCGTCCGGCTGGAGTCGAGCCGCATACGCATCGGCGGAACTCTGCCGGGCACAGCCATGGTCAAGGTCCCGGTGAGCGCGGACGCCTGTCGCACACCGCGGAACAGGCCGAGAGACGACCCGGAACAGAGATCCTGATCCATTCGACGCCCGACGAGACGAAGACCAGCATCGATGCGACCTTCGGCGCCGACGATGCGACCCACGCCCGGTTCCGCCCACCCGACCGCCGAGAGCCGGGCCGAACGTCAACGAATGGGGAACCAGGTCGAGAGGCATTCGGTGATGACCTGTACATCGATGTCGTCCCGTGCGACTTCCTCGACGAACCGGCCGGCGACGGAGACCACTATTCCCGGCCGTCCCTGGCGAACTTCGCAGCAGTGCTCGGCTGCCCGACGAGAGTGCTGTCCGACGGGCACGTGGCGGCACTTGAGCAAGTACCCCATGCGTTCGCCGCGACCGTGGTGGACTGGATCGGTCGCATCTGACCTCCGCGGAAGGCGACCCCGGGACAGGGAAGGGCCCCTCTGGCTGCCCGGAGGGACGGGTCGAGCAACCCGCCCCGACGGTAAAAGCGCGGGTCAGAGCCAGCCCCTTGCCCGCCGGTTCGAGGATCGCCACACACTCCACGTGATGCGTCGTTGAGAAGATGTCGGCCGGAGCACCTCACGGAAAAGCCCAGGTCAGCGTCAGTTTCTCAGTTCGCCGTCCTGCGCGTGAGTACCTGGAGCGTCAAACGAGCGTCACAGCGGACAGTGTCGGGTCGGTGTCGGGCCACCCGGCCTCGCGGGGCGAGCGAGCGGGATCCCTCGGGATGATCTGGTTGCCGCAGTCTGTTCAGCCCTAAGCAGCACGGAGCAGGTCGCGCGGTCTACCAGGATTCCTGGTCTCGCCTGGAAGCGCCCCACTCTCGTCGGCGCAACAGGTCCTCCGCCCACGGCGGAACCGCGACCGGCATGCCCGCGATCGCCACGGTCATGTCCGGTCACGATGCACGTGCGGCTCTGTCACCCGTTGAGCGCCACGCACTCCCGGAATACCGGTTCCAGGCGCAGTTGGGTGTCCTCGCGATCGAAGACCTGGAGGGCGTCGAGGAAGTCGACGATCCACCGTGCCTCGTCCTCATCATCGATCTTGAGCGCGACGGCGGTCACCGCGCCTTCCAGGTCGAAGAGGCCGTCCTTGAACTCGTCGGTGAGGGCCCGGTATCCGGCGGCCAGCAACTGATCCGCGTACACGCCGGTCGCCTCGGCGAATGCGCGGGCCTGGGCCCGGTCCGCGCGGAGGTCGGCCAGACGGCGCAACACCTCGTCGGGGTCGCCCAATTCCTCGTGCAGGCGGTGGGCCCGGTCCACCAGGAGCGGCCAGCCGCCGGTCAGTTCGTGGAGACGGTCCAGGCGGTCCTCCGTGTGGAACATGTTGATGCGCTGGGCCCAGCCGCGCAGGCTGCGGTGGTCGTGCCTACGCAGCACCACCGGTGCGGCCGAGGTGGGCTCGGTTCCCGTCAGCAGGGAGCGCCACAGGGTGAGCTGAGCGGGGTCGGTGACGATGACGACGGCGCGGGTGACCCCCGGAGTGGCAGGCAGCAGCGTCTCGGCCAGGTCGACGGCTTCGCGGCAGGTCTCGGGCCGGACCGGATCCCGGTAGTTGACGAAGTCGCTGATGACGACCCGTCGTTCTCGGGGGCGTCCGCCAGAGAGTTCCTGTTTGTAGACGCTGGGCTTGCCCACGGGTGGCAGCGTCCAGCCGTCGATCGGTCCGGCGATCGTACGCAACGTCCGGGCGACGTCCATGACTCCGGTGGCGGTGCTACCGAGGACGACTCGGGTCCGGTTGGACCGCTCGCCCAGGACATCGTCGAGTTGAGTGTTGGTCAGCGGAGCCGGCCGCCCGTCGGGGAGCTCGGGGCGGCCCTCCTGCACGATGCTCTCCTGCAATTCACAGTCCTGTTCAGCCCTAAGCAGACGTGCCTCCACCTCGTGCGAGGTCCCGATCATGCGCAGGGCGTTGGGGCCACGCAGATGCCAGCCCAGCCCGTCGTGGTTGGGCGCGAGGATACCGAGACCCACCATCTCGGAGAGGTAGGCGCGGAAGCCCTCGGTGTCGAGCTGTTCGAACCCCTTGCGCCAGTACGTCTCGCACTCCTCACGCAACTCGGTGTCGCTCAGCCGCACCTCCAGGCCGTGATGGCGGGCGTGGTACGCCAGCACATTGGCGATCACGTCATAGCGGTGGTCGAGGCTCAGCGTGTCCTTGAAGGCCGCCGAGATGCCGTCCCGGAGCGCGGCGTCCGACTCCACGATCTCGATGTCGGTCACCTCCACCTCGTAAGGGGGTTGCCCGGCGCCGCGCCGCGTCCGCTTGCGGTGCATCAGCTCGACCAGCCGGTGCCCGAACATCTGCAGGAGGAACGGCTGGTACGAGCAGTAACCGAGCACACGGTTGACGAGATCCAGGTCCTTGAACTCGAACCCGAGCGCCCGCATCGGCTCGACCAGCAGTTCCGCAGCCGACTGGGGAGCCAGCGGGCCGATCACCTTCGGGGTCTGAGCGAGGTGGCCGAACGGCCCGTTGCTCGCAAGCTTAGAGAAGCGCTGCACGGAGTGAAGTCCTGCGAAGACGACCTTTGCCGCGTCCTTGGTGTCGGACCCGAGGCCCTTGAGCTTCTTGGTCTGGTCGAACCGCGGGGCGTCGGCCTCAAAGAACTGGTCGCACTCATCGAGCAGGATCAGCAGTCGGCGACGGGAGTCCCCGTCCAGCCAGGCCCGGATGCCGGCGCGCACCCGCTCGGAGGTCTCCTGTCGCTTTCCGCGCCCCTGCGGCCGGTCATCGAGTACCTGTGCCACGGTCAGCTCTCTCAGGAGGACGCTCCACAGCGCCTCCGGCCCGCGCGAGCTGCCCTTGCCGATGTTCTCCTGGTCGAGGTTGACGTACACGGTCTGGTGATATCCGGGGCGCTGCTCCGTGAACAGTTCCCCGGCGTCGGCGAGCAGCGCAGACTTGCCCAGGCCCCGGCCGCCGTAGATGACCTGGGTGCCGCGCGGGTCGAGGATGCTCTTGCGTTCGGCGTCGCGGCCGTAGAACATCTCGCCGCCGATCCGGCCGCGCTTCTCCCTGATGTACGGGTTGACGCCGGAGAAGGGCAGCAGGGTCTGCGTGGCGGCGCTGACCTGGCGGTTGCCGCAGGCCGCGAGATAGGCGAGGGCTGCATCGTCCACCACGAGCAGCGGCTGCAACCGGTCGGAGCCGGCGGCGAGTTCGACTCGGGCCTCACGGCTCAGCGTGCCGAAGTAGACGACGAGAAGGCTGGCTCCGCTGGTGTCGCGCTCCGCCCAGCTCATGACGACCTTGGCGGGCGGCCTGCCCCAGACCACCATCACCCGCAGGTTGCCGCCCTGCTCCTTGATCTGCGAGCCGAACGCGGGCGCTTTCGCTCTACCGTTGATCTCCACGCCGGTCGCTTCGAAGAGACGGTATTCCCGCCGGTGCTGGGATCGGTCGTCGAGCGGCCTGGCGCTCTTGGCGTCGTAGCCGAGGAGCTTTAGGAGAGGCGGCACCTGTCGCGTCGGAGCCACCTGGAGCCGGTCCTTGCGTTCGGTGGCGGCAAGCGCGCGCCACTCACCGAGGGCGTCGGCCGCCAGCGCCGCCTCGTCGGTGGAGAGGCCGCCGTAGTCCAGGACGGGGACCATCGGATGCTTGCCGCCGGACCGGACCAGCTCGACGAGCTCATGGTCGATCCCTCCGGGCAGGCCGTCGGGCACGGCCGGGAAGAACTCGGTCAGATGGGACTCGCCACCCTCGATCTCCGGGACCGGCTCGCCGATCTCCAGGAAGTAGACGAGGTCGGCAGCGGTGGCCAGGTCGTTCGTCTCCAGGCGCCGCAGGACCTGGGCCCGCTCCTCCACGGAGGGGTCCAGGGCGTCGAGCCGAGCCCGGATTCGATCCGCCGCCTGCTCCCGGAAGGCCGGCAGGCCACTCCGTACCGTGTCGAGCGCCCGCCGCACGTGCAGCAGGTCGTGTCGGTCACCGCTTTCGAGGCTGTTGTGGGCGTCGGCGAGCAACTCCTGAAGGCCCAGGTCCTGGTCCTCGGTCACGGCACCGTCGGCCTGCGCACGGTGCAGCTCGGCGACGAGTGCGTCGTGTGCCTTCCGTAGCTGCGCACGCCGGGTGGTCTCCCTGTCGTCGATCTCGGCTTCCGCAGGCGGGACGAACTCCCCCGCCCCAGCGGCAGGCAACAGCCCGCGCCCGGCCAGCTCGACGATGTCACGGGCCGCGGTGAACGCGTCGTGGGAGAGCCGCTCGTCCAGAGCCTCCTGCCAGCTCCGGTGGACCGCGGTCAGCAGTTCGTCGGGCGACGGCCGCTCGTCACGGGTGTCACACACCTTCAGCAGCTCCGCGTCCAGAACGAGCGCTGGGTCGACGGGACCGCCGGAACGCGTGGTCACGGTGACGTCAGCGAGCAGAGCGAACAGCTCCTCCATCGAGGCGTGGGCCGCCCAGGCCATCGCGCCCGAGAGGGCGTCCGGGCGCCGCGCCAACCGCTCCAGTTCGCCCAGCGCCGCTTCCCTGCCGTCCAGCAGGGACTGGCGCAGGGAGGAGGTCTCCTTGACCGCCCGGCTGCCGTCGGAACGGTCACCGCGACGGGTGCCGTCGACCGCCAGGCACCACTCCCTGACCAGGCTGACGGCCCGCTCCACAAGATGCACCAGGTCCTGCCGCCCGGAGCCCTGGAGCGGCTTGCCGCTGGACGAGCGGTACTTGCGGTCCATGCGGTCGATCTCGCTGTTGACCTCGGCCAGTTTCGACAGTCGATCGGCCTGCTCCCGCACCTGCTGCAGCGCGTGGCGGTCGTCGCCGACGACAGTCGTGAGCAGCGATCCGAGCATCCCGTTGTCGGGGGCGAGCCAGCGTTTGGCAATCTCCGTCGCCCGTGCGAACCGCAGCCGCTGCGGCGAGAGCAGGGCACGGCTCTGATCGCGCAGTTCCCGCAGCCGTGCCTCGGTCTCGGAGACGTCGGCGACCAGCGGCGAGGCGATCAGCAGGGCGCCGCTGAGGGCACGGTCGGCGACGGCGGTCGCCGCCTCCCCCAGCCGGTCCGGGAGCCTCGGCACCAGCCCTTGAGCTGAGCGCCCGCAGCGTGGTCACCGGTGATCAGCGCGGTACGGAGCAGGGCGGGCAGCAGTAGGAGTTCGCTGCCCTCGGTGTCCTGGCCCGCATATCCGCCGTACTCCTGCAGCAGGTCCGCCGTTAGCCGGGCACTCTGGCTGCCCCCAGAGGTGAGCAGCGCGGCGGCACCGGCCAGGCGGATCGCCGCCACCTGGGGCTCGGGGTGGCCAGCGGCCCTTGCGACATGGTGGGCGAGTCCGAAGCGCCGCTCCACGACCAGCTGCGCCAGGGCACCCTCGACCGCGGCCTCATGGGTGGCGTCGTCCGCCGCCGGGGCCGCTGCCCGGACGGGCGTGTCATCGACAGGAGAAGGCGTGGGTGCGGCGGGTGCCTGGACGGGCGCGTCAGCGGACGTGGGGAGTGCCGAGTCGCTGTCGGCGGCCGGCCCGGCGTCTGCCTTGGGTGCGTGGACCGGCACGGCGGTCGTGGCTTCCGGCTCGGCGGCGGGCTGGGGCGCGATCGCCTCAGTCGATGCGGCCGACTGCACGGTTTCGTGTTCTGCGGTCGTCTCGGCGTCGGCGGGCTCGGCGGTGCCGTGTGCCTCGGCGGTCCCGGCGGGGTACGGTTCACCGTCCACCGGCTGGTCCAGCGTCAGCTCGGGAGCGATGAGCACGGCCATGGCGCACGTGGGCAGGACCCGTACGATTTGTCCCTGCAGTGCCAGAATCTCCGTGGCGGCATCCGCCTGTCGTCCCAGCCTGATGAGCCGGGCCAGGGCGGCGAGCGCGGCGCTCTCCTCGTGTTGCAGCTCCTCCCATACCGGCACATCCAGCAGGCGGCGAGCCGCGCCGCGCACGGCCTCGGCGGCAGCGGCGGCAGCGGCGGAGCTGTCCGGGCGGCAGGCGACATCCAGCAGTTCCCGCAGCGGCTCGCGGGCCTGGAGGTCACGCTCCCGCGCTGTCCGATGTGCGTGTGCAGCGCGCGTGATGTCCTCCAGACGACGAGGCACCCCCTCGATGCCGGCGGCCCGGAACACCGCGTCCACGTCGTTGAAAACAGTGCTCAGCGCAGCGAGCCGGGCCAGGTCTTCGTCCTGCGGAGGGCGGCCGTCCATGACTGCGTCGGTGACCTTCTCCGCGGCCTGGCGGGCCCCCGCCAGGGCGGACTCCAGCTGCTGACATGTTTCCTCAGGAGCTGTCCCAGCCTTGGTCCCGGTGTAGTCGGACGCGGTAGCGGTCTCCTCGTGCGAAGTACCGGTGTCCGCTGCCGCGGTCTGTGGTGCGGGGGCGCTGGCGCCCGGCCGATCGGCGACGGCAGCGGCCCCTGGTTCACTCTCCTCCGCGAGCGCCAGCCCGTCGTCCTCCGCCGCTCCAAGTACGAAATCGGGGTACGCCTCCATGAGAGGCCGCGCCGCGGCAGCGACGGCGGCGAGCCGGGCCGCCTCGTCGTCGGCCGTCGCCCCGAACCAGTCCTGGTCCGCCGCCCAGGCAAGGATGTGGGCGTCGGTGACGGAGGCATTGCACCACGCGAACACAGTGGCCCGGACCAGCGTGGCGCCCCACCGGGCAACAGGGTCGGGGACCGGCTCCCCGTCGTGCGCCAGGACGAAGTCGCCCACCTGGTTCATCACGGTGACCGTGAGTCCCTTGATCCCGCATGTGCAGGTGTGCTGCCGCGACTGGCGCCGCAGCCTGGTGAGGACGTCCCGGCACAGGGCACTGCTCACCCGTCGAGGGGCCGACATGCGGATACCCAGACTGGTGAGCAGCTCCTGGCGGTGTTTGGGCCGCAGGGAGTTGAAAGCGAGTTCCACCATGTCCGCCGTGAGGTCGTTCAGGGCGGCGACGGCCGGGGATTGCAAGGCGTTGAGCGCGGCGGCCAGGCCTTCCAGGTCCTCTGCCGAGACACTCGGCGGGGACCACGGCGGCCCTGTGACGACGCGGTAGCGGTCCTGCATGTACACGCACTCCGTTTCTGCCGGTGACAGGAAGATGCCTGTGGGTGACGGGAGGAAAAGAGAGGGCCCGAGCCGTGGACGCACGACCCCGTGAAAGGTCAGCGGCCGCGCGTGTGCTCGGTCACGAACGTGTAGCCGTACGGCAGTTCCCAACCGTCCGCTTTGCCGAGCCTGCGGCAGTGCTCCCGGAAGGCCGCGCGCTGAACGTCGCTGGGCAGGCACCCCGGTCGCAGGCGTCGCAGATGACCTGCGACGAACTGAGCGCCGCGCAGTCCCTCAGCGCCCGGTTCGCCACCGCCCCACGGACGTATCACCCGCGGCCTGGCGGGACGGTAGCCAACAAGGAGAATGGTCCGCTGTCCGTCACGCGGCGGGAAGTGCGGCTGCCCCCAGGCGTCCCGGCTGCCCAGGGCCGGCTCCAGAAGACGTTCCGCGAGCAGTTCCGCGACGGCCGAGTCCAGATCGGCGGCCTGCGACCGGGCCGGTCGGCGCCCATAGACCGCGCTCGGCAGGACCGACCGGTCCATCAGGGCGTGACCGTCTAGGGTGAGCAGACCGCAACGGCGCACGGTGCGCATCACCAGTTGCCGGGGACCCAGCCCGACCGCGCTGTCACCGTGGCGGCTGCTGCCCGGCACGTCCTCCCTGGTGAGCACGCGAGGGTCGTAACAGTGCCCCGTCTCACGGTCACCGGCCTGCGCCCGTTCCTTCAACCGCGTCGTGACCAGCCGAATCACCGTGTTGCCACGGAGCCGGCGCAGCTCCAGCATCAGGCCGGGGAAGAAGTCACCGGGCCAGACGATTCCCGTCAACCGACCCGATTCGTCCCCGAGTTCGGCCGCGACGTACTGCACCGCCTCCTTCTCGTCCAACGTCTCACCAGCATGGTCGAGTTCGAGACGAAGCGTGGGGTGCGCGCCGCGGGGCTGGCAAAGGTCCTGCGCGACGAACGGGTGCAGGGGAAACCAGCCGCCGACGAGATGGGCCAGCCGCAGGGGCGCCCTCCAGACGATCTCCTGCGCGTCGCTCCGCAGGAGTTCGCCGGTGCCGAGGGCGTCGTGGTCGGCGAGGGGCGCATCTACCGGTTCCAGCTCCACTTCCGTTTCCGGCTCCGCCGGTGCGGGCAGTGTGGAGTTCCAGCCGCGCCCGGCCGGGACCAGGGGGTCTCCGGGTGCCTCTGCGTCACCGGGATGGTGGGACCGCCACACCCCTCCCCCCTCGAAGGCGTCGTCGAGGGTGACCCGGGAGCCGTTGCCGAACAGGCCCTGGTCGCTGTCCCCTTGGACCACGTCGGCAAGCGCCACGTTCGCCCGGCACACCGCAGCGGCGTACCCCACTTCCCTGAGCCGTTCCTCCGCCCCGGGAAAACCGCGGAGCCGTGGTCCGACCGCTGTGTACACAGTGACCGGAGCGACGAGGCCGTGTCGCCGCCTCGCCGGGGTGGCCGCGCGCTCGACCGCGGCCACGAGAGACTTGAGGTCGTCGCCGCCCAGCGGTCCGGTGTCCCGCCAGCAGTCCGCGAGGGAGGTACGGGTCAGGGCGTAGTGGCCCCAGGTGCGCAACACTGCACTGGAGTTGAGGACACCCCGCACCGTGTCGAGGAGACCGAGCAGTCCCGCCCGCAGATCGTCGTCGTGCGTGCCGCCCACCAGGGAGGCAAGGGAAACAGGGACGAAGGGGCTAAGAAGCTGTTCCCGAGCCGTCGTCAGGAGATGGTCCGCGTAGGCCGTCAGATCGTCGCGCCGGGCTGCTTGCAAGGACGGATAGCACACGTCGACGACGACATGCCCGTCCTCGTTGATCCATCGCCCGCGCGTGCGCAAGCGATGAAGCTGGGCCGGTGACAGACTCAGTGCCGGACCGAAGGCGTGGAGGTCCGGCACCAGCAGCTCCCTGCGCCTTGGTGCGGCGTCTGTACCCGGCCTACCCGAGCCCTCGGCGCCCGCGGGCGCTCCCGACACCCAAGCCGGTACGTCACCGAGCGCGTCCACCTCCGGGTGCGCGCCCTCTCTGTAGACGATTTCCGCGTAAAGCGGGTCCGACCCGGTAGCGACACACACCATGGCCCCGACCGGGAGCACCGGAGCGCACTCACCGAAGGTGATGACGGGAAAATCATCGAGGCACAACGGGCTTCCGCCGTAGCCGTCGCCGCCGAGCTCGTACCCGAAGTAGACGGCGTTGAAGGCGACCGTGGTGTGCACCGGCGCCGGACGGGCCGCGACAACGGCTTCGAGATAGCTCCGCAGTCGACTGCGTTCCTGGCCGGGGACGGCGTCGTAGCCCCCCGTCATGGCAGACGTCAGGAGAGCCTGGTCACCGTACGGATCCGGCACCCCCGAGCGCTTACGTTCTCCGACCCCTTTTGCTGACACATACGGGTCCCCACCCATGACACCTCCGCCGCATTACAGGTCGCCCGAGCCCACCTGCGGTGATTCCCGCAGAGTATGCCCATCCTTGGGTTTCCTGTGGCACTTTCATCACTTTGCGATGGCCCACGATGATCGAATCCGCCTACCGCGTTCATGAATTCTGTAGAACTGGAGCGTTAACGCCACGAACCCGGCCCTGCCGGAGAGGTCCACTAGCGCCGCCACCTGCCGCAGCAGTAAAGCTCCTACCACCAGGGGCGAGCCAGCCAGCCACGCAATAGGCCAATCCCGTAGCGGCCTGACGAGAAAGATCCACCACCCCGTGGACAGCAACGGCCACCCGCTGGCAGTCGTAGTCACCCATGGTCGGGTCCACGATGCGCAACAGACACAGCCCGGTGCGTGGGCTGCTCGTACCGCCGCACTCCACCACCCCTGTCGACACCGGACCGCCGGTCACCTTCCTGATGTGGCCCCCCATTACCGCGATTCGTGCAATTCGACGCACGGACCGCATACCGACCTCATGCATGAGCTGATGCCCTATCAAAGCGAACGTCCCATGAGTGTTGGGGCCGCCCTGCGCGGACCCTGTGAAGACCGGGGCAACACTCGCCCGTCTTCCCTTCCGGGATTGGAACGCAGGGTCGAGCACGCCCGGCTACGCCCGAACAACCCACGAAAACCGCAGGTCAGATCCCTTTTGCAGTAAGCTCCAGAATCGCCTCGTACTCCACATGAGGCGCCCTTGCCTCGTCGAACGTCAGGAAACGGGGAACCAGGTCGCGAGGCGCTTGGCGATCGCCGGTACATCGACGTTGTCCTGCGCGACTTCCTCGACGAACGGGCCGGCAACGGAAACGGGCGGCGGGGCGGTACTGGCACTGACGCCGTTGAACCGCAGGAAGACGCGCATGGCCAGCCAGGCGGTGCGCTTGTTGCCGTCGATCAGCGCATGGTTGCGGGCGACGGAGTGCAGCAGTGCCGCAGCCTTCTCGTGCAGCGTGGGATACAGCTCGGCCCCGAACACGTTCGTCCGGGGCCGCTCGATCGCCGACACCAGGAGACCCATGTCACGCACGCTGTGCTCGGTACCGTTGACCGTGCGGGCGATGGCCAGGATTTCGTCGATCTGGGTGTAGCGGACTGCGGTCACTTCAGGTAGTCCAGGATCTCCGCATCACTGTCCATAAGCTCGACCAGGACGTCCTCGACCTTCAGCTCGGCCCGGTTCTGGGCGTCACGGATGGCCTCGATGGCGAGCTCCTGCTTACTGCGACCCTCCCGACGAGCCCGCTCGGTGAGCTTCGCGTCAAGGTCGTCGGGGAGTCGGAGTGTCATCGCCATACGGCCATGATACCGGGCCGGTATCAACGGTGCTTTCAGCTCCGCGCGCACGGAACCAAGCAGTCACTCGCACCGCTGACGTGAAGGTGACGTGAAGGCGCGGTAGAGACGCCATTATGAGCGTCGTCCGAGCGTCAGGAATCCCCGAAGAGACATCTGAGACGTCATCCTGATGCAGCGCGTTCCTCAACCCACCAGAGCAACAGAACGGCAGGTCAGGCACCCTTGCCCGCAGGTTCGAGGATCGCCACGCACTCCACATGATGCGTCATAGGGAACAGGTCGAACACCCGCAGTGTCCGCACCCGGTACCCCCCGTCCCGGAAGTACCCCAGGTCCCGGGCCAGCGCAGCGGGATCGCAGGCCACGTACGCGATCCTCCGCGCGCCCAGCGACGACAGGTGCTGCACCGTCTTGCGTCCCGCACCCGCGCGCGGCGGGTCCAGGACGATCAGGTCGACCTCGCTGATTCCCGTGCGCGGCAGGACCGCCTCGACCTTGCCCTGCTCGATGCGGACGCGGTCGAAGCCGGCGAGGTTGTGCCGCGCGTCCTCCACGGCGCGCTTGCCCGACTCGATGCCGAGGACCGCGCCCTCGTCGCCGAGGCGGTCGGCGAGGGCGCCCGCGAAGAGGCCGACCCCGCAGTACAGGTCGAGGGCCATCTCGCCCTTGCGGGGCAGCAGGCCCTGCATGACCGCCGTGACCAGCGTGTCGGCGGCCTTCGGGTGCACCTGCCAGAAACCGCCGCTGCCGACCCGGTAGGTGCGGCCGTCGGCGCGCTCGCGGACGAAGGCGCGGCCGTGGACGCGGTGGACGCCGCCGTCCTTCTCCCCGACCCGCATGACGGAGACGGGCTTGTCCAGTTCGACGAGCGGGAGGCGGGCGCCGGGACGCGGCTCCAGGATGACCATGCGGTCCTGCGATCCCGTCGCGGCGATCGCGTCCACCGAGGCCATGCCCGTCCAGTCACGCTGCTCGATGCCCAGTTCGCTGACGCCCTCGGCGGCGATCATGCAGTGGTCGATCGGCTGCACCTCGTGCGAGCGGTGCTTGCGCAGGCCCGCACGGCCCTCGTCGTCCACGGCGTACTGCACGCGCGTGCGCCAGGACGGGACCTGCCCGGCGGGCACCTTGTCGCCCTCGGCCGGCATCACCGTGCCGTCCCAGCCCGCCTCCTCGGGGGTGAGGCCCGCGAGGCGCGCCAGCTGCTCGGCGACGACCTCGCCCTTGAGCCGGCGCTGGGCACCCGGCTTGGCGTGCTGCCAGTCGCAGCCGCCGCAGCGGCCGGGACCGGCGAAGGGGCAGGGTGCCTCGACGCGGTCCTTGGAGGCGTCCAGGATGTCGACGGCGTCCGCGCGCAGGAAGCGTGCGCCCTCCGCGCCCTCGGTCACCCGGGCCACGACCCGCTCACCGGGCAGCGCGTGCCGCACGAACAGCACCTGCCCCTCGGAGGTGCGGGCGATGCAGTGGCCCCCGTGGGCGACGGGGCCGATCTCGACCTCGTACTCCTCCCCCACCAGCGAGACCGCCGGGGACTCCGCCTGCGACTTCTTCGGTTCTGCCTGCATGGCGGGGTGACTCCAGAGAACGGGACGACGGACGACGTCAGAGGACAACAGCCGTCCAGTCTACGTGGACTGCGAGGACTCCTTCGACCGGTCGTGCTGCGCCGGACCCCGCCGGACCGCGCCGGGCGCGTTCCAGTCCTGCCGCTTGCGGGCCCGCCGCTTGGCCGCCTCGGAGGACTCCAGCTGGTACGGGACGGAGGTGACCATGACCCCGGGGGTGAACAGGAGCCGGCCCTTGAGGCGCAGTGCGCTCTGGTTGTGCAGCAGGTGCTCGTACCAGTGGCCGACCACGTACTCGGGGATGATCACGGAGACCGCGTCGCGCGGCGACTCCTTGCGCAGGCTCTTGACGTACTCGATGACCGGCCGGGTGATCTCTCGGTAGGGCGAGTCCAGCACCTTCAGCGGTACGTCGATGCCGCGCCGCTCCCACTCGTCGCGCAGCGCCTTCGTCTCCGCCGGGTCGACGTTGACGCTGAGCGCCTCCAGGGAGTCCGAGCGCAGCAGCTTGGCGTAGGCGAGGGCGCGCAGGGTGGGGCGGTGGATCTTGGAGATCAGGACGACGGAGTGGACCCGGGAGGGCCGCACCAGGTCGTCGCTCGGGGGCTCCGTGGGGTCCTCGGGGGCCGCGATCTCCTCGGCGACGCGGTCGTAGTGCTTGCGGATCGCCGTCATCGTCGCGAAGAAGATGCACATGCCGAGCAGGGCGACCCAGGCGCCGTGCGTGAACTTGGTGGCGAGGACGACGACCAGCACCAGTCCGGTGAAGAAGGCACCGAAGGCGTTGATGGCCCGCGAGCGGATCATGTGACGCCGCTTGGCCTGTTCCTTCTCCGTGGCCAGGTGGCGGTTCCAGTGCCGGACCATGCCGATCTGGCTGAGCGTGAAGGAGACGAACACGCCGACGATGTAGAGCTGGATCAGGCGGGTGGAGTCGGCGCCGTAGATGACGACGAGGAGCACGGCCGCGCCGGCCAGGAGCAGGATGCCGTTGGAGAAGGCGAGCCGGTCGCCGCGGGTGTGCAGCTGACGCGGCAGATAGCGGTCCTGGGCGAGGATCGAGCCGAGCAGCGGGAAGCCGTTGTACGCGGTGTTCGCGGCGAGGAAGAGGACCAGCGCGGTGGCCGCGGCCAGGACGATGAACAGGAAGCTGCCCTCGCCGAACACGGCCTCGGCGACCTGGGAGATCACCGGGTGCTGGACGTAGTCCGCGCCGAGCGGGATGCCGTTGTGAAAGAGGTCGGTGGCCGGGTTCTCCGACATCCGGACCTTGGTGGTGGCGGCCAGCGCGATGATGCCGCAGAACATGGTGACGGCGAGCAGGCCCATCATCGCGAGCGTCGTGCCGGCGTTCTTCGACTTGGGCTTGCGGAAGGCGGGGACGCCGTTGGAGATGGCCTCGACACCGGTCAGCGCGGCACAGCCGGAGGAGAAGGCCCGCAGCAGCAGGAAGACCAGCGCGAAGCCCGCCAGGCCCTGGTGCTCCGGTTTGATCTCGTAGTCCGCGGTGGGCGCGCGCATGCTGTCCCCGAGCACCAGCCCCCGGAACGCGCCCCACGCGATCATGATGAAGACGCCCCCGACGAAGACGTACGTCGGGATCGCGAACAGCTTGCCCGACTCCTTCACGCCGCGCAGGTTCATCAGCGTCAGCAGCACGATCACCGCGACCGCGCAGAAGACCTTGTGCTCGACGACGAACGGGATCGCGGAGCCGAGGTTCTCGATGCCGGAGGAGATGGACACGGCGACGGTCAGGACGTAGTCGACCAGCAGCGCGCTCGCCACCGTGAGGCCGGCCTTCGGCCCGAGGTTGGTGGTCGCGACCTCGTAGTCGCCGCCGCCGCTCGGGTAGGCGTGCACGTTCTGCCGGTAGGAGGCGACCACGGTGAACATCAGCACGACGACCGCGACGGCGATCCAGGGGCTGAAGTGGTACGCCGACACGCCCGCGATGGACAGGACCAGCAGCACCTCGCCGGGGGCATAGGCCACGGAGGACAGCGGGTCGGAGGCGAAGACGGGAAGGGCGATGCGCTTCGGCAGGAGCGTTTCCCCCAGCCGGTCGCTGCGCAGTGCGCGCCCGATCAGAATCCGCTTGGGCACGTCGGTCAGTTTGGACACAACAGAGGATCGTAAGCGTTCGAACGGGCGCCCGCCCACCCGCCACCCCCGATCCGTCCGCCGTCTGCTCTACGGGTGAATTCGGGGGGTGCCGCGGCTGCGGATTCCGCAGGGTGCGGGGCCGTCATGCCTATATGACAAACACCGCGTGATTCCTGGCCGTTGTCCTCCCTGGAGGTTCCATGCATCTGAGCGCAGAGCTCGTCGGCGGCGCCGTCACGCTCGTCGGCCTCGGAATCCTGACTCTTGCCAGCATCCGCAGCATCGGCCGCCGGGGGTCGTCCGCCGAGGGATGAACGGCTCGTGCGGACCCCACCGGCTTGCCGATACGTTGGGCAGGGGGCGGGGGGACCGCGGCTCCACGGGCCCCTGGGGGCGTCACCACGGTGGTCACCGGCATGATGTTCCCCTGCGGCCCGCAGACTGGCCGCTCCATGTCGCCAGGCGAGCCGAAAGAGAGACATGAGCACGACATCCACTAAGGTGGCAGTGCCCGTAGGAAGCGCGGTGTGACGCGATGCATATTGTCATCATGGGCTGCGGGCGTGTGGGTTCCGCTCTCGCCCAGACCCTGGAGCAGCAGGGGCACACGGTCGCCGTGATCGACCAGGACCCCACCAGCTTCCGCCGTCTGGGCTCCTCGTTCGGCGGCCGCAGGGTCACCGGTGTCGGCTTCGACCAGGACACCCTGCGCGAGGCGGGCATCGAGGAGGCCGGCGCCTTCGCCGCCGTCTCCAGCGGTGACAACTCGAACATCATCGCCGCCCGCGTGGCCCGCGAGATGTTCGGCGTGGAGAACGTCGCCGCCCGCATCTACGACCCCCGCCGCGCCGAGGTCTACCAGCGCCTCGGCATCCCCACGGTCGCCACCGTCCGCTGGACGGCCGACCAGATGCTGCGCCGGCTGCTCCCCTCGGGCGCCGAGCCGCTGTGGCGCGACCCCACCGGTGGCGTCCAGCTCGCCGAGGTGCACACCTCGGCCTCCTGGGTCGGTCACAAGATCAGCCGGCTCCAGGAGGAGACCGGCGTGCGGGTGGCCTTCGTCACCCGGCTCGGGGAGGCGATCCTGCCCTCCTCGCAGACCGTGCTGCAGGAGGGCGACCTGGTGCACGTGATGATGCGCACCGACGAGGTCGACAAGGTCGAGGCGGCGTTCGCCAAGGGTCCCGAAGAGGAGGGCGGTCACTGATGAGGGTCGCCATTGCCGGAGCCGGCGCGGTCGGCCGTTCGATCGCGGGCGAGCTGCTGGAGAACGGCCACGAGATCCTGCTCATCGATAAGGCGCCGACCGCCATCTCGGTCGAGCGCGTTCCGATGGCGGAGTGGCTGCTCGCCGACGCGTGCGAGATCACGTCCCTGGACGAGGCGGCGCTCCAGCGCTGCAACGTCGTCATCGCCGCGACGGGCGATGACAAGGTCAACCTGGTCGTGTCCCTGCTGGCCAAGACGGAGTACGGCGTTCCGCGTGTCGTCGCCCGGGTGAACAACCCGAAGAACGAGTGGCTCTTCAACGAGTCCTGGGGCGTGGACGTCGCCGTTTCCACCCCGCGCCTGATGTCCGCCCTGGTCGAGGAGGCGGTGAGCGTCGGCGACCTGGTCCGGCTGCTGCGCTTCAGCCACGGCGACGCCAACCTCGTGGAGCTGACGCTGCCGGAGGAGTCGGCCCTGGCCGGCACCCAGGTCGGCGACGTCGAGTGGCCCCAGGACACGTCCCTGGTGACGATCATCCGGGGCACCCGGGTGCTGACGCCGTCCCAGGAGGACTCCCTGGAAGCGGGTGACGAGCTGCTGTTCGTCGCGGCGCAGGCCCGCGAGGAGCAGCTGGAGGACCTGCTGTCGGCGCGGCGGAGCGACGCCGGGACCTGACGGCCGCCACGCGATACGGCGGTGGGGGCGCCCGGATTTCTCCGGGCGCCCCCACCGCCGTATGCCGTCACGCCTTGCGGTGCCTGCCGCCGTGCGAGTCGGCGGCGCCGCTCTCGCCGTCCGCGGGATGCGGCAGGGAGCCGGAGTCGGCGGTCTCGCCGACGAGCTCGGCCGTGTGCTCCCGGCCCGGCGCCTCGCGCCCCGCCTTCTCCTTCTCGGCCTTCTCCGCCGCCTCCATCTCCGCGAAGACGTCGATGGGGGCCGGCGCCTTCGCCAGGAAGACCCAGGTCAGCCAGACGGCGAGCAGGAAGGGCGGGATCTTCAGGGTGACCAGGACCCAGCCGAGCTGCTCGGTGTCCGCCCACCAGTACAGGGGGAAGAGGACCGCGCACTTGGCGAGCAGGATCAGACCCCAGGCGTAGCTGGCCTTCGCGTACGCCTTCTTGCGGCCCGGGTTGCGGGTGCGCCAGGAGAGGTTCTCCTTGAAGACCGGGCCGAGGATCAGGCCGATCAGGGGCACTCCGGCCAGCGTCGTGATGATGTACGCCAGGGCCAGGCCGAGCGTGTAGAGCATGCCGGGCAGATAGAAGTTCTTGGCGTTGTCGGTCATCATCGCGAAGACCACGCCGAAGGCGACCCCGAAGACGCCGCTGAAGGCGTGCTTGACGGTGTCCTTCATCACCAGCCGGACCACGACCAGCACCAGCGACACGGCCAGCGCCGCGATCGCCGACAGGTGCAGGTCGTTGTTGATCGTGAAGATGGTGACGAAGAGAAGCCCCGGCAGCACCGTCTCGACCATGCCCCGCACGCCGCCGAACGCCTCGAACAGCGCGGCCTCCGTCACCGCCCGGGCGTCGTCCGCTTCCGTGTCTTCGGTCGGCTTGTCGAGCGACGTCACCGGCTACTCCCGTCCGAGGGGTCTCAGTTCGTATTTCGGGTTGAAGAGCACCCGGCGGCCCCGGCTCATGGAGACCCGGCCCGATGCGATGAGCTTGCGCCCCGGCTCTATGCCCACGATGGAGCGTCTGCCCAGCCACACCACGTCCAAGGCCGCGGAGCCGTCGAAGAGCTCGGCCTCCAGGGCGGGCACGCCCGCGCGCGGACGCAGGGTGACCGTGCGCAAGGTACCAGTAACCGTGACGATCTGCCGGTCCTGACAGTCACCGATGCGTGTACAGCCGGCGGTGTCGGCGTCCTCCCGGAGCTCCTCCGACTCCAGGTCCTCCTGCGAAGAGGAGAGCCGGTCGAACATGCGCCGGAACCGGCCCACCGGCTTGTCGGAACGAGGAGCAGCACTCATACCTGAAGCGTACCGGGGCAGGCCGACAGCCACGCACCCCCTCGGGCCCCGCCCTGGAACGGGCACCTCCGGTTCGGTCCCCCGTTCACCTCTCGAAGCGGTACCCCATGCCCGGCTCGGTGATGAAGTGCCGCGGATGCGCGGGGTCCGTCTCCAGCTTGCGGCGCAGCTGCGCCATGTAGACCCGCAGGTAGTTCGTCTCCGTCCCGTACGACGGCCCCCACACCTCCTGCAACAGCTGCTTCTGGGCGACCAGACGGCCGGTGTTGCGCACCAGCACTTCCAGCAGGTGCCACTCCGTGGGCGTCAGCCGTACGTCCCTGCCGTCCCGGTTCACCTTCTTCGCGGCCAGGTCGACGGTGAAGGCGTCGGTCTCCACGATCACGTCGTCCTCGCCGCCCGGAACGGGCTCGGCACGGCGGACGGCGGCACGCAGCCGGGCCAGCAGTTCGTCCATGCCGAACGGCTTGGTGACGTAGTCGTCGGCGCCGGCGTCCAGCGCCTCGACCTTCTCGTCGGAGGAGTGGCGGGCGGAGAGCACCAGGATCGGTACCCGGGTCCAGCCGCGCAGGCCCCTGATTACCTCGACGCCGTCCATGTCGGGCAGGCCCAGGTCCAGCACCACCACGTCGGGGTGGCGGGCGGCGGCCGTCCTCAGGGCGGTGGCCCCGTCGTGGGCGGCGTCGACCTCGTAGCGGCGCGCCTTGAGGTTGATCACGAGGGCACGCACGATCTGCGGCTCGTCGTCGATCACGAGCACCCTCGTGGGGGTCCGCGGGGTGCCACCCGTCGAACTCGGCATCAGGCAGCCTGACTTTCTGCTGTCGCGGTGGGAGTGTCGGTGCCCCGGGCTCCCGCCCGGAGGGTGAGGACCATGGTGAGGCCCCCGCCGGGGGTGTCCTCGGCGTTCAGGGTGCCGCCCATCGCCTCGGCGAAGCCGCGGGCCACGGCGAGGCCCAGGCCCACACCGGCTCCGCGCGGGGCGTCGCCGTGGCGCTGGAAGGGCTCGAAGATGCGCTCCTTGGCGTCGTCCGGCACCCCCGGCCCCCGGTCGACGACCCGTACCTCGACACGGTCGGCGAGGGCGCTGCCGGCCACCAGGACGGTCCGGCCGGCCGGGCTGTACTTGACGGCGTTCTCCACCAGGTTGGCCATCGCCCGCTCCAGGAGCCCCGCGTCGACCGCGACCATGGGCAGCGTCTCGGGGATGTCCAGCTCGACGCTCGCCTCGGGCACCCCGCCGAGCGCCATCGGCACCACCTCGTCGACGTCGATCTCGCGGATCAGCGGTGTGACCGTGCCGGTCTGGAGGCGGGACATGTCGAGCAGGTTGCCCACGAGGTGGTCGAGGCGGTCGGCGCCGTCCTCGATGCCCGCCAGCAGTTCGGCCTGATCCTCCTCGGACCACGCCACGTCGTCGGAGCGCAGGCTCGTGACCGCCGCCTTGATGGCGGCCAGCGGCGTCCGCAGGTCGTGGCTCACGGCGGCCAGCAGGGCCGTGCGGATGCGGTTGCCCTCGGCCAGCGCGCGGGCCCGGTCGGCCTCCTCGCGCAGCCGCCGCCGGTCCAGGACGACGGCGGCCTGGGCGGCGAAGGCGGCCAGCACCCGGCGGTCCTCGGCGGGCAGGACCCGGCCGGTCAGCGCGAGCGCCATGTGGTCCCCCACCGGCATGTCCACGTCCGCGTCCTCCGGGCGCTCCACCGGCGGGCCCGCCCCGGCGCGGCCGGCGCAGACCCAGGGCGCCACGTCGCTCTCCCGCTCCAGCAGGACCGCGGACTCCATGGCGAAGGTCTCCCGGACCCGTTCCAGCAGGGTCTCCAGGCTGGTCTCGCCGCGCAGCACGTCGCCCGCCAGGAAGGAGAGGATCTCCGACTCGGCGCGCAGCCGGGCGGCCTGGTGGGTGCGGCGGGCGGCGACGTCGACGACCGAGGCCACGGACAGCGCGACGCCCACGAATACGGCGAGCGCAAGCATGTTCCTGGGGTCAGCGATGGTGATCCGGTTGACCGGCGGTGTGAAGAACCAGTTCAGCAGCAGGGATCCGACCGCGGCCGACGCGAGCGCCGGGTACAGCCCGCCGAGCAGGGCCGCCGCGACGGTCAGCGCCAGGTAGAGCAGGACGTCGTTGGCGAGCCCGAGGTGCACCCAGTTCAGGAACAGGGTGAGCAGCACCGGTCCGCCGAGCCCCGCGAGCCAGCCCCACACGAGCCGCAGTCGCCCCAGGCGCGCGCCCCTGGCGACCGGGAGCCCGCGGCCCTTGGCGGCCTCCTCGTGGGTGACGATGTGGACGTCCAGGTCGGGGCCGGACTCGCGGGCCACCGTGGCGCCGACGCCGGGTCCGAGGACGTACTGCCAGGCCTTGCGGCGCGAGGAGCCGAGGACGATCTGGGTGGCGTTGACGCCGCGCGCGAAGTCCAGCAGGGCGGCCGGTATGTCGTCGCCGAGCACGTGGTGGAAGGTGCCGCCGAGATCCTCCACCAGCGTGCGCTGCACCGCCAGCTCCTTCGGGGAGGCCGAGGTCAGCCCGTCGCTGCGGGCTATGTACGCGGCGAGCACCTCACCGCCGGCGCCCTTCTCCGCCAGGCGCGCGGCCCGCCGTATCAGCGTCCGGCCCTCGGGACCGCCGGTCAGGCCGACCACGATGCGCTCGCGGGAGCCCCAGATCTTCGACACCCGGTGCTCACTGCGGTACTGCTGGAGGTACTCGTCGGCCCGGTCGGCCACCCACAGCAGCGCGAGTTCGCGCAGGGCGGTGAGGTTGCCGGGGCGGAAGTAGTTGGACAGGGCCGCGTCGACCTTGTCCGGCTGGTAGATGTTGCCGTGCGCCATGCGCCGGCGCAGTGCCTGCGGCGACATGTCCACCAGTTCGATCTGGTCCGCGCGCCGCACCGTCTCGTCCGGCACGGTCTCCTGCTGCCGTACGCCCGTGATCGACTCGACGACGTCGCCGAGCGACTCCAGGTGCTGGATGTTCACGGTGGAGATCACGTCGATCCCGGCGGCCAGCAGCTCCTCGACGTCCTGCCACCGCTTGGCGTTGCGCGTGCCGGGGACGTTGGTGTGGGCGAGCTCGTCCACCAGGGCCACCCGGGGGGCGCGGGCGAGGACCGCGTCCAGGTCCAGCTCCGTGAAGAGCGCGCCGCGGTGCTCCAGCTGTCTGCGCGGCACGTACTCCAGACCGTGCAGCAGCACCTCGGTGCGGGATCTGCCGTGGTGCTCCACGAAGGCCACCACGCAGTCGGTGCCCCGCTCCACGCGCCGGTGGGCCTCGGAGAGCATCGCGTACGTCTTGCCGACGCCCGGCGCCGCGCCGAGGTAGATCCGAAGCTTGCCGCGTCCCATGGCCTCATTGTCTTCCGGTCACTGCTGACTGCGCAGCGTCGACCTTACGGCCAACAATCGCGCCACATGGGGTCGGGAGCGGGATGCCGGTCGTCCTTGACGGAACTCTGACGCCCGCGGCGTCACTGCTCGACGATCTCCCCGTCCCGCAGCTCCAGCACCCGGTCGGCGAGGTCGAGCAGCGTGGCGTCGTGGGTGGCGACCAGCGCGGTCACCCGCTCGCTGCGCACCACGGCCCTCAGCAGCTCCATCACGGCGTGACCGGTCTCGGCGTCGAGCTGGCCGGTGGGCTCGTCGGCGATCAGCAGCGCGGGGTTGTTGGCGAGGGCACGGGCGATGGCGACCCGCTGCTGCTGGCCGCCGGACATCTCGCCGGGCCGCTGGGCGGCGTGGTCGGCGAGGCCGACCAGGGAGAGCAGCAGGCCGACGCGCTCGTCGCGCTCGCGCGGCGCGGTCCGGCGCAGCCGCATCGGCACGCCCACGTTCTCGGCCGCGGTGAGGATCGGGATGAGCCCGAAGGACTGGAAGACGAAGCCGACGCGGTCCCGGCGCAGCGCCAGCAGCCCGTCCTCGTCGAGTTCGGCGAGATCGCGGCCGTCGACGGCGACGCGCCCGGCGTCCGGTGTGTCGAGACCGCCGACGATGTTGAGCAGCGTGGTCTTGCCGGAGCCGGACCGCCCCTTGAGGGCGACCAGTTCGCCGCGCGGCACCTCGAAGGAGACGCCGCGCAGGGCGTGGACGGCGGCGGTGCCGTGGCCGTACGACTTGTGCACGTCCTCGACGCGCACCATGGTCTCGGTGACCACCTGGTTCATGTGTCCTCCCCCGCCGGGAACCGGGCGCCAGTATCGCCAGCGGACCCCCCGGCGTTCAACCGGTCCGGCGGCGCGGCCCCGGACATGGTGAAGGGCCGCGTCCCGTGCGGGTCGCGGCCCTCGTCGTGCGGGTACGGAAAACCGTACGGAGTCTTTACCGGACCTCGGTGATCTCCGGTCCGCGCTGGAGCTGGCCCATGCCGCCGGAGAAGCGGGAGCCCTCCTCCTGCTGGACGCCCTCGGGGACCATCTGGGCGTCGTTCGGCAGCTTGAGGACGATGGGGTCGCGGGGGGCCATCGGGCCGTCGCCGCGGACCACGACCGTGTCCCGGAAGATCTGCTCGAGCAGACCGGCGGCCTGCGGCTGCACGGCGCCCTGGCCGGAGATCACTCCGCGCAGGAACCAGCGGGGGCCGTCCACACCGACGAACCGCACGACCTGGAAGCCGCTCGTGCCGTCCGGCAGCTGCACCGGCACCTGGGCCCGCAGCTCCCAGCCCAGCGGACCCTCGACCTCGTCGACGATGCCACCCTGCTGGGTGATGCCGGAGCCGATCTCCTCGCGCACCTCGCCCCAGATGCCCTCGCGCTTGGGCGCGGCGAAGCCCTGGAGCTGGATGGCGCTGTCGCGCAGCACGACCGTCGCGGCGACGATCGCGTCGCCCGCGACCTCCACGCGCAGTTCCATGCCGTCGACGCCGGGTACGAACAGGCCGCCCAGGTCCACGCGGCCCTCGCCCGGGTCGCTCACCTCGGTGCTGTCCCAGGGCCCGTCGGGCCGCGGTTCGGGTTCGAGCCGCACGCGCTCGCGCCCTTCGTCCGCCTCGGTGTCGACGCTGTCGACGACCTGCTCGGCCTCGCCGGCCGCGCCCTCGGCGGCATCCCTCTTCTTGCGACGTCCGAACACGTCACTGTCCTTCCCGGTCGGATACGACCGAAGCGTATCGATTCCCACCCGTCGGGCCGCCTTCGGCGACCTGACCGCTTGTGCCGCTTGCACGGTCCGTGCCGGCGTGGCCGCCGGTGGACCCGAAGCCCCCCTCGGCCCGAGCCGAGCCGGGAAGTTCCGCGACCGGACGGAAGCGGACCCTCTCAACCTGCTGGACGACCAGTTGGGCGATCCGGTCGAAGCGCTCGAACCGCACACTCTCGCGCGGGTCGAGATTCACCACGATCACCTTGATCTCCCCACGGTACCCGGCATCAATCGTCCCCGGGGCATTCACGAGGGCGACACCGAAGCGGGCTGCCAGGCCTGAACGCGGGTGCACGAAGGCCGCGTACCCCTCGGGGAGCGCCACAGACACCCCGGTGGGCAGAACGGCCCTTTCCCCGGGCGCCAGTTCGCAGTCCACGGTGGTGCGCAGGTCGGCTCCCGCGTCGCCGGGCTGCGCGTATGCCGGAAGCGGCACGTCCGGGTCGACGAGGCGGATCTGGACGTCCAGGGGCTCGCGGCTCACGGGTTCACCTCGAAGGCGCGGGCCCGGCGGAGCTGGTCCGGGTCGTCCATGGCGGCGCGGATCTCCTGCTCGCGGCCGTGGTCGACGAAGTGGTCGATCTTGACCTCGATGAACACCGCGTCGGCGCGGACGGCGACGGGACCGTCGGGGCCGCCGATCCGGCCGGTGGCGGTGGAGTAGATCTTCCGGCCGGCCACCGCGGTCACCTCGGCCTCCAGGTGCAACGTCGTGTCCACGGGCACGGGCCGCAGGAAGTCGGTCTCCAGCCGGCCGGTCACCGCGATGGTCCGCAGCAGCCAGTTCAGCGAGCCGATGGCCTCGTCGAGGGCGGCGGTCAGCACACCGCCGTGGGCCAGACCGGGAGCGCCCTGGTGGGCGGGCTGCACGGTGAACTCGGCGGTGATCGTCACGCCTTCACCGGCCCGCGCCTGGAGGTGCAGTCCGTGCGGCTGGTCGCCGCCGCAGCCGAAGCACTGGCCGTAGTGCGCGCCGAGCAGTTCGCCGGGGGCGGGCGCGTCGGGGTGCCGTACGGGTTTCACGGCGTCGGCGGGGGGCTGAAGAGCCGGGGAAGTACCACTCACAGGCGCAGACCTTACCCGCGCGTCGGCCGATCACCGATACCGTGCCAAGCTTGCTTCATGCAGCTCTCCGCCCCCTCGTACGAAGAACGTCTCACCGCGCCCCGCTCCTGGTGGCTGATCTCCTTCCTGGTGGGCCTCTCGTTCGCCCTGATCCTGCTGCCCTTCGGCACGCTGCCGATGCTGGGCGGTCTGGCGGGCGGTACGGCGGCAGCGGCGGTCGTGGCGAGTTCGTACGGCGCCGTCCGCATCCGGATCGTGGGGGACTCGCTGATCGCGGGCGAGGCCAAGGTGCCGCTGGCGGCCCTGGGCGAGGCGGAGATCCTCGACGCGGAGGAGGCCCGCGCCTGGCGCACCCACAAGGCCGACACCCGCGCCTTCCTGCTGCTGCGCGCCTACATCCCGACGGCCGTGCGGATCGACGTCACGGACCCCGAGGACCCGACTCCGTACCTGTACCTGTCGACCCGGGAACCGGAGCGGCTGGTCGAGACGCTGCGGGCGGCGAAGGCGGCGGCCTAGGGCACGCCGGGGGTCAGTGCCGGTCTCTTCGGGGCCGGCGCCCGAGCTCGCTTCCGAGGGCGCCCATGTCGAGGGCGTCCTCGGGGCTCTCCAGGGCGGGAAGCGCCTCGAGGGCGTCCCACGGCACCTGCCTCCTGCGCAGGTCCGCGCGGATGCGGTCGGCCAGCTTTCTGGTGTCGCGCCGGTTCATGACGGCGCCCACGGCCGCGCCCACCATGAACGGCATCAGATTGGGCAGGTCGCGCACCAGGCGCTTCATGATCTGCTGGCGCAGCTGGCGCTTCATGTGGCTGTTCATCGCCGTGCCGAGGGTGGCCGGCTTGGTCATCTCGACGCCGCGCTCGTCGGACCAGGAGTTCAGGTACGCGGTGCTGCGCTGCGTCAGGGTGCCGGGCGGGCGTACGCCGTAGACCTCGTGGAGTTCGGCGATCAGCTTCAGCTCGATCGCCGCCACGCCGGTGACCTCGGCGGCCAGTTCGGTGGGCATCGCGGGCGGTACGGGGAGCATCGCCGCCGCGCCGATTCCCGCGCCGACGGTGGCGGTGCCCCGGGCGGCGCCGGCCACGAGCCGGTCGGCGAGTTCCTCGGGTCCGAGCCCGGGGAACTGCCTGCGCAGCGTCGCCAGGTCCCGCACGGGAACGCGCGGGGCCAGGTCGATGACCCGGTCGGCGAGGTGCGCCAGGGCGGCCCTGGCACGGTCGCCGCTCTTGCGGACGCCCTGTCCCGCCCTGTCCCGGAACGCCGCTGCCCGGCGCCGGGCAGCGGGCGCCGGTGCCTGGACGGTCGCCGGGAGGTCACCCCGGTCGCCTGCCGGTTCGAGCGAGGCCGTCCCCGTATCGGTCGGGCCCCGCTCGTCGTCACGCGCGTGCTGCGGGCCGTCGGACGGCCCTTGGTCCGCTCCTCGCTTGGAGAAGCGGCGCTTCCAGGGAGGGGTCGAGCCGGTCACGGCCGACCCCGCCTCAGTCGCAGTCGCGGCAGATCGGCTGGCCGTTCTTCTCCCGGGCCAGCTGGCTGCGGTGGTGCACCAGGAAGCAGCTCATGCAGGTGAACTCGTCCTGCTGCTTCGGCAGTACACGGACGGCCAGTTCCTCGTTGGAAAGGTCTGCGCCGGGAAGCTCGAGGCCCTCTGCGGCTTCGAACTCGTCGACGTCGACGGCCGAGGCGGACTTGTCGTTCCGCCGGGCCTTCAGCTCTTCAAGGCTGTCCGAGTCGACGTCGTCGTCGGTCTTGCGTGGAGTGTCGTAATCGGTGGCCATGGTCGCTCTCCCCCTCTGGGTGTCTGCGGGTGTCTCCAGCGCACGTAACGCGTGAGAGGCCGGACTTGTGCCCGACCCGAGGCGGAGATTTTGCCTCACATCAAGGTCTGTTACTCAATCGACACCCAACCGCACTCCTCAAGAGTGATCGGCTTGGATGGCGATGGGGACCGTACACGGTCCGAATGCCGCACTTCAAAGGCGTCTCACCGTGTACTTCCCGTGATCAGGACCCCTGAAAACCAGGATTTTCCCGGCCTTCCGACAGGGTGCATGATCACGGAGAGTAGAGGGCGGGAAAGCCGTCGCTGTGATCGATCACACACGCCGACCTCTGGACGATGACCTGGAAATTCCGCTCAAAGCGAACATCCCCGGGCCCCTGCGAGATGTCGGGGTCATGATCTCAGATCGGAAGCGTGACACGCATCACGAGCCCTCCGCCCTCGCGCGGCTGCGCGTAGATGTGGCCGCCGTGCGCCCTGGCCACCGACCGTGCGATGGACAGGCCGAGGCCGACCCCCTTGTCGCTGCCCGTGCGCTCGGTGCGCAGCCGCCGGAACGGCTCGAAGAGGTTGTCGATCTCGTACGCCGGCACGACCGGGCCCGTGTTGGTGACCACCAGGACCGCCTGGCCGTTCTCCACCGCCGTGGTGACCTCCACCCAGCCCTGTTCGGCCACGTTGTAGCGCACGGCGTTCTGCACCAGGTTCAGGGCGATCCGCTCCAGCAGCACGCCGTTGCCCTGGACCACCGCGGGCTCGCGCTCGCCCTTGATCCGTACGCCCTTGGCCTCCGCCTCGGCGTGCACCTGGTCGATGGCCTGCCCTGCTACCTCGGCGAGGTCCACGGGCTTGCGCTCGACGATCTGGTTGTCGCTGCGGGCGAGCAGCAGCAGGCCCTCGACGAGCTGCTCGCTGCGCTCGTTGGTGGCCAGCAGCGTCTTGCCGAGCTGCTGGAGCTCCACCGGGGCGTTCGGATCGGACAGGTGTACTTCCAGCAGGGTGCGGTTGATCGCGAGGGGGGTGCGCAGCTCGTGCGAGGCGTTGCCGACGAAACGCTGCTGGGCCGTGAAGGCGCGCTGCAGTCGCTCCAGCATGTCGTCGAAGGTGTCCGCCAGCTCCTTGAGCTCGTCGTCCGGACCGTCCAGCTCGATGCGCCGGGACAGGTCGGAACCGGCCACGGCGCGCGCGGTGCGGGTGATCCGGCCCAGCGGCGACAGGACCCGGCCGGCCATGGCGTAGCCGAAGGCGAAGGCGATCACGGCGAGACCGAGCAGGGCCAGCAGCGAGCGGCTGAGCAGGTTGTCCAGGGCGACCTGGCGCTGATGGTCGATGCACTCGCTGATCGCCGCGTTGAACGTGGACAGCGAGAGGTTGTTCGCGTTGTTCACGACCGGGCACTTGTCGCTGGCGACCTTGATGTCGGTGCCGCCGACGATCTTGAACAGCGGTTCGTTGCCCGTGTTCAGCGCCTGCGCCGCCAGCAGGTAGATGATCGACAGCAGCAGGATGCCCGCGATCAGGAACATGCCGCCGTAGAGCAGCGTGAGCCTTATCCGGATGGTGGGGCGCAGCCACGGCAGGGGGGTCGCCGGGCGGGGGTCCCAGGTGGGCTTCGGAGGCGCCCCGGGGGGCGCGGGTGTCGTCGCCACGGTCGATCAGATCCGGTAGCCGGAGCCGGGCACGGTGACGATGACGGGCGGCTCGCCCAGCTTGCGGCGCAGGGTCATCACGGTCACGCGCACGACGTTGGTGAACGGGTCGGTGTTCTCGTCCCACGCCTTCTCCAGCAGCTGCTCCGCGGAGACGACCGCGCCCTCGCTGCGCATGAGCACCTCCAGCACGGCGAACTCCTTGGGGGCGAGCTGGACCTCCTTGCCGTCGCGGAAGACCTCGCGGCGGTTGGGGTCGAGCTTGATCCCGGCGCGCTCCAGCACGGGCGGCAGCGGCACGCTGGTGCGCCGGCCCAGCGCGCGCACGCGCGCGATGAGCTCGCTGAAGGCGAAGGGCTTGGGCAGGTAGTCGTCGGCGCCGATCTCCAGGCCCTCGACCCGGTCGCTGACGTCGCCGGAGGCCGTGAGCATCAGCACGCGGGTGGGCATGCCGAGTTCGACGATCTTGCGGCAGACGTCGTCGCCGTGCACGAGGGGGAGGTCGCGGTCGAGGACGACCACGTCGTAGTCGTTGACGCCGATGCGCTCCAGGGCGGCCGCACCGTCGTACACGACGTCGACGGCCATGGCCTCCCGGCGCAGTCCGGTGGCCACCGCATCGGCGAGCAGCTGCTCGTCCTCGACGACGAGTACGCGCACGTCGCTTGTCCTTCCTGTGTCCACCCGCGTAGCGCCGCTCGGACGCACGCGGGCAGGGGGGCTCGTGGGTGTGTTGGCCTCCATCCTGCCCTTTTCGGTCATAAGTCGGCTGTAAGGCGGGGGAGGGACCGGTGAGGTCGGCCGGTGGCGGCCGACCGGACGCGGCCGGGCGGAAAACGGTCGTCCGGAAAGGATCGCCGGACCGGGAATGCGGGATTTTCTCGTGCGGTTGAGGTTTCCGCGGAAGGGAGCTGGGGGAGGACGGCTTTACACCCCGCGATCACGCTCTGCCTGTACCGCACGCCACGCGGTGCGACGCGGTCCGCTTCCGCAGAGCGGGCGTGGGTGTCCGGCACCGTCGCCGCCCAGCCGGGCAGCGCTGGGCACTCCACCGGAGACGTGATCGCCCCTTCCGAATCGGCACACCCCCGTGCCACCGACCCACGACCCAGGACGAGGGGGCGCAGCATGGACGCTTTCACCGCAGGACTTCTGCAGCGCATACAGACGACCGAGTCCGACCTGTCCCGGGCCCGCGACGAGGGCGACGAGTTCCTCGTCGAGGTCGAGCTGGGTGAGCTCGACGATCTGCGCCGCCTCGCCGCCGAGCACGGTGTGGAGGTCGGGGCGACCGGCGTCTGATCGGCCCGCGAGAGCGACGGGGCCCCGGCGGGATCCAGCGCCGGGGCCCCGTCGTGTCGTGCCGTCGGGAGACGTCGCGGGACGACGGCCGGGTCAGGCGCCGAAGTCCACCAGGAGCCGCTGGAGGGGCTGGAAGACGTCGGGGGTGGCCGCGATCGTCAGATCCCGTGACGGGCGTTCCCCGGGGCGCCCACCGGTCACGGCGCCCGCCTCCCGGGCGATCAGGTCGCCCGCCGCGAGGTCCCAGGGGTGCAGTCCGCGTTCGTAGTAGCCGTCGAGGCAGCCCGCGGCCACGTCGCACAGGTCGATCGCGGCCGAGCCGCCGCGCCGGATGTCCCGGACGAGGGGAATCAGCCGCCGCGCGATCTCGGCCTGCTCGGCGCGGACCTCGGCGACGTAGTTGAAGCCGGTGGACACCAGCGCCTGGTCCAGCGGTGCCGCCGGCCGGCAGGCGAGCCGCCGTTCGCCGGCCCAGGCCCCCGTCGCCCAGGCCCCGCCGCCCCGGATCGCCCAGTACGTCTCGCCCCGCATCGGGGCCACGACCACCCCGGCGACCCGCTCGCCGCCCTGTTCTGCGGCGATGGAGACCGCCCAGGTGGGCAGTCCGTACAGGTAGTTGACCGTGCCGTCGAGCGGGTCGATCACCCAGCGGACGCCGCTGGTGCCCTCGACGGCGGCGCCCTCCTCACCGAGGAAGCCGTCGTCGGGCCGGCGGTCGGCGATCAGGCCGGTGATCAGCTTCTCGGCGGCGATGTCCATCTCGGTCACCACGTCGATCGGGCTCGACTTGGTGGCCGCGACCCCGAGGTCGGCCGGGCGGCCGTCGCGCAGCAGTTCGCCCGCCCGGTGAGCGGCCTCCTGGGCGATCTTCAGCAGCTCCGTGTGGAGGGGGTCGGTCGTCACGTCGGTCACGGGGCTCCTCAGGCGTAGGGGCTGTCGGCGCCCGCGGCGGCGGGCCGGGGGGCGCGGGCGGGGCAGCAGCCGACGGGGCACAGGTTGTGGCTCGGGCCGAGCGCGCCCAGGGCGCACGGCGTGACCTCCTGGCCGCGCTCGACGGACGCCCGCTCCAGGACGAGGTCGCGGACCGCGGCGGCGAACCGCGGGTCGGCGCCGACGGTGGCCGAACGGCGCACCGGCAGCCCCAGCTCCCCGGCCTTCGCCGTGGCCTCCGTGTCGAGGTCGTACAGGACCTCCATGTGGTCGGAGACGAAGCCGATGGGGGCCATCACCACGGCGGGGACGCCGGCCGCGTGGCGCTCCTCCAGGTGGTCACAGATGTCGGGCTCCAGCCACGGGATGTGCGGGGCGCCGGAGCGCGACTGGTAGACGAGCTGCCAGGGGTGGTCGACGCCGGTGCGCTCCCGGACCGCGTCGGCGATCAGCCGCGCCACGTCCAGGTGCTGACGGACGTAGGCACCGCCGTCGCCGTGCTCCTCGACGGGGCCGGAGGTGTCGGACGCGGCGGTGGGGATCGAGTGGGTCGAGAACGCGATGTGCGCTCCGTCCCGGACGTCCTCGGGGAGGCCGGCGAGGGACCGGACGACTCCGTCGACCATGGGCTCGACGAAGCCGGGGTGGTTGAAGTAGTGCCGCAGCTTGTCGATCTTCGGCGGCTCGAGGCCCTCGGCCTCCAGGGCGGCGAGCGCGTCCGCGAGGTTCTCGCGGTACTGACGGCAGCCCGAGTACGAGGCGTAGGCGCTGGTGGCGAGGACGAGGATGCGGCGGCGGCCGTCGCGGACCATCTCGCGCAGGGTGTCCGTCAGGTACGGCGCCCAGTTGCGGTTGCCCCAGTAGACCGGCAGGTCCAGGCCGTGCTCGGCGAAGTCCTTGCGGAGCGCGTCCAGCAGGGCGCGGTTCTGGTCGTTGATGGGACTGACCCCGCCGAAGAGGAAGTAGTGCTGTCCGACTTCCTTGAGGCGTTCCTTGGGGATGCCGCGCCCGCGTGTCACGTTCTCCAGGAACGGGACCACGTCGTCCGGGCCCTCCGGGCCGCCGAACGAGAGCAGGAGCAGGGCGTCGTAAGGGCTGGCATCGAGCACGTCTGGCATGTCTCGATCCTGCCACCCGGCACTGACACAGGACATCGGTGGGTGGCTGCGGTGCGTCCGTGGGGGTTCTTTCGGGGCGCCTCCGCGCGTAAGCTGTATCGACTGCGATCGCACCTTACTGAGCCGTTACCGGAGACCTCGTTGCCCAGCCCCTACCGCGCCCTGTTCGCCGCCCCCGGCAGCAAGGGCTTTTCTTTCGCGGGCTTCCTCGGCCGGATGCCGCTGTCGATGATGGGCATCGGCGTGGTCACGATGATCTCCCAGCTCACCGGCCGGTACGGACTGGCCGGCGGGCTGTCGGCCACCATCGCGCTCGCCGCCGCCGTGGCCGGACCGCAGGTCTCGCGGCTGGTGGACCGGTACGGCCAGCGGCGCGTGCTGCGTCCGGCCACGCTGGTGTCGCTCACCGCGGCGGCGGTGCTGCTGCCGGCCGCGCACTACGGCTGGCCGGACTGGGTGCTGTTCGCGGCCTGCGTGGGCATCGGCTGCGTGCCGAGCCTCGGCGCGATGGTCCGCGCCCGCTGGGCGGCCATCTACCGGGGCACCCCGCAGCTGCACACCGCGTACTCCTTCGAGTCCGTGGTGGACGAGGTCTGCTTCATCTTCGGGCCGATCATCTCCATCGGTCTGTCCACGGCGTGGTTCCCGGAGGCCGGTCCGCTGCTGGCCGCCTGCTTCCTGGCGGCCGGTGTCTTCTGGCTGACCGCCCAGCGCGCCACCGAGCCCGTGCCGCATCCGCGCGAGCACAAGGGCCGCGGCGGCACCGCGCTGAGCTCCCGGGGGCTGCAGGTCCTGGTCGCCACGTTCGCGGCGACGGGGACGATCTTCGGGGCCGTCGACGTGGTCACCGTGGCCTTCGCCGAGGAGGAGGGGCACAAGGCCGCCGCCAGTGTGGTGCTCGCCCTGTACGCGGCGGGCTCCTGCACGGCCGCCATGATCTTCGGTCTGCTGCGCTTCGCCGGACCGCCCGAGCGCCGCTGGCTGCTGGGCGTCTGTGCGATGGCCGTGAGTATGATCCCCCTCCTACTGGTCGGAAACCTGCCGTTTCTGGCCGCGGCGCTGTTCGTTGCGGGTCTGTCCATCGCTCCCACGATGATCACGACCATGTCCCTCATCGAAGAGCACGTACCACGCGCGCAGCTCACCGAGGGCATGACCTGGGTGAGCACCGGGCTCGCGGTCGGGGTCGCGCTCGGTTCGTCCGCGGGCGGCTGGGTGATCGACGCGGCCGGGGCGCGTGCCGGGTACGGGGTTCCGGCGGTGGCCGGGGCCGTGGCGGTCGCGGTCGGTTTCCTCGGGTACCGCCGGCTCAAGCGGCCGGCTCCGCGTCGGGGAGGGACCGTTGAGCAGCACACGCACGGCGAGCGGGAAGACGAGCGGGAAGAACCGCACATGGCGTAACTGGGGCGGCAACGTCTCCGCGCGTCCCGCGCGGGAGGTCGCTCCGGCGTCCGTCGACGAACTGGCGGAGGCCGTACGTCGGGCCGCCGAGGACGGGCTGCGGGTCAAGGCGGTCGGCACCGGGCATTCCTTCACGTCCATAGCCGCGACGGACGGGGTGTTGATCCGCCCTCACCTGCTGACCGGCATCCGTCGCATCGACCGCGCTGCCATGACGGTGACGGTGGAGGCCGGCACCCCGCTCAAGAGGCTGAACCTGGCGCTCGCGCGGGAGGGCCTGTCGCTCACCAACATGGGCGACATCATGGAGCAGACGGTCTCCGGGGCCACCAGCACCGGCACCCACGGCACGGGCCGCGACTCCGCCTCGATCGCCGCCCAGATCAAGGGGCTGGAGCTGGTCACGGCCGACGGCTCGGTGCTCACCTGCTCGGAGAAGGAGAACCCCGAGGTCTTCGCGGCCGCCCGGATCGGCCTCGGCGCCCTCGGCGTCGTCACCGCGATCACCTTCGCCGTGGAGCCGGTCTTCCTGCTGACGGCCCGAGAGGAACCGATGCCGTTCGAGCGGGTCCTCGCCGACTTCGACGAACTGTGGGCCGAGAACGAGCACTTCGAGTTCTACTGGTTCCCGCACACCGGCAGCACCAACACCAAGCGCAACAACCGCAGCGCGGGCCCGGCCCAGCCGGTGGGGCGGCTCCAGGGCTGGTTCGACGACGAGTTCCTCTCCAACGGCGTCTTCCAGGCGGCCAACTGGGTCGGCCGCGCGGTGCCGGCCACCATCCCGGCGATCGCACGGATCTCCAGCAAGGCCCTGTCCGCGCGGACGTACACCGACATCCCCTACGAGGTCTTCACCTCCCCGCGCCGGGTGCGGTTCGTAGAGATGGAGTACGCCGTTCCGCGCGAGGCCGTCGTCGAGACGCTGCGCGAGCTGAAGGCGATGGTCGACCGGTCGGGGCTGCGGATCAGCTTCCCGGTCGAGGTGCGGACGGCGCCGGCCGACGACATCACGCTGTCCACCGCCTCGGGCCGCGACAGCGCGTACATCGCCGTCCACATGTTCCGGGGCACCCCCTACCGGGCGTACTTCACCGCCGCCGAGCGCATCTTCACCGCGCACGAGGGGCGCCCGCACTGGGGCAAGGTGCACACCCGGGACGCCGAGTACTTCGCCGGGGTGTATCCGCGCTTCGGCGAGTTCACGGCGCTGCGGGACCGTCTTGACCCTGATCGCCGGTTCCAGAACGACTACTTGCGCCGGGTTCTGGGGTCGTAGCCGAGGCGTCGGGGGCCGGGCTCGCGCCCTCGCCGGACTCGTCGCTCCCGGTGGCGCTCGACGTGGGCGCCTGGCCGGGTCCGGTACCGCCGTCCTCCGGTGAGGTGCCGTCCGACGACGTGGCGCCCTCGGAACCGCTCGGGGTCCCGGACGGAGTCGCCGCCGGCGCGTCGTCACCGGTGCCGGAATCCCCCGGGTCCTGCGAGCCCGCCGAGCCGGTCGGGGCCGGGGACTCCTCGGAGCCGCCGGAGCCGCCCGACTCCCCCGGGTCCGACGCCGACTTGCCGTGACCGGAGAACGCACTGCCGACGGTCGTGCTCTGCCCGCCGCTCAGGTTGTGGCCGGAGACGACCTCGTAGGCGGTGATCCCGCCCATGGTGACGCCGAAGACGAGGGCCGCCGCGACCAGCGGCCGCTTCCAGCTGGTGACCCGCGCGCGGTAGACGGTGCCCTCGGTGAACTCGCCGGGAGCGGGCGCCGTTCGTCCGCCGGGGCGTCCGGCACCCGCCGCGACGCCCGCCTCGGCGGCGCGCTTGGTCCGCAGCTGCTCCGCGGTGCGCCTGAAGAAGTGCTGGAACACCGAGCCGCCGCAGGTGGCGATGACGCTGATCAGTCCGGCGCCGAGGATCGTGCCGTAGACGCCGAAGGAGGAGGCGAGCTTGGCCGCGACCACCGCCGCCAGGGCGCTGCCCGCGACCTGGGGCACGCTCAAGTCGATTCGCTTGGATTCCACCTCCGTACGCATGTCCGCTTCACCGACGGCTTCGGGCTTTTCACGCATCCCCGGACCTTGCCTGCCTTTCCCGTACGTGATCGATCAACTGCACGAGAAGGGGACGTACGGTCGAAACCAATAGTTCCGTTTCTGGTGATTCCGTGAAGTACGCCACGTGCAAGATCGCGGAAATCGCGCCGGGGGCGGCCAAGTACCCCCTCTTGTCAGAAGTCGGGCGGCGTGCCAATCCACGCAGGTGGCCCGAATGGAGTACTGTGGCGAGCCCTGGGTCCGGTCTCCCGACAGGGGGTTCAGGATCCTGAAGGACCGCCGGGAGGGGGCTGGGTGCACAGGGTGACGGAGTTGGTCACTTAGCGTTGCGAACAGGTAACCGTGCCATAACGGCGATCCAGGGCCCGCGCCCGACACGCCGGGCAACTCGGCAAGGTTGTGGCAGGCTGCACCCGGGCAGGCCACACTCGACAGAGCGGAAGCAGCGACGCACGTGACGTCGGCAGGCACCACCCGGGAGGTCCCCATGCCCGAACTGCGTGTCGTGGCCGTCTCGAATGACGGCACACGGCTGGTGCTGAAGGCTGCGGACAGCACGGAGTACACGCTTCCGATCGACGAACGGCTCCGGGCCGCCGTACGCGGCGACCGTCCCCGCCTCGGCCAGATCGAGATCGAGGTGGAGAGCCATCTCCGCCCCCGCGACATCCAGGCGCGTATACGTGCCGGTGCGACCGCGGAGGAAGTCGCCCAGATGGCCGGCATCCCCGTCGATCGCGTACGACGCTTCGAGGGCCCCGTCCTCGCGGAGCGCGCCTTCATGGCGGAACGGGCCCGCAAGACCCCCGTCCGCCGCCCCGGCGAGAACTCCGGGCCGCCCCTCGGCGAGGCCGTGCAGGAACGGCTGCTGCTGCGCGGCGCCGAGAAGGACACCGTGCAGTGGGACTCGTGGCGCCGCGACGACGGCACCTGGGAGGTCCTGCTGGTCTACCTGGTCGCGGGCGAACCCCACTCGGCGAGCTGGACGTACGACCCGCCCCGGCGGCTCGTCCAGGCCGTCGACGAAGAGGCCCGCGCGCTGATCGGCGAGACCGACGACCTCGCGGCGAACGAGCCGAGCTTCCCGTTCGTCCCGCGCATCGCACGGCTGCCGCGCGACCGGCCGCTGGACCGCACCCTCGACCGGGAGCACCGGGAACGGCCGAGTCTGCCGGCGCAGCCGTCCGAGCCGGCCGAGGAGACCACGGCCACCGCGTCGGGCGAACGCGAGCGGGACTCGCTGACCAGTCTGCTGGAGGCCGTGCCGAGCTTCCGGGGCGATCTCGTGGTCCCCGAGCGGGTGCCGGAGCCGGTGGAGGAACCCGCCGAGGAGCCCGAGGTGGAGGAGCCCCCCGCCCCGGCGGCGTCGGCCGGTTCCGCCTACGCGGACGTGCTGATGCCGCGCTCCGTGGGCAGCCACCGGGACCGCCTCACCGGCTCCACCGACCGTCAGGCCGAGGCCGACGGCGTCCGTCCGGGACGTCGCGCGGCGGTGCCGAGCTGGGACGAGATCGTGTTCGGCACGCGGCGCAAGAAGCAGGAGTAGGCGGGACTTTCCCCGCAGACGCGTCTGGGCCGCACCCCGCGGGGTGCGGCCCAGACGCGTCTGCGGGGAGGGCTACTGGGGATCCGGCCCCACGGCCACCGGCCGCTCCGGGTCCGAGGACCACTCCGACCACGACCCCACGTACAGCGCCGCCGGGATGCCGGCCACCGCCAGCGCCAGCACCTCGTGGGCGCCGGAGACACCCGAGCCGCAGTACACGCCGACCTCGCCGCCGTCGGCCGCGCCCAGGGTCTTGAAGCGGGCCTGGAGTTCTTCGGCCGGCCGGAACCGGCCGTCCTCCAGCACGTTGTCCGCCGTCGGCGCCGACACCGCGCCCGGGATGTGGCCGCCGACCGGGTCGATCGGCTCGACCTCGCCCCGGTACCGCTCCCCCGCCCGGGCGTCGAACAGCACCCCGGACCGGGCCAGCGCCGCGGCCCCGTCCGCGTCCAGCAGCCCCACCGCGCCCGGCGCCGGCGTGAAGTCGCCCTCGTCGGGCACCGGGAGGTCGGCGGACAACGGCCCCTGCCAGGCACCCAGTCCGCCGTCGAGGACGCGCACGTCCGGGTGGCCCGTCCAGCGCAGCAGCCACCAGGCGCGGGCGGCCGCCCAGCCCTGCCCGCCGTCGTACACGACGACCGGCCGGCCCGACGACACGCCCGCGCGGCGCATCGCGGCGCCGAACTCCGCGACGTCCGGCAGCGGATGGCGGCCCTGCGCACCAGGCGCGGAGGCGAGTTCCCGGTCCAGGTCGACGAAGACGGCACCGGGGATGTGCCCGGCCGCGTACTCGGCCCGGCCGTCGAAGGGCGGCGCACCGGCCGCCTTGGCCGTGCTCAGCTGCCAGCGGACGTCGAGCAGGACGGGCGGGTTCGCGCCCGCCAGTTCGCTCGCGAGTTCGGATGCGGAGATGATGGCGTTCATGGCCCCATCCTGGCGTACCGAGTGGCCGCCGCGCCGATGTCGGGCTACTCTGCCCGCCGGACAGTACCGATCACGAGGCGTGCGGAATCGGGCACATGCTGTACTGCCCGGGCCGCCGGGCCGGCTTCCGGGGCACATCCGGGGCACGCGGGGCCGGGTCCGGGGCGGCATCGGCACGAGGGGCCGCGCGAGGGGCCGACGGAGCGCAAGCGGACGCACGGCCCGCGCAGGGCCGAGAAGAGAGTGACGATGACCGATGCACGGGGGCCGGCCGGCCGCGGCGGCGAGACGCACGCCCGGCGCACACCCGGCACGCCCTGCTGGGTGAGCCTGATGGTGCACGGGCCGGCCGCGACCCAGGAGTTCTACGGAGCGCTGTTCGGCTGGGAGTTCCGGCCCGGCCCCCAGCAGCTCGGCCCCTACGCGCGGGCGCTGCTCGACGGGCGTGAGGTGGCGGGCATCGGCCGGCTGCCCCCGGACCGGCAACTGCCCATCGCCTGGACGCCGTACCTCGCTTCCGACGACGTGAACCAGACGGCCGAGACGGTGCGCGCGTGCGGTGGCACGGTCGGCGTGGGCCCGCTGGACGCGGCCGAGGCCGGGCGCATGGCCATCGGCTCCGACCCGTCGGGCGCCGTCTTCGGCGTCTGGCAGGCCGCGACGCACCTCGGCACGGCCGTCACCGGTGAGCCGGGCACGCCCGCGTGGAACGAGCTCACGACGTTCGAGGCGGCGAGCGTCGCCAAGTTCTACGAGACGGTGTTCGGCTTCGAGGTGGAACGGGCGACCACCGCCGGCCTCGACTACGTGACCCTCCGCCTCGACGGCCGTCCCGTCGCCGGCATCCACGGCATCGGCGACGCCCTCCCCCGCGAACGGGGGCCGCACTGGACGACGTACTTCGAAGTGGCCGAGATCGGGGAGTCCCTGGAGCGGCTCATCGATCTGGGCGGACACGTCCTGGAGCCGGCCCGGGACACCTTCCGCGGCCGCGTGGCGTCGGTGGCGGATCCGGAGGGGGCGCGGTTCTCGCTGCTGCAGCGTCCGGGGTGACCGGCGGGGTGCCCCTCCGTCAGGCGGTGACCCGCACCGTCTCCACCCAGTCCGGGGGCTGCGGCGCTCCCTCGCCGATCAGGGCCGCGACCAGGCGGCAGGACGGGGTCTCGGCGGGCCAGGGGGTGTAGCCGTCGGTGAGGACGACCACGATGGACGGGCGGTCACGGGACGCGAGTGCGGCGTCGATGCCGACGCGCATGTCGGTGCCGCCACCGCCGCCGAGGACGACCTGCTCGGTGGACGTCACCCGGGCCACGGCGTGCACGTCGGCGTCGCAGGCGAGGACGGTGACACGGTTGCCGCGTACGCCGACCTCGCGCAGCACGCCGGTGATCTCCCCCAGTGCGGCGGCGAGTTCCGCGTCACCCATCGAGCCCGAGGTGTCGACGACGACGGCCACCCGGGGCAGCGGGCGGCGCAGGCTCGGCAGGACGACACCGCGCAGCGCCGGGGTGCGGCGTGACGGGCGGCGGTAGGTGTAGTCGACGGCCCCGCCGGCCCACGCGGCGGCCTCCCGCACCGCGCCGGACAGCGCCTGCCGCCAGTCCACCGTGGGTTCCAGTACCTCCTCCGCCCAGCGCTGCCAGCCCGCGGGCAGGGTGCCTCGGCTGCGCCGGTGGGCGCGCATCGCCTCGGCGGTGTGCCGGCGCAGCGCCCGGGCCTCGGCCTCCCCGAGGGGGGAGGGGCCGGCGGACGCCGGGAGTTCCCAGGGTGCCGGACGGCCGTGGGCTCCCGAGCCGCAGTCGTGTCCCTGGACGTGCGGGGGCAGTCCGTCCAGGTACGCCTCGAACAGCTGCCCGTCGGGCAGGCCGAAGAGACGGGGTTCGACACGTCCGGCGGGCAGGCGCAGGCCGTCGGCGAGGAGGTCGTCGTTGATCTCGCAGTCCTGGGCGACGTTGACGCGGTACCGGTCGCGCTGTGCGGCGGCAGTCAGCCGGCCGGCGCGACCGTGGTGGTCGCGCAGCAGGTGCGCCGTCTCGTGCACCCAGACGCCGGCGAGTTCCTCCACGGGCGTGGCGGCGACGAAGGCGGGTGACACGTAGCAGCGCCAGTGCCGGTCCACTCCCATCGTCCGCACGTCGGGGCAGGGCACGACGGTCAGCGCGTACAGGGCCGACGCCAGGTAGGGCCGGTCGTTCGCCGCCCGGTAGCGGGCGGCGAGCAGCTTGGTCCGGTCCAGGTTCCCGCCGGGCGACGTCATGTCCGCGGGCCTCACCGGCTGCCGGGCAGGGCCCCGGACATCTGCAGCAGGTCCAGGAACCCGTCGATGCCGGGGGGCACGGGCCAGTCGAGCCGGCGCATCGCCGCCAGGTCGGTGGCGGCCCGGGCGGCCACGTCCGGTACGCCCGCGTCCACGGCCTTGGCCAGGACCGTCCAGCCGGCCTCCCAGCGGGGCCGGGTGGTTTCGCTCTGGATGGCGGCCACCACCGCGATGAGGAAGGCCAGTTGCCGGTCGCCGCGCTCGGGCAGGGCGAAGGCGTCGGGGTCGGCGAGGACCCGCTCGGGGTCCGGCAGGTCGAGGTGTTCCAGGTACGACAGCAGTTCGATGCCCGCGCCGTCCCCGACGGCACCGGTGAGCGCGGCGGCCACCGCCTCGCGACCGGCACCGGTCGCGTAGCCCGTGGCGAGCAGCCGCAGCGCCATCTCCCAGGTCCGCGGGGACGGCCACGACCGGCCGCGGCTCTCGGCGTCGGCGGGTATGTGGTGGACCAGTCCCGGGCGGGCGGTGAGGAAACCCGAGACGGCGCCGCGGGCCCGCGCGACGGCGCCGGGCACCTTGCCCGGATCGACCAGGGGAACGGCCACTTCCGGCCAGGTGCCGGCCATGCCGCGGGCAACCGTGGCCGGGTCGTGGGTCCAGTGGAGGTGGACGAAGCGGTTGGCGAGCGGCGGGCTGAGGTGCCAGCCGTCGGCGGCGCTGAAGGGCGGGTTCGCGGCGGCGACGATGCGCACCGCGTCGGGCAGGACGAGGCTGCCGACCCGGCGTTCGAGGACGACCCGCAGCAGCGCCGCCTGCACGGCCGGTGGCGCGGAGGACAGTTCGTCGAAGAAGAGCAGGCCCTGGCCGGCGTGCTTGAGTCGGACCGCCCAGTCGGGCGGGGCCATCGGCACTCCGGTCGCGGCCGGGTCGTCCCCGACGATCGGCAGGCCGGCGAAGTCCGACGGCTCGTGCACGCTGGCGATGACCGTCTCCAGCGGGAGGCCGAGTCCGGCGGCGAGTTGCTCCAGGGCGGCCGACTTGCCGATGCCCGGCTCACCCCACAGCAGGACGGGCTGATTGGCCGTCACGGCCAGGGCCAGTGCCTCCAGTTGGGGGTTGGCCCCGGGTTCGGTGCGCCGGGTGCGCAGCCGGGCGACGAGGTCGTCCGCGGCGGCCAGCGGGGTCGGCGCGGTGCGGGAGCCGGGTGCGGTGCTCAACGGTCCTCGTCCTCGTCGTCGTGGTCCTCGTTGTTGTCCATCATCTCGTCCCACCAGTCGGCGCCGAGGCCCGGATGCTCCGTCCGTACCCGTTCCGCCAGGAAGGCCAGGTCGGCACGCTTGAACCGGCGCACGACCTGGGCCAGCGAGTACTCGGCATCGTCGACCACGTCGATGCGGGCGCCGGCGGCCAGCAACGCTTCGACCAGGGCCCGGGAACCGCCGTCGTTCACCGCCACGAACAGCGGTGTGCGGTCCCGGTGGTCCCGGGCCTCGAGGTCGAGGCCCTCCTCGATCAGCCGGGGCAGGAGCGGCTCGTGGTCGAGCAGGTGCAGTACGTGGAGCAGCGTGCGCCGGCCGGCGCCGCGCACCCGGGGATCCACGCCCGCGTCCAGGAGTTCGAGCACACCGTCGGTGTCCCCGTGCTGGGCGCGCAGGAACAGGTCCCGCATCTGGGCACGCAGGGCTTTCGGCAGCCGGCCGCTTCCCGACGACCAGGTCTGCTGGACGGCGAAACACCCGGCGACGGCGCCTCCGAAGGCGCGCAGGGCCCGTTCGCGCTGCTGCTCCTCGTCGCTGTGCGGCATGCGGAGGAGTCCGCCGCCCGCACGGAAGCCCACCTCGTGCCACTCGCCGCGGCACCGGACCCGGACGGGCGCGGGGGCGTCGGGGCCCGGCGGGCCGACGGTCCCCTCGGGAACCCGCAGGGCCGGGAACAGCGCCTCGCGGACCAGGGGGTGCAGATGCGCCGGCTCGACTCCTCCGGCGCACAGCAGGTCGAGGTCGGGGAGCCTGCGCCAGAGCGCCTCGGGCAGGAAGGGCACGCCGTCGGCTTCCTTCGGGTCGACGGCACGGAGCCGCAGCCCGGTACCGCCGGGGGACGCCGGCTCCAGCAGGATGTTCATCCGCCAGTCGCCGGCGATGAGGAAGCGGCCCCCCACCCCCTCGTCCGTCAGCAGGCGGACCTCGGGCTCCAGACGGGTGTGGCCGAGCGCGATCCTGCGGAGCAACCACGCCGGGTCGGCCGGGTACCGCGTCCGGGTGTCCGGTGGGGTCAGGTCGGCCTCGATGCCGACCGCGTCGAAGGCCGCCCGGATGCCGTCCCCGTGGTGCAGCAGGGTGGCCCATTCGGCCCGTGCCGCCGCGTCGCCGGAGCCGGGATCCGCCGTGGGCAGTTCCTCCGTTCCGCGCGGCCTGGCGTCGGGGTGGAAGAACGGCGGCCGGTCGGTGCCGCCGCACCGCTCACGCAGTTCGCCGGTGCGCCGCGCGTCCCACAGGTGCCGGGCGTACCGCCAGTCGTCGGTCCGTGGGCCGAAGACGCCCGCGGCCTTCTCGTCCCGGACCGTGCCGAAGCGCAGGGTGACGCGCTGCGGGCCCTCCCGCATCGGCGGCGTGGTGACGTGGAGGTACGGCGTGGCCCGGGGCCCTTCGGCCGCCCGCACCGGCCGGTAGCGGGCGAGGACCACGGTGCGACCGGTGTCGAGGGTGGTCCATCCGCCCAGTATGCGGGGCAGGTGCCAGCGCAGCAGGTCGGGGACCAGGTGGCGCAGGTCGTCCGCCAGGGCCTCGGCCACCTCGTGGCCGCAGTGCTCGGCGATCTCCGGCAGGTCGACGGCAACGTCGACACCGGCCGCCGCGCAGGCCCCGCGCCAGTCGCCGGCCGAGCGGCGTTCGGCCGCGCGCTCGATCATCGTCCGGGGCACCGCGTAGCGGCGGATCCGCCGCCAACTCGACGCCTCCTCCGGTGAGAAGCACGGGAGGACGGGGCGCGCGCTCACCGGTAGACACTTCCTATCGCGCTGAGGTCCGGATGGGCCCCGCCGGCGGACCGCAGGCGCTGGGTCAGGGACCGCTTCACCCGGCGGGGCAGTCCGGGGCCCAGGCCGACGTACTCCAGCGGTGAGCCGTCCGGCACGGCCGCCAGCAGGGACTTCGCGCCCCGCCCGGTGAGTCCGGTGTGGCGCAGCTCCAGCCGGCGCAGTGGGCTGCCGCGCAGGGCGGCGGCCAGGGCGTGGGCGCCTTCGTCACCGGTGGCGTTGGCGGGGGCGCCGAGGCTCCGCTCCGACGGCGGCCGGCCCAGGTCGAGCGCCTCGATGCCGTCCAGGGCGCCGGCGAGGGCGCGCGCCCCGGCGGGGCCGATCCCGTTGCCGCCCAGCCCGAGCCGCACCGGCCGTCCGGGGTCGGCCGCGGCCGCGAGGACGGCGGCGCCCTCGTCGCCGAGGTGGTTGGCGGGCAGGTACAGCTCGCGCACGCCCGCGTCGCGGATCAGCGCGGCCAGCAGCCCGGCGGCGTCTGCGGCCAGGCCGTTCCCGCCGAGGAAGAGGCGTTCCACCGGGCGCGGGCGGCCGGTGAGGGCGTCGAGCAGCGCGCGCAGCCCCGTGGTGGTGAGGCCGGTGTTGACCAGGTCGAGGGTGCGCACCGTGGCGTTGCGGCGGAGCATCGCGGCGAGGGCGCGGGAACCGTCGTCACCCACCGGATTGCGCTTGAGCCACAGGGCACGCACGGTCGCGTCCGCCGACAGCACGTCGGCGAGCGCGGCGACGCCCTCCGGGCCGATGCGGTTGCAGCCGAGGTAGAGCGTGTGCAGGTTGTGGCCGTCGCCGAGTGCCCGGGCGACCGTCGACGCCCCTTCGTCGCCGACGGCGTTGGTGCCGAGCAGGAGGTGCCGGGCGTGCGGCGAGGTGGCGGCGACGGGCATCAGGCGGGCGGCGCCGGCCGCTCCGAGCCCATGCTTGCAGAGGTCGACGCGGCCGTCCGCACGCAGGGTGCCGACCCGGAAGGTCTCGTCGGTCTCCACCGCTCGCTCCGACCTCAGCCGGGCCAGCAGCGGGTCCAGGCCGGCGGGGTCGCCGATCGGGATGTCCGGGTGCTCGATCGCCGGGCAGCGCACGGGTGTCGGCTGCGTCATCACCACTCCACCGGTCCGTCGCCGGTGCCCGGCGCGCCGAGGGCGGCATCGCCCTCCGCCCGCCCGGGACGGACCGACGCCAATCGACTCTCTCCACGACAAGGGTGGCAAGGCCGGTCGGATTCGAACCGACGTCCTCCAGCTTGATGCGTGGGCGCGACGACCTCTGCGCTACGGCCTTGCCGGGGAGATCATATCCTCGTCCGCTCCACCGATGATCGTTTGTTCGATGGGTTGTTCAGCGGCCGCGCCGGTGCAGCTTCAGATCCGTGACCACGGGGCGGTGGTCCGACGCCCCGGTCGCCACCTCCCGGGCGCCGGCCACGGTGATGTCGGGCGAGACGGTGACCAGGTCGATGCGCTTGACCGGGTCGACGGCCGGGTACGTCCCGCCGCCACCGGGGGCGGCATCCCGCAGCTCGCGCCACAGCGGGGCCAGTTCCGGGGCCGTGGGTTCGGCGTTGAAGTCGCCGACGAGGATCTTCGGTCCGCGGTCGGCGGCCAGCACCTCGAGCATGTCGTCCACCTGGGCCGCCCGGATCGAGGGGTCGGCCCGGTAGTCGAGGTGCGTGACGTAGACGTGCGTGTGCGCGCCCCGCACGTTGACGGTCACCTCGGCGAAGCCGGGCGCCGGGGCCGGCACGGGTTCCGAGGTCTGGGTGGAGAGCCGGGTGATCTCGTGGTTCTCCGCCTCGAGGATCGGGTGGCGGCTCAGCACGGCGACGCCGTACTGCCGGCGTTCCGCGCCCGGGGCGGCCGGGTCCAGGTCGTAGATCGGCGCGAAGTACACCCGCATGTCCAGCTTCTCGGCCAGGGCCCGGGCCTCGTCGACGAAGTCGCTGCGCGCGCCCCAGTGCACGTCGACCTCCTGGAGGCCGATCACGTCGGCCCTCAGGTCGCGGACGGCCTCGGCGGTGCGGTCGAGGTCGAAGACCTGGTCGGCGCCGGCTCCGGCGTGGATGTTGTAGGTGGCCACCCGCAACGGCACCGCCGGGGCCCGGGACCCGGGGGCGTCCCCGTCCAGGGCGGACGCCGGTGCCGCCGCGGCCAGCAGGGCGGCGGAGAGGAGGGCGGCGGAGGCGCGGTGGGCGCGGACGGGACGTCGGAAACGGGGCTTCATGCCTTCTCCGATCACGTGGAAGCGAGACCGGAACAGTGACGCTCACCACCTGACGGCGCGTCAACCCCACCCGCGGGCCGCGCCCCGTGTCAGACCGGGGTGACGGGCAGCACGTCCGGCGACAACGCCGCCGCGTGGGCCGTCGCCGCCGTCATGCGGCGGCGGTGGTGGCGTCGGCACAGGACCTCGTAACCGACCTCGTCGGAGGAGTGGGTGACGTCGCCGACGACCACCTGGGCGCCCTCGACGACCATGACGCCGCCTACGGTCCGGGCGTTGTGCGTGGCGCGGGCGCCGCACCAGCACAGGGCCTCGACCTGGAGCACCTCGACGCGGTCGGCGAGTTCGACCAGCCGCTGGGAGCCGGGGAACAGCTTGGAGCGGAAGTCCGTGGTGATGCCGAAGGCGTACACGTCGAGTTCGAGGTCGTCGACCACACGCGCGAGCTGGTCGATCTGCTCCGGCGCGAGGAACTGCGCCTCGTCCGCGATCACGTAGTCCGCGCGGCCGCCCTGCGAGAGATGGTCGACGACGTGCGCGTACAGATCGTGTCCGTCCTCCACCTCCACCGCGTCCGTGACCAGACCGAGGCGGGAGGAGAGCTTGCCCTCGCCCGCGCGGTCGTCGCGCGTGAAGATGATGCCCGCCAGGCCCCGCGCCGAGCGGTTGTGCTCGATCTGGAGAGCCAGTGTCGACTTCCCGCAGTCCATCGTTCCGGAGAAGAACACCAGCTCGGGCATGAGGGGTTGAGCACCTTTCGGCAGTGGGGTCGAGTGGGGGGCAGGGCGTCAGGAACGCACTTCGAGCAGGGGGACGAGCTGCTCGGCGGGGGTCATCGAACCGTGGTTGCCGACCATCGCCGACTCCCTCGGCTCCCGCTCGGAGGCGATGAGCAGGACGTCGTCACGCGCGGCGGCGACCACGTCGCCGATGCGGCCGTACACCCGGTCGTCGATGCGGGGGCCGAACCAGCCGGCCTCGATCGCCTCGTCGCGGGACGCCACCCAGAACTGCTCGCCGAGCACCTCGCGCCAGCAGGTCAGCACGTCGTTGTGGGCGCCGGGGACGGCGTACACGTGCCGCGCGCGGCCCTCTCCCCCGAGGAGGGCGACGCCCGCCTTCAGCTCCCAGTCCTCGTCGAAGTCGATGCGGTGGTCCTCGTCGAAGGGCACGTCGATCATGCCGTGGTCGGCGGTGACGTAGAGGGCGCTGCGCGGCGGCAGCTGCTCGGCCAGGCGCTGGGCCAGCCGGTCGACGTGCATCAGCTGGCCGCGCCAGGTGTCGGAGTCCACGCCGTAGCGGTGGCCGGCGCCGTCGACCTCCGCGTAGTACGTGTAGACCAGGGCGCGGTCGGCGGCGGCCAGCTGCTCGGCCGCGACGTCCATGCGGTCCTCGCCGGAGAGCCGGCCGTGGAAGGTGCCGCCGCTGAGGGCGATCTTGGTCAGCGGGGTGTTCGCGAAGGTCGGGGAGGAGACCTGGCCGGCGTGCACGCCGGCCTGCTCGGCGAGGCCGAAGACGGTGGGGTACGGCTGCCAGGCGGCCGGCGGGGTCCACGGCTGCCAGCGCAGCTGGTTCATCAGCGCGCCGGTGTCCGGATTGCGCACGGTGTAGCCGGGCAGGCCGTGGGCGCCCGGCGGCAGGCCGGTGCCGACGGAGGCGAGGGAGGTGGCGGTGGTCGCCGGGTAGCCGGCGGTGACCGGGCGTCCGGTGCCGCCGCGTGAGCTGCCGAGCAGGGAGTTCAGGAAGGGGGCTTCGTCCGGGTGGGCCCGCAGCTGCTCCCAGCCGAGGCCGTCGACCAGGAACACGCAGTTCCGGTCGGCGGGGGTCAGTTCCGTGATGCCCGCGGTCATGCCGGGGACGCCGAGGCCGGCGGCCAGCGTGGGCAGCAGGTCGGCGAGGGAGCCGGTGCCGTACTCGGGCACGGGGGCGGAGTCGACCGGGAGCGGTTCCGGGTGGGTGTCCCAGGTGGCGTGCTGCGCCATCAGCGGGGGGAGTCCGCGGTCGCCTCGGAGAGGGCCTGCGCGAAGGCGAGCGCCTGGCGCACCGTCTCCGGGCCGTCCCCGGCCTCGCTGACGCGCAGGCTGAGGTCGTCGGCCGTCGAGCTGCCGGTGTAGCCGTGGTCGGCCTCGCAGTTCGGGTCGCCGCAGGCGGCCGGCTCCAGGTCGAGGCGGGAGACGGCACCCCAGCCGATGGTCAGCACGATCTCGCGGGGCAGGGTGCCCGGCTTGTACTGCTCCGGGTTGGCGACCACGCGACTGACGACGATGGACGAGATCCGGCCGAGCTTGACGGACTCCGTGGACGTCGTGGCGTAGGGCGTCGGGGAGGTGTCGTCGGCGGCCTGCTCGTCGGTGTGGCTGACGATGAAGCGGTTGCCGGTGAGCACCAGCACGGTCACGTGCCGGCGCACCTCGTTCTGGTCGAAGGTGGTCTCCTGGTGGACCAGGTACGACCGGATGGGCTCGCCGCCCACGGCGGCCTCCACCGCCTCGGCCACGAGGGCCGGGTAGTAGCCGCTGCGTTCGATCGCCGCTCGCAGCCCCTGGGTCGTCGTACTGGTCTTGGCCATGCCGTCCATCCTACGGGGGCCCACTGACTGCGCGGGACGCCCGTGCGGCAGCCGCGTGGACCCCGTGCGCTTCGCCGGCGCGGTGCCTGAGCGTTCTCGCGCGGTTCCGCGCGTGGTCAGTACGCGGGCAGCGTCCGCGGGCCGAGGTCGTCCCGGGCGGGAGGGGGCGCGAGGCGGACGGAGGCGCCGAGGACGCTCAGTCCGCGCGGGGCGACGACGACCGGCTCCAGGGTGACCGCGACGACCTCCGGGTGGTCGTCGACCAGCCGGGAGACCCGCAGCAGCAGCTCCTCCAGGGCGGGAGCGTCGACCGGGGCCGAGCCGCGCCAGCCGAAGAGGAGGGGGGCGGTACGGATCGAGCGGATCAGGGAGGTGGCCTCCCGGTCGGTGACCGGGATCAGCCGGTGCGCCATGTCGCCGAGGAGCTGGGTGGCCGCCCCGGCGAGCCCGAAGGAGAGCACCGCGCCGGCCGCCGGATCGATGACCGCCCGGACGACCGTGTCGACGCCGCGCGGTGCCATGCCCTGCACCACCGGCCGCAGCTCCTCGGGCCTGCCGAAGAGCTCGGTCAACTCGGCGTAGGCCCGTCGCAGTTGTTCCTCGTCCGCGAGGTCCAGGCGTACGCCGCCCAGGTCGGCGCGGTGGCGCAGGTGCGGGGCGGTGGCCTTGAGGGCGACGGGGTAGCCGAGGGTGCCGGCGGCGGCGACGGCGTCGTCGGGGGTGGGTGCGGGCAGGGCGCGGTGGACGTGGATGCCGTACCTGGCGAGCAGCTCGCAGGTCTCCTCGGCGCCGAGGGCGAGCCCCTGGCCGCGGGCGAGGTGTCCGCCGATCAGCTCGGCGGCGCCCTTCTCGTCGATGTCGTCGTACTCCGGGACCCTGCCGGGGTCGGCGGCGTCGCGGCGCCACTGCGCGTAGGCGACCGCCTGGGCGAGGGCGCGGACGGCGCGTTCGGCGGCGGGGTAGGCGGGGATGAGGTGGGCTCCCTCCGGGGCCTCGACGGCCTCGGCGGGCGGCTCCGTGGCGGGTGCGCCCTCCGGGGTGCCCGGCGTGCCCTGGAGCGGGGCCCCCGGGGCGGCCTGCGGTGCGGTGCTCGCCGCGGCGGACAGGGCCTCGGCGAGGCCGCCCAGCTCCACGTGCACCACGAGGACCGGCTTGCCCGGCACCGCGGCCGCCGCCGAGCGCAGCGCCTCGGCCAGCGCCGCGTCCCCGGCCGCCCCCTCCCCCACCGTCGGGATGGCGGTCACCACCACCGCGTCGCAGGTGTCGTCGGCCAGCGCCCGGGACAGGGCCGCGTGGAAGTCCTGCGCGGAGGCCGCCGTCGTCAGGTCCAGCGGAGGGTGCGGCCGCAGGCCCTCCGACAGACACGCGTCGTAGGTGAGCACCCCCAGTGACTCCGAGTTCCCGAGGATCGCCACTCGTGGTCCGGCGGGCAGCGGCTGGCGGGCGAGCAGCAGGCCCGCGTCGACCAGGTCGGTGATCGTGTCGACGCGGATCACTCCGGCCTGCCGCAGCAGGGCGGAGACCGTGGCGTGCGGCAGCCGCGTCGCCCGGACGGCGTGGCCCTGCGGCGCGACGCCGCCGTGCCGGGCGCCCTGCACCACGACCAGCGGCTTGACGGCCGCCGTGCGCCGGGCCAGGCGGGTGAACTTGCGGGGGTTGCCGATGGACTCCAGGTACATCAGCGCGACGTCGGTCTCCGGGTCGTCGTACCAGTACTGAAGGACGTCGTTGCCGGAGACGTCGGCCCGGTTGCCGGAGGAGACGAAGGTGGACACGCCGGTGACGCCGGTCACCCCGCCGCCGCGCCGGTGCAGCCGGGAGAGCAGGGCGATCCCGATGGCGCCGGACTGGGCGAACAGGCCGATCCGGCCGGGGCGCGGCATCTCGGGGGCGAGGGAGGCGTTGAGCAGCACCTCGGGAGAGGTGTTGATGACGCCGAAGGCGTTGGGGCCGATGATCCGCATGCCGTACGTGCGGGCCTGACGCACGAGGGCGCGCTGGCGGTCGCGTCCCTCGGGGCCGCTGTCGGCGTACCCGGCGGAGATCACGACGAGGCCCTGGACGCCGTGTTCGCCGCACTCGGTGACGACCTCGGGCACGTGCTCGGCGGGCACGGTGACGACGGCGAGGTCGACGGGGCCGTCGATGTCGCGCACCGAACGGCGGGCGGGCACCCCGTCGAGTTCCCTCAGGTCCTCGGGGAAGGCCTTGTTCACGGCGTGGAGCCGGCCGGTGTAGCCCGCGTCCCGGATGTTGCCGAGGATGCTGCGGCCGACGCCGCCGGGGGTGCGGCCGGTGCCGATCACCGCGACGGAGCCGGGCTGGAGCAGGCGCTGCACCGAGCGGGCCTCCGCGCGCTGCTCGCGCGCGTACTGCACGGCGAGCGAGCGGTCGGTGGGCTCGAGGTCGAACTCCAGGCGGACCACGCCGTCCTCGAAGCTGCGCTTCTGGGTGTACCCGGCGTCCATGAACACCTTGATCATCTTGGTGTTGGCGGGCAGCACCTCGGCGGCGAAGCGGCGGATGCCGCGCTCCCGGGCGACGGCGGCGATGTGCTCGAGGAGCGCGGAGGCGACGCCCCGGCCCTGGTGCGCGTCCTGGACGAGGAAGGCGACCTCGGCCTCGTCGGCCGGGGACGACGCGGGCGCTCCGCCGGCGCCGATCCGGTCGTAGCGTACGGTGGCGATGAACTCGCCGCCGATCGTGGCCGCGAGTCCCACCCGGTCCACAAAGTCGTGGTGCGTGAAGCGGTGGACGTCCTTGGCGGACAGGCGAGGGTACGGCGCGAAGAAGCGGTAGTACTTCGACTCGTCGGAGACCTGCTCGTAGAAGCTGACCAGGCGCTCGGCGTCATCAACGGTGATGGGGCGGACGCGCGCGGTGCCGCCGTCGCGCAGCACCACGTCGGCTTCCCAGTGGGCGGGGTACTCGTGCCGGTCCGACGAGGTCTGCATGGGCCCCAGAGTACGGCTCGCGTACGACAACGGCGCGGGGCAGTCTGTGGGGACGGAAGGTCGGGCCGAGGCCGCGGTCCGACGACCACCCGGGGCGGCGCACAGCCGTCCGGCGATGCTTCATGATGTGGGAAACTGGTCTAGACAACCTGAACACCTGAAGGGCAGCAACACATGGCTGAGCGCCGCGTCAACGTCGGCTGGGCCGAGGGTCTCCACGCCCGCCCCGCCTCCATCTTCGTCCGAGCCGCCACGGCCACAGGCGTCCCGGTGACGATCGCCAAGGCCGACGGCAACCCCGTCAACGCGGCCTCCATGCTGGCCGTCCTGGGCCTGGGCGCCCAGGGTGGTGAGGAGATCGTCCTCTCCTCCGACGCCGAGGGCGCGGACGCCGCCCTCGACCGGCTGGCGAAGCTGGTCTCCGAGGGCCTCGAGGAGCTCCCCGAGACCGTCTGATGTGACGGCACACCGAAAAGGCCCGCCCGGTTCACCGGGCGGGCCTTTTCCTGCCCCCCCTTTTCCGGGCAGCAAGAAATAACCCCCTGAATTACTTCTCTTTTGTATACGGCACCCGTGTTAATGCCGCAGGCTCGGCGTGTTTGCGGGATGTTGCGCATTCCTCACACCGCCCGGGCGGTCGCCGGAGGTGAAGCGCAGCCGGTGCGCCTGAGCCGACCGTTCGACGTGCAGCGCCATGAGCGCCCGCGCGCGGTCGCCGTCGCCGCGCGCCACCGCGTCGACGACCGCCCCGTGCTCCGCCCAGTGCTCCACGGCAGCGACCGGCGTGTCCACGAGGTACATCCAGGCGATCTTGCGGCGCAGCTGGGTCAGCATCGCCGTGAGGGAGGGACTGCCGACGGCCTGCGCGAGGGTCTCGTGGAACCAGCCGTCCAGCGCGCGCAGGTCCTCGCCGTGCCCCTGCCGGGAACGCTCCCGGCCCAGCCTGACCAGGCCGCGCAGCACCTTGAGGTGGGCCTCGGTGCGGCGCCGGGCCGCGCGGGAGGCGCCGAGGGGCTCCAGGAGCGTGCGGGTCTCGAGCAGGTCGGCAGCCTCCTGCTCGGTCGGTTCCGCGACGCACGCGCCCGCGTGCCGCCGGGTGACCACGAAGCCCTCGGCCTCCAGGGTGCGCAGCGCCTCGCGGACGGGGACGCGGGAGACGCCGTAGCGGCGGGCGAGCAGTTCCTCGGTGAGCCGGCTGCCGCGCCCGTGGACGCCGGCGACGATGTCGTCCCGGATCGCCGTGCACACCGAGTGCGCCGGAATGCGCATGTCCGACCTCCGCCTTGATCCCCGTGAAACGTCGACGATGGACGCGTGTTTCCGTGACTCTAGGCCAATGAGGCGCGCTTTCGGACGGGCACCGGGAATTCAGGGATATTTTTTGGACATTCACGGGCCGGAAAAGGGGCAGGAAACCGGACCCGGACCCGGGCCGGGAGAACCGGAAGGCCCCGGCTCGGGAGCCGGGGCCTTCGGGGTGCCGTACCGTCCGTCGTCAGACGTTCACGCCGTGGGAGCGGAGGTAGGCGACGGGGTCCATGTCCGAGCCGTACTCGGGGCTCGTGCGGGCCTCGAAGTGCAGGTGCGGGCCGGTGACGTTGCCGGTGGCGCCGGAGAGGCCGATCTGCTGGCCGGCGTCGACCGACTGGCCGACCGAGACGCCGATGGACGACAGGTGTCCGTACTGGGTGTACGTGCCGTCGTGCATCCTGATCACGACCTGGTTGCCGTACGCGCCGCCCCAGCCGGCCTCGACGACGGTGCCGACGCCGACCGCGTGCACCGAGGTGCCGGTGGAGGCGTGGAAGTCGATGCCGGTGTGGCTGCCGGACGACCACAGGGAGCTGCCGGCCTGGTAGGCCGTGGACACGTAGGAGCCGGTGATCGGCGTGACGAAGGTGTTGAGGCGCTTGCGCTCCGCCTCGCGCGCGGCGCGCTCCTTGGCCTCGCGGGCCTCCTGGGCAGCCTCGGCGGCCCGCTCGCGCGCGGCCTCCATCGCCGCCTCACGGGCGGCGGCGTCCAGGGCGGCCTGCTTCTGCGCGGCGGCCTGGGCATCGATCTCGTGGGCTATGGAGTCGCCGATGGTGACGACCGGGGTGAGTCCGCTCTGCTCGACCTCGGACTCGGCGGCGAGGGCCGGGGCCGCGAGGGTGCCGACGACGCCGGTGGTGGCGAGGGCCGCCACGCCCGCCGCGCGGGCGGTGGTGCGGTGCATGCGGCTGGGACGGCGATGCTTCCCGGTGGCGCGCGTGAACGCCATGTAGAGGCTGGTCCTTTCCTTCCCTCTCGCCTACCGGGTTAGCTGACGGGTTCGGAGCAGGAAGGTCTCCTACGGACCCCCTCGCCGGAGCGCGGGCGTCCGATTCACCCCAGGGACTGCGATGGGTCCCCGGCTCCCCTGGCTCGCGCCGTACGGGGACTCGGCGATGACTGTCCGGTGCCGCGGGTGCGGCGCACTGCCTGACGAACAGCCCGGATGACGCTAAACGCGGCTGTCTTCAATCCTCAAACGCAACGGGGTTTTTGTAGCGCACGCCACAGGGCAGACAGGCAGCCTCTCCCTCAATTCGGACATACGACGGCCCTGGTGACACTCCGGTCACCAGGGCCGTCACCCGCGCGTGCCGCTACTCGGCGGCCACGACGGTGACTTCGCCGATGCCGAGGGCCTCGACGGGCTCCTTGATCTGCGCCGCGTCGCCGACGAGGACCGTCACCAGACGGTCCACAGGGAAGGCGTTGACGACGGCCGCGGTGGCCTCCACGGTGCCGGTGGCGGCGAGTTGGCGGTACAGCGTGGCCTGGTAGTCGTCGGGCAGGTGCTGCTCGACCTGGTCGGCCAGCGTGCTCGCGACGGCCGCGGCCGTCTCGTACTTCAGCGGCGCCACGCCCACCAGGTTCTGCACGGCGACGTCGCGCTCGGCGTCCGTGAGTCCGCCCTCGGCGAGCGTGCGCAGCACCGTCCACAGGTCCTGCAGCGCCGGGCCGGTGTTGGGCGTGTCGACCGAGCCGCTGATGGCGAGCATCGCGGCGCCCGTGCCGTCGGGCGCGGAACGCAGGACCTGCCCGAACGCCCGGACGCCGTAGGTGTAGCCCTTCTCCTCGCGCAGGACGCGGTCCAGGCGCGAGGTGAGGGTGCCGCCGAGGCAGTACGTGCCGAGGACCTGCGCGGGCCACACGCGGTCGTGCCGGTCGGCTCCGGTGCGGCCGATCAGCAGCTGCGTCTGGACGGCGCCGGGGCGGTCCACGATGACGACCCGTCCGGTGTCGTCGGCGGTCACCGGCGGCACCGGGAGCGGCTCGGCGGCGGAGCCGGTCCACGCGCCGAGGGTGTCGCCGAGCAGCGCGTCGACGTCGACGTCGGTGAGGTCGCCGACGATCACGGCGGTGGCCGTGGCCGGGCGGACGTGCTTCTCGTAGAAAGTGCGGACGGCCGCCGCGTCGATGGCCGCGACCGTCTCCTCGGTGCCCTGGCGCGGGCGCGACATGCGCGAGTGGGCCGGGAACAGCTCCTTGGAGAGCTCCTTGGCCGCGCGGCGGGAGGGGTTGGCCAGCTCGTGCGGGATCTCGTCGAGCCGGTTGCGCACCAGCCGCTCGACCTCGCTGTCGGCGAACGCGGGCGCCCTGAGCGCGTCGGCGACCAGGCCGAGGGCCTTGGCGAGCCGCGAGACCGGCACCTCCAGGCTCAGCCGGACACCGGGGTGGTCCGCGTGCGCGTCGAGGGTGGCGCCGCAGCGCTCCAGCTCGGCGGCGAACTCCTCGGCGGAGTGCTTGTCGGTGCCCTCGGAGAACGCGCGCGCCATGATCGTGGCGACACCGTCCAGGCCGGCCGGCTCGGCGTCCAGCGGAGCGTTCAGCGAGACCTCGACGGCGACGACCTGCTGGCCGGGGCGGTGGCAGCGCAGCACGGTGAGGCCGTTGTCGAGGCTGCCGCGCTCGGGGGCCGGGAACGCCCACGGCTTGGGCTCGCCGGCCTGCGGCTGGGGGTGGAATTCCATGGTGGCGAGCTCGGTCACTTGGCCGCCTCCTCGTTCTCGTCGGTGGCGTCGTTCTCGTCGGCGGGGGCGGTGGGCTCGTAGACGAGCACCGCGCGGTTGTCGGGGCGCAGGCGGGCCTTGGCGACCTCCTGGACCTCCTCGGCCGTCACCTCGAGCACCCGCTGCACCGCGGTGAGGGCGAGCTGCGGGTCGCCGAACAGGACGGCGTACCGGCACAGTTCGTCGGCGCGGCCGGCGACCGTGCCGAGCCGGTCGAGCCACTCGCGCTCCAACTGGGCCTGGGCGCGCTCCATCTCCTCGGCCGTGGGGCCCTCCTCGGCGAACCGGGCGAGCTCCTCGTCGATGGCGGTCTCGATGACGGGCACCTCGACGTCGCCGGACGTCTTCACGTCCAGCCAGCCCAGGGAGGGCGCTCCGGCGAGCCGCAGCAGGCCGAAGCCGGCGGCCACGGCCGTGCGGTCGCGCCGTACGAGCCGGTTGTACAGGCGGGACGACTCGCCGCCGCCCAGGACGGTGAGGGCCAGGTCGGCCGCGTCGCACGCGCGCGTGCCGTCCTCCGGGAGGCGGTAGGCCGCCATGAGGGCGCGGGCCGGGACCTCCTCCTCGACGATCTCGCGCAGCTGCTCGCCCATGACGTCGGGCAGCGAGCCGTCCCGGGGTGCGGGCTTGCCGTCGTGCGAGGCGATGGAGCCGAAGTACTTCTCGATCCAGGCGAGCGTCTGCTCGGGGTCGATGTCGCCGACGACGGACAGCACCGCGTTGTTCGGCGCGTAGTAGGTGCGGAAGAACGCGCGCGCGTCCTCCAGCGTCGCCGCGTCCAGGTCCGCCATGGAGCCGATCGGTGTGTGGTGGTAGGGGTGGCCCTCCGGGTACGCGAGGGCGGTCAGCTTCTCGAACGCGGTGCCGTAGGGCACGTTGTCGTAGCGCTGGCGGCGCTCGTTCTTGACGACGTCCCGCTGGTTCTCCATGGACTCGTCGTCCAGGGCGGCGAGCAGGGAGCCCATGCGATCGGCCTCCAGCCAGAGGGCGAGCTCCAGCTGGTGGGCGGGCATCGTCTCGAAGTAGTTGGTGCGCTCGAAGCTGGTGGTGCCGTTGAGCGAGCCGCCGGCTCCCTGCACCAGCTCGAAGTGCCCGTTGCCCTTGACCTGGGCGGAGCCCTGGAACATCAGGTGCTCGAAAAGGTGAGCCAGGCCGGTACGCCCCTTGACTTCGTGGCGCGAGCCGACGTCGTACCAGAGGCACACCGCCGCGACCGGGGTCAGGTGGTCCTCGGAGAGCACCACGCGCAGGCCGTTGGCCAGGCGGTGCTCGGTCGCTGTCAGGCCGCCGGAGCCTGCCTGGGCTGTGGCCGTGTGACCCATGGGCATGTACGTCCCTTCGATCGCGAAATCTCGGTGGAGTCGTCGGACGGAACTGCGGAATTCCGCCGGTCCCGCCACTGTATGCAAGCGTGCGGGCCGCCGGTGGAGTTCCCGGGCCTCGTACGCCGAGAGCGAGAACGGCTCTGCGGGCCGCCGGGGACGAGGGCGCGGGGCGAGGGCGTACCCTGCGGGCAGCGCCGGGCCGGGCAGCCCGTGACGGGTCCTGGTCGGTCGCTGTCAGTGCCGCGGTCCACAATGGACCGCGTCAGATCACCGTTCACGCTTCAGCAAGGAGCCGGCAGCGATGGCCCGCCGTAGTACGAAGACCCCGCCGCCCGACGACTCGTACGAGGAGAAGATCCTCGACATCGACGTCGTCGACGAGATGCAGGGCTCCTTCCTCGAGTACGCGTACTCGGTCATCTACTCCCGTGCGCTGCCGGACGCCCGCGACGGCCTCAAGCCGGTGCACCGCCGCATCGTGTACCAGATGAACGAGATGGGCCTGCGGCCCGAGCGCGGCTATGTGAAGTGCGCCCGCGTCGTCGGCGAGGTTATGGGCAAGCTGCACCCGCACGGCGACGCGTCGATCTACGACGCCCTGGTGCGCATGGCCCAGCCCTTCTCCATGCGCGTGCCCCTGGTGGACGGCCACGGCAACTTCGGCTCGCTGGGCAACGACGACCCGCCGGCCGCCATGCGGTACACCGAGTGCCGGATGGCCGAGGCCACCAGCCTGATGACGGAGTCGATCGACGAGGACACCGTCGACTTCGGCCCCAACTACGACGGCCAGGAGCAGGAGCCGGTGGCCCTGCCCGCCGCCTTCCCGAACCTGCTGGTCAACGGCGCCTCCGGCATCGCGGTCGGCATGGCCACGAACATGCCGCCGCACAACCTGCGCGAGGTGATCGCGGCCGCCCGGCACCTGATCCGGCACCCGAACGCCGACCTCGAAGCCCTGATGAAGCACGTGCCGGGCCCCGACCTGCCCACCGGCGGCCGGATCGTCGGCCTGCCCGGCATCCGGGACGCCTACGAGACGGGCCGCGGCACGTTCAAGATCCGCGCGACGGTGTCCGTGGAGACCGTGACGGCCCGCCGCAAGGGCCTGGTCGTCACCGAGCTGCCCTTCGCGGTCGGCCCCGAGAAGGTCATCGCGAAGATCAAGGACCTGGTCGGCTCGAAGAAGCTCCAGGGCATCGCGGACGTCAAGGACCTCACCGACCGCGAGCACGGACTGCGCCTGGTCATCGAGATCAAGAACGGCTTCGTGCCCGAAGCCGTCCTGGAGCAGCTCTACAAGCTGACGCCGATGGAGGAGTCCTTCGGCATCAACAACGTCGCCCTGGTCGACGGCCAGCCCCTCACGCTGGGACTCAAGGAGCTGCTGGAGGTCTACCTCGACCACCGCTTCGACGTCGTACGGCGCCGCAGCGAGTTCCGGCGCACCAAGCGCCGCGACCGTCTCCACCTGGTCGAGGGCCTGCTCACCGCCCTGGTCGACATCGACGAGGTCATCCGCCTCATCCGCTCCAGCGACAACTCCGCGCAGGCCAAGCAGCGTCTGATGGACCGCTTCTCGCTGAGCGACGTCCAGACCCAGTACATCCTGGACACGCCGCTGCGCCGGCTGACCAAGTACGACCGCATCGAACTCGAGGCGGAGAAGGAGCGGCTCAACGCGGAGATCGAGGAGCTGACGCGGATCCTCGAGTCGGACGCGGAGCTGCGCAAGCTGGTCTCGGCCGAACTGGCGGCGGTGGCCAAGAAGTTCGGCACCGACCGGCGCACGCTTCTGCTGGAGTCGGCCGGGACCCCGGTGGCCGCCGTCCCGCTCCAGGTGGCGGACGACCCGTGCCGGGTGCTGCTGTCCTCGACGGGCCTGCTGGCCCGCACCGCGAACGACGAGCCCCTCGTCACGGAAGCCGGTGCCAAGCGCGTCAAGCACGACCTGATCGTGTCGTCGGTGCCGGCCACGGCCCGCGGCGAGATCGGCGTGGTGACGTCCGGCGGGCGACTGCTGCGGGTGAACGTGGTCGACCTGCCCCAGCTCCCGGAACCGCTGCCCACACCGAACCTGTCGGGCGGCGCACCGCTTGCCGAGTTCGTGTCCCTGGAGGACGACGAGACGGTCGTCTGCCTGACCACGCTGGACGAGTCCTCGCCGGGTCTGGCCCTCGGCACGGAGCAGGGCGTCGTCAAGCGGGTGGTGCCCGACTACCCGTCCAACAAGGGCGAGTTGGAGGTCATCACGCTCAAGGACGGTGACCGGATCGTCGGCGCTGCCGAACTGCGCACCGGCGACGAGGACCTGGTCTTCATCACGGACGACGCGCAGCTGCTGCGTTACCAGGCCTCGCAGGTGCGTCCCCAGGGGCGGCCGGCGGGAGGTGTGGCGGGCATCAAGCTCGCCGAGGGCGCGAAGGTCATCTCGTTCACGGCGGTGGACCCGGCGGCGGACGCGGTCGTCTTCACGGTCGCGGGTTCGCGCGGCACCCTGGACGACTCCGTCCAGACCACGGCCAAGCTGACCCCGTTCGACCAGTACCCGCGCAAGGGGCGCGCCACGGGTGGTGTGCGCTGCCAGCGGTTCCTGAAGGGCGAGGACTGCCTGGCCCTCGCCTGGGCGGGTCCGACCCCGGCGCGTGCCTCGCAGAAGAACGGCACCCCGGCCCAGCTCCCGGACATCGATCCGCGCCGCGACGGCTCGGGCGTGTCGCTGCCGAAGACGGTCGCGGTGGTGGCGGGCCCCGCCTAAGAGCCGGGCGGCGGTTCCTCACCGTCCGGCTCCGCCGGATCACCGTCCTCGGGGTCCGGCACGTAGCGCAGGACGCCCCACATGCCGTGTTCATCGGCGTGCGGGGCGTCGCTGCGGCACGCGTCGAGTTCCTTGCCGAGCGCGGCGGCGTCGATGCCCGCGCCGATCAGGACGAGCTGGGTGAGGCGCTTGCCGGCCGGTGGCCAGGGCTCCGGGTAGAAGCGCAGGAAACTGCCGACGGCGTGGACGGCGTACCGGTTGCGCCTGTCGTGCGGTCCGAAGTCGACGTAGCCCTTGATCCGGTACAGGCCCTCGGGCCGGCTGTCCAGGAAGCGCATCAGCCGGCGCGGGTCGAGGGGCACGTCGGAGACGAAGGACACGCTGTCGTAGGCGGTGTGCAGATGGCCGGGGTGCGCGTCGCCCGGGGAGTGGTCGTGCAGGTCGTCGAAGGACAGCTGCCCGATCCGCTCCTCGGTGGGCCGGCAGTCGAAGAGGAACTCGGGGTCGATGCGTCCGTAGGCCGCGGGGAGCACGGCCGCGCGGTCGGCGAGGGAGCGGACGAGGGCGAGGACCCGCTCGGCGTCCGGGGCCCGGTCGGTCTTGTTGACCACCACCAGGTCGGCCAGCGCCAGGTGCCGGTCGATCTCGGGGTGCTTGGCGCGCGTGTCGTCGAACTCGGCGGCGTCGACGACCTCGACGAGGCCGCCGTACACGATCTCCCGCTGTTCGCTGGCGAGCAGCATGCGCACCAGCTCCTGCGGCTCGGCGAGACCGCTGGCCTCGATGACGATGACGTCGATGCCGGCGTCGGGCCGGGCCAGCCGCTCCAGGTACCCGTCGAGTTCACTCGCGTCGACGGCACAGCACAGGCACCCGTTGCCGAGCGAGACGGTGGAGTCGCCGAGGGCACCGGCCACGGCCATGGCGTCGATCTCGATGGAGCCGAAGTCGTTGACGAGGGCACCGATCCGGCTGCCTCCGCTGCGGTGCAGGAGGTGGTTGAGCAGGGTGGTTTTTCCGGAGCCGAGGAATCCGGCGAGTACGACGACCGGGATCTGCCGGGAAGTCGAGCGCTGCCCCACCATGCGTCCTTTCTCTCACCTAGGCGTACGCCGGTCCGCGGCGGGGTTCACCCGCGGGAACGGAACTGCCTGCTCAGGATACGAGCAGGTGAGGTAGCCCCGGAGTGAACGATTGTTAGCAGCACTTGCGGGGCAGACGTTGGACATGGCGCCGGACTGTGCGACCTCGCTTCCCTCCGTGCGCCTCCTCTCCGCCTCCCCGCCGATCAGCGCCGCTCGGCACTCCGGAGGCGGCAAGCGCCGCCCATCGCTCGCCGGTCCCCGTCAGCCGACCCGCACTCGACGACCGGCGGGCGGTCGCCTGATTCGGGGGTTGACATGGCCACACAGAAGAAACGTCAGGGGGAGGTTCGGCTCCACAACAGCCGGTCTGCTGTTCGCCACGGCAGGGTTGACGCTGGCCGCGCGCCGGCGGTGGCTGGAGAAGACGCGTCTGCAGGAGCGACAGCTGGAACTGGAGGAACTGGCGATCCGGCGCCGGTCGCTGGCTCATCAGCAGCGCATGCACTGGGAACTGCTCACCAGGGCGATCGATGACCCGTCCCTGGCAGAGGTCATCGACACGTACGACAAGAGCATCCCGGCCGCGAGGCGACGCCAGTTCTTCTACGCCAACGCCTGGTACGTCAACCTGTTCCACATCCACCGGGCGGGACTGATCGGCCGCGAGGAGTTGCACGGGCACATCCGGGAGTTCCTCCAGAATCAGATCTTCCGCGAGTACTGGGAGGCTTCGAGGTACATGAGGGCGACCCTCGAGCAGTCGTCCGACGAGGCACGGATGAGCCACCTCGTCGACGGTCTCATCAGGGAACTCGATGATGCCGACACGGACGAGTGGTGGGTGGTCGGCACGCCTCCCACCGATTAGCGGGACGGCTTTCGGCGTGTATCAGCATGTGTCCCCGCGCCACCAGTAACGTACTGCCGACCTGTGTGCCCAGATTTTGTAAGGACCGGTACCCCTTGAAAATCGTGCGCCGTATCGGTGTGCCTCCCAGTGCCCGCGGCAGTGCGTCAGGCGCCAACTGCCCCGACGTGTTCGAACTGAGCGACGGCAACTTCGCCGTCATCGGCACCGAGGCCACCGAGGCGCTGGAGCGCGAGCTGCCCGCCGACGCCGCCCGCGCCGACTACGAACGCATCGTCGTCGTGAGCCGGGAAACGCTGATCCGCGCCAAGGCGGACATCCCCGACGCCTGACGTCGCCCCCATCTCTCCGGCCGCACCCACCGTCACCCGCGCCGGACACCCCACCCGGCGAGCAGCCCGGCACCCCGTCCTTGCTCGACGCCCCCCCGACCAGGCCTGGCGCCCGAACGGCACCAGGCCACTCGCGTCTCTCAGGCCACCGCGGGCACGTCGACCGGCGCCTGCGGCCCCACGTACCGGGCCGCCGGCCTGATGATCTTCGAGTCCCCCGCCTGTTCCAGGATGTTCGCGCTCCAGCCCACCACCCGTGCCGCCGCGAACGTCGGGGTGAACATCTCGCGCGGCAGACCGCACAGCTCCATGACCACGCCCGCGTAGAACTCGACGTTGGTGTGCAGTTCCCGCCCGGGCTTCAGTTCCGCGAGGATCGCCTCGACCTGCCGCTCCACCTCTACCGCGAACTCCACGCGCGGGCCGCCGAATCCCCGCGCCACCTCGCGGAGCAGCCGGGAGCGGGGGTCCTCCGTGCGGTAGACCGCGTGGCCGAAGCCCATGATGCGGTCGCCGGCGAGCACCCGTTCACGGATCCAGGGGTCGATGCGGTCGGGCGTGCCGATCGCGTCCAGGGTGTCCAGGGCCCGACTCGGCGCCCCGCCGTGCAGCGGCCCGGACAGCGCCGCCACCGCTCCGGCGAGGCAGGCCGCCACATCGGCGCCCGTCGAGGCGATGACCCGCGCGGTGAACGTGGACGCGTTGAAGCCGTGATCAATGGTGGAGATCAAGTACTGCTCGACCGCTCGCGTGCGCCGCTCGTCCGGTTCCGTGCCGGTCAACATGTACAGGTAGTTCGCCGCGTACGGGAGGTCCTCGCGCGGCTCCACGGGGTCGAGTCCCCGCCCGAGCCGGTGCAGCGCGGTGAGCAACGTCGGTACGGCCGCGGCGGCCACGAGGGTGTCCTGGCGGCGCCGGTCGGCGTCCAGGTCGTACACCGGCCGGAAGCCTTGGGCGGCGCCCAGCAGTGACAGTGCCGTGCGCATCCCGGCCAGCGGACCGGAGCGCCCGCCGGCCGCCGCGATGGCGGGCAGCGCGGTCCTCACCTCGTCGGGCAGCCGCCGCAGTGCCGCGGTCTCCGCGGCGAAGGCGGCAGCACGCCCCGCGTCCGGCAGTTCGCCGTTGACCAGGAGATACCAGACGTCCTCGAAGCCACGCGTCCGCGCCAGCTCGACGGCCGAGTACTGCCGGTAGTGGTAGAAGCCCTCGAGCCCCCTGACATCACCGACCTCGGTGTCGGTGACCACGACCCCCGCGAGTCCTCGCGGCACGTTGACAGACATGCTTACCTCCCTGCGCTCAACACAACTGTCTATACTTGACCATCTCCCTGTCAATATTGATTGAATCAATGTGTTCGCTGGATCCGGCCCCGAGGATCGATACGGTGACTCCCATGCGCGATCGAGAACCCGGCCACTCCTCCGCCGACACGGAGCGGCGCCTGACCACCCGGGAGGCAGCCGAGCTGCTGGGCGTGAAACCCGAGACCGTCTACGCGTACGTCAGCCGCGGCCAGCTCAGCAGCCGCCGCTCGCCCGGCGGCCGGGGCAGCACCTTCGACGCCGAGGAGGTGCGGTCGCTCGCCCGCCGCAACCGGCGCGCGAGCGGCACGACCCAGCCCTCCGGACAGGAACTGGCCGTACGCACCCGCATCACGCTCATCGACGAGGACCGGTACTACTACCGGGGCGTCGACGCGGTGGACCTCGCCACGCGCCACAGCTACGAGGAGGTCGCCGAGTGGCTGTGGACGGGGCGGCTGCGCCCCGGCATCTCGTTCACCGCGCCCGAGGCCTCGGTGGCGGTCGCCCGCCGGGCCGTCGACGCCCTGCCCGAACACGCCGGCCCCACCGACCGGCTGCGCGTCGCGGCCATCGCCGCCGCGGCCGCGGACCCGCTGCGCTTCGACCTGTCCGAGGACGCCGTGCTGGGCACCGCCCGGGTCCTCATCCCGACCCTGGTCGCCGCGCTGCCGCCCGTACTGCACGAGCACCACGACCGGGGCCCGCTGGCCCACCGTCTGTGGACACGGCTGAGCGGGCGGCCCGCCGACGAGGCGTCGCTGCACGTCCTCGACACCGCGCTCTCCCTGCTCGTCGACCACGACCTGGCCGCCTCCACGCTCGCCGTGCGGGTCGCCGCGTCGGCGCGGGCACACGCGTACGCGGCCGTGTCCGCCGGGCTCGGCGTGATCGAGGGCCCGTTGCACGGCGCGGCCGGCGGACTCGCCCACCGGATGCTGCTGGAGGTGCTCGACCAGGGCAGCGCGGTGCCGGTGATCGCGGAGGAGCTGCGGGCCGGCCGCCGGATCCCGGGGCTGGGCCACCGGCTCTACCCCGGCGAGGACCCACGCGCGCGTGCCCTGTTCTCCCTTCTGGAGGACATCCCCGGGGCCGCGCCCGCCCTCGCCGCGGCCCGCGACGTGGTGGCCACCACCGCCCGGCACACCCCCCTGCACGCCAACGTCGACCTGGCGCTCGCCGTGTTCACCGCCTCGTCCGGCATGGCCGTCACCGCCAGCGAGACCATCTTCGCGGTGGCCCGCACGGCGGGCTGGATCGCGCACGCGCTGGAGGAGTACGGGGAACGCCCGCTGCGCATGCGACCCAGCGGTCTGTACTCGGGTCCGAGGCCGCCGCAGCCCTTGCCGGAGTAGCTCCCGAGCGCGGCTGGAAGTCATTGCGAGCCAACTCAGGTTAGGCTCACCTCTGTGAGTACGTGCTCAACCGTCTCCCGAGACCTCGACGAGCCCGTTTCGGGGACGGCACCGGTCGCGAGGACCTGGCTGCTACTGGAGCAGCCGGGTCCCTGGGGCGCGAAGGCGCTCACCTCCAGCCACCTGGATCCCGCCCTGGGCCGCGCCCTGGAGGCGGCCGCGAAGGGGACCGGCGTGCGCATCGCGCTGATCCGCCGCCCCGGCCGCCACGCGGACCGCCACACCCCGGCGGACCGCCGGGTGTACGCGGCCCACACCACGCCGGGGAACGCGTGGGTGCACGGCGCCGTCCTCTCGGACCCCCGCCGGCTGCTCGACCTCGACTTCGCCGCGCTCGGCAGGGGCGACCGCGGCTCCTTCGACGCGGCGCTCACGGGCGGTCCCCACACCGGCGATCCGCTCGTCCTCGTCTGCACCAACGGAAAGCGCGACCGCTGCTGCGCCCTCCTCGGCCGTCCCCTGGCGGCCGAGCTCGCCGCCTCCGGGCTCGAGGGCGTCTGGGAGGTCACCCACCTCGGCGGACACCGCTTCTCACCGACCATGCTCGTCCTGCCGTACGGATACGCGTACGGCAGGGTCCGGGCCGACGACGTCCAGGACATCCTGTACGGCGTCCGGGACGGCCGGGTCGTGGTGGACAACTGCCGCGGGAACTCCGCGTGGGACCGTCCCGGCCAGGCGGCCGAACTGGCCGTGCGCTCGGCGCTGGGCGAGGACGCCGCGCAGGTGCTGAGCGTCGTCCGCACCGACGGCTGCGCCCCGCGCTGGGAGGTGACCGTGGCCCACGCCGACGGGCGGCACTGGCGGGTCACCGTCGCCCAGGGCACGTCGCTGCCGGCCCGCCCCGAGAGCTGTGCGACCTCGGTGCTCGGCTCGCCCGCCCGGATGGAGGTCACGGCGGTCCGTGAGCTGACGGTGACGGCGCTGGCGAGCTGAGGCCGCGGCCGGACGCCGAACCGTCCGGTCGTGCGCTCACCCGGGAAGCCTCGCCAGGCCCCGTGCGCGAGATCCGCACCACACCCGGCTTCGGCATGCCCCGGCCCCCACGTACCGTCATGGGTATGAGCTCCACTCCCCCCGTTCGCCGCCTGCGCCTCGGCCTGCCGCGGCGGGTGTTCTCCCAGGTGCTGCTGATGCAGCTGGCGATCGCCGCGGGAGTCGCGGTGCTCGCGACCGGGCTGTTCCTGGCACCGCTCGGTGACCAGCTGGACGACCAGGCGATGCGCCGGGCCCTCGCGATCGCGCAGACCACCGCGCAACAGCCGCAGATCGTCCGGGACCTGCGCGGCACCCCGCCGACGCCGGGCGGCCCGGTACAGCGGGAGACGGAGCGGATCCGCGAGGCGACCAAGGCGGAGTACGTCGTCGTGATGGACCGGCAGGGAGTGCGCTGGTCGCACACCGACCCGGCACGGATCGGCTCGGTCGTCTCCACCGACCCCGGGCAGGCCCTGGCCGGCCGTGAGGTCATGGAGATCGACGACGGCACCCTGGGCCGTTCCGCGCGCGGCAAGGTCCCCCTGCGCGACAGCGACGGCGAGATCGTCGGGGCGGTCTCGGTGGGCATCGCGTACGACAGCGTCCGGGCCCGGCTGATCCACGCCATTCCCGGGCTGCTCGCCTACGCCGGAGGCGCCCTGGCCGTCGGCGCGCTGGCCGCCTGGCTCATCGCGCGCCGGGTCCAGCGGCAGACCCGGGACCTGGCCTTCTCGGACATCGCGGGGCTGCTCGCCGAGCGCGAGGCCATGCTGCACGGCATCAGGGAGGGCGTCGTCGCCCTGGACCGGGGCGGCCGGGTCCGGCTCCTCAACGACGAGGCACAGCGTCTGCTGGGCATCGGCTCGGAGGCCGTCGGACGCTCCCCCGACGAGGCGCTCGGCGCCGGCCGGACCGCCGATGTCCTGGCCGGGCGGGTGACCGGCACCGACCTGCTGACCGTGCGAGGCCAGCGGGTCCTGGTCGCCAACCGGATGCCCACCGACGACGGTGGCGCCGTCGCCACCCTGCGCGACCGCACGGAGCTGGAGCAGCTCGGCCGGGAGCTGGACTCGACGCGCGGTCTGATCGACGCCCTGCGCGCCCAGGACCACGAGCACGCCAACCGCATGCACACGCTGCTGGGACTGCTCGAACTGGAGATGTACGACGACGCCGTGGACTTCGTCGGCGAGGTGGTCGGCGACCACCGGGCCACCGCGGAGCAGATCACCGAACGGATCGGGGACCCGCTGCTCGCCGCCCTGCTGGTCGGCAAGGCGACCGTCGCGGCCGAACGCCAGGTCGCCCTGTGGGTGTCGGACCGGACACGGCTGCCGGACCGCCTGGTCGACCCGAGGGGACTCGTCACGGTCGTCGGCAACCTGGTCGACAACGCGCTGGACGCCGTGGCGGGCGCACCGCACGCGCGCGTGGAGGTCGAACTGTGCGCGGAGGGCCGTGCCGTCACGCTCACCGTGCGCGACACGGGCCCGGGCGTCCCGCAGGAACACCGGGAGCTGGTGTTCACCGAGGGATGGTCCACCAAGGAACCGCCGGCGCACCGGCGGCGCGGCATCGGGCTGTCCCTGGTGCGCAGGCTCGCGGAGCGGCAGGGGGGCGGTGCCACCGTCCGCGCGGCGCACGGTGGGGGCGCGGAGTTCGTCGTCGTCCTGCCCGAGGCACTGACCGAGGCGGACCCGGAGCCCGCACTCACCGCCCCGGCGCGTCCGGGCCCCGACGGCACCGGTCCCGACAGCACCGCCGCCGTGAACACCACCCCCGTGAACACCGCTGCCGAGGAGGAGTCCCGATGATCGAGGTCCTGGTCGTGGACGACGACACGCGGGTCGCGCAGGTCAACGCCGCCTACGTCGAGAAGGTGCCGGGCTTCCACGTGGCCGGCGAGGCGCACACCGCGGCGGAGGCGCTGCACCGGGTGGAGTCCCTGTCCCGCCTGGACCTGATCCTGCTGGACCACTACCTGCCCGACCGGACCGGCCTGGAGGTCGTCCAGGAGATGCGGCGACGCGGTCACCAGACCGACGTCATCATGGTGACGGCGGCGCGGGACGTATCGACCGTCCAGGCGGCGATGCGCCAGGGCGCCCTGCAGTACCTCGTCAAGCCGTTCGCCTTCGCGGGCCTGCGCGCAAAGCTGGAGGCCTACGCGGAGCTGCGCCGCACCCTCGACGGCGGGGGTGAGGCCGAGCAGGCGGAGGTGGACCGCATCTTCGGCGCCCTGTCGGCGCCGTCGGAGCCGGGGCTGCCCAAGGGCCACTCCCCCACCACCGCAGAGCTGGTGCGCCAGTGCCTGATGAACGCCGGCGGGCCGCTGTCCGCCCAGGAGATCGCGGAGCGGACCGGGGTGAGCCGCCAGACCGCCCAGCGCTATCTGAAGCTCCTGGAGCGCACGGGACGGGCCCGGCTGACCCTCAAGTACGGCGACGCGGGCCGTCCGGAGCACCGTTACGAGTGGGCCACCCGCGCCTGAGGTGCCGGGCAGGCCGTGGGCGGACGTGGCCGTCTTCGGCCTACACGGCCCCCGCCCCGGTCAGCGACCGCACTTCGGTCTCGGCGTGCCGGGCCTCGTCGGGGATCTCCGTCGAGGTGACCGTGCCGAGCCAGCCCGCGACGAAGCCCAGCGGGATCGAGACGAGGCCGGGGTTCTGCAGCGGGAAGTACTGGAAGTCGGCGCCCGGGAACAGCGACTGTGGGCTGCCCGACACCACCGGCGACAGCAGCACCAGCACCACGGCTGGGATCAGCCCGCCGTAGACCGCCCACACGGCGCCGCGTGTGGTGAAGCGGCGCCAGAACAGTGCGTAGAGCAGCACCGGCAGATTGGCTGACGCGGCGACGGCGAAGGCGAGCCCCACCAGGAAGGCGACGTTGAGGTCGCGGGCGAGCAGGCCGAGAGCGATCGCGACCGCACCGATGCCGACGGCGGCGACGCGCGCCACGGCGACCTCACTGCGCGGCTCGGCACCACGGCGCCGCAGGGACGCGTACAGGTCGTGGGCCACGGAGGCCGAGGAGGCCAGGGTGATGCCGGCGACCACCGCGAGGATGGTGGCGAAGGCGACGGCAGCCACGATCGCGAACAGGACCGTGCCACCGGTGGAGTCCGCGCCGCCGCCGAGGTCGAGCGCCAGCAGCGGCACCGCGGTGTTCCCCGCCGCGTTCGACGCGCGTACGGCGTCCGGCCCGACGACGGCAGCGGCACCGAAGCCGAGCACGATCGTCATCAGGTAGAAGCCGCCGATGAGGCCGATCGACCAGACCACCGACCGCCGCGCCGCGCGGGCGGTGGGCACGGTGTAGAAGCGGGACAGGATGTGCGGCAGCCCGGCCGTGCCCAGTACCAGGGCGAGTCCGAGGCTGATGAAGTCGAGGCGGGAGGTCCAGTCACCGCCGTACGCCAGTCCGGGCGCCAGGAACGCGTCGCCGTGGCCGCTGCGCTCGGCCGCCGCGCGCAGCAGCCGGTCGACGTCGCCGTGGAAGCGCACCAGGACGAGCGCGGTCAGCGCCACGGTGCCGCCGAGCAGCAGCACCGCCTTCACGATCTGGATCCAGGTGGTGGCCCGCATCCCGCCCAACGACACGTAGATCACCATCAGGGCGCCGACGCCGATGACGGTCCAGGTCCGCGCCGCGTCGCCCGTGCCCCCGAGCAGCAGCGCGACCAGGCTGCCCGCGCCCACCATCTGCGCCACCAGGTACAGCACGGACACGGTGACCGAGGAGGTGCCCGCCGCGATCCGCACCGGCCGTTCCCTCATGCGCGCGGCCACGACGTCCGCGAGGGTGAACCTGCCGCAGTTGCGCACGAGTTCGGCGACCAGGAACAGCACGACGAGCCAGGCGACCAGAAAGCCCACGGAGTACAGCATGCCGTCGTACCCGTACAGCGCGATGAGGCCGGAGATGCCGAGGAACGAAGCGGCGGACATGTAGTCGCCCGCGATGGCAAAACCGTTCTCCATCGGGGAGAAGAGACGGCCCCCAGCGTAGAACTCCTCCGCCGATCCCTGCCGGTGACGGCTCACCCACGTCGTGATCCCCAGGGTGACGGCGACGAAGGTACTGAACAGCAGCAGGGCAAGCGTCTGGTGGTCGCCCGTCATGAGGTACCGCCTCGGACGCCTCGGGTCAGTTCCTGGGTGTCCCAGCGCAGTTCGAGCGCGGCGCGGTCCCTGCGCAGCCGAGCGTGCCGGGCGTACGCCCAGGTGAGCAGGAACGTCGTGAGGAACTGCCCGAGCCCCGCCAGCATCGCCACGTTCACGGCCCCGGCCACGGGACGGGCCATCAGCCCGGGCGCCGCCGTGGCGGTCACCACATAGGCGACGTACCACGCGAAGAAGGCGACGACCGCCGGCACCACGAACCGCCGGTACCGGCTGCGGACCTCCTGGAAGGCCGCGCTGCGCTGCACCTCCAGGTACACGTCGGCCGCGTCCCGGGGAGCCCGCCCCGCCGCTTCCGGGCGCATCGGGGGCACCGCAGCCACGGGAACTCCCGCGCCCTCCGACTCGCCCCACCCCGAGGCGAGGGCGTCGTACCAGGGGTCGTCGTACCTCGGGCTCGCGGACGCCTCGGGAAAGGCCCGGTCCCGGCCCTCGCGGTGGTCGACCGCGACCTCGGGACCGACCCCGGCACCGCGGGGGCGATCGTTGCTTGACTGCATGCCCAAGGATGGACAGAACGGGAAGATCCCCGACTCTTCTTCCCCACGCACTTCACCCCATCAGGTGACTCACCCCGCTGGTGGCCGCACGATCCCCTTCCCGTACGCGCAACGCACCGCCTGGGCGCGGTCCTTGATTCCCGTCTTGGCGAACAGGTTGTTGATGTGGCACCGGCCTCCACGCACGGGTAGAGGAACTCCAAGACCGCCTCTGCGGGCGGCGCCCCGCCCACCGCACAGCTCACGGCCCGGCCCCGGGCCCCGTCCAGGAGACGGGGCCCGGGGCCGGGCGGGTGGGGTTACCGCTAGGCGTCGATGCGCGACCGGTCCAGGGTCGCCGCCGAGTTGGAGATGAACTCCTTGCGGGGAGCGACGTCGTTGCCCATCAGCAGATCGAAGACCTGCTCGGCGGATTCCAGATCGGTGAGGTTGATCCGGCGCAGAGTACGGCGGCGCGGGTCCATGGTGGTCTCGGCCAGCTGGTCGGCGTCCATCTCGCCGAGGCCCTTGTACCGCTGGATGGAGTCCTTGTAGCGGATGCCCTTGGTCTGGAACTCCATGAGCTTGTCGCGCAGCTCGCGGTCCGAGTACGTGTAGACGTACTTGTCCTGGCCCTTCTTCGGCTGGGTGAGCTCGATGCGGTGCAGGGGCGGCACCGCGGCGAAGACCCGGCCGGCCTCGACCATGGGCCGCATGTAGCGGTGGAACAGGGTCAGGAGCAGCGTCCGGATGTGGGAGCCGTCCACATCGGCGTCGGTCATCATGATGATCTTGCCGTAACGGGCCGTGTCGATGTCGAAGGTACGGCCCGACCCGGCTCCTATGACCTGGATGATCGCGCCGCACTCGGCGTTCTTCAGCATGTCCGTCACGGACGACTTCTGGACGTTGAGGATCTTGCCGCGGATCGGCAGCAGCGCCTGGAACTCGGAGTTCCGGGCGAGCTTGGCCGTACCCAGCGCGGAGTCGCCCTCGACGATGAACAGCTCGCTGCGGTCGACGTCGTCGCTGCGGCAGTCGGCGAGCTTCGCGGGCAGCGAGGAGGACTCCAGGGCCGTCTTGCGGCGCTGGGCGTCCTTGTGCTGGCGGGCGGCGATGCGCGTGCGGGCCGCGGCGACGGCCTTCTCCATGACCACACGGGCCTGCTGGGCGGCGTCACGCTTGGTCGAGGTCAGGAACGCCTTGAGTTCCTTGCTGATCACGTTGTTCACGATGCGCCGGGCCGCCGAGGTGCCGAGGACCTCCTTGGTCTGGCCCTCGAACTGCGGCTCGGCGAGACGGACCGTGACGACCGCCGTCAGGCCTTCCAGGGCGTCGTCCTTGACGATGTCGTCCTCGGCGACGCGCAACATCTTCTTGGCGCGCAGCACCTCGTTCATCGTCTTGGCGACCGCCTGCTCGAAGCCGGCGACGTGGGTGCCGCCCTTGGGCGTGGCGATGATGTTGACGAACGACCTGAGCGTGGTGTCGTACCCGGTGCCCCAGCGCATCGCTACGTCGACGCCCAGCTCGCGGGTGACCTCGGTGGGCGTCATCTGCCCGTACTCGTCGAGGACCGGGACGGTCTCCTTGAAGCTGCCCTGCCCGCTGAAGCGGAGGACGTCACAGACGGGCCGGTCACTGGCCAGGAACTCGCAGAACTCGCTGATGCCGCCGTCGAAGCGGAAGGACTCCTCGCCCTTGCTGCCGCCGTCGCCGAGGCCGAACTCGTCACGGACGACGATGGTCAGTCCGGGCACCAGGAACGCGGTCTGGCGGGCGCGCTGGTGCAGCGTCTCCAGGGAGAGCTTGGCGTCCTTGAGGAAGATCTGCCGGTCGGCCCAGTACCGCACGCGCGTGCCGGTGCGGTTCTTGGGAATCTTCTTGGCCTTGCGCAGTCCGCTCTTGGCCTCGAACTTGGCGTCCGGGCCCGCGCCCGCGAAGGCACCCGGGACGCCGCGCCGGAAGCTGATGGCGTGGGTGTTCCCGCCGCGGTCCACCTCGATGTCGAGGCGGGCGGACAGGGCGTTCACCACGGACGCGCCGACGCCGTGCAGGCCGCCCGAGGCGGCGTACGAGCCGCCGCCGAACTTGCCGCCGGCGTGCAGCTTGGTCATGACGACCTCGACGCCGGACAGGCCGGTCTTGGGCTCGACGTCGACCGGGATGCCCCGGCCGTTGTCCCGGACCTCGACCGAGGCGTCGTCGTGGAGGATCACCTCGATGTGGTCGCAGTAACCTCCGAGGGCCTCGTCGACGGAGTTGTCGATGATCTCCCAGAGGCAGTGCATCAGGCCACGGCTGTCGGTCGATCCGATGTACATGCCCGGACGCTTGCGCACGGCCTCGAGCCCCTCGAGGACGAGCAGGTGCCGCGCGGTGTAGTTGGATCCGTCCCGGTCTGCTCCTGCCAGCAGCGCAGTGGACGGCACGGACGTATCGGCGGTCACGCGGTTCGCTCCTCGCTGAATTTCAGATGGGGCCTCGCTGGGTAAGGGCGCGGCTCGGTTCACCGGTCAGAGGGTACAGAGGCCTGGTAGAGCCGGTGTAACGCCACCCTCGCGGAAAACTCACCCTAGTCCACGGTCGTATACTTGTTCGATCCCTCGATGGGGTGAAGTACACATCACGTTCCCTTCGAGGCATGAACCATTTAGGCTCCGGGCACGTCCTCATGAACAAACCGGCAACCCAGCCGGCGGGACCGACCCACTGACCGACCGCGCGAACCCGTACGACACACAGACACGCAATACGGCACATTCGCCGCCAACCGGCAACAGCCGGCCACTCGGAAGAAATTTTTTCGAGGAAAAGCCACGAGCGGGAACGTTTTGGGGCTGGTTGGATGTTGACCCTGGTACGACAGCTCGTCGAGCTAGAGAAGAGGCGACGTGACTACTGTTCTGACTTCCGCGAGCCCGCTGACGGCCGCTGATCGCTGCGACCGCTGCGGCGCCCAGGCATACCTGCGCGTCGTCCTGCTGAGCGGCGGAGAACTGCTCTTCTGCGCCCACCACGGTCGCAAGTTCGAGCCGGAACTCAAGAAGATCGCCGCTGAGATACAGGACGAGACGGAGCGGCTGACGGCCGTTCCCGAGTCTTCCCCCGAGGAAGACCGCTGACGCTGCGCGCCCAACGACGAGCGAACCGGCACAAGCCGAGTGAACGGGCGGTCGCCTCCGACACGGAGGCGGCCGCCCGTACTCGTGTCCGGTGAGCCCTCAGAGCGCGTCAGGCGCCCTGTCGCTGGTGCGGGGCCCGGTCCCAGCCCAGTGCCCGCAGGGCGGCGGAGATGCGCGTGTACACCCCGGGATTGCCGGGGCGCCCGCAGCCGTTCCCCCAGGACACGAGCCCGATGAGTCTCCCCTGGGCGACGAGCGGTCCTCCGCTGTCCCCCTGGCAGGCGTCGCGCCCGCCGGCTTCCACCCCCGCGCACAGCATGGTGCTCCGCAGGTACCTTCCGTCACCACCCCCGGGATAGGCCCGTTCACACAGGGCGTCGGACAGGACGCGCACGCGTGAGGCCCGCAGACCGTTGGCGTAGGCTCCCGCGCCCGTGGTGTCCCCCCACCCGTAGACCAGCGCTTGGGTCCCGGGTCCGTAGGCGGGGTCTCCCTCGGCCGCCATTCCTATGACCGAGCCGGCGGGAAGGGCCTCGGAGAGGGTGAGGACGGCGAAGTCGCCGGCGTTGCTGACGTCGTCGTGCGCCGGGTTGACCCAGACGTCACGCACGGGGATCTCCTCTCCCTCGTCCGAGAGCAGGTCCGTGCGACCCGCGATGACCTTCAGGTCACGTACCTGTTCGGGCGGGGACCCCAGGACCTCCTCACCGAGGCAGTGGGCCGCCGTGAGCACGGTGCTCCGGCCGACGGCGACTCCGCCGCAGAACTGTCCCGCACGCGTACCTCCGAACCGGTCACGACTGGACAGGGCCACGGTCCACGGACTGTCGGACACGTCGACCGGAAACCCGCCGACGACGATGCTGTCGGTAGAAGCCGAGGCGGGGGCGGCGGACGCCAGCGGTATCGCGGTCGCCGCGGCCGCCAGGACGAGCGGCCGGGCCAGTGCCCGGGCAAAGAGGCGACGCATGCAGACTCCTCACGGAGGGGTGGACAGGGAACACCCAGAGTGATCCACCCCGTCGCACCTCGCACCCGCTGGTCAGCACGAAGGCCCGGTCCCCCACCAGGGGAACCGGGCCTTGCCGGTCCTACGCCCGCCTTCGCGGGACGTACGGCCGCTACTAGTCGAGGTAGTCGCGCAGCACCTGGGAGCGCGACGGGTGACGCAGCTTCGACATCGTCTTGGACTCGATCTGACGGATGCGCTCGCGCGTGACGCCGTACACCTTGCCGATCTCGTCGAGGGTCTTCGGCTGACCGTCGGTGAGACCGAACCGCATGGAGACGACACCCGCCTCGCGCTCGGACAGGGTGTCCAGGACGGAGTGCAGCTGCTCCTGGAGGAGCGTGAAGCTGACGGCGTCGGCCGGGACGACGGCCTCGGAGTCCTCGATGAGGTCACCGAACTCGCTGTCGCCGTCCTCGCCCAGCGGGGTGTGCAGGGAGATGGGCTCGCGGCCGTACTTCTGGACCTCGATGACCTTCTCCGGGGTCATGTCGAGTTCCTTGGCCAGCTCCTCCGGGGTGGGCTCGCGGCCCAGGTCCTGGAGCATCTGGCGCTGCACGCGCGCGAGCTTGTTGATGACCTCGACCATGTGCACCGGGATACGGATGGTGCGGGCCTGGTCGGCCATGGCGCGGGTGATCGCCTGACGGATCCACCAGGTGGCGTACGTGGAGAACTTGTAGCCCTTGGTGTAGTCGAACTTCTCGACCGCGCGGATCAGACCGAGGTTGCCCTCCTGGATCAGGTCCAGGAAGAGCATGCCGCGGCCGGTGTAGCGCTTGGCCAGGGAGACCACCAGACGGAGGTTGGCCTCCAGCAGGTGGTTCTTGGCGCGGCGGCCGTCCTCGGCGATGATCTCCAGCTCACGCTTGAGCTTGGGCGCGAGCTTGTCCGAGTTCGCCAGCTTGTCCTCGGCGAAGAGGCCCGCCTCGATGCGCTTGGCGAGCTCGACCTCCTGCTCGGCGTTGAGCAGGGGGACCTTGCCGATCTGCTTGAGGTAGTCCTTGACCGGGTCGGCGGTGGCGCCGGCCGCGGCGACCTGCTGGGCGGGAGCGTCGTCCTCGTCCTCGTCGGACAGCACGAAGCCCGCGTTCTCGGTGCCCTCGGGCTCCTCGGTCGCGGCCTTCGGCTCCTCGATCGCCTCGTCCTCGAGAAGCTCGCCGTCGTCCTTCTTGGCGGTGGTCTTCTTGGCCGCCGTCTTCTTGGCGGTCGTCTTCTTCGTCGCCGCCTTCTTGGCGGTGGTCTTCTTGGCCGCCGCCTTCTTGGCCGACGCCTCTTCCTCGGATGCGGGGTCGGTGGCGGGCGCCGCCGGGGTGGCGGGGGCGGTGGCCTTCCTGCTGGTCACCGTCTTCGCCGCGACCGTCTTGGTGGCGGTGCGCTTGGCGGGACTCTTCGCTGCGACGCTCTTTCGGGTGCGCTTGGGCTCTGCGGCACTGACCATCAGCGTCACACCCTCTTCCTCGAGGATCTGGTTGAGGCTGCGCAGTACGTTCTTCCACTGAGTGGCCGGAATCTGGTCAGCTTCGAAGGCCCGACGCACGTCATCGCCGGCGATCTGCCCCTCAGCCTTTCCCCGCTCGATGAGCGCCATGACAGAGACGGATTCGGCGATCTCCGGCGGGAGCGTACGGGATGTGCTGGCCGACACGAACAACCTCTCGGAACGTTGGAAAACGGCTTCCGGCCCCGTCCAGGACGGACAGGAGCCGACCGCCGGCTTGGGGGTGGGCCGACGGCGCGGGCGGGGGCCGGGGAGATGCACAGCGCCGTGAACGGCGTCCGTATTCCCTCCGCGGCTGTCACCTCTTAGGTCATCGCGTTGTTCCCGCGAGCGTTACGCCCAATCCGCGTGGCCCGAGTCACACCCCGTAAGCACTTAAAACCGGTCACACGCGAACAAAGAGGGACGTCAATCGTTCCGGTTCGACCATGCCTGGCGCCTCAGGCGGTTCATCACACCGTCGGAGCACCGCGGGGCGCCGGGAGGACGCCGTCGGTGCACCGCCAGGACACCGACGGGGACCGCCAGGACACGGGCGGACCCCGCGGGATCCCGAAGATCCCGCGAGGTCCGCGGTGACGGCGAACCGACCGGCCACTGCCAGAGGAGGGGGCTGGTGCGGCCGGCGCGCGCCGTGTCGGCGGAGCGCGGTCAGTGCTCGCGCGGGGCGGGCACCACGCGGTCCACCTCGGGGTGGACGGTCAGAAGCTGACGCATGGCCGTCTCGGCCGCCCCGCCGTCACCGGCCGCCAGGGCGTCGACGATCCGGCCGTGCTGCGCCAGCGAGGCGTCGTTCGGACGGTCACAGCCCGTGACCGGTCCGCCGGAGACGTGGAGGGCCGCGGACACGATCCCCGAGAGGTGCCCCAGCATGCGATTGCCGGCGACCTGGATGAGCAGCGTGTGGAACTCGGCGTCGGCACGGGAGGAGGTGAGCGCGTCGCCCTGCCCCATGGCGTGCCCCATGATCCCGACCATGTCGCACAGCCGCTGCTGGACGTCCTCGCGCCCGTGCCCGGCGGCGAGGCGCGCGGCGAGCGGCTCGATGGTCCAGCGCAGCTCACTGAGCTCGCGGCGCTGATCGTCGCGCTGCGGCCCGAAGGCACGCCATTCGATGATGTCGGGGTCGAGGAGATTCCAGTCACTGACGGGACGCACCCGCGTACCGACGTTCGGGCGGGCACTGACCAGGCCCTTGGCCTCCAGGACACGGAGCGATTCACGGACGACGGTACGGGAAACCTCGAAACGCTGGCCGATCTCCTCGGGCACCAGGGGACGGTCGGCCCCCAGATCGCCCGAAACGATCATCTGGCCGAGCTGCTGGACGAGTTGCCCGTGCAGCCCGCGCCCCCGGCTGCCCCCGGTACGCCGGCCCACCCGCCCCAGCTCGGGCTCCACGCCCTCCCAGGCGGGCACCCCGACGCGGTCGGCGGCGGGCGCCTCGGCGTACGGGTAGCGGTCGAGTTCGCCCGGGTTCGCGAGGCCGGAGTCGGCGGAGCGGGCGGCGGTCATCATGGTGTGCGCAAGGGTAGTCACGCATCCTTTGTCGGCCTGGTCCCCAACTCCCTTGAGGTCTTTGGTGAAAAGCACACGAAAGGGTGATCGCTCACCTCGTCGCAATTGACGCCTTATCGGAAAGAAATGGGCTTTCCCCGGGGAGTTGCGCACACGGTCGAACCGGAAGGGTACGGGCGGCTGTCATCGGGTCCTGCCGCGCAGGGTCATGAGCAGATATGCGCAGAGCAGAGCGGTCAGCGACAACGTCATTGCACTGCCCACGGGTTGGGCGAGCACCCGCAGGACCTCGCCCAGGTAACGCTGTCCGCCGAAGGGCCACTGCGTCAGGAGCACCTCCCGCAGCCTCATCGGAAGGCCGACTGCAGTCCGCACGGACGGGCCCTGCCAGACCCTTTGTACGAGAGGTACGACGACGACGGGAACGGCGACCACCGCGGCGAGCCCGGCCGTCGTGGAGCGGAAGATCCCCGCGGCCAGCACACCGGCCCAGGCGCATCCGACGCAGAGCCCGAGCCAACCTGCGCTCAGTGCGGGCCAGTCGGCGGGAACCCGCGACAGCTCCTGCCCGAAGAACAGGTGGAGCACCTCGGCGTCGCAGCCCACCGTGAGAGCGGCCAGCAGGATCGCGGTGACCGCGGAGACGACGAGTTTGGCGGTCAGCAGCCCCAGCCGGCGGGGCACGGTGCCGCGGTCCGCCGCCAGGGCGGGGTGGCGGAACTCGTCGCCGAAGGCCAGCGCGCCGAGCAGTCCCGCTCCGAGCGCGGCGGGCGGCAGCGGCAGCTCGCGCGGCCAGGCGGCCAGCAGGCGCGGCTGCGGGGTGTGTCCGATACGGGCCAGGATCACGGCGGTGACGGCGGACACGAGCAGGACGCTCGCCCCGGCGATGAACCCGGTGCCGATGCCGGTCGCGCGGCGCAGTTCGTACCTGAGCGGGCGGAGGGGGCTCGGGGCGGAGCGGATGGAGATGGGGGGCGGGAGGGGGGACAGGGCTCGGCCGGAAGCCGCTGCGGCGGGGTTGAGCCCGGCGCGCGGTGTCGCTCGGGGGGCGGAAGCGGTGCCTGCGGACGCGGGGTGGGAGTCGTCCGCCGCCGGGGTGGCCTCCTCGGCGTCCGGTTCCGCCTCACCTTCGGTGCGGGGTGCGCTGCCCGACACAGGCGCTTCGGGGGCTGCCTGGGCGGCTCGAACGCCCGGGGACGGGGCTTCGTCCGAGGCCGGCTGCCCGGGCTCGTCGGCAGTGACGGGGGCGGGTCTGGGTCCCGCAGTCCGCTGAGCGCCGGCCGGGCTGGGAATCCGGCAGGGGCCGACCGTCCCCGGCACCTCGGTCGGCACATGTCGCAGGTCGGCGGGCGAGGGACCGGCGTCCGGGGCCGAGGGCACAGCGCCGGTGGCTGACGGACCTGTGGCGGAGGCCGCGCCGGTGACCGACGGATCGGTGCCGGTGACCGAAGGGCCCGAGCCGGTGGTGGAAGGGCCCGCGTCGGCCGGCTGGCGGGGGGCCGAGGACGGATTGCCCTCGGTGGCCCGATGCCGGCGGACGGGACGTAGCCGCCCCGCGGCCGCCGTACCCGCTCCCGGCCCCATGTCCCCGATCTCGTCGGCGAGTTGGTGTACGAGGATGCCGTGCCGGAAGGCGGTCTCGCCGATGTCGGCACACGTACTGCCGTACACGGCGAGGCGATTGCCGCTCTCCTGCACGACCTCGACGGAACGGCGGCTCGTGCGCGCCTCCTTGACCAGGAGGGCGGCGAGACGGGCCGCGTGGGGGCTGCGCACCGCGACGCGGGGGCGCAGGCGGGTCCGGGAGAAGTCCGCGGCCTCCTGGTCGGCGACGACTCGGCCCTGCTCCAGCGTGACGACGTGGTCGGCGACGCGCGCCGCTTCCTTGGGGTCGGCCGTGCTGAACAGGACGGTGCCGCCCTGCGCCGCGTGAGCGCGCAGGGCGCCGTGCAGCCATCGGGCCTCGCGAACGGAGAGCGCGCCGGCCGGATCGTCGAGCACCAGGGTGTGCGGATCGGCCAGCAGCGCGCAGGCCAGGCCGAGGCGCCGGTCCATACCGCGCGCCAGGGTGCCGAGGCGCTCGTCGCGCAGGCTCACGAGGCCCACCGACTCCAGGACTTCGTCGCCACGCCGGGCGGGGACACCGACTGCCGCGCACAGCATCCGCAGATGGCCGCGGACGGTGCGGTCCGGGTGCCCGGGCACATCACCCAGCAGCACGCCGACTTCGCGCGAGGGGTGGGCGATGCGGTGCAGGGGCCGGCCTCTGAAGTGCGTGATGCCACGGCCGCGTTGGAGTTCGAGCATGAGTCTGAGCGCCGTCGTCTTGCCCGCGCCCGGGGCTCCGAGCAGTGCGGTGACGCGGCCCGCGCGTGCCTCGAAGGAGACGTCGTCGACGGCGGGTGGATGCTCCTTGCGGGGGTTGCTGGTCAATCCGAAGGCCTGGATCACTCGCAGCAAGATAGCGCGCAATACTCTTCTTTTCGGGCATCATGCGGCTTTTCGGGTGTAAACGGCTCGGTCATGCCGACTGTCGCTCGCCGTTCGCGCCGGGGCCCGTCCGAGCCCCGGCGTCACACCTCGGGGCGCAGCATCGGGGGGTTGAGGAGCGTCGCACCGCCGGCTCGGAAGAGCTGGGCCGGACGGCCGCCCTGGCGGGTGGTCGTACCGCCGGTGGGCACGAGGAAGCCCGGGGTGCCCGTCACCTTGCGGTGGAAGTTGCGCGGGTCGAGGGCCACGCTCCACACCGCCTCGTAGACGCGGCGCAACTCGCCGACGGTGAACTCGGGCGGGCAGAACGCGGTGGCCAGCGACGAGTACTCGATCTTGGAGCGGGCCCGTTCCACCCCGTCCGCCAGGATCTGGGCGTGGTCGAAGGCGAGCGGCGCCACCGGCTCGCCTTCATGGCCGAACCCTCCCTGCTCGAGCAGTTCCTCGACCGGGGCCCAGCGCGCGTTGCTGGCGTCGCCGCCCGCCCGGGGCGCGGGCAGATCGGGGGCGAGCGCGAGATGCGCGACGCTGACCACCCGCATCCGGGGGTCGCGCTTCGGGTCACCGTAGGTCGCGAGCTGCTCCAGGTGGGCGCCGTTGTCCTGGGCGGGCACGGCGGGGTCGTGGACGCGCAGCCCCGTCTCCTCGACCAGCTCCCGCGCCGCCGCCTGCGCCAGGTCCTCGTCGGCCCGTACGAAACCACCGGGCAGGGCCCAGCGCCCCTGGAACGGCGGCTCGCCCCGGCGCACCGCCAGCGCGCACAGGGAGTGGCGTCGCACGGTCAGCACGACCAGGTCCACGGTGACGGCAAAGGGCGGAAAGGCTGACGGGTCGTAGGGCATGCGGCGATCATAGTCGTCTGCCTGACGATAAACACTCCCTCCATCGGCCGCTTCGGTGGCTGATCCACTGCGGTGCGGCGTCCGCGGCCACCGTCCGGGGCCCGGCACCATGCGGGCCACGTCGTGCCAGGTCAAGCCGTCGGTCGCCGGCCATCGGCGACCCGACGGTGCCGCCCGCCCGTTCGGTCTCGCCGCCTACTCCCCTCCCGTTCCAGGCTCCCCCGGACCCGTGGCCCCCTGACCCGAGACCCGAGGGCGCGTACGGCTCGGCCGGGTCCCGCCGGGGCGTGCGCCGCCCGCCGGATTCCGGGGACGCACCACCTTCGCCCCCGGCTCGCCGCTCCGCGCCCTCACGCGGCGACGGGCGGTCCCGTCGACCACGGTGCCCGAACGTGTCCGGCGCCGATGGGCGGGATGCGTCGCCGACGCCGTCGGGTCTTCGGCCGTCGCGCGGCGTACCGGTCCGTCGGCACCCTCTGCCTCGTCCGGCGCGCTGTCGTCCGACTCGGCTCGCCTGCTCCCGGCGCGCTCGGCGCGCAGGCAGCGGCGGACCGACTCGGGGTCGAGGCCCTCGTTGCAGGCCTGGTGCAGGAGCCTCGCGAAGAGGTAGTCCGAGTCCGCGCCCAGTGCCATGGCCAGGGCTTCTCGAGCTTCCAGTTCGTCGCCGACGGACCAGGCGACCCATCCGGCGAGGGTGAGGGGCGCGGCGGCGTGCTCGCCGTACGGCCCGACGCAGCGGCGGGCCAGTGCTCGCCACAGGCGCAGCGCGGGGCCCGCCTCGTCACCCTCCATCCACGCCGCCGCCCGGTCGCGGGTCGTACGGTCCTGGAGGCCGAGGATCAGGGCCGCGGCCTCGTCGTGTCCGAGCAGCCGGTCGTCCCGCTGGTCCTCCGCGGGCATGCCGGACACCGGAGGGGCATCGGCCAGGCGGCCCATGACGCGTTCGGCCAGGGCGAGGGTCTCCTCGGCCACGTCCGCGCGCCTGGCGTCGTCGAGAAGCCGGGAGACGATCGTCATGCCGGCGGAGTCCAGGGCCGCCTCCTGCTCGAGCGCCGCGGAGTGCTCCCACGGGAGCAGCCTGGCCCGCAGCTCGCGCAGCGAGCCACGCACCTGGATGCCGGCGTAGGTGGCCGCCGCGGCCAGCACGGACGTGCCCGGCAGTCCCATGGGGACGCCCTCGGAGGGGCAGCAGGTCTGGTCGTCGCAGCAGTACGACCAGAAGCGCCCGTCCGAGATGCACAGCGCCTCGACCACCGGTACGTCGAGGGCGCCGCACTCGACGCGCAGCTTCTGGGCCAGTGGCCGCAGGCGCTCCATCACCTGCCGGCCGGATTCGCCCCGGGAGGGCTCCTGGCAGAGGTAGGCGACCATCTGCTCGGGCCGGGCCCCGCGGCGCTCGCTGCCGGTCACCAGGCCGTGGACCAGCTGCCCGGCCGCGCCCGGCCAGTCCTCCTCGTTCGCGGGGATGCCGAGGCGGGCCCGGCCGCCGAACCGGCCCCGCCCGTCCCTGTCGCGCAGGGCGACCAGGACGATGCTGTCCTCGGGGCGGTATCCCAGCAGGTAGGGCAGGGCGTCCGCCAGTTCCGCCGGGGTGCGCAGGGTGACCTGGGGCTCGTCACCGGGGCTGTCGCAGGACTGTGCCGCCCGGTCCAGGGCGGGTCCGGTGATGTCGCCGTTCTCCGCGGATCCAGTCGTTTCGCTGTGGTTCGTCATGGCCCGACGATCTCGCGGATCATGATGTTCCGCTTTGCCCTGTGGATAACTTCAATCAGGGACACATCACTCCAGGCGGCCGGCCCTCCCGGTTCAGGCTGCCGCCTCCCCGTGCCTCGCGCCCGTCGCGCCGGCTGTCAGTCCCGTCCTGTTGTATGGAACGCATGGAGCACACGAACAACGCGGACCTCCGGACAGCGGCCGACGCGGTCCTCGCCCGTCTCGTCGGGGATCCCTCCGGCGCCGCCCGACTGCGGGAAGACCAGTGGCGGGCGATCGAGGCGCTGGTCGCGGACCGGCGCCGGGCCCTGGTCGTCCAGCGCACCGGATGGGGCAAGTCCGCGGTCTACTTCGTGGCCACGGCGCTGCTGCGGGACCGGGGCAGCGGCCCCACCGTGATCGTCTCCCCGCTGCTCGCGCTGATGCGCAACCAGGTCGAGGCCGCGGCCCGGGCCGGGATCCGTGCCCGGACCATCAACTCCTCCAACACCGAGGAGTGGGGCGCTGTCCAGGACGAGATCGCCGCGGGCGAGGTGGACGTCCTGCTGGTGAGCCCCGAGCGGCTCAACAATCCGGACTTCCGTGACCAGGTGCTGCCCAAGCTCGCCGCCGCCACCGGGCTGCTCGTGGTGGACGAAGCGCACTGCATCTCCGACTGGGGCCACGACTTCCGCCCGGACTACCGGCGGCTGCGCACGATGCTCACCGATCTCGCGCCCGGCGTGCCGGTCCTGGCGACGACGGCCACCGCCAACGCGCGCGTGACCGCCGACGTCGCGGAGCAGCTGGGCACCGGGGGCACGTCGGACGCCCTGGTGCTGCGCGGACCGCTGGACCGGGAGAGCCTCAGCCTGAACGTGCTCCAGCTGTCCGACGCCGCGCACCGGATGGCCTGGCTCGCCGACCACCTCCACGAGCTGCCGGGCTCCGGGATCATCTACACACTCACGGTGGCCGCCGCCGAAGAGGTCACCGCCTTCCTCCGGCAGCGCGGCCACACCGTCGCCTCCTACACGGGCAAGACCGAGAACGCCGACCGGCAGCAGGCCGAGGACGACCTGCTCGCCAACCGGGTCAAGGCCCTGGTCGCCACCTCGGCGCTCGGCATGGGGTTCGACAAGCCGGACCTGGGTTTCGTGGTGCACCTCGGCTCGCCGTCCTCCCCCATCGCCTACTACCAGCAGGTCGGCCGCGCCGGACGCGGTGTCGATCACGCCGAGGTGCTGCTCCTGCCGGGCAAGGAGGACGAGGCGATCTGGCAGTACTTCGCCTCGCTGGCCTTCCCGGCCGAGGACCTGGTGCGCCGCACCCTCGACGTCCTCGCCCGCGCGGAGCGCCCCCTGTCGCTGCCCGCTCTGGAGCCGCTGGTGGAACTGCGCCGCTCTCGTCTGGAGACCATGCTCAAGGTCCTCGACGTGGACGGCGCCGTGAAGCGGGTCAAGGGCGGCTGGATCGCGACCGGCCGGCCGTGGACGTACGACGCCGAACGGTACGACTGGGTCGCGCGGCAGCGCCGGGCCGAGCAGCAGGCGATGCGCGACTACGCGTCGACGACGGAGTGCCGGATGGAGTTCCTGCAGCGCCAGTTGGACGACGAGGGCGCCAAGCCCTGCGGCCACTGCGACAACTGCGCCGGCCCGCGCTTCACGGCGGACACCTCCACCGCCGCCCTGGACGCCGCGCGGGTCGACCTGGGCCGGGCCGGCGTCGAGGTGGAGCCGCGCCGCATGTGGCCGACCGGCCTCCCGGCGATCGGCGTAGAGCTGAAGGGCCGTATCCCCGCCGGGGAACAGGCGGCGCCGGGGCGGGCCTTGGGGCGCTTGTCCGACATCGGCTGGGGCAACAGGCTGCGCCCGCTGCTGGCGGCGCACGCTCCCGACGGCCCGGTGCCGGACGATGTCGCGAAGGCCGTCGTGACGGTGCTGGCCGACTGGGCGAAGGGGCCGGGTGGCTGGGCGTCCGGCGCCGCCGACGCCCCGCCGCGCCCGGTCGGCGTGGTGACGGTCGCCTCGCGCTCGCGCCCGCAGCTGATCCATTCGCTCGGTGCGCGCATCGCGGAGGTGGGCCGGCTGCCGCTGCTCGGCTCGGTCGAGTACACGGGAGAAGCGCCGGCGGTGTCCCGCAGCAACAGCGCACAGCGGCTCAAGGCGCTCGACGGCATGCTCGCGGTGCCCCCCGCCCTGGCCGCCTCGCTCAGCGGGCAGGAGGGTCCGGTTCTCCTCGTGGACGACTACACGGAGACCGGCTGGACCCTCGCGGTCGCCGCCCGGCTGCTCCGTCGCGCGGGCGCCCAGGGGGTGTTGCCACTGGTCCTGGCCGTGCAGGGCTGACCGCCCGCCGCCGCGGGCACGGCCGGGCCGGGTCATTCGGCGTCGCTCGGGGCGCCGCGCCCCATGCGTCGCCCGACACCTCTCTGGGTAGGGATATAGAACGCGCATCATCCGATAACGGTCGACGGCCTCAATTGCTCGTTGCCGCATCCCAGTTCGACAGGAAGAATTGAAGTCCGCTCCCCGCACGGCTCGTCCGTGTCCCGGCAGGGCTTCACTGCGGTGCGCGCTCCCCCGAATCCGACCCCGCCCGCAGTGTGGGCGCGTAGCCGAAGGGAGGAACGTGACCTTCGGATTCGCCTCGTCCTCGGCGGCATCTTTGTCGCCGTCCACCGCCTCCGCCACCCGCCTGCTCGAACCCGCGGAGTGGGCGTCGGCCGGAATCCCGCTGCTGCGCAATCCGCGGGAGGTCGTCAGCGGACTGCACTCGCGGCACCGTCCCCAGCCGGCGACCGCGATCGTGGCCGTGCTCGATCCGGACGAACGGCTGCGCGCGAGCGCCTCGTTCACCAGCCGCCGCGCCCAGGCGGACGGATGGATGTTCCGCAACGCGCTGCTGGCCCAGCTCCGCCGGGTCATTCCGCACGATCTGCGGCGCCGCACTCCGGTGCGCACCGCTGTACTGCTCTACTGCCGTGAGGGCGACGCGCGCTGGACGGAGGAGGACGGCGCGTGGATGTGGGGGCTGCGTGACGCCTGCACGTTGCACGGGCTGCGCTGCGGGGCGTACATCACGCTGACCCGTGACGGGTGGCAGGTCCTCGGCGAGGGCCGCGGCGGCCGCCGGCCCAACGCGGAGTCGGCGCCGGAGCCGTTCGCCACGTCGGAGTCACCGCCTCCGCCGCCGCGTACCGGCGGTGTCGCCTCGGACGTACTGCGCCGGGCGGCGGCCCGCTGAACGACGGGACGGCCCGGTGCGCCGGTTCCGTGCATCCCCGGAGCCGTGCGGGACACTGGGCGCCGCCCGCTCCCTGCCTGACACGACCACTACGCCTGAGACCGCCACAGGGCCGGATCGCCGTACGGCGGCCACGACCCGTACATCGCGACGCCCGTCCGTACGCCCGGCACCGCCCGCCCACACCGTCCTGCGCGGCGCACCGACCGGCCGCACTGCGGCGGGACTTGGCCCGCGCACCGCGGGCGGGCAGCGGTGCGCCCGGCCGACGTCAGCCGCCGGGACACGCCGATGCCACCACCGTGCGGGTACCGCCACCGTGCATGTGCCGACGCGGCGGTCACCGGCGTCGTGCCCGGCCTCCATGGCCGAGGCCCGGCGCCCGTGACGCGAACGGCTCAGGCGCTCGCGCCCAGCACCGAGTTGATCCGCTGCGGGTCACCGCAGACGATCAGCAGGGCGCCCGCGCGCGAGTGGGCCGCCGACAGGGCGGTGACGGCTGCGGACTCGGGGCCGCCGTTGAGCGCGACGACGACCACGGGACGCGCCGAGGCGCGGTCGGCGACGGCGGCGTCCGCGTAGAAGACGTCGTCGCCCGCGTCGTGCTGCGCCCAGTAGGCGGCATCGCCGAAGGACAGTTCGTGGGCGGCCCACGGGTGCGGGTCGCCGGTGGTGACCACCAGCACGTCACCGGGGGTGCGGCCCGAGTCCAGCAGCAGGTCCACGGCTTCCTCGGCCGCGTCGAGCGCGCCCTCGGGAGAAGCCGGGATCAGCTGGATCTGCGGGCCCGCCGGGGTGGCGGCGGGAGCGGCCGGACCCGAGGGTCCGGGCTTGGCCGGAGCCGCGTCGCGCGGAGTGCGCTGCGCCGGAGGCGTCGGCCGCAGAGGGCCGGGACGACCGGGGCGCGGCGGAGCCGCGGGACGGGGGCCGGGTACGGGGCGGGGGGTCGGCGCGGTGCGGCCGCTGGCCGGAGTGGCGCGGGGACCCTGGGCCTTCTCGTGAATCTGAGGCTCCTCGGGAATGAGAGGCATGAGCTGATTTTTATCAAACATTGGTGCGGCTCGCGTCGGCGGGTGGCGCATGCCTGCGAGCGGAATCGTCAGAAGTCGAAGCCGAGCTGGCCCTCGATCTCCGGAACGCTTCCGTCCACCCAGTTGCGGACCTTCTTGAGGTGCCGCCACCGGGGCAGCGCATCAAGATACGCCCACGACAACCGGTGGTACGGGGTGGGACCCCGCTCCGCCAGTGCGGCCTTGTGCACGGGCGACGGATACCCGGCGTTGTCCGCAAAACCGAAGTCTGCATGGTCGATACCCAGTTCGGCCATCATTTTGTCGCGCTGGACCTTGGCGAGCACCGAAGCCGCCGCGACCGCCACGCACGACTGGTCACCCTTGATCACCGTACGGACCCGCCAGGGCGCCCCGAGATAGTCGTGCTTGCCGTCGAGGATGACGGCGTCGGGCCGGACCGGCAGGGCCTCCAGGGCACGCACCGCGGCCAGTCGCAGCGCCGCGGTCATCCCCAGTGCGTCGATCTCCTCCGGGGAGGCGTGCCCCAGGGCGTAGGAGGTCACCCAGCCCCGCAGCTCCGCGGCTAGCTCGGTCCGCCGCTTGACGGTGAGCAGCTTGGAGTCGGTGAGGCCCGCCGGGGGCCGACGCAGTCCGGTGATCGCCGCGCAGACGGTGACCGGACCGGCCCACGCACCGCGCCCCACCTCGTCGACACCGGCGATGATCTTGGCTCCGGTCGTGGCGCGGAGAGAGCGCTCGACGGTGTGAGTAGGTGGTTCGTACGGCATGGCGCCCTTAGCCTACGCCGCCCCGGACCCCCGGTGACACCCCGGTTCCCCGAACGGCGCCGGACCCCTCGGAGCCGGGGATCAGGCGCCCTCGGGCCGCAGCAGCGGGACCATCAGCCGGTCGATCATCTCCTCGACCTCCCGATCCGTCCATTCACTTCCGCAAACCTTCGCTCGATACATCATCATCGCCGGTACGGCGTCGAAGACGTAGCCGTTGGCCGCCTCCTCGCGCACCTCTCCGCGCTCGATTCCCCGAGTGATGACCTCTTGGAGCATCTTGATGGTCGGCTCGATGACCCCTTCGAAGATCACCGCGTGGAAGCGCTCCGCCTGCATCGTGTCGCATTCGTGAAGGACTGCTCGCAGGGCGAACCCGGGACGCGAGAACATCGCGTCGCGCGCTCGCCGGCACAGCGCGAGAAGATCGTCGCGCACGCTCCCGAGGTCGGGCACGTTGTCATAGCTCGGCAGCCCGGACCGCAGGGCGTCCGCAACGAGGTCCTCCTTGGACGGCCAGCGGCGGTAGACCGCAGCCTTGCCCGTCTGGGCACCGGCGGCCACACCCTCCATCGTCAGGCCGTTCCAGCCGACGGTGCCGAGCTGTTCCAGCGCGGCGTCCAGGATCGCGCGTTCGAGGACCGCGCCGCGCCGGCGGGAGGGCGTCTGGGCGGAGGCGGCCCAGTGCGAAGCAACCATTCGAGGGTCTCCAGGAAGCAAGAAGCGGTTTTCGGGGGACGGAGACGCGGCGCGCGCCCACAACGGGGGACAGGGACACGCGACAACGACATGAGTGAACGCTTGCGTTCACTGTCGGGGAGTCACTACCGTTGACGCAACAGTGAACGCGACCGTTCACTAAGTCATTCGTGGGGGACACATAGTGACGACCTCTTCCTTGATCAAAGACCAGAAGCCGGGAGCCGCCCGCCGGGAAGGTCATCCCGGCATCGCGCTGACGGTCATCGCGGCCTGCCAACTCATGGTGGTACTCGACGCGACGATTGTGAACATCGCGCTCCCGCACATTCAAGAGGCACTCGCATTCAGCACCACCGACCTCACGTGGGTCGTCAGTGCCTACACGCTCACCTTCGGCGGTCTGCTGCTGCTCGGCGGCCGGGCCGGGGACATCCTCGGCCGGCGCCGGGTCTTCATGACCGGCATCCTGCTGTTCACCTTCGCCTCCCTGCTCGGCGGCTTCGCCCAGGAGCCCTGGCAGTTGCTGGCGGCGCGCGTCCTGCAGGGTGTGGGGGGCGCGATCGCGTCGCCCACGTCGCTGGCGCTCATCACGACCACCTTTCCGGAAGGACCGGAGCGGAACCGGGCCTTCGGCGTCTTCGCGGCGGTCTCCGCGGGCGGCGGCGCCATCGGCCTGCTGGCGGGCGGCATGCTCACCGAGTGGCTCGACTGGCGCTGGGTGCTCTTCGTCAACGTGCCGATCGGCATCCTGATCGCCGTGCTGACCCCGCTCTACATCAGCGAGTCCGAGCGGCACTCCGGACGCTTCGACATCGCCGGGGCGGTGACCTCGACGGCAGGCATGGCGTCCCTCGTCTACGGCTTCATCCGCGCCGCGGACGAGGGCTGGCGGGACACCCTCACCATCGGGTCCTTCGCGGCGGCGGCGGTGCTGCTGCTGGCCTTCATACTCATCGAGTCGCGGGCCAAGGAACCGATCACCCCCCTGAAGATGTTCGCCGACCGCAACCGCTCCGGCACCTACGTGATCATGCTGTGCCTGGCCGCGGCGATGTTCGGCATGTTCTTCTACATCGTGCTGTTCGTCCAGAACGTCCTGGGCTACACCCCGATCCAGGCCGGTCTCGCCTTCCTGCCGGTCACGGTCGTGATCGCGATCGGTGCGGGTCTGTCGCAGCGCTTCCTGCCCGTGTTCGGCCCCAAGCCGTTCATGCTCGTGGGCTCGGCGCTCGCGGCGCTCGGACTGGGCTGGCAGGCCCTGATCAGCTCCGACAGCTCCTACGTGGGCGGCGTGCTCGGCCCGATGCTGATCTTCGGCTTCGGCATGGGCCTGAACTTCGTGACGCTGACGCTCACCGCGGTCTCCGGAGTCGCCCAGCACGAGGCCGGCGCGGCGTCCGGGCTGCTCAACGCGATGCAGCAGGTGGGCGGATCGATCGGTCTGGCCATCCTGACGACCGTGTTCGGCACGGCCAGCAGGGACGAGGCGGCCAAGGTGGTGCCGGACTTCCTCGCCAACAGCTCGCCGGAGCAGAAGGCGGAGTTCGCCAGGACCCACCAACTGCCCGCTCCCTGGGCGCACGAGGTGCTGGCCGAGGGCATCTCGGCGGCCTTCATCCCCGCCGCCGCGATGGCGGTACTCGCCCTGGGCACGGCGTGGCTGGTGATCCGGGTCCGCAAGAGCGACCTGGAGGCCCTGTCCGGCACGGCCGGGCCCGGGATGGGCTGACCGGCGCGGCTGGGCCGGCCGCGGCCCGCAAGCCCCTACGGACGGGCGTCAGGCATCACCTTCCGGCCACTGCATCGCCGATCGGCGGGGCAGTGGCCGACGAGTCATCCGGCCGACGTGTCCGCGCCGGCCGTCCAGCTCGGCAGCGCCTCGGTCCGGCTCACCCAGTCGGCCGGCGGCGCGCCCGCCCGGCCGGAGGCGGCGACCACCCCGCCCACGATCGCGCAGGTCGTGTCCATGTCCCCGCCGACCTGGGCGGTCGTCCAGAAGGCGTGCTCGTAGTCGCCGAGGGCCCGCGCGGCGGACCACAGCGCGAAGGGGACCGTGTCGTGGGCGGTCGTGCGCCTGCCGCAGCCCAGTACGGCCGCGACGGTGGCCGCGTCGCCGTAGTCGAGCATGTCCCGGGCGCGGCGCAGCCCGGCGCCGACGGCACTCTTCGGCACCAGGGCGATCACCCCGTCGAGGAGCGCGTGCGGCCCGGGCGGACCGCCGGCCGACGCGGCCAGCGCGGCGGCGGCGGCGACCGCCATGGCGCCGACCACCGCCTCGCGGTGCTGATGCGTGGGGTAGGCCGAGATCTCGGCCTGGTGCGTCGCCTGCTCCGGGTCGTCCGCGTACCAGGCGCCCAGGGGCGCGATGCGCATCGCGGCACCGTTGCCCCAGGAGCCCTGGCCGTTGAAGAGGGCGGCGGCGAGCTCGCGCCAGTCCCCGCCCTCCCGGACCAGCCGCAGCAGCCGGTTGACCGCCGGGCCGTAGCCGCGGTCGAAGTCGTGGTGCTCGGCGAAGGACTGTGCCAGGGCGTCCTGGTCGATGCGGCGGTGGGCGGCCAGGACGGTGACCACGGAGGCGGCCATCTCGGTGTCGTCGGTCCACTGCCAGATCCCCGGCGGCAGCTCCCGGCGCTTGAGCAGCGGGTAGTTCGCGGGCACGAAGAACTGTGAGCCCAGCGCGTCCCCCACCGACAGTCCGCGCAGGCTGGCCAGGGCCCTGTCCAGGCGCCCGTCAGGAGATGAATGAGCGGTCATCGCCCTGCCACCTTATCCCGTGATCCCGTACGGTTCCGGATCCCGCCAGCGTACGAAGGGCCGGTCCAGGGTGTACTTGCCGTCCTCGCCCAGAACGAGCATCCGGACCTCGCCGTTCCCGGGGTTCGACAGCGACTCGAACTCCGCGACGGTCCAGTGGAACCACCGCATGCAGAACAGGCGCATCGCCAGTCCGTGCGTGACCAGGAGGACGTTCGGCGGATGGTCGGGGTCCTCGAAACTGCGGAACAGGCTCTCCAGGAAGCCGCCGACCCGGTCGTAGACGTCGGCGCCGGACTCGCCCTGCGCGAAACGGTAGAAGAAGTGGCCGTAGGCGTCGCGGTAGGCCTTCTGCAGACGTACGTCGTCGCGGTCCTGCCAGTTCCCCCAGTCCTGCTCGCGCAGCCGGGGCTCCTCCCGTATGCGTATGAGCTCGGGGTCGAGGTGGAAGGCGCGCAGCGTCTCGTGCGTGCGGCGGTACGGGGAGACGTACACGCTGACGCGCTCGCGGCCGAACATCTCGCGCAGCCCCTTGCCCGTCTCCTCGGCCTCCGCCCAGCCCTGCTCGGTCAGGGCGAGCGCGTGGTCGGGTTCGCGCTCGTACACGGTGTCATCGACGTTGCCCGTCGACTCGCCGTGCCGGACAAGAACGATGCGCCGTGGTCGTGCCATGCCAGAACCCTAGATCGTGAAACGCGGAACCGAGGACTCCTACCTGCCCCGTACGGCGTAGGTCACACGGTCCAGGAAGGTTCGAGCTGCACGATGTCCCCCGTGAGGGCCGCGACGTCGGCCTCCGTCTGGGCGCGCAGGGCCAGCCGCTCCACCCTCTCGGCGCGGTACTTGCCGTGCTCGGCGGCCGACCGCCACATCGACAGCACCAGGTACTCGTTGCCGGGCGCCTCGCCGAACAGCCCGCGGATCATGCCGGGCGAGCCGGCCATCGCGGGGTTCCAGACCTTCTCCTGCATCAGCACGTAGTGCTCGGCCCGGTCCTCGTGGGCACGGCACAGTGCCACGCGCAGCAGGTCGGCGTCCGTGAAACGGGGTTCGAACCCGGTCTTCACGTCGAAGCGGTGGTCGAAGAGCCTGACCTGGGCGTCCTTGAAGGTGCCCACCTGGGCCGAGGCGAGCCGGTCGTGCGAGCGCGCCATGAAGGAGTCGTAGAAGGCCCTGCTCTCCCAGAAGGCGAACACGTGGGCCACGTCCGGCCGTCCCCGGCTCCAGCCACCCCCCTGCCCCCGAAAACCCGGCTCCCCCGGAAGCCCCGCCCACTTCCGCTGCCCGCGCTCGAAGCCGCGGCGGTCGACCACGGTGCAGCGAATCCACTTGACCAGCACCGCGCCATGGTAAGGCCAGGGAACGTGGCATCGGTCACTCTCCGGCGGACCGCTCTTCCGCTGTCGCCCTCGGGCACATGGCAGGATGGGCAACCGGCCGACACCGTTCGGCAGTTGGGGTGGCGGGGCAAGCAGGACCGGGGAAGGGGAAAGTCTGTGAACGGCCTCAGCAAGGGGATCCGCAAGGTCGAGGTCGCGCTGCGTTGGGACCCGAGTCCGGCGGGACAGCCACCCGCCGACCTGGACGTCGTCGCGGGAACGTACCCGGCGGGCGATCCGTACGGCGATCCCTCGTACGTGGTGCACTTCGACAGCCGCTCCCCCGACGGCACGATCTATCTGAACCGGGACAGCAAGGACGGCAAGGGCTTCGGCTACGACGAGGTCATGACGCTGGAGCTGGAGCGGCTCGACGCCCGGTACGCGCGCGTGGTCGTCGGAGTCGTGATCCAGCAGCGCGACGGGCGCCGGACCTTCGGCGGCGTGACCAATCCGGGACTGCGCATCCGGGAGGGCTACACCGTGCTGGCCGAGGACGGCTTCGGCGGTGTTCCGGCCGCGACGGCGGCGACGGTCGCGGAGTTCGTCCGGGACGAGACGGGGGCGTGGGAGTTCCGCGCCGGTGTCCACGGCTTCGAGGGCGACCCGGCGACGTTCACCGGCACCATGGGCGCGGCCCGCAGGCCCTGATCCCGGGGGCATGAGTGAGGGGCGCCGGCCATGGGCCGGCGCCCCTCACTCATGGGGTCCTACCGATCAGCTGCAGCCGCTGGTCGAGCCGCAGCCCTCGCAGATGTAGCAGGAACCGGCCCGCTGCATCTTCGTGCCGCAGGAGAAGCACAGCGGGGCGTCGGCCTGGATGCCCAGCTGCATCTCCACCAGCTCGGCGCTGGTGTGCGCCTGCTTGGGAGCGGGCTTGGCCACCTCGACCTCGGCCTTCGGCGTGGCGACGGCCTTCAGCTCCTGGGCGCGCGGCGCCGACTGGGCGAGGCCCTCGACGTCGACCTCGTCGTCGGACGGCTCGTACGAACCCGTCTCCAGGTGCCGCTGGCGCTCCTCGGCGGAGTGGATGCCGAGGGCGGAGCGGGTCTCGAAGGGCAGGAAGTCCAGCGCCAGGCGGCGGAAGATGTAGTCGACGATCGACTGCGCCATCCGCACGTCCGGGTCGTCCGTCATACCGGCCGGCTCGAAGCGCATGTTGGTGAACTTCGAGACGTACGTCTCCAGCGGCACGCCGTACTGGAGGCCGACGGACACCGCGATGGAGAAGGCGTCCATCATGCCCGCGAGAGTCGAGCCCTGCTTGGACATCTTCAGGAAGACCTCGCCGAGACCGTCGTCCGGGTAGGAGTTGGCGGTCATGTAGCCCTCGGCGCCACCGACCGTGAAGGACGTGGTGATGCCGGGACGGCCCTTCGGGAGGCGCTTGCGGACCGGGCGGTACTCGACCACCTTCTCGACCGCGGCGCGGATCGTCTCCTCGGCCTTCTCGGTGACCTCGGCCTTCTCCTTCTCCTTGGTCTTCGCGGAGAGCGGCTGGCCGACCTTGCAGTTGTCCCGGTAGATCGCGAGCGCCTTGACGCCGAGCTTCCAGGCCTCGTAGTAGATCTCCTCGACCTCCTCGACGGTCGCCGTCTCCGGCATGTTGACCGTCTTGGAGATGGCGCCGGAGATCCACGGCTGGATCGCGGCCATCATGCGGACGTGGCCCATCGGGGAGATGGCACGCTCGCCCATGGCGCAGTCGAACACCTCGTAGTGCTCGGGCTTGAGACCCGGGGCGTCGATCACGTTGCCGTTCTCGGCGATGTGGGCGACGATCGCCTCGATCTGCTCCTCCTGGTAACCCAGGCGGCGCAGGGCCTGCGGCACGGTGCCGTTGACGATCTGCATCGAGCCGCCGCCGACCAGCTTCTTGAACTTGACCAGGGCGAGGTCGGGCTCGACACCGGTGGTGTCACAGGACATGGCCAGACCGATGGTGCCGGTCGGGGCGAGCACGGACGCCTGCGAGTTACGGAAACCGTTCTTCTCGCCGAGGCGCAGCACGTCCTGCCAGGCCTCGGTGGCGGCGGCCCACACCGGGGTGTCCAGGTCGTCCATGCGCACGGCGGTGCCGTTGGCGTCGGAGTGCTGCTTCATGACGCGCTGGTGGGCGTCCGCGTTGCGGGCGTAACCGTCGTACGGGCCGACGACCGCGGCGAGCTCGGCGGAGCGGCGGTAGGCCGTGCCCGTCATCAGGGAGGTGATGGCGCCGGCGAGGGCGCGGCCGCCGTCGGAGTCGTAGGCGTGGCCGGTGGCCATCAGCAGGGCGCCGAGGTTGGCGTAGCCGATGCCGAGCTGGCGGAAGGCGCGGGTGTTCTCGCCGATCTTCTGGGTCGGGAAGTCCGCGAAGCAGATCGAGATGTCCATCGCGGTGATGACCAGCTCGACGACCTTCTGGAAGCGCTCGGTCTCGAAGGACTGGTTGCCCAGGCCGTCGTCCTTGAGGAACTTCATCAGGTTCAGCGAGGCCAGGTTGCAGGACGTGTTGTCCAGGTGCATGTACTCGCTGCAGGGGTTCGAGCCGTTGATCCGGCCGGACTCCGGGCAGGTGTGCCAGTGGTTGATCGTGTCGTCGTACTGGATGCCCGGGTCGGCGCAGGCCCAGGCCGCCTCGGCCATCTTGCGGAAGAGGGACTTGGCCTCGATCTCCTCGATGACCTCGCCGGTCATCCGGGCCCGCAGGCCGAACTTGCCGCCCTGCTCGACCGCCTTCATGAACTCGTCGTTCACGCGGACCGAGTTGTTGGCGTTCTGGTACTGGACGGACGTGATGTCGTCGCCGCCCAGGTCCATGTCGAAGCCCGCGTCGCGCAGGGCGCGGATCTTCTCCTCTTCCTTGACCTTGGTCTCGATGAAGTTCTCCACGTCGGGGTGGTCGACGTCGAGGATGACCATCTTGGCGGCGCGGCGGGTGGCACCACCGGACTTGATGGTGCCGGCGGAGGCGTCGGCGCCGCGCATGAAGGAGACCGGGCCGGAGGCGTTGCCGCCGGAGGAGAGCAGCTCCTTGGAGGAGCGGATCCGGGAGAGGTTCAGGCCGGCACCGGAGCCGCCCTTGAAGATCATGCCCTCTTCCTTGTACCAGTCGAGGATCGACTCCATGGAGTCGTCGACGGACAGGATGAAGCAGGCGGAGACCTGCTGCGGCTGGGGCGTGCCGACGTTGAACCAGACCGGGCTGTTGAAGCTGAAGATCTGGTGCAGGAGGGCGTAGGCCAGCTCGTGCTCGAAGATCTCGGCGTCGGCGGGCGAGGCGAAGTACTTGTGGTCCTCACCGGCCTTCCGGTACGTCTTCACGATGCGGTCGATCAGCTGCTTGAGGCCGGTCTCGCGCTGCGGGGTGCCGACGGCACCGCGGAAGTACTTGCTGGTGACGATGTTGACCGCGTTCACCGACCAGAAGTCGGGGAACTCGACGCCGCGCTGCTCGAAGTTGACCGAGCCGTCGCGCCAGTTGGTCATGACGACGTCACGACGCTCCCAGGTCACCTCGTCGTAGGGGTGGACCCCGGGAGTGGTGTGGACGCGCTCGACACGGAGTCCCTTGCCCGCCTTGGTGCCCTTGGCGCGGGAGCTCCGTGCCGGACCGCTCGCCGTCTCTGTCATGCCGCCTCCCTGTACGGGCGAAAACGCCCTGAAGTGCCGCGATTGTTCCCGTGGCACGGTGTTCTGTCTGGTGTTGCGGGCACCTCTGGCTCCGCCCGCAACAGGTCTTTTCTCACTCGCCGCCGACCGGCCGGGCCCGGACCGTGGGTCCGGATCCGGCCCGCCGGTCAGTCGGCGGCGCCTGCGGGCTCGGGGACGTGTGCCGTCCCCGTGGACCCGCGGTCGTCTTCCTGGCTCCCCGCGCCGGCCTCGTCGCCGTCATCGCCGGGATGCCCCGTCGCCTCCCTCAGCTCCGCGATCGCGGCCTCGAAGTCCTCGAGCGAGTCGAACGCCCGGTAGACCGAGGCGAACCGCAGATAGGCGACGAGGTCGAGCTCCTGCAACGGGCCGAGTATGGCCAGCCCCACGTCGTGGGTGGTCAGCTCGGCGCTTCCGGTGGCCCGCACCGCCTCCTCGACCCGCTGGCCGAGCTGGGCGAGCGCGTCCTCGGTGACGGGCCGGCCCTGGCAGGCCTTGCGCACACCGTTGATGATCTTGATGCGGCTGAACGGCTCGGTGACCCCGGACCGCTTCACCACCATGAGCGAGCACGTCTCCACGGTCGTGAAACGACGGGAGCAGTCGGGGCACTGGCGGCGCCTGCGGATCGACGTGCCGTCGTCGGTCGTACGACTGTCGACGACGCGGCTGTCGGGGTGCCTGCAGAAGGGGCAGTGCATGAACTCCCAACCCTCCTCACAGCAGACTCGAATAGCCTCACGAGGCCCTTCAGGCCCCTCGAAGCAGCCCCCAGCATAGGCGATCCCGGAGGGCTCGAAGACCCGGGGGAACACAACTTGTGGGCCGCTTGCGCAATCCAACCACTAGATGTGGGACTTGGCCCCAGAATTCACGCACTGCACGCGTGTCGCGCCCGTGCGTACAAGGAGCCGCATGCCCCCGAGGTGCGGGGATACGCCCGGGCGCGCCCGTACCGCCCCGGCGCATGCGGAGATACGGTGGGCGCCGCGAGGAGGGGCCGTGGGACTACCGCACAGATGGGGCACCGGTCCCCGTCGGGCGGGATGCCTGATGGCAGACTGGGGCGACAACCTGCGAGGTCGCCACCCGGCGGTGAAGAGTACAGCAATGAGCGCTTTTGTCCGTCGGGCACCGCGATAGCCATACACCCAGATTTCTTCTCCGGGCGGTCGATTCGCGTTTTTTCACTCGAACGTGTGTTTGGCGCAACCTTTCGAAAGCTACTACCGTTGTGCTGCAGGGAGACCATCGAGAGGGGCCGACGTGACCACCACCGCCGACAGTGCCGCGATCACTGCCCAGGACCGCCCCCAGGGCCGACCTGAGCCGGTGCATGCGATGAGCGACGCCACGCTTGGCGAGGGGCCGAAGCGCTCTTTGCCGGGCCGACCTCCCGGCATCCGGGCGGACAGCTCCGGACTGACCGATCGGCAGCGCAGGGTGATCGAAGTCATCAGGGACTCCGTGCAGCGGCGTGGCTACCCGCCGTCGATGCGGGAGATCGGCCAGGCCGTCGGTCTTTCCAGCACCTCCTCCGTCGCGCACCAGCTGATGGCACTGGAGCGCAAGGGCTTCCTGCGCCGCGACCCGCACCGCCCGCGGGCCTACGAGGTGCGCGGCTCCGACCAGGCCGCCTCCGTGCAGCCCACGGACACCGCCGGCAAGCCCGCCGCGTCGTACGTCCCGCTCGTCGGACGCATCGCGGCCGGTGGCCCGATCCTCGCCGAGGAGTCCGTGGAGGACGTCTTCCCCCTGCCCCGGCAGCTGGTCGGTGACGGCGAGCTCTTCGTGCTGAAGGTCGTCGGCGACTCGATGATCGAGGCCGCCATCTGCGACGGCGACTGGGTCACGGTCCGCCGCCAGCCGGTCGCCGAGAACGGCGACATCGTGGCCGCGATGCTCGACGGCGAGGCCACCGTCAAGCGCTTCAAGCGCGAGGACGGGCACGTCTGGCTCCTCCCGCACAACTCGGCCTACGAGCCCATCCCCGGTGACGACGCGACCATCCTCGGCAAGGTGGTGGCCGTACTGCGTCGCGTCTGAGCGCCACGCCGGGCGGATCCTGCACGACAGCGACCCGCCGCCCCGACCGGGCCCCGGAACCTCTGCGCCGGTTCCGGGGCCCCGCGCTGTCCGGGCTCCCTCAGCCGCCTTCCGTCTGCCGCGCCGCCGCGTCGATGGCGGCCAGCGACTTGCGCACCTGGTTGCGGTCCGTGGTGAACCAGAAGTCGGGCAGCGACGCCTTCAGATAGCTCCCGTACCGGGCCGTGGCCAGCCGCTGGTCCAGTACGGCGACCACACCGCGGTCGCCCGACGCCCGGACGAGACGGCCGGCGCCCTGTGCCATGAGCAGCGCGGCATGCGTGGCGGCGACCGCCATGAAGCCATTGCCGCCGGCCTCCTCGACCGCCTTCTGGCGGGCGCTCATCAGCGGATCGTCGGGGCGCGGGAACGGGATCTTGTCCATGACGACCAGCTGGCAGCTGGGGCCGGGGACATCCACGCCCTGCCACAGGGACAGCGTGCCGAACAGACAGGTCTTGGGATCGGCGGCGAAATTCTTGATCAGCTCGCCGAGCGTCTCCTCGCCCTGGAGGAGGATCGGGTACTCGGGGATGCGGGAGCGCAGCTCCTCGGCGGCCAGCTGGGCCGCCCGCATCGAGGAGAACAGGCCCAGCGTGCGACCGCCGGCCGCCTGGATCAGCTCCGTCAGCTCGTCGAGCATGTCGCCGCGGTCGCCGTCCCGCGCGGGCCGCGCCAGGTGCTTGGCGACGTACAGGATGCCCTGCCTGCGGTAGTCGAAGGGCGAGCCGACGTCGACGCCCTTCCACTGGGGCACGTCGTCGCCCTCCGTGCCCTCGGGCGAGAGGCCGAGGGAGGCGCCGACGCCGTTGAAGTCGCCGCCGAGCTTCAGCGTCGCCGAGGTCAGCACGACGGAGCGGTCGGTGAACAGCTTCTCGCGCAGCAGGCCGGACACGGACATCGGGGCGACGCGCAGGGAGGCGCCGAAGCGGTCGTGCCGCTCGTACCAGACGACGTCCCACTCCGAGCCGTTCGTGATCCGCTCCGCCACGTCGTGGACGGACTCCACCGAGGCCAGCGCCTGCTTGCGGACCGCGTCCTCGTCCTGCACGGACTTGTCCCGGGTGGTGCCGATCGCGGAGATGACCGTACGGCAGGCGTCGCGCAGCGCCATCAGGGCGTAGCCGAGGTCCTCCGGGATCTCCTCCAGCCGGCCCGGCAGGGCCAGCTCCATCAGCCGCTCGAAGCCCTCCGCGGCCGTCTGGAGCTGGTCGGCGGCCTTCTCGTTGACGAGCTTCGCGGCCCGCCGCACCGCCCGGTTGACCTGGCCGGGGGTGAGCTCGCCGGTGGCCACCCCGGTGACCCGGGAGACCAGCTCGTGCGCCTCGTCGACGATGAGCACCTCGTGCTGCGGCAGCACCGGCGCGCCCTCGATGGCGTCGATCGCGAGCAGCGCGTGGTTGGTGACGACGACCTCGGAGAGCTTGGCGCGCTCCCGGGCCATCTCCGCGAAGCACTCCGCACCGTAGGCGCACTTCGAGGCGCCCAGGCATTCCCGTGAGGACACCGACACCTGCGACCAGGCCCGGTCGGAGACGCCGGGCGTGAGGTCGTCGCGGTCGCCCGTCTCCGTCTCGTCCGCCCAGTCCCGCATCCGCAGCAGGTCCTGGCCCAGCTTGCTGGTGGGGGCGGCGGCCTCGAACTGGTCGAACAGGCCCTCCTCCTCGTCCTGCGGGACGCCCTCGTGGAGTCGGTGCAGACACAGGTAGTTCGACCGGCCCTTGAGCATCGCGAACTCCGGGCGGCGGCGCAGCTGGGGGTGCAGGGCGTCGACCGTGCGCGGCAGGTCCCGCTCCACCAGCTGGCGCTGCAGGGCCAGCGTGGCGGTGGCCACGACGACGCGCTCCCCGTGCGCCAGCGCGGGCACCAGGTAGCCGAGCGACTTGCCGGTGCCGGTGCCGGCCTGGACCAGCAGATGGGAGCCGCCGTCGATCGCTTCCGCGACGGCTTCGGCCATGGCCACCTGGCCGGGACGCTCCGTGCCGCCGACGGCGGCGACGGCGGCGTGCAGGAGTTCGGGGAGTGAGGGCTTCGTCATAGCCCGACCACCCTACGGCCCGGCACTGACAAACGGGTGACGGCGGCGGGGAGCGGGGACGGAAGAGGAAGCAGGGACGGCGGGGGCAAGGGTGGGCTCCTCGGCGGGCGGGGACGGGTGGTGCGGGCCTAGGGCAGCTCTCGCGCGCACCGGTCCCGGACCATGAGGGCGGCGCGCTTGGTGGGCAGGTCGACCTCGGCGGCGAGCTGGAATCCGGCGCCCCGGAACGCCGCGACGGACGCCGTGTTGCGCACGTCGGGTTCGGCGAGGACGCGCGTGCAGCCTGGCCGCCTGTCGAGGACGAGGTCGGCCACGGCCCTGATCAGGGTGGTGCCGAGGCCCCGCCCGCGGTCGGCGCCGTCGCCGATGAGGAGGTGGACGCCCGTGTCGTGCGGCCGGACGGGACAGTACCGGGCCAGCGGGTCGAGGTCGGCCCGGTAGATCTCCCAGTAGCTCATCGGCGTCCCCTCCAGCAGGCCGAGGCACGGAACGCTGCGTCCGTCGCCGGTGAGCTGGGCCCGCACGTGGTCCTCGGTGACGCTCTGCGGGCCGGTCAGCTCCCAGAAGGCGGCGACGGCGGGGTCGTTCATCCAGCGGCTGATGAGCGCGGCGTCCTGTTCGACATGGACGGGCACCAGCTGGAACAGGCCCTCGGGGGTGGCGGTCGGGCCCCAGGCGGCGACGCGGTCGAGCAGGTCGTCGCCGGTGGGCGAGTCCGGGCAGAGGCCGGCCGGCGGTCCCTGGAAGAGGGTGACGAACTCCTCGGGCAGGTGCAGGTCCAGGGTGTCGTCCCCGTCCGTGTCCGTGTCCGTGCCGGGCTCCGGGTCGGTGCCGGGTGCGGCGGGGGCGGTGCCGGCGTCGGCGCGTGCGTCGGTGGAAGCCACGGTGTCGCTCCTTTCGGGAGGCGGGGTCGGGCGTGGTCGTCGGGTGCTCAGGGGTGCAGGGGGTTGGTGATCGTGACGTAGACGGACTGGGTGTCGACCGGGCCGACGAGTTCGTCGAGGCCGTGCAGGCGGGTCAGCAGGTTGGCCTTGCAGCGCAGTACGGGCGAGTCGAGCAGCCGGGCGGGCAGAGCACTGCGCAGCGGGGCGGGGCCCGAGGCGAGCCGGCCGAGGAAGCCGCGGAAGGCGGCGAGCAGCAGCCGTTCGTCGGCGAGGCCCTGGGAGCCGAAAGCTCCGACGAGACCGAACACGTTGTTGATGGCGAGGTAGTAGGCGAAGCGCTCGTCGGTGACCTCGTCGGAGACGAACGTGTCGCTGCGGGTGCCGATGCCGGCCAGCCGGCCGTCCAGTTCCGCGCGGCGGGACTCGCGGAAGTAGTAGCCCTGGTTGTCGCGGTAGCGGCCGCCGGCGGGCCAGCCGTCGGCGTCCAGCAGGAGGAGCGTGTTCTGCTGGTGGGCCTCCAGGGCGATGCCGGCCTCCGCGTCCAGCCACAGCACGGGGCGGACGACGTGTTCGAGGTACCGCAGGAACCACTCGGCGGCGACCGCGCCGCGCGGTCGGCCGGTCCGCCTGGCGAGACGGGTGACGATCCCGCCGAGCCGGGAGCTCGCGGCGGGGCCGATCCCGCCCGCGCCGTCGGCCGGGCGGGGCAGGCCGGGCGCGACGAGTGCGGCGACGCAGGAGACGTCGTCCGAGGGGCGGAACGGGTTGTGCCGGATGACCACGTCGAGCCCCTGCACGGGCGTGCCGTCCGGTGCGTCGACGGCGATCCAGGCCGGGTCGCGGACGATGTCGAAGTCCGGGTGCGCGGCCCGCCACCGCCGGGACAGGCCGGCGCGCAGCAGACGGTGGACCTCGACGCCGCGGTGGAGCTCCTTGCGGAGGTTCTCCCGGCGGGAGTTGGTGATGTGCAGCGCCAGGGACAGCTTGAGCATGGCGGGCGCACCGCTGCGGTGGACGGTACGCAGGGAGGATGTCGGGTGCCAGGGGTCGCCGTGGGGGCCGAGGTCACGCAGCAGTCCGGCGTCCAGCAGGGCCCGGGTCCCGGGCCGGTGCCGTACCTCGCGGAACTGCCAGGGGTGCAGGGGCAGGGCCGCGTGGCCGTCCGGCAGTGCCAGGTCCGTTCCGGCGAGGCGTGCGGTGAGCGTGGGCGCGTCGACCGGGCGCCCGCCCTCGGTCCAGGCCGAGTCGGTGGCGAGTACGGAGGGCGCGACGGCCAGCCAGTGCAGCGGGAAGGAACCCCGCACTTCGGGTGAGTACAGCAGGGCCTCGGCGTCGGTGAGCCCCTCGCGGCTCTTCGGGGTGGGGTGGAGGGGGTGCCCGAGGAGGAGGGCCTGTTCGGCGGCGAGGAAGAGGTCGGGTCCGTCGCCGGGGCGTTCCCGGCGGTCGCGGAGGAAGACGGCGGTACGGCGGGCGGAATCGGCCACGCGCGCGACGAGATCGGTGCCGTGGGTGCCCGCTCCCCCGGCCGTGTGGGTGCCCGCCGCCCCGGCCGTCTCCCGCGCGAGGAGCGCGGCGACCGTCACCGCGTCCACCGGCGGCGCGGACGCGGGGGCGCCGGCCAGGCGCGGGGGGCCGAAGCGGTGCCGGCCGGTCGGGGACCAGTAGGGGACGGGGACGACCAGGGCGGTGCCGCTGGCGGGCAGCGGAATGCGCAGGAGGCCGTCGTCGGGCGCCGGCAGGCCGGTCTCGCGGGTCCAGCAGCGCAGCAGGTTCTCCACGGCGGCGGTCTGGGCGGTGCTGTGCGGATCAGCGTCACCCGGGCCCGGGCGATCCGGCGCCGGACGCGCGGGAGCAGAGTGGTCAGGGCTCCCCAGGTCCGTGTGGCCCGGCGGCGCGGGGAGGGAGGCGGTGGGTTCGGGTGCGGGGGTGGTGTGCAACGCGGGTCCTCGGTGACGTGCTGTGTCGGGCGGCGTCGTGGGCGGCGGGGTTCAGCGTGGAGCGCCCGGTCGGGGGGACGGGGCATGACCGGTGCGGGGTGGCGGGGTCGCGGCCACCGCCTGGACCGCGTCGGCCAGCCGGTCCAGTACCGCCGTCGCCTGTTCCTCGGTGATGGTCAGCGGCGGCAGCAGCCGTACGACGCTCGCGGACGGGCCCGCGCGGTCCACGATGAGCCCGCGGCGCAGGCACTCCCGCTGGACGGCGGCGGCGGTCTCGGGGGCGGCGGGGCGGGGTGCGGTGGCGTCGTGCTCGCCGTCCGCCGCCACCAGCTCGATCCCGATCATCAGTCCCCGCCCGCGCACGTCGCCGACGCAGGGGAACTCCTCGGCCAGGCCCCGCAGGCGGGCCAGCACGCGTGCACCCAGGGCGCCGGCGTGCTCGGCGAGCCGGTGCCTGCGGACGTGGGCGAGGGTCGCCGCGCCCGCGGCCAGGGCGAGTTGGTTGCCGCGGAAGGTACCGGCACCGAAGTCCCCCATGTGCAGGTCCTCGTGGTGGACTACCGCGGCCAGCGGCAGGCTGCCGCCGATCGCCTTGGAGAGGACGAGGACGTCGGGGGTGATCCCGCTGTGCTCCACGGCCCAGAAGGCTCCGGTCCGTCCGACTCCCGTCTCGGTCTCGTCGGCGATCAGGGGCACGGACCGCTCGGCCGTGATCCGCCGCATGCGCCGCATCCAGGCGTCGGGGGCGGGCACCACCCCGTCCCCGCCGTGCACCGGTTCGAGGATCAGCCCGGCGGGCGGCGCCTGCCCCGCCCGCCGGTCGTCCAGCACGGACTCGGTCCGGCGGGCGGCGAGTTCGGCGCCGCGCTCACCACCGACGCCGAGGGGGCAGCGGTGGTCCTGCGGGTACGGCAGCCGTACGAGCCGTGCGCCGCCGACGTCACCCGGTACGGCGAACTGGTCGGTTGCCGGGGCGTGGTCGGCATCGGTGAAGGTGAGGACCCGGTTCCGTCCGGTGGCGTCGCGGACGAGTCCGACGGCGGCGGCGACCGCGTCCGTGCCGGCCGGTCCGCAGAACCGCACGCGCGCGTGGGCGGCCAGGCCGGGGGGCAGGGTGTGCAGCAACTCGGTGACGAAGGCGTCCTCCACCGGGGTGGTGAGGTTCATGACCTGCAGCGGGGCGCCGGACTCGAGCACCTTGCGGATGGCCTCCAGCACAACCGGGTGGTTGTGCCCCAGGGCCAGCGTCCCGGCGCCCGAGACGCAGTCCAGGTAACGCCGGCCGTCCGCCCCCTCGATGGTGAGACCCCGCGCCCGGACCGGCACGACCGGCAGGGCGCGCGCGTACGTACGGGCCGCGGACTCGCGCGCCGTCTGTCGCTTCGGTGGGCCCTCGGCGGCGCTCACCCGCGCGGTCGCCCCGCCCTGGGGGCGCTCCCCGCCGGCGCTCCCGCACTCGGACGCCAACTCCCCGTACGCGGTCTCCGCCACGGCTCCCTGTCCTCCCGCTGTCCAGAGGCGAGTCGCGCATCCTGTCGCCCTCGTCGCCGCCCTCGGCACGGGGACCGCGTCCGGACAGCAGGCCCCCCACCGCTACCAACCCCCGGCCGTTCACGGGGTTACGGGTTGCCTCAAGATCCTTGCCGTGACGTAACCGTTGCCGTTCCGTCGGAACTCCCCCACAGCGACCGCATAGTGTGTGGTGCCGTTCCAGGACGCCGTGCCGGCCTCACGGACCCGACTCGGGTTCGGCGAGAAGCGCGGCCGCAGCACCACTCGTTCACAGCAGGGGGAGTCAACACCATGCGATCCATACGGCCGTCGTTCACCACCCGCGGGCACAGGGGCGGGCGGCGCAGAACCTCCCCCTTGCCGGCCGCCGTGGCACTCGTCTCCGCACTCGTGCTCACCGCCACCGCCTGTGAGTCGGGCGACGCCGAGGCGGGCGGCGACGCCTCGGCCTCCGCGTCCACGGCGGACGGCGGCAACGGTGAGATCAGGATCCCGGATCACATCAAGGACAAGCTCAAGGAACACGGGATCGACGTCGACGAGTGGAAGAACGGCGCCTGGAAGAACTGGAACAAGGACGACTGGCTGCGCGAGGCGCAGGACTACGTCAACCCGATCATCGAGGACCTCTGGGACCCGGACCGCATGCGGGACGCCGAGGAGCCGGACAAGGGTGTCGACGACAGCGACATCTCCGGTGACCAGGGAGTCACCGACCCGGAGCCGCAGCCGGTGCAGGCCGAGGCCGTGCCGCCGTCGTACCACGAGAACGCCGCCACGGCGGGCAAGGTGTTCTTCGACTCCCCCGAGGGCACCATGGTCTGCTCGGCGACGGTCGTGCAGGACCCGGCGCATCCCGGCAAGTCGAACATGGTGTGGACGGCGGGCCACTGCGTGCACGCGGGCAAGAAGGGCGGCTGGTACCGCAACATCGCCTTCGTGCCGTCGTACAACGACTCCGGCAAGTCGACCGCGGAGCTGGAGAACGCGACGAAGGAGGAGGTCGCTCCCTTCGGCGTGTGGTGGGGTGACTGGGCGCAGACCTCGGACCAGTGGATCGAGCAGGGCGGCGCGACGGGCGGCGACGGCGCCTCCTACGACTTCGCTGTCATCCATGTGACGCCGGAGAAGGGCAGCAACGGCAAGTCGCTGGAGGAGACGGTCGGATCCGCGCTGCCGGTGGACTTCAAGGCGCCCGCCGTGCCGCAGGTCGAGAGCATCACCGCGACCGGTTACCCGGCCGCGCCGCCGTACGACGGACAGAAGCTCTTCCAGTGCGCGGACAAGCCGGGCCGGCTGTCGCTGAACACCGCGGAGCCGACGATGTACCGGATCGGCTGCACCATGACCGGCGGTTCGTCCGGCGGCGGCTGGGTCGCGGCGGGCTCCGACGGCAAGCCGGCGCTCGTGTCCAACACCTCGATCGGCCCGGTGACGGCCGGCTGGCTGGCCGGCCCGCGGCTGGGCGAGGAGGCCAAGGGCGTGTACGACGCGGTCAGCGGCAAGTTCGCCGGTCAGTGACCGGACACTGAGCACACAGGGCGGTGGGGTGCGCCGGGCGGACGCCGGCACCCACCGCCCATTCCATGCGGTTCGTACATCCAACGGGGGTCGACTCACCATGCGTTCCACACTTGTGTCCGCCGCGCCACGGCGCGGGCGGCGGCGCACCGCACTCGTCGCCGCCGGGCTGGTCGCCGCTCTGGCGCTCACCGCGACCGCCTGCGGCGGTTCCGGCGAGGACGAGGCCGATGCCAGGCCGAGCGGCGGCACCTCCCGGGCGGCCGACTCCGCCGGCGACGGCCGGGTCGAGGTCCCGGCCGGCCTCGCCGACCGGCTCAAGGAGCACGGCATCGACGTCGACGACTGGAGGGACGGGGGCTGGAAGGACTGGGACAAGGACACGTGGCTCAGTGAGGCCAAGGACTTCGTCAACCCGGTGATCGAGGGCCTGTGGAAGCCGGAGCGGATGAGGTCCGCGAAGGAGGCCGACAAGACGGTCACGACGCAGGACGCCGCCTCGGACCAGGGCGTCAGCGATCCGGAGCCGGCGCCGGTCGAGGCCGAGGCCGAGAAGCGGCCGTACCACGAGAACGCCGCCCCGGTCGGCAAGGTCTTCTTCGACTCGCCCGAGGGCCCGATGGTCTGCTCCGGCACGGTCGTCACGGACGTGAACCACCCGGGCAGGTCCAACCTCGTGTGGACGGCCGGTCACTGCGTGCACGCGGGCGGCAGCGGCGGCTGGTACCGCAACATCGCTTTCGTGCCGTCGTACAACGACCTCGGCAAGTCGGAGACCGAGCTGGCCGACGCGACGTCCGTCGAGATGGCCCCGTACGGCACCTGGTGGGCCGACTGGGCGTCGACCTCCGAACAGTGGATCCAGGGTGGCTCGGAGACGGGCGGCGACGGGGCCGCGTACGACTACTCGGTGCTGCACGTGAAGCCGGAGCAGGGCGGCAAGTCGCTGGAGGAGACGGTGGGCGCCGCGCTGGACGTGGACTTCTCCGCCCCGTCCGCGGCCGAGGCCGGCAGCATGGGCGCCTGGGGCTACCCGGCCGCCCCGCCGTACAACGGCCTGGAGATGTTCAAGTGCGTCGACCGGCCGGGCCGGCTGTCGCTGAGCCCGTCGCTGCCGACGATGTACCGCATCGGCTGCTCCATGACCGGCGGTTCGTCCGGCGGCGGCTGGTTCCGGGTGGTGGGCGGCGAGACCAAGCTGGTCTCGAACACCTCGATCGGTCCGCTGGAGAACACCTGGCTGGCGGGCCCGCGGCTGGGCCCGGAGGCCGAGGCGATGTACCAGAACATGAGCAGGACCTACGGCGGTCAGTGATCCGCACAGGCCGAGGGCCCGCCTCCTGCGTCGGCAGGGGGCGGGCCCTCGGTCGTCACGGCCTTCAGGCGAGCGGCGCCGGAGCGTACGGCGTGAGCTCCGCCGCCAGCTCCTCGTGCACCCGGACCTTGATCAGGGTGCCCTCCGGGGTGTGCTCCTCGGAGATCACCTCGCCCTCGTCGTGGGCCCGGGCGACCAGCTTGCCGTGGGTGTACGGCACGAGCGCCTCGATCTCGACCGACGGGTGCGGCAGCTCGCTGTCGATGAGTGCGAGCAGCTGGTCGATGTTCAGGCCGGTGCGTGCCGAGACCGCGATGGACCGCTTCTCGATGCGCATCAGCCGCTGGAGTGTCAGCGGGTCGGCCATGTCGGCCTTGTTGATCACGACGATCTCCGGCACGTCGGTGGCGCCGACGTCCCTGATCACCTCGCGCACGGCGGCCAGCTGCTCCTCCGGGGTCGGGTGCGAACCGTCGACCACGTGCAGGATCAGGTCGGAGTCGCCGACCTCCTCCATCGTGGAGCGGAACGCCTCGACCAGGTGGTGCGGCAGGTGCCGGACGAAGCCGACGGTGTCCGCCAGGGTGTACAGCCGTCCGCTCGGGGTCTCGGCACGGCGCACGGTCGGGTCGAGGGTGGCGAACAGCGCGTTCTCCACCAGCACGCCCGCGCCGGTGAGGCGGTTGAGCAGCGAGGACTTGCCGGCGTTGGTGTAGCCCGCGATGGCCACGGACGGCACTTTGTTGCGCCGGCGTTCCTGGCGCTTGATCTCGCGGCCGGTCTTCATCTCCGCGATCTCCCGGCGCATCTTCGCCATCTTCTCGCGGATCCGGCGCCGGTCCGTCTCGATCTTGGTCTCACCGGGACCGCGGGTGGCGAGGCCGCCGCCCTTGCCGCCGCCCATCTGCCGGGACAGCGACTGACCCCAGCCTCGCAGCCGCGGCAGCATGTACTGCATCTGCGCGAGCGCCACCTGCGCCTTGCCCTCTCGGGACTTGGCGTGCTGGGCGAAGATGTCCAGGATCAGGGCCGTACGGTCGATGACCTTGACCTTGACGACGTCCTCGAGATGGATCAGCTGACCGGGGCTGAGCTCACCGTCGCAGATGACGGTGTCGGCGCCGGTCTCGACGACGACGTCACGCAGCTCCAGGGCCTTGCCGGAGCCGATGTAGGTGGCCGCGTCGGGCTTGTCGCGGCGCTGGATCACGCCGTCGAGCACGAGCGCGCCCGCGGTCTCCGCGAGGGCGGCGAGCTCCGCGAGGGAGTTCTCAGCGTCCTGCACGGTGCCCGTGGTCCAGACGCCGACGAGGACGACCCGCTCCAGGCGGAGCTGGCGGTACTCGACCTCGGTGACGTCCTCGAGCTCGGTGGACAGGCCCGCCACCCGGCGCAGAGCCGCGCGGTCGGAGCGGTCGAACTGCTCGCCGTCCCATTCCGAGTCGTTCTCGTGGCTCCAGGCGACGTCCTCTTCCATCAGGGCATCGGCCCGAAGGCCCTCGAGGTAGGTCTGCGCGAGACGCTTGGTGTCCTGGGAGGGGGAAGAAGAGGAGGTCATTGGATCCTTACGTAGCTGGGAAACGTGTCGCGCGGCACTGGTACCGCGACACTGTGCACAACGCGCGAGCCGCCGGGGAGATTCCCGCGGCCCGTGCCGCGCCGTCCCGAAGATGGTCGCACGGCACGGGCCGTCTCGTCACCGGCTTATTCCCCGCGGGCCTTGCCGGTGGGGGCCGGCGGTGCCTTGTCGGCCGCCGTCGGCTTCCAGTCCGGGTGGCCGGGCATCGGCGGGGTCTTCTTGCCGTACAGCCAGCCCTGGAGAAAACGGCCCAGGTCACGGCCGGCGATCTCGGAGGCGAGGCGGACGAAGTCCGCGGTCGTCGCGGTGCGGTCCCGGTACCGGACGGCCCATTCCCGTTCGAGGCGCTCGAAGGCCGGGGCGCCGATCTCCTGGCGCAGGGCGTAGAGGACGAGCGCGGCGCCGTCGTAGACGTTGGCCCGGAAGATGCCGGTCTTGCTGCCCTTCTTCGGCGGCTCGGGCGCGGCCGGGGGTCCGCCCGCCGCGCGCCAGCGGTCGGACGCGCCGTAGGCGGCCTTCATCCTCGCCTCCAGGGGCCGGTCCGCCTTCTCCTCGGCGTACAGGGCCTCGTACCAGGTGGCGTGTCCTTCGTTGAGCCAGAGGTCGGACCAGGAGTGCGGGCCGACGCTGTTGCCGAACCACTGGTGGGACAGCTCGTGCACCATGATCGACTCTACGTACCACCGGGGGTAGGCGGGTTCGCTGAACAGCTCCCGCTCGAAGAGGGACAGCGTCTGGGTCTCGAGTTCGAAGCCGGTGGTGGCGTCGGCCATGAGCACGCCGTAGGTCTCGAAGGGGTAGCGCCCGACCTTGCTCTCCATCCAGGCGATCTGGGCGGGGGTCTTCTTCAGCCACGGTTCGAGCGCCGCGCGGTGCTTGGTCGGCACGACGTCGCGCACGGGCAGGCCGTGGGGGCCGGTGCGGTGGAGCACGGTGGAGCGGCCGATGGAGACCTGGGCCAGTTCGGTCGCCATGGGATGTGCGGTCCGGTACGTCCAGGTGGTCGACCCGCCGGACCGGTCCACGGCCGTCGGCAGCCCGTTCGCGACCGCGGTGAGCCCGTCGGGTGCGGTGACGCGGATGGTGAAGCGCGCCTTGTCGGAGGGGTGGTCGTTGCAGGGGAAGACCAGGTGGGCGACGTCGGCCTGGTTGGCCATGGCGAGCCCGTCGGCCGTGCGCACCCAGCCGCCCTGCCGGTCCTCGGGGTACACGGGGTCGCTGCTGTGCCGCACGGTGATCCGCGTCCGCTCGCCCGCGTCGAGGGGCTCCCCGGGCGTGACCACGAGATCCTCGCCGGCCGTGGCGAAGCCGGCGGGCTCGCCGTCGACCTCGACCGACTCGACCTTTCCGTGGGCGAAGTCGAGGTTGACCCGGTCCAGGCCGGCCGTCGTCCGGGCGTCGATGGTGGTGACAGCCTTCAGCGGCTTGCCGTTGCTTCCGGAGTAGATGAAGGACAGGTCGTAGGCGGTCACGTCGTACCCGGGATTGCCCAGGTGCGGGAAGAGCCGGTCGCCGACGCCCAGCGGGACCGGCGGCGCGCTCGCGGCGACCAGGGAGACGGAGACGGCCGAGGCGAGCAGCGCCGCGGCCCTGAGCCGGCGGCGGGCATGCGCGCGGGGGCGGGAAGCCGGGGTGTGAGGGGTGTACAGCATCCCCCACGGCTATCAGCGCGCACGCGGGCCGCGGCGACGGCGCGCGCCCGGAGCACCCGAATGGACACGCCGTACCGGCACCGCACCCTGACGGCCGGTCCGGCAACGCTGCGGCTCAGGCGCCCGTCGGCTGCGGTTGCGCCCTGCTCACGTCGTAGACGCCGGCCACGTCGCGCATCGCGCGCATGAGGGCGGGCAGCCGGGCGGCGTCCGGCAGCAGCACGGTGTAGCTGTGGCGGACCCGCTGCCGGTCGGGGGGTTCGACGGTGGCGGAGACGATCTCGGCGCCTTCGAGGGCCATGGCCTCGGTGAGGTCGGCCAGGAGATGCGGCCGGCCGAACGATTCGGCGAGCAGCGTGACCCGGCACTCGGTGGTCTCACCCCAGCGCACTCCGACCTCCGGGCGCCCCCCGCTCTTCATGCGCGCCACCACGGCACACTCCGCGCGGTGCACGGTCACCACTCCCCCGCGCACCGCGAAGCCGGTGATCTCGTCGGGCGGTACGGGGGTGCAGCAGCGGGCCAGCCGCACGGTCGCGCCGGGCCGGTCGACGAGCACGTCGGCGGGCGCGGGGCGGGTCGCCGGTCCGCCCGCGGTCGGACGCGGGGCGGGCGTCTCCGGTGCCGGCGGGGAGGGCCGACCGCGGGTCGTTTCCTCGGTGTCGGCCGGTGCCGGACGGGCCGCGAGCCGACGCTGGATGGCGATCCGGGCGGCGGGTGTGTGGGCGTGCTCCAGCCACTCCCGGGAGGGCTCGGAGGCGGGGTCCTGCCCCATCAGGAGCTGCACGGTGTCGCCGTCCCGGAGCACCGTGCTCATCGTGGCCAGGCGGCCGTTGACGTAGGCGCCCATGGCCGCGTGCGCGTCCTCGCCGTACTGGGCGTACGCGGCGTCCACGCAGGTCGCGCCCTCGGGCAGGCCGAGGGTGCCGCCGTCGGGGCGGAAGACGGTGATCTCCCGGTCCTGGGCGAGGTCCTCGCGCAGGGTGGACCAGAAGGTGTCGGGGTCGGGTGCGCCCCGCTGCCAGTCGAGCAGCCGGGAGAGCCAGCCGGGCCGGGTGGGGTCGACGCGCTCCTCGTCGCCCGTGCCCTGCTCCTCCGCCGGTGTGGCGTAGGGGTTGCCGAGCGCGACGACTCCGGCCTCGGCGACCTTGTGCATCTGGTGGGTGCGGATGAGGACTTCGACGACCTGGCCGTCCTGCGCGCGGGCCACGGCGGTGTGCAGCGACTGGTACAGGTTGAACTTGGGTACGGCGATGAAGTCCTTGAACTCGGAGACGACGGGCGTCATGCAGGTGTGCAGTTCGCCGAGGACGGCGTAGCAGTCGGCGTCCTCCTGGACGAGGACCAGCAGACGGCCGAAGTCGGCGCCGGAGAGCGGGCCGCGCTTGCGGGAGACGCGGTGCACGGAGACGAAGTGCCGGGGCCGGATGAGGACCTCGGCGGTGATGTCGGCCTCGCGGAGCACCTTGCGCACCTCGTCGGCGACGGCGGCGAGCGGGTCGTCCGTGCGGGCCGCGTTCTCGGCGATCAGCTCCCGGGTGTGCGCGTGCTCCTCGGGGTGCAGCACCGCGAAGACGAGGTCCTCCAGCTCCGACTTGAGCGCCTGGACGCCGAGCCGTTCGGCGAGCGGGATGAGGACGTCCCGGGTGACCTTGGCGATGCGCTCCTGTTTCTCCTGGCGCATGACGCCGAGGGTGCGCATGTTGTGCAGCCGGTCGGCGAGTTTGATCGACATCACGCGGACGTCGTTGCCGGTGGCGACGAGCATCTTGCGGAAGGTCTCGGGCTCGGCGGCGGCGCCGTAGTCGACCTTCTCCAGTTTGGTGACGCCGTCGACGAGATAGCGGACCTCGGCGCCGAACTGCTCGCCGACCTGATCCAGCGTCACGTCCGTGTCCTCGACGGTGTCGTGGAGGAGGGAGGCGGTCAGGGTCGTGGTCTCCGCGCCGAGTTCGGCGAGGATCAGGGTCACGGCGAGCGGGTGGGTGATGTACGGCTCGCCGCTCTTGCGCATCTGGCCGCGGTGCGAGGACTCGGCGAGCAGATAGGCACGGCGCAGGGGGTCGAGGTCGGCGTCGGGGTGGTGGGCACGGTGGGCCTCGACGACGTGGCCGATCGCGTCGGGCAGCCGGTCGCGGGCGGCGGTGCCGAGGAGCGCAGCGCGGCCGAGACGGCGCAGGTCGATACGGGCCCGGGCCTTCCTGCGGGGCGCCGCCGGTGTGGCGGCACCGGCGACCGGCGGCGTCACAGGGCCTGGGCTCGCGGGATTCACGGCCTCCGCATTCATGGGCACCTCCGGCTGCACGGACCGGCGGACGGGGTGCCCCAGGGCGGACACGGCTCAGGGGATGGCATCGATCCCCCGTCCGGGCCGGTGCTTGATGCTATCGAGCCCATCACGTACCGCCGACCGCCTCTCGCCGAGCGTGAAACGGATCACCCATTCGAGCGAAGGCCCGAGGGTTTACGTTTTCGCACTGAGTGTCATGGACCGGGCTGTGGTTCAGCTCAGGACCTCCTCCAGCCATGTCGTGTCGATCTCGCCCTCGGCCACGATCACCGCGGGGCCGGTCATCTCGATCTCGCCGTCGGGTCGTTCGGTGATCACCAGGGTGCCGCCGGGCACGTCGACGGTGTACGTCACCGGGGTGCCGGTGACGGCCGGGTCGACGCCGTCCCTGCGGGCGGCGGCGACGGCGACGGCGCATGCGCCGGTGCCGCACGAACGGGTCTCACCGGAACCGCGCTCGTGCACGCGCATCGCCACGTGACGGGGGCCCCGGTCGACCACGAACTCGACGTTCACCCCGTCGGGGTAGGCCGCGGCCGGGCGGTACGGAGGCGGGTCGTACAGCAGTCCCGCGTGCTCCAGGTCGGCGACGAACGCCACGGCGTGCGGATTGCCCATGTTCACGTTCCGTGCGGGCCAGCTGCGCTCGCCGACGCTCACCTCGACGTCGCCCTCGGGGAGCAGTGCCCGGCCCATGCCGACGGTGACGTCGCCGTCCTTGGAGAGGTGCACCCGCTTCACGCCCCCGCGGGTGGCGACGGCGAGGTCGCCGGCGGTGACGTGGCCGGCGTGCTGGAGGTAGCGCGCGAAGACCCGCACGCCATTGCCGCACATCTCGGCGACCGAGCCGTCACCGTTGCGGTAGTCCATGAACCACTCCGCCTCGGCCGCCATGTCCTTGGCCTCGGGGTGCGCCGCGGACCGCACCACGTGCAGCAGTCCGTCACCGCCGATGCCCGCGCGGCGGTCGCACAGGGCGGCGACGGCGGCGGGCGGCAGGTCGACGGCGTTCTCCGGGTCCGGGACGATCACGAAGTCGTTCTCGGTGCCGTGACCCTTGAGGAAGGCGATCCGCGTGCTCATTCCTCGATCGTACGGCGTACCGGCGGCACGACGACGAGCGCTCCGTTCCTCGGGACGGCAGCCGCCCGCACGCGGGCCCCGACCGGCACCGGCGGCAGGGCCGCGCAGGGGTGTCGGGGGACGGTGCCGGCGGGGCGGGGGCGTCAGCCGCGCAGGCGGGCCACCCGCCACACGGCCAGGACGACGACGGCGGCGACCGCGACGGCGTACGCGAGGATCACCCGCCAGTCGGCACGGCGTCCCGAACCGCGCTGCGGCAGGCCCGGCCAGGTGTGGCCGACCCGGCGGGCGGCCATCATGCCCCAGCCTGCGGCGCAGGAGCAGATCAGCAGCCCCAGCATCGCGATCACGGCCCCGCTGTCGCCGAAGTCGAAGGCGAGCGGGAAGGCGAACATCAGGGAGCCGAGCGAGGCCAGGCACACGATGGGCGCGAGCTGCCAGATCCGCAGCCGCCGCTGCGGGCGCAGCTCCACCTCGACCTCGTCCCCGTACATCTCGTCGGGCTCGGGGCCGTCGGTGACCACACCGTCCGGCGTCTCGTCGGGACCGTCGGGGCTCAGGCGGGCTCCGTCCGGCTCCGCCTCGCCGGGGTCGGCGGTGCCGTGCTCGGTGCTCGGTGCGGTGTCACGAGGGCCGGCCTCCATCGCCACGCGCCCTCCCAACTAGGACTCACTCGGTCGATCGAAGCTCGATGATGGCACGGCGCCGAAGGCCGCGATGACGGCCGGGGCGTCCCGATGCCATCACGTGATCAGGCTGTAACCGGTCGTTCGACCAACGACAGCGCGAGGCGCGGAAGTTCCGTGCGATCCGCCACAGCCCCACTCAACCAGTGCACCCGCGGATCGCGCCTGAACCACGAATCCTGACGGCGCGCGAAGCGCTTGGTGGCACGGACGGTCTCGGCCCGCGCCTCCTCCAGCGTGCACTCGCCGGCGAGCGCCCCGAGCACCTGCTGGTAACCCAGCGCGCGCGACGCCGTACGCCCCTCGCGCAACCCCTGTGCCTCCAGCGCCCGCACCTCGTCCACCAGGCCTGCCTCCCACATCCGGTCGACCCGGCGCGCGATGCGCTCGTCCAGTTCGGGGCGGGCCACGTCTACGCCGATCTGCACGGTGTCGTAGACCGAGTCGTGGCCGGGGAGGTTCGCGGTGAAGGGCTTGCCGGTGATCTCGATCACCTCCAGGGCCCGCACGATCCGGCGCCCGTTGCTCGGCAGGATCGCCCGCGCGGCGCCGGGGTCGGCGGCGGCGAGGCGCGCGTGCAGCGCCCCCGAGCCGCGCAGCGCGAGCTCTTCCTCCAGCCGGGCCCTGACCTCGGGGTCGGTGCCGGGGAACTCCAGGTTGTCGACGGCGCCGCGGACGTAGAGACCCGAGCCGCCGACCAGGATCGGCCAGCGTCCCTCGGCGAGCAGCGCGTCGATCCGCTCCCGCGCGAGGCGCTGGTACGCGGCGACCGAGGCCGTGACGGACACGTCCCAGATGTCGAGCAGGTGGTGCGGGACACCGTCGCGTTCCTCGGGCGTCAGTTTGGCGGTGCCGATGTCCATCCCTCGGTACAGCTGCATGGAGTCGGCGTTGACGACCTCGCCGCCGAGTCGCTGGGCCAGGAAGACGCCCAGATCGGACTTTCCGGCCGCGGTGGGACCGACGACGGCGATGACGCGGGGGGCGGGGGGTGCGCTGCTCACCGCCCCAGTCTCCCAAACCTCGCGCCCCGCTCTCGAACGAGTTACGTGACGGTGCCGGACGGGACTCGTTGCCCGTTGCGGGGTTCTCACCCCCGACGCACCGGGGCGCCGGCCGCGACCGCGCGAGCGGACGCACCGGATGCCGCGGGATTTCGCCCGCACGAGTAACGTATGGAGTTGATATGGGCGTTTTTGCACGGCTTTTTCGGAGGTCGAAGACCACGGAGGAAGCGTCGGCCGCCGAGACGCGGGCCGAGACACCGGCCCCCGGGAGCACGGCGGACGAGAAGGTGGCCGAGGCGAACGGACCGGCCGACACCGGCGTCGGGGAGACGGCACCGGCGGTGACGGACACCGCGGAGGACGCCGACTCCGAGAGCGTCGGGATCCCCAAGCAGCAGTCCGCGGGGGAGGCCGTCGACAACGAGGCCGACAAGGGCGCCCGCACCTGACCGCCCCGTGAGGGAAGGCGAACCATGGGTCTGCTGGACAACTTGAAGGCCAAGCTGGGACCGGCGAAGGGCAAGGTCTCCGACCTCGCGCAACAGCACGGGGACAAGATCGACCGCGGTCTCGACAAGATGGCGAAGACCGTCGACGAGAGGACCAAGGGCAAGTACAGCGACCGGATCCAGTCGGGTACGGGCAAGGCCAAAGGTGCCATGGACCGCCTCGCCCACAAGGACGACGGAGGTGCTCCGGGCACCCCGCCCGGTGGCACGCCTCCGGCCGGGCCACCGCCGGCGGGCCCGCCGCCGGCTTCCTGACGCGCCCGCGCGCCTCGGCACGAACGGGACGCGCATCGGCGTGAACGGGCCGACCACCGGGACGCCGACCGGCACACTGACGGACGGCCGCGGAGCGGATCAGCTTCGCGGCCGTCCGCCGTCGCGTTCCCGGCACGCTCGGGGTCTCTTCCCCGCTTCGTACGGCGACCCGTTCGCGGTCCGTCCGGCCGGTCCGTCCCCACGGTTCGGTACCCGTGCCTACGTCCAGGCGGCCGCCACGTATCCCACTCCGTACGGCGCGTCCTCGTACAGCAGCGCGCCGGTGAGGGCCGTACCCTCTGCCGCGCCCGCGAGGACCTGCCAGGGGGCCCGCCCGGACACCTTCAGCTCGCGGGCCAGTCCGGCGTCCAGCGCCGCGAGGGCGGCCACGTCGGCCGTCCCCAGGGCACGCCCGGCCGCCGCGTCGAAGGGCGCCGCCCGCTCGTCCAGGTATCCGGGGGCCTTGAGGGTGCGGCACGCGCTGGCGTCTCCCAGCACCAGCAGCGCCACCCGCGGTGCCCGCGTGGCGATGTCGCGGCCGAGGGCGGCACACCGCTCGGCCGGGAGGTGCTCGCCGACGCCGAGTCCCTCGACGGGGGCGTCGGCCCATCCGGTCCGCCGCAGCAGCCAGGCGCCCACGGCGAGTCCGTACGGCAGCTCGATCCCGGGCCGCGGGTCCTCGCGCGGAGTCTCGTCCGGGCCGAGGCGCACGTCCAGCTCCACACCGAAGCCCCGGAACGAGCCGCGCGTGCCCGCCGGATAGACCTCGGGCCCGGCGTCCGGCGCGGGTCCGACGACCACGAGCCGGTCGGGCCGGGCCGCGGCGAGCACGCCCAGCGCGTCCGTGCACGCGGCGCGCGCGGCGTCCAGCTCGGGGGCGGCACCCGCGGCGACCTCCGGCACGAGGAGCGGCGGACAGGGGCAGACAGCGGCGGCGACAAGCATGATCGGCAGCGTAACCCCGTCCGGCCGGGGCCGGGCACCGCGCCCTGCGGTCAGTCGCAGCCGCAGCCGCTCGCCACGGCGGGCTGGGGCTCGGGCACGCCGATCTTGGGCAGGCCCAGCATGACGCCGGCCGGCTTGGCCTGCTCGGCGGCGTTGCGCTTCTCCCAGGCGTCGCCCGCACGCGTACGGCGCACGTCGAGCACCGCGCCCTCGGCGAGGAGGTGGTGCGGGGCGGCGTAGGTGATCTCCACGGTCACCACGTCGCCGGGGCGGACCTCCTGCTCGGGCTTGGTGAAGTGCACGAGGCGGTTGTCGGGGGCACGGCCGGAGAGGCGGTGGGTGGTGCCGTCCTTGCGGCCCTCGCCCTCGGCGACCATCAGCTCCAGCGTGCGGCCGACCTGCTTCTTGTTCTCCTCCCAGGAGATCTCCTCCTGGAGGGCGACGAGACGCTCGTACCGCTCCTGCACGACCGCCTTGGGGATCTGGTCGTCCATCTCGGCGGCCGGGGTGCCGGGGCGCTTCGAGTACTGGAAGGTGTAGGCCTGCGCGAACCGGGCCTCGCGCACCACGTGCAGGGTCTGCTGGAAGTCCTCCTCGGTCTCGCCGGGGAAGCCCACGATGATGTCGGTGGTGATCGCCGCGTGCGGGATGGCGGCCCGCACCTTCTCGATGATCCCCAGGTAGCGCTCCTGCCGGTAGGAACGGCGCATCGCCTTCAGGACCGGGTCCGAGCCGGACTGGAGCGGCATGTGCAGCTGCGGCATCACGTTCGGCGTCTCGGCCATGGCGGCGATGACGTCGTCGGTGAAGTCGCGCGGGTGCGGGGAGGTGAAGCGGACGCGCTCCAGGCCCTCGATGTTCCCGCAGGCGCGCAGCAGCTTGCTGAAGGCCTCGCGGTCGCCGATGTCGGAGCCGTAGGCGTTCACGTTCTGCCCGAGGAGGGTGATCTCGCTGACGCCCTCGGCGACCAGGGCCTCGACCTCGGCGAGGATGTCGCCGGGGCGACGGTCCTTCTCCTTGCCGCGCAGCGCGGGGACGATGCAGAAGGTGCAGGTGTTGTTGCAGCCGACCGAGATGGAGACCCAGGCCGCGTAGGCGCTCTCGCGCCGGGTGGGCAGCGTGGACGGGAACGCCTCCAGGGACTCGGCGATCTCGACCTGCGCCTCCTCCTGCACGCGGGCGCGCTCCAGGAGCACGGGGAGCTTGCCGATGTTGTGCGTGCCGAAGACGACGTCGACCCACGGCGCGCGCTTCACGATGGTGTCGCGGTCCTTCTGCGCCAGGCAGCCGCCGACCGCGATCTGCATCCCGGGCCGGCTCGCCTTCTTCGGGGCGAGGTGGCCGAGGTTGCCGTACAGCTTGTTGTCGGCGTTCTCCCGCACGGCGCAGGTGTTGAAGACGACGACGTCCGCGTCGCCGTCGGCGCCCTCGGGGGCGCGGACGTAGCCCGCGTCCTCCAGCAGCCCGGACAACCGCTCGGAGTCGTGGACGTTCATCTGGCACCCGTAGGTGCGTACTTCGTAGGTGCGCGTGCCGCCCACTGACTGGCTCCGGTCGATGCTGCTCATGGCAATAAGGGTAGGCGGTCCGCGACGGTGGCCCGGGCCGCCTGTGGACAACCGGGGTCACGGCAGGTCAGGGCTGGTCAGGGCTCGATGAGGCCCGCGCGGATCGCGTACCGGGTGAGTTCCAGGCGGTCGCGGACGCCCAGTTTCTGCAGGAGGTTGGCGCGGTGGCGTTCGACGGTCTTGGCGCTGATGAACAGCAGCTCCCCGATCTCCTTGGAGGTGTGGCCCTCGGCGACGAGCTTGAGGATCTCCTCCTCGCGTTCGGTGATGGGCCGCTCGGGCAGCCCGCCGCCGCCGTGCAGGCGGTCCAGGTAGGAGCGGACGAGCGCCCGCTCCGCGCCCGGGTAGATGAACGGCTCGTCGCGCACGGCCGCGCGGCACGCCTCGACCAGGTCGCGGTCGGCGACGGACTTGAGGACGTATCCGCAGGCCCCGGCCTTGAGGGCCTCGAAGAAATACTGCTCGTTGTCGTACATGGTCAGGATGAGGATGCGCAGCCGTGGCAGGCGGCGGGAGAGTTCGCGGGCCGCCTGGAGGCCGGTCATGCGGGGCATGGCGACGTCCAGGACGGCGAGGTCGACCTCGGTGGCCCGGGCCGCCGCGACGGCCTCGGCGCCGTCCCCGGCCTCGGCGACGACCGTGAGGTCCGGTTCGCCGTCCAGGATGAGGCGCACTCCGCGGCGGACGAGGGTGTGGTCGTCGGCGAGCAGGACGCGGATCGGGGGCCGTGCGGACATCAGGTGCGGTCTCCGGGGCGGTCTGCGGCTGGGTCCGTGGCCGGGGCTGCGGTTCGGTCCGTGGCCGGGGCTGCGGCTGGGTCCGTGGCCGGGGCTGCGGTTCGGTCCGTGGCCGGGGCTGCGGCTGGGTCCGTGGCCGGGTTCGCGTCCCCGGGCAGGTGCGGGGACGGAACGTGCGGCTCCCCGGCCGGGACCGGGATGCGCAGGCGTACGGCGGTGCCCCGGCCGGGGGCGGGTTCGAGGTGGATCTCGGCTCCGATCAGCAGGGCCCGTTCGCGCATCCCACGGATGCCGGCGCCCTCGGGGGCCTCGCCGAGGCCGGCGCCGTTGTCGCGGACGAGCAGTTCGATGCCGCCCGGCAGCGGCCGCAGGGTGAGGTCGGCGCGGCCGGCGGCGGAATGGCGGGCGGTGTTGGTCAGGCTCTCCTGGGCGACCCGGTAGATCACGAGTTCGGCCTCCGGGGTGAGCGGGGGGAGGTCGCCAGGGACGTGGTGGGCGACGGTGAGCCCGTGGTGCGTGAACTCGGCGGCGAGCGCGCGCAGGGCGCTGGCGAGGCCGAGCTCCTCCAGGACGCCGGGGCGCAGCCGGCGCGCGATGCGGCGGATCTCGTCCAGACCGGCGCGGGTGGCCTCCTGGGCGAGGGACACCTCCTCGCGCAGCTCGCCGGGCACCCGGTCGGCGACGCGCTTGAGCTGGAGCAGGACGGCGGTGAGGGTCTGGCCGACCTCGTCGTGCAGCTCGCGGGCGATGCGGTGGCGCTCGCGCTCCTGGGCGTGCAGCGCGCGGCCGGCGCCGGCGGCGCGTTCGGCCTGGAGCCGGTCGAGCATCGTGTTGTACGTCGCGATCAGCTCGGCGGCCTCGGCCGGCCCGGCGACCTCCGGGCGGGTGCCGGGCACCAGAAGGTCGGCAGTGCTCATGGCGCGGCCCAGCCGGTGCAGCGGGGTGAGTCCCAGGCGCAGGACGACCGCGTTGCCGGCCAGCAGGGCGGTGAGGCCGGCGAGCAGGATCAGGGCCTCGTGCGGCAGGACCGGCGTCGAGACGGTGACCGGTCCCAGCAGCAGCGCGGTGGCCACGACCAGGCCCACGGCGTTGAGCGAGAAGATCCGCCAGAACAGCGACACGGTCCGCTTTCCGCTCCTCCCGGCCCTCGCACGCAACACGGCCGGAACCAGTCTCGCCGCCCACGACCGGCCGCGTATATCCGTCACGACACCCATACCGCCACCGTACGTGCGGGTGACAGCATGGCGAGGTCGCGCGCACGTCCCGGACGTGCGGAAACGCGCAGCAAGACACGCAAGACATGCAGGACGACTGAGGGGAAGACTCGTGTCCGCTCCACGCCTGAGGGCGACGCCGCTACCGGGTATCGGGGTCCAGTACGACCTGGTGACCCGGGAACACCGCCATCTCTCGGTGGTGGCGCACCGCGACGGCGCCCGCACGGTGAACGTGTACCGGGCCGACGACCCCGACTCCTGCGCCCACTCGCTCCGGCTCACCGGGCAGGAGGCGGGTGCGCTGATCGACACGCTGAAGCCGTCCCACCACAGCGCGAGCCTGCTGTACACCACCGATCTGGGGCTGGTCGCCGAGCGGATCGAGGTGTCCGCCACGTCCCGCTGGAACGGGCGGGTGCTGGGCGACACCCGGATGCGCACCGACACGGGCGCGTCCATCGTGGCGGTGCTGCGCCGGGCCGAGGCGATTCCGTCGCCCGCGCCGGACTTCCGGCTGTCCGGTGGTGACATCCTGATCGTCATCGGCACCCGTGAGGGCGTCGACTCGGCCGCGGCGATACTCGGGCAGGAGTGAGCCGGTGCACTCCGCGGTTCTGCTGATCGAGTTCGGTTCCATCATCCTGGGGCTCGGGCTGCTCGGCCGGTTCGCCGGCCGCTACCGCCTCTCCCCCATCCCGCTGTACCTGCTGGCCGGCCTGGCCTTCGGCGAGGGCGGGCTGCTGCCGCTCGGAGCGAGCGAGGAGTTCGTGGCGACCGGCGCCGAGATCGGCGTCATCCTCCTGCTGCTGATGCTCGGCCTGGAGTACACGGCCGGTGACCTGGTCACCAACCTGAAGTCGCACTATCCCGCCGGTCTGGTCGACTGCGCGCTCAACGCGGTGCCCGGTGCGGTGGCCGCGCTGCTGCTGGGCTGGGGTCCGGTGGCCGCCGTCGTCCTGGCCGGCGTCACATGGATCTCATCGTCCGGTGTGATCGCGAAGGTCCTCGGTGACCTGGGCCGGGTCGGCAACCGGGAGACCCCGGTGATCCTCAGCGTGCTGGTCCTGGAGGACCTGGCGATGGCGGTGTACCTGCCGATCGTCACCGCGCTGGTGGCCGGCGCCGGGCTGATGACCGGCAGCATCACGCTGGCGGTCGCGCTGGCCGCCGCCGGGCTGGTCCTGTTCGTGGCGGTCCGCTACGGCCGGCTGATCTCCCGGTTCGTCTCCAGCGACGACCCGGAGAAGCTGCTGCTGGTGGTGCTGGGCCTGACGATCCTGGTCGCCGGCGTCGCCCAGCAGCTCCAGGTGTCGGCCGCGGTCGGGGCGTTCCTGGTGGGCATCGCGCTGTCCGGTGAGGTGGCAGAGGGCGCGCACACGCTGCTGAGCCCGCTGCGGGATCTGTTCGCCGCCGTCTTCTTCGTCTTCTTCGGACTGCACACCGATCCGGCCAGCATCCCGCCGGTCCTGCTGCCCGCGCTGGCGCTGGCCCTGCTGACCGCCGTGACGAAGATCGCGACGGGGTACTGGGCGGCGCGGCGTGCCGGGATCTCCGTCAAGGGCCGCTGGCGCGCGGGCGGTGCGCTGGTGGCGCGCGGCGAGTTCTCCATCGTCATCGCCGGACTGGCGGTGTCGGCCGGGATCGAACCGTCCCTGGGCCCGCTGGCCACGGCCTACGTGCTCATCCTGGTCGTCCTCGGCCCGCTCACCGCCCGCTTCACCGAGCCGCTGGCGATGCGCCTGTTCCGCCGCCGCGACAACCCCGACCGGCCCGCGGACGTGTCCGACGGGACGCCTCGGCCCGCGGAGGCGGAGGCGTCGGTGGGCGACTGAAGCAGATCGGGCGTCAGGCGTCCGGCGCCCCGGAATCCCACCCCTGCCGGCGCAGTACGCCCGTGACGTCCGGGGCCTCGTAGTGGTCGCCCTTGAGCACCTTGCCGTCGGTTCTGCGGCTCACCCGGCCGTCGGGGCCGAGCTTGGTCATGTTGGAGCGGTGGACCTCGGCGATCACCGCGTCCAGGTCGATGCCGTGGACGAGGGCCGTGCCGTAGGCGACGTAGACCACGTCGGCCAGTTCGTGCGCGAGCCGGTCGAGCGGGCCGGTCACCGACACCTCGGCGACCTCCGCGGCCTCCTCGGCGAGCAGCGCGCCCCGCTGGGCGGCCAGGGCCGGCTCGACCTCCGTCGGCGTGCTGCGGGCGTCCAGGCCGAAGGCCAGGTGGAAGGCGCGGACCAGGTCGGCGGGCGAGGAGCTGCTCATGCCGACGACTGTAGCGAGCGGCACTGACACCGCCGCTCGCGCCCGCCCGGCCCCGCCGTGTGAGCCCGGCCCTGGTCAGCGGGGATGCGGACTGGCAGGATCGCGCGCATGTCCACCATGTTCTCCCGCGCCGGCAGCCGCCGGGCCCTCACCGGCGCGGCCGCCGGTGTCGTCGCCCTGGGGCTGTTGCTGTGGTGGCTGCTGCCCCTGGGCGAGAAGCCGCCGAGCGGGACGATCACGTTCAGCACGGGCACGCGCGCCGGGGTCTACCAGAAGTACGGCGAGCTGCTGCGCACCGAGCTGCGCAAGGACATGCCGGGCCTGAAGGTGCGGCTGATGACCAGTGCGGGGTCGCAGGAGAACGTCGAGCGCGTGGCGTCCGGGGAGGCCGACTTCACGATCGCCGCGGCCGACGCGGTGGAGACGTACAAGATCGCCGACCGCGCCGGGGCCGACCGGCTGCGCGGTGTCACCCGGCTCTACGACGACTACGTGCAGCTCGTCGTCCCGACCGGCTCGGACATCCAGTCCGTCGCCGATCTGCGGGGCAAGCGGGTGGCCATCGGGCTGCCGAACTCCGGCGTGCGGCTGATCGCCACCCGGCTGCTGCGGGCCGCCGGCATCGATCCCGAGCACGACATCACGCCACGGTCGGACGGCATCGACACCGGTCCCGGGCGGCTGGGCCACGAGATCGACGCGTTCTTCTGGTCGGGCGGACTGCCGACGGACGGACTCAAGCAGATAGCCGAGATGTCCGCCTTCCGGTTCGTGCCAATAGGTGACGACCTCGTCGCCAAGCTGCACGAATCCGGCGGCGCGACCCGGTACTACCGCTCCACCAACATCCCGGAGTCGGCGTATCCCACCGTCCAGAACGGTGCCGTGGTGCCGACGATGGCGGTGTCGAACCTGCTGATCACGCGCGCCGACATGGATCCGCGGCTCACCGAGTGGCTGACCAGGGCGGTCCTCGACAGCCGCGACGGCATCGGCGCGCACGTGCACTCCGCCCAGCTGGTGGACGTGCGGACGGCGATCTACACCGACCCGCTGGAGCTGCACGAGGGCGCCCGGCGGTACTACCGGTCGGTGAAGCCCTAGGGCTGTCCGGGCCTCTTGCGCGCCCCCGTCCTCGGCACCGTGACCGTCACGGTCAGCCCGTGCGGTTCGTGGTGGCCGAAGGAGATCGAGCCGTCGCCCGCCGCGAGCAGCGCCCGGCAGATGGACAGGCCGAGCCCCGAGCCCTTGATGTTCTGGTGCCGGCCGCTGCGCCAGAAGCGGTCGCCGACACGCGCGAGCTCCTCGTCGGTCAGACCGGGCCCGTTGTCGGTGACCTCGACGGTGGCGGTGGTCCCGGTGGAGGTGACCGTGACCCGGACGGTCTCGTCGGGCGGCGTGAACTTCACCGCGTTGTCGATGACCGCGTCCAGGGCGCTGGAGAGCGTCACCGGGTCGGCCCAGCCCGTGGTCGGCGGGCAGTCCCCGACCAGCCGTACGCCCTTGGCCTCTGCGGTCGGTGACCAGGCGGCCAGCCGTTCGGCGGCCAGCGCGCCGATGTCGGTGACCTTGAGGTCGGCCTCGCTGTGCTCGGCCAGCGCCAGGTCGAGCAGGTCGTCCAGGACCCGGGCGAGGCGTTTGCCCTCGGTCTGGACGGAGGCGATCTCCTCGTTGCCCTCGGGCAGTTCGAGCGCGAGCAGTTCGATGCGCAGCAGCAGTGCGGACAGGGGGTTGCGCAGCTGGTGCGACGCGTCGGCGACGAAGGCGCGCTGCTGCTCCAGCACGTCCTCGACGTGGTCCGCCATCTCGTTGAACGATCTGGCCAGGCGCCTGAGTTCCGGTGGTCCCCCGGACGGTGCGACCCGGGACTTCAGTCGTCCGGTGGCGATGTCGTGGGTGGTGGCGTCGAGGACGCGTACCGGCTTGAGCACCCAGCCGGTCAGCCGGAGCGCGGCTCCCACGGCGAGCAGCATGGCGGCGATCTCACCGGCTCCGATGACGAGCCAGCCGCGCAGGGTCCGGGAACGCATCGCGCCGGTGGGCGAGTCGGTGACCACCACCGCGACGACGTCTCCGTCCCGGATGACCGGCGAGGCGACCACCAGCCGGCCGTCCTCCCACGGCCACACCTGCTGCGGATCGTGGCTGCGGCGGCTGAGCAACGCCTCGTCGAAGGCGGCGCGCACCTCACCGGTCTGGGGGAGGAACCAGGTCGTCGGCGCGTTGGCCATGGGGATCTGGTTGCGGTAGAAGACGCCCGCCCGGATGTCGTAGACCTCGTAGTAGCTGGTGAGCTCGGCCTGGAGGGTCTCCAGGCGCTCGTCCGTCGTGACCGGTCGGGAGCCGCCCGGCGCGGACTCGGTGACGAACTGGGCGAGCGCCGCGAAGCGTGCCGTGTCGTCGATGCGGTCGACGACGACCTGCTGCTGTTCGGCGCGGGCGACGCTGATGGCGAGCGGAACGCCGAGGGCGAGCAGCACGGCCGCCATCAGCACGATGAGCAGCGGAAGCAGGCGTGTGCGCACCCGGACCCGCTACGCGGTGGGGGCGACGAGGCGGTAGCCGACGCCTCGTACGGTCTCGATGAGTGCCGGCATCCGCAGCTTGGCGCGCAGGGAGGCGACGTGCACCTCCAGGGTGCGCCCGGTCCCCTCCCAGCTCGTGCGCCAGACCTCGCTGATGATCTGCTCCCGGCGGAAGACCACGCCGGGACGCTGCGCGAGCAGGGCGAGGAGGTCGAACTCCTTGCGGGTGAGCTGGACGGCCGCGCCGTCGACGGTGACCTGGCGCGTCGGCAGGTCGATGAGCACGGTTCCGAGGCGCACCACGGTCTCGGCGGTGCCCGGGGCGTCCTCGTGGGCGGTGCGCCGGCTGACGGCGTGGATCCGGGCGAGCAGCTCGCCGGTGTCGTACGGCTTGACCACGTAGTCGTCGGCGCCGAGGTTGAGGCCGTGGATGCGGGAGCGGACGTCGGAGCGGGCGGTGACCATGATCACCGGGGTGCTGGTGCGCTTGCGGATCTTGCCGCAGACCTCGTATCCGTCCTGGTCGGGCAGGCCGAGGTCGAGCAGGACGACGCCGAAGCAGTCGCCCTCGGGGACGAGCGCCTGGAGCGCCTCCTCGCCGTTGCGCGCGTGGGTGACGTCGAAGCCGTGCCGGGCAAGGACCGCGGACAGGGCGGCGGCGACGTGGTTGTCGTCCTCGACGAGCAGCAGTCTCATCCGGGCCTCCTTCGGTTCATCGGCCGTACGATCGGGACGGGTACAACGGGGCGGTACGACAGGACGGGTGCACGGCGTGTGCAGGGCGTGTGCACGCGCGCGCGTGCCCTGTGCAGTGACGCCGATGGAGGGGGACGGCGTCAAGAGGGTTCCGGTTGCGGATGCTCGAAGTTATCCGGCCGATATGCTCCCTGCTCATCCGAGCTACGACCCGTGTCCGATTGCTATCGGATCGTGATGCTCAGATTCCCCTCAGATGTAGAGACGCAGGTCGTCAGGCGTTACTACTGTCCTCCGAAACCGAGGAGGACGGAGCCCGAAAGCGATGACCGAAGTATCGGTGGCCAAGGAAGACGTGGCCGCGACCGGCGAACTGGTCGTGCTGAGGAATGTCAACAAGCACTTCGGCGCGTTGCACGTGCTCCAGGACATCGACCTGACGATCACCCGCGGCGAGGTCGTCGTGGTCATCGGGCCCTCCGGGTCCGGTAAGTCCACCCTGTGCCGCACCATCAACCGCCTGGAGACCATCGACTCCGGCACGATCGCGATCGACGGCAAGCCGCTTCCCGCCGAAGGCCGTGAACTGGCCCGGCTGCGCGCCGACGTCGGCATGGTCTTCCAGTCCTTCAACCTGTTCGCGCACAAGACCGTGCTCGAGAACGTCACCCTGGGCCAGGTCAAGGTCCGCAAGGTCGACGCCAAGAAGGCCGAGGAGAAGGCCCGGGCCCTGCTCGACCGGGTCGGCGTGGGCGCCCAGGCGGACAAGTACCCGGCCCAGCTCTCCGGTGGTCAGCAGCAGCGTGTCGCTATCGCGCGTGCGCTGGCCATGGACCCGAAGGTCATGCTCTTCGACGAGCCGACGTCGGCTCTCGACCCCGAGATGATCAACGAGGTCCTGGAGGTCATGCGGCAGCTCGCCCAGGACGGCATGACCATGATCGTGGTCACCCACGAGATGGGGTTCGCCCGGTCCGCCGCCAACCGCGTGGTGTTCATGGCGGACGGCCGCATCGTCGAAGAGGCCGCGCCGGACCAGTTCTTCAGCAATCCGCGCAGCGACCGTGCCAAGGACTTCCTGTCGAAGATCCTCCACCACTGACGCAGTACGGCTCCGACGTCCGCGTCGCCGCTCGGGCTCCAGCCGGCCGGGCGCCTCTCGCATCTGATCGTCTGATCACAGTCAAAGGATGTTCACCATGAAGCTCCTCAAGGTCACCGCCGCCTCGGCCACCGTCCTCGCCCTCGCCCTGACCGCCACCGCGTGCGGTGGCGACGACGACAGCGGCGACAGCGGTTCCGGTGGTGGCAAGAAGATCACCATCGGCATCAAGTTCGACCAGCCGGGCCTCGGCCAGAAGACGCCTGACGGCTACTCCGGCTTCGACGTCGACGTCGCCACGTACGTCGCGAAGAAGCTCGGCTACACCGAGGACCAGATCGAGTGGAAGGAGTCGAAGAGCGCCGACCGCGAGACCATGCTGCAGCGCGGTGACGTCGACTTCATCGCCGCCACCTACTCGATCACGCCCAAGCGTGAGGACAAGGTCGACTTCGCCGGCCCGTACCTGCTCGCCCACCAGGACGTGCTGCTCCGCGCCGACGACGACAAGATCAAGGCGCCGGAGGACCTGAACGACGCGAAGCTCTGCTCGGTCACCGGCTCGACCTCGGCCCAGAACGTCAAGGACAAGCTGGCTCCCAAGGCCCAGCTGCAGAACCTCCCGACGTACTCCGCCTGCCTGAACGGTCTGCAGACCGGAGCCCTGGACGCACTGACCACGGACGACTCGATCCTCGCCGGTTACGCCTCGCAGTCGCAGTTCAAGGGCAAGTTCAAGCTCGGCGGCTTCAAGATGACCAACGAGAACTACGGCATCGGCGTCAAGAAGGGCAGCGACCTCAAGGCGAAGATCAACGACGCGCTGGAGGCCATGGTCGCCGACGGCTCGTGGCAGAAGGCCGTGGACGCGAACCTCGGTCCGGCCAACTACAAGAACGAGCCCGCGCCGAAGATCGGCGACGTCAAGAGCTGAGGCAGCGCCTGACAGGGTGCGCCGCCCTCCGGAAGGGGCGGCGCACCGGGGCGGGCTTCCCTACACGCGAAAGCGCGGGAGATCGTGTTCGACTTTCTTGAGGATTACGACCTGCTGGGAGCCTTCTGGACGACGGTGCAGCTCGCTGCGCTCTCGGCCGTCGGCTCCCTGATCTGGGGCACCTTGCTGGCCGCCATGCGGGTGAGCCCGGTGCCGCTGATGCGCGGCTTCGGGACCGCGTACGTGAACATCGTGCGGAACATCCCGCTGACCGTGATCATCCTGTTCGCGTCGCTGGGCCTGAACCAGACCCTGGGCATCAGCCTCGGCTCCGACGACATCGATACGATCAACTTCCGGCTCGCTGTCCTCGGCCTGATCCTCTACACTTCTTCCTTCGTGTGCGAGGCGCTGCGCTCCGGCATCAACACGGTGCCGGTCGGTCAGGCGGAGGCGGCCCGGGCGATCGGACTCAGCTTCGGCCAGGTGCTCCGGCTCGTCGTGCTGCCGCAGGCGTTCCGCTCGTCCGTCGTCCCGCTGGCGAACGTACTGATCGCCCTCATCAAGAACACCACGGTGGCCGCCGCCATCGGTGTCGCCGAGGCGGCGTTGCTGATGAAGGAGATGATCGAGAACGAGGCGCAGCTGCTGCTGATCTCCGCGGTCATCGCCGTCGGGTTCGTGATTCTGACGCTGCCGACCGGCCTGATCCTGGGCTGGGTCGGCAAGAAGGTGGCGGTGAAGCGATGAGCTCCGTTCTCTACGACGCCCAGGGCCCCCGCGCCAAGCGTCGCAACATCCTGTTCAACGTCGTCTTCGTCGTCGTCCTTGCGGCGCTGCTCTGGTGGGTGTTCAGCACGCTCGCCGACAAGGACCAGCTCGAGTGGGCGAAGTGGAAGCCGTTCTTCTCCGGTTCCGAGGCCTGGTCCACGTACATCTGGCCCGGTCTGGAGAACACGCTGAAGGCCGCCGCGCTCGCAGTGGTCATCGCGCTGCCGCTCGGTGCGGTCCTGGGCATCGCCCGTCTGTCGGACCACGTCTGGGTCCGCGTTCCGGCCGCGATCATCGTGGAGTTCTTCCGGTCCATCCCCGTGCTGGTCCTGATGATCTTCGGTCTGGCCCTGTTCGCCGAGTACACCAACGTCAGCTCGGACGACCGTCCGCTGTACGCGGTCGTCACGGGTCTCGTGCTGTACAACGCCTCGGTCCTCGCCGAGATCGTCCGCTCCGGCATCCTGGCCCTGCCCAAGGGCCAGGCCGAGGGCGCCATGGCGATCGGTCTGCGCAAGGGTCAGGTGATGCGGCTGGTCCTCCTGCCGCAGGCGGTCACCGCGATGCTGCCGGCCATCGTCAGCCAGCTGGTCGTGATCGTGAAGGACACCGCCCTCGGCGGCGCGGTGCTCACCTTCCCCGAGCTGCTCTCCTCCGCCAACACGATGAGCGCCTACTACGGCGCCAACACCATCGCCAGCTTCACCGTGGTGGCCCTCATCTACATCGCGCTCAACTTCGCCCTCACCACGTTCGCGAGCTGGCTGGAGCGGCGACTGCGGCGGGCCAAGAAGTCGACCGGTGCGGTGCTCAAGGTGGACGACGCCGGTACGCCCGGACCGCCGGCGGCCGGCACGGGAATCGGCGTGGCCAAGACCTGACGCTCAGTCAAAGTGTGCGACCATCACGGAGGCAGTGGCATGATCGCCACTGCCTCCGTCGCTTGACGCAAGCAGCGGCAATAGGTTGCATACGTTCTGTGACCGTGCACCCTGCTCCAACTTCCTGTTCACCTACGTCCCCCGGGACGCCGTCACAGGCAGGGGGCATCGCACCGTGGACCCGGTGATCATCGCCGGAGCGGGGCCCGTCGGGCTCGCGCTCGCCCTGGCGCTGGCCCGTCAGGAAGTGCCCTGTGTCGTCCTCGACGAGGGCCCGGGCAAGGACGAGCCGCGCCCCGCGCGCACCGTCGTCCTGCGCGAGGACGTCGTCGCCCTCGTCGAGAGACTGACCGGCACCTCCCTGGACGAGGCGGGTTTCCCTTGGGCCGGATGGCGGTCGATGCGGCGCAAGCAGGTGACGCGCGAGGTCGCGTTCGACGACGCCGACCCGGCGCCGCTGCACATCGCCCAGCACGTGCTCACCGGTGCTCTGCGCACCGCCCTGGCCCACGAGCCCCTCGTGAAGGTCGCGGTGGACAGCCGGCTGGACGGCGTCGAACAGGAGACGTCCGGCGTCACCGCCCACACCCGCGGCCCCAAGGGCACCTGGTGGCGCGGCAGTTACCTGGTCGGCTGCGACGGTCCCCGCTCGACCGTGCGCAAGCTCCAGGACATCCGCTTTCCCGGCCGTACGGCGGTGGAACGATACGCCGTCGCCGCCCTGCGCACCGAACTCCCCTGGACCGACGAGGCACTGCTCCACCGGGCGCCGCCCTGGCGGACGACCGGCCCGTCGGGCGGCGAGATCGTCGGCCGTCCCCTGCCGGACGGCGTGTGGCGCCTGGACTGGCTGCTGCCGCCCGGCAAGGACCTGGTCACGCCCGAGCTGCTGGTGAACCGGGTCCGGGAGACCCTCACGGGCTGGCGGGCCGGGGCCACTCCGTCGTACGAACTGCTCGACACCGGCGTCCACACGGTCCACCACCGGCTGGCCCGTCGCTGGCGGGTGGGCCGCGTGTTCCTCGCCGGGGACGCGGCGCATCTGCTCGGCGCGCTGGGCACGCAGGGTCTCGACGAAGGGCTGCGGGACGCCGACAACCTGGCCTGGAAACTCGCCCTGGCCTGGCACCACGGGCCCCACGAGGCGCTGCTCGACAGCTACCAGAAGGAGCGGCGCACGGCCGTCGCGGGGCGGTTGCGCGCCGCCGACCAGGTACTGCCGCTGCTGCGCGGCGGCGGGGGCCTGCGGTCCTACGTCCCCGGCTCGGCCCGCGGTCACGACGCGCTGCTCGCCGACGGTCACCTGGGGCGTGGGGCCCTGGGGGCGCCGGGGGCGTACGTCGATTCGCCGCTCATGCCCGCGCCCCTCGACGGCGAGGTGGCCGTCGGTACGGCGCCGGGAACTCCTGTCACCGACGTGCGGGTCACGGCGGAGGACGGCACGTTCGTGCGGCTGCGGGACCGGCTGGGGCGCGGTGCGCTGCTGGTGGTGCTGATCGCGCCGGGCACGGGTGTGTGGGACCGCAAGCACTGGGTGACCGCCGGCGTCATGCCGCGGCTGGCGGCGGCGGTGACGGCGCTGCCGCACCATGCCGAGCTGCTGGTCGCCGAGAGTTACCCGGGGGCCGCGGCACACACGGTGCTGCTGGTCCGCCCCGACGGCGATCTGGTCACGGCGCTGAACGGGGTGCGCCCGGCCGACCTGTACACGGCGGCGGAGGCGGCGCTGGGCGGGGCGAGGAAGGCGGCCGCGGAGGCGGGAGCCGGGGCGGAAGCCGGGGCCGGAGCTGCTGCCGGGGCCCGTTGAACGGCCGCCCGGTGGGGATCGCCCTCGGCCGGAGCGGGCGGTGGTTCGGTGGGCGGTTCCGCGATCGTCGGCCGCTGTCCGCCGTCCGCATGGTGACGGTGAGTTGACCGGCCCCCGCCCTCATGGTCTACTCCGGAACGTGACCGACACCGACGTGCGCCTGTGGCGGAGGGTCCATATGGACCTCGTCCGCTATGCGGGCTGCGTGTGTCGTCCGTCCTGCTGACTTCGCCTCCCTCCCTTCGCGCGCCCCGCTTCGCCGTGCCGCCGCGCGCCTCCTCGCGAACTTCCAGGACGGTACCCGTGTCTGTGTCCTCCCCTGCCCCCACCCCCTCCTCGACGGCCACGAGCGCGCCCGCGCCGACTCAGGCCGACCTCCTCGACTTCGTCCAGCGCATCGCCGACGACGCCGCACTGATCGCATCGCTTCCCCTCGACCCCGAGGGCCGTACCTGGGTGCGGCTGGAGGGGCCCGGCGGGAGCGAGGCCTGGCTGATCGGCTGGCCGCCCGGCACGGGCACCGGCTGGCACGACCACGCCGAATCGGTGGGCGCCTTCGTGACCGCGGCCGGCGAGCTCAAGGAGAACGCGCTCGCCGCCCGGCTGCCCACCGACGGCTGGAAGACGCTGGAACTCACCGACGGTGTGGACCGGGAGCGTCGTCTGCCCGCCGGGAAGGGGCGCGCCTTCGGGCAGCATCACGTCCACGAGGTGCTCAACGAGTCTCCCGACCGACACGCGATCTCCGTCCACGCCTACTACCCGCCCCTGCCGCGGATCCGTCGCTACAGTCGCAGCGGCCAGGTCCTGCGCCTGGAGGAGGTCGAGCGCCCGGAGGACTGGCAGTGAGCGAGCCGATCGGAATCGACACGGTGCTGGAACGGGTGCGCCAGGGCTACACGCGCATCGAGCCGCGCGCGGCGTACGACGCTGCCGAGGCCGGTGAGGCCTTGCTGGTCGACATCCGGTACGCCGCCCTGCGGGACGCGGACGGTCTGATCCCGGGCGCCCTGGTGATCGAGCGCAACGAACTCGAGTGGCGCCTGGACCCGCAGGGGAGCCACCGCGTTCCCGAGGCCACGGGCCACGATCTGCGTGTCGTGGTGGTGTGCAACGAGGGCTACGCCTCCAGCCTTGCCGCGGAGTCCCTGCACCGCCTGGGCCTGCACCGAGCCACCGACCTGGTCGGCGGCTTCCAGGCGTGGCGGACGGCGGGACTGCCGGTGGCCGTGCCGTAGCCCGTCCGGAGTCAGAGGCCGGAGGGGCGGTACAGCGGTGCCGTGTCCGCGTTGCCCCGGACGACGCCCCCACCCCCGCGGGCGGCGTCGTGTCCGGTCAGAAGCCCTCGTCGCCGAGGAACTCCGTGTCCTCGCCCTCCTCTTCCAGCGCCTGCCGGACCACCCGCAGGGCCATGCCCTCGGGGTAGCCCTTGCGGGCCAGCATGCCGGCGAGGCGGCGCAGTCTCTTGTCGCGGTCGAGGCCGCGGGTGGCGCGCAGCTTGCGGGCGACGAGGTCCCGTGCGGTCTCCTCCTCCTGCTCGGAGTCCAACTGGGAGACCGCCGCGTCGATGAGGGTGGAGTCGACGCCCTTGGTCCGCAGTTCCCGGGCGAGAGCGCGCCGGGCCAGTCCGCGGCCGTGATGCCGGGATTCCACCCAGGCGTCGGCGAAGGCGCTGTCGTTGATCAGGCCGACCTCCTCGAACCTGGACAGCACCTCCTCCGCGGCCTCGTCCGGGATCTCCCGTTTGCGCAGGGCGTCGGCGAGTTGCTTGCGGGTGCGCGGGGTCCCGGTGAGCAGGCGCAGGCAGATCGCCCGTGCCTGCTCCACCGGGTCCCGCGGAGGCTCCCCCTTCTCGGCCCTCGACGAGGAAGTGGCACCTCCGTCCTCGGTGAACGGCTCCTCGCCCTCGCGCCGACGGCGCCCGCGGGAGCCGCCCGCCCCACGAGCCCGGCCGCCGCCTCGACGTGCCCCGTCGCCGCGGCGTGAACCGTCACCGCGGTACGGCTCGCCGGTGTCGTGCGGCCCGGAAAGGCCGCCCCTGCCGTCCATGCCGTCCATGCCGTCCACGGCGAAGCGTGTGTCCGTCCCGTACGGAGCCGCCGCCGCTCCGTACGCGTCGTCGTCCGCCCCGTGTCCGTCGCCGTCCGCCCGGGCGGGGCCCGCGTCACCCGGTCTCCGCCGCTCACGCTCCCGCGCGGCGGCGTCCGGGTAGGCGTACTCGGCCCAGTCGGTTCGTCGTGTCACGGGTCAGCTCTTGGCTGCCGCGGCCTTGGACTTGGTGGCCTTGGCCGTCGCGGGGGCGGGCACCGCCGGTGCGGCGTCGGCCGGGGCGGCGGAGACCGCGGCGTCCGTGCCCGGCTCGGTGGCCGGCTCCTCGGGACGCACGCCGACGCCCAGCTTCTCCTTGATCTTCTTCTCGATCTCGTTGGCCAGGTCGGGGTTGTCCTTCAGGAAGTTGCGCGCGTTCTCCTTGCCCTGGCCGAGCTGGTCGCCCTCGTACGTGTACCAGGCGCCGGCCTTGCGGACGAAGCCGTGCTCCACGCCCATGTCGATCAGGCCGCCCTCGCGGCTGATGCCATGGCCGTAGAGGATGTCGAACTCGGCCTGCTTGAAGGGCGGCGCGACCTTGTTCTTGACGACCTTGCAGCGGGTGCGGTTGCCGACCGCCTCCGTGCCGTCCTTCAGCGTCTCGATGCGGCGGATGTCGATGCGCACGGAGGCGTAGAACTTCAGCGCCCGGCCACCGGTCGTGGTCTCCGGGGAGCCGAACATCACACCGATCTTCTCGCGGAGCTGGTTGATGAAGATCGCGGTGGTCTTGGACTGGTTGAGCGCGCTGGTGATCTTCCGCAGCGCCTGGCTCATCAGCCGGGCCTGGAGACCCACGTGGCTGTCGCCCATCTCGCCCTCGATCTCCGCGCGCGGGACGAGCGCGGCGACGGAGTCGATGACGATGAGGTCGAGGGCGCCGGAGCGGACCAGCATGTCCACGATCTCCAGGGCCTGCTCGCCGTTGTCCGGCTGGGAGAGGATCAGGTTGTCGATGTCGACGCCGAGCTTCTTCGCGTACTCGGGGTCGAGGGCGTGCTCCGCGTCCACGAACGCGACCTGGCCGCCGGCCTTCTGCGCGTTCGCCACGGCGTGCAGGGTCAGGGTCGTCTTGCCCGAGGACTCGGGGCCGTAGACCTCCACGACCCGGCCGCGGGGGAGGCCGCCGACGCCGAGGGCCACGTCGAGCGCGGTCGATCCGGTCGGGATGACCTCGATGGGCTCGTTCGGCCGCTCGCCCATGCGCATGACCGCGCCCTTGCCGAATTGCCGTTCAATCTGTGCGAGCGCGGCGTCCAGGGCCTTCTCGCGGTCGGTTCCTGCCATGGGTTCCACCCGGTTTGCTTGATTCGATCGCTTCACGTCAAAGACGCTAATGCCTGCCACTGACAATGCGCCTCGGTGCGGGTCCGGCCTGTGGATAACTCGGGCACTTCTCCGTCCAAACCCAGTCGAATCACCCGTCACGAGCCTCGCCGGAGCCTCCATAAGAATGGATGTTCGATTTTCGTGTCAAGCGCACCACGCGGCACCTCCGAGCGTACGTCTCCGGTGCCGAGGGCCCGGCCGACGGCTAGAGTGCGCGCACGCGATGCGAGGAGGGGACCCATGGCCAAGGTCAGCATCAGTCTCGACGCCGAACTGGTGGTGGAGGTCATGGTCCTGGCCGGCATCGGCTCGCCCCAGGACGCCGTCGAGGCGGTGGTCCGGGACTACATCGCCCGCGGTCACCGCACGGAGACCCGTACCGAGGCGAGAGACCGGAACCTGCGTGAGGTCGACGCCGAGCCGCAGGAACCGCAGGGCTGACCCCCTGGGGGCTTTCCGTCAGCCGGACCGAGGTCCCCTGCTCCCCCGGGCGTACGGCAGGTGTCTCCGGACGGACGACGACCGGGCGGCGGGTCCGCGACAGGGTCGTCCCATGCAGCACGAGGGGACCGCCCGCACCGCCGCCGGAACCGCCCACCAGGCCGCACCGGACCCACCGCCCGCGCACCCCCTGCCGCCCGGCCGGTCCCCGGTGACGCGCGCGTGCCGCACGACCGGCCTCCTCCTGATCCTCTCGGGCCTCGTGCACCTGGTGGTGTTCGCCGTGGACGGCGGCCCCTGGGACGGGCCCGTCTCCTGGCGCAAGCCGGTGACGTTCGGGCTGTCCTTCGGCATCACGCTGATCGCGGTCGCCTGGATCACCTCGTACCTGCGCGTCCGGCCGGGGCCGCGCGCCGCGCTGCTCGCCGTGTTCGCGGCCGACTGTGTCCTCGAGGTCGCCGGCATCACCCTTCAGGCGTGGCGCGGAGTGCCCTCGCACCTCGACATGGAGACGTCGTTCGACACGGCCGTGTCGATGTCCCTCGCGGTGGGCGGTGGCGTGCTGGTGGTGCTGCTGACCGTGTTCGCGGTCGCGTCGTTCCGCCACCGTCCCACGGGGCCGGCGGGCATGGCCCTCGCCGTGCGGTCCGGGTTCGCGCTGCTGCTGGTCGGGCTCGCTTCGGGTGCCGCGATGATCGCGCGTGGCGTGGTCCTCACCCGGACCGGCCACCAGGAGGCGGCGTACCACTCCACGGCGCCGCTCAAGCCGCTGCACGGGGTGAGCCTGCACGCCGTCCTGGTGCTGCCGGTACTGGCCTGGCTGCTGTCCCTGACCTCGTGGGACGCGACGCCACGGCGGCGGACCGTGGCCGTGGCGGTGGGCTGCTACGCGGCCGCCGTCGTCGCCGCCGGAGTGTGGGCCGCCCTGACGTACTGACCCCTCAGGCGGTGCCACCGCCACCGGAGCCATGGTGCCCGGGTCCGCCGTCCCCGGGGCCGTCCGCCCCGGAGGGCGCCGTGTCCGGTCGCCGGGCCCACAGCTTCCGTATGCGCGTGAATGCCCCGGCCCCCGCCCCGCGGCGGTCGCGGTGCCCGTGGACGCGGGGATCGTCCGTGACGTCGTACCGCTTGACGTACGCCCCGAGGAACGCCTGCAGCGTGGCGACCGCCGGGATGGCGATCAGCGCGCCGACGGCGCCCAGTAGGGCGGTGCCCGCGATGACCGAGCCGAAGGCGACCGCGGGGTGGATGTCCACGGTCTTCGACGTCAGCTTGGGCTGCAGCACGTAGTTCTCGAACTGCTGGTAGACCACCACGAAGCCCAGCACCCACAGCGCGTACCAGGGGTTGACGGTGAACGCGATCAGCATGGGCAGGGCGCCCGCGAGATAGGTGCCGATGGTGGGGATGAACTGCGACACCAGGCCCACCCACACGGCCAGCGCGGGCGCGTAGGGCACCTCCAGGATCTCCAGCAGGACGTAGTGCGCGACGCCGGAGATCAACGCCATCAGACCGCGCGAGTACAGGTAACCGCCGGTCTTGTCCACGGCGATCTCCCACGCGCGCAGGACCTCGGCCTGCCGCGCGGGCGGCAGGACGGAACACAGCCCGCGCCGCAGCCGGGGGCCGTCGGCGGCGAAGTAGAACGAGAACAGCAGGATCGTCAGCAGCTGGAAGAGGCCCCCGAGGACCTGCGCGGACACGTCCAGGACGCCGGAGGCGCTGTTCTGCACGTAGTTGCGCAGCCAGTCGGAGCGGAGCAGGCCCTCCTGGACGTCCACCCTCCTGAGCTCGGTGTGGAAGTGGCCGTTGACCCAGTTGATCACTGAGTCGAGGTAGTCGGGGAAGTCCTCGACCATCTTGACGATCTGGCCCGCGAGCATGGAGCCGAGCAGCGTCACGAACCCCGCGGCGGCGACCAGCACGGCGAGGAAGACGACGAAGGTGGCCAGCCCCCGGCGCATGCCGCGCCCGGCCATCCAGCTCACCGCGGGCTCGATGGCGAGCGCCAGGAAGAACGCGATGAGGATGTTGATCAGCAGGCCGGTGAGCTGGTGGAAGGCCCAGCTGCCCAGCTGGAAGACGGCGATCAGCGACAGGGCCAGCACCATGGCCCGCGGCAGCCAGCGCGGCATACGGGCGCCCGGTCCCGCGCTGCCGCCGGCGGGGGGCGGGGCGGGCGGCGTCGTGCCGGACAGAGGGGTGTGCCGGGTCGCCTGCCCGGTCTCGTCAGTGGATGCCACGGACCAAGTCTCGCCCACGCCACCGACAGCGAACGCACGGTCCGCGATCTTCGTGACCGATCAGCGCTGCTCCTGTGGCACGTTCATGACGGTGCAGACCACTCGCCACACGTCCTTGGCGTCCCAGCCGGCGTCCAGCGCCTCGTGCACCGTACGACCGCCGAGCTCCGTCATCACGTGATCGCGCGCGAAGGTGTCGGCGTACCCCGGACCGAAGTGCTCCGTCATCCGCTCCCAGAAGACCGTCAACCGCATGACCCCAGTATCCCGCCCCTGAGGGTGGGCCCTGAGCCGGGACCGGGTGCTGGGACCGCTTTCCGCCCTACGGTCTGACGCATGGCCGAAAACGGAGCTTCCCCACTCCCCCCGTCGCCCCCTGCGCGCTCCCCGCTCGCGCGCGCGGAGCACTTCGTCTGGCTCACCGCGCGCGTGCTGGAGCAACGCCTGTTCGCCTACCACTTCCGCGACGGCGACGCCGCGCCGGTGGAGACGGCGCTGGACGCCTACCGCAACGAGGACGGCGGGTACGGTCACGCCCTGGAGCCCGATCTGCGCGGCCCCGTCAGCCAGCCGCTGCACGCCGCCCACGCCCTGCGTGTCCTGGACGCCGTCGGGCGCTGCGGCGGGCAGCGCGTGGAACGGGTGTGCCGCTATCTGACCTCCGTCTCCACCGCCGACGGAGCCCTGCCCGCGATCCATCCCAGCCAGCGCGGTTACCCGGCCGCCCCCTTCGTACCCGTGGTGGACGACCCTCCCGGGGAGCTGCTCGCCACCGGTCCGGTGGTCGGTCTGCTGCACCGCAACGAGGTCTGGCACGCCTGGCTGTTCCGGGCCACGGACTTCTGCTGGCGGGCGGTCGAGTCGGTGCGGACCTCCCACCCGTACGAGGTCGAGGCCGCCGTGGCCTTCCTGGACGCCGCCCCCGACCGCCCGCGTGCGCGTGCGGCGGCCGAGAGGCTGGGCCGCCTGGTGCGCGAACAGCGCCTCGCGGTGCTCGATCCGGACGCCCGCGACACCTACCCGGTCTCCCCGGGCTACGCCCCGGGCGAGCACCACTTCCCCCACGACTACGCGAGGGAGCCGCACTCCCTCGCACGCGCGTGGTTCACGGACGACGAGATGGCCCGCTCCCTCGACTTCCTCGCGGCGGAACAGGACGAGGACGGCGGCTGGCCCGTCCGCTGGCGCCACTGGGCACCCGCCCCCGCGCTGGAGGCACGCCCCCGGGTGACGCTCGACGCCCTGCGCACGCTCCGGGCGTACGGCCGCCCCATCGGCTGACCGGCGCCCTCAACCGCCCATGGCGCGCACACCCGCGGTGACCACCACGGCCGCCGCGACGACCAGCAGGAACGGAGCCCGCAGCACCAGGGCCACGGCGGCCGCGGCGACCCCCGCGGCCCGCGCGTCCAGGACGAGCGCCTGCCCGTCGGCGAAGGTCTGCTGGGCGGTCAGCGCGGCGAGGAGGGCGACGGGCAGCAGGGCGGCGAGACGCCTGACCAGGGGCCGCTCCAGGGCGCCCGCGGGCACCAGCAGCCCGAGGAGTTTGACGGCGTAGCAGCCGAGTGCGGTCACGCCGATCGCTATCCAGATGCTCAACGCTCTCCCTCCGTCCCGGAGCCCCGGCCGGGGCTCCGTGCGCTGTCTGGTGCACGGTCCTGTGGGTCGTCGTCCTCGCCGTGCCGTGGGGAAGCCCGGCGGCGTCCCTCCGCCCACAGGACGGCCGGCGCGGCCAGCGCCGCCACCAGGACGGGCACACCGGCGGGCAGGACGGGCAGCAGACCGAGCCCCAGCAGGACGGCCAGGGCGGCGACCACACGCTCGGTGGTGGTCTTCAGCATCGGCGCGAGCAGCGCCAGGAACACCGCGGGGCCGGCCGCGTCGAGGCCCCAGACGTCGGTGTCGCCGATGGCCTCCGCGCCCAGTGCGCCGAGCAGGGTGGTGAGGTTCCACAGCACGTACAGGGTGAGACCGGTGACGGTGAACCCGATCCGTACGCTGCGTCGCGTCGGCTGCGCCAGTGCCACGGCCGTCGTCTCGTCGATGACCCAGTGGGCGGCGAACGGCCGCACCGCGCGCGGGAGGGCCAGCAACTGCGACAGCCGCAGCCCGTAGAAGGCGTTGCGCACGCCCAGGAAGAAGGCCCCCGCCGCGGCCGTGAGCGGGTTGCCGCCGGCCGCGAGCGCTCCCACGAGCGCGAACTGGGAGGCCCCGGTGAAGACCAGCAGGCTGAGCGCGCACGTCTGCGGCAACGTCAGCCCACTGCCCGCCGAGGTCACCCCGAAGGCGAACCCGGACAGTCCGACGGCGACTCCTACCCCGAGGGCGTCCCGTACGACGGCGGCGTCCGGCTTGCCTTCGACGGCGCTCGTGTCGGGTACGGCTGTCTGTTCTGTCACGCCTCGGACGGTAGGAGCAGTCGCCGCCGCGCGTCTTGTACGTTCTTGCGCTCGCGCTGGTAGGCGCCGGGCGGCACGCCCACGATCCGTGCGAAGTGCCGGTTCAGGTGCGGCTGGTCGGTGAAGCCCACGGCGACGGCGGCCTCGGCCGGTGTGGTCCCGGCGTCCAGCATCCGCCGCGCCCGGCGCACCCGGGCGTCCGTCAGCCAGGTGTGGGGCGGCATCCCGTACGCGCTCCGGAAGGCCCGCAGCAAGGCGAACGGGCTGCTCCCGAGCTCCGCGGCGAGCGTCTCCAGGCTGGGGGGATCGGCCATCCGCTCCTCCAGCACGGCACGCGCGCGTGCCGCCACCCGGGCCCCGGCGGTCCGCACCTCCCGCCGTGGCAGCGGGCCGCCGTTCAGCCGCAGCAGCCGGGTCACGGCCACCCGCAGCAGGGTGTCGGCGGCGAGCGCGTTCCCCTCGTCGGCGGCCCGCAGCACCCGGTGCACCAGCTCGACGGTGTACGGGTCGTCGAGCACCGGCCGGACGAATCCCGGCGTACCGCGCAGGGTGGTCGTCTCCGCCGCGATCGCGGCCACCAGCTCGGGCGCCGGATAGACCGCCCCGTACCGCCAGCCCTCCGGCACCCCGGCCCGTCCCGTGTGCGGGGTGTCGGGATTGACCAGCGCGAGCGACCCGGCACCGGCGTACTGGTCGCTCCCGCCGTGGTGGAAGACCTCCACGCCGTCGGCGATGGCGGCGATGACGAAGTGCTCGTGGGTGTGCCGGACGAAGGTCTTCCGTATGTACTGGGCGCGCAGCAGATCGACGCCGGGCAATTCGGCGTACTGCCAGTGCCGCGCCCGCTCTCCCGATCCCGCCATGGGTCCATTCTGCGCCACCCGGGCGGCCCGGCACCGCCGGCGTGACCCGGCCGGGCCGCCGCACGAGCGCCGCGTCCGGGGATCATCCGCCCAGCTCAGGCCGTTTGTCAGTGCCGGGGTGCACGATGGATCCATGGTCAGCTCCGCACACCGAGCCCTGGACGGCTTCTCCCCCGCGACCCGCGGCTGGTTCACGGGGGCCTTCTCCGCGCCCACCGCCGCCCAGGCGGGTGCGTGGCAGGCCATCTCGGAGGGCTCGGACGTGCTGGTGGTCGCGCCCACCGGTTCCGGCAAGACGCTGGCCGCCTTCCTCGCCGCCCTGGACCAGCTGGCCTCCACGCCCCCGCCGGCCGACCCGAAGAAGCGCTGCCGGGTGCTGTACGTCTCTCCGCTCAAGGCCCTGGCCGTCGACGTCGAGCGCAATCTGCGCAGCCCCCTGACCGGCATCCGCCAGGAGTCCGTCCGGCTCGGTCTGCCCGAGCCCGAGGTGAAGGTCGGCATCCGTTCGGGAGACACCCCGGCCGCCGAGCGCCGGGCTCTGGCCACCCGCCCGCCGGACATCCTGATCACGACCCCGGAGTCCCTGTTCCTGATGCTGACGTCGGCCACGCGCGACGCGCTGACCGGCGTGGAGACGGTGATCCTGGACGAGGTGCACGCGGTGGCGGGCACCAAGCGCGGCGCCCATCTCGCGCTCACCCTGGAGAGGCTGGACGAGCTGCTGCCGAAGCCGGCCCGCCGGATCGGCCTGTCGGCGACGGTCCGCCCGGTGGACGAGGTCGCCCGGTTCCTCGCCCCCCGCGGCAAGGTGGAGATCGTCCAGCCGGACTCGGGCAAGGAGTTCGACCTCTCCGTCGTCGTCCCGGTCGAGGACCTGGGGGAGCTCGGCGGCTCCCCGGTCACCGAGGGCAAGGAGGGCGCCGAACGCCCGTCGATCTGGCCGCACGTCGAGGAGCGGATCGCCGATCTCGTCCAGTCGCACCGCTCCACCATCGTCTTCGCCAACTCCCGCCGCCTGGCCGAGCGCCTGTGCAACAGGCTCAACGAGATCGCGTACGAACGGGCGACCGGCGAGCCCCTGGACGAGCACCACTCCCCCGCCGAGCTCATGGGCGGCTCGGGTGCGGCCCAGGGCGCCCCGCCCGTGATCGCCCGCGCCCACCACGGCTCCGTCTCCAAGGAGCAGCGCGCCCTCGTCGAGGAGGACCTCAAGGCGGGCCGCCTGCCCGCTGTGGTCGCCACCTCCAGCCTGGAGCTGGGCATCGACATGGGCGCCGTGGACCTCGTGGTCCAGGTGGAGTCACCGCCCTCCGTCGCCTCCGGCCTCCAGCGCGTCGGCCGTGCGGGCCATCAGGTCGGCGCGGTCTCCACGGGCGTGGTCTTCCCCAAGTACCGCGGTGACCTGGTGCAGGCCGCCGTGGTCACCGAGCGGATGCGCAGCGGCGCCATCGAGGCCCTGAGGGTCCCCGCCAATCCGCTGGACGTCCTGGCCCAGCAGCTGGTCGCGATGACCGCGCTGGACACCTGGCAGGTCGACGACCTGCTCACCACCGTCCGCCGCGCCGCCCCCTTCGCCTCCCTCCCGGAGTCGGCCTTCACGGCCGTCCTGGACATGCTCGCGGGCCGCTATCCCTCCGACGCCTTCGCCGAGCTGCGCCCGCGCGTGGTGTGGGACCGGGTCGCGGGGACCGTCACCGGCCGCCCGGGCGCACAGCGCCTCGCCGTCACCTCCGGGGGGACGATCCCCGACCGCGGGCTCTTCGGGGTGTTCCTCGCCGGCGCCGATCCCAAGAAGGGCGGCGGCCGGGTCGGCGAGCTCGACGAGGAGATGGTGTACGAGTCCCGGGTCGGGGACGTCTTCACGCTCGGCACGAGCTCCTGGCGCATCGAGGACATCACGCGCGACCGGGTGCTGGTCTCCCCCGCTCCGGGCGTACCGGGCCGGCTGCCGTTCTGGAAGGGCGACCAGCTGGGCCGCCCCCTCGAACTGGGCCGCGCGCTGGGCGCGTTCCTGCGGGAGGTCGGCTCCCTCACCAAGGAGGACGCCCGGCTGCGCCTGGTCACCGCGGGCCTGGACGCCTGGGCGGCGGACAACGTTCTGGCGTACCTCGACGAGCAGCGCGAGGCCTGCGGTCACGTACCCAACGACCGCACCATCGTCGTGGAGCGCTTCCGGGACGAGCTGGGCGACTGGCGCGTCGTGGTCCACTCGCCCTTCGGCGCCCAGGTCCACGCCCCCTGGGCACTCGCGCTCGGCGCCCGCCTGTCCGAGCGGTACGGCATGGACGCCCAGGTCATGCACGCCGACGACGGCATCGTGCTGCGCCTGCCCGACGCCGATCTGATGGGCCTGGACCTGCTCGACCAGGAACCGTCGAAGCCCGGCCTGGAGTACGACGCCGAGCAGGCGCCCGTCGGCGCGGCCGACGTCGTCTTCGACAAGGGTGACGTCGACCGGGTCGTCACCGACCAGGTGGGCGGGTCGGCCCTGTTCGCGTCCCGTTTCCGGGAGTGCGCCGCCCGCGCGCTGCTGCTGCCGCGCCGCAATCCGGGCAAGCGCACCCCGTTGTGGCAGCAGCGCCAGCGCGCCGCGCAGCTGCTCGAGGTGGCGAGCGAGTACGGCTCGTTCCCGATCGTCCTGGAAGCGGTCCGCGAGTGCCTCCAGGACGTCTTCGACGTGCCCGGCCTGGTCGAGCTGATGGGCGACGTGGAGACACGCAAGGTGCGCCTGGTCGAGGTCACCACTCCGGAGCCGTCCCCCTTCGCCCGCTCCCTGCTGTTCGGCTACGTCGCCCAGTTCCTGTACGAGGGCGACTCCCCGCTCGCCGAGCGCCGGGCCGCCGCCCTGTCGCTGGACTCGCGGCTGCTGGCCGAACTGCTCGGCCAGGCGGAGCTGCGCGAGCTGCTCGACGCGGACGTGCTCGGCGAGCTGGAGCGCGAGCTGCAGTGGCTCACCGAGGACCGGCGCGTCAAGGATCCGGAGGGTGTCGCGGACCTGCTGCGGATGCTGGGCCCGCTCACGGACACGGAGCTGGCCGAGCGGGGCGCCGAGCCGCAGTGGGCCCGGGAGCTGGCCGCCGCCCGCCGCGCGATCAAGGTACGGATCGCCGGCGCCGATCACTGGGCGGCGATCGAGGACGCGGGCCGGCTGCGCGACGCGTTGGGCACGGCCCTGCCCGTGGGCGTGCCCGAGGCCTTCACCGAGCCGGTCAAGGACCCGCTCGGCGACCTCCTCGCCCGCCACGCCCGCACTCACGGCCCGTTCACGTCGGTCACCGCCGCCGCCCGCTTCGGTCTGGGCGTCGCGGTGACCGAGGGCGCCCTGCAGCGGCTCGCGGCGGCGGGCCGGGTCGTGCAGGGCGAGTTCCATCCGGCCGGGATCGGTCAGGAGTGGTGCGACGCGACGGTGCTGCGCCGGTTGCGCCGCCGTTCCCTGGCCGCGCTGCGGCACGAGCTGGAGCCGGTGTCGCCGGCCGCGCTCGGCCAGTTCCTGCCCCAGTGGCAGCACATCGGCAAGGGGCACGCCCTGCGCGGCATCGACGGCCTGGTGCGGGCCGTCGAGCAGTTGCAGGGCGCGTCCGTGCCCGCGTCCGCGCTGGAGAAGCTCGTCCTGCCGTCCCGGGTGGCGGACTACACGCCCGCGATGCTGGACGAACTCACGGCCGCCGGCGAGGTGGTGTGGGCGGGTGCGGGCTCCCTCCCCGGCAAGGACGGCTGGGTCTCGCTCTACCTCGCGGACGCGGCCCCGGTGCTCCTGCCGCCCGCGCACCCCCTGGAGACGACCGCTCTCCACCAGTCCGTCCTGGACAGCCTCTCCGGCGGGTACGGCCTGTTCTTCCGGCAGATCGCCGACCAGGTCCGCGCCACGACGCACCCGGACGTCACCGATCCGCAGCTGGCCGATGCCCTGTGGGACCTGGCCTGGTCCGGACGACTGACGAACGACACGCTCTCGCCCCTGCGCGCCCTGCTGGGCTCGGGCCGTACCGCGGGCGCCACCGCTCACCGTGCCAAGCGCGCGGTGCCGCGAGGACGCTACGGCTCGCTCACGGCCGCCGCCCGTGCCACGTCCCGCACCGGCCCGCCGACGGTCGCGGGCCGGTGGTCGCTGCTCCCGGCCCGCGAGGGCGACGCCACGGTGCGCGCCCACGCCCTGGCCCGCACGCTGCTGGACCGGCATGGCGTGGTGACCCGCGGCGCCGTCGCCGCCGAGGGCGTCGAGGGCGGTTTCTCGGCGGTGTACCGCATCCTGGCCGCCTTCGAGGAGAGCGGACAGGCCCGGCGCGGCTACGTCGTGGAGGGGCTCGGCGCCGCTCAGTTCGCCATGGAGGGCGCCGTGGACCGGTTGCGAGCGGTCGCCAACGCCCGTGAGCGCGGCGACGGTCCGCCCGGCCGGGCGGGCTTCGGCAACGGCGGCGCCGGCGGGCACCCCTCACCCGACGGGTCCGCCCCGGACTGGTCCTCCGGCGATTCGCCCTTCGACGACTTCGTGGTGGGCGGTGACGGATCTCCCGGCACCCTGGGCGGCCCCGCCGACGTCTTCGCATCCGCCCAGCCACTCCCCCGTTCCCGGGGCGACCAGGTCTCCCCGCGCGACTACGCGGAACCGGGTGCCGGTGGCCCGCGGGGCGGTGGCGCGCAGGGCGGCTTCGGTCTCCCGCACGGCTCGTACGACGCCGGTTTCCCCGACCGTCGCGGCCGCCCCTCGCCCGCGTCCCGGGCCGTCGTCCTGGCCGCCGCCGATCCGGCGAACGCCTACGGTGCGGCCCTGGGCTGGCCCGAACCCCCGGCCGGAGCCACGCACAAACCGGGCCGCAAGGCGGGCTCCCTGGTGGTGCTGGTGGAGGGGGAGCCGGCGCTCTACATGGAGCGCGGCGGCAAGACCCTGCTGCTGTGGCCCTCCGACCCGGACGGTCAGCCGGCCGAGGACCCGGCGCTGCGCGCGGCCACGGAGGCCCTCGCCGCCGCCGCCCGCGCGGGTTCCCTCGGCACGGTCACGGTGGAACGGATCAACGGCGCCACAGCCCTGACATCGCCCTTCGGCGCCCTGCTGGAGGAGGCGGGCTTCATCGCCACCCCCCGCGGCCTGCGCATCCGGGCGTGAGCCTGTCACCCTTGACCCATGCCCGAGGGAGACACGGTCTGGCAGGCCGCGCAGAGGCTGCACGCCGCACTGGCGGGCAGGACGCTGACCCGCAGCGACTTCCGCGTGCCCCGCTACGCGACGGTCGACCTCACCGGCCGTACCGTGCTGGACGTCACCCCGCGCGGCAAGCACCTGCTCACCCGCATCGAGGGCGGCCTGACGCTGCACTCGCACCTCAGGATGGACGGTGCCTGGAAGGTGTTCTCCGCCGGTCAGCGCTGGAGCGGCGGCCCGGCGCACCAGATCCGGGTCGTCCTCGGCACCGCCGACCGTACGGCCGTCGGCTACCGCCTGCCGGTGCTGGAGCTCCTGCGCACCGCCGACGAGCAGCGCGCGGTCGGCCACCTCGGCCCCGACCTGCTGGGCCCGGACTGGGACCCGGAGCAGGCCCTGGCCAACCTCCGCGAGGACCCGGCCCGCCCCCTCGGTGAGGCCCTGCTCGACCAGCGCAATCTCGCCGGGATCGGCAACGTCTACAAGTGCGAGCTGTGTTTCCTGCTCGGCGTCACCCCGTGGCTCCCGGTCGGCGAGCTGCCCGCCGACCGGGCCGCGAAGCTGCCCGCGCTCGCCAAGCGGCTCCTGGAGGCCAACCGCGACCGTCCGGTCCGTCGCACGACGGGCCTGCGCGGCCAGGACCTGTTCGTCTACGGCCGTGCGCCCCGCCCGTGCCTGCGGTGCGGCACGTCCGTCCGCCTGGCTGACCAGGGCGACGGTTCCCGTGAGCGCCCGACGTACTGGTGCCCCGCCTGCCAGGCGGGCCCCGCCCCGCGACCGGGTGGCTTCACCGGTGCCGGGCGGCGGAAGGGGACGTGACCCCGTCCGCCGCCGGGCCCGTGCCTCAGTCGGCCAGGAGCCCGTCCATCTGGCCGACCGCCTGCCGCAGGCCCTCGACCATGCCCATGTCGGCCAGTTGCTCCATCTGCTCCGCGGAGTCGAAGACCGAGCGCATCTCCATCCGGGTGCCGCCCCCGTGCTCGCTGAGCCGCACGTGGACGGCCATGGTCGGCATGGTGGTGCTCGGCGCACCGTCCTGGTCGGCGAAGCCGTCGGTGAACTCCAGCGACGTCGGGGCGTCGACCGAGGTGATCCGCCACCAGCCGCGGTACTTGTCGCCGTCCGGGCCGGTCATGAAGTAGGTGACGTCGCCGCCAGGGGTCAGATCGTGCTCCTCCACGGTCGCGGGGTAGGACGGCGGACCCCACCAGCGCTCCAGCTGCCGCGGGTCGGCCCACAGCTGCCACACCCGTTCGACGGGCGCGGTGAAGTCGGCAACGAGGGTGAGGGTCAGATGTGCGACGTCCTTGTCCAGGCTGGTAATGGTCATCGGTCCTGTCCTTCCGTCGGATGATGCCCACCGGTGTCGGTGTCCTGGGCGAGCAGGTGGGACATGCGCTCCACCCTGCCGCGCCAGGCCGTCTCCAGCCCGTCGAGGGCCTGCCGGGCCCGGTCCAGGGCCTCGGGATCGGTCCGTACGAGCTGTTCCCGCCCCCGGCGCTGTTTGGTCACCAGGCCGGCCCCTTCCAGTACCGCGACGTGCTTCTGCACCGCGGCGAAACTCATCGGGTAGGCCTCGGCGAGCCGTGACACCGACAGGTCGTCCCGCACGCAGCGGCGCAGGATGTCACGGCGGGTCGTGTCGGCCAGGGCGTGGAACAGGCGGTCCACGCGTTCTTCGCCCATCTCATCTACAACCATTTGGTTGTACGTTAGCTCGGTCGACGCCCGCTGTAAAGCGTCTGCGCCCGCTGTAAAGCGTCTGCCACCGCGGCCCGCTATTGCTCACCGGAGCCCGCCAGGCCCCGCGCACCCCTCCCGGAACGCGACGCGGCCGGGGCCCCCCGCACCACCGCCCGCAGGACCCGGCGCCACCGCCCCGCACCCACAGCCCCCACCGCCTGACTCCGGGGGACACAGTGCACCGGCAGCACGCTCAGCCCCCATCCGCCGACCGCGACCGCCCCTTCGACCACACCGGCACCAGGCACCAGCACCACACGCACTACGGCCCAGCACCACAGCGCGCCGAGCCCCAGCGCGGCCGCCCGACGCACGGTCGATGTCATCCGTTTTCGGCTTGGAACATCCAATGCTGCTTCTCGAGATCGGCGGTGACCTGGATGAAGATGTCCTGGCTCACGGGGTCCGGCTCCCCGGTCGCCGTGATCCGTTCCCGCATCCGTGTGATCACCGCGCCCAGCGCCTCGACGATCGTTCCCACCGCGGTGGTGTCGTCCACCCAGCCCTCGGGCGTCACCCCGATGCCGCTGCCGACGGCCACCGTCGCGGCCCGTCCGTCCGGAGACACACCGAGCGCCGAGGCACGCTCGGCCACGGTGTCGGAGTGCGTGCGCGCGGTACCGACGACCTCGTCCAGCTGGAGATGCACGGAGCGGAAACGCGGCCCGACGACGTTCCAGTGGATCTGCTTCGCGACCAGGGCCAGGTCCACCAGGTCGACGAGGGCACCCTGAAGCGCCTCGGAGACGATCTTGAGATTCGCGTCGGACAAAGGGCTCTTGACGACGTACATCCGCACCTCCGTCGGTTCTCCCCCGGGCATGTCCTTCCACGATGACCGCAGCATCAGGGACCGGCAAACCGGCGGACGCGCCCTCGGCCGGCGCCTACCGCCCGGACACGCAAAAACCCCGACCGCACCCCTCCGGTCTCCCGGAGAGGCCCTGGCCGGGGCCTCGGGCTCAGACGCGCAGACGCTCAGGCGGCGACGACGTCCACCGCTTCCGCGGGCGCCTTGATGGTCACCCGTTCCGGTGGCACACCGGCCACCGACACGGAACCCAGCATCGGACGAACCGGCGCGGGCACGGACTCGCTCGACGTGGCCGCGGCGGACTGGGCCAGCTCCGCGAGGGCGAGTTCGTCGCTCACTTCTCGCATGAGTTCGGACATCCGTACGTCCAACGCGTCGCAGATGGCGGACAGCAGCTCGGAGGACGCCTCCTTCTGCCCCCGCTCCACCTCGGAGAGATAGCCGAGTGAGACTCGGGCGGACGAGGAGACTTCGCGCAGAGTACGGCCCTGGCGCTGGCGCTGCCGACGCAGCACGTCACCCAGCAGGCGACGGAGCAGAATCATCGGTGGCTCCCTCCTCGGACCGCGTAGCCGCATCCTTCACGCCCCACCGTACCGCCTCGCGCCGCGGCCGTGCGGGGAGCGATGTCGTGTTCACTCAGGGCTGCAAACATCAAAACCCCCCGTTCCGTTCCGTATCCTGTGCCCGCTCATTCCCGGTCTGTTCGCTCGCAAGCTCCCTCAGAAGAAGCGCGAGTACGCTCCGTACACTCTCCATACGAATTTCCGCGCGGTCGCCGTTCAACCGCAGCGCCTCCACTTTTCCGCCAGGGGCGGAACCGTCACATGGTGCGAAAGGTCCGTGCACGGCCACGTAGACCGTTCCGACCGGCTGTCCGTCCTGTGGATCGGGGCCCGCGACACCCGTCGTCGCGATACCCCAGTCGGCTCCCAGCGCCTTGCGCACGCCGGCCGCCATCTCCGCGGCCACCTGCGGATCCACCGCGCCTCGAGCCGCCAGCAAGTCGGCGTCGACGCCGAGCAGATCCCGCTTCAGTTCCGTGGCGTAGGCGGTCACCGAACCCCGGAAGACCTTCGACGCCCCCGGGACCGCGGTGATCCCGGCCGCCACCAGACCACCGGTCAGCGACTCGGCGATCGCGAGGGTCTCGCCCCTCACCGTGAGTAGTCGCACCACGTCGGTGGCCGTGGAACTCAACCTTCAGTCTCCTTCAACGCCGCCCTGCGCTCGGCGATTCCCCGCCGGCGCAGGACAATGGCCTGCTTCACATAGTCCAGTCCGGTCACCACGGTCAGGACGACCGCCGCAGCCATCACCCAGAACCTCAGGGTGGCCAGGGGCCCCGTCAGTGCCAGGACGTACATGCCGACGGCCACGCCCTGGGTGAGGGTCTTCAGCTTGCCGCCGCGGCTCGCCGGGATGACGCCGTACCGAATGACCAGGAAACGCAGCAGGGTGATCCCGAGTTCCCGGCCCAGGATGACGGCCGTGACCCACCAGGGCAGGTCGCCGAGCGCGGAGAGACAGATCAGCGCCGCACCCATGATCGCCTTGTCGGCGATGGGGTCGGCGATCTTCCCGAAGTCCGTGACGAGGTTGTAGGTGCGCGCCAGATGGCCGTCGAAGATGTCGGTGAACATGGCGACGGCGAAGGCCGCCCAGGCGAAGGATCGCCAGGCCGGGTCGTAGCCGCCGTTGCCCAGCATCAGCACCACGAAGACCGGCACGAGGACCAGCCGGAACATCGTCAGCAGATTGGCGACGTTCCAGACGCTCGCCTGGTTGACGGCGGCGGCCGCGATCTTGCCGCCGCGCCCGCCGGCACCGCCCTCGGTCGCACCCCGCTCCACGGCGCCCCCCGAAGTCTTGCGCTCGGCCGGTTCCTGCGCCGCGCCCGAGGCACCGCGCGGGCCGGTCCTGCGCGCACTGGAGGAGCCGCCCGCCGCGGACGCCGGGACTCCGGTCATCTGGCCGCCTCCTCGCTCCACGCGGGCGAGCCCGGCAGCGGCTCGGCCACCAGGTCGACACCCTCCGTACCGACCACCTTCGCGTCGACCATACGACCGGCACTCAGACCTTCGCCGCCCGTGAGCAGCACCTGGCCGTCCGTCTCCGGGGCCTGGTGGGCCGCACGCCCGTACACGCCGTCCTCGTCCACGGACTCCACGAGCACCCGCACGGTCGAGCCGACCCGCTCCTCGGCCCGCTGCGAGACGAGTTCCTCGGCCAGCCGGGACACGCGCGCCAGCCGCTCGGCGACGACGTCCTCGTCGACCTTGTTCTCGTAGGTCGCCGCCTCGGTGCCCTCCTCGTCGGAGTAGCCGAAGACGCCGATGGCGTCCAGCCGCGCGTGGTTCAGGAACCGCTCGAGCTCGGCGAGGTCGGCCTCGGTCTCGCCGGGGAAGCCGACGATGAAGTTGGAGCGCACGCCGGCCTCGGGGGCCTTGCTCCGGATGGTGTCCAGCAGCTCCAGGAAACGGTCGGTGTCGCCGAAGCGGCGCATGGCGCGCAGCACGTTCGGCGCGGAGTGCTGGAAGGACAGGTCGAAGTAGGGCATGACCTTCGGCGTCGAGGTCAGCACGTCGATCAGGCCCGGGCGCATCTCGGCCGGCTGGAGGTAGCTGACGCGCACCCGCTCGATGCCGTCGACGTCGGCCAGGTTCGGCAGCAGGGACTCCAGCAGGCGGATGTCGCCGAGGTCCTTGCCGTAGGAGGTGTTGTTCTCGGAGACCAGCATGACCTCCTTGACGCCCTGCTCGGCCAGCCACCGCGTCTCGTTCAGCACGTCGCTCGGGCGGCGCGAGATGAAGGAGCCCCGGAAGGACGGGATGGCGCAGAAGGAGCAGCGCCGGTCGCAGCCGGAGGCCAGCTTCACGGAGGCGACCGGGGAGCCGTCCAGGCGGCGGCGCAGGGGCGCGCGGGGGCCGGAGGCGGGGGCGACGCCCTCCGGGAGGTCGGCCGGTCCGTGCCCGGGCAGTGCGACGGCGGCGCCGGCCTCCTGCCGCTCGGCGGGGCTGATCGGCAGCAGCTTGCGCCGGTCGCGGGGGGTGTGGGCGGCGTGGACGCCGCCGCTGAGGATGGTCTGCAGCCGGTCGGAGATGTCGGCGTAGTCGTCGAAGCCGAGGACGCCGTCGGCCTCGGGCAGGGCCTCGGCGAGCTCCTTGCCGTACCGCTCGGCCATGCAGCCCACGGCCACCACGGCCTGGGTTCTGCCGTGACCCTTGAGGTCGTTGGCCTCCAGGAGGGCGTCGACGGAGTCCTTCTTGGCGGCCTCGACGAAGCCGCACGTGTTCACGACGGCGACGTCCGCTTCCTCGGCGTCCTCGACGAGCTTCCAGCCGTCCGCCTCCAGACGGCCGGCGAGCTCCTCCGAGTCCACCTCGTTACGGGCGCAGCCAAGGGTGACGAGTGCGACGGTACGGCTTTCAGGCATGGGCTCAAGACTACTTCGTCCCGCCGACAGCCCACGTCGACGGGGTTGGCCGATCTTGGCCAACCCCGTCGCGACTCGTCCCGTCGGTCCGTTTATCCGACCTGCGGGTCGCCCTTCGTGTACGTCAGGCGCTGCACGGAGCCGGGCTGGAAGTCGTCCTCGATCTTCTTGCCGTTCACGTACAGCTGGATCGCGCCGGCGTCGCCGAGGACCAGCTTGATCTTCTCGTTGTCCTGGAAGGTCTTGGAGTCACCCTGCTTGAGCAGGCCGTCGAACAGCTGCCGGCCGTTGTGGTCGTGGGCGGAGATCCAGCTGCGGCCCTCGTCGGCGCTGACCTTGACGGTCACCTTGTCGTGGGGCGCGGCGGCGATCGCGCTCTCGGACGGGTCCGGCTTCGGGTCGGCCGGCTTCTTCGGCTTGGCGCTCGGGGAGGCGGACCCGCCGGCCGTCGGCTGGGCCCCCTCGGCGACGCTCGCCTCGGAGCCGCCGTCGTCGCCGCCCTTGACGAAGGTGAAGCCGACGAAGCCGATCACGGCGACGATCGCGGCGACCATCGCCGCGGTCCAGTTGGGTCCGCGCCGTTCCGGGCGGATGCGTTCCGCCTCGAACAGGGGCGCGGCGGGGGTCGGGGCCGGGCGTCCGCCGTGATCGGCGTCGTACTGCGCGAGCAGCTCGGCCGGGTCGAGCCGGACGGCCTTGGCCAGGGTCCTGATGTGGCCGCGGGCGTAGACGTCGCCGCCGCACGGCGCGAAGTCGTCCGCCTCGATGGCGTGCACGATGGCGATACGGACGCGGGTGGCGCTGCTGATGTCGTCGACGGTCAACCCGGCGGCGATGCGCGCCTGTTGCAGGGCACGGCCGACAGAGGGGCGGGCTTCCTCAGAGATGTCTTCGGACACGCCTTCGATCGGACGCTCGTCTTCAGGGGAGTTGCCGATGGACACGGGGGCGCCTTTCGAGCGTTTAGCCGCCTGTGCTGGACGTTCAGTCTAGGGGGGGTACAAACGGGTGGGGCAACCGGACGGCGGGACTTGTACGCCATCGGTATGGCTTCGTGTCCCGATGGCGGTGTACCTCTTTGTCGCTTCCCTCAACTTGACGTACGCCATGGGGAAACGGTTGCTCAATGATCCCTAACGGGTGAGTCACGATCGGCCGGTCGGCCGTCCCGATCCGCCACGCGAGGTGATCCGCGCGTACCGTTCCCTACCCCTCAGACTCCCCCCGGATCACCGCGAGCACGCCGTCCAGCTCGTCAGCCTTCACAAGAACGTCACGAGCCTTCGAACCCTCGCTCGGTCCGACGATGTTCCGCGACTCCATGAGGTCCATCAGGCGTCCGGCCTTGGCGAAGCCGACGCGCAGCTTGCGCTGGAGCATGGAGGTCGATCCGAACTGGGTGGAGACGACCAGCTCGGCCGCCTGGCACAGCAGGTCGAGGTCGTCGCCGATGTCCTCGTCGATCTCCTTCTTCTGCTTGGTGCCGACGACGACGTCGTCCCGGAAGACGGGCGCCATCTGGTCCTTGCAGTGCTGGACGACGACCGCGACCTCCTCCTCGGTCACGAACGCGCCCTGCATACGGGTCGGCTTGTTCGCGCCCATCGGCAGGAAGAGGCCGTCGCCCTTGCCGATCAGCTTCTCCGCGCCGGGCTGGTCGAGGATGACCCGCGAGTCCGCCAGCGAGGAGGTGGCGAAGGCCAGCCGGGAGGGCACGTTCGCCTTGATCAGACCGGTGACGACGTCCACCGACGGCCGCTGTGTGGCGAGGACCAGGTGGATGCCGGCCGCACGCGCGAGCTGCGTGATGCGCACGATGGCGTCCTCGACGTCCCGGGGAGCAACCATCATCAGGTCGGCCAGCTCGTCGACGATCACCAGCAGGTACGGATAGGGCTGGAGCTCGCGCTCGCTGCCCTCGGGCGGCTTGACCTTGCCCTCGCGCACGGCACGGTTGAAGTCGTCGATGTGCCGGTAGCCGTAGGCCGCGAGGTCGTCGTAGCGCAGGTCCATCTCGCGCACCACCCACTGGAGCGCCTCGGCGGCCCGCTTCGGGTTGGTGATGATCGGCGTGATCAGGTGCGGGATGCCCTCGTACGCGGTCAGCTCGACGCGCTTGGGGTCGACCAGGATCATCCGGACGTCCTCCGGGGTCGCCCGCATCATGATCGAGGTGATCAGGCAGTTGATGCAGGACGACTTGCCGGATCCGGTGGCGCCGGCGACCAGCATGTGCGGCATCTTCGCCAGGGAGTGCATGACGTAACCGCCCTCGACGTCCTTGCCGAAGGCGACCAGCATCGGGTCGTCGTCCTCGGCGGACTCCGCGAGCCGCAGCACGTCGCCGAGATTGACCATCTCCCGGTCGGTGTTGGGGATCTCGATGCCGACCGCGGACTTGCCGGGGATCGGGCTGATGATCCGCACGTCGGGGCTGGCGACGGCGTACGCGATGTTCTTGGTCAGCGCGGTGATCCGCTCCACCTTCACGGCGGGCCCGAGCTCGACCTCGTACCGCGTGACCGTCGGGCCGCGGGTGAAGCCGGTGACGGCCGCGTCGACCTTGAACTCGGTGAAGACCGTGGTGAGCGAGGCCACGATGGCGTCGTTGGCGGCGCTGCGCGACTTACCGGGGCCGCCGCGCGTGAGGAGGTCGAGGGCCGGCAGGGAGTAGGTGATGTCACCGGAGAGCTGGAGCTGCTCGGCACGCGGCGGCAGCTCCCGCTCCTGCGGCAGCGGGGTCTTGGTGAGGTCGGGGACCTCCACCTTGGCCGGGTCCTGCCCGGTCGGGTCCTTCTTGAGCTTCCCGGGCTGCGGGCGCGCGGCCGGGACCGGCGTGGGCGTCGGTGTCGTCGGCTCGCGCTCCCCCGTGCTCACGCCCTGGGTGAGGTCGGCGACCAGCGGGGACGGTGGCATCCCGTGCAGGACGGCACCGTCGAGCGCGGCGGCGGCCGCGGCGGCGACGTCCACGGCGTCCATCGGCCGGTTCGCGTCGGGCTGCGGAACGGCGGACCGGCGGGGCCGCCCGCGGCGGCGGGCGAGCGCCTCCTGCTCGACACCGTCGGGGTCGTACGGCTCGGCGGGCGGTCCCCCGCGCCTGCGGGGACGCGCGGGCAGCGACTCGCGCCACTGGTCGTCGTACCGCTCGTCGTCGTCGCTGAACCGGTCCGTTTCCAGGTCGCGGACGAGCCCCAGCCGCTCGCCGAGCAACCGCAGCCGCTGCGGGATGGCGTTGACGGGGGTGGCCGTGACGACCAGCAGCCCGAAGACGGTGAGCAGCACGAGCAGCGGCACGGCGAGTACGTCGGTCATCGTGTACGACAGCGGGGTCGCCGCGCCCCAGCCGATCAGGCCGCCGGCGTCCCTTATGGCCTGCATGCCGGCGCTGCGGGCCGGTGAGCCGCAGGCGATGTGCACCTGGCCGAGCACGCCGACGACCAGGGCGGACAGGCCGATCACGATCCGGCCGTTGGCCTCGGGCTTCTCCGGATGCCGGATCAGACGCACGGCGACGGCGCCGAGCAGGATCGGCACGAGCAGGTCGAGCCGGCCGAAGGCTCCGGTCACCAGGATCTCGACGAGGTCGCCGACGGGGCCCTTCAGGTCGGCCCAGGTACCGGCGGCGACGATCAGCGCCATGCCGAGCAGCAGCAGCGCGACGCCGTCCTTGCGGTGCGCCGGGTCGAGGTTTTTCGCGCCCTGGCCTATGCCGCGGAAGACGGCGCCGACGGCGTGCGCGATGCCGAGCCAGAGGGCCCGGACGAGCCGGTAGACGCCGCCCGTGGGGCTGGGCACCGGGGCGGGCGCGGGCTTCTTCGCCGCGGCCTTCCGGGCGGGCGCCTTCTTCGCGGGTGCCTTTTTCGCGGCGGCCTTCCTCGCCGGAGCCTTCGCGGGAGCCGCCGCCTTCTTGGCGGGCTGCTTCTTGGCTGCGGAGGGACGTGAGGCCATAGGTGTGAGGTTACCGGTGGAGGCGGCGGTCGACACGCGTGCCTACCGCTTCACCCGTTCGTGTCGTCCGCGCGCGAGTCCGGAACTGACGCGGTGGGTACGGACGCTGACATGCCTTCACGGACCGCCCCACCGACAGCCTCAGTTCACCGCGGCCTGGCCTCCGGAGGAACCCGGTTCGAGGGCGTCCAGGGCTCGGCGCAGGCCCGTGAGCTTGCGCTCCAGATGGGCCGCGGTCGCCACCGCCGCCGCGTCGGTCGACTCGTCACCGAGCTGCTTGGAGAGCGCTTCGGCCTGCTCCTCGACGGCCGCCAGCCGCGCCGACAGCTCGGCGAGCAGTCCCGCCGGCTCCTTGGTCTCGACACCGGCGGACTTGCCGCCGCCCTCCAACTGCAGGCGCAGCAGTGCCGCCTGCTCGCGCAGCTGGCAGTTCTTCATGTAGAGCTCGACGAAGACGGAGACCTTCGCGCGCAGCACCCACGGGTCGAACGGCTTGGAGATGTAGTCCACCGCACCGGCCGCGTACCCGCGGAAGGTGTGGTGCGGCCCGTGGTTGATCGCGGTGAGGAAGATGATCGGGATGTCCCGGGTCCGCTCCCGCCGCTTGATGTGCGCGGCTGTCTCGAAACCGTCCATGCCCGGCATCTGGACGTCCAGCAGAATGACCGCGAAGTCATCCGTGAGCAGTGCTTTGAGCGCTTCCTCCCCGGACGATGCCCGCACCAGCGTCTGATCGAGCGCCGAGAGGATCGCCTCCAGCGCCAGCAGATTCTCCGGCCGGTCATCGACCAGGAGGATCTTGGCCTTCTGCACCATGGCCCGCCCTCCTCGCCCCGGCGTGGGGCCTCCCCTGTCCGCAGGACTTGGGGCAGCACCGGCGGGCGCCGCCCCAGGGGGCGACTCCCTTGCGTCGCCCGTCCTTGTGCCGGTCATCGTAGCCGCACCCCGCCTGTCGCCACACCCTGTCACCGCGATGTCACTGTGTACGTAGCACAAACGCGGCGGGAGACCAGAAGGTTCCCCGAATCCCGTACTTCTACACGACTTCGAGCACACTGAGTCAGCAACTCCGCGTGAACGCCGAAGTGCCACGCCACACCCACGGACACCACGTTCGCACACTGCCGCCCGGACGTGCCGCTCACTCCTCCCGCATCCACTGCTCCATCACCGTCAGCAGGTGGTCGGGGTCGACCGGCTTCGTGACGTAGTCGGAGGCGCCCGACTCGATCGCCTTCTCCCGGTCACCCTTCATCGCCTTGGCGGTCAGCGCGATGATCGGGAGCCCGGCGAACTGGGGCATCCGACGGATCGCCGTGGTCGTCGCATACCCGTCCATCTCGGGCATCATGATGTCCATCAGGACGACCGCGACATCCTCGTGCTGCTCCAGCACCTCGATGCCCTCCCGGCCGTTCTCGGCGTACAGCACGGACAGGCCGTGCTGCTCCAGGACGCTGGTGAGCGCGAAGACGTTGCGGATGTCGTCGTCGACGATCAGCACCTTCTGGCCGCCGAACCTGATGCTCCGGTGCGGCTGCGACACCGTGTCCTGCCCGCCGGCCGGCCGCCGCTCCTGCGGGGCCACCTGCTCGTCGGCCTCCGGCACGGCCCTGCGGCGGCGCCGGAACAGCGCCGCGGCACCGTTCTGCACGTCCTGGTACGACTTCACCTCGGCCGGCGTCTCGACCTGGGTCTCCGGCAGCTCGGCCGGGGCGCTCGAGGAGGCCGACGACTCGCCCGTCTCCAGGGACGGCATGGCCTGCGGGTAACCCTGCGGCGGCAGCTCGCTCGGGTGCAACGGCAGGTAGAGCGTGAACGTGGACCCGCGTCCCGGCTCGCTCTGCGCGTGGATCTCGCCGCCCAGCAGCTGCGCGATCTCCCGCGAGATGGACAGCCCCAGTCCCGTGCCGCCGTACTTGCGGCTGGTGGTGCCGTCGGCCTGCTTGAACGCCTCGAAGATCACCCGCATCTTGCTGGCCGCGATCCCGATGCCGGTGTCGCTCACCGAGAACGCGATCAGCTCGGCGCCCGGGTCGGTCATCGAGCCGGCCTCCAGCAGCTGTTCCCGGATGCCCTGCGGAACGTCGTCCCGGGCCGGCCGGATGACCAGCTCGACGGCTCCGGAGTCGGTGAACTTCACCGCGTTGGACAGCAGGTTGCGCAGCACCTGGAGCAGCCGCTGCTCGTCGGTGTGCAGGGTGGCGGGCAGCTCCGGCGACACCCGCACCGACAGGTCCAGGCCCTTCTCCGCGGTCAGCGGCCGGAAGGTGGCCTCCACGTAGTCGACGAGCTGGACGAGCGCGATCCGCGTCGGCGAGACGTCCATCTTGCCCGCCTCGACCTTCGACAGGTCCAGGATGTCGTTGATGAGCTGGAGCAGGTCGGAACCGGCACCGTGAATGGTCTCGGCGAACTCGACCTGCTTCGGGGACAGGTTCGCGTCGGCGTTGTCGGCGAGCAACTTGGCCAGAATCAGCAGGGAATTGAGCGGCGTACGCAGCTCGTGCGACATGTTGGCCAGGAACTCGCTCTTGTAGCGCATGGAGACCGCGAGCTGTTCGGCGCGCTCCTCCAGGACCTGCCGCGCCTCCTCGATCTCGGTGTTCTTCACCTCGATGTCGCGGTTCTGCTGCGCCAACAGCTCGGCCTTCTCCTCGAGTTCGGCGTTGGACGACTGGAGCGCCTTCTGCCGCTGCTCCAACTCCGCGGACCGCTCCCGCAGTTGCTCGGTCAGCTCCTGCGACTGCTTGAGCAGCACCTCCGTCTTGGTGTTGACGGAGATGGTGTTGACGCTGGTCGCGATCATCTCGGCGATCTGGTTGAGGAAGTCCTTCTGGATCTGCGTGAACGGGGTGAAGGACGCCAGCTCGATGACGCCGAGCACCTGCCCCTCGAACAGCACCGGCAGGACGATCACCTGGGCGGGCGGGGCCTCCCCGAGCCCGGAGGAGATCTTCAGGTAGCCGCTCGGCGCGTTCTCCACCAGGATGGTCCGCTTCTCCTGGGCGGCGGTTCCGACCAGCGCCTCCCCCGGCCGGAACGAGGTGGGCATGGACCCCATCGAGTAGCCGTACGACCCGAGCATGCGCAGCTCGTACTGGTCGTCGTCGGCACCGGCCTGCTCCTGGCCGTCGACCAGCGGCATGGCCAGGAAGAACGCGCCGTGCTGTGCGGAGACCACCGGGGTCAGTTCGCTCATGATCAGCGAGGCCACGTCCTGGAGGTCCCGGCGGCCCTGCATCAGCGCGGAGATGCGGGCGAGATTGCCCTTCAGCCAGTCCTGCTCCTTGTTGGCGATCGTGGTGTCGCGCAGGTTGGCGATCATCTTGTTGATGTAGTCCTGGAGCTCGGAGATCTCCCCGGAGGCGTCCACGTCGATCTTCAGGTTCAGGTCACCGCGGGTCACCGCGGTCGCCACGCGCGCGATGGCACGGACCTGCCGGGTCAGGTTCCCGGCCATCTCGTTCACGGACTCCGTCAGGTCCCGCCAGGTGCCGTCCACGTCCCGCACCCGTGCCTGCCCGCCGAGCTGGCCCTCCGTACCCACCTCGCGGGCCACGCGGGTCACCTCCTCGGCGAAGGAGGACAGCTGGTCGACCATCGTGTTGATCGTGGTCTTCAGCTCGAGGATCTCACCGCGCGCGTCGATGTCGATCTTCTTCGTCAGGTCGCCCTTGGCGATGGCGGTCGTGACCATGGCGATGTTGCGCACCTGACCGGTCAGGTTGGACGCCATCTGGTTCACCGACTCGGTGAGGTCCTTCCACGTACCGGACACGCCCGGCACGTGCGCCTGCCCGCCGAGGATGCCGTCCGTACCCACCTCGCGGGCCACCTTGGTGACCTGGTCCGCGAACGAACTCAGCGTCTTCACCATGGTGTTGAAGGTCTCGGCGAGCTGCGCGACCTCACCGCGCGCCTCGATCGTCACCGTCCGCGTCAGGTCGCCGTTGGCGACGGCGGCGGCCACCTGGGAAATGTTCCTCACCTGAACGGTGAGGTTCTTCGCCATCAGGTTGACGTTGTCGCTGAGGTCCTTCCAGATGCCCACGACACCCGGCACGTGCGCCTGGCCGCCGAGGATGCCCTCGGTGCCCACCTCGCGCGCCACCCGCGTGACCTGCTCGGCGAAGGACGACAACTGGTCGACCATGGTGTTCACGGTGGTGACGAGCTCGAGGATCTCGCCCTTGGCGTCGACGGTGATCTTCTTGGACAGGTCGCCCTTGGCCACGGCGGTCGTGACCTCGGCGATGTTGCGGACCTGCATGGTCAGGTTGTTGGCCATGCCGTTCACGGACTGCGTGAGGTCCTTCCAGGTGCCGGAGACCCCCTGCACCTCGGCCTGGCCGCCGAGGATGCCCTCGGTACCGACCTCCCGCGCGACGCGCGTGACCTCCTGGGCGAACGACGACAGCTGGTCCACCATCGTGTTCAGCGTGTTCTTGAGCTCCAGGATCTCCCCGCGCGCGTCCACGGTGATCTTCTGGGACAGGTCACCGCGGGCCACCGCCGTCGCGACCTGCGCGATGTTGCGGACCTGCGCGGTGAGGTTGCCGGCCATGCCGTTCACCGAGTCGGTCAGGTCGCGCCACACACCGGCGACCCCGGGCACCTGCGCCTGACCGCCGAGACGGCCCTCCGTGCCCACCTCGCGGGCCACGCGCGTGACCTGCTCGGCGAACGACGACAACTGGTCCACCATCGTGTTGATGGTGTTCTTCAGCTCCAGGATCTCCCCGCGCGCGTCGACGTCGATCTTCTGGGAGAGGTCGCCGCGGGCCACCGCCGTCGTCACCTGCGCGATGTTGCGCACCTGGGAGGTCAGGTTCCCCGCCATCGAGTTGACGGAGTCCGTGAGCTCCTTCCAGGTGCCCGACACCCCGTCGACCCGGGCCTGACCGCCGAGGCGGCCCTCCGTGCCCACGTCCCGCGCCATCCGGGTCACCTGGTCGGCGAAGCTGGAGAGCTGGTCCACCATCGTGTTCACGGTGTTCTTCAGCTGGAGCATCTCGCCGGAGACGTCCACGGTGACCTTCTGCGACAGGTCACCGTTGGCCACGGCCGTCGTCACCTGGGCGATGTTCCTCACCTGACCGGTGAGGTTGCGGAACGCCGTGTTGACGGAGTCGGTGAGGTCCTTCCACGTGCCCGCCGCCCCCGGCACCTGCGCCTGGCCGCCCAGCTCACCCTCGACACCGACCTCCCGGGCCACGCGGGTGACCTCGGCCCCGAAGGAGGACAACTGGTCCACCATCGTGTTGACGGTGTTCTTCAGCTCCAGCATCTCGCCGGCCACGTCTACCGTGACCTTCTGCGACAGGTCCCCGTTGGCCACCGCCGTCGTCACCGCGGCGATGTCACGCACCTGAGTGGTCAGGTTCCGGAAGACGGTGTTGACGGAGTCGGTCAGGTCCTTCCAGATCCCCGCCGCACCCGGCACGTTCGCCTGACCGCCGAGCTGCCCCTCACCGCCGACCTCGTTGGCCACCCGCGTGACCTCGTCCGCGAAGATCCGCAGCGTCTCGGTCATCTGGTTGATCGTCTCGGCGAGCTGCGCGACCTCGCCGCGCGCCGGCACGGTCACCTTCAGCGACAGGTCACCGTTGGCGACCGCGGTCGTCACCTCGGAGATCCCCCGCACCTGGGCCGTCAGGTTCCCGGCCATGGTGTTGACGGAGTCCGTGAGCTCCTTCCACACACCCGCCACCCCGGGCACCTGCGCCTGACCGCCCAGCGCGCCCTCGGTACCCACCTCACGGGCGACACGCGTCACCTCGGAGGAGAACGCGGAGAGCTGGTCCACCATCGTGTTGACGGTGTTCTTCAGCTCCAGCATCTCGCCGGCCACGTGAACCGTGACCTTCCGGGACAGATCCCCCTTGGCCACGGCCGTCGTCACCAGTGCGATGTCCCGCACCTGCGCGGTCAGCCGGTACGCCATCGTGTTGACGGAGTCCGTGAGGTCCTTCCAGGACCCGGACATGCCGCGCACCTGGGCCTGCCCGCCGAGCTTGCCCTCGGTACCGACCTCACTGGCCACCCGCGTGACCTCGTCCGTGAACGTCGACAACTGGTCGACCAGGTTGTTCACGGTCCGTCCGACCTTCAGGAACTCCCCGCGCAGCGGATGCCCGGAGCCCTCCACCGTCTGCGTCCGCAGTTCCATGCGGGGCGACAGGTCGCCGTCCGCCACCGCCGACAGCACCCGGCTGACCTCGGAGACGGGCCGCACGAGGTCGTCCACGAGCGCGTTGGAGTTGTCGATCGCGGTCGCCCAGGACCCCTCGCAGGCCCCCGTCTCCAGCCGCTCCGTGAGCTTTCCTTCGCGTCCGACCATCCGCCGCACCCGGGCCAGCTCGCCCGTGAGATGCAGATTGCGGTCGGCCACCTCGTTGAAGACCGCCGCGATCTCCGACATCACGCCGTCCCCGGACACCGTGAGCCGCTTGCGGAAGTTCCCCTCCCGCATGGCCACGAGCGCCGTGAGCAGGCGGTTCAGCGCCGCCGTGTCGACCGTCGTCGTACCGCCTCGTGTCTTGCCCTGCTTACTCAGGGACTGTCCGCCTTTCGCGCGCGTCTTCGTGGCCCGCGTCGCTGCGCCAGACTCCACTGTGTCCCTCCCGCAGGGGTCGACCGTTACTGCTTGTGCCCGGCGCACCTCACGGTGACCGGTTACTGCCGCGCGCTTCCTGTGCCGCCGCGTGCTCCGGCCCGGCTGGCCGGGCCACTGCCAGGGCTGCTGCCCATGGAGCCCGCTCGGCATTCGGCCTGCCCGGACGCACACAGGAAGCCTGCCCAGTGTTTCACCCCGGCCGAACCAGGCCATAACAGTTCGGCAGCTTCGCACATCGTCCGCACACCCTCTGGGCGGAAACACTGCAGACCGGCATCCGCGGGGGCGGCGAAGGTAAGTAACCTTGCATGCGGCTGTCCAGCCATGCCGGTTCTGTCCGGCCTGGGCGGTGGCACGAGACGAGCGGGCACGGAGGGGCGGCCGGACACATGACCACCGGACTGATCCCGGGGGAGCAGCCCCCGGATCACGGGCCGACGGACGGCCTGCCGCAGCAGCGGCACGAGCCGGTCGGCCATGAGGCCGTGCACGTGCACGTGGACGTGGAGAGAGGGTCGAGGAGTTCTGTGATCACCGCGCGCGCGGCCGCCAGTTTCGAGCCCGTCGGACGATCGGTGGCGAGCGCACGTTCCTTCGTCCGCGACACCCTCCAGGGCTGGGGCCATGCCGACATCGTCGACGACGCCGTGGTGCTCACCAGCGAACTGGTGACCAACGCCGTCGTGCACGCCGGCACCGCCGCCGACGTGGTGTGCCTGCGCAGTGACGACGGCGTGCGCATCGAGGTGGGCGACCGCTACCCCGAGCGCGAGGTGCCGATCCAGGGCTCGGCCGTCAACATGGGCAGCCCCGACCGCGAGGGCGGACGCGGCCTCCAGCTCTGCGCGGCCCTCGCCGGCCACTGGGGCGTCGAGTACACACCCACGCACAAGAACGTCTGGTTCCAGCTGGACTTGCCCGCACGCGCGGTCGGTACCCGTTCCGCGGGCCCGGCCCTCCCGGCCGAGCTGCTGCCCGTCGCCGACGGCCGCGTCCGTGTCGCCGTCGTCCAGATCGACCGCACCGGCGCCATCACCGCCTGGAACGAGGACGCCGAGGAGCTCTTCGGCTACCCGGCCGAGCAGGTCACCGGCAAGCCGCTGACCGACCTCGCCGCCTGGCCGCACACCCCGGGCACCAGCACCGGCATCGTCGAGGCACTCCAGCTCTCCCGCTGGGAGGGCAGCTACGGCATAAGGGGCGCCAACGGCCGCGTCACCCCGGTCTACGCCTCCCACCTGCGCGTCCGTGACGCCGGTGGGGAACCCTCCACGGTCTGCCTCCTCGTGCGGGACGACGAGCGCGCCGTGCTGCAGACACCGCTGCGCGTGCCCGCCTCCGACTCCGGCGGCTCCTCCGACGGCCAGAGCACCGACCCCTTCGAGGTGTTCATCGGCTCCCCCGCCCCGGACGACCTCGACGGCCTCCTCCAGCGCACGGTCGAACGCGCCCGCGACATGCTGGACGCCGACGCCGCCTTCCTGCTGCTAGCCACCGACGACGAGACGGAGCTGGAGGTCCGCGCCTCCACCGGCCTGCCCTCCGCCCGCCAGCGCTTCGCCCGCGTCCCCGTCGAGGCGGGCCCCGGCCGCTACGGCTCCGCGCGCATGCCCGCCGTCCACGACGACCTCGCCGTGGTCCCCGGTGCCGTCCCGCTGCTGAACGGCACCGGCATGCGCTCGGTCGTCACCGTCCCCCTCAAGGTCGAGGGCCGCCTCACCGGCTCCCTCGGCGTCGCGGCCGAATCCGCCGGCCGGTACTCCAACGAGGAGGCCCTGCGTCTCCAGTTCGCCGCCGACCGCATCGCCCTCGCCGTCGAGTCGGCCCGCCTGGGCGAGCTGGAGCGGCTGCGCCGCGGCTCGCTCAGCTTCCTCGTCGAGGCCTCCGACCTCCTCGCCGGCACCCTGGACCGTGACCAGACCCTGGCCCTCATGGCACAGATGACGGTCCCGACCCTGGCCACCTGGTGCGCCGTCTACACGATCGCCGACCAGGCCTCGGACCCGTACCTGTCGTACGTCCTGCACGAGGACGAGGAACTGATCGACGGCATCAAGTCCCTGCTCTCCAAGATCGACCCGCCCGACCCGGTGCCCACCCCGGGCGCCCGCGTCTGGACGGCTCCCGCGGAGGTCGCGCACCAGGCGGCGCTGCGCAGCTCCATGCGCAGCCTCGGCCTGAGCGGCGGCCCCACCCAGAAGGTCAGCTCCGGCATCGGCCCGACGCTGGCCACGGCCTCCGCCGTCGGCGGCGAGACCGTCGTCCTGCCCCTGGTCGCCCGCAACCGCGTCATCGGCATGCTGACCCTCGGCAAGCCCACCGACGAGCACTTCCGCCAGGAGATCCTGGAACTCGCCGAGGACCTGTCCCGCCGAGCCGCCCTGGCCCTGGACAACGCCCGCCTGTACTCGGAGCGCACGGCCATCAGCCAGTCCCTCCAGCGCAGCCTGCTGCCGCCGGAGCTCCCCCTGATCGACGGCGTCGAGGTCGAGGTCATCTACCGCGCGGCCGGCGAGGGCAACGAGGTCGGCGGCGACTTCTACGACCTCTTCCCCATCAGCGACGGCGCCTACGGCTTCGCCATCGGCGACGTCTGCGGTACGGGCCCGAACGCGGCGGCGGTCACGGGCCTGGCCCGGCACGCCCTGCGCCTGCTGGCCCGCGAGGGACTGAGCGGGCCAGCGGTGCTGGAGCGCCTCAACTCCGCCATCCTCGACGAGGGCGCCCGCAGCCGCTTCCTCACCCTCCTTTACGGCGAGATGCGCCCGCAGGAGGACGGCAGCGCCGAGCTGAAGGTCGTCTGCGCCGGCCATCCCCTTCCCCTGCGCCTGCGCCAGGACGGCACGGTGGAACCGGCTGCCGAACCGCAGCCGCTGCTCGGCGTCCTGGAGGACCTGGAGCTCTACGAGCAGACGGTCACCCTGGATGCTCTGCGTCACGGACGGCGTCACGGAGCGCCGCGAGGGCACGCGCATGCTGGGTGACGACGGCCTCGCCGACGTCCTGACCACCTGCACGGGCCTGACGGCGGGCGCGGTGGCGGCCCGCATCATGCGCGCCGTGGAGCGCTTCGCGTCGGACGCGCCGTCCGACGACATGGCCATCCTGGCGATGCGGGTGCCGGAGCCGCACGCGGACTGACACACCGGACCAGGGCATGCGAAAGGCCCCGCCCGATGGGCGGGGCCTTTCTGCTGTGGAGCCCCCAAACGGAATCGAACCGTTGACCTTCTCCTTACCATGGAGACGCTCTACCGACTGAGCTATAGGGGCCTGTCGCCTTTTCGAGGTTTCCCCCGCGGCAACGGAATAGATCATACCCCGAACAGACGGGTGCTCCCAACACGGCTTTCAGTGCGCGGGTTGCAGCAGCCCGCCCAGTGCATTGCAGGCGGACACGATCCGCTGCATGTCCCGCTTCGTCAGCGAGGCGTCCACCGGCAGCGCGAGGGTCTCGTCGGCGGCCCGCTCCGTCTCCGGCAAGGACACGCAACGCCGGAACCCGGGCAGCCGGTGCACAGGTGTCTGCACCGGCACCCGGCAGTCGACTCCCCTGACCCGCACGGCCCGGGCGAATGCGTCCCGGTCGGGCCGGCCGTTGCCCGGCACCCGCACCACGTACTGCTGGTAGGTGTGCCCGTCGCCTCCGTCGGGGGTGCGCACGCCCTTCAACTTCCCGTCGAGGTAGGCCGCCCGCTCCCTGCGCTGCGCTATGTCGTCGTACGGCCCGTCGGACTCCCCCTGCTCCAGGACGAGCAGCCCGTACCGCTGCCCGACCTCGTGCAGCCGAGCCATGTCCGCCGGCCGCCCGAAGCGGTGTACGGCGACGACGGCCGCGGTCCGGGGTGTCAGCGCCGCCTCCACGGCGGACGTGTCCAGGCAGTACGTCGCCGGATCTATGTCGGCGAACACCGGCAACGCGCCGATGAGGGCCACGTGTTCAGCGACCTCCGCGTTCCCGAAGGCGGCCACGACGACCTCGTCACCGACGCCTACGCCGGCGGCCCTGAGCATGGCAGCAGTACTCATGCCGACGATGCTGGTCGCGCCACGTGAACGTCAAGTGACGCACAACAAAAAAGGGTTGGACCCGGAACCGAAGTTCGGGGTCCAACCCTTTTGAATGATTGTTCGGCGGCGTCCTACTCTCCCACAGGGTCCCCCCTGCAGTACCATCGGCGCTGAAAGGCTTAGCTTCCGGGTTCGGAATGTAACCGGGCGTTTCCCTAAC
>NZ_BMRV01000008.1 GCF_014648815.1 Streptomyces flaveolus | reverse complement strand
GCTTCGCGGCGCACGATCGTCCCGGCGTCGGTGGGGCGGCGGGGTGCTGTACGCGGGCAACAGCCCTGTTCTCGCGGGGGTGTTCACGGCGGGCGGCCGGTCGCGGCCCGACGGTGGGTGGCCTCTCGGCGTACGCCCGCCCCGGCGCCGACGGGTCGCGCTCACGCCCCGCCGGTCAGGGAACGCGTGTCCGGCCCTCCGGTCGCTCGTCCCGGCCCGCGCGCTGACCGGTCCCCGCCAGCCTGCCGCCGAGTGCCGTCCGCCACGCAGGGGGCCGGGCGGGGGAGTCGACCGGGGCGCGGTGGCCGCCGCGGGCGAAGAACGCCGCCAGGGGCAGGACGGCGGCGCCCACGGTCACCGCGTCCGGGCCGAGTCGGCCGAGGGTGATGCCGACCCGCCCGGCGGGATGGCGGAGTGCGTGGGCGTACGCGTGCGTCCGCACCGACTCGACGAACCCGGGGCCGAGCTGGAGCCCGGCCCAGCCGCCGACGAGGATGCGCTCGGGCTGGAACAGGTTGATGAGGTCGGACAGGCCCGCGCCCAGGTACTCGGCCGTCTCGGCGAGCACCCGGGCCGCCACCGGGTCGGGTTCCCGGCCGTCCGGAGGGTGGGCGGCGCGCAGCATGTCGGTGAGGGCGGCCTCCTCGTCGGTGCCGGACGGCGGCCGCCCGCCCGCTTCCCGCCAGCGTGCCAGCAGCGCCTCGGCGCCGGCGTAGGCCTCCAGGCACCCCCGGGCCCCGCACCGGCACCGGCGGCCCCGGACCCGCACCGTCAGGTGCCCCCACTCCACCGCGCGGCCCTGCTCGACGTCGTGGGTGACGACGCACGCGCCGACCCCGGAGCCGAACAGCACCACGACCGCGTTGTGCGCACCGCGTCCGCCGCCGAACCACATCTCGGCCTGGCCCAGGGTCTTGGCGCCGTTGTCGATGAACAGCGGCACGTGCGCGGGCAGGCGCCCCGAGGCCCGCAGCAGGCGCTCCAGCGGCACGGCGTCCCAGCCGATGGTCTGGCCGTGCACGAGGGTGCCGCCGGCGGTGTGCTCGACGATGCCGGGTACGCCGACACCGACGCCGAGCAGGTCGCCGGACCCGCGTCCGTCCCCGGCCGCGTCCAGCACCTCCGCGATGCCGTCGAGTATGTGACCGGCGACGACGCCGACGTCGTAGGACCGGGCGCCGTGACCGGACAACGGCCGTTCCGTTCGACCCAGTTCGGCCATCGACAGGTCGAACAGCTCGATGCGCACCCGGGTCTCGCCCACGTCGACCCCGACGAGCCGTCCGTGACCGGACGCGATCCGCACGAGGGTGCGCGGCCGGCCGCCGTCGGCACCGAGGCTCCCCGCCTCCTCCACCAGTCCCTCGGCGAGCAGTTCGGCGACGACATTGCTGACGGAGCCCGAACTCAGCCCGGTCGCCGAACCCAGCGCGACCCGGCTCATCGGCCCGTCGAAATACAACCGTTGTAGAACGGCGGCGCGGTTCTCCCGCCGCAGGTCACGGACCGTGCGCCCGCTCGCCCTGGCCATCCGGCCCCCTTCTTCACCGCCCCCGGTCGCCGACCGGCCGTGCGCGACACCTTGACGCGTCTTTCTCTTGAGGTTTAACTCACGTCCTAAATTAAGCCATGAGGGGCTTCGGGAAGCGCACGGGGTGTCGCCCCCGGAAGCCGTCCTCGGACTTCTCGACTCCCGGAAAGGGACCAGGAGCCATGCGCAGCATCCGAGCCGCGGCCGTAGGCGCCGTCACCATGTCTCTCGCTCTCGCCGCCTCGGCCTGCGGAGGGGGCTCCTCCTCGGGCGGCGGATCCAACGACTCGCCCAAGGAACTCACCTACTGGGCCTCCAACCAGGGCGCCAGCGTCGAGGTCGACAAGAAGGTCCTCCAGCCCGAGCTCGACAAGTTCGAGAAGAAGACCGGGATCAAGGTGAAGCTGGAGGTCGTGCCCTGGTCCGACCTGCTCAACCGGATCCTCACCGCGACCACCTCCGGCCAGGGCCCCGACGTCCTCAACATCGGCAACACATGGAGCGCCTCCCTCCAGGCCACCGGCGCCCTGATGCCCTGGGACGCGAAGAACTTCGACAGGATCGGCGGCAAGGACCGCTTCGTGCAGTCCGCGCTGGGATCGACCGGCGCCCAGGGCCAGGACCCGGCCGCGGTACCGCTGTACTCGATGGCGTACGCGCTCTACTACAACAAGCAGATGTTCGCCGACGCGGGCGTCACCAAGCCGCCGGCCACCTGGGACGAGCTGGTCGCGACCGGCAAGAAGATCTCCAAGGGCGGCAAGTGGGGGCTGGGCGCCGAAGGGTCCAACCTGTCGAACAACATCCACCAGGTCTTCGTTTTCGCCAAGCAGCACGGCGCCGACTTCTTCACCGCCGACGGCAAGCCCGACTTCACCTCCGACGGCGCGGTCGCGGCCGTCAAGCAGTACGTCGACCTGATGGCCAAGGACAAGATCGTCGCCCCGGGCAACGCCGAGTACGCGCAGAACCAGTCCCTCAGCGACTTCGCCAAGGGCAAGACCGCGATGGTGCTGTGGCAGACCGCCTCCGCCACCTTCAAGACCATGGGCATGAAGGACGACGAGTGGGGCGTCGCCCCCGCTCCCGTCCCGTCCGGCACCCCCGGCACCGGCACCGCCACCAACTCGATGGTCGCCGGCATCAACATGGCCGTCTTCAAGAACACCGACAACGTCGACGGCGCCACCGAGTTCGTCGAATTCATGACGAGCGACGCCGAACAGAAGATCCTCAACAAGGCGTACGGCTCCATCCCGCCGGTCAAGGCCGCCCAGAGCGACCCCGCGTTCAACACCCAGTCCACCGCCGTGCTGCGCGAGACCCTCGCCACCAGCGCCGCCGCTCTGCCCCAGGTCCCCGACGAGTCGCAGTTCGAGACGGCGGTCGGCACGGCCGTCAAGGAGCTGTTCGCCGACGCCGCGGCCGGCCGCGCGGTGACCACCGAGTCGGTGAAGGCCAAGCTCGCCAAGGCCCAGCAGCAGATGCCGACGAAGTGAGCACCCCCACCGACACCCCACGGACACGGACCTCGCCATGACCACCACGACCGCCTCGGCGCAGCCCGGCGAGCGGACGGTCGGCAAGAGCTCCCCCGGAGCGGCGAGCGGACCCCGCCGCCGCCCCGGGCGGATCCGCCGCATCGGACTGCCCTACCTGCTGCTCCTGCCGGCCCTTCTCCTCGAACTCCTCGTCCACCTGGTGCCGATGGTCATCGGCATCGTGATGAGCTTCAAGGAACTCACCCAGTTCTACATCCGCGACTGGACCACCGCCCCCTGGACCGCCCTCGACAACTACCGCATGTCGGTGGACTTCGACGCCCCCGTCGGCGAGGCGCTGCTCCACTCCTTCCTGGTCACCTGCGGCTTCACGGTCCTGTCCGTCGGCCTGTGCTGGTTCCTCGGCACGGCGGCGGCGATCTGCATGCAGGACTCCTTCCGCGGCCGCGGCCTGCTCCGGACCGTCTTCCTGGTCCCCTACGCCCTGCCGGTCTACGCGGCCGTCATCACCTGGGCGTTCATGTTCCAGCACGACAACGGCCTGGTGAACCACGTCCTGCACGACCAACTCGGCCTCACCGACAAGCCCTCCTTCTGGCTGATCGGCGACAACAGCTTCGTCGCGCTGCTCACCGTGTCGGTGTGGAAGGGCTGGCCGTTCGCCTTCCTCATCGTCATGGCCGGCCTGCAGAACATCCCCAGGGAGCTCTACGAGGCCGCGTCCCTGGACGGCGCCGGCGTCTGGCAGCAGATCCGCCGCATCACCCTGCCGTCCCTGCGCCCGGTCAACCAGGTGCTGGTGCTGGTGCTGTTCCTGTGGACGTTCAACGACTTCAACACGCCCTACGTGCTGTTCGGCAAGTCCGCCCCGGAGGCGGCCGACCTGATCTCCATCCACATCTACCAGTCGTCGTTCGTCACCTGGAACTTCGGCACCGGCTCCGCCATGTCGGTCCTGCTGCTGCTGTTCCTGCTGCTCGTGACCGGCGTCTACCTGTTCCTGACGTCGCGTGGACGGAGGTCCACCCGTGCCTAGGTCCCCGATGGCGATGCCGCGCTCGTTCCTCTGGACGCGCCGCGTCTTCCTGACCCTGCTCGCCGGCTTCGTGCTGCTGCCGGTGTACGTCATGGTCTCCAGCTCGCTCAAACCGCTGCAGGACGTCTCCGGCGAGTTCCGCTGGCTGCCCAGTGGCCTGACCCTGCGCCCGTACATCGACATCTGGTCGACGGTCCCGCTGGCGAAGTACTTCGTCAACTCCCTCGTCGTGGCGGGCGCGGCGACCGTCTGCTCGGTCGTGATCGCCGTCTTCGCCGCCTACGCGGTCAGCCGCTACGAGTTCCGGGGCAAGCGCGTCTTCTCGGTGACGGTCCTGTCCACCCAGATGTTCCCCGGCATCCTCTTCCTGCTACCCCTGTTCCTCATCTACGTGAACATCGGCAACACCACCGGCATCGCCCTCTTCGGCTCCCGCGGGGGCCTGATCCTCACCTATCTGACCTTCTCCCTGCCCTTCTCCATCTGGATGCTGATCGGGTACTTCGACTCGGTGCCCCGCGATCTGGACGAAGCGGCCCTCGTGGACGGCTGCGGCCCGCTCAAGGCGCTGGTCCGGGTCGTCGTCCCGGCGGCGACCCCGGGCATCGTCGCGGTCGCCGTCTACGCCTTCATGACCGCCTGGGGCGAGGTGCTGTTCGCCTCGGTCATGACCAACGACACCACCCGCACCCTCGCGGTCGGTCTCCAGGGCTACTCCACGCAGAACGACGTGTACTGGAACCAGATCATGGCCGCCTCGCTGGTGGTGAGCGTCCCCGTGGTGGCGGGCTTCCTGCTCCTCCAGCGCTACCTGGTGGCGGGCCTGACGGCGGGCGCCGTCAAGTGACCCCTGCCGCAGAACGTCCCGAAACCGAAAGGACCCACGTGAGCATCGACCTCGCCGCACTCCCGCACGACTTCCTGTGGGGCACGGCCACATCGGCGTACCAGATCGAGGGGGCCGTGGCGGAGGACGGCCGTTCACCGTCGATCTGGGACACCTTCTCCCACATCCCGGGCAAGATCGACAACAACGACCACGGCGACGTCGCCTGCGACCACTACCACCGCTGGCGCGAGGACATCGACCTGATGCGCCGGCTGGGCACCAACGCCTACCGTCTGTCCGTCGCCTGGCCGCGCGTCGTACCCGGCGGCGACGGCCCGGTCAACGCCAAGGGCCTGGCCTTCTACGACGAGCTGGTCGACGCCCTGCTGGAGGCGGGCATCACGCCGTCCGTGACCCTCTACCACTGGGACCTGCCGCAGGTGCTCCAGGACCGTGACGCCGGCTGGCAGTCACGGGCCACGGCGGAGCACTTCGCGTCCTATGCATCGGTCGTCGCCGAGCGCCTCGGCGACCGCGTCACGCACTGGGCCACCCTCAACGAGCCCCTGTGCTCCGCGTGGATCGGACACCTGGAGGGCGTCATGGCCCCGGGCCTGACGGACCTCACGGCGGCCGTCCGTGCCTCCTACCACCTGCTCCTCGGTCACGGCCTGGCGATGCAGGCGATCCGGTCGGCCGCCCCGGACGCGCAGGTGGGCATCGTCAACAACCTCTCCACCATCCACGCGGCCACCGACCGCGAGGAGGACCTCGCCGCCGCCCGCCGCATGGACGGCCACACCAACCGCTGGTGGCTGGACCCGGTCCACGGCCGGGGCTTCCCGCAGGACATGCGCGAGGTCTACGGCGTCGAACTGCCCGAGCGCGACGGCGACATGGCCCTGATCGGCGCCGACCTGGACTGGCTGGGCCTGAACTACTACTTCCCGCAGACGGTGGCCGCCGACCCCACGGCCCCGGCCCCGTACGTCCGCACCGTCCGCCGCGTCGGCGTCCCCCGTACCGGCATGGACTGGGAGGTCGACGCCAGTGGCATCGAGGACCTGCTGCTGCGCCTGACGAACGAGTACGGGCCGCGCAAGCTGTACGTCACGGAGAACGGCTCGTCGTTCCCGGACGTGGTACGCCCGGACGGCACGATCGACGACCCGGAACGGCAGGACTACCTTACCGGCCACCTGGCCGCCTGCGCCTCCGCGGCCCGCAAGGGCGCCCCGCTGGCCGGCTACTTCGCCTGGTCCCTCCTGGACAACTTCGAGTGGGCGTACGGCTACGACAAGCGCTTCGGCCTCGTCCACGTCGACTACCAGACCCAGGTCCGCACGATCAAGGGCAGCGGCCACCGCTACGCGGAGATCATCGCGGCACACGGGCGGGAACGGGCACGCCGGGCCGCCTGAGACCCCGTGGTGGGCGCGGATGCGGGAGTCCGCGCCCACCACGGCCTGCTCGCACGAACCGGCCTGTCAGGTATGGCCCTGCCAGACCGTGAACTGTCAGGTACATGACATAACACTGGAGCTCTTCGTCGTCGTCCAAGGAGAAGATCCGTATGCCGTCCCGCGCCCCCCGCACTCTCCTCACCGCCCTGACCGCGCTCGCCCTGCTGGCCGCGGTCCCGTCCCTCACGAGCCCGGCCGCCGCCGAACCGTCCGCTGCCGCGGTCGCGGCCTGGGACACCGACCGCGCGGCCTCCGCCTACGCCGCCGACCCGGCCGCGGTCACCGCCTCGGCCAGTGAGAACGCCGGCACCGCGCCCGGCCTCGCCTTCGACGGCAACGGCGGCACCCGCTGGTCCAGCGACTTCACCGACGGCGCCTGGATCCGCGTCGACCTCAAGACGACGATCCGCGTCGACCGGGTGACGCTGGACTGGGAAGCGGCCTACGGCAAGAGATACGTCCTGGAGGCATCCACCAACGGCACCGACTGGAAGCCCTTCTACACCGAGACCGCCGGCACCGGCGGAACGGTCACCGCACACACCTACCCCCAGGAAGTGCGGGCCCGCTACGTCCGCATGCGCGGCATCGAGCGCGCCACGCCCTACGGCTACTCCCTCTACTCCTTCAAGGTCTACGGCGGCGAACCGGCCCCCGCCTCCACCACCCGCACCAACCTCGCCCTGAACCACCCGGCCTACTCGAACGTCTACCAGCACGCCGGGAACTCACCGGCCTTCGTCACCGACGGCGGCCGTCCCGCCGACCTCAAGGCCGACGCCACCCGCTGGTCCAGCGACTGGAACGCCGACCGATGGGTCTCCGTCGACCTCGGCGCCGCCTCCACCATCGACACCGTCGACCTGTACTGGGAGGCGGCCTACGCCGTCGACTACGAACTCCAGGTCTCCGACGACAACCGCACCTGGCGCACCGTGTACCGGCCCTCCGCGGCCGAGGCCGCCGCCCGCCGCGCGGACGTCAAGTCCCCGGGCGAGGCCACCGGCCGCCACGACACCGTCCGCCTGCCCCAGCCCGTCACCGGCCGCTACGTCCGCATGCTCGGCAAGGAACGCCGCTCCTTCTACAACCCCGCCCCGGCCACCGCCCAGTTCGGCTACTCCCTCTACGAGTTCGAGGTCTGGGGCACCGGAGGCAGCGCGGCCGCCGCCTACCCGGCGCTGCCCGGCGAACAGTCCGGCACCTACCGGACCACGTTCTTCGACGACTTCACCTCGGCCTCGCTGGACCGCGGCAAGTGGCGCGTCGTCCGCACCGGCACCGAGATGGGCTCCGTCAACGGCGAGTCGCAGGCCTACGTCGACTCGGCCGACAACATCCGCCTGGAGAACGGCGCCCTGGTCCTGCGCGCCAAGCACTGCAAGGGCTGCACGAAGGCGGGCGGCGGGACCTACGACTTCACCTCCGGCCGCATCGACACCAACACCAAGTTCGACTTCACCTACGGCCGGGTCAGCGCCCGCATGAAGCTCCCGGTCGGCGACGGTTTCTGGCCCGCCTTCTGGCTGCTCGGCAGCAACGTCGACGACCCCTCCGTGTCCTGGCCGGCCTCCGGCGAGACCGACATCATGGAGAACATCGGCTACGGCGACTGGACCAGCACCGCCCTGCACGGCCCCGGCTACTCGGCCGACGGCAACATCGGCGCGCGCCAGGTGTACCCGGGCGGCGGCCGGGCCGACCAGTGGCACACCTACGCGGTCGAGTGGACGCCGACGGGCATGAAGTTCTCCGTCGACGACCGGGTGGTCCAGGAGACGACCCGCAACAAGCTGGAGTCGACGCGCGGCGCGTGGGTCTTCGCCCACGACCAGTACGTCATCCTCAACCTCGCCCTCGGCGGCGCCTACCCGGCCGGCTGGAACCAGGTCACCAGCCCCTACTGGGGCCTGCCGCAGTCCAGCGTGGACCGGATCGCGGCCGGGGGAGTACAGGCGGAGGTGGACTGGGTGCGGGTGGAGCAGAAGGGGTAGCCGCCGTGCCTCAGGCGCCCTTGCGTGCCACTCCGCCGTAGATGCCGATCCGCGGCGCGTCGGGACGCCGTGCCTCCTCGGGCCGCCAGTCGGTGACCCGGACCAGCCCCGGCTCGACCATCACGAAGTCGCCGAACAGGTCGAGGACCGTCGCGTGCGACCGCAGATGGAGGGAGGCGGTGGCCTGGTCGTAGACGGCCGCCGCCTCCTCGCGCCGGTCCTCGTGGACGTCACCCGTCGCGTGCGACAGGACGAGGTAGGAGCCGGCCGGCAGCGCGTCGCGCAGCGTGGCGACGATGCCGGCCGGGTCCTCCGACTCGGCGACGAAGTGCACGACGGCCACCAGCAACAGCGCCACCGGCCGGTCGAAGTCGATGACCGCGCGCACCTCGGGGTGGTCGAGGATCGCCCGGGGGTCGCGCAGGTCGGCCAGGACGACGGCGGTGTCCGGGTCGTCCGACAGGGCCCTCGAGTGGGTGGCGACGATCGGGTCGTTGTCGACATACGCGACCCGGGTCTCCGGGGCGACCGACCGCGCGACCTGGTGCACGTTGGGCTCGGTGGGCAGACCCGTGCCCACGTCGAGTATCTGGCGGACACCGCCCTCGGCCACCACGTGCCGCACCGCGCGGTGCAGGAAGTGCCGGTTGGCGAGGACGCCTTCGCGGACCTCGGGCGCCGCCTTCATGAACTCCTCGGCGGCCCTCTGGTCGACCTCGTAGTTGTCCTTCCCGCCGAGGAAGTAGTCGTACATGCGGGCCGGGTGCGGCCTGCTCGTGTCGATCAGGTCGGGGTGGGCGGCGCTCTCGCGGCTGCTCAGGGAGGTCATGCGGCCTGACTCCGTCCTCAACTCGTGGGCCACGCACGGCACATGCCTCGTGAAGACCTGCCTGCATGCCTGTCGAGACGTCATCTTGGCACGAGATCCCCGGACCGAGGTCGAGCCCTTCTTCGCCGGGCTGGAACTCGTCGCGCCCGGCTTGGTGTTCGTCACCGAGTGGTCCCGGGAGGAACCGCACCGGTCCGGGAACGCAGCGGCTTCTACGTGGGCGTGGCGCGGGTCCCCTGACCGGCGCGAGCCGTACGAGGGGCGGGCCCACGCCCACCGGGCCACCTTGACGGGAGCCGGAACCCGCCGATACTTGTGCGCAGCATGGGTCGGTCGGTGTCCGTGGTCGGCGCGAGGCGGGACAGATGAAGAAGAGACTGTGTGCCACTGCTGCCGCTCTCGGCGTCCTCACCACCCTGACCGCACTTCCAGCGGCCGCAGAGGCGTCCCCGCCCGCCCGGCGGGTACTTCCGCTGGGGCCCGCCGACCTCCCCGAAACCCGGACCACGACGGCCCTCCAGCCGGGCGTCACCCTCACCCGCATCGTGCGCGGGAACGCGGCCGACCCGTCCCTGCACTGGACGGTGGAGGTCTCCATCCCCGGCGGAGACACCTCACCGGACCCCGACGCACCGCCGACGGCCCTGAAGGACAAGGCGAGCGCCGACGAACTGGCGGCGGCACTCACCCGCGACGGATTCGCGGCCCGAGTCGAGCAGGTGACGACGGAGAGGACGGCCGACTACACGGGCGGCACCCTCGGCTGGCGCGTCCGCGTCGGAACATTCACGTCCCAGTCCGCCGCGACGACGGAACGCACACGCCTGAGGGCGGCCGGACACACCGGATCCGCCGTCTTCACCGGCTGGGACGGCGAGGCCACGGACCGCGGCCCCTGGCACATCGACGTCCTCACCGTCGACCCGCGCACCTTCCGCGGCGCCCTCGACGCGTCCTACGGCCCCGACCTGGAGAACCGCGAGACCACAAGCCAGCTGTCGGAGACGGCGGGTGCGACGGCGGCGGTCAACGCCGGCTTCTTCGTCCTCGACCCGAAGGCGGGCGCCCCGGGCGACCCCGCCGGAGTGGGCGTCTACGACGGACGCCTGCTCAGCGAACCGGTGAGCGGCCGCCCGGCCCTGGCCCTCCACGGCAACGGCAGGGGGACGGCGATCGCCCGCTACACGTGGCAGGGACGGATCAGAGCACACGGCACCTCACTCACCCTGGACGGCATCAACCGCGTCCCCGGCCTGATCAGAAACTGCGGCGGCGGCGAGGGCGACCAGCCGACGCCCCTCCCGCTGCACGACGTGACCTGCACGAACCCGAACGAAGTCGTCGCCTTCACCCCGGAGTACGGGCCGCAGACCCCGTCCGGCGAGGGCGTGGAGGCGGTACTGGACGCCCACGAGCGGGTTGTGGAACTGCGCACCCCCCGGGGCGGACCGCTCCCGAAGGGCGGCAGCTCCATCCAGGCGACGGGGAACCGCGTCGCGGACCTGACGACCCTGGCCCACCCAGGCACCCGTGTGAGCCTGACGACGAACCTGCTGGACGACCGGGGCAAGCGCGTCACTCCGTCCCCCGGCACCGACATCGTCAACGCCGGCCCCGAACTGGTCCGCGACGGACGGCTCCACGTCACACCGGCCACTGACGGGATGGTGCACCCGGGCGACCCGAGCTGGTACTACGGCTGGGTGCACAAGCGCAACCCGCGCACCCTGGCCGGAGTGGACGCGGCCGGCCGCACGGTACTGATCACGTCCGACGGACGCAGCGCGGAGGCACTGGGGCTGAGCATCGTGGAGAGCGCCGAGGTCGCCAAGTCCCTGGGACTGCGGGACGCGGTCAACCTGGACGGCGGCGGCTCGACGACGATGGTGACCGACGGCAAGGTCGTCAACGCCCCGTCCGACGCGACGGGCGAACGCCCGGTCGGCGACGCTGTGCTGATCCTGCCCCGCAAGCACTGAACGAGCCCGGTCGCACCGTTCTCACGAACCGCACAGCAGGGAGCCGCCGTGACCACGACCACCGCCCCGACTCTCAGATCCCGCGCTCTTCTCGTCCTCACCGCCGTGCTCGCCATGGTGCTGCCGACGGCACCGGCACTGGCGGCGTCCCGGGCCCCCTCCCCGCACGGTGCGGAGGTCGTCGCGGTCACCCAGGTCGCGGACCGCCAGGTCGACCTGTCCGTACGCTCCACCGCCCTCGGCGGCCGGACGGTCAAGGTCCGCCTCCTCACCCCCGACGGCTGGAACCCGGACTCCCGACGTCCGCAGCACTGGCCGACCCTGTGGCTGCTCCACGGCTGCTGCGGCGACTACACGTCGTGGACCCGGATGACCGACGTCGCGGAGACCGCCGCGCTCCGCGACGTCCTCGTCGTGATGCCGGAGGCCGGCTGGAACGGCTGGTACAGCGACTGGTGGAACCACGGCCGGGGCGGCGACCCCGCGTGGGAGACCTTCCACACCGTGGAACTGCGCCACCTCCTGGAGCACGACTGGGGCGCCGGCGCGAACCGCGTCGTGGCGGGCCTGTCGATGGGCGGCCAGGGAGCCCTCCTCTACGCCGCCCGCCACCCCGGCATGTTCAGGGCGACGGCCGCGTACTCCGGCTCCGCCCACCCGCTCTTCGACACCGAGTCGATCGACCGCATCATGGGCTTCTTCGCCGGCCAGGGCAACGACCCGCTGCGCGTCTGGGGCGACCCGGTCGCCCAACGCGGCATCTGGGAGGCCCACGACCCGTACTACCTGGCGAAACGACTCCGCTCGATCCCGGTCTACCTGTCCTGCGGCGACGGCACGACGGGCCCCCTGGACACCCCGGGCGCGACGAGCGCCCTGGAGGCGGACTTCAACCGCCAGAACCAGGCACTGGCGGGGGAACTGCGGAGGGTGGGCGCGCGGCACCTGACGACCAACCTCTACGGTCCGGGGACGCACGGGTGGGCGTACTGGGAGCGGGAGCTGCATGCGTCGCTGCCGATGCTGCTGGGGGCGCTGGGGGTCGACGACTGAGCCGGCGACGTCGGTCACTCCTTCACGTCGCTGACGTGACCGGACGGCGTGCCTGGGCGCGGTAGGAGTCGGCCGTCGTCGCACAGGGCTGCACAAGAAAGCAGGCGGACGTGACCGAGGAGAAGGACCGGCTCGGCAAGGCTCTCGGGACGGAGTCCCGGGTGCGGGGGATGATGCTGGGGCTGGCCATCGGTGACACGGTCGGAGCGGCTCGGGGCGGGCTTCCCGCGAGCGGAACGTTGCGGGCCGGCGTCAGCACACAGCTCGCCTGCTTCACCGCGGAGGGCGTCATCCGGGCGATGGTGCGGATGAGTCACAAGGGGATCTGCCATCCGCCCTCGGTGGTTCTGCACGCCTACTGCAGGTGGGCGGCCCTCCAGGGCATCGAGGTCGAACGGATGCGTCGCCGATGGGCCTTCGCCAAGGCAGACGGCGCGTGGCCGGACGGCTGGCTCGCGGGCGTGCCCGTGCTCGCCGAACGGCGTGGCAGCGCACCGGCGACGGTGGCGGCCCTGTCCCGGATCGAGGGCCTTGACGCCCCGACGGCCACCACCAGCCGCGGCTGTCATGCGCTGACCCGGTCCCTGCCGCTGGCGGTCGCCGGACTCGAGCCGGCCAGACAGGCCGGTGACTTCGCCGCGCTCACGCACGGCGACCCCGCCGCGCTGTCCGCCACGGCTCGGGCAGCCGTACTGGTCCACCACTGCCTCACCATCACTGCGCCCGCCCCGGACCACGAGGGCCGCTCCGACCGCGCGGTCCGGGAAGCGATGGGCGCGGGGATCGCCGGCCTCGGCGAATCGACCACCGACGACGAACACAGGCGTCTGACGACGGCGTACCGACTCGGCGTCGACCAACCGGCGCATGCGCCCACGCTCGCCCACCTCGCACCGGACGCGACGGCGCCCTCGGCCCTCCTCGGCGCCGTCTACACGGTGTCTTCGTTCCCCGGCCGTGCGCAGCTCAGGGCCGCACTGGACTTCGCGGCGCAGGCCCCGGACGGCGCTTCCGCAGCCTGCGTGACCGGCGCGCTCCTGGGCGCGGTCCACGGCTACGAGGCCCTGCCCCTGGACCTGGTGAGCCGCCACGAACTCGCCTGGGTGCTCGACACCCTGGCCCGGGACCTGCTGACCGAGATGAACGACTCCCCGAGCGGCAGCGAGTACGTCCCCGGCTCGGACCCGTACTGGTGGGTCCGCTATCCGGGGTGGTGAGGGGGCAACGGACCCCGCTCCGCTCACACGCCCTTCGGGATCCGGAGCCGAAAGGCGCTGCGGATCAGTGCGGCGCATGCCAGGGCGAAGAACCACGCGCCCGAGTCGAGGAAGTAGAGGCTCCCGTGGCTGTTGAGCCCCGTGCCCACCCAGAAGGCGAACAACCCCGTGGTGAGTACGGTGCTCAGGAGGTGAAGGTACCGGGCGCGACGGGGTACGGCCCCTTGAGGGGTTCTGCGCAGCGCCGACAACACGGCCGCACAGGTGCTCAAAGCGAATACCGTGACCAGCAGGAACGGCCAGGAACCGCCGAAGGGCCAGGCAGGTGAGTACATCCAGTAGGTGAGGAACGAGCTCTCGAAGAGCCGCATGCGACCGTGGAACGGCAAGCACAGGGCGAGGACCAGTGCCGTCCCCGCGCCCCAGAAGGGCAGCGGGCGCAGGACCACGGAGGGCGGCGCTGTGACAGCGGGTGTGCGGGTGCCCGGTGCGGAGCGAGTGGCGCCGGCTGTCGCGGCCGGCTCGGGGCGCGTGGCCTCGGACTTCCCGGCTGACGGCGGCCGGGAAGTCCCGGCGTTCCTGGGCCGTTCGGGCCGGACGGCCCGGGGAGTCGTGGCCGCCGCGGACGGAACGGCGGACGCCGGGTGGGGCCTGCCCGGGCCGGCGGGCGGGGAGGCCGGTGGTGCGATCTCGGCCTTCGGCGTACGGGGTGTCGGCCGGGCGGGCGCGGTGACCGTGGCCGGCAGTGCGCGAGCGACCTGGCCGGGCAACCAGGCGGTGGCCTCGGTGACGACTTCAGTAGGTGTGTACCCGCCGGCATCCGTCACCTGGACGAGATCGTCGATGAGTTCGCTGACCGTTGGCCGCTCGGCGGGGTCCTTGGCCAGACACCGAGCGATGATCTCGAGCCCGGGCTCGGGCACTTGGCCGAGCCGTGGTTGTTCGTACGCGATACGGAAGTTGAGTGACTGCGCCGAGCCGGTGCCGAACGGGCCGGTGCCGGTGGCCGTGTAGGTCAGTACCGCACCGAATGCGAACACGTCGGTGGCCGGTGTCGCGGGCTCGCCGGTGAGCTGCTCGGGAGCCATGAAGCCGGGGGTGCCCAGTACTGTCCCGGCGCGGGTGAGCGCGGTCGACTCGGTCGCCACGGAGATCCCGAAGTCGACGACTCGGGGACCGTCGGGAGCGACGAGCACGTTGGAGGGTTTCAGGTCCCGGTGGATCAGGCCGGCCGCATGGATGGCCTCCAGCGCCTCGGCCAAGCCCGCGCCCAGCGCGCGCACCGATTCCACCGGCCACGGGCCGTGCGTCGCGACGGCCTGGTCCAATGCCATCCCGGGCACGTACGCCGTGGCCAGCCACGGGGGCGAACCGTCGGGGTCGGCGTCGACCACCGCGGCCGTGAAGAATCCGGTGACCTTTCTGGCCGCCGCCACCTCCTGGGCGAACCTGCGGCGGAACCCGGGATCCTCCGCAAGTTCCGGCCGAACCACCTTCACCGCCACCAGACGTCCGCTGGGCGAACGTCCCAAGAAGACACGGCCCATTCCGCCGGCGCCCAGTAGCGCGGAGATCCGGTACCGGCCCACCTGCCGCGGATCGGTCGGCTTCAGCCCTTCCATCGGGGCTCCCCCCTGACGCACCCCGTGCGCGTCCCCACCAGGGCTATTACACCCCACTTGTCCCCTGGGCACAGCTGCCGTCCGGAACGTGCCGAGGACCGGCACGCACCGGACCCGGTCAGGGACGGACGGGGTCCTCGTCCGACCGCGGGATCCAGCACACGACGGCGTCAGACGCGACGGCAGCGGTCTCGAAGCTCGGAGACGACGGCTCTCTCGCGGGCGTCGACGGCACCGTCCACCGTGGCCACCCGCTCGGCCGCCTCGACGATGTCGCTGAGATCCCCCGGCTCGGCGTCCAGGCGGCGCCACACCTCGGCGGGGTCGATGTCGACCAGGTGGGCGAGTTGTTCGTCCACCACCTGATGCTGGTCCCGGACCAGCCTCACCAGGTGGCGCATCAACAACGCCTCGTCGTCGGCGATCTTGCGGCTCGCTCTGATGACGAGCCACGCGACCCACAGCATCAACTGCGGGTGCCGACTCTCCTTGCTCAGACGCTCGGCGAGTTCGATCACTCGCGCCTCGTTCCGGAAGACGGCCTGTGCGTGCCGCCCGGCGAGCAGCGTCGTGTAGCGGTTCAGCATCACCGCAAGGGGAACGCCGACCAGTGGGATCCCGATCTTGATGACGTTCTTCTGCAGGAGATGTTTCCCGACGACCGGGAGCGCCTTCGCGGCGGTGAGCACCTCTCCGGAGTAGAAGCGCTTGATCACCGGCCGCACGATGGCCGGCACCGCCTTGACCACGCCTTCCCGGACCGCCTCCCCACTTTTGATCGTGAAGGCCACTCGAATGAGCTTCCACAGGTCGTCGGGATCGGACAGGTTCAGCGGGACCCGAAAGAGGACCGCGATGTCGTAGGCCAGGCGGAGTTGGAGCCGGGTGACGAACGCGACGTCGATCATCATCGTCGCGACGGCGGCGGGGACGGTCGCCGGGGAGGCACCACCGAGGCTCCCGATGGTGGCGGCGACGGTCGCGGTGTAGGCCCCTGCGGAGAGCCCGCCTTCGAGCGCGGCATACCGAGCCGCCATCTTGATCCGCTGATCGACGATGGCATCGGCGGGCACGCCCGCGTACCGCTCCTGGAAGTACTGCCAGTCGACCTTCTCGGTGTAGGAGCTCATGGCATGAGCGCTGAGCTTGGTGAACCAGTTGCCCGACTTGATGTCGTCCGCGCTCAGGCCCCTGACGAACTCCTTGAGCTCGGCCCGCTCCTGCTCGACGACCTTCCGGTCGGCCTCGTCCTCGCCGTCGCGTTCGATCGGAGTCTCGATCATGGTGAGTTCCCCCCCGGAAGCTCAGCGCGCAGTCAGGTCGCACAACCTGACGTCTCGACACGGTGACCCCTTGAACAGCGTGTCCGTCCACAGACGTCCCGTGAGCCACAACCCTAGCGCGTCGCCCTTGTCCCCTCGCCTGCCGGAAGCGACGGGGGAGGGCATCCCCAGTGGTCCCTCGGCGGGAAGGCGGCGTCGGCGCACGTGTGGCGTGGCTGAAAAGTGACGGACTCGTGCACAACCAGACCCGGCTGCGAGACGTCGATGATGACGTGCCGTCCGAGCTCGTTCGGACGTGCGCTCTGCACGGACAGCAAGGAGACGGCCGCCGATGATCCCAGTCGGACGCGAAGAGGACACCCGCAAGGTTCAGACGGCGGTGCTGGGTGGACCCGACGGTCATCTCCCTCTCTTCCTCCCGTACGAGAAACACGCCGCTGACCAGCTGCGCCAGAAGCACGGCTCCAACGCCTTCACCTGCGGCACCCTCCTCGGCGGGTGCGGGAAGCTTCTGACACTGCGCGCCTGCGACGACAAGAAGTCGCACTTCGCCCACCGCCCGCCCGTCCGGTGCGCGCGCACCGCGCTCGGTGAGGACAGTGCCGACCACCTCTACATCGGTGAGGCCATCGCCAAGTGGCTGCGCAGGCAGGGGCAGTCGTCCGTCGCGGTGCAGTACGTCAAGCAGAAGGGCGCGCGCAGCGACGCGATAGAGGTCCGTTTCGGGTCCAAGAAGAAGCGCCGCCTGATCCACGTGCAGATGGCCCGGCGTTCGTTCAAGGAGTGGCAGGCCGACGGGGAGCGGCTCACCGCCCCGGCCGGGAAGCCGGCCACCATCCGCATGTACGGACCGGAGAGCCAGCTCGCCCCGTTCGAACTCGACGCCACCGGCCACGCCCTGCGCTTTCGGTGTGCGACCGAGGACGGCACCCGCGTCGTGTACGTCGGAACGCACCCGCCCGGTCACCGGGTCGAGTGGACGACGCTCGACAAGTGCCGACTCGCGCACGCCGGGATCGTCACCCCGTGGCTGGAGGAGACCCCGTACGGGATTCGGCCGAAGGGGACCGCGCCCGCTTCCGGCCCTGAGCGCCCCGCCGTTGGCGGACGGCAGACGCCAACGGCTCAGGAGCCGGCGGTGCGGGACCACGGCTCCGGTGCCGGGCCCGTACTCCCGCTCATGACCGGGCGCGTCGCCTTCACAGGGGCCGCGTTGGTGTCCGAGGAGGGCGGCAGACGTCTCTACGACGCGGACGCCCAGCCCATCGGGTCGGCGATGTTCCGCGCCCGGATCTCCCTGCCGGGCACGGGTGCGGCTCCGGAATCTCACCATGTGTACGTACTGACCGACCGAGCAGCCGTACTGAACGGCCCACAACTCGCCCTTCCCGGCTCGCGGTGGATGCTTCGTGCCGAGGGATTCGTCCGTCTCGCGCCCGCCAAGGCGGCGGAATGGGAGCTGCTCGACCCCCACGTGCCCGCCCGTGAGCCGGACGCGACAGCAGCCGCTCCTGACCCGCAGCAGAAGCCCGGGCCGCCGGCCGGAGCGGACGAGAAGGAGCCCCCGCACCGCCCACTCACCCCCACATCGGCGCAGCCGGTGCCCATCCCTGACGCCCGCCTCGCCGCCGAGCTGACCCGCGTGCTGGTGAGGACCGCACGTGAAGGCACCACCATCACCTGGTACGAGCTGCTCAAGCAGACCGGGACCCGGCCCGAGGACGTCAACCAGGCACGGCAACTGCGCCTGCTCACCGCCGTGGACGCGCCGCATGCCAAGACGCACCGGCCGCTGCTGTCCAGCCTGATCACCTTCTCCAGGGAGGCGCAGCCGCACGACGACACACCGCCCCCCTTCTTCCGGCAGGTGCTCCTCGCGCTCGGCTGGCCCCACTGGACCGATGCCGCGGGCGCGGCGAAGATCTGGAAGGACCATCGGACGCGCATCCACCGCGCGCGGCCGTCGGAGCGTCCGGGACCTGCGCAGGGTGCCGGGGCCCTGCCGCCCGCACGCCCCGGGGAGGATCCGGTCGGGCGGCTTCAGACGATCCTGCGGTATCTGGAGGAGACGGAAGCAGAGCTCCCGTTCCCGGCGCTCAACAGAGCTGTGCGTGAAGCGGACGACTTGGCGTTGCTGATCGGCACCCCCTTCTTGCCGACCCCCGTGTCGCAGCGCCTGAGCCACTGGCGCAAGGTCCTGCGCCGGCGTCTTGAGGGGCCGGGCGAGGCCGAGACCCCACCGCGTGAGGTGTTCGACAAGATGGCCGACGAGTTCCGCACCGCCCGTGACGCGGGCGACCTCGTGCTGGCGAGGCGCGTCCACAGCGCGATGGGACGCGTCTACGCCCTGCGCCTCTCACCCCAGGACCGCGAGGCGGTCACCGGTCTGATGCGCGCATTCAAGCAGTGGCTGCGTGACGAGGAAGCCGCGTCTCGGGCGGACGGCTCGCTCGGGGCGCTGCGGCGCATCCTCCACGATCTCGGAACCCGGGAGGCCACGCTGACCACCGCCGAGATCGCGGACGCCCTCACCGAGGCCGACCGGATCCGTCGCGCTCTCGCCGACCCGTTGCCGGAAGCGGACGACGAGGCATTGCGGCGCCGTCGCGCGGATCTCCGACACCGACTGGGGGTGGAGAGCGGCAGCGACGACACCCTTGCGTCGCTCGCCGCCCGTGTGCGCACTCTCCTGCAGGATGCCGCGCGCGCCGGCACGACAGTGACCTGGGAGGAGCTGGACCGCCGGATGGGCGGACGGTTGCGCCATGTCCCTGCGGACGACGAAGGCGAGATCCTCCTCCTGGTCGACGAGGAGACACCGGCGGACGAGCCCCCGCTGGCTGCCCTGGTCGCCGACGCCGACCTGTCGCCGCACCGTCAGTACCGCCGTGTCCGTGACAGCCGTGGCCGGGAGCGCGTGCCGGAACAGTCCCTCGAGATGCACTGGCGGATGGACGTCCTCGAACTCCACCAGTTGTGGCGGCACCGCTGATCTCCCACCGGGCCGGGCGCTCCGGCCGTCTCTCGCACACAGGAGTTCTTCGTGTCACCACGCTTCGAGACCGCCCGGTTCCACAAGGAGACGGGCCCGGTCTCCCTCTTCGCCCGGGTCCGTCACATCATGCGCGAGCCGGTGGCGCTGAAGGCGCACGGTCCGCACGTCACCGAACGGCTCCGGCAGCGGAACGCACCGGTTCACGAGGTGACACACTTCGACCCGGTGGACTGGGACCTCGTCTCCGCCGAGGTGCGGACCGATACGGGCAAGTGGGTCGCGTCGACGTGGCGCGTACGGGCGGACGCACGCGACTGGTGGGTCGTCGTCGGCCTGGGCGGCGCACTCGTCACGGTCATCGACGTGGAACCGGGGCGCAGGGGGCGGGGCGAGGCCATCGTCACCGAAGGCCCCCTGTACGAGTTCGTCGATGCCGTCAACGCGGGGCTCATGCGTGCGGAAGCGGGCCCCTGACCAGCACTCAACGCTTACTGCATATGATGTGCAAGTGCGCACCGACTACACCATCCGCCCCGCCACCCCCGCCGATCTGGACGCCGCCCGGGCCGTCATGCTCGACACCGTCTACCGCGACTTCGGCACCGGGTACGTCCCCCGCTGGCACGGCGACGTCATCGACCTGGACGGTGCGTACCTGAGCCCCGCCCGGCACACCCTCCTCGTCGCCGTGGACGAGCGGGACGGTGAGGTCGTCGCCACCGGTGCCCTGGATTCCCGTGGGCCCGCGCACCCCCCGAACCCCCGCCGCGTCGCCGAGCGCTACCCCTCCGGCGTCACCGCGCAGCTGCGTCGCGTGTACGTCCGGCCCGAGCACCGCCGGCGCGGGCTGGCGCGGAGGCTCGTCGACGCGTTGCTCGCGTTCGCCGTCGCCGACGGGGGATACCGGGCCGTGTACCTGCACACCGACCCCGCCGTCACCGGTGCCGAGCCGTTCTGGCGGTCGCTCGCCAAGGTCGTGCACGACGAGCGGGAGGACGCGGGGGGCGGGCAGAGCGTCGTGCACTTCGACGTGCCCATGCCGTAACCCTGCCGTGCGGGCGGCACCCGGAGGGCCTCGTGGAAACCATTTTCATGTAGGGTTTCCTCGCACCGCCCCTCAAGCCCCCATGTCGCCCCGATCGAACCGAGGACCATGCGCTTCCACCCCCGCCCCCGGCTGCTCGCCCCTCTCCTCCTGTTCCCGCTGATAGCCGGCTGCTTCGCCTCAGGCGGCGGCGAGGGCGCCAAGGGCGGTGACGGTGACGGCGGTTCCCGGCTCCGGGTCGGTCTCGCCTTCCCGCCCGCCGAGAACCTGTCGCCCTACGGCGCCGACGCCACCCTCCTCAGCCGGCTCGGCGTCACCGAGGGCCTCACCGCGCTGGACGCCAACGGCTCCGCCGCGCCCGCCCTCGCCGAGTCCTGGCGCAGGGACGGGGACAGGGCATGGGAGTTCACCCTCCGCGACGCCACCTTCCAGGACGGCACCGACGTCACCCCCGCCGCCGTGGCCGAGTCACTCGCCCGTGCCACCGCCGCCGAGCCCGCGCCCGCCGCCCTCGCCGGCGTCGCCCTCACCGCGAAGGCCGACGGCGACCAAGTCCTCAGGGTCACCACCGCCGCGCCCGACCCCGTGCTCCCGCTGCGGCTGTCCAGCCCCAGCCTCGCGATCTTCTCCAAGAAGGCCTACGAGAAGAGCGGTCGCGTCGATCCCGTCGGCACCGCCACCGGGCCCTTCGAGATCACCGAGGTGAACGGCGCCACCTCCGCCTCCCTCGACCGCTTCGACGACTACTGGGGCGGCCGCGCCCAGGCCTCCGGCATCGACGCCCGTTTCATCGCCGACGGCACCGCCCGTGCCAACGCCCTGCGCACCGGCGAGCTGGACATCGCAGAGGCCGTTCCCGTCGCGCAGGCGGCGAGCCTCGACAAGGAGAGCCGACGGGGCACCGCCACCACGCGGACCACCAGCCTGTTGCTCAACTCCTCCGCCGGGCCCTTCAAGAACGCCGGCCTGCGTGCCGCCGCCCGTGGTGCGCTCGACACCTCCGTGTTCGCCGAGGACGTCTACGAGGGGTACGCCGACGCCGGGGCCGGTGTCTACGGGCCCGCCGTGACCTGGGCCGAGGGCAAGCGGCTCAAGCCCGTCGGGCGCGCCGCCGCCGGGAAGGCGAACGGGGTCACCATTTCCCTCGCCACCTACGACAACCGGCCCGAGCTGCCCGAGGTCGCCCAGGTCGTCAAGCAGCAGCTGGAGAAGGCCGGGTTCACCGTGAAGCTGACCGTGCGCGAGTACTCGCGCCTGGAAGGCGACGCGCTGGACGGGAAGTTCGACGCCTTCGTGCTCGCCCGGAACACCCTGGTCGACACCGGTGACCCCGTCGCCGTCCTCGCCAGTGACTACGCCTGCGACGGCGGCTACAACATCGCCCAGCTGTGCGACAAGGACGTCGACGCCGCCGTGAAGAAGGCCGAGGGGATCGCCGACACCGCCGGGCGGCAGGACGCCGCCATGGCCGCCGAGGCCCGCGTCCTCGGAACCGACGCCGTCGTGCCGCTGGTGCACCAGCGCATCATCACCGGCGTCGGCACGTCCGTGCAGGGTGTCGTCCTCGACCCGTACGAGCGCACCCTCGTCGGCACCGGCACCCGGCGCTGAACCGTGCGGCAGCGCATGGCAACCGTGGTGTGGCGGGTCGTGCTCGCGGCCGGGCTGGTGTGCGGGATCGGGCTGCTGCCGTGGCTGACCCGTACCGACCCGGCGCACACCGTCCTCAAGGCGAGGGCGGCCGACCGCGACCCCACGCCCGAGGTCCTCGCCGGCATCCGCGAGCAGCTCGGGCTCGACGGCGGGCCGTTGCACCTGCTGGGCCGGTGGCTCGGCGGGCTCGCGCACGGGGACGCCGGGCAGTCGTGGATCTCCGGGAACGACGTCCTGCCCGACGTGCTCCAGGCCCTGGGCGCCTCCCTGCTGCTGATGACGGTCGCCCTCGTGGTCGCCGCCCTCACCGCCACGGCCGTCTGCGCCCGCACCCTCCGGCTCGGCGCACGGCGGCGGCTCGACGGGCGGCGCCGTGGCGGCACCGTCTCCGCCGTGGCCGCCGCGCTGCCCGAGTTCCTCGTCGCCTCCGTGCTCGCCACCGTCGTCGGAGTACAACTGGGCTGGCTGCCCGCGCTGGGGTGGTACGGGCCGCAGTGGACCGTACTGCCCGCCCTCGCCCTCGGCTTGCCCGCCGGGGCCGTGCTGGGGCGGCTGCTCGACGACCTGCTGCCCGGCGCGTTCGGCGAGCCCTGGGCGCTGGCCGCCGCCGCCCGTGGACTGCCGGGCCGGCGCATCGCCCGGCAGGCGGTGCGCCGGTGCGTGCCGGCGCTGCTGCCCAACCTCGGGCTGTTCGTCGTCGGGCTGACCGGCGGGGCCGTCGCCGTCGAGCAGGTCTTCGACATCCCCGGCCTCGGCCGTACCACCCTCCAGGCCGCCCTCGCCCAGGACCTGCCCGTCCTCCAGGCCGGCACCCTCGCCCTCCTCCTGCTCGCCGCGCTCGCGACCCTCGCCACCCGCGTCACCGGACGCCTGCTCACCGGGCCCGCCCTGCGCGACGGCGCCCTGTCCTCCCTGCACCGGCCCGCACCCCCCGCCCGTGGCCTCCTGCCCCTCCTCCACGGCGGTGTCCTGCTCGCCGTCGTCGCCTGCGGCCTGACCCGCGACCCCCTTGCCCTCGACACCGGCCAGCGGCTGCAACCGCCGTCCACCGCCCACCCCTTCGGCACCGACGCCCTCGGCCGCGACCTGCTCGCCCGCGTCGGTCACGGAGCCCTCGACACGCTGCTGCTCGCCTCCGCCATCACCGCCGTCGCCCTGCTCACGGGCGTGCTGCTGGGGCTCCTTCCCGGGGTGTCCGCGCCGCTCGTCGACACCGTCAACGCCGTGCCGCCCGTACTCGCCGCCCTCCTCGTCACCGCCGTCGCGGGCAGCGGAGCGGCGACCCCCGCCCTCGCCGTGGGCGCCGTGGCCTGGGCACCGCTGGCCACGCACACCGCGTCGCTGCTGCGCCAGGAACGCGCCACCCTGCACATCACGGCCACCCGGGGGCTGGGCGCCGGGCGCCGTTACCTGCTGCGTCGCGAACTGCTCCCCGCCGTCCTGCCGCCCGTCATCCGCCATGCCCTGCTGCGGCTGCCCGGCGTCGCCCTCGCGCTCGCCTCGCTCGGCTTCCTCGGCCTCGGCGCCCAGCCGCCGTCCCCCGAATGGGGCCTGCTCCTCGCCGAGAACCAGCCCTACGCCGAACGCGCCCCCTGGGCCGTCCTCGCCCCCGCCGCCGTCCTCGCCCTGCTCGGCGCCCTCGCCGTCACCGCGGCGGGCGGACTGCGCCGGCCGCGACGACGGCACAGCCCGGAGCCCCCGGCCACCGGCCCGCAGCCCACCGCCGTCGCCGAGAAGGAACTGGCCGGAGCCCGATGACCCCCACCCCCACCGGCCGCTCGACCATGAAGGCTCCCGGCCGTGGCCACACCACCCCGCTCTCCCCGCTGCTGCGCCTGCTGATCCTCACCCAACTCGCCTTCAACATAGGCTTCTTCGCCGTCCTGCCCTTCCTCGCGGAACACCTCGGGCAGGCCGTGGGCATGGCGGGCTGGCTGGTCGGATTCGTGCTCGGGCTGCGGACCTTCAGCCAGCAGGGGCTGTTCGTGGTCGGCGGGGCGCTGGCCGACCGGTACGGCATCCGGCCCGTCGTCCTCGCCGGATGCGTGCTGCGCATCGCCGGGTTCGGGTGGCTCGGGTACGCCGAGCGGACCTGGGCGGTCGTCGGCGCGGTGCTGCTCATCGGGTTCGCCGCCGCGCTGTTCTCACCCGCCGTCGAGTCCGAGGTCGCCCGGCAGGCCGTCCTGTGGGAGGAACAGGGCGGCGGGGACCGGACCAGGGTGCTCGCGCTGTTCACCGTGGCCGGCCAGGCGGGGGCGTTCGTCGGGCCGCTGCTGGGCGCGCTGCTGCTGGCCGTCGACTTCCGCACGGCGTGCCTGGCCGGGGCCGGCGTCTTCGTGCTCGTCCTCGCCGGGCACGCGTGGCTGCTGCCCCAGCACCTTCCCGGGCGGGCCCGCGTCCGGGCGAGGGGCGGGGCGCGGCTGCTCCTGCGCAACCGGCCCTTCCTGGCGCTGTGCTGTGCGTACGGCGCCTATCTGCTCGCCTACAACCAGCTCTACCTCGCCCTGCCCGCCGAGGTGGAGCGGGCCGCCGGTTCGCAGGCGCCGCTGGCCTGGCTGTTCGCGCTGTCCTCGCTGCTGGTGGTGACCGCGCAGTTGCCGGTGACCCGGTGGGCGGGGGAGCGGTTGACGCCGCGCCGGTCGATGGCGGCCGGGCTGGCGCTGATCGCGGGCGGGTTCGCCGCCGTCGGCCTCGCCCGGCCCGCGGGATGGACGGGCGCGGGCGGGCTCGTGCCGGCCGCCGGGTTCGTCGTCATGCTGACGCTCGGTCAGATGCTGGTCGCACCCGTCGCCCGCGCCTGGGTGCCCGACCTCGCCGAGGACGGCAGACTCGGCCTGTACACCGGGGCGTTGTCCTCGGTCTCCGGGCTGATCGCGCTGGCCGGCAGCTCCGCGACCGGCCTGCTCCTGGACGGCGGGCTGCCGGTCGCCGTGCCGTGGCTGGCACTGGCCGCCGTACCGCTCGCCGCGGTCGCCCTGCTGCCCCGCGGTCACCGGGCCAGGACTCGTCGCGCGCCCACGTGAGCCGCGGCTGCCGGTACGGACGCCGGGTCCTCCCCAGGAGCCGCCATCCCGCTCCCCGTCCTCCGCCACAGCCACACCACGTCCCGCCCGAACGACCACACCAGCAGCCCCAGCGCCAGCCCCACCACCCCCGCGTTGGCCGACTCCGGCAGCAGCTGCGCGCCCGCGAGGAGCAGCAGCACCCCCTGCAGCGCCGCCACCGTCTTGCGGGCCGTGCTCGGCGGCAGCGGGGCGGTGAGCCACGGCCATACGCGGGCGGCGGCGACGAAGACGTACCGCATGCCGCCGATCAGCAGCACCCACGGGCCCAGGTCCATCGCGACGTACACGCTGAGCACCAGGATGAGGAACGCGTCGACCTCCATGTCGAAGCGCGCCCCCAGGGCCGTCGACGTGCCGGTGCGGCGGGCGACCTTGCCGTCGACTCCGTCCAGGACCAGGGCCACGGCCGTCAGGCCGACGAGGAGGGAGACGGGCGGCGCGCTGCGGAAGGAGTCGGCGACCAGGGCCGTCACCCCGCCGACCAGGGTGGCCCGGCCGAGGGTGACCCGGTTGGCCGGGCCGAACGACGGCGGCCGGGAGCGGTGCAGGGCCCGGGTGAGCACCGCCCAGGTCGCGAACGCGAACGCGAGGCCGGTCAGCCAGCCCGCCGTGCCCATGCCGATCGCCGTACCGAGCAGCACCAGCAGCAGGACCTGCGCGCTAGCTCCCACCGCGGTCTCCTGCTGCGGGGGCCTAGGTCGTGTCCGCGACCTGGCGTCGTACGTGTTGTGCTGGGCCACCGAACATCCTCCGGCCGTGTGACAGAGTCGATCAACGCCGCTACCTTGTGCGCGGCTTGTGCATCCCTCGGTACGTGGGCGGCTTCCCGATCGTTCAGGAGGACATCCGATGACCCGCACCGCACGTGCGTTCTGGCTCGACTCGCCCGGCCGGGGCGTGATCCGGGACGTGGAGCTGCCCGAACCCGGCGCGGACGAGGTGCTCGTGCGCACGCTCTTCAGCGGGGTCAGCCGGGGCACCGAGACGCTCGTCTTCCACGGCCGGGTGCCCGAGAACCAGTACACGGCCATGCGCGCGCCCTTCCAGGAGGGCGACTTCCCCGGGCCGGTGAAGTACGGCTACCTCAACGTCGGCGTGGTGGAGGAGGGCCCGGACGCGCTCGCCGGGCGCACCGTCTTCTGCCTCTACCCCCACCAGACCCGCTACGTCGTCCCGGCCGCGGCCGTCACCCCCGTGCCGTCGGACGTCCCCGCCGGGCGGGCCGTGCTCGCCGGTACGGTGGAGACCGCCGTCAACGCCCTGTGGGACGCCGCGCCCCTGGTCGGCGACCGCGTCGCCGTGGTCGGCGGCGGCATGGTCGGCTGTTCGGTGGCCGCGCTGCTGGCCCGGTTCCCCGGCGTCCGCGTCCAGGTGGTCGACGCCGACCCGGCGCGGGCGAAGGTCGCCGAGGCACTCGGCGTCGGCTTCGCGTCCCCCGCCGACGCCCTCGGCGACCGGGACCTCGTCGTGCACGCCAGCGCCACCGAGGAGGGACTCGCCCGGTCCCTGGAGCTGCTGCGGCCCGAGGGCACGGTCGTCGAGCTGAGCTGGTACGGCGACCGGCGCGTCGCCCTGCCGCTCGGCGAGGCCTTCCACTCCCGGCGCCTGACCGTGCGCGGCAGCCAGGTCGGCACCGTCTCCCCGGCGCGCGCCGCCACCCGCACGTACGCCGACCGGCTCGCTCTCGCTCTCGACCTGCTCGCCGACCCCGCCCTGGACGCCCTCGTCACCGGCGAGTCGGCCTTCGCGGAACTGCCGGACGTGCTGCCGAAGCTGGCCTCGGGGGAGATCCCCGCCCTGTGCCACCGCATCCGGTACGGCGACGACGACTGACCGTCCCCGTCCGTCTCCCGGACGGGGGAGCGATCGACTGACCTTGGGAAAAGAGATACGGGCCGCTGAACAAGGGAAGGCACCGAGCCGTAATAGACGGCACCCCGCGCAGTGACCGGCGGGGGGTCAGACGCGCCACACCTGGAGGGTCGTCCGTTGTTCAGCATCACCGTCCGCGATCACATCATGATCGCCCACAGCTTCCGCGGCGACGTCTTCGGGCCCGCGCAGCGCCTGCACGGAGCGACGTTCCTGGTGGACGCCACCTTCCGGCGCGAGCAGCTGGACGAGGACAACATCGTCGTCGACATCGGACTGGCCACGCGGGAACTGGGAGCCGTCGTCGCGGAGCTGAACTACCGCAACCTCGACAACGAACCCGACTTCGCCGGCGTCAACACCTCCACGGAGTTCCTCGCCAAGGTCGTCGCCGACCGGCTCGCCGAGCGCGTCCACAAGGGCGCCCTCGGCGAGGGGGCCAAGGGCCTGGCCGGTCTCACCGTCACCCTCCACGAGTCGCACGTCGCCTGGGCGAGTTACGAGCGTGCGCTGTGACCGGCACGTCCGTCGAAACGACGGCCGGCCGCGCCCGGCTCGCCTATGTGCCCGCGCAGGCGTCGGCCCTGAGGAACGGCGGGATCGTCCCCATGTCCCTGCGCTCCGTGCACTTCGTGCTGCCGGGCGGCGTCGACGACCCGGCCGCGCCGAGCGGCGGCAACGCCTACGACCGGCGGGTGGCACTGGACCTGCCCGGCTTCGGCTGGCGGGTGCGGGGACTGCCCGTGGACGGCGACTGGCCCCGGCCCGACGAGGCCGCGCGGACGGAACTCGCCCGCGTCCTGCGCCGGTTGCCGGACGGCGCCGTGGTCCTGCTGGACGGGCTGGTCGCCTGCGGCGTGCCGGAGGTCGTCGTCCCGGAGGCCGGGCGGCTGCGCATGGCCGTCCTCGTCCACCTGCCGCTCGGCGACGAGACCGGCCTCGACCCGACCGTGGCCGCCGCGCTGGACGCCCGGGAGCGCGCGGTGCTCCGGGCCGTCCCGGCCGTCGTCGCCACCAGCGACTGGGCGGTGCGCCGCCTCGTCTCCCACCACGGCCTCGACCCGGCCCGCGTCCACGTCGCCGCACCCGGCGCCGACATCGCGCCGCTCGCGCCCGGCACCGACGGAGTCTCCCGGCTCCTGTGCGTCGCCGCGGTCACGCCCCGCAAGGGACAGCACCGGCTGGTGGAGGCGCTGGCCGCGGTGGCCGACCTCCCCTGGTCGTGCGTGTGCGTCGGCGGACTCGGCCAGGACCCCGCGTACGTCGGCCGGTTGCGGGCCCTGATCGGGAGGTACGGCCTCCAGGACCGGCTGGAGCTGGCGGGGCCCCGCTCCGGCGCGGACCTGGACGCCAGTTACGCGGCCGCCGACCTGATGGTCCTCACCTCGTACGCCGAGACGTACGGCATGGCGGTGACGGAGGCCCTCGCGCGCGGCATCCCCGTACTGGCCACGGACGTCGGCGGCCTCCCGGAGGCCGTGGGACGCGCGCCCGACGGCGGGGTGCCCGGCATCCTCGTCCCGCCGGAGGACCCCGCCGCGCTCGCCGCCGAACTGCGGGGCTGGTTCGGCGAGGCGGACGTACGGCGCCGGCTGAAGGCGGCGGCACGCGGGCGCCGCGCGGCGCTGAACGGCTGGGCGGCCACGGCACGGAGCCTGGCCGGCGTCCTGCACCGGCTGCCGGCGGAACCCCGGAGGACGGCATGAGGAGGACGACGGCACCCACCGGGGGCGTGATCCCCGCCCAGCCCGGACCGCAGGAGGCGCCCGAGGCCACGACGGGCGCCATGCCGGGCGCCGGCCGCGCCGACCGACCCACCCTGCGGCTGAGGGGGAGCGGCGAGGAGACCGACGACGTGCCGCACGATCACCGGCCCCACCAGGGCGAGGACCCGCAGGGGTCCGCGGATCCTCACGCGGTCGGCGGCCCTCGCGCGGCAGAAGCACCAGCCTCCGAAGGCCCCGAAGACCCCGACGACCCCCCGCGTTACGCCCCCGAGTGGCTCCGGCTGCGGGAGGGCGCGGACGCCGCCGCGCGGGCGCACGATCTGCTCGACCCGTTGCGTGTCCGCCTCGCCAACCTGCCGAGCCGGGCCGGCGGGCTGGTCGTGCACGACCTGGGCTGCGGTACCGGCTCGATGGGCCGCTGGCTCGCCCCGCTGCTCGACGGCGCCCAGCACTGGGTCCTGCACGACCGCGACCCCTACCTGCTGCACTTCGCCGCGGTCGCCTCCCCGCGCTCCGCCGCCGACGGCAGCCGGGTCACCGTGGAGACACGGCGCGGCGAGATCGCCCGGCTCACCCCGGACGCGCTGGCCGGCGCCCGACTGGTGACAGCGTCGGCGCTGCTCGACGTCCTCACCGCACGGGAGGTCGGCGCCCTCGCCGCCGCCTGCGCCGGGGCCGGCTGCGCGGCACTGCTGACCCTGTCCGTCGCCGGCCGCGTCGACCTCACTCCCGCCCATCCCCTGGACGCCGAGATCGCCGACGCCTTCAACGACCACCAACGGCGCTCCGGCCTCCTCGGCCCGGACGCGGTCACCGCCGCGGCGGACGCCTTCGCCGAGCACGGCGCCACCGTACGGACGCGCCCCAGCCCCTGGCGACTGGGCCCCGACGACGCCGCGCTCACCGCCCAGTGGCTGCGCGGCTGGGTCGGCGCGGCCGTCGAACAGCGCCCCGGGCTGCGGGAGTCCGCTGAGCGGTACCTCGCGGAGCGCCTCGCGGCCTGCGCCGCCGGACGGCTGCGGGTGGTGGTGCACCACAGCGACCTGCTGGTGCTGTGCCGGCCCACGGGCGGGACCTCATGAGCGCACCGGCGGTGCGGGCGCCGGCAGCCCCACCGGCGGCACTGCGCCGCAGAGCCGTCCCCCGCGCCCTGCGCGCCCACCTGGGCAGCCTCGCCGGGGCCGGCATCCTGGCCGTGCTGCTGTGGCGGCTGGGCACCGGCGCGTTCCTGGACGGGCTGCGCAGGATCGACGGGCCCACGCTGCTGGCCGCGCTCGGCATCGGGCTGGTCACCACGGTGTTCAGCGCCTGGCGCTGGGTCCTGGTGGCCCGGGGACTGCGCATCCGGCTGCCGCTCGCACCGGCCGTCGGCGACTACTACCGTGCCCTGTTCCTCAACGCGGCCCTGCCCGGCGGCGTCCTCGGCGACGTGCACCGCGCGGTACGGCACGGGCGGAGCGCCGGTGACCTCGGCCGGGGCGTGCGGACCGTCGTCCTGGAACGCGCCGCCGGACAGCTCGCGTTGCTCGGCGTCGGCGCGGCCGTGCTGCTCACGATGCCGTCCCCGGTGCGGGCGGAGACCCGGCAGATCACCCCGCTCCTCGGCCTGGCCGCGCTGGGCGCGCTCGCCGTCGGCCTCGCCCTGCGGCTGAACGCGACGTCCTCGCGCCGGGGCCGGGCCCTGCGGGCGGCGCTCGGCGAGGCGCGGCAGGCGCTGCTGTCCCGGCGCAACGGGCCGGGGGTCGTGGTGTCGTCCGCCGTGGTCCTCGCCGGGCACCTGACGATGTTCGTGCTCGCCGCCCGCGTCGCCGGGTCCGCCGCCTCCGTCGCCGTGCTGACACCGCTCGCCGTCCTGGCGCTGCTCGCGATGGGCCTGCCGCTGAACGTCGGCGGCTGGGGTCCCCGGGAGGGCGTCACGGTCTGGGCGTTCGGCGCGGCCGGGCTGGGCGCGGGCAGCGGGCTGGGCGTGGCCGTCGTCTACGGGGTGCTCAGTCTCGCGGCGAGCCTGCCCGGTGCCGTCGTCCTCGTCGTCCGCCGCCGCGCTCCCTCCGCAGCGCACGCGGGGCCCGTCGTACCGGGCCCCGAGCCGCACCACGCGCCCGGCGGGCACTACCCGCGCTCGCCGCCCTGCGGGGGAACCGTCACCGTCACCGAAGTCAGCAGCGCCACATACTCGCCGAAGGATTCCGTGAGGCCGGCCAGCAGTTCTCTTCCCTTTTCCGCCGAAGCCAGTGAAGGACGCCCGATGACACCGGAATCGGTATAGGCGGACATGCCGAGGGAGAGCAGATGACGCCGGTCGTCGGCGACGAAATCGGCGGCCTCGTAACCGGGCCGGACGCATTCGGGATGCGTGTGCAGAAGAATGGAGGTCTCGATTTCCCCCGCGTGCATGTCGGTGAGCAGCGACGTGGCCACCCCCGCCCGCTGCCGCGCCGCCTCCCAGTCCTCCGCGGCCGGGAAGAGCGCCATCCGCTCACCGCGGGCGGAGGCCTCCTGAACGACGTTGCCCAGTACGTAGTTTCCGCCGTGTCCGTTGACCAGCACCAGGGCGTCGACGCCCGAGCGGCGCAGCGAGGCCGCGATGTCCTGTACCACCGCGTGAAGGGTCACCGAGGAGATGCTGACCGTCCCCGGCCAGTCCGCGTGCTCGTGCGAGCAGCCGATCGTCACCGGCGGGAGGAGGTGCACCGGGTACGCGTCGGCGATCTCCCGGGCGATGGCGCAGGCGACGAGGGTGTCGGTCGCCAGCGGCAGGTACGGGCCGTGCTGTTCGAAGCTCCCGACGGGCAGCACGGCGACCTGCCGCGCGAGCCCGGCACCCCGCCTGCGCACATCCTCCGTAGTGTCCGCCGGCACCAGTGAAACGTCCATTTCCGCACGGCCTTTCGTCTCCGCTCAGAACCCCGGCTGAGGAACTCGAGAATCATGACAGAAAACATTGGCGTACTCGGCAAGAAGACCCCGCAACGCACCGATGTGGAACGCGTGGTGAATGTGCCGCTGCCCACCGTGTACGGGCAATTCCAGGCGGTCGGCTACTTCGACCACGAGCGCGGTGACGAACAGGTGGCCCTGGTGTACGGCGATCCGGGCACCGACCGCGTCCTCACGCGGCTGCACTCGGAGTGCCTCACCGGAGACGCGTTCGGCTCCCGGCACTGCGAGTGCGGGGACCAACTGGCCTCCGCGCTGCGTGCCGTGGCCGCCGAGGGCAGTGGCGTCGTCGTCTATCTGCGCGGGCACGAGGGACGCGGCATCGGCCTGCTGGCCAAGCTGCGCGCCATGGCATTGCAGGCCGAGGGGCTGGACACGGTCGAGGCCAACCTGGCGCTCGGCCTGCCGGTGGACGCCCGGGACTACGGCGTCGCCGCCCGCATCCTCGACGACCTGGGCGTGCGGTCGGTGCGCCTGATGTCCAACAACCCCCGCAAACGCGAGGCGTTGGTGCGGCACGGCATCCAGGTCGCCGAGCAGGTGCCGCTGCTGATACCGCCGTGCGAGAGCAACATCACCTACCTGCGCACCAAGAGGGAGCGGCTGGACCACCACCTGCCCCACCTGGACGCGGTGGCGCACCTGTCGTCGTGAACTCGGGAACGGCCCGGTTCAGTCCGCCACCGCCTCGTGCACCAGCCGTTTGAGGTCCCGGTACACCGTCGATGCCGACCTGGGCCGGACCTGGGTCATGAACTGCACCGTCAGATCACGGCCCGGGTCGACCCAGAAGGTGGTCGTCGCCACCCCGCTCCAGCCGTACGTGCCGAGCCCGGAGGGCGCCTGCGTGCGGCTCGGGTCGGTCACCACCGAGACCCCCAGGCCGAAGCCGACGCCGTCGTTGCCGGGGTCGTCGTGCGCGGGGTGGCTGCCGTAGGAGCGCAGGTCGGCGCCGTCGGGCAGGTGGTTGCGGGTCATCAGGTCCACCGTCGCCGGGGCGAGCAGCCGGACGCCGTCGAGTTCGCCGCGGCGGCGCAGCAGTTCCGTGAAGCGGTGCACGTCGTGCGCGGAGGCCACCAGCCCGCCGCTGCCCGACAGGAACCGGGGCCGGCCCCGCAGCGGCAGGCCGGGGACCGGCTCGATGCCGCCGCCGTCCGTCTCCCCGTACAGCTCGGCCAGCCGCTCCGCCTGCTCGTCGGTGACCTCGAACCCGGTGTCCGTCATGCCGAGCGGGCCGAGGATCCGCTCGGCGAAGAAGGTGTCCAGCGCCTGCCCGGACACCACCTCGACGAGCCGTCCCAGCACATTGCTGGCCACCGAGTAGTTCCACCGCGTACCCGGCTCGAACTGCAGCGGCAGGCTCGCGTACAGGTCGACCGTCTCGGCCAGGCCCGCGCCGGGCCGCAGGGACGACTCCAGGCCGGCGGCCCGGTACAGCGCGTCGACGGGGTGCACGCGGTAGAAGCCGAACGTCAGCCCGGCGGTGTGGGTCATCAGGTGCCGCACGAGGAGGGGCCCGGCGGCCGGCCGGGTGACGACGTCGTCCGCGTCGCCCTCCACGTACACCCGCGGCTCGGCGAAGGCCGGGAGGTACCGGTCCACCGGGTCGTCCAGCGACAGCCGGCCCTCCTCCACCAGCATCAGTACGGCCACCGAGGTGACCGGCTTGGTCATGGAGTAGATCCGCCACAGCGTGTCGGCCGTGACGGGCAGCCCGGCCGCCACGTCCCGTCGGCCGTGCACGGTCAGGTGGGCGACCCGCCCGCCGCGGGCGAGGGCCACCAGGAAACCGGGCAGCCGCCCCTCGTCGACCAGCCGGGTGAAGTGCCGGTCGAGCCGGTCCAGCGCCCCGGGGTCCAGCCCGGCCGCGCCCGGGTCGGTCTCCCGCCGCAGTGGTCCCATCGCCGTCGCCCTCCTCGCTCGCCGGACGAGGTGGGTGCGGTGTACCCCGCGGACGCGGTCCCAGACGTCAGGACCGGGCGGCGTTGCCGGCGGTACGCGCTTCGATCGCGCGCAGCACGGCCACCATGTCCTCGCCGCCGTGGCCGAGCGACACCGTCTCCTCGAACAGGGCGTGGCAGGCGTCGAGCAGGGGAGAGGCGAGGCCGGTGGCGCGGGCGGCCTCGGCGATCAGGCGGTTGTTCTTCAGGACGTCCAGCGCCGCGGCCTGCACCCCGAAGTCGCGGTCCAGCAGCTTGGGCGCCTTCATCCGGGAGACGGCGCTGGCCATCGGGCCCGCGTCCAGGACGTCGAGGAACAGCCTGCCGTCCAGACCCAGGCGTCCGGCGAAGTGGAAGGCCTCGGTGAGGCCCGTGACCTGCGTGATCAGGAACAGGTTCACCGACAGCTTCATCAGCAGGGCGTTGGGCGCCGGTCCGCAGAGGAACGTCTCGCGGCACAGCGGGGCGAGCAGCGGACGCACCGTCGTCACTGCCTCCTGCTCCCCGGCGAGCATCGCCACCAGTTCCCCGTTCTCCGCCGGGACGCGGGACCCGGACACGGGGGCCTCGACGTAGCGTCCGCCCGCCGCGCGGATGTCGGCCTCCAGGCCCTGCGAGTACGCGGGCGAGGTCGTGCCCATGTGGACGACGAGGCGGCCGGCGACGCGGGAGGAGAACTCCTCGGTGCCGCGGGCCAGGACCTCGTCCATCGCCCGCTCGTCCGCCAGCATGAGGATCACCGTCTCCGCGCGGTCGAAGACCTCGGCGGGGCCGGACGCCACCTCGGCGCCGGCCGCGCGCAGCGGTTCGGCCCGGGCGGCGGTGCGGTTGCCCACCACGAGGGGAGTGCCGGCGCGGGCCAGCCGGAGGGCCATCGGCCGGCCCATGACTCCGAGACCGAGGAAACCGACGCGCATGGTGCACCGTCCGTCGTCCGGGGGTGGTGGCGTCCCGGCGGCTCAGGAGGAGCACCGCACGCCTATGACAGCTGTCATAATAGCCGCGCTTATGACGGCCGTCATAGAGTGGCGGTACCGACGACGCGGTGGGAGGCCGGTGATGGCGGAGTCCGGACGGGGACCGCGGGAACGCATGGTGTTCAGCGCCGCGCAGCTCATCCGGCGCGACGGCGTGGAGGCCACCGGCATGCGGGACGTCGCCGCCCACGCCCGGGCGCCCCGGGGATCGATCCGGCACTACTTCCCGGGCGGCAAGGAGCAGCTCGTCGGGGAGGCCCTGCAGTGGGCGGGCCGGTACGCGGCCGAGCGCGTCGCGCGCTTCCTGGCACAGCTGGAGCGGCCGGCACCGAGCGGGCTGTTCGACGCGATGGTGCGCCAGTGGACCGACGAGTACGAGACGGCCGGCTTCGCCGCCGGCTGCCCGGTGGCGGCCGCGACGGTCGACTGCGCCGAGACCTCCGAGGCCACGCGCCAGGCGGCCGCCGACGCCTTCGCCACCTGGACCCGCCCGGTCGCCGAGGCGCTCACCGGCATGGGCGTGCCCGAGGCGCGGTCCGTACCGCTCGCCACCTTGATGATCAGCGCGCTCGAGGGCGCGATCCTCATCGCCCGCGCCGAACGGGACGTACGGGCCCTGACGGCGGTCTCCCGCGAGCTGGGCCCGCTCCTGGACGCCGCCGCCACCGGCGTCTGAACCGGCGGGCGGCGGCGTGCCGTCAGGCCGTCACCGTCTCCGTCTCCGGCTGTGACGCCCTGCGGCGGGACGGCTCGCCGAGGTCCTCCGTCGGGACACCGTGGGTCTCGCGCGCCGAGAGTGCGGCGATCACCGGCGGGACGCACAGAGCCGCCGTGAACAGGGCCACCGCGAACCAGTCGTCGCCGTCCGGGCCGGCGATCTGCGCGGCGAACGTCACCGCGAACCCGGCCACCGCGAAGCCGATCTGGGTGCCGATCGCCACCCCGGACAGCCGGACCCGGGTGGAGAACATCTCGCCGTAGAAGGCCGGCCACACCCCGTTCGCGGCGCTGTAGACGACACCGAAGGCGACGATGCCCGTCAGGAACGTCAGCGGGTAGGAGCCGGTCGAGATCGCCCACAGGTACAGGACCATCGTGACCGCGCTGCCCACCGCGCCGATCAGGTACACCGGGCGCCGGCCGATGCGGTCGGACAGCATCGCCCACAGCGGGATCGCGGCGAGCGCGGCGACGTTGGCGAGAGCGCCCACCCAGAGCATGGCCGTACGGGACATGCCGACCGCGTCGCTGGTGGCGTACGCGAGCGCCCAGACCGTGAAGATCGTGCTGACCGATGCGATGAGCGCGCCCGCGACCACCCGCAGCACGTCCGCCCAGTGGTCGCGCGCCAGCACGGCCAGCGGCATCTTCGCCACGCCCTCCGTGGCCGCCTGCCGGGCGAAGGCAGGCGTCTCGTCGAGGGTGCGCCGGATGACGTAGCCGACGGCGGCGACCACGACGCTCAGCCAGAACGGCACGCGCCAGCCCCAGGACAGCAGCTGGTCCTCGGGGAGCGCGGCGATGGGCAGGAAGACCAGGGTGGCGAGCAGTTGCCCGCCCTGGGTGCCGCTGAGGGTGAAACTGGTGAAGAAGCCGCGTTTGTGCGCCGGCGCGTGCTCCAGCGTCATGGAGTTGGCGCTGGCCTGCTCGCCCGCCGCGGAGATGCCCTGGAGGACGCGGCACAGCACCAGCAGGACCGGCGCGAGGGTGCCGACCTGGGCACGGGTGGGCAGGCAGCCGATGAGGAACGTGGACACGCCCATGAGGACCAGCGTGAACACCATGATCTTCTTGCGGCCGAGGCGGTCGCCGATGTGGCCGAGGAAGAACGCGCCGACCGGACGGGCGGCGTAGGCGACGCCGAACGTGGCGAGCGACAGCAGCGTCGCGGTGGCCGGGTCGGACTCGTCGAAGAAGACCTCGGGGAAGATCAGCGCCGCCGCGCTGCCGTAGATGAAGAAGTCGTAGTACTCCAGCGCGCTGCCGACCCAGGCGGCCAGCGCCGCCTTCTTCGGCTGGCCGGGCGGGGCGGTGTCGTGGGACGCGGGGGCGGGGACGGACACGGCTGCTCCTTCGGGGGACTCCACCGCAGGCGGAGTGAGCGGAGGGGAGGAATGCCGGACGGCTAATTAACCCACTGGATAGTTAGTCGCGGTTGGCTACGGATGTTGCGCGCAGGTTTCCCGCGTGTCAAGGGGTCACGTCCCCGGCACCGCCGCGGCGGTCAGTCCGCCGCGCGCTCCGCCGTGAGGTAGGCGATCACCATGTCGCCCAGCATGGTGCGGTAGTGCTCACGCCGGTCCGGGTCCACCAGGTCCCGGCCGAACAGGGCGCCGAAGGTGGCCCGGTTGGAGACGCGGAAGAAGCAGAACGCGCTGATCATCGCGTGCAGGTCGACCGCGTCCACGTCCGCCGTGAACAGGCCCGACTCCTGGCCCGCCGCCAGGATCCGGCGGATCACGTCCAGCGCGGGCGAGCCCATCCGGCCCAGCGCCTCGGACGCGGCGATGTGCTCGGCGCCGTGGATGTTCTCGATGCCGACCAGGCGGATGAAATCCGGGTGCTGCTCGTGGTGGTCGAAGGTCACCTCCGCGAGGCGCCGGATCGCGGCCACCGGGTCCAGGTGCTCCACGTCGAGCTCCTGCTCCGCCTCCCGGATCACGCCGTACGCCCGCTCCAGCACGGCCGTGAACAACTGCTCCTTGCCGCCGAAGTAGTAGTAGATCATCCGCTTCGTGGTGCGGGTGCGGGCGGCGATCTCGTCGACGCGGGCCCCGTCGTAGCCGGCCCGGGCGAACTCGTGCGTGGCCACGTCGAGGATCTCGGCCTGGGTACGGGCGGCGTCGCGGATGCGCCCGTTCGGTCGTGCCGGCTCGTCGACGCTGGTCATCGGGTTCCTTCGGCTGGGGCGGGGGCGGTCCGGTGATTGTAGAAGCCCGGTCCGCGCACCGGGCCGGGAGTGGTCAGGTCTTCCCCCGGCCCACACCCGGCTGCTATGACTAACGTACTGGTTCGTACATTAGTGATCCGTGAGGGAGGGCCAGGTGGCCAAGGACTCGTTTCTCGTCGGACTGATCGGTTCGGGGATCGGCCCGTCGCTCAGCCCGGCACTGCACGAGCGGGAGGCCGGCCGGCAGGGTCTGCGCTACCTGTACCGGCTGATCGACATCGACGTGCTCGGCGTCCCGCCCGAGGCGGTGGGCGACCTGCTACGCGCCGCCCGCGACCTGGGCTTCGACGGGCTGAACATCACCCACCCGTGCAAGCAGCTCGTCATCGGGCACCTGGACGCCCTCGCCCCGCAGGCCGAGGCGCTGGGCGCGGTCAACACCGTCGTCTTCGACGAGGACGGCCGGGCGACCGGCCACAACACCGACGTCACCGGGTTCGCCGCCTCCTTCGCCCGCGGGCTGCCCGACGCGCCGCTGGAGCGGGTCGTGCAGCTCGGTGCCGGGGGCGCGGGCGCCGCCGTCGCCCACGCCACGCTGACCCTGGGCGCCGGACAGGTCACCGTCGTCGACGCGCTGCCCGAGCGGGCCGCCGCGCTCGCCGCCTCGCTGAACCGGCACTTCGGGGAGGGCCGCGCCACCGGTGCCGGCCCGGACCGCCTGCCCGGGCTGCTGACCGGGGCCGACGGCATCGTGCACGCCACCCCCACCGGCATGGCCGCCCACCCCGGGCTGCCGCTGCCCGCCGGCCTGCTGCACCCCGGGCTGTGGGTCGCCGAGGTCGTCTACCGGCCCCTGGAGACCGAGCTGCTGCGCACCGCCCGCGCGCTGGGCTGCGCCACGCTCGACGGCGGCGGCATGGCCGTCTTCCAGGCCGTCGACGCGTTCCGGCTGTTCACCGGGCGGGAACCCGACGCCGTGCGGATGCTCGCCGACATCACCGACCTGGCGGGCGCCCTCGGGGCCCCGCGGTAGAGAAGAGGCAGTCACGTGCGGACGTCCATCGCCACCGTCTCCCTCAGCGGTTCCCTCACCGAGAAGCTCACGGCCGCCTCCCGGGCCGGCTTCGACGGCGTGGAGATCTTCGAGAACGACCTGCTGGCCAGCCCCCTGACCCCCGAGGAGGTCCGCGCCCGCTGCGCCGACCTCGGACTCACCGTCGACCTCTACCAGCCGATGCGGGACATCGAGGCGCTGCCCGAGGAGGAGTTCGCCCGGGCGCTGCGCCGCGCCCGGCACAAGTTCGCCCTGATGGGAAGGCTCGGCGCGGACACCGTCCTGGTCTGCTCCAACGTCTCCCCGCACGCCCTGGACGACGACGACCTCGCCGCCGAACAGCTCGGCCGCCTCGCGGACCTGGCCCGTGACCACGGCATCCGCGTCGCCTACGAGGCGCTCGCCTGGGGCCGGCACATCAGCACCTACGACCACGCCTGGCGCGTCGTCGAGACCGCCGGGCACCCCGCGCTCGGCACCTGCCTCGACAGCTTCCACATCCTCTCGCGCGGCAGCGACCCCAAGGGCATCGAGGACATCCCCGGCGAAAAGATCTTCTTCCTCCAGCTCGCCGACGCCCCGCTGCTCGCGATGGACGTCCTCCAGTGGAGCCGGCACTACCGCTGTTTCCCCGGCCAGGGCGGCTTCGACCTCGCCGGGCTGCTCCGGCACGTGCTGCGCACCGGCTACGACGGCCCGCTCTCCCTGGAAGTCTTCAACGACGTCTTCCGGCAGTCCGAGGCCGGGCCCACCGCCGTGGACGGCCGGCGCTCCCTGCTGGCGCTCCAGGAGCAGGCCGGCCTCGCGGCGCAGCCCGCGCCCGTCGTGCCCACCGGTATCGCCTTCGCCGAACTGGTCACACCCGACGCCGCCCCCGTCTCGGCCGTGCTCGACGCGCTGGGCTTCACCCGCACCGGACGCCACCGCGGCAAACCCGTCGACCTGTGGCAGTGGGGCGACGCCCGGGTCCTCGTCAACACCGGACCGGCCGAACGCCGCGACGGCACCCGCCTCGCCGCCGTCGGCCTCGAGTCGCCCGACCCCGCGGGGGCGGCCCGCCGGGCCGAGGCCCTGCTCGCCCCGGTGCTGCCGCGCCGCCGCGCCCCGGGCGACGCCCCGCTGGAGGCGGTCGCCGCACCCGACGGCACGCAGCTGTTCTTCTGCGCCTTTGAACGCCCCGGACCGTCCGACTGGCGGGCGGACTTCGAGGACACGGGGGCCGTCGCCGAGGCGGCGCCGGGCGGGCGCGTCGACCACCTCTCCCTCGCCCAGCCCTGGCACCAGTTCGACGAGGCGGCGCTCTTCCACCGCAGCGTCCTCGGGCTGCGCCCGCAGGAGAGCGTCGACGTCGCCGACCCCTACGGCCTGCTGCGCAGCCGCGCCGTCACCACCGGCGACGGCGCCGTCCGCATCGTGCTGACCGTCGGCGCCGCACCCACCGACGACACCGCGCACGCCCAGCACATCGCCCTGGCCACCGACGACGTGGTCGCCGCCGCCCGTCGCTACCGCGCCGCCGGCGGTGCGCTGCTGCCGATCCCGGCCAACTACTACGACGACCTCGCGGCCCGCTTCGCGTTCGCGGACGGCGAGCTGGAGACGTACCGGGAGCTGGGCATCCTCTACGACCGCGACGACCACGGCACCTTCCGGCACTGCTACACGCACACCGTCGGCCGGGTCTTCTTCGAACTCGTCCAGCGCGACGACGGCTACCGCGGCTACGGCGCGGCGAACGCCCCGGTCCGGCTGGCCGCGCAGCACGCGGTACGGGGATTCACCGGCGGCTGACACGCCGACGCCCCCGCCCGGCCGGAGGGCCGGGCGGGGGCGTACGAGCGGATCACTTCTTCGCCGACTCCACGGCGTGCCCGCCGAACTGGTTGCGCAGCGCGGCGATCATCTTCATCTGCGGCGAGTCGTCCTGCCGGGACGCGAACCGCGCGAACAGGGAGGCGGTGATCGCGGGCAGCGGCACCGCGTTGTCGATGGCCGCCTCGACGGTCCAGCGGCCCTCGCCGGAGTCCTCCGCGTAGCCGCGCAGCTTGTCCAGGTGGTGGTCCTCGTCGAGGGCGTTGACGGCCAGGTCGAGGAGCCAGGAGCGGATGACGGTGCCCTCCTGCCAGGACCGGAAGACCTCGCGGACGTTGTCCACGGAGTCGACCTTCTCCAGCAGCTCCCAGCCCTCGGCGTAGGCCTGCATCATCGCGTACTCGATGCCGTTGTGGACCATCTTGGAGAAGTGCCCGGCGCCGACCTTGCCCGCGTGGACGTAGCCGTACGGGCCCTCCGGCTTGAGCGCGTCGAAGATCGGCTTGAGGTCGTCGACGTGCTCCTTCTCGCCGCCGACCATCAGCGCGTAGCCGTTCTTCAGGCCCCACACGCCGCCCGAGACACCGGCGTCGACGAAGTGGATGCCGCGCTTGCCGAGCTCCTCGGCGTGCTTCTCGTCGTCCGTCCAGCGGGAGTTGCCGCCGTCGATGACGGTGTCACCGGGCTTGAGCAGTGTCGCCAGCTGGTCGATGACGTGCTGTGTGGCGGCCCCGGCCGGGACCATCACCCAGACCGCGCGCGGCCGCTCCAGCTGCTCGACGAGCTCGACCAGGCTGGCGACGTCGGCCTTCTCCGGATTGGTGTCGTATCCGACGACGGTGTGACCGGCGTTGCGCAGGCGCTCGCGCATGTTGCCGCCCATCTTGCCGAGACCAACGAGACCGATCTGCATGTCAGTGCACTTCCTTCAGTTCACGGTAGGCGGCCACCAGCGCGGCCGTGGACGGGTCGAGACCGGGCACGTCCGCGCCTTCGGTCAGGGCGGGTTCGACGCGCTTGGCGAGGACCTTGCCGAGCTCGACGCCCCACTGGTCGAAGGAGTCGATGTTCCACACCGCGCCCTGCACGAACACCTTGTGCTCGTACAGCGCGATCAGCTGACCGAGGACGGACGGGGTCAGCTCGCCGGCCAGGACGGTCGTGGTGGGGTGGTTGCCGTGGAAGGTGCGGTGCGGTACCTGCTCCTCGGGCACGCCCTCCGCCCGCACCTCGTCGGCGGTCTTGCCGAAGGCGAGCGCCTGGGTCTGGGCGAAGAAGTTGGCCATCAGCAGGTCGTGCTGGGCCTTCAGCTCGTCGCTCAGCTCCGCCACCGGCCGGGCGAAGCCGATGAAGTCCGCCGGGATCAGCTTGGTGCCCTGGTGGATCAGCTGGTAGTAGGCGTGCTGTCCGTTGGTGCCGGGCGTGCCCCACACCACCGGCCCGGTCTGCCAGTCCACCGGGCGGCCCTCGCGGTCCGTCGACTTGCCGTTGGACTCCATGTCGAGCTGCTGGAGGTAGGCGGTGAACTTCGACAGGTAGTGGCTGTACGGCAGGACCGCGTGCGACTGGGCGTCGAAGAAGTTGCCGTACCAGATGCCCAGCAGGCCGAGGATCAGCGGGGCGTTGTCCTCCGCCTCGGCGTTGCGGAAGTGCTCGTCGACGATGCGGAACCCGTCGAGCATCTCCCGGAAGCGGTCCGGGCCGATGGCGATCATCAGGGACAGACCGATCGCCGAGTCGTACGAGTAGCGTCCGCCGACCCAGTCCCAGAACTCGAACATGTTGGCCGTGTCGATGCCGAAGCCGGCGACCTTCTCGGCGTTGGTCGACAGGGCGACGAAGTGCTTCGCGACCGCCTTCTCCTCGCCCCCGAGCCCGGCCAGCAGCCAGGAACGGGCCGAGGTGGCGTTCGTGATGGTCTCGATCGTGGTGAACGTCTTGGACGCCACGATGAAGAGGGTCTCTGCCGGGTCCAGGTCCCGGACCGCCTCGTGCAGGTCGGCGCCGTCCACGTTGGACACGAACCGGAAGGTCAGCGAACGGTCGGTGAAGGCCCGCAGCGCCTCGTAGGCCATCGCGGGACCGAGGTCGGAGCCGCCGATGCCGATGTTGACGACGTTGCGGATGCGCTTGCCGGTGTGACCGGTCCACTCGCCGGAACGGACCCGGTCCGCGAAGTCGGCCATCTTGTCCAGGACGGCGTGGACCTTGGGGACGACGTTCTCGCCGTCGACCTCGATCACCGCGTCCCGCGGGGCGCGCAGCGCGGTGTGCAGCACGGCGCGGTCCTCGGTGATGTTGATCCGCTCGCCGCGGAACATGGCGTCGCGCAGCCCGAACACGTCGGTGGCGGCGGCCAGTTCCCGCAAGCGGGACAGCGTCTCGTCGGTGACCAGGTTCTTGGAGTAGTCGATGCGCAGGTCGCCGACGCGCACGACGTACCGCTCGGCCCGGCCCGGGTCCCGGTCGAACAGCTCGCGCAGGTCGGGACGCGCGAGGGCGTCCGCACGGTGGTCCTTCAGCGCCGTCCACTCGGGCCGGGCGGTGAGCTTGGGGGTGTCAGACATGGACGGGCGTCTCCTTGTCGGCCTCGCCGCGCAGGGCGATGGCGTACATCTCGTCCGCGTCGAGGCGCCTGAGCTCCTCGGCGATGAGTTCGGAGGTGGGGCGGACCTTCAGCGCGAGCGAACGCGGGGGCTGGTCCGGCAGGGTGAGTGTGGCGAGCGGGCCCTCGGGCCGGTCGATGACGATCTCGCCGTTCGCGGTGCCCAGGCGGACGGCCGTGACGACCGGGCCGTCGGTGACCACCCGGTCGACCCGCACGTTCAGCCGGGCCTCCAGCCAGCGGGCCAGCAGCTCGGCGGCCGGGTTGTCCGCCTCGGCCTCCACGGTCGCCGAGGTCACCGGCACCCGGGCCTGGTCCAGCGCCGCGGCCAGCATGGAGCGCCACAGCGTCAGCCGGGTCCAGGCGAGGTCGGTGTCGCCGGGCGCGTAGGAGCGGACCCGCTTCTCCAGGACCTCCATCGGCCGCTCGACCGCGTACAGGTCGGTGATCCGGCGCTGGGCCAGCGCGCCCAGCGGGTCCTTCGCCGGGTTGTCGGGCGCCTCCACCGGCCACCACACGACGACCGGGGCGTCGGGCAGCAGCAGCGGCAGCACGACCGAGTCGGCGTGCTCGGACACCTCGCCGTACATGCGCAGCACGACCGTCTCGCCGGTGCCGGCCTCCGAGCCCACGCGGACCTCGGCGTCGAGGTGCGAGCGGGTGCGGTCGCGCAGGTTGCGGGCATGCCGCTTGATGACGACCAGGGTGCGCGAGGGGTGCTCGTGCGAGGCCTCCTCGGCGGCCTTGATCGAGTCGTAGGCGTTCTCCTCGTCCGTGACGATCACCATCGTCAGGACCATGCCCACGGCCGGGGTGCCGATGGCGCGGCGGCCCTGCACCAGCGCCTTGTTGACCTTGCTTGCCGTGGTGTCGGTCAGGTCGATCCTCATGGCCTGCGCCAGCTCCGTCCGTCTCGTGCGAGCATCTCGTCGGCTTCCTGGGGTCCCCAGCTGCCCGAGGCGTACTGTGCGGGCCTGCCGTGCGTGGCCCAGTACTCCTCGATCGGATCGAGGATCCGCCAGGACTCTTCCACTTCCTGGTGACGGGGGAACAGGTTGGCGTCGCCCAGAAGGACGTCCAGGATCAGCCGTTCGTACGCCTCCGGGCTCGACTCCGTGAAGGACTCGCCGTACGCGAAGTCCATGGACACGTCCCGGATCTCCATCGACGTGCCCGGCACCTTCGAGCCGAACCGCACCGTCATGCCCTCGTCGGGCTGGACGCGGATGACGATCGCGTTCTCGCCCAGCTCCTCCGTCGCGGTGGAGTCGAAGGGGGAGTGCGGCGCCCGCTGGAAGACCACCGCGATCTCCGTGACCCGGCGGCCCAGGCGCTTGCCGGTGCGCAGGTAGAACGGGACGCCCGCCCAGCGGCGGTTGTCGATCGCCAGCTTGACCGCGGCGTAGGTGTCGGTGGTGGAGGCCGGGTCGATGCCCTCCTCCTCCAGGTAACCGGGGACCTGCGCGCCGCCCTGCCAGCCGGCCGCGTACTGCCCGCGCACGGTGTGCTCGCCGAGGTCGTCCGGCAGCCGTACCGCCTTCAGCACCTTCAGCTTCTCGGTGAGCAGCGACGCCGCGTCGAAGGAGGCGGGCTCCTCCATCGCGGTGAGCGCGAGCAGCTGGAGCAGGTGGTTCTGGATGACGTCGCGGGCGGCGCCGATGCCGTCGTAGTAGCCGGCCCGGCCGCCGATGCCGATGTCCTCGGCCATGGTGATCTGCACGTGGTCCACGTAGGACCGGTTCCAGATCGGCTCGTACATCTGGTTGGCGAAGCGCAGCGCCAGGATGTTCTGGACGGTCTCCTTGCCCAGGTAGTGGTCGATGCGGAAGACCTGCTCCGGATCGAAGACGTCGTGCACGAGCGCGTTCAGGTCGCAGGCGCTGTCCAGGTCGTGGCCGAACGGCTTCTCGATGACCGCGCGGCGCCAGGAGCCCTCCGGGGCGTCGGCCAGCCCGTGCTTCTTGAGCTGCTGGACGACCTTGGGGAAGAACTTCGGCGGCACGGAGAGGTAGAAGGCGTAGTTGCCGCTGGTGCCGCGGGAGGCGTCCAGTTCCTCGACGGCCTTGCGCAGCTGTTCGAACGCGTCGTCGTCGTCGAAGTCGCCGGGGATGAAGCGCATGCCCTCGGCGAGCTGCTGCCAGACCTCCTCGCGGAACGGCGTGCGCGCGTGCTCCTTGACGGCGTCGTGCACGACCTCGGCGAAGTCCTGGTCCTCCCAGTCCCGGCGGGCGAACCCGACCAGGGAGAAGCCCGGCGGCAGCAGACCCCGGTTGGCGAGGTCGTACACGGCCGGCATCAGCTTCTTGCGGGACAGGTCGCCCGTGACGCCGAAGATGACCAGGCCGGAAGGGCCCGCGATGCGCGGGAGGCGGCGGTCCTGCGGATCGCGCAGGGGATTGCTCCAGTCGAGCGGTGCCACGGGCTCGACGGTGCCTTCGCCCGTCCCTGCGCTCTGCGCCTTCTCGGCGCTGCCGGCCGCCTTCGACTTCCTGGCGGACCGTGCGGACCTGCTCGCCCGGGCGGCCTCGGGGGCCCCGGCGGCCGGAGACGCGTCGGTCTCCTCGGCCGTCAGCGGTCCGGCGGCCTCCTGGGACGCCGTCGCCTCCTTGGCTTCCTTCGTCGCCTTGGTCTCGTGGACCGTCGTAGCGGGAAGCTCCTCGCTCATTCCCCGTCAACTCCCTTGCTGTTCAGGGACTTCGTCACGGCGTCGAGCAGGTCCTGCCAGGCCGCCTCGAACTTGGCGACGCCCTCCTGCTCCAGCTGCTCCACCACCTCGTCGTACGAGATGCCGAGCCGCTCCACGGCCGCGAGGTCGGCCCGGGCCTGGGCGTAACCACCGGTGACCGTGTCGCCCCGGACGTCACCGTGATCGGCGGCGGCGTCCAGGGTGGCCTCCGGCATCGTGTTCACGGTGCCGGGAGCGACCAGCTCCTCCACGTACAGGGTGTCCCGATATGCGGGGTCCTTCACCCCGGTGGAGGCCCACAGGGGGCGCTGGGCGTTGGCCCGGGCGCCGGCGAGGGCGGTGAACCGGTCGCCCGGCTGTGTCGAATCGTCGGCAGAGCCGAACACGTTCTCGTACGCCTCGTAGGCCAGTCGCGCGTTGGCCAGCGCCGACCTGCCCTTCAGGGCGAGGGCCTCGTCGGTGCCCAGCAGCGTCAGCCGCTTGTCGATCTCGCTGTCGACGCGGGAGACGAAGAAGGAGGCCACGGAGTGGATGCCCGACAGGTCGATGCCGGCCGCCCGCGCCTTCTCCAGACCGGCGAGGTAGGCGTCCATGACCTCGCGGTAGCGCTCCAGCGAGAAGATCAGCGTGACGTTGACGCTGATGCCCGCGCCGATGACCTCGGTGATCGCCGGGAGGCCGGCCTTCGTCGCCGGGATCTTGATCATCACGTTGGGGCGGTCGACCAGCCAGGCCAGCTGCCGTGCCTCGGCGATCGTGGCCGTCGTGTCGTGGGCCAGGCGCGGGTCGACCTCGATGGAGACCCGGCCGTCCCGGCCGCCGGTGGCGTCGTACACCGGGCGCAGCACGTCGGCGGCGGCGCGGACGTCGGCCGTGGTCATCATGCGGACCGCCTCGTCGACGGCGACGCCCCGGGTGGCCAGGTCGGCGAGCTGCTCCTCGTAACCCTCGCCGGAGCCGATGGCGGCCTGGAAGATCGACGGGTTGGTGGTGACGCCGACGACGTTCTTCGTGGCGATCAGCTCGGCGAGGTTGCCGGACTCGATCCGCCGCCGCGACAGGTCGTCCAGCCAGATGGAGACGCCCGCCTCGGACAGGCGTCGCAGTGCTCCCGCGGTGGCGGTTGCTTCGGTCACAGTGATCATCTTCTCTTTCTGCGGTTCTTTCGGCGTGCGGACCCGGTCGGCTCAGCCGCGGACGGCGGCGAGGGACTCCCGGGCGGCGGCGGTGACGTGCTCGGCGGTGAAGCCGTACTCGGCGAACAGGGTCTTGGCGTCGGCGGAGGCGCCGAAGTGCTCCAGGGAGACGATCCGGCCCGCGTCGCCGACGAAGCGGTACCAGGTCAGGCCGATCCCGGCCTCGACGGCCACCCGGGCCTTCACGGACGGCGGCAGCACGCTGTCGCGGTACTCGCGCGGCTGCTCCTCGAACCACTCGACGGACGGCATCGACACCACCCGGGTGGGGGTGCCCTCCGCTTCCAGCGCCTCCCGCGCGGCCACCGCGAGCTGCACCTCGGAGCCGGTGGCGATCAGGACGACGTCCGGAGAGCCGGTGGAGGCCTCCTTCAGGACGTAGCCGCCGCGCGCGGCGTCCGGGTTCGGCTCGTACGTCGGCACGCCCTGGCGGGTCAGTGCGAGGCCGTGCGGGGCCGGGGCGGTGGAGTGCCGCTTGAGGATCTCGGCCCAGGCGATCGCGGTCTCGTTGGCGTCGGCCGGGCGGACGACGTTGAGGCCGGGGATGGCGCGCAGCGCGGCCAGGTGCTCGACGGGCTGGTGGGTGGGGCCGTCCTCGCCCAGGCCGATGGAGTCGTGCGTCCACACGTACGTCACCGGGAGCTGCATCAGGGCGGACATCCGCACCGCGTTGCGCATGTAGTCGGAGAACACCAGGAAGGTGCCGCCGTAGACGCGGGTGTTGCCGTGCAGGGCGATGCCGTTCATCTCCGCGGCCATCGAGAACTCGCGGATGCCGAAGTGCACGGTGCGCCCGTACGGGTCGGCCTCCGGCAGCGGGTTGCCCTCGGGGAGGAAGGAGCTGGTCTTGTCGATGGTCGTGTTGTTCGAGCCGGCCAGGTCGGCGGAGCCGCCCCACAACTCGGGCAGGACCGGGCCGAGGGCCTGGAGGACCTTGCCGGACGCGGCGCGGGTGGCGACCGCCCTGCCGGGCTCGAACACCGGCAGCGCGTCCTGCCAGCCCTCGGGCAGGCGGCCCGCGAGGACCCGGTCGAACAGCTGCGCGCGGTCCGGCTGGGCGCCGCGCCACTTGTCGAGCCGCTTGTCCCAGGCGGCGTGCGCCTCGGCGCCCCGGTCCAGGGCCGCGCGGGTGTGGGCGAGCACGTCGTCGGCGACCTCGAAGGACCGCTCCGGGTCGAAGCCGAGGACGCGCTTGGTGGCCGCGACCTCGTCCTCGCCGAGGGCGGAGCCGTGGGACGCCTCGGTGTTCTGGGCGTTCGGCGCGGGCCAGGCGATGATCGTGCGCATGGCGATGATGGAGGGGCGCCCGGTCTCGGCCTTCGCCGCCGTCAGGGCCGCGTGCAGGGCGTGCACGTCGACGTCGCCGTTCTCGGCGGGCTCGATGCGCTGCACGTGCCAGCCGTAGGCCTCGTACCGCTTCAGCACGTCCTCGGAGAACGCGGTCGCGGTGTCGCCCTCGATGGAGATGTGGTTGTCGTCGTACAGGAAGACCAGGTTGCCGAGCCTCTGGTGACCGGCGAGGGACGACGCCTCGGCGGAGACGCCCTCCTGGAGGTCGCCGTCGGAGACGATCGCCCAGATCGTGTGGTCGAAGGGGGACTCGCCCGCGGGGGCCTCGGGGTCGAACAGGCCGCGCTCGTAGCGGGCGGCCATCGCCATGCCCACCGCGTTCGCGACGCCCTGGCCGAGCGGGCCGGTCGTGGTCTCCACGCCCGCGGTGTGCCCGTACTCCGGGTGGCCGGGCGTCTTCGAGCCGTGGGTGCGGAACGCCTTGAGGTCGTCCAGCTCCAGCTCGTACCCGGCGAGGTAGAGCTGCGTGTAGAGGGTCAGCGAGGTGTGCCCGGGGGACAGGACGAAGCGGTCACGGCCGGTCCATTCCGGGTCCGCGGGATCGTGCCGCATCACCTTCTGAAAGATCGTGTACGCCGCCGGGGCGAGGGCCATCGCCGTGCCCGGGTGGCCGTTCCCCACCTTCTGCACCGCATCGGCCGCCAGAACACGGGCGGTGTCGACGGCACGCCGGTCGAGTTCGGTCCATTCGAAGCTGTCCGTTGTCTGCGTGCTCATCTTCAAGAAATCCTCGATCGGAGCGGAGTATCTGGTCTGACGCGTTCAAACTTAAAAGTCTGACTTTTGAGAGTGAAGGTCGTGGTGTGCCAGCCTGTGGTGAAACTGGGACACGCCCCGGCGTCACGGCGTACGGGCGGCACGGCGCGAGAAGGACATGGCGGACGAACACACCCAATACGGCGACGGCGATGGCGGCGACGGGATCAGAACCTTCCCCTTCCCGGTCGATCTCAGCCTCCTCGGCGTCGGCATGCAGGTCGGCCCCATGGGCGCCGGCCGCACCTGGCATGCGCATGCCCCGCTGCACCGCGTGCACCGCATCGACTTCCACGTCGTCATGCTCTTCACCGGCGGACCGGTCCGTCACATGATCGACTTCGCCGAGTACGAGGCGACGGCCGGCGAGCTGCTGTGGATCCGGCCCGGCCAGGTCCACCGCTTCTCGCCCGACAGCGAGTACCGCGGAACGGTGCTGACCATGCAGCCCGGCTTCCTGCCCCGCGCCACCGTGGAGGCCACCGGCCTCTACCGCTACGACCTGCCGCCCCTGCTCCGCCCCGACGAGGCCCGGCTCGTCGCGCTGACCGCCTCGCTCGACCAGCTGCGACGCGAGTACGAGGACGCCACGACCCTCCCGCTGAGCCTGCACACCGCGGTGCTGCGCCACACGCTGACCGCGTTCCTGCTGCGCCTGGCCCATCTCGCGGCCAGCTCGGCACAGCAGGAGCGGCAGGGCACGGGGCAGGCGGAAGCGCCGGGGGACACCACCTTCACGCTCTTCCGGAACGCGGTCGAACGGGACTTCGCCACCAATCACAGCGTCAGCGCCTACGCCGACGCGCTCGGTTACTCCCGCCGCACCCTCGTCCGCGCGGTGCGCGCCGCGACCGGCGAGACGCCGAAGGGCTTCATCGACAAGCGGGTGGTGCTGGAGGCCAAGCGGCTCCTCGCCCACACCGACATGCCGATCGGCCGGGTCGGGGCGGCGGTCGGTTTCCCGGACGCGGCGAACTTCTCCAAGTTCTTCCAGCAGCACACGGACATGACCCCGGCCGCGTTCCGGGCGGAGCTGCGCTGAGACCCCGCACGACGGAGGGCTCCACGCGCGCGTGGAGCCCTCCGCCCTCCTGTGGGGGCCGTGCGGGTCAGTGTCCGAAGCCGAACCAGTTCACGTTGACGAAGTCGGCCGGCTGGCCGCTGGTGAAGGTCAGATACACGTCATGGGTGCCGGTGACGGCGCCGATGTTCGCCGGGACGGTCCGCCACGACTGCCAGCCGCCGGTGTTGCCCACCGCGAAGCTGCCGACCGGCGCGCTGCCGCGGCTGTCCAGGCGCACCTCCACCAGGCCGCTGACGCCGGACGCCGCGCCGCTCGCGACCCGGGCGGTGAACTGCGTCGCGGCGTTCGAACCGAAGTTCACACCCTTGTACTGGGCCCAGTCGCCGTTCGCGAGCGCGCCGAGGTTCTGTCCGCCGCCCGAGTCGGAGGTGCCCTCCGTCATCGTGCCGGACTGGGCGTCGTAGGACTCGGCCTGGATGGTGCCGTACGCGTCCCGGCTGCCGGCCGGGGGAGGCGTGGTGCCGCCCCCACCGGACGACAGCACCTGGACGTAGTCCACGAGCATCGGGTGACCGGGCTGCGTGCCGCCGTCGGGGCCGCCGCCGAAGGCGTTCGGGAAGCCGCCGCCCATGGCCACGTTGAGGATGACGTAGTAGCCGTGGTTCGTGGCGTTGGCCCAGGTCGTCGCGTCGACCTGGTTCTGGCGCACCGTGTGGTAGGTGGTCCCGTCGACGGAGAACCGGATCTCCTCCACACTGGCCGAACGGTCCCACTCCACCCGGTACGTGTGGAACCCGGCCTGGCACGTGGTCCCGGGGCACGGCGTGTTGCCGCCGATACCGCTGGTCTCGTTGCACGGGCCGCCGGGAGAGGTGCCGCAGTGCAGCGTGGCCCACACGGTGTTGAGGCCCTGGGTGTTCTCCATGATGTCGATCTCGCCGACGCCGGGCCAGTTCCAGTAGTTGCCGCGGTAGGGGCCGCCGAGCATCCAGAACGCCGGCCAGTAGCCCTTGGCCGCGGCTCCCGTGACGTTCGGGACCTGGATGCGGGCCTCCACGCGCAGTTTGCCGCCGGCCGGGGGCTGGAAGTCGGTGCGCCGCGTCTCGATGCGGCCCGAGGTCCAGTTGCCGGCGCCGTCGCGCCGCGGGGTGATGCGCAGGTTGCCGTTGCCGTCCAGGGAGACGTTGTCCGTGCCGGCCGTCATCGTCTCGATCTCGCCGGTGCCCCAGTTGGCGGGGCCGCCGGGGTACGAGGTCCCGGTCGCGTACTGCCAGTTCGAGGTGTTCACGCCGGAGCCGGCGGCGCCGTCGAAGTCGTCGGCGAAGACCTGCGTCCAGCCGGACGGGGGCGGGGGAGCGGAGGCGTTCGCGGACGGGCCGGTGACGGCCGTGGCGGCCGCCGCCAGGCCGAGCGTGCCGACGACGGCCACCAGGGCCCGGCGCAGCGGTCTCGGCCGTCGGGGCGGGTTGCCGGAGGTCTCTCTCATGTGGGGGTCGCCTCTCGGGTGGGGGAGGGGGAAGCGCGGACGGTCCGAGTGCGCTCCGATCGAGCGGTGAGAGCGCTCTCAGGGTGCGGCCAATGTGCTCCCGGCCGTGGCCGTCGTCAAGAGGTGAAACCGAGAAAGTCCTTTGTGACCAAGGGAGTTCAGTACCTGAAGGGGGCCAGCGGCCGTGAATCGGGTTCCCGCGGGTGCCCGCCCGCGGCCCCTCGCCGCACTGTCGGAGAGGGACCGCGGACCGGCCGCGTCACCGGTGTGCCGGCTCCGGCGCGGCCGGGACGGCGACGGCCTCCTCGCGCACGCCGAACCGCTCGTGCGCCCGGCGCAGCGGCCCCGGCGCCCACCAGGCACGCCGCCCGAGCAGCGCCATGGTCGCCGGAACCAGCAGCATCCGTACGACCGTCGCGTCGACCAGCACCGCCAGGGTGAGGCCGAGACCGATCTGCAGGATGGGGGAGAACCCGCCCGTCATGAAGGCGCCGAACACCACCGCGAGCAGCAGCGCCGCGCAGGTCACCACGCGCCCCGAGCGACGCAGCCCGGACACCACGGCCTCCCGGTCGTCCTCGCCCCGCTCCCGGGCCTCGCGCATCCGGGCCAGGATGAACAGCTCGTAGTCCATGGCGAGTCCGAAGGCGATCCCGATGATCAGCGGTGGCGCCGTCAGGCTCAGCGCGCCCAGCCCCTCGGCGCCGATCAGCCCGGCCAGATGCCCGTCCTGGAACACCCACACGACGACGCCGAGCGCGGCGGCCAGGCTGAGCAGCGTGGTCGCGACGGTGCGCAGCGGCAGCAGCACCGATCCGGTGAAGGCGAACAACAGCGCGAAGATCCCGGCCAGCACGGTCAGCGCCGCCCAGGGCGCCCGGTCGGCGAGCATCTGCCGGAAGTCGGCCAACTGGGCGGCGGTGCCGGTGACCTGGACGGGGGCGTCGCCGCGGATGTCCCGTACGCGCTCGACCAGCTCGGTGGCCGCCGCGCCGTCGGCCGGTCCGCCCGGCGGCAGTTCGAGCACCGTCGTGCCGCCGGGCAGGTCACGGCGCTCGGCGCCCGGCACGAGCGCGCCGATCCGGCCGGCGGTCGCCGCGTCGGTGCCGGGCCGCAGCACCACGGTGACCGGCTCGACCCCGGTACCCGGCGGGAAGTGCGTGTCGACGGCGTCGTGCAGCTGCCGCGCCTCGGTGCTCCGGGGGAGCTGCCGCGCGTCCCCGATGCCGATGCGCATGCCGGTGAGGGGCAGCGCCAGCACCAGCAGGGCCGGGACGGCGACGGCCAGGACGGCCACGCGCCGACGGGCGGCGAAACGGGCGAGGCGGGCGAACAGCCGGCCCTCCTCCCCGTCCGGCCGTGTCCTCGCCGGGGCGATCCTCCCGCCGAACCGCGCCAGCAGCGCGGGCAGCAGCGTCAGCGCGGCCAGCATGTCGACGACGACCACCGCCGCCACCGCGAGCCCCATGCTGCGCAGGAACGTGCTGGGGAAGACCAGCAGTCCGGCCAGGCTCACGGCCACGGTCAGCCCGGAGAACAGCACGGTGCGCCCGGCCGCCGCGACGGTGCGGTGCACGGCCTCGGTCACGTCCGCCGTGTGCCGCCGCTCCTCCCGGAAGCGGACCAGCATCAGCAGGGCGTAGTCCACGGCGAGGCCGAGCCCCAGCATCGTCGTGACCTGGATCGCGTACACGGAGATGTCGGTGACCTGGCTGAAGCCGAACAGGGCCAGGAAGGCACCCGCGATGCCGGCGAGCGCGACCAGCAGCGGCAGCCCGGCCGCGCGCAGCCCGCCGAACACGACGAGCAGCAGTACCAGGACGACCGGCAGGGAGATCAACTCCGCGTTCTTGACGTCCTCCTGGGCGCGTTCGCCGAGCTGCTCGCCGAGCAGGGGGCCGCCGCTGACATGGACGCCGGACGCGTCGATCCCGTGCAGCCGCGCGGCCGCCGCGTCCACCGCCTCCTCCTCGGCGGCGTCGTCCAGACCGCCCTCGAAGGTGACGGGGACGATCAGCGCCCTGCCGTCCTCGGCCACCAGGCCGGGGGTGGTGTACGGGTCGGGCACCGCGGCGACGCCCGCGACGTCCCTCAGGCCGGCGACGGCCCGCCGCACCTCGGCACGCACGTCGGGATCCGACACGGCGGCGGACTCGACCACGCCGGTGATCGAGTCGCCCGCCGGGTCCAGGCCGTCCAGGTACTCGGCGGCGAGCTGCGACTCGGTGCCCGGGACGTCGGGCACGTCGTCGGAGAGCTTCCCGAAGACGCCCGTCCCGAGGCCGAAGCCGAGCAGCAGGAACAGGCCCCACAGGAGCATCACGGTCAGGGGGCGGCGGGTCGCCGCCCGGGCGAGTGTGGACAGCACGGTCCCTCCCGGCGATTCGTCTTCCGACATCGCCACCAGCCTCGGGTCCGCCGGGGGTCCGCCGGATCGCCGGAGGGAGCGGTTCGCGGGCTCGCCCGTACGGGGGAGAACGGTGCCGGACTCGCCCGTCAGGGGGAGCCGGGGGCCACCAGACCCGTCTCGTACGCGCAGATCACCGCCTGCACCCGATCCCTGAGGCCGAGCTTGCTCAGCACGTTGCTGACATGGGTCTTGACGGTGTGCTCACTCACGAACATCGTCGTGGCGATCTCGGAGTTGGACAGTCCGCGGGCCAGCAGCCGCAGCGTCTCCACCTCGCGCGCGGTCAGCGCGTCCAGCCGCTGCGGGGCGACCTCCGCGGCGGCCTCCGCACGCCGGCGCCGCACGATGTCCGCGACCAGCCGGCGCGTCACCGCCGGTGCGAGCAGCGAGTCGCCGGCCGCCACCACCCGCACCGCGTGCACCAGGTCGTCCCGGCGGACGTCCTTGAGCAGGAAGCCGCTCGCCCCCGCGTACAGCGCCTCGTACACGTACTCGTCCAGGTCGAACGTGGTCAGCATGACGACCTTGCAGCCGGACCGCGCACACACCAGCCGTGCCGCCTCCAGGCCGTCCATGACCGGCATGCGGATGTCCAGCAGCAGCACGTCGGGCGCGTGCCGTTCGACCGCCGCGACCGCCTCCGCGCCGTCCCCGGCCTCGGCGACCACCTCGATGTCGGCCTGCGCTTCGAGGATCATGCTGAACCCGCTGCGGACCAGCTCCTGGTCGTCGGCGACGACCACCCGGATGCTCACCCGAGCGCCGCCCGCCGCCCGGCGGCGACGGGCAGGCGTACGACGACGCCGAAGCCGCCGTCCGGCCCGGCACCGGTGACCGCTTCGCCCCCGCAGGCCGCGGCCCGCTCCCTGATGCCGATCAGCCCGTGGCCGCCGCCGACCGGACCCGACGGGCCCCGGCCGTCGTCCGTCACCGCCAAGGTCACTTCGTTCTCCCCCCAGTCGAGCGCGACCGTCGCGGAGGAAGCGTACGCGTGTCTCACCGTGTTGGTGAGGGCCTCCTGCGCGATGCGGTAGGCGGCGACCTCGGTGTCCGGCGGCAGCGGGCGCGGATCGCCGGTCACGCGCAACTGCACGCGCAGGCCGGTCGATTCGCCGACCCGCCGGACCAGACCGGACAGCGCGTCCAGGCCCGGCTGCGGCAGCCGCTGCGGCGCGGACCCCTGCTCCTGCTGAAGCACTCCGAGGATGCGCCGCAGTTGCGTCATCGCGTCCCGCCCGGCGGTCGCGATCGTGTCGAACGCGGCCTCCGCGCGCGCCGGATCACTGCGTACCACCACCGGGCCGGCCTCGGCCTGCACCACCATCAGGCTCACCGCGTGCGCCAGGATGTCGTGCATGTCGCGGGCAATCCGGGCCCGTTCCTGTGCCGCGGCCCGCGCCGTGCCGGCGGCGCGCTCGCGCTCCAGCCGCAGGGCCCGGTCCTCCAGTTCGGCGGTGTAGGCCCGCTGGGTGCGCGCGAGCAGGCCGAGGGCGTAGGCGCACACGATGCTCAGGAGCTGGAAGGCGTACTCGAAGGGCTCGGCGTCCTCCCGGTGCCGGATGGTGACGGCGACCCCGATCAGCCAGCCCGCGAGCATCATCCGCCGCTGCCAGGGCCGGCCGAGGGCCGCCAGGGTGTAGAGGACGACGAACCCGCCGTACATCAGGTCCGGCGGCGGCGCGTGGTGGATCGCCTGGGCGGGGGTGGCCACCGACACGGCGCACGCCGTCACGAAGGGCGCCCTGCGCCGCCAGACCAGCGGCACGGCCGTCGCGGCCCCGAGCAGCCAGCCCGGCCAGGTCAGCGGATCGTCCCCCTCGTCCGGGAACAGCCACTGCAGGGAGACGGCGAACAGCACCAGCGCGGCGACGGCCGCGTCGACGGCGTGCGCGTTCGTGGTGCGCAGCCGGGCGGTGAGCGACGCGAGCGGGGAGGGGGCGGGCATGGCGGCTCCTCGGGGCAAGGGCCGTTCCAGTATCACGAGGCCGGCGGGCCCCGTCCTCACCGGTGAGAGGGATATCCGGCACCGGCTCCCGCGCCGGTGCCGGGGCGCCATCCCAGGGCCCGTGAGATCCCGCGCGCCGCCAGCCGGACCGCCGGGACCAGCACGGGCACCGCCGCGTCGGCATGCGGGACGACGACCGAGACGGCGGCGGTCACCGTCCCGTCCGGCCCGCGCACCGGAGCGGCCACCGACAGCGCGTCGTCGGTGACCTGGCGGTCGCTCACCGCCGCGCCGGTGCGCCGCACCTCGGCCAGCACGCGGCGCAGCCGCACCGGATCGGTGATCGTGTGCGGGGTGAAGGAGGCGAGCGGCCCCGCTCGGTACGCCTCCTGGAACTCCGGTTCGCCATGGGCGAGCAGCGCGAGTCCCACCCCCGTGGCGTGCAGCGGCCAGCGCGCCCCCACGCGGATGTGCACGCCGACCGCCGAACGGCCCGACAGCCACTCGACGTAGACGACCTCACCGCCGTCGCGGACCGCCAACTGCACGTTCTCGTGCGTGGCCTCGTACAGGTCCTCCAGGTACGGCAGGGCGAGCTGCCGCAGCGCGAGGCCGCGCGGGGCGAGCGCGGCGACCTCCCACAGGCGCAGGCCGACGTGGTAGAGGCCGGCGTCGTCCCGTTCCAGCGCGCCCCACGCGGTCAGCGCGCCGACGAGGCGGTGCGCGGTGGTGAGGCTCAGGCCGGCGCGGCGGCTGATGTCCGTCAGGCACAGGGCCGGGTGTTCGTGGTCGAACGCGGCGAGGACGGACAGCAGACGGTCGGGCGCGGAGCGGGTGGGCACGGCTGGCGTCCTTCCGGTGGCCGGGCGGGGTCGTCGGGCAGGGTACGGGGGCGGGGCGGGTGCGGGGGAGAGCGTCGGCCAGGCGCACTGCCATGCCGCCGCAGCTTCGGGCGGTCGTGCCGTCCCCAGTGCCTGAACGGCGAGGGAGGTGCCCCCAGATGAGGCACGGGTGGGTGCTGGGGGTACCCCCTCCAGGGGGCACCCCGGCAGCGCCGGGCCACGCGGCCCGCCCCCGCGCCGGGCACCCCACAACGCCCTGGCCCGCGGCACGGCGCCGGCATGCCATGATCGGCCCGAGAGGGTAGGGCCGTGAGGAAAGGGTGCCGGCGTGAGGCTGACGATTCTGGGCGGCGGCGGATTCCGCGTGCCGCTCGTGTACGGGGCGCTCCTCGCGGACCGCGCCGAGGGACGCGTGACCCACGTCGTGCTGCACGACCTGGACGCCGACCGGCTCTCGGCGGTGACCCGGGTGCTGGCCGAGCAGGCCGCCGGGGTCCCGGACGCCCCCGAGGTGACCGCCACGACCGACCTGGACGAGGCGCTGCGCGGCGCCGACTTCGTGTTCTCCGCGATCCGCGTCGGCGGCCTCCAGGGCCGCGCGGACGACGAACGGGTCGCCCTCGCCGAGGACGTCCTCGGCCAGGAGACGGTCGGCGCGGGCGGCATCGCCTACGGGCTGCGCACCGTCCCCGTCGCCGTCGACATCGCCCGCCGCGTGGCCCGGCTGGCGCCCGACGCCTGGGTCATCAACTTCACCAACCCGGCCGGCCTGGTCACCGAGGCCATGTCCCGGCACCTCGGCGACCGCGTCATCGGCATCTGCGACTCCCCCGTCGGCCTCGGCCGCCGCATCGCCCGCGTGCTCGGCGCCGACCCGAAGGAGGCCTGGATCGACTACGTCGGCCTGAACCACCTCGGCTGGGTCCGCGGCCTGCGCGTCGCCGGCCGCGACCGACTTCCGCGCCTGCTCGCCGACCCCGAGCTGCTCGGCTCCTTCGAGGAGGGCCGGCTCTTCGGCGCCGAGTGGCTCCGTTCGCTGGGCGCGATCCCCAACGAGTACCTGCACTACTACTACTTCAACCGGGAGGCCGTGCGCGCCTACCAGGAGGCGGAACGGACCCGCGGCGCGTTCCTGCGCGACCAGCAGGCCCGCTTCTACGAGGAGATGCGCCGCCCCGGCACCCCCGCCCTCGCCGCCTGGGACCGCACCCGCGCCGAACGCGAGGCCACCTACATGGCAGAGAACCGGGAAACGGCCGGCGCCGGGGAGCGCGAGGCCGACGACCTGTCCGGCGGCTACGAGAAGGTGGCCCTGGCACTGATGCGGGCCGTCGCCCGCAACGAACGCACGGTCCTGATCCTCAACGTCCGCAACCGCGGCACCCTGTCGGTCCTCGACTCCGAGGCCGTGATCGAGGTCCCGTGCGTGGTCGACGCGAGCGGCGCGCACCCGGTGGCCGTCGACCCGTTGCCCGGCCACGCCACCGGGCTGGTCTGCGCGGTCAAGGCCGTCGAACGGGAGGTGCTCGAGGCGGCCGCCGCCGGCTCGCGCGCCGCGGCCGTCAAGGCCTTCGCCCTGCACCCGCTCGTCGACTCGGTGAACGTCGCCCGCCGCCTCGTCGACGGGTACACGAGCGTCCACCCCGGACTGGCCTATCTCACCTAGGGGGTGTCGTTCGGATCTTGCCGGGGTCGCGGGGACTGGCACGCGCATCCGACCCCGCTCGCGTCGGCCGCCAGGCACCGTTGCCCGGAGTCGGCCTGATCCGAACGACACCCCCTGGCCCGCGGCCACCGGCAGACCGCCACCCCCGACTGGCATCCCGGGCCCCGGGCCGACACCATGGTCCACGGACACCTCCCCCGACCGCGGGTCACCCGGCACGACCGCGCCGTGTCCGGCCGACGCCGCACAGGAAGGAACCCGCCCGGTGATCGAGGAGCTGATGCCCGACACGGTCGTCACCGTCGAGGCCCACGACCTGGACTACGCCGGGCACTCGCCCCTCCACCCCGAGGAGGAGCCGCTCGTCGCCCGGGCGGTCGACAAACGGCGCCGGGAGTTCACCGTCGTCCGGTCCTGCGCCCGCCGGGCCATGCGGAAGCTCGGCGTGCCGCCGCAGCCCGTCCTGCCCGGGGAGCGCGGTGCACCGCGCTGGCCGCACGGTCTGACGGGCAGCATGACCCACTGCGAGGGCTACTGCGCCGCCGCCCTGGCCCGCGCCACCGACCTGGCGTCCCTCGGCATCGACGCCGAACCCGACGGACCGCTGCTCGACGGTGTCCTGCCCGCCGTCTCCCTGCCGGGCGAGGTGGAGCGGCTGCGCCGGCTGGCCGGGGAACGTCCCGGCATCCACTGGGAGCGGCTGCTGTTCAGCGCCAAGGAGTCCGTCTACAAGGCGTGGTTCCCCCTGACCGGGCAGTGGCTCGACTTCACGGAGGCCGACATCGAGATCTCCGTGGACCCCGTCGACGGCCGCCGCGGCGGGCTGCACGCCACGCTCCTGGTTCCGGGGCCGTGGGTGGGCGGCCGTCGGCTGTCCCGCTTCGAGGGCCGATGGACGGCCCGCCACGGCCTGGTCGCCACGACGATCACGGTCCCGCACACCTGACCCCACGCCCCCTCGGTCCCGGCGTGGGCCCCCGAGTCACGGGTTCGGCGGGCACCAGCTCCCCAGCAGCCGGAAGAAGGCGTCCTCGTTCCCCGCCAGGCCCGCGGCCTCGAGCGCCTGCTCCGCCTCGGCGAGCACGGAGGGCGGGACGACGGGCGGCCCGGCCGCCGTGTCGAAGCCGGCCCGGACGGTGTGCAGGAGGCGCAGATAGGCCTGAACGGCGGTGCGCTCGCGGTCGGTCAGCACGGCGGTGGTCATCGGTCGGCTCTCCCCACAACGACGTCGGCGGTCACGCGCCCCCGCACCGCGGTGGCACTCCCACCAGCTTGCCGCCCACCACTGACAATCCCCCCGAGCCGCGCCCCGCACCCCCGCGGGTGCGCGGCCACCCGGGCCACTACTCGGGCCGCTTGACGCTCTCCAGGAGCATGTCCAGCCACTCGGCGACCTTGTCGCGGTGCTGGTCGGTGGGCAGTTGGGCGGCGCGCCAGGCGATTCCCCGCACGCCGTGGTCCTGCAACAGCCGCTCCAGCGGATCGTCGGCGGCGCCCGCGGCCGCCCGCTCGCGGTCGGCGAGCTGCTGCAGCAACTCCTGCTCGGTGTGCTGCAGGGCACCCGCGAGCGCCTCGGGGTCCTCCGCGGTGAGAAAACCGGCGTGCACACGGAAGAAGCGCTGGATGGCGTCGCAGTGTTCCATCGTGGGCCGCCGGTCGCCGTTGATGAGGGCGCCCGCCTGCTGCCGGGACATGCCGGCGCCGTCGGCGATCTCCTGCTGGGTGTACTTGCGGCCGTTGGGCTTGAGGCGGGTGCGGCGCAGCAGGTCCAGCCGCTGCACGAACCGTGACTGCACATCGGGCTCGCCCGCGGGCCGGCCGCTCAACAGGGCCCCCACCACGGGTTCGGGGACGCCGGAGGCGACGGAGAGAGCGCCGACGTCGAAGACCTCCGCGTGTGCCACGCCGAGCCGGTCCGCGAGTGCGGTGACGCGGGCGACCACCGACGGCAGCGCGGCCGTCGGCTTGGCACCCGGACCCTCGAAGCCACCGGTCACCGACAGATCTCCTACGTCTCTCACAGCCCTCACAGGCTTCTCACAAGCGGTAGCCGTGAACTTCCCGGAGAGTAGCCTGCCGCTCGAACTCACATCCAGGTCTCGCCACAACTGTGGCCTATTTCAGCCGTCAACAGGCACGAAATGCCACGATAGTTGACACGCCTTGCGTCGGGGCACCAGGATCGGGACGCCGCGAGAAGGCCGCATAGGCAAGAGGGGTGACCTCCCGATGGCATTTCAGGCAGGAGGGCAGCGGCCGGCACCGCGGCCCGTCCCCGCGACCCCCGACGCCCAGGCGTATCTCCAGGACTACGGCACCCTCCTGGAGGCCGTCCCCTTTCCCTCCCTCGTCGTCGACCACCGCTGGGACGTGGTCCTCACCAACGGTGCCTTCCGGACACTCTTCCGGGGTGCGGGACCGCACCCGACGGCCATGCCGGCCGACAACTTCCTCAGGTTCGTCCTCTTCCACCCGGACGCGTCCGCGGTGCTCGCGGACCACGAGGCGAGCTGGTGCCTGCCCATGCTGGCGCAGTTCGCCGCCGCCATGGAGAAGTACGGACACGACGCCGCGCTGCAGGCCGTCCGACGGGACATCGCCCAGGACCCGATCATGGAGGCCGCCTACCGGCAGGGCCTGCCGCACTGGGTCCGCGCCGTCGGCGTGGAGGCCGTCGAGCACGACGGCGCCGTACGGCCGCTGCACCACCCCGACCCGCGCTGGGGCGCCACAGAGTGCCGCGTCGTCGTCGAGACGCCCAGGTCGCTGGAGGAACTCGGCTACACCCGGCTGACGTTGGTCCTGCGCGAGACGCGCCGCACCCCGCAGCGGCCCCGCCGGGCCCGGCGCCCCGCCACCCACCTGAGGGTCGTCTCCGCGACGGACTGAGCGCGTCCGCGCAGGGCCGGGCGCGCGTCCCCGAGAAGACCGTTGCGGCACCGTTCCCGCGCTCTGTGATGTGTGACATAGTACTGACGTGATCGAGTCGCCGACCTGCGATGTCGTAGTGGTCGGGGCCGGCATGGTGGGCGCCGCCTGTGCTTGGTACGCCGCCCGCGCCGGGCTCGACGTGACGGTGGTGGACCGCGGCCCGGTGGCCGGCGGCACCACGGGAGCGGGGGAGGGCAACCTCCTCGTCTCCGACAAGGAACCCGGCCCGGAGCTGGAACTGGCCCTGCTCTCCGGCCGCTTGTGGAGCGGACTGGCCGAGGACCTGGGCCCGGCGGTCGAGTACGAACCCAAGGGCGGTGTCGTCGTCGCCGCCACCACCGGGGCGCTGACCGGCCTGGAGGCCTTCGCCGCGGGCCAGCGGGCGGCCGGCGTGGAGGCGGTGAGCGTCCCCGCGGACCGGCTGCACGACCTCGAGCCCCACCTCGCCCCCGGCCTCGCGGGCGCCGTGCACTATCCGCAGGACGCCCAGGTCATGCCCGCCCTGGCCGCGGCCCACCTGCTGCGGGCGTCGGGCGCCCGGCTGCTCACCGGTCGCACGGTGACCGGCGTCCTGCGCGGCCCGGACGGTGCCGTGCGCGGGGTGCGCACCGACCGGGGCGACCTGCACGCCCCGGCGGTCGTCAACGCGGCCGGCACCTGGGGCGGCGAGGTGGCGGCCCTGGCCGGGGTACGGCTGCCGGTCCTGCCCAGGCGGGGCTACGTCCTGGTCACCGAACCGCTGCCGCGCCGGGTGCGGCACAAGGTGTACGCCGCGGACTATGTCGCGGACGTCGCCAGCGACTCGGCGGACCTGCAGACCTCCCCGGTGGTGGAGGGCACCGCCGCGGGCCCCGTCCTCATCGGCGCCAGCCGCGAACGGGTCGGCTTCGACCGGTCGGTGTCCCTCCCGGCGCTGCGGGCACTGGCGGCCGGCGCGACCCGCCTGTTCCCGTTCCTCGCCGAGGTACGGGCCATGCGGGCGTACGCCGGTTTCCGGCCGTATCTGCCCGACCACCTGCCCGCGATCGGCCCCGACCCCAGGGTGCCCGGTCTCCTGCACGCCTGCGGGCACGAGGGCGCGGGCATCGGCCTGTCCACCGGCACCGGGCACCTCGTCACCCAGGCCCTGTGCGGCGAGCGGCCCGCCCTCGACCTCACCCCCTTCCGCCCCGACCGCTTCGCCGAGGAGGCCGCGTGAACCTTCGCCGAGAAGGGCGCCCGAAAGCGCTCCGCCTGGTCCGCGCCCGGCCCCGACCCGCCGGCACGGTCACCTTCGACGGCCGGGAGATCGAGGCGCTGCCCGGCCGGACGGTCGCCGCGGTGCTCTGGGCGGCCGGCATCACCTCCTGGCGCGCCACCCGGGGCACCGGCCGCCCCCGCGGGGTGTTCTGCGGCATCGGCGTGTGCTTCGACTGCCTGGTCACGGTCAACGGCCGTCCCAACCAGCGGGCCTGCCTGGTGCCCGCCCGGCCGGGCGACGTGATCCGCACCCAGGAGGGGACCGGGCATGCGGACTGAACTCGCGGTGATCGGCGCGGGACCCGCCGGGCTCGCGGCGGCACTGGCGGCGGCCGCCAGAGGTGTGCGTGTCACGGTGGTGGACGGGGCGGCTGAGCCGGGCGGGCAGTTCTACCGGCAGCCCGCCCCCGCACTGGGCGCCCGGCGCCCCCGGTCCCTCCACCACGGGTGGCGCACCTGGGAGCGGCTGCGGGACGGGCTCGCCGCGAGTGACGTCCACGTCCTGACGGAACACCAGGTGTGGTTCGTCGAGCAGCACTCCGGCGTCTTCACCGTGCACACGCTGCGCGGGCCCGGCGAGGACGAGCCGGTCGCCGTGCACGCCGACGCCGTACTGCTCGCCACCGGCGGATACGAGTACGTCCTGCCCTTCCCCGGCTGGACCCTGCCCGGCGTCCTCACGGCCGGCGGCACCCAGGCCATGCTCAAGGGCGGCCTGGTGGTGCCGGGCCGGACCGCCGTCGTCGCCGGCACCGGACCGCTGCTGCTGCCCGTGGCGACCGGGCTCGCGGCGGCCGGCGTGCGGGTGGCGGCGCTCGTCGAGTCGGCCGGCCCCGCGCACCTCGCCCGCCACGCCCGCGCCCTGGCCGGCAAGCTTCCCGAGGGCGCCGGGTACGCGGGCCGCCTGCTGCGCCACCGCGTCCGCACCCTCACCCGGCACACCGTGGTCCGCGCGCACGGCGACGACCGGCTGACCGGCGTCACCGTCGTCGCCCTCGACGCCGACGGTCACTCCAGGACCGGCACCGAGCGGCACCTCCCCTGCGACACCCTGGCCGTCGGCCACGGCATGCTCCCGCACACCGACCTCGCCGACGGCCTCGGCTGCCGCATCGACGGCACGACGGTGGCCGTCGACACCGAGCAGCGCACCAGCGTGCCGGGGGTGTGGGCGGCCGGGGAGGCCACCGGCATCGGCGGCGTGGGTCTCGCGCTCGCCGAGGGTCACATCGCCGGACGCTCGATCGCCGCCCGGCTGCGGGGCACCGCACCCGACCCGGCGGGATGGGCGCCGGCCGCCGGGACGCGCGAGGCACTGCGGACGTCCGCCGCCGCCCTCGCCGCCGCCTTCGCCCCGCCGGCGCACTGGACCGACCGGGTCACCGACGACACCGTCGTCTGCCGCTGCGAGGAGGTCACGGCCGGTGCCGTCCGCGAGGCCGTCGGCGGACTCGGCGCGGGCGACGTCCGCACCGTGAAACTGCTGACCCGGGCCGGGATGGGCTGGTGCCAGGGGAGGATGTGCGCCCCCGCCGTGGCCGGCCTCACCGGATGCGGACCCGTCCCGTCCCGGCGGCCGTTCGCCCGCCCCGTACCCCTCCGCGTCCTCGCCCAACCCCAGCCTCCCGGAGGAAGGACACTCATGACCGACCACCGTCCCTGGCGCGGCGTCCTCGTCGCCACCGCGCTCCCGCTGACCGACGACCTCCGCGTGGACTACGACGCCTACGCCGAGCACTGCTCCTGGCTGGTGGCGAACGGCTGCGACGGCGTCGTCCCCAACGGCTCGCTCGGCGAGTACCAGGTGCTCACCCCCGAGGAGCGGGCCCGGGTCGTCGAGACCGCCGTCGCCGCGATCGGCGGGGAACGGGTGATGCCCGGCGTCGCCGCCTACGGGTCCGCCGAGGCCCGCCGCTGGGCCGAGCAGGCGCGGGAGGCCGGCTGCGGCGCGGTCATGCTCCTGCCGCCCAACGCCTACCGCGCCGACGAGCGTTCCGTCCTCGCCCACTACGCCGAGGTCGCGCAGGCCGGCCTGCCCGTCGTCGCCTACAACAACCCCATCGACACCAAGGTCGACCTGGTGCCCGAGCTGCTCGCCCGGCTGCACGGCGAGGGACACATCAGGGCCGTCAAGGAGTTCTCCGGCGACGTCCGCCGCGCCTACCGCATCGCCGAACTCGCCCCCGAACTCGACCTGCTGATCGGCGCCGACGACGTCCTGCTGGAACTGGCGATGGCGGGTGCGAAGGGCTGGGTCGCCGGATACCCCAACGCCCTGCCCGCCTCCTGCGCCGAGCTGTACCGCGCCGCGACGGCCGGCGACCTGGCCACCGCACAGCGGCTGTACCGGCAGCTGCACCCGCTGCTGCGCTGGGACTCGCGGGTCGAGTTCGTCCAGGCCATCAAGCTGTCCATGGACCTCGCGGGCCGCCACGGCGGTGTCTGCCGCCCGCCCCGCGTCCCGCTGCTGCCCGAGCAGGAGGCCGCCGTCCGCGCCGCCACCGAGAAGGCCCTCGCGGCCGGACTGGCCTAGGAGGGCGTCATGCGCAGCAGACTCGTCCTGCACGCCGTCGACTCGCACACCGAGGGCATGCCCACCCGCGTGATCACCGGCGGGATCGGCACCCTCCCCGGCGCGACCATGAACGAACGGCGGCTGTACTTCCGCGAACACCGCGACGACGTCAAACGCCTGCTGATGAACGAGCCGCGCGGGCACTCCGCGATGAGCGGCGCGATCCTCCAGCCGCCCACCCGGCCCGACTGCGACTGGGGCGTCGTCTACATCGAGGTCTCCGGCTATCTGCCCATGTGCGGCCACGGCACGATCGGGGTGGCGACCGTCCTCGTGGAGACCGGCATGGTCGAGGTCACCGAACCCGTCACCACCATCCGCCTCGACACCCCCGCCGGGCCCGTCGTCGCCGAGGTGGCCGTCCAGGACGGTGCGGCGAAGGCCGTGACGCTGCGCAACGTGCCGTCCTTCGCCGTCGCCCTCGACCGCGAGGCGACCCTGCCCGACGGCCGGACGGTCACGTACGACCTCGCCTACGGCGGCAACTTCTACGCCATCCTGCCGCTGGAGCGGCTCGGGCTGCCCTTCGACCGCTCCCGCAAGGACGACATCCTCGCCGCCGGTCTGGCGCTCATGGACGCCGTCAACACCGAGGGAGAACCGGTCCACCCGGAGGATCCGTCCATCCACGGCTGCCACCACGTCCAGGTGACCGCGCCCGGTGCCACCGCCCGCCACTCACGGCACGCCATGGTGATCCACCCCGGCTGGTTCGACCGCTCGCCCTGCGGCACCGGCACCAGCGCCCGCATGGCCCAGCTGCACGCCCGCGGCGAACTCCCGCTGGCCACCGAGTTCGTGAACGAGTCCTTCATCGGCACCCGGTTCACCGGCCGGCTGCTCGGCACGACCGAGGTCGCCGGGCATCCGGCCGTCCTGCCCAGCTTCACCGGCCGTGCCTGGATCACCGGCACCGCCCAGTACCTGCTGGACCCGGAGGACCCCTTCCCGGCAGGCTTCGTGCTGTGAACACCGTCAGCACGGGCACCGGCCCGTCCCTGCCCCACCTGGGCGGCCGCAGGCCCAGCCACCGTGAGCGGGTCGCCGACGCGCTGCGGGCCGCGCTGATCGCCGGCGAACTGCGTCCCGGCGAGGTGTACTCGGCGCCCGGCCTGGCCGCCCGCTTCGGTGTCTCCGCCACCCCGGTGCGCGAGGCCCTGCTCGACCTCGCCAAGGAAGGGCTGGTCGACACCGTCCCCAACAAGGGGTTCCGGGTCACCGCCGTCTCCGACCGGCAGCTCGACGAGTACACCCACATCCGCTCGCTCATCGAGATCCCGACCACCGCCGCCCTGGCCGGCACCGCCGACCCGGTCGCCGTCGAGGCGCTGCGCCCGGTCGCCGAGGAGATCGTCACGGCCGCGGTGGCCGGCGACCTCATCGCGTACGTCGAGGCCGACCTGCGCTTCCACCTCGGCCTGCTCGCCCTGGCGGGAAACGCGCACCTGGTGGAGGTCGTCCGGGACCTGCGCCGCCGCTCCCGGCTGTACGGGCTGACGGCGCTGGTGGAGCAGGGCCGCCTGGAAGCGTCGGCCCAGGAGCACCTGGAGATCCTCGACACGCTGCTCGCCCGGGACGAGCGGGCGGTGCGGGACGTGATGGCCCGGCACCTCGGACACGTGCGGGGCCTGTGGGCATGACACCGGTACGCAAGCGGCTTGCGTAACTTGCGCTACGCTTGCGCGCATGACGCGACGACTTGCCGAGGTGGCGAAGAAGGTCGGGGTCAGCGAGGCCACGGTCAGCCGGGTGCTCAACAACAAGCCCGGAGTCTCCGAGGCCACCCGGCAGTCGGTGCTCTCCGCCCTGGACGTGCTCGGCTACGAGCGGCCCACCCAGCTGCGCGGCGAGCGGGCCCGGCTGGTCGGCCTGGTCCTGCCCGAGCTGCAGAACCCGATCTTCCCGGCGTTCGCCGAGGTCATCGGTGGTGCCCTGGCCCAGCTCGGGCTCACCCCGGTGCTGTGCACGCAGACCAAGGGCGGGGTCTCGGAGGCCGACTACGTCGACCTGCTGCTGCAACAGCAGGTCTCCGGCGTGGTGTTCGCCGGCGGGCTGTACGCGCAGGCCGACGCGCCCCACGAGCACTACGAGCGGCTCGCCGAACGCAACATCCCCGTCGTCCTGGTCAACGCCGGCATCGAGCAGCTGGGCTTCCCCGGTGTCTCCTGCGACGACGCGGTGGCGGTGGAGCAGGCCTGGCGGCACCTCGCCTCGCTCGGCCACGAGCGGATCGGCCTGGTGCTCGGCCCCGGCGACCACATGCCCTCGGGCCGCAAGCTGGCCGCCGCCCGGTCCATCGGGGAGGTGCCGGACGAGTTCGTCGCACGCGCCATGTTCTCCATCGAGGGCGGTCACGCGGCGGCCTCCCGCCTCATCGACCGGGGCGTCACCGGCTTCATCTGTGCCAGCGACCCGCTGGCCCTCGGTGTCGTACGGGCCGCCCGGCGCAAGGGCCTCGACGTGCCGTCGCGGATCTCCGTCGTGGGCTACGACGACTCCGCGCTGATGAACTGCACCGAGCCGCCCCTCACCACCGTCCGGCAGCCCATCGAGGCCATGGGGCGCGCCGTGGTGGAGCTGCTGAACGCGCAGATCAACGGCAGTTCCGTCGCCGCCGAAGAGCTGTTGTTCGAGCCCGAACTCGTGGTGCGGGGCTCGACCGCGCAAGCGCCCCGCGCCTGAAAGCCCCCCGGCCCCCTGCCCGTCGGCACCTACCGGTCCTTCGTGACCGGCCGACCGTCACCCGCCCCGCGTTTCGCCGCCTGGATCTGCTCGTACACATGGGTGCGCAGTTCGGCGAAGCGCGGGGCGACCCGCGTGTGCACCTGGTCCCGGGCCGCCGGCAGATCGACCTTCAGCTGCTCCCGCACGACGGTGGGGGAGGCGGACAGCACGATCACCCGCTCGCCCAGGTAGACGGCCTCGTCGATGTCGTGGGTCACGAACAGGATCGTGATGCCCCGCTCCCGCCACAGCCGCCGCACCAGGTCCTCCAGGTCGGCACGGGTCTGCGCGTCCACCGCCGCGAACGGCTCGTCCATCAGCAGCACATCGGGCTCGTACGCCAGCGCCCGCGCGATCGCCACCCGCTGCTGCATGCCCCCGGACAGCTGCCACGGGTACGCCCCGGCCGCGTCCGCCAGCCCCACCGAGGCGAGCGCGTCCGCCACCAGCTCGCGGCGCCTCGCCCGGCCGATGCCCTTCTGCCGCAGAGGGAGTCCGACGTTCTCGCCGACCCGCATCCACGGGAACAGGCTGCGCCCGTACTCCTGGAAGACGAACGCCATCCCCGGCGGCGGGCCCGCCACCTTCCGCCCGGCCAGGAACACCTCGCCGGCCGTCGGCGCGAGCAGCCCGCCCACGCACTTCAGCAGCGTCGTCTTGCCGCATCCCGACGGACCCACCAGGCAGACCAGTTCACCGGACTCCACGGTGAAGGTCAGGTCGCGCACCGCCTCGACGCGCCGCCCCGATCCCTCGTACACCTTCTTCAGGCCGCGTACGTCGAGCATGGACCCCGCCCTTCCAGGAGCTTCACACCGACCGCCGGGAGGCGGCACGCAGGCCGTGGTACCAGCCGAGCACCCGTCGCTCGACCAGCCGGAACAGGACCGACAGCACGAAGCCGAGCACGCCGAGCAGCAGGATGCCGGTCCACATGTCGGGGATCGCGAAGGAGCGCTGGAACTGCACGATCGTGAAGCCGAGCCCGTTGCTGGCGGCGAACATCTCGCTGATCACCATCAGGATGATGCCGATCGACAGGGCCTGGCGCAGACCCGCGAAGATCTGCGGGCTCGCCGAGGGCAGCACCACGTGGGTCAGCCGGGCCGGACCTGTGATGCCGTACGAGCGGGCCGTGTCGGCCATCACGGCGTCGACCGCCCGGACGCCCTCGACGGTGTTGAGCAACACCGGCCACACACAGCCGCTCGCGATCACGACGACCTTCATGGTGTCGCCGATGCCGGCGAACAGCATGATCACCGGCACCAGCACCGGCGGCGGCACGGCCCGCAGGAACTCCAGCACCGGCTCGCACACCGCCCGCACCCGCCGGTGGGAGCCGACGAGCGTGCCGAGCGCGACCCCGGCGAGGGCCGCGAGCGTGTAGCCCGCCGCCAGCCTGAGCACGCTGGGCAGCACGTCACCGCGCCACCGCTCACCGGTCCACACGTCCGGGAAGGCCGTGAGGATCGTGCGCAGCGGCGGCCAGTACACGTCCGTGCTGCCGGCCGACGCCGCCCACCAGACGGCCACCAGCACCACCGGCAGCGCGAGCACGAACACCAGCCGCAGCAGCAGCCGCCTCACACCGCCACCTCCCCGCGCACCGACTGGTGCCAGGCCAGCGCCCGCCGCTCCACCGACCGGGCCCCGACGTTGATCAGCAGCCCGAGCAGACCGGTGACGACGATCAGCGCGTACATCTCGGGCACGGCCTGCGAGGTCTGGGCGACGGCGATCCGCGCGCCCAGCCCCGGTGCCCCGATGACCAGTTCTGCGGTGACGGTGAGGATCAGCGCGACGGCCGCGGCCAGCCGCACCCCGGTCATCACGTACGGCAGCGCCGTCGGCCACAGCACGTGCCGCACGCGGGCCCAGGCGCCCAGCCCGTACGACCGCGCCGTCTCCTCGGCGACCGGGTCGACGTCCCGGACTCCGTACAGCACCTGGATCAGCACCTGCCAGAAGGAGGCGTACACGACCAGCAGCAGCACCGACCGCAGCTCGGTGCCGTACAGCAGCACCGCGAGCGGGATCAGCGCGACCGACGGGATCGGGCGCAGGAACTCGATCGTGGACGCCGTCGCCTCCCGCAGATGCGGCACCACCGACAGGAGCACCCCGGCGACGATCCCCGCGCCGACCGCGATCGCCAGGCCCAGCGCCCAGCCGGTGAGGGTGTCCCCGAACGCCGTCCAGAAGGCGCCGTCGGCGACCTCCGTGCCGAGCGCGCCGGCGATGCGGCTGGTCGGCGGGAAGTACTCCTCCTTCACCAGACCGAGCCGCGGCACCGCCTCGCCCACGGCGAGGAAGGCCACGAGCCCGGCCGCTCCGAGTACGGCGTTCTCCCCCCTCACGGCAGCAGCTCGTCCAGGTCCGGCTTCCGCTTGAACAGGCCGTCCCGCTCGCCGAGTTCCGCCAGCCGCTCGATGGAGGCCCGGTCGGGCTCGGCCGGCCACTTCGGCAGTGTCACCTTCGCCAGCACGTCCGCCGGGATCTTGGTGTACGTGGTGATGATCTCCCGGACCTCGTCCGGGTGGGAGTCGGCGTAGGCCAGGGACTCCGCGGTGGCCTCCTGGAACTTCTTCACGATCTCCGGGTTCTGCCGGGCGTACCGCGTGGAGGTGAAGTACATGGCGACCGTGAGCTTCGGGGCGACGTCGATCATGGGGGAGGCGATCTCCCGGCCGCCCTGGCTCTTGACCGTGGCCAGCGCCGGTTCCACCACCATCGCCGCGTCGATCCGCCCGGCGTCCAGCGCGGCCGGCATCTGGTCGAAGGCCAGCTCCACCAGCTCCACCTTGTCGGGGTCGCCGCCCGCCTCGCGCACCGAGGCCCGCACCGCGGTCTCGTTGATGTTCTTCAGCGTGTTGATGGCGACCTTCTTGCCCTCCAGCTCCTTCGCCGACTTGACCGGGCTGTCCCCCTTCACGGTGAGCGCCTCGAAGTCCTTGCCGCGCACACCGGTCGAGGCGATGCCGTTCGCCACCGCCTTCACCGGCACGTCGTTGGACCGGGCGATCATCAGCGACGTCATGTTGCTGAAGCCGAACTGGAACTGGCCGCTGACCACGCCCGGCACGATCGCCGCGCCGCCCTGCGCGCTGGAGAAGGACAGCTTCAGGCCGCGCTCGCCGAAGAAGCCCTTCTTCTGGCCGAGATACAGGGGCGCGACATCGACGATGGGGATGAGGCCCACCTCGACCGTGGTGGTGCCGCCGGACGACCCGGCGCCGTCCGACCCGCCGGAGTCGGACGAACCGCAGGCCGTCGCGGCGGCCAGGACGGACACGGCCGTGAGGCCGACGAACAGACGACGCATGATTCCCCCTGTGGGACCGGACCAGGTGCTCCGACAGGCTGTGCGCAGACAGCACGAACGTGCTCAGCGTGAACGTAGGGCCGGTGCGGAGTCGTGGTCAATGCCCTTGACAACAAGGGCTGTTGACAGGTTTCCGAACCTCGCCGACAGTGCGGGACACGCACTCACGGCGTGCGCACGGCGTACGGTCGTCCGTGCGCCACGTCCCCGCAGTGAGGCTCCCGCCGGAGGCCCGATGCCCGAAGACGCAGCCCGCGCACCGCACTTCGTGAGGTCCTTCGAACGGGGCCTCGCCGTCATCCGCGCCTTCGGCGCCGAACGTCCGGCTCTCACCCTCAGCGAGGTCGCCCGCGCCTGCGACCTGACCCGCGCGGCGGCCCGCCGCTTCCTGCTCACCCTCGCCGACCTCGGCTACGTCCACACCGACGGCCGGCTGTTCCGCCTCACCCCGCGCGTGCTGGAACTCGGCTACTCCTACCTCGTCGGCTTCACGCTGCCGCAGATCGCCGAACCGCATCTGGAACGACTCGTCGCGCAGGTCCGGGAGTCGTCCTCGCTGTGCGTCCTGGACGGCGACGACATCGTGTACGTCGCCCGCGTCCCGACCAGCCGCATCATGACCGCGTCGATCACGGTCGGCACCCGCTTCCCGGCGCACCTCACCTCCGTGGGCCGGGTCGTCCTCGCCGGCCTGCCGGACGCCGAGATCGCCACCCGCCTCGCCCGGGCCGACCTGCGCGCCCACACCTCCCGCACCCTCACCTCGCCGCACGCCCTGCGCGCGGAACTGCGCCGGGTGCGCCGCCAGGGGTACGCGCTGGTCGACCAGGAACTGGAAGACGGCCTGCGGTCGGTCGCCGCGCCGGTCAGAGACCGGGACGGCGAGGTGGTGGCCGGCGTGAACATCGCCGTGCACGCCGGCCGCAACTCCGTGGAGTCGGTGCGCCGGGACCTGCTGCCCCACCTGCTGGCGACCGTCGCCCGGATCGAGGCCGACCTGAGAATCACAGGTCCAGCACGAGCCGCCGGTCACGACAGCGGGACACACAGATGAGCATGGTCTCCCCGGCGGCCCGCTCGGCGTCGGTCAGCACCGAGTCCCGGTGGTCCGGGGTGCCCTCGACGACATCGGTCTCGCAGGTGCCGCAGGTGCCCTCCGTGCAGGAGAACAGCACCTCTGCCCCGGCGGCACGGACGGCGTCCAGGACCGAGACGTCCGGCGCGACGGTGACCGTGCGTCCGCTGCGGGCGAGAACGACCTCGAACTCGGTGTCCGGGCCGGCCGCTTCCGCTTCCTTGGGGGAGAAGCGCTCCACGCGCAGCACCCCGGCCGGGCACCGCGCCTCCACCGCGTCCAGCAGCGCCCCGGGCCCGCAGCAGTACACGAGGGTCCCCTCGGGCACGTCGTCGAGCACGGAGGCGAGGTCGAGCAGTCCGGCCTCGTCCTCGGGGGCGATCGTCACCCGGTCGCCGTACCGCTCCAGTTCCCCGGTGAACGCCATGGTGCCCCGGGTCCGCCCGCCGTACAGCAGCGTCCACTCGGCGCCCGCCTCCTCGGCGGCCGCCAGCATCGGCAGCAGCGGGGTGATCCCGATGCCGCCGGCGACGAAGCGGTAGCGGGCCGCCGGCTCCAGCGCGAAGTGGTTGCGCGGTCCCCGCACCCGCACCTTGTCGCCGGGTCCGAGCCGCCCGTGCACATACGCGGACCCTCCCCGCCCGTCGGCTTCGCGCAGCACGGCGATCCGCCACGCCCGGCGGTCGGCGGGGTCGCCGCACAGCGAGTACTGCCGCTCCAGACCCGGGCCGAGGACGACGTCGACGTGCGCGCCGGGCTCCCAGGCGGGCAGCGGCTCGCCCAGCGGGTGGCGCAGGGTCAGGGCGAGCACGCCGTCGGCCACGGTCTCCCGGCGGCCGACGACGAGTTCCGTCTCGTACAGGGTCATGAGGCGTTTCCCCGGGGCCGGTGTCCTTGCGGGTGAGCGAGCATCCACTCCCACATCGCGACCGGGTCCTCGGCGCTGTGCTCGGCGCCGCAGTGGCAGGTGCCGTGCAGCACGTCGGTGCCCGGGATCCAGTCGACGCGGTAGATCTCGCCGGTGCGCGCGCTCACCGGGCCGCCCGCTCACCGGGCTTGTCGCCCTCCTCGACCAGCCGGGCGAGGATGCGGCGCGCGGCCAGACCACCGGTGTCGATGTTGATGCTCAGCTCCTGGTAGCCGGTGCGCTCGGTGCCCAGCGTGCGCTGGAGCAGGTTGAGCGCGTCGACGTCCTGCATGACGACCGTGTGGTTGTTCGTCCGCAGGAACTCGGTGACCTCGGCGTCCTCGGTCGCCCAGTCCCGGGAGACCGCCCAGAAGTCGTACACCTTCCCGTCGCCGGACGGCGTGATGGCGTAGGTGATCTCGGTGTGGAAGCCGTGCGGATCGCTGCCGTCCGCCTCCGGCACCACGCCGACCGGGGCGACCCGGCTGTGCAGCAGGTACAGGCAGGGGGCGTGGTACTCGATGTCCTGCCACCGCGAGATGCGCCCGCTGATCCCGGTCGACCGGGCGTAGAAGGGCGGGCACTCGGCGTCGTCCATGTGCCGGCTCACCCGGACGATGCCGGCGCCCTCGTCGACCTCCGTGGTGATCGGCGTCTCGGCGACCTCCGGGGTGCCGATGTAGCCGCCGTGCAGATAGGTCTCGTGGGACAGGTCGAGGAGGTTGTCGACGAGCAGCCCGTAGTCGGCGTCGATCGGCTCCATGCCTCGCACGGTGACCCAGCCCGGCGAGTCCAGGTGCCGGGCGCGCGGCACGTCCCCGGGGTCGGCGAGTGCCGGGTCGCCGATCCACACCCACACCAGGGAGTCCTGTTCGAGCACCGGGTAGGAGGCGACCCGGGCGGTGCGCGGGACGCGTTTCTGCCCGGGCACGTACACGCAGGTGCCGGTCGTGTCGTAGGTGAACCCGTGGTACCCGCACACGATCCGGTCGCCGTCGAGTCGGGTCGGCGCCTCGGACAGCGGATAGCGCCGGTGCACGCACCGGTCGTGCAGGACGACCGGGGTCCCGTCCTCCTCGGTGCGGTAGAGGACGAGCGGTTCACCGAGGAGCGTCCGGCCGAGCAGCTCGCGCCCGACCTCGTGGCTGTAGGCGGCGACGTACCACTGGTTCCTGGCGAAGGCGGTCATGTGCGGCATCGTTGCGGCTCCGTCCGTCGTGGGTGGTGGCATCGTCGGCGAGGGCGCGGCGGGACGGCAACGCTGCTTCCGCCTCACGGAAGGAGCGCGCCGGGGACTGTCGGTGGGTGCCCCTAGTCTTTCGATCAACGACACGGCGTGGCGCGCCATTTGGGGCCGCCGGGGGGCGCGGTGCCGGATCCGGACGGGAAGGGGCGAGGCAGCGATGGGTTGGCTGGCAGCGGGCGACACCTACGAAGTCGCACTGGTGGAGGGGCGGGTGGTGGCCCGGCCCGCGTCGGGGGAGTCACCGGGCGAGCGGGTGGGCGGCCTGCCGGCGGAGATACGGGACCACCCCGAGGTGAGCGGGCTCGAGCGGTTCGCCGAGTGGCTGGAGCGGCACGCGGCCGAGTGCGCGGCACAGGTCGCCCACTGGATGGTGTCCTCGCTGCCGGTCCCGGCCGCTCTGCTGGCCCGGGTCTGGCCCGACGAGGCGTGGCGGGCGGTGCTCCGTGACATCGTTATCGCCGGCGACGGCCCCGACGACGTCGGATTCCTGCGGGACGCGGACGACTCGGGCGGGCTCCGGCTGGTGAACGCCGACGGCGAGACCGTCCGCCTGACGCCCCGGACGGTGACCATGCCGCATCCGGTCCTCCTCCCGGACCTCGACGAACTCCGCGCGTTCGCGGCCGAGTCGGGCGTGACCCAGGGCGTCGACCAGCTGCACCGCGCCACCTGGCACAAGCCCGACGGGATCGACGGCGGCGCCTTCGCGGTCACCGAGTTCGCGGGCGCCGAGTACGGCTCGTGGTACCACCTCTCCGCCCGCGCCACGTCGCTCGGCTACCGGGTCTCCGGCATGAGCGCCGTCGACCGGATCCGGGATGCCGGGCGGATCTTCACCGCCTCGGTCGACATCGGCAACCCCTTCACCGAGGAGAAGGCCTGGACCGGCGCGCTGACCTGGCGCGACGAGGACGGGCACCGCGCGCTTCCGCTGACCGAGGTCGGCCCCGTGGCCTGGTCCGAGGGCATGCGCATGGCCGCGGCCCTGCACGGGGGCCGCGCGGTGCCCGCGGACGGCGGCGAGTGAACGGCATGGCGGCACGGACACCCACGGAAGGCAACCGCTTCATGAACGACGCGACGACACCGGGCGGGGCGACGGCACGGACGGAGGAACTGCTGCGCGCCGGCGCCGTACTGCCGCCGGGCACCACCGGGGCGGGCGACCGGGCCGTGCCGGTGCTCACCCAGGCCTACCGGCATCCCGGCCTCGACGGCCGGATCATCGTCCGCCTCACCACCGCGGAGCAGGGCGTGGAGCCGGGCACCGGTTTCCTCGGTCTCGAACCCGAGGGCGAGCCGGTGGAGGTCGGCCTCGGGCGGCCCCGGGCCATGGGCTTCCCCGAATGGGTCCTGGTCCGTCATCCCTCGGACGGCCACCTGGCCATGTCCCTCGTCGAGGAGATGGACAAGGTGGCGCGGACGGTGAGATCGCGCCCCAAGAAGGCCCGCGCCACCTACGAGTCCATCGGGCAGCGGCTCGCCGGATCCGTACCCCACTTCCTGCCGACCTTCTACGAGCAGGCCGGCCGGGTCTTCCTGGCCGCCGACCAGAAGGCCTACGCGTCCCAGATGTTCGTCAACGCGCGCAAGGCGGAGACGGCGCACGCGCTGCCCTTCGACGAGGCGCGCATGGACGCGGTGTTCCTCGAGTTCGCCCTGGCCGACGCCGTGCCGACGAAGATACTGTCCGGCTACGCCAAGGGGCTGTCCTCGCGGGTACCGGCCACCACGGCGTTCCGGCATCTGCGCGGGCTCTTCGTCCGGCTCGCGTCGCACGGCGTGCCGCCGTCCAGTCCGGGCGCGACCGACCTGCGCAGACTGGCGAAGGCCGTCGCCGGCAAGAACGCGCTCGCCGAGGAGATGGCCTACCTGCGCGAGATGCTGCCGCTGCCCGGCACGGCCATGGCACCGCTCGGCTGGTGGAAGTCCCATCGCCCCGCCCTGCTGGAGTTGACCCGGCGGGAGCCCGCCGTCCGGGGCACCCTGCTGGGGCTGCTGCCCACGGAGTGGGAGCAGGAGGAGCTGCCCCAGTGGCTCGACCTGCTGGACAAGTCCGGCGCCACCGCCGGGCTGTGCGACGCCGGCCTGCCCGCGCAGGAGCGTTCACCCGACGGCACGGCCGGCTGGACGCGCCGGTTCCTCGACCTGTGCCGCACCGGCGACCGGCGGCTCGCACCGGCGGAGCTGTACCCGCTCGTCGACCGCATGGCCGGCACCCTCCGCGCCGAACTGCTCGCCGACGGCGCCGCGTTGCCGCCCCCGGTCGGCGACATCGACCTCCTCGACCAGCTGCTGGCCCTGCGCATTCCGGTCGCCGACCCCGACGAGCGCTCGCGACTCAACCTCCAGGACTGGGCGGCCCGCGACCGGCGGCGCGATCTTCTCGCCCTGGAGGCCGACGCCCGCTTCCGCGCGGCCTTCCGCCGCGGCTGCCCCACCTACGAGCGGGAGGACACCGACCAACGCACCGTCATCGCCCTGGCCGGGTCGCCCGGCGGACGACCGATGCTCGCCGAGTGGGTGGCCGACGTCAGCCGGAGGTACCTCACCACGGAACTGGGCGGGTTCTCCCCATACTCCGGCCCGTTCGAGACGCTGAAGTGGCTGCCGGGCGAGGTGCTGGCGACCGCCGACAAGGCGGTGCGCGAGGCACTGGCCACCGGCATGGCCCCGGCGCTCGCCCGCACCCTGCGCACCGGGATCCTCGACGAGCTGGGCTGGCCCGCCTGGGACGACGCCGTCGGGTCGCCCGAGTCCCCGGAGGCCGCGCGGGCCACGAGAGTGAGCGAGGCGTGGCCGCACCTGGTCGTCCACACCGGCACACGGGTCCGGGTGATCGGCCCGGAGGGCACGGTCCTCGCGCACGAGTTGCGCCTCCCCGGCCTGGGGGACCGGTGGCACCCCGACTTCCGGTACGTGGACGGCGGACTGCTCGTCACCTGGTACACCTTCTCCACGTCCAGCACGCACGGCTACTGGCACGACGCCGATGCCGACGCTTCGGCATCGGCCCCGGCACCGGTTGAGGTCGAAGGTGACGTCCGCTACGGCTACGCGTGCGCGGCGGACGGGACCGGCGGCATGAACGGCATGCCCTCCGCCTCCCTCCCCCTGCCCGGGGGCGGCCGGACCACCGGCCACGGTGTGCTGCGCCGGGGGGACACCACCGGCATACCCTCGCGACGTCCGGTGATCGGCGACGGCACGTCGTACTGGGTGTGTGTCAACGACTGGGCCAACGGTGTGAACAGCGCCTGGCACGTGTACGACCCGGCCGGGAACACGGTGGGGGAGCCCGGCCGGCCGGACTGGTTCGCCGAGGCCCTGCGCACCGCGCCGGAGGGCAGCACCCTCGGCACCGCCTGGCTGCTGCCCGCCCCCTCCGCCGAGCCGGGCCCGGTGTGCGCCCCGGTGGACGGGGTGCTCGGCTGGCGGGTGATCACGCTGCCCGACGGTTCGCGGCGGTGCGAGGACCTGGCCGGTCGCACGGTCGTCGTGCCGCCCGGAGTGGGCGGGAGCCCGGAGCACGCTCTGGTGTTTCCCGGCACCGACCGGCCCCTCACGGTGATGCGGTGGTCGGGCAGCGACATCCGGCTGCTCGATCCCGAGGGCGCGGTGGTCGCCGAGGTCACCCGCGGTCACACGGCCGGTCCCTTCAGCGCGGGCACCGCCCTGCTGCCGCCCCTGCGGTACTGGCCCCTGCTCCGGCCCCGCGACCCGCAGGGCTCCGCGGCGCTGCGCCGGGTCGGCGAGGACACCGCGGCGGCGCTGCTGGCAGCGGCCGTGGCCGAGGCGCCCGGGGACGGCACGGACGACCGGGACGCACTGCCCGGCCTGGTCCGGACCCTGCTGCCGCAGGTCGGCCACGAGGCCCTGCGCGCGGGCGTCATCGGGGTGGTGCGGTTCGCCGCCGAGCAGCAGCGCGTCCTCGACGCGGCACTCGCCCGGCTGGACTCGGCGGTGCGGGGCGACGCCCCGGAGGAGCCCCGTCCCGCGATCGGCGACCGCCTGCTCGCCTCCGCGCTGAACGGCACCGGCCTGACCGAACGCGACAAACGCCATCTCTACGACTGGCTCCACTGCGCCTTCGAACTGCCGAAGCTGCTCGCCCGGTCGGCACGCGGCGAGGCGGAGCCGGTCCCCGCCGGCACCGTGCACGTGTCCCTGGACAAGAACGAGCCGCTGGAGACCGTGAACGTGCGGGCGCTGCCCGAACTGCCCGTCGTCCTGGCGTTGCGGGCCGCCTCGGAGGCCACCGTCGAGGAGCACCGGCATGCCCTCGACGCCTATCTTGCGGAACTGGACGCGCAGGGGCTGACGGAGCTGGACCCCGCCCACTGGCGCCGGGTCCGCGTGGTCCTGGACTACGCCCTGTTCCGCGGGCCCGGCGCCGTGGGGGGCTACCCGAAGGCGGCCGTGCTGGACCTGGGCGGCGGCGCGTTCCTGCTCTTCCCCGCCGACTGGTACCGGTTCGTCAGCGAGTACGACCCGGCCGGAGACAGGGGGAAGCACTACGGCGCGGTGTTCCACGACCCCTCCGGCCGCTTCGAGGTTCCCGCCCCCTACACCCTGGTGTCCGAGGAGCCGTTCGTACCGGAGCCGACCCGGGCGCCCGGCTGGGTCGCGGCGTTCCGGGCCGAGCTGGCCGAGCGCGGACCGGCGCCCTGGCGCCCCGAGGCCGCCGAGGAGTTCGCCCGGCTCACCGGCGTCACCCCGACCACGGCCCGCCTCGTGCTGGCCGGAATGCCGCAGATCGACGACAAGCGCGAGGCCGTGCCCTCCGCGACGCTGAAGACCATCGGCGTGAAGGCGGCCGATGCCCGCGTGGCCAAGGACGAGCTGAGGGCCCTCGACATGGACGCCCTGCGGGCCGTCGTGGCGGCGCTGCTGCCCGTCGAACCGGCCCGGCTGTGGACGCACGGCCCCGACGCGGCCCGCGCGGCCGAGGTCTGGAACGAGCGGCTGGGCCGGCGTACCCCCCTCCCCGAGGAGGTGCTCCACGACGCGGTCCGCACCGTCGAGCCCGTCGGGTGGGCACCGGCCGACGCCCTGCGGGGCTTCGTCGACCTGGCCACCGAGCCCCGGCTGACCCGCGACCTGACCTGGACCTTCGGTCACTACCGGGTCGAGTCCGCCGAGAGGACGCCCGGCTTCGACAACAGCGCCCTGAAGGGCTCGGTGGCCCTGGCCGCGTGGCTCGCCCACCGCCTCCCGGCCGGGGACCCGATCCGGGCCGCACTGCCCGGCGTACTGACCGCGCTGCGCGACCGGCTGGCTCACCCCGGGCTGCTGCTGGGTCTCGACCGGAGGGCCGACTGGGAGGCGTTCCGGCGGGCCGCCGGAGACCCGGACGAGACCGGCGACGCCTTCGTGCGTCACGGCGCGCTCCTGTTCGGCACCGAGGGGGCCGAACCGGTCCCCGCCGTCCGGCCGGCGCTGCTGGACACCACGGGCGACGGCCCCCACCTGACGGCCCTGTTCACCGGTGAACGGCCGAACGCCCAGGAGACCGCGCTGCGTCTGGTCCACGACCGGCGGTTCGCCGAGCTGCTCGCCGACCCCGGCGCCCCGGTGGCGGGCGAGCGCGACGCCGACGGCGCGTGGTGGCCGCAGGACCCCGCCCGCTCCGTGCCCGACTTGGTCGGCGAGGTGGCCGGGCGGCACGGCCTCGGGGAGGACGCCGCCGTTCTCTACCTGATGGTGCTCGCCCTGCCGGACCCCACCGACCGCAACGTCGCGCGCTGGACCGGCTGGGGCGGACGGCGCGGGGGGACCGCCCGGCTCCGCGCCGCCCGCGCCGAACTCGCGGCCACCGGCCTGGTTCTGGAGGGCAGCCGCCCCAAGGCGGGACGCTCGCTGTTCCTGCCCGGCGGGTGGGCGCAGCTCGCGAACCCGCACCTCCCGCTGGAGCGGTGGAAGCTGCCGCTGTACGACCTGCTGGACGGCGAGACGCCGGTCCTGGGCGTCGTCGTGCCCGCCCGGCCCGTCGCCGGTCTCTACCGAGACGCCTGGCGGCGCGTGCAGGACGGGGACGGTCCGCGGCTGGAGGAACCGGAAGTGCCGCGACCGCGCAGGCGCCGCCGCTGAGTCCCGTCCGGAGGGACGGCCGTCGCGTGCGGCCGTCCCTCGCCGGCCCGGCGTACCTCGGGCGGCTGCGGCGCCGGCGGGATTCGAACCCGCGGACGGGTGGGGGCAGGCCCGCCCCGCCCCGTCAGTCGACGTGGACGGGGCCTCGCCCACGCCGATCGCAATGGGCCGCTCTGCCACGGCGCCGCGACCTGCGGAACCGCGCGGTCCCGCTGTGACGAGCGTAGAGAGGTCACCGCGTGGGAGCGAGCCGTTTACCCCGCCGTGCCGGTCACCGCGCCAGCTCCTTGTGCGCCGTCTCCGGCAGCCGCAGGTACACCAGCGAGGACAGCAGGCACAGGACGGCGACGTACCAGGGGAAGAGCCCGGAATGGCCCAGTTCCTTGAACAGGGTGCCCATGTAGGGGGCCGTGCCGCCGAACAGGGCGACGGTGAGCGAGTACGGGAAGCCGATGCCGGCCGCGCGCACCCGGGGCGGGAAGATCTCCGCGTTGACGGCGGCGCTGATCGAGGTGAAGCCGGTCAGCAGGATCATGCCGGCGCACTGCACCAGCAGCAGCACGGCGAACGAGTCGCGCAGGGCGTGCAGCAGCGGCACGCTCAGCAGGGCGAATCCCACGCCGAAGAACAGCAGCAGCGGGCGGCGGCCGAAGCGGTCGGAGAGCAGGCCGCCGAGCGGCTGGAGCATCCCGAAGAAGGCCAGCGAGAGCGTGCCCGCGAGCAGCGCGTCCGACTTGTCCAGTCCCGTGTTGAGTTCGGCGTACGTCGGCAGGTACGACGTCCAGGTGTAGTAGGCGATCGTGCCGCCCGCCGTGATGCCGCCGATCAGCAGCGACTCGCGCGGATGGCGGCGCAGCGCCTCGAACAGGCCCGGACGCGGCGCCCGTTGCTGCTCGGCGCTGCGGGTCTCCTGGGCGCCCTGCCGGATCCAGAATCCGACGAGGCTGAGCACGGCCCCGAACACGAACGGCACCCGCCAGCCCCAGCCGTTCATCCGCCCCTCGTCGAGCGTGTCCACCAGCACGGTCGCGACACCGGACGCGACGAGCTGCCCGGCGGTCGTCGAGACGTACTGGAAGCTGGAGAAGAGACCGCGGCGGCCGGGCCCCGCCGACTCCACCAGGAACGTCGTCGACGCCGCGAACTCGCCGCCCACCGACAGCCCCTGGAGCAGCCGCGCGACGACCAGCACCACCGGCGCCAGCACACCGGCCGCCGCGTAGGTCGGGGTCAGCCCGACCAGCAGGCTGCTGCCGCCCATCAGCAGGATGGTGACGGTCAGCGCCGCCCGCCGTCCGCGCCGGTCGGCGATCGCGCCCATCAGCAGTCCGCCGACGGGCCGCATGAAGAAGCCCACGGCGAACACGGCGAACGTGGACAGCAACGGCACCAGCGAGTTGTCCGCGCTCTCGGGGAAGACCTGGTCGGCGATGTAGGTCGCCAGGAACGTGTAGGCGTACCAGTCGTACCACTCCACGGCGTTGCCCACCGAGGCGGCGAGGAGCTGGCGTACGGGCCGTCGGGTCGGCGGGGAAACCGTGTGCATGCCTGTCATGATCGCGACCATCCCCGCCCGGCGGGCCCGGCACACCCCACGTACCGACGACTTTCACATCAGCGCCACCGGACCCTTCCCTGACGTTTGGTGCTCCTGGAACACTCTTTTCGCGCGCATTCCGTCACCGGCCCGGCACGGTCCGGCACGATCCCCACACCCCCGAGGCGAGAGGCTTCCCACCCCATGCCCGAAGTCAACCGGCGCCGCTTTCTCCAACTAGCGGGCGCCACATCGGCGTTCAGCGCGCTGTCCGCGAGCATCGAGCGGGCCGCCGCACTCCCGGCGAACCACCGCGCGGGAAGCATCGAGGACGTCGAGCACATCGTGGTCCTGATGCAGGAGAACCGCTCCTTCGACCACTACTTCGGCACGCTGCGAGGCGTCCGCGGCTTCGGCGACCCGCACCCGGTGACCCTGGACAGCGGCAAGTCGGTGTGGCACCAGACCAAGAGCGACGGCACCGAGGTGCTGCCCTTCCGCCCCGAGGCCGACGACCTCGGCATGCAGTTCCTGCAGGGCCTGCCGCACGGCTGGTCCGACGGTCAGGCCGCCTACCACAACGGCAAGTACGACCGCTGGCTGCCCGCCAAGGGCACCACCACCATGGCGTACCTGACCCGGGAGGACATCCCCTTCCACTACGCGCTCGCCGACACCTTCACCGTCTGCGACGCCTACCACTGCTCCTTCATCGGCTCCACCGACCCCAACCGCTACTACCTGTGGTCGGGCCACACCGGCAACGACGGCAAGGGCGGCGGCCCGGTCCTCGGCAACGACGAACGCGGCTACGACTGGACGACGTACCCCGAGCGGCTGGAGGCGGCCGGCATCTCCTGGAAGATCTACCAGGACATCGGCGACGGCCTGGACGCGGCCGGCTCCTGGGGCTGGATCGGGGACGCCTACCGCGGCAACTACGGCGACAACTCCCTGCTGTACTTCAACTCGTACCGGAACGCCCAGCCCGGTGACCCGCTGTACGACAAGGCCCGCACCGGCACCGACGCCAAGAGCGGCGAGGGCTACTTCGACCGGCTGCGCGCCGACGTCAAGGCCGGCAAGCTGCCGCAGATCTCCTGGATCGCCGCCCCCGAGGCCTTCTCCGAGCACGGCAACTGGCCCTCGAACTACGGCGCCTGGTACATCTCCCAGGTCCTGGACGCCCTCACCGCCAACCCGGCGGTGTGGGCGAAGACCGCCCTGTTCATCACCTACGACGAGAACGACGGCTTCTTCGACCACGTGGTGCCGCCGCTGCCGCCCAAGTCGGCCGCGCAGGGCCTGTCCACCGTCGACGTGTCCCTCGACGTCTTCAAGGGCAGCGCCACGCACACCGAGGGCTTCTACGGGCTGGGTCCCCGCGTGCCCATGCTGGTCGTCTCGCCGTGGAGCAAGGGCGGCTACGTCTGCTCCGAGACCTTCGACCACACCTCGGTCATCCGGTTCATGGAACGCCGCTTCGGCGTGCGCGAACCCCAGATCTCACCGTGGCGGCGCGCCGTCTGCGGCGACCTGACCTCCGCCTTCGACTTCTCCCGCCCGGACAGCCGGCCCGCCCGGCTGCCGGACACCGACGCGTACGAGCCGCCGGACCGCGACCGTCACCCGGACTACCGCCCGACACCCCCGGCGGACCCGGACATGCCCCGCCAGGAGCGCGGCCCGCGCCCCGCACGCCCGCTGCGCTACGACCCGCACGTGGACGGCGCCGTGGACGCGGCGGCCGGGAAGTTCACGCTCACCTTCGCCTCCGGCGCCCGGGCCGGTGCGGCCTTCCTCGTCACCTCCGGCAACCGCGGCGACGGCCCGTGGACGTACACCACCGAGGCCGGCAAGAGCATCGCGGACACCTGGAACTCGGTGTACTCGGACGGCGCGTACGACCTGACCGTGCACGGCCCCAACGGCTTCCTGCGCGTCTTCCGGGGCGGGAACAGGGCCGCGGGGCCCGAGGTCACCGCCCGGCACACCGGCGACGACGTCCGGCTGACCTTCACCAACGCCGGGTCCGGCACGGTCCGCCTGCGGATCGCCGACGGCTACGGCGGCCCGGGCAGGACGGTCACCGTGCGCCCCGGTGCCACCGTGCGGCACACGGTCGGCCTGGCGGAGAGCCGGCGCTGGTACGACCTCACCGTCACGGCCGACGGCGACCCGGCCTTCCTGCGGCGCTTCGCCGGGCACGTGGAGAACGGGCGGCCGGGAGTGAGCGACCCGGCGATCGCCACGGTGTAGGCATCGGCGCGGGCGTCACAGCGGAGTCAGGTGCCCCGGCATCGGCTGCCGGGGCACCAGGACCGGCTCCGCCCCCACGGGTCCGCCTTCCGGCTCCGGGCCCGGCACGGCGGGCGCCACCGGAGGCCGGTCCTCGGCCGCCGCGAGCGCCTCGTCGGCCGGCGCGGGCGTGGCCCGGCTCAGCTGGACCACGCCCCAGCCGGCCAGTGCCGCACCGGTCAGCGCGAGCAGCGCACCGGCCGGGCCGCCGCGCAGCCGCTCACCGAGCAACGACACCCCGATCATCGCGGCGGCCACCGGGTTGGCCAGCGTCACCACCGCGAGCGGGGCGCCCAGGCCACCCTGGTAGGCCGTCTGGGACAGCAGCAGCCCGCCCGCCGCGAAGGCCGCCACCAGCACCGCCACTCCGATCACCTGGACGCTGAGCAGCGGACCCGAGCGGTCCGTGACGGCGACCGTGACGGTCTGGGTGAGCGCCGAGGCGACCCCGGAGGCGATGCCGGACGCCGTCGCGTGCCGCAGACCCGGCCGGGCGCCGGGCCGCGACAGCAGACCGATCAGCGCCGCCGTCGCACCGGAGACCGTCAGCGCCTCCGGCACGCTCAGCACGTCGTCGGGCGCCGGACCGGACGCCGTCAGCAGCAGCGCGCCCAGGCCGAGCAGCGTGAGCCCGGTGCCCCGCCACTCGACCGCACTCACCCGCCGGCCCGCCAGCCGTGCCCCCAGGGGCACCGCCGCGACCAGGGTGAGCGCGCCGAGCGGCTGGACCACCGTGAGCGGGCCGTACTTGAGGGCCACGACGTGCAGCAGCGCGGCCGACGCGTTGAGCGCGACGGACCACCACCAGGCACCGTTGCCCAGCATCCGCAGCGCGCCCGCGGAGCTGCGGGCGGCCAGCCGCTCCTGGGCCACGGCCGCGGCGGCGTAGGCGACGGCCGAGACCAGGGACAGCAGGACGGCGATCAGCGCGGCGTTCATCGGCCCGCCCCCACCAGTTCGGGCCGCTCCGGTTCGCGCCGTTGCGGTGCGCGCCGCTCGGCCGCTCGTCGCCGGGGCACCGGCAGGCGGTGCGGGGTCCGGTGGGCCGCGTGCTGCGGGCGGCCGACGGCGAGGGCGACGCCGAGCAGGGCGGTCGCCACGATCACGTCGAGCCAGTAGTGGTTCGCGGTGCCCACGATCACCAGGAGCGTCACCAGCGGATGCAGCAGCCACAGCCACCGCGCGCGTGACCGGGTGGCGACGATCATGCCGACCGCCAGCATCAGGGCCCAGCCGAAGTGGAGGGAGGGCATCGCCGCGAACTGGTTCGACAGCTGATCGGTGCGCGGCGGGCCGTACACCGAGGGCCCGAACACCCGGGCCGTGTCGATCAGGCCGGTCGCGCCCAGCATGCGCGGCGGGGCCAGCGGAAAGGCCAGGTGCAGCACCAGTGCGGCGCCGGTCACCGCCGCCAGCACCCTGCGGGCCCAGACGTAGTGCGCCGGGCGTCGCAGATAGAGCCAGACCAGGAAGGCCACGGTGGCCGGGAAGTGGACGGTGGCGTAGTAGGTGTTCGCGACGTGGATCAGGGAGTCGCCGTGCAGCAGCAGGGACTGCACCGTGCCCTCCTCGGGCAGCCGCAGCGCGCGCTCCCAGTCCCAGACGTGGTGCGCGTTGCGGAAGGCCTCGGCGGTGTGGCCGGTCGCCAGCTGGCGGCCGAACTTGTAGACGAGGAAGAGCCCTGCCACGAGCAGGAGTTCACGGACGAGCGGCGGGCGCGCGGGCGCGTCCGGCTCCGCTTCTGCAGGCCAGGTGCGGGCATTCATCCCCGGGGCCCCTTCGCTGACGGTGGTGCGTGCGGTGGTGCTGGCCGGACCGAGGACTCACCGGGTGCGGCGGAGTCATCGGTCCGGAGGGCGTGCGACGGTTCTCATCGATACGACCCCGTTCCGATACGCCAGTGTACCGATACGGTGGGGTACCGGTACACTGGCGTATCGATAGACATACGACACACTGGAACACGGGTCCCTCGACCCTTGCTGCAGTGCCGCTGCACCGAGTGAGGAGAAGAGCATGACGTCGCAGGCCGCGGACCGACCGGACACGGTCGGCGCCTCGCGCCGCTCCAAGATCACGCCCGAGCGTGAGCAGGAGTTCTTCGACGCCGTGCTCGAACAGATCCGGGAGTGCGGCTACGACGCCGTGACCATGGAGGGCATCGCCGCCAGCACCCGGTGCAGCAAGTCCACGCTCTACCGGCAGTGGAAGACCAAGCCGCAGTTCGTGGCGGCGGCCCTGCGCTCCAGTCGCCGGGTGCGTTTCGCCGGTATCGACACCGGCTCGCTCGCCGAGGACCTGCGCCAGGCGGCCCGGGCCGCGGGCGAGTGGTCCGGCAAGGACACGCTGCTCCAGGCCCTGGGCCACGCGGTCATGCAGGACCCGGAGCTCCAGCGCGCGCTGCGCGAGGCGCTGGTCGAGCCGGAGATCGCCGCGCTGCGGGAGATCCTGCGGCGCGGGGTCGAACGCGGCGAGGTCCCGGCCGGTCACCCCGCGCTGGAGTTCGTGCCCGCACAGATGTTCGGCGCCCTGCGGATGCGGCCGGTCATCGAAGGCGAGTACGCCGACGCCGAGTACCTGGTGCGGTTCGTGGAGGCCGTCGTGCTGCCGGCCCTCGGCCTGCCCTGAGACCCAGGCCGCCGTCCACGGGATGACTGGACGGTGGCCTGCCCGCGCCGCACCGTGGGGACGGGGGCGGCGCGCACCCCGGCCGGGTGGGACGCCCTTTGAGCGGAAGGGCGCCCCACCCGGCCGGCCGACCTTCCGGGGCCGGTCAGACGTCCTGGCCGCTGCCCCCGCCGGAGGACACCTCGATGCCCTGGGTGATCTCGTCGATCACCGTCTGCGGCCCGTCCGTGTCGACGCCGAAGCGGATGACGACGATGCGCTTCGCGTCGGCCGGTGACGGGAAGGCGAGCGACTCCACATACCCGTCGGCGCCCTTGCTGGTGACCGCCTTCCAGCGCACCAGGTACCCCTCCTGACCGGCGACGGTCACCGCCTTGGAGGCCAGCTCCTGGTGCGAGGTGATCCCGCCGTAGGACTTGCCGCCGTACGACTCCTCCGCGTTCGCCTCGATGTCCGCCTTCGCGACCTCCTCGGCGGTGCTGCCCTCGGTGCCGAGCACCATCGCGGGGGCCGAGTAGGCGCCGCCCTTGGTGCAGGTCGCGGAGGTGTCGCCCGGACACTTGTAGGCGTCGTCGGAGGTCACCTGGGCGCCGACCGACAGCTGCTGCCCCGACCAGCCCTCCGGGATGGGCAGGCTGATCCCGCTGACCGGGTCCGGGACCGACCCGCTGTCGATCGTGGGCGGCTCCGACTGTCCCGGAGACTCCGGCCCGGGCGACCCGCCGTCGCCCGGGCCGCCGAAGGGGTCGTTCCCGTCGCCGGAGCCGGGCCCCTCCTGCTGCCGGGACCCCGCGCTGCTGCCGGACGAGCCGTCGCCGTCGGCCAGCACGTACACACCGCCGCCGATGGCGGCCAGGACGGCCACGGCCGCCGCGACGGCTATCCCGGTGCGCAGACGGCGCCGACGGGCGGCCGGCGGCTGGACGGGATACCCCGGATAACCCGGGTGCACCGGATACGGCGCGGGCGCGGAGCCGTACGACGCGGGCGCGGTGTCGTACGGCCCGGATGCGGCGTCGTGAGACCCGGGAGCGGGGACGGGCGGCGCGGGCGCCGCGCCGGTCACCGGCGGAGTCCCGGGCCCCCGCGCGGCGGCCGGCCCCGCCGGACGGACCTGGTCCGTCCACACCTTGCCGTCCCACCAGCGCTCGGTGGCGGGACCGTCACTTGTCTGCCCGGGGTCCGGGTACCACCCGGGAGGAGTCGCCTGCGTCATGGCCCCACCGTAGGGGGCGTCAGTGAAAGCGGGATGAGAGACCCCGCGACCGCCCCCGCCCTCCCGCCCGTTGACGCACGACCGGCTTTCCGCCGCTGGTGACGGGCCCGGCACGTCGCCCGCGCTTTACCGCATGTCACCCGTCACGGCAACTGGTGCCCCGACCGTCCACCACCGGGCCGATCCGGCCGCTAGGCTCAACGTCTGTACGTCGTTCGGGCGACATGGGGAGGTAGCGGGATGACGGAGGTACGGCCCACGGCCGCAGCCTCGGCCTCCCTCTGGGAGCGCGACGAGGAAGTCGCCGCCATCACACAGGCGGTGGACACCCTGTGCGCGGACCGTTCGTCCTCCGGCAGCCTGCTGGTGTGCCGGGGCGAGGCGGGACTGGGCAAGACCGCGCTGCTGGCCGAGACCCGCCGCATCGCCGAGGCCCGCGGCTGCACCGTCTGGTCGGCGCGCGGCGGCGAGACCCTGCGCTCCGTCCCCTTCAACGTCGTACGGCAGTTGCTGCAGCCGGCCCTCGTGTCCATGCTCCCGGAGGAGGCGCGCGACTACCTCGGCGACTGGTACGACATCGCCGGCCCCGCCCTCGGCATAGCCGAACCCGGCGAACGGCAGGCCGACCCGCAGGGCGTGTGCGACGGTCTGGTCGCCGCTGTGCGCCGGCTGGCCCGCCGGGAGTGGCCGCTGGTCCTGCTCATCGACGACGTCCACTGGGCCGACCAGGAGACCCTGCGCTGGCTCGCCGCGCTCGCCGAGCGCCTCGACGAGACGTCCGCCCTGCTGGTGATCGCCCGCCGCCCCGGCGGCGTCACCGGCGACAGCGCCCGCCACCTGGACGCCGCCGAGGCCGCGGGCCGGCCCTTCGCCCCGCTCAGCGCCCTCACCCCGGAGGCGACGGCCGGGCTCACCCGCGCCACCGTGGGCGCCCACGCCGACGGCGCGTTCTGCCGCGAGGTGTGGGCCGTCACCGACGGCAACCCCTACGAGAGTCGAGCTGCTCGCCAAGGTCCAGGACAGCGAACTGGAGCCGGTCGAGGCCCGGGCCGCCGAACTGCGCGCCCTGAACCGCTCGGCCCGCGGCGGCGGCCTCGTCGCCCGCCTGGAGCAACTCGGCATGGACGCCACCCGGTTCGCCTGGGCCGCCGCCATCCTCGGCACCGGCATCACCGTCGACATGGTGGCCCGGCTCGCCACCCTCGACCGCGGCGACGCCGTGCGCTGCGCCGAACTGCTCGGCACCGCCCGCATCCTGACCGGGCCCGACCCGGCCGCCGGGCAAGCGGCCGACGGCGACCTGGAGTTCGTCCACCCGCTGATCGCCACCGCCGTCTACAACTCGATCCCCGACGCGCTGCGCCGGGCCATGCACGGCATAGCGGCCCAGCTCGTCGCCGACTCCGGCCTCGGCGCCGCGGCCGCCTCCCGCCACCTCCTCCAGGTCCACCCCGACGACGACCAGGACGTCGTGCGTCAGCTGCGCGACGCCGCCCGGGAGCACCTCGCCGTCGGCGCGCCCGACGCGGCCCGGCGCTGCCTCGAACGCGCCCTCGAGGAACCGCCGCTGCCCGAAGCGCACGCGCGGGTGCTCTACGAACTCGGCTGCGCCACCCTGCTCACCGCGCCCGCCACCACCATCGGGCACCTGCGCACCGCCCTCGCCATGCCCGGCCTCGACGGCGACGAACGCGTCGACGCCGTCTTCCGGCTCTCCCAGGCTCTCCTCCACAACGACCAGCTGGAGGAGGCCGTCCGCACCGTCGAGGCGGAGTCCGCCCGCAACCCGGACCCGTCGGCGCGGCTGCGCCTCCAGGCCGTCCAGTACATGTGGGAGGGCATCCACGCCGGCGAGACCGCCTCACCCGGCCGCTCCGCGCGCCTCGCCGAACTCGCCGCAACCTGCACCGGCCGCGACAACGCCGAACGCGCCCTGCTCATCCTGCGCGGCTTCGACGCCATGACCCACGGGGAGAACGCCGAAGAGGTCGTCGAACTGTGCGACCGCGCCCTCGTCAACGGCCGCCTCGCCCCCGGGCTCGGCTGGACCGGCACCGAGTGGGGCCTCGAACTGCCCATGATGCTGGCCAGCGCCTACGCCTACTGCGACCGGCTCGACCGCGCCGAGGCCCTGTTCACCGAAGCCCTGCGCGCCTACGAGACCGCGGGCTGGAGCGGCGGCCACCTCGCCCTCGCGCACGCCTACGTCGGTCTGGGCCACCGCAGGCGGGGACGGCTGCGGGAGGCCGAGAAGTCTCTGCGCGAGTCGCTGCGCATCGCCGAGCGCGTCGGCCGCGGCCTGCCGCTGTACTGGTCCGCGACCTGCAACCTGATCGACACGCTGCTCGCCCGCGGCCACGTCGAGGAGGCCCGGTCGCTCGCCGACCAGTACGGCTTCGCCCCGCCCTACCCGTCCACGATCGTGCTGCCCGACCCCCGTACCGTCCGCGGCCGGCTGCTGCTCGCCACCGGCCGCACCAAGGACGGCATCAACGAACTGGAGGCCGCCGAGAAGGCCGCCGCCGCACGGGGCCGGCACAACCCGGTGGTGGTCCCCTGGGCGACCGACCTCGCGCGCGCCCTCGCCGCGGAGGACCCCGGCCGCGCCGCGCAACTGGCCTCCGACGCGCGCCGCCAGGCCGAGCGCTTCGGCACCGACACCGCCATAGGGGAGGCCCTGCGCTGCGCCGCCGCCCTGGAGACGGGCCAGCGCGCGGTGCGGCTCGCCGCCCAGGCGGTCGCCTACCTGGAGGCCTCGCCCTGCCAGTACGAACACGCCGCGGCCCGCGTCGAGTACGGCATCGCGGCCCGCTCGAAGGCGGAGCTCGACCGGGGCCTGGCGCTGGCGGCTTCGTGCGGCTCGGACGGTCTGGTGGCGAAGGCCCGCGAGGCCCTGGCGGGACTCGCGGGCTGAACCGCCCGCTCAGCCCGCGGTGCCGTCCTCCTCGGCCAGCACCCGCTGGGCCGTCGCGAACGCCGAGTTCGCCGCCGGGACCCCGCAGTACACGGCCGTCTGGAGCAGCACGGCGCCGATCTCGTCCGGCGTGAGGCCGTTGCGGCGGGCCGCCCGGACGTGCATGGCCAGCTCCTCGTAGTGGCCGTGCGCCACCAGCGCCGTCATCGTGACCATGCTGCGCTCGCGGCGCGAGAGCGTCTCGTCGGTCCAGATCTCACCCCAGGCGTAGCGCGAGATGAAGTCCTGGAACCGCGCGGTGAACGGGGTCTGCCTCCCCTGCGCCCGGTCCACGTGCGCGTCGCCCAGTACCTCCCGCCGCACCGCCATGCCCCGCTCGGCACTCCCGTCGAAGTGCCCGCGCAGCGCGGACAGCACCGCCTCGGGACGCTCGGCGGGCGCCAGGTGCGAGGCACCCGGGATCTCCACCAGCGCCGCGCCCGGCACGGCGTCGGCGATCTCCCGCAGGTGCGCGGGCGGCGTGGCCGGGTCCTCGCGGCCGGCGATCAGCAGCGTGGGCGCGGCGATCTCGCCGAGCCGGTCCCGCAGGTCGAACGCGGCCAGCGCGTCGCAGCACGCGGCGTAGGCCCCGGGGTCGGCCTCCCGGTGGTCCCGCACCAGCTCCGGCACGGTGAACCCGGGCGTGAACCACCGTGCGTCGGCGCTCTCGGCGAGCTCCGCCAGCCCTTCCGCGCGCACCAGTGCGGCCCGTTCCTCCCACGCCTTCGCACCGTTGAAGTGCGCCGACGAGCACAGGACGGCCAACGACGACACCCGCTCCGGGTGGTGCACGGCCAGGTGCAGGCCCACCGCGCCGCCCAGGGACACGCCCGCGTAGGCGAACCGCTCGACGCCGAGCGAGTCGGCGAGCGCCAGCACCAGGCCGGCCAGGTCGGCGACGGTGGCGCCGGGACCGATGAGGTCCGCCGCCGAACCGCCGTGCCCCGGCAGGTCCCAGCGGATCACCCGGTGCCCGATGGACAGCTCGGGCGCCACCTGGTCCCACAGGGCGTACGAGGTGCCCAGCGAGGGCCCGAGCAGCAGCGGGGGAGCGGAGGAGGGGCCTTCGGTCAGGTGGTTGAGCATGGTCAACGTCGCTCCAGAGCACGGTCGGTCAGGGCTCCGGCGGAGCCGGTGAAGCGGGCGGGGTCGGTCAGGGCGTCGAGGTCGACGTCCTTCAACTCCGGTACCTCGGCGAGGAGTTCGCCCAGGCTGCGGTCCTCGGCGTAGGTGCGCCGGGCGAGTTCGGTGAGCAGTGCCTTGGCGCGGGCCCGCCCGAGCACCGGCGCCAGCTCGGCGGAGAGCCGCTCGGACACGATCAGCCCGTGGGTGAGGCCGAGGTGCGCACGCATCACGTCCGGGCGCACCCGCAGCCCCTCGGTCAGCTCGGCGGCGTCGCGCGCCGCCCCGCCGGTCAGCCGGAGCAGGTCCCGCAGCGGCTCCCACTCGGCGTGCCAGGCCCCGGCCGGGCGTTCGTCCTCGGCGGCCAGGCAGCCGTACAGCGTGGCCGCAAGCTGCGGCGCGCGCCGGGCCGCCGCCGCGATCAGCGTGGAGCGCACGGGGTTGGCCTTGTGGGGCATAGCCGACGAGCCGCCGCCGCTGCCCTCCGCGACCTCGCCGATCTCGGTGCGGGACAACGTCAGCACGTCCACGGCGATCTTCCCGAGGGCGCCGGCGGCGAAGGCGAGGCAGCCGGCGAGGTCGGCGATCGGGGTGCGCAGCGTGTGCCACGGCAACAGCGGTGCCCGGAGGTCCAGTTCACGGGCGTACGCCTCGGGCAGCGCGGTCGCGTCCTCGGCGCCGTACGCCCCGAACGCCGCCAGGGTGCCCGCCGCGCCGCCGAGCTGGGCGGGCAGCGCGTCGCGTACGACCGTGATCCGGTCCCGCGCGTCGAGCACCAGCGTGCGCCATCCGGCCGCCTTCAGCCCGAAGGCCGTCGGCACGGCGTGCTGGGTCAGCGTCCGGCCCGGCATCGCCGTGTCCCGGTGCTCGGCCGCCAGCCGGGCCAGCGCCCGCTCCGTGCGGGTGAGGTCGGGCAGCAGCAGGTCGAGGGTGCGGGCGGCGACCAGCATCGTCGCGGAGTCCATGATGTCCTGGCTGGTCGCGCCCCGGTGCACATACGGCCCGTACTCCTCGCCGACCGCCTTCGTCAGATCCGCGACCAGCGGGATCACCGGGTTGCCGCCGCCGCGGGCACGCTCGGCCAGGGAACGCACGTCGAAGCGGGCCGGGTCGGCGGCCTCGGTCACCGCCCTTGCCGCCTCGGCCGGCGCGAGCCCCAGCCCGGCCTGGGCCAGGGTCAGCGCCGCCTCCGCGTCGAGCAGGGCCCGCAGCCAGGCACGGTCGTCGGTCGCGTCGGCGGCCGGCGAGCCCGCCCACCCGGGGGCGAGCAGGCCGGCGTCGGGAGCTGATGTCACTGGAACTCCAGGAAGACCGTTTCGCCTTCGCCCTGAAGGCGGATGTCGAAACGGTACGTGCCGTTGCCCTCGTCCCCGGCGATCAGCGTGCCGCGGCGCTCCGCGTCCACCCGGGACAGCAGCGGGTCGGCGGCCAGCGCGGCGTCGTCGCCCGGCAGGTAGATCCGGGTGAACAGGTGCACGAGCAGACCGCGGGCGAACACGCACACGCTGAGGTAGGGCGCGTTCCGCCCGCGTGCCCCCGGGCGCAGGGTCCGCGCGTACCAGTGTCCGTCGGCATCGGTCTGGATACGGCCGAAGCCGGTGAACTCCACGCCGTTGCGGCCCAGGAAGCCGCCCGAGGCGGGGTCGCGCCGCATCGAGCCGTCGGTGGTGGGCACCTTGCCGTCCGGGTCCGGGCCCCACACCTCCAGCAGCGCGTCGGGCAGCGGCCGGCCCTCGCCGTCGTACACGTACCCGTGCACGGTGACGGTGTCGGGGTGCCCGAGGGGCGCGATGTCCTCGCCGCCGCGGAAGGGCAGCGCGTACCCGTAGAACGGGCCGACCGTGTGCGACGGGGTGGGCAGCACGTTCTCCGGGCTGCTGGTGTCGATCTTCGTCATGGCGGTCAGCGTCCTTCTTCGATCCAGGTGGCGTTCGGGCCGTCGAGCACGATGTCCCAGTGGTAGCCGAGGGAGAACTCGGGCACGGACAGGCTGTGGTCGTACGTCGCGATCAGCCGCTGCCGGGCCGCGTCGTCCGTCACGGACTGGAGGATCGGGTCGTACGGGAACAGCGGGTCGTTCGGGAAGTACATCTGCGTCACGAGCCGCTGGGTGAACGCCGAGCCGAACACCGAGAAGTGGATGTGGGCCGGACGCCAGGCGTTGACGTGGTTGCGCCAGGGGTAGGGGCCGGGCTGGATGGTGGTGAAGCGGTAGAAGCCGTCGTCGTCGGAGAGGGTGCGGCCCACGCCCGTGAAGTTCGGGTCCAGCGGCGCGTCGTGCTGCTCGCGCTGGTGGGCGTAGCGGCCGGCCGAGTTGGCCTGCCATATCTCCACGAGCTGCCCGCGCACGGGCTTGCCGCTGCGGTCGAGGAGGCGGCCGGAGACGGTGATGCGCTCGCCGACCGGCTCACCGGTGTGCTGCCGGGTCAGGTCGTTGTCGATGCCGGTGAGGTCACGCTCCCCGAAGGCGGGGGAGGACAGCTCCACCAGCTCCGGGTCCTTGCTGACGTCGATGTTGATCGGCGGCTGCTTGGGGTGGCGCAGCACCGAGGACCGGTACGGGGCGTAGTCGCGGCGCGGGTGGTGCTCGACGGGCGCGCCGTCGGCGACCCGCTTCTCGTAGGCGGCGTGCTCGGCCGCGATCTCCGCGTCGATGTCGTGCTGAGTGAGAGTCATGGGGTTCCCTGGGTGACTGAGGCCGGACAGGCCCTAGCGGTCGAGGACGAGGGCGAGGCCCTGGCCGACGCCGATGCAGAGGGTGGCGACGCCCGTGCCGCCGCCCTTGCGGGCGAGCTGGTGGGCGACGGTGCCGGCGAGGCGGGCGCCGGAGGCGCCGAGCGGATGACCGAGGGCGATGGCACCGCCCTGCGGGTTGAGGATCGCCGGGTCGAACTCGGGCCACTCGGCGACGCAGCCGAGCACCTGGGCGGCGAAGGCCTCGTTGAGTTCGAGGACGTCCAGGTCGGCGAAGGTCTTGCCGGCCTTGGCCAGGGCGCGGTTCACCGCTTCGACGGGGGCGAGGCCGAAGTACTGCGGGTCGTTCGCGAAGACACCGGTGGCGCAGATCCGGGCCAGCGGCTCGCGGCCGGTGGCCTTCAGGCCGTCCTCGTCGACGAGGAGCAGCGCCGCGGCGCCGTCGTTGAGCGGCGAGGCGTTCCCGGCGGTCACGGTCCCGCCGGTCGTGCGGAAGGCCGGCTTGAGCTTCGCCATCGCCTCCAGGGAGGCGCCGGGCCGTACGCACTCGTCGGCCGCGACGTCGACCGGGTCGCCCTTGCGCTGCGGCACCGGCACCGGCGCCAGCTCGACATCGAACAGGCCGTCCGCCTGCGCCTGCGCGGCCTTGTGGTGGGAGGCGAGGGCGAACTCGTCCTGCTGCTCCCGCCCGATCTTGTGCTTGTCCGCGATCAGCTCCGCCGACTCGCCGAGCGGGATGGTCCACTGCGGGTCCATCCTCGGGTTGACCATGCGCCAGCCCAGGGTGGTCGAGTACAGCTCGGCGTGCCCGGCCGGGAACGGCCGGTCCGACTTGGGCAGCACGTACGGGGCCCGGGTCATCGACTCCACGCCGCCCGCGAGCACGATCGAGGCGTCCCCGGCCGCGATGGCGCGGGCGGCCTGGATCACCGCCTCCAGACCGGAGGCGCACAGCCGGTTCACGGTCACGCCGGGCACGGAGGTCGGCAGGCCGGCCAGCAGGGCGGCCATGCGGGCGACGTTGCGGTTCTCCTCGCCGGCGCCGTTGGCGTTGCCGAAGTACACGTCCTCGATCCGGGACGGGTCCAGGGAGGGGGTGCGGGTGAGGAGCGCGCGGACGGCGTGCGCGGCCAGGTCGTCGGGGCGTACACCGGCCAGGGAGCCGTTGTACTTGCCGAACGGGGTGCGCACCGCGTCGACGACGTAGACGTCCTTCACTTCAGGTCCTCCGCGATGACGAGCTTGGCGTCGGTCTTGGCGACGACCTCGTCGACGTCGACGCCCGGTGCGGTCTCCACCAGGACCAGGCCGTCGTCGGTGACGTCGAGGACGCCGAGGTCGGTGATGATCCGGTTCACACACGCCTTGCCGGTGAGCGGCAGCGCGCACTCCTGAAGGATCTTCGGGGAGCCGTCCTTCGCGGTGTGGGTCATGACGACGATGACCGTGCGCGCGCCGTGGACGAGGTCCATGGCCCCGCCGATCCCGGTGATCATCTTGCCCGGGATGGCCCAGTTGGCCAGGTCACCGGTGGCGGAGACCTGCATCGCCCCGAGCACGGCGACGTCGATGTGCCCGCCGCGGATCATCCCGAACGACAGCGCCGAGTCGAAGAAGGAGGCGCCCGGCAGGACCGTCACGGTCTCCTTGCCGGCGTTGATCAGATCGGGGTCGACCTGGTCGTCCGTCGGGTAGGGGCCGGTGCCCAGGATGCCGTTCTCGGACTCCAGGGTCACCTCCACGCCCTCGGGGAGGTAGTTGGGGATCAGCGTCGGCAGGCCTATGCCGAGGTTGACGTACTGGCCGTCCTCGAGCTCACGCGCGGCCCGCGCGGCCATCTGTTCACGCGTCCAGGCCATCAGGAACTCACCGTCCGCCGCTCGATCTTCTTGTCTGCCGCCTGCTCCGCCGTCAGCGCGACCACCCGCTGCACGAAGATCCCCGGCAGGTGCACCGCGTCCGGGTCGATCTCGCCGGGCTCCACCAGCTCCTCGACCTCGGCGATGGTGATCCGGCCCGCCATGGCCGCCAGCGGGTTGAAGTTCCGCGACGACTTCGCGAACACCAGATTGCCGTGCCGGTCGCCCTTCGCCGCCCTGACCAGGGCGAAGTCGGTGCGGATGCCGCGCTCCAGCACGTACTGACCGCCGTCGAACTCACGGACCTCCTTCGGCGGCGACGCCAGCGCGACACCGCCGGAGCCGTCGTAGCGCCACGGCAGCCCGCCCTCGGCGACCTGCGTGCCGACGCCCGCCGGCGTGTAGAAGGCCGGGATGCCCGCGCCGCCGGCCCGCAGCCGCTCGGCCAGCGTGCCCTGCGGGATCATCTCCACCTCGAGCTCGCCGCCGAGGTACTGGCGTGCGAACTCCTTGTTGGCCCCGATGTAGGACCCGGTCACCCGGGCGATCCGTCCCGCGGCCAGCAGGACGGCCAGTCCCGAGTCCATCGCGCCGCAGTTGTTGGAGACGACCGACAGCTCACCGACCCCGCGCTCGTGGAGCGCCTCGATCAGCACGTTCGGCACACCGCTGAGTCCGAAACCGCCCACCGCGAGCGATGCGCCGTCCGGCACGTCGGCCACTGCCTCACCGGCCGTGGCCACCACCTTGTCCATCCGAGAAGCCCCATCTCTTCCAAGCGCCCCGGGATCTGGAACCCCGCGAAATTAATCAGGGCACTGAGTATTTCAGCGAGATGGCCCACACGGTGCCACCGGACGGCTGGGGCGTCAAGACCTCGAAAAGTGCGAGGTAGATCGCGTGTGGAGGTTGCGGACGATTTCCGGGCCGCCGATGTATCGTCAGTGCACCGACGAATCTCGCCGCTAGGGGAGCGCACATGGCCGCGGTCGATCTGACCACCCACCCCGGGCATCTGGCCCGGCGGCTGCAGCAGGCGCACCACCTGCTGTGGAACACGATGGTCTCCGAGGAGACCACCTCGCCGCAGTTCGCGGTCCTCAACGCGCTCGTCGCCGAACCGGGCCTCGACCAGCGCACCGTGGGGGAGCGAGTGGGGCTCGACCGGTCCACCATCGCCGAGGTGATCAGCCGGCTCGGCCGCCGCCGGCTGCTCGACAAGGTCCGCGATCCGCAGGACGGCCGCCGCTTCCTGCTGCGCCTGACGGACGAGGGGCTGCGCGTCCACCGCAGGCTGAGTGTGCGGACGGCCCGGATGAACCAGGTCTTCCTCGCCCCGCTCTCCGCCGCGGAACAGGCCGTGTTCTTCGACCTCATCCAACGGGTCGCGGACGCCGCCGAAGGCCTCCGCAACCCGTCCGAGCCCGTGGTGACCCCCGGCTGATCAGGGCGTGTTCGTGAACACCACCCACACCGGGCCCTCGGCGAGGTTCACCGGCGTGCCGTCCCCGGCGGTGAAGGCCGTGCCCTCCTCGGCCGCCCCGCGCTTCCACGTCACGTCGTAGGAGCGCCCGTCGCGCAGCACCTCCGCCTTCCCGGAGCCCACCGACTCCACGTACGGCGAGTTGTTGCCGAGGAAGTCGCGGAAGGCGGACTCGCGCACCGTCACGTGCTGGACGACGACCGTCGCCGGTTCCGGCCGCCCGCCGCCGGCCGCGGGGACGGGATCGCCGTCCATGGCGATCAGCCAGCGGCCACGGCCCGCCGACCAGGTGAAGGTGAAGCTCGCCGCCGGATAGCGCACCGTGCGCGAGGTCTCGTCCCGGCCGCCCTCGGGGGCCTGGCCGTGGCGGTAGCCCGTGGTCAGCGCGGCGGCGCCCGGGGGTGACGGCATCAGCCGGTCCGGCCGCAGGTAGAGGTTGTACGGTGCGGGGCGGTCGTCGTCGCGGACGTAGGCGTCGGGCGCCCGGTCGGGCGACTCGGCGCGCAGGGGCGCCCGGTCGATCAGCGGGAGCAGCTTGCTCTGCGCGCCGGAGAACGCGAGCGTCGGCCGGTCGAACTGGCGCAGCAGCTCCAGGTCGGACTCCCGGGCGCTGCGCACCGGCCCGACCGACTCGGGCAGCCTGGTGGCGTAGACGGCCATGAGACGGCTCAGCCCGCCCTCCACCGGTTCCACGTAGACGACGTCCGCGGCGTCCAGACCCCGCTGCGGCCGGGCCGCGGACGTGTTGTCGACCTTGACGGCCAGTACCGGGCCCGCGTTGTGCGTGCCGTGCGTGCCGTGCGACCGCTCCAGGTGCGGGGCCCGGCCGTCGTCCTCCCTCGCCGGCGGCGCCGTACAGGCCGCCGTCAGCGAGGCCGTCACCGCCGCGGCCAGCAGCACCGGTACGGCGCCGCCCCCTGTGCCGCGCCGTACGGCACGGTCCCGCCTGCGCGTCTTGTGTCGCATCCCGACCACCCGCCCACCCACTTCGTATCCATGATTGTCCGCTTCTGAAGGCGTCTATGGCCATACCCGACTGAATCTGATAAGGCACCCGGAATCCGCTGTTCGGCCGAACCGGCCGCGGTTCGGTGGGGGCGCCCCGGGGTACCCGGCCGCGACGCAAGACCGACGCGCACGGGCGACGGAGGGAGCGCGAGGCGATGAAGGCAGTTGTCTGGCAGGGCAAGCGGGACGTCCGGGTCGAGGACGTGCCCGACCCGAAGATCCAGGAGCCGACGGACGCGGTCATCCGCGTCACGTCCAGCGGACTGTGCGGCTCCGACCTGCACCTGTACGAGGTGCTGACACCGTTCATGACACCGGGCGACATCCTCGGCCACGAACCCATGGGCATCGTGGAGGAGGTCGGAGCCGAGGTGACCGGTCTGAAGCCCGGCGACCGGGTCGTGGTGCCGTTCCAGATCGCGTGCGGGCACTGCTACATGTGCGACACCGGGCTGCCGACCCAGTGCGAGACCACCCAGGTCACCGGCGAGGGCATGGGCGCCCCGCTGTTCGGCTACACCCGCCTGTACGGCGCGGTGCCCGGCGGCCAGGCCGAGTACCTGCGGGTGCCGCAGGCCCAGTACGGACCCATCAAGGTGCCGGAGGGGCCGGCCGACGACCGCTTCGTCTACCTCTCCGACGTCCTGCCCACCGCCTGGCAGGCCGTCGAGTACGCCGCCGTCCCGCAGGGCGGCAGCGTCGCCGTGCTCGGACTCGGCCCCATCGGCGACATGGCCTGCAGGGTCGCGCAGGTCAAGGGCGCCGGACGCGTGTTCGGCGTGGACCTGGTGCCGGAGCGGCTGGAGCGGGCCCGCGCCCGGGGCGTGGAGACGTACGACCTGCGGGCCTTCGACAACGAGAAGGAACTGGTCGCCGCGATCCACGATCAGACCGGAGGCCGCGGCCCCGACGCCGTGATCGACGCTGTCGGCACCGAGGCGCACGGCGGCACCATCGCCAAGCTGGTCCAGCAGTCCGCGGCCATCATGCCCCGGGCCATCGGCAGCCCGCTCGCGGAGCGCTTCAGCGTCGACCGGCTCGCGGCCCTCTACACCGCCATCGACCTGGTGCGGCGCGGCGGCACCATCTCGCTGAGCGGCGTCTACGGCGGCATGGCCGACCCGATGCCGATGCTCACCCTGTTCGACAAGCAGATCCAGATGCGGATGGGGCAGGCCAACGTACGCCGCTGGAGCGACGAGATCGTCCCGTACCTCACCGACGAGGACCCGCTCGGCGTCGACGACTTCGCCACCCACCGGGTCCCGCTCACCGAGGCGCCGCGCGCGTACGAGATGTTCCAGAAGAAGCAGGACGGCGCGGTGAAGGTCCTGATGAAGCCGTAGGGCTCAGGCGCTCACGGGCCGCCGAGGATCTCCGCCAGGTCGTAGCGGACCGGCTCCTCCAGCTGGGCGTAGGTGCAGCTCTCCGGTGTGCGGTCCGGGCGCCAGCGGCGGAACCGGGCCGTGTGCCGGAAGCGCGCCCCGTTCTCCATGTGGTCGTACGCCACCTCGACGACCCGCTCGGGCCGCAGTGGCACCCAGGACAGGTCCTTCTTGCCCGACCAGCGGCTGGGCGCCCCGGGCAGCCGTGCCGACTCGTGCGCCGCCTCCTCCGCCCAGGCGGCCCACGGATGGCCCTGGACGTCGTCCATGCGCAGCGGCTCCAGCTCCTCCACCAGCTCGGCGCGGCGCTTCATCGAGAAGGCGGCGCTCACCCCCACGTGCTGGAGCCGGCCCCGGTCGTCGTACAGGCCGAGCAGCAGGGAGCCGACCACGGGTCCGCTCTTGTGGAGGCGGTAACCGGCGACGACGACGTCCGCCGTCCGCTCGTGCTTGATCTTGAACATGGCCCGCTCGTCCTGCCGGTAGCGCAGGTCGAGCGGCTTGGCGACGACACCGTCCAGACCCGCCCCCTCGTACTGCTCGAACCACTGCCGCGCCACCTCGATGTCGTCCGTCGCCGGCGCCACATGCACCGGCGGCGAGACGCCCGACAGCGCCCGGACCAGCAGCGCCCGCCGGTCCGTGAGCGGCACGTCGAGCAGCGACTCGTCGTCCAGCGCCAGCAGGTCGAAGGCGACCAGCGACGACGGGGTCCGCTCGGCCAGCATCCGCACACGGGAGTCCGCCGGATGGATGCGCTCGGTCAGCGCGTCGAAGTCCAGATGGCCCTCCCGCGCGATCACGATCTCCCCGTCCACCACGCACCGCTGGGGCAGCCGCTCCCGCACGGCCTCCGCCAGCTCGGGGAAGTACCTGGTCAGCGGCTTGCCCGTCCGACTGCCGAACTCCACCTCGGCACCGTCGCGGAACACGATCACCCGGAAGCCGTCCCACTTCGCCTCGTAGTGCATCCCCGGCGGGATCTTCGCCACGGACTTGGCGAGCATCGGCTTCACGGGCGGCATGACGGGGAGATCCATGCACGCATTCTGCGCGCCCCACGCCCCGAATGCGCGATATGCGAAGTGCGCGGGCTGCGCATACCGTGGCTCGCATGGCGGAAGCGGTGGAACTGGAGACGGACGGACGGACCGTGCGGCTGTCCAGCCCGGGCAAGGTCTTCTTCCCGGAGCCCGGCTACACCAAGCTGGACGTCGCCCGCTACTACCAGGCGGTCGCCCCCGGCATCCTGCGCGCCCTGCGGAACCGGCCCACCACCCTGGAGCGCTACCCGGACGGCATCACGGGCGAGTGGTTCTACCAGAAACGCGCCCCCAAGGGCATGCCGGACTGGATCCCCACCGCGCACATCACCTTCCCCAGCGGACGCAGCGCCGACGAGATGTGCCCCACCGAACAGGCCGCGGTCGTGTGGGCCGCCCAGTACGGCACCCTCACCTTCCACCCCTGGCCCGTGCGCCGCGACGACGTCGACCACCCCGACGAACTGCGCATCGACCTCGACCCCCAGCCCGGCACCGACTACGACGACGCGGTCCGCGCCGCCCACGAGCTGCGGGCGGTGCTGGAGGAGTTCGGGGGCCTGCGCGGCTGGCCCAAGACCTCCGGCGGGCGCGGCATCCACGTCTTCGTGCCGATCGAGCCGCGCTGGACCTTCACCCAGGTGCGCCGCGCCGCCATCGCCGTCGGGCGGGAACTGGAGCGGCGGATGCCGGAACAGGTCACCATCAAGTGGTGGAAGGAGGAACGCGGCGAGCGCATCTTCGTCGACTACAACCAGACCGCCCGGGACCGCACCATCGCCTCCGCCTACTCGGTGCGCCCCCGCCCGCACGCCCCGGTCTCCGCGCCGCTGCGCTGGGAGGAGGTCGGCGTCGCGCACCCGCGGGACTTCGACATCACGACCATGCCCGCGCGCTTCGCCGAACTCGGGGACGTGCACGCGGACATGGACGATCACGCCTACTCCCTCGACGCCCTGCTGGAACTGGCGACGAAGGACGAGCACGACCACGGACTCGGCGACCTGCCGTACCCGCCCGAGTATCCGAAGATGCCGGGAGAACCCAGACGGGTACAGCCGAGCCGGGCGAAGAAGCCGGCTCCTGGCGCGGAGTGAGCTACAGCTCCCTGATCCGGACGTCCCGGTACGAGACCACGTCCGTGGTGCTGTGCACCTGGAGCCCGACATAGCCGGAGGCGAACCGCCGCCCGTCCGTGCCCGGGTCGTCCGAGCGCGCCGGGTAGAAGTCCTGGCCGCCGATGTTGTCGAACTCGTTGATCAGCACGCCGTTGCGGTAGACCGAGTAGTGCTGGTCGACCACCCGGATCTCGTAGTCGTTCCAGGTGCCCTTCCCGGTGACGCCGGCCCCGGCGAGCCCGACCCGGTCGAATCCGTAGACGGACCCGGTCTTGTACATGTCGCCGCTCGGGCTGTCGAGCACCTGCACCTCGTGCCCGTACTTGATGGCGACCCACTCCGGCCGCGACTCCTCCGGGTGGTCGTGGACCCACGGGAAGCGCACGAACACACCGCCGTTGGCGTTCCCGGTGCCCGGCGCGTCGTCACGCCACTGGAGCTTCAGCGAGAAGTCGCCGTACTTGCGCTCGGGGAACCACAGCATGCCCATGCCCGGCGTGCTGGTGCTGGACGTGATCGACCCGTCCGCGTTCAGCGCGAACGAACCACCGCCTACCTGCTCCCACCTGGCGAAGGACTCCTGGGTGCCGTCCAGGATCGTGCGGTAGCCCTCGGTCTGGCCGGGCTTGCCGATCCCGGACTGCCGGGCGGCCTTGTTGATCGCCCTGACCTCCCGCTTGTCGACGACGCCCTCGTCCAGCAGCGCGTCCAGGACCTCCCCGACGTGCTTGAGGAAGAGCGCCTGGGACGTCCACTCCTTCTCGTCCTCGATCAGCTCGTTGATCCGGCACCGGTTGTTCGTCACCCGGTTCGGCACCCCCGAGTCGACCGTGCCGACGATGACCGTCAGCCGCTCGTCGTACTCCGGGCACGGCGGCGCCGGCACGCCCCCGCCCGCCACCACGGTGAAGCTGACGCTCAGCGGCTCGGACGTGTTGCCCGCCCGGTCGCTCGCCCGGTACGCCACGGTGTGCGCACCGGCCCGGTCGACGACCACGGGCGCGCTGTACGCCAGGTAGGGCCCGGCGTCGAGCGAGTACTCGATGCCGGCCACGCCGGAACCGCCCTCGTCCGTGGCGCTGACGGTCACCTTGGCGTTGCCGACGTACGCGCCGTCGGAGTTCCTTGTGCCCTCCACGGTCGCGCCGGTCACCGGTGCGGTGGTGTCCTGCGGGGGAGCGGCGACGACCGTGAACTCGACGCTCTTGGCCGCCGCGACGTTGCCCGCCTTGTCGGTGGCGCGGTAGCGCACGGTGTGGGTGCCCACCTGATGCACCATCACCGGCGCGGTGTACGCCTGCCAGGCGCCGTCGGCACCGATCGCGTACTCGATGGTGTTGACACCGCTGCCGGTGTCGGAGGCGGTGACGGTCACCGTCGCCATGTCGAGGTACGCGCCGTCCGCGTTCTTCTCGCCGTCGACCGTCGCCGAGGTCTCCGGCGGCGTCCTGTCGTCGGTCGGCGGGGCGGCCACGGAGAACGTGACGCTCTTCTCGGCGGCCGCGTTGCCCGCCTTGTCGAACGCCCGGTAGCGCACCGTGTGGTCGCCGACCTGGTCGACGACGACCGGCGTGGTGTACGGCTGCCAGGCGCCGTCGGCCCCGATCGCGTACTCGACGCGGTCGACACCGGAGCCGGCGTCGGTCGCCGCGATCGTCACGCTCGCCGAACCGACGTACTGGCCTTCGGCGTTCTGCGTGCCCTTGACGTCCGCCGAGGTTTCCGGCGCCGTCGTGTCGGTGCCGCCGCCCTCGGTCACCACGAGCACGCCCTGCATCTGGCCGTGGCCGGGGATCGTGCAGTGGTAGAGGTAGCGGCCCGGGGTGAGGGTGACCTCGGCGGTGTGCTTGCCGCCCTGGGCGTCGAACGGGTTTGCCAGGATGTTCAGCTGGACGTCGCTGTTGTACGCGGGGTCGCTCGTCACGAACGTCAGCGTGTGCGGCATGCCGGTGGTGTTGCCGGTCGCCGCGCTGTTCTCGAAGACGATCGTCGCCGGTCCGGCGACCGCCGTCTCGGGCGCGGACGCGTACTTGGTGATGTCGTCGCCCGCGGTCCAGGTGAGGACCTGCTCGGCGGCCTCGGCCCCGGACTCGGCCCGGGGCTGCCCGGACGCGGACGTGGCCTGGAGGCCGAGCATCATCAGCAGGCCGGCCAGCAGGGCGGCCCACATTCTTCGTTGCCGTATCACTCGCTCCCCCTCGCCAGCTGTCCGGCGGCCGGGGTCGGCCCGCCGCCCTTGTAGGTGACCCGCCACAGGGCCGACTTGGAGTCGGAGGTGAAGAAGCCGCGGCCGTAGTCGAGGACGTACAGCGCGCCGTCCGGGCCGAACTTCCAGCCCATCAGGTTCTTGATGCCGTCGTTGCCGACCGGCACGATCTTCTTCAGCGACTCCGCGTGCACCGGCAGACCGCCGTCGCCCTGCGTCTTCGGGTCCATCAGCACCGCGTTGCGCGGCTGGTCGGCGTCGTAGAAGTCGCCGACGAACCACTTGCCGTCCCAGTAGGCCGGCCACTTGGTGGCGCTCGTGCTCGCCGCGTCGTAGCGGTAGACCGGGCCGTTCATCGCGGCCTGGCCGCCGCCCTTGAGCCAGGGCAGCTGGTAGGTGGCCTCGTCCTGTTCGTACGACGGGATGCCGTTCTCGTCGCGCGGGAAGTCGGGGCCGCCGCCCTGCGGCGAGTACCAGATGTTGTTGCCGGTCACCGGCGGCAGGTTGACCAGGCCGTCGTTGTTCGGCGACTCGTTCTTCGGGTGGTCGCAGTCGTACCAGCCCAGCGGCTTCGACGGGTCCGGCAGGTTCCGGTCCCGGTACGGCTGCTTGTTGCCCATGCAGTACGGCCAGCCCCGGTTGCTCGCCTTGGTGATCACGGCGAACGTGTCGTACTTCGCCGGGCCCCACGTCGGCGACGGGGCGCCCGCGTCCGGGCCGACCCAGCCCGCGTAGAGGGTGTCGGTCAACTTGTCGACAAAGATGCGTGCCGGGTTGCGCACGCCCATCACGTAGATCTCGCCGCGCGTCTTGCCGCCGCCCTCGGCGGTCTCCTTGCCGGTGAACAGGTTGCCCTCGGGGAGCGTGTACGTCCCGTCCGGCTCCGGGTGGATGCGCAGGATCTTGCCGTTGAGGTTGTTGGTGTTGCCGGCGGTGCGGCGCGCGTCCGCGAAGGACACGCCCTTGAAGTTGGGCTCCGGGTTGTTGCCCGAGTAACCGCCGCTGAAGCCGCTGGAGTTGTTGTCACCGGTGGCGATGTACAGGTTCCCCTTGGAGTCCCAGGCCATCCCGCCGCCCGCGTGGCAGCAGCTGTGGATCTGCACCGGCCACTTCAGCAGCACCTTCTCGCTGCCCAGGTCCAGCTTGTTCGTCGCCCGGTCGAGCGTGAAGCGGGAGACGCGCCGCTCGGCCATGTGCGTGTCCCGGTTGATCCCGGCGTGCGGCGTGTAGTGCAGGTACACCCACCCGTTCTCCTCGAACCCCGGGTCCAGTTCGATGCCGAGCAGGCCCTCCTCGACCTTGACGAGCTCGTCGCCGCCGCCCTTGTTGCCGAAGACGGTCAGCTCACCGGCGAGCGTGACCTTCTTGGTCTTCGGGTCCCAGACGTGGATCTGGCCCTTGCCCTTGCCGATGTCGGGGTTGTTCCAGTCCGTGATCACGGGCTGGGACGAATCCGCACCGCCGCGGCCGATGTAGAGCACCCGGCCGTCGGGCGCGGTGACCAGTCCGTGCGGCTCGCCGATCTGGTCGTTCTGGCCCGGCTGGTTGGGCTGGGTCAGCCGCTCGGCCTGGTAGTTGCCGGTGATGGTCGCCTTGCAGTCGGCCTGCACCAGCCGGGTCGTCCACAGCAGGGCGCCGCGCAGATGGGCGCGGAAGTCGGTCTCGTCGTACGACGACACCGTGCCGCCCATACCGGTGTAGAAGGACCGCCCGCCGTCGTAGTCCCGGCACCAGCTGACCGGGTGGTCCCACCCGTTGGCGCTCGCGCCGGGCCGGTACGTCGACTCGCGCACCCGGGCGACCGTGTGCACCTCGCCGGACGGGTTCTTCTGCCAGTTGAACCACTGGTCGGGCCGCTTCCACTGCACCGGCAGGTCCTTGGTGGCCGGATGGTTCCGGTCACCCACCTCGACGGTGGCCCGCTGGACACCCGCCGGGCTGGACGCGGCAGGCCGCGCGCCGACCAGACCGGTGAACCAGTCCGAGTACGGCTCGGCGCGGGCCGCGTCGTGGATGCCGACGAAACCGCCGCCGGCCTCCATGTACGCCTCCAGGCCCGCCTCCTGGTCCGGATCGAGGACGTCACCGCCCCCGGTCAGGAACACGATCGCGTTGAAGCGGCCGAGCTTCCTCTCGTTCGTGAAGACCGAGGCGTCGTCCGTGGCCTCGACCTTGAAGCGTTCCCTCGTGGGGCCGGACAGCCCGATCCGCTCGATCGCCGCGATCCCGGCGTTCACCACCGGCGACTCGTCGCCGGCCGCGGCGGATCCGTAGAAGACCAGGACGCGTACGTTGGCGCCGCCCGGTGGCGACGTGATCGACATCGTTGTCAGAGACGGATCCGGCGCCGGCCGCGCGCTGGCGGCAGGGCCGGACAGGAGTCCGGCGGCGACGAATCCGGCGGTCGCGAACGCCGCCCAACTCTTTCTTCTCGCGCTCAACCCTCGTAAGTGCATGGGCACCTCCTCGGTCACGGCAGCAGCGCCAAGGAAGTTAGACCTCTTTGCGCGATTCGCCAATAGGTATCACCGGGATGGATCGAACTTTGTCCTGAGTGTGGATAAACAGAGCGGGGCCCGGTACCGTCGCACCGGCTCATCACAGCTACGTCTGAGCAAATTCCGTACCAGTGTGGGGAGTTCGGCATGGACAGACGCGGCTTCAACCGCCGGGTGCTGCTGGGCGGCGCCGCCGCCGCGACATCGTTGTCGGCGGCCTCGGGGGCGGCAGGCGCCGCCGACCGGTCGCAGGCGGTGCAGGCGGTGCAGGCGGCGACGGCACCGGCCGGCGGCGAGGTGAAGCGCATCAAGCTGTACGCCGAGAAGCTGCCCGACGGGCAGATGGGGTACGGCCTGGAGAAGGGCAAGGCCACGATCCCCGGGCCGCTGATCGAACTCAACGAGGGCGACACGCTGCACATCGAGTTCACCAACACCATGGACGTGGCGGCGAGTCTGCACGTCCACGGGCTCGACTACGAGATCTCCAGCGACGGCACGAAGATGAACCGGAGCGACGTCGAGCCCGGCGGCACCCGCACCTACACCTGGCGCACCCACCTGCCCGGCCGCCGCAAGGACGGCACCTGGCGGTCGGGCAGCGCGGGCTACTGGCACTACCACGACCACGTCGTCGGCACCGAACACGGCACCGGCGGCATCCGCAACGGCCTCTACGGCCCGGTCGTCGTGCGCCGCAAGGGCGACGTGCTGCCGGACGCCACGCACACCATCGTCTTCAACGACATGCGGATCAACAACCGTGCCCCGCACACGGGTCCCGACTTCGAGGCCACCGTGGGCGACCGCGTCGAGTTCGTGATGATCACGCACGGCGAGTACTACCACACGTTCCACATGCACGGTCACCGCTGGGCCGACAACCGCACCGGCATGCTCACCGGGCCGGAGGACCCCAGCCGGGTCGTCGACAACAAGATCGTCGGCCCGGCGGACTCCTTCGGCTTCCAGGTGATCGCGGGGGAGGGGGTCGGTGCCGGGGCGTGGATGTACCACTGCCACGTACAGAGCCACTCCGACATGGGGATGGTGGGGCTGTTCCTGGTGAAGAAGACGGACGGCACGATCCCCGGGTACGACCCGCACGAGCACGGCCAGACGGCCGAGGAGGCGCCGGAGCACGAGCACTGACGCCCTCTCCCGCCCGGCGACCTGCCGCTATCCTGAGCGGCAGTCGCCGAGGAGGAGCCCGTGACCGAGACCGCGCCGCGTCCCACGCTGGAGGCCGTGGCCGCGCGGGCCGGGGTCTCACGGGCCACCGTCTCCCGCGTGGTCAACGGGGCGCACGGGGTGCGCGACGCGCTGGCCGAGCGGGTCCGGCGCGCGGTGGAGGAGCTCGGCTACGTCCCCAACCAGGCGGCGCGCAGCCTGGTGACGAAACGTCACGACGCCGTCGCCGTCGTCGCCGCCGAACCGGAGACCCGGGTCTTCACCGACCCTTACTTCGCCCAGCAGCTCCGCGGGATCAGCAAGGAGCTGACCGCCCACGACAACCAGCTCGTCCTGCTGCTCACCGAGGGCCGCGAGGACCACGCCCGCGTCGGCCGCTACCTGGCCGGCGGGCATGTCGACGGCGCCCTCGTCTTCTCCCTCCACCTCGACGACCCGCTGCCCGGCCTCGTCCGCCGTGCCGGGGTGCCGACCGTCTTCGGCGGCCGGCCCGGCTGGGACGACGGCCGGGACGACGTGGTCTACGTGGACAGCGACAACCGCGGCGGCGCCCGCGAGGCCGTACGCCACCTGGCCGCCCTCGGCCGCACCCGCATCGCGCACATCGCCGGCCCGCTCGACCAGACCTCCGCCGCCGACCGGCTCGCCGGCTTCCGGGACGTCCGCGCGGACGCCGGCCCGGGGCTGATCGCGCACGGGGACTTCACGCCGGGCGGCGGTGAGCTCGCGATGCGCGAACTGCTGGACCGGCGCCCGGACCTGGACGCCGTGTTCGCGGCCAACGACCTCACCGCGGCGGGCGCCCTGAGGGTGCTGCGCGAGCGGGGACGGCGAGTGCCGGACGACGTGGCCGTGGTCGGCTTCGACGACATGCTGCCCGTCGCCGAGCAGACCGACCCCCCGCTGACCACGGTCCGCCAGGACATCGAGGGCATGGGCCGCCTGATGGCCCGCCTGCTGCTGCGCGGCCTGGACCGCGGGGCGGCGGGGGACGGCGACGGGGAAACCGCGGCCGGCGGCTCTGCACCTGTGTCCCGGGACCACGGCGCGGGAGCCGTGTCGGGCACGGCCTCCGGGGTGATCCTGCCGACCACCCTGGTCCGTCGCGCCTCCGCCTGAGCCCGCCGGACCGGACGCGTCGCTCTGCCCTCCGGGACTCATCCCTCCCGCGGCGCCGGCCTGAGCACCGCGAACCGGGCGCCGTACGGGTCGGCGAGCCGGGCGAGGCGCCCGACCCCCTCGATGTCCGTCGCGGGCATCCGTACCGTGCCGCCCAGCTCCCCGGCCCGCGCGACCGTGGCGTCCGCGTCGGCGACCGCGAAGTACGGCAGCCAGTGGGCGTCCGTCTCCAGCGCGTCGTCGGCGAGCGGAACGACGCCGCCGAACATGCTCTCCTCGCCCTCCCCGGCCGGGTTCACGCACGTGTACGTCCCGGCGCCGGGGAACGGTACCGCGGAGGTCTCCAGCCCCAGCACCGTGTGGTAGTACGCGGCGGCGGCCGCGATGTCCGGCGTGTACAGCTCGACCCAGCACAGCGCACCGGTCTCGCCGGCCACGCCCAGGCCGCCGAGCCGCCCCGGCTGCCAGACGCCGAACGGCACCTGCGCGCGGTCGGCGAGGATCGCCATGGTGCCCTGGCCCATCACGTCCATCGGCCGCATGAGCACACCGCCGTGGGCCCGTTCGGAGGCCTCGGCGGTGGCCTCGGCGTCAGGGGTCTGGAAGTACACCGTCCAGGACGGCGGTCCCTGCTCCGGCGTGGTCTGCATACCCCCGGCCACGATCCGGCCGTCCAGCTCGAAGAAGCCGTAGCCCCCGGCCTCGGGCCCCGCCGACCGGAACCCCCAGCCGAAGAGGCCGCCGTAGAACGACGTGGCGCCGTCGATGTCGGACGTGCCGACGTCGATCCAGTTCGGAGCGCCGGTGACAAAACGGGTGGTGAGCATCATTGCCCTCCTCGGAAGGGTCCCGTTGCCTGCACTGCCGAGTCTTCCACCGACCACTGACAACCGCTTCCGCGCGCCGCCGTGCGCGCCCGCCCGTGCCGGGGAGACCATCGGGAGGCCGACCGGGTAGGTCCGCCGAGGCGGTCGCGGACCCGGCGGACCGGCGTTGATCCCGCGTTGATCGAATGTTTTTCGCCACCGGGCACGATCCTGCCCATGCACATCGACACGATCCCGACGCCCGACCTGACCTGGCAGCAGGAGGCGTTGTGCGCACAGACCGGGGCGGACTTCTTCTTCCCCGAGCCCGGAAGCTCCGTACGCGACGCCAAGCGGATCTGCGCCCTGTGCCCGATCCGCTCGGCCTGCCTGGAGTACGCACTGACCCACGACGAGCGCTTCGGCGTCTGGGGCGGACTGTCGGAGAAAGAACGGCAGGCACTGCGGCGCACCTCGCGGTGAACCCGGACGGCCGGGACCTCGCCCGCCGCTGCCTCGCAGTGCCGCGCCCGCCCCGGCAGGACGGTCAGCCCGCCGCGCGGGCCGCCATCCGGGCCTTGCGGGCCGCCAGCTTCTCGTCGAACTTGGCGGCCTCCGCGTCCAGGCCGCCCATGTACAGCCCGAGCTCCTCCTGGGCCTGCCGGCCCTCGGGGCCGAGGCCGTCGATCTCCATGATCTTCAGGAAGCGCAGCACGGGCTGGATCACGTCGTCGTGGTGGATGCGCAGGTTGTAGACCTCGCCGATCGCCATCTGCGCGGCGGCCCGCTCGAAGCCGGGCATGCCGTGGCCGGGCATCCGGAAGTTCACGACCACGTCCCGCACCGCCTGCATCGTCAGGTCGGGCGCGAGCTCGAAGGCGGCCTTGAGCAGGTTCCGGTAGAAGATCATGTGCAGGTTCTCGTCGGCCGCGATGCGGGCCAGCATGCGGTCGCAGACCGGGTCACCGGACTGGTGGCCGGTGTTGCGGTGCGAGATGCGGGTGGCCAGCTCCTGGAAGGCGACGTACGCCACCGAGTGCAGCATCGAGTGCCGGTTGTCCGACTCGAAGCCCTCGCTCATGTGGGCCATGCGGAACTGCTCCAGCTTGTCCGGGTCGACGGCGCGCGAGGCGAGCAGGTAGTCGCGCATCACGATGCCGTGCCGGCCCTCCTCGGCGGTCCAGCGGTGCACCCAGGTGCCCCAGGCGCCGTCGCGGCCGAACAGGCTGGCGATCTCGTGGTGGTAGCTGGGCAGGTTGTCCTCGGTGAGGAGGTTCACCACGAGGGCGATCCGGCCGATCTCGGTGACCTTGGACTGGTCCTTCTCCCAGGCCTCGCCGTCCTCGAAGAGCCCGGGGAAGTTGCGGCCGTCGCTCCACGGCACGTACTCGTGCGGCATCCAGTCCTTGGCGACCTTCAGATGCCGGTTGAGTTCGTTCTCGACCACTTCCTCCAGGGCGTACAGCAGCCGGGCGTCGGTCCAAGCGGCGGAGGTGCCGAGGTGCGGGGAAGTGATCGTCACGGGTACTCCAGGGGACGTGCGACAGAGCGGAAGGTGGTCCGGCGAGCGGTGCCGGGAACCTACGGGATCGTAGGCTACGAAACCGTAGGTTACGAGACCGTAGGTTAAACGCACTGTAAAGGCCGCTGATCAGCCACCGTCGACCGGGGCGTGGCGCGCACCGAACCCGCAGGTCTGAGCCGAACGGGTGGCGCGCGGAGGGGCGCCGATGGGCCATCATGCAATGCGCGCCCGCGCGAAAGGAACCCCCGTCGGCGCCCGGCGGCGCGTCAGGGGGCTCCTTCCCGGCGGCGGGCGTCTCCCTCAGCCGGCCCGCTGTTCCGTGCCGGCGTCCCGCGTGATGTCCCGCAGCTCGCCTCCCCCCAGCAGCAGCCGGCGCGTGATGCCGAGGGAATCCAGGAACGGCATGTCGTGGCTGGCCACGATCAGCGCCCCCTCGTACGACTCCAGGGCCGTGGTGAGCTGCCGGACGCTCGCCATGTCCAGGTTGTTCGTCGGCTCGTCCAGCAGGAGCAGCTGGGGCGCGGGCTCGGCCAGCATCAGGGCGGCCAGGGTGGCCCGGAAGCGCTCGCCGCCGGACAGCGTCGCCGCCTGCTGGTCGGCCCGGGCGCCCCGGAACAGGAAGCGGGCCAGCCGCGCCCGGATCCGGTTGTTGGTCACCCCCGGCGAGAACCGGGCCACGTTCTCGGCGACGGTCAGCGCGTCGTCGAGGACGTCGAGGCGCTGGGGCAGGAACCGCAGCGGGACGTGCGCGGTGGCCTCGCCCGACACCGGATCCAGCTCCCCGGCGATCGTGCGCAGCAGCGTGGTCTTGCCCGCGCCGTTGCGCCCGGTCAGCGCGATCCGCTCGGGACCGTGCAGATCGAGACCGCCCGCCACGCGCGCGCCGTGCACGAGTTCCAGATCCCGCAGGGTGAGCACGGAGCGGCCCGGCGGGACGGCCGTGTACGGCAGGTCGACGCGGATCTCGTCGTCGTCCCGCACGGCCTCCACCGCGTCGTCGAGCCGTTCCTTCGCCTCGGCGAGCTTCTCCTCGTGCATGATGCGGTACTTCCCGGCGGACTCCTGGGCGGTGCGCTTGCGCAGCTTCATCACCGCCCGGGGCTCGCGCTTGGTGTCGTACATCTTCTGTCCGTACCGCTTGCGCCGGGCCAGGACGACATGGGCATCGGACAGTTCGCGCTTCTGCTTGCGCAGGTCGGCCTCGGCGACGCGCACCATGCGCTCGGCCGCCTCCTGCTCGACGGCCAGGGCCTCCTCGTACGCCGAGAAGTTGCCCCCGTACCGGGTGATGCCGCCGGCGCGCAGGTCGGCGATCTGGTCGACGAGGTCGAGGAGCTCACGGTCGTGACTGACCACGATCATCACCCCCGGCCAGGAGGCGACGGCCGCGTACAGCCGCCTGCGGGCGTACAGGTCGAGGTTGTTGGTCGGTTCGTCCAGCAGCAGGACGTCCGGCCGGCGCAGCAGCAGGGCCGCCAGCCGGAGCAGAACGGACTCGCCGCCGGACACCTCGCCGATGGTCCGGTCCAGCGCCACATGGCCGAGGCCGAGCTCGCCGAGCGTGGCGAGGGCGCGCTCCTCGACGTCCCAGTCGTCGCCGACGGTCTCGAAGTGCTCCTCGGCCACGTCGCCGGCCTCGATGGCGTGCAGCGCGGCCCGCTGCGCGGCGATGCCGAGCGCCTCGTCGACCCGCAGGCCGGTGTCGAGCGTGACGTTCTGCGGGAGGCAGCCCACCTCGCCGGCCACCCGGACGGCGCCGTCGGTGGGGACGAGCTGCCCGGCGATCAGCTTCAACAGGGTGGACTTACCCGACCCGTTGAGCCCGACGAGCCCGGTCCGGCCGGGGCCGAACGCGGTGTCGAGCCCTTCGAAGACGGAGGTGCCGTCGGCCCAGGCGAAGGAGAGGGCCGTACAGGTGATGGATGCAGACATACAGGGTCTCCGCGGTTGCTTGATGCGGTCAGGGGCAAACGCGTATCGAGACACCGGGAGCGGCGACCGCCGTCGGGCGAGGGAAGGAGGAGTCCGCGGGACGGCGGGGCATGGAAAAGCCCTGTTCCGCTAGGGACGGCTCGAACGCCGAGGTCGCACGCGACGTGCACCCACATCGGTGGGCGACGCGGTGTCTCAGAACCTCAGACGAGCAACGTCCTTCTCCGATCGGCGGCAACAGAAGCGTTGTACACCGTAGGAGTGCCGGTCCGGGGTGTCAACGCCTTATCGCGGATCCGGTCTCACGGCCCCAAGGAGGCCCCGTGCCCAACGGCTCACTCTCACTGCCGGCCCGGCTCTGCCTGCTGGCCTGGGACCCCGCACGGCCCGGGGGCGCCGACACCGCGCGGCTGCAGCACCTGGTGCGCGCCGGCGCCCTCACCGAACTCGCCCGGCGCGGACTGCTCACCGACGACGACGGCATCGCCACCCCCGTCGACCTGGACTCCCGCACCGGCGACGCCGTCCTCGACGGGCTGCTGGACCTCGTCCGCGAGTCCATGCCGCGCCGCTGGCGGGCGTGGGTGCGCTCGTACGCGCGGGTCACCTTCGACGCCGTCCGGGAACAGCTGGTGGCCGACGGCTACCTGCGGGCCGAGAAGAAGCGGGTGCTCGGGGTGTTCCCCTCCGTGGACCACGTCCTGGCCCGGGGCGCCGCGGCACAGGCGCTGCGCGAGGAGACGCGGGCGGCCCTCGACGGTCCGCTGCCGGCCGGCGAGCTCTCCGAGCGGGACGCGATCGTCGCCGCCCTGGCGGCCGCGGCCGAGCTGCGTGCCCTCGGGCCCGTGGGGGACCGGGCGCGCAGGGAGGGACGGATCGAGGAGCTGACCGCGCGCGGCGCGACGGCGGCAGCCGGCCTGGAGAAGGTCCTGCGGGAGGTGCGGGCGGCGCTGAGCGCGGAGACGGCGCGCGCGGTGGCCTCGGCGGGCGGCTGACCGGCACCCGCCGGGACCGGCCGGACGCACGCCCCTGCCGGACTCCCTCAGCCGCGTGCCGCGCGCCGGCGGATCGGCCGGCCGCCCGCGGCGGTCCGTCGACGCGGCGGCGGGGCGTCCGGTCCGGCGGGCGGCCCGCTCAGCAGGTGCCCCGCATCAGCTCCGCCAGGTCGTGGTCCAGGTCCAGTTGCAGATGCTCCAGGCCCACTGGCACCAGCTCGCCGGTGGCCTGGAGGAATTGGCGCAGTTCGCCGGAACGGACGTGGACGACGGCGGTGCCCTCCGGGGCGTGGAACTCCAGCACGGTGCGGTCGTACCCGTACGGCCGCACCCGGACGTCACCGTGGCCGTCGGGTTCCCGCATCCCGGTGATGAGCAGCTCGCGGGAGAAGGTCCAGCAGACCTCCACGCCCTCCAGGGTGGCCGGGGCCGGGAAGGTCATGCGGACGGCGAACGGGTCGCTGCGGTCGTAGTGCAGCGTGGCGGGAATGCTCGGCATACGCGGCGCGGCGGCGACGAGACGCGCCTCGACGGGCTGCTCGATGACGGTGGACAACGCCTTGCTCCCTCGTGACGGCTGGGCGGGCTTCCGGGGTGGTACGGGCCGGGCACTGGAAGAGACGACGGAATCAGCCGATCCGTGCACACGGTGTGCGAGTGACCTCTGTCACCGCCTTCATGCACGCGAGTGACATGACTCTCCTCGGGTGCCGCACAAGGCACTTGCGGCCGACGCGCCACGCGCGCCCTCCGCCAGGAGGCGCCGGGAGCGCGGGGCCGGGTGTTTGTCCGTAACGTGGGTATCCGTTCGCTGAACGTGAGAGGAAGTGAGCGGACATGCCACGCGGTTCGAGCTCCAAGCGGGAGCGGCAGTACGAACACATCAAGGAGAGCGCCGAGGACCGTGGCGAGAGCACCGGCCGGGCCAAGGAGATCGCGGCCCGGACGGTGAACAAGGAGCGCGCCCGGTCCGGCGAGTCGAAGACCGCCAGTCGTACGTCCACGCAGGACAAGTCGCCGAGCAAGCGCGGCGGACAGCGCTCCGGGTCGCGGCAGGGCTCCCAGGGCCCCACCTACGACCAGCTGTACCAGGAGGCCAAGCGCCGTGACATCAGCGGCCGTTCGAACATGAACAAGGGCGAGCTGCAGCGTGCGCTCGGCAAGTGAGCCGCACCGGCCCTAGCCGAGCGTCTCCCGGTACCGCTCCAGCGCCGGGGCCGTCTTCGTGGCGATGAACTCGGTGATGCGGTACGCGCACACGCCCGCCTCGACGAAGGGGTCGCCCGCGGTGATCTCCTCGATCCGCGCCCGGTTCTCCGCGACGGCGATGATCACTCCGCCGTCGCGGGGTTCCTTGCGCCCGGACGCGAGGAACACGCCCTGCTCGTACAGGGATTCGAGCCACACCACATGGTCCGGCAGCACGGCGTCGACGGCTTCGAGCGGGGCGGTGTAGGACAGCTCCAGTACGAACATGATCGCGAGCCTACTCCGGCGGTCCCGTAGGCTTGCGGCCACCATGACGACCGTGACCGCGCAGACCCCCGCCGACTGGCCGGGGACCGAGGAAGAGGCCCGCGCCGTCCAGGACGAACTGCGGGCCCGCGTGGTGCTCGACGAGCCGGGACCGCCTCCCGGAACGGGTCGCGTGACCGGGGTGGACGTCGCCTACGACGACGAACGGGACGTCGTCGCGGCGGCCGCCGTCGTCCTCGACGCGGCGACCCTGGCGGTGGTCGCGGAGGTCACCGCCGTCGGGCGGATCTCCTTCCCCTACGTGCCCGGCCTGCTCGCCTTCCGGGAGATCCCCACCGTCCTCGCCGCCCTTGACGCGTTGCCCTGCCCGCCCGGCCTGGTCGTCTGCGACGGCTACGGGCTGGCCCACCCGCGCCGCTTCGGCCTCGCCAGCCACCTGGGCGTGCTCACCGGACTGCCTTCGATCGGCGTCGCCAAGAACCCGTTCGCCTTCACCCACGACGACCCGGGCGCACGGCGCGGCAGCGCGGCCCCGTTGCTCGCCGGGACCGAGGAGGTCGGGCGCGCGCTGCGGACCCGTGACGGGGTCAAGCCGGTCTTCGTCTCGGTCGGCCATCGCGTGAGCCTGGACAACGCCTGCGCGCACACGCTGGCGCTGACCCCCGCCTACCGTCTGCCGGAGACGACCCGCAGGGCGGACGCCCTGTGCCGCGCGGCCCTGCGGGACGCCGTCCGCGCGGAGTGACGCCTGTCTGCAGACACGCCTGAGTATCCGTACGGATGTGCGTTGTCAGTGGGGGGCGGCAGGCTGAGCGCATGACGACACACCGCACCCCCGAGCCCTCCGCCCACCCGCCCCGGCTCACCGAACGGGCGGTGACCGCGGGGCTGGCGCTCGCCGTGACGGCCGGGGCGGCCTGGATCGGCGGCATGATCTACACGATCGCCGGGTGGTCGGGGTAGACCGCTCCGAACCGGCCTCCGAGACGACCGGCCCCGGCGACCGGTCCCGGCAGGGCTGAGCCGGCGACCGGCCCCGGCGGGACGGCTCCCGAGCCCGGCGACCGGACCTCGCGGGGCTGGGAGGGCAGCCGGACCTCGGCGGGGTCGAGATGGCAGCGGGCTCCGGCGACCGGTCCCGGCGGGGCTGACCCGGCGACCGGACGCGGCGGGCCGAGGCGGCTGCCGAGCCCGGCGACCGGACCCCGGCGGGGCTGAGAGGGCAGCGGGTCCCGGCGACCGGAGTCGGCGGGGCTGATACGGCGGGCAGCCCCGGCGGGCCGAGGCGGCAGCCGAGCCCGACGACCGGCCCCGGCGGGCCGAGGCACTGCCGGGACCGGGGTTCGGGCGTCAGCGGGTGGCGGCCACTCGGAAGGTGATGCCCGCCGCCCGCAGGCGCTCGGTGAGCGCGTCGCCCATCGCCACCGCCGTCGTGACCTGGCCGGCGGTCTGCGGCAGGTCGTCGACGGCGAGGGACAGCGCCGCCTCGGCGAACATCTTCGCCGTCTCGTCGTACCCGGGATCACCTCCCGCGACCTCGGTGAACACCCGCCGGCCACCGCCCTCGCCCACGAAGCGGACCCGGAACCAGCTCCTGGCACGCTTCTGGGGGCTCGGCCCGTCACCGGGCTCGAGCAGGCCGGACAGCCGGCGCCGTACCGGCGGAACCTGCGCCGCCGCCACCAGCGCGCCCACCGCCGCCACCCCGCCCACCGCGACGGGCAGATGCCGGACGGCCGCGTAGTGCCGGTAGCGGAAGTCGGGACCGTACCGGTCGAGCGCCTTGGCGGAACGCCGCACGATCTGCGGATCGACCGTCGGCAGCGGCAGCGCCCAGGCCCCCACCTCCCCGGCGTACCGCGGCGCGCCCGTCGGGGTCACCGCCCGGCGGCCCACCAGCCGCGGTTCGTGCCGGCGCCGCTCCCGCGCCGCGGCCTGCATCTGCCGGCCGCGCGCGAACTGGCCGAGCGCGGAGGCGAACGTCCCGCCGGAGAAGGTGGCGTCGGCGGTCACGAAACCGTCCACGGTCAGCGGCACGCCCTCCGGCAGCTGCCGCACCGTGAAGTACACGCCCAGGTCGTGCGGTACGGAGTCGAAGCCGCACGCGTGCACCAGCCGCGCACCGGTCTCCCGCGCGCGGGCGTCGTGCCGCACGTACATGAGGTCCACGAACTCGGGCTCGCCCGTCAGGTCCAGGTAGTCCGCGCCGGTGTCCGCGCAGGCGGCGACGAGTCCCTCGCCGTACTGGACGTACGGGCCCACCGTCGAGGCGACCACGCGCGCCTGCTCGGCGAGCGCCCGCAGGGAGGCCGGGTCGGACACGTCCGCCCGCAGCATGCCGACCTCGGTACCGCCGGGCAGCCGCCCGGCGAGCCGCCGCAGCTTCACCTCGTCGCGGCCGGCGATCGCCCAGCGCAGTCCCTCGGGCGCGTGCGCGGCGAGGTACTCCGCGGTGAGCGCGCCGACGAAACCCGTCGCCCCGAAGAGCACGATGTCGTACGGCCGGTCCGTCCTGTTCAGCCTGCTCATGACACTCCTTCGCCACCGTTCGGCGTCCCGTCGGCGCCCCTCGGCGGCCGCGTCGGCAACCCCTGGGCCCACAGCACGCGCCGTCGCCGGTGGCTGAGGCTAGCGTGAGGAGTGCCGAGCCCGGCGACGAGCCTGCCCCATAATTGGCTAAGCGCTTGCTCGTCAGGTCTTGTGCCGAGTGGAACACGTTCTTAGCATCGCTGGTGTTACATCAGTAGTGTCACAGAGCTGGGGGCTCGATGACAGAGGCGAAGACGCCGGGTGACGGCCCGCTCAGCGGCGTGCGCGTGGTCGAACTGGCCGCGATCGGCCCCGGGCCCTTCGCCGCCATGCTCCTGGCCGACCTCGGCGCCGACGTCGTCCGCGTCGACCGGCCCGGCGGCCCCGGCCTCGCGATCGACCCCGCCCTCGACGTCACCAACCGCAACAAGCGCTCGGTGATCGTCGACCTCAAGTCGCCCGACGGCCCGGCCCGCGTCCTCGACCTCGCCGAACGCACCGACGTCCTGATCGAGGGCTACCGCCCCGGCGTCGCCGAGCGACTCGGCATCGGCCCGGAGCCCTGCCACGCCCGCAACCCCCGCCTCGTCTACGGCCGCATGACCGGCTGGGGCCAGGACGGCCCCCTCGCCCAGCGCGCCGGCCACGACGTCGGGTACATCGCGCTCACCGGCACCCTCGGCATGATCGGCGCCCCCGACGGGCCGCCGGCCGTCCCGGCCAACCTGCTCGGCGACTACGCGGGCGGCTCCCTCTACCTGGTCGTCGGCATCCTCGCCGCCCTGCACCACGCCCGCGCCACCGGCACCGGCCAGGTCGTCGACGCCGCCATCGTGGACGGCGCCGCCCACCTCTCGGCGATGATCCACGGCATGCTCGGCGCCGGCGCCTGGCAGGACCGACGCGGCACCAACCTCTTCGACGGCGGCGCCCCCTTCTACGGCACCTACGAGACGGCCGACGGCCGGTACATGGCGGTCGGCGCCCTGGAGCCGCAGTTCTACGCCGAGTTCATGGAGCGCCTCGGCGTCCCGGGCGAGGTGCCCGCCCGCGAGGACATGGCCCGCTGGGGCGAGCTGCGCGAGGCGATCGCCACCCGCTTCAAGGCCCGCACCCGGGACGAGTGGACGGCCCTCTTCACGGACTCCGACGCCTGTGTGGCCCCCGTCCTGTCGCTGCGCGAGGCCCCGCACCACCCGCACCTCGCCGCCCGCGGCACCTTCACCGACCACGGCGGCATCACCCAGCCGGCCCCCGCGCCCCGCTTCTCGGCGACCCCCACCGCCGTCCGCACCGGCCCCGCCCGGCCGGGCGCCGACGCGGAGGCCGTCGCCCGCGACTGGGACCTGCCCCGTACCCCTCAGCCGAACAGCCCTGCGAAGAACCCTCAGTGAAAGGCCTGCCAGTGACCACCGAAGCGTACGTGTACGACGCGATCCGCACCCCGCGCGGACGCGGCAAGGCGAACGGCGCCCTGCACGGCACGAAGCCCGTCGACCTGGTCGTCGGCCTCATCCACGAGATCCGCGCCCGGTTCCCGGGCCTCGACCCGGCCGCCGTCGACGACATCGTCCTCGGCGTCGTCGGACCGGTCGGCGACCAGGGCTCCGACATCGCCCGCATCGCCGCCATCGCCGCCGGACTCCCCGACACCGTGGCCGGCGTCCAGGAGAACCGCTTCTGTGCCTCCGGTCTGGAGGCCATCAACATGGCGGCCATGAAGGTCCGTTCCGGCTGGGAGGACCTGGTCCTCGCGGGCGGCGTCGAGTCCATGTCCCGGGTGCCGATGGCCTCGGACGGCGGCGCCTGGTTCAACGACCCGATGACCAACCTCGCCACCAACTTCGTCCCCCAGGGCATCGGCGCCGACCTGATCGCCACCATCGAGGGCTTCTCCCGCCGCGACGTCGACGAGTACGCGGCCCTCTCCCAGGAGCGGGCGGCCACGGCGTGGAAGGAGGGCCGCTTCGAGCGGTCCGTCGTGCCGGTGAAGGACCGCGCCGGCCTCACCGTCCTCGACCACGACGAGCACCTGCGCCCCGGCACCACCGCGGACTCCCTCGGAAAGCTCAAGCCCTCCTTCGCCGACATCGGCGAACTCGGCGGCTTCGACGCCGTGGCGCTGCAGAAGTACCACTGGGTGGAGAAGATCGACCACGTCCACCACGCGGGCAACTCCTCCGGCATCGTGGACGGCGCCTCCCTCGTCGCCATCGGCTCCAAGGAGGTCGGCGACCGCTACGGGCTCACCCCGCGCGCGCGGATCGTCTCCGCCGCCGTGTCCGGTTCCGAGCCCACCATCATGCTCACCGGACCCGCCCCCGCCACCCGCAAGGCCCTCGCCAAGGCCGGGCTGACCATCGACGACATCGACCTCGTCGAGATCAACGAGGCGTTCGCGGCGGTCGTCCTGCGCTTCGTCAAGGACATGGGACTGTCCCTGGACAAGGTCAACGTCAACGGCGGCGCCATCGCCCTCGGTCACCCGCTCGGCGCCACCGGCGCCATCATCCTCGGCACGCTCGTCGACGAACTCGAGCGCCAGGACAAGCGGTACGGCCTCGCCACCCTGTGCGTGGGCGGCGGCATGGGCATCGCCACCATCGTCGAGCGCATCTGACCCCCTCCCGACGGATCACCTGGAGCACCTCCTCATGACCACCGAGTCCACCACCATCCGCTGGGAGCAGGACGACACCGGCGTCGTCACCCTCGTCATCGACGACCCCGACCAGTCTGCGAACACCATGAACCAGGCGTTCCGCGCGTCCCTCGCGGCCGTCACCGACCGTCTGGAGGCCGAGAAGGACGCGATCCGCGGCGTCATCGTCACCTCCGCCAAGAAGACCTTCTTCGCCGGCGGCGACCTGCGCGACCTGATCCGCGTCACCCCGGAGACCGCGCAGGACCTCTTCGACGGCGGCATGGCGATCAAGCGCGACCTGCGCCGCATCGAGACCCTCGGCAAGCCCGTCGTCGCCGCGATGAACGGCGCGGCCCTCGGCGGCGGTTACGAGATCGCCCTCGCCTGCCACCACCGCGTCGCCCTCGACGCGCCCGGCTCCAAGATCGGCTGCCCCGAGGTCACCCTCGGCCTGCTCCCCGGAGGCGGCGGCGTCGTCCGCACCGTCCGGATGCTGGGCATCACCGACGCGCTGCTGAAGGTCCTCCTCCAAGGCACCCAGTACACCCCGCGCCGCGCCCTGGAGAACGGCCTGGTCGACGAGGTCGCCGACAGCCGCGAGGACATGCTCGCCAAGGCCCGCGCCTTCATCGACGCCCACCCGGAGTCGACCCAGCCCTGGGACAGGCCCGGCTACCGCATCCCCGGCGGCACCCCCGCCCACCCGAAGTTCGCCGCCAACCTGCCCGCCTTCCCGGCCAACCTGCGCAAGCAGACGAACGGCGCCCCCTACCCGGCGCCGCGCAACATCATGGCCGCCGCCGTCGAGGGCTCCCAGGTCGACTTCGAGACCGCCCAGGTCATCGAGGCCCGCTACTTCGTCGAGCTGGCCGCCGGTCAGACCGCGAAGAACATGATCCAGGCGTTCTTCTTCGACCTCCAGGCGGTCAACTCCGGCGCCAACCGCCCGAAGAACATCGAGCCGCGCCAGGTCCGCAGGGTCGCCGTCCTGGGCGCCGGGATGATGGGCGCCGGCATCGCCTACTCGTGTGCCCGCGCGGGCATCGACGTGGTGCTGAAGGACGTCTCGCTGGAGGCGGCGCTCAAGGGCAAGGGCTACTCCGAGAAGCTGTGCGCCAAGGCCGTCGCCAGGGGACGGACGACGCAGGAGAAGGCCGACGCGCTGCTCGCCCGGATCACCCCGACCGCCGAGGCCGCCGACCTGGCGGGCTGCGACGCGGTGATCGAGGCGGTGTTCGAGGACACCTCGCTCAAGCACAAGGTGTTCCAGGAGATCCAGAACGTCGTCGCTCCCGACGCGCTGCTCTGCTCCAACACCTCGACGCTGCCCATCACGGCGCTGGCCGAGGGCGTGGAGCGGCAGGGCGACTTCATCGGTCTGCACTTCTTCTCGCCGGTCGACAAGATGCCGCTGGTGGAGATCATCAAGGGTGAGCGGACCGGCGACGAGGCCCTGGCCCGTGCCTTCGACCTGGTCCGGCAGATCAAGAAGACGCCGATCGTCGTCAACGACTCGCGCGGCTTCTTCACCTCGCGGGTCATCGGCCACTTCATCAACGAGGGCGTGGCCATGGTCGGCGAGGGCGTCGAGCCCGCGTCCGTCGAGCAGGCGGCGGCCCAGGCCGGCTACCCGGCCAAGGTGCTCTCCCTGATGGACGAGCTCACGCTCACCCTCCCGCGGAAGATCCGCAACGAGACGAAGCGGGCCGTGGAGGAGTCCGGCGGCACTTGGACCGCGCACCCCGCCGAGGCCGTCATCGACCGCATGGTGGACGAGTTCCAGCGCCCCGGCCGCAGCGGCGGTGCCGGGTTCTACGAGTACGGCGAGGACGGGAAGCGCGCCGGGCTGTGGCCGGGACTGCGCGAGCACTTCACGAAGCCCGGGTACGAGATCCCGTTCCGCGACATGCAGGAGCGGATGCTGTTCTCCGAGGCGCTGGACACCGTCCGCCTCCTGGAGGAGGGCGTGCTCACCTCCGTCGCGGACGCCAACATCGGCTCCATCTTCGGCATCGGCTTCCCCGGCTGGACCGGTGGCGTCCTCCAGTACATCAACGGCTACGAGGGAGGCCTGCCCGGCTTCGTGGCCCGCGCGCGCGAGCTGGCCGAGCGCTACGGCGACCGGTTCACGCCCCCCGCGCTGCTCGTGGAGAAGGCGGAGAAGGGGGAGGTCTTCACCGACGGCCGCTGACGGCGACCTCCCACCGGCGGCGAGCGACTGGGGCCCCTCAGCACTCGCCGTCGGTGTCGAGCCACTCCCGCAGCTCGTCCCGCAGCGATCGCTGGAAGGTGGTCAGCAGCGCCTGCACCACGATCGGGTGCATGTGGGCGGACAGGGACCGCACGTCCCGCGCGTCGCGCTCGGCGACCGCGTCGCGCAGCAGCCGCGACAGGTCGCGCGCGGCGGCGCGGGAGTGTTCGAGCAGAGCCGTGCGCGCGGCGAGGACCGTCTCGGGGGACAGGGGTACGTCGAGCAGCTCGACGCCGAGCCGGAGCAGCCCCGCGTCGACGCGGTAGGCGTCCGCGCCGCCCGCCTCGCCGTCCCGCACGACGATGTCCATCTCCGCCAGCCGGTCCACCTCCTCGTCGGTCAGCGGCCGCCCGGCCCGCCGGCCCAGCTCCTCGCGCGTGACCCGCTCCACCGTCTGAGGCGCCCAGGAGGCCACCACCGCACGGTGCAGCGCGAGGTCGTGGGCGGTCAGGTCCGGCGGCAGCCGCTTCAGATACCGCTCGATCGCGGCCAGCGTCATGCCCTGGTGCTGAAGCTCCTCGATCAGCGCCAGCCGGGCCAGGTGCTCCCGGCCGTAGTGCCCGACCCGCCGCGGGCCGATCACCGGCGGCGGCAGCAGACCCTTGGTGCCGTAGAAACGGACCGTGCGCACCGTGACGCCGGTCCGCGCGGCCAGCTCGTCGATGGTGAGGGTCGGCTCCCCGGTGTCGCTCGTCGTCATGTGCAGCAGTATCGCTGTCTCACCAACGCTGTGACACCTCATGGGCCCCACGTGAAGGCGTCCGGCGGGTCCTGTGAGAAGTCACGCTGTGTGACATGAGCCACCGCATGCGAACGCAGGGTCGTGGGAAGGTGCTGCCTTGGTCTGTGCCGCGAAGGGTGGTGCGGGCCTAGTCACTGTACGGACGACCCGGGTGTACCCCGCCCGGGCGCACCAGAGAGTGGAACCACCCGTGAGCAAGGACGCCGTCGACACGGCACAGGCCGCCGCCCATCCCCAGGCGGCCGGGACACCCGCGGACGCGGGCGACGCCGGTTACAGCAAGGACCTCAAGGCCCGCCACGTCAACATGATCGCCATCGGCGGCGCGATCGGCACCGGCCTCTTCCTCGGCGCCGGCGGACGGCTGCGCGACGCGGGCCCGGCGCTCGCCATCGCCTATCTCGTCTGCGGCGTCTTCGCCTTCTTCGTCGTCAGGGCGCTCGGCGAGCTCGTGCTCTACCGGCCCTCCTCCGGGTCCTTCGTGTCGTACGCGCGCGAGTTCCTCGGCGAGAAGGGCGCCTACGTCGCCGGCTGGATGTACTTCCTGAACTGGTCGACCACCGGCATCGCCGACATCACCGCGATCGCGCTGTACACGCACTACTGGAGCCTGTTCACGAGCATCCCGCAATGGGTGCTCGCCCTGGCCGCCCTCGCGGTGGTCCTGGCCGTGAACCTCATCTCGGTGAAGATCTTCGGCGAGATGGAGTTCTGGTTCGCGATCATCAAGGTCGCCACCCTGGTCGGCTTCATGCTGATCGGCATCTTCCTGCTGGCCACCCAGCACGACGTCGGCGGCTACACCCCCGGCGTCAGCATGATCACCGACCACGGCGGCATCCTCCCGCACGGGGTGATGCCCGTGGTGCTCGTCATGCAGGGCGTGATCTTCGCGTACGCGGCCCTGGAACTGGTCGGCGTCGCCGCGGGCGAGACCGCCGAGCCCGAGAAGGTCGTCCCGCGCGCGGTGAACTCGATCATGTGGCGCGTCGCCCTCTTCTACGTCGGCTCGGTCGTCCTGCTGGCCCTGCTGCTGCCCGGCTCGCTCTACTCCGGCGACGAGAGCCCCTTCGTGACCGTCCTGTCCAAGGTCGGCGTCCCGGCGGCCGGTGACGTGATGAACCTCGTCGTCCTCACCGCGGCGATGTCCTCCCTGAACTCCGGCCTGTACTCCACCGGCCGCATCCTGCGCTCCATGGCGATGGCGGGGTCCGCGCCCAAGTTCACCCGCGTGATGAGCCGCAGCCAGGTCCCCTACGGCGGCATCCTGCTGACCTGCGGCATCTGTGTGCTCGGCGTGGGCCTGAACTACCTGATGCCGAGCAAGGCCTTCGAGATCGTGCTGAACGTCGCCTCCCTCGGCATCATCAGCACCTGGGTGATCATCATGATCTGCCACCTGGTCTTCGTCCGCCGCGCCCGCGCCGGCCTGGTCACCCGCCCGCACTTCCGCCTGCCCGGCAGCCCGGTCACGGAGATCGTCACGATCGCCTTCCTCGTGGCGGTGCTCTGCTTGATGGGCAACGATCCCGAGATCGGCCGCTGGACCCTCCTGCTGATCCCGGTGATCGCGCTGATGCTGGTCGTCGGCTGGTTCGGCGTCCGCCGCCGGGTGGCGCTCAACGCCGACCAGGAGCTCAGCCGGCTGAGCGGCTAGCGGACCGGGGCCGCTGTCAGTGGCGGCCCCTACGGTGGTGTCATGCCGGAGATCGCGTACGTCCGTGGTGACGCCACCGCCCCGTCGGCCAAGGGCGTCAAGGTGATCGCCCATGTCTGCAACGACCTCGGCGGCTGGGGCAAGGGCTTCGTCCTGGCCGTGTCCCGCCGTTGGCCGGAACCGGAGGCGGCCTACCGCGCCTGGCACCGCGACCGCGCGTCGAACGACTTCGGTCTCGGCGCCGTCCAGCTCGTCCGGGTCGAGCCGTACGTGTGGGTGGCCAACATGATCGGCCAGCACGGCATGAGGACCGGCAGCAAGGGCGTCCCGGTGCGCTACGAGGCGATCGACACCGCCCTCGGCCGCCTCGCCGGCCGCGCGGCCGAGCTGAACGCCTCCGTGCACATGCCCCGCATCGGCTGCGGACTGGCCGGCGGGAAGTGGTCCCGCGTGGAGCCGCTCGTCAGGGAGCGACTCACGCGGCAGGGCCTGTCCGTGACCGTGTACGACCACGGGGACGGCGCCTGAGGCGGACGCCGTCCCGGGGCCCTCAGTGCTCGTGCACGTCGTTCGTCGCGGCGATCTTCTTCCACGACCGCGGCTGTGCGGGCGCGACCGACGCCTTCGCGAGGGACGCCGCGCGGGCCGCCGGCGCGGCCGGCTTCGACGGCTGGAACAGCCAGGTGTCGAACAGCGCGGCCAGCGGCCTGCCGGACACCTCCTCGGCGTACCGCTGGAAGTCGGCGACCGACGCGTTGCCGTAGGCGTACCGCTGCGGCCAGCCCTTCAGGACCTCGAAGAAGGCCTCGTCGCCGATCTCGTTGCGCAGCGCCTGCACGGCCAGCGCACCCCGGTCGTAGACCGCGATGTCGAACTGGTTCTCCGGCCCGGGGTCACCGGGCCGCACCGTCCAGAACGGGTCGTCCGCCGGGTGCGACGCGTACGTGTAGTCGGCGAGCTCCTGCGCCGTGCCCTCGCCCTCGTGCTCGGACCAGAGCCACTGGGCGTACCGCGCGAAGCCCTCGTTGATCCAGATGTCCTTCCAGCCGTGCACGGACACCAGGTCGCCGTACCACTGGTGGGCCAGCTCGTGGACGACGACGGAGACGTTCGACCCGTTCGCGAACTGCCGCGGGCTGTAGAACGGACGGGTCTGCGTCTCCAGCGCGTACCCGGTGGTCGTGTTGGGCACATACCCGCCGAGCGCGTTGTAGGGGTACGGCCCGAAGTAGCCGCTCAGCCAGTCGGCGATCTCCCCGGTCCGCTCCACGCTGGCCCGCGCCGCGCCGTCGTTGGCGCCCAGGTCCTTGCTGTAGGCGTTGACGACCGGGATGCCGCTCTCGGTCGTGCCGGTGGTGAGGTCGAACTTCCCGACCGCCAGAGTGGCGAGATACGTGGCCTGCGGCTTGTCCGACCGCCAGGTGAAGCGGGTCCAGCCCAGGCGCGAGCTGCTGGACTGGAGGGTGCCGTTGGAGATGGCCTGGGTGCCGTCCGGCACCTGCACGGACACGTCGTAGGTGGCCTTGTCGAGCGGATGGTCGTTGCTGGGGAACCACCACCAGGCCGCCTCGGGCTCGTTCGCGCCGACGCCGCCGTCGGGGGTGCGGTGCCAGCTGGTGAAGCCGTACGCCTGCTTCGAGGACGGCACCCCGCTGTAGCGCACCACGACGGTGACGGGCGTGCCCTTGCGCAGCGGGCTCTTCGGGGTGATCTCCAGCTCGTGTTCGCCCGACGTCGTGAACGACGCCTTGGCGCCGTTCACCCGCACCTCGCCGACGTCCAGCAGGAAGTCCAGGTCGAAACGCGACAGATCCTGTGTGGTGCGGGCCAGGATCGTCGCCGTCCCCTCCAGGCGGTCGGTCGCCGGCTGGTACTTCAGGCGCAGGTCGTAGTGGGAGACGTCGTAGCCGCCGTTGCCGTACGCCGGGTAGTAGGGGTCGCCGATGCCCGGAGCGCCGGGGGAGTGGGCCGCCGCCGACGCCGGGATCGCCAGCATGAGGGAGGCGGCGCCCAGTGCGCCCGGCACGATGAGTCTGCGGTGCACGAAAGCTCCAAGTCGTAGGGGTACGAGGACTGTTCGGAGCCTATTCAGCCCCTGTGTGCCCAGTCATGTCCACGGCCACTCCGGTCACATGATCGTCATCCGGCCGACATGAGACACCCGCCGCGCGGGCCCCAGCAGCCTCCGGACGCCCTCTTCTGTACAGCAGTTGACCGATGTACCGTCCCGCGCATGCCGAAACGCACGCGCCTCACGACCTGGAGACCGCTCGCGACGCCGGCCACGGCCACCCTCCCCACGCGTCCCGCCCGCACCCCGGCTCGCCGTGCCGACACGCCGACACGCACCGCGGACCCCTCGCGCACGCCGGTCCGCGTACCGTTCGTCGGCGGCACCACCGGGTCCGCCCGGGGCACCGCCGGCCAGGCCCCCGCCGCCACATCCACGGACGGCGTAAGTGCGCCGCACACCATGCACCGTGTCCCGAACGGAGGCCGATGAACCGCCTGCGCACCCTCACCGTCACCGTCACGGCCCTCACCGCGTCCCTCCTCACCGCCCCGGCCCACGCCGCGGGTTCCTCGCAGCACCAGCCGCCCCGCACCGGCTTCGAGACGTCCCACGGCGCCCGCTGGACCACCCAGCCCGAGGAGCAGGCGTTCCTGTCCGCCGTCGACCGGGCGAGCGGACGGGTCACGGTCGACCGCATCGGCACGACGCAGCAGGACCGCCCGGTCCAGCTCGTGACCGTCGGCAGGCGCACCGCCCCGAACACGGTGCTCCTCGTGTGTAGTCAGCACGGCGACGAGCCCTCCGGCCGCGAGGCCTGCCTGTCCACCGTCCGCGACCTGGCCTACGCCACGGACCGGCGGACCCGGCGCTTCCTGGACCGCACCACCGTGCTGGTCGTGCCCACCGCCAACCCCGACGGCCGTGCCGCCGACACCCGCGGCAACAGCGACGGCGTGGACGTCAACCGCGACCACCTCGCCCTGCGCACCGCCGAGGCACGCGCCCTGGCCGCCGTGATCCGCGACCGGCAGCCCGACGTCCTCTACGATCTGCACGAGTACGGCGCCACACCCCCGTACTACGACAAGGACCTGTTCGACCTCTGGCCCCGCAACCTCAACACCGACCCGGCGGTGCACGACGAGGCCCGCATGCTGTCCGGTGCCTACGTCCGTCCCGCCGCCGAGAACGCCGGGTACTCGACCGGCACTTACGGCATCTGGACCGACCCGGTCACCGGCGACCCGGTCAAGCAGACCGCCGGCGACGGCCAGGAGCGCATCCTGCGCAACATGTCCGGCGTCAAGCACGCCGTCGGCCTGCTCATCGAGAGCCGCGTCGACCCCCTCACCGACGCGGAGCGGCAGGACGAGGCGCTGAACAACCGGCGCAGGGTGCGTTCCCAGCTCGCCGCCCTGGGGGGCCTTTTCCGCCACGCGGACGAGCGGCGCGGGCCCATCGAGGCGGCCACCGGCGCCGCCCGTCGGACCGGCCGGGCCGACACCGGCCCGGTCTACCTCGGCGGCGCCGACAACGACCCGGCCGGACCCGCCGAGGTGATCCAGGACCCGCCCTGCGCCTACCGGCTCACCGCCGGCCAGTACGCCGAGGTCAAGGACGAACTCGCCCTGCACGGCGTACAGGTGCGGCCGGACGGCGAGGGGGCCCGGGTGCCGCTGCGCCAGCCGCTGCGCGCCCTCGTGCCGCTGCTCCTGGACGGTCGCGCCGCGTACCACCTGACGGTGGGCGAACCCGACACCCGCTGCTGAGGAGGTGAGTTCCGCGTCACACGTGGTAAGGGCGTAGCAGAGGACTATTTTCGGCCTCACCGAAGGGAAAGGTGCCGCCTGTGACACAGGACCGACCGAGCGACGAGGAACACCACGAAAGAGGCACGCTTCCGGGTGCGGAAGCGGGCCTTTCCGGGCAGGATGAGCACCCCCGGACCGACCGGGTCGTCTTCGGCGTCACGGCTGCCCTGACCCTCGCCTTCGTCATCTGGGGCGCCGCCTTCACCGACTCGCTGGAGGACGTCTCCACCAGCATGCTCGGTGGCCTGATGCACAACGGTGGCTGGGCGTTCATGCTGGCCGCCTCCGGATTCGTCGTCTTCGCCCTCTGGCTCGCGGCCAGCCGCTACGGCCGGATCCACCTCGGCGCCGAGGGCGAGGAACCCGAGTTCCGCACGGTGTCCTGGGTCGCGATGATGTTCAGCGCGGGCATGGGTATCGGCCTGATGTTCTACGGCGTCAGCGAGCCGCTGGCGCACTACACGACGCCCCCGCCGGGCACCTCCCCGGCCGACTCCGGCGAACGCATGGAGACGGCCATGGCCACCACCCTGTTCCACTGGACGCTCCACCCGTGGGCGATCTACGCCGTGGTCGGACTCGGCATCGCCTACAGCACCTTCCGAAGGCGCCGCCGCCAGACCATCAGCGCCGTGTTCACCCCGCTCATCGGCGAGAAGAACGCCAACGGTGTCGGCGGCCGGATCATCGACATGCTCGCGATCATCGCGACCGTCTTCGGCTCCGCCGCCTCGCTCGGCCTCGGCGCGCTGCAGATCGGCTCCGGCGTGGAGAAGCTGGACTGGCTGGACGAGGTCAGCACCGGACTGCTCGTCTCCATCATCGCGGTGCTGACCGTCGCGTTCGTGGCCTCCGCGATCTCCGGTGTGGAGAAGGGCATCCAGTGGCTGTCCAACACCAACATGGTGCTGGCCCTGATCCTCGCGGTGTTCGTGTTCGTCGCGGGCCCGACCATCGTCGTCCTCGACCTGCTGCCCACCTCGGTCTTCGCCTACCTCGGCGACCTGCCCCAGCTGGCCGGCCGCACCGAGGCCAGCGGCGGCAAGGGCGTCGCCGACTGGCTGGGCAGCTGGACCGTCTTCTACTGGGCCTGGTGGATCTCCTGGACGCCCTTCGTCGGCATGTTCATCGCCCGCATCAGCCGGGGGCGGACGATCCGGCAGTTCATCGGCGGCGTCATCCTCGTGCCCAGCACGGTCAGCCTGGTCTGGTTCGCGATCTTCGGCGGCTCGGCGATGAAGCTCCAGGAGCAGGACCGGCTCGGCGGCGACTCGACGCCCGAGGGCCAGCTGTTCGCCGTCCTCCAGGAGTTCCCCGTCGCCACCGTCACCAGCCTGCTGGTGATGATCCTCGTCGGCATCTTCTTCGTCTCCGGCGCCGACGCGGCCTCGATCGTGATGGGCACCCTCTCGCAGAAGGGCGCGCTCGAACCCAGCCGCCGGGTGGTCGTGTTCTGGGGCGTGGTCACCGGCGCCGTCGCCGCCATCATGCTGCTGGTCGGCAGCGGCCAGGGCGACGCGCTGACCGGCCTGCAGAACCTCACGATCCTCGCGGCGGCGCCGTTCGTCATCGTGATGATCTTCATGTGTATCGCCCTCATGCGCGACCTGCGCAGGGATCCGCTCATCGTGCGCGGCGAGATGGGCTCCGAGGCCGTCGAACTGGCCGTCATCGCGGGCCACCAGCAGTACGACGGCGACTTCGAGATCCGCATCGGCCCGGGCGCCGGCACGGAGGTGGAGGGCGACCCGATCGGCAAGCACGGGGACTGACCCACCGCCGGGGGCGGTTCCTGCGGCCCGGCACCGCAGGGCCCGCCCGGTCAGTCGGTCGCGAGTCGTGCCGCCTCGCGGGCGCAGCCCCAGGCCACCGTCACGCCCGCGCCGCCGTGCCCGTAGTTGTGCACCAGCAGCCGCCCGTCCGGCAGCCGCTCGCGCTCCAGCCGCACCGCGTCCCGCGCCGGCCGCAGCCCCACCCGGTGCTCCAGCACCCGCGCCCCGGCGATCTCGGGCCGCAGCGCGGCACACCGACCCACGATCGCCTCCGCGACCGCCGGGTCCGGCTCCGCCGACCACGCGTCCTCCTCGGCCGTGCCGCCCAGGACGAGCCGGCCGGGATGCGGGAAGAGGTACGCCATCTCCCCGGAGACCGGGTCGGTGGAGACCAGCCAGGTGTCGATGCCCGGGTTCTCCACCACGACCAGCTGCCCGCGCACCGGACGCACGGACGCGTCCGGCACCAGCTCCCGGGCGCCCAGCCCCGTGCAGTTGATCACGACCGGCGCCGCGACCTCCGCCAGATCGGCCACCGCACGCGTCTCCACCGCACCGCCCGCTGCCGTCAACCGCTCCCGCAGCCACGGCAGATGAGTCGACATGTCGATCAGCGGCAGGCGTGCCCACAGCCCCGAACCGCCGTACTCCTCGGCCCGCGCCGAGCGCAGCCCCGGCAGCCGCGCGGTCGCCCACCCGTCGACCTCGTCCAGACCCGTCTCGCCCAGCACCCCTTCGACCACGCGTACCCCCGTCCCCTCGGGCCGGGCCGCCAGTTCCTCGTACACGTCCAGGGAACGCAGCGCCCATTCCCGCGCCAGCGCCACCGGCTCGATGCGGTACGGCCACCACAGCGCGCCCGCGACCGCCGAGGTGGTGCGCTCGACGGGCTCCCGCGTCCACACCCGCACCCGCCTGCCGCGCTCGGCGAGCACCACGGCCGTCGTCAGCCCGATCACACCGCCGCCGACCACGACGACCTCGTCACCCAGTTCGGTTTCCACACCGGGACGATAGGCCTCCGCGCCCCCGTACGTCAGCACGTGCTCACATCGGCGGCGCCGAGGGAATACTCACCGCATGGCTGCCGAATACGCGACCTTCGCCCTGGCACCGGCGATGCGGGCCGGTGGAGTCCTCCCCGGTGGCGACTACCAGGTCCACCGCGACTTCATGGACTTCGTCGTGGACGGCCGGTCCCTGCTGTTCCGGCTCTCCGACCTGGACGCCGTCTCCCCGCTCGCCGCCGACGTCCCACCGGCGATCTTCACCGCGCAGGTCCGGGGCCTGCTCCTGGAGACCGACGCGCCGCTGCCCGGCGGCCGGTACGTCATCTACGGCTGTCCCGACTGCGAGGACCTGGCCTGCGGCGCGGTGACCGCCGTGATCCGGCGCGACGGCGACGACTTCATCTGGCGGGACTTCGCCTGGCAGACCGGCGAACACGCCGACCTCGCGTTCAACGGCTACCACGGCATCGGCCCCTTCCGCTTCCCCGGCACCGAGTACCGCGCGGCGCTGGCCGCCCTGCTCGACGGCAGCGCGCACACCCGCCGCAGGGTCCTGCTGATCGGCGCCCGCGTCGCGCTGCTCGCCAGACTCGCCGCGGCGCTGCGCACCATCGGCATCGGCGCCGACATCGCCCAGGACGCCTCCGGCGTCCCCGCCGACGAACTGCGCGCCTACGGCGCCGTCGCCTTCGGCCGCGCCATCGGCGAGGAGGAGCGGGCCGCCGTACGCCACGCCTTCACCCGGGCCGGTGTCGACGTCGCCTACGTCGACGGCCTCGCCCCGATCGTCCCGCTGCTCGTCGCCCAGATCGAACACGCCCTGGACCGAGGCCCGGCCGAGCGGCACCGGCTGACCCGCCTGACGGCGACCGGCGGCGCGGCGGAGATCGAGGTGACCTCGCCCTGCCGGGTGCGGCTCACCGCGTACCGTCTCGACCGCCTCCACCGCACCCACACCCACGAGGTCTTCGACGACGTGCTCGAACCGGGCGGCCACCGCATCGCCCTGGACGCGACTACGGTGAAGAGGGAGTCGTTCGTGGTGGCGCGGACGCCCGGAAGCGTGCTGGTGGCGGCGGTGCGGGGCGGGAAACCCGGCTGAGCGGGCGGCGGGGCGCGGTTAGGATCGACGGTCTGATGACTGCCACCCTCGTCGCCAAGAACCTCGCCGCCGGCCACGGAGACCGCTCCCTGTTCACCGGGCTCGACCTCGTCGTCGCCCCCGGCGACGTGATCGGACTCGTCGGGGCCAACGGCGCCGGCAAGTCCACCCTCCTGCGGATGCTCGCCGGCCTCACCACCCCGGAACAGGGCGAGCTGCGCCTGTCCCCGCCGAGCGCCACCGTCGGCCACCTCCCGCAGGAGCCGGAGCGCCGGCCCGGCGAGACCGTCCGCGCGTTCCTCGCCCGCCGCACCGGCGTCACCGAGGCGCAGCGCACCATGGACGAGGCCACCCAGGCCCTGGTGGACGGCGCCCCCGGCGCCGACGACGCCTACGCGACCGCCCTGGAGCGCTGGCTCGCCCTCGGCGGCGCCGACCTCGACGACCGAGCCGGGGAGACCGCCGACGCCCTGGGCCTGACGGTGGACCTGGACCAGCCGATGACGTCCCTGTCCGGCGGCCAGGCGGCACGGGCGGGCCTCGCCTCCCTCCTCCTGTCCCGCTACGACGTCTTCCTGCTCGACGAGCCGACCAACGACCTCGATCTGGACGGCCTGGAACGCCTCGAACGCTTCGTGACCGGCCTGCGCGCCGGCACCGTCGTCGTCAGCCACGACCGCGAGTTCCTCACCCGCACCGTCACCAAGGTGCTCGAACTGGATCTGGCCCAGCGGCAGATCAACCTCTACGGCGGCGGCTACGAGGCCTACCTGGAGGAACGCGAGGTGGCCCGCCGGCACGCCCGCGACGAGTACGACGAGTACGCCGACAAGCGCGCGGCCCTCCAGGACCGGGCGCAGATGCAGCGCACCTGGATGGACAAGGGCGTCAAGAACGCCCGGCGCAAGGCGGGCAACGACAACGACAAGATCGGCCGCAAGTTCCGCAGCGAGGCCAGCGAGAAGCAGGCCGCCAAGGCCCGCCAGACCCAGCGCATGATCGAGCGCCTGGACGTCGTCGAGGAGCCGCGCAAGGAGTGGGACCTGCGCATGGAGATCGCGTCGGCGCCGCGCTCCGGCGCGGTGGTCGCCACGCTGCGCGACGCGGAGGTCCGGCGCGGCGACTTCACGCTCGGCCCGGTCTCCCTCCAGATCGACTGGGCGGACCGCGTGGCGGTGACGGGAGCCAACGGCGCCGGCAAGTCCACGCTGCTCGGCGCGCTCCTGGGCCGCGTCCCGCTCGACGCCGGACACGCGGCGCTGGGCTCGGGGGTCCTGCTCGGCGAGGTGGACCAGGCCCGCGCACTGTTCCACGGGCCCGAGTCCCTGCTCGACGCCTTCCGCACGGCGACGCCCGATGTCGAGCCGGCCGAGATCCGCACCCTCCTGGCCAAGTTCGGCCTCAAGGCGGACCACGTCATGCGCCCGGCGTCGACCCTCTCCCCGGGCGAACGCACGAGGGCCGCCCTGGCCCTCCTCCAGGGCAGAGGCGTCAACCTCCTGGTCCTCGACGAGCCGACGAACCACCTGGACCTGCCGGCCATCGAGCAACTGGAATCAGCCCTGGACGCCTACGAGGGCACGCTCCTCCTGATCACCCACGACCGCCGCATGCTGAACGCCGTCCACGTCACCCGCCGCCTGGAGGTCACAGACGGCAAGGTGACGGAGACGCCGGCCTAGCCGCAGTCGCAGCTGCAGGCCGCCGCAGCTGCGGGCGGTCGTGCCTCCCCCAGGGCCTGAACGGCCTGGGAGGTACCCCCAGGGGCGGCACGGGTGGGCGGTGGGGGAGGCACCCCGCAACGCCGGGCCGCGCACCCACCCCCCGCCACCACGCCGGAGGCCTACGCCAGCCCGGCCCGCCGCAACGCGTCGGCCATCGCCCCGTTGGAAGGTGCCGGCGCCCCCGAGGACCGCCCCTTCCCCCCGGAGCCCTGCCGCTGCTGCTGCCGCTGCTTGGGAGGCCGGGCCCCCTGCCGCGGCTCCCGCTTCTGCTCCCCCTGCGGAGCGGCCTCGTCGTCCAACCGCAACGTCAACGAGATCCGCTTCCGCGGAATGTCGACGTCCAGCACCTTCACCTTCACGATGTCCCCGGGCTTCACCACATCCCGCGGATCCTTCACGAACGTCTTCGACATCGCGGACACGTGCACCAGCCCGTCCTGGTGCACACCGACGTCCACGAACGCCCCGAACGCGGCCACGTTCGTGACCACTCCCTCCAGGACCATCCCGGACGCCAGGTCGGAGATCTTCTCCACGCCCTCCTTGAAGGTGGCCGTCTTGAAAGCCGGCCGCGGGTCGCGCCCCGGCTTCTCCAGCTCCTTCAGGATGTCGCTCACCGTCGGCAGACCGAACTTCTCGTCCACGAACTCCGCCGGCCTCAGCGACCGCAGCACCGAGGTGTTGCCGATCAGACCGGCCACCTCCTGGCCGACGGTCTTCACCATCCGCCGTACCACCGGGTACGCCTCGGGGTGCACGCTGGACGCGTCCAGCGGGTCGTCACCGCCCCGGATCCGCAGGAAGCCCGCGCACTGCTCGTACGCCTTCGGCCCGAGCCGTGACACCTTCTTCAGCTCGGTCCGCGACCGGAACGGCCCGTTCGCGTCCCGGTGCGCCACGATGTTCTCGGCGAGCCCGGAGGTGATGCCGGAGACGCGGGCCAGCAGCGGCGCGGAGGCCGTGTTGACGTCCACGCCCACGCCGTTCACACAGTCCTCGACCACCGCGTCGAGCGAACGCGACAGCTTCACCTCGGACAGATCGTGCTGGTACTGGCCGACGCCGATCGACTTCGGGTCGATCTTCACCAGCTCGGCCAGCGGGTCCTGGAGCCGCCGCGCGATCGACACGGCACCGCGCAGCGACACGTCCATGTCGGGCAGTTCCTGCGAGGCGAAGGCCGACGCCGAGTACACCGAGGCGCCCGCCTCGGACACCATCACCTTGGTGAGCTTCAACTCGGGGTGCTTGGTGATGAGTTCACCGGCGAGCTTGTCCGTCTCGCGGGACGCCGTACCGTTGCCGATCGCGACCAGCTCGACCGCGTGCTCCTTCGCCAGCCGCGCCAGCTTGGCGATCGCCTCGTCCCACCGGTTGGCCGGGACGTGCGGGTGGATCACGTCCGTGGCCACGACCTTGCCGGTCGCGTCGACCACGGCGACCTTGACACCCGTGCGGAAGCCCGGGTCGAGGCCGAGCGTCGCACGCGTACCGGCCGGGGCGGCCAGCAGCAGATCGCGCAGGTTGGCGGCGAAGACGTTCACCGCCTCGTCCTCGGCGGCCGTGCGCAGCCGCAGCCGCAGATCGATGCCGAGGTGGACCAGGATGCGCGTGCGCCAGGCCCAGCGGACCGTGTCCTGGAGCCACTTGTCGCCGGGCCGGCCGCGGTCGTAGATCCCGAACCTGTTGGCGACGATGCCCTCGTACGACGACGGCCCGTCGGCCGGTTCCTCGGGCTCCAGGACGAGGTCGAGGACGTCCTCCTTCTCGCCGCGCAGCATCGCGAGGATCCGGTGCGAGGGCAGCTCGGTGAACGGCTCGGCGAAGTCGAAGTAGTCGGCGAACTTGGCGCCGGCCTCCTCCTTGCCCGCCTTCACCTTGGCGGCGAGCCGCCCGCGCACCCACATCCGCTCGCGCAGCTCGCCGATCAGGTCGGCGTCCTCCGAGAACTTCTCGGTGAGGATCGACCGGGCGCCGTCCAGGGCGGCCTGCGGATCGGCCACGCCCTTGCCGGCGTCGACGAACGCGGCGGCCGCGGCGAGCGGATCCACCGACGGGTCGGCGAGCAGGCCCTCGGCGAGGGGCTCCAGACCGGCCTCCCGGGCGATCTGCGCCTTCGTGCGCCGCTTGGGCTTGAACGGCAGGTAGATGTCCTCCAGGCGGGCCTTGGTCTCCGCCTCACGGATCCGGGCCTCCAGCTCCTCGCTGAGCTTGCCCTGCTCGCGCACCGAGTCGAGGATCGCCGTACGCCGCTCCTCCAGCTCCCGCAGATAGCGCAGCCGTTCCTCGAGCGTGCGCAGCTGCGCGTCGTCGAGCATCTCGGTCGCTTCCTTGCGGTAGCGGGCGATGAAGGGCACCGTCGAGCCGCCGTCGAGCAGCTCCACCGCGGCCTTCACCTGCCGCTCCCGTACGCCGAGCTCCTCGGCGATCCTGCTTTCGATGGACCGCACGTCGATGGACGCGCTGGACCCGGGTGTCGTCACGATCCCGTACCGCCTTCTCACAGAGGTTGCGCGGCAATTGTGGCAGGTGGAGCCGACAATCGGGGATCAGGGCGCCACCCGGGCCCGTCGCGGCGGGACGGTACCGGGACGCGGCATCAGGCCCTGCGGGTCGAGGACGAGGCCCCGCCGAAGAGCCGGGCCAGGGCCCGGAAGGGAAGCGTGACGACGGTGGCGATGGCGCCACCGATCTGGCGCAGGACGTCTGCGATGGCACGGAACACGAAAAGCCCCTTTCCTCTCCCGGCCCCTCCGGCCGGGAGTAGTACGGGTACCTCGCGATCGGCTCGGCATGCCCCGTGCGCGCGGAGGACCTGCTCAGCGCTTGCCGAGCAGGTCCTTCGGGAAGGCGCCGGCGGCGAGTGCCCGGCGCGCGAAGGCGGTCCCGAGCTCCGTCAGACGTGCCACGCCCTCCGCGCCCAGGTGCGCGTACGGGGCCTCGTCCATCCGGTCCGTCTCCCGCTCGATCCCGTCGCGCAGGGCAACGCCCTGCTCGGTCAGCTCGCCGGCGTCGTCGAGCAGCCCGCGGCCCCGCAGCCGGTCCGACGCCGCGTCCCACTCCTCCTGGTTCCAGCCGCGGGTGGTGAAGACCCACTTCGGCGTCATGCCCTTGCCGGTGGCGGTGTGCGTCACCAGCGCCTCCAGGCCGTCGAGGCCCGCGGCCAGCAGCGCGGCGAGGTGCCCGTCGCCCCGGTGCTCGCGCAGCAGGGTCGCCGCGTGCCACAGCGCGAGGTGCGGCTCGCCGGGTACGGGCAGGTCGGCGTGGGCCGAGTACAGCGGGCGGGCGTTGCGCGAGCAGCCCTCGGCGGCCCGCAGCGCCAGCTCGGCCGCCTCCGCCATCTCCGCGGACGCCACGGCCTCCTCGCCGAGCAGGCGGCGCAGCGTCGCGTCGACGGCGCGTGTGCGCGCCGCCAGGACCTGGGCGGGCGTGACGGTCTCCCACACGGCGGGGACGTGCCGCGCCACCAGGTCGTGCTTGTAGTTGTAGAACGTCGCCGTCACGGCGCCGGCCCCGACCGGGCCGAGCGCGGCGGCACGCACCGCGAAGTTGACGGCGCGGGGGTCGGTGACCCCGAGGGCGGCCAGCTCCCGGCCCACGTCGGGCGAGAAGTAGTGCGTCGAGTGGAGCGAGTTCAGCGCGTTGTGGCAGCGGCGGCCGGCGCGGGCGTCGAGGGCGGCGGTTGTCATGCTCGGCACGTTACCAACCGCTCAGTACGTCCTCCAGGGGGGTGGGAGGCATGGCAGGAAAGGTGGGGTACTCGTCATTGCGGCCGTCGTCGGGCGGCCGAAGAATCGGCGGCATGGCGCAGCGCACCGTTCTCGTCGTCCTCTTCGACGACGTCCAGAGCCTCGATGTCACCGGTCCCGTGGAGGTCTTCGCGGGCGCCGAGCAGCACACACCGGGCACGTACCGCATCCGCACCGCCTCGCTGGACGGTGCTCCCGTGCGCACGTCCAGCGGTCTGACCGTCGTACCGGACCGGGCCCTCACCGGGGCGCCCGCCCCGCACACCCTGCTGGTCCCCGGCGGCCGGGGCACCCGGAATCCGGACCCGCGCCTGATCGGGTGGCTGCGCGAGCACGGGCCCGGCGCCCCGCGCCTGGTGTCCGTCTGCACCGGGGCCGCCCTGCTCGCGGCGGCCGGTCTGCTGGACGGCCGCCGCGCCACCACCCACTGGGCCTATTGCGACCGGCTCGCCCGTGACCATCCGGCCGTCGAGGTCGATCCCGACCCGATCTACGTCCGCGACGGCCACGTCGTCACGTCCGCCGGTGTGACGTCCGGTATCGACCTCTCCCTGGCCCTGGTGGAGGAGGACCTCGGCAGGGACGCCGCCCTCACCGTCGCCCGGCACCTGGTGGTCTTCCTGCGCCGGCCCGGCAATCAGGCCCAGTTCAGTGCCCAGCTCGCCGCCCAGACCGCGCGTCGCGAGCCGCTCCGCGAGGTCCAGCAGTGGATCACCGAGCACCCCGGCGCCGACCTGAGCGTCGAGTCCCTGGCCGCCCGCGCCGCCCTCTCCCCGCGTCACTTCGCCCGCGCCTTCCAGGCCGAGACCGGCACGACGCCCGGCCGGTACGTCGACCGGGTGCGCCTCGAACACGCCCGCCGGTTGCTGGAGGACAGCGCCGACGGCGTCGAGGAGATCTCCCGTGTCAGCGGCTACGGCACGCCGGAGGCCATGCGCCGCGCCTTCGTCAGGGCGCTCGGCACCTCACCGGCCGAGTACCGCCGCCGGTTCCGGCCCGCGGCCGCCCGCTGACGACGCCCCCGTTCACCGAGTGCACACGAAAGGAAACACATGCAGATCGCCATCGTCCTCTTCGACCGCTTCACCGCCCTCGACGCCGTGGGCCCCTACGAGGTCCTGAGCCGTATCCCGGACGCGGAGACCGTCTTCGCCGCCGAGCGGACCGGCCCCGTGCGCAACGACACGGGAAGCCTCGCGCTGACCGCCGACCGGACCCTGGCGGACGTACCGAGCCCGGACGTGGTCCTCGTGCCGGGCGGTCCAGGTCAACAGGCGCAGATGGACAACGAGGCCCTGCTGGACTGGCTGCGCGCCGCCGACGCCGCCAGTACCTGGACCACCTCGGTGTGTTCCGGCTCCCTGCTGCTCGCCGCGGCGGGACTGCTCACCGGCCGCCGGGCCACCTCGCACTGGCTGGCCCTGGACCTGCTGAAGCGGTTCGGCGCCGAGCCGACGGGGGAGCGGGTGGTCACCGACGGCAAGTACGTCACCGCGGCCGGCGTCTCCTCCGGCATCGACATGGGCCTCACCCTGGTGGGCCGGATCGCCGGCGACGAGCACGCCCAGGCGGTCCAGCTGCTGACGGAGTACGACCCGCAGCCGCCCTACGACGCCGGGTCACCGCAGAAGGCCCCCGCGCACCTCGTCGAGGAGTTCCACACCCGGAACCGGTTCACCCTGACGTAGGCACGCTCCAACCGAAGCTCGGCTGCCTGCGCTCCAGGAACGCGGCGACACCCTCGGCGGTGTCGCCGCTGCCGCGTGCCTGCGCGGCCCAGTGCTCGTCCCGGTCGGTGCGACCGTTCGCGAACTCCTTCGCCGCCGCCTGCGTCAACTGCGAGCGGGAGACCAGGACGCGGGTGAACTCGGCGACCCGCTTGTCGAGTTCGTCCCCCGGCAGTACCTCGTCGATCAGCCCCGTGCGCAGCGCCCGCCCGGCGTCGATCAGTTCGCCGGAGAACAGCAGGTATTTCGCGGTGGCCGGACCCACCAGCGCCACCAGCCGCCGGGTCGCCGACGCCGGATACACCACGCCGAGCTTGGCGGGGGTGACCCCGAACAGGGCACCCTCCTCGGCGAACCGCAGATCGCAGGCCGCCGCCAACTGGGCTCCGCCGCCCACGCAGTGACCGCGGATCGCCGCCAGTGTCGGCTTGGGGAAGGCCGCGAGGGCCTCCTCGGCGCGTACGGCGAGCAGCTGCGCCTCCTCCGCGGAGTCCCGCAGGGTCGAGATGTCGGCACCGGCGCAGAACGTCGCGCCCTCACCGGTGAGCACCAGCGCCCGCACCGCGGGGTCGCCCGCCAGGGAGGCGAGCAGCTCCGGCAGCGCCCGCCACATCGCGGCCGTCATGGCATTGCGCTTGGCCGGGTGGTGGACGACGACGGTGGCGACCGAGTCGGACACCCGGTGCAGCAGACGTGGCTCCATGGGCCGGATGCTATCCATCCGTCCGAACGGTTCGCGGAGCAGGTGCAAGCGGACAGGAACGGTCCCACGACTGACCCGGGCATACGCCAACGATCAGAACCGTTCGATACATGCCGACTTGTGTTCAGTTCTCCGGTGCGGAGGGACGCGTTACCAACACTCTGGGGTGTGGTGACAATCGAGCCCGAGGGTGGCGACCGGACGATGGACGAGACCGGGCCCACACAACCGCTGCCGTACGAAGGCGTCTGGCGGTTCACCGCGCCCGCCGTCGACGCCTCGGTCCCGCAGGCCCGGCACGCCGTCCGGGACCTGCTGGTACGCCAGGGCGTGCCGGTCTCCGACGAGGTGACCCAGGGCCTGCTGCTGATCGTCTCGGAGCTGGTCACCAATGCCGTCCGGCACGCGGCGGTGCTGTCGCCCACCCTCGCCGTGGAGGTCGCCGTCGGGCCCGAGTGGGTCCGGGTGTCCGTCGAGGACAACCACCCCTACCGCCCGACCGCCCTGGAGACGGACCACGGCCGGACGGGCGGGCGCGGGCTGCTCCTGGTCCGGGAGATCACCCTCGAGGCGGGCGGGGCGTGCGACGTGGCCCACACGGCGAGCGGCGGCAAGGTGATCTGGGCCGCCCTGCCGCTCAAGCACGCCCCGCGCTAGCGGGCCCGCTCACCAGCCGGCGGAGGCACCCGTCAGCTCGCGGACGGCGGGCCGTGCCGCGTCCAGCACCGTCATGAACCACGCCGAGAAGGTGTCCTCGGCGTGCCGTACGGCCAGCTCGTCCGGGGTCACGAAGACCGTCTCGGCCACTTCCTCCGGGTCGGGCCGCGGCGCTGCCTGCACCAGGCCGACGAACAGGTGGTTGTACTCCTGCTCGACCAGTCCCGAGGCCGGATCCGGGTGGTTGTAGCGCACCGTGCCCGCCTCGGCGAGCAGCGACGGCGAGACACCGAGCTCCTCGAACGTCCGCCGGGCCGCGGCGGCGAACGGCGCCTCACCAGGGTAGGGGTGACCGCAGCAGGTGTTGGACCACACGCCGGGGGAGTGGTACTTGCCCAGGGCCCGCTGCTGGAGCAGCAGCCTGCCGCGCTCGTCGAAGAGGAACACGGAGAAGGCGCGGTGCAGCTGTCCCGGCGGCTGGTGCGCGGCGAGCTTCTCCGCGGTACCGACCGTCACGCCGTTCTCGTCGACCAGTTCCAGCAAAATCGCGTCTGCGGTGCCGTTCGACGAACTGTGCGTCGCGGTGGCAGGAGTGATCGGCATACCCATCCTTCACATCGGTCCTCGCGCCCCAAGTGTGCCCCACGCATTCGGTACTCCCGGCACTTCCGGCACACCCGCATGTCCCGCGCGGTGGCGCGGGCAGCGGCCGTCACCGGTCGAACGCCGAGGGGGCCCGATGGAAGATCGTGCCCGGCCTCACCCGCCGGGAACCGCCCCGGGCGCGACCGAGCGGAGCGCCGGGGGAGACAGGCGGCGGCAGACCGGCGGACGGCGGCATTCCCCGGCGCACCCCCCGCCCACCCACGCCCCCCGCCCCCGCCCCCGCCCCCGACAAGCAGCCCGACCGACGAGGCGCCCCCGGCCAGGCCTCAGTGGCACAGCCGTGCCTCGTGCTCCGCGTGCCCGCTGGGCTCCAGCTGGAAGGTGCAGTGCTCCACGTCGAAGTGGTCGCCCAGGCAGCCCTGCAGCTCGTGCAGCATCTTCTCGTGACCGATCGCGCTCAGCGCCTCGCCGCTCACCACCACGTGCGCCGACAGCACCGGCATGCCCGAGGTGATGGTCCACGCGTGCAGGTCGTGGACGTCCTCGACGCCGTCCAGCGCCAGAATGTGGGCGCGCACCTCGGCGATGTCCACGCCCTTCGGCGCCGCCTCCAGCAGCACGTCCAGCGTCTCGCGCAGCAGCCGCCACGTGCGCGGCACGATCATCAGACCGATCACCAGGGACGCGATCGGGTCGGCCGGCTGCCAGCCCGTGCCCAGGATGACCAGCGCCGAGATGATCACCGCCAGCGAACCCAGCGCGTCCGCCGCCACCTCCAGGAAGGCGCCCCGCACGTTCAGACTCTCCTTCTGGCCGCGCATCAGCAGCGTCAGCGACACCATGTTCGCCACCAGACCGATCGCGCCGAAGACGACGGTCAGCCCGCCCGCGGTGCCGGCCGGTGTGACGAACCGCTCGATCGCCTCGTACAGGACGTACCCGCCGACCCCGAGCAGCAGCACACAGTTCGCCAGGGCCGCAAGGATCTCCGCACGGGCGTAGCCGAAGGTGCGCCGGTCGCTCGGCGGCCGGCCCGCGAAGTGGATCGCCAGCAGCGCCATGCCCAGCCCCAGGGCGTCCGTCGCCATGTGCGCCGCGTCGGCGACCAGCGCGAGCGAGTCGGCGAGCACACCGCCGACGATCTCGACGACCATGACGGTGAGCGTGATCGCCAGCGCGACCCGCAGCCTGCCGCGGTACGCGGCCGTCGCCGTACCGCCGCCGTGCGCGCCGTGCGCGTGCCCGTGATCGTGCCCAGCCCCCATGAAAGCCGCCTCCCTTGTCCGCGGAGCCCCCAGTCAACTACGGGTGGGGGGTATAGGGCAACGCGGCACTGAACACCGTTGTCATATGCCTTGACCTGCAAAAACGTTACGCAGGTCAGAGCGTTGCCCAGATGCGGGGCCGTGACGGGAGGCGATGCGTCCGCCTATGCGCCCGCGTGGCGTCCTGACCCTCCGCGCACACCCCTCGACACTGCGCGATGCCCTTGATGTCCGTTTGGGGAGCGCGGTTTGTGGGGCGGGCCCCGGATCCCCGATGATGATCGCGGCTAAGGCGGGTGCAAGCGGCGTCGACTGACCGTGAAACGGGCGGTGAACACGGTGTTCCGGGCATCCGATAACCTCTGCCGACATGCCGCCCGGGTGCCCCAGGCACGGGCGCTCCACCATGCACAGGCCGGCGCACTGGCGTCGGCACCAGGGAGTGAGTTCGGTTGTCGACCGCCATCCTCACCGGCCAGCCGGTCCCCGGTTCGTCCGTCGAGAGCGAGCTGCGGTCCCTCGGCTTCGACGTGCGGCTCGCCTCCGACACGGCGGACGCCGAGACGCTGCTCGCCCGGGTGCCCGGCGGAGAGCGCGTCGCCGTGGTGGACGCCCGCTTCGTGGGTCATCTGCACGCCCTCCGCCTCGGCCTCACCGACCCCCGCTTCCCGCTCGCCGCGATCCCCGGCGCGGTGACCGCCCAGCCGGACGCCCGCCAGGCGCTCACGCGCGCGATGGCCCGGGAGAGCTCCGCGGGCAGCGGTACGGCGGTGGTGGCCGTCGACAGCCTCGCCGACCGGATCGTCACCGCGCTCGACGCCGACGGCGCCGACGTGCACCGGCCGGAACTAGGCAGTCTCGTCGCCGTCGTCCCCACCGACCCGCAGGCCCGCAACGAGGCACGGCAGGCCGTCGCCTCCGTCGACGACGAGGCCGTACGCCTGAAGTCGGCGGTCAAGGCCCGCGACGGCTTCGTCACCACCTTCCTGATCAGCCCCTACTCCCGCTACATCGCCCGCTGGTGCGCGCGACGCGGACTGACCCCCAACCAGGTCACCACCGCCTCGCTGCTCACCGCGCTCATAGCGGCGGCCTGCGCGGCCACCGGCACCCGCGGCGGCTTCGTCGCCGCCGGCGTCCTGCTGATCGCCTCCTTCGTCCTCGACTGCACCGACGGGCAGCTCGCCCGCTACTCCCTGCAGTACTCCACGCTCGGCGCCTGGCTGGACGCCACCTTCGACCGTGCCAAGGAGTACGCCTACTACGCGGGCCTCGCCCTCGGCGCCGCCCGCGGCGGCGACGACGTATGGGCCCTCGCCCTCGGCGCGATGGTCCTCCAGACCTGCCGGCACGTCGTGGACTTCTCCTTCAACGAGGCCAACCACGACGCCACCGCGCTCGGTAAATTGTCGCTGGCCAGCCCCACCGCGGCCCTCTCCGACAAGCTCGACAGCGTCGGCTGGACGGTCTGGGTACGCCGCATGATCGTCCTGCCCATCGGCGAACGCTGGGCCATGATCGCCGTCCTGACCGCGGCCACCACCCCCCGGATCACCTTCTACGCGCTGCTGATCGGCTGCGCGTTCGCCGCGACCTACACCACGGCCGGCCGCGTCCTGCGCTCGCTGACCCGCAGGGCCACCCGCACCGACCGGGCCGCGAAGGCGCTGGCCGACCTCGCCGACTCCGGCCCGCTCGCCGAGGCCGTCGCCGCGGGCCTGCGAGGGCCCGCCCGCCGGCTGCCCGGCTTCACCGCCCCCGTCGTCGCCCTCCTCGGCGGCGCCGCCGTCGTCGCGACGGCCGCGTTCACCGGCTTCGGCGGCCCCTGGCCGGCCGTCGCCGCGATCGTCTACGTGCTGACGTCCGCCCTCGCCGTCGCCCGCCCCCTCAAGGGCGCCCTCGACTGGCTGGTCCCGCCCTTCCTCCGCGCCGCCGAGTACGGCACCGTACTGGTACTGGCGGCGAAGGCGGACGTGAACGGGGCGCTTCCGGCGGCTTTCGGGCTGGTGGCCGCGGTCGCCTACCATCACTACGACACGGTCTACCGCATCCGCGGCAACGCGGGTGCGCCCCCGCACTGGCTGGTGCGGGCGATCGGGGGGCACGACGGCCGCACGCTGCTGGTCACGGTGCTGGCCGTGCTGCTCACCGCCTCCGCTTTCAAGGTCGCGCTCACGGTGCTCGCCGTGGCCGTCGCCCTCGTGGTGCTCGTCGAGAGCACCCGTTTCTGGGTCGCCGCCCACAAGGTCGGCGCACCCGCCGTACACGACGAAGGAGAACCCGCATGATCGGCCTCGTGCTGGCGGCCGGCGCCGGACGCCGTCTGCGCCCCTACACCGACACCCTGCCCAAGGCACTGGTCCCGGTCGGCCCCGAGGGCGCGGAGGACGACATCACGGTGCTGGACCTGACCCTGGGCAACTTCGCCGAGGTCGGCCTCACCGAGGTCGGGGTGATCGTCGGGTACCGCAAGGAGGCCGTGTACGAGCGCAAGGAGGCGCTGGAGCAGAAGTACGGCGTCAAGCTCACCCTCATCGACAACGACAAGGCCGAGGAGTGGAACAACGCCTACTCCCTGTGGTGCGGCCGTGACGCCCTCAAGGACGGCGTGATCCTCGCCAACGGCGACACCGTGCACCCGGTCTCCGTCGAGAAGACCCTGCTCGCCGCCCGCGGCGACGGCAAGAAGATCATCCTGGCGCTGGACACGGTGAAGTCCCTCGCCGAGGAGGAGATGAAGGTCGTCGTCGACCCCGACAAGGGCGTCCAGCGCATCACCAAGCTGATGGACCCGGCCGAGGCGACCGGCGAGTACATCGGCGTCACCCTCATCGAGGGCGAGGCCGCCGTGGAGCTGGCCGACGCGCTGAGGACCACCTTCGAGCGCGACCCGCAGCTGTACTACGAGGACGGTTACCAGGAGCTGGTCAACCGCGGCTTCCGGATCGACGTGGAGCCCATCGGCGACGTCAAGTGGGTCGAGATCGACAACCACGACGACCTCGCCAAGGGACGGGAGATCGCGTGCCAGTACTGACGAGGCTCATCCCCTCGCCGCTGGTCGTCGACATCCGGCCGGGGGCGCTCGACGACCTGGCCGTGATCCTCTCCGACGAGCGGATCTCGCCCTCCGGGCGTCTGGCCTTCGCCATCAGCAACGGCTCCGGCCAGGTGCTGCGGGACCGGTTCGGCCCGGCCTTCCCTGGCGCGGACTGGTTCGCGGACGCCGACGGCACCATCGACGGTGCCGTCCGGCTCGCCGACTCCATCAAGAAGTCCGGCCGCTACGACGCGGTGGTCGGTGTCGGCGGCGGCAAGGTCATCGACTGCGCCAAGTACGCGGCGGCCCGGGTGGGCCTGCCACTGGTCGCGGTGGCCACCAATCTGGCCAACGACGGGCTGTGCTCGCCGGTCGCCACCCTCGACAACGACGCGGGCCGCGGTTCCTACGGTGTGCCCAACCCGATCGGCATCGTCATCGACCTCGATGTGATCCGTGAGGCCCCGGTGCGCTACGTCCGGGCCGGCATCGGCGACGTGATCTGCAAGATCTCCGCTGTGGCCGACTGGGAGCTGTCGCACCGCGAGACCGGTGAGAAGGTCGACGGCCTGGCCGCCGCGATGGCCCGCCAGGCGGCCGAGGCGGTGCTGCGCCACCCCGGCGGCATAGGCGACGACACGTTCCTGACGACGCTGGCCGAGGCCCTGGTGCTGTGCGGCATCTCCATGTCGGTGGCCGGGGACAGCCGTCCCGCGTCGGGCGCCTGCCACGAGATCAGTCACGCGTTCGACCTGCGGTTCCCCAAGCGCAGCGCGCTCCACGGCGAGCAGTGCGGCCTCGGCGGCGCCTTCGCCACGTTCCTGCGCGGCGACCGGGAGACGGCCGGGCAGATGGCCGACGTGCTGCGCCACCACGGGCTGCCCGTACTGCCGGGCGAGATCGGCTTCGACCTCGACGAGTTCGTGGAGGCCGTCGACTTCGCGCCCCAGACCCGGCCGGGCCGCTACACGATCCTCGAACACCTCGCCCTCACGACCGACCAGATCAAGGACATGTACGCCGACTATGTCAAGGCCATCGGTAGCTGAACTACGCCCGGTCGTCCATCCCGCGGGGGTCAAGGACCGGCGCAGCGGTGAGCACTGGGCGGGACGCCTCTACATGCGCGAGGTCTCGCTGCGGATCGACCGCTACCTGGTGAACACCAGGATCACGCCCAACCAGCTCACGTACCTGATGACCGTCTGCGGCGTCCTCGCGGCCCCGGCCCTGCTGGTGCCGGGCATCTGGGGCGCCGTGCTCGGTGTGGTGGCGGTCCAGCTGTACCTGCTGCTGGACTGCGTCGACGGCGAGGTCGCGCGCTGGAAGAAGCAGTATTCGCTCGGCGGCGTCTACCTGGACCGCGTCGGTGCCTACCTCACCGACGCCGCGGTCCTGGTCGGGCTCGGCCTGCGCGCCGCCGACATCTGGGGCACGGGCCGGATCGACTGGCTGTGGGCCTTCCTCGGCACCCTGGCCGCTCTCGGCGCCATCCTGATCAAGGCCGAGACCGACCTGGTCGGCGTCGCCCGCCACCAGGCCGGGATGGCCCCGGTCAAGGAGTCCGCCTCCGAGATCCGCTCCTCCGGCATGGCGCTGGCCCGCCGGGCCGCCGGGGCGCTCAAGTTCCACCGGCTGATCCTCGGCATCGAGGCGTCCCTGCTGATCCTGGTCCTCGCCGTCGTCGACCAGGCCCGCGGCGACCTGTTCTTCACCCGCCTCGGCACCGCCGTACTCGCCGGGATCGCCCTGCTCCAGACCCTGCTGCACCTCGTGTCCGTCCTCGCCTCCAGCAGGCTCAAGTGAGCGCGGCCATGAAGGTGGGCGCTGTCGTCATCACGATGGGCAACCGCCCCGAGGAGCTGCGCGCCCTGCTCGACTCGGTCGCCAAGCAGGACGGCGACCCGGTCGAGGTGGTCGTGGTCGGCAACGGCTCGCCCGTCCCGGAGGTGCCCGCCGGCGTCCGCACCGTCGAGCTGCCGGAGAACCTGGGCATCCCCGGCGGCCGCAACGTCGGCATCGAGGCCTTCGGCCCCGGCGGCACCGACGTCGACGTCCTGCTCTTCCTGGACGACGACGGCCTGCTCGCCCGCACCGACACCGCGGAGCTGTGCCGCAAGGCGTTCACGGACGACCCGGAGCTCGGCATCATCAGCTTCCGCATCGCCGACCCGGACACCGGCGAGACCCAGCGCCGGCACGTGCCGCGCCTGCGCGCCTCCGACCCGATGCGCTCCTCCCGGGTGACCACCTTCCTCGGCGGCGCCAACGCCGTTCGCACCCGCGTCCTCGCGGAGGTCGGAAACCTGCCGGGCGAGTTCTTCTACGCCCACGAGGAGACCGACCTGGCATGGCGGGCCCTCGACGCCGGCTGGATGATCGACTACCGCTCCGACATGGTGCTGTACCACCCGACGACGGCGCCTTCGCGGCATGCGGTCTACCACCGCATGGTCGCCCGCAACCGCGTCTGGCTCGCCCGCCGCAACCTCCCCGCGCTCCTCGTGCCGGTCTACCTCGGGGTGTGGCTGCTGCTCACGCTGCTGCGCCGTCCCTCGCGCCCGGCCCTGAAGGCCTGGTTCGGCGGGTTCCGTGAGGGCTGGGGCACCCCTTGCGGTCCTCGCCGGCCCATGAAGTGGCGTACGGTGTGGCGGCTGACCCGGCTGGGCCGGCCTCCCGTGATCTGACAAGCTCGTACCCGAGAGCACCCGGCCGCCCGAGGCCGACGGACTCATGCCGGGCCCGTACCGGCCACGCATCGACGAAGACGAAAGTTTCCACTAGTGAGTGAGACAACGCACGACGGCACGGTCGCGATGACCAGGCCCGTGTCGCCCGACGAGGGCCTCACGGCGGCACGCCTCGCCGCCAAGTACGGGCTGTCCGTGAGCGGCGCCCGGCCGTCCCTCGTCGAGTACGTCCGTCAGCTCTGGGGGCGGCGGCACTTCATCCTCGCCTTCTCCCAGGCGAAGCTGACCGCTCAGTACAGCCAGGCCAAGCTCGGCCAGCTGTGGCAGGTGGCCACGCCGCTGCTGAACGCGCTCGTCTACTTCCTGATCTTCGGCCTGATCCTGGACGCCGGCCGCGGGATGCCCAAGGACGTCTACATCCCGTTCCTGGTCACCGGCGTGTTCGTCTTCACCTTCACGCAGTCGTCGGCGATGGCGGGCGTGCGCGCGATCTCCGGCAACCTCGGCCTGGTGCGGGCGCTGCACTTCCCGCGCGCCTCGCTGCCGGTCTCCTTCGCGCTCCAGCAGCTCCAGCAACTGCTGGCCTCGATGATCGTCATGTTCGCGGTCGTCATCGGCTTCGGCAGCTATCCCTCCCTGTCCTGGCTGCTGGTCGTACCGGCGCTCGTCCTGCAGTTCCTGTTCAACATGGGGCTGGCGCTGATCGTGGCGCGGATGGGGGCGAAGACCCCGGACCTCGCCCAGCTCATGCCGTTCATCATGCGCACCTGGATGTACGCGTCGGGCGTCATGTTCTCCATCCCGATCATGCTGAAGGACAAGCCGGGCTGGCTGGCCGACGTGCTCCAGTGGAACCCGGCGGCCGTCTACATGGACCTGATCCGCTTCGCGCTGATCGACGGGTACGGCTCCGAGAACCTGCCGCCGCACGTGTGGGCGGTCGCGCTCGGCTGGGCCGTGCTGCTCGCCGTGGGCGGCTTCGTGTACTTCTGGAAGGCGGAGGAGAGGTACGGCCGTGGCTGAGCAGCAGCAGGGCGAGCGGGTGCCGACGGTCATCGCGGACGACGTCCACATCGTCTACCGCGTCAACGGCGCCAAGACCGGCAAGGGCAGCGCCACCGCGGCCCTCAGCCGCATCGTGAAGCGGGGGCAGGAGCGGGGCGTGCGCAAGGTGCACGCCGTGCGGGGCGTCTCGTTCGTCGCCTACCGGGGCGAGGCCATCGGCCTGATCGGCTCCAACGGCTCGGGCAAGTCGACGTTGCTGCGGGCCATCGCCGGCCTGCTGCCCGCCGAGAAGGGCAAGGTCTACACCGACGGCCAGCCCTCCCTGCTCGGCGTGAACGCGGCCCTGATGAACGACCTGACCGGCGAGCGGAACGTCATCCTGGGCGGCCTCGCCATGGGCATGACCCGCGAGGAGATCAAGGCCCGCTACCAGGACATCGTCGACTTCTCCGGCATCAACGAGAAGGGCGACTTCATCACCCTGCCGATGCGCACCTACTCCTCCGGCATGGCCGCCCGCCTGCGCTTCTCCATCGCCGCCGCCAAGGACCACGACGTCCTCATGATCGACGAGGCGCTGGCCACCGGTGACCGCAAGTTCCAGACGCGCTCCGAGGAGCGCATCCGCGAGCTGCGCAAGGAGGCCGGCACGGTCTTCCTGGTCAGCCACAACAACAAGTCCATCCGCGACACCTGCAACCGCGTCCTGTGGCTGGAACGCGGCGAACTGCGCATGGACGGGCCGACCGACGAGGTCCTCAAGGAGTACGAGAAGTTCACGGGCAAGTAACCCGACACGCCCGGGGCCCCGCCGGAACTGTTCCGGCGGGGCCCCGCGTCTGCAAAGGAAACGTCAACTCCTGGCCGGACGAGGAATCTTGAAGCCGACCGGTGTGTTGTGGTGGTGCGCAGAGCACCCCGGCGGAACTCGGTGAGTTGTACAACGTAAGCTGTACCGGTCCCGAAACGCGGCACATGGGGCGATAATGCCCGTCACCCTCGAGCGGGCCTGCCGTGCGGGCGGCCGGGCGGCGTGTCCGAAATAGTGTGTATTGGGTCGGCAGTGTAGAACGGGAGATGTGACGGCAATGGCTACGGAAACTCCCCTGCTCCGCGAAGCGTGCGCCGTCCCCGTCCCGGGCAGCCGGCGATGACGGTGACCGACACGGCGCACGCCGCCGACCCGGAGCGCGGCACGCTCGACAAGGCCGCGAGCGAGAACTTCCCCGTGGCGCCCTTCTTCCTGCCCCGCGACTGGCGCACCGACCTCATGGCCGTCTACGGCTTCGCCCGCCTGGTCGACGACATCGGCGACGGCGACCTGGCCCCCGGCGGCGCCGACGCCCGCCTCCTCGGCGTCCCCGACGACAGCGCCGACGACCGGCTGCTGATGCTGGACGCCTTCGAGGCCGACCTGCGCAGGGTCTTCGACGGCACGCCCCGCCACCCCCTGCTGCGGCGCCTGCAGCCCACCGTGCGCCGCCGCTCGCTCACCCCCGAGCCCTTCCTCGGCCTCATCGCCGCCAACCGCCAGGACCAGCTGGTCGGCCGGTACGAGACCTACGACGACCTCCTCGCCTACTGCGAGCTGTCCGCCAACCCGGTCGGCCGCCTCGTCCTCGCCGTCACCGGCACCTCGACCCCCGAGCGGATCCGCCACTCCGACCGGATCTGCACGGCCCTGCAGATCGTCGAGCACCTCCAGGACGTCGCCGAGGACCTCACCCGGGACCGCGTCTACCTGCCCGCCGAGGACATGAAGCGCTTCCGCGTCCAGGAGGCGGACCTCGCCGCACCCACCGCGGGCGCGTCGGTGCGCGCCCTGATCGCCTTCGAGGCCGGGCGCGCCCGCGAACTGCTGAACGAAGGCTCCCCCCTGGTGGGAAGCGTCCACGGAAGGCTGAGGCTGCTGCTCGCGGGTTTCGTGGCCGGGGGACGAGCGGCCCTCGGGGCGATCACCGCCGCCGGACACGACGTACTGCCCGGCCCGCCCAAGCCCGGTAAGGTCCGGTTGCTGCGCGAGGTGGGCGCGACCCTGCGAGGAGAGGGGTGATCCGGACCGTGGAGTCGTCAGCACACGTGTCCGCACCGGTACTCGCCGCGTACAGCTACTGCGAGACCGTCACCGGACAACAGGCCCGGAACTTCGCCTACGGCATCCGGCTCCTGCCGACGGCCAAGCGCCGGGCGATGTCGGCGCTCTACGCGTTCTCGCGCCGCGTCGACGACATCGGCGACGGCGATCTCGCGGCGGACGTCAAGGTCGCCCGGTTGGAGGAGACCCGGTCGCTGCTCGGACGCGTCCACGACGGCGCGGTCGACGAGGACGACACCGACCCCGTGGCCGTCGCCCTCACCCACGCCGCGCGGCAGTTCCCGATTCCGCTGGGCGGCCTGGACGAACTGATCGACGGCGTCCAGATGGACCTGCGCGGCGAGACCTACGAGACCTGGGACGACCTGAGGGTCTACTGCCGCTGCGTGGCCGGTGCCATCGGACGTCTCTCGCTCGGCGTCTTCGGCACCGAACCGGGGGCGCGCGGCGCCGAGCGCGCGCCCGAATATGCCGACACGCTCGGGCTCGCGCTCCAGCTCACCAACATCCTCCGGGACGTCCGCGAGGACGCGGAGGACGGGCGCACCTACCTGCCCGCCGACGACCTGGCCAAGTTCGGCTGCTCGGCCGGGTTCGGCGGGCCGGTGCCACCGGAGGGCTCCGACTTCGCGGGACTCGTGCACTTCGAGGTACGCCGGGCCCGCGCCCTCTTCGCCGAGGGGTACCGGCTGCTCCCGATGCTCGACCGGCGCAGCGGTGCCTGTGTCGCCGCCATGGCCGGCATCTACCGCCGCCTCCTGGACCGCATCGAGCGCGACCCGGAGGCCGTGCTGCGCGGCCGGGTCTCGCTGCCCGGACGCGAGAAGGCGTACGTCGCCGTGCGCGGCCTGTCCGGACTGGACACCCGGCACGTGGCCCGGCGGTCCGTCAGGAGGCGCCCGTGAGCGGCACACCGGTCCACGGCGGCACGCACGGCGCGGAACGGCGGGCAACCCTCCGGTGGCGGGCGGCGTCCCTGACTGAGACGGTCTGCCGTACAGCGTTCACACACCACGGCGACCGGGCAGGGAAAGGTGCACGATGACCCACGGCAACGGCACGCGTGACGACGGGCCGCTCACGGACGTGTCCGCCGTCCCGGCCGGCAGACGCGCCGTCGTGGTCGGCGGCGGACTCGCCGGTGTCACCGCCGCGCTCGCCCTCGCCGACGCCGGGGTCCGCGTCACCCTGCTGGAGGGACGGCCGCGTCTGGGCGGGCTCGCCTTCTCCTTCCGGCGCGGCGACCTGACCGTCGACAACGGCCAGCACGTGTACCTGCGCTGCTGCACCGCCTACCGCTGGTTCCTCGACCGCATCGAGGGGACGGCGCTCGCTCCGGTGCAGGAACGTCTCGACGTGCCCGTCGTCGACCTGGCCAGGCCCGAGGGCCGACGGCTCGGCCGGCTGCGGCGCGACGCGCTGCCCGTACCCCTGCACCTGGGGCGCAGCCTCGCCACGTATCCGCACCTCTCGCTCGCCGAGCGCGCCCGGGTCGGGCGTGCCGCGCTCGCGCTCAAGGGGCTCGACCTCACCGATCCGGCGCTGGACAGCCAGGACTTCGGCAGTTGGCTGACCGCCCACGGCCAGTCGGCGCGGGCCGTCGAGGCCCTGTGGGACCTGGTCGGGGTCGCCACCCTGAACGCGGCCGCGGGCGACGCCTCGCTGGGACTCGCCGCGATGGTGTTCAAGACCGGTCTGCTGTCCGACCCGGGCGCGGCCGACATCGGCTGGGCCCGCGTCCCGCTCGGTGAACTGCACGACCGGCTGGCCCGCAAGGCGCTCGACTCCGCGGGCGTCCGTACCGAGGTCCGTACACGCGTCACCTCCGTCCTCCGACACGGAAATGGGGAGTGGAGCGTTCAGGTTCCCGGTGAAACGCTTCTGGCGGACGCCGTCGTCCTCGCCGTACCGCAGCGCGAGGCGCACGAACTCCTGCCCCCGGGCGCCCTCGACGCCCCCGGGCAGCTGCTGGAGATCGGCACCGCCCCGATCCTCAACGTCCACGTGATCTACGACCGGAAGGTGCTCGCCACGCCCTTCCTCACGGCCCTCGGCACCCCGGTGCAGTGGGTGTTCGACCGCACCGAGGCCTCCGGCCTGAAGGACGGTCAGTACCTGGCGCTGTCCCAGTCGACCGCGCAGGACGAGATCGACACACCCGTGGCCACGCTGCGCGAGCGCTACCTGCCGGAACTGGAGCGCCTGCTGCCCCGCGCCCGGGGCGCCGAGGTGAAGGACTTCTTCGTGACCAGGGAGCGCACCGCGACCTTCGCGCCGGCCCCCGGTGTCGGCCGGCTCAGGCCCGGCCCCCGTACCAAGGCCCCCGGCCTGTACCTGGCCGGTGCGTGGACCGCCACCGGGTGGCCCGCGACCATGGAGAGTGCCGTCCGCAGCGGTGTCGGGGCGGCGGGAGCCGTGCTCGCCGCCCTGGGCCGGTCCCGCGACCGCCTGCCCGATTTCGAGGAGGCGGCATGAAAACCGATCCGCGTGGGACCGACTCCCGCACTCCCGGTACCGCAACTGGAGGAGAGACTGTGTCCACTGTGCCCCCGGCCCCGAAGGCCGATCGACGGACCACGGTGGACGTGGCCGCGCTGCTGGAGCGCGGCCGGACGCTGGCCACGCCGGTCCTGCGAGCGGCCGTCGACCGCCTGGCGCCCCCCATGGACACCGTCGCCGCCTACCACTTCGGCTGGATCGACGCCCAGGGCAACCCCGCGGACGGCGACGGCGGCAAGGCCGTCCGTCCCGCGCTCGCGGTGCTCTCCGCCGAGGTCACCGGTGCAGCGCCCGAGGTCGGGGTACCCGGCGCGGTCGCCGTGGAGCTGGTGCACAACTTCTCCCTCCTGCACGACGACCTGATGGACGGCGACGAACAGCGCCGCCACCGGGACACCGTGTGGAAGGTGCACGGCCCCGCCCAGGCCATCCTGGTCGGCGACGCCCTGTTCGCCCTGGCCAACGAGGTGCTGCTGGAACTCGGCACCGTCGACGCCGGCCGTGCCACCCGCCGCCTGACCCGCGCCTCCCGCGCCCTGATCGACGGTCAGGCCCAGGACATCTCCTACGAGCACCGCGACCGGGTCAGCGTCGCGGAGTGTCTGGAGATGGAGGGCAACAAGACCGGCGCCCTGCTCGCCTCCGCCAGCTCCATCGGCGCGGTCCTCGGCGGCGCCGACGAGCACACCGCCGACAGGCTGGAGACCTACGGCTACCACCTCGGCCTGGCCTTCCAGGCCGTCGACGACCTCCTCGGCATCTGGGGCGACCCGGACGCCACCGGCAAGCAGACCTGGAGCGACCTGCGCCAGCGCAAGAAGTCCCTCCCGGTCGTGGCCGCCCTGGCCGCGGGCGGCCCCGCCTCCGAGCGGCTCGGCGAGATCCTCGCCGCCGACGCCAAGAGCAGCGACTTCGCGAACTTCTCCGAGGAGGAGTTCGCGGCCCGTGCCGCCCTCATCGAGGAGGCGGGCGGGCGCGAGTGGACCGCCGACGAGGCGCGCCGCCAGCACACCATCGCCATCGAAGCCCTCGACACCGTCGACATGCCCGACCGGGTACGGGACCGGTTCACGGCGCTCGCGGACTTCGTCGTCGTACGAAAGAGATGATCACTATCGGTCGAATAGCCCTCGCGTAGTCGCCGGCCGGTGTCGCGGGAAACACAGCACCGGCCGACGGCGGACCCACAGCAGAAGCACCACCTGCACACTGCACGAAGGGGAAGCCATGACAGCGACGACCGACGGAAGCACCGGGGCGGCCCTCCCGTCCCGCGCAGCCGCGGCCAGCGAAACAGCCGACATCACGAGCCCCGCCGCGGCGGCCGGGGTACACGAAGCCGCCGTCCGCGCGACTCGGCGCGCCACCGACTTCCTGCTCGCCCGGCAGGACGCCGAGGGCTGGTGGAAGGGCGACCTCGAGACCAACGTCACGATGGACGCCGAGGACCTGCTCCTGCGTCAGTTCCTCGGCATCCAGGACGAGGAGACCACCCGCGCCGCCGCCCTCTTCATCCGCGGCGAGCAGCGCGAGGACGGCACCTGGGCCACCTTCTACGGCGGCCCCGGAGACCTGTCCGCCACCATCGAGGCCTACGTCGCCCTCCGCCTGGCAGGCGACGCCCCCGACGCCCCGCACATGGCGAAGGCCGCGGAATGGGTACGGGCCCGGGGCGGCATCGCCGCCTCCCGCGTCTTCACCCGGATCTGGCTGGCCCTGTTCGGCTGGTGGAAGTGGGAGGACCTGCCCGAACTCCCGCCGGAGCTGATCTGGTTCCCCACCTGGGTGCCGCTGAACATCTACGACTTCGGCTGCTGGGCCCGGCAGACCATCGTGCCGCTGACCATCGTCTCGGCGAAGCGCCCGGTGCGCCCGGCGCCGTTCCCGCTCGACGAACTGCACACCGACCCCGCCCGCCCCAACCCGCCCCGGCCCCTGGCCCCGGCGGCCAGCTGGGACGGCGCCTTCCAGCGCATCGACAAGGCCCTGCACGCCTACCGCAAGGTGGCACCGAAACGGCTGCGCAGGGCGGCGATGAACACCGCCGCCCGCTGGATCGTCGAGCGGCAGGAGAACGACGGCTGCTGGGGCGGCATCCAGCCCCCCGCCGTGTACTCGGTCATCGCCCTGTACCTCCTCGGCTACGACCTCGAACACCCCGTCATGCGGGCCGGCCTGGAGTCCCTGGACCGCTTCGCCGTGTGGCGCGAGGACGGGGCCCGGATGATCGAGGCCTGCCAGTCCCCGGTGTGGGACACCTGCCTGGCCACCATCGCGCTCGCCGACGCCGGGGTCCCCGCCGACCACCCGGCTCTGGTGAAGGCCGCGGACTGGATGCTCGGCGAGCAGATCGTGCGCCCCGGCGACTGGTCGGTGAAGCGGCCCGGACTCCCGCCCGGCGGATGGGCGTTCGAGTTCCACAACGACAACTACCCCGACATCGACGACACCGCCGAGGTCGTCCTCGCCCTGCGCCGCGTCCGGCACCACGACCCGGAGCGCACGGAGAAGGCCATCGGCCGCGGAGTGCGCTGGAACCTCGGCATGCAGTCCAAGAACGGCGCCTGGGGCGCCTTCGACGTCGACAACACCAGCCCCTTCCCCAACCGGCTGCCGTTCTGCGACTTCGGCGAGGTGATCGACCCGCCGTCCGCGGACGTCACCGCGCACGTCGTGGAGATGCTCGCGGTCGAGGGCCTCGCCCACGACCCGCGCACCCGGCGCGGCATCCAGTGGCTGCTCGCCGAGCAGGAGGCGGACGGCTCCTGGTTCGGCCGCTGGGGCGTCAACTACGTCTACGGCACCGGATCCGTCGTCCCCGCCCTGACCGCCGCGGGCATCCCCGCCTCGCACCCGGCCATCCGCCGCGCGGTGACCTGGCTGGAGTCCGTCCAGAACGACGACGGCGGCTGGGGCGAGGACCTGCGCTCCTACCGCTACGTCAGGGAGTGGAGCGGCAAGGGCGCCTCGACCGCCTCGCAGACGGCCTGGGCCCTGATGGCCCTGCTGGCGGCGGGGGAGAGGGACTCCAAGGCCGTCGAGCGCGGCATCGAGTGGCTCGCCGCCACCCAGCGGGAGGACGGCTCCTGGGACGAGCCGTACTTCACCGGCACCGGCTTCCCCTGGGACTTCTCCATCAACTACCACCTCTACCGGCAGGTCTTCCCGCTCACCGCGCTCGGCCGGTACGTCCACGGCGAACCCTTCGCCAAGGCGCCCCGCACGGTCCAGGCACTCGCCGAGTCGCTGACCGAGGCGAAGGGGAGCTGATGAACGCCCAGCCCGGACCGGCCCCGCTGCTGATCGCCTGCGCGCTCGGCATCGAGCACCTCGCCCTGCGCGCCGGTGACCGAGGCGGGGCCGCCGGGCCGGTCACGGTCCTGCGGACCGGCATGGGACCGAAGGCGGCCGAGCGCTCCGTCGCCCGGGTCCTGGCGGGCCCGGCGCTCGGCGACGCCGCCGTGCTGGCCACGGGCTTCTGCGCGGGCCTCGCCCCCGGCATGCACCCCGGCGACCTGGTCGTCGCCGAGGAGACCCGGGATCCGCGGGGCACGGTCGGGTGCGTCGGCACCGACCGGCTCGTCAAGGAACTGGTGCGTGCCGTGCCCGGGCGCACCGTCCACACCGGGCCGCTGACCGGCTCGGACCACGTCGTCCGCGGTCCCGAACGCGCCGACCTGCTCGCGACCGGCGCGATCGCCGTCGACATGGAGTCCGCCGCCACGCTCCTGAGCGCCGTCCGTACGGGCACGCGCCCCGTTGCGGCCGTCCGGGTGGTCGTGGACGCTCCCGAACACGAACTCGTCCGGATCGGCACCGTGCGCGGTGGAATATCGGCTTTCCGCGTCCTCCGGTCCGTACTTCCCGCATTTTTCGAATGGCACCGTTCTTTGCTGCTCCCCAGGAGGTGAGCCCAGATGGCCATGCCGCTGCGCCAGTCCATCAAGGTCGCTACATACTTGGCCGAACAAAAGCTCCGGCGGCGGGACAAGTTCCCGCTCATCGTCGAGCTGGAGCCGCTGTTCGCCTGCAATCTGAAGTGCGAGGGATGCGGCAAGATCCAGCACCCGGCCGGGGTGCTCAAGCAGCGCATGCCGGTCGCGCAGGCCGTGGGGGCGGTGCTCGAGTCCGGTGCGCCGATGGTGTCCATCGCCGGCGGCGAGCCCCTGATGCACCCGCAGATCGACGAGATCGTGCGCCAGTTGGTGGCCAAGCGGAAGTACGTCTTCCTGTGCACCAACGCCCTGCTCATGCGCAAGAAGATGGACAAGTTCACGCCCTCGCCGTACTTCGCGTTCGCGGTGCACATCGACGGGCTGCGTGAGCGGCACGACGAGTCCGTGGCGAAGGAGGGGGTGTTCGACGAGGCCGTGGAGGCCATCAAGGAGGCCAAGCGGCGCGGCTTCCGGGTCACCACCAACTCGACCTTCTTCAACACCGACACCCCGCAGACCATCGTCGAGGTGCTCAACTTCCTCAACGACGACCTCCAGGTCGACGAGATGATGATCTCGCCCGCCTACGCCTACGAGAAGGCGCCCGACCAGGAGCACTTCCTGGGCGTGGAGCAGACCCGCGAGCTGTTCAAGAAGGCGTTCTCGGGCGGCAACCGGGCCCGCTGGCGGCTCAACCACTCCCCGCTGTTCCTCGACTTCCTCGAGGGCAAGGTCGACTTCCCCTGCACCGCCTGGGCGATCCCGAACTACTCCCTCTTCGGCTGGCAGCGCCCCTGCTACCTGATGAGCGACGGGTACGTGCCCACGTACCGGGAGCTGATCGAGGAGACCGACTGGGACAAGTACGGCCGCGGCAAGGACCCGCGCTGCGCCAACTGCATGGCGCACTGCGGCTACGAGCCCACCGCCGTCCTGGCCACCATGGGCTCCCTCAAGGAGTCTCTGCGGGCCATGCGGGAGACGGTCTCCGGGAACCGGGACTGACGTCGTGACCGCCATCTCCCTGGGCGTTCCCGAGGTACCGGTCCGGCCGATCGCCGAGCGGCGCATGTCGCGGCGGATCCAGGTCGGGCCGGTGGCGGTGGGGGGCGGGGCCCCGGTGTCCGTGCAGTCGATGACGACGACCCGTACGTCCGACATCGGCGCGACGCTCCAGCAGATCGCCGAGCTGACGGCCTCCGGCTGCCAGATCGTGCGGGTGGCGTGCCCGACGCAGGACGACGCCGACGCGCTCGCCGTGATCGCGAAGAAGTCGCAGATCCCGGTGATCGCGGACATCCACTTCCAGCCGAAGTACGTCTTCGCCGCGATCGAGGCGGGCTGCGCCGCGGTCCGGGTGAACCCGGGCAACATCAAGCAGTTCGACGACAAGGTCAAGGAGATCGCCCAGGCGGCGAAGGACCACGGCACCCCGATCCGCATCGGCGTGAACGCGGGCTCCCTGGACCGCCGCCTGCTCCAGAAGTACGGCAGGGCCACCCCGGAGGCGCTGGTCGAGAGCGCGTTGTGGGAGGCGTCGCTCTTCGAGGAGCACGGCTTGCGGGACATCAAGATCTCCGTGAAGCACAACGACCCGGTCGTCATGGTCGAGGCCTACCGCCAGCTCGCCGCCCAGTGCGACTACCCGCTGCACCTCGGCGTCACCGAGGCCGGCCCCGCCTTCCAGGGCACCGTCAAGTCGGCCGTCGCCTTCGGCGCCCTGCTCTCCCAGGGCATCGGCGACACCATCCGCGTCTCCCTGTCGGCACCGCCCGTCGAGGAGATCAAGGTCGGCATCCAGATCCTGCAGTCCCTCGGGCTCCGGGAGCGCCGGCTGGAGATCGTGTCGTGTCCGTCCTGCGGCCGCGCGCAGGTGGACGTCTACAAGCTGGCCGACGAGGTCGCGGCCGGTCTGGAGGGCATGGACGTCCCGCTGCGCGTCGCCGTCATGGGCTGCGTCGTCAACGGGCCCGGCGAGGCCCGGGAGGCCGACCTCGGCGTCGCCTCCGGCAACGGCAAGGGGCAGATCTTCGTCAAGGGCGAGGTCGTCAGGACCGTGCCCGAGTCGAAGATCGTGGAGACGCTGATCGACGAGGCGATGCGGATCGCCGAGCAGATGGGGAAGGACGGCGCGTCGGGGGAGCCGGCCGTCACCGTGAGCTGAACCGCACGAACCGAAGGGGGCCAGGGCGTGACGCTTCTGGAGAGCATCCGGCAACCACGCGACCTGAAGGCGCTGTCCGAGGCGGAACTCGGCGAACTGTCCGACGAGATACGCGATTTCCTGGTGCACGCGGTCGCCCGTACCGGCGGACACCTCGGACCCAACCTCGGCGTGGTGGAACTCACCGTCGCCCTGCACCGGGTCTTCGAGTCGCCGGCCGACCGCATCCTGTGGGACACCGGCCACCAGAGCTACGTGCACAAGCTCCTGACCGGTCGTCAGGACTTCTCCAAGCTGCGCGGCAAGGGCGGGCTCTCCGGCTATCCCTCGCGCGACGAGTCCGAGCACGACGTCATCGAGAACAGCCACGCCTCCACCGCGCTCGGCTGGGCCGACGGCCTCGCCAAGGCCCGCCAGGTCCAGGGGGAGCGCGGCCATGTCGTCGCCGTCATCGGCGACGGCGCGCTCACGGGCGGCATGGCCTGGGAGGCGCTGAACAACATCGCGGCGGCCAGGGACCGGCCGCTGATCATCGTCGTCAACGACAACGAACGCTCGTACGCGCCGACCATCGGCGGCCTCGCCGACCACCTGGCGACGCTGCGCACGACCGACGGCTACGAGCGGGTGCTGGCCTGGGGCAAAGCCGTCCTCCAGCGCACGCCCGTGGTCGGCAACGCCGTCTACGAGGCCCTCCACGGAGCCAAGAAGGGCTTCAAGGACGCCTTCGCCCCGCAGGGACTCTTCGAGGACCTCGGACTGAAGTACGTGGGCCCGGTCGACGGCCACGACATCGGCGCCGTCGAGTCGGCCCTGCGGCGCGCGAAACGCTTCCACGGGCCGGTCCTGGTGCACTGCCTCACCGAGAAGGGCCGCGGCTACGAGCCCGCCCTGCGCGACGAGGAGGACCACTTCCACTCGGTCGGCGTGATGGACCCGCTGACCTGCGCGCCGCTCAGCCCTCCCGGAGGGCCGTCCTGGACCTCCGTGTTCGGCGAGGAGATGGTGCGGATCGGCGAGGAACGCGACGATGTCGTGGCCATCACCGCGGCCATGCTGCACCCGGTCGGCCTCGCCCCCTTCGCCGAGCGGTTCCCCGACCGGGTCTGGGACGTCGGCATCGCCGAACAGCACGCGGCCGTGTCCGCCGCCGGCCTCGCGACGGGCGGACTGCACCCGGTCGTCGCCGTCTACGCCACCTTCCTCAACCGGGCCTTCGACCAGCTCCTGATGGACGTGGCCCTGCACCGCTGCGGCGTCACCTTCGTCCTGGACCGGGCGGGCGTCACCGGCGTCGACGGGCCCTCGCACAACGGCATGTGGGACATGTCCGTCCTCCAGGTCGTCCCGGGCCTGCGCATCGCCGCGCCGCGCGACGCCGACCAGCTGCGCGCCCAGTTGCGCGAGGCGGTCGCCGTCGACGACGCGCCCACCCTGCTGCGCTTCCCGAAGGAGTCCGTCGGACCGGTGCTCCCGGCCGTGGACCGGGTCGGCGGAATGGACGTCCTGCACGCCGCCGAACGGCCCGAGGTGCTGCTCGTGGCGGTCGGCGTGATGGCGCCCGTCTGCCTCGCCGCCGCCGAGCTGCTGGAGGGCCGCGGCACCGGATGCACCGTCGTGGACCCGCGCTGGGTCAAGCCCGTCGATCCCGCGCTGCCGCCCCTGGCCGCCCGGCACCGTCTGGTGGCCGTCGTCGAGGACAACAGCCGCGCCGCCGGGGTCGGCTCCGCGGTGGCGCTGGCCCTGGGCGACGCCGAAGTCGACGTACCCGTACGGCGGTTCGGCATCCCGGAACAGTTCCTCGCGCACGCCAAACGCGCCGAGGTGCTCGCCGACATCGGCCTCACCCCGGTCGAGATCGCCGGCCGGATCAGCGCGAGCCTGGCCGTGCGGGAAGCGGCCGGGGACGGCCGGATCGTCATGCCAGGGCAAGGAGAGAACTGAATGACCAAGGAGTTCGACCTCGGCGCGCTGCTGGCCGAGCGTGGCGCCGAGCGGTACGAGCTGCACGCGAAGCACCTCAACCACCAACTGCCGCGCATGCTGCGCACCATCGGCTTCGACAAGGTCTACGAGCGGGCCGAGGGCGCCCACTTCTGGGACACGGACGGCAACGACTACCTGGACATGCTCGCCGGGTTCGCCGTGATGGGCCTGGGCCGCCACCACCCCGTCGTCCGCAAGGCCCTGCACGACGTCCTCGACGCCTCGCTGGCCGACCTGACCCGCTTCGACTGTCCGCCGCTGCCCGGACTGCTGGCCGAGCGGCTGCTCTCCTACAGCCCCCACCTGGACCGCGTCTTCTTCGGCAACAGCGGCACGGAGGCCGTGGAGACCGCGCTGAAGTTCGCCCGGTACGCGACCGGCAGGCGGAGGATCCTGTACTGCACGCACGCCTTCCACGGGCTGACCACCGGCTCGCTGTCGGTGAACGGCGAGAGCGGCTTCCGGGACGGCTTCGCCCCGCTGCTGCCGGACACCGCCGTGCCGCTCGGCGACCTGGACGCCCTGGCCCGCGAGCTGATCAAGGGCGATGTGGCCGCGCTGATCGTCGAGCCGATCCAGGGCAAGGGCGTCCACGAGGCCCCGCCCGGCTATCTGCGCGCCGCGCAGGAGCTGCTGCGCCGGCACAAGGCCCTGCTGATCGCCGACGAGGTGCAGACGGGCCTCGGCCGGACCGGGAAGTTCTACGCCTATCAGCACGAGGACGGCGTCGAACCCGACCTGGTGTGCGTCGCCAAGGCGCTGTCCGGCGGGTACGTGCCGGTCGGGGCCACGCTCGGCAAGGACTGGATCTTCCGGAAGGTGTACTCCTCGATGGACCGGGTGCTGGTCCACTCGGCGAGCTTCGGGTCCAACGCGCAGGCCATGGCCGCCGGGCTCGCGGTGCTGTCGGTGATGGAGAACGAGGAGATCGTGGCGAACGCCGCCGCCGTGGGCGAACGCCTCAAGTCCCGGCTGACGGAGCTGGTGGACCGCTACGAGCTGCTCGCCGACGTCCGGGGCCGGGGACTGATGATCGGCATCGAGTTCGGCCGGCCGAGGTCGCTGAAGCTGCGCAGCCGCTGGACGATGCTGCAGGCCGCCCGGAAGGGGCTGTTCGCGCAGATGGTGGTGGTGCCCCTGCTGCAACGGCACCGGATCCTGACGCAGGTGTCCGGCGACCACCTGGAAGTGATCAAGCTGATCCCGCCGCTGATCATCGACACGTCGGACGCGGACCGCTTCGTCGACGCCTTCACCGAGGTGATGGAGGACGCGCACCACGGCGGCGGCCTGATGTGGGACTTCGGGAAGACGCTGGTCAGGCAGGCGGTGGCGAACCGCTAGCCGTCGGGGACCGACGCCGTTTTGCCTGTGAGGCAAGAAAATTGCCTCACAGGCAAAATTCGGGCTGAATGGAGGCATGACCTCCTCGAACGACTCCTCGAAGGAGCCGGTGGAGCCGGTGGAGGAACCGGCGGACGCCGTGACCTCCGTGGTCGCCCCGCAGCTGCGCGCCCTGCGGCGCCGCGCGGCCCTCACCCTGGAGGCGGCGGCCCGCGCCGCCGGACTGTCGCCCGCCCACCTCTCCCGCCTGGAGACGGGGCAGCGCCAGCCCTCGCTGCCGATGCTGCTCTCGCTCGCCCGCATTTATGGTACGACCGTCTCGGAGCTGCTCGGCGAGACGACCGCGGACCGGGACGCCGTCGTGCGGGCCGGGGACATGGAGCCGACGGCCGCGGGCGGCTGGACGTACTGGCAGGCCGGCGGGTCCGGCCGCGGGATGCAGGCGCTGCGCGTCCGTGTGCCGTACGGCACACAGGGCGACATCGTGCGCGTGCACCCCGGAGAGGAGTGGCTCTACGTCCTGCGGGGCCGGCTGCGGCTGCGCCTCGGGGACGCCGTGCACCTGCTCGGCCCGGGCGACAGCGCCCACTTCGACTCCCTGACCCCGCACCGTATCGCCGCCCAGGACGCCGACGGGCTCGAGCTCCTCTTCGTCCACACCCTGCTGCAGAGCCCCACGGCGGCGCTGTGCCTGGGGCCCGTCACCACACCGACCCGTCACACCGCAGGAGAGATGCCATGAGCACGATCCAGGACAAGCTCCCGCGCGCCCTGTGGGTGCGACTCCTCATCTACATCGCCCTCGGGCACGTCGTCGCGGGCTTCCTCTTCCTGCTCTTCGAGGTGGGCGCCAAGTAGCCGGCCGGCACCGTGAGCGGGTGGCTCAGTCCAGCATCCGCTCGCGCAGCCGCTCCCGGATCTCCGGCGTGATGCCGAGCCCCTTCTCCAGGTAGGCGTCGACCCCGCCCCAGGTCTCCTCGACGGTCTCGAAGGCCGCCGCCAGGTACTCGGCGCGCGCGTCGAACAGGGGGCTGAGCAGCTCCATGACCTCCGGGGAGTAGGCCGAGGCGGCGGAGCTGCTGCGGCGCACCTTGTAGCGGCGGTGCGTCGCGTTCGACTTCAGGTAGTCCTCCACGATGGCGTCGCGCTGCACGCCCAGGGCGAGCAGGGTGATCGCGATCGACAGGCCCGCGCGGTCCTTGCCGGCCGCGCAGTGCATCAGCGCGGGGACGCTGTCCTCGGCGAGCGCGTGCAGCACCCGGGAGTGCTCCGCCGTGCGCTCCTTGATGATCGTGCGGTAGGAGGTGATCATCCGGTTCGCGGCCTGGCCGTCCGCGAGGATCTCGCGCAGCTGGTCGAGGTCGCCGTCGCGGACCATCTTCCAGAACTCGGCGCCGTCGGCCGGATCGCTCAGCGGCAGGTTCACATTGCGCACGCCCGGCAGCTCGACGTCCGGGCCCTCGAGCTTCTGGTCGGCGGCGTTGCGGAAGTCGAAGATCGTGTGCAGCCCCAGCGAGGCGAGGAACGCGGAGTCCTCCCCGGTGGCGTGCGCGAGGTGGCCGCTGCGGAACAGCACACCCTGGCGCACGCGCCGCCCGTCCACGGTCGGCAGTCCGCCCACGTCCCGGAAGTTGCGCACGCCGGCCAGCTCGGGTTCGGTCGACGGGACCTGCTGCGTCACGGGGGCTCCTCCCAGTCCGCCCCGCCGGCGCTGCTCGCCGGCGGGCGCCCAGCCGACGATACGGCATCCCTTGCCTGCGGCAACGAGTCGCCCGTGGGCAGTCGGCAGGTCCGGCTACGGCGCATCTGAGCCTTCTGTCCGAATTGGTCTCTTCATCCCAACTCGCCAGGAAATAAAGGATGCTGGAGTGTCTCCCGTGAGCAGCGTCATAGAGGTGACCGTCCGTTGCCCGTCATGTTCACGTAATTCATGTGCCTATCAAGGCCCTTTGCGGAAAAGGGCGCTCGCGGAATCGACGGAGTGTGACCGCCCGTCCCCGTAAAGGATCAAGTGAGACGCCTGTCCGCGGAACCACTCGCTTGTCCGTTCGCATCGTGGTCGCTTACGTTCACCACCGATCCGGACGGACGCCTAATCCTGCCGCCGACCGGAGCCCGCAATCATCCACCACCCGTACACGGCAGGAGCGGGGGACCCACAGGTAACACCGCCTGTTCCGGTTCCCGGAACGGCTCGGGGTAAAGCCGCGTCATGGCGCGGCCGGGCATCTCCAGCCCGCACCCGACAGCTCACCTCGCAGGCGCCGGAGAGGAATTCGCCATGCCCGCGAAGGGTAAGCACCGCCGTACCAAGGCCCAGCGCATCACCCGCACCATCGCCGTCGCCGGAACCGGTGGCGCCGCGCTCGCGCTCCCGCTGATGGGTGCCGCCGCCGCCAACGCCGCTCCCGCGCACTCCGTCGCCGGACAGTCCGTCCAGTCCGTCGCGACCGGCGCGCAGAAGTCGGCCGACAAGGGCTCGGCCTCGCACACCTACGTCGTGAAGAGCGGCGACTACCTCTCGAAGATCGCCGACGAGCAGCACGTCGACGGCGGCTGGAAGAAGCTCTACTCGGACAACCGCGAGGCCGTCGGCTCCGACCCGTCGCTCATCCACCCGGGTCTCAAGCTGTCGATCGGCCAGAAGGCCGCGGCCGGCAGCGCCAAGTCCTCGGCGCCGGCGGAGAAGTCCGCCGAGAAGCCGGCCAAGGCCGAGAAGTCCTCCGCGCAGTCCGCCGAGAAGTCGTCGGACACCGCGAAGACCTCCGCGTCGAAGTCCTCCGGCACGAGCGCCCAGTCCGCCGGCACCACCAGCGCCTACACCGCCCCCGTGGCCGGCGCCGGCGTCGGCACCCCGTACCACCAGTCCGGCAGCATGTGGTCCAGCGGCTACCACACCGGCACCGACTTCGTCGTCCCGACCGGCACCTCCCTGAAGGCCGTCGGCGCGGGCACGGTCGTCTCCGCCGGCTGGGGCGGCGCGTACGGCAACCAGGTCGTCATCAAGCTCGCCGACGGCTACTACGCCCAGTACGCCCACCTGTCCTCGATCTCCGTCTCCGCCGGTCAGTCCGTGACCGCCGGTCAGCAGATCGGTCTCTCCGGCGCCACCGGCAACGTGACCGGACCGCACCTGCACTTCGAGATCCGCACCACGCCGGACTACGGCTCCGACGTGGACCCGGTCGCCTACCTGCGCTCGCACGGCGTCTCCATCTGACGACCGTTCCCGCGCAGTGACCGCGCCACCGAAGGCCGGACCCCGATCCCCGGGTCCGGCCTTCGGTGCGTCCGTCACCGGGCTGTGCTTATTCCTGAGTTGGCGAACACTTTAGGAGTGGCTTTTCTCACCGCCCGTCAACCCTTTCCTACGGTCGCGTAGGTCACATTCCAAGGTGAATCATGGGCCGATGTGGCAGACGATTCGAAGAGTGACAGCAGAGCAGTGATCGGGTCGTACGTGGCGGTGGGGGACAGCTTCACCGAGGGCGTCGGCGACCCCGGCCCCGACGGGGCGTTCGTCGGCTGGGCCGACCGGTTCGCCGTACTGCTCGCGGACCGGCGCCCCGAGGGCGACTTCACGTACACGAACCTCGCCGTACGCGGCAGGCTGCTCGACCAGATCGTGGCGGAGCAGGTCCCCCGGGCGGTCGAACTCGCGCCGGACCTGGTCTCGTTCTGTGCCGGCGGCAACGACATCATCCGGCCCGGCACCGACCCCGACGAGGTGGCCGAACGGTTCGAGCGGGCGGTGGCCGCGCTGACCGCCGCGGCCGGCACGGTGCTGGTGACCACCGGCTTCGACACCCGCGGAGTGCCCGTCCTCAGGCACCTGCGCGGCAAGATCGCCACCTACAACGGACACGTGCGGGCCATCGCCGACCGCTACGGCTGCCCGGTGCTCGACCTCTGGTCGCTGCGCAGCGTCCAGGACCGCCGGGCCTGGGACGCCGACCGCCTGCACCTGTCGGCCGAGGGGCACACCCGCGTGGCGCTGCGCGCCGGCCAGGTCCTCGGCCTGCGCGTCCCTGCCGACCCGGACCAGCCCTGGCCGCCCCTGCCGCCGCGCGGCACCCTCGACGTCCGGCGGGACGACGTGCACTGGGCGCGGGAGTACCTGGTGCCCTGGATCGGCCGCCGCCTGCGCGGCGAATCCTCGGGGGACCACGTCACGGCCAAGGGGACCCTGACAGCGGACGACCTCAGGCTGCGCATCGCTTCGGTGGCCTGAGGCGGGGACGCCCCTGCGATCCGGCCGGGGGGGCGCTTCAGGGCCGTGGCTCGGTCAAGGCAGCCCGGTCCAGGCCGAGTTCGCGGGCGAGCGCCTCGTCCACCCAGCGCAGCGCACGGGCGCGGGACACCGCGCCCGTGTACGACGTCAGCTGTACGGCCAGCCCGTCCAGCAGTGCCGTCAGCCGCAGGGCGGCGCCGTCGGGGTCCGGGCACGGGAACTCCCCGGCGGCCACACCGTCCGCGATGACCTCGGCGATGGCCGCCTTCCACTGCCGGTCCAGCTCCCGCGTGACCTCCCGCAGCGCGGGCTCGCGCAGCGACGCCGCCCAGCCCTCGATCCACAGCCGCCAGCCTTTGGCCTGGCCGGTCGGGGCGTACCACCGCACGGCCGCGCGCAGCCGGCGCAGCGCCGAGGTGCGGCGGCCCAGCAGTTTGCGCAGACGGGCCAGATCGTCCTCGGCGGCGTGGGTGAACGCGGCGGCGACCAGCCGCTCCTTCGTCGAGAAGTGGTAGAGCACCAGAGCGCTGCTGACACCGAGCGCCGCGGCCACGTCGGCGATCCGCAGCGCCGCCACGCCCCGCGCCGATATCTGCTCGATGGCCGCGCGCAGCAGCTCCTCACGCCGCTCCGCCACACTCAACCGGACTCTCGTCACGCCCGTCACCCTATACAGGCGCACGCAGGTGCGACGACGGCCGCTTCCGGCCCGCCGGCTCAGTCCGCCGCGGTGGTGGCCGCGCCCGAGCGCCCCGCGCCGGGCAGGTCGCAGGACTCCTTGAAGCCCTGGCTGGTGAGGCCGAGCGCGGCGTTGATGCGGGAACGCAGGTTCTCGACGGCGATCATGGCCGTCAGCTCCACGAACGCCGGCTCGCCCAGCCGCGTCCGCAGCCGTCCGGCGAGGTCGTCGCCGACGGTGGGCGGGGTCGCCGTCACCGCCTCGGCATACTCCATGACGTCACGCTCCAGCGGCGTGTAGGCGTCGCTCTCCCGCCACACGGGCACGTCGTGGAGCTTGCGCCGGTCCATGCCGCGCCCGGCGTTCTCCCAGTAGCCGAAGTCCATGCACCAGGAGCAGCCGATCGAGGACGCCGAGGCCATCACCGCGAGCGCCTTCAGGCCGGGGTCCAGCCTGTTCCACTTGGCCACGGACCGCTCGAAGCGCAGGTCGCCCCAGAGCACGCGCGGGTTGTGGGCGAGCGCCTTGCCGGGGTCGAGGACCTTGCCGTAGGTACGCCGGGAGTACCGCTCCATGACGCGGAAGAGGAGAGTCCGGGGCGGGGTGAGGGATACGCGGGCCATGGGGGCCACCTTCCTGTCCGTCGGCCGTGCCGATCCGTTCCGGGCGCTCCGGCGGGGCGCCCTCACCGGTACGACGGCTGGAGGGAACCCGGATGTGACATCCCTCGTTCGAGGTGACGTCGGACAGGACGACAATGAGAGCCTGACCCACTCCACCAGGAGGTACCGTGGCCGCCCCCCGTTCCCCCCACACCGGGCTCCGCGTGCCGCGGCCCGCCGCCTTCGGCGCGGACCCGGGCGGTGAGCGCATGGCGCGTATCCGCAGATCGCCGCACTTTCGCGACGGGGTCTTCCAGAACCCCGGCGGCACCGCCAGGACCCGGCCCTCCGGATCGGCCCGCGAGTTCGCCAAGATCTACTTCGACCGGGAGTCGCGGCTCCGCCGTGCCCCGCGCGGCACGGTCCCGGTCCACGCCACCACGCTCGCCGACCTCGCCCGGCCGCCCGCCACCGGGCTGCGGCTGACCTGGACGGGACACTCCAGCGTGCTCGCCGAGATCGACGGACAGCGGGTGCTGTTCGACCCCGTGTGGGGCGAGCGCTGCTCCCCGTTCCCCTTCGCCGGACCCAAGCGGCTGCACCCGGTCCCGGTGCCCCTGGCTGCCCTGGGCCCGGTCGACGTCGTCGTCATCTCCCACGACCACTACGACCACCTGGACATGCCCACGATCACGGCACTGGCCGGCACGGACACCCTGTTCGCCGTGCCGCTCGGTGTCGGCGCCCACCTCGAACACTGGGGCGTGTCCGCCGGCCGGCTGCGGGAGCTGGACTGGCACGAGTCGACGCGCGTCGGCGGCCTCACCCTGACCGCCACCCCGGCCCGCCACTTCTGCGGACGCGGGCTGCGCAACACCCAGCACACCCTCTGGGCGTCCTGGGTCGTCGCCGGTGAGGAGCACCGCGTCTACCACAGCGGCGACACCGGCTACTTCGACGGCTTCCGGGACATCGGCGCCGCACACGGCCCGTTCGACGCCACGATGATCCAGATCGGGGCGTACGCCGAGTTCTGGCCGGACATCCACATGACCCCCGAGGAGGGCGTACGCGCCCACCTCGACCTCCAGGGCGGCAGCCCGGGCGGCGCCATGCTGCCGATCCACTGGGGGACCTTCAACCTGGCGCCGCACGCCTGGGCGGAGCCGGGGGAGTGGACCAAGGACGCCGCCGAGGAGGCCGGCCAAGCGGTGGCCTTCCCGCGGCCGGGCGAGCCGTTCGAGCCGACGGGGAAGCTGCCGGTGGAGCCGTGGTGGCGGGCGGTTTCCGGTCCGGTCGCGCAGCACTGGCCCCGTCCGCGCATCACTGAGGGGGTGGCCGGCACGAGCAGGGGTGATCTCGACCTCGCGGGTGAGCGGTGACATCGGTGGGGAATGTCCCGTCATCACCGGTTCCGTGGGCCATCAGGCGTGTCGGAGTCGGAGGGATCCCCGTGGATGCCGTTGAGGGGATGGCCGGTGTCGCACTCGCGCCCTTCCACTCGCCCAGGATCTCTTCGGGCCCCAAGGTGTCCAACCCGGCCCAGACGGCGTCCGGTTGAACGCGCCGGGTAACCACGGTGCCGAGGCTCAGCAGCACATGGCGTTCGGCGACCTCCTCCGCGCTGCGTCCCGCAGGTCCACGTAGCGGGACCGGCCTCCGCGGCCGCCGCGCGCCAGCGGTCCAGGACGTCCTTGACGGACGTCTCCCGCGGGGTGGCGATCAACTGGGGACGTCCATACTCCGGTGGCGCCGCCTGTCCGGATGCGCGTGGACACCTCGCCGCCACCGTCACTCATGGTGACCGAATCTGATCGAACCAGATCGATCCTCAGTGCTTCTGGAGCGACTCCTTCACCCTGTTATCGGTCTGTCGTACGACGCCTCATACCAGAGCGGGACGTTGCCCGGGGGACTTTGGCAACTGCCCACCGCACATGATGTGCGGGCGACTACTGTCAGTGTCCGTCGGGCGACGTAGGGCCGGATCCCCCGGTCCGCCCGGCCGACAGCGCGCTGGCGCACGCCCGCGTGGCGTCGCGTGCCCGCGTGGTGCCCGCCACCACGTGCGGGCCCCCGCGCCCGACGGACCAACGGACCAGTACGAGGACCCCGATGTCTCACCTCCGCGCCCCCGCCGCGCGAGCAGACCGCCGTGAGGGCGGGCGGCACGGCCGGCCGGCCCCACGCACCGCCGCCGCGCTGCACGAGACCCACATACGGCCCCAACTCCTGCGTCTCGCCGTGCTGCCGCCCGTGGCGGTCGCCCTCAGCGCCTGCGCGGCCGTGCTGTTCACCGTCCGCTCCACCGGCGTACGGCCCGGCCCCGTCCTGTGGTGCGTGCTCGGCGGAGCGGTCTCCGTGGCACTGGCGGCCGTCGTCATCGCCGCCGTCGCCGCCGACCGCGCCGCGCGATCGGTGCACGACCGTGTCGGCGCGCTGCGCCGCAGCACCGCGCGCGGGGAGGGCGATCTGCGCGCCGTGGTCGAGGCGTTGCGCCGCGGTGAGACCCCGCCCCAGCGCAAGCCGCGCGGCGGACCGCCGGACGACGCCGACGACTTCGAACTGCTCGCCGCCGACCTCTCCCGCGCCCACGACGGTGCGGTCGCCGCCGTCGTCCGGGCCGCCCAGCTCTCCAGCCAGGCGGGCAGCGAACAGAAGCTGGAGGTCTTCGTCAACCTCGCCCGGCGCCTCCAGTCCCTGGTGCACCGCGAGATCTCCATCCTCGACGAGCTGGAGAACGAGATCGAGGACCCCGACCTCCTCAAGGGCCTCTTCCACGTCGACCACCTTGCCACCCGCATCCGCCGCCACGCCGAGAACCTCGCCGTGCTCGGGGGCGCCGTCTCCCGTCGGCAGTGGAGCAACCCGGTGGACATGACCGAAGTGCTGCGCTCCGCCATCGCCGAGGTCGAGCAGTACTCCCGGGTCCGCCTGGTCCCGCCGATCGACGGCACCCTGCGCGGTCACGCCGTCGCCGACGTCATCCATCTGCTGGCCGAACTCGTCGAGAACGCCACCCTGTTCTCCGCCCCGCAGACCCAGGTGCTGATGCGGGCCAACCTCGTCACCTCGGGCCTCGCCGTGGAGGTCGAGGACCGCGGACTCGGCATGCCCGTCGCCGAGCAGAGCCGGATGAACGCCCTGCTCGCCGACCCCGACCAGGTCAACGTCGCCCGCCTGCTGGCGGACGGCCGCATCGGGCTGTACGTGGTCTCGCAGCTCGCCAAGCGGCACGGCATCACCGTCCGCCTGCAGACCAACATCTACGGCGGGGTCCAGGCCGTACTCGTCGTTCCGCAGGCCCTGTTGGGCACGGAACCGCCCATCGCGGATGCCGGGGTCCGGCCGCAGGAGGCCACGGGGGCCACGCCGTCGCTCGTCCCGCCCTCGCAGCAGCCACGACCGCCGGCCACACCCCTGCCGCCCCCGTCCGCCAGGCCCGCGCCCGCGGTGCCCATCTCCGTCGCGCCCGGCCCTGGGACGCCCGTTCCCGCCGCGCCCGGCTCCGAGGTATCCGTTCCCGCCGCGCCGAGCACAGGAGCGACCCTTCCCGCCCAGCCGCTGTCCGAGGTACCCGCCTCCGCCCTGCCCGGCCCCGCGGAGCCTGCTCCCGCCGTGCCCGGCAGAGTGGCGTCAGCCCCCGCGCTGCCCGGCACCGGGGCGCCCGCCTCCGACGCACCGGAATCCGACGCGCCCGTCTCCGCCGTACCGGACTTCCCGGCGCCCGCTCCCGCCGCCCCCGCCCCGTGGGCGCCGGCGCCTCCCTCGTCTCAGGCGTCCCCCGCCCAAGAACCCTTGCCGCTGCCCGTGCGGGGTGCCCGGGAGGACCGGGCCAACCCGGCCGCCGCGGTGCCCGGCCTCCGGCCCGGTGACCGGGGGGCCCTCGCCGAGCACGCGGCCACCCCGCCCGTCCCGCGCCACAGCGCCGTGCGCGGCACCATGGGCAAGCCCCGACTGCCCCGCCGCCGCGCCCACGAGCACATCGCGCCACAGCTGCGCGGCGGTCCCGCGCCGCGCCCCGACACCGACCCCGGGCAACTCGTCGGCCACGACCCCGGCCTGATGGCGGCCTTCCAGCGCGGCGTCGGCCTGGCAGAGGCCCAACAGCACCTGGAACAGGCCCGGACGGAGCCCGCCCGCACAGCGCCGCCGCACACGGAATCACCCCCCACCGCGCCGGTCACCTCCGACGCGTCCCAGCGGGAGCCGGTCCGCACCGCGTACAGCGACGCGCACCGACTGCCCGCGCCCCGCGCCGACCGCACCGCCTCGCACGACGGGAGCGAACCGGCCGGATGACCGCACCCCCGCCCACCCCCACCCCCACGACCAGCGCTCCCGCAGCCCTTCGTACCCCAAGGAGTCGATCCACCATGGCGAGCGACGCGCCGACCGGCCAAGTGTCCGACCTCGACTGGCTGATGAGCGGCCTCGTGCAGCGCGTACCGCACACGACCAGCGCGGTGCTCCTGTCCTGCGACGGACTGGTGAAGTCCGTCCACGGCCTCGACGCGGACAGCGCCGACCACATGGCGGCCCTGGCCTCCGGCCTCTACTCCCTCGGCCGCAGCGCCGGCGTCCGGTTCGGCGACGGCGGAGACGTACGCCAGGTCGTCGTCGAACTCGACTCGACCCTGCTCTTCGTCACCACCGCCGGCTCCGGCACCTGCCTCGCCGTGCTGGCCGGCCGCGAGGCCGACGCGGCCGTGCTCGGCTACGAGATGGCGATGCTGGTCAAGAGCGTCCGCCCCTACCTGGTCACCGCGCCCCGGCAGTACGCCGTGGAACCCCCGGCGATGAGGCCTTGAGGGTGGCCGCGGCCGGCGACGGGCCCTGGCTCGACGACGCGGCCGGACGGCTGGTGCGCCCCTTCACCGTGAGCAACGGCCGTACCCGGCCCACCGTCGCGCTCGACCTGATGTCCCAGGTGATGGCCACGGGGGCGACCCCGCTCGGCTACCTCGGACCCGAACACGCCCAGGCACTCGACCTGTGCCGGGCGCCCCTCCCGGTCGCCGAGCTCGCCGCGCACCTGAGGCTGCCGGTCGCGGTCACCAAGGTGCTGCTGTCGGACCTCGTCGACTGCGGCGCGCTGACCACCAAACCCCCCGCCGCGTTCCACCACGACCCCACGGACCGGGCCCTTCTGGAGGCAGTGCTCGATGGACTACGACGACAGCTCTGACTACGGCCACGGCCACGACGACGGCACCGATCCGTTCCCCACCGCGCTGAAGATCCTCGTGGCGGGCGGTTTCGGCGTCGGCAAGACGACCTTCGTCGGCGCGGTGAGCGAGATCGCACCGCTGAGCACGGAGGAACTGCTCACCACCGTCAGCGCCGCCACCGACAACCTCGACGGCATCGAGAACAAGCTCGAAACGACCGTGGCCATGGACTTCGGCCGCATCACCCTCGACCCGCAGCACGTGCTGTACCTGTTCGGGACCCCCGGCCAGGAACGGTTCTGGTTCATGTGGGACGAGCTGTGCGAGGGCGCGCTCGGAGCGGTGATCATCGCCGACACCCGGCGCCTGGAGGAGTCCTTCGCCGCCGTCGACTTCTTCGAGGAGCGCGGCCTCGGCTTCATCGTCGCGATCAACGAGTTCGACGGCGCCCACCGCTACGACCCCGAGGAGGTGCGCGCGGCCATGGACCTCCATCCCGAGATCCCCATCGTGCGCTGCGACGCCCGGATCTCCAGCTCCGGCGTACAGACGCTGCTCACCCTCGTCCGCCACCTCATCGCCCACACGCCGGCCCCCACGACGGGGTTCGGCGCCGGAGCCCGCCCATGAGCTACGACCCGCCGCGCCCGGTCGGACGTCTGCTGCTCACCCCCGAGGACCGGGAGGCCCCCGCCCGGGTGCGACGGCTGCGCCGGCTCGGTCTGGCGGAACGCCCGGATCCGGCCCTCGACGCCTTCGCGGCCCATCTCGCGGTGCTCGTCGAGGCGCCGTACGCGATGGTCAACTTCCTGGTCGAGGGCGGGCAGTTCTTCGCGGGCCTGCGGGTGCCCGACGTCCCGCCGGTGCGGCGCGGGGACGGCACCAGTCCCGAGTTCCGCCGCGTCCAGCCCCGCGACCACGGCTTCTGCCCCCACGTGGTGGTCCGGCGCAAGGCCCTGGTCCTGGAGGACGTGCGCGACTACCCGCGCTTCGCGGGCAACGCGGTCGTCGACGAGTTCGGCATCCACTCCTACCTCGGCGCGCCCCTCATCGACAGCACCGGGACGGTGCTGGGCACGGTCTCCGCCGCCGACGTGCGGCCCCGGACCTGGGGGCGGGCGGGCCTGGACACCGTGAAGTCCTCGGCGGCCGACCTCGTACGGCGCATCGAGCGCAGCGCCGAGGACGGGCTTCCGCTGTGAGCCGCCGGGGGACGGCACGACCGGCGGGCGGGGTGTGAAGGAAAGCTGCGGCCGGGCTTAAGAAAGGCTCGATGGACCCGGGGCGGTCACGTACGGCAGATTGCTGTGCGATTCCACTCCCTTCCCCGGACGCGGGCCGCTTCGGCATGCCCACCGCGGGGACCACACCCGTCAGGAGCCGTAGCGTTGAAGGCGCTGGTCAAGGAGAAGGCGGAGCCCGGGCTGTGGCTCGCGGACGTCCCCGAGCCCGCCGTAGGACCCGGTGACGTGCTCATCAAGGTGCTGCGCACCGGTATCTGCGGCACCGACCTGCACATCCGGGCCTGGGACGGCTGGGCGCAGCAGGCCATCCGCACCCCACTCGTCGTCGGGCACGAGTTCGTGGGCGAGGTCGTCGAGACCGGGCGGGACGTCACCGACATCAAGGCCGGCGACCGCGTCAGCGGCGAAGGGCACCTCGTGTGCGGCAAGTGCCGCAACTGCCTGGCCGGCCGGCGCCACCTGTGCCGCGCCACGGTCGGCCTCGGCGTCGGCCGGGACGGGGCGTTCGCCGAGTACGTCGCCCTGCCCGCCGCCAACGTCTGGGTGCACCGCGTCCCCGTCGACCTCGACATCGCCGCGATCTTCGACCCGTTCGGCAACGCCGTGCACACCGCCCTGTCCTTCCCGCTGGTCGGCGAGGACGTCCTCATCACCGGCGCCGGGCCGATCGGCCTGATGGCCGCCGCCGTGGCCCGGCACGCGGGCGCCCGCAACGTCGTGATCACCGACGTGAGCGAGGAACGCCTGGACCTCGCGCTCAAGGTCGGCGTCAGCCTCGCCCTGGACGTGTCGAAGGCGACCATCGCCGACGGCCAGCGCGAACTGGGTCTGCGCGAGGGCTTCGACATCGGCCTGGAGATGTCCGGCCGCCCCGAGGCGATGCGCGACATGATCGCCAACATGACGCACGGCGGCCGGATCGCGATGCTCGGCCTGCCCTCCGAGGAGTTCCCGGTCGACTGGGCCCGGATCGTCACCTCGATGATCACGATCAAGGGCATCTACGGCCGCGAGATGTTCGAGACCTGGTACGCCATGTCGGTGCTGCTCGAAGGCGGCCTCGACCTCGCGCCCGTGATCACCGGCCGCTACAGCCACCGCGACTTCGAGGCGGCCTTCGCCGACGCCGCGAGCGGCAAGGGCGGCAAGGTCATCCTCGACTGGACCGCGTAAGTCCTCTGCTTTCCTAGGAGCTTCTGAGATGTTCGACTCCGTGCGCGACGACCTGCGCGCCACCCTCGACGAGATCCGCGCCGCCGGCCTGCACAAGCCCGAGCGCGTCATCGGCACCCCCCAGTCCGCGACCGTGAACGTCACCGCCGGCGGCCGTCCCGGCGAGGTTCTCAACTTCTGCGCCAACAACTACCTCGGCCTCGCCGACCACCCCGAGGTCGTCGCCGCCGCCCACGAGGCGCTGGACCGCTGGGGCTACGGCATGGCGTCCGTGCGCTTCATCTGCGGCACCCAGGAGGTCCACAAGGAGCTGGAGGCCCGCCTCTCCGCGTTCCTCGGCCAGGAGGACACGATCCTCTACTCCTCCTGCTTCGACGCCAACGGCGGCGTCTTCGAGACCCTCCTCGGCCCCGAGGACGCGGTGATCTCCGACGCCCTGAACCACGCCTCGATCATCGACGGCATCCGCCTGTCCAAGGCCCAGCGTCTGCGCTACGCCAACCGCGACATGGCCGACCTGGAGGCACAGCTCAAGGCCGCCGGCGACGCCCGCCGCAAGCTGATCGTCACCGACGGCGTCTTCTCCATGGACGGCTACGTCGCCCCGCTCGACGAGATCTGCGACCTCGCCGACCGCTACGACGCCATGGTCATGGTCGACGACTCGCACGCCGTCGGCTTCGTCGGCCCCGGCGGACGCGGCACCCCCGAGCTGCACGGCGTCATGGACCGCGTCGACATCATCACCGGCACCCTCGGCAAGGCCCTGGGCGGCGCCTCCGGCGGGTACGTCGCCGCCCGCGCCGAGATCGTCGCCCTGCTGCGCCAGCGGTCCCGGCCGTACCTCTTCTCCAACACGCTGGCCCCGGTGATCGCCGCAGCCTCCCTCAAGGTGCTCGACCTGCTGGAGTCGGCCGACGACCTGCGCGTCCGCCTCGCCGAGAACACGGCCCTGTTCCGCCGCCGGATGACCGAGGAGGGCTTCGACATCCTCCCCGGCGACCACGCCATCGCGCCCGTCATGATCGGCGACGCGTCGAAGGCGGGCCGTATGGCCGAGCTGCTGCTGGAGCGCGGGGTGTACGTGATCGGCTTCTCCTACCCGGTCGTCCCGCAGGGCCAGGCCCGCATCCGCGTGCAGCTGTCGGCCGCCCACTCCACCGAGGACGTCGACCGCGCGGTGGACGCCTTCGTGGCGGCGCGGGCCGAGCTCGACGCCTGAGCCCGGTGACCTGAGAGAATCGATTCCGTGATCGAAGCGCGGCGGCTGCACATCCTCCGAGCGGTGGCGGACCACCGCACCGTGACGGCGGCTGCCGCCGCGCTGTACCTCACCCCGTCGGCGGTCTCCCAGCAGCTGACCGCCCTGGAGCAGGAGACCGGGCACCGCCTGGTCGAGCGCGGCGCCAAGGGCGTACGGCTGACCCCGGCCGGCGAGATCCTGCTCAGCCACACCAACGCCGTCCTCGCCCAGCTGGAGCGGGCCGAGGCCGAGCTCGCCGCGTACAGCTCGGGCGAGGCCGGCACGGTCACGGTCGCCGCCTTCGCGACCGGCATCACCCTGGTCGTCGGGCCCGCGCTGGCCCGGCTCGCGGAGACGGCGCCCGGCATCCGCATCCGCGTCCAGGACGCCGAGGGCGACGCCAGCCTGCCGATGGTGCTGGACCGCCAGGTCGACGTGGCGGTCGCCGTCGAGTACCGCGGGGCGCCGTCCGCCGACGACCCGCGCCTGACCCACGTGCCGCTGTACGCGGAGCCGTTCGACGCGGTCGTCCCGGTCACCCACCGCCTCGCCGACGCCGCGGAGGTGCCGCTCGCGGAGCTGGCCAAGGACCCGTGGATCGGCCCCTACCCCGGCAACCCGTGCCACGACGTGGTGGTCCTGGCCTGCGAGACGGCCGGCTTCCAGCCCCGGCTCGAGCACTCCTCGGACGACTTCCGCGCGGTCGTGTCCCTCGCCGCGGCCGACGCGGGCGTGGCGCTCGTCCCGCGCTCGGCGCTGCTCGGCATGGACCTGGCCGGAGTGGTGGTCCGCCCCGTCGACGGGGTCGCGCCCACCCGACGGGTCTTCGCGGCCGTACGCCGGGGAGCCGAGGGGCATCCGCTGATCCGCCCGGTGCTGGACGCGCTCGAGGCGGTCGCCGAACGGTAGGGCGCCGCACGCCCGGGCGCCGTCCGGCCGGCGGGAACCGGCCACCCGCCGCCCGCAGTCTGGGCTGTCATGCGCGTGACGATGATCCTCCCGGCCCTGACCGAGGCGACGAGCCCGCTGTTCCGGCCCATCAAGTACTCGCTGTTCCCGCCGCTCGGCCTCGCCACCCTCGCCGGCTACCTGGACCCCGACGACGAGGTCACCCTCCACGACGAGCACGTGGAACGCCTCGACCTGGCGGCCCTGCCCACCCCCGACCTGCTGGTGATCCAGCCGTACATCACCTCGGCGCGGCGCAGCTACGAGATCGCCGACCACTTCCGTGCCCGCGGCGTCCACGTCGCCATGGGCGGCCTGCACGTCACCTCACTGCCCGACGAGGCGGCGGCCCACGCCGACACGGTCTTCACCGGCCCCGGCGAGGACACCTGGCCGCTGTTCCTCAAGGACTTCCGCGACGGCGTACCGGCCCGCCGCTACGACTCCACCCTGCGCACCCTGGGCGGACTACCGCCGGTGCGCCGCGACCTGATCAAGCGTCACCTCTACCTCGTCCCCAACTCGCTCGTCGTCTCGCGCGGTTGTCCGCACCACTGCGACTTCTGCTACAAGGACGCCTTCTTCGAGGGCGGCAAGTCCTTCTACACCCAGGCCGTCGACGACGCCCTCGCCGAGATCGAGCGCCTGCCCGGCCGCCACCTCTACTTCCTCGACGACCACCTCTTCGGCAACCCGCGCTTCGCCGAGGCCCTCTTCGACGGCATGCAGGGCATGGGCCGGCTGTGGCAGGCGGCCGGCACGGTCAACTCCGTCCTGAAGCCGGGCCTGCTGGAGCGGGCGGCCGAGGCGGGCCTGCGCAGCCTCTTCGTCGGCTTCGAGACCGTCAACGACGCCAACCTCGCCGAACGCCGCAAGAACCAGAACATCGGCACGGACTACGGGGCGGCGGTACGACGCCTGCACGACGCGGGGGTGATGGTCAACGCCAGCTTCGTCTTCGGGCTCGACCAGGACGGCCCCGACGTCTTCGACCGGACGGTCGAGTGGGCGGTCGAACAGGGGGTCGAGACGGCCACCTTCCACATCATGACGCCCTACCCGTCGACCGGGCTGTGGCGGCAACTGGAGTCCGAGGACCGCATCCTGCACCGCGACTGGGACCTGTACGACACCCGCCACGTCGTCCACCGGCCCAGGGGCATGACGGCCGAGCAGCTGGAGGAGGGCTACTGGCGGGCCTACCGCGACTTCTACCGCTGGTCCAGCATCTGGCGGGGCTCGGCGGCCCAGCCCGGCGCGCACGAGCGGCTGCGGCACCTCGCGTACGCGGGCGGCTGGAAGAAGTTCGAGCCGGCCTGGGACCTGTTGATCCGCTCGAAGCGGGTGGTGCGGGCGCTGCCGGTGCTGGAGCGCACGCTGAGCGCGTTCGGCGGGCGCTCCGACGTCAGGTGAATCGCGTTTCTGATATGGGATAGCATCCCGAATATGAAACAGTCTGAGACGGTGCACGGTCCCGCCCCCGTGCTGGACCCCGTCGACGCCCGGCTCGGCGCCCGCCTCGCCGAGCTGCGCGCCGAGCACGGCTGGTCGCTGGGCGAGCTGGCGGAGCGCAGTGGGGTGAGCCGGTCCACCCTGTCCCGGGCCGAGCGCGCGGAGATCAGCCCCACCGCCTCCCTGCTGAACCGCCTGTGCGCGGTGTACGGACGGACCATGTCCCGGCTGCTCAGCGAGGTCGAGGCGGAGCCGGCTCTCCTGGTGCGCGCCGATGAGCAGCCCCGGTGGGAGGACCGCACCGCCGGATTCGTGCGCAGGTCGGTGTCCCCGCCGCACGCGGGCCTGCGCGGCGAACTCGTCGAGGGACGGCTCACCGCCGGCGCCGACATCGCCTACGACCGGCCGCCCGTGCCCGGCCTCGAACAGCACATCTGGGTCCTGGAAGGGGCGCTGGAGGTGACCGCGCAGGATGTCGCGCACGACCTCGGCACCGGCGACTGCCTGCGGCTGCGGGTGTGGGGGCCGACCCGGTTCCGGTGTGCCGGCCCGCAGGACGCGCGGTACGTGCTGGCGGTGGTGCTGCCGTGACCGTGACCCGTGCCGACGAGGCCCGGCTGACCGCACTGCTGGAGGAACTGGCCGACCTGCTGACCGACACCGTGGACGGCGGCGCCTCCGTGGGCTTCCTGGCGCCGCTCGACCGCGACGAGGCCCTCGCCTGGTGGCGGGGACGGGCCGCCGCCGTGGCCGCCGGGCAGCTCACCGTATGGGTGGCGCAGGAGGGGGGACGGGTGACCGGGACGGTGAGCCTTGCCCTGCCCGACAAGCCCAACAGCCGCCACCGCGCCGAGCTGGTGAAGCTCATGGTGTCCCGCGACGCCCGCGGCCGGGGACTCGGCCGTCGGCTGCTGGCCACCGCCGAGGAGGCCGCCGCCCGGACCGGCATCACCCTGCTCCACCTGGACACCGAGACCGGCAGTCCCGCCGAACACCTCTACCGCTCCGCCGGGTGGACACGGGCCGGGACGATCCCCGACTACGCGGCGAGCCCGGAGGGCGTGCTGCGGCCGACGACCCTCTACTTCAAGCAGGTCGGCGCCCTCGCGGCCGGCGGCTGATTCCCCGCTGAATGTCAGTGGCGGCGGCTACGGTGCCTGACATGCCGGACGCCGAAGACGTACGCCGTATCGCCCTGTCCCTGCCGGACACCACGGAGAAGATCGCCTGGAGCATGCCCACGTTCCGGGTCGCGGGCAAGATGTTCGCCACGCTGCCCGAGGACGAGACCTCCATGGCGGTGCGCTGCCCCAAGGAGGAGCGCGCCGAACTGGTGCTGGCCGAGCCGGAGAAGTTCTGGATCGCCGATCACGAGGCCCAGTTCGCCTGGGTGCGGGCGCGCCTGGCCGCCCTCGACGGCGACGACGAGCTGCGAGACATCCTCGCCGACTCCTGGCGCCAGGCCGCCCCCTCCCGGCTGCTGGAGGCGCACCCCCGGCTGGGGCTCCCGGCCGGGGGCTGAAAACCCCTCGGGCGTTGTCAGTGCCCCGTGGCATGATCCGAGACAAGCGTGGCAGCCGGGGCCGGAGGGGGGCTCCGGCTGCCAGAAGCGTGACGGGGGATCAGGGGCCGGGGGATCGACGGGGGCCGGGGGCCGGCCGGGGAGGGGAGCGCGCGGGATGGCCGGGACGTCATCGGGGCCCACGCCGGAGGGGCCGGCCCAGCAGAAGGCGGCACGACCCGTCTGGTCACGGGACTTCGCCCTGTTCTTCGCCGCCCGGGCCGTCGCCCGGCTCGGCGACACCATGCTGCCCGTCGCCCTCGCCGCCGGCCTGCTCCAGCACGGATACGGGGCGGGCGCCGTGGGTCTCGCCATGGCCGCGACCGCCGCCGCGTTCGCCGGACTGGTCGTCTTCGGCGGGGTCCTCGCCGACCGGTTCAGCACCCGCAAACTCATGATCGGCGCCGACCTGGTCCGCCTGGTCACCCAGGCCCTGGCCGCCGCGCTCTTCTTCTCCGGCCACGTGGTCCTCTGGCAGATCTGCGCGATCGGCTTCCTCAACGGCGTCGCGGGCGCGGTGTTCCAGCCCGGCGTCGCCAGCACCGTGCCCCGGCTCGCTTCCGACATCCAGGGCGCCAACGGCGCCATACGCGTCGCCGAGTCCGCGGCCCAGCTCGCCGGCCCCGCCGCGGCCGGACTGCTGGTCGGCTTCGCCTCACCCGGCGGTGTCTTCGCCGCCCACGCCACCACCTACGCGGTCAGCGCCCTGTGCCTGCTGCTGCTCCGCCTGCCCCCGCTCCCGCCCCGGGACCGCGCCGGCGGGCATCCCGCGGGCCGCGCCACCGAGGCCTTCCGCGCCGATCTCGTCGAGGGATGGCGCGAATTCCGGTCCCGGCCCTGGCTGTGGGGCGTCATCGCCGTCTGGGGCGTCTACATGATCGCCGTCTGGGGCCCGACCGTGCCGCTGGTGGCGACGGAGGTCGTGCAGCAGCACGGCCCGCGCGCCTACGGCCTGGTCAACTCGGCCCTGGGCGCCGGCACGGTCGTCGGCGGACTCCTCGCGCTGCGGCTGCGCCCCCGCCGCATGCTCCGCGCCGGCGCGATCGCCCTCTTCGGCTTCGCCGCCTTCCCGGCGAGCGTCGGCGCCGGACTCGGCGTACCGGCCATGGCCGCCGGAGCGGCCGTCGCCGGCGCCGGGATGTCCTTCTGGGGCGTCATGTGGGCGACCAGCGTGCAGACCCAGGTCCCGCCCGACGTCCTCAACCGCATCCACGCCTACGACGTCGCGGGCTCCCTCGCCATGATGCCCGTCGGCCAGGCCCTCGCCGGCCCCGCGGCCTCGGCCCTCGGCGCGGACCACGTCCTGCTCGTCGCCGGCGCGATGAGCTTCGTGGTCTGCACCACCCTGCTCGTGATACCGGCGGTACGCGGCCTGGTGCGCGTCGACGCGAGCGCCGCCGGGCCGGGCCGGACGGCGCTGCGCGGACGGGCCCGCGCGGAGCGGGGCTGACCTGCGGGGCGCCGCCGGCCCCAAAAGCGGTGCGCGACCACCGGCCCGAGTGCGGTATGGTTTTCCTGCGCGTTCGGCCAGGGGAAACCCCAGGTCACACGGGCAACGGGACGTGGCGCAGCTTGGTAGCGCACTTGACTGGGGGTCAAGGGGTCGCAGGTTCAAATCCTGTCGTCCCGACAGAGCGAAGGGTCTTCGCGGGCGAGAGCCCGCGGGACCCTTTTGTCGGTTCCGGGCGCGGGTGAGGGACCCGCGGGCCGATGCCCGCCGGTCCCTCCCGTGGAGCCTGAGCCCTTCAGATCACGCAGCCCACATGTGCCAGCGCCTGCTTCAGCAGCACCCCGTGCCCGCCCGGCATCTCGCTCTGCACCGCCGCCGACAGGGCCTCCTGCGGGCTGAACCACACCAGGTCCAGCGCGTCCTGCCGGGGCCGGCAGTCGCCGGTCACCGGCACGACGTAGGCGAGGGAGACCGCGTGCTGCCGGGGGTCGTGGTACGGCGTGACGCCGTGCGTGGGGAAGTACTCCGCCACCGTGAAGGGCTGGAGCGAGGACGGCACCCGGGGCAGCGCCACCGGGCCGAGGTCCTTCTCCAGGTGGCGCAGCAGGGCGTCGCGGACCCGCTCGTGGTGCAGCACCCGGCCGGAGACCAGGGTCCGGCTGACCGTGCCGTCCGGCCCGATGCGCAGCAGCAGGCCCACGCTGGTGACTTCGCCGCTGTCGTCGACGCGCACGGGCACGGCCTCGACGTACAGGATCGGCATGCGTGCGCGCGCCATCTCGAGCTCGTCGGTCGTCAGCCAGCCCGGCGTGGTTTCGGTCATGTCAGACATCGCTTGATCATACTTTCAGCCTCTCGTGCTTCCTGGGCGCCGCTCCGGGACTGTGACCGTCCCCACGCCGCTCAGCCGTCGTCCGGGGGATCGCCGGGCAGCCCGTACACCCGGCGCGCGTTGTCGCGGCCCGTCCACCGCGCGATGCGCAGCGCGTCCGGCAGGGCGAGTTCGTCGGCGTCCATCCGCTCCTGCAGCAGCCCGGCGAGCCCTTGCCGGAAGGACAGTGCCCCGAGGTGGTGGAACTCGGCCACTCCATAGGCGTCGGAGCTGTACAGCAGCTTGCGGAAGGGCGTGATCTCCAGGGCCTCCGCCAGGATCGCCCCCGCCCGGGCGGGGCCGACGTGGTGCAGGGTGAGGCCCACGTCGAGGTACACCCGCTCGAAGACCGCGGACAGGTAGGCCGCCTGCCGCTGGTAGGGCCAGCAGTGCAGCAGCAGGACCGGGACTGTCCCGGCGATCAGGTGCAGCCAGTCGGTCAGATGGGTGGGATCCACCCGGTGCATGCGGATGTCGCTGTCGCCGAACCCGACGTGCAGTTGCAGCGGCCGGCCGAGGTCGACGGCGGTCCACAGCAGATGCCGTACGAGCACCGGGTCGTCCAGCCGGCCTCCGCGCGTCAGCCAGCGCCGGGCGGCCCGCGTCACCTCCTCGGCCGACGGGCGGGCCGGGTCGAGGTCGAAGCCGGTGCGGTAGGCGGCCACCGACTTCACGCCCACCACGTCCGGCCGCCGTACCGCCTGCCACGCGGCCGTGCTGACGGCCTCCGCGTACGCGTCCGGCTCCACACCCCCGGCCGCCACCGCCTCCGCTACGCCCTCCAGCCGGACGACCTCGTACGCCACCGCGTCCGCGGCCCCGGCCAGGCCGGCCGGCGTGGTGACGCGGTGCGGGGCGTACCCGGTGTCGACGCAGAACACGCCCGTGCCCGCGGCGCGCAGGAACCGCCGGTTCACCTCGGCGGCGCCGAGCTGGGACCGCCGGGCCAGGTACGCGTCCGGCGACGCGTGGCGCGGCAGGTCCAGCAGGGGCGCGCAGTGCCGGCGGACGGCGAGCCCGACGGGGCTGTCGAAGGACGAGACGCCGGGCCACGTCTCGCCCTCGGTGAGGAGGGCTTCGAAGCCCTCCCGGTCCAGGTCGTCGACGACGGCGCCGTGGCAGTGGTGATCGACCAGGTCCAGGGCGGCGAGGGTCTCGTGGACGGGCCCCGCGGCCATGTCAGTAGATCCAGCGGTAGGCCGCCGCCACCCGGTCGTCGTCCAGCCCGTCGACCGCCGCGATCTCGCCCCGCCGCACCGCGGTCACCGCGTCGGCCAGGACCGGCCCCAGCGCGCTCCGGAGCACGTCGTCGGCGCGGAACGCCTCGACCGACTCCGCGAGCGATACCGGCAGCCGGCGCACACCCCGGGCCGCCGCCTCGGCCGGGTCGAGCCTGGCCGGGTCGCCGGTGATCTCCTCGGGCAGGGACGCGGACGAGGCCATGCCGTGCAGTCCGGCGGCGATCACGCAGGCGAGCGCGAGGTACGGATTGGCGGCCAGGTCGACCGGCTTGACCTCCAGGTTCGCCGCCTGGTCGCGCACCCCGGCCGTGCCGGTGACCACCCGCAGGGCCGCCTCGCGGGTCTCCCGGCCCCAGGCGGTGAACACCCCGGCCCACTGGGACGGCCTGAGCCGCAGATGGCTGGCCGGGCTGGGCGCGGTCACCGCGGTGAGCCCGGGGAGGTGGGCGAGCACCCCGGCGACCAGTGACTCGGCCTCGGCCGTCATGCCGTACCGGCCCGCACCCCCCGCGTGCAGGTTCGTCCCGTCCCGCCAGGCCGAGAGGTGGAGGTGACCGCCGTTGCCGACGCCCCGCGCCGACACCGCGGGGGAGAAGGAGACCCGCATCCCGTGCCGCTGGGCCACCGCCCGGATCGTCTGGCGCACCAGGACACTGCGGTCGGCCGCCGCCACCGGGTCGAGCGCGCCCACCGAGACCTCGAACTGCCCCGGCGCGTACTCCGGATGGAGCTGCTCCACGTCCACGTCCTGAGCCGCCAGGGCGGCCAGCAGCTCGGCGGCGCAGTCGCTCAGCCCGATCTGCCGGGTCGCGCCGTACGCCGGCCCCGAGACCGCGGGCACGAAGGCTCCGTCGGGTGCGTCGCCCCGGCCGAGGACCCACTCGATCTCGACGGCGGCCCGGAAGGTGACCCCGTGCCGTTCGGCGGCCTCCGTCACCATCCGGCGCAGGACGGTCCGCCCGCACGCCGGGTGCGGCTCGCCCTCCTGCGTGACCCGGTCCACCGGTGCCCACGCCCACCCGGGCTGCGCCGCGAGGACGGTCAGCCGGTCGAGGTCGGGGTAGAGGCGCAGGTCGCCGTCCGGGGAGCCGAGGACGTCCGTGGTGACGATCGCGTCGTTCGCGAGGAACGTGTCGAACACCGGGGACATCCCGACGCCCCAGGCCGCGGCCGAGGCGAGCTTCGCGGTCGGCACGGTCTTCACCCGGCCGATCCCGGCGGTGTCGACGTACGCCAGGACGACACCGTGGACGCCCCGCCCGGCCAGCTCGCCGCTCAGCGAGGCGGCCCGGGCGACGTCACCGGGCCGTCCGCCGGGGACGGGGTCGGCGAGAGTGGTCATACGTCCTCCCTGACGGGACGGAATGCGGTGCCCGCCGGGCTTCGCGCGTGCGCCGCCCGTGGGGGACCATTGTGCCGCCCGGTTGATCACCGTGTCCCGGGATCGGGCCAGGGCGCGCACGGCGACGCCCCGCGCCCGAGGACGCGGGGCGGGTGCTGCGCGGCGCGGTCAGTCGAGGTTGCCGGGCTGCGGGGAGGGGGTCTTGCCCGCCAGGACGGCCTGCAGCCGTTCGGTGCCCTGCTGCGTCGCCTGCTGCACGGAGTCGGTCTCGCCGCCGCTCAGGCCGCCGCCGGTGACCGCGACCGCGTTGATGCCGACCCGCACGGCGGCCACGTCCAGGGTGAGGGTCGCGGGGGCGCCGGCGGCGGTGCCCTGCACCGTCACGTGCACGCCCCGTCGGGTGTCGCCCACCTCCGGCACGGAGGCCTCGGTCACCTGGACCGTCCGCTTGTCGCCCGAGTCGTCGGTCGCCGTGAACTGGTCGCAGGTCTGCGGCAGCGAGGCCATCCACTTCAGGGAGGTGTCCAGCTGGCTGCGTTGGTAGGCGGCGACCTGCTCCAGCAGACGGGAGTCGCCCTGTTCGAAGCCGGTGACCGCCGACGCCCCGGACGGCGTGCCCAGCAGATCGCCGGAGTAGAGCCGGTCGAGCAGCTGCTGGCATTCCGCGGCGTCGGCCTTCGCGGAGAGGAAGTCGGACACGTCGACCTTGCCGACGAGCATGCTGTCGTGCCACTTGTCCGCGTCCCGCACCTGGTTCCAGTCGCCCTCCAGGTCCGCCTCCGTGATCAGCGCGGCCTTCGCGCCGGACTCGGTGAGAGCCGAGGGGGAAGCGGACGGTGAGGCCGTGGAGGAGCCGGTGGGCGCCTGCCGCACCGCGTCGCGCTCGACGGCGGGAGACGCGGCCCGGGCGGCCTCCTCGGCGGCGGTGTCCGAGGCGGCACCCGACCCGCCGCCGTCGTCCGAGCAGGCCGCCGTGGTCAGCAGCGCGCCGGCCGCGAGCGCGGAGGCGAGGAGACGGACGGGGTGGGACGGACGACGGCTCATCGCGGATGCCTCCTGGAGGACGTGGCACGGTGTCCTCAGGGCATCACCGCGGCGGTGGGGTCACCAGCGCACGGGACCGTCCGGGTGACGCAACCACTGCCGGGGGTGACGGTGGAGCACAGCCCCCGCACCGGCCGTCGGGGCGCGCTCAGCCGGCGCGGTCCAGGGAGTCCCGCACCGCCTCCTTGTCCACGGCCGCGCGCACCAGTGCGGCGGCCAGGACGGCCGGTTCCGTCCCGCCGGCGAGCCCGAGCAGCCGGCCGGCGTCCTCCGGGAGGCCGAGGCGCCGCGCTCCTTGCAGCGCCTTGCGGTCGAGGTAGGGTGCCGCCTCCGGCCAGACCCGCTGGGCCTCGCGCAGGAAGATGTCCGCACCGGCCGGTCCCACGCCGGGGAACTCCTGGAGCAGGCGGCGCAGTTCGGGCACCTCGCCGTCCGCCTCCTTCCGGAGCCGGCGCAGATCCCCGCCCCACCGGTCGATCAGCAGCCCGGCCCCGTCGCCGAGCTGCGTGGCGGTGCGCTCGTCGTAGCGCCGGTAGCCGCCCCGGCCGAGGGCGTCCACCCGCTTCTGCCGGTCCGCGCCGGCCATGCGGCGTGGGTCTCCGAGTCCGGCCTCGGCCAGGGTCCGGGCGGTCGCCACGGCGATCGAGCCGCGGATGCGGGCGCTGAGCAGGTGGGCGAGGACCAGCAGTCGGTACAGCGGCTGCGGGGTGTCCTTCAGCCGGATGCCGGCCTCCTCGGCGTACGTCTGCCCGTGCGCGCGGACGAGTTCCCGTAGGACGCGCTCGTCGTGGCCCGCCACTACGGCTTCAGCGGGTCGTGGCCGATCGTCATCAGCCGGTGCCTGAGCCGGGTGTCATCGGCCTGCGGCTCGTTCTCCAGGTCGGCCTGCGAGGTCACGGTGTCCACGACCTTGCGCATCGCGCGCAGGTCGCCCTCCGTCAGGTCCGTGCGCCGTTTCTGCAGGATCGCGAGGACGTGCTGACCGAGTGGCGAGCCGGCGTCGTCCGGCAGCGGCTCGGTCAGCTCGCCGGAGTCCCGTACCCGGAGCCAGTCCGCGAGCTCGGCGGACGTCATGTTCACCACGCGGTGGAAGTCCTCCCACAGCGCGTCGAGTTCGAGGGCGTCGGCCATGGTGCCCCTCTTTCGTCGTGCGGATGTGCGTGCGAGGCGTCAGGGCAGTCGGGCGGCGCCTCTGCCGTTCACCCCTGCCGGGCCTCTGTTCGTACGGAGCAGAGCGTCGCGCTCCTCCTCGCAGGTGCCCGTCGGGCGCGGACGCGCTCGACGGCCGCGATGTTCCCGTAGGCGGCGCGGCGCAACCTCTCCATGGGGGCGCGGGTGCCCGTGGGGCACCAGGGCAAACGCCCCCGGCCGCTCAGCGGGCCAGCACGCCGTCCAGGAAGCGCGTCACGTCCGTGAACACCTCCGCGCGGTTCGTCTCGTTGAAGACCTCGTGCCGGGCGCCCGGGTAGATCCGCTCGGTGAGGTCGCCGCCGCTGAGCCGCTCGACGCCGACACGGCTGCCGGGCAGCGGCACCAGCCGGTCGTCGTCGCCGTGCACCCACAGCAGCGGGAGCCGGCCGACGTCGCCGCCCTTCGCGACGGTCTCCAGCGTCCGGACGAAGGCCTCCAGCGTCGGCCGCTTCATCGGACCGTGCCACACCAGCGGGTCGGCCGCGTACGCCGCGCCGACCGCCGGGTCCCGGGAGAGCGAGGAGGGACTGATCGGGGTGTCGGGAATCTCGTCCAGGGCGAGCAGGCGGCGCGGCAGCTCCCAGTCACCGATGACCGGGCCGGACAGCACCAGCGCGGCCAGTCCTTCGGGGTGGCGCTGCGCGTAGCGGGAGGCGATCAGGCCGCCCATGGAGTGGCCGAGCACGACGACGGGCAGGCGGGGGTGGGCGGCCCGGGCGAGTTCCGCGACGGCGTACACGTCGGTGACCACGTCCTCGAAGTCCTCGATCAGCACCCGCTCGCCGTCGGAGGCGCCGTGCCCGACGTGGTCGGGGCCGTAGACGGCCGCGCCGTGCGACGTCAGCACGCCGGCCACCTCCTCGTAGCGGCCGGCGTGCTCCCCGTAGCCGTGGATCAGCAGCACCGCGTACCGGGGCCGCTCGGCGGACCACTCGCGGACGGTGATCCGTCCCCGGGTTCCGGACAGGACGTGCTCGCGGGCTTCGGCCATGTCTCCTCCAGCTGCGTCGGTGCAGGTCACCCGGAGGATCTTCCCAGGGGGGCGGCCGGAGGTCTATAGTCCAAAACTAGCAGTGCTAATTTCGGCTGCGGGAATGAAGGAAGAAGGCTCGCGGAGGCCGGCCGGCGGCACACCGCCCGGCGGCCGAGCGACGACGGTCAGGAGTCACCTCGTGCGTCCCGTCCACTTCGCGGCCGCCCGCCGCACCCCGATCGGCAAGCTGCGCGGCGCCCTGTCCGCCGTACGGCCGGACGACCTCGCCGCCACCGTGATCCGCGGCCTGGTCGCCGACGTGCCCGCGCTCGACCCCGCCCGCATCGACGACGTGTACTGGGGCGCCGCCAACCAGGCCGGCGAGGACAACCGCAACGTCGCCCGCATGGCCGCCCTCCTCGCGGGCCTGCCCGAGACCGTGCCCGGCGCCACGGTGAACCGCCTGTGCGCCTCCGGCCTCGAAGCCGTCACCACCGCCGCCCGCACCATCGCCGCGGGCGAGGCCGACATCGTGCTCGCGGGCGGCTCGGAGTCGATGAGCCGCGCCCCCTTCGTCCTGCCCCGGCCCGACGAGGCCCTGCCGCACCGCATCGAGACCGCCGACACCCGGCTCGGCTGGCGCCTGGTCAACCCGGCGATGAAGGACCTGCACGGCCTGCTCGCCATGGGCGAGACGGCGGAGGAGGTCGCCGCGCGGTACGACGTGTCGCGCGAGCGGCAGGACGAGTTCGCCCTGCGCAGTCACCGCCTCGCCGCCGAGGCCCGCAGATGCGGCCACTTCGACGCCGAGCTGCTCCCCGTCGAGCGGCCCGACGGCGTGGTCGTCGACACCGACGAGTGCGTCCGCGAGGACACCTCCGTCGAGAAGCTGGCCCGGCTGAAGCCGGTCTTCCGCGCCGGCGGCACGGTCACCGCGGGCAACGCCTCCCCGATGAACGACGGCGCCGCGGCCCTCCTGCTGGTCAGCGAGGAGGCACTGAACGACCTGGGCCTCGAGTCGCTGGGCCGCTACGTGGCCGGCGGCTCGGCGGGCGTCCACCCGGACGTCATGGGCATCGGTCCGGTCCCCGCCACCCGCAAGGTCCTCGCCCGCGCCGGCTGGAGCATCGACGACATCGCGGAGGCCGAGTTCAACGAGGCGTTCGCCGCCCAGGCCCTCGCCTGCGTCGACCAGCTCGGCATCGACCCCGCCCTGGTCAACCCCACCGGCGGCGCCATCGCGCTGGGCCACCCGCTCGGCTGCTCCGGCGCCCGCATCCTCACCACCCTGCTCCACCGCATGCGGCGCACCGACGCCGCCCGCGGACTCGCCACCATGTGCGTCGGCGTGGGGCAGGGCAGCGCGGTGCTGGTCGAACGGTCCTAGGCCGTGTCCGCACCGTCCTAGGGCCCGTCGCCGTCCGCCGCCACCCACCCGCCCCCCTGCAGAGCCGCAGCAAGGAAACGGAGCAACACCCCATGGCAACCCTCTCCGTCGCCGCCATCCTCGCCGAGAACGCCCGGCGCCGTCCCGACAAGGAGGCACTGGTCGAGGGCGACCTGCGGCTGACCTTCGCCGAGGTGTGGCAGCGGGCCCGCGCCCAGGCGGGGGCCCTGGTGGAGCTGGGCGTCCGGCCGGGGGACCGGGTCGCCCTGATGGCGCCCAACACCGCGGACTTCCCGCAGGCGTACTACGCGATCGCCGCCGCCGGCGCCGTCGTCGTTCCGGTGCACCTGCTGCTGTCCCCGGCGGAGGTCGGGCACGTCCTCACCGACAGCGGCGCCGGCCTGCTGCTGGTGCACCCGGCGCAGGCGGAGACGGGAGCGGCCGCCGCGCGGGAGGCCGGGGTACGGGTCGTCGTCCTGGGCGACGAACTCGGCAAGCTCGCCGCGGACGCCGAACCGCTGCCCTCCTACGTGACGCGCGACGCCGACGACCCGGCCGTGGTCTTCTACACCAGCGGCACCACCGGCGTGCCCAAGGGCGCGGTGCTCAGCCACTTCAACCTGGTGATGAACGCGACCGTCAACGCCTTCGACGCCAACGACATCCGCCCCGACGACATCGCGCTCGGCGCGCTGCCGCTGTTCCACGCCTTCGGCCAGACCGTCTCCCTCAACTCCACCTGGCGGGCGGGGGCGACCCTCGTCCTGCTGCCGCGCTTCGACGCGGCGCGCGCGATCGAGCTGATGGTGCGGGAGAAGGTCAACACCTTCCACGGGGTGCCCACCATGTTCGTCGCCCTCGCCGCCGCGGCGGCCGAGGCAGGCGCCCTGCCCGATCTGCGGGTGTGCATCTCCGGCGGCGCCTCGCTGCCCGTCGCCGTGCTGGAGCGCTTCGAGGAGGCCTTCGGCGCCAAGATCTACGAGGGGTACGGGCTGTCCGAGACCTCGCCCGCCGCGGCCGTCAACCAGCCGGTGTTCGGCGCCAAGCCTGGCACCATCGGCCACCCGCTGTGGGGCGTGGACGTCGAGATCGCCCGCGCCGAGACGGAGGACCGCGTCGAACTGCTGCCGCCCGGAGAGCTGGGTGAGGTCGTCGTGCGCGGCCACAACGTCTTCTCCGGCTACCTCGGCCGCCCCGAGGCCACCGCCGAGGCGCTCGTCGACGGCTGGTTCCGCACCGGGGATCTCGGCACCAAGGACGACGAGGGTTTCCTGCGCATCGTCGACCGGAAGAAGGACGTCGTCATCCGGGGCGGCTACAACGTCTATCCGCGCGAGGTCGAGGAGGTCCTGATGCGCCACCCCGGCATCGCCCAGGTCGCCGTCATCGGCCTGCCGGACGAGCTGCACGGCGAGGAGGTGTGCGCCGTGGTCGTCCCCGCCCCGGGCACGACACCGGACGGCGCCGAGATCACCGAGTGGTCCAAGCAGCACCTCGGCAAGTACAAGTACCCGCGCCGGGTGGAGTTCACGGACGCGCTGCCGCTGGGCCCGAGCATGAAGGTGCTCAAGCGGGAACTGCGGGCGCGGTACGCCGGCCGTCAGTGATCGTCCGACGAGACGGTCCTTACGGGGGCCGGCCGGGTGCGCATAGCATCGGTGCCCGCAATGGACACCATGACGCTCTGGCACCTCACCGGCTGGGAATTCGCCGCCCTCGCCTTCGCGGCCCTGCTCGTCGGCTTCTCCAAGACCGCCGTGAGCGGGGCCAACACGGTCAGTCTCGCGGTCTTCGCGGCGGTCCTGCCGGCCCGTGCCTCCACCGGCGTCCTGCTGCCCGTCCTCATCGCCGGTGACATCCTGGCCGTCCTCACCTACCGGCGCCACGCGCACTGGCCCACGCTGTGGCGGCTGTTCCCGGCGGTGGGGGCCGGCGTGGTCGTGGGCACCGTGTTCCTGGTGTGGGCCGACGACACGGCCGTCCGGACGTCGATCGGCGTGATCCTGCTGTTCATGGCCGGGGTGCCGGTGTGGCGCCGACGGCAGGCCGACGCCGCCGCCGAGCAGCCGGACGAGATCGGCTCCCGGGCCGGTCGCGTCAAGGCCCGCACGTACGGCGTCCTCGGCGGCTTCACCACCATGGTCGCCAACGCGGGCGGCCCGGTGATGTCGATGTACCTGCTCTCCGCCGGTTTCCGCAAGCTCGGCTTCCTCGGTACCTCGGCCTTCTTCTTCCTGATCGTCAACGTATCCAAGCTGCCCTTCAGCGCCGGCCTCGGCCTGATCGACGGCCGCTCGCTGCTCCTCGACGCCGTGCTCGTCGTGTTCGTGGTGCCCGGCGCGTTCCTCGGCACATGGGCGGTGAAGCGGATCGACCAGCGGCTCTTCGAGCAACTGGTCATCGCGGCGACGGTGGTGGGCGGCCTGCAACTGCTCCTGCGTTAGACGGTGCCGGCGGCGGCCTCGTCGAGCGCGTCGAGTGCGGCGGCGGCCTCGACCTGACGGGGGCTTCTCAGCGCGGCGAGGGCGTCGCGGGCGGTGCGGATCGTCTCCCGGGCGTCGGGGTGTCCCATGGCGTCGAGCACCTGGCCCAGGTCCAGCCGGGCCTGCTCCGTCCAGGCCGGCATCTTCGCGGCGTCGAAGGCGGCGAGGGCCTGCCGCAGCGGCGCCTCGGCCTCCTGCCAGCGCTCCAGGGCCGCCAGATCGTTGCCGATCTGCTGCCGGGCGACCGCGAGGTACAACGCGATCACCTCGTCCGTACGGCCCGGGACCCCCGCGCGGCAGATCCGCTCGCTGCGGCGGTGGATGTCCAGCGCCTCGGCCGCCCGTCCGGCCTGGCGCAGCAGGGTGCCGAGGGAGTTGAGACTCGTCAGTTCGGCGAGCCTGCCTTGCGGCGACTCCTGTGAGGCGAGGCAGCGGGCCCCCTCGCGCAGGCGCTCCTGGGCCTCTCCCGCGCGCCCCAGCCGGTTCAGCGCGCCCGCGCCGTAGCCGAGTGCCCAGCCCTCCTGGAGCCCGTCCCCGCACTCGCGGGCCGCCGTGAGCGCGGCGTCCGCGCTCGCCAGGGCGGCGTGCGGGTCGTGCACGCAGAGGTTGTAGGCCCAGGCGAGGTAGTTGAGGTGAATGGCCTCGTCCCGTCTGCTGCCCAGGGCACGGGCGGAGTCGGCGGAGCGCTGGAACACCTCCACCCACTGTTCCCAGTGCTGGTTGAGATCGGAGAACCAGTGCATCGCCTCCGCCGTGTCCAGGACCTGCCGGTGCCGGCCCGTGTCATGGGCCCGGCGCAGAGCGGCGAGCCACTGGGCCCGTTCGGCCTCCAGCCAGGCCCGTGCCTCGTCCCGGCCGGTGGGCGCCGTCTCCGGGTCCGGATCGTCCTGCGGTGCGGTCCGTTCGTGGTCGACGTCGAAGTGCAGCGCGGCGGCGGTGGCGCGGCGCAGCATCCAGTGCGCGGTCCGGTCGAGGGCGGCGTCGCGGACGTCGGGGCCGTCCTCGGCCTCGACCTGCTCGGCGGCGTAGAGCCTGAGCAGGTCGTGGAAGCGGTACCGCTCGGCGCCGGCATCGCTCTGGAGCAGTCCGGCGTCGGTCAGTTCCTCGGCGCAGGCGACCGCCTCGTCGTAGGACAGTCCGGCCAGGAGCGCGGCGGTCTCGGGGCCGAAGTCCGCTCCGGCGGACAGCGCGGCACGGCGCAGCACCCTCCGCGAGTCGGGCGGTAGTTGCCGGTAGGAGAGCGCGAAGGCGGCACGTACCCGCAGACTTCCGGCCTGGAGGCCGTCCAGGCGCCGTCCCTCGGCGGCGAGGCGGGAGACGAGCTTGCCGAGGCGTTCGTGCGGCCGGCTGAGGAGCCGTTGGCCGGCGATCCGCACGGCCAGCGGCAGGTGTCCGCACAGGTCGGCGAGGTCGCGCGCCGCCTGTGCCTCCGCCCGCACCCGGTCCGGGCCGATGATGCGGGTCAGCAGTTCCACCGCCTCCTCACGCCGCAGCAGGGCCAGATCGGTGCGGTGCACGGACTCCAGACCCGCCAGGGCATGGCGGCTGGTGACGATGGTCAAGGACGGGCCGGTGCCGGGCAGCAGGGGGCCGACCTGGGACTCGTCGGCGGCGTTGTCCAGCAGCAGGAGCATGCGCCGCCCGGCGGCCAGGGACCGCCACAGACCGGCACGGTCGTCGGTGCCGGCCGGTATCGCCGCGTCGGCGACCCCCATCGCGCCGAGGAGCCGGGCCAGCGCGTCCCGGGGCGTGGTCGGCTCGGGATCCATGCCGTGCAGGTCGAGGGCGATCCGCCCGTCCGGGAAGTGCGGGGCGAGGCGGTGCGCGGCGTGCACCGCGAACGCGGTCTTGCCCAGACCGGGCTGCCCGGCGACCACGGTGACCACCGGCCGGCCGGACTCGGCGTCCCGCGCCAGGTCCAGCAGCCGGGCGAGGGCCGGGCCGCGGGCGGTGAAGTCCTGGATGTCGCGCGGCAGGGCCAGGATGCCGGGGCCGGGCTCGGTGGCCGTCCGGGGACGCGGACGGCCCAGGGCGGCGGATCTCTCCAGGCTCGCCGCCTCGTCGCCGTCCAGCCCCAGCGCCTCGGCCAGTACCTGCACGGTACGGCGCTGCGGTCCCCGGGTGCGTCCGCGTTCCATGTCGGCCAGCGCCCTGACGCTCACCCCTGCCGCATGGGCCAGCGCCTCCTGGCTCAGCCCGGCGCGGCCCCGCAGGTCCCGCAACAGCGGCCCGAAGTCCCCAGCAGAAGGCGTGCCGTTGCGCACCGTCGATGACCCCGATCGTCCGGCTCGTCCGGACGCGAGCCACCGGCAGAAGTATCGCCCACGGGACTTCTGCCGGGAGAACCGCCTGGGCGGCGTAGACCGGAAGTGATCGACTGAAGGCCGACGCGGAAAGCCCTCCCGGCCTGCGCGCTCCGGGCGCCCCCGGCGCACGGAGCCGCCGGGGACGGAGCCGGTGCGGGCCCGGGAACGGCTCGAACCAGCCGCCGTCGAACGACCGTGGCATGCATGCCGTAGCTCACCGAACGGGGATCTCTCACATGAACCACAGCACTCTGCGTCAGCGCTCCGCGCTGCTCGCCGTCGCGGGCACCGCCCTCGTCCTGTCCCTCACCGCCTGCCAGAGCGACGCGGACAGCACGTCGTCGTCCGCGCCGTCCGCCACCACCACGGTGGCGTCGTCCCCGGCGGCGGCCGGGACGACGGCCGACAAGGGCACCGGCACGTCCGACGCGGCGGGTTCGGCCGACTCGGCGGGATCGAAGGGCTCGGCGGGCTCCACCGACGCCTCCGCGGGCGACGCCGGTGCGTCCGGTGAGCAGGTGTCCGCCTCCACCCCGGTCTGCACCGCCCGGGACGTCCGCGTCACCGCCGCCACGCAGGACGGTCCGCCCTACACCCACATCGTCCTCACGGCGCGGAACAACAGCGGGCACTCCTGCCGGCTGACGGGCTTTCCGCAGATCCAGTTCCTGGAGAGCCACAAGCAGGACGTCCCGGCCGTCGCCAAGAGCAAGCCGGCCACGCCCGTCGTGCTCGACACGGGAGCCCCGGCCTACGCCCTGGTGAAGCTGTCGGACGGTGGGGTCGACGAGGAGAACGAGCCCGTGTCGGCGTTCTCCGTGACGCTGGAGGGTGACTCCACGGTCATCGCCGTCACCGCGCCCGGCAGCGACGGCATCGCCGTCGACCCGGCGAAGGCGCTCACCGGCTACTGGACGCCCGAACTCCGTAACGGAGCGGACGACTTCTGAGCCCTGAGGAGGAGACGGCGACACCTCGGGTGACGCGCTCGCACCGGCACCGGCCCGCGCCGGTGTGAGCGTGACCGCCGGTCCGTCCGGCAGCGGCCGCGCTGCTCCACCGGAGCCTGTGGCATGCCCGGCCCCGGGCACCTCGTACCCTCGACGCCATGCCGATCCCGCATGTCCTCGTCCTCGGCGGCACCACCGAGGCCCGCCGCCTCGCCGCCGTCCTCGCGGACCGGCCGGGGGTGCGGGTGACGACATCGCTGGCGGGGCGGGTGACCCGGCCGGGCGCGGTCGACGGCGAGGTGCGCGTCGGCGGGTTCGGCGGTGCGGACGGGCTGGCCGTGTGGCTGCGCGAGCAGGGGGTGAGCGCCCTCGTCGACGCGACCCACCCCTTCGCCGAGACCATCACGGCGAACGCGGCACGCGCCGCGGCGGCCTGCGGAACCCCGGCGGTGATCCTGCGCCGGCCCGGCTGGCACCCCGGCCCCGGTGACCGGTGGCACCCGGTCGCATCCCTCCCGGAGGCGGCCGGCCTGCTGCCGGGTCTCGGCCGCCGCGTCTTCCTGACCACCGGCCGCCTGGGCCTGGGAGCGTTCGCGCACCTGACCGGCCTCCACTTCGTCGCCCGCTCGGTGGAGCCCCCGGAGCCTCCCCTCCCGCCGGACACCCGGGTCCTGCTGGCCCGTGGCCCGTTCACCGTGGCCGGCGAGACCGCCGTCCTGCGCGACCACCGCATCGACGTACTGGTGACCAAGGACAGCGGGGGAGCGGCCACCGCGGCCAAACTGACGGCGGCCCGGGACCTGGCCCTGCCGGTGGTGGTCGTGCGCAGGCCCCCACTGCCGACGGGCGTGCCCGTGGTGCCCGACGTGTCCGGTGTGCTGGAGCGGCTGGGCCTGGGCGCACCCTGACGGAAGCGGCCCCGCCGGCGGCGGGGCCTGTCGGGGCTCCCGCTGTCTCAGTGCGCCGCCTCGGGAGCGGGCTGCCGCACTCGGACGGGCAGCCCGTTGTTCAGGTCCTCGACCAGCAGGCGCTTGGCGATCGCGTCCACGGCGGCGCGCAGGTCCGCGTCCGAGGGGCGGCCGATGTCCTGCTCCACCCGGTCCTCCAGCCAGGAGGCCCAGGCCCGCCCGATGACCAGGGCCTCGCGGGCGCCGGCCTCGGTGTGCGAGAGCAGCGAACCGTGCCGGGTGAGGAACCCCTCCTCCACCATCCGGTCGAACACCGGCAGCAGCACCTCCGGCGGCACCCGGCGGCGGGCGGCGATCAGGCCGAGGCTGGCGTGGCCGACCAGCCGCGTGAACAGGTCGACCTGCATGACGGCCCAGGCGCCGGCGACATCGAGCCGGGTGTCGCTGTCCGCGATGATGCGGCGGGCGGTGTCCAGCTCCGTACCGCCGATGATCTTCCCGACGGAGGCCTCGAGCGCCCTCCTGCTGCTGGCGTCGTGCGGCGACGCGAAGCCCTCGCCCATGTCGGTGGAGCCCGCGCGGGCGCTGTCGCGCAGCTGCACCTGCTTGAGGAACAGGGCGACGACCAGGCCGAGGGCGGCGACCGGCACGGTCCACAGGAACACGGTCTGGATGGTGTCCGCGTACGCGCCGATCACCGGTGCCGCCGCCTCGGGAGGCAGCCCGTGCACGCCCGCCGGGCTGGTCGCCGCCCGGCCGATCACCGCGGGATCCGCGGCGCCGGTCCGCGCGGCGTCGGCGATGCCGTCCCGGAGGTTGGGGCCGAGGGCGCCCGCGTAGATGGTGCCGAACACGGCGGTGCCGAAGGAGCTGCCCAGCGTGCGGAAGAACGTGACGCCGGACGTCGCGGTACCGAGGTCGGCGTAGTCGACGGTGTTCTGCACGGCGATGGTCAGCACCTGCATGGACAGGCCGATGCCCGTGCCCAGCACGAACATGTACAACGACTCCAGTCCGGCGCCCGTGGACGGCCCCATGAGCGACATCAGGTACAGGCCGACGCCCATCACCAGGGTGCCCACGATGGGGAACAGCCGGTACCGGCCCGTCCTGCTGACCACGGTGCCGCTGAAGACCGAGGCGATCAGCAGTCCGGCCACCATCGGCAGCGTCCGGACGCCCGAGACGGTGGCCGAGTCGCCGTCGACGTACTGCAGATAGGTCGGCAGATAGGTCAGCGCGCCGAGCATCGCGAAGCCGACGATGAAGCTGAGGATCGAGCAGACCGTGAACACCGGGTTGGCGAACAGCCGCATCGGCAGCATCGGTTCGGCCGCCCGGGTCTCCACCAGGCAGAACAGGGCGAGCGCGATGAGCCCGCCCGCGAACAGGCCGATGATCACGCCCGAGCCCCAGGCGTACTCGTTGCCGCCCCAGCTCGTCCCCAGGATCAGCGCGCTCGCACCGAGGGCGACCAGGGCGATGCCCAGGTAGTCGATGACGGGCCGGACGGCCGACTTCACCACCGGGATGGTGCGGGCGGCGGCGATCACCACGACGATCGCGATGGGCACGTTGACGTAGAACGCCCAGCGCCACGACAGATGGTCGGTGAACAGCCCGCCCAGCAGCGGCCCGATGACCGTCGCGACCCCGAACACCGCGCCGATGGCGCCCTGGTACTTGCCGCGCTCCCGCAGCGGGATGACGTCCGCGATCAGCGCCATCGACGTGACCATCAGGCCGCCCGCGCCGATGCCCTGCATGGCCCGCCAGGCGATCAGCAGCGGCATGTTCGTGGCGAGCCCGCACAGGAACGAGCCCGTGATGAACACGACCGCCGAGACCTGGAAGACCACCTTGCGGCCGAACAGGTCGCCGAACTTGCCCACCAGCACCGTCGCGACGGTCTCCGCGAGCAGGTACGAGGTGACCACCCACGACATGTGCGCGGCGCCGCCCAGGTCCGACACGATCGTCGGCAGGGCGGTGCCGACGATGGTCTGGTCGAGGGCCGCGAGCAGCATGCCGAGCATGATCGTGACGAAGACGACGTTGCGGCGGCGCTTGTCCAGCACGGGCGGCTGGATCGCGGCGGTCCGTGGCGTTTCCTCGGCGACTGTCACGAGGTCACGATCACACCCGTGCACCGGCCACGCATGCGGGGCCGGTCCGCCCGGGTACCGCCGGGCGGCAGGTCCTAGCGGTCCTTCGGGTTGCGCCGCAGCAGGTACGTGTCCATGATCCAGCCCTTGCGCTCCCGGGCCTCGGCGCGCAGCCGCTCGATGCGGGGCGCGGCCTCGGCGATCGGGCCGGCGGCGAGGATCTCGTCCGGGGTGCCCAGGTAGGCGCCCCAGTAGATGTCGATGTCCTGGTCCGCGTACCGCCGGAAGGTCTGCTGGGCGTCCAGCATCACCACCACGTCGTCCACGCCCTCCGGGAAGCCCTCGGCGAGGCGCCGGCCGGTCGTGATCTGAACCGGGCGCGCGACCCGGTTCAGCCCGGTCCGGTGCCGGGCGACGAGCGAGGAGACACTGCTGATGCCGGGCACGACGTCGTACTCGAACGCCACCGTGCCCCGGTCCAGGATCTCCTCCAGGATGCCCAGCGTGCTGTCGTACAGCGCCGGATCGCCCCACACAAGGAACGCGCCGCTCTCGTCCTCGCCCAGCTCCTCGGCGATCAGCCGCTCGTAGATGCCGGCGCGGGCGCTGCGCCAGTCCCCGACGGCGGGGGAGTACGCCGTGCCGCCCGCGGTGCGGTCCCGCTCCGGGTCACGCGCCTCGACGACCCGGTACGTGCCCTGCGGTACGTGCGTCTCCAGCATGTCCCGGCGCAGTCGCACCAGGTCCGCCTTGGCCTCGCCCTTGTCCAGGACGAAGAACACGTCCGTGCTCCGCAGCGCCCGGACCGCCTGGAGGGTGAGCTGGTCGGGGTCGCCGGCGCCGATACCGATCACATGAATCTTCCGCACGCCCCGAGTCTGCCGTACGCCGCTGACGACGCCCCGGCCGGGCTGCCCTCGTCCCCAGGGCGGCTCGGGGACCCGGCGTGCGCGGCGCGGGCCGGCCCGGCGGCAGCCCGCTCGCCGTCCCCGCGAACAGGGCTTCAGCCCCGCAGCCGCGGCGCCCGGGCCCCCGCGTCCACCGGCACGCCCTCCTCCACGTCCCGCGCCAGCCTCCGGGCCCAGGCGGCGACCGCGTCCAGCTCCATCCCGTACGGGCGCCCCCGACCGTGTTCCGACGCCGCCCACTCCGTCACGGCCCCGGCCCCGCGCAGCAGCAGCCTGGCCCCGCCGGTGACATTGCCGCGGGCCGCGTGCGTGAGCCCGACGGCCAGCTGGGCCAGGCCCCGCCACAGCTCCCGCTCCTCGTCGGGGCCCGACTTCCAGGCGTCCTCGAAGACCTCGTGCGCGTGGAAGGGCTTCCCCTCGTCCAGCAGCCGCTGCGCCTCGGCGACCGTCTCGTCGGGGGCCCGTACGACGCCCTCGGGCTGGCGGGGGACGCCGTCCGCGCCGTACGGCAGCGGGCGCCCCAGCCCGTCCCGCGGTCGGGCGTTGCGGGCGCGCCCCTCGTCGTCGCGGTCCCGCGGGTCCACCGGGCGGTCCGAGGCTGTGCTGTCGGCAGGGCTGTCCATGGGGCCGATTGTCCCTCGCCCGCCCCCGCTTAGGCGTAGCCCGGGGTGTGGGGTAAAGTGCTGTCCGCGTGATCGCGCGGTGCACCGCGTGTGAGCACATCGGGACGTGGCGCAGCTTGGTAGCGCACTTGACTGGGGGTCAAGGGGTCGCAGGTTCAAATCCTGTCGTCCCGACTCGTGAGAGTCGTAGGCCGAAGGCCGGTTTCGGAGAGATCCGAGACCGGCCTTCGGTCATTGCCGGGGGGACGCCGGTCCCGGCCGGGCGCCGGCGGCGACGAGCAGCTCCGCCGTCTCGGGATGCGGGCCCTTCACAGCCCAGTCGAGCGGGGGCCGGCCCGTGCCGTGGTCCTCCCGCAGGTTCGGGTCGGCGCCGTGCTCCAGGAGCGCGCGCACGGCCTCGATGTGGCCCCAGCACGCCGCCCCGCACAGGGGTGTGCCCTCCGAGCCGGTACCGCTCTCCGTGTCGGGCGAGGCCCCGGCCGCCAGCAGTAGGCGGACGATGCCGGCGTCTCCGTTCACCGCCGCCTGGTACAGCGGCGTGGTGCCCGCGGAGTCGGCCGTCTCGGCCGGCGCGCCCGCGCGCAGCAGGGCGCGCACCTGAGTGAGGTCGCCCACCAGTGCGGCGTCGACGAGACGCCCGGACAGTTTCTTTCGCCGCCGTCGGTTCACGACCGTCGAGCCTAGCGGGCACCCGCACGGCGCCGCCGGGGGCGTCCGGGCACGCGGAGCAAGGTGTGTGTCGGCCCAGGCCGAGCAGGAGGGCGGCGGTCGAACGCACCGGGCCCGTCACGCGCGGGTGACCCGGGCCGAGAGCGGCTCCCGTCTCGATCAGGACGGCCCGGCCCGACGGCCCGGCGGATTTCCGCAACTCGGAAATGTGTCGCCAGGTGGCCGCCAGGGCCGACCCGCGCTGCTCTGCCGGTGGCAGAACAAACGACCCGGCCGGCTCCACGGGCACTACCGTCCCGTCGCATGACGACAGTGATGACGCGCACGGTCGAGTACCCCGCCGACGGCCTGACGATGATCGGGCACCTCGCGCTGCCGGCCGGCACCGGCCGCCGGCCCGCGGTGCTGCTGGGACCGGAGGGCCCGGGGCTCAGCGACGTCGAGCGCCGCCGGGCCGACGCCCTCGCCGAACTGGGATACGTTGCGCTGGCCTTCGACATCCACGGCGGGCGCCATCTGACCGACCCCGAGGACATGCTGGCCCGTTGCCTGCCGCTGCTCGCCGACCCCGATCGGATGCGGGACATCGGCCACGCGGCGCTCGACGTGGTGCGGGCCGAGCCGCGGACCGACCCCGACCGGATCGCCGCCGTCGGCTACGGCACCGGGGGCGCCATCGGGCTGGAACTCGGGCGCGACGGCGTCGGCCTGCGGGCGATCGGGACGGTCAACGGACTGATCACGGGCCGGCCGGGCGAGGCGGCCCGCATTCGCTGCCCGGTGTGGGCCGGGGTCGGGTCGGAGGACCCGATCATGCCGGTCGCGCAACGCGACGCGTTCACCGCCGAGATGCAGGCCGCGGGCGTCGACTGGCGCCTCGTGGTCTACGGCGGCGCCCTGCACGCCTTCCACCACCCGCCCGTCGACCAGCCTGTGCTCCCGGGCGTCGGCCACCACCCGCGGCACGCGCAGCGAGCCTGGCGCGACATCGTGGACCTGCTCACCGAATGCGTGCCCGTGACGGAGTGATCCTGCGGTGGTCACAGCCACCTGGCCAGGGTGGGGCGGCGGCCGCCCGGGCCGATCGGGCGCTCAGGGCCGCCTGACGCGCTCGGTCACGGGTTCCGGACATGACAGGCGGAAACCGGGCGTCCCTGGATGGAGCAAATCTGTATTGGCGGGTGTAGACATTGCCTGGGTCGGAAGCTACTGTTCTGGGTGTAGCCAGAAGTCGAAGGGCACGGCAGAGACGAAGTGCCGTGCAAGAAGGTCAAGCCGAGCGGCCTCACCCGGCCGCACAGCAGTACGGAAAGATCGATCGAAAGAGGTAAGGAGCCGAACGCCATCAGGATCGCCCGGGTGGGTGGAGCCGCCCGGGTACCGCAGACCCCGGATTGGAAGGTGGTCCCCGGTCACGCAGCCGCGATCCCCGCAAGCCCGCCCTCCCAGGCGGAACCTGCGGATACAGAAGGCCGGCGCAGTCAGCCGGTAGATGGTGTGGAAAGCTCGGGGCCCGGGCGCCGGTCGGCGCCCGGGCCCCCCGACGCGTCACCCGGAAGAAGAGGTCTATGCCCCCTGGCAGTTCCCGCCCCGTCGACAACCTCGACGACGACGATTACCCCGCCTACACCATGGGCCGGGCCGCCGAGATGCTCGGCACCACCCCCGCCTTCCTCCGCGCGCTGGGGGAACACCGCCTGATCACCCCACTGCGCTCCGAGGGCGGCCACCGCCGCTACTCCCGCTACCAGCTGCGCATCGCCGCCCGCGCGCGCGAACTGGTCGACGCCGGCACCGCCGTCGAAGCCGCCTGCCGGATCATCATCCTCGAGGACCAGCTCGAAGAAGCCCAACGCATCAACGAAGAGCTCCGCGCGGCCCAGGGCGCCGGCGCGAAGCCGAAAAGCTCGGTCTGACGCGTGACTCCCGCAGGACGGGCCGCTGAGCTGCGGGGCCAAGAGGGCAGGCCGGTCGCCCTCGTCGCCCCGCAGCCCAGCCGCACAGCCACCGAGCCCGGCCGGGCCCGCCGACGGTTCCCTCACCGGACCGGTCCGGCCCCCGTCACCCTCCGTCCTCGGTGATCCGGATGATGGTGCGGCCGGGGACGCGCTGTCGCCCGGCGAGTGCGGTGGCTGCCTCCGCGAGCGGCCGGACCGCGCCGACCCGCACCTGAAGTCGTCCGTCCCGCAGCCGCCGGGCGAGGTCGGCGAGGCGTGCGCGGTCCGGTTCCACCACGAAGAAGACGGCCCGCCCGTCGTCCGGTCGTACCGTGGGCGGGTGGGCGATGGTGACGAGCGTGCCACCGGCCCGCACGAGCGACGCCGAGCGGTCGAGGATGTCACCGCCGATCACGTCGAACACGACGTCGACCTGCCCGGCCTTCTCCCACCGGTCGTTCTCCAGGTCGCGGAATGCGTGCGCGCCCAGGCCGAGCACGGTGTCCCGGTCGGCGGCGCGGCCCGTGCCGACCACGTGGGCACCCGCCTCGCGGGCGAGTTGGACGGCGATCGAACCGACACCGCCCGCGGCGCCGTGGATCAGCACGGTCTGGCCGGTGACGAGACGTGCGTGGTCGAACAGGCCCTGCCACGCCGTCAGTCCGGAGATCGGCAGGGCGGCTGCCACCGTGTGGTCGACGCCGGCGGGGAGCGGCGCGAGGTTGCGGGCCTCCACGGCGACGTACTCGGCGAGCGAGCCGTCGCGGGTCCAGTCGGTCAGCCCGAAGACCCGCTGGCCGACGGTGAGGCCGGTCGTCCCGTAGCCGAGCTCCTCCACCACCCCCGAGACCTCGTGGCCGGGCACGCTCGGGGTGCGGTCGCGGCCGGCGCGGTCGGTCCAGGACGCGGGCCAGTCGAGCTCCCCTCGAGTGAAGCCCGCGGCGTGCACCCGCACGATGACGTCGTTCTCAGCGGCATGGGGATGGGGAAGGTCTTCCAGGGTCAGCCCCGTGACCCCGGCCTCGCGGTCCCGGACGGTGATGGCTTGCACGAGTACTCCTTTGTCGGTGTCGGATGAGAGACGCAGGGCGCCGAAACTCTTGGTCGATCGGTGGAACCGTCGACGTCATGGCTGCCGGCTCACCGCGGCCAGGGCGCATTGATGACGCGCTCGACCATGGACGTACGGCGGAAATCGGGAAGGAAGTGCTCCAGGACGTCCGCATTCATGGTTCCGTACGTGGTGTCCGGGCGGTCCTTGAGGCCATCGACGAATGCCTGCAAGAACTCCTTCTTGAAATCACCACGCGGATGAGCGGTGACGATTTCGTCCACCTGGTCGCCTTCCAGCTCGTCCAGCCCCCAGCCGATCGCGTCGGTCAGCACGCCGTAGTTCGTGGCAGCGGACTCGGGGCCCATCCGGCCGGGCAGCCCCGGCGTCGTGTGCAGGGCGATCGCCGTCCAGACCACCTCGGCGGCGCTGCGGGAGAACCCGCGGTCGAGCAGGAACTCCCGCGCGTGGTCGGCGCCGTCCAGCTCGAAACGCTGCCGGGTGTCCGAGAACGGGATCAGAAGGCCCACGTCATGGAACATCGCCGAAATGTAGAGCAACTCGGGATCGGGCCGGAGGCCGAGCTGACGCGCGTGGAGGGAACCGAAGAGGAATACCCGCCGGGAGTGGTGGAAGATCAGGGGGTTCGTTCTCTCCCGAAGGAATTCCGTGGCCTCCGCGACGGCCGGAGTCCCAGGGATTTCCGTCCCTGCGATGATGTCGGTCATGGTGTCCGTGCTTTCCGGTGCGATGTACTACGAATGGACCGTGCGTCCGTTCTCCACCATGTGGGCCGTGCGGCCTTCGGCGCCGCCTCGGTCCGGCCATGAACCACTCGAATCCAGTCATCCCAGGATGGGCCCGTGAGATCCGATACGCATCGGGTGACGATCCTCGTCTACGACGGCGTCAAACTGCTCGACGTCGCCGGCCCCGCCGAAGTGTTCGGCGAAGCGAACCTGCTCGGCGCCGACTACCGGATCGCCCTGGTGTCGACGACCGGCGCCGACGTCACCTCCTCGATCGGCATGCGGATCGCCGTCGACGGCAGCGCCGCCACGCAACCGGACCCCGGCACGTTCCTGATGCCGGGCGGAGACGTCTACCCCAGAACCCCGGTCACGCGCGACCTGGTGGCAGCCGCCAGGGAGCTGGCAGCCCGTTCCGGCCGGGTCGCCTCCGTGTGCTCGGGTGCCTTCGTCCTCGGCGCGGCCGGGCTGCTGGACGGCAAACGGGCGACCACCCACTGGAAGATCGCGGACAGGCTCGCCGCCCGGCACCCGAGGACCCGCGTCGAACCCGACGCCATCTACGTGCGCGACGGCACGGTGTACACCTCCGCCGGCGTCACCGCGGGCATCGACCTCGCGCTGGCTCTCGTCGAGGAGGACCAGGGACCGGACATCAGCCGGGAGGTGGCCCGCTCCCTGGTGGTCTATCTGCAACGGGCGGGCGGTCAGTCACAGTTCTCCGCGCCCTTGCAGGGGCCGCCGCCCCGCTCACCCGCCCTGCGCAAGGTCGTCGACCTGGTCACGGCGGACCCCGCCGGCGACCACTCCCTCGCCGAACTGGCCACCCGCCTCAATGTCAGCACCCGTCACCTCACCAGGCTGTTCCGGCAGGAACTGGGCAGCACGCCGGCCCGGTACGTGGAGTCGATCCGGTTCGACATCGCGAAGTCGCTGCTCGACCACGGGTACACCGCGACGCAGGCGGCTGCCATGGCCGGCTTCCCGAGCTACGAGAGCCTGCGTCGGGTCTTCGCGCGGGAGCTGTCCATCAGCCCTGCCGCCTACCAGCGCCGGTTCACCACCGCCCGGCGCCCCGAGTAGGGGTGCGCCCGTCCCGGCCCCGTCACGGCGAGAGGCCCGGGGGCCTGCCCGGCGGACCGTGCCGGACAGGCCCCCGGTCCCGAGGAGGGCTCAGCGCTTGAGCGTGAAGGTGAAGTCGCCGGACAGCCTGCCGCTCAGCCGGACCGCCGACACGACTTGGCCCTCCGTGATCAGTCGCCCGACCTCGGCTCGCGAAAGACCGCACCCTTCAGCGATCACGCGCACCGGCCGGACCGGGATCCGCGCCGCGAAGCGGACCGACACGTCGATCACCTCGCGGTCCGGACGTTCCGTTCCGCCGGTGTCGAGGCGCCAGGCGTTCTCCCAGTCGAGGGCGATGCGATTGCGGCGCCGCACGACGGGGTCCTGGAGCAACTGGGCCGCCAGGCCGGAGTCGTTGGCATGCAGCCGGTCCAGCAGGTCGGGCCGTATGGAGCGCACGTTCATCCGCTCCAGGACCGTGAGCTTCGCCGTCTCGCCGCACGAGGTGCAGAGCACGAGCAGCCAGGCGTCGAGGAGCTTGTGGTGGGTGTTGACGCGGAACTTTCCGTCCGCCCGGAAGCGCTCGGACGCGCACACGTGGCAGCGCCGGAGGACGAGCGGCAGGCAGGTGGGCATGACAACCCAGTGGGTGAGCACAGAAGTACACCGGTTCCAGTGAGAAGACCGCAGCAGAAAGGAGCGCGTCGCACGGATGCGACGCGCGACGGATCAGCGCTCGGGAGGTCTCACACGGTGTACAACGGAACGTCCTCGGCTGGGCGACGGTGGCTCGGCAGCACGGTAATGGCGCACGGCGGAGCCGATCCACTGCTTTTCGAGCGCCCCCGGTTCCGCATCCGGACGGCATGGGCAGGCCCGCCGCCGTCGCGTCGTTCACGCTTTGGAGCGGCGGAGTTGCCGCGAACGGGTGGCGGCGTGTGGTGCGACGGCGTGTCGCGGTGCGCGGGGCCTTTCCATGAAGGCTGCCCGGTGGCCGGACGGCCATCGGAAACGCGCAGCGTACGAGGAGGACCCATGGGTCGGCTCTCATCCGGTGTTCTGACGGTCGCCGCGGCGGCGTTGACCGCCATGGTCACGGTGCAGCCCGTACACGCGGAGGACGGGCGTCCGCCCCTGCCCGATGCCACGGACGAGGCGTTCAACCAGGACTGCCTTGCGGCCCACAACCAGTACCGCGCCCGCCACGGCGCCCCACCGCTGCGCCTGGACGACGAGGCCGTCGCGCACGCCGTACGCCGCGCCCGGGCCGCTTCGACCCAGGACGGGCTCGCGCCGTCGCCGGGGGCGGCGGGCTGGGGAGAGAACCGCTTCTGGTTCGCCACCCATGAGGACGGGCCGGCCTCGTGCGAGGAAGCCGCGCGGCTCTGGTACGAGGCGCGCTGGACCGGGGGCTACGACTGGGACCGGCCCGGCTACTCCCCCGACACCGGTTCCTTCACGCAGGTCGTGTGGAAGTCGACCGACCGGCTCGGCTGCGGCCGGGCCGCGGGGAAGCCGGAGGGCGAGGAGTCGTACCAGACGTACATCGTGTGCAGCTACGCTCCGGCGGGGAACGTGATCGGTCGCTTCAGAACGTGGGGCAGCCGGTCGGCGGGAACTGAGGCACCGGCCGGGGGACCGCTCGGGCACGGGATGCGCCGCCGCCGGGCGACCGGCGACGGCGTTCAGCCGACCGCGAGGCGTGCGATCGTCCCGATCTCGAGAGCGGCCCAGATCGCGCCGTCCGGTCCTTGGACGATGCCATGGGGTTCCGAGGAAGGGCTGGGGAGATCGTGTTCGTCGATACGGCCGTCGGGGGTGATCCGTCCGATGCGGTTGGCTCCCCATTCGGTGAACCAGCAGTTCCCGTCGGCGCCGGCGGCGATGGCGTGCGGGCGTGACGCGGGGTCGGGCAGGGGGAATTCCGTGATCTTCCCGTCGGGAGTGATCCGTCCGATCCGGCCGGCTCCGATCTCGACGAACCACAGGGCGCCGTCGGCGCCGGCCGTGATGCCGACCGGGGCGGCGGCGGGTGTCGGCAACGGATGGACGGTCACGGCGCCGTCGCTGCCGATGGCACCGATCGCGTTCGCCTGGTTCATGGTGAACCAGAGCCGGTCGTCCGGGCCGGCGGTGATGGCCGAGGGGAAGGCCTTCGCGACCGGGAGGGGGAACTCGGTGACGTGACCGCCGGTCGTGATACGGCCGATGCGGTCGGCGCCGGCTTCGGTGAACCACAGGGCGTCATCAGGGCCCGGCGCGATCCCGAACGGCCCGGCATCCGAAGTCGGCAGCGGGAAGGAGGAGACGTCTCCGGCCGTGGTGATGCGGCCGATGCGATGACTCCGGAACTCGGTGAACCACAGGGCGTCATCGGGGCCCGCCGTGATGATCGACGGCCCGCCGGCAGTGGACTCGAGCTGGTAGGAGGTGGTGTCGCCGTCGGGCGTGAGCCGGCCGATCCGTCCGTGATGGACCAGGGTGAACCACAACGCGCCGTCCGGTCCGGCCGCGATTCCATAGGGTCCGGCCTCGCGGTCGGAAACGGAGTACTCCGTGAGGGAGACGGTCGGACGATCCGGCATGGGGGTTCCTCGCAGGGCGGACGGACGAAGCGCGACTGCGCATGCTAGTCCGGCGGCGGCCCCGCATGCTCCTGGATATTCCGGCCGCGCGGCGGGGGAGATCCGCAGCACGGCGACAGCCGCGTACTGCCGCTGAGTCGGCCGGGCCGCCTTGTGCCGGTCAGGCAGCCAAGTCCTGCTCAGTCCTGACGGCCCGCTCGCGGCCTGCCCGCAGTTGCTCCAGGAGGGTGTCGGCGACGCTGAGGGCCTCGTCCACCGATTGGGTGCCCGTCATCACGCACAGCGTGTACGAGGTGTCCTCCAGCTCTCGGCTCGAACGGCCCGTGGGCTCCAGGTCGTGACGGAAGCGGGCCTCGGCGAAACGGGCCAGCACCGCGCGCAGGTCCTTCTCAGCGGGCAGCAGCAAAGTACAACCTCTTTCACAGGCGGGCCGGTTGAGCGGTCCCGCGACAACCGTCACTGGGGATTCCGGGAGCCCGTATGCCCCCGCCGCCTCGCGGTATGCGTCAGGGTGAGGCGCCGCTTCGCCGGGCGTAGGCGCGGGCGGCGCGGACGCGGTCGCCGCAGCGCGTGGAGCACCAGTGGCGCCGGCCGTGCGTGCGCAGGAGGAACCGGTCGCAGGGGTCGGCGCCGCAGGCGGCGAGGAGGCCGGCGTCGGGGCCGGTCAGCAGGTCCGCGGCGTCGGCGGCGAGGGTCGCCAGTGCGTGCTTGACGGCCTCGTCGGTGGGGTGTGCCTGGACACGCCGCGGTCCCCGGTCCCCGTCCCAGGCGAGCAGGGGAGCCGTGGGCACGGCCGTCAGCGCCTCGTTCGCCGCGCGCAGGGATTCCTCGGGCGGTGGAGTGCCGTCGACGCGGGCGGCGAACAGGCTCCGCACGTGGGTGCGCAGCGTGCGCATCCGCTGTGCGCAGACCTCGTACAACCGCACGTCCGGAGTGGTCAGGTCGTGCGCGGCGAGCCAGCGCATGGCGGACTCCGGGGCCGCGAGCAGGTCGTAACCCTGACCGGAGGGCAGCGTCACGACGGTGTCGGCGAAGTCCAGGGAGCGGTAGCGGTCGGCCCCGGGGGCCGGGGGCAGAGCGGTCCGGGTGAGGTCGGTGGCCGGGGCGTCGTCCATGACTCTCATGTTAGCGCTTGCGTTTTTCCGTGATGCACGCCTAGGTTGAGGTCACGTTAAACGCAGATATTTTTCGTGAGAAACAAGGGAGACTCATGTCCCACCTCGACACCGAGCAGTTCCCGGTCCGCACGTTCGGCGGCCCGACCGCCCTGTTCGAGTACGGCGGCCTGCGCTTCCTGACCGACCCGACCTTCGACGGCCCCGGTGACTACCCCACGGCCGGACCGACCCTGACCAAGACGGCCCCCTCCAGCGTCGCCCCCGCCGACCTGGGGCCCCTCGACGTGGTGCTGCTCTCCCACGACGAGCACGCCGACAACCTCGACATCGCCGGCCGTGCCCTGCTCGCCGACGTCCCGCTCACCCTGACCACCCCCGGCGGCGGCGAGCGCCTGGGGGAGAAGGCCAGGGGTCTGGCCGACTGGGAGTCCGTGGAGCTGGAGCGTCCGGACGGCGGCACGGTCACCGTCACCGCCGTTCCCGCCGTCCACGGGCCCGGCCCGCGAGAATCGGTCGAGCCCTTCTCCGGCCAGGTCGTCGGCTTCGTCCTGACCGGCCGGGGCCTGCCCACCGTCTACGTCAGCGGCGACAACGCGTCCCTCGACGCGGTGACGGAGATCGCCGAGCGCTTCGCCCCGGTGGACACCGCCGTCCTCTTCGCCGGCGCACCTCGTTTCCCCATGCTCTTCGACGGCAGCCTGATCGTCCTGGACAGCGCGCAGGCCGCCGAGGCCACCCGGATCCTCGACGCCCGCCGCGTCGTCCCGGTCCACCACGACAGCTGGGCCCACTTCACGGAGGGCCGCGACGACATCGAGGCCGCCTTCGCCGCCGCCGGCCTGGCCGACCGGCTGGACCGTGACTGGACGCAGCGCGCCTGAGGCCGAACGGTCCTACGGTGCCCCGACCACCGGCGGCTCGCCGCGCGGCAGGGTCAGCGCGGTGCGCAGGGCCGTCGCGGCCTCCGCGCCGATGCGCTCGGCCAGCGCGTCCTCGATGACGGCGAGCGTCGCCTGGGCGCGCCGGTGGACGCGGACGCCCTCCGCGGTGATGCGGATGAGGCGATTGCGTGCCGAGGAGGGGTCCGGTACCTGCTCCAGCAGGCCGAGGGCGAGCAGGCCGTGCACGGCCTGGTGGGTGGTCTGCCGGGTGACGCCGAGGCGGCGGGCCAGATCGGCGACCGTGGTGCCGTCCGGATCCAGGAGGGCGAAGACCTGCCCCTGGGCGCTGCTCAGCGGCTGCTCGCCGGCCGCCCGCATGCTCGCCATCAGCGCGTCGTCGAACCAGCGCTTGGCGCCTGCCAGCAGCAGGGGCATGTTCTGTGCGGTTTCCTTCGCTTGTGTCATGACTCCTCGGGCTCCTCGGGCCACGAGCATACGGGCGGGCGGACGGGGCGGTGCTCCCGGCGTCCGCTCCCGCCGTCCCCGAGGGGTGTTGTCCGTATCGATCGTCAGGTAGCCTGACGCACACAATCGTCAGGTGACCTGACAGTGTGCAGCCGGAGGCTTCCATGACCATCGAATTCGCCAGGCGCTCCCACTCCCTGATCCCCGCCGAACCGGGCAAGCCCTACTTCATCGAGAAGGGCATGGGCGACCGCGCCCACCTCTTCGGCGACCTGATCACCATCTACGCGGGCGGGCCGCAGACCGAGAACACCTTCAACTTCTTCACCTGCGAGGGCCCCAAGGGCGACATCATCCCGGCCCACTCGCACCCCGACACCTACGAGGTCTTCTTCGTCACGCAGGGCGCCGTCCGGCTGTTCGTGGAGGACCTCCAGGGTGAGCAGGAGGAGAAGGTGCTCACCGCCGGCGACTTCGGCTTCGTGCCGAAGAACTGTCCGCACGCCTACCGCATCGAGCGCCACCACAGCCAGATCGTCGGCGTCGCCGCCGGCCCCGGCGGCACCTTCGAGCGGTTCTTCGAGAGTCTCGGCACCGACACGGACGAACTCGGCCTGCCGCAGCGGCCGTTCGTGCCCGAGCCGCACAAGTTCGGCACCGTGCCGCAGCAGTACGACGTGACCTTCCTGCCCGACCACCAGTGGCGCACGGGCAGCTGAGACCACCATGGCGTACGTACGGGCGCTGCTCGCCGGCGCTCTCGTGGGCGCGCTGTACGCGGCCCTGAAGGTGAGGTCGCCGGCGCCTCCGCCGGCCGCCCTGTTCGGCCTGCTCGGCATGCTCGCCGGCCAGGCCCTGCTGGGGGCGCTGTGAAGTCCCCGCTCGTGCCCCTGCGCGGCCCCGCCGTCAGCCTCGGGGCCGGGCTCCTGATGGGCGCCGTCTACTGGGCCCTCGGCATCACCTCGCCCGCCCCGCCCCTGATCGGCCTGACCGGACTGCTCGGCATCGTCCTCGGTGAGCGGGCCGTCACCTGGGGCCGCGGCCGGATCGGCGCATCGAGACACCACACCCCGAAGGGAGAAGCCCATGACCGCACCGGATGAGGGAACAGGCTTCGTCGACGTCCACGCGCACTTCGTCACCGACTCCTACGTCCGGCAGGCACGGGCCGCCGGTCACGAGCTGCCCGACGGTGTGCCCGCCTGGCCCGGCTGGTCCGCCGAGGCGCACCTGGAACTGATGGACCGGGTCGGCATCCGCACCGCGATCCTGTCCGTGTCGTCCCCGGGGGTGCACTTCGGCGACGACGCGGCCGCCCGCCGCCTGGCCCGCGAGATGAACGAGGAGGCCGCCCGGGTCACCGCCGAACACCCGGGCCGCTTCGGCTTCTTCGCCTCCCTCCCGCTGCCCGACCTGGACGGTGCCCTGACCGAGATGGCGTACGCCTTCGACGAACTCGGCGCCGACGGGGTCGTACTGGAGACCAACACCCACGGCGTGTACCTGGGCGACGCCCGGCTGGAACCCCTCTTCGCCGAACTCGGACGCCGCCGCGCGGTCGTCTTCCTGCACCCGACCTCCCCCGTGTGCTGGGAGCATTCGGCCCTCGGACGGCCGCGTCCCATGGTCGAGTTCATCTTCGACACCGCCCGCACCGTCACCGACCTGCTCATGGCCGGCACCCTGGAACGCCACCCGGGCCTCCGGGTGATCGTCCCGCACTGCGGCGGCGCGCTGCCCGTCCTCGCCGACCGCATCAACGGGTTCATGAAACTCTTCCTGCCGGCCGGGGCGGGCGACACCCCCGACGCCGTGGAGCAACTGGGCAGCCTGCACTACGACATGGCCGGCCCCGCCTTCCCGCGCCAGGTCCCCGCGCTCCTCTCCCTGGTCGAGCCGGACCGGCTGCTGTACGGCAGCGACTACTGCTGGACGCCGGCGCACGGCGTGGACGCCCACATCGCGGCCGTCGACGCCGCGCCGGTGCCGGCGGGCGCCGCCGACTGGCGGTCCCTGACGACGGCCAACGCCCACCGGCTGCTGCCTCGCCTGGCCGGCCTGCCGACCCGGACACCCGAGGAGTGACCGTGCACCCCCGACTCGCCCCCTTCCTGGCCCCGCCCGACCCCACGGTCCTGCCCCTTCCGCCCGCCGCACACCCCGCCGACGGCGTACGGCTGCTGCGCGCGGTCCCCTACGCCGTGCGCGACGGCAGCCGGCCCCTGGAACTCGACGTGTGGCTCCCCGAGGAGGCCCCCGACGGGCCGCTGCCCGTCGTCGTCTTCGTGCACGGCGGGGCCTGGCGCACCGGGCTGCGTGACGACCTGGGCCCGCGCTTCCGCACCTGGCGGCCCGGACCCTTCGCCCGCCTCGCCCGGGCCGGGTTCGCCGTCGTCTGCCCCGACTACCGGCTCAGCGGCGAGGCCGTGTTCCCCGCCCCGCTGGACGACCTCGGCGCGGCCCTGGCATGGCTGCGCACCCGCGCCGCCGACCTCGGCGTCGACGCCGAGCGGACAGTCGCCTGGGGCGAGTCCGCGGGCGGCCACCTCGCCGCGCTCCTCGCCCTCACCGCCGACCCGGCCCCGCGCGGCTGCGTCGTCTGGTACGGCGCCACCGACCTCACCGCCGCGCCGCCGGGCACCCCCGAGGCGGCGCTGCTCGGCGCCCCCGCCGCCGACGCCCCGGACCGGGCCCGCGAGGCCAGCCCGGTCGCCCGGGTCACGCCGGGCGCCCCGCCCTTCCTGATCCTGCACGGTGACGGGGACACGGTCATCCCCGTCACCCAGGCGGAGGCCCTGGCGTCGGCGCTGGAGGCGGCCGGCGCGGAGGCCGATCTCCGGACCGTCGCCGGGGCCGATCATCTCTGGATCGGGGCGGCCGAGGCCGACGTGGAACACTGCTTCGCCTCCGTGCTCGACTTCGTGCGGAGCCGGACGGGGTGGTAGAAGCGGGCATGACCACCTTGCCCCACCCCGCATCGTCCCGCCCGACAGCGCCGGAGGGCGCCCGATGACCGCCGGCATCGACACCCCGGACCGCCGGGGCCGCACCGGACTCGACCGGGCCGGTCAGGACCTGACCGGCAACCCGGACGTCAGGATCCGGGACGTCCGGCTCCTCTCCAGTCACTGGTACGTCGAACGCACCACCACCTTCGACCTCCGGCGCGCCGACGGCACCTGGAGCACCCAGGAGCGCGAGACGCACGACCGCGGCAACGGCGCCACCGTGCTGCTCCACGACACCGAACGCGGAACGGTCCTGCTCACCCGCCAGTTCCGCCTGCCGGTGTACGTCAACGGACACCCCGACGGCATGCTGATCGAAACCCCCGGCGGGGTGCTCGACGACGAGGACGAGCACCCCGAGGTCGCCGTGCGGCGCGAGGTCGTCGAGGAGACCGGGCACACCGTCGGCGAGGTCCGGCACGTCTTCGACGTGTACATGAGCCCCGGCTCGGTCACCGAACGCGTCAGCTTCTACGCCGCCGCCTACGGCCCCGCCACCCGCACCCACGCCGGCGGCGGCCTGCACGAGGAGGGCGAGGACATCGAGACCATCGAACTGCCCTTCCCCCGTGCCCTGGAGATGATCCGCACCGGCGAGATCGCCGACGCCAAGACCATCATGCTGCTCCAGTGGGCTGCCCTGGAGGGCCCCTTCGCCCAGCCCCGCGGACGCGCGTGAGTCTCACGGCCCGACCAGCAGCTGGAAGTCGAACGAGTACAGGGACGCCCGGTAGAGGTGCGTCCCGTACTCGACCGGCCGTCCGGTGTCGTCGTACGCCGTGCGCCGCATGGTCAGCAGGGCGGCGCCCTCCCTCTCGTCCAGGCGGGCGGCCTCCTCGCCGGTGGCCGAGCGGGCGCCGACGGTCTGGCGGGCGCTGTGCAGGGTGATGCCGGCCGCGCGCATCATCCGGTACAGGCCGGTCGACGCGAGGCGGCCCGTGTCGAGGTCCAGGAGGCCCCCCGGCAGGTAGTTGCACAGCACGGCCACCGGCCGTCCGTGGGTGAGACGCAGCCGCTCCAGGACGGTGACCCCGGCGCCCTCCGCGACGCCCAGGGCGGCGGCCACGTCGGCGCCGGCCGGGACGGACTCCTTGCGGATCACCCGCGTGGCCGGGTCCTGCCCGGCCGCCGCCAGGTCGTCGTACAGGCTGCTCAGCTTCAGGGGGCGTCTGACGCGGCTGTGCACCACCTGCGTGCCGACCCCGCGCCGCCGTACCACCAGCCCCTTGTCGACCAGGGAACGGATGGCCTGGCGGACGGTGGGCCGGGACAGACCGAGGCGGACCGAGAGGTCGGCCTCGTTGCCCAGCAGGCTCCCCGGAGTGAGGACGCCGCGCTCGATCGCCGCCTCCAGCTGCTGGGCCAGCTGGTGGTACAGCGGCACCGGACTGCTCCGGTCCAGGGCGAAGTCCAGCGAGCCGGACGCGGGGGCGGTCACGGCACCGACGGGGTCGCCGGTCTTCGCCATGGACGTACCTCCCTTGCGTGAGTGACGGGGCGTCAGAGGTGGTGGCGGCGGTCGGCGAGGGCACGCTCGTACTGTGCGCGGGCGTCGGCGGCGGCCGGGCGGGCGGAGACCTCGGCCACCGGCACGTCCCACCATGCCTCGGCGCCGGGAGCGGTCGCCGCCGGGTCCGTCTCGACGTAGACGCAGGTCGGGCGGGTCGCCTCCCGGGCCGCCGTCAGCGCCTCCCGCAGCTCGCGCACCGTCTTGGCGCGCAGCACCTCCATGCCGAGGCTGGCCGCGTTGGCGGCGAGATCGACGGGCAGCGGGGCGCCGGTGAAGGTGCCGTCGGCGGCGCGGTGGCGGTAGGCGGTGCCGAAACGCTCGGCGCCGACCGACTCGGACAGGCCGCCGATGGAGGCGTAGCCGTGGTTCTGCACGACGACCAGCTTGACCGGCAGGTTCTCCTGCACGGCCGTGACGATCTCCGTCGGGTTCATCAGATAGGTGCCGTCGCCGACCAGCGCCCACACGGGCGTCCCAGGCGCCGCCTGCTGCACGCCGAGCGCGGCCGGGATCTCGTAGCCCATGCACGAGTAGCCGTACTCCAGGTGGTACTGGCGCGGGGAGCGGGCCCGCCAGAGCTTGTGCAGGTCGCCGGGGAGCGAACCGGCCGCGTTGATCACCACGTCCTCGTCGCCCACCACCGCGTCCAGCGCGCCCAGCACACGGGTCTGCGTGGGGACGGCGTTGTCGTCGTCCGCCGTCAGGGCGGCCGCCACCACGCGCTCCCAGCGCTCCTTGCCCGCGCGGTACTCCGCCTCGTACGACGGTGCCACCCGGTGTCCCGTGAGGGCGTCCGTCAGCAGGGTGAGGCCGGTGCGCGCGTCGCAGACCAGGGTGCGGGCGGCGAGCTTGTGGGCGTCGAAGGCGGTGACGTTGAGGTTCAGGAAGCGGACGGCCGGGTGCTGGAAGAGGGTGCCGGAGGCCGTGGTGAAGTCCGAGTAGCGGGTGCCGATGCCGATCACCAGGTCCGCGGTGCGGGCCAGGTCGTCGCTGACGGCGGTGCCGGTGTGGCCGATGCCGCCGAGGTCGGCCGGGTGGTCGTGGCGCAGGGAGCCCTTGCCGGCCTGGGTGGAGGCGACCGGGATGCCGGTGGCGTCCACGAACGCCTTCAGCGCCTCCTCGGCCTCGCTGTGGTGGACGCCGCCGCCCGCGACGATCAGCGGGCGCTCGGCGGCGCGGACCGCCCGGACCGCCTCGGCCAGTTCCGCCGGGTCGGGGGCGGAACGCCGTACGCGCCAGACGCGGTCGGCGAAGAACTCCTCCGGCCAGTCGTACGCCTGCGCCTGCACGTCCTGGGGCAGGGCGAGGGTGACCGCGCCGGTCTCGGCCGGGTCGCTCAGCACCCGCATCGCCCGGAGCGCGGAGGAGATCAGGGCGTCCGGGCGGGTGACGCGGTCGAAGTACCGGGACACCGGGCGCAGGGTGTCGTTGACGGACACGTCGCCCTCGGCCGGGTGCTCCAGCTGCTGGAGCAGCGGGTCGGCCGCGTGCGAGGCGAAGTAGTCGCCGGGGAGCAGCAGGACCGGCAGACGGCTGACGGTGGCGAGGGCGGCGCCGGTGACCAGGTTCGTGGCGCCCGGGCCGATGGACGTCGTCACCGCCTGCGCGGACAGCCGGTTGAGCTGGCGGGCATGGCCGACGGCCGCGTGCACCATGGCCTGTTCGTTGCGGCCCTGGTGGTACGGCATGACATCGGCGTACTCGACGAGCGCCTGCCCGAGGCCGGCCACGTTGCCGTGGCCGAAGATGCCCCAGGTGCCGGCGATCAGGCGGTGCCGGGCGCCGTCGCGTTCGGTGTACTGGGCGGCCAGGAAGCGCACCAGTGCCTGGGCGGTGGTCAGTCGGCGCGTGACGGTGCTCATGCGGACCTCTCCGGTGCGGTGTAGAGGGGGAGCCGGGGGTCGACCGGCCGGCCGGACCAGGTGTCGCGGATCCAGGCGTGGTCGGGGTGGTCGCGGATCAGCCAGGCGCGCTCGGCCTCCGGGCCCGCCATGACGTTGAGGTAGTACATGTGGTGGCCCGGCACGGCCATCGACGGTCCGTGCCAGCCGTCGGGGATCAGGACCACGTCCCCGTCGCGGACCTCGGCCAGCACGTCCGTGCCCCGTCCCCGCCCGGACGGGGAGACCCGCTGGTAGCCGAGGCCGGGGGTGCCGTCGTGGCCGGCGAACTCGAAGTAGTAGATCTCCTCCAGCACGGACTCCTCGCCGGGGCGGTGCTCGTCGTGCTTGTGCGGCGGGAAAGAGGACCAGTTGCCGCCCGGCGTGATCAACTCGACCGCGATCAGCCTGTCGCACTCGAAGACGCTTGCTGCGGCGAAGTTGTTCACCTGCCGCGAGCAGTTCCCGGTGCCCCGCAGCTCCACCGGCACCGACGACGCCGGGCCGTAGCGGGCGGGCAGGCGGCGGGTGCAGCGGGCGCCGGTGAGGGCGAACCGGCCGCCGCCGGCGGACGTCACCGTCGTACGGGCGTCCCGCGGTACGTACGCGAAGTCGGTGACGCCGTCGAACACGCCGGCGCGGCCGGTGAGCTCGAAGGTGTCCTGGCCGAAGTCGTCGGCGGCGGCCACCGTGCAGCCGCCGCCCAGGGGGAGGACGATCCACTCGCTGTCGCCGCTGTCGAAGGTGTGGCTGCCGCCGGGCGGCAGGTGCAGCACACGCAGACCGGAGTAGCCCCAGCCGGCCTTCTCGGGCGTCACGTCCACGGCGTACGGGCCGCCTGCCGCCTTGCCCGCGGGAAGGTGATACGTCATCGGGTCCTCTCCTGTGCTGTCCTGTGTCACGGCTCCTTGAGTCACCTTCCCCGGAGTCACAACAGGCCGACGGCGGTGTCCACCGCCTGTTCCACCGTGCCCTGCGCGGGGTAGAGCAGCGAGCGGCCGACGACCATGCCCTGCACGGTGGGCAGCCTGAGTGCCTTGCGCCAGCGTTCGTAGGCGGCGGCCTGGTCCGCGGGGGAGCCGCCTATGTCACCGCCGAGCAGGACCGCGGGCAGCGTGGAGGTCTCCAGGACCTCGCCCATGTCGTCCGGGTCGTGGGTGACGGGCAGTTTCAGCCAGGTGTAGGCCGAGGTGCCGCCCAGGCCCGAGGCGATGGCGACGGAACGGGTGACGGCCTCGGCGGACAGGTCGTTGCGGACCCGCCCCTCCAGCCGGCGGGAGACGAAGGGCTCGACGAACACGGGGAGTTCACGTGCCGCCATGGCGTCGACCGCGCGGGCCGCGGACTCCAGGGTGGACAGCGAACCGGGGTCGTCGTAGTCGATGCGCAGCAGCAGCTTGCCCGCGTCGAAGCGCAGGCGGGCGATGTCCTCGGCGCGGTGCCCGGTGAAGCGGTCGTCCATCTCGAATGCGGCGCCCGCGAGGCCGCCGCGGTTCATCGAGCCCATGACGACCTTGTTCTCCAGCGCCCCGAGCAACAGCAGGTCCTCCAGCACGTCGGCGGTGGCGAGCACCCCGTCGACACCGGGCCGCGACAGCGCGGTGCACAGGCGTTCCAGCAGGTCGGCCCGGTTGGCCATGGCGAGCCGCCGGTCGCCGACGCCGAGCGCGCCACGCGCCGGATGGTCCGCGGCCACGATCATCAGGCGCCCGGAGTCGCCGATCAGCGGACGGCGTACCCGGCGGGCCGCCGCCTCGGCGATGGCCTCCGGGTGCCGGGCTCTGACCGCCGTGAGGTCGGGGATGCTGAGGGACAAGTCAACGCTCCGTTCAGGGAGTGGCTCGCGCGAGGAGGCCGTCGACCTCCGCCCCGGTGGGCATCGCGGAGGAGCAGGCGAGACGGGAGGCGACGAGGGCGCCGGCCGCGTTGGCGTACCGCATGGTCCGCTCCAGGTCCCAGCCGGACAGCAGGCCGTGGCAGAGGGAGCCGCCGAACGCGTCGCCCGCGCCGAGGCCGTTGACCACCTCGACCGGCACCGGCGGCACCTCGGCCGTCCGGCCGTCGCGGTGCACGGCGAGGACGCCCTCGGGGCCCTGCTTGACGACGGCCAGCTCCACGCCCGCGGCCAGCAGCGCCTCGGCGCAGGCCCGCGGCTCGCGTACGCCCGTGGCGATCTCGCACTCGTCGAGGTTGCCGACGGCGACGGTCGCGTGCCGCAGCGCCTCGGCGTAGTAGGGGCGGGCCCGGTCGGGGTCGCCCCAGAACATCGGGCGCCAGTCCAGGTCGAAGACCGTGATCCCGGCCCTGGCGCGGTGGGCGAGGGCGCCCAGGGTGGCCGTACGGCTCGGTTCCTCGCTCAGTCCGGTGCCGGTGATCCAGAAGATGCGGGCCGCGCGGATCGCGTCGAGGTCCAGTTCCTCCGGGTGGATCTCCAGGTCGGGTGCCTTGGGCCGACGGTAGAAGTACAGCGGGAAGTCGTCCGGCGGGAAGATCTCGCAGAAGGTGACGGGCGTCGGGTACGCGGCGACCGGCGTGACCCAGCGGTCGTCGACGCCGAACTCCTTGAGAGCCCGGTGCAGATAGCCGCCGAACGGGTCGTCGCCCGTGCGCGTGATGACGGCCGTGGCACGGCCCAGGCGGGCGGCGGCGACCGCCACGTTCGCGGCCGAACCGCCGAGGAACTTGCCGAAGGTCTCGACCTCCGCGAGGGATACACCCGTCTGGAGGGGATAGAGATCCACTCCGATGCGGCCCATCGTGATCAGATCGAAATGCCGGACTGTCTCGGCCATGTGCGACGCTCCTCGGGCTGGGGCGGGGGGCCTGCCGCCTCCCAGGTGTATGACTGCGGGACGACCCTGTCAAGAGTTTGTACGGACATTCGGACTAGCTCGTGAAATGATGTCTTGACAAAGTATTGACAGCGGGCCCCTCAAGGACTTGTATCCGGTCCCAGCGCAACAGCCGTTCTTCTCCGGTCCGACACACGGCTCCCCGTCGCACAGTGAGGTGCAGGAAAGATGGTCCGCTCTTCGCACGCCCGCTCCCGCAGATTCGCCCCGGCCGTGGCCCTCGCCGCGGCGGCGGCGCTGACCCTCGCCGGCTGCTCCAGCAGCTCGGGGGGCAAGAAGGCCGACGAAGAGGGGGACCCCGGTGCTTCCGCGGGCAAGGCGAACACCCCCCGCATGACGGTCGCCCTGGTCACCCATCAGGCGCCCGGCGACACCTTCTGGGACATCGTCCGCAAGGGTGCCGAGGCCGCCGCCGCCAAGGACAACATCAAGCTCGTCTACTCCGCCGACCCCAACGCGGGCAACCAGGCCAACCTGGTGCAGAACGCGATCGACCAGAAGGTCGACGGCATCGCGGTCACCCTCGCCAAGCCGGACGCCCTGCGCGGTGTCCTCGCCAAGGCGGAGCAGGCCGGCATACCCGTCGTCGGCCTCAACTCCGGCCTCGCCGACTGGAAGAAGCTCGGCCTGATGGAGTTCTTCGGGCAGGACGAGAGCGTGGCCGGCGAGGCGTTCGGCAAGAAGCTGAACGAGGTCGGCGCGAAGAAGGCCGTCTGCGTGATCCACGAACAGGGCAACGTCGGCCTGACCCAGCGGTGCGACGGCGTGAAGAAGACCTTCGAGGGCTCGGTCGAGAACCTCTACGTCAACGGCACCGACATGCCGTCCGTGAAGTCGACGATCACCGCGAAGCTGAAGCAGGACGGCGCCATCGACCACGTCGTCGCGCTCGGCGCCCCGTTCGCCATGACAGCGACGCAGTCGGCCGAGGAGACCGGCGGCAAGGCGAAGGTCGCCACGTTCGACCTCAACAAGGAACTCACCGGCGCCATCGAGAAGGGCACCATCGAGTTCGCCGTCGACCAGCAGCCCTACCTCCAGGGCTACTTGGCGGTCGACGGCCTGTGGCTCTACAAGAACAACGGCAACTACAGCGGTGGCGGTGAGCAGCCGGTGCTGACCGGCCCGGCCTTCGTCGACAAGTCCAACGTCACGTCCGTCGCCGAGTTCGCCTCGAAGGGCACCCGGTGATGAGCACGACCCCACAGGCCGAGCCGGCGGTGACCGCACCGCCGGCCCCCGGCCCCGGCCCCGGACCCGGCAGCCCGCGGACCCGGCAGCGCCCCCTGGCGCTGCGGCTGCTCGCCCGGCCCGAGGTCGGGGTCCTCCTCGGCGCCGTCGCCGTCTACGTCTTCTTCCTGATCGCCGCGCCCTCGGTCCGCGACGGCAGCTCCATGGCGACGGTCCTCTACCAGTCGTCCACCATCGGCATCATGGCACTGCCGGTCGCCCTGCTGATGATCGGCGGCGAGTTCGACCTGTCCGCCGGTGTCGCCGTGGTCGGCTCGGCGCTCACCGCGAGCATGCTCAGCTATCAGCTGACCATGAACGTCTGGATGGGCGTGATCGTCGCCCTCGTGGTCTCCCTGGGCGTCGGCGCGTTCAACGGCTGGGTGCTCGTCAGAACCGGACTGCCCAGCTTCCTCGTCACCCTCGGCACCTTCCTGATCCTCCAGGGCGTCAACCTCGCCGTCACCAAGCTGGTCACCGGCAACGTCGCCACCGACGACATCAGCGACATGGACGGCTTCGGCCAGGCCGAGGCGCTCTTCGCCTCGTCCTTCGACGTCGGCGGCGTCCAGGTGAAGATCACCGTGGTGTGGTGGCTGGTCTTCGCCGCGCTGGCCACCTGGGTGCTGCTGCGCACCAAGTACGGCAACTGGGTCTTCGCGGTCGGCGGCAACAAGGACTCCGCCCGCGCGGTCGGCGTCCCCGTCACCTTCACCAAGATCACGCTGTTCATGCTGGTCGGCTTCGGCGCCTGGTTCGTCGGCATGCACCAGCTGTTCTCCTTCAACACCGTGCAGTCCGGCGAGGGCGTCGGCCAGGAGCTGATCTACATCGCCGCGGCCGTCATCGGCGGCTGCCTGCTCACCGGCGGCTACGGCTCGGCCATCGGCCCGGTCTTCGGCGCCTTCATGTTCGGCATGGTGAACCAGGGCATCGTCTACGCCGGATGGAACCCCGACTGGTTCAAGGCGTTCCTCGGCGTGATGCTGCTCGGGGCCGTCCTCATCAATCTGTGGGTCCGCCGCGCGGCGACCCGGAGGTGATCGGAAAATGACCAGCAAGACCACCGGCACCCACGGCGCCGTCCTGGCGGACACCGCCCCCGGGGACGCCGGCCGGCCGCTCGTCGAACTGCGCGGCGCCGGCAAGTCCTACGGCAACATCCGCGCCCTGCACGGAGTCGACCTCACCGTCCACCCCGGCCGGGTGACCTGTGTGCTCGGCGACAACGGCGCCGGCAAGTCCACCCTCATCAAAATCATCTCCGGGCTGCACCAGCACACCGAGGGCGACCTCCTCGTGGACGGCGAACCGGTGCGCTTCACCACCCCCCGCGACGCCCTCGCCCGGGGCATCGCCACCGTCTACCAGGACCTCGCCACCGTGCCACTGATGCCGGTGTGGCGGAACTTCTTCCTGGGCTCCGAGATGACCAAGGGCCCCTGGCCCGTCCGCCGCCTCGACATCGTCCGCATGAAGAAGACCGCGGACGAGGAACTGCGCAACATGGGCATCGCCCTGGACGACCTGGAACAGCCCATCGGCACCCTCTCCGGCGGCCAGCGCCAGAGCGTCGCCATCGCCCGCGCCGTCTACTTCGGCGCCCGCGTCCTCATCCTCGACGAGCCCACCGCCGCCCTGGGCGTCAAGCAGTCCGGCGTGGTCCTCAAGTACATCGCCGCCGCCCGCGAACGCGGCCTCGGCGTCATCTTCATCACCCACAACCCCCACCACGCCTACCTGGTCGGCGACCACTTCAGCGTGCTGCGCCTGGGCACCCTCGAACTCAGCGCCGCCCGCGCCGGCATCACCGTCGAGCAACTCACGAACCACATGGCCGGCGGCGCCGAACTCGCCGCGCTCAAGCACGAACTGGCGCAGGTCGGCGGGGTCGACACGGCGGCACTCCCGGGGGAGGAGCCGGAGATTCCCGCGTCCCGCGCCGCCGCGTCCGACACCGCCGAAGGGAAGGCCTGACATGCCCGCTGCCCTGGACCGCATCCGCGTCGGCTCGGCCCCCGACTCCTGGGGCGTCTGGTTCCCCGACGACCCGCGGCAGGTGCCCTGGGAACGCTTCCTGGACGAGGTCGCCGAGGCCGGCTACGAGTGGATCGAGCTGGGCCCCTACGGCTACCTGCCCACCGACCCGGCCCGGCTCGCCGACGAGGTGACCCGGCGCGGCCTCAGGGTCTCCGCGGGCACCATCTTCTGCGGCCTGCACCGCGGCCCCTCCGAGTGGGACGCCACCTGGGAGCAGGTCGGCCGTGTCGCGGCCCTCGCCCGGGCCGTGGACGCGACCCACCTCGTCGTCATCCCGTCCTTCTGGCGCGACGACAGGACCGCCGAGATCCTCGAGCCGCCGGAGCTCACCGGCGAGCAGTGGACGCACCTGACCGAGGGCATGGAACGCCTCGGCCACCAGGTCAGGGAGACCTACGGCCTGGACATCGTCGTCCACCCGCACGCCGACACCCACATCGACACCGAGGAGCACGTCGAGCGCTTCCTCGACTCCACCGACGCCGACCTGGTCGGCCTCTGCCTGGACACCGGCCACTACGCCTACTGCGGCGGCGACAGCGTCAAACTCATCGAGACCTACGGCGAGCGCATCGGCTACCTCCACCTCAAGCAGGTCGACCCCGAGATCCTCGCCGGCGTGCGCGCGAACGGCGTGCCGTTCGGGCCGGCCGTCCAGCAAGGGGTGATGTGCGAACCGCCGTCCGGAGTCCCCGAGCTGGGCCCGGTGCTCACGGCGGCCCAGCGGCTGGGCGTGGACCTGTTCGCCATCGTCGAGCAGGACATGTACCCCTGCGCTCCGGACAAGCCACTGCCCATCGCGGTCCGCACCCGCCGGTTCCTGCGCTCCTGCGGCGCCTGACCGACCGGCCCCCTCCTCCCGCTCGGCGAGCCGTCGTCCGTGCCACGCGCTAGCGTGCAAGGCACTGACCGTTCGTCCCGTTCCGGGAGGTTCTCATGCCCTCGCGCCTCAATCCGTATCTCAGCTTCGACGGCGACGCCCGCCAGGCGATGGAGTTCTACGAGCAGGTCTTCGGCGGGACCCTCGCGCTGAACACCTTCGGAGCGTTCGGCGACGCCGACGCCCCGGAGGCCGACAAGATCATGCACGGCATGCTGGAGACGCCGAGCGGCTTCACCCTGATGGGCGCCGACGTGCCGCCCGGCATGGCGTACAGCCCCGGGAACACCTTCTCGGTGAGCCTCAGCGGCGACGACGAGGCCGAGCTGCGCGGCTACTGGGAGAAGCTCTCCGAGGGCGGCACCGTCGCGGTGCCGCTGGAGAAGCAGATGTGGGGCGACGTCTTCGGCATGTGCACGGACCGGTTCGGCATCCCCTGGATGGTGAACATCACCGAGCGCCAGGGCTGACCGCCACCGGGCGTGGCCGACCGGTGGCGGGTGCGGGGGCGTGCTCAGGCCCGCCGTACCTCCGCGATCGTCACGGGGCGGTGCTCGCGCAGCGACAGCGTGCACGCCTCGGCGATCCAGCTCGCCTCCAGCGCGTCCTCGATCGTGCAGGGGGAGGGCCGCGTACCGGCGACGACCTCGGTGAAGGCGGTGAGTTCGGCGCGGTAGGCGGCGGCGAAGCGGTCCATGAAGAAGTCGTGCGGGACACCGGCCGGGAAGGTGACGCCGGGCTCGACCGAGCGCAGCGGCAGCTTGTCGTCCAGGCCGACGGCGAGGGAGTCCGCGAAGCCGTGGATCTCCATGCGGACGTCGTACCCCCGCGCGTTGTGGCGACTGTTGGAGACCACCGCGATCGTGCCGTCGTCCAGGGTGAGGACCGCGCCCGTGGTGTCGGCGTCGCCCGCCTCCCGGATGAAGGCGGCGCCCCGGTTGCCGCCGACGGCGTACACCTCCCTCACCTCACGGCCCGTCACCCAGCGGATGATGTCGAAGTCGTGCACGGAGCAGTCCCGGAAGATACCCCCGGAGGCGGCGATGTACGCGGCCGGCGGCGGCGCCGGGTCCAGCGTGGTCGACCGCACGGTGTGCAGCGTGCCCAGCTCACCGCCGCGCACCGCCGCCCTCGCCGCGGCGAACCCGGCGTCGAAGCGACGGTTGTACCCGATCTGGACCGGCACGGCACGGCCCGCGACCGCCTTGAGGACCTCGACGCCCTCCGCCGTGGTGCGGGCGACGGGCTTCTCGCAGAAGACGGGTACTCCGGCCTCGACGGCGGCCAGGATCAGGCTCGGGTGGGCGTCGGTCGCGGCCGCGATCACCACCCCGTCCACGCCGGCGGCCAGCACCGCCTCGGGCGAGGGGGCCACCTCGGCGCCGAACCGCCGGGCGGCGGCCCGCGCGGCGTCCGCGAACGGATCGGCGACGACGAGCGAGCCGACGGCGTCGAGTCCGGAGAGGGTCTCGGCGTGGAAGGCGCCGATGCGGCCGAGGCCGAGGATTCCGATGCGCATGGGTTCCGCTGCTCCTTGTGTGGGGTTGCCGTCATGGGTACGCGGGGCGGGCCGGCGGGGTCCGCTTCCGCCCGCCGGGCCCGAGGTCACTCCTCGGCGTGCACCTCGACCCAGGCCCGGCGCTCGGCCGACCGCGCCATCGCGTCCAGTACGGTCGCGCTGTGCACGGCGTCGGTCAGGGTGGCGCCGTACGGGACGCCCTCGGCGATCGAGCGCAGGAAGCGGTGGGCCTCCACCACCTTCAGGTCGTCGTAGCCCATGGCGTTGGCCGCGCCCGGCTGGAAGGCGGCGAACTCGCCGTGCCCGGGGCCGACGTGGACCGTGCTGACCGGCTGGTCCTGGTACGCCGTGCCCCGGCTGACGCCCAGCTCGTTCATGCGGCGGAAGTCCCAGAACACCGCGCCCCGCGTGCCGTGCACCTCGAAGCCGTAGGTGTTCTGCTCGCCGACCGAGACCCGGCACGCCTCCAGGACGCCGCGGGCGCCGGAGGCGAAGCGGAGCAGGCAGTTGACGTAGTCCTCGTTCTCCACCGGGCCGGGTTCGCCGCCCGCGGCACGTGCGTGACCGGCCGTCGCGGCGGTGGGCCGGGCCCGCTCGGGCAGGAAGATCGCCGTGTCGGCGGTCAGGGACGCGATGTCGCCGAGCAGGAACCGGGCCAGATCGGCGCCGTGCGAGGCCAGGTCGCCCAGGACTCCGCTGCCGCCGCGCTGTCGCTCGTAGCGCCAGGTCAGCGCCCCCTCCGGGTGGGCCGCGTAGTCACTGAACAGGCGGATGCGGGCGTGCGTGACGGCGCCGATCTCCCCGGACGCGATCAGCTCGCGGGCGGTCTCGACGGCGGGCGCGTTGCGGTAGTTGAAGCCGACGGCGCCCTGCACGCCGGCCTCGGCCACGGCGTCCGCCACGGCGCGGGCGTCCCGGGCGGTGAGGCCGACCGGCTTCTCGATCCAGATGTGCTTGCCGGCCCCGGCCATCGCCACGCCGATCTCCCGGTGCAGGAAGTTCGGCGTGGTGATGCTGACCGCCCGCACGCGCGGGTCGGCGGCCACGTCGCGCCAGTCGCGGGTGGCCGAGGCGAAGCCGAACTGCGCGGCGGCCTCCTCGGCCCGGCCCGGCACCTCCTCGGCGATCGTGATCAGCTCCGGACGCAGCGGCAGCCGCGGATAGTGGTGCAGGACGCGGGCGTACGCCTGGGTGTGCACCCGGCCCATCCAGCCGAATCCGACGACGGCGACACCGAGCGCATCCACCATGAGAGCCCCTCGAGGACCGGTGCGTGATCTGTCCAGGCCACCCTGTGCGGACCCTCCGCATCATGTCAACCGTTTGACAGGACAAAGGGGGGTCCAGTGCGTCCGGGCCGCACGGAGGTGCGCCGTCCGGCAGTCCTACCCGAGGTTGACCGCGTACGCCTTGCGCAGCGTCTCGTGCACCGTCCACGTCGTCCGGTCGCCCTCGCGCAGGACGGCCAGGTCACCCGGTCCGACCGTCAGCGTCGGGCCGCCCTCCACCTCGATGGTGGCGGAGCCGCTGAGCACGACGAAGAGCTCGTCCGCCTCGGTGTCGGTGACGACCCCGGGGGTGATCTGCCAGATGCCGCGCGCCTGACGCCCGTCCGCCGACTCCCACACCACCTTGCCGGTGACCTCGGGGGAGCCGGACACGATCTGGTCGGGGGAGAGGGGCTCGGGTTCGAGCTCGGCGTCGGGGACGTGGACAACGAAACTGTGGGTCATGCGGCGACGCTAGCCGGGGCGGAGGGGGTCGCGGGGGCGACAGGGTGTGCCGTATCCGCGGACGCGTACGGACACTTCGTCGCGCCCTGCGCCGTCCTCGACCGCCCGCGGGGCCGCTCTCCGTCGGGCCGAATTATCTCGAACAAAATTGTTGACAATCTTGTCTGGCTAGATTTAGGTTCGACAGGCACTCACTCAGGGAGGGCAACCATGCCGAACCAAGCCCGTCCGGGCACCGGGGAGCAGGCGAAACAGCTTGCGCTCGGGCAGTTGCGGCAGGCGATCCTGCGCGGCGAGATGGCACCGGCACAGCGGCTGGTGGAGAACGAACTCGCCGAGCAGTTCGGCGTGACACGGGCCAGCATCCGCGCCGCGCTGATCGACCTGGAAGCGCAGGGGCTCGTGGAACGGATCCGCAACCGGGGGTCCCGGGTGCGGGTGGTGACCGTGGAGGAAGCGGTCGCGATCACCGAGTGCCGCCTGGTCCTCGAAGGGCTCTGCGCGGCGAAGGCGGCGGCCGCCGTCAGCGACGCGCAGGTGACCGAACTCAAGGACCTGGGCACGGCGATGCGCAAGGCCGTGGCCGGCGGGGAACCGCTGACCTACTCGGACCTCAACCACGAACTCCACGCCAGGATCCGGGAGTTCTCCGGCCAGCTGACGGCCGTGGAGCTGCTGGAGCGCCTCAACGCGCAACTGGTGCGTCACCGCTTCCAGTTGGCGCTGCGGCCGGGACGTCCGCAGCAATCCCTGAACGAGCATCTGGCCATGATCGAGGCGATCGAGGCCAGGGATCCGCAGGCGGCCGAGGCGGCCGTCCGCGCCCACCTCACCAGCGTGATCGAGGCGCTGCGCGACTGACACACGCATCGAGGCGGGCGTCACCTGTCCACCGAGGAGATTGCACCCATGACGCACGGCAACGCGCCCGCCGCCACCCCACGGTCGACACTCGTCGTCACCGCGCACGCGGGGGACTTCGTGTGGCGGGCGGGCGGCGCCATCGCCCTGGCCGCCTCGCGCGGGGAGAAGGTCACCATCGCGTGCCTGACCTTCGGCGAGCGCGGCGAGTCCGCCCAGGCCTGGCGGGCGGGCAAGAAGCTGGAGGAGATCAAGGCGATCCGCCGGGAGGAGGCCGAGAAGGCCGCCGCCACGCTCGGCGCCGAGGTCCGCTTCTTCGACGCCGGCGACTACCCGCTGCTCGTCACGCCCGAGCTGACCGACCGGCTCGTCGAGGTCTACCGCGCCACCCAGCCCGACGTCGTGCTCACCCACCCCGTCGAGGACCCGTACAACGGCGACCACCCGGCGGCCAACCGCATGACCCTGGAGGCGCGCGTCCTCGCCCAGGCCATCGGCTACCCGGGCGAGGGCGAGATCATCGGCGCCCCGCCCGTCTTCTACTTCGAGCCGCACCAGCCCGAGATGAGCGGCTTCAGGCCCGAGGTCCTCCTCGACATCACCGAGGTGTGGGAGACCAAGCGCAAGGCCATGGAGTGCCTCGCCGCCCAGCAGCACCTGTGGGACTACTACACCGACCTGGCCGTCCGCCGCGGCGTCCAGCTCAAGCGCAACGCCGGCCCCAACCTGGGCCTGGCGCACCGGACCATGGCCGAGGCGTACATGCGCCCGTACCCGCAGATCGCGCAGGAGCTGGCATGAGCGGCGTCGTGGTCACCGACCCGCCCAAGGCCGACGCCGAGGACGTCGCGGCGCTCGCCGGGTACGGCGTGGCCACCGTCAGCGAGGCGATGGGCCGTACCGGACTGCTCGGGCCGGACGTCCGCCCGATCCAGCAGGGCGTACGGATCGCCGGCACCGCGGTCACCGTGCTCTCCTGGCCCGGCGACAACCTGATGATCCACGCCGCCGTGGAGCAGTGCGGCGAGGGCGACGTCCTGGTCGTCACCACCACCTCGCCGTCCACCGACGGCATGTTCGGCGAGCTGTTCGCCACCGCGCTCCAGCGGCGCGGGGTCCGCGGGCTGATCATCAACGCGGGCATCCGCGACACCCAGGAACTGCGGGAGATGGGCTTCGCCGCCTGGTCCCGGGCCGTCTCCGCGCAGGGCACGGTGAAGGCCACCGGCGGCTCGGTCAACGTACCGGTCGCCGTGGACGGCCAGGTGATCCGCCCCGGCGACGTGATCGTCGCCGACGACGACGGCGTCGTGGTCGTACCGCGCGAGCAGGCCCGGCGCACCGCCGAGGCGTCCGAGGCCCGCGAGAAGAAGGAGGCCGCTGCCCGCGCCGCCTTCGTCGAGGGCCAACTCGGCCTGGACCGCTACGGGTTGCGCGAGAGACTGGAGCGACTCGGCGTCACCTACCGGTCGTACGCCGAGTACACCGCCGGGGAAGAGCGGTGACCGGCCCCGAGGAGGTGCGCTGCACGCTGATGCGCGGCGGCACCTCCAAGGGCGCCTACTTCCTGGCCGGGGACCTGCCCGCCGACCCCGCCGCCCGCGACGATCTGCTGCTGCGGATCATGGGCAGCCCCGACCCGCGCCAGATCGACGGCCTGGGCGGCGGCCACCCGCTGACCAGCAAGGTCGCCGTGATCTCCCGTGCGGCCGGTCCGGACGCGGACGTCGACTACCTGTTCCTCCAGGTCGCCGTGGACACGCCCGAGGTCACCGACCGGCAGAACTGCGGCAACATCCTCGCCGGGGTGGGCCCGTTCGCCGTCGAGCGCGGGCTCGTACCGGCCGGTGACACCGAGACGTCCGTACGCATCCGCATGCTCAACACCGGCGAACTCGCCGTCGCGACCTTCCCGACCCCGGGCGGGCGTGTCGACCACACCGGCACCGTCGGGACATCCGGCGTGCCCGGCACGGCCGCCCCCGTCGTCGTCGAGTTTCCGCAGGGCTCCGGCCCCCTGCTGCCCACCGGGAACGCCCGCGACACCGTCGCCGGCACCGAGGTGACCTGCGTCGACAACGGCATGCCGGTCGTGCTGATCCCGGCCGCCGCGCTGAACGTCACCGGCTACGAGACGCCCAGGGACCTGGAGGAGGACGTGGCGCTCGCCGACCGGCTCCGGGAGATACGGCTGGCCGCCGGGCGGCTCATGGGCCTCGGCGACGTCGAGGGCGCCACCGTGCCCAAGCTGACCCTGCTGGCCCCGCCCCGGGACGGCGGCGCGGTCACGACCCGCACCTTCATCCCCGTGCGCTGCCACACCTCCATCGGCGTCCTCGGCGCCGCGAGCGTGGCGGCGGGGCTGCGCGTCCCCGGCGGGGTGGGGGAGGGGATCGCACACCTCCCCGGCGGCGAGCGCGTACGCGTCGAACATCCCACCGGATTCCTGGAGGTCGACGTGCAGGTCGACCCGGGTTCCGACGGCACCCCCGCCGTGGTCCGCCGCACCGCCGCCGTACGCACCGCACGCAAGATCTTCGACGGCACCGTCTTCCCCCGGTCCGCCGCGACGGCGCCGATACCCGCACAACGCCCTGGAGGGCACCATGACTCCGCCGCTCGGTGACATCGCCCATGTCGGCCATGCCCAGCTGTTCACACCCGACCTGGACGCCAGCGTCGCCTTCTTCACCAACTACCTGGGCCTGACGGTCAACGGCCAGGACGGCGACACCGTCTACCTGCGCACCTATGACGACTACGAGCACCACAGTCTGGTGCTCACCGCCCGTGAGACGCCCGGCCCCGGCCGGCTCGCCCTGCGCACCTCCGGCGAGGACGCCCTCCAGCGGCGCGTCAGGGCACTGGAGGAGGCCGGCCGCACCGGGAAGTGGGTCGAGGACGAACCCGGCATCGGCAGGCTCTACCTCACCGCCGACCCCGACGGACACGAGCACGCCCTGTACTGGGAGAGCGAGCACTACCAGGCCCCCGACGAGCTGAAGCCCGCGCTGAAGAACCAGCCCCAGGCCAAACCCAACCGGGGCGTGGGTGTACGCCGCCTGGACCACATCAACTTCCTCGCCGCCGACGTGCTCGCCGCCGCCGAGTTCCAGGAACAGCTCCTGGGCGCCCGGCCCACCGAGCAGATCCGGCTCGACTCCGGGAAGATCGCCGCCCGTTGGCTGACCTTCACGAACAAGTCGTACGACGTCGTCTACACCGAGGACTGGACCGGCACCTCGGGCCGGCTGCACCACATCGCCTTCGCGGCCGACACCCGCGAGGACATCCTGCGCGCCGCCGACCTCGCCATCGACACCGGCGTGTTCATCGAGACGGGCCCGCACAAGCACGCCATCCAGCAGACGTTCTTCCTGTACGTCTACGAGCCCGGCGGCAACCGCATCGAGCTGTGCAACCCGCTCACCCGCCTGGTGCTGGCGCCCGACTGGCCGCTGGTCACCTGGACCGAGGAGGAGCGGAAGAAGGGCCAGGCCTGGGGTCTGAAGACCATCGAGTCGTTCCACACGCACGGCACTCCGCCGGTCGCCTGACCGTTCGTTTCCACCGGGGGGTGGGTCGCGCACGCCCACGCGCGACCCACCCCCCAAATCGTTGCTGAGATTGTCAACAAAAGCGTTGACACTCCTGGAGTGCGGTCCTTAGCGTCGCCCCATCACCCCGTCCCCTCCAGGCGCCGCCTCCTGGACGAGAGGAAAACAACGATGTCCTCCTCCCCCGTGCTGTCCGCCCGTGGCAGCAGACTGGCCCTGCTCGTCGTCGGCCTCTGCTGGCTGGCCGTGCTCTTCGACGGCCTGGACATGTTCATCTACGGCTCGGTGCTGCCGAACATGCTCCAGGAGAAGGCGCTCGGCATCACCTCGGGCCAGGCCGGCGACCTCGGCAGCTACGCCACCTTCGGCATGCTCGTCGGCGCGCTGGCCGCGGGGACGGTCGCGGACCGCATCGGCCGCAAGAAGCTGATGGTCTGCTGCGTCGCGCTCTTCTCGCTGGCCTCCGGCATCTGCGCCGTCTCGAGCAGCGTCGCCGTCTTCGGCCTGGGCCGCACCCTGGCCGGCGTCGGCCTCGGCGGCCTGCTGCCGACCGCGATCAGCATGGTCTCCGACTACGCCCCGCGGGGCCGCGCCGCGATCACCATCGGCCTGCTGATGACCGCCCACCACGCCGGCGGCATCCTCTCCGCCTACGTCGCCCTGTGGATCGTCGAGCCGCTCGGCTGGCGCGCCGCGTTCTGGGTCTGCGTGGTGCCGCTGCTCTTCGTCCCGGTCCTGGCCAGTTTCCTGCCCGAGTCGCTGAGCTTCCTGGTCGCCAAGGGCCGCACCGAGGAGGCCCGCGCCCTGGCCGGCCGCTACGACGTCGAACTCCCCGCCGCCACCGGCAAGACCTCCGGTGCCGCCTGGGCCAACGTCGCCAACCTCTTCCGCGGCAATGAGTGGATCCAGACCCTGCTGTACTGGCCGGCCTCCTTCGGCGGCCTGCTGCTCGTCTACGGCGTCGCCACCTGGCTGCCCACCCTGATGCGCAGCGAGGGCTACGAGCTCGGCTCCGCGCTGACCTTCGTCGTGCTGTTCAACCTCGGCGGCATCGTGGGCATGCTGGTCGCCGGCCGCGCATCGGACCGCTTCGGCGCCCCGCGCATCTCCGCGATCTGGTTCGCGCTGACCGCGGGCGGTGTCTTCCTGCTCAGCGTCCACATGCCGCCGGCGCTGACCTTCGTGGTCGTCTTCCTCACCGGCGTGTTCCTCAACAGCGCCCAGACCATGATCTACGCGACCGTCTCCATCGGCTCCGCCCCGGCCGACCGGGCCACCGCGGTCGGCTGGACGTCCGGCATGGGCCGCTTCGGCGCCGTCTTCGGCCCGTGGCTCGGCGGCCAGTTGCTCGCCGCGGACCGGGGCGACTGGGGCTTCACCGCCTTCGCGCTCGCCGGCGTCTCGTCCATGGTCTTCATCGGCATCGCGGCCCTGCGCACGAGGCCGGCCGGTGACCGAGCGGAGCAGAAGCTGGTCGGCGTGCACTGACCGCCCCCGGAGACGGGGGACGCACGCCGGCCGACGCGACGACGCGGGGCCGGCGTCGGCGTAGAAGGGCGCTGCCCTGACCGTCAGGACGACGACAGGCCGCGGGCGTCCAGCTCGTCCGCGCACTCCTCGGGCACCAGCGTCACCGTGAAGGTCGTGTCGCTCCGGTACGAGGCAGACGTGGACGGGGCGGCCCGTCCCTCCGCCTCGTCGTGCTCCCGGCGCTCCCGGGCGACGCGGTCGGCGATCTCCTCGCAGTCGACGGGGTGGCTCTCCGCGGCAGTCGGATCCTCGCCCCGAGCGCCGGGCCCGTCCGCGTACGGATCGGCGCGGAGCGCGGCGGTCGCTGCGAGGCCGGCCACGCACAGCCCCGCCCACACGGCGACGACCCGCCGGCGGGCGCTCACGAGCCGGCCGTCCCGTCGGCGACGGCACGCACGGGTGAGGCGGGCCTCGTGCTGCACGCGGTGCTCACCTCGGTTCCCTCCTCCAGGGTGCCGGTACCGTACCGCCGGACGGCCGACCGCGGGTCACCGCCCCCGGCGTGACAGCCAGGCCGCGGTCAGGGAGCCGGAGACGTTGTGCCAGACGGAGAAGACCGCGGCGGGCAGCGCCGCCAGCGGGCTGAAGTGGGCGGTGGCCAGCGAGGCCGCCAGGCCGGAGTTCTGCATGCCGACCTCGAAGGCCATGGCACGGCTCGCCGGTTCGCCGAGCCGGCCGAGGCGCCCCGCGCCGTAGCCGAGCGCCAGCCCGAGGCCGTTGTGCAGCACGACGGCGAGGAACACCATCCCGGCCGCCGACTTGATGGCGTCGGCGCTGCCCGCGACGACCACGGCCACGATCACGGAGATCGTCAGCGCGGACAGCCACGGCAGCGCGGGCAGGGCCCGCCGCACGTACCGCCCCGCCACGAGCCGTACGACGACGCCCGCGAGGATCGGCAGCAGCACCGTCTTGAGGATGTCCGTGACCATCGAACCGGCGTCGACCGGGAGGTACTCACCGGCCAGCAGCAGCGTCAGCGGCGGGGTCACCAGCGGGGCGACGAGCGTGGAGACGGTGGCGACGGAGACCGAGAGGGCGACGTCGCCCCGGGCCAGATAGGTCACCACGTTGGAGGCCGTGCCGCTGGGCGCGCAGCCGACCAGGATCACGCCGGCGGCGAGCTGCGGCGAGAGGTCGAGCAGGTGGGCGATCGCCCAGCCGAGCCCCGGCATGATGACGTAGTGCGCGACCAGCCCGAGGGCCACCGCCCAGGGGCGCCGCGCGACCCCGCGGAAGTCCTCCGGCGTCATGGTGACGCCCATGCAGAACATCACCACGCCCAGCAGGTACGGCACCGCCTCGCCCCAGCCGGTGAAACTCCCCGGGAGCAGGAGACCGAGGGCGCCCGCCGCGAGGACGAGGAGGGGGAAGACGGTGACGGCACGGCGCGCGGAGCGGTCACCGGTGGGGCGGTCACCGGTGGGCTGGTCACTGAGGTGTTCGGGTCGTTCGGTTCGCACCGTGCGAGGTAACGCCCGGCGGCGGGCGCGACGCAACGCCGTCTCGCGATGTGATCATCGGTACGGTCGCGCCGGCCGGCCGCTGTACGACCGGCGACTCCGTCCCGCCCGGCGGATGGGGTAGGGTTGACCTGCGTGATCACACGGAAACCGTCACCAGCGGCCCGTGCGACGCACACCGGGACGTGGCGCAGCTTGGTAGCGCACTTGACTGGGGGTCAAGGGGTCGCAGGTTCAAATCCTGTCGTCCCGACGGTGACGAAGGGTCTTCGCGAGCAGTGGCTCGCGGGGGCCCTTTTTCGTGCCGGCCGCGCACGCGGCGGACCACAGCGTGGACGCCCCCTTGACGCACCCCGGACACCGGCCGACACTTCCCTGGTAATCCTAGTGAACAGGTAGGGAAGCATGGGGAGCACCGAGCCGGCCGTCGCCGACGCCAGCCGTACGCCGCACCCGTCCCCGCTGCTCACCTCCCGCCGTCACATCGACCTCCTCCGCGTCTGCAGCGCCATCAGGCCGCAGGACTGAGCCGAACCGAGCCGAGTCGGGCCGAGCCGTGCCCGCTCGCGGCCGGCCCGCCGCCGTTTCCGCCGCGCGTGTCTCCACGCCCCCCGCACCCGAGGAGAACCATGTCCGTCATCCCGCTCGCCCCCGCCCCCGCCTTCCGGGGACGCATCGGCCGCGACCCCCGCAGCGGCCACTACGCCGTACCGCGTCGCTACCGCCTCCACCTGTCGCCCGGCCACGACGACTGTCTGCGCATCGCCGTCGTCCACAGCCTCCTCGGGCTCGACGAGGTGTGCCCGGTGACCCTCCTCGACCCCGGCGCCGACTGCGCCGACGGCGGTCACCCCGCCCTGCGTCCGCTGTACGAGGCGAGCGCCCACCACTACCGGGGCCCGGCTCTCGCGCCGGTGCTCAGCGACGACTGGTCGGGCCGGATCGTGAGCACCCACGCGCCCGACATCATGCGCGACCTCGCCCGGTACTTCGCCTCCGCCGGCCCCGAGCTGTACCCGTGCGGCGAGGACGCGGCGATCGAGGCCGTCGAGCTGCTCTGCGGACGGGCGGCCGACCCGGCGGTGCTGGACCTGCTGGAGGAACGGCTGACCGGCCGCCCCTACGTCCTGGGCGAGCGGCTCACCGCGGCCGACGTCGAGGTGTGGGTGGCCCTGACCCGGCTCGACACCGCGCACCGCACGGACCGCCACCCCGCCCTGTGGTCCCACGTGCGGCGCCTGAGCGCGCACCCGGCCTTCGCGCGCCACCTCGAAGGCCGTCCCACCTGACGGAACGGCGTTGACACGAGCACGGTCAACTGCCTTACTTACGGACCAAGAACGGTCATGAGCGTCAGCGACAAGCCCTGGCTTGCTGACCGGCAACCCTCGCTCCGCGGTGGGGTGCCCCAGGTGACGACCGGACCGGATGACACTTCGGTAAGCGCGAGGCCCACGGGGCCGGAACAGTGACGGTGACGGACATGTACGCAGCTCCCAGGACGGCGGACCGCCGCCCCCAGGGCGCCGTACGCCCGTGCCCCAGCCCGCTCGTCGCCGACCGGACCGTCGATCTGCTCCGCGTCAGCAGCGCACTGTGTACCGACCGCGGCCGCGGCCGCCGCCAGGGCTGACCTCCTTCCCGGACCCCAGCCCTCGCAGCGGCCGCCCGGCCACGACGAACACCGCCCACGCGGTGTGCCGTTGTCCCTCCCGCCCCGGTCCCGTGCCCTGCCCCGTGCGCCGCCTCGCGCCTGGAGCGGCTCCCGCCGCGCCATCGCGCCGCAGCGGCCCACCGCCGTCCGCACGAACCCCGGGGTGTCCGAATCCACCGGAGTCCTCCCATGAGCGAACCCCCGGGCGCCGCCGTGTCCCTCGTCGAGGCACCGCCCGCCACCGACAGCCCCCGGCCACCCGCCGCCCAGCGGGTGCTGCCGCTGCGCCGGCCCGGCCGCTGGATCGCGACCGCCGCCGTCCTGGTCGTCGTCGCCCAGATCGTCCACGGCCTGGCCACCAACCCCTTCTACCAGTGGGACCGCTTCCGCTACTGGTTCCTGCGGCCTACCGTCCTCGACGGCCTCCTCGTCACCCTCGAAGTGGCCGCGCTCAGCGCCGTGCTCGGACTGCTGGGCGGCGTCCTGCTCGCCCTCGCCCGGCTCTCCGGCAGCCCGGTCCTGCGCGCCGTGAGCTGGACCTACACGTGGCTGTTCCGGTCCGTCCCGCTGATCGTCGTCCTGATCTTCCTCTACAACTTCTCCGCCCTGTACCAGACGTTGAGCCTCGGTGTGCCCTTCGGGCCGGCCTTCGTGACCTTCGACGAGTCCCGCCTCGCCACCGACCTGGCCGTCGCCGTCGTCGGCCTCAGCCTCAACGAGGCGGCCTACGCCTCCGAGGTGGTCCGCGGCGGCATCCTCTCCGTCGACCAGGGCCAGCACGAGGCGGCCGCGGCCCTCGGCCTGCCGAAGGGCTACCAGTTCCGCCGGATCGTCCTGCCGCAGGCCCTGCGGTCCATCACCCCGAACTACGTCAACCAGCTCATCGGCCTCATCAAGGGCACGTCCCTGGTGTTCTACGTGTCCCTGCTCGACCTGTTCGGCTCGGTGCAGACCATGGGCAGCACCTACCCCGGCGACATCGTGCCGCTGCTGCTGGTCGCCACCGTCTGGTACCTGGTCCTCACCAGCGCCGTGTCCGTCGTCCAGTTCTACGTCGAGCGGTACTTCGCCCGGGGCGCGACCCGCACCCTGCCGCCGACGCCCCTGCAGAAGGCGCGCGCCGGCCTCACCGAGGTCCGGGCCCGGCTGCGCCGGGAGGCCGCCGTATGACCACCGCCACCGACATCACCCCGGCCGCCCTCGAGGTGCACGGAGTCCACAAGTGGTACGGGACCCACCACGTGCTCGACGGCATCGACCTGACGGTACGGCCCGGAGAGGTCACCGTCGTCCTCGGCCCGTCCGGATCCGGCAAGTCGACGCTGCTGAGGGTCGTCAACCACCTGGAGAAGCCCGACGCCGGCCACGTCAGCGTCGGCGGCGAGCCGATCGGCGTACGGCGCCACGGCGCCCGGCTGAAGGAGCTCGGCGAGCGGGCCATCCTGCGTCAGCGCGGCCGGATCGGCTTCGTCTTCCAGAACTTCAACCTCTTCCCGCACCTGACCGTGCTCGACAACGTCGCCGCCGCGCCCGTCGCCACCGGAAGGCTCCCCCGCGACGAGGCCCGGCAGCTGGCCCGCGACCTGCTCACCCGCGTCGGCCTCGGCGACCGGACCGGCGCCTACCCCCGCCAGCTCTCGGGCGGTCAGCAGCAGCGCGTCGCCATCGCCCGCGCCCTGGCCCTGCGGCCCGGCATCATCCTCTTCGACGAACCGACCTCGGCCCTCGACCCCGAACTCGTCGGTGAGGTCCTCGCCGTCATCAAGGACCTGGCGACCAGCGGCACCACCCTCGTCATCGTCACCCACGAGATCGGCTTCGCCCGCGAGGTCGCCGACCGCATCGTCTTCATGGACGACGGCCGGATCGTCGAACAGGGCCCGCCCACCGAGGTGCTGGACCACCCGCGGCACGAACGCACCCGGGACTTCCTCGCCAAGGTCCTCTGACCCCCACCGCTCCCGCACCCCCGTCTCCTCATTCCTCCCAGCGACAAGGACAGCCATGCGTACCCCACTCTCCCTCTCCCGACGCGGTCTGCTCCGCGGCATCACGGCGGCGACCGCCGCGACCGCCCTCGCCACCGGGCTCGCCGCCTGCGGCGGCGACAGCGACGCCGCCACCACGACCGACGCCGCGGGCACGGTGACGGTGGGCCGGCTGTCCAACGGCGCCGCGAAGGAGACCACGCTCAAGGTGCCGGAAGTGAAGTCGATCAGCGCCCGCCTCCCCGAGTCGGTCCGCAGCAGCGGCAAACTCGTCATCGGCGTCGGCGCCCTGCCCGACGGCTTCCCGCCGCTGGCGTACGTCGGCGACGACCAGAAGTCCCTCACCGGCGCCGAACCCGACCTGGCCCGGCTGGTCGCCGCCGTGCTCGGACTGGAGCCCGAACTGAAGAACTCCACCTGGGAGAACATGTTCGTCGGCATCGACAGCGGACGCACCGACGTCGCCTTCGCCAACATCACCGACACCGAGGAACGCAAGCGCAAGTACGACTTCGCCTCCTACCGCAAGGACGACGTCGGCTTCGAGGTGCCGAAGAAGAGCACCTGGAACTTCGACGGCGACTACCGCAACCTCGCGGGCAAAACCGTGGCCGTCGACAACGGCACCAACCAGGAGAAGATCCTCCTGGAGTGGCAGGCGAAGCTGAAGCAGGAGGGCAAGCAGCTCACCGTCAAGCACTACGCCAGCAAGAGCAGCACCTACCTGGCGCTGACCGGCGGGAAGATCGACGCCTACTTCGCCGCCAACCCCGGTGTCGCCTACCACATCACCCAGACGGCCAAGTCCCCCAACGCCACACGCAGCGCGGGCACTTACTCGGGCGCGGGCGCCTCCCTCCAGGGGCTGATCGCGGCCACCACCAAGAAGGACAGCGGGCTCGCCGAGCCGATCGCGGACGCCATCGACCACCTGATCGAGAACGGCCAGTACGCGAAGTGGCTGGCCGCCTGGAACCTCTCCAGCGAGGCCGTCGAGTCCTCCGAGGTCAACCCGCCCGGACTGCCCCTCGACAACTCCTGACGGTACGTCAGCACGCGTGCGCCCTGTCCCGTCCGTCGGAAAGGACCCCGAACCCGTGACCCAGCCGACCGTCCTCCGCGTCGACGCGGCCCCGGCCGCCCCCGCCCCGCACCCCCTCGACAACGCCGTCTGGGCCGCCCTGACCGGCCCGCACGCCGCCTTCGCCGAACGCCTCGGCAAAGCCGCCCGCTACCCCTCGGACGTGGCCGTCTTCGCCGCCATCGAGGACCCCGCCGACCCGGCCGCCTGGGCCGACCTGCACCGCCTGGTCGGCCCGGACACGGCGGTCGCGGTACCCGGCGCGCCCACCGTCCCCGAAGGCTGGCGGACCTCCGGCGGCGTGCCCGGCGTCCAGCTCGTCGACACCGCCCTGCACGCCGAACCCGACCCCGAGGCCGTACGGCTCGGGCCCGCCGACGTCCCCGAGATCCTGGACCTCGTCGCCCGCACCCGGCCCGGCCCGTTCCAGCCCCGCACCGTGCTCCTCGGCACCTACCTCGGCATCCGGCACCGGGGCCGGCTGGTCGCCCTGGCCGGCGAACGCCTCAGACTGCCCGGCTGGACCGAGATCAGCGCCGTGTGCACCGACCCGGACCACCGCGGCCGGGGCCTCGCCACCCGCCTGGTCCGCGCCGTCGCCGCGGGCATCCGCGAACGCGGCGACACCCCGTTCCTGCACGCCGCCGCGAGCAACACCCGGGCCATCGGGCTGTACGAGTCCCTCGGCTTCACCCTGCGCCGCCACACCGACTTCCGCGACGTGCGCACGCCCGGCCCGGCCGCCGCGCCGGAGGCGTGGTGACCGACGGCGCGCAGCGCGTTCCCTCATCCCCGACCCGTCGCGTGCCCCGCTCCGCCCCAGCGGGGCCCGCGCTCCCTCCGGACGACCAGGAAGGCACACCCGTGTCCACCACTCCTCCCTCTCCCTTGCACCTCGCCGTCGCGCTGGACGGCACCGGCTGGCACCCCGCCTCCTGGCGCGAGCCGGTGGCCCGCCCCACGGAACTGTTCACCGCCGCCTACTGGGCCGGCCTCGTCGCCGAGGCCGAGCACGGCCTGCTCGACTTCGTGACCATCGAGGACGGCCTCGGCCCGCAGTCCTCCCGCCTCCTCGGCCCGGACGAGCGCACCGACCAGGTCCGCGGCCGGCTCGACGCCGTCCTGATCGCGTCCCGCGTGGCGCCCCTGACCCGGCACATCGGGCTGGTGCCGACCGTGATCGCCACCCACACCGAGCCGTTCCACATCTCCAAGGCGATCGCCACGCTGGACTACGTCAGCACGGGCCGCGCCGGCCTGCGCGTGAAGATCTCCGCCCGCCCCGACGAGGCCGCCCACTTCGGCCGCCGCACCGCCCCGCGCATCGACGGCTACGAGAGCCCGGCCGCGCGCGAGCTGGTGACCGAGCTGTTCGACGAGGCCGCCGACCACGTCGAGGTGGTCCGCCGGCTGTGGGACAGCTGGGAGGACGACGCGGAGATCCGGGACGTGGCCACCGGCCGGTTCATCGACCGGGACAAGCTGCACTACATCGACTTCCGGGGCCCGCGCTTCAGCGTCAAGGGCCCCTCCGTCACCCCCCGGCCCCCGCAGGGCCAGCCCTTGGTCACCGCCCTCGCCCACTGGACCGTGCCGTACCGGCTCGTCGCCCGGCAGGCCGACATCGGCTACGTCACCCCGCACGATGGCGCCCAGGCGCGGGACATCGTCGCCGAGATCCGCGCCGAACAGGAGACGGCCGGCCGGGCCGCCGAGCCGCTGCACGTCTTCGCCGACCTGGTGGTCTTCCTGGACGACGACCCGGCGAAGGCCACCGCCCGCAAGGACCGCCTGGACGAGCTCGCCGGGACGCCGTACACGAGCGACGCCCGCGTCTTCACCGGAACTCCCGCACAACTCGCCGACCTGCTGGAGGAGTTCGCGTCGACCGGACTGACCGGATTCCGCCTGCGCCCCGCCGTCCTCGGTCACGACCTGCCGGCGATCACCCGCGGCCTGGTCCCCGAGCTGCGGCGCCGCGGACTCTTCCGCGATGCCTACGAGGCGGACACCCTGCGCGGACTGCTCGGCCTCGCCCGCCCCGCCAACCGCTACGCCGCCACCGCCTGAGCCGGGAGGACACCACCATGACCAAGCCGCTGAAGCAGATCCACCTGGCCGCGCACTTCCCCGGCGTCAACAACACCACCGTGTGGAGCGACCCCCGGGCCGGCAGCCACATCGAGTTCAGCTCCTTCGCGCACTTCGCGCGGACCGCCGAACGGGCCAAGTTCGACTTCCTGTTCCTCGCCGAGGGCCTGCGCCTGCGCGAACAGGGCGGGCAGATCTACGACCTGGACGTCGTCGGCCGCCCGGACACCTTCACGATCCTCGCCGCGCTCGCCGCCGTCACCGACCGGCTCGGCCTGACCGGCACCATCAACTCCACCTTCAACGAGCCCTACGAGGTGGCCCGGCAGTTCGCGAGCCTGGACCACCTCTCCGACGGACGCTCCGCCTGGAACGTCGTCACCTCCTGGGACGCGTTCACCGGCGAGAACTTCCGCCGCGGCGGCTTCCTGCCGCAGGAGGAGCGCTACTCGCGCGCCCGCGAGTTCCTGGCCACGGCGAACGAACTCCTCGACTCCTGGCGCGGCGACGAGATCGTCGCCGACCCGGCCACCGGCACCTTCCTGAGCGACGCCAAGGCCGGTGCGTTCGTCCACCGGGGACAGCACTTCGACATCCACGGCCGCTTCGACGTCCCGCGTTCCCCGCAGGGCCGTCCGGTGATCTTCCAGGCCGGGGACTCCGAGGAAGGCCGCGAGTTCGCCGCCGCCGACGCGGACGCCATCTTCAGCCGGTACGCCACCCTCGAGGAGGGCCGGGCGTTCCACCGGGACGTCAAGAGCCGCCTCGCCAAGTACGGCCGCCGCCCCGACGACCTGCTGATCCTGCCCGCCGCGACCTTCGTGCTCGGCGACACCGACGAGGAGGCCGAGGAGCGGGCGCGTGAGGTCCGCCGGCAGCAGGTCAGCGGGGCCACCGCCCTCAAACACCTGGAGTTCGTCTGGAACCGGGACCTGTCCGCCTACGACCCGGAGGGCCCGCTGCCCGACATCGACCCGGACGTGACCGGGGAACACATCGCGCGCGGCCGGGCCCAGGTGCGGATGTACCGCGACCCGCTGGCCACCGCCCGCGAATGGCGCGAACTGGCGGCGGCCAACGACTGGTCCATCCGCGACCTCGTCATCCACACCGGCAACCGCCAGACCTTCGTCGGCTCCCCGGCCACCGTGGCCCGCACCATCAACGACTTCGTCCAGGCCGACGCCGCCGACGGCTTCATCCTCGTCCCGCACATCACCCCGACGGGCCTGGACGAGTTCGCGGACACGGTCGTCCCGCTGCTCCAGGAACGGGGCGTCTTCCGCGCCGACTACGAGGGCACCACCCTGCGCGACCACCTCGGCCTCGCCCACCCCGACACGGCACGCACCGGGGAACGTGCGGCGTCGTGAAGCAGCCCGCCTCGGCGCGCGGTACGGCAGTGCCGTGTCCGCCGCCCCCTCGTACGGCGGACACGGCATGGGGCCGGGGACGTCACCCTCCCCCGAAGGCGACGTCCCCGGCCGTCCCCCGGCGCCGGACTGTGGCCGGTCGTGGACGGGTGCGTGCGGTCACCAGCACATGACCGCCGTCTCGCCCGCACCCCACGAGGAGTACAGGCGCACCCGGACGACATAGCGGCGGCCCTTGACGAGACGGGCCCTGATCGTGGCGTTGCGGGGCGTTCCCCCGTCGTCGTGGCCGGCGAGGAAGCGGGGCTTCCCGCCGCGCTCCTCGAAGACCACGACGACGGCGTCGCTGTCGCCGAACGTGCCCACGGTGTACTCCCGGGTCTCCGGCGGAGCTAGGCGGAAGTCGGCCTGCTCGCCCGGTCCAAGGCCGAGCGGCACCGAACGGAACGGCACCAGCGGCCCCGGCCGGCCGGCGGGCGGGTACCAGCGCAGCGCGAACTCCTTGTCGGCGGCGGAGAGGGTGCCGGGCGGGTGCAGGCCTGCACGGTAGTGCTCCGGCTCCAGTATCAGCCCCGACGGGAAGGGATACTCCATGATCGACTGCGGGTCCCAGACCGGACCGTTGACCTCGTCCGTGTCCAGCTTGCGCAGGATGTTGTGGAACGTCCGCTCCCGGCTCCAGTGGTTCGGCGGTCCCGCCAGCTCGGCGTAGACGGCCTCGTCGTCCCAGAGGATGCCCGCGTACGGGCTCTGGTGCTCGTGCAGCATGCCGAGCGCGTGCCCGATCTGGTGCAGGGCCGTTGCGCGTTCCCCGGGCGCGGTCAGGTCCCAGCCGAAGTTCATGGTGCGGTCGTTCAGGCCGGCCCGCAGGGCGTCGCGGCCCACCGCCGACCAGGAGCCGTCGCCGGGCCGGAAGCCGATGCGCAGTTCGGCCTCCGAGCGGTCGCCGACCTCGGTGAGGACGAGTCCGAGTCCGAGGTCCTGCCACTCGCGGAAGCAGTCGCGCACCACGGCCCGCTGCTCCTCCGTACCGGCCCACGCCTCACGTCGCGGCCGGCCCGTGCCCCGCAGGGGGACGACCGAGGTGTCGGTGTCGCCGCCGAGGAAGCAGTAGTGCAGCACCGTGCCGTTGACCCACATCCGCTGCCCGCCGGCGAGCGCCGCGTGCCGCTCGGCGGCCAGCCCCGGCGGATACGCGGGGGCGGGCTGCTGCGCGAGCGAGCAGTAGCGTGCGGTCATGGCCCCCAGCCTGCCGCCCGGACCGCCCCGGGCACCTGAGTCGAGGGCTACTCAAGTCGCCCTGTATCAGGAATGAGTAGGCGGACTCCTGTTTCCGTGACGACCGAGACGACGTCCGCGCGGGACGCCAAGATGCTGGAGCTGCCCTGGCCGTTCACCGGCCGCGCCGACGAACTGGACCTGGTGCGCCGGTCCCTGGCCGCCGGACGGGGCGGCATCGTGGTGACGGGACCGGCGGGCCGCGGCAAGACCCGGCTCGTGACGGAGGCCGTCCGCGGCACGGACTGCGCCCGCGCGGCCGGAACGCCGGAGACCCGCGGCATCCCCTTCGCGGCCTTCGCCCACCTGCTGCCCGAGGCCGTCACCCTGCACCGCGCCGTGCACCTCCTGTCCGGCGTGCGCCTGCTGCTGGTCGACGACGCGCACCTGCTCGACGACGCCTCCGCCGCCCTCGTGCACCAGCTCGCCGTGCACGGCCGCACCCGGCTCCTGGCCGTTGCCACCGAGGGCGCTCCGGTGCCGGGCGCGGTCTCCCGGCTGTGGACCGGCGAACTGCTGCCCCGGCTCACCCTGGGGCCGCTGCCCCGCGAGGACACCGCGGACCTGCTCACGGCGGGCGCGGGTACCCCACTGGAGCCGCTCACCGTGGACCGGCTGCACCGCCTGTGCCGCGGGGACCTGCGGCTGCTGCGCGAACTGCTCACCGCCGTACGGGAACGGGGGCTGCTCACCCCGGTCCCGGGCACGGCCGAACGGGCCTGGCGCGGCCCGGTTCCCCTCACCCCGGCCGTGCGCGAACGCGCCGCCCACCTCCTCGACCGCGCCCGCCCCGAGGAACGCGAGACGCTCGACCGCCTCGCCTTCGCCGAGCCCCTGCCCCTCGACCCGGACACCCTCGACCTGCGGACCCTGGAGTGCCTGGAGGCCGAGGGCCTGGTCCGCGTCGACGACGACGGCGCCGCACGCCTCGCCGACCCCCTGCACGGACCCGTCCTGCGCGCCGCGGCCGGCCGGCTGCGGGCCCGGCGGCTGGCCCGCACCCCGGACCGGTGCGCGCCCGCCCTGGCGGCGGAGACGGACGCCCTGAACCGGCGGATCGAGCGGGCCGACGTACGGGGCTTTCCGGCGCCCGTGGGGGAGTGGCTGGCGGCGGAGGGCGCGCGGGTTCCGGCCGGGGACGCGGCCGTCCGCGCCCGGTTCGCCCGGCTGCGCGGCCGGCTCCGGGAGGCGGCGGCGTGGGCCCGCGAGGGCCTGCGGCAGGACGCCGGCGACCCGGCTTGCCTGGCCGAACTCGCCCTGGCGGCAGCCCAGTCGGGGGAGGTGCCGACGGCGGGACCGGACGGCGGGCAGGCACACCCCGGGGGCGGGCCCACCGGAGCCCGGGCGGGCGAGGCGCCTGCCGTACGGGGTGACGGGGGCCACCGCCCCGACCGTCCCGCGCCGGGCGGCGGCGCTGCCGCGTGGACGGCCGCCGTGCGCGGCGACCTCGACGGGGCCGTCCGGGCGGCCACCGGCGGCGATCCCTACGACGCCGTCCGGCTCGGCGCCCCCCAGCGCGCGGCCGGCCGGCTGACCGGCGTCTTCGCCGCCCACGCCGACGCCCTCGCCCGCGGCGACGGGCCCGGACTGGACCGGGTGGCCGAGGAACTGGAGCGGCGAGGCTTCCTGCTCTTCGCGGCCGAGGCGCACGCCCAGGCGGTACGCGCCCACCGCGACCCGCGGGCCGCCCGCACCGCCCGCACCCGCGCCGTCGCCCTCGCCCGGCGCTGCGAAGGCGCCCGCACCCCCGCCCTGTCCGGACTGGTGCTCGGCGAACTCACCGCCCGGCAACGGCAGATCGTCACGCTCGCCGCAGCGGGACTGAGCAACCGTCAGATCGCCGAGAGACTCACCCTCTCCGTCCGCACCGTCGGCAACCACCTCTACAGCGCCTACACCCGGCTCGGCGCCGGTGACCGAGGCGCCCTGCCCTGGCTGGTGGACCTGCCCGCGGCCCGGCCCGCCTGATCCCGTGTCAGGCAGCTCCGAACGCCGAGAAGGCCCACCCCGTGGCCTGGTGCACCGCGTCGCCCGGCAGCGCGGCCCGCGCGTCGCGCAGCGCCTCCGCCAGGGACAGCCCGGCGTCCAGCCCCTTGTGCAGCGCGAGCATCAGCGGCACCACCGCGGCGTCGTTGACCGGCGCGCTGCACGCCACCACCCCGGCCGTGCCCAGCGGCAGCAGCGCGGTGACCAGCCCGAGCAGCTCGTCCGCGCCGACGGACGCGAACCGGGCGGTGTCGCAGCAGGACAGGATGATCCGGTAGGGGCTGCGGTCCAGCCGCTCCAGGTCGTGCACGATGAGCGGGCCGTCGGCCATCCGCAGCGACGAGAACAGCGGGCTGTCCGCGCGGAACGTGCCGTGCGCGGCGATGTGCGCCAGCGCGGCCCCGTCCAGCTCCCGCAGCACCCGAGGCACCCGCGCGTCGTCCCCCTCCAGCAGGACCGGAGCCCCGTACCCCTCCGCGGGCCCGCCCGCGCCGCCCGGCCCGGCGAGCGAAGACGCAGGCGCCCCTTCACCCGACGGCGCGGCCGAGGACCCGTTCAGCGAGTCCCGCGCACCTCGCCCACCCTGGCGCTCGGTGCCGGGCCCGGCGGCCGGTGGCTGCCGCCCTTCGCTCGAAGGTGCGGACACCGACGCGTTCCGCGCCCCCCGCCCCTCACGACGCGCGTCACCCGGCCCGGCGGCCGGCGGTGCCTGCTGCTCCTCGCCCGACGGCGCGGCCGAGGACCCCTGGCCGTCGGGTGCCGAACCCATGGTGCGGTCGGCGAGTTCCGTCACCTCCGCACCTTCGGTCGCCAGGCCCGGGCCGCGTACCAGGATGCGGCGGCCGCCGGGCGGCGGTGTCGTCTCACGGGCCCGCAGCCAGCTGCTCGCCGACGGTGACACGCTCAGCACCCGCTCCCGCAGCGCGGGAAGCAGCGCCCACGGCACCCGGTGCAGCCGTCCCGGCGGCACGATCACGACCGGACCGGTGCCCAGATGCGCCGCCGCCGCACCGAGCAGCAGCTCCTGGAGACGCACCCCCGCGGCCTCCACCACCGGCAGCCGCGCCTCCGCCCCGGGATGGGCCAGCCGCCGCAGCCCCGCCTGGACGTGCTCGGCCTCCCGCTCCGCCTCGGCCAGCAGCCCCGCCTCGAAGCGGCGGACCCGGCCCTGCCCGCACAGCAGCACGTGCACCCGCCCGTCGAGCACGGCCAGCTCCACCAGCCGCACGCCGTCACCGAGCCGCCGCAGCAGCCGGTCCACGTCGAACCGGTCCCCGTCCCCGGACGCCTCGCCCCGCATGTGCAGGGTGCGGGACCGGATCTCCCGTTCCAGGCGCCGCTGTTCGCGCTCCAGCACGGGGACGGGCCGGCCGCCGTCCAGCCGGGCCTCCTCCGCGCGGGCGGCGATCTCCCGGAACGCCGTCATGCCGCTCAGCAGCGCCGGGTCGGCCGGCGGCCGGGTCGGCGGCGCCGACAGCACCGTCGCCCGCCACCGCTCGCTCCACACCAACAGCCGCCGCGGCCCGCCCGAGACCAGGCTCGCCCGCTGCGCCATCGCCGCCAGCTCCGCGCCCTGTGCGGTGGCCCGGGCCCGCAGCTCCGAGGCGCCCAGCGTCATCCGGTGGTCGTCCAGCACGTCCAGTCCCCGCCGGCAGGCCTCCAGCACCCCCCGCGTCGACCCGGCCGCCCGGGCCCGCAGCGCCTGCGCCGCCCAGCCCGTCATCCGCGCCAGCGGCGGCCCGCTGCGGCGGGAGCGCGCGGCGACCGCCAGATGCCGTTCCGCATCGGCCGTCCAGCCCAGGTCCAGCGCGATCCGGCCCGCCAGCAGCGACGCCTCCGGCGCGGCCGGCGCCCCGAACGCGGCCAGCCGCTCCGCCACCTCCGCCGCGTCCGCGACCAGCCGGCCCGAGGCGCGCCCCGCCGTGACCCGCGCCTCGATCAGCACCAGCCGGGCGTGCGTCTCGTACCAGGTGCGCCGCTGCGCGGCGAACAGCCGTACCGCGACGGCCGCGCGCGCGATCGCGGTCCGCGCGTCGTCCGCCAGCCGGGCCGCCCGCGCGGCGACCAGCAGCAGCTCCGCCTTGCGCGTGGACTGCCCGCCGATGCCGTCCAGCGCGGCGATCGCCGCGTCCGCCTCGGCCAGCGCTTCCCGGGCGAGGCCCGCCGCCAGCAGCACCTCGCAGCGCCGGATGGTCAGCATGAACGTCGGTGTGCCCAGCTTGGCGTACCGCTCCTCCGCCTCGTCCAGCAGCCGCAGCGCCGCCGGCACGTCACCGGACCGGAACGCCGCGAGCCCCCGGCTCTCCACCGCGTCGGCCTTGTCGTGCTCCTGGCCGGTCGTGTCCCACAGCGCCTCCGCCGCCGCGAAGTCCGCCTCCGCCCGCTCCACCGCGCCCAGCGCCAGATGCACGGTCGCCCGCAGCGTCAGCGCCCGCGCCGTCCAGATCACGTCGTCCGCCTGCCGCAGCACCGGGATCGCCCGCCGCACGTCCTCCAGCGCCTCGCCGTGCCGGCCCAGCACCCACCACACGTACGCCCGCCGGAACAGCACCCGCGCCCTGGTGTGCCCGGTGCCGCGCGCCACGCCCCGCTCGAACGCCGCCAGACCGTCCCGGGTGCGCCCGGCGTGCACCAGCGCCACCCCGAGCGTGGCCAGCACGTCCGCCTCCCGCTCGGCCGAGTCCGCCCGGGCCGCGAGGTCGCGGGCGCGCCGCAGATGGGCGAGCGCCCGCCGCAGGTCGCCGAAGTCCCGCTGCCAGATGCCGATCACCTGATGGGCGACCGAGGCGTGCAGCGGCGACGGATCGGCGTCGAGCACCTCTCCCGCCCGCTCCACGGCCTCGTTGGGGGCGGCGAACACCATCGGCAGCAGTTGGAGAACCGAGTCGTTTCCCGCTGTCACCCCACGGATGGTAGTGGTCCGCAACCACGTCCCACAGGTTCGAGTCTGTATCAATCAGCCACCCCCGGACTCTGATTGACGACCGCCGACCACCGCGAACGAGCGCCGGCGACCGTCGCCACGACAGCCGCCTCAGTGGAGGACCCGCATGGCACCACAGCGTTTCCGCGAGCAGTTCGACCAGATCCAGCGCTCGATGCCCGGCGTCCCGCTGGCGATGGGCCCGGACGACTCCGCCGAGTTCTTCTACGAGAAGGGCGTCGTCCTCGCCCGCGACGGCGAGGAGGCCCGGCTGGTCGAGGACACCGTGCGCGAGCACTTCACCACGTTCGCCGGTCTGACCCCGGACCACGTCCGCCGGGCGAGCCCCGAGACCAACCGCACGGGCATCACCCGCATCCAGGTCGGCGACCCCGGCCAGGGAGACCCGAGCGGCGACCCGACCGTGGCGGGCGCACTGCGCTCCCTCAGAACGGTGGAGGGCCGCGCCGGCCGCCGCCTGATCAGCCGCAACCACGTCGTCTCCATCGCCGTCAACGCCTGCCCCGGCGACGAACCCGTGCCCGCCCCGGCCGGCGAGCCGCCGAACCCGGCGCCGGCCGCGACGCCGTACGACGCGGGCACCGCCGTCGGCGTCCTCGTCGTCGACACCGGGCTCATGCACGACTACCGCTCCTCCCCGCTGCTGGCCCACACCGACGGCGACGCCCAGATCCGGGAGTGCGACGACGACGGCGTCCTCCAGCAGTACGTCGGCCACGGCACGTTCATCGCGGGGCTCGTGGCCGCCGTCGCCCCCAACACCGACGTGACCGTGCGCGGCAGCCTCAACGACGCCGGTGCCATCCTGGAGTCCGAGTTCGGCGAGAAGCTCTTCGAGGCCGTCGACCGGGGCGGCTGGCCCGACATCCTCAGCCTCTCCGCCGGCACCTCCAACGGCCGCACCGACGGCCTGCTCGGCCTCCAGGCATTCATGGAGGAACTGCGGGACCAGCGCACCCTGCTGGTCGCCGCCGCCGGCAACAACGCCAGCGCCACCCCCTTCTGGCCCGCCGCCTACGCCGACCTGCCCGGCTGGGAGCACGCCGTCCTGTCGGTGGGCGCGCTGCGCGCCGACGGCGAGTTCGGCGCCTGCTTCAGCAACCACGGCGGCTGGGTCAAGGTCTACGCCCCCGGCGAGCGTCTCACCAGCGCCCTCACCGGCTTCGGGACGCCGGTGCCGTACGTCTACCAGCACTCCACCTACGACGCCTGCCGGTACGGCTTCGGCTACGCCTGCACCTGCCAGTACCCCCGGCACAACGGGGTGCTCAGCGAGCCGGGCGAGGCGCCCGCCAAGCCGGACCAAGTGATGTTCGCGGGGCACGCACAGTGGAGCGGTACCTCCTTCGCGACCCCGGTGGTCGCCGGCCTGGTCGCCTCCCACATGACGGAGTGCAAGGAGACCGACCCCCGCGCGGCCCGCAGGCAACTGCTCGCGGCCAACGGCGAGTTCGCCGAGGTCCGTGGCGCGCACGTACCGGCGCTGCTGCCGCCCACCTGGCGTCCGGCCTCCGTCGAACCGCCGGCCGCGCGGGCGTGAGCGGCGTCATGCCGGGCGGACCCGCCCCCTGCGCGGCGTACGATGACGAGTCGTACACGAGGGGTGGGGCCGTGGACCGTGCAGATGTCGGGGCGCTCGTCCGGTCGGCCGCCGACGGGGACGCGGCGGCCTGGAAGTCACTGGTGGACGGGCTGGGGCCGCTGGTGTGGTCGGTCGTACGGGCCCACGGCCTGTCCGACGCCGACGCGCACGAGGTGTACCAGACCGCCTGGTTCAGGTTCGCCCAGCACCTGGGGCGGATCCGCGAACCGGAGAAGACCGGCTCATGGCTGGCGAGCACGGCACGCCACGAGTGTCTGAAGCTGCTCAAGGCGTCGAAGCGCTGGACGCCGACCGACGACCCGCAGCTGCTCGACCGGCCGAGCGAGGACCGTACGCCGGAGGAGTCGGTGCTCGACTCCGAGGAGGCCGCCGCGCAGACCGAGCGCGTGCGGCGGCTGTGGCAGGAGTTCGAGGAACTGGGGGAACGCTGCCGCCAGTTGCTGAGGGTGCTGATCTCCTCGCCACCGCCCAGTTATCAGGAGGTGTCCGCCGCGCTGGGAATCGCGGTGGGCAGCATCGGGCCGATGCGCCAGCGCTGTCTGCGCCGGCTGCGGGCCCGTCTCGAGGCACGGGGGACCACACCATGAGCGATCTGCGCGACGGATACGACGGCCACGACGACGACGCCGAGGACGGAGCGCCCGACGGGACGTTCACCGACGGGGAGTTGGCCACCGGGCTGCTGGAGGAGGAGCTGCGGCAGGCCGCCGCGATCCTGGACCCGGTACCGGCCGAGCTGCGGCGGATCGCCGTCGACGCCTACGCGCTGCACGACCTGGAGGCACGCGTCGCCGAGCTGACCTTCGACTCGCTGACCGACGCCCTCCCGGTGCGGGGGGAGCCGGACCCGCCGCGGATGCTGACCTTCCGCGCGGACGACGTGATCGTCGACGTGGAGGTGACCTCCGACGGACTGTTCGGACAGGTACTGCCGCCGGGCCCGGCCCGGATCGAGGTGCTCACCGGCCCGCTGGCCCATGCCCGGCTGACGGCCGACGACATGGGCCGCTTCACCGGCGACGCCCCGCCCACCGGCCCGTTCGCCCTGCGACTGCGGACCGGCGGCGAGGTGGTCGTCACCCAGTGGCTGCGCGCCTGACCCGGGCGGACGGCCGGGTGATCAGCCCGATACGGCGTCGACGAGCATGGCCAGCGATGCCGCGAGGCGGGACAGACCGGGCCCGGCCGGCCCGCCCGGCTCGGTCATGTAGGTGTCCCGGCGGATCTCCACCATCAGCGCGCCGACCTCGCGCCGCTTCCCGTAGAAGTCCAGCGGCACGTACGTCCCGCCGAACGGACTGTCGAGCCCGGTCTCCCCGCACGGCGCGAACGCCTCACGGGCGGCGGCGAGCAGCTCGGGCGGCGTGTGGAAGCCGTCGGTGCCCAGGCAGACCGGCGGACGCGGGCCCTCGCCGTGCAGCTCGTAGGGCAGCGGCTCGGTGGGGTAGGAGTGGACATCGACGATCACGGCCCGCCCGGTGGCGGCGAGCCGGTCGGCGACCGCCTCGGTCATCGCCCGCGCGTACGGCCGGAAGTACCGCTCGAGCAGCGGTTCCGGGTCGGTGCCGTCGGCCCGCAGCACCTCGCGGTGCGTGGTCCGCGTGTACACGGCGCCCATCCCGACGGCCGTCATCTCCTCGCGGTCGTCCGGGAACCGCTCCGGGTCGACCACCAGCCGCGACGCCCGGTTCACGAACCGCCAGGGCGTGACGCCGGCCAGTCCGGCCGCGGCCTCGGCGATCTCGGCCGTGTGCGAGTCGGTGATGTGGTCGAGCTCCCGTTCCAGCGCCGCGTCGTCGAGGACGATGCCGGATCGTACGTCGGCCGGTATCTCCCGCGAGGAGTGCGGCACGTGCAGGATCACGGGGGAGTGCGCGGCGCCGGGCAGCAGCTCGAAGGTCTGCGGGGCGTCGGTCATGGGGCTGCTCCGGAAGGGTGGTCGCAGGGACGCGGCAGGCGGTGGCGAAGAGACGGGCACCCCGCCTCCGGCGGACGGAGACGGGGTGCCCGGGAGCCCTCGGGGGCCGGCGAGGATCAGGCGAGGGACGCCAGCGCCTCGTTCCAGGTGGCCGACGGGCGCATGACCGCGGCGGCCTTGGCCGGGTCGGGCTGGTAGTAGCCGCCGATCTCGGCCGGCTTGCCCTGCACGGCGTTCAGCTCGTCCACGATCTTCTGCTCGTTGGCGGCGAGCGTCTCGGCGAGCGGGGCGAAGGCCTTGGCCAGGTCCGCGTCGTCGGTCTGCCGGGCCAGCTCCTGCGCCCAGTACAGGGACAGGTAGAAGTGGCTGCCGCGGTTGTCGATGCCGCCGACGCGACGGGTCGGGGACTTGTCCTCGTTGAGGAAGGTCGCCGTGGCGCGGTCGAGGGTGTCGGCGAGGACCTTGGCGCTGCCGTTGCCGGTGGCCGCCGCGTACTGCTCCAGGGACGGCACCAGGGCGAAGAACTCGCCCAGGGAGTCCCAGCGCAGGTAGTTCTCCTTGACCAGCTGCTGGACGTGCTTCGGCGCGGAGCCGCCGGCGCCCGTCTCGAACAGGCCGCCGCCCGCCATCAGCGGGACGACCGACAGCATCTTGGCGCTGGTGCCCAGCTCCAGGATCGGGAACAGGTCGGTCAGGTAGTCGCGCAGCACGTTGCCGGTGACGGAGATGGTGTTCTCACCGCGGCGGATGCGCTCCACCGACAGCTTGGTCGCCTCGACCGGGTTGAGGATCCGGATGTCCAGGCCCTCGGTGTCGTGCTCCGTCAGGTACGCCTTGACCTTGGCGATCAGGTTGGCGTCGTGGGCGCGGCCCTCGTCCAGCCAGAAGACGGCCGGGTCGCCGGTGGCGCGGGCGCGGGTGACGGCCAGCTTCACCCAGTCGCGGATCGGGGCGTCCTTGGTCTGGCAGGCGCGGAAGATGTCGCCGGCGGAGACCGTCTGCTCCAGCACGGCGTTGCCGTCGGCGTCGACCAGGCGGACCGTGCCCGTGGTGGGGATCTCGAAGGTCTTGTCGTGGCTGCCGTACTCCTCGGCCTTCTGCGCCATGAGGCCGACGTTCGGGACGGAGCCCATCGTCGACGGGTCGAAGGCGCCGTTGGCGCGGCAGTCCTCGATGACGGCCTGGTACACGCCGGCGTAGGAGGAGTCCGGGATGACGGCGAGGGCGTCGTGCTCCTGGCCGTCCGCGCCCCACATGTGGCCGGAGGTGCGGATCATGGCCGGCATGGAGGCGTCGATGATGACGTCGGAGGGCACGTGCAGGTTGGTGATGCCCTTGTCGGAGTCGACCATCGCCAGCTCCGGGCCCTCGGCGAGCTCGGCGTCGAAGGAGGCCTTGATCTCGGCGCCCTCGGGCAGGGCCTCCAGGCCCTTGTAGATGCCGCCCAGGCCGTCGTTCGGGGTGAGGCCGGCCTTGGCGAGGACGTCGCCGTACTTGGCGAACGTCTTCGGGAAGAAGGCGCGTACCACGTGGCCGAAGATGATCGGGTCGGAGACCTTCATCATCGTGGCCTTCAGGTGCACCGAGTACAGGATGCCCTCGGACTTGGCGCGGGCGACCTGCGCGGTCAGGAACTCGCGCAGCGCGGCGACGCGCAGCACCGAGGCGTCGACGACCTCGTCCTTCTTCACCGGCACGGACTCGCGCAGCACCGTGGTGGTGCCGTCGTCGCCGACCAGCTCGATCCGCAGCGCGCCGTCCTCGGCGATCACCACGGACTTCTCGGTGGAGCGGAAGTCGTTCTCGCCCATGGTCGCGACGTTCGTCTTGGACTCGGGGGTCCAGGCGCCCATGCGGTGCGGGTGGGTCTTGGCGTAGTTCTTCACCGAGGCCGGGGCGCGGCGGTCGGAGTTGCCCTCGCGCAGGACCGGGTTGACCGCGGAGCCCTTGACCTTGTCGTAGCGGGCGCGGATGTCGCGCTCCTCGTCGGTCTTCGGGTCGTCCGGGTAGGCCGGCAGCGCGTAGCCCTGGCCCTGCAGCTCGGCGATGGCGGCCTTGAGCTGCGGGATGGACGCCGAGATGTTCGGCAGCTTGATGATGTTGGCCGCGGGCGTCTTGGCCAGCTCGCCGAGCTCGGCGAGGGCGTCCGGGATGCGCTGGTCCTCGGTGAGGTACTCCGGGAACAGGGCGATGATCCGTCCGGCCAGCGAGATGTCCCGGGTCTCCACGGAGACACCCGCCTGCGAGGCGTACGCCCGGATCACCGGCAGGAAGGAATACGTCGCCAGGGCCGGGGCCTCGTCAGTGTGTGTGTAGATGATGGTCGAGTCAGTCACCGGGTGCTCCGCTCCACGTCTGCAACATTGCTCGACATCAAGATATCTCGTGATCGACCTCGGCTCGACAGGGGTCGCACGGAGATTCCGGCCATCCGGCCGCGCGGCCCCGGCCGAGGGGGTGATCGATCAGGCGGACGGCACGGAGTCCTCGCCCGTCCGCTGCTGCGGGATCACCACGGTGCCCTGCTGGAGCGCGACCGTCCGGGCGGGCGCCGGAATGCGGATGCCCTCCTCGCGGTAGCGCCGGTGCAGGCGCTTGATGAACTCGTGCTTGATCCGGTACTGGTCGCTGAACTCGCCGACGCCCAGGATCACCGTGAACCCGATCCGCGAGTCGCCGAAGGTGTGGAAGCGCACGGCCGGCTCGTGCTCCGGCACCGCCCCGGTGATCTCCGTCATCACCTCGGCTACGACCTCGATCGTGACCCGCTCCACGTGCTCCAGATCACTGTCGTAGGCGACGCCCGCCTGCACCAGGATGGTCAGCTGCTGCTCGGGACGCATGAAGTTGGTCATGTTCGTCTTGGCGAGCTGCCCGTTGGGGATCACGACGAGGTTGTTGGAGAGCGCGCGGACGGTGGTCTGCCGCCAGTTGATGTCCTCGACGTAGCCCTCCTCGCCGCTGCTGAGCCGGATGTAGTCGCCCGGCTGCACGGTCTTCGAGGCGAGGATGTGGATGCCCGCGAACAGGTTGGCGAGCGTGTCCTGCAAGGCCAGGGCGACCGCCAGACCGCCCACGCCCAGGGCGGTGAGCATCGGCGCGATGGAGATGCCCAGCGTCTGCAGCACCACCAGGAAGCCGATCGCCAGCACCAGGACCCGGGTGATGTTGACGAAGATCGTCGCCGAGCCGGCCACGCCGGAACGGGACGTCGTCACCGTCCGGACCAGCCCGGCGATCACACGCGCCGCCGACACCGTCACCACGAAGATCAGCAGGACCGTCAGCACCTGGTTGACGTTGTGCTGCACCGTCCGGGTCAGCGGCAGAGCCGCCGCCGCGCCCGCCACGCCGCCCGAGACCGCCGCCCACGGCACCACCGTGCGCAACGCGTCCACCATCACGTCGTCGCCGCCCCACCGGGTGCGCGCCGCGTGCCGTCCCAGCCAGCGCAGCAGCATGCGCAGCAGGAACGCCCCCAGCAGACCGGCGGCCAGCGCGATGCCGGCGGGCACCAGATGGTCCACGGTGAGGTCTTCGGTCATCGGTCACCTCCAAGGGGTACGGCAGCGGCGAAGCCGCTCACCGACGGGCGGATGTGCTTACTCGTCACCTGTCACCTGCTCGATTCTCATCCGTGCGATCGCACCGGCCCGCAAGGGAGTTCGACCGGCGCGAGGGCTCATCCTGCCGTATGCCGCGGTGCCGTCCGCACCGGCGGGGCACCGGGACACCGCCGGGTGCGGGCCCGGTGCGGCCTGCGCGGCTCACGGGACCGTCCGATGTATCGAGGCGTGGCGAGCGGCCGGTGTCCCGGATCAGCCGTTGCGGCCTGTCGTCTTGTGGATCCAGCCCGCGTAGGCGGGCGCGCTGGTGTAGAGCCCCGGGCCCTCGCTGCAGCGCACGCCCGGGGTGCCGGGGCCCGAGGTGACGCCGATGAGCTCCCAGCGCCCCTTCCGGCCCCGCTGGAGCTGGGGGCCACCCGAGTCGCCGTTGCAGGCCATGGCCTTCGGTACCCGGCTGATCGTGCACAGGCGGGTGCGGTCCGCGTAGCCCGGCGCGCACTCCGAGTCGGCGCCCCTGCGCGTGTCGAGTTCCTGGAGCCGCTCGGGGAAGACCCATCCGGTGAGGTCGGGTACGTCGACGATGGTGCCGAAGCCCAGGACCCGGGTCGGGGTGCCGGGCCGCCCCGGCGCGTCGGCGATGCGGACGGGCTTCTCGGCGACCGGGCGGTCCAGGCGGATCAGAGCGAGGTCGTCGCGGTTGGGGCCGGTGCCGTCGCCGTTCCTGTAGCCGGGGTGGGACACCGTCGTCGCGACGGACCGGACCGTGCCCCCGGACGACTTCCACGCACTGCCGATCCGGACGGTGCCGTCCGGGGTGACAAGCGTCGGGTCCACGCAGTGGGCGGCTGTGAGCACCCACTTCGAGTCGATCAACGATCCCCCGCAGACGCCCTTGAACGAGGGGTCGTCCACACCCGTCACCGGGATCGACACCATGGACGGGTAACGCTGCGTGGAATCCTCCCCGTTGACGATGGCTTCGGCACCGCCGGTCGTCATGGCGGCGTACGCCGCTCCCGTCAGGACCACCGCGGCGGTGCGCGCCACCGTGCGGCGCGAGGACTTCAAGCTGAACACTGGATCTCCGATCGGACGAGCAGGTGCGACGTGCCCAGCCTCCGCGATCAAGAGGAACTGATCCATCCGGTCAGTGGGCCTGTCCGGGCTCCGGCGAGCGGGCCCGCGCAGGGTGGGGAGAACCCCCGGACGGACCACCACCACAGGACGTCAGAGCACCTTCGTCCGCACCAGCGCCGCCAGGGTCAGCGCCCCCGGCAGCAGCGGCAGCCACACGGTGATGACGCGGAAGGCGAGGACCACCGCCGTGGCCACGGCCGCCGGCCCGCCCGCCGCCACCAGCGCCACCACCAGCGCCGCCTCCACCGAGCCGATGCCGCCCGGCGTGGGCACCAGCGCGACCGCGACCGTCGCCGCCAGGTACGCCACCGCCATGTGCCCGGGCGGCACCCCGAGCCCCAGCGCCCTGCCGATCAGCACCAGCGCGGTCGCCTGCAGCGCGGGGAAGGCCAGCGCGCCGCCCCACAGCGCGAGCGCCCGCGCCGGGCGTGCGTGCACCGAGCGGGCCTCGCCGAGCGCCGTCCGCAGGAAGGAGACCACGGCCGTCCGCAGCCGCCGTACCAGCACCAGCGCACCCGCCGCCGCGACCGGCACCGTCCCCGCGGCGAGCAGCAGCGGGCCGACGGCCCCCTCGGGCAGCAGCGTGCCCAGCCGCAGCGCGCCGGGGAACGCGAGCAGCAGCCCGCCCAGCAGGGCCAGCCGCCCGGCGCCCTCCGCCAGCAGATACAGGGCGAGGGCGGCGGACGAACGGGCGAGAGGCAGCCCGCACACCGTCATGAACCGCAGGTTGACCGCGCTCGCGCCCAGCCCCGTCGGCAGCAGATGGTTGGCCGCGCCCGCCGCGAACTGGACGGCGAGCAGTCGCCCCGACGGCAGCCGTTCCACCACCGCACCCTGCCGGGTGCAGGCGGCGGCCACCCAGGTCAGACACGTCACGCCGGCCGCCGCCAGCAGCCAGGGCCCCTCGGCGTCGGCGAGCCGGCCGAAGCCCTCGGCGAGCACCGACCGGTGCCGCACCGCCACCACGGTGACCAGCAGCAGCGGAAGGACACAGACGAGCCGCCGGACCAGGCGTGCCCGCCCGTCCGGGCGGGCAGTCGGGACACGGCCGGAGAGAGGCGTCTCGGGAAGGTGCACCGCTGTCACACCACAAGACACTCCCCGAGCCGCGCCAACTACGGATGACCGACGCGCGGACGCGGGCTTACGGATCGCGGGCACGCCGTCCTTGACCTCAAGGAAACTTGAGGTCATACCGTCACCCGCATGAGCATGGAGACCACCGCCTGGACGCAGCTGCACAGCGTGATGAACGCCGAGCAGGAACGCCGTCCCTTCGCCCGCACCACCCTGCGCCGCATCGGCGCCTTCGCCCGCCCGCACCGCCGCCGCATCACCTGGTTCGTGCTGCTCGGGGTGGCGACCGCTCTCCTCGCCGTCGCCACCCCGGTGCTGGCCGGAAAGGTCGTGAACGCCATCGTGACCGGCGGCGACGAGAGCACGGTCGTCCGGCTGGCGCTGCTGATCGCGGTGATCGCGGTCGCCGAGGCGGCGCTCGGCATCCTCTCCCGCAGGCTGTCGGCGACGCTCGGGGAGGGACTCATCCTCGACCTGCGGACGGCTGTGTTCGATCATGTGCAGCGCATGCCGGTGGCGTTCTTCACACGCACCCGTACGGGAGCGCTGGTCTCCCGTCTCAACAACGACGTCATCGGCGCCCAGCGCGCCTTCAGCAACACCCTGTCCGGCGTGGTCAGCAACCTGGTCACCCTGCTGCTGACCCTCGCCGTCATGCTCACCCTGTCCTGGCAGATCACCCTGATCGCGCTGGTGCTGCTGCCGGTGTTCGTGGTCCCCGCCCGCCGCATGGGCCGCCGCATGGCCCGCATGCAGCGCGAGGCCGCCACCCTGAACGCCGCGATGGGCACCCGGATGACCGAGCGCTTCTCCGCGCCCGGCGCCACGCTCATCAAGCTGTTCGGCCGCCCCGAGGAGGAGTCCGCGGAGTTCGCCGCCCGCGCCCGCCGTGTCGCGGACATCGGCGTGCGCACCGCCACCGCCCAGGCGGCGTTCATCACCGCGCTCACCCTGGTCTCCGCCCTGGCCCTGGCCGTCGTCTACGGCCTCGGCGGCTGGTTCGCCCTGCGCGGCACCCTGGACCCGGGCGCCGTCGTCGCCCTGGCGCTGCTGCTCACTCGCCTGTACGCGCCGCTCACCGCACTCGCCGGGGCCCGCGTCGAGGTGATGAGCGCCCTCGTCAGTTTCGAGCGCGTCTTCGAGGTGCTGGACCTGACCCCGCTGATCGCCGAGAAGCCCGACGCCCGCCCCGTCCCCGACGGCCCCGTCGCCGTCGAGTTCGACGACGTCCGCTTCGGCTACCCGTCCGCCGACAAGGTCTCCCTGGCCTCCCTCGAAGAGGTCGCCTCCCTGGACACCCGCGGCGGCGACGAGGTCCTGCACGGACTCTCCTTCCGCGCCGAACCGGGCCGGACGATCGCGCTCGTCGGCTCCTCCGGCGCCGGCAAGTCGACCATCGCCCAGCTGCTGCCGCGCCTGTACGACACCGACGCCGGCGCCGTACGGATCGGCGGCGTCGACGTCCGCGACCTCACCGCCCGGTCACTGCGCGACACCCTCGGCATGGTCACCCAGGACGGCCACCTCTTCCACGACACCGTCCGCGCCAACCTGCTGCTGGCCCGGCCCGAGGCCACCGACACCGAGCTGTGGGACGCGCTGCGCCGCGCCCGCCTCGACGACCTCGTGCGGTCCCTGCCCGACGGCCTCGACACCGTGGTCGGCGAGCGCGGTTACCGCCTCTCCGGCGGCGAACGCCAGCGCATGACCATCGCCCGGCTGCTGCTGGCCCGTCAGCGCGTCGTCATCCTCGACGAGGCCACCGCACACCTCGACAACACCTCCGAGGCGGCCGTCCAGGAAGCGCTCGCCGAGGCCCTGGAGGGCAGGACGGCCATCGTGATCGCCCACCGGCTGTCCACGGTCCGGGCGGCCGACCAGATCCTGGTCGTCGAGGCGGGCCGGATCGTGGAACGCGGCACGCACGACGAACTCCTCGCGGCCGGCGGCAGGTACGCCGAGCTGTATCGCACGCAGTTCGCCGCGCCCGGGCCGGCCGGGGACGCGGCCGGCCGGCCGCGGCACGCCGAGCCGGCGCCGTCAGGGCGTTGAGGCAGGAAGGCGCGGGCGGTACGCCCGGCCGGGCGTACCGCCGCCGTCACGTGTCGCCCCTTCCGGTGGGGGAGGGGGACGGCTCGGGAGTGGTCCAGCACGCCGTCCGGGACGATCCGCAGCAGCTCGCGCAGTTCGGTGTGCAGGGGAGCCGCCGGGGTTCGCGGCGGGTTCGCGGCACTCACCGCGCGGGAGGGACGCTCCCGGCACTCGCGGGGAGGTCCTGTTCGGCCCAGACGACCTTGCCGCCGGGCGTGCGGCACGAACCCCAGCGCCGGCACAGCATGTTGATCAGCTGAAGCCCGCGCCCGCTCTCGTCGCTCACGTCGGCGTGCTGGATCTGCGGCAGGTCGGGCCCCGTGTCGGACACCTCCACGGACAGCCGCTCGTTCCGCAGCAGCCGCAGCTCACCGGGAGCGTTGCCGTAGCGCAGGGCGTTGCCGACCAGCTCGCTGACCACCAGCTCCGTCGTGTCGACCAGGTCCTGCAGCCCCCACTTCGCCAGCTGCTCACGCACCGTGGCCCGGGCCTGCCCCGCGGCCGTGCCGTCCGGCGGCAGCGCACGCGCGTACACCTCGCCCTCGGGACCGAGCGGCCGGGCGGCGGCCACGAGCACGATCGCGTCGTCCGCCCGGTCCCCGCCGACGCGCTCGGTGACGGCCTGGCACACCGTGCCGTCCTCGGGCACGCCGTCGCCGACCGCCCGGCGCAGCCGCTCCAGCTGCGTGTCCAGACCGGCGGTGCGCGACCTGATCAGACCGTCCGTGTACAGCGTCAGCCGCCCCCGCCGGGGCACGGGGCAGTCGACCGGGTCGTACGGGATCACCCCGGCCCCCAGCGGCGCCCCGGCGGGCACGTCCAGGAACGACGTCGTGCCGTCCGGCCCGGTCAGCAGGGGCGGCGGGTGACCGGCGCTGGCGATGCGGAAGGTGCCGTCGTACGGGTCGTGGACCGCGCACAGGCAGGTGGCGACCTGGTCCTCCTCCAGGTCTCGGGCGGCCAGGTCGAGCCGGGCCAGCAGCCGCTCGGGCGCGATGTCGAGGGCCATCAGGGTGCGGGCCACCGTGCGCAGCCGGCCCATCGTCGCGGCGGCGGCCAGCCCGCGTCCCATCACGTCGCCCACCATCAGCGCGGTACGGCCGCTGGGCAGTGCGACGACGTCGAACCAGTCGCCGCCCACCGCGGCCGGATCACCGGCCGGGACGTAGCAGGAGGACACGTCGAGACCGGGTGTGCTCGGGCTGGTCCGGGGCAGCAGGGCCCGCTGCAACGTGACCACGTGCTCCCGCTCGCGTCCGTACAGCCGGGCGTTGTCGATGCACATGGCGGCCTTGGACGCCAGCTCCATGGCCAGGGCGACGTCGGCGCGCGTGAACGGGGCCCGGCTGCCGGCCCGGATGAAGTCGGCCAGGCCCAGCAGCACCCCGCGGGCGATCAGCGGCACCGCCAGGTAGGAGTGCACGCCCGCGCGGCGCATGAGGTCGGCGGCGTCGGGAGTGGGGGCCACGGCGGCGAAGTCGGTTCGCGTCATCCGGGTCAGCAGTACCGGCTTGCGGGAGGTCAGGCAGGTCTGCCCCAGCCGGTCGGCGGTGTGCACGGACAGCTCGCCCACCGGGTCCGGGGCGAGGTGCAACCCATCGACCTGCGACACCGCCATGGCCCTCAGCTCGGGCGCGCCCGGGCCTCGGAAGCGGTCGCCCTCCTGGAACCGGAGCACCGAGTCCAGCAGGTCGACCGCGCACCCGTCCGCCAGCTCCGGGACGGTGAAGTCGGCCAGCTCCTTCGCCGTGCCCTGGAGGTCGAGCGTGGTCCCGATGCGTATCCCGGCCTCGTTCAGCCAGGCCAGCCGGCGGCGCGCGCCCAGCGCCTCGCTGACCGGCCGCAGCGCGGTCCGCAGCGTGCGGTGTCCGCCGACGAAGGGACCCGGAGGCCGTCGCGCTCCACGCCGCCACTGTCGTTCCCGCACGCGCCGCCTCCTCCCAGGGCCTCCTGGAACCGATTCTGCCCCTCCTACCGGCCACCGCGCCTGTCCGGTCGGGGAAAGCCCCGCCTCGCGCCGGCGGCAGGTCCGGGCGGCGGACGGCGGCGCGGCGCCCGCCGAGTGAGACGCGCCACGGTCCTGCGCCTCTGCACGGGCGGCTCCGACGGGTAGGTTCCTACGGCCGCGCCCACAGGGAAAGGGGCCGAGGGACACCCAGGACATCCCGTTCCATCCCCTCCGAGGAGAGAACACGAGACATGTCTTCACGTGAATCCGCGCACCAACCACCACAGCGCATCGGCGTGGTGGCCGAGTCCGTTCCGGGGGAGAGGCGTGTCGCCGCGACTCCCACGACGGTTCGCCAGCTGCTCGGCCTCGGTTACGAGGTCGTGGTGGAGCCGGGGGCCGGCGCGGCCTCCGGCTTCAGTGACCGGTCCTACCTCGACGCCGGCGCCGAGACCGGCGAGGCGTGGACCGCGGACGTCGTCCTGAAGGTGACCTCCCCCTCCGACGAGGAGGTCACCCGGCTGCGGCCGGGGGCCACCCTGGTCGCCCTGCTGGCCCCGGCACAGCAGTCCGGGCTGCTGCGGGCGCTCGCCGATGCCCGGGTGACCGCCCTGGCGCTGGACGCGGTGCCGCGCATCTCGCGGGCGCAGTCGATGGACGTGCTGTCGTCGATGGCGAACATCGCCGGGTACCGGGCGGTCATCGAGGCCGCGCACGTCTTCGGCCGGTTCTTCACCGGCCAGGTCACCGCGGCGGGCAAGGTGCCGCCGGCGAAGGTGCTCGTCGCCGGCGTGGGTGTGGCCGGTCTGGCGGCGATCGGCGCCGCCTCCAGCCTCGGCGCGATCGTACGGGCCACCGACCCGCGGCCCGAGGTCGCGGACCAGGTGAAGTCCCTCGGCGGCGAGTACCTCCCGGTGAACGTCGCCCAGGAGACGAGCGCCGACGGGTACGCCAGGGCGACCTCCGCCGACTACGACCGTGCCGCCGCCGAGCTCTACCACGAGCAGGCCCGGGACGTGGACGTCGTGATCACCACCGCGCTGATCCCGGGCCGGCCGGCGCCGCGCCTGCTGACGGTCGAGGACGTGGCCGTCATGAAGCCGGGCAGCGTCATCGTCGACATGGCCGCCGCCCAGGGCGGCAACGTCGAGGGCACCGTGCCGGGGCGCACGGTGGTGACCGGCAACGGCGTCACCGTCATCGGCTACACCGACCTCGCCTCCCGGCTGCCCGCCCAGGCGTCGCAGCTGTTCGGCACCAACCTGCTGAACCTGGTCAAGCTGCTCACCCCCGGCAAGGACGGGCAGCTGACGATCGACTTCGACGACGTCGTGCAGCGGGCCGTGACCGTGGTGCGGGACGGGGAGGTCACCTGGCCGCCACCGCCCGTGGCGGTCTCGGCCGCGCCGGCCCCGGGGCCCGCGCAGCCCGCCGCCGAACCCGCCCCGCCCGGGGCCCCGCGGCCCAGACTGACGCCCGCGGCGCGCCTCGGCGTCCTCGGGCTCGGCATGCTCGCGATGTTCCTGCTCGTGGCCTTCGCACCGGCCCAACTCGCCGAGAACCTGACCGTGTTCGCCCTGGCGGTGGTGATCGGCTACTACGTCATCGGCAAGGTGCACCACGCGCTGCACACACCGCTGATGTCGGTCACCAACGCGATCTCGGGCATCGTCGTGATCGGCGCCCTGCTGCAGATCGGGCACGAGAGCAGGCTCGTCACCGCGCTGTCCTTCGCGGCGATCCTGCTGGCGAGCATCAACATCTTCGGCGGTTTCGCCGTCACCCGCCGCATGCTGTCCATGTTCTCGAAAGGCTGAGCCGGATGACCTCCATGACGGCCTCCCACGCTGCCGACCTGGTCGCCGCCCTGCTGTTCATCCTCAGCCTGGCCGGCCTGTCCCAGCACCGCACCTCGCGCGCCGGCGTCGTCCACGGCATCGCCGGCATGGCCCTTGCGCTGGCCGCCACGGTCGTGGTGGCGGCGCAGAGCATCAGCGCCGGGGCGGTGGCCCTGATCGTGCTGGCGATGGCGCTCGGCGCCGCGATCGGCCTGTGGCGGGCACGGCGGGTCGAGATGACGCAGATGCCCGAACTCATCGCGGTACTGCACAGCTTCGTCGGCCTCGCCGCGGTGCTGGTCGGCTGGAACAGCTACCTGGAGGTGGAGGCGCACGGCGCGGCGCAGACCCGGATCGGAGCCGACCTGCTGGGCATCCACCACGCCGAGGTGTTCATCGGCATCTTCATCGGTGCCGTCACCTTCACCGGCTCGGTCGTCGCCTTCCTGAAGCTCTCGGCGCGCATCGCGTCCCGTCCACTGATGCTGCCGGGCAAGAACGCGCTGAACGTCGGCGCCCTCGGCGTCTTCGTCGCCCTGACCGTGTGGTTCACGATCAGCCCCGGCCTGCCGCTGATGATCGCGGTGACCGTGCTGGCCCTGGCGCTCGGCTGGCACCTGGTCGCCTCGATCGGCGGCGGCGACATGCCCGTCGTCGTCTCGATGCTCAACAGCTACTCGGGCTGGGCCGCGGCCGCGGCGGGCTTCCTGCTCGACAACAACCTGCTCATCGTCACGGGCGCACTGGTCGGCTCCTCCGGCGCCTACCTGTCCTACATCATGTGCAAGGCGATGAACCGCTCCTTCCTCTCCGTCATCGCGGGCGGTTTCGGCATCGAGGCGCCGTCCGGCCGCGAGGACGAGCAGGGCGAGCACCGCGAGGTGCGGGCCGAGGAGGCGGCCGAGATGCTCGCCCGGGCCCGCTCGGTGATCATCACCCCCGGGTACGGCATGGCGGTCGCCCAGGCCCAGCACCCGGTCGCGGAGCTGACGCGGCGGCTGCGGGAGCGGGGCGTGGAGGTGCGCTTCGGCGTCCACCCCGTCGCGGGGCGCCTGCCGGGGCACATGAACGTGCTGCTGGCCGAAGCCAAGGTGCCCTACGACATCGTCCTGGAACTGGACGAGATCAACGACGACTTCGCGGACACCTCCGTCGTGCTGGTCATCGGCGCGAACGACACCGTCAACCCGGCCGCGGCCGAGGACCCGGCCAGCCCGATCGCCGGCATGCCGGTGCTGCGGGTCTGGGAGGCGGAACAGGTCATCGTCTTCAAGCGCTCCATGGCCTCCGGCTACGCGGGCGTCCAGAACCCGCTCTTCTTCCGCGAGAACAGCAGCATGCTCTTCGGCGACGCCAAGCAGAGCGTCGAGGAGATCCTGCACGCGCTCGGCACGAACGACGACCACGGGCCGGCCCCGGGCACGCGTCGGGCCACGCCGGTCCGCGGCTGAGACGAGGGCGGTCACCGGCCCGGCCGGTGGCCGCCCGTGGCAAGGTGCGACCGGGATCACGGCACGCTGTCATGTCCTGTGTTAGTGTCATGCGTTTGCGTGGTCGTCGCGGTGGGCGATTCTGCACGTTCGGTGCCGCTTGTGCGCGGGCCGTTCGATCCTGCCGGGCCTTCCTCGGTACGTTCCCCTGCGGAAGGCTGTTCACGATGCATCCCGACGACTCCGGCACCCCTCACGGCGGTCCCGCCCGGCCCGGTGACACCACCCCGGCGCTGCCCCCGGCCGTCTCCTTCGCCGGCCTGGAACTGCCGGGCGAGGTGCTGCGGACGCTGAGCCGGCTCGAGGTGCGCGAACCCTTCCCGATCCAGGCCGCCACCCTGCCCGATGCCCTGAAGGGGCGCGATGTCCTGGGCAGGGGGCGCACCGGATCGGGCAAGACGCTCGCCTTCGGCCTGCCGCTGCTGACCCGCACGGCCGGCCGGCGCGCCGAACCGAAGCAGCCCCTCGCGCTGATCCTGGTGCCGACCCGGGAGCTGGCCCAGCAGGTCACCGAGGCGCTGGCACCGTACGCCGAGGCACTGCGGCTGCGGACGGCCACGGTCGTCGGCGGCATGTCGATCGGCCGGCAGATCGCCGCGCTGCGCGAGGGAGCCGAGGTGGTCGTCGCCACCCCGGGACGCCTGCACGACCTGATCGAGCGCAACGCCTGCCGCCTGGGACGGGTGAGGATCACCGTGCTGGACGAGGCCGACCAGATGTGCGACCTGGGATTCCTGCCGCAGGTGGTCGACGTGCTCGACCAGGTGCACCCCGACGGTCAGCGGATGCTGTTCTCGGCCACGCTGGATCGCGACGTCGACCAGCTGGTCCGCCGCTACCTCCACGACCCCGTCGTCCACTCGGTGGACCCGTCCGCGGGCGCCGTCTCGACGATGGAGCACCACGTCCTGGTCGTCCACGGACCCGACCGCTACGCCGTCACCACGGAGATCGCCGCCCGCGACGGCCGCGTCCTGCTGTTCCTCGACACCAAGCACGCCGTCGACCAGCTCACCCGGCATCTGCGGGCCAGCGGGGTGCACGCCGGGGCCCTGCACAGCGGCAAGTCCCAGCCCCAGCGCACGCGGACCCTGGCGCAGTTCAAGAACGGCCAGATCACCGTTCTGGTGGCGACCAACGTCGCGGCCCGTGGACTGCACGTCGACGACCTCGATCTCGTGGTCAACGTCGACCCGCCCACCGACCCCAAGGACTATGTGCACCGGGCGGGCCGCACCGCCCGCGCCGGTGAGACCGGCACCGTGGTCACGCTCGTGCTGTCGGGTCAGCGCCGCGAGACGAGCCAGATGCTGGCCGGGGCCGGCATCGAGCCGACCGTCACCAAGGTGCGTTCGGGCGAGGCGCAGCTGAGCCGGATCACCGGCGCCAAGGCTCCCTCAGGCACCCCGCTCGACGGCGGACCCCCCGCCCCCCGGCCCAAGAACAACAACGCTCCGTTCCGCGGCCTCGGCACCAGCAAGGACCCCTCCCGCGGCGCCGGCGGCAGGTCCCGGAAGTCCGGCGAGGCCCGCAAGCTCGCCGAGGCCCGCAAGGCCGCCCTCGTGCGTCGCAACGGCTGAAACGGAGCGGGATGATGTCACCGGCGCCCCGCACCGCGCCCGGCATGACAAGCTGTGCTTGCCCCACCCCCACCCGAACCCAGGAGGTCACCATGACCGCAGAGCCCGTACCGACGGAAGGTTCGGAGCCGGCCGCCGCCGAGACGTCCCCGCTGGCGCCGGACAGCGACGGCAACTACGACCTCAAGCGCAAGTTCCGCGAAGCCCTGGCGCGCAAGCGCGGTGCTCAGGCGGACGCCGCCGACATGGCCGCCAATCCCGACGCGTCGAAGGTGCGCGCGGCGCACGGCCCGGCGTCGAGCCAGCGGTCGTTCCGACGCAAGAGCGGTGGCTGAGTCCACCGGTCCTGGGACCCGGCCGCTTCACCGGCACCCCGCGCGCTCCTGACCCCGCGCGCACCGTGCAGTGGCCCGCGATGTGCGCATCCGACTGCGCCCGTCGCGGGCAAGGCGTGACCGGAGGCATTGCCTCCGACCGGCTACGAGTCGTCGGCGGGGGAGCGCCGAGCGGAGCGACGGCGCAGGTGCAGCGGCAGCACGTACCAGCACAGGCCGAACCAGAGCATGACACCGGCGGCGAGCGCTTCGGCGAGGACGCCGGGGATCACGAAACGCAGGATCAGCAGCAGCGTGCAGCCGATGGTCAGCGCGAGCAGGACCATCCCGCACATCATCAAGCGGCCGGCGGCCTCCACGACTTCGTCCTTCATGCGCTGACCGGACAGGAAGCGGTGGATGGACACGGGCGCTATGAGCGAGCCCGTCGCCGAAGCGCCCAGGACCACGGTGGTGACGTAGATGACGCGGTCCACCGTTCCCAGTTCCCGGAACAGCGGGGTGAAGGCCACGCTCAGCAGGAAGCCGAAGAGGATCTGCACACCGGTCTGGGTGACCCGCGTCTCCTGAAGGATCTCGTTCCAGCGGCGGTTCACCCGCTCGCGCGGCGACTCCGGGTCCTCGGCACCGGGCCCCGGGCCGTGGCCGTCGTGATGTGCTCGGCACGCGGTCTTCTCCCGGAGCTCGGCCGACTGCTCCGCTGTGGTCATGGCACCTCCCGATCGCAGGCCGACCATCTGCCCCGCCTGGCCTTCTTCATGCAGGGGCCGGCGCACGACCACCATCTCCGGCGTGGCGCGTCTCACCGATTCCGCGCGATCCGGGGAGTGAGGGCAGGCCGCGTGGAGGAGGTGTGTGACGGACGACGACTGAACCACCGCCTGTGACCTGAGTGTTCAGGTCAAGGCAGGTATGACCGGCCAGGCCCGGCAACTCGACGACGCCGGAACGGACATGGATGGCGTCAGCTCGGCCGTCAAGTCCCGCACGACCTACTCCTACGGCGATGCCGGCGGCCACGACGCCGCGTCGGCGCTGAACGCGTCGTAGGCGACGGCGGGAGAGAACCGGGGCGGCATGGGGCCCGAGGAGCAGGAACGGATCAACGACTCCGCCGTCGGCAGCGTCACCGGCACCGACTACGAGCGCCAGGACCTGAACAGCGCAGCCGACCGCAGGGCGGTCCTCACCGACGTCGAGAGGTCGGTGGCGCAGGGGCGGCCGGTGCCGGTGGACGTCTCGGGCAAGGAGGGCGCCCACGCGATGACCATCATCGCCCAGGAGGGTGACATGCTCCAGGTGTACAACCCCTGGGGCTCGACCACCTGGGTCAGCGAGGACGACTTCATCAACGGTCACATGGGCAAGGCTTCCAGCAATGATCTCCCCAACGCGTACAGCGTCCATCTTCCGCGGTAGCAGGGGCGGTGCCGCGGTCGCGGCGGCCGCGCTCCTCGCTCTCACCACGGGCTGCGGCTCCGGCACCGACGAACCGGCCGGCGGCTCCGGGGGCACCTCGAGCCGCCCGGTGAACGACACCAGCATCACCGCCGAGCCGGGCGAGCGCTTCACGCTCACCGTCGACCAGAACGCCTCCACCCGCGAGTACTGGTACCTGGTCGGCCCCGCGCCCGACAGCTCGGTACTCGTCAGCCGCGGCCGGGACCACGCGTCGGACTCCGGCGACGAGCCGGTACCCGGTGCCGGCGGCCGGCTCACCTTCACCTTCGAGGCCAAGGGCAAGGGAACCACCCGGTTCACGCTGCTGCACTGCACCTTCACCACGTGCACGGGCAACACCTCCACGCGGCCCCCCGGGACGGCCGGCCCCTCCGCCGCCCCGGCCACGGGATCGCCCACCCCCTCCCAGGCCCCCGAGCGCATCACCTACACCGTCACCGTCGGCTGAGCCGCAGCCGGACCGGTCAGACGAGACGAGACACCCGAGGCCCCGCATGAACGACGGCGCCCCGCACCCGCCCGACCGCACGGACGACGAGCTGGCCCGGCTCGACATCACCGTCCTGCTGCGTTACGGCCTCACCGCCGAGTCCGGCGACCGGCGCACCGCCCTGTTCGGCGACGGCGCCGCGGCCGCAACCGTCGTCCTCGACCGCCTCGGCACCCAGGGGCGCTCGGTCGCCTTCCTCGCCGACACCGTGCGCGCCGGCGGACTCGCCCACGCCCCGGAGCTGCCCGAGCCCCTGCCCCGCCGGGAAGCGGCCGCCCTCGTACACGAGTGGCTGGTGGCCGGCACCGAACTCGCGTGCGGCATCGCCGCCGACGACACCGCGGCCACCTGGCTGCACGCCGTCGCGCCCCTCCTCGAACGGAAGCCGCTCGCCCGGGCACGGGGCCGGAGCACGTGAACTGAAGCGGAACGACCCAGCCCGCCGGGCGGCTCACAGCCGTCCCGGTGCTCAGCGATGCCTGCAGGTCGGGACGGTTTGGCGGGAAAGCGGTGTGAGCGGGCAGTGGCGAGGCGCCGTCGCCGTCCCCTCCGGCGCCTCCATATTCCCGCCGCGTGCCGCTCCTTCGATGATTGACCAGAAACCGCCGACGACCGGCACACCATGCTGCGGTTTTTGTGAACGCAGTGTTTCGCGGCGGTCGAAACTTGGCCGGAATGGCCTGGCACGGAGTGTCCACGCGCGGGCGAGCGCGGGTCGTCCATCGGTCGTACACGGCATCGAACGTGCCCTACGGATGCGGGCAGTTGCCAGGTCAGACCGGGTCGCGAGGGCCAACTGTCACTCTCCGTGAGCCTGTTGACAACCTCAGGGCGCGCTTGCATTGTCTTGCTGACCGCGCCGACCGAACGAGCAGTCGGTGCGGGAGGGGGAGGAAACAGTGCACGCAATGAGTACGGGCGGGCCCGACGAGGACTGTCCGGGGGACACGGACGACGTCCCGGCTCTCGTGATCGTCGGCGCCAACCCGACCGTGGCGAGGGCGGCGGCGTCTCTGCCCTGCGAGCTGATCCACGTACAACTGCCCGGCGCTCCGGCCCTCGACCCGGGCACCCGGGTCCTGACGGCCGACTTCCGGGACCTGCCGGCCTTCCTGGCCTTCACCGACGAGGTGCTGCGCCCGCTGCGGCCCACCGCCGTCGTCTCGCTCACCGAGTTCGGCCTGGAGCCGGCCGCACTGGCCGCCCGCCGGCTCGGCGTCACCGGCGTTGACCCGGCCGTCGTCCGCGTCACCCGGGACAAGCTGGCCATGCGGCGCGTCCTGGAGCGCGAGGCACCGCATCTGAACCCGGCCTTCGCGGCGGGGGACGACGCCGAGGCGGTGGACCGGTTGTTCGCCGTCTACGGGCGGGTCATCGCCAAGCCGGTCGACGGGGTCGGCAGCGCCTCCATCGCCCTGGTGGAGAGCGTCGACGCGCTCCCGGCGGACCGCCGTACGGCCGCCACCCTGTTCGAGCAGTTCGCCGAGGGGCGGGAGTTCAGCGTCGAGGTCCTCTCCACGGGCGGGCGGCACACGGTCGTCGGCATCGCCGAGAAGGGCACCGCGGACGGCTTCGTGGAAGTCAGCCACACGATGCCACCGCCCTCCCTGGACCCGCGCCGCCAGGAGCTGGTCGCCCGGGCGGTCGGCGAACTGCTCGACGCCCTCGGACTCACCGACGGCCCCAGCCACACCGAGGTGATGGTCGACGGCGACAAGATCGTCGTCATCGAGACCCACACCCGGCTCGGCGGCGACGGCATCGCGGACCTGGTCCGGCTCACGACCGGAGTCGAGTGGCGGCGCGCCGCCCTGGGCTGGGCGATCGGCGAGGGGGTCCGGCGCAGTGCCGCCACGGCGGCCGCGGCCGCCACCGTCTTCCTCACCGCCCCGCCCGGGCGCGTCACGGCCGTCGAGCCGTCGCCGGCCCTCGCCCACGGCCGGATCGACGCCTGGGAACTCTCCGTCCGGCCCGGCGACGAGGTCCGCCCGATGCGTTCCTCCGCCGACCGGCTCGGCATGGCCGTCCTGACCGCGGCCGGCACCGAAGCCTGCGCGGCGGCCGTCGCGGAACTCACCGCACGGCCGGTGGTCACCACCGCGCCCGAGCCACATCTCTGACGCGCGGCCGCACCGCGGTACCGCGTCTCCTGGAGCACCTGACGCTCCGTCCTGCCCGCTTGCCTCGTTCCTGACGACCACACACCACACCGGGGGCCCACATGTCCGTCCAAAACGCGCCGATTTCCTACGATTTCCACGGCGATGTCCCGTTCACCACGCCCTTCAAGGACATCAAGCCCGACGACATCCACATCTACCTCGACCTCGACACCAAGGTCGGCAGGAACACCTGCGGCCAGAAGTGCGCGCACTGCTGGTTCGTCAACTACGAGAAGGTCTACGACAAGTCCTTCGCCATGGAGGAAGGCCCCCGCATCCTGGAGGGCCTCCAGTCGCACGGATACCACGTGTACCCGCGCTACGTGGACAGCTTCGCCTACGACGGCGAGTTCATGAACCTCTACGGACCGGCCAACAACCGCGAGTTCCGGCAGGAGCTGGACCACACGCCGACCGCCACGATGGAGAAGGGCGACGCCTGGACCAGCGGACGCCCCCTGCTCGCCGACAACTGGCGGGAACTCCTCGACCGGGCGGTGGAGAACGGCTACGGCACCATCTCCATCACCTACCACGGCGTGATCGACGAGAACCTCGAGGTCACCGATCACAAGACGTACCCCATCAAGGGCGTCTTCTCCGGGGCGGACACCGAGGAGGTGCTGCGCCGCATCGCCGAGTACAACGAGGGCGTCGCCCCCGAGGACGCGTTCCGCGTCAACATCGGCGTCACCGTCGGCCGTCACAACCACGGCCGCACCTCCCTGGAGCGCTACGCCCACTACTTCAACAAGCTGGGCGTGGCCACCGTCCGGTTCAACAACTTCACCGACCACGGCAACCGCCACCCCGAACTGCGCCTGAGCCGTCAGGAGGTCGAGCAGGCGTACCGCGACTTCAAGTGGCTCCACGAGACGATCCCGCTCGGCTTCCAGCTCGGCGTCAGCGAGGACTTCGGCACGTTCGGCATCAAGGCCATGGGCTTCCCCGGCCACGTCGGCTGGTGCCGGGCCGGCCGTCAGCTCTTCGCCGCCATTCCCGCGCAGGAGGAGGTCCTCTCCGAGGGCCCCGAGGGCCGCCGCGAGAAGATCGGCGACGTCGTCGGCTGTGTCAACACCTTCGAACCGCACCTCGGCATCCTGACCCGCACCGTCACCACCGGCGGCACCACGTACGACGTGGAGTTCGACCACGAGGAGATCGAGGCGTTCACCGCCAAGCGGATGTCCGGCACGTACAAGGACGGCTGCTTCGCCACCGAGCTGTCCGAGGAACTCGGCCTGATCTCCCGGGTCCCGGAGCGGCGCCGGCTGCCGCTCCTCACCGACTCCGCCTCCTGAACCGAGAGAAAGACCCCAGCGATGCGCCACATCCTCGTCTTCGCCAAGACGCCGTATGCCAAGACCCCGTACGACCAGTGGCTGGCCGGTTCGGGGATCGTCCCGGTCATCGTGACCGCGCGTGAGTACGCGGAGAGCTACTCCCATCTCCCGCACGTGCACGCCTTCGACGCGTACGACACCAACCAGCTGGTCGAGAAGACCGCGCTGCGGCTGGCCCGCGAGTTCGCGGTCGAGGCGGTCTTCGCCCGGGCCGAGGCCGATGTCGTACGCGCCGCGCAGTTGCGGGAGCTGCTCGGTCTGCCGGGCCAGCACACCGCGAGCGCGCTGGCCTTCCGCGACAAGGTCGTGATGAAGGACCATCTCGCGGGCGGTCCCGTCGACGTGCCGGCCTACCGCCGGCTCGACTCGGCCTACACCGCCCTCGAATTCGTCGCCGAGCACGGCTACCCGGTCGTGATCAAGCCGGTGTCCGAGTCGGGCTCGCTGGGTGCGGCGATCATCCGTGACGAGGCGGAGCTGGACGCCTACCTGGCCAGTCCGTGGCGGGGGACCAGCGAGATCGAGGTGTTCGTTCCCGGGCAGATGTACCACGTGGACGGTCTGGTGGCCGGCGGGGAGGTCGTCTTCGTCCACCCCTTCCGCTACCTCAACGACTGCCTGTCGTTCCGGAGCAACGACTGGGTGGCCAACCTGCCGCTCACCCCGCAGGATCCGCTGTACGACCGGCTGGTCAAGGCGGCGAGGGCGGTGCTGGCCGAGCTGCCGACGCCGCCGCACACCGCCTTCCACGCCGAGTTCTGGATCACGCCGGACGACCGGCTGGTCTTCTGCGAGATCGCCAGCCGTACCGGCGGAGGCATGATCAGCGCACTGGTCCGGCAGGCGTTCGGGATGGACCTGGACAAGGCGTGGCTGTACGCCGAGTGCGGCCTGACCCCGACGCCGGCCACGCACGGGTACCGGCCCGCGGGCGCCCTGTGCATCCCGCCGCAGAACGGGGTGCTGGAGCGGCTGCCCACGGCGGCCGAGCAGCCCGAGTGCGTCCGTGAGGTGATGGTCACCGGGAGGGCCGGCCAGGAATTCCACGGCGGCGTGAAGTCCGGGCTGTTCCTGGCCGGTTACGTGGTCGGCGGGGACAGCGAGGAGGAGGTGGCCGCCAATCTCGAACACGTGGCGGGCTGGTTCTCCGACACCTCCCGGTGGCGGCCGGCCCCGTCCGCCGGAGGTATCGCATGAGCAGGCCGGCACCTACGGGAACCGACCCCGTCGGCCGGCCCTCGGCACGTCCCGTCGCCACCGGCGAGAGCGACGCGCCGTGAGCGGGGGACGCGCCGGCGGCGGACTCGCCGCGAGGTACCGGACGTTCACCGGTCTGCCGTCCGGACTCAAGTCCCTGATCGTCCTGTCGTTCGTCGTCGCGCTGGGCAGTTACATGGTCACCCCGTTCATCGGGGTGCTCATGGTCGAGGCCGTCCACCTGGACGTCCGGGTGGCCGGGGTACTGGTGGCGGTGGCCACCTTCATCCAGTTCGGCGGCAGCATCCTCGGCGGCGCGGTCGTGGACCGGCTCGGGCTCAAGCGGACCATGGTGGGCGCGCTCACCCTGCGCACGGCCGGCCTGGTGCTGCTCGGGGTGGCCGTCGAGGTGCCCTGGGTGGCGTACCCGGCCGTCGTCCTCGTGGCGGGCGGCCCCGCGCTGTACCTCCCGGCGAACAAGGCGTACATCGTCACCAGTGTCTCCGACGAGCTGCGTCCGCTGTTCCTCGGGGTGAGCAGCGCCGCGCTCAACGCCGGCATGGGCCTCGGCCCGCTGCTGGCCGCGCTGCTGGTCGACGCCGACCCGATGGCGCTGCTCATCGGACTCGCCGCGCTCTTCGCGCTGATCACCGTGGCCCACCAGATCACCCTGCAGCAGGCCGGGCGCCGGCCGGCCGCGGCGCCGGAGCCGGCCGGGGAGGAGGGGCCCACCGGTAAGCGGGCGGCGCTGCGGGGAGCGCTGCGCCCGGTCCTGTTCACCGCGCTCGCCTACTACCTGTACTTCTTCTTCCAGAGCTTCATAGGTCTGTACGCCGCCGGGGTGTCCAACATCCAGGCGCTGGGCTGGGTGATGCTGCTCAACTGCGCCATGGTGGTGGTGCTCCAGCCGGTGCTCGCCGACCGCATCGCCCGGGCCGACTACCGCCTGCTGATGGCCGGTTCGTTCGCCGTGATGGCGGCCGGCATGGCGGTCATGGCCCTCGGTGGCACCCCTGCCCTGCTGGGCGGCACCGCGCTGTTCACCATGGGGGAGATCTTCCTCTTCCTCCGCTGCGACCTGGAACTGGTCGAACTCCTGCCGCGCAACGCCGCGTTCGCCTTCGGTGTGCAGCGGCTCACGGGCGGAGTGGGCGGACTCCTCGCCGGCGTCGTCGGCGGATTCGTCTTCGCCCACTACAAGTCCGGCGGCCACCTGGGCACCTTCTGGCTCGTGGTGGGCGCGCAGTGCGCGATCGCGGCCCTGCTCGCCCTGGCGCTCGGCCGCCACCGGCAGCCCGCCGTGCCCGAACCGCCGCTGCCCGAACCGGCGGTGGGCCGGTGAACGAGACCGTCGACTCGCCGGAGACACGGTACGTCCACGCCGGTTCGGACCCGCGCCGGCAGGGCGGCTACGTCAACCCGCCCGTGCACCACGCCTCCACGGTCCTCTACCGGGACGTGGCGGAGATGGACGCCTCCCAGGCCGACCCGCTCAAGCGCGGCGGCCCGGTCTACGGCCGTTTCGGCACGCCCACCACCCGCGCCTTCGAGGAGGCGCTGGCGGAACTGGAGGGCGGCCACGCCGCGGTGGTGACGTGCTCCGGCCTCGCGGCGATCACCACGACGATCCTCGCGTACGTCCGGGCCGGCGACCACATCCTCGTCAGCGACTCGGTGTATCTGCCGACCCGGAAGTTCTGCGACTCGCTCGCCGCGCTGGGGGTGGAGACCGAGTACTACGACCCGACCGCGGACGGCGCCGCGATCGCCCGGCTGATCCGCCCGCGCACACGGCTGCTGTACCTGGAGTCCCCGGGCTCCACCACCTTCGAGGTGCAGGACGTCCCGGCGCTCACCGCCGTCTGCCGGGCCCGCGGGGTGGCCACCGTCGCCGACAACACCTGGGCCACACCCGTGTACCACCGCCCGCTGGCACTGGGCGCGGGCGTGGACGCCGTGGTGCACTCCGCGACCAAGTACCTGACGGGGCACGCGGACAGCATCCTCGGGGCGGTCGTCTGCACCGAGGAGAGCTACCCGCTCGTCCGGGGCGCGGCGATGCGACTCGGCCAGTGCGCGAGCGCCGACGACGCCTACCTGGGCCTGCGCGGACTGCGCACCCTCGGGGTGCGCCTGGCCCGCCACCACGAACAGGGGCTGGATCTGGCCCGCTGGATCGCGGAACAGGAAGGTGTGGCGGCGGTTCTGCACCCCGGACTGCCCGGGGACCCCGGACACGATCTGTGGCGCCGCGACTTCACCGGTGCGGCCGGCCTGTTCGGGGTGGAACTCGACCCGGCCTTCGGCAAACCGGACATCGACGCGATGCTGGACCGGCTGCGCCTCTTCGGCCTCGGCCACAGCTACGGCGGCTACGAGAGCCTGATCGTCCCCGCCGACCCCGTCTCCCGGCGCCTGCCCGGAACATGGGCGGGCCGCGGCCCGCTGATCCGGGTGCACGTCGGTTTCGAGGCCCTGGCCGACCTGAAGGAGGACCTGAGGGCGGGGTTCGAGGTCCTGCGCGGGAGGCGCGGGTAGAAAGGACGGGCCACGTCTGCGGTGCCGGCATCATGTCCTGGACGTTTTCGACTGACAGCACACCGGCGGCACCCGCACGACACGTCGCAGGGTCGAACGGCAGCCTCCGCCGTCACCGGCCGGTGCAGTCGGCGGGCGATGTGCCCGGGGCCGTCAGGGGGAGGCCGAGCTGGGCGCGCTCGGTGAGCCAGCGGGTCGGGCGGTGTCGCGGGTCGCCGGTCGTGGCGTGCAGGGCCCGCTGGAGCTCCAGCATCCGGGCGGCGCCGATCCGGTCTCCCCAGGTCAGCGGCCCGACGGGGTAGCCGAGCCCGGCACTCACGGCCAGGTCGATGTCCGCCGGAACGGCGAGTGAGCGCTCCGCGATCGACGAGGCGACCGACACCACGGAGGCCAGCAGCCGCTGTGCGACCGAGCCCGCCGTGTCCCGCACCACCGACACGGCGTACGGCTCCTCACCGTCCGCCGCCCGGGCCAGGACCGCACGCGCGTCCCGCGCGGCGGACGGATCGGCCGCAGGTGTCACCGCGAGCACTCGGCGCCGGCCTGCCGCGGGCAGCGGGTCCACCCCGAAGGCGCGTCCGGCGGGCAGACCCAGCGCGGCCACGGCGGAGGCCACCGTGGTGCCCCAGACCGGAACCAGCACCACCGCGGCACCGGACGGCTCGGGGCCGGCCTCCACGGTCGCCCCGGTGGCGGTCAGCGCCTGGCGCAGCGCGGCTGCGGACGGAGAATCCGTCTCCGTCACGAACACCGGTCGGTCCGCGTCGCCCGTCACCGGCGGCTCCGCGACGGCGGCGGCGGCGGTGTCATCCGGGCCGTAGGCGTACCAGCCCCGGCCCGTCTTCCGGCCGTGCAGCCCCGCCGTCACCCGGTTCGGGGTGAGGTAGGAGGGGCGCAGGCGGTCCTCGTGGCGGAAGCCCTCCCAGATCGAGTCGATCACCGAGGCCGTGACGTCGAGCCCCGTGAGATCCATCAGCTCGAACGGACCCATCCGCAGCCCCAGCACGTCCCGGGCGATCCGGTCGATGTCCACCGGTTCGGCGACCGACTCCTCCAGCAGCGCCAACGCCTCCGTGACCAGGCCCCGGCCGGCGTGGTTGACCAGGAAGCCCGGCGTGTCCGCGACCGTGACCGCGCGGTGGCCGCAGCCCTCCACCAGCGCGGTGAGGGCCGGCGGGATGTCCGGCCGGGTCGCCGCTCCCGGCACCACCTCGACGATCTTCATCAGCGGCACGGGATTGAAGAAGTGCAGACCCGCGAGCCGGCTCGGGTCGTGCAGGGTGGCGGCGATCCGGGTCACGGACAGGGACGAGGTGTTGGTGGCGAAGACGGCGGCGGCGGGCAGGACCTGTTCCAGCTTCCCGAACACCTCGGCCTTGGTGTCCAGATCCTCCCTCACGGCTTCGACGACCAGCTCGACGTCCGGGCCGGGGGCCCACGGGTCGTCCAGCGGGACCAGCCGCTCCAGGACGGACGTGCGGTCCCCGGCGGACATCCGGCCCTTGTCCACCGCCCGTTCCAGCATGGACCGTACGAAGTCCACGGCCGCTGTCACGGCCTCCTGCCGAACGTCGCACAGCTCCACGGTGTGTCCGGCGGACGCGGCCCACTGGGCGATGCCGCGGCCCATGGCCCCGGCACCGACGATCCTGATGCGCATGGCGATGACGGTCCTCTCGTAGGTGCGGAACGGGATCGGAGAGCCCGGAAAGGGCGAGTCGCCTCAGCGAAGGTAGACGCGGTGGGGGTCCACGTCCTCCCGCAGCAGCCGCAGCTCCGCCGCGGTCGGCGGTTCCACGGTCTCCACGGAGCCGGCCACCTTCAGCTCCCAGCCGGTGGCCTCGCGGACCTGGTCGACCGTCACACCGGGGTGGACGGCGATCAGCCGCAGTTCCTCCCCGATGCCCTCACGGGCCAGGATGCCCAGTTCGGTGATGACCCGGGTGACGCCGACGCCCAGAGGGCGGATGCCCTCCGCCAGCGCCCGGTCCGGGCCGGGTGTGGTGCAGAAGTCCAGGGTCCCGGTGAAGGAACGCGGAGTGTGGCGGCGCATCACCACGAAGACCTCACGGGAGTTGGCCATCACCTCCATCGCGCCGCCGGAGCCCGGCAGCCGCACGTCCGGGCGCTCCCAGTCCCCGATCACGGAGGTGTTGAGGTTGCCCCAGCGGTCGATCTGGGCAGCTCCCAGGAAACCGACGTCGATGTGGCCGCCCTGCAACACGTACCCGAACAGCGCCGGCATCGACAGCACCGCCTCCGCGCCCGAGATGAGGACGGCGTCGGCGATGGTCTCCGGCAGGTGCGACGGGTGCGCGCCGCAGACCCCGGACTCGTACACGACCTCGATCTGCGGCGCGACGGTCAGACGGGCCAGCTCCACGGCGAGCGTCGGCAGCCCGATGCCGGCGAACACCGTCCGGCGGGAGGCCAGCTCACGGGAGGCGACGACGGAGAGCAGCTCCGAGGACGTGACCGCCCCGGGTGCGGTGAGCGTCACGGTCTCGTTCCTTTCCCGCGGCGTGCTCACAGCCGCCGCCCGTAGTTCACCGGTTCGCTGAGCGCCTCGCCGACCGCGAGCCCCGCCCAGAACTCCTCGCCCAGCTTCGCGGCGTACTCGGCGTGGTCGGCCGTTCCGTACACCCACTCGTCCAGCCACTCCCGCAGCCGCTCTGGATCCGCGCTGATGTGCGACCAGGCACGGTAGAAGGCGTTGTCGCGGTCGTAGTAGCCCTGTGCGAAGGACGGGTGCGCGCCGCGCGGGCAGACGACGACGGCGTCGACGGCGTGTGCCGGGATCAGCGTCCGGTTGGGATCCGAGCGGACCACCTCCTCGTCGACGACCTCCTCGACCACGACGATCGCCCTGTCCGCCGCGTACACGGCCTGGGCCTGTACGCCGGTCAGCCCCCAGATCTGGGTGTTGCCCAGGCGGTCCGCCCGCTGGGCGTGGACGATCGTGACATCCGGATTGACCGGCGGGACGACGTAGATCTGCTCGGGTTCGCCGTCCGGCCCGGGATAGGGCGAAGTCACCTTGCGCAGGTCGCCGTTGACGCCCGGCAGGTCGCTGCCGCCGTAGCTGCGCAGCGGGTAGAAGGGGAGCCGCTGCGCACCGGCCAGATAGCGGCAGACCATCCCGTAGTGGCTGTACTCCTCGAAGGTCAGCGGCGCCGGGTCGGCGCGCTCGATCCTGCGCCGCAGCTCACCGAGCGAACCGGCCGAGGAGTTGCCGACGAAGGAGGAGACGAGCCGTGAGACACAGCCGGCGGCGATCATCTGGTCCACCACGATGTCCGCCGTCATCCGTACGACGGTGAGGTCACGGCGACCCTGACGGATGATCTCGTGCCCGGCGGCGGTGGGGATGAGATGGGTGAAGCCTTCGATGCCGACGGTGGCGCCGTCGTGCACGTAGGTGGCGACGGCCTCCCTCATCGACATGACTTTGCCGGCCCCGTCGGCCGTTCGCGTCCGTTCCACGGTGCTCCTCGGCGAGTGCGTGCGGTCGCCCTACCGTGTCAGCGGCTATTGAGTGCTGTCCAATACCAAATTAAGGTCCCATTAGGACGACACCAAGAAGAATGGGTTTCTCCGATGGAACTGCGTCATCTCACGGCGTTCACCGCGGTGGCCGAGGAACTGCACTTCGGCCGGGCCGCCAAGCGGCTGCAGATGGCCCAGCCCCCGCTCAGCCAGCAGATCCGCCAGCTCGAGAAGGAGCTCGGAGTCCAGCTCTTCGAGCGCAACACCCGCTCGGTACGGCTCACCAGTGAGGGGGAGGCCTTCCTCGGACCCGTCCGGGCCGTGCTGGAGGACCTCGACACCGCGGTGCGGGCGGTCAAGGCCGCGGGGCGGGGGGAGTGCGGCCGGGTCACCATCGGCTTCGCCGGTGCCTCCAGCCACGAGACGCTGCCTCGCCTGACCCGGGCGGTGCGGGCCGCCCACCCGGGGCTGGAGCTGGTCATGAAGGGGCAGACGTACGCCAACGTCGCCCTGTCCCGGGTCGCCGACGGATCCCTCGATCTGGGGTTCGTCCGTCTGCCGGTGACCCAGCCGGGGGTGGCCTACCGGGTGATCGACGAGGAGGAGCTGCTGTGCGCTCTGCCCTCCGACCACCGGCTGGCCGGACTCGAGAGCATCCCGATCGCGGTCCTCGCCGACGAACCCTTCGTCTCCTTCCCCGCGAACGCCGGCTCCACGGTGCGCGACGCGATGGTCCAGGTCTGCGAGTCGGCCGGCTTCAACCCGCGGGTGGTGCAGGAGGCCCCCGACTCGTACACGATCCTGGCCCTCGTCGCGGCGGGTGTCGGTGTCACGCTCACCGTCTCCTCCGTCCGGCACATCCAGCAGGGCGGGCTCGTCTACCGGCCTCTGGCCGGCCCGCCGGTCCGGCGGCAGGCCGCGCTCGCCTGGCGCGCCGACAACCCGTCCGCTGCGCTGCGGACCGTGCTCGCGGTGGCCGAGGAGGCCCTGCCGACACCTTCCCCGGCTCATTGAGACGGGCGGCGAATCAATAGGAGGCCAACTCGATATTGGACCGACTAAGTGGTCGGGTGCGAAGGTCGCCCCACACACCCGAGCCGCCGAAAGGTGTTCCGCCGTGCCCGACCCCTCGGACGTCGTCATCTGCGAACCGCTGCGCACCCCGATCGGGCGTTTCGGCGGAGTCTTCGCCCAGCAGACACCCGCGGCGCTCGCCGCACGCGTCGTCGCGGAGGTCGTCGCCCGCACGGGAATCGACCCGAGCGGGGTCGACGAGGTGATCCTCGGACACGCCTACCCCACGTCCGAGGCCCCGGCCATCGGCCGCGTCGCCGCCCTGGACGCAGGACTCCCCGACACCGTCACCGGCCTCCAGACCGACCGCCGCTGCGGCTCGGGACTGCAAGCCGTCCTCGACGCCGCCATGCAGATCCGGGCAGGCTTCAGCGACATCGTCATCGCGGGCGGCGTCGACGTGATGAGCGCCGCCCCCTACTACACGCACGACGGCCGCTGGGGCATCAAGGGCCCCGGCCTCCAGCTCCACGACGCACTGGCCCGCGGCCGGGTCACCGCGGGCGGCGTCCACCACCCCGTCCCCGGCGGCATGATCGAGACCGCGGAGAACCTGCGCCGCGCGTACTCCATCAGCCGCGCCGACCAGGACGCACTCGCCCTGCGCTCCCAGATGCGAGCCGCCCGCGCGATGACGGAGGGGCGCTATGACGCGGAGACGGTGCCCGTCACCGTACGCACCCGTAAGGGCGAGACGGTGGTGACCGCCGACGAGCATCCCCGCCCCGACACGACCGCCGATCAACTCGCGGCGCTGCGCCCGATCATGGGCAGGGGCGATCCGGAGGCGACCGTCACCGCGGGCAACGCCAGCGGTCAGAACGACGCGGCCGCCGCCTGCCTGGTCACCAGCGCCGCCACCGCCGAGCGGCTCGGCCTCACCCCGCTGGTCCGTCTCGTGTCCTTCGCCCGGGCCGGTGTCCCCGCCGCCACCATGGGCATCGGCCCGGTCCCGGCCACCCACGCCGCCCTCGGCCGCGCCGGGCTCACCCTCGCCGACATCGACCTCATCGAGATCAACGAGGCGTTCGCCGCCCAGGTCCTGGCCTGTACCCGGGAGCTGGGCCTCGGCGAGAAGGACCACGAGCAGCGCATCAACATCAACGGCTCCGGAATCTCGCTCGGCCACCCGGTCGGCGCCACCGGTGCCCGCATCCTCGCCACCCTCGCCCACGAAATGCACCGCAGCCGGGCCCGCTACGGCCTGGAGACCATGTGCATCGGCGGCGGTCAGGGCCTCGCCGCGGTCTTCGAGCGCGTCACCGCCTGAGGACACCCCACCACCGCCGTCCCCCTTCCGCGCCGCCGTCCCCGTACCACTCGCGCGGCGCAGGACGTCCCGGGCGACACCCGGTCAGTCATCCCCGTCCGCTCGACGAACCATGTTCACAGGGAGCCACCCATGAGTGCGTCCACCGCCACCGCACGCGAGAAGACGAAAGCCGCCAACCGCGCCGGGATCGGAGCCTTCATCGGCTCGACCATCGAGTGGTTCGACTTCTACATCTACGGCACCGCGGCGGCTCTCGTCTTCGACAAGGTGTTCTTCCCCGAACTCGAAGGCGCCGTGGGCACCCTGGTCGCCTTCGCCACCTTCTGGGTCGGCTTCCTCGCCCGCCCCATCGGCGGCATCGTCTTCGGCCACTACGGCGACCGCCTCGGCCGCAAGAAGACCCTCGTCATCACCCTGCTGATGATGGGCCTCTCCACCACCGCGATCGGTCTGCTCCCGGGCTACGGGTCCATCGGCATCGCCGCCCCGGTCCTCCTGGTCTGCATCCGCATGATCCAGGGCATCGGCCTCGGCGGTGAATGGGGCGGCTCCGTGCTGATCGCCTCCGAACACGCCCCCAAGGGCAAATCGGTCCTGTACGGGGCGTTCGCCCAGCAGGGATCACCCGTCGGCAACACCCTGTCCACCCTGAGCTTCCTGGCCATCAGCCAACTGCCCGACGACGCCTTCGTCGCCTGGGGCTGGCGGGTGCCCTTCCTCGCCTCCGCCGCGCTCGTCATGGTCGGTCTGCTGGTCCGGCTGAAGGTCGCCGAGTCCCCGGCCATGGCCAAGCTCATCGAGAAGAAGGAAGTCGTCAGGCTTCCGCTCTCCGAGGTGCTGCGCAGCCACCCCATGCTGATCGTCCTCGGCATCGGCGCCTGCACCATCGGCCTCTCGGCGACCTACTTCAAGTCGACGTTCGCCCTGTCCTGGGCCACCAGCTCGCTCGGATTCGACCGCAGTTCGTTCCTCACGATCATCCTGGTCGCCAACATCACCCAGATCGTCGTCCAGCCCTTCGGCGCGGTGATGGCCACCAGGATGAAGAGCTGGTCCCGCGCCGTGCTCGTGATGCTGGTGCCCGAACTGGTCCTGATGCCCCTGATGTTCGTCCTCATCGGCACCGAGAACTACGGTCTCGCGATGCTCGGTGTCTCCGTCGCCACCATCCCGCACTGCCTGTACTACGCCGCCCTCGCCGGCATGCTCGCCAGCCGCTTCCCCGCCCACCTGCGCTACACCGGTATCTCGCTCTGCTACCAGCTGTGCGGCACGCTGCTGGGCGGTACGACGCCGATCGTCGGCCAGTTCCTGCTCAACCGGACCGGCTCCGTCACCGCGGTCATCGCCTACGCCGTCTTCCAGGTGGCGCTCACCCTGGGCTGCATGCTCCTGCTGCTCAGGCGCCCCGACCACGACGAGCAGGCCGCCGGCCCCGCCGTCGCCGACTCCCGCACCGCCCCCGTCGGCGCCTGACCGTCCCCCACTCGCAGAACGGAGTACCGCCCATGCCCCTGATCGTGCACGGCATCCCGGAGATCCTCGCCCTCGGCGGACGCGACCTCGGGCACTCGGACTGGAAAGAGGTCACCCAGGAACTCATCGACGCCTACGCCTACGTCTCCGGGGACCACCAGTGGATCCACACCGACGTGGCGCGCGCCTCGGACGGCCCGTACGGGCGCACCATCGCACACGGTTACATGGTCCTGAGCTGGGGCATCCCCATGTTCGGCGAGCTGCTCCAGGTGACCGGGGTGGGGCGCGCACTCAACTACGGGGTCAACCGGGTCAGGTATCCGGCACCCGTCCCCGTCGGCAGCCGCGTCCGGCTGCACGCCTCGGTCGGTGAGGTGAAGGAGGTCGCCCGGGGCGGGGTGCAGATGACGCGGGCCTTCACCTTCGAACTGGAGGGGTCACGGAAACCGGCCTGTGTCGCGGAGTCACTGACCCACTTCTATCCCTGAGCGGGCCGGCGGCCGGCGCCCGTACGCCGACCCAACTCCTCGAAGGAGGACGGCACCGCCCCCGAGCAGAAGGCCCGCCTCCTGCACTACCAGGGACCTGCCGGCTGCACCCGGTGCAGACCGCCGGAGCGGACCGGGGAACGGGAGGGGGCGATGACTTTCGGTCTCGTCGCGACTGCCTCACTGGTCACGGCCATGCGTTCATTCATCGACGGCAGTGCGGCCTGGTGGCAGGAGTGGGACGTGCCGCTTCATCCGACGGTAGCCTCACTGCATCCGCAGGTTCATCCGTCCAGATGTGTCCCGACGCCCCGGGGTGTGAAATCAACTCGGCTCTTTGACATGCTCGTTCATCGGAAACTGTGTCTCACGAGAGGCATGGAAAACCGATGCCGCGAGTTGCTGGAACTTGCCGCAACCTTTTTCCCGACTCGGGTCGGCCTCCGTACTCTGAGGGTGTTCGTTCAGTAAGTGAAGGGGAGCACTCTGATGAAGCGGTTTGTGCGTTCAACTTTCTTGGCTTGCTCGGTGGTTCTGACCGTAGCCGCACCCTCCACGGCGGCCCACGCCGAACCTCAGGAGAGTGCGGGAACCCAGACCCCCGTGCCCGCGTGCCTGACGTACAGCCCTGGGTGGCGCTACACGTTCGTGATGAACGACTGCTCCACCGCCCACAGGGCGAAGGTCCTGTACGGCGACGGAACGGACGTCCCCTGTCAGGAGGTGGCCCCGGGAAACCGGTTCACCTTCCCGGGGTACGGAACCACCGGGAACACGGTCGAGGGCATCGTCCTGTGTGACCAAGCCGACGATGCCTGACCGCACGGTGGAACGGTGCGGCTTCGACACCACCCGGGCAGCCGCCAACTTCTACGCGCACCGCAACACCGTCGAACGGCGGGTCTCACGCGCCAACGAGCTCTAGGCCGTCAAGGAGGACAACCCGACCCACGTGGCGGCGGCCCTCCTGCTCCTGGACCTCGCGCCTGACATCGTGGCGACCGCTCCGAGCTGAGCTCACGTCACGGGGCGCGTGCACGAGCTTCCCGAACCAGTGAACTGCCGGGAGAGCGAGCAAGCCGGCTTCGGGCGCGTGTCGCGAGAGCGCGATAGGCGCACAGTGCTACGGCGAGCTGGGCAGGTGCGGGCTGCGGAGCACGAGCAGGGTGATCTCGCTGGGCGCGAAGACGCGGAACGGCGGGCCCCAGAAGCCGGTGCCGCGGCTGGTGTAGAGGAGGGTGCGGGTGCCGTGGCGGCTGAGGCCGGCGAGGGCGGGCTGGTCGAGGCGGACCAGATGGTGGAAGGGCCAGATCTGGCCGCCGTGGGTGTGGCCCGACAGCTGGAGGTCGATGCCGGCGGCTGCCGCCCGGTCGACGAACTTGGGCTGGTGTGCCAGGAGCAGGACGGGCAGGTCCGGGTCGGCGCCGTCCAGGGCTCCGGCAAGGTGGGCCCGGTGGCCTGTCAGACCGGAGGACTCGGCGGTGACGTCGTCCACGCCGGCGACCACGAGGGTGTCGCCTCCGCGTTCGAGCAGCAGGTGGCGGTTGCGCAGCGGCTCCCAGCCCAGCTCGTCCATCAGGTCCACCCAGCCCTGGGCCTCGCTGTAGTACTCGTGGTTGCCGGTGACGTAGACCCGGGCATGGGTGGCCCGCACGGTACCGAGCGGGGCGGCCTGGGCGCGGCGGCGTTCGGCCGTGCCGTCCGCGATGTCCCCGGTGTGGCACACGAGGTCGGCGTCGAGGGTGTTCACGCTCTCGCACACGCGTGCCGACCAGCGGGCGCGATCGATCGGCCCGTAGTGGGTGTCGGTGACAAGAACGACCCGCAGGCCGTCCAACCCGGCCCCCAGCCGCGGAAGTCGCACGTCGAGCCGACGCACGCGTGGCACCCGGCGGGCCTCGCCGTACCCCCAGATGAGCAGCACAACGGTCACGCCGAGGACGGCCCAGGTGACGATCCTGGCCCGGTCCTGGCTCTCGCCGACGCCGGTCACGGCCAGGACGAGCCGCAGGAAGACGCCGAGCAGAACGGACCAGGTGAACAGTACCCAGCTGGTGCCCAGCAGGGTGTCACCGACGATCGCCGCCCGGTCCTGCTGGCGCCGGCCGTGACCGCGCACCATCGCGAGTGGCATACCGACCAGGCCGAGGGCGAACAGCGCGGTGCCGGCCAGCGTGACGGGCAGCGGCCAGTGCTGGCCTGTGTGCAGGAGCACCCAGCAGGGGACAGCCCACAGCAGGACGGGGGCGATCAGGGGGATGTAGCGCATCAGGCGGTGCAGTCGGCTCGGCCGCGGGGCTTGCGCTCCACCCTCGGCGGGCCGAGTGCTGCTGGTGTCGGTCACGCTTCCCCTCCCCGACCGGGCTGCCGTCTCGCGCACTGTACCCGGTCGGCTTCGGGCCGGCAGGACCGGCGTTCATGGACGCGGCCCCTTCTGGGCAGTGACCCGCCCCATGCCCCTCAGGCTCCTGCTGCACCGTCGACTACGTGTACTTCGCCCTTTCGGTCATGACGACGTTCGGTACGACGGACGTCACGGTGCTGTCGAGGGAGATGCGCCGGACGGTGGCGGCCAACGCGACGATCGCGTTCGTCTTCAACACGGTGATCGTGGCCGGCATGGTCGCAGCCTGGACAGTGGGCAGGGCGTCTGACAGGTGCCGTCGGTCCTCGGGCGATGGTGGGGCGGTGACCGGTTCGTCCGCGCGTGCGGAGCGAACCCGCCACCGCCCCCGCCGCTCAGGGGGTGAGCACGAGGCGGATCGGGTCCCCGATCTTCTTCTCCAGGCGGGCGACGGCGTCCGCGGCTTCCGCCAGCGGGACGTGGGCGCTGACGGAGGGACCGAGGTCGATCCGTCCGGCGGCGGCCAGTCCGACGAGCTGTTCCACGTGCTCCGGCTCGGAGCCGTAGTGTCCGCGGACCTGGTTGACGTTGAAGCAGAAGCCGATGCTGTCGGCGATCGCGACCGGCTCCGGGGTGAGTCCGGCGAGGACGAGCGAACCGAAGGGACCCAGGACCGACGCGGCCTGGGCACGGGCGGAGCCCACGCCGGCGAAGTCGAACGCGACATCGAGGCCGCGCCCGGCCGTCGCCTCCCGCACCGCCTCCGCGAAGTCCGGGGCGAGGGGGTCGAGGGCGACGTCCGCGCCGAAGAGGAGGGCCCGCTCGCGGGCCGAGGGCAGCGGGTCGATCGCGAGGATCGGGGCCGCGCCGACCATCCGGGCGAGCCGCACGGCGTGGGCGCCGAGGCCACCCGCGCCCCAGATGCCGACCGACTGGGCGGGGCGGACCGCGCCGGTGCCCACGATCGCGGCGTACGGGGTGGAGACCGCGTCGGGGATGATCGCGGCCTGGTCGAAGGGCAGGCCGTCCGGGATGGGCAGCAGCGTGTGCTCGCGGGCGATCGTGTACTGCGCCCAGCCGCCGTCGTAGTCGAGGCCGCGGGTGAGCGGGCGGTGGCACATCATCCGTCGCAGGCAGCCGGGGCAGTCGCCGCATGCCTCGCCGGCCTGGAGGACCACGCGCTGTCCGGGCGTCCAGTCGCCCTTCACGTCCTGGCCGAGGGTGTGGACGACTCCGGCGACCTCGTGGCCGAGGGTGACGGCGCCCGCCTTCGTGACGGCGTCGGTGGGGAAGAAGGGGCTCAGGCTGCCGTCGATCAGATGGATGTCGGACAGGCAGACGCCGGCGGCCCGCACCTCCACGAGGACTTCACCCGGGCCTGGAACCGGGATCGGAACCTCTTCGACGGCGAAGGTGCGGGTGTCCAGGCGCAGCCGCCCGGCCAGCATGGTGTTCATGCGGAAACCTCGATGTGCTCGGTGGAAGAAGCGCGCGCCTAGCTCAGGCGCTTGACATGGTCGACTGACCATGTCGTTTAACCGTGTCTACTGACGATGTCATCTGTCAAGCCGCTCCCGCCGGACGTGCGCGGGGCCTTCCGAGTTCCGCACCATGACTGTGTCATTCAATACAGTCATGCGACATGTTCACTCGACAAAGTCGTATGTATGTTGGCTGGTGACTGCTGGAGTGCAACGAAAGGCACGCTCATGACTCAGGTGTCCGTAGGCGCGGCGCGGGCGATCCCCGAGCGCCCCCCGCTGCCCCTCGTAGGCCACGCGTTCAACGTTCCGGCGGGCGCGGACTTCCTGGCCTACCTGCTGAAGGAGTTCAGGGAATTCGGGCCCGTGTACCGGCTGCGGCTCTTCGGGAGGGACACCGTCATGGTCGGCGGTCTGGACCTCGTGACCGAGCTGTCGGACGAGACCCGCTTCCGCAAGCACGTGCACGCCGACCTGGTCGAGGTCCGGGCTCTGGCCGGGGACGGCCTGTTCACCGCCTACAACCACGAGCCGAACTGGCGCAAGGCCCACGACATCCTGATGCCCGCGTTCTCGCTCGGCTCGATGCGCAGCTACCACGCCCCCATGCTCCAGGTCGCCCGGTCGCTGATCGGCAAGTGGGACCGGCTGGCCGGGGTGCAGACGGTGGACGTGCCCGATGAGATGACCCGGCTGACCTTCGACACGATCGGCCTGTGCGGCTTCGGCTACGACTTCCAGTCCTTCCGCCGCGACGACCTGCACCCGTTCGTCGAGGCGATGGCCCGGGCCCTCGTCTTCGCCCAGGAGAAGGGCGAGTCCATCCCGGGCTCCGAACTGTTCAAGAGGAAGAAGGTCGAGCAGTTCCGCGCGGACGTCGACCTGATGACGGACCTCGTCGACGACGTGATCAGGGAGCGTCGCGCCTCCGGCGACACCAGCACGGACGACCTGATGGGGCTGATGCTGCACACGAAGGACCCCGTCACCGGCGAGCCGCTGGACGACGTCAACATCCGGCACCAGGTGATCACCTTCCTGATCGCCGGCCACGAGACCACCAGCAGCGCGCTCTCCTTCGCCCTCTATTACCTGACCAAGCACCCGGAGGTCCTCGCCCGGGCCCAGGCCGAGGTGGACGCCTTGTGGGGCGACACCGAATCCCCGGACCCCCAGTACGGCGACATCGGCAAGCTCACCTATATCCGCCAGGTGCTCAACGAGAGCCTTCGACTGTGGCCGACGGCGCCCGCGTACGCCGTCGAGCCGATCGAGGACACCGTCATCGGCGGCAAGTACCCCGTGCGCAAGGGCGAGTCGCTGATGGTGATCGCCTCGGCCCTGCACCGCGACGCGGCCTGGGGGGAGAACGTCGAGCTGTTCGATCCCGAGCGCTTCACTCCCGAGCGGGAGGCGGCCCGTTCGGTCCACGCCTTCAAGCCGTTCGGCAGCGGTGAGCGGGCCTGCATCGGGCGCCAGTTCGCGCTGCACGAGGCCACCCTGCTGCTCGGCCTGCTGGTGCACCGCTATCGGCTGATCGACCACACCGACTACCAGATGAAGATCAAGTCGACGCTGACGATCAAGCCCGACGGGTTCAGCCTGAGGCTCGCCCGCCGCACCAGCGACGAACGGCGCCTGCCCGCCGCCGCGGCGGTGGACGCCGCCGCGGGCCGGGCCGCGGCCGTGACGCGCCGGGCGAGCGGGACCGCGCTGACGCTGCTCCACGGCTCCAACCTCGGCACCTGCGCCGGCATCGCCCGCGACCTCGGCACGGACGGCGAGGAGCACGGCTTCGCCCCGACCGTCACCTCCCTCGACCAGTACACGGAGAGGTTGGCCGGCTCCAAGGGCCCCGTCGTCATCGTCGCCGCTTCCTACAACGGCCGCCCGACCGACGACGCCGCCGAGTTCGTCGCCTCCCTGGAGAACCTCGCCCCCGGCTCGCTCACCGGGCTGCGCTACGCCGTCCTCGGTGTCGGCGACCGCAACTGGGCCGCCACGTACCAGCGGATCCCCACCCTGATCGACGAGCGTCTGACCGCCGCCGGCGCCGTTCCGCTCCTGGAGCGCGGCAGCGCCGACGCCTCCGGCGACTTCGGCGGAGCGGTCGACCAGTGGACGGAAGACCTGTGGAAGGCGCTCCTGGAGGAGTACGGCGAGGCGACCGCCGGTGAAGCGGTCGGCCCCGCGCCTGAGGCGGAAGGGGAAGGACTGTACGAGCTGGAGGACACCTCGGAGTCGGTCCTCGGCGGTCTCGCCGAACGGCACGGCGTCCAGCCGATGGAGGTCCTCGAAGCGTACGAACTCGTCGACACCGACCACGAACTGGGCCGCTCCAAGCGGTTCCTGCGGCTCCGGCTGCCCGAGGGCGTCACCTATCGCACCGCCGACCACCTGGCCGTCCTGCCCAGTAACCCCGAGGCCCTCGTCCAGCGCGTCGCCGACCGCTTCGGCCTCGACCTGGACCGCACCGTCCGACTGCGCGCCCGCCGCCGGAGCCGGGGTGCCCTGCCCGTGGACCGGCCGCTGACCCTGCGCCGCCTGCTCACCGACTTCGTCGAGCTCCAGGACGCGGCCACCCAGGAGCAGGTCGCCGTGCTCGCCGAGCACACCGACTGCCCGCCCGAGAAGCAGCCGCTCACCGCCCTCGCCAGCGCCGATCCCGAGACCTTCCGGGAGCAGGTGAGCGTCGCGGGGCTCAGTGTCCTGGACCTCCTGGAGCGCTACCGCGCGTGCGAGCTGCCCTTCGAGCGCTTCCTGGAACTGCTGCCGGTCCTGCGTCCCCGGCACTACTCGATCTCGTCGTCCGCCGCGGCCCGGCCCGGCGAGGCCGACCTGATGGTGTCGCTGCTCGCAGCGCCCCACAGGGCGGGCGAGGGCACCTTCCGGGGCATCGCCTCGCACTTCCTGCAGACCGTGGACGCGGGCGACGTGATCCAGGCCCGGGTCCTGCCGTGCAGCGAGTCCTTCCGCCTCCCCGAGGACACCTCCGTACCGGTGATCCTGGTCAGCGCGGGCACCGGACTCGCGCCCTTCCGCGGAGCCGTCCTGGACCGCCACCACACGGGCTCGACCGGCACCCTGCTCTGCTACTTCGGCTGCGACCACCCCGACGTGGACTTCCTGCACCGGGAGGAGTTCGAGGCGGCGGAGGCGGCCGGCGCCGTCAGCATGCGCCCCACCTTCATGCACGCGCCCGAGGACGGCGTCCGTTTCGTCCAGGAGCGCATCGCCCGCGAGAGCGAGGAGGTGTGGTCGGTCCTGGAGGCCGGCGGACGCGTCTACGTCTGCGGCGACGGCCGCCGCATGGCCCCCGCCGTACGGGAGGCGTTCATGGCGGTCCACCGCGAGCGGACCGGCGCGAGCGACGAGCAGGCCGTGGCGTGGCTGGCGGAGCTCGTCGCGTCCGGACGCTACGTCGAGGACGTCTGGGCCGGCTGATTCTCGCAAGGAGGAAGAATCGGTTGTGGGCGCACCTGGAAGGGTGCGCCCACAACCGTTCTCGCGTCGTGTCAGGCCGTCGGTACGTCCGGAAGGTCGAGGTCCCCCTTGGCCAGCGCCACGGTTGCGGCCACGAGCGCCCTGAGCCCCGTCCGCTCGGTGGCGTCGTCCGGCAGGGTCTGGAGGACCTGCATGGTGAGTCCGTCGAAGCCGGAGAGGAAGAACCGGGCCACCGTCTCGGGGGACTCCGCCAGTTCCTGCCCTGCCCTCTCGGCCGTCTCCGTGATCACCTGGGCGGTCACCTCTATGACCCGCCGGTAGTGGCTCTGCCGGGCCTCGTTGAGGCCGGGCATGCGCAGGGCGAACATGGTCAGTTCGCTGAGCAACTGGTGGTGCGACGTCGGCTCGCGCACGGTGCCCCACAGGGCACCCGCCAGGGCGCTGAAGGTCTCCTCGAAGCCCGCATGCTCCGGCGCCTCCCGCTGCACCTGCGCGACCAGCTCGTCGGTGATCTGGTCCATGACAGCTCGGTACAGGCCCTCCTTCGTGCCGAAGGTGTAATGGACGGTGGCCTGCGCGACGCCGAGCTCCGCGGCGATGGCGCGAGTGCTCCCCGCGGCGACGCCCTCCCGGGTCATGAGGTCGATGGCCGCCTTGATCAATTGGGGGCGGCGCTCCGCCGCGGAAACATGAGCCATGCGTTCACTATATCGACTTAGTCGATCGATCAAGTCGGCTCCGAGCAGGCGTTACGTCACCTCGGCGGTCGACGCGCTGTCCGCGGGAAGGGCCTGCTCGGCCCAGATGACCTTTCCCTCGCGACCGTGCCGCGTCCCCCAGCGCTCCGCGCACTGGGCGACGAGGAGCAGGCCGCGGCCGCCTTCGTCGTAGATCCGGGCACGGCGCAGATGCGGGGCGGTGCTGCTGGCATCGGAGACCTCGCAGGTGAGAGTCGACTGGAGGATCAGTCGCAGCTGGATGGGGCTCTTGCCATAGCGGATCGCGTTCGTGACCAGTTCGCTGACGACCAGCTCCGTGGTGAAGGAAAGTTCCTCCACCCCCCAGGTCGTCAGGACGTCGGAGGCGAAGCGTCGCGCCCCGGACACGGCCGCCGGATCGGGCGGGAGGTCCATCGTGGCCACGTGGTCCGGGTCGAGGACATGGGTCCGGGCGACGAGCAGGGCGACGTCGTCGGCGGGGCGGCCGGGCAGCAGTGCGGCCAAGAGCCGGTCGCAGATCTCCTCCAGTGAGTCCGGGGCCGAGGTGAGGACGTCGTGCAGCGTGGCGAGTCCTTGGTCCACGTCACGCGTGCGGCCGGCGATCAGCCCGTCGGTGTGCAGGACCAGCAGGCTGTCCTCCGGCAGCTCGAACTCCGCCGTCTCGAAGGGGAGTCCACCCAGGCCGAGGGGCGGTCCGATCGGTACCTCGGGCGACTCGACCACCCTGGCGGCCCGGGCGGTCCCGCCCGGCGCCGGGGAGGTCACCACGGTCGGCGGGACATGTCCGGCACTGGCCAGGGAGCACCGGCGGGAGACGGGGTCGTAGATCGCGTACAGGCAGGCGGCGCTGGTCTCGCCCTTGTCCGCCGACTCCTCGCGCTGCATGCGGATGACCACGTCGTCCAGATGGGTGAGGAGTTCATCGGGCATGAGGTCGATGTCGGCGAAGGCGCGGACGGCTGTGCGGAGTCGGCCCATGGTGGCGGCGGCGTGCAGGCCGTGACCGACCACGTCGCCGACGACCAGCGCGACGCGGGCTCCGGACAAGGGAATGACGTCGTACCAGTCGCCGCCCACGCCGGCGCGGGCCCCGGCGGGCAGGTAGCGCGAGGCCGTTTCGACGGCCGAGTGTTTCACCGTGTTCCGCGGCAGCAGGGTCCGCTGGAGGGTGAGCGCGGTGGAACGCTCGTGGGTGTACCGGCGGGCGTTGTCGATGGACACCGCCGCCCTGGAGACGATCTCCTGCGCGAGCAGGAGATCGTCGTCGTCGAAGGGGGCCGAGGTGCGATGGCGTACGAACTGCACCAGGCCGAGGGTGTCTCCACGGGCGTGCAAAGGCACGAGGAGTACGGAGTGGAGACCGAGGTCGTGCAGCACTCGGCCGTGGGTCTCCGACGGCGCCACCCACGTGGGCATCTCGGACCCCGCGATGTGGTGCAGGACGGATCGTCCGGTGGTCAGTGCGCGAACCGGTTCCGAGTCGTCGGGATAGGCGTGGGTCTCACCAATGCGGAGCAGGGACTCCGGACAGTCGTCGAGGACGGAGCGCTGGGCGACGCGGCGCTGCGTCAGGGCCTCCGGCGAACCGGTGCCGGTTTCGTCGAGTGCGGAGTCGAAGAGGTCGACGGTGACGAGGTCGGCGAAGTCCTCGGTGCAGACCTCCGTCAACTCCTCCGCGGTGCGGGAGATGTCGAGCGTGGTCCCGATCCGCTTGCTCGCCCTGTCGGTGAGGGCGAGCCGACGCTGCAGCAGGTGGTCGCGTTCTTCCTGGTAGGCGGCGACGACCTCTTCCGAGGCACGGTCCACGTAGTCGAAACCGATCGCGACCAACCTCATCGTGGCCAGGTTGATCATGCGCCAGTCGCCGGTGAGGCGGGGAGCTTCGGCCTGCAGCTGTTCGAGCAAGCTGAGATGGTCGAGCCGGTAGGCACGGAGGAGCCGGCTCACCGGGATCCCCCGCCGGGCGTAGAGGCGGGCGATGTCCAAGGCTGCCGGAGGAGCTTCCGGTGCGCTCGTACCGGGGCGGGCCTCCAGGAGATCCAGCAGGGCGGTGACGTGCTGGGCGGTCTCCTCCAGGGTCAGAGCCGCGATGTCCGCGTCTTCCCACAGCTCGGGCAGTTCGCCGTTCAGGCGCTGGAGCAGAAGGCCGGACAGCTTCTCCACCTGTGGTCTGAGGTGGCGGGCCAGCTGACCAAGGAACGCATCGACATCGGTTCCCATAGTGCGAATGTACGGGAAGGCCATGACGTGCGCTCCTCGGACGGCTGCGGCAGCCTCTGATCGGTCCGGCTCTCAGAGACCGAGGTAGTCGCCCAGGTCGGCGTAGTCGACCTGCCACAGGCCGGGAGAGCCCGTGGGGTACTGGGAGCGGAAGCCGAGCATGCGCTGGACACGCGGCGAGAGCGTCTTGGCGAGCTCCCTGTCGACCAGGAAGGGGTACGCCTCCTCGCCGGTGAGGAAGCCCGGATTGAGGGCGAAGGCCACAGCCCGCCGGTACTCGTCGCTCGTCCGGTTCGCTCCGCCCCCGTGCGCGGTCTTACCGCTGAACAGAAGGGCGTCTCCGGCGTCCATGAGGGCGGGAATCGTCTGCTCAGGTGTCCCGCGGTCCTCGAAGTCGCTCCAGTGGTTGCTCCCAGGGATGACACGGGTCGCGCCGTTCTCCTCCGTGAAGTCGGTCAGTGCGATCAAGAAGTTGAGGGTGACTTCCGGACCGGCGGGCCCCATCCCGATGAACGGGAACCAGTTCTCCAGGTCCCGGTGCAGCATCTGCGCCTGGCTGTGGGGGCCGATCTCTATCACCTGGGCGGTGGTCATCCAGTAGGTGCCCGACTCCGGGAGGAAGATCTGGTCACAGATCTCGTGGACCAGGCGGTGCTCGAGGATCTCGTTGCGGAACGTGACACTGTGCGTGACCAGGTTGGTGAGCCGCTTCGTGTTACTGCCATGGAACGCCGCCACCATGTCGTTCTCATGGGTCGAGCCCGGGCGAAGCGCCTGCAGCGGCGGCTCGATCTCGGTGTTGAAGCGGTTCATCTCCTCCTTCGTCAGGAAGTTCTTGACGATGACGCCTCCGTCGCGGGTCAGGAGCTTGAGGATCTCGTCCGTCGGCATGTCAACCGTCACCGACGACAGGGTCTGAGGCTGCCTCTGTGTGGTCATGCGAATTCTCTCCCTCACTGTGTGAACTCCGGTTGCTCGGACACCCGATCGGCGCCGCGGACGTCCTGGTTTTCGTGGTCGGCTGTGCGTTTTCGTGACGACAGTCAGGTGGGTGCGGTTGTCATGGCGTTTCCTCGCCGTTCCTGTGGCGGTTGTCTCACTGTCGCCAGCCAGGACCGTCGGCGAGAACGACAGCGAGCACCTGCTTCGCCCGGGTCCGGTGCAGGATGCACAGTCCGGTCGCGGCCATGCGGAGCTATCCGCTCACGACGTCGTTGTCGGAGTCGAGGCGCGCTCCAGGGGCGCCACGCTCCGGTGCTGTGCGGCCCGCTCCCAGGGACGCGCGCTGCCGAGCCATCCGAGGAGGAAGGCCGTCGGCACGGAGACCAGCCCGGGGGTGTGGAGCGGGAACAGGTTGAAGTCCTGCTCCGGCATCAGCGCGTACTTCGTCCCGGACACAGCGGGGGAGGTGAGGGTCAGGAGGGTGCACAGGGACAGCCCTCCGTAGACGAGCCACAGCAGCCCGCGGCGATTGAAGCCGGTCCAGAGGAAGGAGTAGACAACCGCGGGGAACACGCATGTGGCCGCGAGGCTCAGCGAGAAGGCGAGGAGGAACTCGATGGGATAGCGGTGTACGGCGGTGGTGAGGAGAAGGCTCACGGCGCAGAGCGCGACAACGGACAGCCGCAGGACTGCCGGCTCTCCGATCCCGATCCGGGTACGGCCCTTCCGCCCGAGCAGGTCGCGGGTCACGGAGACGGCGGCGGCGAAGGTCACGCTCGCCACGGCCGTGAGCACGGCGAGGAAGGCGACACAGGCCACGAGGGTGATGAGTACGACCCGGCCGGTGGAGTGGTGGGGGAGGACCTCCGACGCCAGGAGGATCGGGGCTCCCTGCCCCTTCACATCGACCGCCCCGATCCGTCCGCTGCCCACCACCGCGGCCGCGGCGAAGCCGGTCGTGATCAGCAGCAGGTAGAAGAGGCCGGTCAGCCCGACGGCGACGCTCAGTGAGCGCCGGGCGGCGGGCGCGTCCTGGCTGGCGCTGACGCGCAGGAGCAGGTGGGGCATCATCGCGGTTCCGAGGATGACGACGATGTGGTCACTGAGCGTGCCGAGCGTTCCGCCTCCGGCGGAGTGCTCCCACAGTCCGGGGCTGAGGTACTCGTCCGGCGACACGCTCTTGTCCATGGCTGCCGACAGCAGGGATCCGGGACTCCAGTCGAAGAGGCGGAGCGCCAGCAGGACCACCGCGGCGAGCGTCGCCAGGGCCACGGGCACTTTGGCGGCCTGCACGAAACTGGTGCCGCGCAGATCGGCCACCCCTGCGAAACACGTGATCAGGAACCCCATCAGCACTGTGCACACCACCTGGGCCCGCTCGCTCGGCATGCCGATCAGAAGGGCGGTGGTGATGCCGCCGGCACGCAGTTGCACCATGAGCAGGGGCACGGCGATGCACAGCGTCACCACGGCACCGGCGATCCGTGCTCCCGGCCCCTCGGCACGCAGGGAGAACAGCTCGCCCAGGGTGTAGCGGCGGGTCGCGCGAATCCTGGAGGCGAGGAGCAGGAAGACGCCGAGTGCGAGCGCGCTGTCGACGGCGGTCGAGACTCCGTCGTAACCGAAGAGGGCGATCGCTCCCGGCAGCGAGACCAGGATGACGACCGTGATCTGTTCCCCCGCCATCGCGATGCCGTTGAAGACGGGCGGGAGAGACCGGCCGGCGACGTAGAGGCGTTCTGGGTCGTCATCATGCGTGGCGAGCGTGAAGACCCACAGGAGGCAGAGGCCGATGAAGACGAGGAAGGCGCTGATGACCGCGCCCCTCGCGGCCGTGCCGATGAGATCGGGCGAGCCGGCGCTCAGGAGGTGCGTCGTCACCACGCGCCCCCGGCCGAACGGGAGGCGGCAGTCGTCGCCGAGGCCGGTTCGAAGGGGGACGTGGCCCGGTTCTCGTACCACCAGGTCCCGGCGACGAGGATAATCAGTTGGGTGAGTGCCCACGCGATGCCGAGGGTGAGACGTCCGTATACGGAGATCTCTCCGAGGGGTGTGGAGCAGGAGAGCAGGACACCGACGGCGAGCGGCAGCGCGTTGACAGTGACCAGCATCCGTGTGTCACGGGGGGAAGGGAAGGGCACGGGACCTCTCTTGGGAAGAACGAGGAAGACGGACTCGGCGCGAGGGGGCGCGCGGACGGCCGCAGCCGTGGAGGACGGAACGCGGCCGCGACGCGACATCAGAGCAGGACGGCCTGGCCGTGGTGAGGCTGCCGAAAAGCCTCGTACCGCGGGCGTTGGGTGTCAGCGGCGGCCGGTCGCCGTCAGGCCGGCGTAGTGCCCGGCCCGCTCCAGGAGCCGGGGGACACCCGTTTCGAGCGACGGTCCGAAGACCGTGTCACCAGGACGCTCACCACGCTGCCAGCGGGTGTGGATGGCCTCGCAGAAGATCGCCGCCTTCCACAGGGCGAGGGTCTGGTACCAAGGGAGCGGGGTGAGATCGAGGCCTGTGCGGCGCTGGTAGCGCTCTGCCAGCTGGCGCTGGGTGAGGTAGCCGGGTGAACGGGTCACCTTGGTGAGTTCGAGCGGGGTGGCAGGGCTGCCGGCCTCGGACCAGGTGGCGGTGAGGTACCCCAGGTCCGCGAGCGGGTCGCCGAGCGTGGCCATCTCCCAGTCGAGGATCGCGAGGACCCTGGCCGGGGCCTGCGGGGCGAACATGAGGTTGCCCATGCGGTAGTCGCCGTGCACCACCGAGGCCGCCTGGCTCGTCGGCAGGTTCTGGGCGAGCCAGTCCGCGATGTGCTCCACCGCGGGCAGGCTGCGGGTGGTGTTGACCTCCCAGAGGCCGCGGAAACGCTCGACCTGCCGCCGGAGGTACCCCTCGGGCAGGCCCAGGGAGGCGAGCTCCCCTCGGGTGACGTCGATGGCGTGCAGAGCGACAAGGGTGTCGACGACCGCCTCGCTGGTCAGCCGGCGCTGTTCGGTGGGGGAGAGGTGGGGCGGGATCATGTCGGTGACGACCGTGCCGTCGAGCCGGGACATGAGGTAGAACGGCACGCCCAGGACGTCCTCGTCCTCGCAGACGGCGACGATCTCCGGCACCGGAACCCCGTACCCGTGGAGGATCTTCTGGATGCGGGCCTCGCGCACCATGTCGTGCGTCGACTTCGGCAGCGGCGGGCGCGGGCCGCGGCGCAGGACGACGGACTCGCCGCCGCGCTGGATGAGATAGGTGACGTTGGAGTGGCCGTCGCCGATGCGTTGCCACGCGATCGGCCCGCTGCCGAAGCCGTGTGCGTCGAGGAAGTCGGCGACCGCGTCGAGCACCAGGAGCGGAGGGCTGTCGGGGCAGCGGGCCCGCTCGCGGCTCGCGACGACTTCCACGCCGTCGGGCACGGTGTGCATCACGAGCCCCCGTCCCGGCCGACGACGGCGTCGCCCAGGTATCGCTCACCGGCCTGGACGGCGGTGCGCCGGGCGGCCGAGGCCCGCCGGGCGACGGCCCACCTGTGGGTCTCGTTGGAACCGTCGTAGATGCGGAACGGGCGCACCTCGTTCAGATACTGCGCCAGCGGGAGTCCGTCGGAGACGCCGTCGCCGCCGCAGATCTGGATGGCACGGTCGATCACCCGGTAGATCGCCTCCGAGCAGTGGACCTTGGCGACCGAGGACATCGCCGAGCCCGCCTTCGCGTCGCTGTGCAGCAGCTCCGCGGTCTTGTTGATGATTGCGTCGGACGTCTCGATGTCGATCACGGACTCGGCGATCAGGTGCTGGGCCAGGCCGAGCGAGTCGATCGGACCGCCGAACAGTTCCCTCTTCGAGGCCCGGTCGAGGGCGATGTCGTGCGCCCGGCGTGCCAGCCCCAGCCACCGCATGCAGTGCGTGAGCCGCGCGGGGCCGAGCCGTACCTGCGCGTACCGGAAGCCGAGTCCGACCTTGCCGAGAACTGCGTCGTCGGGGACGAAGCAGTTCTCGATGTACAGATGCGGGTGGCCGCCGTCGATGGAACGGTCGACCGTATGGATTGCCTCGCCGACCCGGATCCCGGGGTTCGTCATGCCGACGAGGAACATGGTGGCCCCCTCGGGGGAGCCGTCGACGGCAGGGGTGCGGGCCATGACGATGCAGAACCCGGCACCGACGGCGCCGCTGGTGAACCGCTTGTGGCCGTCGATGATCCAGCCGCCGTCGGCGCGCACGGCCGTGGTCCGCAGCGCGGCCGGGTCGGACCCCGCTCCGGGGTGGGGCTCGGTCATGCCGAAGCAGGACCGGACGTCCCCCGCCGCCAGAGGCGCGAGGTACAGCTTCTTCTGCTCCTCGGTGGCGACGAGGTTGAGCATGTGCATGTTCCCCTCGTCGGGGGCCATGCAGTTGAGTGCGGCGGGACCGATCGGCGAGTAGCCGGCCTCCTGGAGGATCGGTGACCAGTACTCGATGGGCAGGCCCTGCCCGCCGTACTGCTTCGGCACGAGCGGAGCGAAGACGCCTGCCTCCTTCGCCGCGCCCTGCAGCCGGTCGCGGGTGGCCTGGTCGAGACGTCCGCCCGGTACGGGCTCCGCGTCGACGACGACCTCGCGGACGAACCGGCGCGTGCGCTCACGCAGCTCCGCGATCTCCGGCGGAAGATGAGGGTAAGTCATTGCTGTCCTTCGTGAGGTGGGCAAGGTCGTTACGCGGTGCCGCCGGCGACCGTGAGGCCGCCGTCGACGGTGAGCACGCGGCCGGTGACCCAGGAGGAGTCCTCCGAGGCCAGGAACACCACGGCAGAGGCGATGTCGGACGGCGCACCCAGACGCCGCAGGGGGTAGTCGGCGGCCACCTCTGTTTCCCTGCCTTCGTACAGGGCCTCGGCGAACCGCGTCTTGACCACGGCGGGGGCCACCGCGTTGACGCGGATCTCCGGGCCGAGCTCGACGGCCAGGGTCCTGGTCAGGTGGGACACCGCCGCCTTGCTCACTCCGTAGAGACCGATGCCGGGTGACGGGGTGTCGCCGGTGACGGAGGAGAGGTTCACGACGGTGCCGCGGCGTTCGGTGAAACCGAGCTCCGGGTGGGCCACGGCGTCCTGCACCCAGGCGAGGGTGGCGAGGACGTTGACCTCAAGGACCTTGCGGGCGACGTCGAGGTCGAGGCCGACGACGGGACCGTACGCGGGATTGATGCCCGCGTTGTTCACGAGGACGTCCAGCCCGCCGAATTCGCCCGCGACCGTGTCGAAGACCTCGCGGCGGTGCCCGGGGTCGTCCGCCTTGCCGGCGACGGTGATGACGCTGCCCGGGGGAAGCGTGGCGGCGGCCTCTTCGAGCGGTCCGGCCTTGCGGGCCGTGAGGCATACGCGCGCACCCTCGGCGACGAGCCGTTCCGCGACGGCGAGACCGATGCCCCGGCTCGCTCCGGTCACGACGGCGACGCGGCCTGAGAAGCGGCCGTGGCCGGTGTGGTTCTCGCTCATGGATCAGTCCTTCGAGGGGGAAACCGGCCCCGGGCCGTCGAGGCCGCGCAGCTCGGCGCGCCGGATCTTGCCGCTCTGGGTCTTGGGCAGGTCGGCGAGGAAATGGATCGTGCGGGGACACTTGTAGGCGGCCAGCCGGTCGCGTGAGAAGGCGATGAGCTCTTCCGCCGTGACGTTCAGACCAGCTTTGAGCGAGACGTAGGCGACGACGGTCTCGCCGCGGTAGGCGTCCGGCTGTCCGACGACCGCGGCCTCGAGGACCGAGGCGTGCTCGTACAGGGCGTCCTCGACCTCGCGCGGCCAGACCTTGTACCCGGACACGTTGATCTGGTCCTTGAGCCGGTCCACCAGGTAGACCCAGCCGTGCTCGTCGATGACGGCGACGTCGCCGGTGCGGAGCCGGCCCTCCGGCATGGTCCGGCGGGTGGCCTCGGGCTTGTCCCAGTAGCCGGGCACCACCTGCGGCCCGCTCAACTCGAGTTCGCCCTGCTCCCCGGTCGGCACCGGCTCACCGTGCGGGTCGACGACGCGCGCGGTGAGGTGCGGCAGGGGTTTGCCTATGGACAGCGTCCCGCTCGGCAGGTGCACCGGCGCTCTGTCCTCCAGCGGCACGGCGATGACGGCGGACGTCGTCTCCGTCATCCCGTAGCCGTTGTGGAGGTAGACGCCGAACCGTTCATGGAACCGCTCGACGGTGGCCGGAGGGATCGGCGCGCCGCCCGAGTACAGGGCCTTCGCCGAGGCGAAGTGTTCCGGTCCGGCCTGCGGCAGCTCATGGATCGCGTTGTACGCGGTGATGGAGCCGATCGTGTAGGTCACCCCGTGCTCGGCGAAGGCCTCCAGGGCGACCTCGGGGTGGAACCGGCCCGCCAGTACGAGCGTGGTGTCGGTGAGCAGGGAGATCGTCGCGTTGACCACCGCCCCGGTGATGTGGAACAGCGGGGCCATGGCGAACACGACGTCCCCGTCGCCCACACCCATCCACGACGCGCAGGTCGCCACCACGCTCAGGACGTTGCCGTGGGTGTTCATGGCACCCTTCGGCGGCCCCGTCGTTCCCGAGGTGTACGTGAGGAACGCGACGTCGTCGCGGGTCAGCTCCACGGGCGAGGGGCTGCGGCCCTCGAACTCGCCGATCAGCTCCACCAGGTCGCCGTCCGGCGCGGGGGCCAGACATTCCGTCGTCGCGAAGACCCGCGGATCGTTGCGGGACTGGTAGTCCAGGGCCGACGTGCTGACCAGCCAGCGCACCGGGCTCCCCGCCAGCGTGCCGAGGGTCTCGTGGACGTCCACGTCCGCGCAGACGACCCCGACCGCCCCGGAGTCGTCGATGATCCGGCGGAGCTCCTGGCGCCGGTACATCGGGTTGAGTCCCAGTGCCGTGGCCCCCAGCTTCCACAGAGCCAGCAGCACGAGCGCGTACTGCGGAACGTTCTGCAGGTACACCCCGACGCGGTCACCCCGGCCGGTCCCGCGGGCCTCGAACGCGGCGGCCAGGGCGTCCGACGCCACGTCCACCTCCCGCGCGGACAGGGCGCCGTCGAAGAAGCGAAGCGCTACCCCGTCAGGGTTCCTGGCCACACGTGCCTTCCACGCGGCCACGAGCGAGCCGGGAACCACATCCGGCCTCGTACCGGACCCGTCGGGGAACGTGTCCCGCCGCCGACCCTCATCCACTGTCATCTGCCGTCCTTCCCACCCATGTCCATGCCTTGGCGCGCCGGTCACGTGAGCTCGCGCTTGAGGATCTTTCCGGTGGACGTCATCGGCAGGGTCGGCACGATCTCCACGATGCGCGGGTACTTGTAGGCGGCCATCTGCTCCTTGCCCCAGGCGATCAGCTCGTCGGGGCGGGCCTCGGCGCCGCGGTCGAGGATGACGAACGCCTTGATCTCCTCTCCGTGACTCTCGTGCGGCACGCCGACGACCGCGGCCAGGCTGATCGCCGGGTGCGTCATCAGGACTTCCTCGATCTCGCGCGGGTACACGTTGAAGCCACCGCGGATGATCAGGTCCTTCGCCCGGTCGACGATGTAGTAGAAGCCGTCCTTGTCCCTGCGGGCCAGGTCGCCGGTGCGGAACCAGCCGTCCCTGACGGCTTCGGCGGTGGCCTCGGGACGGCCGTGGTAGCCCCTCATCACGTTGTGGCCCTTGACCGCGATCTCGCCGATGGCGCTGCCTGAGCCGTCGTCCTCGACCTCCGACCAGTCCGCGTTGACGAGCTTGACCTCGACGCCCCAGATCGGCACGCCGATCGACCCGGGACGGGGCTCCCGCGCCGGATCGCTGAAGGTCACCACCGGCGAGGTCTCGGAGAGGCCGTAGCCCTCCAGGACCTGGACGCCCAGTCGCTCCCTGACCTGCTTGATGAGTTCCGCGGGGAGCGCGGCGCCGCCGGAGACGCCGACGCGCAGGTTACTCGCGATGCGCTCGACGTCGACGTCCTCGGTGAGCGCCTGCAACAGGCCCCACCACATGGTGGGGACACCCGCGAAGACGGTGATGTCCTCCCGCTGCATCAGGGACACCGCCTGCCGGGCGTCGAACCGCGGCAGTAGCACCAGCGTGCTCGCCGTCGAGAAGCCGGCGTTCAACTGCACGGTCGCGCCGAAGGAGTGGAACAGTGGCAGCACGACCAGATGGGTGTCCAGCGTCGGCCGGTTCTCCAACAGCTGGTTGACCGCCAGGGCGTTGAGCACCAGGTTGGCGTGGCTGAGTTCGGCGCCCTTCGCCTGCCCCGTCGTACCACTCGTGTAGAGCAGCACGGCCGGGTCGTCCCCCGACATCCCGATGCTGTCGAACGTCGATGCGGTGCCCCGCAGCGCGGCGCCCATGGTCTCGACGCCCTCGATCGGGCTCTCCGCCGCGGGATCGGCGGTGATGAGGAAGAAGTGCTTGCAGGCAGGGGTCTCGCTGAACCCGGCGTGCCCCTCCGCTCCCATCGGCAGGCCCTCGCCGCCCTCGAAGCAGAAGTACGCCTTCGCCTCCGAGTCGGCGAGGTGGTAGGCGACCTCCCGGCCCTTGAGCAGGATGTTGAGCGGTACGACGACGGCGCCGGTCTTGAGGATCCCGTAGTAGACGATCGGGAACCAGGGCACGTTCGGACAACTGAGCGCGACCTTGTCGCCGGGCCAGACGCCGCGGTCGACCAGGAGGTTGGCGACCTGATTGGCGGCGGTGTCGATCTGGGCGTAGGTGAGACGTGTCGTGCCGAGGACGACCGCGTCCCGGTCCGGGTGCGTGCGGGCGGAGTCCTCGAGCAGGACCGAGAGGTTCAGCATGGTGTCTTCCGGGAGGGTGGACCGGGCCGGGCCGCGGAGGAACAGAACACGCGGCCTGGCTCGGAGCGGGTGGGGGTAACGCGTGACTCGATGCGGGTGTCACAACTTCCGCAGGAGCCGGTCGAGGGCCTCGGCCGTCGCCTCGACGTCGGCGGTGGTGTGCGCCGTGCTGAGGAAGACCTTGCCGGACGGCATGAACAGGAAGCCCTGCCGCAGCATCCCTTCGAGGATCACCGCCCAGAGCCCGCTCGTTCCGTGAAGCCCCGTGGCGCCACCGGCGGGGACGTACTGGAGGAGCGAGCCGACCCGGTTGAAGCTGCCGAAGTCGGGCGATGAAACGAGAACAGCGCCGACGAGGGCTTCGAACTCGGACGAGGTCTGTTCGAGTTGCTCGTAGACCGCGGGATCGGCCAGGACGCGCATCGTCGCCGCGACGGCCGCCAGTGCGATCGGGTTGGCGTTGAAGGTTCCGGCGTGAACGACGCCGGACGTCACCTGGTCGATCAGATCGGCCCGGCCGACGACGGCGCTCTGGGTGAAACCGCCGGCCATCGCCTTCCCGAAGACGGACAGGTCAGGAAGGACGCCGTACTTCTCGGCCGCCCCGCCACGGGCGATCCGGAACCCGGCGATCACCTCGTCGAAGACGAGGACGACGCCGTGCCGGTCGCAGAGGGCCCGCAGCGTCGACAGGAAGTGCGGTGCGGGTGCTTCGACGCCGGCGTTGCTCATCACCGGGTCGACGAGCACGGCCGCGATGTCGCGCTCGACGGACTCGCTCAGCAGGCGCTCGGCCAGCTGTACGTCGTTGAAGCGCGCCACGACCAGGTCGTCGAGGACGCTGGCCGACTGTCCCGCCCCACCGGGGGTGGCGGGGCGGTCGCAGTCGTCCTCGGACATCCCGGCGTACACGGTGTCGTGCCAGCCGTGGTAGCTCTTGGCGAACTTGAGGACGCGGCGCCGCCCGGTGGCGGCGCGCGCGAGGCGCAGCGCCACCTGCACCGCCTCGGTCCCCGTGTTGCTCCACAGCAGCCGCTCGCCGTGCGGTACCGCTTCGAGGACCGCTTCCGCCGCGAGGTACTCGAGCGGGTGGCCCGTGCCGACGACCTGCATCTTCGGCGCGACCTCGGACACCGCGGACACCACGCGCTGGTCACCGTGACCGAGGACGAGCGGCCCCCAGGCCATCACGTAGTCGACGTACCGGTCGCCGTCCAGGTCCCAGACGTATGCGCCCCGTGCCTCGCGCACGAAGAGCGGATGAGGAGGCATCGCGGCGCGCAGGCCCGACCCCACACCCCCACCGACGCTGCGGCGGGCTCGCTCGAAGGCCGAGCGTGATGATTCCAGGGCCATGAGATCGCCCCTGCCTTTCAGTACGTGATCACCGAGCGGATGCCGATGCCGCGCTGCATCTGGTCGAACGCCTCGTTGATGTCCTTCAGATCGATCACGCCCGTCACCAGGGAGTCGAGATCGATGCGGTGGTTCATGTAGTGGTCGATCAGCAGCGGGAAGTCGGAAGCCGGCGTGCTGGAGCCGTAGTTCGAGCCGATGAGCGAGAGCTCCTGATCGGACATGACGAAGGGATCGATGGAGACCTTCAGGCCGTCCGCCACCTGCCCGGCGACCACCGCCGTGCCACCCCGGGCCAGGACCTCGTACGCGGCTTCGATGGTGCGGGGCAGCCCGATGGCCTCGATGGCGATCTCCACACCGCGTCCGTCGGTGAGCTGTCGCACCCGGTCCGCGAAATCCTCGCGGCCGTTGTTGATCAGGTCGGTCGCGCCGAAGACGCGCGCCTGCTCCAGCTTCTCGTCGGAGATGTCCGCGGCGATGATCTTCCGCGCGCCGGCGAGCCGGGCACCCTGGATCGCGTTCAGGCCGACGCCGCCGCAGCCGAGGACCAGCACGGTGTTGCTCGGACGCACGCCGGCGGTGTTGACGGCCGCGCCGACACCGGTCGTGACGGCGCATCCGACAAGAGCCGACTGCGGGAACGGGGCGTCGTCCCGGATGACAATCGCGCCCGATTCGGGCACGAGGGTGTACTGGCCGAACGTTCCGAGGCCCGCGAAGCTGAGCACGTCGCCCCCGCCGGCGGACGTGATCCGGGACCGACCGTCGAACGACAGGTGGTTCGCCGAGTGCTGGCTGACCATGTCGCAGAGGACGGGCCTGCCACTGATGCAGTAGCGGCAGCGGCGACAGGAAGGCGTCCAGGACAGCACGACGTGGTCGCCCCTTTTCAGCGTCGTGACGCCTTCGCCGACACTTTCGACGATCCCGGCTCCCTCATGGCCGAGGATCATCGGCGAAGGAACCTCCCATTCGCCCAGAAGGACGTGGAGGTCGCTGTGGCACACCCCGCTCGCCCGGAGCCGCACGAGCACCTCGCCGGGCGGAGGCGTCGAGGGGATCGTCACTCTCTCGATGGTCAGCGGTTCGTTCGGCGTCCTGAAGACGGCGGCGTCGAACTCGATCGTCATGAAAGTCTTCCTTCCGTGTTTTGGGGCGATCACGTCCGAGCGGTACGGATGAGCTTCTTGTTGGCGAACTCGTCGATGCCCGCCCGTCCCAGCTCGCGGCCGAAACCGGACAACTTGACGCCACCGAAGGGCAGTTCCGCGCTTTCGAGGCCGACGCCGTTGATGAAGACCATGCCTGCGTCGATCCTGTCGGCGACGCGCAGCGCCTGCTCGGCGTCCGTCGTGAACACATAGGAGCCCAGCCCGTACGGGGTTCCGTTCGCCAGCTCGACGGCCTCGTCCTCGGAGCCGACCCGGTAGACGGTCGCGACGGGGCCGAAGAGCTCCTCGGCGGCCGACGGCGACGTCGGCGAGACACCCGTCAGCACACCGGGCGGGAAGTACGCCCCTTCGCGCTGTCGCGCGGAGACGAAGGTCGCCCCGTCATCGACGGCTCGCTCGACCTGTTCCTCGACGTACTCGGCGGCGGCGACCGAGGAGAGCGGCGCCAGGCCGTCGGTCAGGGCGAGCACCTGCTGGGTGAACTTGTCGAGGAAGGCGTCGTAGATGTCCTCGGCGACGATGAAGCGCTTCCCGGCGTTGCACGCCTGACCGGCGTTCTCGAACCGAGCCTCGACCGCCGCCTGGACCGTGGCGTCGAGGTCGTCGGTGGACAGCACGATGAAGGGGTCCGAACCGCCCAGTTCGAGCACCACCTTCTTGAGGCTGCGCCCGGCCTTCTCCGCGACCTCCGCGCCGGCCCGCTCCGAGCCGGTGAAGGAGACGCCCTGCACGCGGGGGTCGGCGATGGCGCGGCCGATCTGCTCCCCGGTGGCGTGGACGTTGACGTAGCAGCCCTGGGGGAAACCCGCGTCCGTGAACAGCTGCTGGAGAGCCGCGGACGACTCCGGACACTGCGATGCGTGCTTGAGCACGATGGTGTTGCCCAGCGCGAGGTTGGGCGCGGCGAACCGGGCCACCTGGTAGTACGGGTAGTTCCAGGGCATGATCCCCAGCAGCACGCCGACCGGCTGACGACGGATGAAAGCGGTGCCCTCTCCCTCCAGAAGCTCGATCGGCTCGTCGGTGAGGAACTTCTCCGCGTTCTCGGCGTAGTACCGGTAGATCGAGGCGCTGAACTCGACTTCCCCGACGGCCTCGTCCACCGGCTTGCCCATCTCCCGATGGATGATCTCGGCAAGGTGCCCGCGGCGCTCGCTGTGCAGGGTGGCCACGGTGTGCAACAGCTGGGCGCGCTGTTCCACGGAGGTCTGCCTCGACCAGTGCGCGTAGGCATCCGCCGCCGTGTCGAGCGCCGCGTCGACGGTCTCGTCCGTCGCGGTGGGGTACTCCTTGACCAGCTTGCCACTGGCGGGGTCCACCACCGCGTACACGTGCCTCTTCGCCATACTGACTCCTTGTTCGTGTTGCGGGTTCATGCGAGGGCCCCGGTCGGGCGGGCCGGGTTCGCGTCCGAAGCCGCGTCGCGGTCGTGCAGCGCGCGGTAGGCGCGGAAGTAGACGAATCCCTGGGTGCCCCAGGTCGCCAGCGCGGCGGTGTAGAAGATCGTGCGGTTCGCGTCGTCGAACGGCAGGGGGAAGAAGTCGTATGTGATCGCGATGGTGGTCGCCGCGGTCGTGACCAGTCCGGTCCAGACCGCCGGCCACCTCGCGCCCGCGCCCCAGAGCCGTTTGACGAAGTAGCAGAGGAACGCGGCTGTGAGGAGGTTGACGACGACGTAGAACACGGAGACCCAGAACGCACCACGGTCGGTGTGGAGATCCGCGCCGTGGAAGGGGCGGAGGAAAAGGGCGGCCACGATCGCGACCCCGAACACGGCGACGTCGACGCTGCGGCTCGGCTTGTAGCGATGGGTGACCTTCATCAGGCCCAGGACCAGGATGAGCGTGATGCCGACCGACCTGGAGAACGCGTCGAGGAAGTACGCCAGGTCGTACAGGACGCTGTCGCTCTTGGCTCCGAGCAACGACCAGAGCAGGAAGTTGCTGCCCGACGTCGCGACGACCATCCACTCGAGGCCCAGGAGGTAGTTGCCGTACCGGCGGATGAACCTCCAGCCGTAGAAGTAGCCGGCGAAGATCATCCACAGGTCGGCCAGCAGGAACAGCGTCTCCTTCATCGGGACGCCCCCTCTCGGACGTCGCGGGTCAGCAGGGTGATGACGCTCTCCGCGGTGCGCTGGCCCGTCAGAACCGCGCCGTTCATGGTTCCGGCCCATTCACCGGCGGTTTCGGAGCCCGCCCAGTGGACGCGCCCGTGGGGCTCGCTCAGCGCCTTGCCGAAGCTCGTGGTCGCGTAGGGAGCGACGGCGGGATTGGGGCCGCCCGGGGCGAAGGGCTCCGCTCCCCAGCAGTGGTCCACGTAGTCGATCGGGGTGAGCGCCTGCGGACCGTAGAGGTCGGCGAGCTGCCGGACCACCCGGTCGCGCCGGGTCTCGGGGCTGAAGCCGTCGAAGACGCGCGGATCGCAGAAGGCCATCAGGACGCCCGGTCCGCCGGGGGCGGGGGACACGTCGAAGGTGATGAACACGGTTCCGGTGTCGGTCACCGCCTCGCCGGAACAGCCGTCGGCCCGCCAGAACGGCCTCTCGTAGGCCACGAACGCCTTGCTCAGCACGCCCATGCGCCAGGTCCGCGTGAGCCCTTCGCCCCGTTCGGACAGAGCGGGCTCGAAGGTGATGGCGGCGCGGTGCGCCGGCGAGGCCGTGACGATCGCGTACCGGGCGCGGATCTCGCCGGAGTCGGTGCGCACGGTGACGCCGTCGTCGTCCTGTGCGATGCGGCGCACCGGTGTCTCCAGGCGCACGCGGTCACCGAGCCGCTCCGCCACCCGTTTGGCGATCTCCTGGGTGGTCTCGACGATCCGGTCCTGCTGCTGACCGCCCTCGACGTCCAGCATGTGATCGAGCCCGCCCGCCGAGCGGATGTAGCGCAGTGCGTGCAGCAAGGAGACGTCTCCCGGGGTGCAACCCCACTGCACTTTGCTGATGACGGTCATCAGCGCACGGGTGCCGGGCAGCGCGTTCTTCCGGTCGAGCCACTCGCCGAACGAGAGGGTGTCGAGCCGGCCGGCCCCGGGCGTCTCCCACGCGGCGTTCACGTCGATGGTCGCGACCAGCTTGTTCAGCGCCGCCTGCATGCGGGCCATGTCCACCAGGGCCGCGGGGGAGACCTTGGGAATGGTGCCGCTGTAGGTGCGGCGCCGGCCCGCCATCCACAGCACGTTGCGGCCCTGGGCGAACTGGTCGGTGGTGGTACACCCGACCCGGCTGGCGAGGTCCCGGACGGCGGTGTGGCGCCGGGCCACCCACGTCGCTCCGAGGTCGACCTTCACGCCGGCCACCTCGCCGGAGAGCGAGCGGCCTCCGACCCGGTCGCGGCCTTCCACGACCAGAACGGATCGCCCCGTGCTCACCAGTCGCTCCGCCGCGCTCAGACCGGCGAAACCGGCACCGACGACCACGACGTCGATCGTGGTGCTCCCGGAGCGGGGCTCACGAGATCCGGACATGGCTGCCTCCTTCACCCACGCGGTTCGCGTGCTGCGCGATGTAGGTCGTGATGGGGTCGACGAGGGGCTCGGGGAGGTGATGGCCCATGCCGGGAATGACCACGTGCTGTGCCGAGCGGATCGCCTTGACTGTCGCGGCGCCGCCGCTCGGGCTCACCAGTGGGTCTCGGTCGCCGTGGATGACCAGCGTCGGGGCGGTGATCCGGCTCAGCTGGGCCGTCCGGTCCCCGGAGCGCTGGATGGCCTGGATCTGGCGCGCCGTGCCGGCTGCCGGGTCGCCGGCGCTGCGGTCCCAGCCGCGCGCCGCGATGGCCGCCTCGGCCGCGTCGTCGATGGGGTGCCCCGTTCCCGCGATGTGACGGGTGAGCCTCAGGTGGGCACGGACCGCCGCGGTTCTGTTCCTCGCCGGCGGGGCGGCGAGGAGCCGGATCGTCGACAGGGCCGGCTGACCGACCTTGCGCGCCCCGGTCGTGGAATAGAGGGAGGCCAGCGACAGGACCCGCTCGGGCGCCGTGGCCGCGATCGTCTGCGCAATCATTCCGCCCATCGACCGCCCGACCAGGTGCACCCGCGCGATCCCGAGATGGTCGAGTACGCCGACGGCGTCCTGGGCCATGTCGGCCAGCGTGTACGCGTCGCCGCGCGGACGCGCGGCGATCTGACGCCAGAGCCCGGGAGGGGGCGAGGCGACGAACGTCGACTGGCCGGCGTCGCGGTTGTCGATCGCGACGACCCGGAAACCGTGGGCGGTGAGGGAGTCGACGAACGAGTCGGACCAGAAGGTGAGGTCTTCGCCCAGTCCCGCGATGAGCAGCATCGCGGGGGCGTCCTTGTGGCCGTGGTCCCGGAAGCAGATCGTCATCCCGGACGGCAGGGTCGCGTACTGGTCGCCGCCCTCGGCGGCGCTCGTCTCAGACACGGGTGCCTCGCCTCCCGCCGGGCGCCGGCGCGGCCGCCCGGCGGGCGCCGAACCGGAGGTTCTCGTCGGCCACCGGGCCGCGCAGCGCCCTGGCGTCCTCGGGGTAGGACATCGCCATCCGCCAGGGCTTCTCGGGTCCCTGCTTGGGCAGGAGCTTCTCGCCGCGCTTGGCGTACCCGGCCTGAAGGTCCATGACGGGCCTGCGGTTCGTTCCCGACGGTGCGACCGGAACCACCGTGTCGTATCCGCGGGCGTCCATGTGCCTGACCAGGTCGATGAAGTAACGGCACATCAGGCTCACCTTGAGCGTCCAGGACGAGGTGGTGTAGCCGATCGCCATCGCCCAGTTCGGCATCCCACTCAGCAGCATGCCGCGGTAACAGAGCGCGTCCGCGATGTCGACCTGGTGTCCGTCGACCACGATGGGCATGCCGTCGAAAAGCCGAAGGTTCAGCCCCGTCGCGGTGACGATGATGTCGGCTTCCAGTTCCTCACCCGATGCCAGGACGATGCCGCGCTTGCTGAACCTCGCCACGGCGTCGGTGACGACGGAGGCCCTTCCTTCCTTGATCGCGTCGAAGAAGTCGCCGTTCGGTGCCACGCACAGTCGCTGGTCCCACGGGTCGTACGGCGGGTTGAAGTGCTTGTCGACGTCGAATCCCTTGGGAAGGCGCTTGACGTTCTCGCGCCGGATGAAAGCCCGTCCTGCCTTGGGGAAGGTCCGCAGGCCCTTCACGACGGCGTGTTCGGTCCAGATGTTCTTGAACCGCGTCACGGCGTACCCGCGCTCTTCCCCGAGCAGCTTCGTGAGCGCCAGGGCGACCTTGTCGACGCGGGGGAGCGCCATGACGTAGGTGGGGGTGCGCTGCAGCATCGTCACGTGCCGGGCGGCGCCCGCCCCGGTGGTCATGGCCGGCACCAGAGTGATCGCGGTCGCGCCACTGCCGATGACGACGACCTTCTTGTCGCTGTAGTCGAGTCCCTCGGGCCAGTGCTGCGGATGGACGATCTGGCCCTCGAACTCGTCCCGTCCCTGGAACTCCGGGGAGAACCCCTCGTCGTACCGGTAGTAGCCGGTGGCGGCGAAGACCCATCCCGCGTGGATCGTCCTGGTCCGGGTCGCTCCCGTGGCGGGGTCCGACGTCTGGACGGTGAGGGTCCACCGTGAGTCCGCCGTGGACCACTCCGCGCGGACGACCCGGTGGCCGAGCCTGAGGACGCGCTCCAGGCCGTTCTCCTCGACGGTCTCGTGGAGGTACTCCTTGATGAGGGGAGCGTCGGCGATCGCGGCTTCGTGGCGCCAGGGCTTGAACGCGTATCCGAACGTGTGGAGGTCGGAGTCCGAGCGGATGCCGGGATAGCGGAACAGGTCCCAAGTGCCTCCGATGTCGTCGCGCGCTTCCAGTACGGCGAGCGACTTGTCGGGCAGCTCCCGGCTGAAATAGGTGGCCGCGCCGATCCCGGAGATCCCGGCTCCGATGATCACCACGTCGAATTCCTCGACGGCGTCCAACACCTCAGCTGTCATGGCGTTTCCTCGCTGTTCCTGTGGCGGATACCTCACTGTCGCGAGCTGCGACCGCCTGCGAGAACGACAGCGGGCACCTCCTTCGCCAGGGCTCGGTGCACGATGCACAGGCGGACCGGGCCGTTGCGCCCCTACGGTGTCCGCCGTTCGGGCGGAGGCCCCGGTCGAGCCCGGGGCCCGGCCCTTCCGGGAGGGCGGTCGGATACGACCGCCCAGCGGCGTCTTGCTGCCGCGGCCATTGCGGGAGCAAGACCGGGGTGGTAGAGGTTTCCCCCTGCTGTTTAGTGGTACTAAACAGCAGGGTCGTGGTCACGCGGGCAGACCGAACCCGCTGTCGTCACGACCTCCCCGCGTGCCGGGACCCACAGGTGTATCGAGCCGCGGGGGATCGCCGCCGTCACTCCCGCGATCGCGGCCGAGCGGAAGCGGCCGACGACCCGGAACCCGCACGGGGTCACGTCTTCTCGGGCGGCAGGAGCCGCCTCCTGCCGCTCCGGCTCAGCCACCGCGAGGGAGCCGCACCTGTTCGTTCGCGCAGGCGTACCGCTCCACGCACTCCTTCACCCACCCATGACGAGCCGGTACCGGCCTGTGAGCCGAAAGGTGATCGCGATGACCGACCTCTCCAAGACAGGGCACGCCGAAGCACCCGGCGGTGAAGCGGGAGCGGGCAACCCGCTCCACCGTGGGCTCGGCGTGTCGCAGATCGTGTTCATGGTCGTCGCCGCGGCGGCACCGCTCGGCCTTGTGGCCGGCGGGGTGCCGCTCGCCTTCGCCGTGAGCGGCAGCCCGGGGATGCCGCTGTACTTCGTGCTGTCCACCGTGCTGCTGCTGGTCTTCGCGGTCGGCTTCACACTGATGGCCGGACGGGTACGCGACGCGGGCGCCTTCTACGCCTACGTCCAGGCGGGGCTCGGCCGCATACCCGGCCTCTCGGCCGCGACCCTCGCGCTCTTCTCCTACACGCTGCTTCTCGTCGGGGTGAACGCCTATGTCGGGGTCGCGACGAGCAACGTCATCGAGCGGTACGCCGACGTCGGCTCCCCGTGGTGGTCGTGGGCGCTCGTCTCGCTGGGCGTCATCGCCTTCCTCGGCTACCGCGACATCGAGCTGAGTGCCAAGGTGCTCGGCGCCGTGCTGGTGCTGGAATCCCTGCTGCTCCTGGTCCTGGACCTCGGCATCGTGGGCCACGGCGGCGCCCACGGCCTGACGGCCGAGCCGGTGTCACCCTCGATCGTGGGCACCGGCTCCCTGGGCCTCGGCGTCATGTTCGCCCTCTTCGGGTTCATCGGCTTCGAGGCGACGGCCGTGTTCCGCCACGAGGCGAAGGACCCCGACGTAACCGTCCCGCGGGCGACATACGTCGCGATCCTGGTGATCGGAGCCTTCTACTCGTTCACCGTGTGGGCGATCGTGGTGGGTTCCGGCGTCGACGCCGTGGTCGCAGCCGCGCAGGCCGACCCCGAGGGCCTGGTCCTCACGCTGACGCGGAGCTATGTGGGGTCCGTCTGGGCCGACGCCATGCAACTCCTGCTGATCACAAGCCAGTTCGCATGCGTACTGGCCTTCCATAACGTCGTGACGCGCTACCAGTTCGCGCTGTCCCGGGCCGGCGTGCTTCCGGCGTCGCTGAGCGTCGTCCACCCCCGGCACCGCGCGCCGTCGGCGTCCTCGGCCGTCGCCTCGGCGGTCGCGTTCGTCACCACGGTCGTCGTCGCCTCGCTCGGCCTCGACCCGATCGGGGACCTCTACGCCTGGTTCTCCGGCGCCGCCACGCTCGGCATCGTCCTGCTGATGGCGGCCACCAGCCTCGCCGCCATCGGCTTCTTCCGGCGCACCGACGGGCGGCAGCCGGTGTGGCGTACGGTCGTGGCCCCTGGCGTCGCCTTCCTCGGGCTGGCCTGTGTGGTCTGCCTGATGGTCGCCAACTTCCCGCTCCTCGTCGGCACCACCACGGGAGCCTGGGTGATCGGCGGACTAGTCGCCCTCTCGGCCGTGGCCGGCGCGGTGCAGGCCCTCGTCCTGCGAGCGCGCCGACCGGGTGTCTACGAGCGACTCTGAGCGACTTGCCGGTCAGCTCATGGGCGCAAGGGCGCGGCCGGTCTGTGCACCGTGCACTGCCCCCGGAGGAAGCCGGTGCCAGGTGTCGTTCTCCCCACGCCGGTGGCCTGTGACAGTGGGGTACCAGGCAACCGCCACCGGCGAAGTCCGGTTTCGCCGAGCACCGTGTCGTGGGCGGGCCGACCGAGGCGCCCAAGGGAGTGACGTTGAAGAATCGGACTGTTGTGGTGGGCCTCGGCGCCACTGGCCGGGCCATCGCCTCTTCCTTGCTGCGACGCGCGGACGTGGAGATCGTGGGAGCGGCGGACCTGGACCCCCGCGTGGTCGGTCAGGACCTCGGAGTGCTCCTCGGCGGCGTCGCGAACGGTGTCGTCGTCGTGAGCGACCCGGCCGAGCTGCCCGCCGCCGACCTCGCGATCGTGGCGACCGTCTCGGATCTGCACAGGGCGGCCGACGTCCTGCTGCCGCTGCTGGAACGTTCGTACAACGTCCTGAGCATCTGCGAAGAGCTGGCCCATCCATGGCGGAGCCACCCCGATCTCGCGCGACGGCTCGACGACACGGCGAAGGCGCACGGCGTGACCGTCCTGGGCAGCGGGGCGAACCCGGGCATCTTGATGGACACCCTTCCTCTCCTCCTGACTGCCCTGACTCAGCGTGTGGAGAGCGTGTGGATCCGCCGACGGACGAACATGTCACGCTACGGCGCGATCCTGTCGAAGTTCGGCCTCGGTCTGACCATGCGCGAGTTCACGACGGCTCGCAACCGGGGCGAGGTCGTCGGGCACCACGGCTTCGAGCAGGCCATCGGGGCGCTCGCGGCAGGGCTCGGATGGGATCTCGACTCGGTGGACGTGGGAGACGTCGAACCCGCTGTCGTGACGACTTCGCCGCGCGTCGGGGACCACATGCGTATCGAACCGGGGCAGATCGCGGCGGTCACTCACGCCGCCCGGGGCGTGCTCAAGGGCGACGTGGTGATCGATCTGGAGATCACGTTCGGGTTCTTCGAGCCGGCCAATGAGGTGGCCGCGGGCGACGACTACCGGATCGTCGGAGAGGAGCAGATCGTCGACCTCCGCTCCTCCGTGGGCTTCGATTCCTTCCTCAGCACCGTCGCGGCGGCGGTCAACGCCTCCACCGCGGTCGTCGAGGCGCGTCCCGGTCTCCTGTCGATGGGGGACCTGCCCGCCCGTTCGCTCGCGGCCAGGGGAGAGCGGCGAGCGGGCCGGGCCTCGCTCGGGGCCACGACTTCTCAGGACTGAGACGGAGACGCAGAAGACGGAGACGCAGAAGACGGAGAACCTCCTGTTCGCCGTCCTCACGCGTCTCGCCGAAGAGCCGCCCGCCACGGTTGATCGGCCGGACGGGAACGGGGGCTCGGGCGTGCTGCCGAGCACGCCTCGACGCGGAGCACGAAGTGGGGCGGACGCCTCACCTGGAAGGAGATCGGGACAGCATGAGGACCGACAGCACGAAGTACACCAGCTTCACCGGCTGGATCGACCCGCCGGACGACGTGCAGCCCGCGCTGGACGGCGACCTCACCTGCGACATCGCCGTCATCGGCGGCGGCATGGGTGGCATGGCGGCTGCGCTGCGCCTCGCGGAGCGCGACCAGGACGTCGTCCTGCTGGAGGCCGAGTTCTGCGGCTACGGCTCGGCCTCGCGCAACGGCGGTCAGATCGCCGGGGCGCCGGGTGGCGACCTGCGGATGCTCAGCCTCCAGTCCCCGAAGAAGATGCCGGTCATGGCCAAACTGGCGGAGCACGCGGGCCGCTATGTGGAAGACCTCATCAAGAGGCACGACATCGACTGCGACTACGTGGCGAACGGCCTGGTGTGGGGTGCGGTGTCACCCCTCATGATGCTCAGGGTGCGTACGCAGGCGGCGATCCTGCGCGCCTTCGGTGGGGGCGGGACCGTCGGCAGCAGAGAGGAGCTCGGCCTCCCCGCCGGCTTCGTGGGCGGGATGCGGGAATCCATCGGCGGGATGCTGAACCCGGGCAAGCTCGCCCGTGGTGTGCGCCGCGCGCTGCTCGCGTCCTCGGCCATGGTCTTCGAGCGGACACGGGTGAGCGATGTCCGGCGCACAGGCGGCATCGTCGAGATCACGACACCGCACGGCACCGTGCGGGCCAACAAGGTGCTGCTCGCGACCAGCGTCTACGGCGGCGAGTGGGACATCACGCCCAAGAACCTCGCGACGCCGCTGTACGTCATCGAGATCGAGTCGGAACCCATAGCGCCGGAGCGGCTCGCCGCGCTGGACTGGACCAGTCGGTCCGGCATCATCACCCAGCACCAGTTGATGACCCACTACCGGCTCACCGAGCGCAACACCATCGTCTGCGGGGTCCGCAAAGCACAGCGAGGCCAGACCTACCCGCTCCCGGACCGGGTCCCGGACCCCGGTGTCGTGCGGGACATGGGGAAGGATCTGGCCAACCGGTTCCCGTCGCTGTCCGACGTGGCCATCGAACGGGCCTGGGGCGGTTGGATCGGCATCAGCCCGGACTGGCTGTCGGTCGCCGGGCAGGTGGGTGACAACGTCTTCTACGCGATGGCCTGCAACGGCCACGGTCTCTGCCAGGTGCCGTACGTGACCCATCAGCTCGCCGACTACATCGTCGACGGCGAGATGCCGGAGGACCTCGCCGGCATCTGGTCGGACGCCTCGAAGTACTCGCCGTCGATGTCGCTGCTGATGCAGCCGTTCGTCCTCCGAGCCGTCTGGGGGCTGGACCGGTTCAACGACTTCTTCAACGGCAGCAGGAAACGGGCCCGGCGGGCGCTCCGTCGTGGCAGGCGCGGGGGTTCCTGAGGGTCGGGCGACGCCTGCTCCGTGACGGCGCGGTGTGAGAGCGCCACCCGCTACGACAAGACCGCCGGGTCCTGCGGAACAGCCGGCGCCCTCGCATCACTCCTGATGCGGGCCCGGCATGCGACGACAGGATCTAAGCGGGCCCTCGCGCGGCGCGCGGCAGGGGCGGCGACAGGACCCAGAGGACCTCGCTGACCGTCGTACCCGGATTGTCGAACTGGTGAAGCGTCTGGCCGGAGAACGACGTGGACGCCCCTTCCGACAGCATCCGGGTCTCGCCCCCGACGATCAGACGGGTCGAGCCGCTCAGCCCCATCGCGAAAATCGTGGCAGTGTCGAGCCGATAGGGGCCTCCGGTGCCCCCGCCCGGCTCGATCACGGAACGGAAGACCTGGAAGGCCGTGGTGCCGGCGGGCGTGAGCAGGTACTCGGCCACGCCCTCACCGCCCATGCCGATCCGGCTTCCGCCGTCCACGACCTGCTCGTCGGGGTACTCGAACAGCTCCCCGACCCCGATCCGCAGCACTTCGCAGACGCGCAGCAACGTCGGGACGGACACGTTGGTGAGCCCACGCTCCAACTGACTCAGGAAACCCTTGGTGACCCCTGCCCGGTGCGCGACCTCCGTCAACGACAAGCCGCGGTCGAGCCTGATCTTCCGCAGCTGCGCGCCGGTGGACGCTTCGAGGGCGGCGGCACCCCTTTCCGCTCCGCCTGCTGTCCCACCGTCACCGATGGCCATGGTGTGCTCACCGCCCGTCCTGAGGCCGAGGTCGTGTGCCTGTCAGGTGACAGGCCGACCCGGACGAGTCCTCTCCGTGACACGAGGCTAAGGCATGCGTCCGGGGCAGTCGGTGCGCCGGGGCGTGACGGCGTCGAACCCCTTGTGGCGCCGGCAAGGGCGTGGTAAATCTGCCGTCGTTTAGTGGTAGTAAACAGCGGTCCAGGGCCTGCGCCCTCACCGCCGGCCGGACCGCCGACGGGCCCTTCGTCTGCCCGGGACACGGCATGTCGGGAGCCTCGACTCCCCGAGAGCAGAGGGACACTGAGCACATGGAAGAGCTGTGGCCCCCGCCCTCGCGTGAGGTCGCCGATGCGATCAGGTCACTGTGTCAGCGCCTGCTGACGGAGACGGACGCCTTGATCGACGCCTTCGCAAGGCCCTCCCTCGTCGCCCAGAACGATCCCGCTCTCCTCGCGGACGCATCGCTGGTCGAGGAGGATCGCGCGCTCAACCGCTCCGAGCTGGTCCAATGGCTGACCGCAAACGTTCAGCAACCGGGGCGGAGGGTAGAGCCCTACGTCAGTCCGAGGACCACGGCGTACATCAACGATCTCGTCTCGCGGGGCATCGCGCCCGATTTCGCCGTCGCCTGGCGTGTGGCCCTGGGGATCGGCTGGCGGCGATGGCTGGAGGAATGCGTGGCGGACTGCGCGGACCCCGATCTCCTCGTGGGGATCCTGGACGTGACGGCGCAGTCGCTGGTGCAGTACGCCCTCGACTCCGTCGCATCCCTGCGGCAGGCCGGCCTCGCCGCGGCGATGGGGAACACGGATGCCGAGGGGATCGCACTGATCCAGTTGATCGCCAGTGGGGCACCGATGGCGGAGGACCTCGCCGAAGGGCGCCTGCGCTACCGGATGGCGCGGTGGCATGTGGGCCTCGTCCTCTGGGTCGACGATCCCCAGGAGGCCGACGCCCTGGACGAGGCGATCGCCGCCGTGCGCTCCTCCGCCGGAGGCCGAAGCGCCCTGGTGGCGCGCGCCAGCGCCACGTCGCGGTGGGTCTGGCTCTCGGGGGAAGTCGTCCCGGACCTTCATCACGTGGAGAAGGGCCTCGCGGCGACCGACGAGGTCCGCGCGGCGGTGGGAAGGCCAGGACGCGGTCTCGAAGGATTCCGCTCCAGTCACCAGGACGCCCTCGCGGCGCAGGCGCTGGTGATCCGGCTGGGTTCCGACCGGCGGTTCACCGCCTACGCCGACGTCGAGCTGATCGACGCGCTCACGAAGGACCGGCCCGGCGCGCGTCGGTTCGTCGTCAACACCCTCGGGCCGTTGGCCGAAGCCGACACAGCCCTGCGGCAGGCACTGCTCACCTACGTGCAGTGCGGCTTCAGTACCACCCGGGCGGCCGCCGACCTCTACGCGCACCGCAACACCGTCGAACGGCGCGTCTCACGCGCCAACGAGCTCTCGGCCGTCAAGGTGGAGGACAACCCGACCCACGTGGCGGCGGCGCTCCTGGTGCTGGACATCGCCCCTGACATCGTGACGATCGCCCCGAGCTGAGCTCACGAAGCACGGGCCGCGGTCGGCATCTGCCGCGCAGTGTCAGTACTCGTGCGTAGGTTCCGACCCTGGACGTTTGACAGGTCTGCGGTATGTGGACGGGAACGGGGGCTCGCTCGGTTGATGGTTCATCAGATAAGTCAGCATTCGGTCAGCACGGGCCGCAGAGCGTTCCTGGAGAATTGCCCGAACAGCCGCCGGTCACGGCGTAAAAGCCCAGGTGAGGGCCGTATCTCCTGGGCGGAGCGATGTTCCTCACAAACATCGTTCGGCATGTGCCGGTGTACAGTCGAGACCGCCCTTGACCTGCAGGAAGCAGGCAGGGAGCCGCCTCAGAGGAGTCCAACATGCTGCGCACCATGTTCAAGTCCAAGATCCACCGCGCCACCGTCACCCAGGCCGACCTGCACTACGTGGGATCCGTGACGATCGACGCCGACCTGCTGGACGCCGCCGATCTGCTGCCCGGCGAGCTCGTGCACATCGTGGACATCACCAACGGTGCCCGGCTGGAGACGTACGTCATCGAGGGCGAGCGCGGCTCCGGCGTGATCGGGATCAACGGGGCCGCCGCCCATCTCGTCCACCCCGGCGACCTGGTGATCATCATCAGCTACGCTCAGGTCACCGACGCCGAGGCGCGGTCGCTGAAGCCGCGGGTCGTGCACGTGGACGGCGACAACCGCGTCGTGAAGCTCGGCGCGGACCCGTCCGAGCCGGTTCCCGGATCGGACCAGGAGCGCAGCCCCCAGGCCGTGTCGGCCTGACCCCCTTCGTGCGAGGAGCGTGCCCGTGAGCGACATCGAGATCCGTGACGACCGGGCGGCGGGCCGCCTGGAGGCCAGGGGCGACGGCGAGGTGGTCGGCCGCATCGAGTACTTCGTGCTGGAGGCCCCCGAGCGCGCCCTCGTCCCCGTGCACACCATCGTCGAGCCGGCCCACGAGGGCAAGGGCATCGCGGGCTCGCTGGCACGCGAGCTGTACACCATGGCGCGGGGCGAGGGCGTCCCCGTCGCCCCGCTGTGCCCGTACGTCGTCAAGTGGGCGGAGCGGCACCCGGACGAGGCCCCCGCCGCCGACCCCGAGCTGCTGCGCGCGGCGAAGGAATGGCTCGTGGCCCACCCCGGCCGGTTCTGACCGGCATGCTGGCCCTCCTGCACACCTCGCCCGTCCACGTGCCGGTCTTCGACGCCCTGCGCGACGAGGCTCATCCCGGCCTCGAACTGCGGCACCACGTCGATGCCGGGCTGCTGGACCGGGCCCGGCGCGAGGGGCCGCAGGCGGTGCGGGCCGGCGTACTGACCGCGCTGCGGCAGGCCGTCGCCGACGGCGCGCGAGCCGTGCTGTGCACCTGCTCGACCATCGGCGGCGTCGCCGAGGAGGCCGCCGCCGGCGTCGGGGTGCCCGTGCTGAGGGTCGACCGGCCGATGGCCGCCGCGGCGGTGGCCGCCGGTCCGCGCGTCGTCGTCCTCGCCGCCGTGGAGAGCACGCTCGCGCCGACTCGGTCACTCGTCGCCGATGAGGCCCAGCGCGCCGGGCGCCCCATCGAGGTGCGGACGCGTCTGGTCGACGGTGCCTGGCCGTACTTCGAGGCCGGGGACACCGGCCGCTACGCACGTCTGGTGGCCGAGGCGGCCGACGCGGTCACCGACGCCGACGCGATCGTCCTGGCCCAGGCGTCCATGGCACCCGCCGGACGGTTGACGCGTACCCGGATTCCGGTACTGGCGAGTCCCGCGCCAGGTCTGGCCGCCGGGGCGGAGGCCGTACGCGACGGCCGGCCGGCGGTCTGAGGAGCTGCGGACCTCATCGGCCACTTGGGCCCTGCCCTTCATGCGGGGGAGTGAGTGGGGACACCGCAGTCGGGTAGGCGGGGGACAAGTCCAGAGCCGCTGTCGACCGACTGGCCGGAGGACCCCGCCATGACGAACCCGTATCCGGATCCCGTCCCGCCCGGGCCCACCCCGGGACCCACTCCGGGACCGGACCCGACACCCGCGCCTCCGACGCCCGGGCCGGGCCCGGACCCGACGCCCCCGCCGCCCCCGCCTGGCCCCGGCCCCGCACCGACCCCGCAGCCCCCGGGTCCGGGACCCGAGCCGACGCCCCAGCCCCCGGGACCCGGCCCGGCGCCGGGGCCGACTCCGCCGCCCCCGCACCCCGGCCCGCCGGAGCCCTCCCCGTCACCGATCCCGCCGGGACCGGAGCCCGTACCCAACCCGGAACCGGGACCGCCGCTCACCTGACCCGGCCTGGTCCCGATCGGCAGCCGTGGCCGTAGCCACAGGCAGTGGGGACAGGGGAGGGGCGGGGGACGGCCACACAGGCCGTCCCCCGCCCCTCACCGCTCGCCCCGACGACGAGTCCACCCGGCCGCCGGTGTCCGAGCCCGGCGCACCCCAGGCCCTGTCGTCGACCTCAGTGGCCGTCGACTTCGACCTCCGTACGATCGCCGGACCACAGCGTGTGGAACGTGCCGTTCCTGTCGGTGCGCCGGTAGGTGTGGGCGCCGAAGTAGTCCCGCTGCCCCTGGACGAGCGCGGCGGGCAGGCGCTCGGCGGCCAGGGAGTCGTAGTAGCTGAGGGCGGAGCTGAAGCCGGGTACGGGGACGCCGGACAGTGCGGCGGTCGCGACCACGCGCCGCCAGGCGTCCTGCCCGTCGGCGACGGCCTGCGCGAAGTACGGGGCTTCGAGCAGCGTGGCGATGTCCGGGTTCTCGGTGTAAGCCTGGGCGATGCGGTCGAGGAACCGCGCCCGGATGATGCAGCCGCCACGCCAGATCTTGGCGATCCGGTCCTTGTGGGTGTCCCAGCCGTACTTGTCCGCGCCGGCGGTGATGGCGTCGAAGCCCTGGGCGTACGCGACGACCTTCGAGGCGTACAGGGCCGCGGCCACGTCGTCCGCGAAGGAGGGGGAGACCGCCTGCGGCTCCGGCCGGGAGGTGCGCAGGCGGCGCACCGCGTCGCGCTGTTCGGCCTTGCCGGAGACGGCGCGGGCGAACACGGCCTCCGCGATGCCGCCCACCGGCACGCCCAGGTCGAGGGCGTTCTGCACGGTCCACACGCCGGTGCCCTTGGAGCCGGCCCGGTCCAGCACGACGTCCACGAACGGCTGCCCCGTGGCCCGGTCGACGTGGCGCAGGACGTCGGCGGTGATCTCGATGAGGTAGGACTCCAGCGTGCCCTTGTTCCACTCGGTGAAGATGTCGGCGATCGCGCGCGGATCAAGGCCTCCCACCGTCCGCAGCAGGTCGTAGGCCTCTCCGATCAACTGCATGTCCGCGTACTCGATGCCGTTGTGGATCATCTTGACGAAGTGGCCGGCGCCGTTGGTGCCCACGTGGGTGACGCAGGGCTCGTCCCCGACGACCGCGGCGATCGAGGCGAGGATGGGTCCGAGGGTCCGGTAGGACTCCTCCGAGCCGCCCGGCATGATCGACGGCCCCTTGAGCGCGCCCTCCTCGCCGCCGGAGATGCCGACACCGACGAAGTGGATGCCGGTGGGTGCGATCCGCTTCTCCCGGGCGATGGTGTCCTGGAAGTTGGCGTTGCCGCCGTCGACGATGATGTCGCCCGGCTCGAACCGCTCGGCGAGCTGGTCGATGACCGCGTCCGTGCCCGCTCCCGCCTGCACCATGATGATGGCGGTGCGGGGCCTGGCCAGCGAGGCGACGAAGTCGTCGATCGACCTGCCCGCGATGAAGCCCGCTTCCGGGTGCTCGGAGAGGAGCCTCTCGGTGCGGGCGTAGGTGCGGTTGTGGACGGCCACGCTGTTGCCCTTGCGGGAGGCGAGGTTGCGCGCCAGGTTCGATCCCATCACCGCAAGGCCGACGACGCCGATGTTGGCGGATCCGCTGGTCTCCATCTGGACCTCTTTCGATCGGTTGTCCCGAACCGGGGGCTCCGACACTAGTGGGCCGAGCCGTGCGGGGGGCGGGCAACGCCCGGGAGGCGTGAGGGAAACGGGTGAACGGAGGGGGCCCGGACGGACCGGCTGTGAATGGGCTTACCCCCGGGATGGCCGGATCGGAATACAGAGGAGAAGGGGCCGCTTTCTCATCAAATCCCCATGCCGGGGGAAAGCCCTTCCTCCCCGTGCCCGCCCTGCCCCGTGTCGAGGGGACGGCCTTTCGCCAGCTCTCCGCAGAGCGGATTCGGGCAGCCGCAACGAGGTGTTCACGGCGTCGAAACCGGTTGCGAGCAGGAAGTTGCAGGCCTCCCGGAACGTCTTGTTGGCCGAGGTTGCCGTGTGATCGAATGATGACGTAATGGAGTCGGGGTGCGTCGGATACAGGTCGCCTGGGGGTGGGGAATTGACGGGTGTCCGTGTCATCGACGGGGCTTCCGCATACCTCTATGGCCTCGTGGCCCGGTCGCCGCGCCCCGGGACGTGACCACGTCGTACTTCTCAAGGGGGAGCTCATGTCGGCTGCGGCCGGTTCACTGTCTGTTCAACTTCTTGGACCTCTCCGCGTCTGGCGAGGTGATCAGGAGTTAGCCGTGGGGCCGCCGAAGCAGCGGGCACTGCTGGCGCTGCTCAGCACCCACCGGGGCACGGTGGTGGGCCCCAGCCAGATCATCGACGGACTGTGGGGCCCGGAGGCGCCCAACACGGCCATCAACGGTGTGCACACCTATGTCGCGGGCCTGCGCAGGGCCCTGGACCCCACGCGCCGCGGGCGCGAGTCGGGGGGTGTCCTGCTCTCCGTGGCCGGCGGATACGAGCTGCGCCTGCCCCTGGAGTCGGTGGACGCACCGCAGTTCGTGCAGCAGTTCACGGAGGCCCGGCGACTGACCGCGCAGGGCCACACCGACGCCGCCTTCGACCTGCTCGGCAAGGCGCTGGGGCTGTGGCGCGGGGATGCCCTCGCCGGGGTGCCCGGCCCTTTCGCGGCCCTGGAACGGAGCAGGCTCCGCGAGATGCGGTTCTCCGCCGCGGAGGACTGGATCGCCGGAATGATCGCCGCCGGACGCAGCGAGGAGGCGATCGTGGTGACGAGCGAGGCCGTCGCACAGGAGCCCTTGAGGGAGAAGCTGCGGTGGCTGCTGATGCTGGCGCTCTACCGGTCCGGGCGGCAGGCGCACGCCCTCCAGGCGTACGGTGAGGCCCGCTGTCATCTCCGTGACGAACTCGGCATCGAGCCGGGGTCGGAACTGCAGGAGCTGCACGCCAGGATCCTGGCGGGCACGGTGGACGACAGTGCCGTGCGGCGGCAGATCGCGTCGGCCGGCCCGGCTCTCGTGCAGACCCCCTCCCAGGTGGGCGGCGAGCGCGCCATGTTGACCCGGATGGGACTGAACCCGCGTCAACTTCCCTCCCGAGCACACATGTTCACCGGCCGCGAGGCGGAGTTGGAGCAGGTGCGCGCGCTGCTCGACCAGGCGTCCCCGGCGCGGGGGCGGGCCACCCCCATCGTCGCCATCGACGGACGGCCCGGGGTGGGCAAGAGCGCTCTCGCGTTCGAACTGGCGCACGAGTTGGCGCCGCGTTTCCCCGACGGCCAGCTCTACGCGGACCTCGGCGGGACCGGTGAACGTCCGAACCATCCCTTCCACGCCCTGGGCCGGCTGTTGGAGAGCCTCGGTGTCAGCAGGGCGGACCTGCCCGTCGATCTGGACAGCCGGGCCATGCTCTACCGCAGCCTCCTGCACGAGAAGCAGATGATGGTCGTGCTCGATGACGCCGCGGACATGGAGCAGATCGGACCGCTGATCCCGCAGGCGTCGGCTTGCCTGATCGTCACCAGCCGCCGCCCCCAGCGCGGCCTGGTCGCGCGGTACGGCGCGCACCGCATCGCCCTCAAACCGCTGCTCCCCGCTCCCGCCGCCCAACTGCTCGGCAAGCTCCTGGGCGGCGAGGGCACGAACGGGCGGAAGGCGGCGGTCCACCGGCTGGCCGAGCTGTGCGGGTACCTTCCGTTGAGCATCCGGATCACCGCCGCAGCGCTGCTGGAAGCCTCCTACGCCAGCCCCGAGCGGCTGGCGGCGCTCTACGAGGACCCGATGACCCGGCTCGACCTGCTGACGGTCGTGGGTGACGACGGGATGAGCCTGCGCGCCTCGCTGGCCGCCAGTTACCGCGGCCTGCCCGGCGAGACGGCCCACCTGTTCCGGCTGCTCGGCAGGGTGGGGCTGGAGGAGATCGGGGTTCCCGAATCCAGCCAGTTGCTGGGCGTGCACAGCTCCGAGGTCGCCGCACAGCTCGAACTCCTCGCCGACCTGGGGCTGTTGGAGCGAACCGGGGCCGGCGTCTACCGGTTCGACGATCTGACGCGCGTCTTCGCCCTCGAGTGCGCGGAGGAGGAATGGCCCGCGCGGCGGCCCCCCTTGCTGCGTCGGGCGGCCGGAAGGGCGCCGGTCGACGGCGAGTTGCGCACGGGCTGACGAGTCCGGACGGGGTGCTTCACCCGTCCGGCTGAAAAGCACCCCCTAGGGCACTTTCAGGGGGTGCGGGCCGGGTGCGCCCGTGTTTTGATACGAGCCAGTCTCGTATCAAAATTCAGAAAGGGGGAGCTGTGTCTGCATCCGCAGTGTGGACCAGTCCGAAGCGCTGGTGGGCACTGGCCGTGCTGGTGATGTGCGTGCTGGTCAACGGCCTGGACGCCACGATCCTCTATGTGGCGATGCCCGAGCTCGTCGACTCGCTGGGCGCCTCCAACTCCGATCTCCAGTGGTTCCACAACGCGTATCTGCTGGTCTTCGCAAGCCTGATGCTGCCCTTCGGTGTGCTCGCCGACCGCATCGGGCGCAAACGGCTGCTCCTGGCGGGACTCGCGGTCTTCGGTCTCTCGTCCGGCTACGCCATGCTGGTGGACAGCTCCGGTGAACTGATCCTCGGGCGAGCCCTGATGGGTCTGGGGGCGGCCATCGTCACCCCGGTGTCCCTGGCCATGCTGCCGGTCCTCTTCGCCCCGCGGGAACGGGCGCGCGCGCTGGCCATCTGGTCCGCGGGCGTCGCCCTCGGCCTGCCGATCGGCCCGCTGGCCGGCGGCTGGCTGCTGGAGCACTTCTGGTGGGGATCGGTCTTCCTGATCAACATCCCGATCCTGGTCGCCGCCATGGTGGCGGGCTTCTTCCTCTTCCCCGAGCACCGGGGTGTGCGCGAGCACGCCTTCGACTGGCAGGGGGCGGTGCTGTCCGTCCTCGGGCTCGGCGCCGTCACCTTCGCGCTGACCCAGGCGCCGGAGGAGGGCTGGCTGAGCGGCCGGACGCTGGGCGGTGCGGCGGCCGGCGTGGTGCTCCTGGTCCTGTTCGTGCTGCGCGAGCGGAGCACCCCGTACCCGCTGCTGGACGTGCGGTCCTTCGGCAACCGCTACTTCGGTGCTTCCATCTCGGCACTGCTGCTGGTGCACTTCGCGATGACCGGCTTCCTCTTCATGCTGAGCCCCTATCTCCAGGCCGTCCTCGGCAACTCCTCCCTCGGCACCGGCGTGCGGATGCTTCCGGTGGTGCTCGCGGTCATGGTCGGGGCGGGCACGGCCGAGCGGCTCGCGCCGCGGGTCGGTCCGCGCGGTCCCGTGGTGGCGGGCCTGTTACTGATGGCCGTGGGACTGCTGCTCTTCTCGAGCACGGACGTCGACTCCGGCGAGTTCACCGTCGCCGCCTGCCAGGTGCCGCTCGGCATCGGCATCGGTCTCACGCTGGCCATCGCCATGCACGCCGCGCTCGCCACCGCCTCCGACGACAAGTCCGGTGAGGCCTCGGGGATCACCAGCGCCTTCCGGCAGGTCGGCGGTGTGATCGGCGTGGCGGTGCTCGGCAGTGTGCTCAGCACCGGGTACCGGAGCGACATGGAGAAGTCCGTGGACGGTCTGCCCGCGGAGGCGGCCGATGCCGCCGAGGAGACGGTCGGCGCCGCGCTGGCCGTCGCGCAGAAGCTGGGTCCCGCGGGACGGGAACTGGCGGAGGCGGCCCGCCGGGCGTACGTCGACAGCATGGACGTCGCCCTGGTCGGCGGGGCCGTGGTGGTCTTCGCGCTCGCCGCGGTGGTCTTCGCCTGGATGCCGCGCCGGGCCGAGGAGCACGAGGCGACCTCGCCCTCGGCGGGCACCTCCCCGCCCGTCACGGAGTCCGTATGATGGTTCGTTCGGAACGTGCTCGGTCTGCGGCAGTGGTCATATCGAGAGGCTGACGGGATAGATGTACGAGACGCGTGAAGGTCGACAGGCCACATCCACCCCCGTCGGGCGGCCGCGCAGCCCCCGTGCGGACGCGGCGATCCTGCAGGCGGCGGTGACGGTGCTGGGCGAGTCCGGGTTCCAGGGGCTGACCATGGACCAGGTCGCCCGCCGGGCCGGAGTCGGAAGAGCCACCGTCTACCGGCGCTGGCGTTCCAAGGAAGAGATGATCATCGGTGCGCTCGACACGCTGATGGCGGACTTCGACCTCGAGCCCAGCGGCGACCTTCACGAGGATCTGCTCGCCATGACGCGCTGGCTGCGGGACGGGCTGCTCAACGCCCCCGAGGGCCGGCTCCTGCCGCATCTCGCGGCCCAGGCGGTCAGTGATCCCAACTTCCCGTCCAGCCACATGGACACCTGGGTCTGCCCCTGGCGCGACGCCGTCGAGGCGGTGTTCGTCCGGGGCCGGGCCGACGGCCTGGTCCGCCAGGACGTCAATCTCACCGCCGTCGTGGACATGCTCGCCGGTGTGGTGATCCTCCGCCTGTTCCTGGGGCAGGGAAAGCCGCTGACCGACGAGCAGATCCAGGAGATGATCGACGCCCTCCTCGGAGGCGTGTTGCTGTGACTCCGCTCTGACGGCCCCTCCGTGCCCGAAGCCGTCCCCGGACGGCAGCGACCGGCCCCCGTCCGCCCCCGCGCACTCGACAGAGACCGAGGGCGGACCGGGGCCGGTCTTCTTTCGTCACCGATGGAGACTTCCGATGACCTCCCCCGCCCGCCCGCCTCTGTCGCCGCCGCGCCCGTTCGGTGAGATCCGCACGTGGCCGGACTCCTTCGCCGACCGCCTCACCTCCCCGCTGCCCGGCGTGACGGACTTCCTGCGCCTCGCGCTGCGCGGCCAGCGTCTGCGCCCGCCCGGCAGAACACTCGCCCAGCTCGGCGAGCTGCCCGTCGACCCCGCACCCGTCCCCGAGGTCGCCCCCACGGACCTGTCCCTGACCTGGGCCGGGCACGCGAGCTGGGTCGTCCGGATCGGCGGCCTCACCGTCCTGACCGACCCGGTGTGGTCGAACCGGATCGTCGGCACCCCGGAACGCGTCACCCCGGTCGGTGTGCCGTGGCGCGAGCTGCCCCACCTCGACGCCGTCGTCATCAGCCACAACCACTACGACCACCTCGACACCGCCACGCTCGACCGGCTGCCGCCGGACACGCCCCTCCTCGTGCCGGCGGGCCTCGGCGCGTGGATCCGCCGCCGCGGCTTCACCGAGGTCGCCGAACTCGACTGGTGGGAGGCGGTGGAACTGCCCGGACCGCTCGGCGCGGTCCGGTTCGACCTGGTCCCCTCCCACCACTGGAGCCGGCGCGGACTGACCGACACCTGCCGCAGCCTGTGGGGCGGCTGGATGCTGACCGCCGCGGACGGGCGCCGGGTCCACTTCGCGGGGGACACGGGATACGGCCACTGGTTCGAGGAGATCGGCCGGCGCTACCCCGGCATCGACGTGGCCATCCTGCCGATCGGCGCGTACGAGCCGCGCTGGATGCTCCGGCCCGTGCACACCTCTCCGGAGGAGGCCGTCCAGGCCTGCGAGGACATGGGGGCGACGAGCATGGCGCCCATGCACTGGGCGACCTTCCTGCTGTCCGCCGAACCGCCGCTGGAGCCGCTGCACCGGGTCCGTGCCGCCTGGGAGCGGACCGGGCGGCCCCGCGAGGACCTGTGGGACCTCCCCATCGGCGCGTCGAAGGTCCTGAAGGCCGGTCTTTAGCCGACGACCAGAACTCGTCCAGAGGAGCTGCAGACCTTCTCCAGGTGACTCAATGCAGACTGACGGCGGGCAATACGGCGGGGGGTCGAATTCGCCGAATCCCGCTCAGTTCTCGCATCGCTCCAGGGTCTAGGGGAAGGTAACAAGCGTGTCATCCAGTATTTACGGAATATCCGCCGACTACGACGTCGTCATCATCGGAGGAGGACCGGCCGGCGCCACGACGGCCGGTCTCCTCGCCCAGCGAGGGCACCGTGTTCTGGTACTCGACCGGGAGCGTTTCCCGCGTTACCACGTCGGCGAGTCGCTCATTCCGGCGTTCATGCGCCCCATGGAGGAACTCGGCCTCACCGAGCGCATGGACCAGCGCGGTTTCGAGCGCAAGTACGGCGGCAGCCTGGTGTGGGGCAACAACCAGGTGCCGTGGAAATTCGCCTTCCTCAAGGGCAAGCACCCCTACGCCTTCCACACGCGCCGCGCCGACCTCGACGCCCTCATCCTCGACCGCGCCCGCGAACTCGGCGCGCACATCGTCGAGGACGCCACCGTCAAGGACCCGATCGAGGAGGACGGCCGCGTCGTCGGCGTCCGCTACGCCCTGCGCGGCATGGAGGGCCTGCGCGAGGTGCGGGCCGGCCTCGTCATCGACGCCTCCGGCCAGGCGCGCGTGCTCAGCCGGCGCTACACCGACGTCAAGTGGCACGACCAGCTGCGCAACGTCGCCGTGTGGACGTACTACGACAACTGCGAGCGCCTCGAGGGCGACGAGTACACCAACATCCTGATCGAGGGCCTGGACGGCGGCTGGTTCTGGGCGATCCCCATCGACAAGGGGACCATCAGCGTCGGGTACGTCACCCGCGTCGCCAGCGCGGGGGAGTCGGGGCAGTCCCTGGAGGAACTGTTCCACCAGCAGCGCGACCGCACCGTCAAGCTCAGGAAGATGCTGGCCAACGCCCGGCAGTCGGCGGGCTTCCGCACCGCCCGGGACTGGTCGTACCACTCGGACCGCTTCCACGGCGACGGCTGGGTGCTGGTCGGTGACACGGCGGCCTTCGTGGACCCGCTCTTCTCCACGGGCGTCGCCCTCGCCTGCATGGCCGGCAGCACCCTCGCCAAGATCGTCGACCAGGTCATCAAGCACCCGGAGATCGAGGCCAAGGCCCTGGACCGGTACGCCACCGCGTACTCCGGATTCTTCGACGAGATCCGGGAATTCGTCGAGCGTTTCTACGACCAGACGAAGTACAAGGAGTTCTACCACAGCCTCGCCCAGGAGATGATCGACCCGGAGCACGAGCGGAAGCCCGCCGACGACTTCGTCACCCTCATCTCCGGTCTCAGCGGAAACCACCCCCTGTTCAACATCACGCTGGACGACCTCATCGCGGACCACTCGACGCCGGACGTGACGCAGTCCTGAAAGCAATTCCTGGGGTAGCCGCCGGGCGGGTTTCGACGGCTGCCCCAGCAGCATTTCCGCGCACGAAGCGCGCTGCATTCGAAGACGAGGCCGGGGGAAATGAACAGCCATCAGTTACAAATTCTGTTTCTCGATCTAGCGATTATTCTCGTCATGGCGCGCGGGCTCGGACATCTCGCCTCGCGCATTCGGCAGCCGCCGGTGGTGGGCGAGATCCTCGCGGGAGTGCTGCTCGGTCCGACCCTGTTCGACGGGGTGTTGAGCGAGACCCTGTTCCCCGACGACGTCCGGCCCGTGCTGTCCGGCGTGGCGAATCTGGGCGTCGCCCTCTTCATGTTCGTGGTCGGCCTCGAGATCGAGGGCAATCTGATGAAGGGGCACGGCCGCACCACCGTGGCCGCGGCGGTCGGGTCGACCGCCGTTCCCTTCCTGCTGGGCATCGGACTCGCCTTCGCCCTGCTGCCCGGGCACGACCCCGCCGACCGTGGCACCTTCGTCGTCTTCATCGGGCTCGCCGTGTCCGTGACCGCCTTCCCCGTGCTCGCCCGCATCCTCGCCGAGCGGGGCCTGACCCGTACCGCCATCGGCGGCATCGCCCTGGCCGCGGCGGCCTTCGTCGACGTGGTCGCCTGGGCGGCGCTGGCCGCGGTCAACGCCTCGGTCGGCGCTGCGGGCGACCACCGGCTCGTCCTGCTCACCGTGCCCTACCTGGCCGCCATGCTCTTCGTCGTGCGCCCGCTGCTGCGCCGCGTGCTCGCCCCCGGCGACAAGGCCGCGGAGCCGGGCCCGCTCAAGTTCGCCGTCGTCCTGGTCGGCGCGCTGCTGTCGGCCTCGGCCACCGAGGCGATGGGCATGCACCACATCTTCGGCGCCTTCCTCTTCGGGCTGATGGTGCCCCGCGAACGCGCCCAGGCCCTGCGCGCCGACCTCCACGACCGCACGACGCACCTCACGTCGGTGCTGCTGCCCGTCTACTTCGTGGTGGCCGGCTTCCAGGTCGACCTCGGCGGCATCGGGCTCGGCGGACTGCGGGAACTGTCCCTCATCCTCCTGGTGGCCATCGCGGGCAAGTTCGGCGGCACCTACCTCGGCGCCCGCGCCACGAAACTGCCCCCCCGGCCCTCCGCCACCCTCGCCGCGCTGATGAACACCCGTGGCCTCACCGAACTGGTCATCCTCGGTGTCGGTCTCCAGCTCGGGCTGCTGGACGACTCGCTGTACTCGCTCATGGTCGTCATGGCCGTGGTGACGACGGTGATGACCGGCCCGCTCCTGAGCCTCGCCGGAACCGGCCGGTCCGGGACAGCGGCCGACGGTACCGCGCCCCGCGAACGGATCAGCGCGGCCCCCTAGGACGGACACGACCCAGGAACGGCCCCGCGACGGCGCGGGCGTGCGGACGCGACGCAACAGGCACCGAAGGGATGACCCCACATGCACTTGGTCGAACGGGACCAGGAGCTCTCCTCACTCACCGACATGATCCGAAGCAGCGCCCGCGGCGCCGGGCAGGTGGCCCTGGTGACCGGCGGCATCGGCTGCGGCAAGACCGCGCTGCTCGCCGAGACCGGCTCCGTCGCCAAGAAGCTGGGCTTCGAGGTGCGCGGCGCCACCGGCTCACTGGTCGAGCGCCCGATCCCCGGCGCGGTGCTCGGCCAACTGCTGCGCGACGTCGAACCGGCCCTCGTGGACCGGGCGGTGGCGGCCGGCACGGCCCGCGGAGCCGGCCCGGACCGGCACGACGGCACGGGGACGGTCGCCCGGCTCGGCCCGGACACCCTCGACGCGGAGACCGGGCGCGCCCTGCAGGACCTGTGCGCCGCCGTCGAGCGGCGGGCCCGGCGTGTTCCGCTGCTGCTGTGCCTGGACGACGTCCAGTTCCTGGACGACCTGTCGCTGCACTGGGTGCTGCTGCTGATCCGCCGGCTCTCCGACGTGCCCCTCACCCTGATCATGACCGAGCGCGGGCTCTCCCGGCCGGCCGACCCCCGGCTGCGCGCGGAACTGCGCCGCCGTCCCGAGCACCGGCCGCTCGCCCTGCGGCGGCTGACCGGCGACGGGGTCGCGGCCGTACTCGTTCCGTACCTCGGCGCCGACCTCGCCTCCCGGCTCGCCGCCGAGTGCCACACGGTCAGCGGCGGCAACCCGCTGCTGATCAGGGCGCTCGCGGAGGACAGCAGGCGCGGCGCGGCCGGCACGGTGCACGCCACCGGGCGCCTGGTCGTCGGAGACGCCTTCCTGGACGCCGTCACCGGCTGCCTGCACCGCGGCTGGCCCGCCCTGCTGCACATCGCCCAGGCCCTCGCCGTACTGCACGAGGACCAGGCCACGGCGCAAACCGTGGCCCGCCTCGCCGGGGTCGAGGACGCCGTACTGAGCCGGGGCCTGCGGGCCCTGGACGACGCCGGCCTGGTCGCCGACGGCAGGCTGCGCCACCCGGCCGCCGCTGCCGCCGCTCTCGCCGGCTGCACCGGCGAGGAACGCGCCCGACTGCACCGCCGCGCCGCCGAACTGCTGTACGAGGAGGGCGGGGCCGGGGTCCTCGGTGTGGCCCGGCACCTCGTCGCGGCCGGCACGGCGACCGCGCCCTGGGCGGTGGGCCAGCTCCGGGAGGCCGCCGAACGGCACCTGGCTCTCAGCCGCCCCGCCGAGGCCAGACTGTGCCTCGAAGTCGCCCTGCGGCACTGCCGGGACGACGACGAGCAACTGCGGCTCAAGGCGCTCCTGGCGGGCGCCACCTGGGTGCTGGACCCCACCATGGGGGCGCGGCACCTCGTCGAACTCGCCGACGCCCTCCGGGCCGGCCGGCTGCCGGACCAGTACGCCGTGGTGCTCGCCAAGTACCTGCTGTGGCACGGGCGGTACGTCGAGGCGGCGGACGCCGTCGAGCGGATCGGCCGCCGCGACGCGGGCATGACCGACCCGCTGGCCGCCGCCGAGGCCCGGGCCACCCGCGAACTCCTCTCGGTCGGCTACCCAGGGCTGGTGCCCGCGGGCGCGACCGGCACCGGGCCCGCGCGGCAGGTGTCCTTCGGCGGCGACCCGCGCATCCGGGGCGCGGTGGCCCTCTCCGACGTGCTGCGGCGCGGCCCCCGCCAGGACGTGGTCGACTCCGCCGAGGCGGCCATGCGGGCGATGCGGCTGGGCCGCAACACCCACGAGTGGCTGACCTGCGCCGTCTCCGCGCTGCTGTTCGCTGACCGCACGGAGGCCGCCGCGGCCTGGTGCGACCACTGGCTCGACGAGGCGCGTGCCCGCCGGGTCCCGCTGTGGATCGCCGAGTTCTCCTCGCTGCGGGCCGGTATCGCCCTGCGCCAGGGCAGGCCGCGCGAGGCCCGCGAGCTGGCCGAGGCCGCCCTCGTCCGGATCCCCGTGGAGAGCTGGGGCGTGTGCATCGGCGGACCGCTCGCCAACCTGATCCAGGCCAACACCGACCTCGGTGACCACGAGGCGGCGGCAGAGTACCTCGAAGTACCGCTGCCACAGGGGATGTTCGACAGCCGGTTCGGCCTGTACTACCTGCATGCCCGGGGACAGCACTACCTCGCCACCGGGCAGCCCCGGGCCGCCCTCGACGACTTCACCAACTGCGGTGCCCTCATGCGCGCCTGGGGACTGGACCAGCCGTCCCTCGTCCCCTGGCGGTCCGGTGCCGCGCGGGCCCTGCTGGCCCTCGGCGACAACGACCGCGCGCACGCCCTGGCCCGGCAGCAACTCGACCTGGCCGGGGACGCGCTGACCCGCACCCGCGGCATCTCCCTGCGGGTCCTCGCCGCCGCCGGGCGGCCCTCCCAGCGGGGCGCCCTGCTGAAGAGCGCCACGGCCATCCTGGAGCGCTCCGGGGACCGGCTCCAGCTGGCCGGGGCCCTCGCGGAACTCGCGGTCGCGCACCTGCGCTCCGGCCGGGACACCGAGGCCCGGGCGCTCGTGCAGCGGGCCGCGCACCTGGCCGGCGCCTGTGGAGCACCGGCCCTCGCCGCGGAGTTCACCCGCCTGCTGCCGACCCGGATGGCACCGCCGGGAACGCCCGGCACGGCTCCGGCACAGGACCTGGACCTGCTCAGCCCGGCCGAGCAGCGCGTCGCCTCACTGGCCGGCGAAGGGCTCAGCAACAAGCAGATCTCCGCACGCCTCGGCATCACCGTCAGCACCGTCGAGCAGCACCTGACGCGGATCTTCCGCAAGCTCGGCGTCCGTACCCGCGGCGATCTCCGCCAGAACCGGGCTCTGGCCGGGTGAACCGCCCAGGTCCCCCTGCCCGTCAGCGGCAGTCACCACCCCACGAGGAGGGTCAGGAACCCCATGAACCGCAGTGACCAATACGATGTGGCGATCCTCGGCAGCGGCATGGCCGGCGGAATGCTGGGCGCCGTCCTGGCACGGAACGGCGTCAAGGTGCTGCTCCTCGACGCCGGCACCCACCCGCGGTTCGCCGTCGGGGAGTCGACCATCCCCTACACCTCGGGCCTGACCAGGCTCATCGCGGACCGCTACAAGGTGCCCGAGCTGCGCGCCCTGTCGAGCTTCAAGGGCATCCGCGAGCAGGTCTCGCGCAACTGCGGCCAGAAGCAGAACTTCGGCTTCGTCTACCACCGCGAGGGCTCCCCGCAGGACTGGCAGGAGATCAACCAACTGGTGGTCCCCTCCGTGCTGCGCACCGAGACCCACCTGTTCCGCCAGGACATCGACGCCTACCTGTTCCACGTGGCCGTCAAGTACGGCGCCCACCCGCGGCTCGGCACCCGGATCGTGGACGTCGAGACCGACCCGGACACCGGCGCCGTCCTGCGCACCGACGGCGGCGAGGAGTTCCGCGCGCACTACGTGGTCGACGGCAGCGGCTTCCGCTCCCCGCTGGCCGAGAAGTTCGCCCTGCGCGAGACCCCCACCCGGGCCAGGACCCATTCCCGGTGCCTGTTCACCCACATGATCGGGGTCGAGCCCTTCGACAAGGCGCCGGCGGCCCGACGGCACGACCAGCCCAATCCCTGGCACCACGGCACCCTGCACCACGTCTTCGACGGCGGCTGGCTGTGGGTGATCCCGTTCGACAACAACGAGCACTCGCTCAACCCCCTGTGCAGCGTGGGCCTCACCCTGGATCCCCGCGTCCACCCCAAGGGCGACCGCACCCCGCAGCAGGAGTTCGACGACTTCCTGGCCCGGTACCCCGAGATCGCGCACCAGTTCCGCGGGGCGAAGGCGGTCCGCCCCTGGGTGTCGACCGGCCGGCTGCAGTACTCGGCCAAGCAGGTGGTCGGCGAGCGGTTCTGCCTCACCTCCCACGCGGCCGGCTTCATCGACGCCCTGTACTCGCGCGGCCTGACCAACACGATGGAACTCGTCAACGCCCTCGGCTGGCGCCTCATCGCGGCCAGCAAGGACGGCGACTGGTCCATGGAGCGGTTCGGGTACCTGGAGGACCTCCAGCAGGGCCTGTTCGACTTCCACGACGACATCGTCTACAGCTCCTTCGTCGGGTTCCGCGACTACGAGCTGTGGAACGCCGTCAACCGCACCTGGATGCTCGGCACCATGCTCGGCAACGTCATGCTGGAGGACGCCTACTACCGGTTCGAGCGCACCGGTGACGACGGCGTCTTCCGCGAGCTGGAGGAGTTCGGACACCCCGGGTCCCCGCTCCCGGTGAGCGAGGGCTTCACCCGGATGGGACCCCTCACCAGGGAGCTGTGCGAGGCGGTCGACCAGGGCACGGAGACCTCCTCGGAGGCGGCGCGAAAGATCCTTTCCTACATCCGGGACGCCGACTTCATCGCGCCGTCGTTCCGGTTCGGGGAGCGCGACACCCGCTGCTTCGCCATGTCCCCGGCCAAGATGGCGATGAACGCGCGCTGGTGCCGCAAGGACGCGCCGCCGGAGATCGGCCCCCGCATGATCAACGCGAGCAAGGGGCTCGTCCGCATGCGACTGCGCGCCGGGAAATAGCCGGCCGCCGCACCCCCTATGCCCGTCTCAGGGGGCAGCGGGAGAACCCCCCGTTCCGCGTGGCAGGGGGTTCTCCCGCACCCGGCGCTCTTCCTAGCCTGGAACCACACGAGTTCACGGATATCCGGTCCCGCCCAGGGGACCGTCGAGGTCCGCGCCCACGACGCCGTCGGCACCCGCGAGTGAGGTCCCAGGCCGAGCCCGGCACTACTCCCAGGACGAAAAGGCAGCGAATGAACGCGCATTCCACACCCGATCCCGAAGGGCTGATCGCCGTCGTCGGCATGGCCGGCCGCTTCCCCGGAGCACCGGACGTCGACAGCCTGTGGCACCTGCTGATGAACCGTCAGGAAGCCATCGTGCCGGTGCCGTCCGACCGCTGGGACGCCTCCGCACAACTGGACCCCCGGCTGCGCATCCCGGCGGTAGGCGGCTTCCTCGACGACATCGACCTCTTCGACGCCGGATTCTTCGGGATCTCCCCGCGCGAGGCGGCCGCCATGGACCCCCAGCAGCGGCTGCTCCTCGAGGTCGGCTGGCGGGCACTGGAGGACGCCGGACAGCGGGCGAGCGACCTCGCGGGCTCGCGGACCGGCGTCTACGTCGCCACCGTCTGGCACGACTACGAGCTGCTCCGCAAGGCGCGCGGCGCCCTGCACACCTCCCACTCCCTGGTCGGCACCGGCCGCGACATCCTCGCCAACCGGCTCTCCTACCTCATGAAGCTGCGCGGCCCGAGCCTCGCCGTCGACACCGGCTGCTCCTCCGGGCTCGTCGGTCTCGACCTGGCCGCCCGCGCGCTGCGCGCCGGCGACATCGAGGCCGCCATCGTCGGCAGCACGAACCTGATGATGGACCCGCACGTCAGCATCGGCCTCACCCACTTCGGCGGGCTCTCCCCGGACGGCCGCTGCGCCTCCTTCGCGAAGTCCGCCAACGGCTTCGTCCGCGGTGAGGGCGTCGCCGCCGTCTACCTGAAGACCCTCGCCCGCGCGCTGCGCGACGGCGACCGGGTGCACGGCGTCCTGGTGAGCACCCTGACCAACAACGACGGAGGCGGCCACAGCCTGGTCAGCCCCAGCCAGGAGGGCCAGGAGGACCTGCTGCGCCGCAGCTACGGGGAGCACACCGTGCCGGCCGCCGCCCTGTCGTACGTCGAGGCCCACGGCACCGGGACCAAGCGCGGCGACCCCACGGAGGCCGGCGCGCTCGGCGCGGTCCTCGGCCGCGCCCGTCCGGCCGGCGACCCACTGCCGATCGGGTCGCTGAAGACCAACATCGGCCACCTGGAAGGCAGTTCCGGTCTGGCCGGGCTGATCAAGGTCCTGCTCTCCCTGCGCCACCGCACGGTTCCGCCGTCCCTGCACGCCGAGGAGCTCAACCCCGACATCCCGTTCGAGGACCTCAACCTGAGCGTGCTGCGCGAGCCGCTCGCCCTGCCCGCCGAGGGCCCGGTCCTCCTCGGGGTGAACTCCTTCGGCTGGGGCGGCACCAACGCCCACGTGGTCGTCTCCTCCCCGCCGCAGCCCCGGCCCGCGGACCGCCACGACCGGTCCGACGAGACCGCGGTACCCCCCGTCGTCACCCTGTCCGCGAAGCGAGCCCCGGTGCTCGCCCGCCGGGCGACCCAGCTCCGGGACGCGCTCGGCGCCGGTGGCGAGTACGAGGCCGCCGAGCTGGCCGGCACGCTGGCCTGGCGCCGCGACCACTTCCCGGAGCGGGCCGCGGTCGTCGCCGAGGACCTCCGGCAGGCCGCCGCCGGCCTCGCCGCCCTCGACGACCCCGCCGCCGCGGACGCCGACGTCGTCACCGGACGGGCCGTGCCGCACGGCCGCACCGCCTTCGTCTTCCCCGGGCAGGGCTCGCAGTGGCGGGAGATGGGCGTGGCCCTCTACCGCGACAGCGCCCTGTTCGCCTCCGTCGTCGACCGCTGCGCCAAGGCCCTCGCCCCGCACGTCGACTGGGACCTGACCGACGTGTTCGCCCCCGACGCCGACGCGGGTCCCGACACGATCGCCCACACGTGGACGACGCGCACCGACGTCCTCCAGCCGGCGCTGTGGGCCATGTCCCTGGGCCTGGCCGAGCTGTGGCGCGCGGCCGGCGTCACCCCCGACGTCGTGCTCGGCACCAGCCAGGGCGAGATCACGGCCGCCACCTTCGCCGGCGCCCTGTCCCTGGACGACGCCGCCCTCGTCCTCGCCCGCCGCGGCGCGCTGATCGCCCAGCGGGTGTCCGGCCGCGGACTGATGCTCGCCGTCGACCTCGACCGCGAGGCCGCCGAGCGGGCCCTGGAGGGGTTCGAGGACCTCGTCTCCTTCGCCGCGCACAACGGCCCGCACTCCTGCGTCCTGTCCGGGGACCGCGACCACGTCCTCGCGCTGAGGGAACTGCTGGAGGCCGAGGGCACGTACTGCGCCCTGGTCAACATCGACTACGCCTCCCACAGCGCCGGCATGGGCGTGCTGCGCGAGGACCTCATGACCGGCCTCGCCCCGATCCGGCCGGCCGCGGGCGACATCCCCCTCATGTCGACCGTCGAGGCCCGCGTCGTCGACGGCGGCGCCCTGGGCCCCGACTACTGGGTCCGCAACCTGTGCGAACCCATCGAGCTGGTCTCCGCGACGGACGCCCTCTTCGACAGCGGTGTGACCCACGTGGTGGAGATCAGCCCGCACCCCGTCCTGCAGCCGGCCCTGGAGCAGCAGACCGCCGTACGCGAGGAACCCCTGGCGCTGCTCACCACCCTGCGCCGCGGGCACGGCGGCACCCGGGACGTCGCCCGCGCCTTCGCGCGCGCCTACACCGCCGGTCTGGAACCCTTCGGCACGCTGCCCCGCGACGGCCGCTTCCCGGTGCCAGCCTATCCGTTCGAGCGCGAGAGCTTCTGGCCCGCCGACAACCGCCGCACCGGCGACGCCGCGCAGGGGTTCGAGGCACCGCTCACCCCCGCCCCCGGCCGCCCCGGCGTGTGGCACGGCACCCTGGAGCTGTCCCCCCTCACCCAGCCCTGGCTCACCGACCACAAGCTCTACGACACCGCGCTGCTCCCCGGCACCGGCATGCTGGCGCTGGCCCTGCACACCGCCGCGGCCCGCACGGGCACACTGCCCGGCCGGCTCGTGGACGTCTCCTTCCGCAAGGAGGTGACGATCGGCGCGGACCCCGTCCGCTTCACCACCGAGTGGCAGGACGCGCCCGGCGGCGGTGCCTTCCGCCTGCTGTCCCTGCCGCCCGGCGCCACCGAGTGGGACGTCGTCGCCACCGCCGGCGCCGAGCCCGGCACCGACGCCCCGGAGAGCTTCGGCCTCCCCGCCTGGGCCGACGAGGTCGCGGCCGAGGACCCCGGCGAGTTCTACCGCCGCTGCTCCGCCCGCGGCCAGAACTACGGGCCGGCGTTCCAGGTGGTGCACTCCCTGCGGCGCCACCCGTCGGGCGACGAGGCGCTCGGCGAAATACGGCTCCCGCAGGAGCTGTGGGCCGGCCTGCGGCCCCGGGTCCCGCACCCCGTGCTGTGGGACGGGGCGCTCCAGGTCGCCCTGCTGCTCGACGACGGCGCCGAGGCGCTGATGCCGACCGCCGTACGCGCCGTCCACGTGCTGCACGCCGGCGACGAACCCGTCACCGCGCTCCACTCCCACGTCCTGCGCCGCCCCGACGGCACCGTCGACGTCCGCGTCCTCACCGGCGACCGGCGTCCGCTGCTGGTGATGGAGGGCCTGGTCCTGCGGTCCCTGCCCACCTCGGACGGCCACGACGCGCACGCCGACCGGTTGCACCGCCTCCACTGGACCGACACCACCGCCGCGCCGCCCCGCGCCGCCGGCTCGGCCACGGCCGGGCGCTGGGTCGTCTGCGGCGGCACGGGCGGCACCCAGGACCTGGCCGACGCCCTCCGCGCGGCCGGCGCCGAGGTGACCACGGTGGACGACCCCGCCCACCCCGAGAACTCCCTCACGGGCGACGTCGACGGCGTCGTCTTCCTCGCCCCGCGCGCCTGCGTCGGCCCCGACGCCCAGCAGCGCGGACTCACCCACCTCACCACCGTGGTCCGCGTCTGCGCGGCCCTGCCCTCGCTGCCCCGGCTCACCGTGCTCACCGACCGGGCCCAGAGCGTCACGGCGGCCGACACGCCCGATCCCGGCGCCGCCCTGTACTGGGGCTACGGACGGGTGCTGCAACGCGAGCACTCCGAACTGCGGCCCCGGCTCGTCGACGTGGACGCCTCCCACCCGGACTGGGCCGCCCAGTGCGGCCGCGCCCTGCTCGACGACGGCGCCGACGACCAGCTCGCCCTGCGCGGCGACCGTCGGCTGGCCGCCCGGATCGTCCGGGGCGGCGACACGGACGGCGCCGACGGCACGGCGCGTCCCGCCTGGCGCACCGGCCCCCAGCCCTTCCGGCTGGGCGCCGCCCGGCGAGGCACCTCCACCACGGCCGAGTTCCTCCCGCACCCGACACCGACGCCCGGACCCGGCCAGGTCGTCATCGACACCACGGCCGCCGCCGTGTCGCCCGCCGACCTGCGCGACCTCGCGGAGATCCGCGCCGGACGAGCCCCCGTGACCCTGCCGCTCGGCCGCGCGTGCGCGGGCCGCGTCAGCGCCGTGGGCCCCGACGTGAGCGGGCTGCGCCCCGGGGACCGCGTCACCGCCGTGGCACCCGGTGCGCTCGCCGGGCACGTGCTCGCCGAGGCGGCCCACACCGTCCGGCTGCCCGACCGGCTCGACGACGCCGAGGCCGCCGCCCTCACCCTCCCGGCCGTCACCGCCTGGTACGCGCTGACCCACGTCGGCCGGCTGGCGGAGGGCGACACCGTCCTGATCCACACCCCGGCCCTGCCCGACGCGCTCGCCGCCGTACAGATCGCCCGCAGCCGGGGTGCCGTCCCGCTGGCCGTCGTCGACGGAGCGGCCCGGCACGCCGAGTCGCTGCGCGCCGCCGGTGCCCTCGAGGTCCTCGACGCCGCCGATCCCCACTGGCCGTCGGCCGTCGAGGCGATCGCCGGCGAGGGCGTCGACATGGTCCTCGGCCCGCGCGGTGGAGCGACCGCCTCCCATGCCTGGGACCTCCTGGCCCCGGACGGACGCTACGTCGAGGACGTCACCCGGGCGGCCCTGCCGGACCCGGCCCCGCAGGCACGGCCGCTGCCCGCCGGCGCCACCTTCGGCTCGACCGACCTGGAGGCGCTGCGGGTCCGCCGCCCCGCCCTGTTCGCCCGGCTGCTGGCCGACGTCCTGACGCTGGCCGCCGACGGCAGGCTCACCGCCCTGCCGCCGAGGACGTACGACTGCGCCGGCGTGACCGGCACGACGGCCGACCTCGACCACGACCCGCACGGCCCCCGGCTCGTGCTGACCCGGCTCGCCGAGGTCGCGCACGTGGCGCCCGAGCCGTTGCGCGACGGCCGGTTCCGCGCGGACGGCGCCTACCTGATCACCGGCGGCCTCGGCGCCCTCGGTCTCTCGCTCGCCGAGTTCCTCGCCGCGCACGGCGCCGGCACGCTCGTCCTGGTCGGCCGGTCCGCGCCCTCGGCCGAGGCAGCCGCCCGGCTGACGGCGCTGCGCTCCGCGGGGACGGTGGTCCACACCCCGCACTGTGACGTGCGGGACCGCACCGCCGTACGCCGGACGCTCGACGGCCTGCGCGAGCGGGGCCTGCCGCCGCTGCGCGGTGTCGTGCACGCGGCCGGCGTGGTCTCCGACGCCACCATCGGCAGCCTGACGTCTCGTCAGATCGCCAAGGTGCTGCAGCCCAAGGTGGACGGCGTACGCAGCCTGGAGGCGGCGACCGGTCAGGAACCGCTGGACTTCTTCGTCCTGTTCTCGTCCGTCGCGGCCCTCGTCGGCAACCCGGGACAGGCCGCCTACGCCGCGGCCAACGCCTACCTCGACGCCGTCGCCGAAGCGCGCCGCGACCGCGGACTGCCCGCGCTCAGCGTGCAGTGGGGACCGTTCGCGGACATCGGTCTGGCCGCGCGCAGCGCGGAGGCCGGCGCCCGCCTCGGGGACCGCGGCATGAGCAGCTTCCCGGCGGACGAGGCCTGGGCCGCTCTGACCCGCCTGCTCACCGAGGAACGGCCCGTCCACGGCTACGTCCCCCTCGACCTGCGCCGCTGGTTCGAGGCCGCCCCCGACACGGTGGCCCTGAGCGCCTGGCGCGACCTGCGCGAGGCGTTGCGGGACGGCGGCTCCGTCACCGCCGGGAGCGCCTTCGCGGCCGGTCTGCTGGACGCACCGGAGGAGGAACGCCACGGCCTGGTCGAGGCCAAGGTCCGTGAACTCGCCGCCCAGGTGCTGCGCCTCAGCCCCGAACGTGTGGACCGCGACACCCTGTTCGAGTCCCTCGGCCTGGACTCGCTGATGAGCCTCGAACTGCGCAACCGGCTGGAGGCCGCCTTCGGGCTGCGCCTGTCGCCGACCCTCATGTGGACGTACGGCACGCTCCGCACCCTCGCCAAAGCCCTGACCGAGCAGGTCACCCGAGCGCAGGAGACCCGGTGAGCGCCGACCGGACCACCCCGCCGGCCCCCCTGACGCCCCGACCACAAGGAACCCCGATGCACGAGACATCCCCCTCCCAGGGAGGCAGGCAGACGCCGCTCACGCGGGCCCTGGACACCGTCCGCTCCCTGCGGCAGCAGCTCGCCGAGCAACGGGGGAACCAGCCCGTCGCGATCATCGGCGCGGGGCTGCGGCTGCCCGGCGGCATCGACACGCTCGACGCGTACTGGACCGCCCTCGCCGAGGGCCGCGACCTGGTGCGTCCCATGCCGGAGCACCGCAAGGGCCCCTTCGCCGACGCCTGGCGGGGACTGCCGCAGCGCGGAGGCTTCCTCGACGAGGTCCTCGACTTCGACGCGGGCTTCTTCGGCATCAGCCCCCGCGAGGCCCGCCACCTGGACCCGCAGCACCGGCTCCTGCTGGAGGTGGCCTGGGAGGCCCTGGAGCACGCGGCCGTCCCGGCGGGCACGCTCGCCGAGGCCCGGGCCGGTCTCTACCTCGGCGTGATGTGGCAGGACTACCGGGAATGGTGCGAGGGCGAACCCGACGCCTACTGGGCCACCGGCAACGGGCACAACTTCGCCGCCGGCCGGGTCGCCTACGCGCTGGGCCTGACCGGGCCCACCATGACCGTCGACACGGCCTGCTCGTCCTCCCTCGTCGCCGTTCACCTCGCGGTGCAGGCGCTGCGCCGGGGCGAGTGCGAACTCGCCTTCGCCGCGGGCGCCAACCTCATCATGTCGCCGCAGACCATGCGCTTGGTGCAGGAGACCCGCTCGCTGTCGCCGGACGGCCTGTGCAAGACGTTCGACTCCCGCGCCAACGGCTTCACCCGCGGCGAGGGCGTGGGCGCGGTGCTGCTGAAGCGCCTCGACCACGCCCTGCGCGACGGGGACCGGGTGCTCGGCGTGATCCGGGGCACCTCCGTCAACCAGGACGGCCGCTCCAGCGGCTTCACCGCGCCGAACGTCCTCGCGCAGGTGTCGCTGATCGAAGCGGCCCTGGCGGACGCCGGTCTGGAGCCGGACGCCGTCGGCTACGCGGAGACGCACGGCACCGGCACCCCCCTCGGCGATCCGATCGAGATGGACGCACTGGCCACCGCGCTGGGCCGGCGCAACGGCGGCGCACCGCTGCCGGTCGGCGCGCTGAAGACCAACTTCGGGCATCTCGAGGGCACCGCCGGGGTGGCCGGGCTGATCAAGGCGATGCTGTGCGTCTCGCGTCGCCAGGTGCCCCCGGTCGTCCACTTCCGCCACCTCAACCCGCGGATCGACCTGTCGGGGACCGGAATGACGGTGCCCGACACGCTGGGGGAGTGGTCCCCGCTGTCGGGTGACTGCGCCTCCGTCAGCTCGTTCGGGATGAGCGGCACCAACGCGCACGCGATCGTCGGACCGCTGTCGGCCGAGGAGGTGCCGGCCGGCCCCGACGAGGATTCCGCGCCCGTCACGGTCACCGGGTTCGCCGTCTCCGCCAAGACCGTGGAGGCGCTGCGGGCGCGTGCCGCCCAGTACGCCGGCGCGCTGGAGGCACTCCCCGCCGCCGACTACCCGGCCTTCGCGCACACCGCGACCGCCGGACGCACGCCCATGGACGTGCACGCGACCGTCACCGCGGCCGACCCCCGCTCCGCCGCCGAGGCCCTGCGGGCGCTCGCCGAGGGACGCACGGTGCCGGAGGTCGCGGTCACCGAGGGAGGCGGTGCGCCCGACGCCGCCGGTCCCGGCCTGCCCCGCAGGGTCGTCGACCTGCCCCCCTACCCGTGGCAGCGCAGCCGGTTCGCACCCCCGACGCGGGCCGCCGGCCCCGGTGCCGCCACTGCCGGCCGGGAGGACACCGCCCCGGCCGCCCCCGCCGTACCGCTCGTGCACGAGGTGGCGTGGCGGCCCCAGGCCGCCTCGACCGCTCCGGCCGGCCGCTCCGTCGTCCTCGCCGGCGACGACGAGGACCTCCTCGTCGCGCTGGCCGGCCGGGCCGCCGCACGAGGGCTGACCGGCACCGTGCTCGCACCGTCCGCCACGGACCTGCCCGACGGCTGGCGGCACGGGCGACTTCCGGCCGACCCCGCCGCCTGGGCCGGAACGTGGGCCGCCGGCCAGGACACGACCGGCGAGGCCGGCGTCCCGCTCGTCCTCGCCCTGCGCGCCACCCCGCTTCCCGGGAGCGACGGCGCCCCGGACACGGCGAGCGACCCCGCCGAGCCGGGAGCCGCCCTGTGCGCTGCGGTGACGGCCGCGGTCGCCGCGGCCGCCCGCGCGGGCGGCCACCGGGTGTTCGCCCTGACCCGGGCCGCTTGCCGGACCCGGCCGCAGGACACCACGGCGGCGACCGACCACGGCCTCCTGCACGGCTTGGGACCCGTCCTCGGCCTCGAACTCGCGGCCGGCTGGGGCGGCGTCGTCGACCTGCCCGCCGACCCGGGCGACGCGGATCTCGACGCCCTGCTGTCCTTCGTCGCGGGGGAGAGCGACGCCGCCACCCGCGGGGAGGCGGCCGAGGACCGGGCCGCCGTCCGCGACGGCGCGGTCCTGACCGCCCGTCTCGTCGAGAACACCGCACCCACCGAACCCCTGCGGGTGGTCCCCGAGGCCACCTACGTCGTCACCGGCGGTCTCGGCGGCGTCGGCCGCGAGCTGACCTCCGAGCTGGTCGCCCGCGGCGCCCGCCACCTCCTGCTGATCGGCCGGCGCAGCCGGGAGGACCTGGCCCCCGAGGCGCGGGAGCTGCTCGACGACCTCGCCGCCGCCGGTGTCGAGGCCGTCTACCGGCCGGGCGGATGCGACACCCCTCAGGCCGTGGCGACCGCCTGCTCCGCACTGGAGGCCATGCCGCCCGTGCGGGGCGTGCTGCACGCGGCGGGCGTGCTGGACCGCGTGCCCGCCGCGGAAGCCGGCGCCGCGCACTTCGCCGACGCCCTGCGCGGCAAGTTCGCGGGTGCCTGGCTGCTGCACCGTGCCTCGCTCGACTGGCCGCTGGACTTCTTCGCCGTGATCTCCTCGGTCTCGGCCGTGTGGGGCACCGACCGGTGCGCCGGCTACGCCGCGGCCAACGGCGGTCTCGACGCCCTGGTGGCGCACCGCGCCGGCCGTGGCCTGCCCGCGGTCAGCATCGCCTACGGGCCCTGGGACCTGGGCGAGTCGGGCATGGCCGACTCCGCCAGCCGCGACACCTTCGCCCGGCTGGGCGTCGGCGCCCTCGACGCGGCCGCCGGCCGTGCCGCGCTCGCCGCGTCCCCCGCCGTCTCCGGACACGTCGTCGTCTGCCCGCTGGACATGCCCCGGTTCCGCTCGGTCATGTCCCGCTTCCGGGCCCGCGGCCTGTTCTCCGCCGACCTGCCGGACCCGGTGCGGGACGAGCCCCTGGCGGCCGTCCGCGAGCCGTCGGTCGTGGCCGGGCTGGCGGCGGTGCCCGAGCGCGCCCGGCCCGCCGCCGCCCGCGTCCACGTGGCCCGGATCGTCGCCGCCCAGCTCGGCTTCGAGACCGCGGCGGCCGTCAAGGACGACACCGGCTTCTTCGACCTGGGCCTCGACTCGATCATGGCCGTGGATCTGGTCGGACGCCTGGGCCAGGCCTTCGAGGTCTCCCTGCGCGCGGCCGACGTGTTCGACCACCCCACGGTGACCCGGATGGCGGAGTACCTGCTCACCGACGCCCCGCCGGCCGCCCCCTCGCCGGAGACGGCCCCGCCCGCGCCCGAGCAGCGGCCCGCCCCCGCCCCCGCCGCCACGCCGAACGGCACTCCGGCTGCCACCACCACGCCGTACGACCCCCCGGCACCCGCCGCCACGCCGTACGACGAGGCCCCGGGCGAGTCCCCGAGCACCGCACACGAGCCGATCGCGATCGTCGGCATGGCCGGGCGCTTCCCGCAGGCCGACTCCGTCGAGGACCTGTGGACCCTGCTGCGCGAGGGCCGCGACGCCGTGGGCCCCGTTCCCGAAGGCCGTTACGACACCGCCGCCTTCCACGGCGACGACGCCCCCGAGAGCGGCCGGATCACCACCGACCAGGGCGGCTTCCTCACGGACATCGAACGGTTCGACGCCGCCTTCTTCGGCATCCCCGGCCGCGAGGCGGAGAACCTCGACCCGCAGCAACGCCTGCTCCTGGAGTCCGCCTGGCACGCCCTGGAGGACGCCGGCACCGACCCGCACGCCCTGCGCGGCACCCGCACCGGCGTCTTCGTCGGCATCAGCTACGCCGACTACGCCCGGGTGCTCGCCGGAACCGGCGCCGAGCACCTCGACGCCTACTACAGCACCGGCACCTCGCTCAACGCCGCCGCGGGCCGCCTGGCGTACACCCTCGGGCTGAACGGCCCCGCGATGGCCGTGGACACCGCCTGCTCGTCCTCCCTCGTCGCCCTGCACCTCGCGGTGCGGTCGCTGCGCGGCGGCGAGTCGGACACGGTGCTGGCCGGCGGGGTCAACGTCATCCTCGACCCGATGGCCTCCGTCTCGGCCAGCCGCGCGCACATGCTGTCGCCCGACGGACGCTGCCGGACGTTCTCGGCGGACGCCAACGGTTTCGTGCGCGCCGAGGGCTGCGGAGTGCTCGTCCTCAAGCGGCTCACCGACGCCCGGCGCGACGGCGACCGCGTGCTCGCCGTGATCCGCGGCACCGCCGTCAACCAGGACGGCGCCTCCTCCGGGCTCACCGCCCCCAGCGGCACGGCCCAGCGGGCCCTGCTCGCCGACGCCCTCGCCGACGCCCGCGTCACCGGATCCCAGGTCTCCTACCTGGAAGCCCACGGAACCGGGACCGCCCTGGGCGACCCCATCGAACTGGGCGCGGCCTGGCACGTCCTGGGCCCGGACCGCAAGCCCGGCGAGCCGCTCCACATCGGCTCCGTCAAGAGCAACATCGGTCACTGCGAGTCGGCCGCCGGGATGGCGGCGGTCTTCAAGACCGTGCTCGCCTTGAGACACGATCTCATCCCGGCCAACCTCCACTTCGCGGCACCCAACCCGCACGTGGACTGGGCGGAGATGAACGTCCGGGTGGTGGACACCCCCACCCCCTGGCGTTCCGGCGCTGCCCCGCGCGTGGCCGGCGTCTCCGGTTTCGGACTCACCGGGACCAACGCGCACGTGGTGCTCGCCGACGCACCGGCCGGGGCCCCTGCCGCCACGAGCGGCGCCCCGGCCGGCACCCCGCACCTCGTCCCCCTGTCCGCCCCCGACGCGGCGGGCCTGGAGCGGCTCTCCGCCTCCTGGCGAGAGCGGCTGACCGCCGCGGACGACGAGGAACTGGCCGGCCTGGCCGCCACCGCGTCCGCGGGCCGGGCCCACTTCCCGCACCGCCGCGCCCTGCTGGGCGACACCCGCGACAAGCTCCTCGCCCAACTCGCCGCCCCGCTCACGGACCGCCGGACCACCGGCCGCCCGCGCATCGCCTTCCTGTTCTCCGGACAGGGCAGCCAGCGCTTCGGCATGGGCCGCGAACTGTACGAGACCGAGCCGGTCTTCAGGGAGGTCTTCGACCGCTGCGACCGCGAACTCGCCCCCGTCCTGGGCGGCTCCCTGGTCGAACTCGTCCTCTACGGCGACGACCCGAAGGCCGTCGACGAGACCCGGGTGACCCAGCCGGCCCTGTTCGCCCTGGAGAGCGCGCTGGCCGCCCTGTGGGAGTCCTGGGGAGTCACCCCGGACGTGGTCATGGGCCACAGCGTCGGCGAGGTCGCCGCCGCCGTCCACGCCGGAGTGACGGACCTGTCGTCCGGGCTGCGGCTGATCGCCCGGCGGGCCGAGCTGATGCAGGGCACCCGGCGCGGAGCCATGCTGGCCGTCCGCGCCTCCGAGCAGCAGGTGCGCGCCCTGCTGGCGGACACCCCCCTCGACATCGCGGCCGTCAACGCCCCGGACGCCACCGTGGTGGCCGGCGCACCGGAGGACATCGAGCGGTTCGCCGCCCGGATCACCGAGGAGGGCGTACGCGGCGTCCGGCTCACCGTCTCGCACGCCTTCCACTCGCGGCTGCTCGACCCCGTCCTGCCTCGGCTGCGGGAGACCGCCGCCGCCCTGGACCTCGCCGACCCGGGCATCCCGCTGATCTCCAACCTCACCGGCACCCTCGCCGAACCCGGCACGTTCGACGCGGAGTACTGGGTGCGGCACGCCCGCAACCCCGTCCGCTTCCACGACGGTGCGCGGCGGCTCGCCGAGCAGAAGGTGGACGTCTGCCTGGAGATCGGCCCGGACGGCACGCTGGTGAACCTGGTGCGCGCGGGGGGTTCGGTCCCGGACGGCACCCTGCTGCCCTCGCTGCGGCGCGGGACCGGGGACCGGGCCGCCCTGGCCGCCGCCGCCAAGGAACTGTACGAACTCGGCCAGGACATCGACTGGGCCGCCGTACAGGCACCGCGCCGCACCCCGCGCGCGGCTGCCCCGCTCTACCCGTTCGCCGCGACCCCCTACTGGCGGGGCGCCGGCCGGGCCGGCACACCGGCCCCCGCGTCCGCCGCACCGCAGGACCGGCGGACCGTGCCCGCGGCCGCCCCGGCCGGTCCGCCGTGGGGCACCGAGCTGCGCTCACCGGCGATCCAGGGGCGGGTGTTCGTCACCGAGCGCAGCACCGTGTACCCGCCGCACCTCGACGACCACCGGCTGTTCGGCACCGTCCAGGTGGCGGGTGCCTCCCAGACCGCCACGGTGCTGTCCGCGCTGGGCCGCGACGGCGACCGGGTGGTCCTGGAGGACCTGCACTTCCCGCGCGCGCTGGTGCTGCACGACGGCGAGCGCTACGAGCTGCAGATCATCGAGCGCGACGGTGAACGGGGCACCCGCACGGTCAGCGTGCAGAGCCTCCTCGACCCGGAACGCCATCTGTGGCAGGAGCACCTGACCGCACGCCGCATCCCGGCCGACCCGGCCGGACACCGCACCGCGCCCGACCCGCGGGAGTTCATCGCACACGCCGACCGTCACCTCGGCGGCGAGGCCTTCTACCGCCAACTGCGCGGCATCGGCTACCTGCTCGGCCCGTCCTTCAGCTGGGTCGGGGACGCCTGGATCCGGGGGGACGAGGCCCTGATCCGGTTCGACTGGCCGGAGAAGACGAACGAGCCCGCCGAGGACTACGAGATCCACCCGGGCCTGCTCGACTCCTGCCTGCAGAGTTCCGTCTGCTTCGCCATCCACGAGGACGACGCGGAGCCGCTGGACCAGGAGGAGGCCCTGGTCATCCCGTTCGCCGCGGCCCGTGTGTCGTTCCCCGGCCGGCCCACCCCGGGCCGGCCCCTGTGGGGGCACGTCCGAGCCGAGCTGCGGGAGACGGCCGACGACCGGTTCCACCGGGTGGAGACCGCCGACCTGCACCTGTTCGACGAGAGCGGCGCCACCGTCCTCGCCATGGACGGCTTCCGGTTCCGCACGGCCTCCCGCGCCGTGCTCCAGTCCTCGCTGCGCCAGGGCACCCGCCACACCTGGGACCTGGCCTGGACCGAGCTGCCCGCCCCGGCCGCCACCGACCCGGCCGCCACCCGGGAGCGGACGGTCGCCGTCGTCGGCGCCGCCACCCCCGCCGGGAAGCTCCTCACCCGGGCCGCCGAGGAAGCGGGCCACCACACCCTCGCGGCCGACGCACAGTCGCCGCTCGCTCGGACCCCGGACCTGATCGTCGACGCCCGCTTCCTCACCGCCGACGCACCGGCCGGCGCGCGACCCGCGACCGAGGCCGTCCTCGACCTCGCCGCCGCCCTGCGCTCCGTCCCCCAGGACGTGCCCTACGCCGTCCCGGTCGACGGCAGTACCCCGCACGCCCCCCTGCGCGAGGCGCTGTGGGGTCTGCTGGCCGGTGTCGAGGCCGAGGAGAGCGAACGCCGGCTGCTGCGCGTGACCCTCACGGACGGCTGGGACGCCCCCGGCCTGCTGCGCGCCCTCGACCGGATCCTCGACGACGGCACGGTCGAGACCCGGCTGGAGATCGGCCCCGGCCGCACCCGCACCGCCCGGCTCGTCCCCGCGACCGCCCCGGCCGACACCACGGCCGACGGCCTCTCCGGCGCCGCCCTCGTCACCGGCGGACTCGGCGGACTGGGCCTGAGCACCGCGGCGGTCCTCGCCCGCAACGGCTGCGCCGCCGTCACCCTGATGGCCCGTTCGGAACCGGACCCGGAGACGCGCCGCCTCATCGAGGAGATCACCGCCGCCGGCACACCGGTCCACGTGGTGCGCGGCGACGTCACCGACCCCGCCGACTGCGCCCGCGCCGTCGCACGGGCCGCAGCGGTCCATCCGCTGCGCCTGGTCCTGCACCTCGCCGGGGCCACCGACGACCGGGCCTTCGGCCGCGTCGACCGCGGCGCCGCCGAGCGCGTCTTCGCCGCCAAGGCGCACGGCGCAGACGTTCTCGCCGAGGCTCTGCGCGGCCACGACCTCGACGCCTTCGTCCTGTTCTCGTCGGCCTCCAGTGTGCTCGGCTCGGCGGGACAGACCGCCTACGCCGCCGCCAACGGCTACCTGACCGGCCTCGCCGAGACGCTGCGTGCCGAGGGCGTGCCCGCCACGAGCATCGCCTGGGGGCCCTGGGTGCCCGGCGGCAAGGGCGGGATGGCCGCCTCGGAGACCGTGCGCCGGGCCACCACCCGGCTCGGCATCGGCACCTTCACCGACGAGGCGGCCGAGGCGCTGCTGCTGACCGCGCTCACCGCCCGCCGAGCCCGGGTCATCGCCGTAGACCTCGCACCCGACCGGTTCACCGAGGCGCTCGGCGACCATCCGCGCGCTCGCCTGCTGGAGGCCCACGCCGGGGGAGACGCCCACGGCGCCCGCCGTCCGGACGCGGACCCGTCCGGCCGGCCGCGCGGCTGGTTCGGCGCCCACCTCGCCGCGCTGGAGCCGGGCGAACGCGACGCGGCGCTGCGGCACTTCGTCCGGGAAGCCGCGGGGGAGACCCTCGGGCAGCCCGCGGCACTCGACGAGGAGACCACCTTCGGGGACATGGGCCTGGACTCGATCATGGTGATCGACCTGCGGACCCGGCTCTCCCAGTCCCTCGGGGTCGATCTCCTGGCGACCGTGGCCCTCGACCACCCCACGGTCCCGCGCCTCGCGGACCACATCCTCGGCCTGCTCCACCCCGAACCCGCCCGGCCCGCCGACCCCGGCCGTCCGGACCGCCCGCAGACACCGGACCAGGCGGAGGCCGCCGGCCTCCCGGACCTCGCGGAACTGTCCTTCGAGGAACTCGTCCAGGCCGTCCACAGCGACGTATCCCAGAAAGGAGACAGGCAGGCATGAGTGAGGCCATGGACACCGAAGCCGTCCGCGCCCTGATGGAGGACCAGCTCCGGCTCTCCCACCGGCTGCGGGCCCGGATCGCCGAGCTCGAGGAGGAGCGTCACGCACCCGTCGCCGTCGTCGGCATGGGGCTCAGGCTGCCGCCGGCCATCGACACGCCCGAGGCGTACTGGGAGTTCCTGTGCGGCACCGACTCGGCGCTGTCCGCGATCCCCGCCGACCGGCCCGGCCTGCGCGCGGTGTACGACCCGTCCGTCGGACGGCTCGGCCGCTCCTACGTCGACCGCGCCGGTTTCCTCGACGCCATCGCCGACTTCGACGCCGACTTCTTCGGGCTCTCCCGGCGTGAGGCCCGGCTGCTCGACCCCCAGCAGCGGATGCTCCTGGAGACCAGCTGGGAGGCGCTGGAGCGGGCCGGCATCGCGGTCCGCCGCTCCGACCGGCTCGACGTCGGGATCTACCTCGGCATGATGACGTCCGAGTACAGCGAGCGCAACGAGGACCGCTCGGACATGTCACGCATCGACCCGTACTACATCACGGGCGGCGGCCTCAGCTTCGGCGCCGGACGCGTCAGCCACCTGATGGGCTTCTCCGGCCCCGTCCTCGGGGTGGAGACGGCCTGCTCCTCCTCCATGACCACCCTGCACCTGGCGGTCCAGGGGCTGCGCAACCGCGAGTGCCGTTACGCGCTGGCCGCCGGCGCCAACCTGCTGCTCTCCGCGAGCCTGATGGTCTCGCTGTGCCAGACGAGGGCGCTGGCACCGGACGGCCGGTCCAAGTCCTTCCTCGCCACCGCCGACGGCTACGGGCGCGGCGAGGGGGTCGGCGTCGTCGCCCTGATGCGCCTCGACGACGCCGAGCGCGAGGGACGGCCGGTCCTCGCCGTCATCCGGGGCACGGCCGTCAACCACGACGGCGCCGCCTCCGGGCTGACGGCCCCCAACGGACCGGCCCAGCAGGAAGTGATCCGGGCGGCGCTGGCCGACGCCCGGGTCGACCCCGCCGACGTCGGCTTCGTCGAGGCCCACGGCACCGGCACCGTGCTCGGCGACCCGATCGAGATCGGCGCCCTGGACGGGGTGCTCGGGGAGGCGGTCCGCCGCCGGGGCGTCCCGCTGGCCATCGGCAGCGTCAAGTCCCGGCTCGGCCACCTCGAAGGCGCCTCCGGCATCGCGTCCGTGATGAAGACCGTGCTGATGCTCCAGCACGGGGTGATCCCGGCTGCCGCGCACCCCGACGACGGCGAACTGAACCCGCACATCCCGTGGGGGCGGCTCGACTTCACCGTGCCGCGCCGGAACACGCCGTGGCCCGGCGGACTGTCCCGCAGGGTCGCCGGCATCAACTCCTTCGGCATGAGCGGCACGAACGTCCATGCCGTCCTCGAGGCCCACCGGCCGCCCGCGGAGCCCGCCCCCATCCCGCCCGGCCCGGAACTGCTCACCCTGAGCGCCAAGGACCACGCGGCACTCGACCGGCTCGCCGACCGCGTGGGCTCGCTGCTGCGCCGCACCGACGCACGGCCGGCCGACCTGTGCCACACCCTGCGCGCCGGACGCGCCCCGTTCGCCCACCGGCTGGCGCTGACCGGTGCCACCGCCCGCGACCTCGCCGAAGCCCTCGCCGACTGGCGCGCCCAGGGCGTGGTCACGGCTCCCGCGCAGGAACCGCCGCGCCGGATCACCCTCCACACCGGGGGCCCGGCCGGGCAGTTGGAGGCCGTGGTCGCCGGCCTCGCCGACGCCCACCCCGGCCTGCGGGACGCGGGCACCGGCACCGGGGCCGAGCACCCCGCGGACCGCCTGTGCGACATGCTGGCCCGGCTCGGCGTCCACGCCAGGCCGGCGGAGGGCACCGGGCGGACCGCCGCCGACACGGAGGACCGCGTCGCCCTGTCGTGGGAGGCGCACGGCCGCCGGACCGTCCTGCCGCTGGCCGGGGCCGGCCCCGAGGACGCCCCCGGCCTGCTGCGGACGGCCCTCGCCGAGCTGTTCACCGCGGGAGCCGACCTCCGCCTGGGCGCGCTGTCCGCCCCCGGCGCCCGCTTCGTCGGAGACCTGCCCACCTATCCCTTCCGTCGCAGGACGTACTGGATCGACGAGCCGGCCGCCGTTCCCGAGCCCGGGCCCGCCGCCGAGACCGCGGCGGGAGTCGCCCTTCCCGAGTCGCTGGAAGCCGAGCCGCTGACCCGCTACCTCCTGGACCTGCTGCAGGAGGTCCTGCAGGCGGAGGCCCTCGACCCCGAGCTGACCTTCCTCGACGTGGGCGGCGACTCCTTCACCTCCACCCTCTTCATCACCCGCGTCGAGGAGCACTTCGAGGTCGGCATGACCGCCGACGAGCTGTCCCTCTCCATGCCCCTGCGGGACCTGCTGGGCAAGCTCGCCGAAAGCATCGCCGCGACCGCGGCCGCCGGCCGGGGGGTGGGCGCATGACGACCGGCACCGGCGCCTTCGTCCGGCCCCGGGCCGTCGCCGCGCCCGCCGTCCGTCTGGTGGTCGTCCCGCACGCGGGCGGCTCGGGCAGCGTCTACCACCCGATGACCCGCTTCCTGCCGCCCACCTGGGACCTGCTGCTCCTGGACCTGCCGGGCCGGGGCAGGCGGCACGCGGAGCAGCCCGTCACCGACATGAAGGCGCTGGTCGCCCGGGTCACCGAGGACGTGCTCGCCGTCTCCGACGGGACACCCCTGGCCCTGTTCGGGCACAGCCTCGGCGCGGTCGTCGCCTCCGAGACCGCACGGTCCCTGCAGGACCGCGGCACCGCCCCGCTGTGGCTGGGCGTCTCCGGCCGGCAGGCACCCGGCATCCAGCCCGCGATCCGCCTCCTGGACCCCAGCCTGTCCGACGTGGAGTTCGTCCGCCGGCTCACCCGGCTCGGCGGCATGCCGGACCGGCTCGACGAACTCCCCGAGTTCAAGGACCGGTTCCTCAAGGTGATCAGGTCCGACCTGCGGGCCCTGGACTCCTACCGGCCCGACCCCGGGCGGCGGCCCCTGACCGGCGCGCTGACGGTGTTCGCCTCGACGGACGACGCACTGGCGCCCGCTCCGGGCGCGGCGGCCTGGGCCCCCGAGACCGAGGGCGCGTTCCGGCGCCGGCTCTTCACCGGCGGCCACTTCCACTTCCTCGGTGACGCCTTCCCGGCGTTCACGGAGGCCGTGGTGGCCGAGATCCGGGAGGCGCTCGGCACCCTGTCGTCCTCGGCGGCCACGGGCGGCCGGGAAGGAGCGTACTGATGCACGGGCATCCCGCCGACTTCCGCACCCTCATGGCCGGATTCCCCACCGGCGTGACCGTCGTGACCACCACGGGACCCGACGGGGCGCACCGCGGCATGACCCTCACCTCGCTGTGCAGCGTGTCCCTGGAACCGCCCGTGCTGCTGGTGTGCATGCGCCGGGGCAGCCCGACCCTGGACGCCGTCCAGGACGGCCGGCGGTTCGCGGTCAACCTGCTGCATCGCCGGGCGCGGGCCACCGCCGAACTCTTCGCCTCCGGGGCACCGGACCGCTTCGACCGGGTGCCCTGGCGCACCGGCGACGACGCGGCCGGTCCCCACCTGGTGGACGCCGCCCACACGATCGCCGACTGCACGGTCACCAACGACCAGGTCGTCGGCGACCACGTCGTGATCATGGGCCGGGTCACCCGCGTCACCCGGATGGCGGAGGAGCAGCACCCCCTGCTGTACGGGCTGCGGCGCTTCGCCACCTGGCCCGACACCGAGGACCACCTGTCCTACGACTTCATCTCCTGAGACGGGGAGGACCAGTGACCACGCACCAGCGGAAGCGGCGGGAGCCCACCCTCCCGTCCCGGGACGGCCCACCGGCCGCCCTCGCCCTCGACCAGATCTTCGCGCACACCGCCGGCAATCATCCGAACCGGGTGGCGATCCAGGACGGCTGGCACCGGCTCACCTACGCCCAGGCCGACCGCCAGGCGGTCCGGCTGGCCTCCGCCCTGGTACGCGGCGGGGTCCAGCTCGGGGAGCCGCTGGTCGTCCGCTGCGAGAACCACCGCCAGGGGCTCGTCGCCCAGCTCGCCGTGCTCAAGGCGGGGGGAGTGTGCGTCCCCGCACCGAACGGCCCCGGCGGCACGGCGGCCGCCGTGCGCGCCACCGGGGCGCGTGCCGTCCTGTGCAGCCGCTCCACCTACGACCCCGCCGTGAGCGGCGCCCCGTCGCTCGCCCTGGACGACCCGGCGACCTGGCGCAAGATCGCCTCGGTCCCGGTGGAGGCGGCCCTGTCCCGCTCGTCGGCGGAAGGCGGCGCCCATCTGCTGCTCGACCGGCACGGCCGGGAGCGGCTGATCGACCACCGGTCCTGGCTGCGCTCCGCGGCCGACCGCAGCCGACGGGCCGGCGTGCCCGGCGGCACCGTGACCATCGACCAGGAACCGGCGTCGCCGGCCGCTCTGGCGGCCATGTGGTGGGCCTACAGCTGCGGCGCGATGCTGCACACCGCGCCGTGGGACCAGGACCCCGGCTGGCCGCTCACCGGGGCGCGCGACAGCGTCACGGTGCTCACCCCGGAGGAGTACGCCGACCGCCTCGACGCAGGCCCGCCCCCCGAGCGGCGGACCGTGCGGACCGCCGAGGGCCCGGGCACCGTGGTGCTCATCGGCGGCCCCTGCACGCGTCGGCTGGTCTCCCGGCACTTCGCGGTCCGCCCCGGCACCCGGCTGTGGTCCGAGTTCGCCCCGACCGACGGCGCGGTGCCGTGGACCGCGCAGGAGCTGTTCGCCCGGGACGGCGGACGGCCCCACGAACCCGGCGCGGGCAGCTCGGTGCCGCCGCTGCGCCTGCGCGTCGCCGGAGCCGGCGGCGAGAGCCTGCCGCAGGGAGCGGTCGGCTCCATCGTCGCGACCGGCCCGCCCTGGTGGCCCGAGGACGTGCAGCACTCGGGCTGGCGGGGCTGCTGGACCCAGGACCACACCCTCGACCTCACCGGCCGCGCGGCACGGGGACCCGGCCGCGACGACCGGCCGGCGGCCCCGGCGGCCCGCCCCGAGATGGAAGTGACATGACCTTGCCCACGAGTGACCGCTCGCCCACGGCCCCGGCGCCCGGCTTCACGGACGCCGTGAACGCCTTCATGACCCGCCCGCAGGAACCGGAGACGCTGCAACTGCTGACGCCGGCGGGCACCCTGGTCGCACCCCCGGAGGAGATCCCCGGCTACGACCCGGAGCTGCTGCGCACCCTCTACCGGGACATGGTGATCTCCCGCGGCCTCGACACCGAGGCCACCGCCCTGCAACGGCAGGGCGAACTGGGACTGTGGCCGCCGCTGGCGGGCCAGGAGGCGGCCCAGGTCGGCTCGGCCCACGCACTGCGCCCCGACGACTACGTGTTCCCGAGCTACCGCGAACACGGCGTCGCCTGGTGCAGGGGCGTGGACCCGGTCGACGTGGTCCGGCTGTTCCGGGGAGTCACCAACGGCGGATGGGACCCGCGCGAGTCCCGCTTCCACCTGTACACCCTGGTCGTCGGCGCACACACCCTGCACGCCACCGGGTACGCCATGAGCCTGGCCAAGAACGGCTCGGACGCCGCGGCCGTGGCCTACTTCGGGGACGGCGCCAGCAGCGAGGGTGACGTCGCGGAGGCGTTCACCTTCGCCGCCGTCCACGACGCGCCGGTGCTGTTCTTCTGCCAGAACAACCAGTGGGCCATCTCCGAGCCCGTCACCCGGCAGCAGCGCGGCCCGCTCTACCGCAGGGCCCACGGCTACGGATTCCCCGGCGTGCGGGTGGACGGCAACGACGTCCTCGCGGTGCACGCCGTGACGCGGTTCGCGCTGGACCACATCCGCAGCGGCAACGGTCCCTTCCTCGTCGAGGCGTTCACCTACCGCATGGGCGCCCACACCACCTCGGACGACCCGACCCGGTACCGCACCCAGACGGAACTGGAGTACTGGCGGGCGAGGGACCCCATCGCCCGGCTCCGCGTCCACCTGACCGAAGCCGGGCACGCGGCGCCGTCGTTCTTCGAGGAGGTCGAGGAACAGGCCCGGGACCTCGCCCACCGGGTCCGTCGCGAGGTGCGGAACATGCCCGACCCGCAGCGGCCGGCCGTCTTCGACCACGTGTACGCCGAAGGGCACGCGGTCCTGGAAGAGGAACGGCGTCAGTTCGAGGAGTATCACCGATCCTTCGCCCGCCCGGAGAGTGGATGACCATGCCCGCGGACACGATGACACTGGCCAAGGCACTCAACCGGTCCTTGCGCAAAGCTTTGGAGGACGACCCCTCGGTCCTCGTGATGGGGGAGGACGTCGGCAGGCTCGGAGGCGTCTTCCGGGTGACCGACGGCCTGCAGAAGGACTTCGGCGAGGACCGTGTGATGGACTCCCCGCTCGCCGAGTCGGGCATCCTCGGCACGGCCATCGGGCTGGCGCTCGGTGGCTACCGGCCCGTGGTCGAGATCCAGTTCGACGGTTTCGTCTTCCCCGCCTACGACCAGATCGTCACCCAGCTGGCCAAGCTCCACGCCCGCTCGCACGGCACGATCCGGATGCCCGTCGTGGTCCGGATCCCCTACGGCGGCGGCATCGGCGCCGTGGAACACCACAGTGAGTCCCCGGAGGCGCTCTTCGCCCACGTGGCGGGACTGAAGGTCGTCTCGCCCTCGAATCCCTCGGACGCCTACTGGATGCTCCAGCAGGCCATCCGCAGCGACGACCCGGTGATCTTCTTCGAGCCCAAGCGCCGCTACTGGGACACCGGCGAGGTCGACGAGGCCGCCGCCCCCGATCCCCTGCACCGGGCGCGGGTGGTGCGCCCCGGCACCGACCTGACCCTCGTCGCCTACGGCCCCATGGTGCGGCTGTGCCTGGAGGCCGCCGAGGCGGCGGCCGAGGAGGGCCGCTCACTGGAGGTGGTCGACCTGCGGTCCGTGTCCCCCGTCGACTTCGACAGCGTGCAGGACTCCGTGTCGAAGACCCACCGCCTGGTCGTCGTGCACGAGGCACCCGTCTTCTTCGGGGCCGGCGCGGAGATCGCCGCCCGGATCACCACCCGGTGCTTCTACTCGCTGGAGGCCCCGGTCCTGCGGGTCGGCGGACACCACGCCCCCTACCCGGCGGCACGGCTCGAGGAGCACTACCTGCCCGACCTCGACCGCGTGCTCGCCGCCGTCGACCACGCGCTGGCGTACTGAGGGACCACCCATGACTGACACTGCCGCAGGACTGCTGGAGTTCCGGATGCCCGACGTGGGCGAGGGACTCACGGAGGCGGAGCTCCTGACCTGGTACGTGCGGCCCGGCGACACCGTCGTCGACGGGCAGACCGTGTGCGAGATAGAGACGGCCAAGGCCGTGGTGGAACTGCCGATCCCGTTCGACGGGGTGGTGCGGGAACTGCGGTGCGCGGAGGGCGAGACGGTGCCCGTCGGCACGGTCGTCATCACCGTGGCCCAGGCATCCCCGGACCCGTCACCCGCACCGCCGGCCCGGGAACCGGTGCTCGTCGGCTACGGGGTCGCCTCCGGGTCCACGAGCCGCCGTGGCCGCACGGCGAACCCGCCTCCCGCCCGCCTCGCCGAGCCCGGCCGCGCCTCCGGTCCCGGACCCGTCCTGGCCAAGCCGCCGGTGCGCAAACTCGCCAAGGACCTCGGCGTCGACCTCTCCCGCGTCGTGCCCTCGGGCCCGCAGGGCATCATCCTGCGGGCGGACGTACACGCGGCCGCGAACACGGCCGGCACCGTGGTCGCACCGGCCCCGGCTCCCGCATCGCCCTCCGTCCCACAGGAGTCTGCAGCCGCCCCGGACAGCGAGCCGAGGGAGACGAGGGTGCCGGTGCGCGGAGTGCGGCGGGCCACCGCGGCGGCCGTGACCGCCTCGGCGTTCAGCGCCCCGCACGTGACCGAGTTCGTCACCGTCGACGTGACCCGGACCATGAAGCTGGTGCGCGAGCTCAGAAGGGAGCCCCGCTTCGCGGACCGCAGGGTGGGCCCGCTGCTCCTGGTGGCCAAGGCCCTCCTGGTCGCCGTCGCACGCAACCCGGAGATCAACGCCTCCTGGGACGACGAGGCCCAGGAGATCGTCCGCAAGCACTACGTCGACCTGGGCATCGCCGCGGCCACCCCCCGCGGGCTGATCGTCCCGGCCGTCAAGGACGCGCACACGCTGTCACTGGCCGAACTCGCGGGCGCTCTGGACGACTTGGTCGACGCGGCCAGGGCCGGGCGGACCAGTCCCGCTGCGCTGAGCGGTGGGACGGTCACCGTCACCAACATCGGTGTCTTCGGCGTGGACAGCGGCACACCGATCCTCAACCCGGGGGAGGCGGCCATCCTCGCCGTCGGCGCGATCACACCCCGCCCCTGGGTGCACAAGGGCAAGGTGGTGCCCCGCCAGGTCGTCACCCTGTCGCTGTCCTTCGACCACCGGCTGGTCGACGGGGAACTGGGTTCCAAGGTGCTCGCGGACGTCGCCGCGGTGCTGGAGCGCCCCCGTCGCCTGATCGCCTGGAGCTGAGCGCGGCCCGCCTCCAGCCGATGTCCAGAGGTTGCACAGACCGCCGTCGCAGACTGTGTGACGCCCCCCGTGACAGGGCCGGCCGCCAGCCATCCCCCGCCTGGCGGCCGGTCCGCCTTCCGCCCGTCCTTCCTGTACCCGAACACATGAGGAGCACCGCAGTGTCGGTCAACAACTCGGTGAAGGCGGTGAAGTCCGTCGACCGGGTGATCATCAGGTTCGCCGGGGATTCCGGTGACGGGATGCAGCTCACCGGTGACCGTTTCACCTCGGAGACGGCGTCGTTCGGCAACGATCTGTCGACGCTGCCGAACTTCCCGGCCGAGATCCGGGCGCCCGCCGGCACGCTGCCGGGCGTCTCGTCCTTCCAGCTCCATTTCGCCGACCACGACATCCTCACCCCGGGGGATGCGCCGAACGTGCTGGTGGCGATGAATCCGGCGGCGTTGAAGGCGAACGTGGGTGATCTGCCGCGGGGTGCGGAGATCATCGTGAACACGGACGAGTTCACCCGGCGTGCGATGCAGAAGGTCGGTTACGAGACCTCTCCGCTGGAGGACGGTTCCCTCGACGGGTATCAGGTGCATCCGGTGCCGCTGACCACGCTGACGGTGGAGGCGCTCAGGGAGTTCGATCTCAGCCGCAAGGAGGCCGAGCGCAGCAAGAACATGTTCGCGCTGGGCCTGCTGAGCTGGATGTATCACCGTCCGACGGAGGGTACGGAGAAGTTCCTGCGGTCG
>NZ_BMRV01000007.1 GCF_014648815.1 Streptomyces flaveolus | reverse complement strand
GCCGACGGCCAGTTCGCGCACCAGGCGGTCGTGGGTGTGGGCGTTGCCGAACACCCAGCCGGCGCCGTGGATGTAGAGGATGACCGGCAGGGTGCCGTCGGCCCCTGCAGGCCTGACGATGCGGGCGCGGACGCTGCCCGTCGGACCGCCGGAGACGGTGATCCACTCCTCGTCGACGTCCGGCTTGGCGATCTCGCCGGACTGCACCTCGTCGACGGCCTTGCGACCCTCCGCCGGCGCCAGGTCGAACAGATAGGGCGGGTTCGCCGTCGCCTCGGCGAACGCCGCCGCCGCGGGCTCCAGCACCGGCTGAACCGGCTCGAAGACGTCTGACACAACAACCTCCTGGGAAAACACGGGACGCGCCGGACCGGCCCGGCGGAACCGGACCCGACGAGCGCGTGAGGCGCTGCCCGACGAGTCCGTCAATCCGCACGTTAGGTCCGGAAAGTGCGGGCGGATCGACCAGGAGTGCACGACCGGTGCTCCGCCGGCGAACGGACGGAACCTAGGGGCTCGCAAGGAGACCGGAGGATTGACGTGCCTCCCGGCCGCACCGATGATCACCTCGGGCCCAAGGCGGCAACCCGTCCCCCGCCCAGGCCGCGTCCGGACGTGGCTGAGGCAGCGGGACGGGTGTCGACCACGATGAACCGAGAGGACCCCCATGCACCGCACCGCACCGCACATCAGCGACTCCGGCCTCGTCCCGCCCCGCGCGAGAGTGGCCGTGCTCGGCCCCGGAGGGGTCGGCGGCCTGCTCGCCGCGCTGCTCTCCCGCGCCGGACACCAGGTGACCTGCATCGCCGGCGAGGAGACGGCGGACACCCTGCGCCGCGGTGGCATCCGCGTGCGCAGCGGCCGGTTCGGCGACTTCACCGCCGAGGTCGACGCGGACACCGCCCTGCGCGAGCCCGTCGACCTGTGCCTGGTGACGGTCAAGCAGACCGCGCTCGACGCGGCACTCGACCGCGTCCCGCCCCGTCTTCTCGCCGACGGCCTCGTTCTGCCGCTGCTCAACGGCGTCGAGCACGTGGACACCTTGCGGACCCGCTACGGCCAGGGACGGGTGGTGCCGGCGGTGGTCCGCGTCGAGTCCACGCGTACCGCCCCGGGGGTCGTCGAACACGGCAGCCCGTTCCTCGAGATCGACCTGGCGCTCCGGCACGAGCCCGCCGTCCCGCTCGCCACCTTGCTCACCGCCGCCGGCGCGGACACCCGCGTCCTCCCGGACGAGAACGCCGTCCTGTGGGCCAAGCTGGCTTTCCTGGCCCCCTTCGCCCTCCTCACCACCCGCTACGGCCTGCCGATCGGCGCCGTCCGGTCCGAACGACGCGAGGAGCTGGCGGCCCTGGTCGAGGAGACCGCCGCCGTCAGCAGGGCCTGCGGCGGGCAGAGCGACGCCGCCCGGATCCTGACGCGCTACGACGCCTTCCCGGCCGGCAGCAAGTCCTCGATGCAGCGCGACGCGGAAGCGGGCCGCCCGCTGGAACTCGACGCGATCGGCGGAGCCGTACTGCGAGCGGCACGGCGACACGGCATCCCCGTGCCGCTCACGGCACGCCTGGTGAGCGAACTGGAAGCCGACTGAGGGGAGTCGCGAGCGCGTCCGGTCGGACGTGTGATCGAGTTGGCGGAGCTGCCCTCCCCGGCTGAACTCCGCACGTTCCGCGCGTTGATGCTCCGTCTCTCCTCCCACGTCGACGAGAGGCGGCCCGGGTTCTTCGACGTCAATGTGTCCGCGGAGCGACTGGGCGTCGAGGACACGCGGGAGCCGGACCAGGGGTGTTCCGCGTTTCGCGAGCATCAAGCTCGCCGGAGACGGCCCGCGCGTCCGCTCCAGCTTCGCGAGCGGCGTCAGAAGGCTGTCGGCCGAGGTGGCGCTCGCCCGCCCCGGCGCGGGCCGGGGAAGGGCTGCCGTCCGCCGGTGTGGCGGACGGCAACCCGAGTCGGCGGGTGACGGGCAATCGGAGATCCGGTCCCTGAGCCAGGGGCAGGTGCTCGACGGCGCCGGCCCAGGCGGGAGGGACACGTCCCGGTGCCGCAGGCCGCTCTCCCCGAGACCTCTCCTGGGGCGCGGCAGCCTGATCGGCGCCGGTCCTGACCGTGACCGGGGCGTCGCCCCCCTTCGGTGCGGCCTCTCGACGTCCGGGGCGCGAGCCCGCTCGGTGGCAGCCCGTGGACATGAGGCACGGCGGACACAGGCGTAGGCTCGTCGGTGTGCGGTCGGCCGAGGCCCGCGGGCCGCGCCGTCCTCTCAGGCCATGGGTCCTCCTCGCTCGCGCCTGGCGCTGGAGCGACGCTCGACACCCGGCCGCTTCGCCAAGTCAAGCGGAAGGATCAGCAATGGGTACGGTCACGACCTCCGACGGTACGAGCATCTTCTACAAGGACTGGGGTCCGCGCGACGGCCTGCCGATCGTCTTCCACCACGGCTGGCCGCTCAGCGCAGACGACTGGGACAACCAGATGTTGTTCTTCCTGTCCCACGGCTATCGCGTGATCGCCCACGACCGACGCGGGCACGGGCGCTCCACCCAGTCCTCCGCGGGCCACGACATGGACACCTATGCCGCCGACGTCGCGGCGGTGACCGATGCCCTCGATCTCAAGGACGCCGTGCACATCGGGCACTCGACCGGTGGCGGCGAGGTCGCCCGCTACGTGGCACGCGCCAAGCCCGGACGGGTCGCGAAGGCCGTGCTCGCCGGGGCGGTCCCACCCGTGATGGTCAAGTCCGAGAGCAACCCGGGCGGTACGCCCATCGAGGTGTTCGACGAGTTCCGCGCGGCCCTCGCGGCCGATCGCTCGCAGTTCTACATCGACGTACCGTCCGGTCCCTTCTACGGGTTCAACCGAGACGGGGCAAAGGTGTCGCAGGGCCTGATCTACAACTGGTGGCGTCAAGGCATGATGGGCGCGGCCAACGCCCACTACGAGTGCATCGCCGCGTTCTCCGAGACCGACTTCACCGACGACCTCAAGCAGATCGACGTCCCGGTCCTCGTCGCACACGGGACGGACGACCAGGTCGTGCCCTACCCGGACTCGGCGCCGCTGTCGGCGGAACTGCTCCGGAACAGCAGCCTGAAGTCGTACGAAGGTCTGCCGCACGGGATGCTCGCGACTCATCCCGAGGTCCTCAATCCCGACCTCCTGGCATTCGTGAGGTCGTAGCCGCCGCGGCGCGCTCGCCCTCCGTTGCCTGCCGGCGACGACCCGCGCGACGGCCGGTGCACCTTCAGCTCCCGCACTCCGTGATGTCGTCGTCGCAGTCCTGCACGTCCTCGGGGGCGACGGTGTCGAGTCGCCACAGGACGAGGCCGTCGGTGCCCTCCCCCGCCGGCGTGACCTCGGCGGTGAAGGGAGATCCGGCGGGGATGGTGAACTGGTCGGCCTCATGGTCGCCGCACTCCACCTCCCACTCCGCTCTCCGCGTCACCACGCGCGAGGGTGAGGGCGACGGTGTGCGGCGCCGCTGCCTGACAGGCGATGTCGAAGGTGTAGGGCCGGTCGCCTTGCACCCTGAAGGTTCTGTCCAGCCCGTCCACCAACGCCGCCGTGCCCGAGTCCTCGCGCGAGGCGCTGTCGGGTTCGACCGCGTTCAGCGCGCGCGTGGCTCGCTTCATCGCCGCTTCCGCGTCGCCCTTGCCCTCCCATGCGGGGGGCCGTGACACGGAGGGCGTCCCTCCGTCCCGCGCCTCTTCAGGCTCTCGCGTCTCCGCCGCGCATCCGGTGGCCAGGGCCGCGAAGGTGAGGATGAGGGTGAGAGCGGGCCGTGCGCGCATGTCGCTCCAGTCGTTCGTACGGGCGGGGCGACCCGGACCGGCGTCGGGCCGTCCGGGCGTCGGTTCGTCCGGGGCAGGGACCGGCGTCAGTCGACGGGGCGGACGGCGTTCCGGGCGGCGCGGCGCGCGGTGTGCAGAGCCCCTTCCCGGGTGACTCCGCGCAGCCCCAGGACGACCCTGGTACTGAGTCCGTCGAGGAGTGCGAGGAGTTCGTCGGCGGCCGCCGGGACCTCTTCCTCCGGCAGGCCGAAGCGCCCCTGGCGCACCCCTCTGGCCAGCAACCGCTCCAGGTCCTCCTGCCAGGCCAGGTCGATCTCCTCCTGCGCCTGAGTCAGGTCACCGTTGCCCGCGGCGCGCGCCCACAGTTCGACCCACAGCATCCAGCGGGAGTCCCGGGGCCCCTCGGGCAGGTACAGCTCGAGGAAGGCGTCCAGGCGGCGGTGGATGGTGGTGCGCCGCGACAGCAGGGCCCGTCGCTCCTCGGTCAGCCGGTCCTCGCTCCAGCGCAGCGCTTCGAGGAGCAGCCGGTCCTTGCTGCCGAAGTAGTACAGGATGTGGCCGCCGGAGGTGCCCAGGCGTTCCGCGAGTGCGGACATGGTGAGATCGGCCAGGCCGTGCTCCGCGATGGCGCGCATCGCCTCCTCGAGCATGCGCTCACGGGCGATCACCCCGCCCCGTCTCCGTCGTGCCTCTGGCGCCGTCACGGCGACCAGTGTAGCGACGCACGCCGACGAACTTGAACGCTGTTCAAAATGCGAGAGGTCTCGGCCGGGCTATTGACAGGGCGCCCCCATCTTCCACATCTTGTATGACGTTCAAACTTACTTGAACCGTGTTCAAGGAAGATCTCCCCTCCTGCTCCCTCCGCCAGCGGCCAGCCGCCCGATCCCCGGGGACGCACCTCCATGACGCACCTACCTGCCGACACACCGCACGGCGCCTCCCCACCGACGCCCGCACCCGCCGCGTCCGACGGCACCACGGAACCCGCCGCCCTCGCACGGGTCCTCGGCCCCGTGGGCGCCGTCCTGCTCACGCTGTCCTGCATCACGCCCGCCTCGTCGCTGTTCATCCTCGTCCCGGAGCTGTTCGCCGGGCAGGGCACAGGAGCTCCGCTGACCATCGTCGTCGGGATCGTCATCTCGATCGCGGTCGGCGCGTGCTACGCCGAACTGGGCACCCTCACCCCGAGTTCCGGTGGCGAGTACGCCATGGTCGACGCGCTGCTGGGCCGGTTCCTCGGCTGGGTGACCTTCGCGATGACCATCGCGATGCTCGTGGTCATCCCCCCGGTGATCGCCCTGGGCACGGCCGACTACCTCGCCGGCCTCGTACAGGTGGACCCTCGAGTCGCCGGCTGCGCCGTCATGCTCCTGGCGATCGCGACGGCCGTGCTGGACGTCAAGTCGAACGCTCTGGTGACCGGAGCCTTCCTGGTCCTGGAAGTGGTGGCCGCCGTCGTGGTGGCCGTCCTCGGCCTGGCACACACCCAGCGTTCCCCGTCGGTGCTCGTGCACCCCGAGGTGTCCGAGGCCACGGCCGGGCAGGCGACGTTCACCATGGGCCTCCTCGTCTCCGGGCTCGCCGCCGCGATGTTCGTGGTCAACGGCTTCGGCACCGCCGCCTATCTCGCGGAGGAGATCCACCGGCCCCGCCGCAACGTGGCGCGCACTGTGTTCTGGTCGTTGTTCATCGGCGCCGCCGTCATCGTCGTGCCCACGGTCGCGGCCGTGCTGGGGACCGCGTCGACGGACACGTTGGCCACGGCCACCTTCTCCGACCTGGTGCGCGGCTGGGCGGGCGACACCACGGCCACGGTCATCGACCTGTGCGTCGCACTGGCCATCCTCAACGCGGTTCTGGTGATGGTGCTGCAGAACGCCCGGGTCGTGTACGCCTCGGGCCGGGACCGGGCCTGGCCGGAGCCGGTCAACCGTGCGCTGACCCGCCTCCACCCCCGTTTCGGCTCGCCCTGGGTCGCCACGCTGGTCATCAGCCTGCCCGGGGCGGCACTGGCCTGCTTCGCCGACCTGTCGACGCTGTACGAGGCCACCGGCGCGATCCTCGCCGTGGTCTACGTCCTGCTCGCGCTGGCCGCGCTGGCCGCCCGCCGGGCGCCGCTGCGCGACCGTCCGGCCTGGCGCATGCCCCTGTGGCCCCTGGCACCCGTCGTGGTGCTCGCCTCGGTCGGATACGTCCTGTACCAGCAGGCCGGACGTGACCTCGCCATCGCCGGCGGCGTCATCGCGGCGGCGGTCCTCCACTACGTCCTGTACCTGCGCCGGCATCCGCACGACCGCTGGCGGGTGACCGCTCCCGACGGCGACGACTGACACCGATCCGCAACCCTCACGCAGCCACACCCGCTGCCCGGGCAGCGCCACCGCCCCGGGGCACCCCGCACCGACTGGAGAACAGACCGTGACCCTCCCCTCCCCCGCCCACCTGGTCCTGCGCAACGCCCGCATCCACACCGTGGACCCGGCCCTGCCCTCGGCCGAGGCGCTCGCCGTGCGGGACGGCCGGATCGTATGGCTGGGCTCCGACGCGGAGGCCGGGCCGTGGACCGGTTCCGGGACCGAGGTGATCGACGCGGGCGGGCGGCGGGTCCTGCCGGGCTTCGTGGACGCGCACAACCATGTCCGGCTGGGCTCGGACGAGGAGTGCGTGCAACTCGCCGGGGCCCGCTCACTCGCGGAGGTCGCCGCCCGGATCGCGGCCTGGCGCGAGCAGCACCCCGGCGCGGAGTGGATCGAGGCGGAGGGATTCGACTACTCGGTCATCCCCGACGGCCGGACGCCCCGCGCGGAGGACCTCGACCGGCTCACCGGCGCCACGCCCGCCTTCGTGCTCAGCTACGACGTACACACCATGTGGCTCAACAGCGCCGCGCTGGCCAGGCTCGGCGTCACACGCGACAGCGGCGCGCTGCCGTTCGGCGTGCCCGAGAAGGACCCCGAGAGCGGCGAACCCACGGGTTTCGTCCGGGACTTCGCCGTGCGCGGACTGTCCCGCGAAGGCCATCGGGCGCTGCGCGACCTCGGCGTGCCCTGGGCTTCCCCCGAGCGGCAGTACGGGCGGCTGCTGCGCAGCCTTGAGGACGCGGTCCGCTACGGCATCACGACCGTCGTCGAACCGCAGAACTCCCTGGACGACCTGGAGCTGTTCGTACGGGCGCGCAAGGAAGGACACCTGCGCTCCCGGCTGGTGGCGGCGCTGTTCCATCCGCGGGGCACCACCGACGCCGACCTGGACGAATTCGCCGAGGCCGCCCGCCGGTTCGACGACGAGTGGATGCGGGTGGGACCGCTCAAGCTCTATATCGACGACGTGGTCGAGCCGCGCACGGCCGCACTGCTGGAGCCCTACACGGGCTGCCGGCACCGCGGCGACACCTTCTACCCGCCCGAGGAGTTCGCCGGTCTGCTGTCCCGGCTCGACGCCCGCGGCTTCCAGTGCTTCGTCCACGCCACCGGCGACCGGGGCATCCGTACCGTGCTGGACGCGGTGGCCCGTGCCCGCGGCACGAACGGCCCCCGTGACGCCCGCCACCAGGTGGTCCACGTGGAGTGCTGCGACCCGGCGGACGTGCCGCGCTTCGCCGAGCTCGGGGTCGTGGCCTGCATGCAGCCACGCCACTGCGCTCCCGAGATCGCCGGTCCCGGCCAGGACTGGGCCCGGAACGTCGGTCCGGCCCGGTGGCACAAGGCGTGGCCCATGCGCAGCCTGCACCGGGCCGGGGCGACGCTGGCCTTCTCCAGCGACTGGAACGTCGCCGAGATGGATCCCATGGTGGGGCTGTACACGGCGGTGACCCGCCGGCCGCTGACCGGGGGCGAGGCGTGGATCCCAGAGGAGACCGTGGACATCGAGACAGCCGTCCACGCCTACACGATGGGATCGGCGTACGCGAACTTCCTCGACAACGACCGGGGTTCGCTGACGGTCGGCAAGTTCGCCGACCTGGTCGTCCTCTCCCGTGACGTGCTCACGGCCGACCCCGCGGCCATTCCCGCAACCGTGTGCGACCTCGTCATGGTCGGCGGGAAGGTCGTCCACCGGACCTCGGGATGACCGGCGCCCGCGCGTGCGGCCGACGGCGGTCGCGGGGCCCACACCTGGCTGTTCGGCTCGCGTCCGTCCCGTCGGTCAGACGGGCAGAGAGGTGCCGAGCAGTGCGGAAGCCCGCTGCACCGGGTTTTCGGTGCGCGCGGGTGCGGCCTCGGGAAGGCCACGACAGGTGAAACCGAGCCGGGACATGGCCCGGAGGACTTCGGCGGCACTGAAATCGCGGCGGTCCTGACGGGTGACGACCTGGCCGACCTGCTTGACGGGGTAGTGGCGTCGTCCGATGATCACGGACTCGCCGGTGACCGGTTCGGGCTTGACGCCCTTCATCGATTCCAGCACTCCGCTCTTGGTCAGGTCGAACGGGAAGCGGGCGATGACACAGCGCATGATGCCTCACAGGGAGAGGGACGGACGGGGCGGACCGTCGTGCAGCGGTTCAGCGGGAGAGGGCGAGGACGCCCGGAACGTTGCCGTGTCCGTCGGCCACGGTGATGTCACGCAGGCGGGTCCGGTCCGTGTATCCGGAACCGTCACGAACGGCCGTGAGCCTGTCCCGGGTGACCAGGCCGGTGCACAGACCGTCCTCGTCGCAGACGATCAGATGACCCGTCCGGGCGGCGGTCATCACGGACAGTGCCACCTCCACGGTCATGTCCGCCCAGACCTGCGGTCCGGCCGCGTCCATGGGGTCGGCCACCGTGCGGAGCACGGGGCGGGTGCCCGACGGGCGGAACTGCGTCTGTACGAGCGTCAAGGGTGCCTCCTGAGGAGTGGTGCCGGCTTCCTGATCACGAGCGTTTCTATGCCGCCGCACCGGCGGACGACTGCTGTACGGGCCCGCGGCGGGCCGCCGAGGCGGGGCGGCGTCGGCCGCGTGAGGTGGCGCCGCGCTTCTTCGGACGTTCGGTCACCGGTGCGGTGATGACGACCGGGATGCCGGAGGGTGTCTGGGCTCCGGTGATGCGGTGCAGGGCCTCTTCGCCGGCGCGGACCTGGGTGGTCCGCGGGACGATGCCGGCCGCTGCCATGAGGCGGGTCATGTCGCGGCGCTGGTTGGGGGTGACCAGGGTGACGACACTGCCGGACTCGCCGGCGCGGGCGGTCCTGCCGCCGCGGTGGAGGTAGTCCTTGTGGTCGGTGGGCGGGTCGACGTTGACGACGAGGTCCAGGTTGTCGACGTGGATGCCGCGCGCCGCGACGTTGGTCGCCACCAGCACGTTGACGTGCCCGGTCTTGAACTGCGTCAGCGTGCGGGTGCGCTGCGGCTGCGACTTCCCGCCGTGCAGCGCGGCGGCCCGCACCCCGCTGTTCAGGAGGTGCTCGGTGAGGCGGTCGACGGCGTGCTTGGTGTCGAGGAACATGATCACGCGTCCGTCGCGTGCGGCGATCTGGGTGGTGGCCGTGTGCTTGTCGGCGCCGTGGACGTGCAGCACGTGGTGCTCCATCGTCGTGACGGCGCCGGCCGACGGGTCGACGGAGTGCACGACGGGGTCGCTGAGGTAGCGGCGTACGAGCAGGTCGACGTTGCGGTCGAGGGTGGCGGAGAACAGCATCCGCTGCCCCTCCGGGCGCACCTGGTCGAGCAGGGCGGTGACCTGTGGCATGAAGCCCATGTCGGCCATCTGGTCGGCCTCGTCGAGGACGGTGACGGCGACCTGGTCCAGCCGGCAGTCGCCGCGGTCGATGAGGTCCTTGAGGCGTCCCGGTGTGGCGACGACGACCTCGGCGCCGCCGCGCAGCGCGCTCACCTGCCTGCCGATCGGCATCCCGCCCACCACCGTGGCCAGCCGCAGCCGCACGGAGCGGGCGTACGGCGCCAGCGCGTCGGTGACCTGCTGCGCCAGCTCACGCGTCGGTACGAGGATCAGCCCCAGCGGCTGCCGGGCCTCGGCGCGCCGCCCTGCCGTACGGGCCAGCAGCGCCAGCCCGAAGGCGAGGGTCTTGCCGGAGCCGGTGCGGCCACGGCCGAGAACGTCCCGGCCGGCGAGGGAGTTCGGCAGGGTCGCGGCCTGGATCGGGAACGGTACGGTCACGCCTTGCGAGCCGAGCGCGGCCAGCAGTTCCCCGGGCATGTCGAGGTCGGCGAAGCCGTCCACGGCGGGAAGCGCGGGGGTGATCGTCCTGGGGAGGGCGAACTCCCCTTGGACCGCGGTGGGCCGGCGGCTGCCGAATCGGCTCCCGCCCCTTTGGGAATCGGCACTGCCGTTGCGGGTGCGGGCGAAGCGGTCGTTCGTGCGTGCGCGGTTCATGCGGAACCTTCCTCGACGCGGCACATATCAAGGAATTTCCGCGGCGAGGAGCAGCACGGAGAATTGCGAGAATGGGCCGGTGGAACGCGATGCGAATTCGGCCGACGGATAATCCGTGCGGCGGCAGACGCTGGAATGAGCGGCGCGAAGTGCACCCGGTGTCCGGGCGTCCACCGCGATGAAAAAGCGTTGCGGAAATACGTGCAGCTGGGGCCCGCACCCCGAGGGATGCGGGCCCCAGCTGCACACGTACGCGTCAGCGTCAGGCGATGACGATGTTCTCGGCCGTCGGGCCCTTCTGGCCCTGCGCGATGTCGAAGGTCACCTTCTGGCCTTCGAGCAGCTCACGGAAGCCCTGGGCGGCAATGTTCGAGTAGTGGGCGAACACGTCGGCGCCGCCACCGTCCTGCTCGATGAAGCCGAAGCCCTTTTCCGCGTTGAACCACTTCACGGTACCAGCAGCCATGTCATTTCTCCTTTGGGGCAGTGCCTCGGCGTCCGCACTGCGCGGACGCCGTGTCGCCGCGATGATCACCCCGCCCGGAAAAAGACCGGATGGACAAAAGCACTTCCGGTGGCACAGGACCGACCGGGAGCACTTGAAGTTTCGGGAACCACAACTGCAACTGAGATCGACAGTAGCACGCCGCAGCGGCTTGTGTGCGGTGAAAAATTCCACTCCACTTATTACGGCAGAGAATCTGTCTGCACGTTCCGTCAAAACCTCTGCCCACGGGCACAGCTATTGATTGAGCCGGGGCGCAGCGTTCCGGGCGGCCCGGGGCGCGCGGGGACCGGCCCACCGGGCACGGCACCTTCCTGATGCGTAATACTCTCCACATGACTCCGAGCATTACGCCCACGTCTGGTGCGCTCGCCGTGCGACGAGCCGTCGCGCGGGACGGCAAGCGGCTCACGCGGCTCGTGCGTGGCTCACGCGCCTACGGGGGCCCGTACGCGGCGATGGTCGCGGGCTACCGCGTCGGGCCCGACTACATCGAGGCCCACCGGGTCTTCGTGACCGTCGACACCGACGACCCCACGGGGCGGGTGCTCGGTTTCTACTCCCTGCTCCTCGCGCCGCCGGAGCTGGATCTGCTCTTCGTCGCCGACGAGGCGCAGGGCCGAGGGATCGGGCGGCTGCTCGTCGAGCACATGAAGTCCGAGGCGCGCGCGGCGGGGCTGGACCGCGTCCGCGTGGTGTCGCATCCTCCGGCCGAGGGGTTCTACCGCAGCGTCGGCGCGCGGCCGACCGGGACCGTCTGCGCGAATCCGCCCGCGGTGGCGTGGGACCGGCCCGAGCTGGAATTCCTGATTCCGTAATTGCCGACCGGCGGCGTATCTCCCATTTTCGAACACGTTCAACAACGGCATTGACATCAGTGGTGCGTCAATCGCGAGGATCTTGTTGTTGGACCTGGCGTGCCGGGTGGCGGAAAGCTGAGGGCCTCGCCGCAGGCCGGCGATCAGGCGTGTCAAGAGAGGCAGTTTCCATGGATGTCTTCAAGACGAGGAACGGTGCGGCCCGGGGCTTCCGGGCCTCCGACGACGTCGTTGCCGTCCTCGGCATCCCCTATGCCGCACCGCCGTTCGGCGCCAATCGGTTCCGGGCACCTCTCCCCGCACCGGCATGGACGGGAGTGCGGGACTGCACGGACTTCGGCCCCGTCGCCCCGCAGTCGGCGCAGCTGCCCGGCGCGCCCGTGTGGTCACCGGGCGACGAGGACATCCTCACCGTCAACGTGTGGACACCGGTTCCGGAAGGAGGCCGCCTGCCCGTCCTGGTGTGGATCCACGGCGGTGCGTACACCTTCGGATCCTCGGCTCAGCCCGACTTCGACGGGACGGTCCTGGCAGGCTCCGGGCTCGTCGTGGTCACCCTCAATCACCGTCTCGGCTTCGAGGGCTTCGGCCACGTCCCGGGTGGCGAAACGACCGGCCACCCGGACAACCGGGGCCTGCTCGACCAGATCGCGGCCCTGCGCTGGGTGCGGGAGAACATCGCCGGGTTCGGTGGCGACCCCGACAACGTCACGGTCGCCGGCCAGTCCTCCGGTGCCGCGTCAGTGGCCTGCCTGATGGTGATGGACCGCGCCCGCGGCCTGTTCCACCGCGCCATCGCCCACAGCCCCGCCAGCCCCTGCTACACGCCCGGCATCGCGGGGGCGACCACGCGTGAAGTCGCCGAGGCAGCAGGCTGCCCCGCCACGCGCGAAGGCCTGACGGCAGCGAGTCCCCAGGCACTGGTCGCCGCTTCCGACCGGGTCGTCGAGGACTACCGGCGGGACCCCGCCTCCGGGTCCCGTCACTACGACCCTTCGCTCTACGCTCCGGTCCTCGACGGTGACGTCCTGCCCGGCGATCCCCTCACGAGAATGTCCACCGGAGTGGCCCGGGACGTGGACCTGCTGGTCTGTCACACCACGGAGGAGTACTGGTTGCTCGATGCCGTGGGCAGCAGCGCGAAGATCACCACCGATGCGCAACTGGCGTGCTTCGCCGAAGACTTCGGCCTTCCTGAGGACCTGGTGGCCGGCTATCGCGCCGTGATGCCCTCCGCGCCGGTGCTCGATGTCTACCTCGCCGTCTTCGGCGATCTGCTGTTCGGCGAGTACAGCAACCGACTCGCCGAGGTTCACGGCCGAGCCGGCGGCCGGGCTTACCTGGCGCGCTTCGATCGCGGGGGAGCCGGGCCGAACGGTGTGGTGCGGGCATGGCACTGTGCGGACGTCCCCTTCGCCTTCGGCAACGTCGATGACGACCGTCTCGCTTTCCTCATCGGGGGCGCCCCCACCCCCGAGGACCATGACCTGGCACACCGCATGGTGCGGGCATGGGCGGACTTCGCGGCGACCGGTGACCCGGGCTGGCCATCGGTCGACAGCTCCGCCACCCACGCGAGGACATGGTCCACCGACGCCCACCCGACCGCCGACAGGCCCGCCGCACCGCGTGCCCTCTGGGCCGAGGTCGGCTTTCCGGTCCTGTATGCGTGAGGGGAAGCCACGGCGGCCCGTTCCTCGCCCGCCGGATCGCCGAGGCGACCCGGGCTGTCGGAGGCGAGGGACCGCCTCCTGGTTCGCCTGGGCGGGGGGTCAGTCGCAGAATGCCTTGTCCAGGAGCGCGTCGACGGCGTCGTCGGGATCACCGCGGAAGTCGGGCGTGAGCGCGATCGTGACCTGGCGGCGCCGGTCCCCCGTGGAGAACGACCAGGACTGATACGCCAGGGCATCACCGTCGTTGCCGTAGACACGGGCCCCGCACGAGGTGTCCCGCCATCGCAGCCCCAGCCCGTACGTCCCGTCTGTGACACCTGGTGTCTTCATCTCGTCGAGCAGGCGACCCGGCAGGAGGCGCCCATCGAGCAGTGCGGCCATGAAACGGTTGAGATCACTTGTCGTGGAGATCATCTCGCCACCCGCGCCCATCACCGACGGATTCATCTCGGTGATGTCGACGAGACGCTTCTCGGTGCCCTGCTGTATCGGCACGTAGCCGTGCGGGTGCGGTCCGTGAAGGTGCGGGGACGCCCCCGGCAGCGAGGTGCCGCGCAACCGCAGGGGCCGGACGATCCGGCGCTCGGTCTCCTCGCCGTACGGCCGGCCGGTCACTTCCTCGATGATCCGGCCGAGGAGGAGGTAGCCGGTGTTGGAGTACGCGTAGTCGGATCCCGGTGGTTCGAAGGTCGGCGGGTCGGCCACCGCCCGCTGCAGCAGTTCGGCCGCGGACCAGGTCCGCAGGCGGTTGTCCAGGAACTCCGGCCTCGGCGGCATCGGCAGCGTGCGACGGTAGTCGGGCACCCCGCTCGTGTGGTTGAGCAGATGCCGCACGGTGATCCGGTGACCGTCGGGGACGGCGCCGGGCAGCCACGCCTCGACCGTGTCGTCCAGCTCCAGCCGGCCTTCGGCCACGAGTTGCAGGGTGACGGTGGCGACGAACGTCTTCGTGAGGCTGCCCACCCGGAACCGGCCGTGTGCCGGGACCTCCCGCGTCGTGCCCCGTTCGGCGACCCCGCTGGTGCCGCGCCACACGCCGTCCTCGTCCCGCACCTCCATCAGCGCGCCCACGGCGCTCCTGGCGGTGATGTCGTCCAGTCCTTCCTGCAGTCCGGCGCGATGCGCTCGCTCCGACCCGGCAAGGGCGGCGGTCGGCGCCGCGAGCAGCGTCAACGCCGTCGTCACCGTCACCAGCACCCGATGCACGCGCTTCATCCCGACCTCCCGATGAGTAAGGCGGCCGACTCGCATCCGTCCCCGTGGCAAGGTCCGCGGTGCGATCGGGCCCGTAGGCAAGGAGCTTGCTGGAGCGGGCGGGCAACCGCGATGGGGCTCAGCGCCGTATCCGGCCGGGGGGTACCCCCACTGCTGGGGCGTCGTGCGGCCGGGCCCAGCGTGACGGGGCTCTTCTCGGCGGCACGGACCCGCGCTGCCTCGGGGCGGCGTCTACGCTGTAGACACGTGCCGGCCTCGGGAACCCGGGAGGTGTGCCGTGCCCCGCACTCACCACTTCCACCTCGACGTGGGCAGCCACTCCGTCACGGTGCAGACCCGCCACGCAGCAGCCGAAGCCGAGCTGCTGGTGGACGGCAAGGTGGTCGGCTACCAGCGGACACAGCACCGCAAAGACACACTGACGCTCACGGCCGAGCTACCCGACGACCCGCCCCGCCCGTTCGAAGTCACTCTCCACACCGGCCGGACCGCGGAGCGTTCCGCCACATGCATGATGGAGATCGCCGGACGCAGGCACCCCATGACTGAGATACCGCTGGGCCGATCCGACAGCACCCTGCCCCCGGGGCCCCGGCCCGCACTGCGCTCGGCGCGCAGAGTCCTGCGCAGCCTCCTGCGACGTACCCACCGCTGGTAGCCCGCAGTACGGCAAGGTCCCGGGCTTCTTGGCACACGATGCGTGTTGTCGCAGGTCAGCGCGCCTTTCCTCGCGGCTTCAGGGGCGCGTTCGGCAGCTCTGGCGCCGGCAGTGGTGCTCCGTCGTATCCCTGCACCTCGCCGAAACGGGTCGTCCCGTTCGTCCAGTCCTCCCGGGCCCGCACGATCTCCTCGTGCGACCGGCCGATGAAGTTCCACCACATGATGATCTCCTCGTCGAACGGCGTCCCGCCGAGCAGCACCGTGCGCGCCGGCTCGTCGGACTCGTTGCGGAGCGTCAGTGTGCCGGTGCCGGGACGCACGTAGCCCAGTTCCGCCGGGCGCAGCGGGGTGCCGGCCAGACGGACGTCCCCGCGGTCCACGAGGAGGCCGTGTTCGAAGTGGGGGTCCACGGTCAGGGCGAGCGAGGCGTGCGGTGCGAGGGTGATCTCGGCGCCGAGGAGGGGCGTGAAGGTCGGCACGGGGGAGACGGCGCCCGCCAGCCGGCCCAGGAACACCCTGACCTCGGCGCCGTCGGTCAGCACGGGCTCGGGCACGTGGTGCCGGAAGTCGCGTGCGGTGTGCCGGTGTTCGTCCGGGAGGGCCACCCACAGCTGTACGCCGTGCAGGACCGTGGTCCGCGGGGTGGAGACCTCCGAGTGGCTGATGCCGTGCCCGCCGGTCATGAGGTTCAGCTCGCCGGGCCGCACCAGGGCGTGGCTGCCGAGGCTGTCCCGGTGTTCGATCTCGCCGCTGAACAGCCAGCTCACCGTCTGCAGTCCGGTGTGCGGATGCGGGGCGACGTCCATGCCCCCGGTGAGGGCGACGTCGTCGGGACCGTAGTGGTCGACGAAGCACCACGCGCCGATGAGGGTCCGGGTCCGTTGCGGCAGCGTGCGCCGGACCGTCATGGCGCGCGGACCGCCCAGCGGCACGTCGCGCGGCGTGAGCACCTCGACCCGTGTCGCGTCCGGGCCCTCACCCTCGTCCACCGCTCCACAGCGGACTTCCGCGGGGCTTGTTTCGACATTGCTCATGGAGAAGCACCTCCCGTCATCATGATATTTTCACATTCAACTATCCGCCATTGTGGCCCATGCCGTCCATGCCGGCCGCGTCCGAAGGAGCCCCAGGTTGAGCAGCCCCCTGCCGATGTCCGAGGACCGACGGATCTTCATCGACAAGCAGAGCCCCGAGCCTTACCAGGCCCTGGTGCACACGTCGGAGGCGGTCCGCGCGGCGGCCGCCGCAGCGGGATTCGACCGGCTCCTGGTGGAACTGGTCAACCTGCGCGTCTCCCAGATCAACGGCTGCGCGTACTGCCTGGACGTCCACACCCGGGCCGCCCTTCGCGCGGGTGAGACCACGCAGCGCCTCGGGGTGCTGGCCGCCTGGCGGGAGACCGAGCTGTTCACCCCCGTGGAACGCGCGGCCCTCGCCCTGGCCGAGGCGACGACCCGGCCGGCCGACACCGCCGCGCGCGACGCCGCCGCGACGGCCGCCCGCGAGGTGCTCACCGACGACCAGATCTCGGCGGTGATCTGGGTGGCGGTCACCATCAACGCCTTCAACCGGGTCTCCGTCATGAGCAGGCACCCGGTGCGGAGGGAACGCTGACAGGCCGACGGTCGGTCCCGGCCGGTGCGGACGTCCGACCGCGAGGCTAGGCCCGGGCAGGACCCGGCGTGTGCCTCCCGGCGCACGGCCGCCGTTCCCGGAGCGCACCGCCGGCGAGCACGGCGGCACGCGGTGCGCTCACGCACACGGCCGTGTGCGCTGCCGGACAACCGCCCGCCGCTTCCCGCGCCTGACGTCCCTCGGGAACGTAGGGCACAGCACCGCAGGAGGCGGCCATGACCACCAGCAAGCCCCCGAGCAGCCAGCCGTGGCTGCACCAGAAGGGCGCGGTCATCCAGGAGTTCGGCACCGTCAAGCAGTTCCCCCTCGGACTGTCGTACGACGCCCGCATGTACTCCTGCCAGCGGCTGAACAAGGTCCTGGCCGACACCCAGATCCTCTACGGCCTGTACAAGAAGCACCACTGGCTCCTGCGCGGCGCGACCTTCTACCAGCTGCATCTCCTCCTCGACAAGCACGCCGGGGAGCAGCTGGAACTCGTCGACACCGTCGCGGAGCGGGTCCAGACGCTGGGCGGGGTCGCGGTGGGAGACCCCCGGCACGTCGCGGAGATCACCTCGATCCCGCGTCCGCCGGACGGTGTGGAGGAGGTCCCGGCCATGCTCTCCCGCCTGCTCCAGGCCCACGAGACCATCCTGACCCAGGCCCACGACGCGGCGTCCCGGACCGCCGAGCTGGGCGACGACGGCACCAACGACCTCCTGGTCTCCCAGGTGATCCGCACCGGCGAACTGCAGGCGTGGTTCCTGGCCGAGCATCTGGTCGACACGCCCCTCGTACGGGCCTGACGTGCGCAGGGGGCCGGCGTCAGGAACCGGTCGCGGTCCGCTGCGCCCGGCCCAGCGCCTCCTCCGGTGTCTGCTCACCCGTCAGCGCGGACTGGATCGCCGTGTAGATCCCGGTCGCCGCGTCGGGCCAGTCCACGCCGAGCCGGCTGGTCCGGGAGCGGGCTCCCTGGACGCTCTCGACGAAGGCCGACATCGAGGGGACCCGGTCGGCGTACCGGGCGGCCACCGCGGGGCGCGAGGGCACGGTGTACCGCTGCTCGGCCTGGTCCAGCATGGTCCGTGAGTCGTTCAGGCACGCGAGCACCTGCGCGGCCTTCTCCTGCCGGGCGGTGGACGCGCTCTCGGGAACGGTCCACACCTCACCGCCGATCGGTGTGACCGGAGACTGGCCCGCCCTCGGGACGGGAACCGGCGCCATCCCCCAGTTCAGGCCCTCGGTCTTGTTCATGGCGGGGATCCGCCAGGGCCCGTTGATCATCATCGCCGTCCGGCCGGCGACGAACTGGTCGTGGAGGTCGGCCTGGTTCCAGTTCAGCACGGACTTCGACATGGAGCCGCTCTCGACCAGGTCGGCCCACAGCCGCAGTGCCTGTCCGGCCTGCGGGGAGTCCAGCCGCCGCTCGTCCCCGCCGTTGGACCACAGGAAGGGCAGGAACTGCCAGGCGGCCTCGAAGGTGGCGTCGGCGTCGACCGCCATGCCGTACCGGCCCGGGCGGGTCAGTTCGGCGGCCGCCGCCTTCAGCTCGTCCCAGGTCCCGGGCACCGCCACGCCGGCCTCGGACAGGGCGTCCTTGTCGTAGAAGAGGACGACCGTGCTGACGGTCGGCGCCAGCCCGTACACCTTCCCGTCGTAGGTGCCAGCCGACAGGATCGCCTCGCCGAAGCCGTCGAAGTCGATGCCGTACCGGTCCAGCGGCGTCAGCGCCCCGGTCTCCGCGATCTGCTGCAGGTCGGCGTTGTCCAGCATCAGCAGGTCGGGCAGGGTCCGCGACGACGCCCGCCGCAGCACCGTCGGGACGAGCGACGGACCGGGAACGCTCGTGTGCTCGACCTTCACCCCGGCGGCCTTGCCGCAGGCGTCGAGCCATCCGCTCCACTGCGCGTGTTCGGTGTCGTCGGTGTAGTAGTCGAGCGCGGTGATGGAGGTGACCTCGCCCCCGGCGGCCGCCGTGCCGGGCGTGGGGCCGCAGCCGGTGGCGGCCAGCAGCAGGGCGACGGTTCCGAAGAGGCCGGCGATACGCCGTGCCGCCGGTCCGGCAGGTGAGGTCATGGTGCTTGCTCCCGCGTGACGTGCATGTCCCGATTGCCGGTCCCGGGAGGTGACGAGTGGTTTCGGGCCCTCCGTGACGGCTCGGTCAGCGTAGACGCCGCGAGGGAGGTGTGTGTGACCGCCCTGTGAACAACGGGCATGCTCCCGTCCGGCGGTGCGGGCGGGCATCGCGTGAACGTACCAGGCGCTCCGTTCAGTCCTCGCGCAAGGCCATGACGACATGGGCGAGTTGGACCCGGGAGTCGACCGACAGCTTGCGGAAGGCGGAGGTCAGGTGTGTGTTGATGGTGTGCGGGGAGACGACGAGCCGGTCGGCGGCCGACCGGTTGGTGTGGCCCTCGGCGATGAGGCGGGCGACCTTCTTCTCGGAGGCGGTGAGCGCCTCCCATCCCTGGACGGGCCGCTGCCTGATCACCGCTCGAGGGCCGCCCGCGTCCGCGGCGCCCCGGTCCCGCAGCACCCGTGCCGCCGCCGCGTGTGCGCCGGACGCGGCGAAACCGAGCGACGGCGTCGACTGCCGGTGCGTCGGGGCGGTTCCGGCAGGTACGGACGACGTGCCGGGCACCCACCATGGTACTGACCTGGGCGAACACCTGGGGGGACAGGCTCCTCGCCGCGAACCTGCCGGCCTCAGGCCGCCGCGGCCCGAGGCACCACGCGCCCGCGCCGTACCGGGGCAGCCGTACGGGGCTTCGGCAGCACGGAGTCACGCCACTCGCCGGGGGACATTCCGTAGGCGGCCCGGAAGACCCGGCTGAAGTGGGTGGGGTTGGTGAACCCCCACCGGCGGGCCACCGCGGCGACGGTCCGGTCCGCCGCGTCCCGGCGGGCCAGCTCGCGCCGGCACTCCTCCAGCCGGCGGCGCTGGATCCACCGTCCGACGGTGGTGTCCTCGGCCTGGAAGAGCCGGTGCAGGTAGCGCACGGAGATGTGGTGAGCGGCGGCGACGGCCTCCGGTGACAGAGTGGGGTCGGCGAGGTGCCGGTCGATGTGGTCCCGGATGCGCGTCAGCCACACCTGGGCCGCTGTCGGCGCCTCGGCCGCCTCCCCCGCCGCTCGCTCCTCGATCAGGACCGTCAGCAGGTCGACGATGCTGCGGGCCAACACCTCGCCCGTGCCCGCCGGGCAGACCGCGGTCGTGTCCGCGAGCCGGCCGAGCAGGGGCGGCAGCAGCGAACCGAGCAGGGTGTCCGGGCCGATGGCGGTCGCCGTGAGCCGTCGCAGGTCGGCCTCCCGCAGACCCATGAGCCGGCGCGGCAGGACGAGGGACGTCCACCGGAACGGCTGGTGGAACGTGATCCGGCTCGGACGCGCGGCGTCGCAGAAGACGACCTCGCCCGGACGCAGGTGGATCTCACGGCCGTCCTGCTCGACGTCGGCGTCACCGCCGTCCAGGAGCATGACGACCAGGTACTCGTCGTCCCCCGGGGCGATCAGCCGTGCGGCCCACGGCCCCGGCGAGGGATCGCCGACCGCCGTGACGACCCTCAGACAGCCCAGCCGGGCCGTGGTGCGAACGGTGCCCGACGGCCGCGCGAGCGGTTCCGGTGGGGATGAATCCGGCAGCATGGTCTCCGCCCTTTTCGGTCAGTGTGTCTGGTGCACACCGTGCCAAGGGGGACGGGTCGAGCACATCGCGTGAATCCGCTGGATTCGCGCATCGCCGCCGGCCGCCCGGGGCGGGCCGGGTGTCAGCGGCGGGTGACGGGGTCCAGGGCCAGCGTCGCGAAGGTCGCCAGCCAGTGGTCGGTGGTGAAGTCGCCGCGCTCCACGGCCGGCAGGCCCGCCGCGAGGTGCGCCCCGGCCGCCGCGCCCAGACGGCCGCGGACCGGTCCGTCGGGCAGGGCCTGCGCGAGGGAGCGCAGCGCGGCCGCCCTGCTGAGGGTCAGGCCGAGCAGGTGGCCGATCTGCGGGTCGGCGTGATCGGAGACGACCGGGACGTCCAGCAGCGGACAGGGGGCACCGGAGCCGAGCGCGGGCAGGAAACGGTCGAGCCACGGTGTGAACTCGTCCTCCGGGAGCACCCGGCGCACCGCGTCGGCCTCGCTCAAGGCCGGGGACAGGAAGTCCTGTCCCGAGGGCTCCCAGTGCGCGGGCGCGTCGTGGTCGTCGGCGAACCAGGACAGCAGACGTCCCCGTACGGCCCGGTCGGTCATCGCCGACAGCTCTCCCGAGTCGAGTGCGAGGCCCAGCGCGAAGGCGCTGTTGGGGTGGTTGCCGTGGCGTACGGGATAGGTGGCCTTCGGCAGCCAGTCGGCCAGCAGCCGGTCGACGACGGCGACGGCCGGTTCCAGAGCCCGGGTCCAGCGGGCGCCCTCCGGGCCCCGGTACGCGCGGCACTCGGCGGCGAGCGCGAGCAGCCAGGCCCAGCCGTAGGGCCGCTCGAAGGAGGGGTGGTCGCGGAGGTAGGCGGCCTCGACGCCGAGGTTTCCGGCGGTCAGGTGCCGGTCGAGTACGTCGACGGCCGTCCCGGTGTCCGGCAGGGCGGGCGTGCCGCCGTGGCGGCGCAGCAGACGGACGAGCAGCCAGTGCATGTGCACCGAGGAGTGCCAGTCGTAGGCGCCGTAGAAGGCCGGATGCAGGGACCGTGGCTCGACGCGCTCGTCGGCGGAGAGGGTCAGGTGGGCCGGGAAGTTGGGGTACTCACGGGTGATGTTGGCGAGGGCGAGCCGCGCGAAGGGGGCGGCGTGGGTGCTGAGCGGCATCAGTGGGTGGCTCCCTCGGTGACTTTCAGGTCCTGTTCGGCCGGCGTGCGGGCGGCGGTGGCCAGCAGGGCGCGCAGGCCGTGGGCGACGGTGGCGGGCGGCAGGGACGGCGCCTGGCCGTCGGGGACCTGCTCCGGCGCCCAGGGGACGTGGGCGAACCCGCCCCGGACGTGCGGGAACTCCGTGGCGATGAGGTGACCGAGGCCGTAGGCGACGTGGTTGCACACGAAGGTTCCGGCGGTGTTGGAGAGGGCGGCGGGGACTCCGGCCTCGCGCATCGCGGCGACGCAGGCCTTGACGGGGAGGGTGGCGAAGTAGGCGGCGGGGCCGCCCGGGACCACCGGTTCGTCGATGGGCTGCCGGCCCGCGTTGTCGGGGATGCGCGCGTCGTCGACGTTGATGCCGACGCGCTCGACGGTCACGCCGGGGCGCCCGCCCGCCTGCCCCAGGCAGAGCACCAGGTCGGGGGCGGTCGCGCGGACGGCGTCACGCAGGGCGTCGAGGGAGTCGCCGAACACGCAGGGCAGTTCGGCGGCGGTGACCGAGAGCCCGGCGGGCGGTTCGGCGGCCACCAGGGACGCCGCCTGCCAGGACGGGTTCACGCGCTCGCCGCCGAAGGGGGCGAAGCCGGTGATGAGGACGCGGGTCAAGGCACTTCCTTACGGTGACGGGGCGGGCGGCACGGTGACGGGCGGGCGGCTCAGAAGGCGAAGACCGCCATGATCACGGTGCAGCAGACGAGGAGCGCGAGTCCCGTGGGCAGCTGGGCCTTGATCGGTCCGTACTGGTCCTTCAGTTCGAGCAGGGTGGCCGGGACGATGTTGAAGTTGGCGGCCATCGGCGTGCAGAGCGTGCCGGCGAAGCCGGCCAGCATGCCGATCGCGAGGACCGCGGGTTCGTTGCCGTGCATCTGCTGGATGAGCACCGGCCAGCCGATCGCCGCGGTCATCACCGGGAAGGCGGCGAAGGCGTTGCCCATGATGACGGTGAACAGGAACATGCCGACGCAGTACGCGATCACCGCGAGGTTCTTGGAGTCGTCGGGCAGGACCTTGTTCACCAGGTCGCCGACCTGGTCGCCGACTCCCGCCGCGGCGAAGATCGAACCGAGCACGGCCAGCAGCTGGGGCAGCAGCAGGGCGGAGCCCATGGCCTCCAGCATGGAGCGGCCGGAGTGGATCGGGACCGAGACCTTCTTCTCGCCGGTGACGATCATGCCGACGACCAGCGCGGCGACGCAGCCGAGGCCGAGTCCGAGGAGCGTGGCCTTGCCCGTCTCGAACAGGCCGGACTCGTCCAGCACGGAGGCACAGACGATGGCGACCAGGGGGATCGTCAGGGCGGGGATGAAGATCTTGCTGCCGAGCCGGGCCGCGGAGGCCTCACGCTGTTCGCCGGTGGTGGTGACCGGGACGCCCTTGCCGAGAAAGTTGAACCCGGCGAGCACGATCAGGGTGAGGACCGCGACGCCGAGCGGTTCGGCGGGCAGGGTCCAGCCGCCGTTGTCCGCGGTGGCGTTGGCGACGCCGGTGCCGTAGGGAAAGGTGAGTCCGAGCAGGCCCCAGAAGGCGGCGGACGTCCACCGCTTGGGGTTGCTGCGGTCGGTGGCCATCTGCACGGCCATGACGACGAAGACGAGGCCTATCAGCCAGTACAGCCATTCGACCTTGATCACTTCTCGGCCCCCTCGGGTAGCGGCAGGTCGTGCTCGGCGGCGGCGAGCGCCATCTCGCGCTCCAGCTGCCTGTCCATGAGCAGCAGGCGGGCGCCGTGGATGACGAAGGCGCAGACGGCGAGCGGGATCGCCCACAGGGCCAGCTGGGTCGGTTCGATGTCCTGGTGGTAGGTGGAGTTCACGAACCCGGTGATCAGCAGGATGGAGCCGATCGCGATGAAACAGTCCTCGCCGAAGAAGACGCCCACGGTGTCGGCCGACGCGGAGTAGGAGCGCACCTTCTCCCGCAGGCGGTCGGGCAGTCCGGCTCCCGTCGTGCGCTCGGCGGCGGCCTCGGCCATGGGCGCCACGAGCGGCCGCACGGTCTGTGCCGGGCCGCCGATGCTGTTCAGGCCGAAGGCCGCGGTGACCTGCCGGACCAGCAGGTAGACGGTGAGGAACCGGCCGGCGCTGAGCCTGCCCAGGCGGCCGATGAGACGGCGGGCCTGCTCGCGCAGGCCGTAGCGCTCGAGCAGCCCGATCACGGGGAGCACGATGGCGTAGACGGTGACCGAGCGGCTGTCGGCGAAGGACCGGCCGAAGGCCGCGAGGACCTCGAGCGGGTTCATCTTGCCGAGCAGTCCGGTGACGATTCCGGCGACGCCCACCACGAGGACGGGATTGCGGCGCGTGACGAATCCGAGGATCACCACGACCACACCGAGGAGAACGATCATTCGGTGGCCTTCTTCAGGCGTTGGGGGCGGGGCACGGACCCGGGAGTCTCGGAGTCGTCGCTTCGGCGGTCCGCGGACCACGACTCCGGGTACGTGGCAGATGCACGGACCCTAGACGATCGTTCAACGATCTAACAAGAGGTGACTTTCACCGTCCGACGGCCGACACGGACCCCGCTCGGCTCTTGTCGAATCGTTCAACAATCCCTTACGTTCGTTCTGTGATCGACCTCAACGCAGACCTCGGTGAAGGCTTCGGCCGCTGGACCCTCACCGACGACGACGCCCTGCTCTCCGTCGTCACCAGCGCCAACGTCGCCTGCGGTTTCCACGCGGGCGACCCCTCGGTGATGCGGCGCGTCTGCGACCTCGCCGCCGAGCGCGGGGTGCGCATCGGGGCCCAGGTGTCCTACCGCGACCTGGCCGGCTTCGGGCGACGCTCCATGGACGTGCCCGCCGGTGAACTCGCCGCCGAGGTCGCGTACCAGATCGGCGCCCTGAGGGTCTTCGCCGAGGCCGCCGGGGCGGAGGTGGCCTATGTGAAGCCTCACGGCGCGCTGTACAACCGCACCGTCCACGACGCGGAGCAGGCCGGCGCGGTGGTGGCGGGCGTGCGGCTGGCGGGCGGGGACCTGCCCGTCCTCGGCTTGCCGGGCTCGCGCCTGCTCGCCGCCGCCGAGGACGCCGGGCTCACCGGCGTGCCGGAGGCGTTCGCGGACCGCGCCTACACCCCCGGGGGCACCCTCGTCCCGCGCCGCGAGGCGGACTCCGTGGTGACGGACGAGAACGCGGTGGTGCGGCGGGCGCTGGCGTTCGCGGTGGACGGCGCGGTCGAGGCGGTGGACGGTACGAGCGTCGCGGTCGCCGCCCGCTCCCTGTGCGTCCACGGCGACACCCCGGGCGCGGCCCGGATCGCGACGCGGGTGCGCGCGGCGCTCGAAGCGGCCGGGGTCGGGGTCGGGGCCTTCGCATGACCGGGAACCCGCTGCTCACGGCCCGCCCCGCCGGGCGGCACGCACTCCTCGTCGAACTGCCCGACGCCGAGCGCACCGCTGCCTTCCACGCCGAACTGCTGCGCCGGCGCGCGGCGGGGAGCCTGCCGCCGGTGGAGGAGATCGTGCCGGGAGCACGGACCGTCCTGCTGGACGGAGTGCGGGACCCCGAGGCGCTGGCCCGCGGGCTCGCCGGCTGGGAGATACCGGCGGGCGCCGCGGACGACGGGGACGTGGTGGAGATCGCCGTGCGCTACGACGGACCCGACCTGCCGGACGTGGCGGCCCTGTGGGGAGTCGCCCCGCACGAGGTGGCGGCCCTCCATTCCTCCGGTACGTACCGTGTCGCGTTCTGCGGTTTCGCACCAGGCTTCGGCTACCTCACCGGACTGCCCCCGGAGCTGCACGTCCCCCGCCGCGCCACACCGCGGACCCGGGTCCCGGCCGGGGCGGTCGCCCTCGCCGGCCCCTACAGCGCGGTCTACCCCCGCTCCACCCCCGGCGGCTGGCAGCTGATCGGCACGATGCCGGACCCGAGCCGCCTGTGGGACCCGGACAGGGAACAGGCCGCACTCCTCACACCGGGCACCCGGGTGCGTTTCGTCGAGGCGGGGGGCGCGGCATGAACACCAAGCTCACGACCGTGCGCGCCGGCGCGCTGACCACGGTGCAGGACGCGGGCCGACGCGGCCACGCCCACCTGGGGGTTCCCCGCTCCGGTGCCCTGGACGCGTACGCGATGCGGCTCGCCAACCGGCTGGCCGGCAACGACGCCGACGCCGCCGTCCTGGAGACCACCCTGACCGGCTGCGCCCTGCGGTCCGACCGTGCCGTCACGGTCGTGGTCGGCGGGGCGCCCTGCCCGGTGACGGTGGACGGGCGGCCGGTGGCCTGGGGCGCGCCGGTCCGGGTGCCGGCGGGCGGCGTCCTGGACGTGGGGGCGGTGACCGCGGGCGTGCGGTCGTACGTGGCGGTCGCCGGCGGCATCGCCGTCGAACCTGTCCTGGGCAGCCGCTCCACGGACCTCCTCTCCGGGCTCGGTCCCACTCCCCTGCGCGACGGGGACGTCCTCCCGGTGGGCGTGCCCGCACGGCCGGCACCGTCCGTCGCCGCCCCCTGGCCGGGCCCGCCCGCCGAACTGATCCTCCCGGTGCGTCCCGGCCCCCGCGCCGACTGGTTCACCCCCGCCGCGCTGCACACGTTCACCTCGGCGACGTACCGCGTCTCGCCGCACAGCAACCGGATCGGCCTGCGCACGGAGGGGCCGCCGCTGCAACGGGCGTCGACGGGCGAACTGCCCAGCGAGGGCATGGTCCTGGGCGCCGTCCAGGTCCCGCCGGACGGACGTCCCGTGGTGTTCCTGCACGACCATCCGACGACCGGCGGCTACCCGGTGATCGCGGTCGTCACCGAAGGCGCCCTCTCCGCGGCGGCCCAGGCCGCGGTCGGGACACCGGTGCGCTTCACGCCGGGGTGACGCCGGCGCCGGCCACGTCGACCGTCTCGCGGCCTTCGCGGCGTATCCGCTCGGTCCCCCAGGCGCCGAGCGGCGCGAGCGCCTGGTTGAGGGTGTGCCCGTGCTCGGTCAGGGAGTACTCGACCCGCGGCGGTACCTCGGCGTACACCCTCCGGTGCACGAGACCGTCCGCCTCCATCTCACGCAGATGCTGTGTCAGCATCTTCTCGCTCACCCCCGGCAGACCGCGGCGGAGTTCGGCGAAGCGGCGTACGCGATGGGTGTCGAGCTCCCAGAGGATCAGTCCTTTCCACTTGCCGCTGACCACGTCGAGCGCGGCGTCGATGCCGCAGATGTAGGGCCCGCACCTCGGCGCCTCGGCCATCGCTGATCCCCTTACGAAAAGGTAAGTACCGCAGTAATTAGTGGGTACTTCCGAGCCTAGTCGTGCTCTCCGAGGATGGAGGGGTGAACGAACAACAGAACCGCACCACGAGGCAGAACAGCACTGTCACCGTGATCGGGCTCGGCCCGATGGGACAGGCGATGACCCGTACCCTCCTCGCCGCCGGCCACCGGGTCACCGTCTGGAACCGCACCGCCGGCCGGGCCGACGGCGTCGTCGCCGACGGGGCGACGCTCGCGCCGACACCCGGCGCGGCGGTCGAGGCGAGTGACCTCGTGATCCTCAGCCTCACCGACTACCAGGCGATGTACGACATCCTCGGCACCGCCACCGAATCGCTCGCCGGCCGAACGCTGGTCAATCTGAGCTCCGACACTCCCGACCGCACACGCGAGGCGGCGACCTGGGCGGCGGGCCACGGCGCCGCCTTCCTCACCGGAGGTGTCATGGTCCCCGCGCCGATGGTCGGCACGGAGGCGGCGTACGTCTTCTACAGCGGCCGCGACGAGGTGATGACCCGTCACCGGGAGACGTTGGCCCTGCTCGGGACGCCGAAGTACCTGGGTGAGGAACCGGGCCTCGCCCAGATGATGTACCAGGCTCAACTCGCGGTGTTCCTGACCACCTTGTCCGGTCTGATGCACGCCACCGCGATGCTGGGCACCGCGGGAATGAAGGCCGGGGAAGCCCTGCCGGAGCTGCTCTCCTTCACCGACTCCATCGGCGACATCCTGCGGGCGGGAGAGGAACACCCCGGTGCCGCGCTCGACGCCGGAGAGCATCCCGGCGACCTCAGCACGGTCACCATGATGGGTGCGACGTCCGACCACATCGTCGAGACCAGCACGTCACTCGGCCTCGACCTCGCGCTCCCCCTGGCCGTGCAGGCCCACTACCAGCGCGCGATCAAGGACGGACACGGCAGCGACAACTGGACGCGCATCATCGACAGCATCCGACAACCACGCTGACGACCCCCGCATGTCCCTGGCCCGCACCGGTCCGGCGGCCGGCGCCGAGCCGAAGGCCGCGTGGCGAAGGAGTCCCGCCCCGCGGCCTTCGGCGACGCCCCCGCCACCCGATGCAGAGCACCATCGTGAACGCGGTGGAGGAGGGCCAGGAGGTCCATCACAGCTCGACCCAGATCGTCTTGCCGCGAGCGGAGTGGCGCGTCCCCCAGCGCCTGCCGAGCCGTCCGACGAGGTAGAGGCCACGGCCCCCCTCGTCGGACTCGTCGGCGAGACGCAGGTGGGGTGCGACACTGGTGGAGTCCGTGACCTCGCAGGTGAGCGTGTCGTCGCGGATCAGACGCAGACCGATGCCGCCCTCGGCGTAACGCACGGCGTTGGTGACCAGTTCACTGACGATCAGTTCAGCGCCGGGGACGAGGTCGTCCAACCCCCATTCGGCCAGCGTGTCGGCGACCAGCCTCCGGGCCCTGGAGGCGCTCCGCGGGTCATCGGCCAAGGTCCAGCATCCGAGTTCGCGGGGGCCGAGGGCCCGGGTGCGGGCGAGGAGCAGCAACGCGTCCCCCTCGGGCCCGTCCGGCAGCACCCTGGTCACCAGCGTGTCGCACAGCTGCCGCAGCGGACGCTCGGAGGCCCGGGTCAGGTGGTCCCTGAGCACGGCCAGTCGATCGCCGTCTCCCCTTGTGCCGTACACCAGGCCCCGGTTGAACAGGGCGAGTACGGTGTCTGCCGCCAACTCGACGGTCGTCGACCCGTACGAGGCGGTCCCGCGGCCCAGTTCGGGCCCGGGGGTGAGGTCCAGAAGATACGGCCGCGTCTGTGGGGGCGCCACGACGGGCGGCGGGTGCGCCGCACTGACGGCCTCGCACCGCAGACTCGCCGGGTCGTACACGACGTACAGGCAGCTCGCCGGCGGAGTGTGCGGCGCGGAACCGCCGCCTTGCGGCTGGGAGTCCCGTGGCGTCTCGTCCAGAGAGACGGAGGCAGTCAACTCGTGCAACCGTGTCATGAGTTCGACGGGTTCCAGGTCCATCGCGGCGAACGCGTGAACGGCCGTGCGCAGCTGCCCCATCGCCGTGGCTGCGCGCAGCCCGCTGCCCCGCACCTCACCCGCCACCAACGCCACGCGGGCCCCCGACAGCGGAATCACATCGAACCAGGAGCCACCCGCCGCCACGGGGAGATACGCGTGGGCCGTCTCGACGGCACGCATCGCCGGCATGTGCCTCGGCAGCAGCTCCCGCTGCGCGATCCGCGCCAAGGTTCGCTCGCGCGTGTAGAGACGCGCGTTGTCGAGGCAGAGCGCGGCCCGCGCCGCCAGTTCCCCGGCAACACCGACGTCCGCGTCGTCGAACGGATCCGACTCCCCCGCGCGGTAGAACGCGGCAACGCCCAGCACCACGCCACGAGCGGCGAGGGGGACGATCAGGACCGAGTGCACGCCGGCTCTCCGGAACGCCGCCGCGCGGTCCGGGTCGTGCGACAGCCACGGTGCCGAGTCGTCACGGCCGAGATCGTTCATCACTCGGGGGGTCAGATCGGCGAGCACGTAGGCGTACGGCCGGCCCTGCCGCAGGACGCGCACGCCGCCCACCTCGTGCACACTGCTCCCGCTCGCTCGCCCTGCCGTCGCGAAGCCCGCCCGGCGGACGGTGACGGAGTCCAGGAGGGGCCCCGGCGGGGGAGCGTCACCGTGCAGGACGGCGTCGAGTACGTCGACGGCGGCTGCGTCCGCGAGCCCGGGAACAGCGCTCTCGGCCAGTTCCTGCGCGGTGCGGAACACATCCAGGGAGCTGCCGATCACCGAGTCCGCCCGTTCGAGCACACCCAGCCGCGTTTCGGCGCGCTCACGGGCCGTGCGGTCGGTCAGGGTCACGGCCAGCCCGAGCGTGCGGTGCTCCAGATGATGCAGGGGATAGGCCGAGAGGGACAGCGCACGCTTGCGTCGCTCCCGGCGGCCGAGGTGCACAGCACAGCGCAGATCGCGCACTGCCTCACCGGTCTCCAGGACCGTGTGCAGCGCCCGTCGCACGTCGGGAAGGGACAGACAGGCCTCCAGGGAGACGCTCTCGTCCGGGTCCGCCTGCGCCGGCGTGCCCTGGGTGCCGCTGCGGAAGCGCGGGCTGCGCAGGTCGGCATCCAGGATGTACAGGCCGACCGGCGCCTCGGCGCACACGATGTCGAGCAGCGCCGCCGCCGTCTCCACGCCCAGCTGTCGCGCCACGCCCGGAGGTAGCGACGTCGGCGGCCCGTAGCCCTGCGAGACCTTTGCATGTTCCACGACTGCGGATCTCCCGTGGTCTCCCCCGCCTCGGTCGCGTCTCTCCGTTCTCACGATGCCATGCGGAGGGCTGTTCCGCCTCACGCGCCGCAGTGCCCCGGACGGGTGCACTCACACATGGGCATCGGCGACGCGGTGAGCGAGACCGCTCGACGCTCCGCAGGTGCGTACGGCGGCATGGTGGCCGCGCGCATAGCCGGCCGCCGAACTATGGTGCCCCGCCACATGTGCCCCTGACCTGCGGCTTCCTACGGTGTGCCGACACGTACCCGTCCCCACCGCACACGAGGAAGTGGCGCACATGGCCTCAGCAGCATCCGCTCCCCCGACACCCGGCACTCTCAAGCGCATCGTCGCCGCGTCCCTCATCGGCACCACCATCGAGTGGTACGACTTCTTCCTCTACGGCTCCGCCGCCGCCCTCGTCTTCAACAAGCTGTTCTTCCCGGACTCCGACCCGCTGGTCGGCACCCTGCTGTCGTTCCTGACCTATGCCGTCGGGTTCGCCGCCCGTCCGCTCGGCGCGCTGGTCTTCGGGCACTACGGCGACCGGCTCGGACGCAAGAAGCTGCTGGTGCTGAGCCTGATGCTGATGGGCGGGGCCACCTTCGCCATCGGGCTGCTGCCGACGCACGCCACCGTCGGCACGGCCGCTCCGGTGCTGCTGACCGTGCTGCGGCTCGTGCAGGGGTTCGCGCTCGGCGGCGAGTGGGGCGGTGCCGTGCTGCTGGTGTCCGAGCACGGGGACGCCCGGCGCCGCGGGTTCTGGGCCTCGTGGCCGCAGACCGGAGCGCCGGCCGGACAGTTGCTGGCGACCGGCGTGCTGTCGCTGCTGACGGCGGTGCTGTCGGACGCCGCGTTCACCAGCTGGGGCTGGCGGATACCGTTCCTGCTGTCCGGCGTCCTGGTCATGGTCGGTCTGTGGATCCGCCTGTCCGTCGACGAATCCCCCGTCTTCAAGCAGGCGTTGGCGCAGTCGGAGGCGCGCAAGGCGGACGCCGAGCCGCTTCCGCTGGTCGCCGTGCTCCGGCACCACTGGCGTGACGTGCTGATCGCGATGGGCGCGCGGATGGCGGAGAACATCAGCTACTACGTCATCACGGCCTTCATCCTCGTCTACGCCACCACCGCGGCCGAGGTCTCCAAGCAGACGGCGCTCAACGCGGTGCTGATCGCCTCGGCCGTGCACTTCGCGGTCATCCCGGCCTGGGGTGCGCTGTCGGACCGGATCGGCCGCCGTCCGGTGTACCTGCTGGGGGCGGCCGGCGTGGGGCTGTGGATGTTCCCCTTCTTCATGCTCATCGACTCCGGTCACTTCGGCAGCCTCCTCCTCGCGGTGACCGTGGGCCTGGTGCTGCACGGCGCGATGTACGCGCCCCAGGCGGCCTTTTTCTCCGAGATGTTCGCGACCCGGATGCGCTACTCCGGTGCCTCCATCGGCGCCCAGTTCGCGTCGGTCGCGGCAGGCGCCCCCGCGCCGCTGATCGCCACGGCGCTGCTGAACGAGTACGACAGCTCGACGTTCATCTCCCTCTACGTCATCGCCGCGGTGCTGATCACACTGGTCGCCGTGGGCGTGGCCAAGGAGACCCGCCACCGGGATCTCACCGACGTCGCGTCCGCGGAGGAGGGTGCCGAGGAGCCGGCCGGCTCCCGCCCCACCGGTGCGCGTACCGCCTGACTGCCGCGCCGCTGACCCCCGTACGCCCCCGCGTGCGGGGGTCAGCGCTGTGCCGGGACCGACAACCGGTGCAGCCTCAGGGCCAGTTGTATCTCCAGCGTGCGGGCGGGGCTCTGCCAGTCGTCGCCGAGGAGGCGGGCGACGCGTTCCAGGCGCTGCGCGACCGTGTTCACGTGGACGTGCAGCTCGTCCTTGGTGCGTGCGGGGCTCATGCCGCAGGCGAAGTACGCGTCGAGGGTCCGCACCAGTTCGGTGCCGCGTCGCTCGTCGTAGTCCACGACCTGGCCGATGGTGCGGTCGACGAAGCCGGCTATGTCCCGGTCGCCGGCCAGGAGCAGTCCCAGGAACCCGAAGTCCTCGGCGGCGGCACCGTCCCCGGAGCGGCTCAGCAACCGCAGGGCGTCCAGGCAGCGTCTGGCCTCGTGGTAGGCGGCGGCCACGGTCTCGGGGCGGGCGGCGAGGTCCTCGAGGGGTGCGGAGGCGCCGACGGTGACGGCCTCGTGGACGGCGGTGCCCAGCTCCCGTGCGGTACGGCGGGCCAGCTCCGTGGCACCGTCCCGGGGGCCGAGGGGCAGCAGCAGGACGGTGCCGCCGTCGCGGGCGGCGGCCAGGCCGTGCCGGGTCGCGGCGAGGTGGGAGGCCGCGGCCCACAGGCGCCGGCGGGCGTCCGCCTCCTGGTCGGCGTCGGGCGCGACGGCGTCGAGGCGGGCGGCGAGCACCACGTGCGTGGCGTCGAGGTCGGCGTGCAGCCGTCGGGCGCGTTCGCGCAGCAGGCGCGGGTCGCGGTCGCGGGCGTCGAGGAGGTCGTCCAGCAGTTCGCCGCGCACCCGCTGTTCGGCCTCGGCGGCGGAGCGCCGGGCGAGCAGCAGCAGGGAGGTGACCATCGCGGCCCGCTCCAGGGTGAGCTGGTCCACGGGGTCGAGTCCCGGATGGCCGCGCAGGACCAGGGCGCCGAGCAGTTCGCCGCCGGCGGTGACGGCGGCGATCCAGTCGTCGTCGTGCCGCACCGCGTGTCCTTCCGCGCGGGACGTCTCCAGGGCCCGGGCGGGTGCCGCGGCGGCCTCGGTGAACTCGACGGTGCCGGCCAGGACCTGGGAGACCGCGGCGGCCACGTCGTGGACGCCGCCGCCGCGCAGGACCAGCTCGGCGAGCCGGTCGTGGACGTCGGAGGCGCGTTCGATGACGCCGCTGCGGTCCTTGATGATCTCGTTGGCCCGCTCCAGCTCGGCGAGGGCCGAGCGGGTCTCCGCGAGCAGGTTGGCGGTGTCGATGGCCGCCGCCGCGAGGGCCGCGAAGGAACCGAGCAGGGCGATCTGCTCCCGCTCGAAGACCCGGGCGCGCCGGTCGGCCGCGAACAGCACGCCGATGACGTGGTGCCCGAGCATCAGGGGCACGCCCAGGATCGCGACGAGTCCCTCGTCCCGTACGCCCGTGTCGATGGTGCTGGTGTGCTGGAAACGGGCGTCCTTGAAGTAGTCCTCGGTGACGTAGGGCCGGGCGGTCTGGGCGACGAGGCCGCCGAGCCCTTCCCCCATGCCGAGCCTCAGCTGCTGGAAGCGGGCCGCGACCGAGCCTTCGGTGACGCGCATGTAGGTGTCACCGCGTGCCGGGTCGTTGAGGCTGAGGTAGGCCACGTCCGTGCCGAGCAGCGAGCGGGCCCGCTGCACGATCGCGCGCAGTACGGCGTCCAGGTCGCGCAGCCCGGCGAGGTCGTGGGCCGTCTCGAACAGTGCCGACAGTTCGGCCTCGCGCCTGCGCCGGCCCTCCAGCTCGGAGCGCACGCGCAGCGCGAGGAGCTTGGCCCGCTCGAGCGCGGCGATCCGTCCGGCCGGTCCGCCCTCCGCGCGGGCGAGGAGCACCGGCTGCTCGTAGGCGTCGGCGGAGGCTCCCCTGGCCAGCAGTTCCAGGAAGGGCGTCTCGGCACCGGCGGGCGCCGCGGGGGGCACCGGCGCCGCGGCATGGTGGACGGGACGCTCGGCGGACTGCGCGTGATCGCGGGACATGCTCACAGGATTCCCCATCGCACGGTCGTCCCGGCAGCCCTGTGGAAAACCCGGGCCGCCGGGGGCGTCGCCCTGATCGGCACACGCATCGTCCCGCTCGGAGCGCGCATCGTCGCCCCGCTCAGTGCGCGGTCCAGCCGCCGTCCAGGACGAGGGACGTGCCGGTGACGAAGGACGCCTGCGGGCCGCACAGGTACGCCACGGCCTCGGCGACCTCCTCCGGTTCGATGAGCCGCCGCAGCGCGCTGTCGCGCAGCAGCACGTCGGACAGCACCTGCTCCTCGGGGATGCCGTGCGCCCGGGCCTGGTCGGTGATCTGCTTCTCCACGAGCGGGGTGCGGACGTAGGAGGGGTTCACGCAGTTGGAGGTGACGCCGTGGGCGGCTCCCTCCAGGGCGGCGGTCTTGGACAGGCCCTCCAGTCCGTGCTTGGCGGACACGTAGGCCGACTTGTAGGCGGAGGCGCGCAGTCCGTGCACGGAGGAGACGTTCACGATGCGGCCCCAGCCCTGCCCGTACATGTGGGGCAGGGCGCCGCGGATCAGGCGGAAGGGGGCCTCCAGCATGACGGTGAGCACCGTGTGGAAGACGTCCGGCGGGAACTCCTCCAGGGGCCGCACCATCTGCAGCCCGGCGTTGTTGACGAGGACGTCGGTGCCGGCGGCCGCGTGTTCGGCGGCGTCCAGGTCGGTCAGGTCCAGGACCTGGGGTTCGACGGTGCCCGTGAGGTCCACGGCCAGCTCGGCGAGCGCGTCCAGCCCCGTGGCGTCCCGGTCGACCGCTCTGACCTTGGCCCCGGCGGCGGCGAGCCGCAGCGCGCAGGCGCGGCCGATGCCGCCGGCGGCGCCGGTGACGAGGGCGGTGCGGCCGCCGAGGTCGAGCGGGGAGGCGTGGGGGGCCGGGAGGACACTGGGCGAGGTCATGTCCCGACCCTAGGCAGGGCCCACCCCACGCCCCATGTGGGCACGCCCCATAGTTCAGACGGAACCAGTGGGGTCGAACCATGTGGGAGCGTCGGACAGTGCCTGCTTGATCCGGGACTGCCCGAACTCCCCGAGATCCGGCAGGGCGTCGACGGCGAACCAGCCCACGTCCAGCGACTCGTCGTCGTTGACCCGGGCCTCGCCGCCGACCGCCCGGCAGCGGAAGGTGACGTCCATGAACTGGCAGACGTCGCCGTTCTCGTACGTGACCGGGCTGAGTGCCTGGACGAGGACCAGCCGCTCGACGACGCACCGGACGGCGGTCTCCTCCTCCACCTCGCGCACGGCGCAGGCCGCGGGCTGCTCCCCGGGTTCCGGGATGCCCCCGATCAGCGACCAGCGCCGGTTGTCGGCCCGCCGGCCCAGCAGCACCCTCCCCTCCTCGTCGAAGACGACGGCGGTGACTCCGGGGAGCCACAGCAGCTGGTGTCCGGCAGAAGCGCGCAGGTCGCGGATGAAGTCGGGAGTAGGCATGCGCCCGACCCTAACGGGCCGGGCGGGCCGATCCCGGCGAGGTCGCGGGGCGTGCGGCGGGCGGACGGTCACACGCCACGGGCGCGCCGCCCGCGCACACCGGCGCCGACGGCCCAGCCGAGCCCGCCGGCCGCGACGAGCACGAGGGCGATCTCCGGCCCCACGCCCCACCGGGTGGCGGGGGTCTCGGAGGAACGCAGCGGCACCTCCTGGACCAGGGAGTCCGCCACGAACATGCCGGTCTTCTGGGTGATCCGGCCGTCCGGCATGATGATGGCGCTGACCCCGCTGGTCACCGGCACGGTGACGGTCCGGCTGTGCTCGACGGCGCGGATGCGGGACATCGCGAGCTGCTGGTAGGTCATCTCGCTGCGGTCGAAGGTCGCGTTGTTGCTGGGCACGGAGATCAGCTGGGCGCCGTCGGTGACCTCGGAGCGCACGGCCCAGTCGAAGGCGGCCTCGTAGCAGGTGACGAGCCCGACCTCGGTGCCGGCCATGGTGAAGACGCCGGGCTCGCTGCCGCGGCTGAAGTCCCGGCTGACCATGGAGGTCCAGTCGTCGTTGATCGCCCCGATCAGCGAGCGCAGCGGCAGGTACTCGCCGAAGGGCTGGATCTGCCGCTTGTCGTAGGTGTCGACGGGGCCCTTGTCCGGGTCCCACAGGATCTGCTCGTTGAGCAGCTTGCCGTCGCGTTCGACGACACCGCCGACCGAGATGGGGACGCCGATCGCCTTGGCGGCCCGGTCGATGACGTGGCGCGCGTCGGCGTTGGCGAAGGGGTCGATGTCGGAGGAGTTCTCCGGCCAGAGCACGAAGTCGGGGCGGTCGGCCTTGCCCGCCTCGACCTCGGCGGCCAGGCGTTCCGTCTCGCGCGCGTGGTGGTCGAGCACGGCGCGGCGCTGGGCGTTGAAGTCGAGGCCGGCGCGCGGCACGTTGCCCTGGATGACGGCGACGGTCGCGGTGCCCTCCTCCGCCGCGTCGGTGACCAGCGGCCGGGCGGCCAGGGCGCCCACGACGGGTACGGCCACGCCGAGCAGGGCCGCTGCCGCCGCGCCCCGCCGTACGGTGCCGGTACGGCGGGCCCCGACGGCCAGGCGGGCGGTCTCGCCGAGGCCGAAGCCGCACAGGACGACCGCGAAGCCGAGAACCGGTGTGCCGCCGACCGCGGCGAGCGGCAGGAACACGCCGTCGGCCTGTCCGAACGCGATCTTCCCCCAGGGGAAGCCGTGGAAGGGCACGCGCGCGCGTGCGGCCTCTCCGGCGATCCACACGGCCGCCGCCCACACCGGCCAGGCCGGGAGCCTCGACACCATGGCGATGCCCGCCCCGACCAGCGCGACGAAGATCGCCTCGATGACGACCAGGGCGAGCCAGGGGCCGGGGCCGACCTCCACACCGGTCCACACCAGCAGGGGCAGCAGGAAGCCGAGACCGAACAGGTAGCCGAGGCCGAGGCCCGCCTTCCAGCTCCGGCCGCGCAGCACCGCGCCGAAGACGGCGAAGGCGGGCAGGGCCAGCCACCACAGGGTGCGCGGCGGGAAGCTGACGTAGAGCAGCACGCCGCAGAGCGCGGCTGCGGCGGCCGGATACAGGCGCGTGAGCCGCGCGGCGAGGCGCGAGGCGGGTGCGGCCTGCGGCTTCAGCCGGTCCGGCTCGCCGACGGTGGTTGCGGTGACGGTCACCCCCCGGAGTGTACGGCGCGTGACTTCGCCGCCGACAGCATGGTTCGAGGGGGTCGGTGGGGCCTCGGGCGGCGGGTGCCGCATCGTTTCGGCACAACCGGCTGCCGAGCCGTCCCCAATCCGCCGACCAGCCGTTACGGTGTGCCGGAGCCTCAGTCGTCCGGTCCTGTCGTCCGGGCGCCGGGGCCCGTCGAGGTCGGGGGCGACACGGGCGGGGGGCACGGTGGGTGCGAGGGGGCGGGAGTCCGCGGCCGGTGCGGCGGCGGACGGCGCGAGACGGAGCGGTTCGGACGCGGCGGGCGTGGTGATCCTCGGGGCGTGTGCGTCCTGGTCGCTGATCACGGCCGCCGCGCGCGACGGGCGTCCGGAGGGGGTGCTGCTCGCGGTGCTGGCGGTGGCCGCCGGCTACGCCGTGGGTCGGATCTGCGGCGCGCTCCTGCCGGTCGCCGCGCCCTGTGCCGCCGGGCTCGCCGGTGCCGCTCTGCCGGTGGCCGTCCCGCACCTGGTCGCCGGGCCGCGGATCACCGTGCCGCTCGGGCACGCCGGGGCCACCGCGGCCCTGCTGGTCCTGTCGGCGGGTGCCGCCTGCTGCGGGGCCTGGGCCAGTCCGGTGCCCGCCGTGCGGCTGGTGCTGCGGCTGCTGGCCGCGGGGATCGCCGTGACCGCGGCCGTCCTGGGCTCGGCCGCCGGTTGCGCGGCCAGTGCGGGGGTACTGCTGTGCTCGCTCGCCGCCGGCCGCGTCCGCCGCCGGGGTGCCGCGCTCGCGGGGCTGGGTCTGGTGGCGGGCCTGGTGACCGTTCTGACCTGGGCGGTCGCGGCGAGGGCCGTGCCGGACGGTCTCGCCGTGTCCGTGGAGGGACGGCTGACCTCCGCCCGTGTCCTCCTCTGGGGCGACGCGCTGGACCTGCTGCGCGAGGACGCCGTTCTCGGCGTGGGCCCGGGCCGCTTCGGTGAGCTGAGTCCGACGGCCGGGCAGTCGTCGGTGCCCGACGGCAGGCCTCACTCGGCGGCCTGGCAGCAGGCGGCCGAACAGGGCGTCCTCGGCGTCGTCCTGCTGGGGGCGGCCTTCGGCTGGGTGCTGTACGCGCTGTGGCGCTCGCCGCGTCCGACGCCGGTCGTGCTGACCGCGGGGGTGGCGCTCACCGGGCTGGCCGCCATCGCCTCGGTGGGCAACGCGCTGAGCTTCACCGCCGTGTCGGTGGGCGCGGGGCTGCTCGCGGGACTGGCCACGGCCCGCCCCCTCGCCGACGAGTCACCGACGGCGGTGCCGGGGACGGGGCAGCGGGATCGCCGGGCGTTCAGGTGACGCGCGGGCGACTCTCGGTCGGCCAGGCACGCCGTGAGGGGGAGATCGCGGCGCGGCGGCCTGGCCGATGCCCGCGAGGGGCGGGCTCAGTGCGCAGCCGGGCCCGGGGTCTTCGGCCGGAGGCGGTCCTTGATGACCTGGACGGCCGCTTCCGCGTCGTCCACGGTGACGGTGAAGGTGTGGCCGTCCCACAGCCGCAGGATCAGACCCTCGCCACGCCGTACGACGACGGCGGTGCCCTTCTCCGGCCGCCAGCGGTAGCCCCAGCCGCCCCAGTGGCGCGGGGTGACGTGCGGGGTGAACTCGGCTCCGACGACGTGCGAGAGGGGGATGCGCCGGCGGGGCACGCCGATGTGGCCGCAGCGCACCTCCAGGCACTCCTCGTCGACTCTCAATGCGACGTGCACGAACGCCAGCGTGCCGAAGAGCACGAGCAGTCCGGCCGCGATGCAGCCGACGACGGCCATGGCCAGCGGGGCGATGCCGGACTCCCAGGCCGAGTCGACGGCCAGCGCGATGCCCAGTGCCACGCAGGCGACGCCGATGAGCGCCAGGAACCACTGGACGCGGTTGGTGGCACGTCCGGTCCAGACGTCCGGTGCGGGGGTGCTCTCGCCGGGGCGATGCCTCATGGATATGAGGTTACTCATGTTTCGCTGCGCGGGTACCTCGTCGCGCAGGGTGACTGGGCCGAGCGGGCGTGCGGCCCCGGTCAGCGGGCCGGCGTGACCGTGCGCAGCAGCCGGCCTTCCTCGTAGGCCGCAGCGGTCGCGGGCAGGGCGCCCTCGCGTCCGCTCAGCAGCACGGTGAGGGTGCCCGCGGCCGGGGCCCCGGGCTCGGGCCGGGCGCCGATCCGGCGCAGCGCCTGTGCGGCGACCGCGCCGGCGGAGCCGTGCAGGACGAGGCGCGGTGAACCGGGGCGCTGCACGGCGGCGCGGATGCGTTCGGCGACCAGTTCGTAATGGGTGCAGCCCAGGACGACGGTCGTCACGTCCTCGGGCGTCAGCGCGGCGGCGGCGGCCACGGCGGCGGTGATCGCCGTCTCGTCCGCGTGTTCGACGGCCTCGGCGAGACCGTGGCACGGCACCTCGGTGACGGGCGTGCCGGCGGCGAACTCCTCGATGAGTCCGCGCTGGTAGGGGCTGCCCGTGGTGGCGGGCGTCGCCCAGATCGCCACGGGGCCGCCGCCGGCCGCGGCGGGCTTGATCGCCGGGACGGTGCCGATGACCGGAAGGCCGGGTTCGAAACGGGCCCGCAGCGTGGGCAGCGCGTGCACGGTGGCCGTGTTGCAGCCGACGATCAGGGCCTCCGGCCGGTGCGCTGCGGCGGCTTCAGCGACGGCCAGGGCCCGGCCGGTGAGATCTTCGGGGGTCCGCGGGCCCCAGGGCATGCCGTCGGGGTCCAGGGAGAGGATGAGATCGGCGTCCGGCCGCAGGCGCCGTACCGCAGCGGTGGCCGCCAGCAGACCGATTCCGGAGTCCATGAGCGCGATCTTCACCAGGCCACGATAGACGATGGGCCTTCGCGCGCCGCGGCGTGGGGCAGACTGCGCACGTGAGCGCCGATGCGTGGACTTCCGTCGTGACCGTCGTATCCGCCCTGTCCCTCGCCGCCTGGCTGTGGCTGCTGCTCGCCCAGGGCTTCTTCTGGCGTACGGACGTCAGGCTGCCCGGCCGCGTGGAGCCGGACGTGTGGCCGCCGGTCTGCGTCGTCGTGCCGGCGCGCGACGAGGCGGGGGTCCTGCCGGCAAGCCTGCCCGCACTGCTCGCCCAGGACTATCCGGGGCGGGCGGAGGTCTTCCTGATCGACGACGGCAGCACGGACGGCACCGGCGACCTGGCGCGCGACCTGGCCGGACGCCAGGAGGGTCTCGCGCTCACCGTCGCCTCGCCCGGGGAGCCGCCGGCGGGCTGGACGGGCAAGCTCTGGGCGGTGCGGCACGGCATCCGCTTGGCACGCGCGCGGGAGCCCGAGTACCTGCTGCTGACGGACGCCGACATCGCCCACGCGCCGGACAGCCTGCGGCAACTGGTGGCCGCGGCCCGTACCGGTGGTTTCGACGTCGTCTCGCAGATGGCCCGGCTGCGGGTCGAGAGCGCGTGGGAGCGGCTCGTGGTGCCGGCCTTCGTCTACTTCTTCGCGCAGCTGTACCCGTTCCGGCGGATCGGCAAGGAGCGCGCCGGGGGGCGGGCGACGCGGACGGCGGCCGCCGCGGGCGGCTGTGTGCTGCTGCGCGCCGACGCCGCCGAGCGGGCGCGGATCCCGGACGCCATCCGGCACGCGGTCATCGACGACGTGGCCCTCGCCCGGGCGGTCAAGGGCAGCGGCGGCCGGGTGTGGCTGGGGCTGGCCGACGGCGTCGACAGTGTGCGTCCCTATCCGCGGCTGCACGACCTGTGGCGGATGGTCTCCCGCAGCGCCTACGCGCAACTGCGGCACAATCCGCTGCTGCTGGCCGGTACGGTCGCCGGCCTGGCGCTGGTGTACCTGGTGCCGCCGGCCGCGGTGGTCGCGGGCGCGGTGGCCGGCGGTACGGCGGTGGTGTGCGGAGCCGCCGCGTGGCTGGTGATGGCGGGGACGTACGTGCCGATGCTGCGGTACTACCGGCAGCCGCTGTGGCTCGCTCCGCTGCTGCCGTTCACCGCGTTCCTGTACCTCCTGATGACGGTCGACTCCGCGGTGCAGCACTACCGGGGGCGCGGCGCGGCCTGGAAGGGCCGCACCTACGCCCGTCCGGGCGCCCTGCCCGACGAGGGCTGAGCGCCCGGAGGGTTCACTTGCGGCCCGGGGTCCAGTTCATGCCCCAGCCGTAGGCGTAGTCGACCGTCCGCTGCGGGCTCACGCCGCGCTCGGGCACCAGGTAGCGGGCCTCGCGCTGGACGACGAGGTCGTCGCCGGTGTTGGTGATCAGCGCGAGGGCGCACACCGTCGAGGGGACCGTGCACTCGTCGAGCGAGAAGTCGATCGCGGCGCCGTACTGCGGCTGGAGGGTGACGGTGGCGTGCAGGTCGGCGAAGGAGCGCGCTCCCTCGTAGATGGTGACGAAGACGAGGATGCGCCGGAAGTGCTTCTGGTGGTCGAGATTGATGGTGAGGTTCTCACCGGTCGTCACGGCACCGGTGCGGTCGTCGCCGTCGAGGTGGATGAACGGCGGCTGGTGCAGGGAGCCGAAGGCATTGCCGAGGGCCTGGACGACGCCCTTGCTGCCGTCGCTGAGTTCGAACAGGCAGCACAGGTCGAGGTCGAGGTCGTCGTGCATGGCGACCGGGCGGCCCAGCTTGCGGGCCCAGCCGGAGAACTGTTTGCGCACCTCCCAGTTGAGGTTCACCCGCATGGTGCCCGACGTCCCGCCCTGTTTGGTGAGGGAGACGGAGGGCGCGGCCTTGGTGAGCGTGACCTTGGTCAGGCGGACCGGCTCCGCGGAGGGTGCCGTCGCCGGGGGCGGCGGGGTGCCCGCGGGCCGCGTCGTGGGCGGGGCCGGCGGCGCAACGGTGGCCGGGGCCGGGGGCACCGCGGCGGGCGGGGGCGTGAGGGGCGTTGCGGCCTGTTGCGGCTCGTCCACCGTGATGCCGTAGTCGGTGGCCAGGCCTTCGAGGCCGCTGTCGTATCCCTGGCCGACGGCGCGGAACTTCCAGGCGCCCTGGCGGCGGTAGAACTCGCCGAGCACGAACGCCGTTTCGACCGTGGCGCCGGGGTTGTCGAAGCGGGCGACGACGGTGTTCTGCGCGGCGTCCCGCACCTCGATGTACAGGTCGGGGATCCGGCCGAACGATCCGCCGTCCGAGGAGGCGGCGACGATCACCGTCTCGATCGCGGGCTCCACGCGCGCGAGGTCGACCAGCAGGCCGTCGGTCACCCGGCCGCCGGCGTCCCGCTTGCCCTCGTGCCGGACCGCGCCGGAGGAGTGCGCGGGCTGGTTGTAGAAGACGAAGTCCGCGTCGGAGCGGACCTTGCCCGCCACGAGGAGCAGTGCCGAAGCGTCCGCATCGGGCACGCCGGGGCCGGATCGCCAGCCCAGTTCGACCCGCAGCGCCGTGGTCGGCACCGGGGTGTTCGAGCCTTTCGACATTGACATGTCCGCCCCCATCACGTGTCACCGCGCCGGGCCGCGTCCCGGCGGTTCGTCTGGTTTTCCGCGCCCAACCTATTCCCCCTGCCGCGGGCCGCTCAGGGAGACGGCGTGAGGACCGCCGGCCAACCGTCGGTAACCCGCCCGGAACTTGGCCTTTACACCAAGATCGCGCCCCGCGCTGCCCTATTTCGCCGAGTTCGCTCTGATTGGGGAACTCAGGTCACCGCGGGCCCGGAAAACAACCCTCTTATCGGTCTCCCCAACCAGCACATCGTGGGCTTAACTTATGTGCCATGACCTCCCCCCGCTCCACTTATGGCGGCGGCTACTACTCCGCCTCCTTCCCGGACACCCCGATCTACGACTCGCTCGTCGCCGAGCGGGGTACTCCGCAGATCGCCCCGATCCGGGTTCCCGCCGCGTACGACGCGCCGGGCAGCCACCTGCCGGCGCTGCCGTCGGCCCTGCCCGCCCTCCCGGCGGCCCCTTCCCAGCCCTCCTACGGCTATCCGCAGCAGATGCAGATGCAGCAGATGCAGCAGCCCGCTCCGCTGCAGCAGGCGCCCGCCGCGTACATCCCGCAGCAGGCGAGCGCCCCGCGCGGATACCCCGGACCCCAGCAGCCGCAGCAGCCCCGCCCGGCCGCGCCCGGCCCCGCGGGGTACGAGGCGATGCGCCCCGCGGCGCCGCGGCCCGCCCCGGCGCCCTATCAGGATCCGTACAGCAACCAGCAGTACCGCGGCTACTGAGCCGTCTCCCCCGGTTGTCGGTGCCGCCTGGCACCATGACCTCATGGGGAACGCGCGACTGCAGTCGATTCACGTCCATCCGGTCAAGGCGTTCCGGGGCCTCGCGCCCCGGGAGGCCGTCGTGGAGCCCTGGGGGCTGGCCGGAGACCGCCGCTGGATGCTGGTCGACGACGGGGGAAAGGTCGTCACACAGCGCGAGCAGCCGCGCCTCGCCCTGGCCGCCGCCGAGCTCCTGCCCGGCGGCGGCATCCGGCTGTCCGCGCCCGGCAGCAGCCCGCTCACGGTGCCCGTCCCGGACGCGGCGAGCACGATCCCGGTACAGCTCTTCGGTGACAAGGTCGAGGCGGTCCCGGTGCGGGACGACGCCGTGCACGCCTGGTGCAGCGCCCATCTCGGGGCCAACGTGCGGCTGGTGCACCTGGACGATCCCGCCACCCGCCGGCCCGTCGACCCCGAGTACGCGCTGCCGGGCGAGACCGTCTCCTTCGCCGACGGCTTTCCGCTGCTGCTCACGACGACGGCGTCCCTCGACGCCCTCAACTCCCTGATCGCGCGCGGGGACCACGCGGCGGAGGGCCCGCTGCCCATGAGCCGCTTCCGGCCCAACCTGGTCGTCTCCGGCACCGACGCGTGGGCCGAGGACGGCTGGTCGCGCATCTCCGTCGGCGAGGTCGGCTTCCGCGTCGCCAAACCGTCCGGACGCTGTGTGGTGACGACCACCGACCAGGACACCGCCCAGCGCGGCAGAGAGCCCCTGTACAGCCTCGGGCGGTACCGCCGTATCGGCCGCAAGCTGGTCTTCGGGCAGAATCTCGTGCCCCTCGGTCCCGGCACGGTCCGGGTCGGCGACCCGGTGCGGATCGTCGAGTGACGGAAGCGACGCGCCCGCGCCCCGGTGACCGGGAACCCGGCCCCGGGCCCACGCGTTGGCTTTCACGAGATGCAGGTGAGAAGAGACGGCCGAGGACGCGGGCACGAGGTGCCGTCGGGTCCTGCGGACCGGCTCGTGGCCGGGCGGATCGACCGGGGGCGGCAGGGAGCGGGAAGGGGGCCGGGCGGTGCGGGCGATCAGCGGACTCTGGCGCTGGCGGCACAATCCGCTGCGCCGCACGACCGACCTGGCCGAGGCCTGGGTCGCCCTGTCGGGCCTGTTGCTGATCCTGCTCGTCGCGCCCCTGATCGGCGCGCTCGTGGGCGGTGCGGCGCAGGATGCCCTGCAGCGGTCGGTCCGGGCCCAGCACGAGTCCCGGCACCAGGTGACGGCCTTTGTCGTCCGCGAGCTGAAGCGCTCCCCGTTCGACGTCGATCCGGAGGGCGTCTCGGCCGGGGACCTGCGCAGCCGTGTCCTCGCCCGCTGGGAAGCGGCGGACGGCTCCGAGCACCGCGGTTCCGTCCTGGCGGGCCTGCGGGACCCGCACCCCGGCGACCGTTTCCGGATCTGGACCGATGCGCAGGGCCGGATGGTGGCCCGCCCGCTGGACCCCGCCACCGCCACGACGCACGCCGCACTCGCCGGTGTCGGCGCTGCCCTGGCCACCGCGGTCCTGGTCGAGGCCGGCCGGCGCATCGTCGTGTGGCGCATGGTCCGCCGCCGCTACGACCGTTGGGAGCAGGAGTGGGACCGGGCGGGCCCGGACTGGGGCCGGACCGGCGCCGGCAGCTGACGGGCTTCCGCCTCTGGTCAACCCACCGTCTGCGCGCACGCTACGGTGGACCGGCCGAACCAATCGGCGACAACCCGCGCGTGAGGAAGCCACAGGTGCGTGCCGGTGTCGGGAGCGCGTTCGGGCCCGCGGGCCACGCCGCGGCCCGCCCCGGCCGGGGCGTCACCGACGGCGAACGAGCCATCAGTACGACGAGGTGGGGGCACAGCAACGCCATGGCACAGGGCACGGTCCAGGTGACGCACACCGGCACCTCGCGGTGGCGGCGCCGCACGGGTGAGTACGCATCGCTCGCCGCCGCCCTGGAGGCTTCGGCCGAGGGTGACGTCCTCACCATCACCCCCGGGACCTACCGGGAGAACCTCGTCGTCGAGCGGGCCGTGACCCTGCGCGGGCCCGAGGGCGCCCAGGGTTCGGTCCGGATCGCGCCCGTCGACGGGGTGCCGCTGACGCTGCGTGCCTCGGCCGTCGTCCAGGACCTGCACGTCGAGGGCCAGGACGCCGCGGCGCCCGCGGTGCTCGTCGAGGAGGGCACCCCCGAGCTGCTGGACGTCCGGGTGGTCACGCGGTCCGCGTCCGGCATCGAGGTGCGCGGCAGCGCCCGGCCCACGGTGCGGCGCTGCACCGTCGACAACCCGGCGGGCATCGGCATCGCCGTCCTCGACGGCGGGGGCGGGGTGTTCGAGGAGTGCGAGGTCGTCTCGGCCGGCCAGGCGGGTGTCGCGGTGCGCTCCGGCGCACACCCCCGGCTGGAGCGCTGCCGGATCCACCACGCCGCCGGTTCGGGGCTGACGGCGACCGGTGAGCACTCCGCGCTGGAAGCGGTGGGGTGCGAGATCTACGAGGTGCGGGGCAGCGGCGTCCAGGTCTCCGGCCGGGCCACCGCGCACCTGACCGACTGCGACGTGCACCGCACCACCTCCGACGGCGTCACGCTCGACACCGACGCCGTGCTCACGCTCGCCGACTGCCGCATCCACGACATCCCGGAGAACGCGGTCGACCTGCGCTCCCGTTCCGTGCTCACCCTGACCCGCACCAGCGTGCGGCAGTTCGGGCGCAACGGCCTGTCCGTGTGGGACCCGGGCACCCGCGTGGATGCCAACCAGTGCGAGATCTTCGACAGCACGGGCGACTACCCGGCGGTCTGGGTCAGCGACGGCGCCACCGCGGTGCTCGACTCCTGCCGGGTGCACGACGTGCCGGACGCACTGTTCGTGCTGGACCGCGGCTCGCGCGCGGACGTCGTGGACAGCGACCTGTCCCAGGTGCGGAACACGGCGGTTTCGGTGAGTGACGGCGCCGTCGCGCAGCTCGACGACTGCCGCATCCGGGACGCGGCGACGGGCGCGTGGTTCCGTGACCACGGCAGCGGCGGCACCCTGAACAACTGCACCCTGGTCGGCAACCGCACCGGCGTGATCGTCACCAAGGGCGCCGACCCCACCATCGAGCGCTGCACGGTCGACTCCCCCTCCGAGGCCGGGGTGTACGTGTCGGCGGGCGGCCGCGGCAGCTTCCTCGGCTGCCGGGTGACGGGCAGCGCCGGCTACGGCTTCCATGTGATCGACGGTTGCCGTACGACGCTGCGGAAGTGCCGTACGGAGCGGTGCGCGCGCGGCGGTTTCGAGTTCGCGGACGGCGGCCCTGACGCGTCGTCCGACTCGGGACCGCTCGTCGAGGACTGCGCCAGTGACGAGAGCGGCGGCGCTCTGGCGCCGCCCCCCGCGCGGGAGACGGCCGTGGAGACGGTGGGCCACTCCCCCGGCGGTCTGCTGGGCTCGATCCCCGGGCAGCGCAGCACCGAGCAGGAGCCGCTGATCGCGGGCACCGGCCCCGAGGAGCCCGCGCGGACGTCGAAGGCCGTCCTCGGCGAACTGGACGCGCTGGTCGGCCTGGAGAGCGTCAAGCGCGAGGTCCGGGCCCTGACCGACATGATCGAGGTGGGCCGGCGCCGGCAGCAGGCCGGGCTGAAGGCCGCCTCGGTCAAACGGCACCTGGTCTTCACCGGCTCCCCCGGCACCGGCAAGACGACGGTCGCCCGGCTGTACGGCGAGATCCTCGCCTCCCTGGGCGTACTGGAGAAGGGCCATCTCGTCGAGGTGTCCCGCGTCGACCTGGTCGGCGAGCACATCGGTTCCACGGCGATCCGCACCCAGGAGGCGTTCCACCGGGCGCGTGGCGGTGTGCTGTTCATCGACGAGGCGTACGCGCTGTCCCCGGAGGACGCGGGCCGGGACTTCGGCAAGGAGGCCATCGACACGCTGGTGAAGCTGATGGAGGACCAGCGGGACGCGGTCGTGGTGATCGTCGCGGGCTACACGGCGGAGATGGAGCGCTTCCTGTCGGTCAACCCCGGTGTGGCGTCCCGGTTCTCACGGACCATCACCTTCGGCGACTACGGGCCCGAGGAACTTCTGCGGATCGTGGAGCAGCAGGCCGAGGAGCACGAGTACCGGCTGGCGCCGGGCGTGCCCGAGGCGCTGACACGGTACTTCACGGCGATCCCCAAGGGCCCGGCCTTCGGCAACGGCCGCACCGCGCGCCAGACCTTCGAGGCGATGGTGGAGCGGCACGCGAGCCGCGTCGCCCAGCTGGCGGACCCGAGCACGGACGACCTGAGCCTGCTCTACGAGGAGGACCTGCCGGAGCCGCCCCGGTAGGGCCCCGCCGGGGCGGGGCCCTAGCAGCCGCCGGGGCCGCCGTCCGCGCCCGGGACGGGCGGTGCCTGGCCGGTGTGGCGCGGCGCCGGCACCTCCGGGCGCAGCCGGGCCAGCAGCCGGCGCCGTTCCTCGGCGAAGGCCGGGTCGGCCTGGTAGTCGGAGTGGCCCAGGATCGGCGCGGGCAGCGGGTGCAGATCGGTGCGGCCGTACGTCAGCGGGTCCTTGAGGGCTTCGCGGTCCACGGCCGGGCCGCAGTCGCCGGGCAGCCGCATCGGGCCGCCGATGGGGTCGGTGCGCCGGTAGAGGTTGCGCCAGCAGTCGACGTCCCGGTGCAGGGAGCCGAGCGCGTCGGGTCCGAAGTGGGCGGGGAACCAGCGGCCGTAGAGGCGCTCCAGCGGGGAGCCGTAGGTCAGCAGGGCGACCCGTTTGCGTGCGGAGGGCGCCAGTTGCCAGGCCGCGGCGGCGGCGAGGACGCTGCCCTGCGAGTGCCCGGAGATGACGAGGCGCCCGCCGGTGGCGCGGGTCCAGGTCGCCATGCGCCAGGTCAGGTCGGGCACCGCGCGCTCGGCGTAGCAGGGCGGTGCGAAGGGGTGGGCGGCGCGCGGCCAGAAGGTGCCGACGTCCCACAGGATGCCGATGGTGCGCCGGGCGGAGGCATCCTTGTAGGCGCGCCGGCCCCAGGTGACGAAGAGTAGGAAGCCGAGGCCGATGAGCCAGGAGCCCAGCGCCTGCGCGGTCTGCGCGGCTCCGTGCACGACGGCGTACGTCCCGCGCGCGGCGTCGGCCGGCACCTGGTCGGTCGCCAGGGCGCCCACGAGGGCCGCCGCGCCCAGCAGCAGGGTGGCGACGGAGGTGATGGCGACGACGAGGGGGCCCCGGTCGGTGAGGGCGGCCATGGCGCGGGCGGTCGCGATGCGGCGGGTGCGGGCCGGGTCCCCGGCCTCTCCGGGGTGATCGCCCTCCACGGCGTCCCGCTCCGCCCGGGCGAGGCGCCAGGTGCGCCGGGCCAGGGCGGCACAGAGCAGCAGCACGACGAGGATCAGCGGTGGGATGACGGACGCCTGCCAGGTCAGCAGGACGGGCGGCCCGTCGATGGACGTGCCGGTGCCGTCCAGCCAGTCCGACACCCGCTGCGCCACCCCGCCGGACATCACGCCCCCCAGTGCGCAGGCCAGCATGGCGACGGCGGGACCGCCGAGGCCGCGGATCGCGGCGCGCGGGTCGGGGAGGGCGCGGTGCAGTGTGTGGGCGACCACGCCGATGAGGATCACCAGCAGTCCCTGCACCAGGGCGATGCCGCCGAAGGTCATGTCCCCGGGCAGCCGGCCGGCCGACGTCCACCCCGGGCGGGCCCAGCCGCCGTACACCAGGGCGAGGACGAGCAGGACGAGCGCGGCGAGCGGCAGGCGTCGTACGAGGTGCCGGTCGAGTTCCCGGTCGAGGCGGTGCTCGCTGCGGCCCCGGCGACAGGTCACGCCCACCGCCGCGACCGCCCCGACGACCAGGGCGGCCTCCAGCAGCCGGCCGAGCGCGTCGAGCAGCGCCGGCCCGCCGGGCGCCCGGTCGAAGCGGGCCGCCGGCACGCCGACCGCGGCGGCGACCGTCAGCAGGCCCATGGCGGTGTGCGTGGCCCGGAGCCGGGCCACCAGGCGTCGCCCGTACCAGAACCCGGGCCGGTTCAGGGCGGTGCGGCCGGGGTCGCCCTCGGGGTCGGCGGTGCGGTCCATCGGCTGCTGGGACTCGTACGCCCGCCAGGTGCGCAGGGACAGGTACCACAGGAGGCCGGTGAGCGCGGCGGGCACGGCGGCCGCGAGGGCGAGCCGGCGGCCGGGCGGGCTCCACCAGCCGGCGGCCGGACCCGCCGGCGACAGGAAGCCCAGCCAGGAGTGCCGCTGGGCGCACGCGCGCGTGCCCGCACACTGCCAGGCGACGAGGTCGATCGCGACCTCGCAGGCCGCGGCGACCAGCAGCACCGTCAGGGTCAGTGCGGCGAGCCGCACCAGCAGCCCGTAGAGCCGGACCGTCCGGATCCGGCCGTGGGCGATGGGCCGCATCCAGTGGGCGAGGTTGACCACCATGAACGGCAGGAGCAGCAGCCACAGGGCACGGGTGCCGTTGCCGGAGGTGAGGTTGCACCAGACGTAGGCCTCGGGCACCGGCCGGCCGCGGTAGTCCTCGGGCCGGGACTCGGCGTCGGCGTCCTCGGTGCGCCGGAAGACGGCCGCGATGTGGTCGCCGGTGATCCGCACGGTGCGCGGGTCGTCCAGCATCTGGGCGGGTGTCGTACCGCCCACGCCGTGCACCAGGAGTTCCAGGGCGGTGCCGGTCTCCCGGGACTGCGGGCCCGGGACGGCGGGGTCGCTCCCGCCGCCGGCTCCGGTCCTCTCCTGCGCCTGTTCCACTGTCCGCACTCCCCCGTGACGCGCCGTCGGCCGTGTCCGTGCGGGCACAAGGATCTCCACTTCGCGGGCGTCGCACACCCCTCGGCACGGAATCTCCCCGAACCGTGTGACCGGCGGGGCGGGAGTGGCGCGTGCGCTCCCGCAGCCGGTGGCGCGGCCTGTGGTGGGGCGTGCGAGGATGGGACGTCCGCGCACCGGAGCGGGGAGAACTCCTCGTGGGAGCGGGTGGGCGGGGCGTGTCGGACGGTTTTGCGGCGAAAGGACCGAAGCGTACGTGAGTGAGAATGCGAACCTCCTCGCGGAGCAGCGGCGCGCCCTGATCCTGGACGAGGTGCGCCGCCGCGGTGGCGTCCGGGTCAACGAACTGACCCGGAAGCTCGGTGTGTCGGACATGACGGTCCGCCGCGACCTCGACGCGCTGGCCCGGCAGGGCGTGCTGGAGAAGGTGCACGGCGGTGCGGTGCCGGTGGTCGAGGCGAGCACGCACGAGCCGGGGTTCGAGGCCAAGTCGGGTCTGGAGCCGACGGCCAAGGAGGACATCGCGCGGGCCGCGGCCGAGCTGGTCACGCCGGGCGCCGCGATCGCGCTGTCAGGTGGTACGACGACGTACGCGCTGGCGCACCGGCTGGTGGACGTGCCGGATCTCACCGTGGTGACCAACTCGGTGCGGGTGGCCGACGTGTTCCACGTGGCGCAGCGCACCTCGGGCGCCCGGCAGGGCACGGCCACGGTGGTGCTGACCGGTGGTGTGCGCACCCCTTCCGACTCGCTGGTGGGGCCCGTCGCCGACCAGGCGATCGCGGCGCTCCACTTCGACCTGCTGTTCCTCGGTGTGCACGGGATATCGACCGAGGCCGGTCTGTCGACGCCGAATCTCGCGGAGGCGGAGACCAACCGGCGGCTGGTGCAGTCGGCGCGGCGGGTGGTGGTGGTCGCCGATCACACCAAGTGGGGTGTGGTGGGCCTGAGTTCCTTCGCGGCGCTGGAACAGGTCGACACGCTGGTGACCGACGGCGGTCTGCCGGCGGACGCGCGCGCGGAGATCGCGGAACATCTGCGGCTGGTCGTGGCGGGCGAGCCGGACAGCGGCGACTGAGGCCCTGCTGACAGCGGGCGCGTCCGCCGCTAGGGTGACGGGACTTCGCGGGTCGTCCGCGTCCGCGGCTCGTCACGAGGGGGTCGTCGTCCATGGCTCGCCGTCTGCGTCCGGTGGGGCTCGACTTCGTCGAGTCGGCGCCCGTACGTCTGGTGTTCTCGGCAGAGACCGCCGCCGCGCCCGAGAACCTCTACCGCGCGCTCGCCGAAGACGTGCCGGGCTGGTCCGCGTGGTTCTCCGCGGTGACCTCCGCGCGGCCCATCGCCGAGGGAGCGGGGCGCGAGATACGGCTCGTGGGCGGTGGGCGCTTCCTGGAGGCGGTGCTGGCGGCCCGGCCCTGCGAGGTGTACGCGTACCGCGTGGACGTCACCAACGCGCCGGGAGCCCGGGCGATCGCCGAGGAGTGGCGGCTGGCACCGGCCGGCACCGGGACGCGTGTGCGGTGGACGTTCGCCGCCGACGGCACGGCGCCCTTCCGCGGGGTCGTGCGCCTGGGCGGCCCGGCACTGGGGCGGGCCTTCCGGGACGCGGTCGCGGCACTGGACCGGCGGCTGGCCGTGCGCTAGGACGCGTCCGCGCGGTCCCTCCGTCCGTCCAGGCCCGCCCGCGGTCGTTCGGGCCAGGCGCCGGTGGCCAGGAGCGACTCGATCGCCGCGGCGTACGGACGGATGTCCAGGCCCTGTTCGGCGAGCCACGCGTCGGAGTAGTACTTGTCGAGGTAGCGGTCGCCCGGGTCGCACAGCAGGGTCACCACGCTGCCGTGGCGTCCCTCGGCCACCATCTCAGCGACGATCTTCAGCGCGCTCCACAGCCCGGTGCCCGTCGACCCGCCGGCCTTGCGGCCGATGGCCCGCTCCAGGGCCCGCACGGCGGCGACGCTGGCGGCGTCGGGGACCTTCATCATGCGGTCGATCGCCCCGGGTACGAAGCTCGGCTCCATGCGGGGCCGGCCGATGCCCTCGATGCGCGAGCCGCAGTCGCAGGTGACGTCCGGGTCGCCGGTGGTCCAGCCGTCGAAGAAGCAGGAGTTCTCCGGGTCGGCGACGCAGACGCGGGTGTCGTACTGCATGTAGTGCACATAGCGCGCGAGGGTCGCCGAGGTGCCGCCGGTGCCGGCCGTGGCGACGATCCACGCCGGCTCGGGGAACCGCTCGAGCCGCAGCTGGCGGAAGATCGACTCGGCGATGTTGTTGTTGCCGCGCCAGTCGGTGGCCCGTTCCGCGTAGGTGAACTGGTCCATGTAGTGGCCGCCGGTCTCGGCCGCGAGACGGGCGGACTCCTCGTACATCCTGCGGGAGTCGTCCACGAAGTGGCACTGCCCGCCCTGGAACTCGATCAGGCGGATCTTCTCGGCGCTGGTCGTGCGCGGCATGACGGCGATGAACGGCACGCCGATCAGTGAGGCGAAGTACGCCTCGGAGACGGCCGTGGAGCCGCTGGACGCCTCGATCACGGGCCGGCCCGGCCGGATCCAGCCGTTGCACAGGCCGTAGAGGAAGAGTGAGCGGGCGAGCCGGTGCTTGAGGCTGCCGGTCGGGTGGGTCGACTCGTCCTTCAGGTAGAGGTCGATGCCCCACCGCTCCGGCAGCGGGAACAGGAGGAGGTGGGTGTCGGCCGACCGGTTGGCGTCGGCCTGGACCTTGCGCACGGCTTCTTTCAGCCAGGCGCGGTAGTCGGCGTCGCTGTGGTCGACGTCGAGGGTGGCGCCGGTCCTGGACTGCTGGGGGGTGCTCACGACGGGGCTCCTTACGCTGCGCTCCGACGGCGCCTCGCGCGGCCGGTGCACACCGATCATAAGCACCCTGCGCACGCTTCTCACCTGCATAAACACACCTTTGAGTGCCCCAAAGGCGGGCTGGGACAAGGGCTGTGGACGGGTGGGGGCGCATTCGCGCGAGTGCTCCGGGCGACCCCGGAAAGGAGCGGCGCGTACTGGTGCTCGACGCCGGGTGCGGGCAGACTGCACCCGGCGGGACCGGGGTCCCGTCACGGGCGCACACTGGAGCACGACACGAGCCGGTACCGGGCCCCCCGCGGTGCCATGGTCCGGCAGACCGACGCGCACGAGGGGGCGGCGGCATGACGGAGCCGGAGTTCACGGCCACGGGGGTGCGGATCGGCAAGCGGCTGCGTTCGCTCACCCGGGCCGGGCAGGTCCGGATCAGCGGCGGCAGGCTGGAGTTGCTCACCAGCTACGGCAGCGAGATAGACAGCGCACCGGTGCAGGCCGTGCGCGCCTCCCGGCCCTGGTTCGCCACGGAGGACCGGGCGCTCGCCGACCTCAACGGCAAGCGGTACCTGCTGACCCTCGGCGAACGCGACCCCGCTCCCGGCGAGCCGGGCCCGCCGGCCGCACGCCGTTTCATCGAGGCCGTGCGCAGGGCGGCGGGGCGCAACGGCTGAAGATGTCCGTAACTTGCGGTGCCTCACCCCTTGCGTCACTCTGGTCTCACGTCACTCTGGGTTTACCGGCGATAACGCTGCGAACCAGCCCGCCGGTCATGACAGCAGGCGGCGATGCGCCGCGTGCGCCCTGCTGGATCCGAACTCCGTGTTCTTCCGGACCTCTATGTCGGGGAGTCGCAGCCGTGATCAGTCACCCAAGCAGACACTGCACGGTGGAGCTCCAAGCCCTGCCGTCGCGGATCGGCCAGGTCCGCAGAATCGTATCTGCGCAATTGCGCTACTGGCATATGGACTCCCTGATCGACCGGGCGGCGCTCGGCGTGACGGAGCTGCTGACCAACGTCCATCTGCATGCCGCGCCCGACAAGACGTGCACCGTGGAGATAGAACTGCTCCTGGACCGGCTCACGGTCTCGGTGCGCGACCACGATCCGCGTCTGCCCGTGGTGGACGACGCGGAGCCCCTCGCCACCTGCGGGCGCGGGCTCGCGATGGTGGCCGCGATGAGCGAGAGCTGGGGCGCCCGGCCGGACGGTGAGTCCGGCAAGGTCGTCTGGTTCACGCTCCCCACGGTCGCCCCCGTCGCCGCGCGGCCGCCACGCCGCCTGGTCGACGAGGTGCCCGTCGGGGCGTTCGCCGAGGTCGAGCGCGCCGTCGAACTGGGCAGACCGCAACCCGCTCCCGCCCGGTCGGCCGTTGCCGGCTGACCGGGCGGTGACCCTTCGCTGCCGCGGGCCGTGCGGCGCCGTCCGGTGGGCGGGGCCGCGCCGTGGGGTACCCGCCACTGTCCCTGTCGGCAACGGTTCCTGACTGCCCGTCAGGCACCCGCTGTACGGGCGGGGGCGAGGGGCGGCGCGGCGGGATCCGGTGGGGCGGACGCGCCCCGGGCTCGTGGGTACGGCAGCGGTGGCGCGACGACGCGAGCCGGGCGAGGCTCCGTCGCGCCTTCGCGCCGGGACCGCCGAGTCGGTCCCCACGTGGACCCAGAACTGGGCGCCCCAGCCACAGCCGCCGCCTGCCGGGCCGCCGCGTCGCCGGGCCGCGGGGCCATGCCACCGGCGAGTGAGCCGGGCGCAGGCTCCGTCGCGTCCTCACGCCGGGACCGCCGAGTCGGTCTCCTCGGGTGAGCCGCGTCGCAGCCACGGTGGCGCCCGCACCTGGTCCCTCCCGCTCCTCCTTCCCGCAGCACGGCGCCGGCATCCCCGCCCGCGTCGCTGCGCGGGGCGGGGATGCCGGCCGGTTGTGCCGGGCTGCGGTGCGGAGCTACTCCGTGGCGATGGCCCGCAGTACGTCCAGGCGTGCCGCGCGACGGGCCGGACGCAGACCCGCCAGGGCGCCGGCCGCGAGGCCGACCAGGGCCACCACCGCGAGCTGCACGGGCGGCACGGCGAAGGCGAAGGCGCTGTCCGACGCGCCGTCGGAGGCCTCGACGAGCACCCAGCCGAGGAAGGCGCCGAGGCCGAGTCCGCCGACCGTGCCGAAGGCGGCGACCAGCACCGACTCCCAGCGGACCATGGCCCGCAGCTGGGCACGGGTCTGCCCGACGGCCCGGAGCAGGCCGAGTTCGCGGGTGCGCTCGTGGACCGCCAGCGTCAGCGTGTTGGCGATGCCGAGCAGCGCGATCAGTACCGCGAGGGCGAGCAACGCGTAGACGAGGGTCAGCATCATGTCGATACCGCCGGCGGAGGACTGCGCGTAGTCCTCCCGGGTCTGCACCTCGGGGTTGCCGTACCGGTCGGCGACCTTCTCGACCGCCGCCCTGCCCGCGTCGGTGCTCACGCCGTCCTTGAAGGAGACGGCGACCAGGGTGTCGGAGTCCTGGGTGCGATGCGGGGCCCAGGCGGCGCGGGTGATGACGTAGTCGCCGGCGAGTTCGGACTGCCCGTAGACCGCGCGGACGGTGAAGTTCTCGCTCCGGCCGTCGGTGAAGGTGAGCCGTGCCGTGTCGCCGGTGCCCAGCCCCTGCTTGTCCGCCTCGCTCGCGGTCACGGCGATACCGTCCGCGCCGAGGGTGCCGAGCGAGCCGCGGACCGTGCCGAGGTCGAAGGTGCGCTCCAGCGCGACCGGATCGGTGACGGTCAACGCCCGTCCCTCACCGTCGACTTCCGCCACGCCCCGGCCGAGTCCGACCGCGGTGTCCACCTCGGGCAGCCGCTGCACCTCACCGGCCAGCTGCGGGCTGAGGCCGCTGCCGCCCGCGCCGAAGGACGGGGCGCTGACGGCGACGTCGCCCGCGAAGGAGCGGGAGACGGTCTGGTCCATGGTCGCCTTGAGCGAGGCGCCGAACACCGTGAACAGCGACACGACGGCCACGCCGATCATCAGCGCTCCCGCGGTGGCGGCCGTGCGCTTGGGGCTGCGCAGGGCGTTGCGCCGGGCGAGGGCGCCGGTGACGCCGCGCATCCGGTCGAGCGGGGCGCCGAGGACGCGTACGGCGGTGGAGGAGGCGACCGGGCCGAGGACCACGAAGGCGGCCAGGGCCAGTACGGCGCCCGCTCCCGCCGCCCAGACGGACGGGGAGAGCAGGACGCCGGTCAGCGTCAGCACGAGGGCGAGCGCGATCAGCACCATGCCGGTGACCGCTCGTGCGCGGGAGGCGCCGGAGGTGTCGACGGCCGTCTCGCGGAGCGCGGCCAGGGGCGCGGTGCGGCCGGCGCGGGCGGCGGGCAGCAGGGCCGAGCCGAGGCAGACGACGACGCCGACGGCGAACGGGAGCAGCATCGACAGGGCACTGACCACGAGGGCGCCGCCGGGGAACGGGAAGCCGATCGCCGGGAACAGCGCCTGGAGTCCGGCCGCGATGCCGATGCCCCCGGCGAGTCCGGCGGCGGACGCGGTCACGGCGACGACGGCCGCTTCGACGAGGGTGGCGGTGGTGACCTGGCGCCGGGAGGCGCCGAGGGCGCGCAGCAGGGCGTTCTCACGGGTGCGCTGGGCGACGACGATGGCGAACGTGTTGTGGATGGAGAAGGTCGCCACCAGCAGGGCGATGCCGGAGAAGACGAGCAGGAAGGTCGTGAAGAGGGTCAGGAACTGGCTGGAGATCATGTCGGTGTTCTCCTGGGCGGCCTCCTGTCCCGTGATGGCCTCGACGCCCTTCGGGAGGACGGGAGCCAGCCGGTCGACCAGTTCCTGCTGACCGACCCCGGGGCCGGCCCGCACCTGGATGCTCGCCGCCTCGCCCGGCCGCGCCGTGAGGTACTTCTCCGCGTCGGCGCGGGTCATGCCGGTGAAGGTCACCTGGGCCATGCCGTCCTCGCCGCCGAAGGTCGCCAGGCCGACGACGGTGACCGAGACCGGGTCGGGGGTGCGCAGGGTGGTGGTGTCACCGATCTCCAGGCCGCCCTTGTCGGCGGCGCCCCGGTTGACGACGACCTCGCCGGACCTCTGCGGGGCGCGGCCCTCGGCGAGGCGGTACGGGTTGAGTCCGGGGTCGGTGATCCAGTTGCCGGCGAGGGTGGGCGGGCCCTGGCCGCCGATCGGGTCGCCGTTCGCGCCGACGAGCTGGCCGGCGCCCTGGATGCTGGGCGCGGCGGCGGCGACGCCGGGGACCTTCTCGACCGTCCGCAGCAGGTCGGTGCCGACCGGCTGCCGTACGCCCTGGCTCTCGCCGGGCGTGATGATGGCGTCGGCGCTGCGCACGACGGCGTCCGTGCCGCTGGTGGCGTTGCCGAACAGGGTGTCGAAGCTCGCGCGGAGTGTGTCGCCCATGACCAGGGTGCCGGCCAGGAAGGCGACTCCGAGGAAGACGGCGAGGAACGTTCCGGCGAAGCGCCGTTTGTGGGCCCTGAGCGAGGAGACGCTCAGGCGGACGGAGGCGTTCATGACGGCACCTCGAAGGCTTTCATCCGGTCCAGGACCCTGTCGGCGGTCGGGGACTCCATGCGGTCCACGAGGCGCCCGTCGGCGAGGAAGACGACCTCGTCCGCGTGGGCGGCGGCGACGGGATCGTGGGTGACCATGACGACCGTGCGGCCCGTCTGCCGCACGGTCCGGCCGAGGAGGCCCAGCACCTCGCCGCCGGAGCGGGAGTCGAGGTTGCCGGTGGGCTCGTCGGCGAAGACCACGTCCGGCCGCCCGGCGAAGGCGCGGGCCACGGCGACGCGCTGCTGCTGGCCGCCGGAGAGTTCGGCGGGCCGGTGGTGCAGGCGCCCGCGCAGCCCGACGACGTCGATCAGCGCGTCGACCCACTCGGCGTCGCCGCGCCGCCCGGCCAGGTCGAGGGGCAGGGTGATGTTCTCGGCGACGGTGAGCGTCGGGACCAGGTTGAACGCCTGGAAGACGAAGCCGACGCGGTCGCGGCGCAGCAGGGTGAGCCGGCGGTCGTCGAGGGTGCTGAGGTCGGTGTCGCCGATGTGGGCGGCGCCCGAGGTGAGCGTGTCGAGGCCGGCGGCGCAGTGCATCAGGGTCGATTTGCCGGAGCCCGACGGTCCCATGATGGCGGTGAAGCGGCCGGCCGGGAAGTCCACGCTGACCCCGTCCAGGGCGCGTACGGCGGTGTCGCCACCGCCGTACACCTTCACCGCGTCGACGACCCGGGCGGCGGCGCGGGTGAGGGTCGTCGACGTCATGCCGCACCTCCCTTGCCGGTCCGGCCGAACTGCTCGTCGAGCACGGACAGCCGGCGCCAGTACTCGTCCTCGTCGATCTCGCCGGAGGCGAAGCGGTGGCCGAGTACGGCGATGGGCGAGTTGGCCTCGGCGGTGGGCGGGCGCCAGGGGCCGCGGCGACCGCGCCACACCGTGCGGCGCAGCAGGGTGATGCCGCCGCCGATGACCAGCGCCCAGATCACCGGGAACAGAAGGATCCACGGGCCGGGCCCGCCGTCGGCGAAGTGTGCCAGGGTCTGCATGTCGTCCAGCTCCTCGGTGGCGATGTCCTGTGTGTCGCTTCCGAGCGTCGTCCCGGCGGGGGGTCCGGGTCGTCGTACGGCCGGCGGCAGTGTGCGTACCGCGCGGGGAGCAGTGCGGCGGTCCGGGCCTGCTCCCTCCGTTCCCGAATTCTGTAACTACTAGTATGTACAGTGGCGGTATGAGCACCTCGGAGCGACTGATCGAGTCCACGCGCGAGCTGCTGTGGGAGCGCGGTTACGTGGGCACCAGCCCGAAGGCGATCCTGGAGCGCGCGGGCGCCGGGCAGGGCAGCATGTACCACCACTTCACGGGCAAGCCCGATCTGGCGCTCGCCGCGATCCGGCGGACGGCCGAGGAGATGCGGGCCACCGCCGCGGCGGTGCTCGACGGTCCGGGAACGCCGTACGAGCGCATCGAGGCGTATCTGCGGCGCGAGCGCGACGTGCTGCGCGGCTGCCCGGTCGGACGGCTGACGATGGACCCGGACGTGTTCGCCGACGAGGCCCTGCGCGCACCCGTCGACGAGACGCTGGACTGGCTGCGGGAGCGGATCGCGCGGATCGTCGAGGAGGGCAGGGAGCAGGGCGAGTTCACGCCCTCGCTGGACGGCGAGGAGATCGCGGCGGCCGTCGTCGCGACCGTCCAGGGCGGTTACGTCCTCGCCCGCGCGTCCGGATCGCCCGCCGCCTTCGACGCGGCCGTCCGGGGGCTGCTGTCGCTGCTCGCACCGGCCGGCACCCCTGCCCGCTGACGACTGAGGGGACATCACATGCACGCCATGCAGTACGCGTTCACCCTGCCCGCCGACTACTCCATGGACGTCATCCGCGAGCGGGTGGCCCGGACCGGTCACCTGCTCGACGACTGGACCGGTCTCGGACTCAAGGCGTACCTGATGCGGGAGCGCGGAGTGCGCGGCTCGACGGTCAACGAGTACGCGCCGTTCTATCTGTGGAACACCGTGGAGGGCATGAACTCCTTCCTGTGGGAGGGCGCCTTCCAGCGGCCCACCGACGACTTCGGGCGGCCCTCGGTCCGCCAGTGGACGGGCCTGGCGTACGAGGAGGGCGGCGCCGCCGGTGCCCCGGCGCGGGTGGCGGTGCGCAGCCGCCGGCCGGTGCCGAACGGGGTGCCGTTGACGGGAGTGGCGACGGAGGCGGTGCGGGAGAACGGGCGGCTGGCGGCGCTGGACGGTGCCGTGCTGTCGGCGGCGGTCGTGGACACCAGCCGGTGGGAGTTGGTCCACTTCTCGCTCTTCGCGCACGGCGCACCGGACGGGGCCGAGGGGGACGTGTTCGAGGTGCTGCACGTCTCCGCGCCCGGGCGGGACCGGCTGCCGCGCGGGCGCCAGTGGTGAGCGCGGTGCGGACGGCGCTCAGGACCACGGAGTCGCCCCCTACGGACCCTGGCCGACGCTCACGGCCCAAGCGCCTGGGCTCTGGCCCATGTTGAGACTCGGATTCCCTGTCCTCGGTGTCACGGACGTGCCGCGCGCGGTGGCGTTCTGGACGGCTGCGCTCGACCTGGTCGCCCGTGACGAGTGGGCGAGCGGGACATGGCGGACGCTCGAGCACGCCGACGGCTCCGGGCGGGCCCTCGCCGTGATGCGCAGCGAGTCCCCGGTCGAGCCGCATCCCCGCCTGCACCTGGACCTGTTCACGGACACGGCGGAGGAGCAACAGGCCGAGGGGCGGCGGCTGATCGGGCTCGGCGCACAGGCCGTCGACTGGGACCTCTACCCGCCCGACCCCGACTTCGTCGTCCTCGCCGACCCGGACGGCAATAGGTTCTGCGTCATCGACCTCGGTCACGCGCCGAGCGGCGGCGACCGGCCGACGCCCTGGGACGACAGGGCCTAGACCAGCGCCCCCAGCGGGTCGTCCAGCACCGGCTGCCACGCCAACTCGGCCGCGCCGACCAGGCTGTTGTGGTCCAGGGTGCAGGGCAGGATCGGCACGCTGCCGCTCTGCCCCCACAGGCTGCGGTCGGCGACGACGGCGCGCAGCCGTTCCGGGTCGGCGTCCAGGAGGGTGCGGTGCAGTCCGCCGAGGATGATCCGGTCCGGGTTGAGGATGTTCACCAGGCCGGCCAGCCCCAGGCCGAGGCGGTCGATGAGGGCCTCGGTGGCGGTGCGGACGGCCGGGTCGTCGTACCGGCCGCGGATCAGGTCCTTGGACTGCTGGAGCAGGGACACCTCGGGGCCGGGCTTGCGTCCGGCCGCGGTGAGGAAGGCCAGCGGGTCGGTCTCCACGTCCAGGCAGCCGCGGCTGCCGCAGTGGCAGGGGCGGCCCTCGGGGTTGACGGTGAGGTGTCCGACTTCCAGGGCGAGACCGGAACTGCCGCTGTGCAGGCGGCCGTCGAGGACGAGCGCACCGCCGACGCCCCGGTGGCCGGTGGCGACGCAGAGCAGGTCGCGGGCGCCGCGTCCGGCGCCGTGCCGGTGTTCGGCGAGGGCGGCGAGGTTGACGTCGTTCGCCGCGAAGGCGGGTCCTTCGATGCCGGCGGCGCGCACCTGCTCGGCGAAGATCCGCCGCACCGGGGCGCCGGCCGGCCAGGCCAGGTGCAGCGGGTTCAGGGCCAGGCCCTCCGGCTCCGCGACGGCGGACGGGACGGCGAGTCCCGCGCCGACGCAGCGCCGCCCGGTCTGCCGCAGCAGGTCGGCGCCCGCCTCGACGACGGAACCGAGCACCTTCGCCGGATCGGCGTCGACGACCTCGCAGCCGGGCGCGGTGGCGACGAGCCGGCCGCCGAGACCGACCAGGGCCGCGCGGAACCCGTCCGCGTGGACCTGGGCGGCGAGGGCGACGGGGCCGTCCTCGGCGACGGCGAGCCGGTGCGAGGGACGGCCCTGCGAACCGGCCGCGGCGCCGGGCCGGGCGTCGACCCGGATCAGGCCGAGTGCCTCCAGTTCGGCGGCGACCGCGCCGGCCGTGGCGCGGGTCACTCCGAGTTCGGCGGTGAGGACGGCCCGGGTGGGGGCGCGTCCGGTGTGCACGAGCTCCAACGCGGGTCCGAGCGCGCCGCGCCCCCGGTCCAGCCGCGTCCTCGAGGTGGTCCCTTCCCCCGCCGTCCGGGGGTCCGCCTTGCCGCTCATGAGGGGGAGTCTCCCATGATCCGCCGGCCGTGCACTTACAGGCCGCCGGCCCGGGGTGCCTGGAGGCCACTGACCCGGAGGGTGATGTTCAGTCGCCCGGTGAGCCCCAGCTCGGGCGGTGCGGTGCCCGCGTGCACCCGGGGCACCCCGTGGTACGCGAGCCGGGACGGGCCGCCGAAGACGAACAGGTCGCCGCTGCGCAGTTCGACGTCGGTCCAGGGGCGGCTGCGGGTGTCGGGGTTGCCGAAGCGGAAGACGCAGGTGTCGCCCAGGCTCAGGGAGACCACGGGCGCGTCCGCCCGCTCCTCGGCGTCGCGGTGCAGGCCCATGCGGGCGTCGGCGTCGTAGAAGTTGATCAGCGCGATGTCGTAGGCCGCCGCCGTGGCCGCCTCCGCGCCCAGCGCGTCGGTCACCGCGCGGCGTCCGAGGTCGCCGAGCCAGGCCGGGAACGGCTTCACCGGGGCGCCGTCGCCGTCGACGACGGTGCGGGCGTAGGCGTACGGGTACCAGTGCCGGCCGAGGCACACCTGCCGGGCGGTCATCGTGCCGCCGCCGGGGGTGCGGACGGTGCGCAGTCCGGCGGGCGGGCGTGCCCACTCCCGGCAGGCATGCAGCAGCTCGCGCTGCCGGCCGGCGTCCAGCCAGTCCGGCAGGTGCACCGCGCCCGGGGCGACCTCGGTGCGGTCCCTCGGGAACAGCTCGGCGTCCATGCGTCCATCCTGCCCGACCGCCCCGCCCGACCGTCCCGATCCGGTCTGAGCTGCGGCTCCGCTAGCCTGGACGCACGATGAACGACCGCAGCGACCGTATGACGACTCCGTGGGGCGAGCACACGCTGGCCCGCTTCCCCGAGGATCCGCGCGACCGGCTGCGCGCCTGGGACGCCTCCGACGAGTACCTGCTCCGGCATCTGGCGGACCAGGAGGTCCCGCTGTCCGGCACGGTCGTGGTGGCCGGCGACCGCTGGGGTGCGCTGGTGACGGCGCTGGCGGCGCACCGGCCGGTGCAGATCACCGACTCCCACCTCGCCCAGGAGGCGACCCGCGCCAACCTGGCGCGCAACGGCGTGGAGCCCGGCTCGGTGCGGCTGCTCACCACGCAGGACCCGCCGCCCGGGCGGATCGACGTCCTGCTGGTGCGGGTGCCGAAGAGCCTGGCGCTGCTGGAGGACCAGCTGCTGCGGCTGGCGCCCGCCGTGCACGAGGGCACGGTCGTCGTCGGCACCGGCATGGTCAAGGAGATCCACACCTCGACGCTCGCGCTGTTCGAGCGGATCATCGGCCCGACCCGCACTTCGCTCGCCGAGAAGAAGGCACGGCTCGTCTTCAGCACGCCCGATCCCGCGCGGGCACGGCCCGCCAACCCGTGGCCGCTCAGCTACCCGCTGCCCGAGGGTATCGGCGCGCTCTCGGGCCGGACGGTCGTCAACCACGCCGGCGTCTTCTGCGCGGACCGGCTCGACATCGGCACCCGGCTCTTCCTCCAGCACCTGCCGGACGGCCGGGGCGCCCGGCGGGTGGTGGACCTGGGCTGCGGCAACGGCGTGGTCGGTACGGCGGTGGCGCTGGCCGATCCGGACGCCGAGGTCCTGTTCACCGACGAGTCGTTCCAGGCCGTGGCCTCGGCGGAGGCCACGTACAAGGCGAACGGGGTGCCGGGGCAGGCGGAGTTCCGGGTCGGCGACGGGCTGGCCGGGGTGCCGGACGGCAGCGTGGACCTGGTGCTCAACAATCCGCCGTTCCACTCCCACCAGGCGACGACCGACGCCACGGCGTGGCGGATGTTCACCGGGGCGAAGCGGGTGCTGCGCCCCGGCGGTGAGCTGTGGGTGGTCGGCAACCGGCACCTCGGCTACCACGTCAAGCTGCGGCGGCTGTTCGGCAACAGCCATCTCGTGGCGAGCGACCGCAAGTTCGTGGTGCTGAAGGCCGTCAAGCGGTAGCGCCGGTGACCACCCGGGTGAGCGCCGCGACGGTCCGCACCATGGCCTCCCTGCCCACGGTGAGGTAGCGGCGCGAGTCGACGGCGTCGGGGTGGGAGGCGAGGTACTCCCTGATCGCGCCCGTCATGGCGATGTTGAGCGCGGTGCCGACGTTGACCTTGGCGATGCCGCCCGCGACCGCCGCGGCGAGTTCGCCGTCCGGGACTCCGGAGGAGCCGTGCAGCACGAGCGGCACGTCCAGCGTTCCGGACAGCTCCTTGAGCAGGTCGTGGTCGAGTGCGGCGGTACGTGTGGTCATGGCGTGGCTGCTGCCGACGGCGACGGCCAGGGCGTCCACCGCGGAGTCGGCGACGAAGGCACGGGCCTCGGCGGGGTCGGTGCGGGCGCCGGGCGCGTGCGCGTCGAGCGGCGCCTCGCCGTTCTTGCCGCCCACTTCTCCCAACTCGGCCTCGATCCACAGCCCCTGGGCATGGGCCCAGTCGGCGGCGGCCCGGGTCGCGGCGAGGTTCTCCGTGTACGGCAGCCGTGAGGCGTCGTACATCACGGAGCTGAATCCGGCGTCCGGGGCCTGGCGCAGCAAGGCGTCGCTCTGGACGTGGTCGAGGTGGAGGGCGACGGGCACGGCAGCGGCCTCGGCGGCGGCGACCGCGGCGCGGGCGAGCGGCAGCAGGCGGCCGTAACGGAACTTCACCGCGTTCTCGCTGACCTGGAGCACGACGGGTGCTCCCACGGACTCGGCGCCGGCGACGACGGCCTCGATGTGCTCCAGGGTGATGACGTTGAACGCGGCGACGGCGGAGCGCACGCCGGCGGCGCGGGTGATCAGGTCGCCGGTGGTGGCGAGGGGCACGGAGTCTCCTGTTCCCGGACTTTCCCGGTTCTTCTCGGTGCTTCTCGGGCGTCGGACGGGCGTCAGGGGGCGAGGATCACCGAGCGGGTGAGGTGGCGGGGGTGGTCCGGGTCGAGGCCGCGGGAGGCGGCGACGGCGACGGCGAGCCGCTGGGCGCGGACCAGTTCGGCGAGCGGGTCGAGGTCCCCGGCCACCCACAGCGCACCGGTGTCCCGGACCTGCTCGGCCAGTCCGTCGGGGGCCTCGCCGAACATCCAGGTCGCCGTGCCCGAGGTGCTGATGCTGATGGGGCCGTGCCGGTACTCCATCGCCGGGTACGCCTCGGTCCAGGACAGGGAGGCCTCGCGCATCTTCAGCCCGGCCTCGTTGGCCAGTCCCACCGTCCAGCCGCGGCCGAGGAAGGTGAACTGGGTGCGGTCGACGAGCCCTTGGGGCAGCTCGCTGGTGAGTGCGGTGCGGGCGTCGGCGACGGCGGCCTCGGTGTGCAGGCCCAGGTGGGCGCGGAGCAGGGTCAGGGCCGTGGTCGCGAACCGGGTCTGCACGACCGACCGCTCGTCCGCGTACGCGAGGACGACGACGTCGTCGGCGGCGGCCATGACGGGCGTGTCCGGGTCGGCGGTGAGCGCGACGGTGCGGGTACGGCCCTTCAACGCGTCGAGCAGGCCCAGCACTTCGGTGGTGGTGCCGGAACGGGTGAGGGCCACGACACGGTCGTAGGCGCGGCCCCGCGGGAACTCGGACGCGGCGAAGGCGTCCGTCTCGCCCAGGCCCGCCTCCTCGCGCAGCGCCGCCACCGACTGCGCCATGAAGTACGAGGTGCCGCAGCCGACAATCGCCACCCGCTCCCCCGCCGCCGGCAGCACCTTCGCGTGCCCGGCCGCCTCGGCGGCGGCGCGTGTCCAGCACTCGGGCTGGCTGTTGAGCTCGTCCTCGACGTACGTCATGCCGCACACTCCCGATCAGTCCCTGAGTGGACCTGGCTCCCTTGATTGTTTCTGCAAGATACAGCGAACTTTCGAGCACTATCAAGCAATCAGGCAGAGGAGGACCGTGCGCTAGGGTCGGCGGGAGATCGAGGAACGGAGGCGCGGATGTCGCGCGACGCCCGCTGGAAGGCGCTGCTGGAGCTGCTCGTCGAGCGAGGCCGCCTGGACGTCGAGGAGGCGGCGACCGAACTCGAGGTGTCGGCCGCGACGATCCGCCGTGACTTCGACCGGCTGGCGGAGCAGCAGATGCTCGTGCGCACGCGCGGGGGCGCGGTCGTCCACGGGGTGTCGTACGAGCTGCCGCTGCGCTACAAGACCGCCCGCCGGGCCTCGGAGAAGCAGCGCATCGCGCAGGCCGTCGCCGCGCTGGTGGCGCCGGGCGAGGCGGTGGGCCTGACCGGGGGCACGACCACCACCGAGGTGGCGCGCGCTCTGGCGGTGCGCGCCGATCTGACCTCCGGCACGCCGGCGCTGACGGTGGTCACGAACGCGCTGAACATCGCCAACGAGCTGGCGGTCCGGCCGCAGTTCAAGATCGTGGTGACCGGTGGGGTGGCCCGGGCGCAGTCCTACGAGCTGATCGGGCCGCTGGCGGACGGGGTGCTCGGCCAGGTCACGCTCGACGTGGCGGTACTGGGGGTCGTGGCCCTCGACGTCACGCACGGCGCCGCGGCCCACGACGAGGCGGAGGCCGCGATCAACCGGCTGCTGTGCGAGCGCGCCGAGCGCGTGGTGGTGGCCGCCGACTCCAGCAAGCTGGGCCGGCGGGCGTTCGCCCGGATCTGCGCCGCCGAGACGGTGGACACGCTGGTCACGGACGGCGCGGCCGACCCGGAGACCGTCCAGCGGTTCGAGGAGGCGGGGATCCGGGTCGTCATGGCGTAGCCCGGCCCGTCAGTGGGCGTGGCCGTCGGTGTGCTCGGGCGTGGCGCTCGGTGCCGTCTCCTGTCCGGCGGGGGCCGATCCGGCCCGCACGGTGAACGCGGCGGTGTGGACCTTGCCCTGGTGCTGGAAGTCGAGGAAGAGACGGTAGGTGCCGGTGCTGGGCGCGGTGGCCGTGAAGGAGATCTCCGGGCCGGGCTTGGTGGTGCCGTCGCCGGGTTCGCCGTTCGGGTGGACGTGCAGGTAGGCGAGGTCGCCGGAGCGCAGGGCGACGAGGTGGCCGTAGGCGCCGAGGTAGGGCTGGAGGTCGGTGACGGGTGCGCCGTTTCGCGAGACCTTCAGCTTCAGCTCGCCCGCCTTGCCGGGGCTCAGGGACCCGGCGAGTTCGACCCGGTAGCCGCCGGTCCGCGCGGTGCTGCCGGGAGCCGGCAGGTCCGCGGGCTCGTAGGCGCCGCCGGCCGCGAGGTCCGCGCCCAGGGTGAGGTTCTCCGCGCCCTTCTCGGCCGGGGTGAAGTCGGCGAAGACGCGGTAGCCGCCCGCGCGGGGCAGGTCGACGGGGGTGCTCCAGGTGCCGTCGGCGGCGCGGGTGGGGTGCAGGTGGCGGTAGGTGACCAGATCGCGTGAGGCGACGATGAGGTGGAGCTCCTTGTCGTGCTCGCGCTGGTACGCGGCGACGGCCCTGCCGTCGTCGTCGCGGACGGTGAAGCGCAGCTCGGTGCGCTGACCGGCGGTGACGCGCGGGGTGGCGAGGTCGAGCGTGTAGCCGTTCTCGGAGATCTGCAGGCCGCCGGCAGGCTCACTCTCGTGACCCGCGTGGCCGCCGTCCCCACCCGGGTCCGACCGCTCGCCCGCGTGTTCCTCGTGGGCGGCCGGCGGGGCGTCCGCGACGACCGGCTCGACGACCTTGCCCACGCCGTACGCCGTGCCGAACGTGGCGGCCAGGGCGGCGGTGAACGCGGTGATCCTCAGTCCGGTGTTCAGTCCCGTACTCATGGCGGTCGTCTCCTCGATTGCCGGGCGCCCGGCTCCTGCGGGCGCCTCTTCATGCACTTCACCATACCCCCAGGGGGTACGCAGTCAAGTCGCCGTCGAGGGTTGCGTTCGGTACCCCCCAGGGGTATACATGTTCTCGGCAGGCATACCCCAGCCCCGTATTCGGGGCGTCACCTATCCGGAGGACCCATGGCTTCCACCGCACGCGCCGTCAGCACCACTTACGCCGTCTCCGGCATGAGCTGCGGCCACTGCAAGGCGACGCTGACCCGGGTGATCGGCGAGCTGGACGGCGTCACCGCCGTGGACGTACAGGTCGCCGCAGGCCGGGTCACCGTCACCGGTACCGCCGAGCCGGACGACGCCGTGATCGCGGAGGTCGTCGACGAGGCCGGCTACGGGCTCACCGGCCGCGTCTGACCGGTCCGCACTCCCCCGCGCCCACGCCGCACGCCGCACCGCCGGGACCCGGATCACCGGGTCCCGGCCGAGGACCCCGCATCAGGAGCAGTCATGACCACCAGTACGACCAGTGCACCGACCGAGGTAGAACTCGCCATCGGCGGGATGACCTGTGCCTCGTGCGCCGCCCGGATCGAGAAGAAGCTGAACCGGATGGAGGGGGTCACCGCGACCGTCAACTACGCGACGGAGAAGGCGAAGGTCCACTACAGCGGTGACGTGTCCGTCCCGGAGCTGATCGCCACGGTCGAGGCGACCGGCTACACGGCCCGCGAACCCGAGCCGGTGCGGGCCGAGCCCGTGCCGGGCACGGCGGGGGCCGAGGAGGCGGACGCCCTGCGGCCGCTGCGGCAGCGTCTGGTGACCGCGGTGCTGCTGGCCGTTCCGGTCATCGCGATGGCGATGGTGCCGGCGTTGCAGTTCGAGTACTGGCAGTGGCTGTCGCTGACCCTGGCGGCGCCCGTGGTCACCTACGCCGCCTGGCCGTTCCACCGGGCCGCGTTCACCAACGCCCGGCACGGCGCGGCGACCATGGACACGTTGATCTCGGTCGGCACCTCGGCGGCGTTCCTGTGGTCGCTGTGGGCGCTGTTCCTCGGCACCGCGGGCACCCCGGGCATGACGCACCCCTTCGAGCTGACCATCGCCCGCAGTGACGGTACCGGGAACATCTACCTGGAGGCCGCCGCCGGAGTGACGGCGTTCATCCTGGCCGGCCGCTACTTCGAGGCCCGCTCCAAGCGCAAGGCCGGCGCCGCGCTGAAGGCCCTGCTGGAGCTGGGGGCGAAGGACGTCACCGTGCTCAGGGAGGGCCGCGAGGAGCGGATCCCGGTCGGGGACCTGAAGGCCGGCGACCGCTTCCTGGTGCGTCCCGGCGAGAAGATCGCCACCGACGGCACGGTCGTGGAGGGCGCCTCGGCCGTGGACGCGTCGATGCTCACCGGCGAGTCGGTGCCGGTCGAGGTCGGCGTGGGCGACAGCGTCACCGGGGCCACCCTCAACGCGGGGGGCCGGCTGGTCGTCGAGGCCACGCGGGTCGGCGCCGACACGCAGCTGGCGCGGATGGCGAAGCTGGTCGAGGACGCGCAGAACGGCAAGGCCGCCGCCCAGCGGCTCGCCGACCGTATCTCCGGGGTCTTCGTCCCGGTCGTCATCGCCCTCGCGCTGGCGACGCTCGGCTTCTGGATCGGCAACGGCGCGGGGCTGACCGCCGCGTTCACCGCAGCCGTCGCCGTCCTGATCATCGCCTGCCCCTGCGCCCTGGGCCTGGCCACGCCGACCGCGCTGATGGTCGGCACGGGGCGCGGCGCCCAGCTCGGCATCCTCATCAAGGGCCCGGAGGTCCTGGAGTCCACCCGCGAGGTCGACACCATCGTCCTGGACAAGACCGGCACCGTCACCACCGGCCGCATGACCCTGCTCGCCGTGCACACCGCCGCCGGCACCGAGGAGTCCGAGGTACTGCGGCTGGCGGGCGCGCTGGAGCACTCCTCCGAGCACCCGATCGCCCGCGCCGTCGCCGACGGCGCCCTGGAGAAGCTGGGCGCCCTGCCGACGCCCGAGGACTTCGCGGGCGTCGCCGGACTGGGTGTGCAGGGCGTCGTCGACGGCCACGCCGTCCTCGTCGGCCGCGAGCGACTGCTCGCCGAGTGGGCCATGAGCCTTCCGGCGGACCTGGCCCGTGCCAAGGCCGACGCGGAGACGGCCGGCCGTACCGCGATCGCCGTGGCCTGGGACGGTGAGGTCAGGGCGGTCCTCGAGGTCGCCGACGCGGTCAAGGACACCAGCGCCGAGGCCGTCACCCGCCTGCGGGCCCTGGGCCTCACCCCGGTGCTGCTGACCGGCGACAACCAGGCCGTGGCCGCCTCCGTCGCCCGCGAGGTCGGCATCGACGCGGAGCACGTCATCGCTGAGGTCATGCCGCAGGACAAGGTCGACGTCGTCAAGCGCCTCCAGGGCGAGGGCCGTTCGGTCGCGATGGTCGGCGACGGGGTCAACGACGCCGCCGCGCTCGCCCAGGCCGACCTGGGTCTGGCCATGGGCACCGGAACGGACGCCGCCATCGAGGCCGGTGACCTGACCCTCGTCCGGGGCGACCTGCGTGCCGCCGCCGACGCCGTCCGGCTGGCCCGCAAGACGCTGGGCACCATCAGGTCCAACCTCTTCTGGGCCTTCGCCTACAACATCGCCGCGCTCCCGCTCGCCGCCGCCGGGCTCCTCAACCCGATGCTCGCCGGAGCGGCCATGGCCTTCTCCTCCGTCTTCGTCGTCGGCAACAGCCTGCGACTGCGCGGTTTCAAGGCCGCGAACTGACACGCCCACCAGCGGGGTGAGGGCGGGCCACAGGGCCCGTCCTCACCCCGTTCCCGCGTCCCGGACCACTCCGCACCGCGGCGCGCCGGGCGCTCACCCGCGGGCCGTGCGCACTCGCCCGGACGGGCGCCGTCGGGGCGCCGGACGGCGGGACACGGACGAGGCTGGTCCGGCAGAGGGGTCTCGCACACGGGTCTCGCGGACGGCCGCGCCGACCGCCCCTGCGGGGCGGCACGGGCCGCCCTCCGCCGACGCCACCGCCTCACGGAGCAGGAGCCCATGACCGAACCGACCGACGCCGACGGGGACACCAGCGGTCCGCTCGCACCGGACGCGGGGCCGGCGCGTTCGCTCCGCCACTCCCTCGCCGGGGTGCTCGGCGATCTGCGTGCCGTGGACGGTGCGCTGCTATCCGGGCGACGTGGTGGCCGGCGCCGTCCTCGGCATCGCCGGGGCGGCCACCGCGCTGGCGGTGGCCGCGGCCGCTCCGGTGCCCGGTCTGCGGACGGTCTACTCGGTGGCGCCGCCCGCCCCGGTGTCGCCGGTGTAGAAGGCGGCGGTCCGGTCCGCCCTCGCGCGCGCCGAAGCGGGATCGGTGCCGCTCGCCACGTCGGCGCCGTACCAGGCCTCGCCGCTGGAGAGCACGAACCGCCGCCCGTCCTCCGAGGCCGACCAGGCCGCGACCTCCTGGGGGTCCACCGGCGTGCCGCCGCTCGACAGGTACATGGTGAGACCGACGAGCATCAGGTCCCAGCCGATACCGACGGCGCCGGGGCCGAACTCGGCCCAGCGCTCGTCGTCGGCATGGGCGAGGTACTCCAGCTCGAAGCGGGTGCCGCCCTCCCCGGGCGTCAGGCGCAGCTCGATCCAGCTCACCTCCTCGCCGTACTCCCAGGTGGCGCCGAAGCTCCTGGGCGGCTCGCAGCTCTCGATCGTGCCGCCCGCGTTCCCCTCCAGCTGGTAGTGCCCGCCCAGCCGCAGGTCGCCGGAGACGGGGAGGAACCACTGCGGGATGCGGCGGGGGTCGGTGCAGGCGTCCCACAGGTCGTCGAGCGGGGTGTCGTAGGTCCGGCCCACCGTGAGGACGCGGGCCTCGCCCGCCTTGTAGGCACGCTTGCCGACCTGCCGGCGCACGGAGTCGATCTGGTGCGTCACATCGATCACGGGTGAACTCCTCCTGAACGGACTCGAGGCACCGGCGGCGCACGGGGGCTGCGCGCGCATCGGAGGCACGCATGCGCACAGACTGTCAGCTGGTGCCCGCGCGGGCACCAGCTGATGGTCTGCCCGTGTTCGGGACGCGCCCGTCAGCCGAACGCCTTCACCGCCTGGTAGTACGTCCACGCCGTGCTGTCGCAGGCGGACTTCGTGGCCCCGCCGTACCGGGCGCAGACGCGCTTGAGGTCCTCGTAGAAGGCGCTGTCGAGGCGGGACTTGTTCGCGCTGAAGGAACCCGCGGCCTTGTAGTTGCGGTAGCCGAAGTCGTGCCGTGCGCAGGAGGTGCTGAAGGGGAAGCCGAACGGGTTGTCGGGAGAGGTCGAGCAGTAGTCGGTGGTCCAGTCGAATCCGTACGCGGCCCAGGCGGACTGGTTCGCCCGTGCGGCGGTCCAGGCGTTGTAGCTCGACGCGCTGGTCTGGGTCCAGCTCGCGAGCACCTGCGGTTTGTCGGCGGGAGCGGCGTCGGCGGTCGCGGCGGTGGCGACGACGGTGGTCACGGCCAGGGCCGAGGCGGCGAGTCCGGTGGCGAGTCTGCGGTGCATCCCACACCTCCATGAGGCTGCGGTCCGCCACTCGGACCGCAGGTTCATGACAAGATGATGCGCACCCCGACCACCCCTTCACACCTCCGTCGCCCTAACGGGTCATTAACTCTTGGACGATGACGGGCCGTCGCAGCCCTGAGCGGCGGCGTTCACCACGGCAGGTCCTCCAGGCAGGCGCCGACCCGGTCGCCGTCCCAGGCCCCGTCGGCGATCACCAGACGGTAGCGGTAGGCGAAGGACTCACCCGGCGGCAGTGCGAACTCCTGGAAGAACGCCCAGGAGAACGCGACCGTCGGCACCGGGGTGGCCCGCACGAACCAGTGCGAGGGGTGGATCGCGCTCCTCCCGTCCAGGTTCTCCGGCGCGTGCGCGAAGACGAGGGTGGAGTGGCCGTCGCTCCCGTCGCGCTCGGCGGTGAAGGCCAGCCACGGGCCCTGCGTACCCATCAGCTCCTCGGCACCGGCACCGGAGTCCGGGGCGAAGACGGTGCCGCCGGTGAAGTCGCGGGGGCCGCGCCACTGGAGGCCGGTGTAGCCGGCCATCTCCCGGCCCGCGGTGGTCGGCGAGCCGAAGACCAACGGCTCGGCCCGGATGTTGGTGAGGCGGATCGACCAGTCCAGGACCCAGGCACCGGCGTCCTCGTCGACCGAGTGGACGGCGAGCCCGCGCTCCTCGCGGGCCCACTCGGTACCGCCGTTCTCGACCCAGGTGAGGTGTTCGGTGACGTCGAGCCGGTCGTCGCCGGCCGTGAGGTCCGGGAAGCCGTCGTGCCGCATGGAGCCGACGCGCTCGGGCAGGGGCAGATAGCCCTCGCCGTGGACGTAGGAGTTGCCGCCCCAGAAGTTCTGGCCGGAGAGGTGACTCGCCGTCATCTGTACGCCTTTGTGCCAGCGGTGGTCGTTCGGCCGGTATCCGGTGACCGTGTGCCCGGCCAGGGTGCGCACGGGGTGGGCGTACGGCTTGCGGGACTCGAAGGCCTCGGGGTCGGGGCGGTAGACGTAGCGCAGGATCTCGGTGCCGTTCGCCGCCGTGACGGCGATGTGGTCGCCGTGGGCGTGACTGACGCTCAGGGTGCTCATGCGCGCCCCTCGGGGGCCCAGTCGGGGTGGTCGCCGTGCATGGCCGCGTGGAAGGGGTCGCCTGGGCCGATCTCGCCCTGGAGCACCGGCCGTCCGGTGAACGCCGCCTTGTACAGGGCGGCGGCGAACTCCAGCGTGCCCCGGGCCTCGGGACCGCTGCCGGGCGGTCGCGTGCCCGCGTCCCAGGCGTCCAGCACGGCGCCGAGCTGCGCCGTGTGGGAGCTCGGGACGTCCGCCGCCGGCGTGCGCCAGGCAGCGGCACGCGCGGGGTCGACGTGCCGGGCCGGGGTGTAGGTCCAGTCGTCGTTGCGGTGCCCGTACAGGTGGGTGAGCTCCACGGTGGCGTCGGCGCAGTCGACGCGGACGCGGCTCACCTCGTCCGGGGAGAGCACGCTGTTGACGACGGTGGCGAGGGCGCCGTTCGCGAACCGCACCAGGGCCGTGGAGACGTCCTCGCTCTCGGTGTCGTGGACCAGGCGCGAGGCCATCGCCCGGATCTCCTGCCAGGGCCCGAGCAGGTGCAGCAGCAGGTCGTACTGGTGGATGCCGTGACCCATGGTCGGGCCGCCGCCCTCGGTGGCCCAGCGCCCGCGCCAGGGCGCCGCGTAGTAGGCGGCGTCGCGGTGCCAGGTGGTCTGGCAGTGCCCGACCAGCGGTGCGCCCAGCTCGCCGCTCGCGATCAGCTCCCGGGCGTGCGCGGCGCCCGATCCGTACCGGTGCTGGAAGACCACGGAGGCGTACGCCCCGGACGCCTCCTCCGCCGCCGCGATGTCGTCGTACTCGGCGAGGGAGAGGCACAGCGGCTTCTCGCACAGCACCCAGGCACCGGCCTTGAGCGCGGCCACCGTCTGTTCCCGGTGCAGGGACGGCGGCGTGCCGATGAGCACCAGGTCGGGACGTTCGGCGTCGAGCATGGCGCCCGTCGAGGTGTAGCCGGCGACGTCACCGCCCGCGCTCTGCCGGAAGGCGTCGAGCCGGGACCGGTCCACGTCGACGGCGGCGACCAGTTCCACGCGGTCGGCGTGGGCCGCGAGCGCGGGCAGGTGGCCGCCGGTGACGACGGCACCGGTACCGACCACGGCGACGCGGCGGCGGGCGGGGCGTGGGGACATGCGGTCCTCCTCGGACGGTGACGGACGGCCCGCGCTCCGCGCCGCGGCTGTGGACACCCCGGAACGGTTAGAAAGCGCTTGCACTCCGGCAGACCCTAGATCGCGGAGGAAGGACCGGACAAGCCCCCGCACCAGCCGTGGACGGGTGCCGGCCCGGGTCCCAGCGTTTGCGGGACCGGCGTGCGGCTGGTCGACTGTCGCAGGGGGCGGGCCGGTCGCACCGCGCCGGTGCGGACTCTTCAGCTTTTCTCCGGAAGGAGTTCAGGCGTGAACACCCCGAAGCCGTCGGCACAGGAGCACAGCTCCGACGGCAGCCAGCCCTGGCTGCACCAGAGGGGCCGGACCATCCAGGAGTTCGGCACCGTCAAGCAGTTCCCCGTGGCCCTGTCCATGGAGACCCGCCTCTACTCGTGCCAGCGGCTCAACAAGGTCCTGGCCGACACCCGCATCCTGCACGATCTGTACAAGAAGTATCACTGGCTCATGCGCGGGGCGACGTTCTACCAACTGCACCTGCTGCTGGACAAGCACGCCGGGGAGCAGCTGGAGCTGATCGACACCATCGCGGAACGCGTCCAGACGCTGGGCGGCGTCGCGATCGGCGACCCCCGGCACGTCGCGGAGATCACCACGGTGCCGCGCCCGCCGGACGGCGTGGAGGAGGTCCCGGCGATGCTCTCGCGGCTGCTGGAGGCCCACGAGCTGATCCTCACGGACTGCCACGACGCCGCCGCCCGCACCCAGGAGCTCGGGGACGACGGCACGAACGACCTCCTGGTCTCCGAGGTCGTGCGGACCGACGAGCTCCAGGCCTGGTTCCTGGCGGAGCACCTCGTCGACACGCCTCTCGTGCACGTCTGACCGGACGCGGCGCGGCGGCCCCGGACGCCTTCCGTCCGGGACCGTGCCGTTCCGCGCCCGCGCTCGCCCCACGTCCTCGCGCGCACGGACGAAGCGCCCTTGATGCCCTTTCACCCCTGTTGTGAAAGTGTCCCGTTATGGCCCAGATGCCCTCCGGTTCCCACGGCGCCCATGCCCAGCCCCCGACGCGCGGCCAGAAGTGGTCCGCGTTCCGGCAGTCGCCGTTCTGGCCGGCCACCGTGCTGGTGCTCATCCTCGCGGCGGCGGCCGGACTCTTCGCGGGCTCGTACACCTACTCCATGGCGGACCCGACGCCGCACTCGCTCCCCACGGCCGTGGTCGGCTCGTACGAGCAGGGGCGCGGCAAGGCCTTCCTGGACGGCCTGGAGGAGGCGCTGAACGCCTCGGTGAAGGTGCATCCCTACGGCAGCACCGCCGAGGCGCGCGAGGCGGTCGAGGAGCAGGAGGTGTTCGCGATCTTCGAGCTGCACGACAGCGGGCGGACCGCCGTGCTGGACCTGTCCAGTGCGTCGGGTGCCTCGGTCGCCGAGGTGCTGGAGCAGGCGGCTCCGGCGGTGGGGAAGAAGACCGGGGTCGCGGTCGGCGTCCGGGACATCAATCCGCTTCAGGAGGGCGACCCGCGGGGACTGGCGATCTTCTACATCTCCCTGGCCGCCGTGATCATCGGCTTCGTCGGGGCGATCCAGCTCAGCGTGCACGCGCGGTCGCTGACCCCGTTCGAACGCATCCTCTTCACGATCGCCTACGCGCTGCTCGGCGGGTTCGCCATCGCCGCGACCGTCGACTGGCTGCTGGGCGCGCTGGACCTGCCGTTCGCGCAGTCGTGGATGATCCTCGCGCTCACCCTGTTCACCAGCGGCATGGTGTTCACCATGTTCAACACCCTGTTCGGGCGCTGGGCGATGCTGCCGACCTGGGGGCTCATGGTGCTGCTCGGCAATCCCTCGTCCGGCGGCGCGGTGTCCTGGCCGCTGCTGCCCTCCCCGCTGGGCGAGATCGGCCGGTGGCTGCCGCCGGGCGGGTCGGTCAACGCCCAGCACACGGCCGTGTACTTCCAGGGTCACCAGCACCTGTTCCCGTACCTCGTGCTGGGCGGGTGGGCACTGCTGTCCTGCGCGGTGTTCTGGACCTGGCGGCACCGCCACCCCGGCGGCCGCGAGAAGCACCCCGCCCACGCCGAGTCCTGACCCGGTCCGCGTCCCCGTCCCCGCTTCGCGATCTGTTCCGGTCGCCGCACGGCTGCGATCATGGGGCGGGAATCCCCCGCCCCCGGTTGGAGTGCACATGGCCCTCGACATCGACGCGATCCGCGCGCAGATACCCGCCCTGAAGTCCGGCACCGCCCGCTTCGACGCGCCCGGCGGCACCCAGACCCCGCAGCCCGTCATCGACGCCGTCGCCGAGGCCCTGGCCGCTCCGCTGGCCAACCGGGGACGGACCACCGAGGGCGAGCGCAACGCGGACCGCATCGTCACGGGGGCCCGCGCCGCGCTGGGCGACCTGCTCGGCACCGATCCGCGGGGCGTCGTCTTCGGCCGCAGCGCCACGCAGCTCGCGTACGACCTGTCCCGGACGCTCGCCAGGACGTGGGCGCCGGGCGACGAGGTGGTCGTCACCCGCCTCGACCACGACTCCAACATCCGGCCCTGGACGCAGGCGGCGGAAGCGGCGGGCGTCACCGTGCGGTGGGCCGACTTCGACCCGGCCACCGGGGAGCTGCTCCCCGAGCACATCGAGGCCGTGCTGTCCCCGCGCACCCGGCTGGTCGCGGTCACGGCCGCGTCCAACCTGATCGGCACCATGCCCGACCTGCCGGCCGTCGCCCGCCTCGCGCACGGCGTGGGGGCACTGCTCCACGTCGACGCGGTGCACTACGCCTCGCACGCCGCCGTCGACCTGGCCGCGCTCGGCGCGGACACGCTGGTGTGCTCCCCGTACAAGTTCCTCGGCCCGCACCTCGGCGTGCTGGCGGCCCGGCCCGAGTTCCTGGAGACGCTGCGCCCGGACAAGCTGCTGCCCTCCAGCGACGCCGTCCCCGAGCGGTTCGAGCTGGGCACGCTGCCGTACGAGCTGCTGGCCGGTGCCACCGCCGCGGTGGACTTCCTCGCGGATCTGGTGCCGGAGGTCCACGGCGGACGGCGGGAGCGGCTGATCGCGTCCTTCTCCGCGCTGGAGGCCCACGAGGACGCCCTGCGCGGCCGCATCGAGCGCGGGCTGGCCGAACTCGGCGGGATCACGGTGTACTCGCGGGCCGCGCGGCGCACGCCCACCCTGCTGTTCACCGTGGCGGGCCTGCGCCCGGCCGAGGTGTACCGCCTGCTGGCCGAGCGGGGGATCGACGCCCCCGCCGGGTCCTTCTACGCGGTGGAGGCCTCCCGCCACCTGGGGCTGGGCGACGAGGGCGGCGTCCGGGTCGGGCTCGCGCCGTACAGCAGCGCGGAGGACGTGGACCGGCTGCTGACGGCGCTGGGCGGTCTGCCCCGCTGACCTCGCTCACGCCAGGGGCACGCTCACCTCGCCGCTGCCCTCGGCGCTCGCCCCGCCCGCGACGCGTACGGTGAACGGACGGTCGCTGCCGCTCGCGGTGACGCGCAGGACGTCACCCTCGCGCCGGACGCGGAAGGTCGCGGCCGGTGCGCCCAGCTGGTCGGGCACGGTGACCTCGGCGGTGTAGTCGGGCGCGGCGGTGGGGTGCACCAGGAGCACCGGGGCGTCCAGCCAGTCGCCGTCGGGGCGCCGGTCGTCGGAGGCCAGCGGCAGGACGGCGCCCTCGCGGACGTACAGCGGGAGGCTGTCGTAGCCGTGCCGTTCGGTGCGCCACGCCGGACCGGTGACCCGCTCGCCGGACAGCAGGTGCGTCCAGGTGCCCTCGGGGAGGTAGACCTCGACCTCGCCGTCCTCGGCGAAGACCGGGGCGACCAGGAGGTCGGGGCCGAGCATGTACTGGCGGTCCAGCGGACGGCACCCGGGATCGTGCGGGAACTCCAGGACCATGGGCCGCATCATCGGCACGCCGGTGCGGTGGGCCTCGGCGGCGGCGCCGTACAGGTAGGGCATCAGGCGGTGCTTGAGCAGGGTGAAGCGGCGGGCCACGTCGACGGCCTCGTCGCCGAACTCCCACGGCACCCGGTACGACGAGGAGCCGTGCAGGCGGCTGTGCGAGGAGAGCAGGCCGAAGGCCAGCCAGCGCTTGAAGACCGCCGGGTCGGGCGTGCCCTCGAAGCCGCCGATGTCGTGGCTCCAGAAGCCGAAGCCGCTCAGCGACAGGGACAGGCCGCCCCTGAGCGACTCGGCCATGGCCTCGAAGGAGGACCAGCAGTCGCCGCCCCAGTGGACGGGGTACTGCTGGCCGCCCGCGGTGGCGGAGCGGGCGAAGAGGACGGCCTCGCCCTGTCCGCGTTCCTTCTCGAGGAGTTCGAAGACGGTCCGGTTGAACAGGTGGGTGTAGTAGTTGTGCATCCGCTCCGGGTCGGAACCGTCGTGCCAGACGACGTCGGTCGGGATGCGTTCGCCGAAGTCGGTCTTGAAGCAGTCCACGCCCTGGTCGAGCAGCGGCTTGAGCTTGCCGGCGAACCAGTCGCGGGCGGCCGGGCTGGTGAAGTCGACCAGGCCCATCCCGGCCTGCCACAGGTCCCACTGCCAGATGTCGCCGTTCGGCCGGCGCACCAGGTGCCCGAGCGCGGCGGCCTCGTCGAAGAGCGGGGACTTCTGGGCGATGTACGGGTTGATCCAGACGCTGACCTTCAGGCCCTTGGCCTTGAGCCGGGCGAGCATGCCCTCCGGGTCGGGGAAGACGTCCGGGTCCCACTGGAAGTCGCACCACTGGTACTCGCGCATCCAGAAGCAGTCGAAGTGGAACACGGTCAGCGGGATGCCGCGCTCGGCCATGCCGTCGACGAACGAGGTGACCGTCCGCTCGTCGTAGGAGGTGGTGAACGACGTGGTGAGCCACAGGCCGAAGGACCAGGCGGGCGGCAAGGCCGGGCGGCCGGTGAGGGCGGTGTAGCGGGTGAGGACGTCCTTGGGGGTGGGGCCGGCGACGACGTAGTACTCCAGCGTCTGGTCCTCGACGCTGAACTGCACCTGTCCGACCGACTCCGAGCCGACCTCGAACGAGACGGCGCCGGGGTGGTTGACGAAGACGCCGTAGCCCCGTGAGGAGAGGTAGAACGGGATGTTCTTGTAGGCCTGCTCGCTGCTGGTGCCGCCGTCGGCCTGCCAGACGTCGACGACCTGGCCGTTCTTCACGAACGGTGTGAAGCGCTCGCCGAGACCGTAGATCTGCTCGCCGACGCCGAGCGCGAGCCGGCTCAGCATGTGGTGCGCGCCGTCGCCGGTGGTGGCGAACGCGGTGCTCTTGGCGTTCGCGTGGGTCAGCTCGCGTCCGTCGGCGTCGTGGAAGCTGAGGCCCCAGGGTCCCTCGCTGTCCAGGCGCAGGGTCAGCGGGCCGCTGGTCAGCTCGGTGACCGAGCCGTCGTGGCGCACCGCACCGGCGCCGTCGGGCGTGCCCGTCAGGGCGAAGTCGGGGCCCGGGCGGCGCTTGCCGGCGTGGTGGGTGACCCGGACGCCGATGACGCCCTCGGCGGGTGAGAAGCACTCGACCGTGAGGAGCGGGGCGTTGAGCGTGTCACCCCGCCGCGTCACCTTCTTCACGGCGGCATGAGCGGTGAAGCGCTTCGATTCGGTGCGTACAGCGCGTACCTCGGTGGCGTACGACAGATGCACGCCCTCGCGGATGAGCCAGAAGCCGTCGGTGAACTTCATGATCTTCCTTGGGTGGGGCGGGAGCGGTCGAGTGGGTGCGCGGAGGCCGTCCCACAGCGGTTTGATCGTACACAGAACACATCGGGAAGCCGAGACCTCCTCCTGACTCTTGGCGTTCTGAGCAGGCACGATTACCGAAAAGAACGGTCCTCTCACGTGACGGAAGGGGAGATGGAGGCCACTTGCCTCTAGCGCTGCGACCCGCCCCTGACGTATTAGTCATCACATCAAACAAAACAGTCCGGCGAGGAAGCCGGACCGTACGACAGCAAGGGCCGCATGATGTCGAAGCGCTTCAACGCCGCGCACCGCGGGCGCGAACGCTCACGCAGAGCCGTCGTCCCGCTCGCCGCCGTCTCCGTCCTGGTCGCCGGAACGGCACTGACCGGCTGCGGGCAGCAGCGCGACGCCGATGTGTACACCGTGATGAACTCCTCGACCGACGAGTCGTACCACCGCTGGGACGCGGAGGCGATGGCCCGCTGCGGCGAGCAGCTGGGCGTCACCATCGAGCAGCAGAGCGTCCCCGCGGCGCAGGTGATGACGAAGGCACTGCGCATGGCGTCGTCCAAGTCGCTGCCGGACATCGTCCAGTTCGACGCCTCCGAGATGCCCACGTTCGCCGACGCCGGCGGCCTGGTCGACCTGCGGACGCTCGGGCTGAGCACCGACGACATCCCCGAGGGCATCGTCGACTTCGGCTCGTACGAGGGGACGTACTACGGCGCGGCCCGGTCCGTGAACACGCTCGCCCTCTTCTACAACAAGGACGTGCTCGACAAGGCGGGTGTCCGGGTGCCCAGCACCTGGGCCGAGCTGCGCGAGGCCGCCAGAACGCTCACGCGGGGCAAGCAGTACGGCCTGGCGCTCAGCGCGGGCGGCGCCGAGGACGGCGTCTTCCAGTTCACGCCGTTCATGTGGTCCAACGGCGGCGACGAGACGAAGCTGGACAGCCCACAGGTCGCCGGGGCGCTCGACTACTGGAAGAGCCTGCTGAAGGACGGTTCGCTGTCGAAATCGACGGTCAACTGGACGCAGGCCGATGTCAACGACCAGTTCATGGCCGGCAACGCGGCGATGATGATCAACGGTCCGTGGCAGGTGGAGACCCTCAACACCGACAAGTCGCTGCACTGGGGCATCGCGCAGATCCCGGTGCCGAAGGCCGGGGACGACTCGGTGGGTCCGCTGGGCGGCGCGGTGCTCACCGTGCCGAGGACGGGCGATGACGCGCGCGAGAAGACCGCCGGTAGGATCGTCGCCTGTCTGGCCGGCGAGAAGGAGCAGCTGACCTACGCGCTCAACAGCTGGATGGTCCCGGCGAACGCCAAGGCCGCGGCCGTGTGGCGCGAGCGGGTGCCCGAGCTGGACGCCCTCGCCGACCAGGTCGCCACCGCCCGGTCCCGGACCGCCAAGCTCGGCGCCGGCTGGTCGGGCGTGTCGCTCGCCCTGCAGAGCGCCTTCCAGTCCGCCCTGACCGGCCAGTCCAGCGAGGCCGCCCTGAAGCGCGCCCAGCAGCGGGCCACGAGCGGGAACTGAGGGAGCGCAACCATGACCACGTCCACCGTCACCGCCCAGGCACCCGCCAAGGCGTCCGAAACGCCCGCACCGGACCCGGCCGGAACCAGGCGCCGGCGCAAGCTCTCCCAGTGGGGGTTCGTCGCCCCCGCCGTCGTCTTCATGCTGCTGTTCTTCGGCTACCCGCTCGTCCGCAACGTCGTGATGAGCTTCCAGCACTACACGCCGAAGACCTTCTTCACCGGTGAGGCGCCCTTCAACGGCACCGACAACTGGTCCACCGTCTTCCACGACGCCCTGTTCGGCAAGGCGCTGTGGCACACGCTCGTGTTCACCGCGGGTTCGCTGCTCGGCCAGTTCTGCATCGGTCTGGCGCTCGCGGTCTTCTTCAGCCGGCGCTTCCCGCTGAACGGTGTGCTGCGCTCGCTCATCCTGCTGCCCTGGCTGGTGCCGATGGTGGTGTCCGGCATCGTCTGGCGCCGCATCCTCGACCAGGACACGGGCGTGCTCAACTCGTTCCTGGACACCCTCGGCCTCGGCGGTCACACCCCCTGGCTGACCAGTCCGCACATGGCGCTGCTGTCCGTCATCCTGGTCAACATCTGGATCGGCATCCCGTTCAACATGGTCATCCTGTACGGCGGTCTCCAGGAGATCCCGAAGGAACTGCACGAGGCGGCCTCCCTGGACGGTGCCTCCGCATGGCGGACCTTCCGCTCCGTGACCCTGCCGATGCTCAAGCCGGTCATCACGGTCGTGCTCGTGCTCGGCTTCATGTCGACGGTCAAGATCCTCGACCTGATCCTGGCCCTGACCGACGGCGGCCCCGCCGACTCCACCCAGACCCTGGGCACGCTCACATACCAGAACTCGTTCGTCCAGCTGGACTTCGGCGCGGGCGCGGTCGTCGGCAACGTCCTGATCCTGGTCTCCGCCGTGTTCGCGGTGTTCTACCTGCGGGCCAACCGCTCCGAAGGGAAGTGACCGACGATGGCCAACCCCACTCCCACCGGGTCCCGGCGCCGCTGGGGCTCCACCGTCGCCGGTGTGCTCATCCTGTGCGTGATGCTGTTCCCGCTGTACTGGATGCTCAACACCGCGCTCCAGCCCGAGTCGGGACTGCTCCAGGTCGACCCGGTGCCGGGCAGCCTGGATCTGTCCGGCTTCTCCAAGGCGATCAGTGACCAGGGCGGCCACCTGCTGACCTCGCTGGCCGTGTCGCTCGGCGCGGTCGTCATCTGCCTGGCGATCTCGGCGCCCGCGGCCTACGGGCTCGCGCGGTTCGGGCTGCGCGGCTCGCGCACCATCGTGTTCGGCACGCTGATCACCCAGATGGTGCCGGGCATCGTCATCGCCAACGCGCTCTACAACTCCTACGTCGACCTGGGCCTGGTCAACTCCTACTTCGGCCTGATGCTGGCGGACGCCTCGCTCGGCATCCCGTTCTCCATCGTCCTGATGCGGTCCTTCATGGTGTCGATCCCCGGTGAGGTGATCGAGGCCGCGCAGATGGACGGTGCGGGGCCGGTGCGGACGTTCCTGCGGGTGGTGCTGCCGATGAGCCGCAACTCCCTGATCACCTCGGGCCTGTTCGCCTTCCTGTTCTCGTGGAGCGACTTCATGTTCGCGCTCACCTTGAACACCACCGACGAGGTCAAGCCGGTCACGCTGGGCATCTACCAGTACATCGGCGCGCACGTGGGCGACTGGGGCTCGGTGATGGCCGCCTCCGTGCTGTCCGCCGTCCCGGCGGCGATCCTGCTCGTCCTCGCCCAGAAGTACATCGCCGCCGGAATCGCCGGCGGTTCCGTCAAGTGACCACCGCACCAGGAGATGGGCTTCCTCCCATGAGTGACCTTCCCGGCTTCCCGCCCGGCTTCGTCTTCGGCGCCGCGACCGCCTCGTACCAGATCGAGGGCGCGGCGCGGGAGGACGGCCGCGGTCCGTCGATCTGGGACACCTACAGCCACACCCCCGGCCTGACGGCGAACGGCGACACCGGCGACGTGGCCTGCGACCACTACCACCGCTACCGGGAGGACGTGGCGCTGCTGCGCGACCTGGGCGTGGACTCGTACCGCTTCTCGATCGCCTGGCCGCGCATCGTGCCCGAGGGCTCGGGCGCGGTGAACACCAAGGGGCTGGACTTCTACTCCCGCCTCGTCGACGAGCTCCTGGAGGCGGGCATCGAGCCGGCCGCCACCCTCTACCACTGGGATCTGCCGCAGGCCCTGGAGACTCCGGCCGCCAGCGGCTCCGCCGCGGGGGGCGGCTGGCGGGTGCGGGAGACGGCGGAGCGGTTCGCCGAGTACACGGCCGTGGTCGCCGAGCACCTGGGCGACCGGGTGCCGCGCTGGATCACGCTGAACGAGCCGTGGTGCAGCGCCTTCCTCGGCTACTCCATCGGCCGGCACGCCCCCGGCGCCAAGGAGGGCCGCGGCGCCCTGGCCGCCGTCCACCACCTGCTGGTCGGCCACGGTCTGGCGGTGCAGGCGCTGCGGGCGGCCGGGGTGCGCGAGGCCGGCATCACGCTCAACCTCGACCGCAACCTGCCGGCCACCGACTCCCCCGCCGACCTGGCGGCCGTGGTCCGCGCGGACACCCAGCACAACCTGGTGTGGACCGAGCCGATCCTGGCGGGCCGGTACCCGGCGACCGAGGAGGAGACCTTCGGCGAGCTGATCACCGGCGAGGACTTCCGGCGGGACGGCGACCTGGAGCTGATCTCCCAGCCGCTGGACTTCCTCGGCATCAACTACTACCGGCCGATCGTGGTCGCCGACGCTCCGCACCGCGAGGCCGACCCGGCGCGCAGGGTGGCGACGGACAACCGCTACGAGGAGGTGCGGCTGACCGGCGTCCGGCACACCGCCATGGGCTGGCCGGTCGTGCCCGGCAGCTTCACCGACCTGCTCGTCCGGCTGAAGAAGCAGTACGGTGACGCGCTGCCGCCGGTCCACATCACGGAGAACGGCTCGGCGGAGGACGACACGGTCGCCGCCGACGGGGCGGTGCACGACACCGACCGGGTGGCCTACCTGCGCGACCACCTGACGGCGCTCCGGGCGGCGATGGACGCGGGAGTGGACGTGCGGGGCTACTACGTGTGGTCGCTGCTGGACAACTTCGAGTGGGCGTTCGGCTACGACAAGCGCTTCGGCATCGTGCGGGTCGACTACGACACGCAGCAGCGCACGCCGAAGGACAGCTACCGCTGGTACCGGGACCTGATCGCCGCGCACCGCGGATGAGGTGACACGAGGAGGGGGCCGCCGAGCGGTCGGGCGGCCCCGCTCCCTTTCAGTTCCCGCCGCGTTCCGCGTGCCCGGCCGGGTCCGCGAGCACCTCGCGGACGATCACGCCGGCCGCGCCCCGGGCCGCGTCGCCGAGGGAGGACGCGGCCCGCAGCCGCTTGCCGTCCTCGGTCCACAGCCCGGACACCACCCGCAGCGCCAGTTCACGCTCGACGGCGGGCGCCAGCCAGCCCATCAGCTCGCGGTAGACACCGCCGAGCATCACCGCGTCGGGATCGAAGAGGTTGACCGCGCCCGACACCACGACGCCCAGCTGCCGCCCGGCCCGTTCGACGGCCGACAGCGCGGACGGCTCGCCCCGGCGGGCCCGGCGTTCGAGTTCGGCGACGCCCCGCACGCCCGTGCCCGCGTCGATGCCGGCGGCCTTCAGCAGGGCGGCCTGTCCGGCGTACTGCTCCAGGCAGCCGCGGGCCCCGCACCGGCACAGCGGGCCGTCCGGGTCGACCACCATGTGCCCGATCTCCCCGGCGAAACCGTGCGCGCCGCGCAGCAGCTCCCCCTTGAGGACCAGCGCGCCGCCGATGCCGATCTCGCCCGTCAGGTAGAGGAAGCTGCGTACGCCGGCGGTGCCCGCCCCGAACCACAGCTCGGCGAGCGCGGCGGCGTTGGCCTCGTTGTCGGAGCTGACGGGCAGGGGACGGTGGGCGGGGCGCAGGGCGAGGAGTGCCTGCGCGAACAGCCCCTCGACCGCGACCCGCTGCCAGCCGAGGTTGGGTGCCTGGCGGACGGTGCCGCCGGTCACCAGGCCGGGCAGTGCGACGTGGACGCCGGCCGGGGCGAGATCCTGTTCGGCCGCCGAGCCGATGGCACGGGCCGCCAGCCGGGCCGCACGCGCCAGCACCTCGGAGGGCTGGGCCCCGCGGTTGTCGTAGTGCTCCACGAGGCGTACCCGGTCGGTGCCGGCGAGGTCGACCACGCACACGGTGACGTAGTCGATGTTGATCTCGACGCCCAGGCCCGCCGGGCCCGACCGGGACACCTTCAGGACGGTGCCGGGCCGTCCCGCCTGGCCGCTGCTGGTCTTGCCCCACTCGGTGACGAAGCCGTATTCCAGCAACTGCTCCACCAGGGACGACACCGCGGCGCGGGTCAGCCCGACGTGCGCGGCGATCCCGGCCCGGGTCGCCTCCCCCGCGTCGTGGACGGCCCTCAGGACCAGGCTGAGGTTGTGCCGTCTGACCGTGGCCTTGTCGGCCTTCGGCTCCAGAGGGGTCAGGTTGTTCATCATCGTGCGTCGAGCGTATGCGACCGGGATCCCGTCCCTCACCAGGGACGGAGCGGGGAGAGAGCGGGTGGCGGGCGAGGACACGGCCTTGCCGCTCCCCGGGGCTCGCGCCTAGCCTGCTTTTTTGTGCCGCAAATAAACAAAGCCCGCTCGCACAGTGCTGTGCCGGGCCCCCGCGACGACCTCTCCCGCCTCCGTATCGCCCTGACCGCGTTCTTCGCCCTCGACGGCTTCGTCTTCGCGGGCTGGGTCGTGCGGATCCCCGCCATCAAGGAGCAGACCGGCGCCTCCGCCAGCGCGCTCGGGCTGGCCCTGCTCGGTGTCTCGGCGGGCGCCGTGGTCACCATGACCCTCACCGGACGGCTGTGCCGCCGCTACGGCAGCCATCCCGTCACCGTCGCCTGCGCGGTCCTGCTCTGCCTCAGCATCGCGCTGCCCCCGCTGACCCACTCCGCGCTCGCCCTCGGTGCCGTGCTGCTGGTGTTCGGCAGCGCGTACGGCGGGATCAACGTCGCCTTCAACAGCGCCGCCGTCGATCTGGTGGCCGTGCTGCGGCGCCCGATCATGCCGAGCTTCCACGCCGCGTTCAGCCTCGGTGGCATGATCGGCGCCGGGCTCGGCGGGCTCGTCGCCGGGTCGCTGTCGCCGACCGAGCACCTGCTCGGCCTCACCGTGACCGGCCTGCTGGTCACCCTGGTCGCGGGCCGCTCCCTGCTGCGCTGCGAACCCGCCGTGCCGCCGGACCGCGCGCCCCACCGGGACGACAGCGCCCCCCGACGGCTGGACGGCCGTACGCGCCGCCTGGTCGTCACCTTCGGCCTGATCGCGATGTGCACGGCGTACGGCGAGGGTGCCATGGCCGACTGGGGCGCCCTGCATCTGGAGCAGGACCTCGACGCCTCGCCGGGCCTGGCGGCGGCCGGGTACTCGTGCTTCGCGCTCGCCATGACCGTGGGCCGGCTGACCGGCACCACACTGCTGGAGCGCCTGGGCCGGACGCCGACGGTGGTGGCCGGCGGCACCGTCGCCGTGGCCGGGATGCTGCTCGGCTCGCTCGCGCCCTCCGTGTGGGCGGCGCTGTTCGGCTTCGCGATCACCGGCCTCGGGCTCGCCAACCTCTTCCCGGTCGCGGTGGAACGGGCCGGCGCGCTGGGCGGCCCCGGTGGCGTGGCTGCCGCGTCCACGCTCGGCTACGGCGGCATGCTGCTCGGGCCGCCCGCGATCGGCTTCATGGCCGACTGGTTCTCGCTGCCGGCCGCGCTCACCAGCGTCGCGGTGCTGGCGGCCGTGGCGGTGCTCATCACGATCGTGACCCGGCGCGCGGCGGCCTCCCGCTGACCGGCCGCCGGCACCCGCACGCGTACGGTGCGGATAATCCTCCCGCAGAGCGCACTCCATCGTGCACACTCTCCGCCATGGAGATCACCGCGTTCGTCGACACACTTGACCGGGAAGGCGGACTGCTGGCCGCCGCCGCGGAGAAGGCGGGGACCGGCGCCGACGTGCCGACCTGCCCCGGCTGGCAGGTGCGGGACCTGCTGCGGCACACCGGGATGGTGCACCGCTGGGCGACCGCGTTCGTCGCCGAGGGCCACACCTCGTACCACCCCGACGGCGGCCTGCCCGACCTGGACGGCGACGAACTCGTGGCCTGGTTCCGCAAGGGCCACGAAAGCCTCGTCGCCACACTCGCCGCCGCACCGCCCGACGTGCGCTGCTGGCACTTCCTGCCCGCGCCCTCACCGCTGGCGTTCTGGGCCCGGCGGCAGGCGCACGAGACGGCCGTGCACCGGATCGACGCCGAGTCGGCCCGGGACGGCGCCCCGGCCGCCGGTGTCCCGGCCGGCATCGACACGGACTTCGCCGTGGACGGCATCGACGAGTTGCTCTGCGGCATGCACGCCCGTCCCAAGAGCGCCGTACGCACCGAGGAACCCCGCACCCTGCGGGTACGGGCGACGGACGTCCCGGGTGCCGTGTGGACCGTAGCCCTGTCGGCGGAGCCGCCCGTCGCGCACCGCACCGACGCCGGCCCCGCCGACTGCGAACTGTCCGGCCCTGCTGCGGAGTTGTACGCGGCGCTGTGGAACCGCCGGCCGTTCCCGGTCGTGACCGGCGACGGGTCCCTCGCCGCACTGTGGCGCGGGAAGTCGGCCATCACCTGGAGCTGAGCGGCACCGGGTCGCTGTCCGGCACCGTGTCCGGGCGCGCTGCCGCCCCGGCCCGGCGCCGCGCTTGCCGTGCCGGACCCGGCAAAGCAGACTGCCGGTATGACCAGTAACGGGGGGCGCCGCACGCAGGGCGAGCGGGACGCGATGACCGTCGAGATCGGATACGCGCTGTGCAGCGCGGCGTTCGCGGCGGCGGTGCTGTTCGGGGCCCTGGTGGGGCCGGCCTACGTCTTCGGCCTGTCGTCCGGTGTGCGCGGCGGACTGGTCGGCACGGGGACGGTGCTGGCCGTCGTGGTGTTCGTCGTCCGGGTGGTGGGCGTGCTGGTGCGGTTCGGGCGCGGGGATCAGCCCAGCCAGCCCGGCCGCACCAGCCCCGACTCGTAGGCGAGGACGACGAGTTGGGCTCGATCGCGGGCGCCCAGCTTGACCATGGTCCGGCTGACGTGGGTCTTGGCGGTGAGGGGGCTGACGACCAGGCGGCGGGCGATCTCCTCGTTGGACAGGCCGATGCCGACCAGCGCCATCACCTCCCGTTCCCGCTCGGTGAGGTGGGACAGCGCGTCGGCGGCGGCGGGTTCCTTGGACCGCGCCGCGAACTCGGCGATCAGGCGGCGGGTCACCCCGGGTGAGAGCAACGCGTCCCCGGCGACCACCGCCCGTACGGCGCGCAGGAGTTCGTCGGGCTCGGTGTCCTTGACCAGGAATCCGGAGGCGCCCGAGCGGATGGCCTCGAAGACGTACTCGTCGAGCTCGAAGGTGGTGAGCATGACCACCTTCACGTCCCTCAGCCCCTCGTCTCCGGTGACCCGGCGGGTGGCGGCCAGACCGTCCAGGGCGGGCATGCGGATGTCCATCAGGACGACGTCGGGCCGCAGTTCGCGGGTCGCGCGCACCGCCTCCTCGCCGTCGGCGGCCTCACCGGCCACCTCGATGTCCGGCTGGGCGTCCAGCAGGGCCCGGAAGCCTGCCCGGACCAGTGACTGGTCGTCGGCGAGCAGTACGCGGATCACCGGTCCTCCTCCTCGGCGTGCCGCACGGTGAGCGGCAGGGACGCGAGCACCCGGAAGCCCCCGTCGGGGCGCGGGCCCGCCTCGATGGTGCCACCGAGTGCCGCCGCCCGCTCCCGCATTCCGGCCAGCCCGTTGCCGCTGCCGCCGGCGTCGGTGCCGGTCGCGGGTCCGTCGTCGTCGACGCACAGCCGCAGGGTGCCGCCGTCCCGGGCGAGGTGGACGCGGGCGCGGCGCGAACCCGAGTGCCGCACGACGTTGGTGAGGGCTTCCTGGACGATCCGGAACGCGGCGAGGTCGGTGCCGGGCGGCAGGCGCGGCGGCTCCCCCTCGACCTCCACGGTGAGGCCGGCGCTCGCCGCCTGGTCCACCAGCTCGGGCAGCCGGTCCAGGCCGGGGGCCGGCGCGCGCGGCGCGTCCCCGGGGGCGCGGAGGGTGTCGAGGACCTGACGGACCTCGCCGAGCGCCTCCTTGCTCTGGTCCTTGATGGTGGTGAGCGCGGTGCGGGCCTGCTCGGGGTCGCTGTCCAGCAGGGCGAGACCGACGCCCGCCTGCACGTTGATGACGGAGATGCTGTGGGCCAGGACGTCGTGCAGTTCGCGGGCGATCCGCAGCCGCTCCTGGTCCGCGCGCCGCTTGGCGGCCTGGGCCCGTTCGGCCCGCTCCCGCGCCCACTGCTCGCGCCGGGTCCGGGCCAGCTCGGACAGTGCGACGATCGCCACCACCCAGGTGGCGATCACGAGTTCCTGTCCCCAGGACGCTGCGGAGTCGCCGGACGGCGGCAGCCACCGGTAGAGCCAGTGGGCCAGCAGGGCGTGCCCGGCCCACAGCGCGGCCATCGCCGCCCAGGCGGCTCTGCGGTGCCCGGCGACGACGGCGCTGAAGCAGGCCACGGCCACGACGAGGAACACCGGTCCGTACGGGTAGCCGGCGCCCAGGTAGACCAGGGTGGTGGCGGCCGTGCCGGACACGACGGCCACGGGGTGGCGCTGCCGGGCCAGCAGGGCGAGGCCGGTCACGAGCAGCAGGACGCGGCCGAAGGGGTCGAGCGGGGTTCGTTCCCCCTCCTGGGCGTGGGCGGCGAAGTTCGAGCCGGCCAGCACGAACGCCGTGATCAGCGTTGTGGAGAGCCAGGGCAGGCGGGGGCCGCGCGCCTCGTCGCCCCGGTGGTGGCGCCACGGGGGACCGTGACGCCACCACAGCGGTGGTCCGCCCCCGTGCTCGTGCTGTCCGTCCATGCCCGCCACGCTAGACGCCGCACACACCGAGCGGCGTCACCCGCGCGAGGTGATCGCACGTACTCCCGGGGAAGTACGGCGACGGGCGGGGAGGCGGCGTGGGGCGCGGGTTCGGCATGCCCGGAGGCACGTCCGCGCCCGCACGGCCGTCGGCGAGGCGGGCGAGGCCGCGGGCCCGGCAGGCACAGAGGTACGCGTCCGCGGCGGCGGCCGTCGGCGACTCAGGGGGCGGGGGTGCGGCTCCGCGGGCCCCCGGAGGCCCGTCCTTCGGCCCGTGCGAGCGGCCGGCGTGTCCCGGCCGGCCCGCACACCTTCGGTGCACGCACCCTGTGACAGCACACGCCCCCTCTGCCGGCGCCCGGCCAACCACCCGGCATCAACGGTCGAGGTCAGGATCCGGCATCCCGGGACGGCCGTCGGCGGTCCGAGCCCGCCCCCGGCCCGTGCGCGCGGCCGGCCCGCACACCCACCGGTGCACGCGCCCTGTGACGACAGGTGTCACCCTCTCCCCGCGCGCCGCCGACCACCCGGCGCCCCGGGGCGGGGTCAGGCTTCGGCCTCGCCGGACGCCGGCTCCGCGGTCCGCCGGTCCACGGCGGACAGGGCCCGCTGCGCCAGCGGATGGCTGCGGACCAGCTCGCCCAGCGACGTCGAGCCCTGGGTGATGTCCCGGAACGCCCTCCAGGCGGGCCGGAAGCCGGTCAGCGCCGCGTGGAAGAGACCGGGCCGACGCTCGAAGATCGCCAGCATCCGCTTGCCGACGCTCATCTCGACGCCCAGCCCGGCCTTGACGGCGAACGCGTAGTTCAGGGCCTGCTTGCGCGCGTCCACGGCGTCGTGCGCCTCCGCGATGCGCACGGCCCACTCCCCCGCGAGCCGCCCCGAGCGCAGCGCGAACGAGATGCCCTCCCGCGTCCACGGCTCCAGGAGCCCCGCCGCGTCCCCGCACACCAGCACCCGGCCCCGGGACAGCGGCGAGTCGTCGGCGCGGCAGCGGGTCAAGTGGCCGGAGGAGATGCTCGGTTCGAAGCCGGCGAGACCGAGCCGCCCGACGAAGTCCTCCAGGTACCGCTTGGTCGCCGCACCCTCACCGCGCGCCGAGATCACCCCGACGGTGAGCGTGTCCCCCTTGGGGAAGACCCAGCCGTAACTGCCCCGCAGCGGCCCCCAGTCGATGAGGACCCGGCCCTTCCAGTCGTCGGCGACCGTCTCGGGCACCGGGATCTCCACCTCCAGGCCGAGATCGACCTGGTCGAGCTTCACCCCGACGTGCGCGCCTATCCGGCTGGCGCTGCCGTCCGCGCCGACGACGGCCCGCGCGAGCACCGTCTCGCCGCCCTGGAGGACGACGGCGACCGTGCGCCGGTCGGGCACCGCCGACCCGTGCTGCTCGACGCGCGTCACCGTCGCCCCGGTGCGCAGCTCGGCGCCCGCCTTCTGGGCGTGCTCGACGAGTTGCTGGTCGAACTCCGGCCGGTTGATCAGACCGAACAGCATCTGCTTGGAGCGCCGGGTCCGGGTGAAGCGGCCGTTGTGGGAGAACGTCACCGCGTGCACGCGGTCCCGGAAGGGCAGGTCGAAACCGGGGGGCAGGGTGTCGCGCGAGGGGCCGATGATGCCGCCGCCGCACGTCTTGTAGCGGGGCAGCTCCGCCTTCTCCAGCAGCAGCACGCGGCGCCCCGCGACCGCCGCCGCGTAGGCGGCCGAGGCCCCCGCCGGTCCCGCGCCCACCACGACGACGTCCCAGACCTGACGCGTGTCGTCCGCCGAAGAGTTCTCGCTGCTCACGATGGTCTACTGCTCCGATCAAACCGCATGCCGCACCTGACCCCCGCATCCTACGGCGGGCATCGCCGCAGGCCACTGTGGGAGGATCGGCGGCGGACGCCGCCCGCACACCGGGAGGTGTCCGCACCCGCACGATCACCCGTACACAGCGGTACGCGCGCGGGCACTGCCGGCAGCGCCCGCTCACGTACTCATCGGTACAACGTCGCACCTACAAGGAGCGTGCCCATGTCGTCGAATCCGGTCGCCGAGACCGTGTCCTCGCTGATGCCCAGGGCGAAGGAGGAGCTCACCGCGCTGGTGGCCTTCAAGTCGGTGGCGGACTTCGACCAGTTCCCGCGCAGCGAGAGCGTGGGCGCCGCGAACTGGATAGCGTCCGCGCTGCGCGCCGAGGGCTTCGAGGACGTGGCCCTGCTCGACACGCCGGACGGCACCCAGTCGGTGTACGGCTACCTGCCCGGCCCCGAGGGCGCCCGGACGGTGCTGCTCTACGCCCACTACGACGTGCAGCCGCCGCTGGACGAGGCGGGCTGGGACACTCCGCCGTTCGAGCTGACCGAGCGCGACGGCCGCTGGTACGGGCGCGGTGCCGCCGACTGCAAGGGCGGTGTGCTGATGCACCTGCTCGCACTGCGCGCGCTGAAGGCGAACGGCGGCGTGCCGGTGCACGTCAAAGTGATCGCCGAGGGCTCCGAGGAGCAGGGCACGGGCGGTCTGGAGCGGTACGCCGAGGCGCACCCGGAGCTGCTGGCGGCGGACACCATCGTCATCGGCGACGCGGGCAACTTCCGGGTCGGTCTGCCGACGGTCACCTCGACGCTGCGCGGCATGACGCTGGTCCGCGTGAAGGTCGACACGCTCGAGGGCAACCTGCACTCCGGCCAGTTCGGCGGCGCGGCCCCCGACGCGCTGGCCGCGCTGATCCGTGTACTGGACTCGCTGCGCGCCGAGGACGGTTCGACGACCGTCGACGGTCTGGCGGCGGACAGCGAGTGGGAGGGGCTGGCGTACGACGAGGAGCAGTTCCGCCGGGATGCCCGGGTGCTGGACGGTGTGGGACTGATCGGCTCCGGCTCGGTCGCCGACCGCATCTGGGCGCGCCCCGCCGTGACGGTGCTCGGCATCGACTGCCCGCCGGTGGTCGGCGCGACCCCGTCGGTGCAGGCGAGCGCCCGGGCGCTGGTGAGCCTGCGGGTGCCGCCGGGCGTGGACGCCGTCGAGGCCACCAAGCTGCTCCAGGCCCACCTGGAGACGCGCACGCCGTGGGGCGCGCGGGTGCAGGTCGAACAGATCGGCCAGGGTCAGGCGTTCCGCGCCGACACCACCAGCCCGGCGTACCGGGCGATGGCGGACGCGATGGCGGTGGCGTACCCCGGCCAGGAGATGCAGTACGCCGGCCAGGGCGGCTCCATCCCGCTGTGCAACACCCTCGCGGCGCTCTACCCGGAGGCGGAGATCCTGCTGATCGGCCTGAGCGAGCCGGAGGCGCAGATCCACGCCGTGAACGAGAGCGTGTCCCCTCAGGAACTGGAGCGGCTGTCGGTGGCGGAGGCGCTGTTCCTGCGGAACTACGCGGCGAGCTGAGCGCGCCGCCCGTTCGCTCCGCGGGACGCCGGACGGCCCATGTCACGGGACGCGGGCCGCTTCCGCGGCCGTCCCGGACAGGCGCCGCGGACGTATGCTCCAGCCGGTCGTGTCAGCCGACCGGTGTGCCCGCCTCCAGGTACAGCGCCGCCCCGCGTTCCCGGGCCCGCAGGGCCCAGCGCAGCCGCTCGTAGCGGACCGGGGGCAGCAGGGCGGCGGCCTCGTCCTCGGTGACGAAGCGCCAGTCGCGCAGTTCGGGTCCGGGCAGCAGGACCCGGTCCGCCTCCGCCGCGTCCAGCCGGCCGCCGTCGAAGAGCAGGCGCAGGCCGCCGTAGCCGGGGGGCGCGGGTGCTTCCCAGTCGACGACCAGCAGGGCGGGCACCTCGTCGAGGCGGATGCCCGTCTCCTCGGCGACCTCGCGCATCCCGGCGCGGGCGGGCGCCTCGCCGGGTTCGACGACGCCGCCGGGGAACTCCCAGCCGGGCTTGTAGGTGGGGTCGACGAGCAGCACCCGGTCCTGCTCGTCGAAGAGGAGGACGCCGGCGGCCAGGGTCTCGGCGGTCGGCTCGGGGGTCTGCACGATGTCGCAGGCGGGCGCCGCCCCGGTACCGACGGCCTCGGCGATGCGGACGGCGGTCTCGTACGGGGTGAGGGCGCTGGTGTCGACCGGATGGGCGTCGGCCGTCAGCCAGGAGGCGAGGGCGGTCCGGTACGGCTCGATGCGGTCGTACGACCACTGCCGTACCCGTATCTCCCCGTCCGCGGCGTCGGGCACCTCGCGGGTTGCCATCCGCTCCCGCAGGATCGTTTCCGCCGGAGCCAGCAGGACGTGCCGGACCGCTATCCGCCGGGCGGCGAGCCCACCGAAGATCTCGTCGCGGTACTCCTGGCGCAACAGGGTCATGGGGACCACGAGGGTCCCGCCGAGTTCGGCGAGCAACGCGGCTGCCGTGTCGATCACGAGGCGGCGCCAGATCGGCAGGTCCTGGAAGTCGCCCGCTTCGGCAAGGCGTTTGGGCGGCAGCAGGTGTGCGAGTGCCGCGCCGATGACCTCGGGGTCGAAGAGCGTGCTGTTCGGGATCAGTTCGATCAGTTCCCGTGCGGTGGTGGTCTTCCCCGCACCGAACGCGCCGTTGATCCAGACGACGGTCACAGGTCCCCCTCTTGTCTTGGCCCCCTGTGGCTTGCCCGCTCCACCCTGCCACGGAAACCAGGCCCAGTTGAGGGCACACGACAGCGGCGCCGGTGCCCACCGGACGAGGGGCACCGACGCCGCGCGGTCCGCGTGCGGCGCCTCAGGCGCCCTGGACCAGGCCGCCCCGGTCCAGGGGCAGACCCTCGGTGTCGACGGCCTGCTGGACGGTGCCGAGCGTGTCGTCCACGTCGAGGTGGTGGAGCGGGAGGGCGTCCGGGGCGGCGTGGGACGGACTGACGGCCGCGACGACGAAACCGGTGGCGAGGGAGGCGATGGCAAGCATGCTGCGCTTCTTCATGCCTGCTTCAACTGCGTGACCGGTCGAGGGTCACGGCCGGGGCCCGTACGGCTCACGAGCGGTGCCGAATCACCATCACCCACCCTCTTCCAACAAAGCCCGACACGTCCTAACGTAAACGCTCAGTAATGACGTGCACATGTCGCGCGGGAGCGTGTCCCCTCGCGCCGGTGCCGCGTTCACCCGTCGTTCCACCCGCCGCGGATTCGGAGGAACGTAATGAGACGTCACCTTTCCCCCCGCCCCACCCGCAGACCCCTGGCCGGGGCGCTCGTCACCGGGTTGCTGTGCGCGGCGGGACTCGCCGCCCCCGCGTCCGCCGCGGAGCCGACCGCCCGGGAACAGCCGGCGCCCGCTCCGGACGACGGACTCGCCCTCACCCCGCCCATGGGCTTCAACAACTGGAACTCCACGCACTGCCGTGCCGAGTTCGACGAGGCGATGGTCAAGGGCATCGCGGACATCTTCGTCGAGAAGGGCCTCAAGGACGCCGGGTACGAGTACGTCAACCTCGACGACTGCTGGGCGCTCCCCCAGCGGGGCCCCGACGGCGAGCTCGTGCCGGACCCGGTGCGCTTCCCGAACGGCATCGACGCGGTCGCCGACTACGTGCACGCCAGGGGCCTCAAGCTCGGCATCTACACCAGCGCGGGCACCAGGACGTGCGACAGCACCGGCATGCCCGGCGCGCTGGGCCACGAGTACAGCGACGCACGGCAGTTCGCCGACTGGGGCGTGGACTACCTCAAGTACGACAACTGCAACAACCAGGGCCTGGACGCCGTGCAGCGGTACACCACCATGCGGGACGCCCTGAAGGCCACCGGCCGGCCCATCGTCTACAGCATCTGCGAGTGGGGCGAGAACAAGCCCTGGGAATGGGCGGGCGACCTCGGCCACCTTTGGCGGACCACCGGCGACATCAGCGACAACTGGGGCTCGATGCTGTCGATCCTGAAGAAGAACCTCCCGCTCGCCCCGTACGCCGGCCCCGGCAACTGGAACGACCCGGACATGCTGGAGGTCGGCAACGGCGGCATGACCGGCACCGAGTACCGCACCCACTTCTCGATGTGGTCCGTCATGGCGGCCCCGCTCCTCATCGGCACCGACCTGCGCCACGCGTCCGACGAGACCCTCGAGATCCTCGGCAACCGGGAGGTCATCGCGGTCGACCAGGACCCGCTGGGCAAGCAGGGCACCGTGATCTCCTCCGAGGGCGGCCGCTGGGTCGTGGCCAAGGAGATGCGGGACGGCAGCCGTGCGGTGGCGCTGTTCAACGAGTCCGACAGCCCGCAGCGGATCACCACCAGCGCCGGGGCCGTCGGCCTCCCGGACGCCCCCGCCTACACCCTGCGCGACCTGTGGCAGCACCAGAGCTACCACACCGCGGGCACCCTGTCGGCCACCGTCCCCGCCCACGGCACGGTCCTGCTGCGGGTCCGGGCCGACCGCGGCTGGGCCGGGCATCCGCCCGCCGTCGAACTCGGTCTGGAGGGCGGCACGCTGGTGGAGGCGGGCACCCCGGCCCCGCTGACCACGACGGTCACCGACCTCGGACGCACCCCGGCACACCGGGTGTCCGTGGCCGTGCGCGGCCCCGAGGGCTGGCGGGTGCGGGCCACCTCACCGACGGGCGCCGACGTCCTCCCCGCGGGCCGCTCACTGCGCACCACGTGGTCCCTCACCGCCCCCGCGGGCACACCCCCGGGGGCGTACGACCTCACCGTCGAGGTGAGTCACCGTTCCCCGGCCGGCGCGCGCGTCGGGACGGTGCTGCCGGTGACGGCGTCCGTGGTGGTGCCGCCGCCCGCCGGGACGTCCGGCCTCGGCGACCTGCCGTGGCTGTCGGCCACCAACGGCTGGGGCCCGGTCGAGCGCAACACCAGCAACGGCGAGAGCGCCGCGGGCGACGGCAACCCGATCACCATCGGCGGCGCGGTGTACGACACCGGGCTCGGCGTGCATGCGGCGAGCAGCGTCGCGTACTACACGGGCCGTGACTGCGAGAAGGTCACCGCCGAGGTCGGCGTGGACGACGAGAAGGGCGCCAAGGGAACCGTCGCCTTCCAGATCTGGGCGGACGGCACCGAGGTGGCCTCGACCGGGGTCCTCACCAACGCGATGCCGGCCCGGCCGATCACCGCGGACGTGACCGGTGCCGAGGTGGTCCGGCTCGTCGTCACCGACGGCGGCGACAACACCGACTCGGACCACGCCGACTGGGCGCAGGCCCGGCTGACCTGCTGACCTCGGTCGACGTGTCAGACCCCCGCCGCGGTCACGCCCGCCGTCCTGGTGAGCGCGGCCGCGGCGGCCCCGACCAGCCCCGCGTCCGTGCCCATCCGGGCGGGCACGACCGCCAGGCGTTGCACGAAGGACAGCGTCGCGTAGTCGGTCAGGGCCTTGCGCAGCGGCCCGAAGAGCACCTCGCCCGCCTTGCCCACTCCCCCGCCGACCACGGCGATGTCGATCTCGACGAGGGTGGCGGTGGCGGCGATACCGGCGGCCAGCGCCTGTGCCGCCCGTTCGAAGGAGGCCACGGCGACGGGGTCGCCCAGGCGGGCGGCGGCGGCCACCGCGGCGGCGGACGTGTCGCCGTCCGGACCCGGACGCCAGCCGTCGGCGAGGGCGCGCCGCGCGATGTTGGGACCGCTCGCCACGCGCTCCACACAGCCGCGCGAGCCGCACGGGCACGGGTCGCCGTCCAGGTCCACGCTGATGTGCCCGATGTGTCCGGCGTTGCCGGTCGGGCCGGAGTGCAGCGCCCCGTTCAGGACCAGACCGCCGCCGACGCCCGTCGAGACGACCATGCACAGCGCGTTGTCGTGCCCCCGGGCCGCGCCCTGCCAGTGTTCGGCCGCCGTGATCGCCACTCCGTCGCCGATCAGCTCGACCGGCAGATCACCGGCGGCGGCGCGGACCCGCCGGACGAGAGGGAAGTCGCGCCAGCCGGGCACGTTGACCGGGCTGACCGTGCCCGCGGAGGCGTCCACGGGGCCGGCGCTGCCGATGCCGACGGCCGTGGCCCGTCCCCACAGCGGCGACGCGATGAGCTCCGCGAGGACCGCGTCCACGGCCCGCATCACGGTCTCGCCGTCCTTTTGGGCGGGCGTCGCACGCTGCGCACGGGCCTGGATCCGGCCGTGGCCGTCCACCAGCGCCCCGGCGATCTTGGTGCCGCCGATGTCCAGCGCTGCCACGAGGTCGGTGTGCATCAGAGTCGGATCTCCCCGTCGACCGAAAGAAAGGGCGGAACACGAGCGTGAGCCGCAGGCCGGCCACGCGGTGCGGGCGCGGGCCGAAGAGTGCGATGGACAGTGTCTCCCGCATCTGACAACGTTGTCCAGGCTCTATGCTCGACGCCACATCCTCATACAAGCGGATGAGCGCCGCATCCCCGTGGACGACAGGAGCCGACGCAAGCCCGTGGACGACAGGACAGGACACCGCACCGTGCCCGAAACGCCCCGCCGCGCAGACCGGCTTCCCGGGAGCCGCTACGGCAACCGCCCCACCATGAAGGACGTCGCCGCCCGCGCGGGCGTCGGGCTGAAGACCGTCTCCCGGGTGGTCAACGGGGAACCGGGCGTCACCCCGGAGACGGAACGGCGCGTCCAGGAGGCCATCGACGCGCTCGGCTTCCGGCGCAACGACAGCGCACGGGTGCTCCGCAAGGGCCGTACGGCGAGCATCGGGCTGGTACTGGAGGACCTCGCGGACCCGTTCTACGGCCCGCTGAGCCGTGCGGTGGAGGAGGTGGCCCGCGCCCACGGAGCCCTGCTGATCAACGGCTCCAGCGCGGAGGACCCGGACCGCGAGCAGGAACTGGTGCTGGCGCTGTGCGCGCGGCGCGTGGACGGGCTGCTGGTGATTCCGGCCGGGGACGACCACCGGTATCTGGAGCCCGAGCTCAAGGCCGGTGTCGCCACGGTGTTCGTCGACCGTCCGGCGGGGCGGATCGACGCGGACGTGGTGGTGTCCGACAACTTCGGCGGCGCCCGTGACGGCGTGGCCCACCTGATCGCGCACGGGCACCGCAGGATCGGCTTCATCGGCGACATGCCCCGCATCCACACCGCCGCCGAGCGGCTGCGCGGTTACCGGGCCGCCATGGAGGACGCGGGCATACCGGTGAAGGACTCCTGGATGTCCCTGGGCGTCACCGACCCCGAGCGGGTGCGCCGGGCCGCCGAGGAGATGCTCACCGGCCCGCACCCGGTGACCGCGATCTTCACGGGCAACAACCGGGTGACGGTCACCGTGATCCGCGTCCTCGCCGAGCACGCCCGGCGCGTCGCCCTCGTCGGCTTCGACGACATCGAGCTCGCCGACCTGCTGCGGCCGGGCGTCACCGTGGTCGCCCAGGACGCGGCGACCCTCGGCCGCACGGCGGCCGAGCGGCTCTTCAGGCAACTGGACGGTACCCTCCTCACCCCCGAGCGCATCGAACTGCCGACCCGGCTGGTCACCCGCGGCTCGGGCGAACTGCCACCGGCGGACTGAGCGGCCCGTGGACGACGTGGAGGACGCCGGGGAACGGGCGGGGAAGGAAACCGGGTCGCCCGAGGCCCGGGAGCAGGCGGGGGCCTCCGCGACGACCGGGGACGGCCGTGCGCGGGCCGACGGAGGCGGTGCGGACCGGACGCTCACGGCGCTGGGGCTGGCCGAGGCGCCGCGGGAGCATCCGCTGCTGTATCCGGGAGCGTGGCCGCGGGAGTCCGGTCTGCTCGACGGCGACCGGCTGCTGCCGCTGGACCTGCTGGTGCACGAGGACCGCGCCCCGGTGCTGGCGATCGGCTCGAACGCCAGCCCGGGCCAGCTGCGGCACAAGATGACCGAGTTCGGGATCGCGTCACCGATCCCGATGGTCAAGGCCCGGATCACCGGCGTAGACATCGGCGTCTCCGCCCATGTGAGCCGCATGGGCTACGTGTCCGCGTCGCCGGTCCGCGCCCCGGACGTCGTACGGGAGCTGTTCGTGCTCTGGCTCGACGCCGAGCAGCTCGCCGTGATCGACGCGAGCGAGGGCGTGCCGATGGCGGCCGGGAACTTCGACCGCGCCTGGCTGCCGGCGCCCGACGTCCGGGTGGAGCCGGCCGACGGCACGGTGCTGCGGGGCGTGTACGCGTACGTGAACCGGCACGGGGTCCTGCACGACGGCGCCGGGGCGCCGCGCCGGCACCCCGGCGAGCAGCGCCCCCTCCTCGCGGAGCTGCTGCGCGGGTCGGCCCGGCTGCGGGAGCTGTTCGGGTCGACGCCCGAGGAGTTCTGCGCGCGGGCGCGGGCCGACCGGCGGCTGTGTGAACGGGGGACGCGGCTGTTCGCCGAGGAGCGGCGGGTGACGCCGTCCGGCCTGGAGCGCTATGTGGACTCCGGCCGGCCGGACGGACCGCTTCCCGGGACTCCGCCGCCGCCTACTGCGCCGACGCCGTGAGGTCGCCGCGCCGGGGCGCCGAGAAGCCCTCCAGGTCGGCGCGGGTCAGGCCGGTCAGCCGGGCGACCTCGCCCGTGTCGAGGGCGCCGCAGTCCAGGCCGCGCAGCAGGTAGCCGCTGAGGGCCTTGGCGGTGGCGGGCTCGTCCATGACGTCTCCGCCGGCGTGGTTGGCGTAGCGGGCGAGGCGGGCGGCGGCCTGCTCGAAGCCCTCGCGGTAGAAGGCGAAGACCGCCGCGTACCGGGTGGGGATGTGGCCCGGGTGCATGTCCCAGCCCTGGTAGTAGGCGCGGGCCAGCGCGCGGCGGGTCAGCCCGAAGTGCAGGCGCCACGCGTCGTGGACCTTCTCCGTGGAACCGACCGGCAGGACGTTGGTGGAGCCGTCCGAGACCCGTACGCCGGTGCCGGCGGCGGCGACCTGCATGACCGCCTTGGCGTGATCGGCGGCCGGGTGGTCGCTGGCCTGGTAGGCGGCGGAGACGCCGAGGCAGGCGCTGTAGTCGAAGGTGCCGTAGTGCAGTCCGGTGGCGCGGCCCTCGGCGGCCTGGATCATGCGGGCGACGGCGGCGGTGCCGTCGGCGGCAAGGATGGACTGGCTGGTCTCGATCTGGATCTCGAAGCCGATCCGGCCGGGCTCCAGGCCACGGGCCTTCTCGAAGGCCTCCAGCAGCCTCACCATGGCGGTGACCTGCTCGGGGTACGTCACCTTCGGCAGGGTGAGGACCAGCCCGTCGGGCAGGCCGCCGGCCTCCATCAGGCCGCTGAGGAAGACGTCGAGCGTACGGATGCCCCGGGCGCGCACGGGGGCCTCCATGCACTTCATGCGGATGCCCATGTACGGGGCCGCCGTGCCCTGGTCGTAGGCCTCGGCGACGAGCCGGGCCGCGCGGGCCGCGGCCTCGTCCTCCTCGGCGTCGGACCGGTTGCCGTAGCCGTCCTCGAAGTCGATGCGCAGGTCCTCGATCGGCTCCCGCTCCAGCTTGGCGCGCACCCGGGAGTACACCGGCTCGGCGAGTTCGTCGGACAGGCCGAGGACGGCGGCGAAGGACGCGGCGTCGGGGGCGTGCTCGTCGAGCGCGGCGAGCGCCCGGTCGCCCCAGGAGCGGATCGTGTCGGCGGCGAAGGCGTCACCCGGTACGTAGACGGTGTGGACGGGCTGCCGGGTGCCCGGGTCCCCGGGGTAGCGGCGCTCCAGCTCCGCGTCGACCGGTGCGAGGGAGGCACTGATCTCCTCGCCGACGGCGCCCGCGAGACTCGTTGCCACCTTCTCCTGCTGACCCATCCCACACTCTCCTATTTTCCGCTGAACGGAATCAATAATCCGTAGAGCGAAGTTATCTGCCGCCTCTGCCCCGGTCAACCGTCCCCAGGGCCCGCCGGGCGGCCCCACCATCCTGCGCACACGACGAGGCCCCCGCGACCAGGGAGGGTCGCGGGGGCCTCGGCCTCGGGTGAGGCGGGATGCTCAGCCCTTGCGGGACTTCACTTCCTCGGTGAGCTGCGGGACGACGTCGAAGAGGTCGCCGACGACGCCGTAGTCGACCAGGTCGAAGATCGGGGCCTCGGCGTCCTTGTTGACCGCCACGATCGTCTTCGAGGTCTGCATGCCGGCCCGGTGCTGGATCGCGCCGGAGATGCCGTTGGCGATGTACAGCTGCGGCGAGACGGACTTGCCGGTCTGGCCGACCTGGTTGGTGTGCGGGTACCAGCCCGCGTCCACCGCGGCGCGCGAGGCACCGACGGCCGCACCGAGCGAGTCGGCGAGCGCCTCGATGATCGCGAAGTTCTCCGCGCCGTTGACGCCACGGCCACCGGAGACCACGATCGCGGCCTCGGTAAGCTCCGGACGGCCCGTCGACTCGCGCGGCGTGCGCGAGGTGACCTTGGTGCCGGTCGCGGCGTCGGAGAAGGTGACCGACAGGGCCTCGAGGGCACCGGCGGCCGGGGCCGCCTCCACGGCCGCGCTGTTCGGCTTGACCGTGATGACCGGGGTGCCCTTGGAGACGCGGGACTTGGTGGTGAACGCGGCGGCGAACACCGACTGGGTCGCCACCGGACCCTCGTCGCCGGCCTCCAGGTCGACGGCGTCGGTGATGATGCCGGAGCCGATGCGCAACGCCAGACGGGCGGCGATCTCCTTGCCCTCGGCGGAGGACGGCACCAGCACGGCGGCCGGGGAGACGGCGGCGACGGCGGCCTGGAGGGCGTCGACCTTCGGTACGACCAGGTAGTCGGCGTACTCGGCGGCCTCGTGGGTGAGGACCTTGACCGCGCCGTGCTCGGCGAGGGCGGCGGCGGTGTCACCGGCACCGTTGCCCAGGGCGACGGCGACGGGCTCGCCGATACGGCGGGCGAGGGTCAGCAGCTCCAGGGTGGGCTTGCGGACGGCGCCGTCCACGTGGTCGACGTAGACGAGAACTTCAGCCATGGGACTTCTTCTCTCCTGCTTGCGAGATGTGAGGGGCGGTCGCGAATCCGGGGCTCAGATGAACTTCTGGCCCGCGAGGAACTCGGCGAGCTGCTTGCCGCCCTCGCCCTCGTCCTTGACGATGGTGCCCGCGGTGCGCGCCGGACGCTGAGCCGCCGACTCCACGACCGTGTAGGCGTTCTCGAGACCGACCTCGTCCTCGTCGATGTCGAGGTCGGACAGGTCCCAGGACTGAACCGGCTTCTTCTTGGCCGCCATGATGCCCTTGAAGGACGGGTAACGGGCCTCGCCGGACTGGTCGGTCACCGACACGACCGCCGGCAGCGACGCCTGAAGCTGCTCGGTGGCGGAGTCGCCGTCACGGCGGCCCGTGACGACGCCGTCCTCGACGGACACCTCGGACAGCAGCGTCACCTGCGGCACACCCAGACGCTCGGCGACCAGCGCGGGGACGATGCCCATGGTGCCGTCGGTGGAGGCCATGCCGGAGACGACCAGGTCGTAGCCGGCCTTCTCGATCGCCTTGGCCAGGACCAGGGAGGTGCCGATGGCGTCGGTGCCGTGCAGGTCGTCGTCCTCGACGTGGATCGCCTTGTCCGCGCCCATGGACAGCGCCTTGCGCAGCGCGTCCTTCGCGTCCTCCGGGCCCACCGTCACGACGGTGATCTCCACGTCGTCGTCCGAGTTCTCCGAGATCTGCAGCGCCTGCTCGACCGCGTACTCGTCCAGCTCGGAGAGCAGACCGTCCACATCGTCACGGTCGACGGTCAGGTCATCGGCGAAGTGCCGGTCGCCAGTGGCGTCGGGCACGTACTTCACAGTGACAACGATCCTCAAGCTCACGCCGGCTCTCCTACTGCATCGTCATTTCAGTGCTGCCTGCTTGCAGGCAGCATAGGCGCCTCAAGCGGCCGATTCCGGTCGGGGCGACCCGCGCTTCCACCCGGAACATTACTCGTCAGTACACCCAGTTCCTTCCCGCTAAGCAAGCGCTTTGAACTGTGACCTTCGCAACGCAGCGTAACCGGAACTCGACCGTTCCGCAGGAGGAGACGGACGGACGCGGAAGGGGGCCGGAGAGGGCTCAGTCGCGCAGGCCGCTGAAGCGTCCCTGGTGGTACAGCAGCGGGCTGCCGGTGCCCGACGGGTCGCCGAGCAGCACCTCGGCCAGCACGATGCGGTGGTCCCCGGCGGGGACGCGGCCGACGACCCGGCACACGAGCCAGGCGAGGACGTCGTCCAGCACGGGGACGCCCTCGGGGCCCTCGCGCCAGACGGTGGGCGCGCCGAAGCGGTCGGCGCCGCTGCGGGCGAAGGTGGCGGCCAGCTCCTGCTGGTGCTCGCCGAGCAGGTGGACGCCGACGTACTCGGCCCGGGAGACCGTGGGCCAGCTGGAGGAACCGGTGCCGATCCCGAAGGAGAGCAGTGGCGGCTCGGCGGAGACCGAGGTGAGGGAGGTGGCCGTGAAGCCGACCGGGCCCGCGTCGCCGCGCGCGGTGATCACCGCCACCCCCGCCGCGTGCCGCCGGAAGACCGACCGCAGGAGGTCACCGCCCGCGGCGGTCCGGGGCGCGGCGAGATCGGGTGTGGCCGGCATGCGGGCTGTCCTTCCGCCGTGCGCCTCGGTCCGGGGAGAGGGGAGCGAAGGCATACGGGCAGGCTGACGACGGTTGGCACACACAGTCAAATACGTCCCGGGATCTGGAAGCTGTGGAGAACGCCTCACCGGGGGCGTAATGATGATCACACCGCCTCCCCCAGGGCGGCGATCACGTCCGCCTTGCGCGGCAGGCCGGCGGCCCGCCGTACGACACGGCCGTCGGCGTCGAGGACCAGCACGGTCGGGGTCTTGAGCACGCCCAGCGCGCGGACGAGTTCCAGCCGCGCCTCGGCGTCCAGCTCGACGTGGGCGACGCCGGGAACCATGCCCGCCACCTCGCCGAGGACCCTCCGGGTGGCCCGGCAGGGGGCGCAGAAGGCGCTGGAGAACTGCACGAGCGTGGCGCGCGCACCCAGTTCCGCCCCCAGGTCGGCCGCGTCCAGGCGCGGGCCTCCGCGCCGCTCTCCGTCGTTCCGCCCGCCCACTCGCACGTCTCCCGCTCCGCCGCTTTCGCGGCCTTTCATGGGCACGCCACGCGGGCGCCCCGGTCCGGTCGTCCCCAGGTCCAGCGCCCGGGGGCGGGCGAAGATTCCCGCTCCGCCCCAGCGTTTCGGCCGACCGGCGGCCGATGACGTGATGAGGATTACGCCACGGCCGGGCACCAGGGCTGGTACCCCGGCCGTTCTTGGGGCACGATCTCGACAAGCCGTAAACCTACGGCTGCGTAACTTTCGACTGGGAGCTCCCTTCCCAGGCAGACAAGGAAGGGTTCGACCCGCCCATGGCAGAACTCGTCTACCGCCCGGTGATCGGTCTCGCCCGCACCCTGTTCAAGGTGTGGGATCTCAAGATCGACTGCCAGGGATCGGAGAACATCCCGCGCTCGGGCGGCGCCGTGCTGGTGAGCAACCACATCAGCTACCTGGACTTCATCTTCGACGGCCTGGCGGCGCTGCCGCAGAAGCGGCTGGTCCGGTTCATGGCGAAGGAGTCGGTCTTCCGGCACCGGATCTCCGGTCCCCTGATGCGCGGGATGAAGCACATCCCGGTGGACCGCAAGCAGGGCGAGGCCGCCTACGCGCACGCCCTGGACTCCCTGCGGTCCGGCGAGATCATCGGGGTCTTCCCGGAGGCGACGATCTCCGAGTCGTTCACGCTCAAGAGCTTCAAGTCCGGCGCCGCGCGCCTGGCCCAGGAGGCAGGCGTCCCGCTGGTACCCATGGCGGTCTGGGGCACGCAGCGGTTGTGGACCAAGGGACACCCGCGCAACTTCAAGCGCAGCCACACCCCGATCACCATCCGGGTCGGCGAGGCGCTGGAGGCCCCCCGCGACCAGTACGCGGGCGCCATCACCCGCCGCCTGCGCGAGCGCGTCCAGGAGCTCCTGGAGGCCGCCCAGCGCGCCTACCCGGTACGCCCCAAGGGCGCCGACGACACGTGGTGGATGCCGGCCCACCTGGGCGGCACGGCACCGACGCCCGAGCAGCTGCGCACGGCCGAGGCCCACTGAGCCGGGCGCGTCAGAGGGCGGCGGGCAGCGTCTCCCAGAGGTGCGCACGGTCGGTGGCCGCCCGCAGCACGGCCAGCACGGTCGGATGCGGGGCCGCGTACAGCTCCGGACAGTCCGCCTCGCCCGCCTCGCGGTCCGGCACGAAGGCCAGTTGCTCGCGCCCCAGGGAGAACTGAGCGTTCACACCGGGCTTGTTGCCGCGCGGGTCCTGGCGGTGCCAGGCCCCGTTGAACCGTACGGCGACCAGCCCGTGCACCACGTCGAAGCGCTGGTAGCACAGGGCGGTCGGGATGTCCTCGGCGCGCAGCAGTGCCGTCAGCGCGTGCGCCTTGGCGTAGCAGATGCCGGTGCGCTGCTCCAGGACGTCGGAGGCGCGCCAGGTGACGCGCGGGTCCCCGGCGTCCTGTGAGTGCGGGATGGTGTCGCGCACGAACTCGAATGCCAGTCGCGCATAGGCATACGAGTCCTCCGCCTCCTTCGCGAGGCGTCCGGCCACTTCCCGTACATACGGGTGGTCATGGTCGATGGCCTCGTCGGCAGCCAAGTAGGCGGACAGGTCAGGGGTTTGCTGGATGAGCTCCATGACGCCAGAGCATAGGAACGCGATCACCCGTCAGTCAATGACTTTTCAGGTGACCGCATACCTATGCATCAACCGAGTGGCGTCTTCTAGCGCGCCATCTCCTCCTTGAGCGCGGCGACGAACGCGTCCACGTCGTCCTCCGTGGTGTCGAAGGCGCACATCCAGCGCACGTCGCCGGCGGCCTCGTCCCAGAAGTAGAAGCGGAACCGCTTCTGCAAGCGCTCGCTCACCTCGTGCGGCAGCCGGGCGAAGACGGCGTTGGCCTGCACGGGGTAGAGGATCTCCACGCCGTGCACGGCGCGTACGCCCTCGGCCAGGCGCTGGGCCATCTCGTTGCCGTGCCGGGCGTTGCGCAGCCACAGGTCCTTGGCGAGCAGGGCCTCCAGCTGCACCGACACGAAGCGCATCTTCGAGGCGAGCTGCATGGACAGCTTGCGCAGGTGCTTCATGTGGCGCACGGCGTCCTGGTTGAGGACCACGACCGCCTCGCCGAACAGCGCGCCGTTCTTGGTGCCGCCGAGCGAGAGGAGGTCCACGCCGACCGCGTTGGTGAACGTCCGCATCGGGACGTCCAGAGAGGCGGCGGCGTTGGCTATCCGGGAGCCGTCCAGGTGCACCTTCATGCCGTGCGCGTGGGCGTGCTCGCAGATGGCCCGGATCTCGTCGGGCGTGTAGAGCGTGCCGAGTTCGGTGCTCTGGGTGATCGAGACGACCTGCGGCATCGCCCGGTGCTCGTCGTCCCAGCCGTACGCCTGCCGGTCGATCAGGTCGGGCGTGAGCTTGCCGTCGGGGGTGGGGACGGTGAGCAGCTTGAGGCCGCCCATGCGTTCGGGGGCGCCGCCCTCGTCGACGTTGATGTGCGCGCTCTCGGCGCAGATCACCGCGCCCCAGCGGTCGGTGACCGCCTGGAGCGCGACGACGTTCGCGCCGGTGCCGTTGAAGACGGGGAAGGCCTCGGCCGTCGGCCCGAAGTGGCTGCGGATCACCTGCTGGAGGTTCGCCGTGTAGTCGTCCTCGCCGTACGCGACCTGGTGCCCGCCGTTGGCCAGGGCCAGGGCGGCGAGCACCTCCGGGTGGGCGCCGGCGTAGTTGTCGCTGGCGAATCCGCGGACCCCGGGGTCGTGATGGCGACGCGCGTCGGTCTTCGGTGGGTTCACGGCTTCTCGGTCAGCCACAGACGGTTTCCGTTCACTTCCGCGGCGGGCTTCTCCCAGACTCCGGCGACCGCCTCGGCCAGGTCCTTGACGTCCGTGAAGCCCGCGAACTTCGCGTTGGGACGCTCGGCGCGCATCGCGTCGTGCACCAACGCCTTGACCACCAGGATCGCAGCCGCGGAGGTCGGCCCCTGCTCGCCCCCCGCCTTGCGGAAGTAGTCCGCCATGGCCAGCGTCCACGCCTCGGCGGCGGCCTTGGCGGCCGAGTACGCGGCGTTGCCCGCGGTCGGTTGCGACGCGCCCGCGGCGCTGATCAGGACGTAGCGGCCGCGGTCGCTGCGCTGGAGCGCCTCGTGGAAGGCCAGGGAGGTGTGCTGCACGGTGCGCACCAGCAGCTTCTCCAGGAGGTCCCAGTCGCCGAGGTCGGTCTTGGTGAAGGTCTGGCTGCCGCGCCAGCCGCCGACGAGGTGGACCAGCCCGTCGACGTGGCCGAACTCCTTCTCGGTGCGGTCGGCCCAGGCCCGGGCGGAGTCCAGGTCGAGCAGGTCGACGGTCTCCCCGGTGACCGTGGCGCCGCCGTGCGCGTAGCGCGCCGCGTCCACCGCCTCCGCCAGCCGCTCCGGGTCGTTGTCCGAGCCGACCACGGTCGCGCCCGCCTCGGCGAGCCGCAGCAGTGTGGCCCGCCCGGCGGGTCCGCCCGCTCCGGCCACCGCGATCACCGCGCCCTCGAGCGCCCCGTTCCCCATGGTCCTCGCCTCCCGCGCCTGTACCTGCTGAGTCTGTTCCCGCACGTGCGTGCCGTCGTTCACGCGGCGGCCCGCTCGGCGCCGTCCCTGGTGATGCCCCGGGTCGAGGCGATCACGCCCTTGAGCTTCTTGGACAGTGCCTCGTAGAACATGCTCAGCGGAAACTCGTCCGGAAGCACGTCATCGACGAGTTTGCGCGGCGGCAGGGTCAGGTCCAGGGCGTCGGGGCCCTTGGCCCACTTCGAGCCCGGGTGCGGGGCGAGGTAGGTGGAGACCAGCTCGTACCCGGCGAACCAGTGCACGATCTTCGGGCGGTCGATGCCGTCGCGGTAGAGCGTCTCGATCTCGGCGCACAGCTGGTTGGTGACCTGCGGGGCGCGCTGCCAGTCGATGAAGAGCTTGTTGTCCGTCCAGCGGACGACGTCGTGCTTGTGCAGGTACGCGAAGAGGAGCTGGCCGCCGAGACCGTCGTAGTTGCGCACGCGCTCGCCGGTGACCGGGAAGCGGAACATGCGGTCGAAGAGCACCGCGTACTGCACGTCACGGGCCTGCGGGACGCCGTCGGCCTCCAGCTTCACGGCCTCCTTGAAGGCGGTGAGGTCGCAGCGCAGCTCCTCCAGGCCGTACATCCAGAACGGCTGGCGCTGCTTGATCATGAAGGGGTCGAAGGGCAGGTCGCCGTGGCTGTGGGTGCGGTCGTGGACCATGTCCCACAGGACGAAGGCCTCCTCGCAGCGCTTCTGGTCGTGGACCATGGCGGCGATGTCCTCGGGCAGTTCGAGGCCCAGGATGTCGACGGCGGCGTCGGTGACGCGACGGAAGCGGGCGGCCTCGCGGTCGCAGAAGATGCCACCCCAGGAGAAGCGTTCCGGCGCCTCGCGCACGGCGATGGTCTCCGGGAAGAGGACGGCCGAGTTGGTGTCGTAGCCGGCCGTGAAGTCCTCGAAGGTGATGCCGCAGAACAGCGGGTTGTCGTAGCGAGTGCGTTCCAGTTCGGCCAGCCAGTCGGGCCAGACCATGCGCAGCACGACCGCCTCGAGGTTGCGGTCCGGGTTGCCGTTCTGCGTGTACATCGGGAAGACGACCAGGTGCTGGAGGCCGTCCGCGCGGTTCGCGGCGGGCTGGAAGGCCAGCAGCGAGTCGAGGAAGTCGGGCACCTGGAAGCCGCCGTCGGCCCAGCGGCCGAGGTCCTTCACGAGCGCCTCGTGGTAGGCGCTGTCGTGCGGCAGCAGCGGGGACAGCTCGCGCACGGCCTCGGCGACACGGCTCACGGCCTCTTCGGCGGCGGTACGGTCCGGGGCGCCCTCGGCGTCGAAGTCGATCGACCCGTCCTTGGACTGCCATGGCCGGATCCGCTCCACGGCATCCTTGAGCACGGGCCACGCCGGGTGTTCCACCACCCTGCTCACCGGAGGAACCTTCTCCTCCGTACCCACCTGCACAAGAATTTCCGTCATGTCCCATCCTCCACAGGAGAAGCTTGCGTCAGGACACCGTATGCATACGAGGTTTCTCCCAGCAAGGGGCACCCCCGTAAATTATCCTGCCCCACCCTGCCCATGACCGCATTTTTTCCTGCGGGGTGCCACAGTCCGTATACCAGGCGCGGCAGAGGGGAAACGGTCCCGCAGGGCCGTTAGGCTGCCGCCCTGCCATCGCCGACGTCGACGGAAGCGAGTCGAGCCTTGAACTTCCTCACCATCGGTCACCGCGGAATCATGGGTGTCGAACCCGAGAACACCCTGCGTTCCTTCGTCGCCGCCGAGCAGGCCGGCCTCGACGTCGTCGAACTGGACCTGCATCTGAGCAAGGACGGCGCGCTCGTCGTCATGCACGACGCGGACGTGGACCGCACCACGGACGGCACCGGCGCGATCGCCGACAAGACGCTCGAGGAGCTGCGCGCGCTGGACGCGGGCCGCGGGGAGCGGATTCCGGTCTTCGAGGAGGTGCTGGACGCGGTCTCGGTGCCGTTGCAGGCCGAGATCAAGGACGCGGCGGCGGCACGGACACTGGCCGAGGTGATGCGCCGGCGCGACCTGGTGGACCGGGTGGAGGTGATCTCGTTCCACGACGAGGCCATCGTCGAGATCGCCCGGCTCGTACCCGGGGTGCGGACCGCCCTGGTCGCGGAGCACTACGGGCCCGAGGTGGTGGACCGGGCCGTCGCGGCCGGTGCCGGGGCCCTGTGTCTGGACATCAACCGGATCACGCTGGAGATCGTGGAGCGCGCCCGCAAGGCGGGGCTGCGGGTCTTCTCCTGGACGGTGAACACCCAGGACCATCTGCGGCTGGTGCGCGCCCTGGGACTGGACGGCGCGACGACCGACTACCCGGAGATCAAACGCACCGGCCGCTTCACGGCGTGAACGTCACGGTGTGAGTCTCAGGTCAGCGGCTTGACCAGCAGCTCGAAGCGCAGGTCGTCCCGCTGCGGGATGCCGAAGCGCTCGTCGCCGTACGGGAAGGGGGTCGTCTCTCCCGTACGGCGGTAGCCGCGGCGCTCGTACCAGGCGATGAGGTCCTCGCGCACCGAGATCACGGTCATGTGCATCTCCGTCACGCCCCACACCTCGCGGGCCTGCCGTTCGGCCTCCGCGATGACCTTCTTGCCGAGCCCTTCGCCCTGGAGCGCCGGGCTGACGGCGAACATCCCGAAGTAGGCGTGCCGGCCGCGGTGCTCGAGCTGGCAGCAGGCCACGATCACGCCGTCCCGCTCGACCGTCAGCAGGCGGCTGTCCGGCGACTTGACGACCTCCAGCACACCCTCCGGGTCGGTGCGCTGTCCCTGGAGGATGTCCGCCTCGGTGGTCCACCCGGCCCGGCTGGACTCGCCCCGGTACGCGGACTCTATGAGCGCGACGAGCGCGTCCACGTCGGCGTCGGTGGCGTCGCGGTAGATCAGTCGGCTGGCGGCGGTGTCCATGGGGGGCGTCTCTCCGGTTCGTCTCGGGCGCGGCGCGGGCACCGATGAGCGTAACGCTCCCGTTAGGCTCCGGACGCATGGTGCATGTACTCAGCAGCCGGATCCTGCTCCGCCCCACCGACCCCGACCGGTCCCGCGCCTTCTACGGCGAGCAGCTCGGCCTCGCCGTCCACCGCGAGTTCGGCACCGGGCCCGAGCGGGGCACCGTGTACTTCCTGGGCGGCGGTTTCCTGGAGGTCTCCGGCCGTGCCGAGGCTCCCCCGTCCCCCGCGCTCGCGCTGTGGCTCCAGGTCGAGGACGCCGCGGCGGCGGAGGCGGAGCTGCGGGCGAAGGGCGTCGGGATCGTCCGGCCGCCGGTCAAGGAGCCCTGGGGGCTGGTGGAGATGTGGATCGCGGACCCGGACGGCACGCGGATCGTGCTGGTGGAGGTGCCGGCGGACCATCCGCTGCGCTACCGGCCCGGGATCTGAACCACCGGGGCGGTGGGTGCCGGATGGCCGCGGTCCCCGCCCGGCCTTAGCGTGCTGGAGGGGGAGGAACGGTCTGCGCCCCGGCGGAAGGACCCCGACGCGATGAAGCTCCACGAACCGGTGACCGGCGGGCCCTGCTGGGCCGAGCTGGGGACCAGTGATCTGGAAGCGGCCAAGCGGTTCTACACGAAGCTGTTCGGCTGGCGCCCCGAGACGGACCCCCGGCAGCAGGCGGGCGGTTACACGATCGCCCGTCTCGACGGCGCCGCCGTCGCCGCGCTGACGCCCTTGTACCAGCAGGCGCAGCCCGTCGCGTGGAACGTCTCGTTCGCCGTGGCCGACGCGGACGCCGCCGTGCGGTGGGTGACCGCGGCGGGCGGGACGGTCCCGCAGGGCCCGGTGGACGTGTTCGACGCGGGCCGTTTCGCGGTGGCCGTGGATCCGGCCGGCGCGGTGTTCCAGCTGTGGCAGGCCGGGACCTTCCGCGGCGCCGGGCTGTTCAACGCACCCGGCTCGCTGGGCTGGGTCGAGCTGCTGACCCGGGAGCCCGGCCGGGCGGCGGACTTCTACACCACGGTGTTCGGCTGGAGCGTCACCGCCTCCGCGCGCTATCCCCAGTGGGCGATCGACGGCGCGGACTTCGGCGGGATGGTGACGATGGACGAGAAGTTCCCGCACGAGGTGCCGGCGCACTGGCTGCCGTACTTCGCCGTGGCGGACGTGGACACCGCCGCGGTCGACACGACCGACAGCGACGGCACCGTCCTCATGGAGCCCACCTCCCTGCCCGACGGGCCGCGCATCGCGGTGCTGCGGGACCCGCAGGGCGCGATGTTCGGCGTGTACCGGGCGGGCGACGGGTACTGAGCCGGTCACGGCACCGCCGGAAGGCGTCAGATCCGCAGCGCGTCCAGGCGGCCCTCCAGCCGTCCCAGCAGCGCCCCGAGCAGCGCGGCCAGCTCGTCCAGTTCGGCCCCGTCCACGCCGGACAGGACGGCCGACTCGTAGGCGAGCTGGTCGGGCAGGATGCCGTCGACCAGGTCGCGTCCGGCGTCGGTGAGGCGGACGTGGGCGACCCGGCGGTCGCGGGTGTCGCCGCGCCGCTCCACCAGAGCGCGCTCGGTGAGCTGCTTGAGCCGCTTGGTGACGGCGGCGCCGGAGGAGAAGGTCTCGCGGGCCAGCTCGCCGGGGGTCAGTTCGTGCCCGGTGCGGCGCAGCGCGCCGAGCAGGTCGAACTCGGCGCGGCTGAGACCGGCCCGGCGCAGCGGGGCGTCCTCGGCCTGCTGGAGGAGGGCGGCGCAGCGGTTGATGCGGCCGATGATCTCCATCGGACCGGTGTCGAGGTCGGGGTGGACGGCCCGCCACTGCCGGACGACGGCGGCGACGGTGTCCCCGCCCGGTCCCCCCGGTCCGCCGGTCGCGCTGCCCCCGGTCGCCGAGCCCCCGTCGGTTGCGGTCATGGCCGTACGTCCTCCGTTCTCGTGCCCGTGTCCCGGTCCGCGCGCACTGCCTGGCGTCGCACCGTTGCGGCGAGCGTACGGTGTCCGGCCTGCTCGGCGAGCACGACCCTCTCCTGGGGCAGGGCGCGCTGCCACCATTCGCCGGCCGCGGCGTCGGTCGTGGTGCGCAGCTCGGTCAGGGCCGCGGCCAGACCACGGCGGGCCGCCTCCAGCGCGGCGGGCGCGGGCGCGGGCTCCGCGAGGAGGCGGGCGGCGTGCTCCCGGGCCCGGTCGGCGGCGGTCACCGCCCGCTCGACGCGGTCGCCGGCGCGCCGGTTGGTGACGACGACGGCGGCGAGGAAGCCCACCAGGGCGCCGACGAGGGTGTCCACCACCCGTTCGGTGATCAGGTCGCCGGGCTCCTGGTAGCCGGCGAACTCGGTGATGAGCAGGGCCATCGGCGTCACGCACACGCTGCCGAGCCAGTAGTTGCGGGTGATGAGGGCCTCGGCGCCGAAGTTGAGGGCGAGGCAGAACAGGACGAGGAGGATCTGCCCCAGGTGGGCGAGCGGAGCGAGGGCGGCGAACAGCAGCACCCCGGCGATGTTGCCGACGACGCGCTGGACGGCCCGGCTCCAGGTCAGGGCCATGTTGGCCTGGTAGAGCGCGGCGGCGGTGACGAGCGCCCAGTACGGGCGGCCGATGCCGAGTGCCAAAGAGGCGTAACCGGCCAGTGCGCAGCCGAGGGCGGTACGCAGGGCGATGGGGGCGAGCGGGCCGAGCCGCTGCCACAGGGGTGCGGGACGGGCGGCGAGTTCGGCGTCCACGCCCAGCAGTTCCTCGGTGGCCGAGGCGTCGCCGAGGCCGGCGATGCGGGGTATGCGCCCGGTACCGCGCAGGGCGAGTGCCCAGCCGCGCAGCCGCTCGGGGTCCGTGTCGGCGGGGGCGGCGAGCGCGACCTCGGCGCGGACGACGAGGCGTTCCAGGGCGTGCCGGGTGGTGGCGCGGGTGCCGGTGGCGGGCACGGACAGCAGGGTCTGCCAGGCGGCCTGGACGGCGGCGTACCCGGCCGCCCGGGCCGGGGCGTGGCCGTCACCGGTGCCGCGGGTGTCGGCGTACGCGGCAGCGGCGTTCAGGGCCTGCGCGGTGGCGCGGCGTTCGGGTCCGTGCGGGCGGACCAGGGCGGGGGCCATGCCGACGAGCCAGGCCCACATGCCGGCCGCGGCGCCCAGTGACAGGTGGCCGGGGATCTGGCCGAGGGTCTGCGGGACGAAGAGGGAGGCGGAGCTGATGAAGGTGAGGACCACATTGCCCGGCGGGCCGACGCGGGTGGCGTCGCACAGCGCCTTCTGCACGGCGGCCAGGAGGGCGCCGACGGTGACGAGGACGACGGCGTTGCGGGTGAGCGAGGCGGTGACCAGGGCGACGGCGACGCCGCCGAGCATGCCGAGCACCACCCACGCCAGGGTGCGGGCCCGGGCGGCGTACGGGCGGTTGTGGGCGTAGAGCGCGCACAGGGACCCGGCCATCGTGTACATCGCCAGGTCGAGCCGGCCGAGCGCCAGCAGGATCAGGTTGGGCGGGGCGATGGCGGCGACCGAGCTGAGGGCGGGTTTGAACCAGATCTCGGAGGGACGGCGCAGCCGCAGCACGCCGGTCAGGGACAAGCGGCGGCCGAGCGAGGTGCCGGGGGTGGGGGTCGCACTGCTCATGAGATTGAGTTTAGCAGGTATTTTACTCGTGAAAGATGCTCGCTAGGGCGCGCGCGCCCGTCTCCGACCTGCTCCGACCCGCCGTGCTCCACCGAATGCCCCCCGTGCACTCCCTTGCGCTCGCGTGCGCACCGCATCGCCCGGGCAGGCCTTGACCGACCGTCGTGCGTCGAGTGGGGAGGTGCGTGTGCACGGACCGGCATCGTCCGGCTGGCTGCTGGTCGCGCTGTGCGCGGCGACCGGGGCCTACTGCCTGCTGCGGATGCGCAGCGACGTCGAGGAGCAGCGCCGCGCGGCGGGCGGCGAGGCCCTCATGGGATTCGGCATGGCCGCCATGGCCGTGCCCGCGGCGGTGTTCACCCCGCCGGTGTGGGCGTGGCCCGCCTACGCGGTGGTGTTCGGCGGCGCCGGGTTGCGCGCCCTGTGGGCGGCCCGCTCGTCCCGGCATCATCTGCACCATCTCGTCGGGGCCGCGGCCATGGTCTACATGGCGGTGGTGATGGCGGGCTCCCCCGCGGGCGCGCAGGGGCACGGCCACGGGCACGGCGGTTCCGGGATCCCGCTGCTGACCGGGGCGCTGCTGCTCTACTTCACCGGGTACGTGCTGCTGACCGGCGTGCGCCTGATACCCGTCGCGGCCGTGGCGGGCGGCGGCCCGGCGGCCGGGTGGGGCGACCGGCCGGAGCTGGCACGGGCCTGCCGGCTCTCGATGGGGATCGCGATGCTGGGGATGCTGCTGACGATGTGACGTCGGACCGGCGGTCCGGCCCGTCCCGGCGTGCCGCGCGCCCTTCTGCCGCCGCCCGGCACTCCCCCGCAACCGCCCGTCACGGCCGCCGCGTTGCACCTGGACCACGTCGGCCGACGGGCTCCCCCCGGTCCATGTTGTTCGGTGCGTTCCGCAGCGAGACGCACCGGCTGCTCCCAACTCGTCGAGGGCCCCGGCGCGTTCACGCCTCCGACCGACCGTGCACGGCGGCATGCGTACCGGGGGCCGCCGTTGCGGGGCCGTCCCCTCTGTTCGTCCCCGACACCCCTGGGGCACGGATCACTTGCGGGGAGAGTGGCCCCCCGCCCCTCGGGTCGGCGAGTATCGCAGCATGCACTCGCCGCCCGTCGACTCCCCGCCCCGTCCGCCGCAGCCCCGCACCGTCGTCCGCACGGCCTGGGCCCTGGCCCTGTGCTCCCTGGTGCTGCTCGCCCTGGTCGTCGCCGAGTGGCGCCCGTTGACCGGTCTGGACGACGACATCTCGCGGACCACGCACCGCTGGGCGGTCGACGAGACGGGCGTCACGCACACCATGCGCATCCTCACCGACTGGGTGTGGGACCCATGGACGATGCGCCTGTTGTGCGCAGTGGTGGTGGTGTGGCTGTGGTGGCGGCGCGAGGACCGGCGGACGGCCGTGTGGCTGGCGGCGGCCTGTCTGCTGGGCAGCCTGCTGCAACAGCTCCTCAAGGCCGCGGTGGACCGTCCCCGCCCCGTCTGGCCCGACCCCGTGGACTCCGCGCACTACGCGGCCTTTCCGTCGGGGCACGCTATGACCGCCACCTTCGTGTGCGGCCTCCTGGTGTGGCTGCTCCACCGGTACGGCGCCCCCCGCGGTCCGCGCCTGACCGCAATGGCAGCGGCGGTGATCTCCGTGGCCGGCGTCGGCGTGACCCGGGTGTGGCTGGGCGTCCACTGGCCGACGGACGTCGTCGCCGGCTGGCTCCTGGGCGCGCTGGTGGTGGCCCTCGCGGTGCTCGCCCACGGGCGGTGGGTGCGATGAGCACCATGTCGGCACGTTCGCGCCGCACGTCCCCGTAGGATCCGCCCATGGCTGCCGTCCTGTTCGACTTCTCCGGGACCCTCTTCCGTATCGAGTCCACCGACGCCTGGCTGCGTGCGGTGCTGGACGACCGGGGAGTGGCGCTGTCCGGCCCGGAGTCGGCGGAGGCCGCCCGGGCGCTCCAGGCGGCCGGCGCGCTACCGGGCGGTGCGCCTCCGCTGCGGGTGCCCGCGGACCTCGCCGGCGTGTGGGAGGTCCGGGACGAGAGCGCCGAGCTGCACCGGGCCGCGTACACCGGGCTGTCCCGCCAGGTGCCGCTGCCCGACCCCGGACTGCACGACGCGCTGTACGACCGGCACATGATGCCGTGCGCGTGGAGTCCCTATCCCGACGCCGTCGAGGTGCTGAGCGCGCTGCGCGCGCGGGGGATCGCCGTGGGGGTGGTCAGCAACATCGGCTGGGACCTGCGCCCGGTCTTCCGCGAGCACGGCCTCGACCCGTACGTCGACACGTACGTCCTGTCGTACGAGCACGGCATCCGCAAACCCGATCCCCGGCTGTTCGCAACGGCCTGCGAGGCACTCGGCGTCGAGCCGGGGCGGACGCTGATGGTCGGCGACGACCGGCGGGCGGACGGAGGCGCGGCGGCCCTCGGGTGCGGCGTGCACTTCGTGGACCATCTGCCGGTGGCCGAGCGGCCGGACGCGCTGCGGGCGGTACTGGACCTGGTGCGCTGATCCGCCCGGGGTCTCATCCGCGCTCCCGCAGGTACGCGTCCAGCTCGGCGGCCCCGGTCAGCATCGCCCGCCCGCGGGCGGACAGCCGGGCGTGCCAGTCGCCCAGCGCGCCCTCCAGCGGTTCCAGACCGCCTGCCGCCCGCACCTGGGCGATCAGCGGGGCGATCTGCTCCAGCAGGCAGCCGCCCCGCCGGAGCTGGTGGGCCAGCCGGGCGTCGCGGACGTCGGCCTCGTCGTAGACGCGGTATCCGGTGTGCGGGTCGCGGCGCGGGCGTACCAGCCCGGCGCGCTCCCACTTGCGCAGCGTCGCGGGCCGGATTCCGAGCCCGGCCGCCAGCGGCCCGATGAACACGGCGCCGGGCTCGGGCGCAGGGGTGGGCTCCAGGTCGCGCAGGGCGCTCTCCACGGCCTGGAGGGTCCGCCGGTCGTCGAGGAGCTGGGCATGGCTCTCGTCGACGAGGCGGTACGCCTCGTCGTCCGCGCCCCGGTTCACGGCCCGCATGATCGACGTCGCCGTCCGGTGGCCGTGGCCGGGCACCAGGGCCAGGAACGCGCGCAGGGCCCCCGCGTGCAGCGAGGTATAGGTGCGGTAGCCGTGGGGCGTGCGTCCGGCGGCCGGAAGGATGCCGGCCTCCTCGTAGTTCCGGATCGCCTGAGTGGACAGACCGTGCCCCCGCGCGAGATCGACCGGCCTGAGCCGTTCCCCGGTTTTAAGGTTTCGCCCCATGAGACCGACGATATCGCGCGCAAGTCTCCACCGAAGGTTCAACGATACGGTTGAATCCATGGCTACTGACATCAAGGACACCGTCCATGCCGTCGAGGCCGCCGCCCTCATGAGGCTGCTCCCGGCCCGGCCGCGGCTGCTCGCCCTGGGCGAGCCCACCCACGGTGAGGACGCGCTGCTCGACCTGCGCAACGAGCTCGTCCGGCAACTGGTCGAGGAGGAGGGCTACCGGACGATCGCGATCGAGAGCGACTGCATGGCGGGTCTGGCCGTGGACGACTACGTCGCCTCGGGCACCGGCTCCCTCGACGACGTCATGGAGCACGGGATCAGCCACGGCTGGGGCGCGTCCGCGGCCAACCGTGAGCTCGTGCGCTGGATGCGCGCCCACAACGAGCGCCGGCCCGCGTCCGAGCGGCTCCGCTTCGCCGGTTTCGACGGCCCCCTGGAGATCACGGCCGCCGCGAGCCCGCGGCAGGCCCTCACCGCACTCCACGGCTACCTCGCGGCCCGGGTGGACGCCGGCCTGCTCCCCTGCACCGGGGAGACCCTCGACCGCCTGCTCGGCGCCGACGAGCCGTGGACCAGTCCCGCCGCGATGACGGACCCGGCCCGGTCCGTGGGGCGGTCGGCCGAGGCCGCCCGGCTGCGGCTGCTGGCCGACGACCTGGTGGCGCTGCTCGACACGCAGGCGCCGCAGCTGGGCCGGGCGGACTCACGGGACGACTGGGACCGGGCGTGCCTCTACGCCCGCACGGCGACCGGCCTGCTGCGCTACCACCACTGGATGGCCGACACCTCACCGGCCCGCATGACCCGGCTGCTGGCCGTGCGGGCCCAGATGATGGCCCACAACCTCCTCGCCCTCGCCGAACGGGGCCCGGTACTCGTCCACGCCCACAACTCCCATCTCCAGCGGGAGAAGAGCACGATGCGGCTGTGGGAGGGGCCGGCCCAGTGGTGGAGCGCCGGTGCGCTGGTGAGCGCCCGGCTCGGTGCCGAATACGCCTTCGTGGCCACGGCCCTCGGCACGATCCGGCACCGGGGAGTGGACACGCCGCCGTCGGACACCGTCGAAGGACTGCTGTACGCGCTCCCGGAGGACCGCTGCGTCGTGGACGCCCCGCGGCTGGCCGGCGCCCTCGGCGACACCCCGCCCGAGCCCCGCGTGTCGCCCTGGTTCGGCTACGCCCCGCTCGACCCGGCCCACCTGGCGGGCAGCGACGGCATCGTGTTCGTCAAGGACGTCCCGCAGAGCTGAGGCGGCGCTGAAGCGCCGGTCAGGCGGACCCCGAGGTCCGTAGCCCGAAGCAACCATCGGCGCGTCGCCCGTCCCGGGCGATCCCCCGTGTCGCCCGGGACAGACGGTAGCCGGACGGACCCCACCGGGGGCCGGTCCGCCTGCGCTGAGTATAGTTGGCTGTCAGCCAGTCAACGCAGGAGTACAGCATGTCCCCGCGCAGCGCCTCGGTCAATGAAGAGTTGCGGAGGCGTTCGCAGGAGCGGCTCCTGCAGGCCGCGGTGGAGCTGGTCGGTGAGCACGGGTACGACGCGACCACGCTCGGCGACATCGCCGACCGGGCGGGGTCGGCACGCGGTCTGGTCTCGTACTACTTCCCCGGCAAGCGCCAGTTGGTGCAGTCCGCGGTGCACCGGCTGATGCACCGCACGCTGGAGGAGGCCCTGGAGCGCGAGCCGCGCACCGACGAGGGCCCGGAGCGGATGGCCCGGGCCATCGACGCGATCCTGGGCCTGGCCCGGGACCGGCCGGTGCTCATGCGCCAGCACATGGCCGGCCTGCTCCAGGCAGAGGTGGGCTTCGTGCCCTGCCCCGAGCAGCGGCGGCTGGCCGAACTGCTGCGGGACACCGTGGCCCGGCACGGCTCCCGGGACGTCGACAACGACTACCCGATGCTGCGGGCGCTGCTGATGGGCGCCGTCTTCGCGGCTCTGGTGCCCGGGGTGCCGATGCCCGTGCCGGTGCTGCGCGCCGAACTGTTCAAGCGCTACCGGCTGGACTGGGAACTGGGTGTCCCGCCGGACACGGAGGCGCCCGGCGGGACGTGCGACACGGATCTGTCGCGGTTCTTCGCGACCGGCGCGGCACCCGGGTGCCCGCCGCCGGCCGGTCCGGCGGAACAGACGGATCAGTCGAAGTAGTCCGGCTGCGTCTGCACGTTGAGCTCACGCAGGTGGACCCGCTTGGCCGGGTCGGTGCGCCGGTCGCTGAGCTTCAGGACGTCGAAGCCCTTGGCGATGTCGTTCGAGTAGATGTAGCCGTTGTAGTAGTACGCCGACCAGGAACCGCCCGTGACGAGCGATTCGGTGCTCAGCGGGCCCCGCTCGAAGTAGGCGATCTCCTTCGGGCGCGAGGAGTCGGTGAAGTCCCACACGGAGATGCCGCCCTGGTACCAGGCCTGGACCATGAGGTCCTTGCCCTTCACCGGGATGAGCGAGCCGTTGTGGGCCACGCAGTTCTCGGTGTCCGCCTGGTGGCGGGGAATCTTGTAGTAGCTGCGGAAGACCAGCTTGCGGTGGTCACCCTTGCCGACGATGTCGTAGATGCCGTCGGCGCCGCGGTTCGGGCCGATCTCCGCGTTGCAGGTGGGCGCGCCGCCGCCGCCCAGCTCGTCGGTGAAGACGACCTTGTTCGCCCGCTGGTTGAAGGTCGCCGAGTGCCAGAACGCGAAGTTGACGTTGTCCTGGACCCGGTCGATGACCTTCGGGTGCTCGGGGTCCTCGATGGAGAACAGGATGCCGTCGCCCATGCAGGCGCCCGCGGCCAGGTCCTGCGAGGGCAGGACCGTCAGGTCGTGGCAGCCGGTGGTCTTGGAGACGCCCGGGTTGGTGGGTCCGCCCGGGTTGCCGCCGCCGTCGGGGCCCTCACCCGGGAACAGCACCGGGAAGTTCACGACCGCCGCCCGCTCGGGGGCGTTGCGCGGCACCTTGATGACCGAGATGCCGTCGTGCGGCGGCCGGCAGTCGGGGTAGGCGGCGTTGGGAGAGTACGAGGAGACGTAGACGTAGACGTTCCTGCGCTCGGGCACCAGCGTGTGGGTGTGCGACCCGCAGGCGGTCTCGACGGCGGCGACGTACTGCGGGTTGCGCTTGTCGCTGATGTCGAAGACCTTCATGCCCTCCCACGAGGACTTCTCCGTCGCGGGCTGGGTGGTGCTGTTGCAACTGCTGTCGCTGCGCGAGGAGTCGGTCGACAGGAACAGCAGATCGCCGGAGACCGAGATGTCGTTCTGCGAGCCCGGGCAGAGGACCTGGGCGACGGTCTTCGGCTTCTTCGGGTTGGTGATGTCGAAGATGCGGAAGCCGTCGTAGTTGCCGGCGAAGGCGTACTTGCCCTGGAAGGCCAGGTCGGAGTTGGTGCCGGGCAGCGCGTCCTTCGGAATGTTGGCCAGGTGCTGGATGTTGTCCGAGTGGACGATCTCGTCCTGGCCGGGTATCTCGCCGCTCGCGATGGCGTCGCGCGCCTCGGCGCGGGCGCTCGAGGAGACCTCCTTCGACGTGGCCGGACCGTCCCCCGGGTCGGGGGTCGCCGCGGCCGGGACGGCCGTGAGCAGCGCGGCCATGAGTCCGGCGGCCGCTGCCGCAACTCCCAGTCGTCTGTGCCGTGTTCGCGGGTCGCTCAACAGGGTCACTGTTTCCTCCCTACGTCCGTTCCCGTTGGAACGGTTCACGCATCCCCGCAGTATCGTCTTCGCCATGCACATACCAACAGGGGGCAACAAACACGTAATGAAGTTTCCTGATCGGTGGGGCGCGGAAGCGTGCTAGGACGGTCATCGCACTCACGACGTGCCCCTGCCGCAGAGGGGGCATCCCCGACCCCAGGAGGTTGCCGTGCCCTTCCGTCCCGCGTCGATCCGCGCGTCGCTCGTCACGGCGTCGCTGACCGCACTGGCCGTCCTCGGGCTCGGGGCCTGCGACTCCGGCGCTGACGGCAAGTCGGCGGCGGCGAACGGGCCTTCGGTGATCGTTCCGGGCGGGCCCGGCGAGGCCAACCGGACGGTCTCGGCCGAGGAGGCGGAGCGGCAGCGCACCGACGACGACTCCCCCAACTCGGCGGACGTCGCCTACGCGCGGATGATGATCCAGCACCACGCCCAGGCGCTGGAGATGACCGAACTCGCGCCGGACCACGCGGAGTCGAAGCAGGTGAAGAAGCTCGCCGAACGGATCTCCGCCGCACAGGGCCCGGAGATCACGGCGATGAAGGGCTGGCTGACGTCCCACGGCCGGCCGGAGACGGGCGGCGGGCACGACCACGCCACGATGCCGGGAATGGCGACCGAGGCACAGCTCGGGACGTTGCGCGCGGCGGACGGCAAGGCCTTCGACCAGCTCTTCCTGACGCTGATGATCACCCATCACGAGGGTGCGATCAGCATGGCCACGGACGTGAAGGCGCAGGGCAACAACCTGCAGATCGAGGAGATGGCCGACGACGTGGTCGCCCAGCAGACGAGCGAGATCTCGCGGATGCGCGGGATGCTCTGACGGGTCTTCGGCAGCGTCTCGGCGGGCGGCTCAGCGCCGTGCGCGGCGAGGGGCCAGGAGGCCGTCGTCGCGCGCCTGGCCGATCAGCCTGAGCGATCTGCGCCGGCCGTACCCGGTCGCGCGCATCACCGCGAGGACCGGGTCGGCGCCCTCCTCCCGGGCCGTCCGGTACTCCTGTGCGGCGAGCCGGCGCTCCTCACTGCCGTGCGGACCGGCGGGACGGGCCCGCCGCGAGGCCGCGGCACGCTCCGCCGAGGGCCGCACACAGGCCTCGAAAAGCGGGTTCTCCAGCCACTCGGCGAGCACGGACAGGTCGTCGAGGGACAGGGCCGGCTCGGCCCGCACGTCCTCGACCCGGACGCCGTCGCCGCAGAGGACGGCGAGCGCGTCGATGCGCGCGCCGTCGGGGAACGTCCACCGGACGTCGAACCACGACGCGGTCGTGTCCCCCTCCCGCACCGCCCATGTGTGCCGTACGGACACCTCACTGTCGTCCGGGCAGCGATCGGAAAGCTGAAAAGAACGATCAACAAAGGATGCTTCGAGCACGTCCGCAACGTAACCGCACGATCAGATTCCATACGAACGACACACTCGCCCGCCCCCTCGCGGGGCACCCCGTCAGCGCATCCGCGTGCGGTCAGCCGGTGCCGAGGCGGGCGGCCTGACGGTCGGCCGCGGCCAGCAGGGCGTCGAGGAGCCCCGGGAAGAGGGTGTCCAGGTCGTCCCTGCGCAGCCCGTTCATCTTGGCCGTGCCCCGGTAGATCTGCCGGATCACCCCGCTCTCGCGCAGCACCCGGAAGTGGTGGGTGGTGGTCGACTTGGTGACGGGCAGGTCGAAGTACGAACAGGAGAAGAGTTCGTCGCTGCCGGCGGCGAGTTCCCGCACGATCCGCAGCCGCATCGGATCGGACAGGGCGTGCAGCACGCCCTCCAGCCGGATCTCCGCGCGCGCCGGATGCGGCAGATCACGGCTGCTGACGGCGGTGGCGGGGGTCACGGCGGCTCCAGTTCGTCCGGGAGGTCCCACCGCTCGGGAGCGATGCGGGAGGGGGGTTCCCCATTGTACGAGGACTGCCGTAGTTTGACATCCGCCGTACTACGAGGGTTACCGTACGAGGCGTTCCCCGCCCCGCGACAGATGGAGCAGCCCCCATGAGCGCCCTCTTCCAGCCCCTGAAGCTGCGCGACGTCACCATTCCCCACCGGGTGTGGATGCCTCCGATGTGCCAGTACTCGGCCGAGCCGGTGGGTCCGTCGGCGGGCGTTCCCGGCGACTGGCACTTCGCGCACTACGGCGCACGCGCGACGGGCGGCACCGCCCTGATCGTCGTCGAGGCCACCGCCGTGTCGCCGGAGGGACGCATCTCCCCGCAGGACCTCGGGCTGTGGAACGACACCCAGGTCGAGGCGTTCCGCCGGATCACGGGCTTCCTCCGCGCGCACGGCACGGTCCCCGCCGTCCAGCTGGCGCACGCCGGCCGCAAGGCGTCGACCGACCGGCCTTGGAAGGGCGGGGCCCCGGTGGGACCGGACGCGCACGGCTGGCAGCCGCTGGCGCCCAGCGCGGAGGCCTTCGACGAGCGGCACCCGGTTCCGACCGAGCTGACGGCCCGGCAGATCCAGGAGATCGTGGGCCAGTTCGCGGACGCCGCCCGCCGCGCCCTCGCGGCCGGGTTCGAGATCGTCGAGATCCACGGCGCCCACGGATACCTGATCCACGAGTTCCTCTCCCCGCACTCCAACCACCGCACCGACGGCTACGGCGGCTCCTACGAGAACCGCACCCGGTTCGCCCTCGAGGTCGTCGACGCCGTCCGCGAGGTATGGCCCGAGGACAAGCCGCTGTTCTTCCGTGTCTCCGCGACCGACTGGCTGGACGAGGGGGGCTGGACGCCGGACGAGACCGTCCGCTTCGCCCGTGACCTCCAGGCCCACGGCATCGACCTCCTCGACGTGTCGACCGGCGGCAACGTCGCCGGCGTGCGCATCCCGACCGGGCCCGGCTACCAGGTTCCGTTCGCCGCGCGCGTGAAGGCCCAGACGTCGCTGCCGGTCGCCGCCGTCGGTCTGATCACCGACGTCGAGCAGGCGGAGAAGATCCTGGCCAACGGTGAGGCCGACGCGGTGCTGCTGGGCCGCGAACTGCTGCGCGACCCGTCGTGGGCGCAGCGGGCGGCGCGGGAACTGGACGGCGAGGCCCGGGTGCCGGACCAGTACGGCTGGGCGGTGTGAGCCGGTCGCGCAGCATCTGAGGGCACGGCGGCCTTCCCGGTACTACGAGTGACCCGGCGATCCGGCCGGCCGGGTCCGGGCGTCGTCCGTCCGGACCCGGCCGGCCTGCTCCCGCTGGTAGTCCGTGTACGCGTCGCGCAGGGCCGCGCCCGGCCAGTCGGACGGGAGGAGCTCCGGGGGCAGGACCGGATCGGCGAGCAGGTGGCGCACGACGGCCGCGAAGGCGGTGAGCCGGTCCGCCGGCCGCCGCGCCCCGTCGACGCGGGCGAGCAGCCACCGGGCCGTCGCGGACCAGGCGCCCAGCGGCCACAGGTCCGCGGCCAGCTCGCCGGCCGCCCGCTCGGGTCGGGCGGTGCAGCGCTCGCCCACCGCGTCGAGGTCGCCGGGCAGCGGGCGGCTCAGGTTGGCGGGGCGCAGCCACACGCCCTCGCGGAGTTCGGCGAGGCGCAGACCGGCCAGCCGGGTGCGCAGTTCGGCCCGTTTGGCGGGGCCGCGCCCGGTCGCGGTGATCACGACCATCTCCCAGTCGCCGTCCCACGCACGCGTGTGCGGACGTACGGCCTCGTCCTGGCGGCGCTGCCGTTCCAGCAGCCGCTCGCTGAGGCGGTAACCGGTGTCCGTGCGCCGCAGGTCGCCGGCGTTCACCATCCGGCTGAGCGCCGCCCGCACGGTGGACCCGCCGACGTCGAAACGCTCCACGAGCCGCACCAGGTCCCTCGCCGGCAGTTCGGCCGGGTGGGTACCGAGCAGCAGGCTCAGCACGACGGACCGCGCGGACAGCGGGCGCAGCGCGGGCCCGCCCGGGGGCGCTGGGTCGTTCATCCGCAGGGACACGGCACGTACTGTACGTGCGCGTTCCGTGTTGCACTATTGCTGCGGTTGTAGGAATAGTGCAACACTCGCCGTATGACGACACGCGCGCAGGAGCGGTACGGGTACGAGGGAACCGCGGACCGGCCCGAGGGGTACGCCACGCACGACGTCACCAACCAGCCCCCTCCCACGGCCCCGTACGACGCGTCCGAGGACGCGGCCCTGCTGGAGGGGCTGCGGCGGGAGGACGCGGGGTGGGCCGAGGAGGGGCTGCGGCGGCTCGGCCTGCGGGCCGGCAGCGCCCAGGCGCAGGAGTGGGGCGAGCTGGCCAACCGCCACGAGCCCGTGCTGCGCACCCACGACCGGTACGGGAACCGGATCGACGAGGTCGAGTACCACCCGAGCTGGCACCACCTGATGCGCGTGGCGGTCGGCGAGGGTCTGGCCGCCTCGCCCTGGGCGGACGACCGGCCGGGCGCCCATGTCGCGCGGACCGCGGGCGGCCTCGTCTGGGGGCACACCGAGGCGGGGCACGGCTGTCCGACGTCGATGACGTACGCGGCCGTCCCGGCGCTGCGCCGGCAGCCGGAACTCGCGAAGGTCTACGAGCCGCTGCTGACCAGCCGGGAGTACGAGCCGGGACTGCGCACGCCCACGGAGAAGCGGGGGCTGCTGGCCGGCATGGGGATGACCGAGAAGCAGGGCGGTTCGGACGTCCGGACCAACACCACCGCGGCCGCCCCGACCGCCGAACCCGGCGTCTACACACTGCGCGGGCACAAGTGGTTCACGTCGGCGCCGATGTGCGACGTGTTCCTGGTGCTGGCCCAGGCGCCCGGCGGGCTCTCCTGCTTCCTGGTGCCGCGGGTCCTGCCCGACGGCACCCGCAACACCTTCCGCATCCAGCGGCTGAAGGACAAGCTCGGCAACCGGTCCAACGCCTCCTCGGAGCCGGAGTTCGACGGGACGGTCGCCTGGCTGGTGGGGCCCGAGGGGCAGGGCGTCAAGACGATCATCGAGATGGTCAACTGCACCCGGCTCGACTGTGTGATGGCGTCGGCGACGCTGATGCGCAAGACGCTCGTCGAGGCCGGTCACCACGTACGGCACCGCAGCGCGTTCGGCGCCCGGCTGATCGACCAGCCGCTGATGCGCAACGTCCTGGCCGACCTGGCGCTGGAGTCGGAGGCGGCGACGACGCTCACCCTGCGGCTGGCCGGCGCCGCCGACCGGGCGGTGCGCGGGGACGCCGGGGAGGCCGCCTTCCGGCGGATCGCCACCGCCGTCGGCAAGTACTGGGTGACCAAGCGGGGCCCGGCGTTCACCGCGGAGGCCCTGGAGTGCCTGGGCGGCAACGGCTACGTGGAGGAGTCGGGCATGCCCCGGCACTACCGGGAGGCGCCGCTGCTGTCGATCTGGGAGGGCTCGGGGAACGTGAACGCCCTCGACGTCCTGCGGGCGCTCGGCCGTTCGCCGGAGACCGCGCACGCCCTCTTCGGGGAACTGGCCCTCGCGCGCGGGGCGGACGCCCGGCTGGACGCGGCCGTGGCCCGGCTGGAGACGGGGCTGACCACGGCGACCGAGACCGGTGCCCGCCGCCTGGTGGAGCTGATGACCCTCACCCTCCAGGCGTCCCTCCTGGTGCGGCACGCCCCGCCCGCCGTCGCCGACGCCTTCTGCGCGAGCCGGCTGGGCGGCGACTGGGGACATGCCTTCGGCACGCTGCCGGAGGGGGCCGACCTCGGCGGCATCCTGGGGCGGGCACTGCCGGGCGAGGGGTGAGCGACGGGCTCCCGGAGGCCTCGCCGGACCCGACACCACCGCTGTGACCTGCGGCGAAGCCCTTTGGGGAGGTGACTGTCAGTGGTGGGGTGCAGACTGGCCGGTGTCCGAGACGAAGGCGTCAATGACGACGCCGCGGAGGTGATCGGCATGACCGAGGTACTGCTCGCCGTGGGCACCCGCAAGGGCCTGTTCATCGGGCGCCGGCGCGGTGGCACCTGGGAGTTCGACGAGAGTCCCTACTTCAACGCACAGGCCGTCTACTCGGTCGCCGTCGACACCCGCCGCGACACCCCGCGGCTGCTGGCCGGCGGCGACAGCTCGCACTGGGGCCCGTCGGTCTTCCACTCCGACGACCTGGGCCGGACCTGGACGGAACCGGCGCGGCCTGCCGTCAAGTTCCCGCAGGACACGGGCGCCTCGCTGGAGCGGGTGTGGCAGCTGCACCCGGCCGCCGCGGAGCCGGACGTGGTGTACGCGGGCACGGAACCGGCCGCGCTGTACCGCTCGGAGGACCGCGGGGAGAGTTTCGAGCTGGTCCGCCCGCTGTGGGAGCACCCCACGCGGTCGCGGTGGGTGCCGGGCGGCGGCGGTGAGGGGCTGCACACCGTGCTCACCGACCGGCGGGACCCCCGGGCGGTGACGGTCGCCGTCTCGACCGCGGGCGTCTTCCGCACCACCGACGGCGGCGCGAGCTGGGTGCCGTCCAACTCGGGTGTCTCCGCGGTGTTCCTGCCGGACCCGGACCCGGAGTTCGGCCAGTGCGTGCACAAGGTCGCGCGGGACGCGGCCACCCCGGACCGGCTGTATCTGCAGAACCACTGGGGGGTGTACCGCAGCGACGACGCGGGCGCCCACTGGACGGACATCGGCGAGGGGCTGCCGTCCACGTTCGGTTTCGCGGTGGCCGCCCACCCGCACCGCGGTGACACGGCGTACGTGTTCCCGATCAACGCCGACTCGGACCGGGTCCCGGCCGACCGCCGCTGCCGGGTGTTCCGCACAGCCGACGCGGGCAAGAGCTGGGAGCCGCTGACGGCGGGGCTGCCGCAGGAGGACCACTACGGCACGGTGCTGCGCGACGCGATGACCACCGACGACGCGGAGCAGGCCGGCGTGTACTTCGGCAACCGCAACGGCGAGGTGTTCGCCTCGGCCGACGACGGCGACAGCTGGCGGCAACTGGCCTCCCACCTGCCGGACGTCCTGTGCGTCCGGGCTGCGGTGGTCGGGTGACCCGCCGCCACCGGCCGAACGGCGTCACCCGGGCAACGGGGTGACGCCGGCACACCACGCCCGCGCCGGCCGGGCCGTCGCGGAGGCGCGCCCTACGGCAGGCGCCAGTCCACCGGCTCGGCTCCCTGCTGCGCCAGCAGGTCGTTGGCCCGGCTGAACGGACGGGAGCCGAAGAACCCCCGGTCCGCGGACATCGGCGAGGGGTGCGCCGACTCGATCGCCGGGTAGCCGTCGAGCAGGGGGCGCAGATTGCGCGCGTCGCGTCCCCACAGGATGGACACCAGCGGCTTGCCGCGGGCGGCGAGGGCACGGATGGCCTGCTCCGTGACCTCCTCCCAGCCCTTGCCGCGATGCGCTCCCGGCTTGCGCGGGGCCGTGGTCAGCGCCCGGTTCAGCAGCAGCACTCCCTGACGGGTCCACGGGGTCAGATCACCGTTGGAGGGCCGGGGAAGGCCCAGGTCCGTGTGCATCTCCCGGTAGATGTTCTCCAGGCTGCCCGGCAGTGACCGCACCTCCGGCGAGACCGCGAAGCTCAGGCCGATCGCCATTCCCGGTGTGGGGTAGGGGTCCTGACCGACGATCAGGACCCGTACGTCGTCGAAGGGTTGCTGGAACGCCCGCAGGACGTTCGCCCCCGACGGGAGATACGTCCGGCCCGCCGCCACCTCGGCGCGCAGGAAGTCGCCCATGCCCGCGATACGCCCGGCGACCGGGTCCAGGGCCTTCGCCCAGCCGGCTTCAACAAGTTCATGCAACGGTCGTGGTGCCACGCTGCGTCACTCTACTGGCCGACACCGACAGCCCGAACCGGCGGACCGGCCCCCGGGGGTCCACCGCGTCACCGAGCGCTACTCTTCCTCCTCATCAGTGTCGGCCGGCGGTCGGAGAGCCTGCCCGGCCGGTCGTCGGGGAGGGAGGAACGCGGTGCGTCCTGTGCCCGCCGCGGCCGCCGGTGCCGGTTTCCTGGCCGTGGACTCCGGTGGTTCCGGGCTCCGTGCCGTCGTCGGCACTGTCGGCGAGGGCGGGCGCGGCCCGCTGGGGCGGCGGGCGTCGCGGGAGCCCGTGCGCACCGGGACGCGCGGCATCGAGCCCGGACATCTGCTGCAACAGCTGGTGCCCATGGCGCGGGCGCTGACCGCGGAGACCGGCGTGGACCGGATCGGCACCGTCGTCGTCGGGGCCGCCGGGCTCGCCACCCTGGGCGACGCCCTGCGCGCGGAACTGCCGGACGCCCTGGGCCGGGAGCTGGGTGTGCGGACGGTCGCGCTCGTCGCCGACGCCGTCACCGCCTACGTGGGCGCCCTCGGCCCCCGCGCCGGAGCCGTGGTGGCCGCCGGCACGGGTCTGATCGCGGTCGGCACCGACCTGACCCGGTGGCGCCGGGCGGACGGCTGGGGACACCTGCTCGGCGACTGCGGCGGCGGCGCCTGGATCGGGCGGGCCGGCTTGGAGGCGGCGCTGCGCGCCCACGACGGGCGAGGGGATGGTTCCGCCGCGCTGCTGGCCCGCGCCGAGGAGCGGTTCGGGCCCGTCGCGGGGTTGCCCGCGGCGCTGTACCCGCGCACCGACCGTCCGGCGGTCCTCGCCTCCTTCGCGCCCGAGGTGGCCGCCTGCGCGGACGGCGACCCCGTCGCCCGGGGCATCCTGCGCGGCGCCGCCCGGCACATGGCCGACTCGGCCGCCGCGGTGTGCCCGCCGCGGGGCGAGCCCCGGATCGCGGTCACCGGCGGCCTGCTGAAGATGGGCGATCCCCTCGTCGTACCGCTTCGGGAGGAGCTGGAGAAGCGGCTGCCGCATGCGCGGCGGGTGGCGGCCGAGGGTGATCCGCTGGACGGTTCCGTGCGCATCGCGACCGATCTGGCGACCGGTTCTCTCACCCTTCCGGGTGAGGAACGGATGCTGTTCGTGACGACGGTGCCGGACGGCTGATAGCCGTCCCCCGGAGAGGGGAATCGTACCGATGTCGTCCGATCCGTACATCACTCATCAGACAAAACCGGACGGATACCGCTCACCTGCACCCTCCCCGAACAGGGAAGCCCAGGAAACCAGTAACATGCGGCGCCATGAGCTCCCCCACTGGGCCCGCGTCCGGCCTGCCAGTACGAATGCCGCGCCCCCGCCAGCCCGGGCGGCACCGCCGACCCGAGCCCCTGGTCGCTCCCGAGGGCGCGCCCGCGCTCGTCCTCGCGGTGCCGGGCACGCCCAGTAGCGCCACCCGGGGCCTCGCCGACGAGATCGTGAGCATCGCCCGCTCCGAGCTGCCCGGCATCGACGCCCGCATCGGATACCTCGACGGTGACGACGAGGAGTTCCTGTCGCTGTCGACCGTGCTGGTGCGGGCCGGGGAGGAGCGCACGGCCCGCTACGAGCAGGCGCGTGCCGCCGGCCTGGAGGTGAAGGAGCCCGAGGGCCCCGTCGCCGTCGTCGTGCCGCTGCTGGCCGGTCCGGACGGTGCGCTGCTGCGCCGGATCCGGCAGGCGGTCATGGACAGCCGGATCGCGGCCGAGCTGACCGACGTGCTCGGCCCGCACCCGCTGCTGGCCGAGGCGCTGCACGTGCGGCTCTCCGAGGCCGGTCTGGCCCGCGCCGACCGGGCCCGCCTGTTCACCGTGGCGACCGCCGCGGACGGCATCATCCTCGCCTCCGTCGGCGGCGACGAGGCCGTGCAGGCGGCCGGCATCACGGGCATGCTGCTGGCCGCGCGCCTCGCCGTGCCCGTCATGGCGGCGGCGCTGGACCAGGAGGGCTCGATCGCGTCCGTGGCCGAGCAGCTGCGTTCCTCGGGTTCGCAGCAGCTCGCGCTGGCGCCGTACCTGATCGGCCCGGAGATCGACGCGGCCCTGCTGGAGGAGGCGGCCGGGGAGGCGGGCTGCTCCACCGCCGAGCCACTCGGCCCGTACCCGGCGATCGGCAAGCTGGCGCTGGCCAAGTACACGACGGCGCTGGGCATCTCGCCGCAGCAGCCGCAGGGCACGCCGGTCCGCTAGGGCCTGTCGTGCGCCGGCCGATGCCGGCAGACCCTGGGGCGCGCGGCACCCGCGGGACCACGGCAGGTACGGACGAAGGGCCCGCTCCGGTACGGGAGCGGGCCCTTCGCCGTGCCGTACGGCGGCGGAACGTCAGCCGAAGACCACGCAGGACGCCGCGGGCACCGCGAGCGAGCCTGCGCGGCGGGGCACTCCCGTCGCCGGGTCGAGCGCGAACCAGGTGATGTCTCCGGAGCGCTCGTTGGCCGCGTAGAGGAAGCCGTCCGACACGGCGATCGCCCGTGGCCAGTGGCCGCCGCAGGGAACGGTGCCGGTGAGCCGGAGCGCGTCGGGTTCGACGGCGAAGACGGACAGCACGTCCTCCCCGCGGGTCGCGGTCCACACGAAGCGGCCGTCGGACGAGACGACGATGCCCGACGGATAGGCGTCCCCGGCCGGGGCGCCGGACAGCGCCGGAACCTCGGTGAGCGGCCGCAGCGTGCCCTCGGCGGCGTCCCACCGGCAGACGGTGACGGTCGGGGCGAGTTCGTTGGCCACGTAGGCGTGGGTGCCGTCCGGGTGGAAGGCCAGGTGCCGGGGGCCCGAGCCGGGGCGCAGCGCGATCTCCCGGTGCACGGCGAGGGCTCCGTCCGTCAGGGTGCAGACCCGCACCGAGTCGGTGCCGAGGTCCACGCTGACGGCCCACCGCCCGCTGGGGTCGGGCTGCACCTGGTGGGCGTGCGGCCCCTGCTGGCGCTGGGCGTGCGGGCCGGAGCCGGTGTGCCGGAGCACGCCGGACGCCGACCGGGCGAGGGTGCCGTCGGAGCGGACGGGCACGGCGCTGACGCTTCCGGAGCCGTAGTTGGCGGTCAGGACGTGCCCGGCGAACAGGCTGAGGTGGGTCGGTCCGTCGCCCCCGACCGGCACCGGCCGCCCGGCCGGCTCGGGCTTGTCCCCGGCGACGCGGTACGCGGCCACGGCCCCCTCGGCGGTCTCGCTGACGGCGTAGAGCGTGCCGCCGTCGGGTGCGAGGGCCAGGTAGGAGGGGTCGCGAACGCCGTTCACGCTGCTCAGGACCGTCAGTGCGCCCTCGCCGGGGGTGACGGCCGCCGTCACGATCCCGGGGCCGCCGGCCGCCGTGAACGACCCGATGAACGCCCGTCGCTGCCGCCTGCCGCCGTCCGCCACCGCTGACCCCTCTCGTCCCGTGCCCCGTCGGACACCGCATCGAGTGCCGACTGATCGTCCGCCCTGGGGCGACGGTAGCAGTCGATCACGTGCGGTCTAGACCAAACGGGTGGGGCGGTGCCTCCGCGGGGTCAGGCACCGACCAGCGGAGAGCCGGACGGGCTGCGCAGCGGCGCCGCGAGTTCGGCCAGGGCGCGTTCCAGGCCGTGCAGGTGGGCCAGCGCCGGTTCGGCGGCGAGCGGCCGTTCCTGCTGCGCGGGGACGGCTCCGCCGCCGGTGAGCGCCTCGACCGCGGTCTCCACGCGCCAGCAGGCGGCGGCCAGGCGGGCGTCGTGCGAGGCCTCCGGGTCGGCGGCGACGGCGACCAGGCCGCGGATCTCCCGGGCGCAGTCGTCGAGGAGGGCGAGCACGCGCCGGGCGCGGCGCTTGCGGCCGTGCATGGGGTTGAGCGGGTGCACGAGCGGGGCGACCGAGAGCCGGACCCGGCCGAGCAGCTGCTCCAGTTCGGCCACGCGTGGCGCCGGGTCGGCGCCCTCCGCGCCGGCGAGGCGGGCGGCGGCCTCGGCGGTGCAGGCGTGGACGCAGCGCAGGGCGCGCTGGATCCAGGCGTCGGTGACGGCGTGCGTGGTGACGGGCAGGACGAAGAGCACCGCGAGCACGGCACCGAGCGCGCCGACGCCGGTCTCGGCGATCCGCAGGGCGAGCAGCCCGGGGCTGAGGACGCCGAGGAGGCCGTAGAGCAGCTCGGCGAGCAGCGTCACGCAGAGCATCATCCAGGTGTAGGAGACCGCGGCGGTGTAGAAGATGCCGAACACGCAGGCGGCGGCGAGGACGGCCGTGGGCACCGCGGACCCGGCGACGGGGACGGCGATCAGGAAGCCGAGGCCGATGCCGACGACCGTGCCGAGCACCCGCCGGAAGCCGCGGACCAGGGTCTCGCCGCGCGAGGTGGTGTTGACGAAGACCCACCAGGTGGCGCCGACGGCCCAGTACCAGCGGTCGCCGGACACCAGCTGGCCCACGACCAGCGCGAAGCCCGCGCCGACCGTGGCCTGGACGGCCTGGCGGGTGGTGATGCGGGCGAGGCCGGTGCCAGCGGGCGGGGCGGGCACGGCGGCCGGGGGCAGGCGGCGCTCGTAGCACCACAGGCCGAAGCGGACGGCGGCGGCGGTGACCACGGACAGCAGGACGGCGGCGTACATCTCGGGCAGCCGGTCCACGGTCGCGTGCAGGAACTGGGCGATGAAGAAGGTCATGAACGCGAACACGCCGAGGCTGTGACCGCGCGGGCCCCAGCGCCGGGCGTACACGCCCGCGCCGACCACGGCGAGGAAGGCGAGGTCGCGGGCCACGGGGTGGCCGTGCAGTCCGGCCGCGGCGGTCAGCACGGGCAGCCCCACCACCGGCAGCAGCGCGGTGGTGACCGCCTGGCCGCGCACGGTGGCGTCGGTGACGGTGAACAGGGCGAGCAGCGCGGCGAGCCCGCCGATGACGGCGCCCACGAGGGAGATGCCTGCCAGGCCGCAGACCACGACGGCCAGGCCGATGCCGACGACGGCCCGCGCGGCGAAGCGCAGCCGCGCCCGCCCCGGATCCGGGCTCACGAACACCCTCTTCAGCACTGACTACCGCCCCCTCGCACACTGGCCCGCACATCACTGGCATGAAAAAGGCGCCGCGGGATCCGCAGCGCCATCGACGCCTCCATATCAGCATCCTTTCCACCAGTGGCTCAACTGCCGCTCGCGTGACTGGGCCATTGGTACAGTGATCACGGCACTTCCACGGCCACCGAAGAGCCATTGGCCGACGAGAGGAACCAGGACGCCATGGCCGTCGACGAACTCGACACCCGCATCCTGCGGCTGCTGCTGGAGCAGCCGCGCACCAGCGTGCGCGAGTACGCCCGCCTTCTCGGGGTCGCCCGCGGGACGCTCCAGGCCCGGCTGGACCGCCTGGAGCGCGACGGCGTGATCACCGGTACCGCGCCGTCCCTCTCCCCCGCCGCGCTGGGCCATCCCGTACTCGCGTTCGTGCACATCGAGGTCACCCAGGGCCACCTGGACGACGTGGGCGAGGCGCTGGCCGCCGTGCCGGAGATCGTCGAGGCCTTCTCCATCACGGGCGGCGGCGACCTCCTGACCCGGGTGGTGGCCCGGGACAACGCGCACCTGGAGGACGTCGTCCAGAAGCTGATCAGCCTGCCCGGCGTGGTCCGCACCCGCAGCGAGGTCGCCCTGCGCGAGCGCGTCCCGCACCGGCTGCTGCCACTGGTGGAGTCGATCGGGCGCACGGCGCGGAAATGAGTCTTGGCATCCTGGACCCATGAGCACTCTCGGTGACATCTCGGTCGTCTTCGACCTCGACGGAACGCTCGTGGACAGCGAGCCGAACTACTACGAGGCGGGCCGGTGGACCCTGGCCGAGTACGGCGTGCCGGACTTCACCTGGGCCGACCACGAGGAGTACGTGGGCATCAGCACCCAGGAGACGGTCGCCGACTGGAAGCGGCGGTACGGCCTGCGGGCCCCCGTCGAGGAACTGCTCGCCGCCAAGAACCGCCGCTACCTGGAACTGGCCCGCACCTCCACGCGTGCGTACCCCGAGATGCGGAAGTTCGTCGAGCTGCTCGCGGGCGAGGGGGTGCCGCTGGCCGTGGCGTCGGGCTCCTCACCGCAGGCCATCGAGGCGATCCTCTCCTGCACCGGCCTGGACGCATATCTGCGCACCGTGGTCTCGGCCGACGAGGTCGCGCACGGCAAGCCGGCCCCCGACGTCTTCCTGGAGGCAGCCCGCCGGCTCGGTGCGTCCCCGGCCGGCTGCGTGGTCCTGGAGGACGCCGCCCCGGGGGCCGCCGCGGCGCACGCCGCCGGCATGCGCTGCATCGCCGTCCCGTACGTCGCCGCACAGGCCGACGCCCCGGAGTTCGCCACCGCCGGGCTGCTGCTGCGTGGCGGGCAGGCGGAGTTCACCGCGCGGGCGGCGTACGACTGGCTCACGCACGAGGCGCGGGCCTGCTGACCGTACTCGTCAGTACCGTTGACGCTCCTTTTCCCCTTGCCTATCTTCTGGGCGACGTTTCGAACGTCGGTCGGTATTTCGAACGATCGCGGGCGGCACGCCCCCAGGTGACAACCGAAGAAACGAGGAGCACATGGCAGCGCCCCTCTCCCGGCGGACCCTTCTGCTGGCCACCGCGATCGCCGCGGCGACGCCCGGTGCGGCGCACGCGGCGAGCGGCCGGTCCGGCGGCGCTCCCCCGGCCCCGGCCGCGCTCGCGGGCCCCACGGCACCGGCGACCTGGTCCGTACGGCCGTTCGGGCTGGAGGACGTGACGCTCGGCAAGGGGATCTTCGACGACAAGCGGCGGCTGATGCTGGAGCACGCCCGCGGTTACGACGTGAACCGGCTGCTCCAGGTGTTCCGCGCCAACGCCGGCCTCTCCACCCTCGGCGCGGTCGCCCCCGGCGGCTGGGAGGGGCTGGACGGCGAGGCCAACGGCAATCTGCGCGGCCACTACACCGGCCACTTCCTGACCATGCTGTCCCAGGCGTACCGCGGCACCGGGGAGCGGCTGTTCGCCGAGCGGATCGGCACCATGGTCGGTGCGCTGACCGAGGTGCGCGAAGCCCTGCGGCACGACCCCGCCGTGCTGAGCACGGACGGACGTTTCGGCACCGCCGCGGAGCACGTGCGCGGCTCCTACCAGTACGTCGACCTGCCCGCCGGCGTCCTCGCCGACACCCCCGCGATCACCCTCGCCGCCTGGGTGCGGCCCGCCCACGCCGGCGACTGGGCCCGGGTCCTCGACTTCGGCGACGACACCCACCGCTACCTCTACCTCGCCGCCCGCAACGCCGCCGGGGTGCCGCGCTTCGCCATCACCGGCAGCGGCGCCGCGGGAGAGCAGAGCCTCGACGGCACGGCCGCGCTGCCGCTGAACGAGTGGAGCCACCTGGCCGTGACCCTCGCGGACGGCACCGGCACCCTCTACGTCGACGGCACCGCCGTGGCCCGCAACACGGGCATGACCCTGACGCCGGCGGCCCTCGGCCCGCTCGCCCATCACTGGCTCGGCCGTTCGCACTACGCCACCGACCCGGTGTTCGCGGGCGCCTTCGAGGAGTTCAACCTCTGGTCGCGTGCCCTGAGCGCCGCCGAGATCGCCGCCCTGCAGGGCAGCCGCGCGGCCGACACCCCGGCCGGCCGGGGCGACCTCGCGTCGTTCGCCTTCGACGAGACCGGCGGCGGCACCTTCGCGGACGCGTCGGGACGGGGCCTGACCGCCACGCTGCGCCGCACCTGGGGCGGGCCCAGCCACCCGGGGTTCCTCGCGGCGTACCCGGAGACCCAGTTCATCCAGCTGGAGTCGATGACCGACAGCGACTACACCAAGGTCTGGGCGCCGTACTACACCGCGCACAAGATCCTCCGCGGCCTGCTGGACGCCCACCTCGCCACCGGCGACGACCGGGCCCTGGACCTCGCGTCCGGCATGGGCGACTGGATGCACTCCAGACTGTCGAAGCTGCCCGCCGCCACGCTGCAACGCATGTGGGGCATCTTCTCCAGCGGGGAGTTCGGCGGCATCGTCGAGGCGGTCTGCGATCTGCACGCCCTCACCGCAAGGGCCGAACACCTCGCGCTGGCCCGGCTGTTCGACCTCGACCGGCTGATCGACGCCTGCGCCGCGAACACCGACGTCCTCGACGGACTGCACGCCAACCAGCACATCCCGATCTTCACCGGTCTGGTGCGGCTGTACGACGAGACCGGCGAGGAGCGCTACCTCACCGCGGCGAGGAACTTCTGGCGCATGGTCGTACCGCACCGCATGTACGCCATCGGCGGCACCAGCACCGGCGAGTTCTGGAAGGCCCGGGACGTGATCGCGGGCACGATCGGCGCCACCACGGCGGAGAGCTGCTGCGCCTACAACATGCTCAAGCTGAGCCGGGCCCTGTTCTTCCACGACCAGGATCCGGCGTACATGGACTACTACGAGCGGGCGCTGTACAACCAGGTGCTCGGCTCGAAGCAGGACGAGCCGGACGCCGAGAAGCCCCTCGTCACCTACTTCATCGGGCTGACGCCCGGGCATGTGCGGGACTACACGCCCAAGCAGGGCACGACGTGCTGCGAGGGCACGGGGATGGAGAGCGCCACCAAGTACCAGGACTCGGTGTACTTCGCCGCGGCCGACGGCAGCGCCCTGTACGTCAACCTCTACAGCCCTTCCACGCTGACCTGGGCGGAGAAGGGCGTCACCGTCACACAGACCACGGACTACCCCCGCGAGCAGGGCAGCACCCTGACGCTCGGCGGGGGCAGCGCCTCCTTCGCGCTGCGGCTGCGCGTGCCGTCCTGGGCCACCTCGGGCTTCCGGGTCACCGTCAACGGCCGTGCCGGTACCGGGGAACGCCACGCCGGGCAGCTACTTCACCGTGTCCCGGACCTGGCGCCGGGGCGACACCGTGCGCGTCGGCATCCCCTTCCGGCTGCGGGTGGAGAGGGCCCTCGACGACCCGTCGCTGCAGGCCCTGTTCCACGGCCCCGTCAACCTGGTCGCCCGCAGCGCCGCCACCGGCCGTCCGGACGTCGGGCTGTACCGCAACGCGGCGCTCTCCGGCGACCTGCTGCCCACCCTGACCCCCGTGCCCGGCAAGCCGCTCCACTACACGCTGGACGGCATCGAGTGGGCCCCGTTCGCCGAGGGGACCGAGGACCCGACGCACGCGTACGTGCGCCGCTCGGAACCCCGGGTCGTCCTGGGCGGCACCGACGCGGGCGTCGCCAACCCGGCGAAGGAGGACGGCACCACGCTGCTCGACGAGATCTGGGCCGCGGCCCCGTTCCGCGGCAAGGGCGCCCTGGTGGCGCACGTACGGTCGACGGTGGACGCCTGGGTGGGCGCCGGGCTGCTCGGGCGCGACGAGGGCGAGCGGGTGGTGGGGACCGCGCGGAAGGCGTCGTACGTGAGGTGACCGAGGCCGGCGAGAGACAGAACACATCGCCGCGTGCGGGGTTTTTGCCCGCAGCGGTGATCAGACCCCCGTCCGCATCCGTACCTCCTGGTGTCCGAGCCTGTCGTCGCCCCAGGAGGCACGATGCGCATCACGCGCACCACGGCAGGGACGGCCTTCGTGGCCGGTTCCCTGGTCCTCACCCTCACCGCGCTCGCCTACCCGACCATGCTCGGGGTGCAGAACGCGGGCAGCGACCAGGCCCGCGTCGTCACCGAGACGCGGTACGGGCCGCTCACCGAGGCCGACCGGGACTTCGTGGTGAAGGTCCGTGCCGCCGGGCTGTGGGAGCACCCCCTCGGGTTGCTGGCCATGGAGCGGGGGACGACACCGGAGATGAAGGAGGCCGGTGAGCACCTGGTGGCCGGTCACTCGCGGCTCGACGCGACGTGCCGCCGGATCGCTCCCGAGCTGGGCATCACCCTGCCCAACCTGGCGTCCCCGCAGCAGCAGCAGTTCGTGACGACCGTGAACGGGACCACGGGCAAGCAGTTCGACACCACCGCGGTCAACATCATGCGCATCACGCACGGCCAGATCTTCCCGGCGATCGCCAAGATCCGCGCCAACACCAAGAACTCCCTGGTGCGGCAGCTGGCCGACCAGGCCAACGACACCGTCCTGGATCACATCACGGTGCTGGAGAAGACCGGCCTGGTCAACTTCGACCAGGTCAACTTCCAGCAGTCGGCCCCGCCGGACCTGCCCAAGGCGCAGCTCACGCCACCGGCTCCGCAGCCGGGCGAGCCGGTGCTGTCCCTCACCGAGCCGCCCGGACTGGACGTCGACACGACCGCTCCGACGCCCGCTCCGACGGTCCGCTGAGGCCGGCGGGCGTCGCCCTCGTCACCGGCGGCTCACCTGCCGCGGGGTTTGCCTCGCCGGCCGCCGCCCTTGGCACTGCCGCCGGAGCCGCGCCGTGCGCCGCCGGCCTGCTTCCCGGCGCCCGGCTTCCTCGCCGCCGGTTTGCGCCGCGCCGGCGCCGTGGCGGTGCGCTCGTCCTTCGTCTGTGCCGGGGCGGAACGCCGGCCCCGGGTGCTGTTGACGGTCCTGCCGCGGACGATCCCGATGAACTCCTCCACCAGGTCGGTGTGCGCGTCCTCGGGCCACGACAGTGCCACGCCCGATCCGGGGGCGTCGGTGACCGGCCGGTACGTGAGGTCCTTGCGGTGGTGCAGGCGGGCCAGCGACAGGGGGACGACGAGGACGCCGATGCCGGCCGCCACCAGCTCGACGGCGTCCGCGGTGGTGGCCGGGCGCTCCAGCGCGGGCCGGCCGGGCGGCCGCTCCCAGCCGAGCACGTCGTCGAGGGGGTGCAGCACGATCTCGTCGGCCAGGTCCTCGACGGTCACCTCGTCGGCCGCGGTCACCAGGTGGTCCTTGGGGATCACCACGACCGTGGTCTCGGTGTAGAGGGGGATCGCGCTGAGCACGGCCCGGTCGACGGGCAAGCGCACCAGTCCGGCGTCCGCGTCGCCGCCCAGCAGCGCCCCGCCCGCCTCGGCGGGGGAGACCTGGGTCAGGGAGAGCGGAACGTCCGGCAGCCGCTCGTTCCAGATGCGCACCCATTTGTCGGGCGTCACCCCCGGGACGTACGCGAGCCGGAACGAGGGGGGTTCTTCCGAGCCTGTCACCCGGCCAGGTTACCGGGCGTGGTCAGGAGCCGCTCACACGCTCGATACCCTTGACATCATGACGTCGCACCAGAACACCCAGACCATGAAGCCCGCGACCGCGGCGAAGAAGCTGGGTGTGTACCTCGAGGCCACACCCGCCGAGTTCCGGGAGGGCGTCGTCACGCGCGCCGAGCTGAACGCGCTGCAGGCCGATCCGCCGGAGTGGCTGCGCGAGCTGCGGCGCGAGGGGCCGCACCCGCGGCCGGTGGTGGCGGCCAAGCTGGGCGTGTCCATCGCGGGCCTGCGCCGTGGCGGGGTCGACGAGCCGCTGACCACGGCGCAGATCGACGCGCTGAAGCAGGAGCGTCCCGAGTGGCTGGAGCGGGAGCAGGCCGTGCAGGCCGACGTCCGCAAGGAGGCCGCCCGCGTGAAGGAACTCCACGCGGAGCGCGCCGCGCGCGCCGAACGCGGCTGACCGCCCGGGGGCACGGTCCCCCGGCTCAGCCCTCGGCCTTCTGCTCCGTCAGGCTCCACGCGTACTGCAGCCAGTCCGACAGCGCGACGGCGCTCAGCCCCGCGCTCAGCATGCGGCCGGTCCTGGGCGCGACCGCGTAGGTCCCGACCAGCCCGCCGGCCACCCAGGCCGAGGTGCAGAACGGGCAGGACACCAGGTCGCCGACGGCGCGGCGCAATCCGCCGCCGCGCGGGGCGTCCATCACCTCGTTGGCCTCGCTGTCGCGTTCCCGGCGGGTGAACGGCGCCCGTACGAAGCTGGTGACCTTGTCCTTGGTCAGCAGCCGGGACGCCTTGAACGTCGCCGTCCCCAGCAGGGCCACGTCCCAGGGCGGGACGGTGTCGGGCAGTCGGACCCCACGACGCCACGCCACCGCGGCGAGCGTTCCGACAGCGGCCGCGAAGGTCGTCGCGAGCGTCGCGTATCCCGCGAGGGGGGTGTCGTCGTCGGCGCCGTAGCGCTGCTCACCGTCCGTCATGAATGCCTTCCTTTCGGGCGACGCCGCCGGGGGCCGCCTCGTCGACCGGGACCGAGTGCCCTGTTCCGGCCGCCTGCAACGCGTGAGGGGTGGCGCCGCGTCGGACGCGGACGCGGGCGCCGCCGTGAGCCCGTCGCGGGCGCCGCCGTCGGCCTGTCGGGGGGCCGCTCGTCAGCTCGTCGCTGGGCCGCCGAAGAGGTCCGCGCAGTCGGCCGGGAGCGCCTCCCGGAGGCCGTCGGCGCGGTCGCCGGGCACCGCTTCGGCGAGGGTGGAGAGCACCGCGCCCGCGTCCCACTCCGCGGTGCGCGGCCGGGCTCCGGTCTGCTGTGCCACGCGCCGCAGGAACTCCTCACGGCCGAAGGACTCGGGGCGTCCCCGTTCCGGCCGCAGCGCGTCGTCCAGGGGCGCCGGCAGGTGCGCGGCCAGGGCCGCGGCCTCCTCCGGCGCGATCCGGGACGCGATCACCCACAGCACGGCCGTGGTGACCTGTTCGGCCTCTTCCGCGCTGTGGTACTCCCCGCGGTCACGGACCAGGGTCAGGAATTCGTCGAGCCGCACGACGCCGCCTCCTTCCGCCGGTTCTCGCCCGGGCCCGGGTGCCCCCGGCCGGGGCGGGGGAAACGGACGCCGGCCCATCGGACGGCCTCCCGCGGCGCAGCCCGGCTCACCGGCGTGCGCGCAACGCGTCGGCGACGTCGGTCACCCGGGTCACGGCGTCGGCGTCGTCCCGGAACAGCGCGCGTCCGGCGGCGATCCGCTCCCGGCGGGCCGGGCCCGGGGCGGTCAGCCGCCGCAGCGCCCCGAGCAGCGCGGCGTCGTCCTCGGCCACCTCCGACACGCCGAGCGCTGCCATCCGGCGGACGCCGTCCGCGCCGTGGCCGGGGATCGGCCGGTGCCCCACGACCGGCAGTCCGGCGGCCAGTGCCTGGACGGCGGTCTGGCCGGCCGCGTTGTCCACCAGGGCGCGCGCGGCGTGCAGCAGACCGGGCATGTCCGTCACCCAGCCGAGGACGACCACGCCCGGGACGGCGGACAGCTCACGGCGCAGCCGCGCGTTGTCTCCGCAGAGCACGACCGGAAGGAAGCCGTGTTCCGCCAGCAGCCGGACGGTGGCTCCCAGACGCGATCCGACCCCCCAGGCACCGGACGACACCACGACGGAGGGCCGCCCGGGGCCGTGCCGGCCGAACAGCCGGCGCCACTCGTCCGCTCCGGGCGGGTCGGCGAAGAACTCGGGGGCCACCACCGGGCCGCAGGCCCCGGCGGGCGTGCCGGTGCTCCGCCGCACCTCGCGCGCCGCGTCCTGCGTGAGGCACAGACAGTGGTCGTTGCCGGGATGGAGCCACTGCCGGTGGACGACGAAGTCGATCACCAGCACGACGCTGGGCACGGGCAGCCGGCCGCGGGCGCGCAGATGGCCGGTCAGCTGGGCACCGAGGTGGAAGACGGGGACCACCACGTCCGCGCCCGTGCGGTCGGCCAGCTCCCGCAGCCGGGCGCCGGCGAGCCGGGCCAGCGGCGTTCCACTGGGCCGGCGCCCGCCACCGGGGCGCAGGAACAGGCGGTACAGGGCGGCGTACGCCCAGGGGAAGTGCCGTACCGACCCGCGGTAGAAGAGCCGCAGGGCGGGGCCGAGACCGTACGGCAGAAGGGCGAGGACGTCGACGACCACGGCCTCGCCACCGCGTTCGCGGATCCGGCGGGCCAGTTCGGCGGCGACCGTGTCGTGCCCGGCGCCCATGCTCGCGCTGATCAGCAGCAGACGTCTGGTGTCCTGCGGGGCACGCGGGGGCGCGGTCCGGCGGGACGCGGATGAGCTGGGAGGATGCACGGCGGTTCAAGTTGCCCGCCCAATGGGTTCCAAACCATGACACAAGCGAGCGTTTCGGACCTCCCGCCAGGGATACTCCATGACCGCCCGTCCGGCCGGACACCGGGGCCCCCGACCAGCCGGTCGGGTCGTCTCCGGAGCCCGCCCCGAGCCAAGGTGGTCCCCATGGTCGATGCGTTCTCCCGCACCCGGTCCGCCCCCGGACCGCGGATCGCCGCACCCGGCGCGGACTGCGCGAAGCCCCGGCCGCCCGTGGGCGAGCGGGATGTGCGGACGCGCACGGCGCTCGTGACCGGGGCCTCCTCCGGCATCGGCGCGGCCGTCGCCCGGCGGCTGGCCGACGGGGGCGACTGGCGACTGGTGCTCAGCGGGCGCGACCCGTCGCGGCTGCGCGAGGTGGCGGAGTCCGCGTCGGCCACCGCCTTCGCGGCGGACCTCACCCTGCCCGGCGCCGACCGGCAGCTCGCCGACTTCGCGCTGGCCACGGTGGGTCGCGTGGACCTCCTGGTGGCGGGGGCCGGAATCGGCTGGGCCGGCGAGTTCCGCGACATGCCGCCGCACGCCATCGACGAGGTCTTCGACATCGACGTCCTGGCCACACTGCGGCTGGTGCGGCTGCTGCTGCCGGGCATGATCGAGGCGGGCTCGGGGCGGGTGGTGCTCATCGGATCGCTGGCCGGCTGCGTGGGGGTGCGCGACGAGGCCGTGTACTCCGCCGCGAAGGCCGCGCTGGGCGCCTTCGCCGACGCCCTGCGGTACGAGGTACGGGGCACGGGGGTCGGGGTGACCCATGTGGTGCCCGGTGTCGTCGACACCCCCTTCTTCGAACGCCGCGGTGCGCCCTACCGGCGGTCCAGGCCGCGGCCGGTGCCACCGGAGCGGGTCGCCGACGCGGTGCACAGGGCCGTGGTCCGGGGCCGGGACGAGGTGTACGTGCCCGGCTGGCTGCGGTTGCCGTGCCGGGTCCGGGGCGCGGCGCCCGGACTGTACCGACGGATGGCCTCCCGGTTCGGATGAGCGGGAGCTCGCCGCGGTGAGTGTCCTCACCGTCGTCCTCGCCCTGTTCGCGGCGCTGTCCAACGCTGCGGCGTCGGTGCTGCAGCGCCGGGCCGCGGCACAGGACGAGGACCGGGCCGGTGCCGTCCACACGGTGGTGCGCTCGCTGCTGCGGCTGATCCGCGACCCGTACTGGGTGGGCGGCGCGGCGCTGCTCGCCCTGACGACGGTGCTGCAGGCGGCCGCGCTGGCGGTGGGCAGCCTGGCCGTCGTCCAGCCGCTGATGGCGACCGAGCTGCTGTTCACGCTGGTCGTCGGCAGCATGATCTTCCACCGGCGTCCCGACCTGCGGACCTGGCTGGCGTTCGTGGCGCTGGCCGCCGGGCTGGCCCTGTTCCTCGGTGCCGCGTCCCCGTCGGCCGGGCACGACACCGCGACCCCGGGCCGCTGGCCCTGGGCGCTCCTGGCGCTGTTCTGCGTGGTGACGGGTTTCGCCGCCGCCGGCCGGCTGGTGCACGGAGCGCCCCGTGCCGCCCTGTTCGGGTCGGCGTCCGCGGTGGCGTTCGGCGGTACGGCGGCCCTGCTGAAGGAGGTCACCGGGCGGTTCCCGCAGGGGGCGGGCGCCGTGCTGACGCAGTGGCCCTTGTACGCCACGGGAGTCGTCGGCGTCGTCAGTTTCCTGCTTCTGCAGAGCGCGCTGCGGGCGGGGACCCTCGCCGCGTCGCAGCCCGCGCTCACCCTCGGGGACGCGCTGACCAGCGTCGGCCTCGGCTGGGGCCTGTTCGCGGAGGAGATCGCCCTCGGGGTGCGGGTGCTGCCCGAGCTGATCGGGGTGGCGCTGATCGGTCTCGGCAGTGTGGGACTGGCCCGGGCGCCGTCGGTGCACGGCGCCTGGGACACCGCACCGGCGGCGCGCGACGGGCCGGGGGGAGGGCGGCGGCGACAGGAGCAGCAGAAATCGTGACCGCCGGTACTTCCGGCACACCATGAACGTGACGTCCGGCGACAGGAGTGAGGCGGATGCGGCACAGGACCGGGGCCGGGCGGGTGGCGTACGCCGTCGCGCCGGCGGTCGTCGTGCCGGTGACGGCCGCGCTGGCCCACATCGGCCCGGCCGCGACCTGGCTGCCGGATCTGCGCCGCCGCTGGTTCCCCGCGCTGGCCGGACAGGGCCGTCCCGACCACGTCGCCCTCACCTTCGACGACGGCCCCGACCCGGCGTCCACGCCCCGCTTCCTCGAGGCGCTGGACGTGCTCGGCGTGCGGGCGACGTTCTTCGTGCTGGGCGAGAACGTCGTACGGCATCCCGCGACGGCCCGTGAGCTGGTCCGGCGAGGTCACGAACTCGCCGTCCACGGCTGGTCGCACGACCGGCCCTGGCTGCCGTCGCCGGCGCGGGACGCGCGCGAGCTGCTGCGGGCCGTCACCTCGGTGGCCGAGGTCACCGGCCGCGCACCGCGCTGGTACCGGCCGCCCTACGGCATCCTCACCTCCGGCCGCTGGGCCGCCGCCCGGCGGGCCGGACTGCGCCCGGTGCTGTGGACGGCGTGGGGCAAGGACTGGCGGCACGACGCCACGCCCGCCTCCGTGCGGGCCACCGTGGCGGCGGACCTGCGCCCGGGCGGCACGATCCTCCTGCATGACACCGACCACGCGTCCGCCCCGGGCAGCTGGCGGGCTGCCCTCGGGGCCCTCCCGGACCTCGTCGCCGACTGCCGCACGGCGGGCCTCACGGTGGGTCCGCTGGCCGCGCACGGGGTGGGCTGGGCTCGGCGCGACGGGTCGGGGGCGGCATCGTTCCGGCCATCGTCGCCGGGATGGTCGTAGCGCCATGGAGCACGGTGTCGGCCCCGTCCGCGCAGGAGCCCGATGCGTCCTCTCCCCCGTGGGTGCCGCGCGAGTACGCCGTGATCGCCGACGGTGAGCGCGGCGCGGCGCCGGTTCCCCTGGGCCCGGATCGGGTGGCCGTGGGCACCGCGCCGGCACGACGGCGCGGTGTCCTCCGCGCTCGTCGGCACGCGACGATGCTGGAGTCCTGGTCCGCCCGGCCGGCGTGCCGACCCTGCCCCGAGCCCTTCGCGTTCCCGCCCCGAGCCGTCAGGCGGCGGCCCCGGACAGGTCCCGGTGGATCGGCGCCGCCCCGCCGGTCAGCGGCAGGCCGGTGCCGCCGCGCCGGGCGGCGACGATCTCCGCCGCGATGGACAGGGCCGTCTCCTCGGGGGTGCGGGCGCCGAGGTCCAGGCCGATGGGCGACCGCAGCCGGGCCAGCTCGTGCTCGCCCAGACCGGCTTCGCGCAGGCGCCGCTCCCGGTCCTCGTGGGTGCGCCGCGAGCCCATCGCGCCGACGTACGCGACCGGCATCCGCAGGGCCTCGGTCAGCAGCGGTACGTCGAACTTGGCGTCGTGGGTGAGGACGCACAGCACCGTGCGCCCGTCGGTCGGCGTGCCCCGCAGATAGCGGTGCGGCCAGTCGACGACGACCTCGTCGGCCTCGGGGAAGCGGGCCCGCGTCGCGAAGACGGGCCGGGCGTCGCACACGGTCACGTGGTGGCCGAGGAACTTGCCGGCGCGCACCAGTGCCGCGGCGAAGTCGACCGCGCCGAAGACGATCATGCGGGGCGGCGGCACCCGTGACTCGACGAGCAGCGTGAGCCCGCCGGGGCAGTGCGAACCGTCCTCCGACAGGCCGACGGTGCCGGTGCGCCCCGCGTCCAGCAGCGCCCGGGTCTCGGTCACCGCGGTGCGGTCCAGCTCGGGGTGGCCGCCGAGTCCGCCCTCGTAGGAGCCGTCGGCGCGGACGAGCAGCGCCCGCCCGAGGAGCCCGGCCGGGCCCCGGACGACCCGGGCGAGGGCGGCCGGCTCGTCCCGGACGGCGGCCGACAGCGCCGCCCGGAACACCGCCCGCGAGGGTGAGTCGGCACCGACCGGGGTGATCAGCACGTCGATGACCCCGCCGCAGGTCAGCCCGACCGCGAAGGCGTCCTCGTCGCTGTAGCCGAAGCGTTCGCGCACCGTCTCGCCGTCGCGCAGGGCAGCGGTGCACAGGTCGTACACCGCGCCTTCCACGCAGCCGCCGGAGACCGAGCCGAGCGCCGTGCCCTCGCTGTCGACGGCGAGGGCGGCGCCGGGTCCGCGCGGTGCGCTGCCGCCGACGGAGACGACGGTGGCGACGGCGAACTCCCGGCCCTCCTCGATCCAGCGGTGCAGCTCACCGGCGATGTCAAGCATCCGCCGCTCCCCCGTCCGCGGGCGCCGCTCCCGCCAGCACGCGGTCGGGCCGGATCGGCAGGTGGCGGTGGCGGACGCCCGTCGCGTGCCGGACGGCGTTGGCGACGGCCGCGGCGGCGCCCACGATACCGATCTCGCCGACGCCCTTGATGCCGACCGGGTCGTCGGGGTCGGGGTCGTCCACCCAGTCCGCCTCGATGTCCGGGACGTCGGCGTGCGTGGCGACGTGATAGCCGGCGAGGTCGGGGCCGTAGAGGCCGCCGGTTATCCGGTCCCGGACCGCTTCCTCGTGCAGGGCCATGGAGATGCCCCAGACCATGCCGCCGACGAGCTGGTTGCGGGCGGTGAGCGGGTTGACGATCCGGCCCGCGGCGAAGATGCCGAGCATGCGGCGCACCCGCACCTCGCCGGTGGTGGTGTCCACGGCGACCTCGGCGAACTGCGCCCCGAAGGAGTGCCGTTCCTTCTGCGCGAGGGCACCGAGGGCGGCGGTGGTGTCGGAGCGCACGGTGATGCCCTCGGGCGGGACGTCGGTGCCGAGGGCGAGCCGCTCGCGCAGCTCCGCGGCGGCGGCCGTGATCGCCCAGGCCCAGGAGCGGGTGCCCATGGAGCCGCCGGCGATCATCGCCGGTCCGAAGTCGCTGTCCCCGATGCGGACGCGGACCCTGTCCGGCGTGACGTCCAGCGCGTCGGCGGCGATCAGGGTGAGGGCGGTACGGGCGCCGGTGCCGATGTCGGCGGCGGCGATCCGCACCGTGAAGGTGCCGTCGGCCTCCGCGGTCACCAGGGCCGTGGAGGGCCCGGCGCCGGCGGGGAAGGAGGCGGCGGCCGTGCCGGTGCCCAGCAGCCAGCGTCCGTCACGGCGTACGCCGGGGCGCGGGTCGCGGTCGGCCCAGCCGAACCTGCGGGCGCCCTCGCGGAAGCAGGCGGCGAGGTTGCGGCTGCTGAACGGGTGCCCGGAGACCGGGCCCACCTCGGGCTCGTTGCGCAGGCGCAGCTCGATCGGGTCGACGCCGCAGCGCTCGGCGAGTTCGTCGAGCGCCGACTCGATCGCGAACGACCCCGGTGCCTCGCCCGGCGCCCGCATGTAGGTCGGGGACGGCACGTCGAGGCGTGCGACGTGGTTGACGGTGCGGTGGGCCTCGGCGTCGTACATCACCCGGGCCACGCCGGCGCCGGGCTCGACGAACTCGTACACCGTGGACGTCTGGTTCAGCGAGCGGTGCTCCAGCGCGCGGAGCCGGCCGTCGGCGTCGGCGCCGAGCCTGACGCGCTGGGCGGTGGGGCTGCGGTACCCGGCCAGCGAGAACATCTGACGCCGGGTCATGACGACGCGCACCGGCCGCTGGAGGACGGTCGCGGCCATCACGGCGGACACCTGGTGGGCGCGCAGGCCCTTGCTGCCGAAGCCGCCGCCGATGTGCTCCGAACGCACCCGCACCGCGGACTCGTCCAGGGAGAACATCTTCGCGAGTTCGCTCTGCACCCAGGTGGTGCCCTGGTTGGAGTCGACGACCTCGAGCCGTCCGCCGTCCCAGAGCGCGGTCGCCGCGTGCGGCTCCATCATGCTGTGGTGCTCTTCGGGGGTGGTGTACTCGGCGTCCACGACGACGGCGGACGCGGCGAGGGCGGCGTCCAGGTCGCCCTTCTCCGTCTCCGCGGGCATGTGCCCGCCCACGGGGTGGGCGTCGGGGTGGTCGGCGCGCAGGACGGTGTCGTGCGGCTCCTCGTCGTACGTCACGGCGAGGGCCTCGGCGGCCTCCCGGGCCTGCTCGGGCGTCTCGGCGACGACGAGGGCGACGGGCCATCCGGCGTGCGGCACCCGGTCGTGCTGGAAGACGGCGGCGGTCGGGTCCGGGACGCCCAGCATGCCGACGTACTCGGTGTCGAGGCGCGGGGCGTTGCCGTGGTGCAGGACGGCCAGCACGCCCGGCATCGCGAGGACGGCGTCCGTGTCGAGGGAGCGGATGCGGCCACGCGTGACGGTGGACAGCACCAGCCAGCCGTGGGCGAGGTCGGCGAAGGGGATCTCACCGGCGTAGCGGGCCGCTCCGGTGACCTTGTCGCGGCCCTCCACGCGGGTGTGCGCGGTGCCGACGGCGCCCTGCACCGGCGTACGGCCGGTCGTGGCGGTGGTCATCGGGTGGCCTCCTCGGCGAGTTCGGTGAGCACGGCGATCACGAGGTTGCGCATGAGGGTCACCTTGTACGCGTTGTCGGGCAGGGGCCTCGCCGCTGCCAGTTCGGCGTCCGCGGCGGCGGCGAAGGTGTCGCCGTCGGCGGGTGCTCCGGTCAGCACGGCCTCGGCCGCGCGGGCCCGCCAGGGGCGGGAGGCGACGGCGCCGAGGGCCAGCCGTGCCTCGCGGACGACGCCGTCCTCGATGTCGAGCGCGGCGGCGACGGACCCGATCGCGAAGGCGTACGAGGCGCGTTCGCGGACCTTGCGGTAGCGGGAGCGGGCGCCGGGGGCGGGCGGCAGGGTGACGCCGGTGATCAGCGCGCCGGGCGGCAGGGCGGTCTCCCGGTGCGGGGTGTCGCCGACGGGGAGGTAGAAGTCGGCGAGCGGCAGCTCTCCCGGTCCGTCGGCCGTTTCGTACGTGACGACGGCGTCGAAGGCGGTGAGGGCGACGCCCATGTCGGAGGGGTGCACGGCCACGCAGTGGTCGGAGGCGCCCAGCACGGCGTGGTTGTGGTGCTCGCCGGTGATCGCGGGGCAACCGCTGCCGGGGACGCGCTTGTTGCACGGCTTGCTGACGTCGGTGAAGTAGCCGCAGCGGGTGCGCTGGAGCAGGTTCCCGCCGACGGTGGCCATGTTGCGCAGCTGCCCGGAGGCACCGGCCAGGACGGCCTGGGTCAACGCCGGGTAGCGGCGGCGGACTTCGGGGTGCGCGGCGAGGTCGCTGTTGGTGACGGTCGCGCCGATGCGCAGGCCGCCGTCAGCGGTCGGTTCGATGCCGTCCAGGGGGAGTTCGCGGACGTCGACGAGCAGGGCGGGCCGTTCGACGCCGGTCTTCATCAGGTCGACGAGGTTGGTGCCGCCGCCGAGGAAACGGGCGTCCGGGTCGGCGGCGAGCAGCGCCACGGCTCCGGAGACGTTGTCGGCGCGCTGGTAGCCGAACTCCCTCATACGGCGGCCTCCTCGGCGTTGTCCGCCCCGGTCGTCCCGTGGACCTCGGCGGCGCGGGCGACGGCCTGGACGATCGAGACGTAGGCGCCGCAGCGGCACAGGTTGCCGCTCATCCGCTCACGGATCTCGTCGGGCGTCAGAGGTGGCGGTCCGGCCTCGGGCCGCACGTCGTCGGTGACGGCGCTCGGCCACCCGGCGGCGTGCTCCTCGATGACGGCGACGGCCGAGCAGATCTGGCCCGGCGTGCAGTAGCCGCACTGGTAGCCGTCGAGGTCGAGGAAGGCCTGCTGCACCGGATGCAGCCGGTCGCCCTCGGCCATGCCTTCGATGGTGGTGATCTCGCGCCCCTCGGCCGCGACGGCGAGGTTGAGGCAGGAGACGGCGCGACGTCCGTCGACCAGGACGGTGCAGGCGCCGCACTGCCCCTGGTCGCAGCCCTTCTTGGTACCGGTCAGGTCGAGGCGCTCGCGCAGGGCGTCGAGCAGGGTGGTGCGGTGGTCGACGGTCAGCTGGTGCTTCTCGCCGTTGATGTTCAGGGTGATGGCACTGGACGTCGACGAGGGCGCTGGGGCCATGGTCAGCCTTCTTTGGTGTCTGGTGACAGGGAAAACGGGCTGTAGGCGTGGGTTCACCGAGGGGCGGAGGTCACCGGCCGGTCCCGCCGGCCGGCATCCGCCGCTACAGTGGGCGGAGAACCGGACAACTGTCCGCTCACCGAAAACGTAACGGACAGCTGTCCGCTTAGCAAGAACGGGATTCGGCCACGGACCCGGAAGGAGCACGGGTGTCGCAGGCGAAGAGGGACAATCCGGACGCCCCCCTGCGCTCGGACGCCCAGCGCAACCGCGAGCGGATCCTGCACGTGGCCACGGAGGAACTGACGCGCTGCGCGGACGCGCCGTTGAGCGTCATCGCCAAGAAGGCGGGCGTCGGGCAGGGCACCTTCTACCGCAACTTCCCGAGCCGCGAGGCCCTCGTCCTGGAGGTCTACCGCTACGAGATGCAGCAGGTGGCCGATGCCGCGCCCCAGCTGCTGGCCACCCGCGCGCCCGATCGGGCCCTGCGCGAGTGGATGGACCGCCTCGCCGGGTTCGCCATGACGAAGGCCGGCCTCGCGGACGCGATCCGGCTGGTCACCAGCGCGCCCGGCAGCCCGGAGAAACCGCACCCCACCCCGGTCATGGACGCGGCCGGGCTCCTCCTGCGCGCCAACGAGGAGGCCGGCACCATCCGGCCAGGGATCACCGCGGACGACTTCTTCCTCGTCATCGGCGGTCTGTGGCTGATCGCCCCCGGCGAGGACTGGCAGCCGCGGGCCACCCGGTTCCTGGACTTCGTCATGGACGGCCTGCGGGCGGGAGCGCCAGGCCGGTGACCGCGCCCCGGAAGCGGTAGCGGCGTTCGGGACGGCCCGCCACGCCGTAGCGCAGGGAGACCTCCGCGGTGCCCACGGTGTGGAAGTACTCCAAATAGCGGCGGGCGCTCACCCGGGAGACGCCGGTCAGCGCCGCGCACTCGCTGGCGGACAGCGTGCCCTCGGCGTCGCGGAGGGTCCGTTCGACCAGCTCGGCCGTCTCCACGCTCATCCCCTTGGGCAGCGCCGGGACCGCGGCGACCGGCGCCGCCGCCCCGGCCAGTACGCGGTCGACGTCGGCCTGGCTGCGCACGACAGTGCCGAGCAGCCGGCCGCGCTGCACGGCGTAACGCTCCAGCCGGACCCGCAGGTCCTCGAAGTCGAACGGCTTGAGCAGGTAGTCGACGACTCCGTGGCGTACGGCGCCGCGCACGGCGTCCGCCTCCCGGGCGGCGCTGATGACCATGACGTCGCAGTCGTGGCCGGCGGCGCGCAGCCGGGGGATGACGTCCAGGCCGAAGAGGTCGGGCAGGTACAGATCGAGCAGGACCAGATCGGGGCGGAGTTCGCCGGCGGCGGCGAGGGCCTGTTCGCCGGTACCGGCGACTCCGACAACCTGGAAGGGCTCGACGCGTTCGACGTAGGCGCGGTGGACCCGGGCCACCATGAAGTCGTCGTCGACGACGAGCACGCCGATCGCGTCGGTGGCGGCCCTCGCGCCGGTCGTGGCCCTCGCGCCGCCGGTGCCGCTCGTCCCCTTCATGGTGCTGCTCCTTCCGCCACCGCGTCGGTGAGGTGGCTGACCGTCATGCGTGCCGTGAACACGGCCCCTTCACAGGTGTTGGTCACCGAGATCTCGCCGCCGTGACGTTCGCAGACCAGCCGGGTCAGCGCCAGGCCGATGCCGCGTTCGCCCTGCCGGGCGGCCTTGGTGGTGAAGCCGTGGGAGAAGACCTCGCGGGCCAGTGCGGGCGCCACGCCGGGCCCCGAGTCGCGGACCACGATCTCCACGCCGGTGGCGTCCTGCCTCAGCTCCACCTCGACCCAGGCGGCTTCGTCGCTGTGCGTCGCGGCGGCGTCCACCGCGTTGTCGACGAGGTTGCCGACCACGGTCGCCACATCGGCGGCGTCCTCGGGGGCGAGCCGGCCGAGGGCGGTGCGCTCGGAGACGCGCAGGGCGACCTTGCGCTCGGCCGCCAGGGAGGACTTCGCCGTCAGCAGTGCGGCGACGGCGGTGTCGCGGACCCGGCGGCTGAGGGTGATGTCGAGGGACTGGCGGCGCCGGTTGAGCGCCCGGATGTAGCGCACCACCTCGTCCTGCTCGCCGATCTGGATCAGCCCGGAGATGGTGTGCAGCTGGTTGGCGAACTCGTGGGCCTGGGCGCGCAGCAGCTCGGAGGTGCTGCGGAAGGCACCGATCTCCCGTTCCAGGCGGGCCAGTTCGGTGCGGTCGCGCAGGGTGGTGACCGAGCCGAGCGGGCGGCCGTCCTTGGTGACGGTCATGCGGTTCATCACCAGGACCCGGCCGTGGCGGACGACGACCTCGTCCCGACGCCCGTCCGTGTCGTGCCGTTCGACCGCGTCCGGCGTGGCACCGGTCAGGACGTCCAGGAGGCGCCCGTCGATGCCCAGGCCGTCCAGGCTGTGGCCCACGCAGTCCTCGGGCAGGTCGAGCAGGCGCCGGCCCATCTCGTTGACGAGCGTGAGCCGGTGCTGCGGATCGAGGGCGACCACGCCCTCGGCGATGCCGTAGAGCATCGCCTCCCGGTGTTCGGCGAGCCCGGCGATCTCGCGGGGTTCCAGGCCGAGGGTCTGCCGTTTGACGCGCCGGGCGAGCAGCCAGGAACCGGCCACACCGAGGCCGCTGGCGATGCCGAGGTAGGCGAGGAGGTAGGAGGAGGCGCCGCCGAGCCGCTGCCACACCGTGGGGTCGGCCTCGCCGACCATCACCGTGCCGAGGTGCCGGCCGAGGGTCTCCGGGGTGTCCCCGAGCACCGGGACCTGTGCGACGAGTTCCCGGCTGCCGCCCAGCGTCAGCGCCCCGGACCAGCCGCGGCCCTCGACGGCGTCGTCGGCGAGCGGGAGCCGGGCGCCGACCACGGTCGGGTCGGTGGAGCTGACGATGCGGCCGTCGGCGTCGGCCACCGTGACCGACGTGACCCCGGACTGGGTCCGCGTGGAGTTCACCAGCGGGGCGAGGGCCTCCTGCGGTACGGGGCGCAGCAGCCGGCTGCGGACGAGTGGGGTGGCGGCGAGCTGTTCGGCCAGGGCGGCGACGCGGCGGCCCTCGACCCGGTTGAACGTGGCCTTCGACTGGGCGAGCGAGACGGCGGCCACCGCGAGCAGCACGACCACGACGATGGCGAGCTGGAGGACCAGCATCTCGCCCGCGAGGGTGTGACGGCGGAAGGTGGGGGCCACGGCGTACTCGATCTCGGCTGACGGGGCGGGGGTGTCGGAGTGGGGGTGTCGGGGCGGGGTGCCGGGTCGCCATCATGGCGCCCACCTGCGGCGAAGGAAAGGGATGTGCTGTCTTCGCAATGAACCGGCGATGCGCCGGTGACGCGGGACCTCACCGGCGCCCGGCGAGATTCGGGAGCGTGCCGCGAAACCTGACGGGGCGCGCACGACCGCAAAGACCACAACCTCCCTTGGTTCCGGAAGGAAGACACACCGCCGGGCCGCGGGCACCATGTGGCCCACATCACCCTCCCCCACAGGGCTCCCCGTACCGACCTACCCAACCGACAGGTGGTGGCATTCGTGCGCCTGCGCACCCCCCTTGCTCTGCTCGGGGCCGCCGTGCTCGTCCTCGCCGGTCCCCCGCTGCTCTCGACGGGCAGCGAGTCCGAGACCGGCACGCAGATTCCCGGCCTGCGCCTCATGGTCCCCAACACGCCGGGCGGCGGCTACGACATCACCGCCCGCACGGCCGCGAAGAACGCCGAGGACGCCGGACTCACGCACAACATCGAGGTGTTCAACCTGCCCGGCGCGGGCGGCACCGTGGGTCTGAGCCGGCTGGTGAGCGAGCACGGCAACGGCAAGCTCGCCATGTCCATGGGCCTCGGCGTCGTGGGCGCCGCCCGTTCCAACCACGCGCCCAAGACGCTCGCCGACACCACGCCGATCGCGCGGCTCACCGAGGAGCAGGACGTCGTCGTGGTCGGCAAGGACTCCCCGTACCGGACGATCGACGAGCTGATCACCGCCTGGAAGAAGGACCCGGGCAAGATCCCCGTCGGTGGTGGCTCGTCCCCGGGCGGGCCCGACCACCTCGCGCCGATGCTGATGGCGCAGGCCGCCGGGATCTCCCCCAAGTCGGTGAACTACATCCCCTTCGACGGGGGTGGCGAGCTGCTCGCCTCGATCCTCGGCAACAAGGTCGGTTTCGGGGTCTCCGGCGTCGGCGAGTACCTGGACCAGATCAAGGCGGGCGAGCTGAGGGTGCTCGCGGTGACGGGCCCCGAGCGCGTGGACGAACTCGAGGACGCCCCGACGCTGAAGGAGTCCGGCTACGAGGTGGACTTCACCAACTGGCGCGGCATCGTGGCCCCGCCCGGCCTGACCGACGCGGAGCGGAGCAAGCTGACCCGCCTGGTCGAGGAGCTGCACGACTCCCCCGAATGGAAGAAGTCCCTGGAGCAGAACGGCTGGGACGACGCCTTCCTGAGCGGTGAGGAGTTCGGCGCGTTCCTGGACGCCCAGGACAAGCGCGTGGTGTCGGTGCTGAAGGAGCTGGGACTGTGACGACGCGGACCGAGACGCCCACCGAACCGGCCGCCGCGCGGCGTTCGTGGCTGCGCGACCACTCCGAACTGGGCGTGTGCGTACTGCTGCTGGCACTCGGCGTGCTGGTGCTGACCGACGCGCTGACCATGGACGTCGACATCACCCAGCGGGGTCCGGTCGGCCCGAAGACGGTCCCCGTCGTCGTCGGCGCGGGCCTGCTGGTGATCGCCGCGCTGCTCGCCGTGGACGTCCTGCGCGGCGGCCGGGGCGAGGCCGAGGGCGGCGAGGACATCGACCTGTCCGAACCGGCCGACTGGCGCACGGTGCTGCTGCTGGCCGGGATCTTCCTGGGCGCGGCCGTGCTGATCGAGCCGGCCGGCTTCCCCGTCGCGGGCGCGCTGTTGTTCTGGGGTGCCGCCTTCGCCCTCGGCAGCCGGCGCGTCGACCGCGATCCGCTGATCGCCGCGGTGCTGTCCCTGATCACGTACGTCGTCTTCGACAAGCTGCTCGGAGTGCCGCTGCCCGGTGGTCCGCTGATGGGAGTGCTGTGACATGAACGCCCTCGACTCCCTCCTGGACGGCTTCGGTACGGCCCTCACCCCGCTCAATCTCCTGTGGGCCGCCCTCGGCGTCCTGCTCGGCACGGCCATCGGCGTGCTGCCCGGGATCGGCCCCGCGATGGCGGTGGCCCTGCTGCTGCCCGTGACGTACGGGCTGGACCCGGTGGCCGCGTTCATCATGTTCGCGGGCATCTACTACGGCGCCATGTTCGGCGGTTCGACCACCTCCATCCTCCTCAACACCCCCGGCGAGAGCGCCGCGGTGGTCGCGGCCATGGAGGGCAACCCCATGGCCAAGGCGGGACGCGGCGCCCAGGCGCTGGCGGCCGCCGCCATCGGCCACTTCGCGGGCGGCATGATCGGCACGATCCTGCTGGTGGTGCTGGCGCCGACGGTGGCCGAGCTGGCGGTGGACATCGGCGCGCCCGACTACTTCGCCATCATGGTGCTGGCGTTCATCGCGGTGACCTCGGTGCTGGGCTCCTCGCGCATCAGAGGCCTGGCCTCGCTGCTGATCGGCCTGACGATCGGGCTGGTGGGCCTGGACCAGATGACGGGCCAGCAGCGGCTGACCTTCGGCTCGCTGCAACTCGCCGACGGCATCGACGTGGTGATCGTCGCCGTCGGTCTCTTCGCGATCGGCGAGGCGCTGTGGGTGGCGGCGCATCTGCGTCGCGGAGCGGCCGAGCCGATCCCGGTGGGCCGGCCCTGGCTCGGTCGCGGGGACGTTCGCCGGACGTGGAAGTCGTGGCTGCGCGGCCCGTTCATCGGCTTCCCGTTCGGCGCGATCCCGGCGGGCGGCGCGGAGATCCCCACCTTCCTCTCCTACGTGACCGAGAAGCGGCTGTCCAAGCACAAGGACGAGTGGGGCAAGGGCGCCATCGAGGGCGTGGCCGGCCCGGAGTCGGCGGCGTCGGCCTCGGCGGCGGGCACGCTGGTGTCCATGCTGACCCTGGGCCTGCCGACCACGGCGGTCGCCGCCGTCATGCTGGCCGCCTTCCAGCAGTACGGCATCCAGCCCGGCCCGCTCCTCTTCGAGCGCGAGCCCGAGCTGGTGTGGGGTCTGATCGCCTCCCTCTTCGTCGGCATGGTGCTGCTGCTCGCCCTCAACCTGCCGCTGGCGCCGGTGTGGGCCAAGCTGCTGCGCATCCCGCGGCCCTACCTGTACGCGGGGATCATGTTCTTCGCGGCGGTCGGCGCGTACGCCGTCGGCGGTGAGGTCGTCGACCTGGTGATCCTGCTGATCATCGGCCTGGTCGGCTTCGGCATGCGGCGCTACGGCCTGCCGATCCTGCCGGCCGTGATCGGCGTCATCCTCGGCCCCAACGCCGAGCAGCAACTGCGCCGCGCCCTGCAGATCAGCGACGGCAGCGTCACGGGCCTGGTGAACACGCCGTTCGCGGTGACGGTGTACGGGGTGATCGTGCTGCTGCTGGCGTGGCCGTTGCTGACGGGGGTGGTGCGGCGCGCCCGCGCGTGAGGCACGGCCCGGCCGCACCGCCCCCGGAGTCCCGACGAGGCCCCGGGGGCGGTGCGTTACGGCCGCGTCCGGGACCCGTCGTACCGGGTCTCAGCTCACCCGCTCCAGGTCGCGCACCCCTCGGGCGGCCAACGCGATGAGCGACACACCGGAGATCACCGCGGCGACGACGAGCAGCCACGTCTCGAAGCCGACGGCGGTGGCGACCGGACCGGTGAGGGCGAGGCCGACGGGACGGGCCACGAAGGAGCCGACCGTGTCGAAGGCGTAGACCCGGGCGAGTTTGTCCTCCGGCACATGGCTCTGGATGGACTGCTCCCAGTAGACGTCGAACATCTGCAGGCCGAGGCCGTGCAGGAAGGCGCCGAGCAGGACGGGCCACAGCGTGTCGGAGAGCGCCATGGCGAGCGGGAAGAAGCCGGTGAACGCGAGCAGGACCACACCGGCCGCCAGCGGCCGTCGCGGCCGGATCCGGAGGCAGAGCAGGCCGCCGGTCACGAAGCCGGCCATCAGGACGGCCAGGGCGAGTCCCCAGGCCGACCTGCCGATCCCCTGACCCACGACGACAGGACCGAGCACCGCCTGCGCTCCGCCGTAGAAGAGGTGGTAAAGGAGGGCCTGGAGGATCAGCAGCCAGAGCCAGCTGTGCCGCATCACCTCCCGCAAGCCGTCCTTGAGGTCCGCGACGGCCGACGCCGCCCGGGGCGTGCGCACGTGCGGGACGCGGAGACGGGCGAAGGCCACCGCGGCGAAGGCGAAGGTGCAGGCGTCGGCCACGATCGCCCACCCCGAGCCCACGGCGGCGACCATGGCTCCCGCCACGGCGTAGCCGACCGTCGAGGCACCGGTCTGGAGCAGGGTGCGCAGCGCGACCGCGTCGCCCAGTTCGTCCTGCGGGACGACCAGCCGGGTCATCGCCATGGCGGAGGGGCGGCCCAGCGCCGAGACCACGCCGCCGAGCCCGCCCAGGACCGCGATCAGCGGGATGGTGGCGACGTCCAGAAGCAGCGCGCCGGCCAGCCCTCCCATGACCAGGGCGCTGACGACCGACGCCCCCGTCATCATCAGCCGCCGCGAGACCCGGTCGCCCAGCACGCCGCCGGCGAGCGTGGTGACGACCTGGCACGCGGCGAACGCGGCCTCCACCAGGCCGAGCTGGACGACCGATCCCCCCAGATCGAGAACGGCGAACGCCAGGGCCACCGGTGTGATGGCGTTGCCGAGCGCGTTGACCGCGGTTCCGGCCACCAGGTACCGGAAGCCGTGGTGGCGCAGGACTCGATGACTTCGTCGCTTCACGGCGGAGAAGGTATTTCGGCACCGAAATGTTCGTCAACTAATTATCAGGTGCCGAAACACAGGGCTAGGATCGGGCGTATGGAGGAACCCCACCCCGACCAGCCGCACGACTGGGCGGACCGCCATGTCGACCGCTGGCGTGACCATTGGATCGGCATCGAGTTCGACGACGAAGTGGAGGCGATCACGGTCCGGCTGGACCGGATCAGACGCCACCTCAAGCAGAGCACGCGCCACGCCGTCGAGGGGGCCGGGCTGCAGATCCACGAGTACGAGACTCTGCATCACCTGATGATCCGGGACACCCCGGGCCGGACGACCCCCTCCGCACTCGCCGCCGATCTCGGCGTGAGCGCCGCCGGGACGACCGGTCGGCTCGACGCGCTGGAGCGGTCCGGCTGGGTCCGCCGGGCACCGGCCACGGACGACCGGCGTCGCGTCGACATCGAGGTGACCGAGGCCGGCCTGGAGGTCTGGAAACGGGCGATGTCGCTCCGCGGCAAGGCCGAGGACGAGTTGTTCGGCGCCCTCACGGCCCGCGACCGCACCCGCCTCGCCGCACTGCTCAAGCAGCTGACCCTGCACATCGAGGGCACCGGCTGACCGCCCCAGACACCCCCGGCTCCCGCGCGAACCCTTCCGCGGGTCCAGCCGCCCCGCGGCTCCCGGCTACCCCAGGAAGCTGAGACGCACCCGGCGTTCGGGGTTGTCCCGGTTCGTGTCCACCAGGCACACCGACTGCCAGGTGCCGAGTTCCAGGCGGCCGTCGATCACCGGCAGGGTGGCGTGCGGGGGGACGAAGGCGGGCAGGACGTGGTCGCGGCCGTGGCCGGGGCTGCCGTGGCGGTGCTGCCAGCGGTCGTCGGCCGGGAGCAGGGTGTGCAGGGCGGCCAGCAGGTCGTCGTCGCTGCCCGCGCCCGTCTCGATGATCGCGATCCCCGCGGTGGCGTGCGGGACGAAGACGCTGAGGAGGCCGTCGCGGCCCGCCGCCACCTCGCGGAGGAAGGACTCGCAGTCTCCGGTGATGTCGGCGACCCGCTCCGCGGAGCCGGTGGCGAGGTTGATGACTCGGGTGGTGAAGGCATCTGGCATGCCCCCATCCTGACGCACGCGGCACGTGCCGGGCGGGAGCGTCGGGCCGTGGACACGGCCACCGGGAAGATCGGGAGCGGACACACCGTTGGTAGAAACGTGAACAACACACGCGAGGTCGAGGTCGTCGTCGTCGGAGCCGGTCAGGCGGGGCTGGCCGGGGCCTATCACCTGCGGCGCACCGGGTTCGAGCCCGAGCGCGACTTCGTGGTGCTCGACCACTCCCCCGGGCCGGGCGGCGCCTGGCAGTTCCGCTGGCCGTCGCTGACGTACGGCAAGGTGCACGGCATGCACGCCCTGCCCGGCATGGAGCTCACCGGCGCCGATCCGGCGCGGCCGTCCTCGGCGGTCGTCGCCGAGTACTTCGCGGCGTACGAGCGCGCCTTCGACCTGCGGGTGAGGCGCCCCGTCGACGTCCGCGCGGTGCGCGAGGGGAACGGCGGGAGGCTGCTCGTGGAGACCTCGGACGGCACCTGGTCGACGCGGGCGCTGATCAACGCGACCGGCACCTGGGACCGCCCCTTCTGGCCGCGTTACCCGGGCCAGGAGACCTTCCGTGGCCGCCAGGTGCACACCGCTCAGTACGCGGGGCCCGAGGAGTTCGCCGGGCAGCGCGTGATCGTGGTGGGCGGGGGCGCGTCGGGCACGCAGCACCTGCTGGAGATCGCCCCGTACGCCGCGGCCACCACGTGGGTCACCAGGCGGCCCCCCGTCTTCCGTGAGGGGCCCTTCGACGAGGACGCGGGCCGGGCGGCGGTGGCGCTCGTGGAGGAGCGGGTGCGGCAGGGGCTGCCGCCGAAGAGCGTGGTCTCGGTGACCGGGCTGCCGCTCAACGACGCGATCCGGGCGGGACTGGAGTCCGGCGTGCTGGACCGGCAGCCCATGTTCGAGCGGATCACGCCCGACGGGGCCGAGTGGAGCGACGGCCGGCAGGTGGCCGCCGACGTCATCCTGTGGGCCACGGGGTTCCGGGCCGCCATCGAGCACCTGAGGCCGCTGCGGCTGCGCGAGGCGGGCGGCGGCATCCGGGTCGAGGGGACGCGCGCGGTCGCCGATCCGCGGGTCCACCTCGTCGGTTACGGGCCGTCGGCCAGCACCATCGGCGCCAACCGGGCGGGACGCGCGGCCGTACGCGACATCAGGCGGCTGCTGGCCGAGGAGGAACCGGTCGCCGCGTGACGCCCCGCCGGCTCACCGGGCACCGGCACCGGCCGGAGGCGAGGCGCTCCGCCGGTTGGCGTTGAACTCGTCGACGTTGTGCCGGTGCTCGGCGTAGTCGGCGGTGAAACGGGTGTCGCCCGGCTTGACCGTGACGAAGTACAGCCAGTCCCCAGGCGTCGGGTCGATCGCCGCGCGCATCGCCTCCTCGCCCGGGTTGTCGATGGGCGTGGGCGGCAGGCCCATCCGCTGGTACGAGTTGTAGGGGCTGTTGATCCGGGTGTCGCCCGTGCTCGTCGCGAGCGTGGAGCGGCCCAGGGCGTAGTTGATGGTGGAGTCCATCTGCAGCGGCATGCCCCGCTCCAGGCGGTTGAAGATCACCCGGGCGACCTTGCCCATGTCGTCCTTGGTCGCGGCCTCCGCCTGGACGATGCTCGCGATGGTGACCGCCTGGTAGACGTTCAGCGCGTTGCGCTGCGCGCCCGCGGCGATCGGGGCGCCGTGGAACCTCTTCTTCGCCGTGTCGACCATGGCCGCCAGCAGCTTCTCCGGGGTCGGCTGCTCACCGAGCGGATAGGTCGCCGGGAAGAGGTAGCCCTCCGGGTTGCCCTCGGCGTCGTTCGGCAGCTTCAGGTCTGCTCTGGCCAGGGACTTCTTGGTGGTGCCGACGGGCAGGTCGAGGGTCTTGTCGACGGCCTCGTAGACCTGGGTCGCGCGCCAGCCCTCCGGGATCACCAGGGACGTGGGCCGGGACTCACCCTCGTCGTCCGTCATCAGCAGCGGCACCGCCACGGCGGCTCCGGCCACGAGGGCTCCGGCCGCGATCAGGGCGATGCGGCCCCGGCGCGTCAGCCGGACCGTTCCCCGGGGGGGCCTCGGGGACCTCGGGTGTCTCGGTGTGCTCGGCGTTCTCAGGAATCTCGGGGTTCTCGGGCTCCTCGGACTCCTCGTGCTCCGTCGCGGAGTGTTCATGTGCATGCGGGCACGGTAACCTCCTTATCACCTCAATTCCGGCATATCGTCATCCTGTCGGCTCCAGTCGGGCGTCCCGCCGCACCAGGGCCGCGTACCGCCCGTCCAGCGCCAGCAGCTCCTCGTGCGTGCCCTGCTCGGCCAGGCGGCCCGCGTCGAGGACCACGATCCGGTCGGCACCCCGGACGGTGGACAGGCGGTGCGCGATGGTGATGGTGGTGCGGTTGGCCGACAGGGCGTCGATGGCGTCCTGCACGGCCGCCTCGGTGCGGGTGTCCAGGGCGCTGGTCGCCTCGTCGAGGACGAGGACGGGCGGGTCGCGCAGGATGGTGCGGGCGATGGCCAGGCGCTGCTTCTCCCCGCCGGAGAAGCGGTGGCCGCGTTCGCCGACGACCGTGTCGTAGCCGTCGGGCAGGGCGGCGATGTGGTCGTGGATCTGGGCCGCCCGCGCCGCCGCCTCCAGCTCCTCGTCGGTGGCGTCCGGCTTGGCGAAGCGCAGGTTCTCGGCGACCGAGGCGTGGAAGAGGTACGTCTCCTGCGAGACGACGCCGACCGAGCGGGCGAGGGTGTCGAAGTCCAGGTCCCGTACGTCGACCCCGTCGAGGGTGACCCGGCCGCCCGTCACGTCGTACAGCCGCGGCACCAGGTAGCCCAGCGTGGACTTGCCCGCACCCGTCGGGCCGACGACGGCGAGGCTGCCGCCCGCGGGGACGGTGACGTCGATGCCGTCGAGGACCGGGCCGCCCTTGCCGTCGTAGCGGAACTCGACGTTCTCGAAGCGGACCTCGCCCTTGACCCGTTCGAGGCGGACGGGCTCGTCCCGTTCGGTGATGTCGATCGGCAGGTCGAGGTACTCGAAGATGCGCTGGAAGAGGGCGAGGGAGGTCTGGATCTGGACGCCCGTCGACAGCAGGCTCACCGCCGGGCGGAACAGTCCCTGCTGGAGCGAGACGAAGGCGACGATGGTGCCGAGGGAGACGTCCGGACCGCCGAGCTGGAGGGCGATGCCGGCGGTCCAGTAGATGACGGCCGGCATGGCGGCCATGACGATCGTGATGACCGCCATGCGCCAGCGGCCCGCCATGTTCGACCGCACCTCCAGGTCGACCAGGCGCTCGGACTCGTCGGAGAAGGCGCGGGTGAGCGAGTCGGAGCGGCCCATGGTGCGGCCCAGCAGGATGCCGCTGACGGAGAGCGACTCGGTGACGGTGGCGGCCATCGCCGCCATCTGCTTCTGGCGTCTGGTGGTGATCTTCCTGCGCTCCCTGCCGACCCGGCGGCTGATCCACACGAAGACCGGCAGGAGCAGCAGCGATACGACGGTCAGGCGCCAGTCCAGGACGACCATCGCCACGATCGTGGCGACCACGCTGGTGAGGTTGGAGACCAGGGAGGTCGCCGTGGAGGTGACGGTGGCCTGCATGCCGCCGATGTCGTTGGCGATGCGGGACTGGACCTCGCCGGTGCGGGTGCGGGTGAAGAAGGCGAGGGACATGCGCTGGAGCCGGCCGTACACGGCGGTGCGCAGGTCGTGCATGACGCGCTGGCCGACCGTCGTGGAGATCAGCGTCTGCAGCACGCCGAAGACGCTGGTGAGGACGGCGCCGAGGATCATGCCGAGGGCGAGCAGGCTCAGCAGGCCGGTGCGCCCTTCGGGGATCGCGACGTCGAGGATCTCCCTGAGCAGGAAGGGCGTGGCGACCGAGACCAGCGACGCGGCGCCGACGAGCAGTCCGACGATCGCGAGACGGCCCCGGTAGGGACGGAACAGCTTCAGGATGCGGCGCACCTGCCGGGGCTGTTCCTCGGCGTCGGCGGGTGGCGTCCAGGTGGTTTCACGGTCGGGATGCATGGGCTCCTACGGGAGGCGCGAGGGAAGGCCGGAGAGACCGCGCGGGTCGGAGGCCTGACGGACGACGGTCCATAGCTCATTGTTACCTATACTCACAATGAACGTCGTCCTGTTATTGTTCCCGCATGACCGCCCCCGACCCCGACGGCCCGCTCGCCGAGCAGTTGCTGCGGCTCACCCGCAGGGTGCACCGCATCCAGAAGCGCCATCTCGAACGGCGCGACCTCGGCATCACACCGGCCCAGTCCCGGCTGCTGCGCACGCTGGCGCACTACGGCTCGCCGCCGCGCATGGCCGATCTGGCCGAGCGGCTGGAGGTCGTACCACGGGCGGTCACGACACTGGTCGACGGGCTGGAGGCGGCCGGGAAGGTGCGGCGCGCCCCTGATCCGGCCAATCGCCGGGTCATCCGGATCGAGCTCACGGACGACGGGCGCGCGACCCTGCGGGAGGTGCACGGCGCACGGCGGCTGGCCGCCGAGGAGATCCTCGCCCCGCTCACGGACGAGCAGCGCGCCGTGCTGGGCGGACTCCTGGACACGCTGGTCGACGGACCCGACACGGAGCCCGGGAACGGACACGGGTCCGGTGCGGCGTAGGCGCTGCGCCGCGCCCGGACCGGTCAGGCCTTCAGCTCCGCCCGGTCCCCCATCACCACCACCGGATGCCGGTCCGGGTCCAGCGTCCGCAGCAGGTACTCCATCCCCGCCTTGGGGAGGCTGACGCAGGCTGACGTGCCGCTGCCGTGGTCCATGTGCAGCCAGATCGAACCGCCCTTGGACGCGCCCTCGGGACGGGTCGGGTCGTTCGGCGACGTGCCCTTGACCCGGTTGTAGTCGATGGCGATGACGTAGTCGAAGTCGTGCCAGTACGACTCGCCCCACGAGCGCGGCGCCGCGAAGGCGGAGGACCGGGTGTAGGGCAGTCCCGCGCCGGCGGCCGGGTCCGGGTCGGGGAGCACGCCGCCCGCGTCGCTGAGCGTGAAGACACCCACGGGACTGCGCTTGTCGTCCTCGCGGTGGTCGGTCGTCCACCCCTTCCGGCCGTTGTGCGCCGCCCAACTGCGCGTCCGGTGCCAGACGGACCCCTGCTTCGTGTACAGCACGACCGTGGACACGGCGGAGTCCCTGCCCTCGCCGTACACCGCGACGACCTGACGGGACTCGGCGGGAATGCGCTGCTGCAACCGGTCGCCGACATCCGGGATCCGCGCGGTGTCGGCCGGGGCGCCGCTCGTGTCGGCCGCGCCGCCGGCGGGCCGGGTCGCACCGTCCTGCGCACCGTGCCCGGACGGTCCGCCGCCGCAGGCTGACAGCGCCGCCAGAAGAGAACCGAGTGCCACCATCGTGACCGTCGTACGCCGTGCTCCACCGCTTCGCATCAGTCCATCGTCGCACTCGCCGCGCGGAACGTTCCCGGCCGCCCGGGTCGTTGCACCGGCCCGGTCGCCGGACCGCCGGCGCCCGGCAGCCGGATTCGTACCCCATCGCGGAAAACCGCTTGATTTTGGGCATGCCGCGACGCGAACCTTTCACGGTTTGCAGCCTCTTGATGCCGTGTCGCGCGGCACCCCCTGACCCGAGCCTCTGGGACGTCATGCAGATCCAAGACCTTCCGTATCCCGACCCGGGCGTGCCCGACGCGCGTTCGGGCCCCCGTTTTCTGTGGTGGCTGTTCCGGAACCAGCTGGGTGGCCAACTCAAGTCGCTGGCCTGGGGCCTGCTGCACTTCGCCTCCGTCTCCGCCCTCCCCTTCTGCGTCGGCCTCGCCGTCCAGGCCGTCGTCGACCGCTCCGGCGCCCGACTCGCCGCCGCCGGTGGTCTCATGGCGCTGTGCTGCGTGGGCAACGCCCTCGGCGACACCTTCCTGCACCGCTCCGCGGTCACCAACTGGATCACCGCCGCGGCCCGCGTCCAGCAACTGCTGGCCCGCAAGACCGCGATGCTGGGCTCGGCACTGACCCGCCGCGTCGCGGCCGGCGAGGTCGTCGCCGTCTCCACGGGCGACGTCGAGAAGATCGGCTGGTTCGTGGAGGCCGTGTCCCGGTTCACCGCGGCGGCGGTGACCATCGTGCTGGTCTGCGTCGGCCTGGTCGTCTACGAACCGTCGCTCGGGGTCGTCGTCGCGGCGGGTCTGCCCGTGCTGGCCCTCGCGGTGCTGCCCCTGCTCCCCCGCGCCACCCGGCGGGCCGACGTCCAGCGCGAAAAGGCCGGACGCGCCACCGAACTGGCCTCGGACACCGTCGCGGGACTGCGGGTGCTGCGCGGCATCGGTGGCGAGGAGCTCTTCCTCGACCGCTACCGCGGCGCCTCCCAGGAGGTGCGGCACGCGGCCGTCCGCAGCGCCCGGATGTGGTCCCTGATCTCCGCGATCCAGGTGCTGCTGCCGGGACTGCTGCTGATCGCGGTGATCTGGCACGGCGTGCACCTGGCCCGCGAGGGCCGCATCGGCGTCGGCGAACTCGTCACCGTCTACAGCTCCGTCATGATCCTCACCTATCCGCTGCGGCACTTCGAGGAGATCGCCATGGCGTACTCCTTCTCCCGGCCCTCGGCCAAGCGGGCCGCACGCGTACTGGCGCTGGAGCGGGCCACGGACACCGCGGGGTCGCGCGCCGCCGAGGTGCCGGCCGGGGACCTGTACGACCCGTCCACCGGTCTGCTCGCCCCGAAGGGCCTGCTCACCGCCGTGGTGTGCGGCGACCCCGACGCGGCCGGCCGTCTCGCGGAACGTCTCGGCGGTCACCCCTCGGAGGAGGGTGCCTCGGCCCTGCTGGGCGGGGTGCCGCTCGACGAGCTGCCGCTGGACTCCGCGCGCACGGCCGTCCTGGTCCAGGACAAGGACCCGGTGCTGCTCTCCGGGACGCTGCGGGAACTGCTCGACGTGCCCGCCTCCGGCGCCGTCGCCGCCGAGGACGCGCTGGCCGCGGCCCAGTGCGGGGACGTGCTGGCGGCGCTCGCACAGGGGTCGCTGGGCGCCGACGACCCGATGGACGCCCGCATCACCGAGCGGGGCCGCTCCCTCTCGGGCGGCCAGCGCCAGCGGCTCGCCCTGGCCCGGTCCCTGATCACTGACCCGGAGGTGCTCGTCCTGGACGAACCGACCTCCGCGGTGGACTCGCACACCGAGGCGCGGATCGCGGAGGGCGTACGGACCCTGCGCGCGGGGCGCACCACGGTGGTGTTCACCTCGTCACCGCTGCTGCTGGACCGCGCGGAACGCATCGTGTTCCTGCACGACGACCGGGTGGCGGCGGTCGGCGTCCACCGGAACCTGCTCCACACCGAGCCCCGGTACCGGGCCGTCGTCACCCGCGAGACCGACGAGGAGACCACCGCTCGGCGCACCGGGCACGAGGCCGAGAACGCGCCGGACCTCGACGGCGGCTCCCTCGGCGAGCCGCTGGACGACGACGTACTGCACCGAGACGACGTACTGCACCGACTGGAAGAGATCGAGGAGACGGCATGATCGGCGTGGCGCCCCCGTCGTACGACCCGGCGGCCCCCACGACGGCGAGCACCCTGCCCGTCGGAGCACCCGCGACCGTACGCGCCTACGCGGGCGAGCTCCTGCGCCGGCACCGTCGCGCGTTCCTCCTGCTCGTCGCCGTCAACACGCTCGCCGTGATCGCCTCCATGGCCGGCCCCACCCTGCTGGGCGGGCTCGTGGAACGCGTCTCGGACGACACACGCGAGCTGCACCTGGGGCTCACCGCCACGCTGTTCCTGCTGGCGCTCGTCGTCCAGGCCGTGTTCGTACGCGAGGTGCGGCTGCGCGGTGCCGTGCTCGGCGAGCGGATGCTGGCCGACCTGCGCGAGGACTTCCTCGTGCGGTCGGTCGGACTGCCGCCGGGCGTACTGGAGCGGGCAGGCACCGGCGATCTGCTCTCCCGGATCACGACGGACATCGACCGCCTCGCCAACGCCATGCGCGAGGCCGTGCCCCAGCTGTCCATCGGCCTGGTGTGGGTGGTGCTGCTGCTCGGCGGACTCGTGGTCACCGCGCCGCCGCTCGCCCCGGTGGTACTGCTCGCGGTGCCGCTGCTCGTGATCGGCTGCCGCTGGTACTTCCGCCGGGCTCCCTCCGCCTACCGCTCGGAGGCCGCCGGGTACGCCGCCGTGGCCGCCGCGCTCGCGGAGACCGTGGACGCCGGGCGCACCGTCGAGGCCCACCGCCTCGGAGCCCGCCGCATCGAGCTGTCGGAGCGCCGGATCACGGAGTGGACGGCCTGGGAGCGCTACACGCTCTGGCTGCGCTCGGTGCTCTTCCCGGTCATCAACGTCACCCATGTGACCGTGCTCGCCTCCGTCCTGCTGATCGGCGGTGTGTTCGTCCTCCAGGGGTGGATCGGCGTCGGCCAGCTGACCACGGCCGCGCTGATCGCGCAGATGCTCGTCGACCCCGTCGGGCTGATCCTGCGCTGGTACGACGAGCTCCAGGTGGCCCAGGTGTCGCTGGCCCGGCTGGTGGGTGTGCGGGACATCGAGCCGGACGCCGGTGACGCCTCGCTGGCGCCGAAGGGACGGCACGTGCACGCCGACCGGGTGCACTTCGGCTATCTGGAGGGCGTGGACGTCCTGCGCAAGGTGTCGCTGGAGGTCGCCCCGGGTACGCGGCTGGCCCTGGTGGGCCCCTCGGGTGCGGGCAAGTCGACGCTGGGCAGGCTGCTCGCCGGCATCTACGGACCCCGCGACGGCAGCATCACCCTGGGCGGCGCGGAACTGTCCAGGATGTCCGCCGAGCGGGTCCGCTCGCACGTCGCGCTGGTCAACCAGGAGCATCACGTCTTCGTGGGCTCCCTGCGCGACAACCTCCGTCTCGCCCGCACCGGTGCCACCGACGCCGAGCTGTGGGCGGCGCTGGGCGCCGTCGACGCGGACGACTGGGCCCGTGCGCTGGACGAGGGCCTGGACACCGAGGTCGGCTCTGGCGGGTACGCGCTCACGCCGGCGCAGGCCCAGCAGATCGCGCTCGCCCGGCTGGTGCTGGCCGACCCGCACACCCTGGTGCTGGACGAGGCGACGTCCCTCTTGGACCCGCGGGCCGCGCGCCACCTCGAACGGTCCCTGGCCCGTGTCCTGGAAGGCCGCACGGTGGTCGCGATCGCGCACCGCCTGCACACCGCCCACGACGCGGACGTCATCGCCGTCGTGGAGAACGGAAGGATCAGCGAGCTGGGCAGCCACGACGAGCTGGTCGCGGCGGACGGTGCCTACGCGGCGCTCTGGCGGTCGTGGCACGGGTGACGGCCGCTCGCCGCTCGGCCATGTGGACGGGGGCATGCCGGTCCCCGCGGGGCGGGCGGTGCGGGGCGGGCGGTGCGGAAGGCCGCGGGGCTCGGTCGGCGGCGGCTGCGGGTGGTCCCTGGCGCGTCGCGCAGTTCCCCGCGCCCCTGGCGTCGCTGCACTGCCCGGCACCGGGTAGGCACCGAAGGAGCCGCCCCGGCCGGGCTCCGTGCCGTTGCGCGGTCCCGAACGGGGGTGGAAGGCTGGGAGGAGGCACCGGCTCGGGGAAAACCCGGGAACCGCGTGGTTCGGCGACGGGTGACGCCTGTGCCCCGTGCAGCGGCGGCCCGCCGCGGTCCACGGTGAGAAGGGGACGGCCCTCACCCCCTGGAGGTACCCGTGAACAGCGCCGACGGATGGGGAGATGACGTCTACCAGCCCGACGGTTCCGAGCAGAGGGAGGACACCGGGCTGCTCGACGGTGAGGACACCCTCGAGCACGACGGTGTCGACGATCCCCTCGACCGGGGCTGGTCCCCGCCCGAGCGCCCCTGGGCGGTCGAGCACACCGGTGTGACGGCCGCCGAACGCCACCGGGGCGAGACGCTGGAGCAGCGGCTCGCCGAGGAGCAGCCGGACCCTGCCGCCCCCGACGGCGACGGCCTGGGCGACTCCGAGGGCACCGACGGCGAACTGCTGGACGAGGAGGTCGGTGCGGGCCGCTCCGGCCGGCTCGTGGCACCCGACGAGGGAGCGCACGAGGACGAGGAGCCGGCGCTGGTCGCCAGGGACGTGGGCATCGACGGCGCGGCGGCATCCGCCGAGGAGGCCGCGATGCACGTCGTCGACGAGGACTCCCTGCCCGGCTGACACCACCCGCCGCGGCGTTCCCGCGCCGCCGCCCCGACGATCCGCGCCGTACGAGGAGCAGCCATGCAGCAGGACAAGCACCCCGACTACCGGCCCGTCGTCTTCCGCGACCGCGCCGCCGGATACGCCTTCCTCACCCGGTCCACCGCGACCAGCGAGGAGACCATCGCGTGGGACGACGGGGAGACCTACCCGGTGGTGGACGTGGAGATCTCCTCGGAGAGCCACCCCTTCTACACGGGCAAGGCCCGGACGGTGGACTCGGAGGGGCGCGTCGCCCGCTTCGAGCGGCGCTACGGGAGCGGCGAGGCGGAGGGCGGCACCCGCGGGGCCGGCTGAGCGGCCGAGACGCACGCTCCGGGGGCGCCGGACCAGGGGGCGCAGGTCCGAGGAGCGCACGCCCGGGGAGGAGCCCGTGCCCCGTCCGGGCCGGGTACGGCCGGCGTCGGCCGGGTGCCTCAGATGAAGTTGAGCGCCGCCGCGCAGCCCACTCCGCCGAGCACCATGAAGGCGGGCATCAGCACCCTCAGCTCCACCCAGCTGCCCGCCCGGAACCGCATGGCCTTCGGCGGTCCGATGGGGTACCAGCGCTTGCGGCCGACGGGTATGGGCCACAGGATCGGGCAGCCCGAGACGGTCAGCGCGTCCCCGATGTCGTGCACCAGCGCACCCAGCACGATGGGCAGACCCAGCCACAGGTACTCCTGGCCGGGCGCGGTGAACAGCCAGTCCGAGCCGCCCTGCGGCTTGTCCAGTGTCCCGGCGAGGATCCACGCGCTCGTCGCGGCGAGCAGCCAGACCAGCACGTCGGCGCTGGAGCCGCGGGTCGCCCGCCACAGCAGGCCCTCGATGGCCAGCACCATGTGCACGAAGAGGAGCGCGAGCACCGCCCAACGGCCACCCGTGACGGCCAGCGCCGAGGCGCCGCCGCCGATCAGGACGGCCCACAGCCAGGTGTGCGTGAGCGTGCGGTGTCCGCCCGAGCGGCGCGGGTCGCCCCGCTTCTTCGTGGCCTTGTAGACGGCGTAGGACAGCTTGTCGACGATCTCGCACAGCCACCGGGAGACCGGTCCGAAGGCCCGGGAGATCGTGGCCGCCTTGTGGTCGAGGTCCGGGGCGAGGGCGGCGCCGGCGCAGATCAGGGCCCCGACGAGCAGCACCGGCCAGGGCATCGGGTGTCCGGCCGCGGCGGTCGCCGCCCCGACGCCGAGCCAGGCCGCGGCGCCCGACAGTGAGTGTGCTGGTCCCATCATCGCCGTTGCCCGCCCCATTCCTCGTCTGCCGCTGTCCAGTTGTCCGGGTCCGTTGCCGGCCCTGCTGATGCGCCGTCGGCGACCCAGCGTAGCGGTCGTGATCTTCGTTCCGGCATCCGATTCCCCCATCGCGGCCCAGGCCAGGCAAGATGGGGGCGTGACCCTCATCGACCAGCTCCCGCCGACCGCCGATCCCGATGCCCTGTACGAAGCCTTCGAGTCGTGGGCGCAGGAGCGCGGTCTCACGCTCTACCCCCATCAGGAGGAGGCGCTGATCGAGGTGGTCTCCGGCGCCAACGTGATCGTGTCGACGCCCACCGGCTCCGGCAAGAGCATGATCGCGGCGGGTGCTCACTTCGCCGCCCTGGCCCGGGACGAGGTCACCTTCTACACGGCTCCGATCAAGGCGCTGGTGTCGGAGAAGTTCTTCGAGCTGTGCAAGCTGTTCGGCACCGAGAACGTCGGCATGCTCACCGGCGACGCCTCGGTGAACGCCGACGCCCCCGTGATCTGCTGCACCGCCGAGGTGCTGGCCTCGATCGCGCTGCGCGACGGCAAGCACGCGGACATCGGCCAGGTCGTGATGGACGAGTTCCACTTCTACGCGGAGCCGGACCGCGGCTGGGCCTGGCAGATCCCGCTGCTGGAGCTGCCGCAGGCGCAGTTCGTCCTGATGTCGGCCACTCTCGGTGACGTCTCGTTCTTCGAGAAGGACCTCGCGCGCCGCACCGGTCGCCCCACGGCGGTGGTCCGCTCGGCCACCCGCCCGGTGCCGCTGTCCTACGAGTACCGCTACACGCCGCTCACCGAGACGCTCACCGACCTGCTGGAGGCCCGGCAGGCGCCCGTCTACATCGTGCACTTCACGCAGGCGCAGGCCGTGGAGCGCGCGCAGGCGCTGATGAGCATCAACATGTGCACGCGTGAGGAGAAGGAAAAGATCGCCGAGCTGATCGGCGCCTTCCGCTTCACCACGAAGTTCGGCCGCAATCTCTCCCGTTACGTCCGGCACGGCATCGGCGTGCACCACGCCGGCATGCTGCCCAAGTACCGGCGCCTGGTGGAGAAGCTCGCGCAGGCCGGACTGCTGAAGGTGATCTGCGGGACGGACACGCTCGGCGTGGGCGTCAACGTCCCCATCCGCACCGTGTTGTTCACGGCGCTGACCAAGTACGACGGCACCCGGGTGCGCACGCTGCGGGCCCGCGAGTTCCACCAGATCGCCGGCCGGGCCGGACGCGCGGGGTTCGACACCGAGGGCTTCGTCGTCGCCCAGGCGCCCGAGCACGTCATCGAGAACGAGAAGGCGCTCGCCAAGGCCGGTGACGATCCGAAGAAGCGGCGCAAGGTCGTCCGCAAGAAGGCCCCCGAGGGCTTCGTGGCCTGGTCGGAGAGCACGTTCGAGAAGCTCATCGCCTCCGAGCCGGAGCCGCTGAACTCCCGCTTCCGGGTCACGCACACGATGCTGCTGTCGGTGATCGCCCGCCCCGGCAACGCCTTCGCCGCGATGCGGCACCTGCTGGAGGACAACCACGAGCCGCGCAAGCAGCAACTGCGGCACATCCGGCGGGCGATCGCCATCTACCGCTCGCTGCTGGACGGCGGCATCGTCGAGAAACTCGACCAGCCCGACGCCGAGGGCCGCATCGTCCGCCTGACGGTCGACCTCCAGCAGGACTTCGCGCTGAACCAGCCGCTGTCCACGTTCGCGCTGGCCGCGTTCGAGCTGCTGGACCCCGAGTCGCCGTCGTACGCGCTGGACATGGTGTCCGTCGTGGAGTCCACGCTGGACGATCCGCGGCAGATTCTCGCCGCCCAGCAGAACAAGGCGCGCGGTGAGGCCGTGGCCGCGATGAAGGCGGACGGCGTCGAGTACGAGGAGCGCATGGAGCGCCTCCAGGACATCACGTACCCGAAGCCGCTGGAGGAGCTGCTCTTCCACGCGTACGACACGTACCGCAGGAGCCACCCGTGGGTCGGTGACCATCCGCTGTCGCCGAAGTCGGTCATCCGTGACATGTACGAGCGGGCGCTGACCTTCACGGAGCTGGTCTCCCACTACGAGCTGGCCCGCACCGAGGGCATCGTGCTGCGCTACCTCGCCAGCGCCTACAAGGCCCTCGACCACACCGTCCCCGACGACCTGAAGTCCGACGACCTCCAGGACCTGATCGAGTGGCTCGGCGAGATGGTGCGCCAGGTCGACTCCAGCCTGCTGGACGAGTGGGAGCAGCTCGCCAACCCCGAGGTGATGACCGCCGAGGAGGCCCAGGAGAAGGCCGACCAGGTACGGCCGGTCACCGCCAACGCGCGCGCCTTCCGCGTCCTCGTCCGCAACGCCATGTTCCGCCGGGTCGAGCTCGCCGCTCTGGACCAGGTGGCGGAGCTGGGCGAGATGGACGCCGACGCCGGCTGGGACGCCGACGCGTGGGGCGAGGCCATGGACAAGTACTGGGACGAGTACGACGACCTCGGCACCGGCCCCGACGCCCGCGGCCCCAAACTGCTGGTGATCGAGGAGGAACCGAAGAACGGCCTGTGGCGCGTGCGGCAGATCTTCGACGACCCGAACGACGACCACGACTGGGGCATCAGCGCCGAGGTCGATCTCGCGGCCTCGGACGCCGAGGGCCGGGCGGTCGTCCGTGTCACCGATGTCGGCCAGCTCTGAGCACAGGAGAGACCCACCGATGACGAACCCGGCAGAGAGCCTTGTCGCCCTGCTCGACCTGGAACAGATCGAGGTCAACATCTTCCGTGGCCGCAGCCCCGACGAGTCGCTGCAGCGGGTCTTCGGCGGCCAGGTCGCCGGCCAGGCGCTGGTCGCCGCCGGGCGCACCACGGAGGGCGACCGCCCGGTGCACTCGCTGCACGCGTACTTCCTGCGTCCCGGGCGCCCGGGCGTGCCGATCGTGTACCAGGTCGAACGGGACCGGGACGGAAGGTCGTTCACGACCCGCCGGGTCACCGCCGTGCAGCAGGGCCGCACGATCTTCACGCTCACCGCCTCCTTCCACAAGCCTGAACAGGGGAGTTTCGAGCACCAGTTGCCGCCGGCCCGCAAGGTCCCGGACCCGGAGTCCCTGCCGACGCTCACCGACGAGATCCGGTCCCACCTGGGCACGCTGCCGGAGCAGCTGGAGCGGATGGCCCGCCGTCAGCCCTTCGACATCCGCTATGTCGACCGGCTGCGCTGGAGCGCCGACGAGGTCGCGGACGCCGAGCCGCGCAGCGCCGTGTGGATGCGCGCGGTCGGGCCGCTCGGCGACGACCCGCTCGTGCACACCTGCGCCCTGACGTACGCCAGCGACATGACCCTCCTGGACGCCGTGCGCATCCCGGTGGAACCCCTGTGGGGGCCGCGGGGCTTCGACATGGCGTCGCTGGACCACGCCATGTGGTTCCACCGGCCGTTCCGCGCCGACGAGTGGTTCCTGTACGACCAGGAATCCCCTATCGCGACCGGCGGACGGGGACTGGCCCGTGGGCGGATCTACGACGTGGAGGGGCGCCTGCTGGTGTCCGTCGTCCAGGAGGGCCTGTTCCGGTCCCTGTAGGTCACGAACCTCTGCGCCGGAGCCGGCCGAGCAGGCCGCGGATCCGTCCGGGCTCCTCGGCCCGGTGCCGCGCCGGTGCCGGAGCGGGTGGGTCGGGTACCGGCCGAAGGGCGGGGCGCGCGGGCCGGTGTCCGTGCGCCGCCGGTGTCCGGCGATGCTCGTGCGGTGCCGGCGCCGGTGCCGGACCCTGGTGCTGCGCCCGTGCAGCAGGGCGTGGTGCCGCGCGGAGTACCCGCGCGTGGCGCACCGCGCGCGCCAGGTCGGCCCTGAGCAGGTCGATCTCGTCAGGATCGGCCGCCGTCACGATTTCTTCGGCGATCTGCGCGGCCGGGGAGCCCGGTGAGCCGTGGACCGGGCGGGCCGGGCGGAACCGGCTCAGGTGCGAGCGTTCGTAGGGGTCCGTGACGACCTCCGAGACGTCGACCGGGTCGAGCAGCGAGGCCACGGCGGCCGCTCGGGCCCACGGGTCCTCCGTCCGCCGGAGCAGCCATGCGAGGTGCCGGCCCCGCCAGTTGCGGGGGCGCAGGTCGAGACCCTCCGCCAGCTGGTCCCGCAGGCCTTCCGGTGTGCGCCCCGTCAGCAGCGCCGCGTTCTGCTCGTCCGCCGCGAACTCCCGCAGGTCGTCGGCGAGATACCTCCAGACCACGGCCCGGTAGCGGTTGAGGGAGAACGTCGTCGGCACCAGAAGCCCCAGCCGGGCGAGGCGGGTGAACCGTGCCTTCGTCACCTCCAGAAGGGCCGCGCCGTCCGTCGTTCCCACTGTCCGGACGCGCTCCCGCAAGGCATCGGGAAAGCCCACGTCCGTGCGGACCCGCTGGAGCTCGGCACGGGGCACCCGCCGTCCGCCTCCCCCGTCGTCGGGGACGGTGCGGATGCGGCCGAGGTCCACGGCGATGTCGAACTCGTCTTTTCTCAGGCCGAGTTCCCGTGCCGCCCGGCTCGGTGCGACCGTGCCCTCCCGGGCGGTGGTGATCCGTTCGACGGTGGCCGTGCTGTGGTGCGTGATGGTCTTTCCGGACATGCTCGTCTCCCCCGTGGAGTGTGCCGGCCGACGCCGTCCCCGGCCGCCTGACACAGAACCGTAGCCGCTGCCGCGCCACCCGTGACGAGCCTGTGGACAACTCCGATGCGAGCCCCGAAAGACCTGGTCAGAGGTCTATGGACGGAAAGCGGTCCGGCTGCCGCGCGTCGACGTCGAGGTGTTCGCCGACCCGGTTGACGAGCAGCGTCATCTCGTACGCGATCTGCCCGATGTCGGACTCCGCGCCGCTGAGCACGCACAGACAGCTGCCGGAGCCCGCCGCAGTGACGAACAGCACCGCGTCGTCGAACTCGACCATCGTCTGCCGTACTCCCCCGGCGCCGAAGTGCCGGCCCGAGCCCTTGGCCAGGCTGTGGAGTCCGGACGAGACGGCGGCGAGGTGCTCGGCGTCCTCCCGCCGCAGTCCCGTGCTCGCGCCGGTCACCAGCCCGTCGTTGGACAGGACCAGCGCGTGCCGTACGTGTTCCACTCGCTCGGTCAGGTCGTCCAGCAGCCAGCCGAGTCCCTGCTTCTGCGCCATGATCCGGTCTCCCCGTGTTGTCCCCGTATGCGTCGTCTCCCCCTGCGCGGGGGATCTGCCCGCCAGCCTTCCCCACACCCGTGCCGCGGGCAAGGAGGATTGGTGCATGGCACAGAAGATGACCGATGACGAGTGGCGGGCGTTCGTCTCCCACGGCACCCGCACGGCGAAGCTCTCCACCGTTCGCGCGGACGGCAGTCCGCACGTGGCGCCGATCTGGTTCCTGCTGGACGGGGACGAGGTGGTGTTCAACACCGGCGAGAACACCGTGAAGGGACGCAATCTGGTCCGGGACGGCCGGGTGGCCCTGTGTGTGGACGACGACCGGCCGCCCTTCGACTACGTGGTGCTGCAGGGCCGCGCGAGGATCGTGGACGACCTCGGCGAACTGAGGCACTGGGCCGCGCGGATCGGAGCCCGGTACATGGGCGAGGACCGCGCCGAGGAGTTCGGGGCCCGCAACGGCGTCCCGGGCGAGCTTCTGGTCCGCGTCACCGTCGACAAGGTCGTGGCGCAGAAGGCCGTGGCGGGCTGAGCCCGCTCCGCGGGCGGTGCGCCGGCGCCCGGAGCGCGGTTGCCGCCGGGGGCGGTGAGCCGGTCACCGCACCGAGTCGAGCAGCCGGGCGGTGTGCACCCGCCCGGCGTACTCGACCAGCCGGATCAGCACCTCCTTTCCCGAGTCGCGTTCCCGCGCGTCGCACAGCACCACGGGCGTCCCGGCGTCGAGGTCGAGAGCGCGCAGGACGTCCTCGGCGCCGTGGCGGCGAGCACCCGAGAAGCAGTTGACGGCCACCACGAACGGGATGTGCCGGTGCTCGAAGTAGTCCACCGCCGGAAAACAGTCCTCCAGGCGCCGGGTGTCCGCGAGGACGACCGCGCCGAGGGCGCCCTGGGCGAGTTCGTCCCACAGGAACCAGAAGCGGTCCTGGCCCGGGGTGCCGAAGAGGTAGAGGGAGAGCCCGGACCGGATGGTGATGCGTCCGAAGTCCATGGCGACGGTCGTGGTGACCTTCTGGTCGATGCCGCCGGTGTCGTCCACTCCTTGGCCGGCCTGCGAGAGCAGTTCCTCCGTGCGCAGCGGTCTGATCTCGCTGACCGCGCCCACCAGGGTGGTCTTGCCCACGCCGAATCCTCCGGCGACGAGGATCTTCAGCGCCAGCGCGGTCGTGTCGCCGCCGGCGGCGTCGGGGTGTTCGGAGACCATCGATCACTTCTCTCGTGTGTGCGGACGACGGCCGACGGCCGGGGGCGTGTGCGGCGGCCTCGGCGTGCGCGAGCGGCCGTTACGGATGGGCGAGTCGTCGTGGTTCTTCGCCGGCATGGCCTGCGGCCTCTTCTTCTCTGTCGGAGCGGTCTCTACAGGGCGCGCAACCCGTTGATCACCTCGCGCAGGATGCGTTCGTCGGGAAGCTGCGCGGGCGGCACGGGACGGCTGACGGTCACGGAGCCCAGTTCGACCAGGTCGCCGAGGAGCACCCGGACGACGCCCACGGGCAGATCCGCGTCGGCCGCGAGCTCGGCGACCGACTGCGTCTCCGTGCGGCACAGCTCGATCAGGGCGCGGTGTTCGGGTCCGAGCGCGGTGTGGTCGGCTTCGGGTGCGCTCGGGTCCAGGGTGACGAGGGCAATCAGGTCGAACCGCACTCCGGTGGGGCCCGGGTGGGTGCGGCCGCCCGTCATCGCGTAGGGGCGGACCAGAGGTCCGGCCTCGTTGTCGTACCACTGGCCGCCCGGCCGGTCGGGGGCGCCGCCCGTGATGTCGTCGGTCATCTGCGCGGACCGCCCTCCCGCGTCATCCCGCGGCGGGCGGCCGGGCCGCTGCGCGTGGGGGCGTGTAAAGGTGCTCGCCGACACGTCTGACCAGCCGTGCCATCTCGTACGCGACCAGGCCGATGTCCGCGGTCACGGCGGTGAGGACGGCCAGGCAGGAGCCGTCCCCCGCGGCGGCGACGAACAGGAAGGCGTCGTCCATCTCCACCATGGTCTGGCGCACGCCCCCGGCGCCGAAGTGCCGGCCCGCGCCCTTGGCGAGGCTGTGGAAACCGGAGGAGACGGCGGCCAGGTGCTCGGCGTCCTCGCGGCCGAGGCCGGTCGACGCACCCACGGCGAGCCCGTCGTTCGACAGCACGACGGCGTGCCGCACTTCGCTCACGCGCACGACCATGTCGTCCAGCAGCCAGTCGAGTTCGCCCGTCCGCCGGTCGGGTGTCGTGCGGGGGTCCTGGATCATGCGGGGTCTCCTTCGCTGGTGTCGCGGACGGCCGTCGCGCCGGGCGGGGCTCCGCGACCGGGTTGCCTGCCACCGCCGCGCGTCCAGCCGTCGCGGTATGCCGCCATGCGGTCGCGTACGCGCTCGGGGGTACGCTCGTCGGGGTCGTGCGGTGGGACGGGCTGGGCGGGTTCTTCCGGCCGCCCGTTGCGCAGTTGGGGTGCGAGGCTGGCCTGGCGTACGCGGCGGGGGAGGCCGTCGGACTCCGCGGCTCGGCCGGGGGATCGGTCGGAGGAGCGGCCGGTGGACGGGTGCAGACGCAAGGCAGGCGCTCCTGGGGGCCGGCTTGTGGTCGTGGTCTGCGCCGCGGCGGGTACGGGCGCCACCAGCGGGGGCCGGTCGGCCGGTGCGGCCACGGGCTCCTGGCGCGGGATGTCGGCGGGCACACGCGCGTACCTGCGCTCCTCCGGCTTCCCCGCTGTCTCGGCTTCCGCGTGTGCCGCTTCCTTGGGTGCGGCTTCGGGAGACAGCCGTGGCTGCGCCTGGAGCGGACGGGCGTCCTCGGGGGAACGTTCCGCCGCTCCGCTGTGCAGCAGGGCGGTGGGCAGGAGGACGACAGCGGTGGTGCCGCCGTAGGGCGACGTCCTCAGATGGACCTTGATGCCGTGCCGGGACGCGAGCCGGCTGACCACGAACAGGCCGAGCCGGTCGCTGTCGAACAGGTCGAGTGCCTCGGACTGGGCGATGCGGCGGTTGGCCTCCGCGAGGGCCTCCTGGCCCATGCCGAGCCCGCGGTCCTCCACCTCGAGCGCGTAGCCGTTGCCGACGGGCTCGCCGGTGACGCTCACGCGCGTGTGGGGCGGCGAGAACTGCGCGGCGTTCTCGATGAGCTCGGCGACGAGGTGCGTGAGGTCGGCGACGGCGGCGCCGACGACGGACGCCTCGGGCAGTCGCCGTACCTCCACGCGCGCGTAGTCCTCGACCTCGGAGACCGCCGCACGGACGACGTCGGTCAGCGGGACCGGCATGCGCCAGGCGCGTCCGGGGGCCGCTCCGGAGAGGATGATCAGGCTTTCGGCGTGGCGGCGCATCCGGGTGGTGAGGTGGTCGAGGCGGAACAGGTCGCTCAGTTCGTTCGGGTCGTCGGAGCGGCGTTCCATGCTGTCGAGGAGGCTCAGCTGGCGGTGGACGAGGATCTGGCTGCGGCGGGCGAGGTTGACGAAGACCCCGGAGATGCCGCTGGCGAGTTCGGCGCGCTCGACGGCGGCCCGCAGTGCGGCGCGGTGCACGGTGCCCAGGGCCTCGGCGACCTGCCCGGCCTCGTCCTCGGCGGGTGCCCCCGGCGGGGCCTCGGCGCGGATGTCGATCTCCTCGCCCGTGCGCAGCCGGCGCATGGCCTCGGGAAGTTTGTGCCGGGCGATCTCCAGGGCGCTGTTGCGCAGGCTCACCAGCTCGACCACGAGGCCGCGGCCGATGCGGACGGAGATGACCAGGGACGCGGCGACGGCGAGAAGACCGAAGAGGACGGCGGCCCCTGCCGGAGTGAGCACACCGCGGGTGAACGGGTCGGCCCGGTCGGCGACTCTTCGCCCGGCGTCCCCTTCGATGGTCCGCATGCCGTCCCGCACCCGCGCGTGGGCCGTGTCCCAGGCACTGCGGGGTGCCGCGGCCTCGACCGGCCGGTCGTCCGCGCCGCCGTCCAGCAGCCTGTCCTCGGCGGCGCCCATCGTCGTGTAGGCGGTGCCGCCGGCGAGTTCCAGCCAGGCGGCGCGGTCCGGGCCGCGCAGATCGGCGACGGCGGACTCGGTGAGGGCACGGCGGGCGCCGACGGCACCGGTGAACAGCCGCAGTCGCTCGCCGTCGAGGCCGCCGGCGAGCCGGGCACCGGCGAGTACGGCGTCCTCCTGGGCGAGCGCCTCGCCCGCGCGGGCGAACTCGACCAGCACGCGCGCGTCGGAGCCGAGATCCGCGTCCTGGACACCGCTCAGCGCACCGCCCACCCCGAAGGCCGCCGAGATGGCCGTCGTGTACCGCTGGTAGGTCTCCGCCCAGTCCGCGCGGCGCTCGAGCACGGCACTGCGCAGCGGGCCCAGTTCCTCGGCACCGGTGACGAACGCCTCGAGCCGCCGGGCCACTCCGGCGGGCAGTTCCCCGCTGTCGGCGACGGTGCTGTGTTCGCCGAGTCGCAGCTTCGCGACGGCCCGGTCGGTGCGTGCGGACAGCTCCTCGTAGTCGCCGGCCGGCACCGCCGACGGGTCGGTGGCGCGGCGTACGGCCGCCGTCCGCTCCGCCTGCAACGCGGCGACGGCGGCGCTCACCGGGGCCCGGACCTGGGCGTCCACCCGCTGGACCTGGCGCAGCCGGGAGACGTCCTGGGCGGTGGTGACGGTGGCGTACGCCCACAGGGCCAGGAGGGAGACCACGGGCACCATCAGCAGACAGACGATCTTGGCGCGCACGGTGCGCGGGCGTATGCGCCTGCGCCACGGGCGCGTGGGGGCCGGGTCCGGTGCCTGACCCGCGGGCTCCGCCGGGCTCTCGTCGGCCGGTGGCCCGGCGTGCGCGCGACGGCCGCGCACGGGCGGCGACGGTGGCGCCTCGGCGCCGGTCGCGGGGGTCGTACGGGGTGTGCGCATGGCCTCCTCGCTTCTGACTGGTTCGGTGCGGGCCCCGTCTCCGGGCCGCCGGTGAGCGGGACCCCGCTACCGTGCGGGGCTGTGGAGGGGCTGCTGAGCCGAAGCGGACGCCTCGCGCTCCCCCGCGGTCGGTGACAGCGCGACGAAGGCCGAGGTCAGGAACAGGTAGGACCCGAGGCCGACGGCGAGGGGGAAGATGAACTGCATCGCCGTGGCCCCGGGCAGGGCCTCGCCGGACGGTGTGACACGCACGCTCACAGCGAACATCCCGGTGTAGTGCATGCTGCTCACCGCCGCTCCCATGAGCAGGGAGGCGAGGGTGACCGCGAGGGGCGACCTGATGTTGAGCGCGGCCCACAGCGCCGCCGTGGCCGCGACGACGGCGATCACGACGGAGAGGGCGACCCGCGTCGGGTCGTAGCTCACGTCGCCGTGCAGGCGTACGGCCGCCATGCCGAGGTAGTGCATGCTCGCGACGCCGAGCCCCGTGGTGAGGCCGCCGAGCAGGAGAGCTCGTCCGCGGTCGCGGCTGTACCCCACCGCGAAGACGCCGGCGCAGACGACGAGCATGGCGACGAGCAGGCTCGTGAGGGTGAGCGGCACGTCGTAGCGGATGTCGGTGCCGCCGACCTGGAAGCCGAGCATGGCGACGAAGTGCATCGTCCAGATGCCGGTGCCGATCGCCGTGGCCGCGGTGAGGAGCCAGTTGCGGCGCGAGCGCCCGGTGGCGCCGAGGGCGCGCACGGTGCAGCGCAGTCCGAGGGCGGCGCCGGTGCAGGCCATCGCGTACGACAGCGCGGGTGTCAGCCAGCCCAGGGCGGCGTGGTCCAGGTGTCCCATGGCCCCGGGACGCTAGTCCTGCCGGGGGCGCACAACGGGGGCGCGTTCGAAACCTGTTGGGATATGACACAGAGAGGTTGGGGAACGATCGCGTCACGCTCGAACGTGTGCGCCGCGGCACCCTCGGTGCCGGTTGGGGGATCATGCCGACATGAGCGACGACCACACACACGTCCAGGAGTTCTTCGCGGCCCGCGCCGCCGGCTGGGACAGCCGGTTCCCCGACGACGGCCCCGCCTACGCGGCCGCCGTAGCCGAGCTGGGTCTGCGCGAGGGGGACCGGGTCCTCGACGCGGGCTGCGGCACCGGACGGGCCCTGCCGGCGCTCCGGGCGGCCGTGGGCCCGTCGGGAGTGGTCGTCGGCGCCGACCTGACCCCGGCCATGCTCGAGGCGGCCGTACGGGCCGGTCGGGACCGGGACGGACGGTTGCTGCTGGCCGACGTGGCCGCCCTGCCGCTGCGTCCGCGCTCCCTCGACGCCGTGTTCGCGGCGGGGCTGATCGCCCACCTGCCCGATCCGGCGGGCAACCTGGCGGAGCTGGCGCGGGTCGTGCGCCCCGGCGGTGTGCTGGCGCTGTTCCACCCGATCGGCAGGGCGGCGCTCGCGGCACGGCAGGGGCGGCGGATCACCCCGGACGACCTGCGCGCCGAGCCCAACCTCCGGCCGCTGCTGGGGGGTTCCGGGTGGCGCATGACGTCGTACGCCGACGAGGACGCCCGGTTCCTCGCCCTGGCCGTCCGCGAGGACTGACCGCTCAGGCCCGTCCCGCGACGGCCGCCGCGAACGCCTCCGGGTTGTCGAACATGACGTTGTGCCCGGCGCCCGGCACGGTCACCACACGCACGCCCGCCGCCTCCAGGTCCTGGTAGCCCGCCAGTTCACCGCTGAGTTCGCCCTGCAGGTACACGCGGTCGACGTCCAGCCCTTCGAGCAGGGTGCGCATCACGGGTTCCGAGCCGCGCCGCAGACCGACGGCGGAGCGGTGCAGGGCGCGCGGGTCGGCCAGTCGCATCGTCGCCGCCCACTGGGGGCCGACGCCTTCGAGCACGCGCGCGTGGGCGCCGTTCACGAAGTCGTCCTCCTCGTGGGCGGCGATGCCGCTGCTGCCGGCGGTCGGTGGCGGGGAGGCGTCGAGGTTGGCCTCGGTGAGGACGAGGCGGGAGACCAGGTCGGGCCGCCGGTGGGCCAGGACTATGGCTACGGAGCCGCCCATGCTGTGCGCGATCAGTTCGGCGCCGTTCACACCCGCCGCGTCCAGCACCGCGGCGAGTGCGCCGGCGTGGTCGTCGAGGGTGTAGCCGAAGTCCTGGGGCCGGTCGCTGATGCCGTGGCCGGGCAGGTCGACGAAGAGGCTGCGCCGGCCCGCGAGTTCGGGACGGGACGCGATGTGCGCGTGGTAGACGGCCGACATCGCCCCGAGCCCGTGCACGTACACCCGCGCCGGTTCCGCCCCCGGTGTCTCCGTCCAGCGGACGCGGCTTCCCCTGTCGTCGAACTCGGTCTCCCTCATCCCGTCTCCCCTTCGCCGGGCGGACCACGGCGGCCCACGCACACCCAGGACAATACATCGTGACCGATGTATATGAAGAGAGGGGTACCCATGGATCGAAGTAATGAGTGGCCGATGTACAGCGGACATGCGCGAGAATGCGGGCATGCTCGAGCTCGCCATCCTCGGTTTCCTCTACGACGCCCCACTGCACGGCTACGAACTGCGCAAGCGCATCAGCGCGCTGACCGGTCACGTGCGCCCCGTCGCCGAGAGCACGCTCTATCCCGCGATCAAACGTCTGGAGAAGGCGGGGCTGCTCGCGCGCACCACGCAGCCCGGCTCGGTCGCCGCCCCACGTCACGTCCTGACGCTCACCGAGGAGGGCCGGCGTGAACTGCGCCGTCGGCTCGCCGAGCCCGCGCCGCGCGACATCACCGACGAGAACCGCTGGTTCACGGTGCTCGCCTTCCTCCGGCACCTGGACGACACCGCCGCCCAGGCGGCCGTACTGCGCCGCCGGCTGTCCTTCCTGGAGGAACCCGCGAGCTTCTTCTACGACGGCGACCGGCCGCTGCGCGCGGAGGAGCTGGACGATCCCTTCCGTCGCGGTGTGCTGACCATCGCGCGGGCCACCTCGCGTGCCGAACTCAGCTGGCTGCGGGAGACGATCGGCTCACTCGACGGCTGACGTGTCGATGTGGCGCACGGGGCAGCCCGCCACGCCGGGGACCGGGCGGGTGCCCAGGTCCGCCAGCCGGTAGCCGTTCGGATAGCCCTTGATCTCCCAGTTCTGCCGGGCGTGGTGCGGGACACGGCGCGGCGGCATGAGGCGGACCGCGCGCCCCCGCAGCCGTACCGCGCGGCGCACGATCGCGCGGGTGGCGGGAGTCGGCGGGGTGTAGCGGAAGGCCCGCAGGAGGGGCTCGTCGAGCAGGGCGAGCGTGCCGGTGCGCAGGAGGGGCGCGAGAGGACGCGGGTACCAGGAGGTCATGAGATCGAGCGTGGCGTCGGAGACCCGGCGAGCGCCCTCGTCCCATGCGAAGTGCTCCCGCTCGTAGGCGTCGAGGCAGGCCTCGAACTCCTCGTAGGTCTCCGGGATGTCCTTGATGCCCATGTGCCGCCCCAGGGTGCGGTAGTGGACGGCGCAGGCGACGGTCTCGTGGCCGGACATCCTGCGCCACCCGTAGGCGTCGATCCAGCGTTTGGGCATCACGACGAAGGTGCACAGGACGTACCGCATGTCGTCGTCGCTGATGTCGTAGCTGCGGTGCATCTGGTTGATGCGGCGGATCGCCGTGCGCCCCTCTTGGCTCCCGAAGCCGTGCTCGACGACGGCGTCGAGGAGCAGCACGGTGTCGTCGTAGCGCTTCTGGGGGCGGTCCGTGAGCTCCGCCGTCTCGGCCAGCAGTCGGCCGATGCTCGGCACGGCGTAGGTGCGGTAGAGGGCGAGTTCGAGCGCGCGGGTGAAGTCCCAGGGGAACTCGTAGGCGGAGGAGAGCCGATAGATCTCCGAAGCCTCCCGGTACGGGTCCATCCGCCGGATCTCCTCGAGCCGTTCGAAGCGCTTCACGGTGGCCGTCCCCTTCTGCCGTCGAGGCTTCAACTCTACGTTGAGCAGCAGGAGATGCACGATCGGCCAGCGCAATGACAGGGGAGGGTGGTCAGCATGTTCGGCAGGACCCGCAGGGCCTGGGGCAGATGGGTCGACGCCCGGCGCACCGAGGAGAAGGCGCAGAGGGACACACGCTCGCACAATCTCTTCGAGGCCGCCGCCGCGTACGTCTCGGCGTGTGCGGACGACGACCAGGAGGGCATCGACGAGGCGGCGGGCTGGGTGTCACCGGAGGCCCTGTCCTTCGGGGTGAACGAGCTGGCGTGCCGGGCGGTCGTCGCGCTCGCGCGGGAACGCGGCGAGTCGCCGCGGGACGTGGCCCGTGCGCTGCTCGGGCTCCCGGCGGTGTGACGCGCGCGGACCCTCGAACGTGGTCGATTCGCCCCCGTCCAGCCGGAAAACTGCAGCTCGGCCGGGTGCGAGGCTCGTGACAAGGGCCTCCTGGTCGCACTAGGGTGCGCGCCGTTGGACGAACCGATGGGGAGGCTGGGATGGCAGGGACGGAAGAGGACACCGTCGCCGCCGCGGACGATGCGCTCTACGTGCTCACGGCGGTGCTGCTGACACCGGCGAAGTTCCCGAGTGTGCTGGGCGACGACTATCCGGAGGCGTGCGCCGCGCTCGGTCTCCCGCCGCTGGCCGACGGCTACGGTCTGGTGCTCGGCCAGGACGGGGACGGCGCCCGGTGGACCGTCGTCATCGACGACGTCTCGCTGGTCGCCGTCGCCGTGGCCTCCTGGGACTGCGGGATGGAGTACGACCTGTCGCCGGACGAGCGTACGGTCGTCACCGCCCTGCCCGGCTGGCCCCTGGCGGTCGCCGTGGCGGCCCCGGGCGTGCCCGCGCCGCACGATCCGGGCCCCGAGCTGGCCGACGGGCCCCCGCTGGCGCCGCCGGACACCACGGTGTGGGGGCCCGCCCAGCGGCGCCTGGGGGCCGACGAGATCGCGCTCCAGTGGGCGCAGTGGCGGGAGCAGATCGACGACGCCGACTTCCCGGTGCCGCCCGCGGACGGCACCGGGGTCTCCGGTCCGGGAGACGGTGCGGAACAGGAGGGTGGGGCGGATACGGAGGACGTGGACGCCGCGGACGCTGCGGACACCGTCACGCGGGCCGCCGCCGCGGCCGGCGCCCCGGGACACGACGGCGTCCGGCGGGTGCTGGCGGAAGCCCGCGCCTACGTCGACACGCCGCCGCCGCTCGGCCGGGTCCGGTCGTCGTTCGCGCCGGGTGACGCGCGGACCCTGCGCGCCGACGGCCCCGGCTGGTCCCTCGTGGCCAGGACCGACGACATCGCCTTCGTCCTGCTCGACGACGAACCCGGTGAGGTGCTGCCGGTGGGCCGGGGGCCGGAGCTGCCCGGCCTTCTGGACGCCCTCGACAAGATGGCCGTCCGGCCCAGCTGAGCGCGGAGGGGCACGTCCCCGCTGTCTTCGACCTCCATACGCAGCCCTCCTGCCATGTGGCGCCGGCCCATGGATGAGGGCGGGGTGGACCCGCACGATGGGGCGGCCATCGGGCTCCACTCCCCCGTCGCGCCTCTGGAGGTTCTCCCATGCGTCTGTCCCGTGCTGTCCCGTTGCTCGCCGCCGCGATGACGGCGGCGGCGCTCACCGGGCCGTCCCCCGCCGGTGCGACGGAGGGCGGGGAGCACTGCGCCCGCCAGGAGCGCGTGCGGGTGCCCGGCGCCGCCCTGCAGCGAAGCGCCTGTCTCGCCGACCTGACGACCACCGGGCTGGCAGGCACCGCGTACACGGACATGGCCGACCAGGCCGGCCTGACGGCCGCGGGCACCCACACGCCCTCCGGGGTCCCGGGGATCCAGGTCGACGGCTACTTTCCGGACTCCTCCCGCTTCAACACCACGCACGGCTGGCAGCACGACGCCCAGTTCGTCATCCGGCTGCCGGACCACTGGAACGGCGGCCTCGTCGTGACGGGCGCGCCGGGCACGCGCAAGCAGTACGCGACGGACAAGGCGATCTCCGACCGGGCCCTGGCACAGGGGTACGCCTACGCCGCGACCGACAAGGGCAACAGCGGGGTGGACTTCTACCGGGACGGTGCGCGGCCGGGGGACGCGGTCGCCGAGTGGAACGCGCGGACCACCCAGCTCACCCGCGCCGCCAGGCGAGCGGTGGCGCAGCGCTACGGACACGCGCCGCGCCGCACGTACATGACCGGCATCTCCAACGGCGGCTACCTCACCCGCTGGCAGCTGGAGAACCATCCGGAGCTGTACGACGGCGGCGTGGACTGGGAGGGCGCGCTGTGGACGGCGGACGGCCCCAACCTGCTCACCTCCCTGCCCACGGCGGTGGCCCACTCCCTCGGTGGGGCACGGGACGAGGACATGTACGCGGCGGGGTTCGCACGCGGCTCCGAGTTCCTGTGGCCGTACCACGAGAAGGCCTACTGGGGCCTGACCCAGAAGATCTACCGCGCGGAGTTCGACCCGGCCTACGATCCCGCCTGCCCCGGTCCGTCGGCCGGGTCCTCACTGGAGGAGATCCTGGCGCCGTGTCCGGCCGACGCGACGTACGACTACGCCGCGCGTCCCGCGTCCGTCCACCGCGCCGTGGCCCGGGTGGCCCTGACGGGGCGCATCGGGAAGCCGCTGATCACGCTGCACGGCGACCTCGACGCCCTGCTGCCCAAGAGCGCCGATTCCGACGTGTACGCGCGCATGATCGACGCGAGCGGGCGAGGCCGACTGCACCGTTACTACACGGTCCGGGGCGGCACCCACGTGGACGGGCTCCACGACACCCGTCCCGCGGAGCTGCGTCCGATCCTGCCCTGCTTCCGGTCGGCGTTCGACGCCCTGACCGGATGGGTGGAGCGGGGCACCGCGCCGCCCGCCGACCACACGGTCGGCAGGCCGGCGGACGGCGACGTGGTCAACTCCTGCGGCTTGACCGACGACGCCTCGGCGCGGCGTTAGCGCCTCAGCGACCGAGCTCCTTGCGCGTGACGCGGCGCAGCCTGCGGCGCTGCGAGGGGTCCAGCGTCAGGTACGCGGCGGCCGGGACTCCGAGGACTATCAGCAGGGCGGCCCACCAGGGCAGCCAGATGAGCAGGATGAGTCCGGCCGCCACACCCCCCGCGGCGATCTTGGCGTTCTTCGACATGGTGCGCCTCCTTCGCGGCCACTGCCGCTCTCTGTCCTGGAAACGGGCCCGCGCCTCCCGCGGTTCCGTACCTCGCCCCTGAGAGACCCCTGAGACCGGACCCCGACACGACCCCGAGAAGCCGGCGGAGACGGCGCCCGCTGCGCCTCCCCTCGAATGGTGACCCACAACACAGCGAAGCGACACCCGCGACATCGCCACTCATGTACAATCGGCGACCGCAACTCCCACTAGTCAAATTTGAGGAATACGCCATCGCTGCGCAGACGGCTCTCCCGGCAACCACCTTCCCCACGTCAGAACTAGCCCAGTGCTGCGCCGTGTTCGTGCCCGGCGATCCGGCCCGTACCGGCAGGGTCGCCTTCTGGCGACCCGACGGTGAGGACCCGCCGCACGTCCCGTCGGCATCCGTCGCGGACCTGACGGTCGTGGTACCGGACGGCGACGGCGTGGAGCGGGCGCACGTGCCCGCCGTCCTGCTGCCGGTCCGGGAGGCACTGCCGGTCCTCACGCGCGCGCGTGCCCGTGCGTCCGGCCACCGGGCGGCCGTGTTCTGGGGCGCCGCCGCCGTGGAAGCCCTGCATCTGGTGGCACTGGGGCGGCTACTGCCGGGTCTGTCCGAGACCGACCACGACGCCTGGCGCGTGGGGCCGCTGGACGCGCGGGAGACCGAACGGATCCGCCACCTCGCCGCCGCCATGCCTCCCGAGGCGCACGCGGTGCCGGTGGACGACGCCGAGCCGCCGCGGCTGCCGGACCCGGAACGGCTGGTGCGCGCCTTCCTGGACGCGGTCGCCGACACACTCCCCCGCTCCCCCGCCGCCACACTGGTGACGGGCGGCCCCGCCTACGCGGCGGCGGAGCCGCGGAAGCTGCCCGAGCTGCGCGCCTGGGCCGCCGACGTCGCCGCGGGACACGACACGGGCGTACGACTGTCGCTGCGCGTCGAGGTACGAGACCTGCCGGCCGCCTCCGGGGACGCGTCGCCGGCGTTCCGGGCCGTGCCGCAGGTGCACAGCGTGAGCGACCCCGCGCGCGTCGCGGACATCGCCGAGGTGTGGTCCGGCGCCGTGGGCGACGCGTTCGGCACGCGCGCGCGGATGGACACCCTGCTCGCGCTGCGCCGCGCGGCACGGGCCTGGCCGCCGCTGTCCCCGCTGCTGTCGGCCGCCGTACCGGAAGCCGTCGAACTCGCCGACGAGGAGGTCACCGAGCTCCTCGGAGCGGGCACCCGCGCGCTCGCCGGCGCCGGCGTCGACGTGCACTGGCCGCGGGAGCTGTCCCGTGACCTGACCACCCGCGCGGAGGTCGGACCGTCCGACGGCGAACCGGGGCCGGGCGCCGCCGCCGGGGACGGCGGGCCGTCGTTCCTGTCCGCCGACGCGCTGCTCGCCTTCGACTGGTGGTTCGCCCTGGGCGACGAGCGGCTCACGCGCGACGAGCTGGACCGGCTCGCCGAGGCCAACCGGCCCGTGGTCCGGCTGCGCGACCGGTGGGTCCTCGTCGACCCCGAGGAGGTGCGCCGGGCCCGCGCTCGGCAGGACCACAAGGTCACGCCCGTCGACGCACTCGCCGCGGCCCTGACGGGCTCGACGGAGGTCGACGGCCGCCGCGTCGAGGTGCGGCCCACCGGATGGCTGGCGGCCCTGCGGGAGCGGATCGCCGATCCCGAGGGGCAGGACACCGTCCCCCAGCCGGCCGCCCTCGCCGCGACGCTGCGCGACTACCAGCGGCGGGGCCTGAACTGGCTGGCCCGCATGACGTCGCTGGGCCTCGGCTGCTGTCTCGCCGACGACATGGGCCTCGGCAAGACGATCACGCTGATCGCCCTGCACCTGCACCGGCAGACCGACGCGTCGGCCGCCGGACCCACGCTGGTCGTCTGTCCGACGTCCCTGATGGGCAACTGGCAGCGCGAGATCGAGCGGTTCGCCCCCGGCACACCCGTGCGGCGCTTCCACGGCCCCCGGCGCGACCTGGCGGACCTGGCCGACGGCGAGTTCGTGCTCACCACCTACGGCACCATGCGTCTGGACGCGGAACGGCTGGCCGCCTCGGAGTGGGGCATGGTCGTGGCGGACGAGGCCCAGCACGTGAAGAACCCCTACTCGGAGACCGCGCGGCAGCTGCGTTCCATCGGCGCACGCGCGCGCGTGGCGCTCACCGGCACCCCCGTGGAGAACAATCTCTCGGAGCTGTGGGCCATCCTGGACTGGGCCACTCCGGGACTGCTGGGCCGGCTCGGCACCTTCCGCAGGCGTTACGCGCAGGTGGTCGAGGGCGGCCAGGACCCGGCCGCGGCGGAGCGGCTGGCCCGGCTCGTCCGTCCGTTCCTGCTCCGGCGCCGCAAGTCGGACCCGGGAATCGCTCCCGAACTGCCGCCGAAGTCCGAGACCGACCATCCCGTGTCGCTGACCGCGGAGCAGGCGGGCCTGTACGAGGCGGTGGTGCGCGAGGCGCTCGCGGAGATCTCCGGGGCCGACAGCATGGCGCGGCGGGGTCTGATCGTGAAACTGCTGACGAGTCTGAAGCAGATCTGCAACCACCCGGCGCAGTACCTCAAGGAGGACCGTTCCGGCGGTCCGGGGATCGCGGGCCGCTCCGGGAAGCTGGAGCTGCTGGACGAGCTGCTCGACACGATCCTCGCTGAAGAGGCGAGCGTGCTGGTGTTCACCCAGTACGTGCAGATGGCACGGCTCCTCGAACAGCATCTGGCCGCCCGCGGCGTGCCGTCGCTGTTCCTGCACGGCGGGACGTCCGTCACCGAACGGGAGTCGCTGGTACGGCGGTTCCAGGACGGTGAGGTCCCCGTCTTCCTGCTGTCCTTGAAGGCGGCGGGCACCGGACTGAACCTCACGCGCGCGGAGCACGTCGTGCACTACGACCGCTGGTGGAATCCGGCCGTCGAGGCCCAGGCCACCGACCGCGCCCACCGCATCGGCCAGACCCGGCCGGTGCAGGTGCACCGGCTGATCGCCGAGGGGACCGTCGAGGACCGCATCGCGGCCCTGCTGAGCCGCAAGAGCGCGCTGGCCGACTCGGTGCTGGGAGCGGGCGAGGCGGCGCTCACGGAACTGACGGACGCGGAACTGGCCGATCTGGTCGACCTGCGCGGAGGTGCGCGATGACGCGGTACGACGGCGACGACGGATTCGACGGTGGCGACAGCGGCGGCGAGGAGCGGACGTTCATCCCGCTGCCGCCCGTGCACGGCAAGGGGTTCGCGCAGACCTGGTGGGGGCATGCCTGGCTGAAGGCCCTGGAGGACGCGGCCGTGGACGGGGCGCAGGTGAAGGCCGGTCGGCGCCTCGCGCGCGCGGGAGCGGTGGGGGCGGTCTCGGTGCGGCCGGGTCGCATCACGGCGGTGGTCAAGGACCGGGACCGCACGGCGCACCGCGCCGACGTCCTGCTGGCGGAACTGTCCGACGAGCAGTGGGACCGCTTTGTCGACATGACGGTCGAGCGGTCCGGTCATGTCGCGGCGCTGCTGGACGGGGAGATGCCCCCGCATCTCGTCGAGGACGCGGCGTCGGCGGGCATCGACCTGCTGCCCGGCCTGGGCGATCTGGAACCGGAGTGCGACTGCGGCGCCTGGGACCACTGCGGGCACACCGCGGCGCTCTGCTACCAGGTGGCGCGGCTGCTGGACCAGGACCCTCTGGTCCTGCTGCTGATGCGCGGGCGGGGCGAGAGCGCCGTGCTGTCCGCCCTGCAGACACGCGGCCGTACGCCCGGTGAGGTGACGGCTTCCCGGCCGGAAGGGGTGGACGCCGCCGAGGCATACGCGTCGGGGTACTTCCTGCCGCCGCTGCCCGCGCCGCCCCTCCTTCCGGACGGGCCGGGTGAACCGCCCGCCCTGGACACGGAGACGCCTCCCCCGTCCGGCGTCGACCGGGCGGCGCTGGCCTTCCTGGCCTCCCGTACCGCGGCGCAGGCGCATCGCCTGCTCGCCGAGGCCCTGCGCGGCGGGCACGACCGACAGGCGGTCGGCGTGGAGCCGACGGCCGCGCAGGACGCCGTACGCCTGGCCGCGGGCGACCCCGGACCGGTCGTTCGGGGGCGTCTCGGCGACGGCTCGGGGCGCGACCACGAGGCGCTGACCGCCGCCGTGCGCGCGTGGCGGCTGGGGGGCGCGGCGGCGCTGTCGGTGCTGGAGGAGGAGTGGACGGTGCGGGGCGACGCGCTGGCACGCGCGTGTGCGGCGCTGGACTCGGCATGGGAGGCGGACGAGAAACCGTCCCTGCTGGCGCGTGACAACCGCTGGACGGTCGTCGGTTCGCCGCATCAGCTCCGCCTGGACCGCGACGGCCGCTGGTGGCCGTTCCGGGAAGAAGGGGGCCGTTGGGTTCCCGTGAGCGGTCCGGCCCAGGACCCGGCGACGGCCCTGGCCTCGGCGGCACTCGCGGCCGGGGACGAACCGTGATGCCGTAACCGCGCCCCGCCGTACGGACGTCGGGCGCCGGCGTCCGTACGGTCGCCGCGCGGCTCGGCGGGACTGGTCCGCCGGGCCGCGAGCCGGGTCCGGGGGCTGTCCCGGCCGCTACGGAGCCAGGGAACCGGCCTCCCGGAGCAGTGGCAGGACGTGGTCGGTGACCGCGGGTGCGAGCCGGATGTCGTCCTCGTGTCCGGAGATCCACCTCATGTCCGCCAACTCGGCCGCGGGCCGGGGCGGCCGGTCGATGTGCGCCTCGAACAGAGTCAGCCGCATCGGCACCCGCTCCAGGACCGCGACAGAGTCGACCCGGGCCAGCAGGCGGGGCTGCCGTGGCTCGACGCCGAGCTCCTCGTCCAGCTCGCGGACCAGGGCCTCCAACGGCGTCTCGTCCGCGTCGGGTTTGCCTCCGGGCAGGTAGAAGACGTCGGGGGCGGCCCGCCTGCTCACGACCAGCAGCCGCCCCTGTCGCACGATCGCCGCCGCCACGACGGCAAGCGGCTCTCCCTCACCGGAGCCCGGGGCAACCATCACTCCACGCTCTTGTGCCATGTCCGTCATCCTCGCAGACGGCCGGGAGCGAAGGCGCCCGGGAGCGAGGCGTCCGGGAGGCCACGACACAGACGTGGCGGCGACCGCTCCGGCACTCGCCCCGTGCGGTGGGACAGGGCCGGAGCGGTCTCTCGGAGCCGGGAGCGCTCAGCGGGCGCCGAGGAGGTGGTCCATGGCGAGCTGGTCGAGCTGCTCGAAGGCCATGCCCCGGGCCGCGGCGGCGTCGACGTCGAACGTGTCGAAGGCCGTGGCGTCCTCGAGGAGGCCCTTGAGCCCGTCGGGGGCGGTGGGCTGGGCGAGCTCGTCCAGGCGGGCCGCGGCCAGGGCCTCCTGCACGGCCGGGTCGGCACGGAAGGCGGCGGCCCGGTCCTTGAGGATGAGGTAGTTGCGCATGCAGCCGGCGGCCGACGCCCACACCCCGTCGAAGTCCTCGGTCCGCGGCGGCTTGAAGTCGAAGTGCCGCGGTCCCGCGTACCCGGCCCGCTCCAGCAGGTCGACGAGCCAGAACGCGGCACGCAGATCGCCGGCGCCGAAGCGGAGGTCCTGGTCGTACTTGATGCCGGACTGGCCGTTGAGGTCGATGTGGAACAGCTTGCCCGCCCACAGGGCCTGCGCGATGCCGTGCGGGAAGTTCAGCCCGGCCATCTGCTCGTGGCCGACCTCGGGGTTCACGCCGTACAGCTCCGGACGCTCCAGCCGCTCGATGAACGCCAGCGCGTGTCCGACGGTGGGCAGCAGGATGTCACCGCGCGGCTCGTTCGGCTTCGGCTCGATCGCGAACTTGATGTCGTAGCCCTGCCCGGTGACGTACTCACCCAGCAGGTCGAAGGCCTCCTTCATGCGGTCGAGCGCGTCGCGCACGTCCTTGGCGGCCCCGGATTCCGCACCCTCGCGGCCGCCCCAGGCCACGTACACCGACGCGCCCAGCTCCACCGCGAGGTCGATGTTGCGGATCGTCTTGCGCAGCGCGTAACGGCGCACGTCCCGGTCGTTGGCGGTGAAGGCGCCGTCCTTGAACACCGGGTGCGTGAACAGGTTCGTCGTCGCCATCGGCACCTTCATGCCCGTCGCGTCCAGGGCCTGCCGGAACCGCTTGACCGTGGCCTGCCGCTCGGTGTCGCTCGAGCCGAACGGGATCAGGTCGTCGTCGTGGAACGTGACTCCGTACGCGCCCAGCTCGGCCAGCCGCTGCACGGACTCGACGGGGTCCAGGGCCGGACGGGTGGCGTCACCGAACGGGTCCCGGCCCTGCCAGCCGACCGTCCACAGACCGAACGTGAACTTGTCCTCGGGAGTGGGCTGGTAGTTCATTCCACGGCTCCTTGCTCGCTGACGGCTATTTCGTCATGGCGGTTTACAAATTAGTATGCACACGCGGTCCCGGGAAGGGAACACGGTGTCCCCGACGGATCGTGTCGGGTCTCAGCGACCCGGGACCGCCGCAGAACCCCAGCTCAGACCGGTCTGAGCCACAGAGCCGCAGAGCCCCGGAAGAGGGAGTAGCCCGATGTCAGCAGCCGAGGGTCCGCTTGTCGTCGGCGTGGACACGTCCACCCAGTCCACCAAGGCGCTGGTCGTCGACGCGGCCACCGGCCGGGTCATCGCGAGCGGCCAGGCACCCCACACGGTGTCCTCCGGCGCCGGCCGCGAGAGCGACCCGCGACAGTGGTGGGACGCCCTGCGCACGGCCCTGGACCAGTGCGGCGACGCGGCCCGTGAGGCCGCCGCCGTGTCGATCGGCGGGCAGCAGCACGGCCTCGTCACACTGGACGCCGCGGGCGACCCGGTACGCCCGGCCCTGCTCTGGAACGACGTGCGCTCGGCACCGCAGGCCCGCCGTCTGATCGAGGAGCTGGGCGGGGCCAAGGCCTGGGCGGAGCGCACCGGCAGCGTGCCCAGCGCCTCCTTCACCGTCACCAAGTGGGCCTGGCTGGCCGAGAACGAGCCGGAGGCGGTCCGCGCCGTCAAGGCCGTACGGCTCCCCCACGACTACCTCACCGAGCGGCTCACCGGCGAGGGGACCACCGACCGCGGTGACGCGTCCGGCACCGGCTGGTGGGCGTCCGGGACGGAGGCGTACGACGAGGAGACCCTCGCGCGCGTGGGACTCGATCCGGCGCTGCTGCCCCGCATGGTCCGGCCCGGCGAGGTGGCCGGCACCGTGCGTGACAGCCACGACCTGCCGTTCAGCAAGGGCACCCTGGTCGCGGGCGGCACCGGCGACAACGCGGCTGCCGCGCTCGGCCTCGGGGTGCGCCCCGGCGTGCCGGTGATGAGCCTCGGCACCTCCGGCACGGTGTACGCCGTGTCGCGGCGCAGGCCCGCCGACCCGACCGGCACCGTGGCGGGCTTCGCCGACGCGCGTGGCGACTGGCTCCCACTGGCCTGCACCCTGAACTGCACGCTCGCCGTCGACCGCGTGGCGGCCCTGCTGGGCCTGGACCGGGAGGCCGTCGAACCCGGCACGGACGTCACGCTCCTGCCCTATCTGGACGGCGAACGCACTCCCAACCTGCCGCACTCCTCCGGCCTGCTGTACGGGCTGCGCCACGACACGACCGCCGGACAGCTGCTCCAGGCCGCGTACGACGGCGCCGTCCACTCGCTGCTCGGCGCCCTCGACCTGGTCCTCGACGCGGACGCGGACCCTTCCGCGCCGCTGCTGCTGATCGGCGGCGGCGCACGCGGGACGGCGTGGCAGCAGACCGTGCGTCGCCTCTCGGGGCGTCCCGTCCAGATCCCCGAGGCCAGGGAGCTGGTGGCGCTCGGCGCCGCGGCACAGGCGGCCGGCCTGCTCACCGGGGAGGATCCCGCGGCGGTCGCCCGGCGCTGGAACACGGCCGCCGGGCCGGTGCTCGATGCCGTGGAACGGGACGAGGCGACGCTGGCCAGGATCGCCGGGGTAGTCTCCGACGCGGCGCCGCTCCTGGAGCGGGACGGGAGCACCCGCTGACGACGTGCTCGCGCGGGCGGTGGCGTCACGGACGGGCACGGTCAGGGGCCGTCCCCGCGGGACGCCTTCGGGCGCACACCAGGCGGGGCCGTTCCGCCGCGGGCGCTCCGCCGGTCCCCGGCCGAGGCGTCCACCGCTCGTCCCCGGACGAGCGGTGGGCCGGGGCGGCCGAGACCGTCCGAACGACCGACGAGCACAGACCGAGCAGCGCACATGACGACCGAGGACTGACGGAGGCATGACCGCACCCCCGCACGAAGCGCGTCCGACCCGCCCAGGGCGTGCGTTGCCGGACACCCAGCAGGGCATGCGCCGCCGCAACCTCTCCCGGGTGATGCACACCGTCAGCGCCGAGGGCCCGCTGTCCCGGGCGGCCGTCGCCTCGCGGATCGGGCTGACGCGCGCGGCCGTGTCGACGCTCGTGGACGAGCTGATCCGGTCGGGCCTGCTGGAGGAGCTGGGTCCCGAACGTCCGGGGCGGGTGGGCCGGCCCGGATCCGCGCTCGCCGTCAGCGCGCGGGGTCCGGCCGGGATCGGCGCGGAGGTCGGCGTCGACCACCTCGCGGTCTGCGCGGTCGACCTGCGCGGCCGGGTACGGGCGCGGGCCGTGCGGTACGGCAGCAATCGCGGCCGCTCGCTCGAGCCGGTCGTCGAGCAGCTCACCGGCCTGGTGCGGACGGTCACCGCGGAGGCGGAGGCGGACGGCCTGTGGCCGGCCGGACTGGCCGTGGCCGTGCCGGGTCTGGTGGCACGGGACGGGCGGACCGTCGTCCACGCCCCGAACCTCGACTGGCACGACGCCGACCTCGGCGCGCTGCTGCCCTCCGACGTGCCGCTGACCGTGGACAACGAGGCCAACTTCGGCGCGCTCGCCGAGCTGTGGCTCGGTGACGGCACCCCGCGGGACTTCCTGCACGTCTCCGCCGAGATCGGCATCGGTGCGGCCGTGGTCGTCGACGGGCGCCTGCTGCGCGGAACCCGGGGCTTCGCGGGCGAGCTGGGACACATGCCGGTGCATCCCGACGGGCCGGAGTGCGCCTGCGGGGGGCGTGGCTGCCTGGAGCAGTACGCCGGTGAGAAGGCGGTGCTGCGCGCGGCGGGTGTGGAACCGGGCGAGGACCGTGTCGGGCTGCTCGCGGGGCGCGCCGCCGAGGGTGACGAGGGCGTACGACGCGCGCTGCGCGAGGCGGGGACCGCGCTCGGTATCGCGCTGACCGGCGCGGTCAACCTGCTGGACCCCGAGAGCGTGGTGCTGGGCGGCGCCCTGGCCGGGCTCGCGCCCTGGCTGCTGCCGTCCCTGCGGGACGAGCTGGCCCGGCGGACGGCCGGCCCGGCCTGCCCCGTGTCCGTGTCGGAGCTCGGCCCGCAGGGACCGCTGCTCGGCGCGGCGCACTCGGTGATCCGGGGAGTCCTGGACGATCCGGCGGCCGCGGTGGCCGGCCGGGTCTGAGACCAGGCCGACCGGGTCCGAGACCGGGGCGGGTCCGAGACCGGGCGGGGCGGCGTGCGCCAGGAGCCGGGCGGCTACGCCCGGAGTTCCACGGCGCTCACTCGAACGAGTGAGCGCCGTATCCACAAAACCGCGGTCGTCCACCGGACCGCGACGCACTCTTATGCCCAACCCGCCTGCCTCGTACGGTGGTTCACGCGAAGCCCTTCGTGACCGCGACACAGGGGCACCGCGACGCTCGGCCCGCTCCTCGGCGTTCGGCCCCGCTCCTCGCAACCAAGCCGTCGCCTCACCGTTGGCAACCGTGTGCGACACGGCGCCGCGCCGTGGAACCGCGCACCCCCACCCGCGCACCACCCCCCACCCACGAAAGGCGGTCCTCCCCGTGGAAACGGAAAGGGCAACACCTTCCCCGACCAGGCGGCGGCTCCTCCAGGGCGCCGCGCTCGCCACCGTCTCCTCCGCACTGCTGTCCGGCACGCGAGCCGCCGCGAGGCCCCTGGCCGACGTCGACTACCCGTCAGCCGAGTGGCAGCCGGCGAACACGGCCAACTACAGCCGGTCGAGTCGCCCCCTCACCTATCCTCTCGACTACGTGGTCGTCCACGTCACGCAGGAGACGTACGCCGACACGCTCTCCATCTTCCGCAACCCTGACAAACAGGTGTCCGCCCACTACGTCGTCCGGTCCGCCGACGGGCACGTCGCACAGTGCGTCCTCGAGTCCGACATCGCCTGGCACGCAGGGAACTGGGACTACAACACCCGCAGCATCGGCATCGAGCACGAGGCCTGGGTGGACCGGCCGGAGTACTTCACCGATGCCCTGTACCAGCAGTCGGCTCGGCTCACCGCGGCGATCTGTACCACGTACGGCATCCCCAAGGACCGCGCCCACATCATCGGACACCACGAGGTACCGGGCAGCGACCACACGGACCCGGGACCGCTGTGGGACTGGACCCGGTACATCAGACTGGTCAACTTCGCCTGACGGGCGGCGGACGGCCACGTTCGGGTGATCGGGCCGGTCGAAGTGGTTGTCCGCGCCCACCCGCGGAGTGACGATGTCACCGTCGTATCGCTCTCCGGGGAGGCCGAGTTGACCGATTCGTGGCTGGCTCTGGAACCTGGGGCCGATCCCGTCGAGCGCGCCCGGACGCTGCGCCGCGCGCACGAGACGTTCACCGAGGCGGGCACGGTGTCGCGGCCCGTGCGCGCCGTGGTGGCGGAGTCGTGGCGGAGGTCCGTCCGGGCGGGTGTCGGCCCGGACGGCACCGCGAGCGTGGAACTCATGGACGGTGACCTGGGCGCCTACCGCGCCGAGCACCCGCTGGCACGGGTGATGCCGCTGTTCCGTGAACTGCTCGGCGCGTTCGCGGCCGACGGCGAGCATCTGCTGGCGGTGTGCGACGCGCACGGCAGGCTGCTGTGGGTCGAGGGCCATCCGGCCACCCGGCGGCGGGCGGGGCGGATGAACTTCGTGCCGGGTGCCCGGTGGGCGGAGTCCGCGGTGGGGACGAACGCGCCGGGCACGGCGGTGGCCGTGGGCCGCCCGGTACAGGTATTCGCGGCCGAGCACTTCATCCGGCGGGTACAGCCGTGGACGTGCGCGGCGGCTCCGGTGCACGATCCGCGCACCGGGCGGGTACTGGGCGCCGTGGACATCACGGGCGGGAACGGGCTGGCGCATCCGCACAGCCTGGGCTTCGTCCAAGCCGTGGCGCGCGCCGCGGAGTCCCAGCTGGCCCTGCTGACACCGGAGCGGCCCGCCGCCGGCACCGCCGAACTGACCGCGCTGGGCCGTGACGAGGCGCTGCTGAGCCGCGGCGGCAGCAGGGTCCGGCTCAGCCGCCGGCACAGCGAGATCGTGGTGCTGCTGGCGCAGCATCCGGAGGGTCTGACCGGCGACGAGCTGCTGTGCGCGCTGTACGAGGACGAGACGGTGCCTCCGGTGACCCTGCGAGCCGAACTGGCGCGGTTGCGGGGGGTGCTGGGTCCGGGGGTGCTGGCGTCCCGCCCGTACCGGCTCACGATGCCCGTCGAGTCCGACGTCGCCGTGGTCGAGCGCCGGCTGCGGGCCGGTGGCGTGACGGCGGCCGCGGCGGCGTACGCCGGTCCGCTGCTGCCCGGTTCCCAGGCCCCGGCGGTGGCACGGCACCGGCGCCGGCTGGCCGACGGCCTGCGCACCGCGCTGATCGCCTGCCGTGACCCCGACCTCCTGGCCGACTGGGCGCATGCGCCGTGGGGTGAGGACGACCTGGACGTCTGGCGTGCGCTGGCCGCGGTCCGGCCCACCGCCGCGGTGCTGTCCCGGCTCGCCGCGCTGGAGTCCGAGCTGGCGGCGCCGCGCGCGTGGTGACGGCATGTCGGCGCGCGGCCGGGCGCCGGCCCTGGGCCGCGGCCGCTCACGCAACGTCCCCGCAACGTCGCTCTCCCTAGCCTCCCAAAGAGCTGTCCAACGGCGGGCAGCGCACGATGAGGGAGGCAGACCAGGATGACCCGTTACGCGGCGCCCGGCACCGAGGGCGCGATCGTCTCCTACGAGTCGCGCTACGACCACTTCATCGGCGGCGAGTACGTGCCGCCGGTGCGCGGGCAGTACTTTGAGAACCCGTCCCCGGTGAACGGGCAGCCGTTCACGGAGATCGCGCGCGGTACGGAGGAGGACGTGGAGCGGGCGCTCGACGCGGCGCACGGGGCCGCCCCGGGCTGGGGCCGCACGTCGGTGACCGAGCGTTCCGGCATTCTGCTGAAGATCGCGGACCGCATGGAGGCGAACCTGGAACGCCTGGCGGTCGCCGAGAGCTGGGAGAACGGCAAGCCGGTGCGCGAGACGCTGGCGGCCGACATCCCGCTCGCCATCGACCACTTCCGCTACTTCGCGGGCGCGATCCGCGCGCAGGAGGGCTCGATCGGCGAGGTCGACGACGACACCGTCGCGTACCACTTCCACGAGCCGCTGGGCGTGGTCGCGCAGATCATTCCGTGGAACTTCCCGATCCTGATGGCGACCTGGAAGCTCGCTCCCGCTCTCGCCGCCGGCAACGCGGTGGTCCTGAAGCCCGCCGAGCAGACCCCGGCCTCGATCCACTACTGGCTGAGCCTGGTCGCGGACCTGCTGCCGCCGGGTGTCGTGAACGTCGTCAACGGCTTCGGGGTGGAGGCGGGCAAGCCGCTCGCGTCGAGCCCGCGGGTGGCGAAGGTGGCGTTCACCGGAGAGACCACCACCGGGCGGCTGATCATGCAGTACGCCTCGGAGAACATCAAACCGGTCACGCTGGAACTCGGCGGCAAGTCGCCGAACATCTTCTTCGACGACGTCTGGGCGCGGGACGACGACTTCCGCGACAAGGCGCTCGAGGGCTTCACGATGTTCGCGCTCAACCAGGGCGAGGTGTGCACCTGCCCGTCCCGGGCGCTGATCCAGCGCGGCACCTACGCCGAGTTCATGGAGGCCGCGGTCGCCCGCACCGAGCTGATCACACCGGGCCACCCGCTGGACACCGACACGATGATCGGCGCCCAGGCGTCCAACGACCAGCTGGAGAAGATCCTCTCCTACCTGGACATCGGCCGGCAGGAGGGCGCCAAGGTCCTCACCGGCGGCGAACGCTTCGAGCACGAGGGCCAACTGAAGGGCGGCTACTACGTCCAGCCCACGATCTTCGAAGGCCACAACCGCATGCGGATCTTCCAGGAGGAGATCTTCGGCCCGGTCGTGTCGGTCACGTCCTTCGACGACTTCGACGACGCGATCAAGACCGCCAACGACACGCTGTACGGCCTCGGCGCCGGGGTGTGGACCCGCGACATGAACACCGCGTACCGCGCGGGCCGGGCGATCCAGGCGGGACGCGTCTGGACGAACTGCTACCACGCCTACCCGGCGCACGCCGCGTTCGGCGGCTACAAGCAGTCGGGGATCGGCCGGGAGAACCACCGGATGATGCTGGAGCACTACCAGCAGACGAAGAACCTGCTGGTGTCGTACTCGCCGAAGAAGCTGGGCTTCTTCTGAGGGTTGTCCCGTGAGTGACGGCGGGAGCCATCCGGCGCTTCGCCGGATGGCTCCCCCGGGGCTCGGTGGGCACATCACCGGGAGACAGTCCCCGGCGCGTGGGCTGCTGCCGCTCAGCGCCTCGTCTCGTACCGGGTCAGGACCACGCCGTCGGGAAACGTCCGCGTCTCCATCAGGTTCAGGTTCACCCAGCCGTCCAGCGCGGTGAAGAACGGCGTGCCGCCGCCCGCCAGGACCGGATGGGTGACGATCGCGTACTCGTCGATCAGCCCGGCGCGCATCGCCGCCCCGGCGAGCGTTGCGCCGCCGATGTTCATGGGGCCGCCGTCCTCGGCCTTGAGCCGGGTGATCTCGGCGATCGCGTCGCCGGTGACCAGGCGGGTGTTCCAGTCGACCTCGTCGATCGTCGAGGAGAACACCACCTTCGGCGTGTCCCGCCAGTTCCGCGCGAACTCGATCTGCGCCGGGGTGGCGTCGGGCTGCTGGTCGCCGGTCGGCCAGTAGGAGCTCATCGTCTCCCACAGCTTGCGCCCGTACAGCGACAGGCCACTCGCCTGCTCGTGCTCCAGCCACCACTGGAACAGCTCGTGGCTCGGCGGCCCGCTCCAGCCGATGTCGTCGCCGGCCGCGGCGATGTAGCCGTCCAGGGTCAGGTTCATGCCGTAGATCAGTTTCCGCATGGGCCGGCCTTCCGTCCGTGGGTGTCCGGCATGGAGACCAGCGCGGCGCGGGTAACTCGTCGGTGCGCGATCTCGGCCTGCCGGTAGTCCTCGTGCTCAGGCCACCATGGCTCATGGACGGTCTCCGGTGCGGATGCCGGAGGGGGTTTCCTTGCCGCCCTGGTCCAACAGGGGGATGAGCTATGCCTTCCGCTACTGGCTTGACCGACCTGCGCGGGTATCGCAACTCACCAGCCTGCGCGCATCGGCGCGGCCCGCGACCGGCCGAGGGTTGGCACCGCGCACTCAACGAAGGAACTCGCGGGCCCCGCGGAGCCTGGTCCGCAACCGCTCCTGCGTTGCGCGGCTGTCGAGGCGTATGTCGAGGCCCCCGGGCAGGGAGGTGTCGGCTCGTCGCCCGGCGGGCAGCCGCGCGCCGTCGAATCCTTGGCGTCGGGCGATGAGCACACCGAGTTCGTGACGGCTCAGGGCGTCCGGCCCGGCGAGGTGGAACACTCCAGCCGCGGCGGACAGCGCGATCTCCCACAAGGCAGCGGCCAGGTCTTCGACGTGTACCGGGCAGCGGACTTGAGACCACGAACAGCCCATGGAAGGTTCATGCAGCATGGTCGATGAATTCGCGAAGGACATCCTGCACGGGAGACTGCGGCGGGACCGCGAGGCGCTGCTCTGGAAACTCGACGGCCTGTCCGAGTACGACGCCCGCAGACCTTTGACGGCGACCGGGACCAACCTCCTCGGCCTCGTCAAACACGTGGCCACCGTCGAGGCCAGATACTTCGGCGAGGTCTTCGACCGCCCTTCCCCGGAATCGCTGTCCCGGTGGCAGGACTCCGACGGCAGCGATCAGTGGGCGACCGAGGACGAGACCCGCGATCGGATCACCGGGTTCTACCGGCGCACGTGGGAACATTCGGACGCGACGATCAACGAGCTGCCCCTCGACGCCCCCGGCCACGTGCCGTGGTGGCCGGGGACTTGTCCCAACACGAACCTGTTCGCCGTCATGGTCCACGTCCTCGGCGAGTCCATCCGGCATGCCGGGCACGCCGACATCCTGCGCGAGGGCCTCGACGGCCGGACCGGAGTGCGCGCCGAGAACGAGCAGCAGGTCGACGAGGAAGCCCGTGCCGCCTACCGTGCGAAGATCGAGCAGGCCGCCAGGTCAGCCGCAGGCCGGGGTCGAGGCGGTGAAGATCGCTAGCGTGGAATCGAGGACAGGGCTTCAGGCTCGCGAGGACCGCCTTCGCCGTGTTCTCGCCCGAGGTCGCTGCGTCGGCGAGCGAAGGCATGTCGAGTGGGTGATCGCCGGCCAGGTGGATCGGCCCGAGGGGGTTCCGCAGCGTCGGCGGCGATGCGCGCCTCCCAGGGATCCCAGAAAGGCATGACGCCTGCCCCGCCCCGAACTCCGCTACGGGACGGTCGCGTTGAACGCCTGGACCGGAGTCGGCTGTCTCACCACCGTCGCCTCCTGGGGCGCCTTCCCGGGGCACACTGTCCCCCGGGCCCACCCCACGGACGAAGGAGTGCCGACCTTGCTCACCACCGGATACACGGAGACGAACTACGGCGGGGTGACCGTGCTGGTGGGCGCCGACCTGGGCGCCTACCCCTACGCCAACTCCGTACTCGTGCGCGGCACCGCCGAGACACTGGTCATCGACCCGTCGCTGTCGCTCGTCGGAACGGCCCCGCCCGCGGACGTGGTCCTCGTGAGCCACGCGCACGAGGACCACGTCGCGGGTCTCGCCGACTACGACGTGCCCGTGCACGTCCACGAGGAGGACCTGGCCGCGCTGCGGTCACGCGAGGTCATGGTCGAGGGCTACGGCCTCCCCGCGGACGCGGCAGAGCGCACCCGCACGATGCTGCGCGACCACTTCCACGTGCTCGATCGCCCCGATGCCACGGGGTTCGAGGACGGCACGGTGTTCGACCTCGGCGGCCGCACCGTGACCGTCGTGCACCTCCCGGGCCACACGGCGGGACACAGCGGCTTCCTGATCGAGCCGGACGGCTTCCTCTTCGTGGCGGACATCGACCTGACATCGTTCGGTCCGTACTACGGAGACGTCGGCAGCAGTCTCACCGACTTCGAGTCCTCCATGCGCCGATGCCGCGAGATCGGTGTCCGCTGGTACGGCACGGCTCATCAGAAGGGCGTGATCGAGGGGGCCACGGAGTTCTCCAGGCGGCTCGACGACTTCGCCGGGGTGACGGCGAGGCGTGACGCGGCCCTCCTGGCCTTCCTCGACGAACCGCGGACCGTCGAGGAGATCACCGGGCACCGCCTGGTCTACCGTCCCCATGTCGAGGGCCCGCACGTGGAGCCGGTCGAGCGCCGGACCGCGGTGCAGCACCTGGACCGGCTGATCGGCACGGGACGGGTCACGGAGGTCGAGCCGGGAAGATTCCGCGCGACATAGCCCTGCGCGGCCTCGCCGGCGCGGCAGCGTCTCAGGCGTCGTGGCGGACGAGGCGTCCGAGGCCGGCCAGTCCGTAGGCGGGAGCGACGTCGGCGTGTGCGCGCATCGCGCGGGTGCCCCGGGTCACGGCGTGCGCCATGAGCCGGTACGCCCGTTCGCCGACGCTCCGGCTCTGGCTCGCGAACAGCTCCACGTCCTGCGCGACGACGTAGTCCGCGATGGTGTCCGCGGGCCTGCGCGACCCCCAGGAGCCGCCCCACGACGTCTTGTCCGGGTGGATGTGCGCGTCGACCAGGGACGGCAGGGCGATACGGCCGCCGCCGTCGATCACGTGCGCTCCCCCGGGCGCGGGTCGGTCGCTGATACGGCCGTCGACGACCGTGAGGTCCACGGGTCGCAGGGCTCCGAAGGGCCGCACGTTCCGGAAGACCACCGTCTTGCGGGGGCGCTTGCGTTCATCGGCGGAGGCCGCTGCCGCGTCCGCGGAGGGCACCGTACCGCCGGCCGCCGCGGTGGCCGCGGTCGCGAGCACGGCACGCCGGGACGGCGAGGAGGAAGGAGGCGTCATGTGGACTCGTTGACAGCGGGGAGCGACGGGAAGGGCGGGGAGTGTGCCGCGGGACTGGTTCAGCAGATCCGGCCGGCGCGCACGACGCCGACGGGCCGGGACAGCGCCGAGACATCGCTCAACGGATCGGAGTCGACGACGAGGACGTCGCCCGCGCAGCCGGGGGCCAGCCGGCCGACGGAGCCGGAGACTCCCAGCAGCCGTGCCGCGTCGACGGTGGTGGTGCGGATCGCGTCGAGCGGCGACAGCCCGGCGGCGTGCATCAACTCGATCTCGCGTCCGATGGGCGTCACCTCTCCGCCGGACGAGTCCGTGCCCGTGACCACGGCTGTGCGGGACCTGGAGGCCCTGCGTGCCGACACGCCCACGTGGCGGACGGCTTCGCCCCCAGCGACGGCGAGAGCCGCGGGGCCCGGCTCAGTCCTCGGCGACCAGGGCGGGCGTCGACTTGGTGAGCACCTCGCCCCGGAAGAAGGCGGGGCTCCGCCGGCGCATCACACTCATGATCACCACACCGAGGGCGAGCAGGCCCACGCCGATCACGAACACCGAGCCGACGCCGAGCACGGACGATCCGCTCCCGTAGGCGGGGTCCCACATGTCGGCGAGCGTCTTGGCGAAGACCGCCGTGAGCAGCACTCCGCCGAGGAGGGGGAAGACCCCCTTGAACACGAGATCGCGTCCGGACTTCAGGAGATCGGCACGGAAGTACCAGGCGCAGGCGAAGGCCGTCAGCGCGTAGTAGAAGCAGATCATCAGGCCCAGCGCGTAGATCGTGTCGACCAGCACGTGCTCGCTGACCAGTGTCATCACCGTGTAGAAGACGCCGGTCGCGACGCCCGCGGTGACGGTGGCGCGGCCCGGGGTGCGGTAGCGCGGGTGGACCTGGGCGTATGAGGCGGGCAGCGCCTCGTACGTCGCCATGGCGAGGACCGTGCGGGCCACCGGGATGAACGTCGTCTGGAGGCTGGCCGCGGCCGACGCGAGGACCGCGACGAACAGCGCGACACCCAGCACGGGGCCCATGACGGGGCCGGCGAGGGCGGCGAAGACGTTGTCGGAGGTCTCGGGGTTCGCGAGTCCGAGGCCCTGGTCGCCGGAGCCCACGATCATCTGTGCCGCGACGCCCGTCGCCAGGTACGAGCCGACGAGCACGACCATGGCGACGAGCGCCGCACGGCCCGGCGTGCGGCTGCTGCCGCTGGTCTCCTCATTGGCGGTGAGGCACGCGTCCCAGCCCCAGTACATGAAGATCGACAGGGACAGGCCGGCCGTGAACGCCGCGAACGACTGGACGGCGAAGGGGTTCAGCCACGACCAGGAGAAGTGGGTCGAGGTCGGGAAGTCGGCGCCTCCGGCCTTGGTGAAAGCCATGACCACGAAGACCGCCAGGACCACCAGTTGCAGCGCCACCAGGGTGTACTGCAGGCCCTTGGTCGCCGTCATGCCGCGATAGCTGATGACGGTGGCGAGGGCGATGAGCGCCAGACAGGTCACGATGTGGACGGCCTTGTTCCCGTCGAGCGCCGCCACCGAGTCGCTGCCGGTGATCTCGCCGGCGAGCAGCCAGAAGTAGGAGGTGGCCACGCCGGCCAGGTTCGACAGCACGATGATCGTGGCGATGACCAGGCCCCAGCCGCACATCCACCCCACGCGCGGGCCGAATGCCTTGACCGTCCAGGTGAACGAGGTGCCGCAGTCGGGCATGGCCTTGTTCAGCTCGCGGTAGGCGAAGGCGACCAGCAGCATCGGCAGAAAGCCGGCGAGGAACACGGCGGGCATCTGCACGCCGACCTCGCCGGCGGTGGAGCCGAGCGTCGAGGTGAGGCAGTACACCGGGGCCACGGTGGAGACGCCGATGACCGCGCTGCCCAGCAGGCCCACGGAATTGCCGCCCAGGCCCTTGCTGCGCATGCCGTCGGCAGGGGCGCCGCCTTCTTTCGCGGGGCCCGGGGAGCGCGTGTCCAGCTGAGTCATGAACAAGACGTTAAATCCTGCGTTTTCCGTGGTGCGGCCGCTTGAGGTGAGCTAAGAGACGCCCGAGCAACCTGGAGTTCGCGCAGTCGATCAATGAAATGCCCTCACTTTCAAAGGTCGATCGCTCATACCGGTCGCTCGTTCCAAAGCGTGAGCGACGACTGTCCGATATTCGGTTACCGCATCACTGTCCGATTTGCGACGCTCGGAGTCTTCCGTGCGATCCGCGTCACACCCGGACCCGGGCGCCCCCTCCGCACCCTTACCCGGGAGGTAATGGCTGTCTCCCGTCGGCGCCGACAAGAATGCCGACCTGACCGCGTCGACCGGACGCGGACACCGGATCGGAGTGATGAGTCGTGCCCACAGCCACGCCCGCGCCCACCCGCACCGTCGTGGAGGAGTTGCTGCTCCGGATCGGCGGGGGCGATCCGGAGAGCATCGCCGCCCTGTACGCCGAACCGTGCGACTGGAAACTGGACTGGCCGGAGGCCGAGCACGGCCGGACCGCCACCCCGTGGATCCGGCACCGTTCGACCCGCGCCGATGTCGCCGCCCACTATCGCGAGCTCGCCGAGCACCATGTGCCCGGGCGCGCGGCGACCGAGATCGAGCGCATTCTCGTCGACGGCCGGGACGCGGTCGTCCTCGGCGAGATCCGTCAGACCGCCCGCTCCACCGGACACGCCTATCGGGCCCGGTTCGCGCTGCACCTCACGGTCGAGGACGGCCTTGTCACCCGGCACCATGTCTACGAGGACAGCCTCGCCGTCGCCCGGGCGTTCGACACGAAGGAGCCGGGTGAGGCCCGCTGAGGCCCAGGCCCCCGGCCAGGGGTGAGGATGCGGGAGGGGAACCGATCTGTTCGTCCGGTGAGCGCGGAGGGCACGGCAATGACCACACGCACGGGCAGGGTGATCTGCGACATCACGGTCTCGGTCGACGGGTATGCGGCCGGGCTCCACCAGACCGAGGAACGGCCGTTCGGTGAGGACGGCGGCGACGGATCGGGGGCCGCGCTGCACGCCTGGATGTTCGACACTCCCGACGAGAACCGGGCCGAGCTCGACCGGTTGTCCGCCGCCGGGGCGTTCATCATGGGGCGCAACATGTTCGGCCCGGTGCGCGGTGCGTGGGATCGGCGGTGGAACGGCTGGTGGGGCGACGATCCGCCGTTCCACGCGCCGGTGTTCGTGCTCACCCACCACCCGCGCGAGCCGCAGCCGATGGCCGGCGGGACGACGTACCACTTCGTCACCGACGGCATCGCGTCGGCGCTGGCCCGGGCACGTGCGGCGGCCGGTGACGGAGATGTGCTGGTCCACGGCGGGGCGACCACCGTCAACCAGTACCTCGCCGCCGGCCTCATCGACGAGCTGCGGCTGCACATCGTGCCGCTCACGCTCGGCGCCGGCACGCGGCTGTTCGAGGGCGTCCCGCCGCTGCACCTGGAGCAGGTGACGTCGCGTCCGGCGAGCCTGGTCACCCACGTGACCTACCGCGTGCTGGGCTGAGCCGACGGGCGCCGTCGCGCGCCCCCGACCCTCACTCGGCGGGGCCTGCGGTGCTTGCCCGGTGACTCTTCGGGTACCGCGTGGGGGTGAGGACGGTGTGGTTCCGGCAGGTGATTGTTGAAAGTGATGCGTTCGTGACTCGCCTCAGTGGCTCCGGGGACGACTCGGCAGACGGATCGGGCGATGCCTCCCTCGCCCTCGCGCTGGAGATCGCCGATGCCGTGGAGTCTTTGACGAACCTGTGGACCGTGGCCGCTCAGGGGGCGAGCCTGCGCCTGTCTCCGCACCAGTTGCGGGCCCTGCGCGTTTTGGAGTCGGAGCCGGGGCTCAACCTCACCGCTCTGGCGAACCGCATGGAGATGGGGCTGCCGACCGCCAGCCGGCTGTGCGACAGGCTCGAGGCGGCCGGTCTGCTGGAGCGTGTGCTGCATCCGCGCAAACGGCGCGAGGTGCAACTGCGCCTCACCGGGAACGGCCGGCAGATGCTGGACGAGGTGGCGTCGCGCCGAGCACACGCGCTGGCCGCCGTGCTCGCGGCCATGGACGCGCCCGTCCGGGAGGCCCTGCACCGCGGCATGCCCGGCTTCCTGGCCGCACGGAACCGCGGCGTTCCGGACGCGGACACCCCCGAGCACTGACCGGAGCGTGTCAGTCGTGCCGGCGGCCGGGGGCGAGGACGGCAACACTGGCGTCGTCGCGCTGGGGACGTGCGGCGCTGCCGGCGTCCCGCAGGACGACCGCGGCCACCACGGCCGGGTCCTGGTCGAGGAGCCGGGGGTCGTGCGGGGGCACCCAACGGTTCGGGAGCCCGTCGCTGTGCAGGACGAGCAGGCTGTCCGGCTGCCACGCGGCCTCGCGCAGGGGCACCTCGGCGGGGAAGTGGGCTCCGACGACGCCCTGGTGGGAACCGAGGGGCCGCCATTCACCGTCGGTGCGGATCCTGGCGCCGAGGTCGCCGACGCCGGCGAAGGAGAAGCGGGCCGTGTCCTCGTCGAGTTGCGCCACTCCTACGGCCGCGCCCCGGGTGTCCCGCAGCGCGGTGTGCAGGAGCCGCAGGATCTCGGCAGGCGGCAGGTCCGCGGTCCGGTGCAGCGTCTCGACGGCGGCGGTGGACGCCTCGGCCGCGTCCACGCCGTGGCCGCGCCCGTTCGCGAGCATCAGCGTGATCCGGGGGCCGGAACGCGCCCAGGCGAAGGCGTCTCCGGAGTGCTCGGCATGGGCGAGTGAGGTGGTGATTCCCCCGGCCCGAGCGCCCGGACGCGAGCCGCCCGGCGGCGGACCGGCTGCGGCGGGCGTCGCCGAGGGGCCGATGCGGGCCACCGCCACGGTGCCCCGGCCCGGCCGGCTGTGGAGGTCGAAGTCGCCGGATATGCGCAGACAGGTGCCCAGGCCCGCACCGAGGGAGGACGCGACGGTCGTGGAGCCGTCCCGCAGGGCCACGCGGACGTCGCCGATGCCCGGCCCGTGGTCGAGCGAGGTGATCTGTACGCGGGGCACGGCCGCCGCGAGGGTGTCGGCGGGGCCTGCCGGGTGGATGACGATGCGGCCGCCGCCGGCGTGCTTGACGAGGTTGGTCGCCAGCTCGGTGGCCACCAGCGCCGCGACCGCCGTGGCACGGATGTCCATCCCGATGCGGGCGCAGGCGGCTTCCGCCGCGACGCGGACGTCCCGCACCCGTGTGCTGTCGTGGACCGGGATGTCCCAGACCCGGCTCATGGCGCCCCCGTGCGGGCCGAGGGGAAGCCGGCGACCCAGTCGGTGAGGGTGACGGTGGTGCCCTGGCCGGGACGGCTTTCGAGCGTGAACTCCTGGACGAGTCGCTTGGCGCCGCTCAGGCCCAGCCCCAGGCCGCCGCCGGAGGTGTAGCCGTCGGTCATGGCCAGCTCGACGTCACGGATGCCGGGGCCGGTGTCGATGAAGGACAGCCGCAGCCCGCGAGCGGCGCCGTCCTCGAGCTGTGTCATCTCCACGTGCCCTCCGCCGCCGTGCACCAGGGTGTTCCGGGCCAGTTCGCTGGCCGCGGTCACCAGCTTCGTCTGCTGCACCAGGCCGAAGCCGAGGCCCGCCGCGGTCTGGCGCACCTGCTGTCGTACCCAGCCCAGATCCACGTCCGAGCCGATGGGCAGACGGGTGGTCGGAACGAGTGGGGCGTGCATCACGCACCCTCTTCCGGGTGAGCGGGCAGGGCCGACGACGGGGCTCGGTCCAGCAGGGTCAGTGCCGCGTCCACGTCCAGGGCCGTCACCAGTCCGGGCAGGGTGAGGCCCAGCTCGACGAGGGTGATGGCCACGGCGGGACGCATGCCGGCCAGCACGGTACGGGTGGCCAGCAGGCTCGCGCTCGCCGCGATCTCGGCCAGGACGCGGCCGAGGAAGGAGTCGACGAAGTCCACGCCGGAGATGTCGATCACGACGCCGCCCACCGGTGCCGGGCCGGAGGCGATACGACGGGCGACGTCGTGCTGGAGTTGTTCGGCCGCCCCGTCGTGCAGTTCTCCCTGGAGGGTGACCAGCAGGACGTCTCCCAGTGCGAGCACCGGCACGGGCACGGGGTGGGCGGCGAACAGGTCGGTCACCGCGGACTCGCTCCCGCGACCGGGCGCGGCGAGACGACGATGCCCTGCCGGCCGAGCGCGTAGGCCAGGGCGTCGGCCAGGCCGGCTCGCGTGACGATGGAGCCGAGGTCGATGCCGAGGTGGACGATGGTCTGCGCGATGGCGGGCCGGATTCCGGAGACGATGCACTCCGCGCCCATCAGACGGGCCGCGGCGACCGTCTTCATCAGGTGCTGGGCGACGAGCGAGTCGACGGTCGGTACGCCGGTGATGTCGAGGATGGCGTACCGGGACCGCTCGGCCACGATCGCTTCCAGCAGGTTCTCCATGACGACTTGGCTGCGGGCGCTGTCCAGCGTGCCGATCAGCGGCACGGCGACGATGCCCTCCCACAGCTTGATGACCGGGGTGGCCACCTCCAGCAGCTGCTCGCGCTGCCGCGCGATCAGTTCCTCGCCCGCGCTCACCGTCGTCTGCATGACCACCAGGCGGAGCGTGCCCATCAGGACCGTCAGCGCAAGCAGGCACGCGTGCGCCCGCTCGCCGGCCGGCTCCTCGTGCTCGGCCCGCAGCAGCGCCGCGACCGGTTCGCGCAGACCCGCGACCTCGTCGGCGATGTGCGACGGGGCGATTCCGGCCCGGCTCCGGGAGGCGGACATCCGGCCGAGCTGGTCTCGCACGGCACCGAACCCGGGAGCCCCGACGTCCTCCAGCCGCCCGGTGCGGGCCACGTCTGCCAGGGCGTCCACCACGGCCTTGCACGCTTCGACCGCCTCGTCCCTCGAGATGGTGAAGACCGCCCGGAACAGGGGGGCGTCCGCCCACCGCTGGGCGATCTGCTCACGGCGCGTTTCGAGAAAGCGGGTCAGATCCTGCGCAACTCGGGGGGCCGTGTCGTGCTCCGCCACATGCATCGTCTCCCTGTGTGCCTCGTGGCCGACCGGACGGTGGACCATGAGGCAATTATTGCCAGATGACAAACGTGAGCGCGACGGACTGAGGCGAACAACACGCGATCGTCACAACCCGGCGCACCCGGCCGTCAGTCGCCCGACGACCTCCCGTGCCAGTCCAGGCACACGACCAGGGCGTCGTCCTCCGGTACGGCCTCGCCGCGGTGACCGGTCAGCTCCCGCAGGATCGCGCGGGGCACCTCGGCGGCGGGCAGCAACCTGGTCGAGTGGACGGCCCGGGCGAGGGCCGCTTCCCCGTACGCCTCTCCCTTGGGGGACGCCACGGCGTGAACGCCGTCACTGACGAAGACGAGCCGGTCACCGGGCTCGACGTCGAAGTCCTGCACCACGTAGTCGGTCTCCTCGAACATGCCCAGCGGCAGCTGGGCGTCGAAGGAGACGCGCTCCACGGTGCCGCCCCGCAGCCGCCACAGCTCCGGCGAGCCCGCGTCCACGACGCTCGCCCGGCCGGCGGCCAGATCGAAGTCGAACATGAGGACGGACAGGTAGCAGCGCCCCTGGTAGTGGGCGTAGACGGCCTGGTCGGCCAGGGCGGCCTGATCGGCGATGGAGATGCCGGCGCGCCGGGCGTTGCGCAGGGCGTTGATGGCCAGGTTCGTCAGCATGGACGCCTCCATGCCCTCACCCATGCCGTTGGTCACGTACAGCATCAGGTGGTCGGCCGTGGCGGACCAGTCGAAGTTGTCGCCGAAGATGGCGTAGGCCGGCTCCAGCTGAGCCGCCAGTTCGTACTCGGGGCGGGAGCACGAGCGGCCGGGCAGCAGCTGCCACTGCATCTCCGCGGCCAGGGTCAGCCGGTCCTTGCGGCGCGCCTGCACGTACAGGTCCGTGTCGCGCTCCGCCACCATCAGCTCGTGCCCCAGCACATCGGCGATCTCGGCGAGTTCGGACTCGCACCGCCGCGCGGCGTCGGCCTCGGCCAGGGTGACGGACAGCACGCCGAGCCGGTCGCCGCGCACGCTGACCGGCAGATGCAGGCGTGCCCGCCCGTCCCGGGTCTCCTCGCAGTACGGCCTCTGCGAGCCGAAGGCCCGGCCTGCCGGGCTGTTGTGCACCGACACCGGCTCCATGGTGTGCGGCAGCACGGAGACCGGCTGAAGCACGGTCAGTCCGTAATCGGCCATGAAGAGCTCGACGTCCTCCGCGCCGTACTGGTCGATCAGTACGGCACGGATGGCGTCGAGCAACTCGTGGGGAGCCGCTCTGCGCAGAGCGCGTTCAGCGACCACAAATCTGTTCATGATGGGAGATACACCTGTCTTTCGCCGAATAGCGGACGCGCTCCGCTCGCGGAGCCACGTCGGGCGCCCCGAGTCATAGGTGACCAGCGCGTGCGCCTAGTACGCTGGCAGGCACCCCAGTGCCTGCGAGAGTGTGACCGTGACTGCCTTCCGCCGCCGCCCTGAGCCCGACGAGGTCGCTCGTGTGACCACCACGGCCGTTGAGCTGCTGGAGGTCGTGTGGGGCCGGGCTTCCACGGCGCCCACCTCCGCGTCCCAGCTGCGCGTGCTGCATATCCTCGAGCACCACGACGGCATCAACCTGCGCACCCTGGCCGAGTCCCTGGCCTCCACGCCACCGTCCACCAGCCGACTGTGCGACCGGCTGCACGCCGCCGGATTCGTCGAGCGGGTGACGAGTCCCGAGGACAGGCGCGAGGTGCGGCTGCACCTCAGCAGCCGGGGCCGCGCGTTCCTCGCCGACCTGCGCGCGCGCAGGGAGAGGGAGTTGCGGAGGGTGCTGGCGGACATGCCCGCCGGCAAGCGGGTCGCCCTGCTGGAGGGGCTGGAGGCGTTCTGCGCCGCAGCGGCGGCACAGACGCACGACGACGTCCCGGACTCCGGCAGCCGGACCGCCTGAACCACCGTTCGCGGCACCGGAGTCACTGCCGCCCTCGGGCAATCGTGACCAGCACACGGAGCGCTCTCCGTCCACCGGAGCATTCCTGGTCCTTCCCCGCAGTCCGACACGGCTACTTTGTTGCCTCACGGCCATTGTTGTCAAACGGCAACAATGCTGCTCGGCAGCCCTTTCCGTGGCTCGGTTACCCCCTGAAGCGCATCTTCTGCACCGGTTGTGCGGAGATCTCGAAAATGAGCCAACCCTTCACCCCCGGGCGTGTTCGCGACCGCGCCGGGCACTAGCGGCGAAAGCCGACGGCACCACTGGGACGGTCGGCCATCGTGAGCAGAGAGAGGAACACGCATGCGGAGCAGGGGGATGAAGGCGGGCGCGATCGCGACAGCCGTCGTCATGGGGAGCGTCGCCCTGACGGGTTGCGGCGACGAGGGCGAACCGGCGGCCGGCGGGTCCACCGCCTCGACGAGCGCGAACAGCTCCGCCGGAGCCCGGCAGCAGGACACCACGGCCGTGCGCAACGCCTACGACAGGACGGCCGAGGCCGAGACGGCGAAATTGACCATCAAGGTGAAGGCCGACGCGAACGGCAAGTCGGTCACCGCCGACGGGCAGGGCGCGCTCGACCTGGCCGAGGGCGACAGCACCATGACCATCACCGCCGAGGGCCAGAGCATCGAGCAGCGCGTGATCGACCAGGTCCTCTACCAGAAGGCACCCGGCCAGAAGGCCGCAGGCGGCAAGCCATGGATGAAGATCGACCTGAAGCGGGTGGCAGGTCAGCAGGGCGCGAACCCGCAACAGATCGGTGACCCCGCCCAGTCCGCCGCCTATGCCAAGGCGATCACCGACAAGGACGTCTCCGAGGTCGGCACCGAGAAGATCGACGGCGTCGACACCACTCACTACAAGGTCTCGATCGACGTCGCGAAGCTTCCCGGCGGCGACCGGCTCGGCAAGCAGATCGGCCCGACGCTGCCCATGCAGATCTGGCTCGACGACGAGGGCCGCATCCGCCGCCAGCAGATCGACATGGCACTCGAGGCCCCGGCTTCCGCCCGGCCGGAGAACAGTGCATCGCCCCAACAGGTCAAGGTCAGCACGCTGATGGAGTTCTCCGACTTCGGCACGGAGGTCGACGCCGAGGCCCCGCCGGCAAGCCAGGTGACCGATGTGACGGGCCAGGTGGCGCAGGGCGGCGGGACACGGAACTGAGCGCTCGGCGATGCCGGGGCCGGCTGCTCGGGACTCTGTTCAGCCGGTCCGCTCCGCCAGCGCCTTGATGCCGTGCAGCGTCTCCTCGATCCCGGCACGGAGCTCTTCCAGGCGGAGGGCGATGATCTCTTCCTTCCGGTCCGGGCGGTGTTCGACGGCGAGCGTGACGCCGCTGCGCCCCGGTCCGAGGACCGCCGTCTGGCACAGCCGGGTGCCGTCGCCGTCGGCGTCGAGTTCGTAGCACCAGGAGGCCAGCGCCTGCGCGGGGTCACGGGCCGGCTTCCCGAAGCGGCCGTCCTCGTCCAGGACGGCCCAGGCGAACACGCGGTGCTCGTCCAGCGTCACGACCTGGGAGACGGTGCGCCACTCACCCAGCAGACGGTGACTGTTGTGTCCCTCGAAGCGCGCGCCGACCGCGGGACGCAGCGCGCCGTCGAGCCAGGCCACCCGCTGGAGCTCCGGGCTGAGCCGGGCCGGCAGGTGGATGTCGGTCACCAGGTTCCACACGCGCGGCACGCTCGCCCCGATCCGCACGTCGCACCGCACCTCTGGAAGCTCCGCGAAGTCCATGTCGTCCCCTCCGTCTCCGCCGGGCACCGCCCCGCGAGCCGGCGCCCGCGGCAGCCCGCGCTCGCAGGCTAGCCGAGGCCGCTCTCCGTGGGACCGGTGGCCAGAGGTAGGGGGTGCGGATTAAGCTTCCGGCGCCCCCGGCAGCACAGGAACGGCCGCGGAAGATGCAGGTGGAGGACCGATGCCGGAGCAGGCTTCAGCACCCGGGCGCATGCCCACGACCGAACGGCCGGAGGGCGCCGGTCCGGCCGCCGTCCAGCGTCTGCGGCGCCGTCTGGAGCGACTCATCGGCGTGGCTGCCACCGAGGGGAACGAACTGACCGCGCTGCGCAACGGCGACGAGATCTTCCCGGCCATGCTGGAGACGATCCGGTCGGCGCAGCACACGGTTGACATGATGACGTTCGTGTACTGGCGGGGCAGCATCGCCCACGACTTCGCCGCCGCCCTCGCGGAGCGGGCCCGCGCCGGGGTGCGGGTGCGGCTGCTGCTGGACGGGTTCGGCGCCAAGGAGATCGAGCGGGAACTGCTCGACAGCATGGACGCGGCCGGTGTGCAGGTGGCCTGGTTCCGCAGACCGCTGTGGCTGTCGCCGTTCAAGCAGAACCACCGCTGCCACCGCAAGGCGCTGGTGGTCGACGAGCACACGGCGTTCACCGGCGGGGTCGGCATCGCCCAGGAGTGGTGCGGCGACGCCCGCACCCCCGACGAGTGGCGCGACACCCACGTCAAGGTGCGGGGCCCGGCCGTGGACGGCATAGCCGCGGCGTTCGCCCAGAACTGGGCCGAATGCCACGACGACCTCTACGACGACCGAGACCGGTTCACCGAGCACACGCAGCCCGGCACGTCCGTGGTCCAGGTGGTACGCGGCTCGGCCAGTTTCGGCTGGCAGGACATGCAGACCCTGATCCGGGTCATGCTCACCTCCGCCGAGCACCGTTTCCGCCTGGCCACCGCCTACTTCGCCCCCGACACCTACTTCATCGACCTGCTGTGCGCCACCGCACGGCGCGGGGTGACGGTGGAGATCCTCCTGCCCGGCCCGCACACCGACCAGCGGGCCTGCCAACTGGCCGGCCAGTACCACTACGCACGGCTTCTCGACGCGGGCGTGTCGATCCGCCAGTACCAGCCGACCATGATGCACGCCAAGATCATCACGGTGGACGGGGTGGCCTCGCTGATCGGTTCCACCAACTTCAACCGGCGCTCCATGGACCACGACGAGGAGGTCATGCTCGCCGTGCTCGACGAGGAGTTCACCGCCGGCCTGGACCGGGACTTCGACGCCGACCTCGAGCGCAGCGTCGCCATCGACCGGGCTCGCTGGAAGCGCCGCGCCGGTCTGCAGCGGGTGCGGGAAGCCGCGGTCCTGCCCGTCCGGCGGTTCCTGTAGACGCCCGGGCGCGGCTTGTCCGTGCCCGGGCCACCGCACTACGTTGCCGGCGTGGATCTCTTCTCACGCTCCTGGACGGCGCTGCGCGCCGCCGTCGCCGGACTCCCGGACGAGGACTTCGCGAAGCCGTCCGGATGTGCCGGCTGGCTCGTGCGGGACCTCGTGTGCCATCTGGTCATCGACGCGCAGGACGTCCTGATCACGCTCGTCACCCCGGCCGGGACCGAACCGACCGTCGACGCGGTGTCCTACTGGAAGCTCGGTGACCGGCCGCCGACCGGTGAGGACCCCCTCGACGCGCTGATCGTCCGGCTGGCCGCCGCGTACGAGGACCCGCGACTGCTCGCGTTCCACCTCGACGACGTCGGTTCCGCCGCGGGCCGGGCCGCCGAACTCGCCGACCGCGGCGCCCGGGTGAGCACCCAGGGCGAGGTCCTCACCGCCGGTGACTATCTCACCGCGTACGTCCTGGAGTGGACCCTGCACCACCTCGACCTGGTCACGCACCTCCCGGACGTGGCGGGGCCGCCGGCGGAGGCCCTGGCCCACTCCCGCGCGGCACTGGAGAAGATCGCCGGCGCCGAGTTCCCGGCGTCGTTCACCGACACGGACGCGCTGCTGGTGGGCACCGGCCGCCGGGCGGCGACCGGCACGGAGGAGGCCGCGCTCGGCGGGCTCGCCGCGCGACTGCCGTTCGTGCTCGGCTGACGCCGACGGGGCCCGGGGCGACGGGACGGAGTTGACCCTCGACCTGGTCGAGGGCCCAGGGTCACGGGCGTGGAGAGCGAGATGCGCAGTATCGGGGAGACGGCCCGCGACAGCGGCCTGGGCGTGAGCGCCCTGCGGTTCTACGACCGTGCCGGTGTGCTGGTCCCCGCCCGGGTGGACCCGGTGTCCGGCTACCGCTGGTACGCGCCGGAACAGGTGGAGGAGGCCCGGGTGCTGGCCCGGCTGCGGCGCACCGGGATGCCGCTAGCCGACATCCGGCTGGTGCTGGCCGGCTGGTCCGGCCCGGACCCCGACCTGGTGCGGACCCTCCTCCGGGCGCATCTGCGCCGCCTCGAACAGGGGCTGTCCGACGCCCGCGACGAGTTCTCCACGCTCCGCGTCCTGCTCGACCACAGGGAGAACCCCATGACGTCGCTCCGCGCCGGCACCGTCCGGCTTTCCGTCCCCGCGCCCGAGCTGGCCGCCGCGCTGGACGCGGTCCGTTTCGCGGCCGGCACCGACCCCGAACTGCCGGTGCTCGGCGGCGTGCTGTTCGACCTGGAGGACGGCGCGCTGCGCGTCGTGGCCACCGACCGGTACCGGCTCGCCGTGGCGCGCGTCGGTGCCGCCGGGCACGACGGGCCGCGCGTGCGGACCGTCGTGCCCGCCCCGCTCGCCGACGCGATGCGGGCACTGCTGACCTGCGGGGGACCCGTCGGGCTCACGGTGGACGGTGACCGCGTGACGCTCGACAGCGGGGACCGGCAGACGGCCGGTCAGTGCCTCGCGCACGACTTCCCCGACTACCGCCGCCTCGTCCGACTGCCGTCCGGGCGCCGGACCGTCGTCGACGTGCCGGCGTTCCGGCGGGCGTTGGAGACCGGTCCCGTCCGCCCGGACGAGGCCGGCGGGCAGGACCGCGCTCCGGCCGGCCTCAGCGTGCTGCGCGTCGCGGACGACGGCACGGTGGCCGTCTGCGAGGACGGCGACGACGCCCCGGACCGCGTGGCCGTGAACCGCGCGTTCCTGCTGCACGCGCTCGACGCCGGCGCCCGGGACCGGCTGATCCTGGAGTTCGGCGCTCCCACCGCGCCCCTCGCGATCCGCCGTACCGACGACGCGGACACGTTCTCGCTGCTGATGCCGGTCCGCCTGGAGAACTGACCTGCGAACGGCGTTGTCAGTGGCCTGTCCTAGAGTTCCCAGCACTTGATCACAGCGGTGCGGGGAGGCACGTATGGGGTGGGTGACGGCCGGGGACTACGAGGTCGCCCTGGACGACGGGAAGGTGGTGTGCCGCAACGCGGCCGGACGACGGCTGAAGTCGGTGCCCGCCAAGCTCGCGGACGATCCGGCCGTGGTCGGGCTCCGGCAGCTCGCCGAGTGGCTGGAGCGGCACGAACGCCAGTGCCTGACCGACGTGGAGCGGTGGATGGTGCGGTCGCTGCCCGTGCCCCTCGACGTCCTCACCCGGGTGTGGCCCGACCCCGCCTGGCGGTCCGCCCTGCGCGACCTCGTGGTCACCGGGGCGGACGGCGAGGTCGCCGGGTTCCTGCGGGACGCCGACCCCGAGCGCGGGCTCGGCCTCGTCGACCTCGACGGAGACACCGTGCGCATCGCCCCCGCACTCGTCCGCCTTCCGCACCCGGTTCTCCTCGACGACCTGGAGGAGCTGCGGGAGTTCGCCGTCGAACTCGGCGTCGAGCAGCGGGCCCAGCAGCTCTTCCGCGAGGTCTGGCACCGGCCCGCCGGCCTCGACGCGGAGGCCACCTCCGTCGAGGAGTACGCGGGCGGCACGTTCAGGGAACTGCGTTTCCTGCACGGCCGGGTCACCCAGCTCGGCTACCGCGTGCGCGGCGGATACGCCGTCTGCTCCGTGCGCGAGGAGGGCCACGGTGTCGAGGCCCGGGTCTGGGTCGGCGACTACGAGGGCTACGAGGAGACGGAGACCGGTCCCCTGATGTGGACCGACGCCGGCGGGCAGGTGCTGAAGCTCGGCCGGATCGGTCCCGTGGCCTGGTCGGAAGGCATGCGCATGGCCGCGGCGCTGTACGCCGGGCGCGACATCGAGGACGAGGAGCGGGCGGCATGAACGGCACCCACGGGACCAACACCGCAGGCGGGCCCCGGTCCGCCGCCCCGGGCTCCGGCGCGAGCGCGTACGACGACGCGACGGCCGCCGCCCTGCTGGAAGCGGGCGCGATCCTGCCGTCGGGGAGCACCGGCCGCGAGGACGCCGACACCCTCACCGTCCGCACCTACGCGCACCCCGCCCTCGACGACCGCAGCGTCGTCCGCCTCGTGCCGGGCACCCTCGGCGACGCCGAGGACCTCGCGCTGGACTTCCTGGGACTGGCCCGGGAGGCGGAGACGCCCGAGGTCGGCCAGGTGCGGCGGGAGACCCTCGGTTTCCCCGCGTGGGCCCTGGTCAACGACCCGGCGAACGGGCATCACGCCCTGGCCCTCGTCAAGGACGTCGAGCGGCTCGCCCGGCAGGCCAAGTCCCGTCCGGGCACCGCCAAGGAGGGCTTCGAGGAGCTCGGCGAACGGCTCGGCCGGGCCGTGCCGCACTTCCTGCCCACCTTCTACGAGCAGGCCGCCCGCATCTTCCTCCAGCACGACAACACCACTTACGCCGCCGCCTTCTTCGGCAAGGCCCGCGACGCCGAGCGGGTGCACGCGCTCGCCGTCGACGAGGAGCGGCAGCGGGCCGTCTTCCTGGAGTTCGCCTTCGCCGGGGCCCTGACGGTCAAGGCGCTCAAGCAGCACGTGAAGGACCTCGCCGCGCGGCTCGACGGCGCTCACGCGTGGGACCAGTTCCGGCAGTTGACCGTGGAGCGCTGCGCGGCGGGCATGCCGCCGTACGCGTCGCTGCCGCAGGACGCGCGCACCCTCATCAAGGCCGCCGGCCTGCCCCGGGTCGAGGCCGAGTGCGCCCTCGTCGCCGACCTGATCGCCTCGCCCGCCGCCGTGCGGGCGCCCGCCTCCTTCTGGACCGCCTACCGGGCGACTCTGACCGTCCTCGCCGAACAGCGGCCGGGCGTAAGGGCGCGGCTGCTGGAGATCATGCCGGCCGGGCTGGACCGCACGACCAAGGCCGACGAGTTCTGGCTGGACCTGCTGACCGAGTGCGGCGCCGACCGGCTGCTCACCGGGGAGGGCGGCGGTGACGAGGCGGACGGCGTCGCCGAGGGCGTGGACGCGGCCGACTGGCTGAGCCGGTGGGCCGCCCACCGCAAGCACGGCGGCACGGTCGGCGACCGCTCGCCGGCCACCCTGGACCTCGTCGCCCGGATGGCGCCACGGCTGCGCGCCGACGGGCGGCCGGTCGACCTGATCACCGGCCGCCGGCACGCGGGCGCCGACGTCGACCTGCTCGACCTGTGCGCCGCCGAGGACATCCCCCTGGCCCTCCCGGACCCCGGCACCGAGGTCCATCTGCGGCTGAACGAGTGGGTGCTGTCCGACCGGCCCGGACGGCGCGACCTGGCCGCGGTCGCGGCGGACCCGCGGCTGCGTCCGCTGCTGCTGCGCGCCGTCGGCTCGGTGGGCGGCGACCGCAACGGGTCCCGGGCGCTGGAACACCTCGCCGGACACCCCGTGCTCGGCGACGTGCTGCGCGAGTGGCTGGACGGCGCGGTCGGTGAACTCACCGGCGCGACGGGTCTGCCCGGAGCCCGTGCGGCGCTGAACCGGCTGAGCCCCTTCCGTTCCGTGGCCCCGCGCGTCAATCCCGAGGCCGTCGCCCGGGTCGCCGGGTACGCGACGGCTCCCCTGCTCGGGCGCACCCTGCGGGCCGGCGTCCTGGACGAGCTGGGCTGGCCCGCGCTCGACGAGGCGCTGCGGCTGCTCGACGCCGAGACGCGCAAGGACCGCGACAACACGCTGATCGTGAACGAGGCCTGGCCCTGCCTGATCCTGAGCCGCGGGAGCAAGGTGCTCGTCGTGGGTCCGGAGGGCATCGTGCTCGAACACGAGCTGCGCCTGCCGGTCGCTCTGGGCCGCTGGGAGCGCCCGCAGTTCCGCTACACCGACGGCGAGCTGCTGGTGGTGTGGTGGCACGAGGGCAAGCAGCACGGCTACTGGTCGGCACGGCCTGCCGAGGTGCTCACGCTCACCGGTGAGCAGGTGGTCCACGGGTGGCACGGCGACAGCACCGGCGCTCCGTCGGTCCCGCTGCCCGCCGGCGGCCGGGTCACCGGCGGTCGCACCCTGCACGCCGGTGACACCGTCCTGCCCGCCGGCCGGCCCGTCCTCGGGGACGGCACGCTGTTCTGGCGTCAGGGCAGGCAGGGACGGCAGCGGGTGTGGCTGGAGTACGACCCGGAGACCGGCACCCACGGACGCGCCTCCCTGCCGGCCTTCCTGCGCTCCGGCATCCGGGACGACGCGACGCTGCTGCAGGACCAGTGCGAGACGCTGCCTCTGCAACCAGGCCTGGAGACAAGCCCGTTCGGCACCGACGGAACCGTCGTCGGCCGGTGGGTGCGGTCCGAGGACGACGCCGAGGAGCTGCGCACGACCACCGGTACGCCCGACGGGCGCACCGTCACGCTGCACACGTCACGGCGCGCCACGCGCGCCGTTCCGCTCGGCGCGCTGCGGCTGCCCGGCGGCGCCGAGCCGGTCGTGGCCCGGGCGCACCGACGGATCTCCCTGTTCGCCCAGGACGACCCCACCGCGAGCGGTGAGCTCGGCCATGTCACGCCGAACGAGCGGGGCGGGACGTTCGCCGCGGGCACGCCGTTCGTGCCGCCGGTCGCGTTCTGGCACGCGCTGCGTCCCCGGGACGAGGCCGCGTCGGCCGTACTGCGGTCCCTCACCGACGAGCGGGCGGCCGAGGTGCTGCGGGAGGCGGCACGGGCACTGGCCGAACGCGACGCCCAGGTGGCCGCGGCCGCTCGCTCCGGCGGAGCGCCGAACGGCCCCGCCGGGACGGCCGGTGGCTCGGCCGGCGCCCAGGGCCCCGGTGGCCCGGGAGGCACCGGTACGGCGGTGGACGCCGACGGCAGGCCCGTCGTGCCGAGTGCCGACGACGTCGTGCGCCGGGCCGTGTCCCGCTCGCTGCCCGAGCTCACCGACCAGGCGATGCTGACCGGCGTGGCCGGCCTGGTGCGGACGACGCTCCAGGTCGCCGGCCAGGCCACCACGTTCGCGACACCGATCGTGGAGAAGCCGAAGCCGGACCGCCGGCTGCTCGAGGGCATGTTCGCGGACTACCGCCCCGAGCACGGCACCGACGAGATCCTGCGTGAGGCCACCTCCGGCCTGACCCGGCTGTGGGGAGGGTACGGCGGCAGGGACCAGTGGCACACGCTCCGGCAGATCCGCGCGGTGAACCACGTGCTGTCGGGGAAGCCCGCCGACGGCCGGAAGCTGCCCGACCACGCCCGCCTCGCCGCCCTCGGCGACGGGTGGCACGGCGAGGAGCACACGGTCCCCGGTATCGGCCTGGTCTGGCCGCCGCTGCTGGCCGTGCTGCGTCCGCTCGCCTACCGCGCCGCCACTCCGGCCCTGCCCGCCGCCGAACGCGAAGCCCTGCTGCTGCTGCTCGAGGCACTCGCCGAAGGGCTCCTCACCGCACCCGGGAACGCCCTGCGCGAGGTCGTGCTGAGCGAGCCGCGCGACAACCTGCAGCGCATCGGTCAGGTGATGCGCCGCGACGGCCGTACCGTCGTCGTGCTCGGCTGCCAGAGCACCGACTACGCCCGCGACCGTGTCCACTGGCTCGCCCTCGACCACGACCCGACGGGCCGGTTCGGGGCCGTCGCCCACTTCGTTCTGGAGCGGGAGACCCGGTACATCCCGGCGCTGACGGCCGACGAGCTCACCGCCGTCGCCCGGCTGGTCCGGGAGAAGGACGCCGCGCCCTGGCAGGCCGAGGCGCCTGCCGCGCTCGCCGAGGCGACACACGGGGCCCTCGGCCCCCTCCAGGCCGCGGTGCTGCTCGCGGGACATCCGGCGGACGTCAGCGCCGACGCGCTGGCCGTGACCGGCCTGAAGCCGCGTCGGTTCGACGCGGGCAAAGGCATGCTGCACTCGCTCACCCATGAGGACCGGGCGGCGCTCATCGGCGCCCTGCTGCCCGAGAACCCGGCCGACCTGTGGACGTCCGGGCCCGACACCCGGGCGGCGGGCCGGGTGTGGGCCGAGCGCCTCGGCTCCCTGGTCCGCGTGCCCGAGGACGTGGCCGCCTGCCTCGACGGGCTGCCGACCGCGTACGCCGAGGCCGTTCTCAACCCGGCCCGCACCGCGTGGCTCTGCCGTACGACCGTGCAGCGGCCGGACAAGGACGGCCGGCTGGTCGCGGAGGATCCCGCCGCGCTGCCCGGAAACCACGACCTGACCGGCGCGGTCGCCGCCCTCACCTCCCTGGCCTACGCCCTGCCCCACGGCCATCACCTGCGTGCGGTACTGCCGGACGGCCTGGCCGCGCTGCGGCGCCGCCTCGCCGACCCCGCGCTGCTGCTCGACGTCAACGTCGGGTGGACCGAGAAGGGCGGGTACACCGCCGGCGAGCTGCGCAAGGCGTACGGACTGTCCGCCTCCGGCGGCGCCGACGAGGACGGCACGACCTGGGTCGGGGAGGCGCTCGCGCTGCGCCCCTGGCACGGCGACGCGGAGATGGTCCTGATCCGCCCGGCCGGTCTCACCGGTCCGGACGACGCCGTCTTCGGACTGCTCGAAGGACTCGTGGGCCCCACGCGCGGAACGGGCCTGCGGGCGCTGCGGACCCTCCTCGGCGACGAGCCGGCCCGGGCCGTCGCCGCCGGCCGGGACCCCGAGGGCCCCGTCGGCTACGCCCAGGACCCCGCGGTCGGCGCGCCGGACCTCGTCGCCGAGGTCGCCGCGACCCACGGCCTGGGCGAGGACGCGGCGGCGCTCTACCTTCAGCTGCTCGCCCTGCCCGATCCGACGGACCGCAACGTGGCCCGCTGGACCGGCTGGAAGCCCGCTCGTCTGAAGAAGGCCCGCGCCGAACTCGCCGCCACGGACCTGGTGGTGGAGGCCAAGCGGTCCCGTGCCGGGCGCTCGCTGTTCCTGCCCTGCGGCTGGCTCGACCTCAAGGCCCCCGCACTGCCGGTGGAGACGTGGAAGGAGGGTCTCTACCCGGTGCGCGGAGGGATGCGGGCCGTGCCGCTGCTGCCGGTGCCCGAGCTGTTCGCCCGGGCGTGGGCCCGGGTCCGCGCCGGCGACGCGCCCGCCTACGAGGAACTCGTCACCCGGCCCGCGCGCAAGGGCCGCCGCCGATGACCACCGTCCCCAGCTCAACGGAAGACCCCTCGATGACCACCACCCTGTCCCCCGACACCGTCCGCCAGATCGTGCCGCCCGAGGACCGGTACGCCACCGAACTGGCCTTCCTCGCCGCGTACGACGCGGACCCGCGCCCGCCCGCCTGGCGGCTCACGCCCCGGGCCGTCGTCACCTTCGTCATGGGCAGCGACGGCCGGGCGCTGCGTCTGCCCGACGACGCCGAGGCGCCCGAGGGCGTGCCGCGCCGGCTGGAGGTGGAGGGCAAGTTCGTCGGCGACCGGGCGCTGGTCGAGCGGTGTGTCGTGACCCTCGCCGGGGAGCGCGGCCTGCTGCTGGTGGGCGAGCCGGGCACCGCCAAGTCCATGCTGTCCGAGCTGCTGTCCGCCGCCGTGTGCGGCACCAGCGGCCTGGTCGTGCAGGGCACGGCGGGCACGACCGAGGACCAGCTGAAGTACGGCTGGAACTACTCGCTGCTGCTGGCCCAGGGACCCAGCCGGCAGGCGCTCGTGCCCTCACCCGTCCTGACCGCGATGCGCCGCGGCGGCATCGCCCGGGTGGAGGAGGTCACCCGCTGTCTGCCGGAGGTGCAGGACTCCCTGGTCTCCCTGCTGTCCGAGCGGCGCATCGCCGTGCCCGAGCTGGCGGGCACCGACGACGCCCTGGCACACGCGGCACCGGGGTTCAACCTCATCGCCACCGCCAATCTGCGCGACAAGGGCGTCTCCGAGATGTCCGCCGCGCTCAAGCGCCGCTTCAACTTCGAGACGGTCGGCCCCATCCCCGACCTCGACGCGGAGACGGCGCTGGTCCGCAGCCAGGCACGGGCCTCGGTGGAACGGGCGGGGGCACCCTTCCGGGTCGACGACGCCGTACTGGAGGCGCTGGTCACCGCGTTCCGTGACCTGCGCGAGGGACGGTCGGCGGAGGGCTGGGAGGTCGAGCGGCCGTCCACCGTGATGAGCACCGCGGAAGCCGTGTCCGTCGCGGGTGCGCTCGGACTGGCCGCGGCCTACTTCCCCGGCGACCGCGACGTGCTGGGGCTGCTGCCCGGGCACCTCCTCGGCGTCGTGCGCAAGGACGATCCCGCCGACGCGGCCCGGCTGCGGGGCTACTGGGACGGTCCGGTGCGGCGCCGCGCGGAGCAGGGTTCGGCCACCTGGCGCACCCTGTGGGACCTGCGCACGGTCCTGGAGGCCTGACAGCCGTGTCCCTCTCCCCGCTCTCCTGCCCCGCACCGTCCCTGTCGCCCGGCGAGGCGGCCGACGCGCTCACGGATCCTGCGGCGCCGTATCTCATCGGCGTACGGCATCACGCGCCGTCCCTGGCCGCGGCCGTGCCCGCGCTGCTGGACGCGGCCGCTCCGGACGTCCTGCTGGTCGAGCTCCCCGCGGAGATGCAGGAGTGGCTGCCCTGGCTCGGCCACGAGGAGACCCGGGCGCCGGTCGCGCTGGCCGCGGCGCCCACCGAGGGGGGCGGGGGCCCGGCGTTCTATCCCTTCGCCGACTTCTCCCCCGAACTCGCCGCCGTGCGCTGGGCGGCCCGGCACGGGGTCCCGGTCGTCGCCTGCGACCTGCCGCTGGCCGACCGGGCGTGGAGCGGTGACAGGGGCCCCTCGCCGGAGTCCGGCCGGCGCGGTCTCACCCGCGCCCTGCGGGCCCGGCTGACCGGCCGCCCCGGCGAGGACCTCTGGGACCGTCTCGTGGAGGCGACGGCTCCCGGCTCGGAACCCGAGGCACTGCGGCGCGCCGCGCTGCTGACCGGATGGGCGCTGCGCGAGGAGGCGGCGGCCTCGGGCGGCGTGCCCGAGCTGGACCTGCGCCGCGAACGGTGGATGCGGGACCGGCTGGCCGCCGCCACCGCGCACGGCGAGCGGGCCGCTGTGGTCGTCGGCGCCTTCCACGCCCCGGCGCTGGCGTTCCCCGCCGGGGAGGGGGAAGGGGAGGCCGACGCGGACGCCGCCGGGACCGGGACCGGGCGCCCGGTGTGGACGACCTCGCTCATCCCGTACACCTACGCGCTCCTGGACGAGCGGTCGGGCTATCCCGCCGGCATCCGGGACCCGGAGTGGCAGCACCTGGTCCTGGGTGCGGCGGGCGATCCGGCCGCTCTGGAGGAGGCGCTGACCGGGACGGCCGTACGGGTGTGTGCGCGACTGCGCGCGCTGGGGCATCCGTCGGGGCCCGCCGACGCACGTGAGATCACCCGGTTCGCCTCGGACCTCGCACGGCTGCGGGGGCTGCCGGCGGCGGGCCGGGGAGAGCTGGTCGAGGCCGTGCAGACGGTGCTCGCGCAGGGTGAGCCGTACGGCAGGGGGCGGGCCGTCGCGCGGGCGATGGAACAGGTGCTCGTCGGGACGCGCGCCGGCCGTCCCGCCCCGGGCGCACCGCGCAGCGGTCTCGCCCCGGCGGTGGAGGCGGAGCTGTCGGCCCTCGGGCTGCCGGGTCCCGCGACCGACGGGCCCGGCGGCGCGAAGGCCCGGAATCTGCGCCTCGATCCTCAGCGCTCCGACCTCGACCGCCGGCGCGACCTGCTGCTGCGCCGGCTGACGGTGTGCGGGGTGCCGTACGCGGAGCCGCGGGAGGTCGTCGGCGCGGGAGGCGCCGAGGCGCTGACCACCCGGTGGGAGGTGCGCTGGACACCGGCGACCGAGGCGATGCTGTCCGCGGCCGGCGTCCGCGGTGTCACACCCGCCCAGGCCGCCGAAGGGGTGCTGCGGGAACGGTGGCGGGCGGAGCGGGACGAGGGCGGGCCCACGCCCGCGCAGACGCTGGAGGGACTGCGACAGGCGGCTGAGTGCGGTCTGCCCCAGCTGACGGACGCACGGCTCACGGAGGCCGCCGAGGTGCTGTCCGGTGCCGCGGCACTGTCCGAACTCCTGACCGGGCTGAGCCTGCTGGACCGGCTGCGGGCGGGGCACTTCGCCGGGCTCGGCACCGACGAGGACCGTACCGCCCGGGCCGCCGCCGTCGCCGAGCTGCTCACCGCGGCGGCGGTGCGTCAGGTGGACGGCCTGGCCGGCGCGGAGGACCCGGCGGACGCCCACGCCCTGCTGGAGCTCGCCCACCGGGCGGACCTCCTCGGCGGCGTCCGGCTGACCGACGCCCTGGCCCGGCTGGCCGAGGACGGCTCGCCCCTGATGCGCGGTGCCGCCGGAGCCGTCCGGGTGCTTCTCGGGCACGAGGACCCGTGGGTGCTCGGCGAGCGCGTCGCCGCGTGGGTCGACACGGCGAACGACCCCGCGTCCCGGGCCGCGCTCACCGCACGGCTGACCGGGCTGCTGACCGCCGCCGGCCCGTTGCTGGAGTCGGCGGCCCCGGCGCTGGAGCCGCTCCTGAACCGGGTGTCCGAACTGCCCGACCGGGACTTCCTCGACCGCCTGCCCGCTCTGCGCGGCGGCTTCGACGCCCTCAGCCCGGCGGCCCGCGACCGGCTTCTCTCGACCGTCGAGGAGCAGTTGGCGGTCGGTCACCTGGGCGACACGGGCACCGTGGATCCCGTCGCCCTCGCCCGGTGGACCGGCGCGGACCTCGCGACCCGGGCCACCCTCGGCGCCCTCGGTCTGCTGCCTCCGCCTCCGGCCGGCGAGGCCGGCACACCCGGGCCCGCCGCCCCGCACGGGGAGGCGCCGCCCGTCGCCGCCGAGGAGCGCCGGCCGGCCCCCGCCGACCGCTGGCGGCTCGTGCTGGGCCGCCGGACCGACCGGCTGCCCCCGTCGGCGGCCGCACTGGCCACGGCGCTGGACGAGCTGTACGGCAGCGGACGGGGCGAGGGCAGCCGGGGCGACCTGAGCGGTCCCGGCCGGGGCGGCGGCCGGGAGGCTCCCTACCCCGGTGCGCGGGAGTGGTCGCAGGACCTGGCGGCGCTGTTCGGCCCGGGCATCCGCGAGGAGGTCCTGGCGGCCGCCGCCTCGGGCCGGCCGGACGTACTCGCCGAGCTCCACCCGGACAGCGCGCGGCCCTCCGTCGACCTGCTGCGGACCGTGCTCCGGCACGCGGGCGGCCTGCCCGAGTCCCGCCTGGCCGCGCTCCGGCCACTCGTCCGGAGTCTGGTCGACGCGCTGACCCGGCAGCTGGCCACCCGGCTGCGTCCCGCGCTGCACGGTGCGGTCCTGCCCCGCCCGAGCCGCCGGCCGGGCGGCGGCCTGGACCTGGCCCGCACGCTGCGGGCCAACCTGGCCTCCGCGCGCCGCGGTCCGGACGGCACCGTCCGGGTCGTCCCCGAGCGCCCCGTGTTCCGCACCCGTGCCCGGCGCGCCGCCGACTGGCGGCTGATCCTGGTGACCGACGTGTCGGGGTCCATGGAGGCGTCCACGGTCTGGTCCGCTCTGACGGCTTCGGTGCTGGCGGGGGTGCCCACCCTGTCCACACACTTCCTGGCGTTCTCCACGAAGGTCATCGATCTCACGGACCACGTCGACGACCCGCTGTCCCTGCTGCTCGAGGTCAGCGTGGGCGGCGGCACCCACATCGCGGCGGGCCTGCGGCACGCCCGCGAGCTCGTCACCGTGCCGTCCCGCACCCTCGTCGTGGTCGTCAGCGACTTCGAGGAGGGCTATCCGGTGGGCGGCCTGCTCGCCGAAGTCCGTGCCCTGGTCGGGGCCGGTTGCCACGTCCTGGGCTGCGCGAGCCTCGACGACGCGGGGCGGCCCCGGTACTCCACCGGCGTCGCGGGCCAACTCGTCGCGGCGGGCATGCCGGTCGCCGCCCTCAGTCCGCTCGAACTCGCCCGCTGGGTAGGGGAGAAGATCGCATGAACCCGCACCTCCCGCCGGTCGACCCGGCGGTGACCGCCCAGCTCGTAGCGGCGCTGACCCCGCGACTGCGCAAGCGGCTGGACGCGGGCGTCACCAAGGTGGCGGGACGGCCGGCGGTGCGCGAGGGCGACGTGGTGCGCATCGCCGTGGACGACGACACCGACCTCGAACTGCACGCCCCCGGCGGCGTGGTGAGCAGCGCGGACGCGATCCGCTGCGGTTGCCTGCTCGCGCCCGACTGCCTGCACCGCGCCGCCGCGGCCTCGGCCGCACCGATCGCCGACCCGGCCCAGCCACCGGCCGCCGACGCGCCGGAACCACCGGCCACGGACCCGACCCGTCCACCGGCCGCAGACCCGACCGACCCACCGACCACGGACCGGACCCCACCACCAGCCACCGCCCCGACAGGCCCACCGGCCACCGCCCCGGCGCAGCCACCGGCAGCAACCTCGGTACCGCCCACGGTCACCAGCCCACCGCAGCGGCCGGACGGCGACCCTGCAGCCCCCTCGGACACCAACCCTCCGTCGGCACCCGCCCCGGCCCCGGACACGGCCACCCCCGAGCAGCGCGCCGCCGCGGCGGACCTGTGGGAGGCCGCCGCCGCGGTGCTGGAGGCCGGTACGGACGGCGCCGGTGCCGTGGTCCAGGCGGAGATGCTGCGCGCGGCGCACACGGCGCGGCTCGCGGGGCTGCCCCGGGCGGCGGGCCGCGCGGTCTCCGTCGTCACGGCGTTGCGGGCCGCCCGGGGCGCCGACGCCGCCTACCGCCTCGCCGACCTCGCCGCCGCGCTCCGCGACGTCCTGCGGCTCGCCCACCGCCTCCCCTGTGCCGGGCGGCGGGAACTCTCCGCGCTGCGCGGCAGCGTGCGGCAGCCGTACGCCCCGAACGGTTCGCTGCGCCTGTACGGGCTGTTCTCCGAGCCCGTGCTCACGGCGACCGGATACGCGGGCGCCGTCACCTGGACCGCCGACGCCACGGGCAGACTCCACACCGTCTCCGACGTCGCGCCGGGCGGCGCGGGCCGGGCCACGGGCGCCGCCGAGCGCGGCGTACGCATCGGCGACACGACCCTGACCCACCGTGAACTGTCGCGCGCCGGCCTCGTGGTGTCCGGCGCGACCGTCTCCCCGACGGGCCGCCTGGGCGCGGGGGCGGGCGTCCGGGCGGTCCGCGCGTCCGGTGCCGGGTGGCACGCCGAGCCGCTCGACCGCCTGTGGGCGGTTCCGGTGGCCGAGCAGGTCTCCCGTGCCTTGACGACCGACCAGGACCTGCTGTTCCTCGACGTCACGCTCACCGGCACGGTACGCGAGGCGGCGGGCGAGTGCCTGACCGCCGACTGCGCCGGACTGACGGTGCGTCTGGCCGCCGCCCATGACGATCCCGCGCTGCCCCACCGCGACAACCTCCGCCTCCTGGCGTCCGCCCGGGGGTCCCGCCTGCGGGTCGTCGCCCGTCTCACGCCGGCCCCGTTCCCCCGCGCACTGCTCCTGGCCGTCAGCCACCCCACCGACCCCGACGCCCGGGTCGACCTGGGCCTGGACCGGCTCCGCCGCGCGGATGTGCCGGCGCACGCCCCGCCGGCCGCCGCGTCCGCGCCCGACACAGACGAGGCCCCGGTGCATCTGCTGCGCCGCCGGGTCCACCAGGCCGCCTCCGGTGGGCGCCGGGTGCTGGCGTTCCCCGGCGGCCGGGACGCCGACGGCCCGCGCCTGCGCCGGCACGGCCTGGTCACCGCGGGCGATCTCCTCGACGAGCTGCACGCCGCCGCCGCGGACCGCGCCCGGGACCCGTTCGGCCGGCTCCTCCCGGCGGACACCGGCCGCTTCGCCCGCGCCTGGCTCGCCGCCGCGGTCTACACGGAGGAACTCGACCGCGCGCTGTGCGCCGCCGCGTGGGGGGTGGACCCCGGCCGGCGTGGCACGGCCTGACCTGGCCTTTCGAGATTCGTTCGACAACACCGGTGCGCACAGTCTTGTCAGGGACATGGGTGACTTCTACAGTCCTCACCACACCGGTAAGTGGGAGCGCTCCCACCAGTGGGGAGTTGGGAGCGCTCCCGCACCGGCTCCCCCCTTCCCCCGCACCCCCCGGAGAGGCCCCCATGCGACCGTCACGGCACCGAGTCCGCCCCTTACGGGGCTTGTTGGGTGCGCTGCTCGCGGCTTTCGCCGTCGCGGCATCACTCGTCACCGCGGCGGCGCCGGCCCAGGCGGACACCGCGATCTGCGAGGCGTTCGGCACGACGACGATCCAGGGCCGCTACATCGTCCAGAACAACCGATGGGGCACCAGCGCGACGCAGTGCATCACCGTCACCGACTCGGGCTTCCGCGTCGACCGGGCCGACGGCTCCGCACCCACCAACGGCGCCCCGAAGTCGTACCCGTCCGTCTTCGACGGCTGCCACTACACCGCCTGTGCGCCGGGCACGCGCCTGCCGGCCCGGCTGAGCGACATCGCCGAGGCGCCCACCAGCGTGTCATTCGGCTATGTGGACAACGCGGTCTACGACGCCGCCTACGACATCTGGCTCGACCCGACACCCCGGACCGACGGAGTGAACCGGACCGAGATCATGGTCTGGTTCCATCACACGGGTCCGGTCCAGCCGGTCGGCTCCCGGGTGGGCACGGCCACCGTGGCGGGCCGCTCCTGGGAGGTCTGGTCGGGCAACAACGGCTCCAACGACGTCCTGTCCTTCGTCGCCCCGTCGGCGATCGGCAGCTGGAGCTTCGACGTCATGGACTTCGCCCGGCAGGCGGTCTCCCGCGGACTCGCCGGGAACGACTGGTACCTGACGAGCGTCCAGGCGGGCTTCGAGCCCTGGCAGGGCGGCGCGGGCCTGGCGGTGACCAGCTTCTCGTCGGCGGTCGACACGGAGGGTGACCCCGACGGGCCCGGCGACCCTGGCGACCCGGCGGCGTGCGAGGTCGCGTACGCCACGAACGTCTGGCCGGGCGGCTTCACCGCGAACGTCACCGTCACCAACACCGCCGCCTCCCCCGTCGACGGCTGGCAGCTCGCCTTCGCGCTGCCCTCCGGACAACGCGTCACGAACTCCTGGAACGCCTCCCTGACCCCGTCCACGGGCGCCGTCACGGCGACCGGCCTGGACCACAACGCCCGGATCGCGCCCGGCGGCAGACTGACGTTCGGCTTCCAGGGGACCTACGGCGGCTCGTTCTCCGCGCCGGACGCCTTCAGCCTCAACGGCACCGCCTGCGCGACCGCGTAGCACGCACCCCGGCCGCGCAGCCTCGTTCCTCCGCTTCCCCCCGCTCCCCCGCCCGTCCGGTCGATTTCCTCCCCCGGCCGGGCGGGGGCTCCACCGCACGGCACACACCTCCTGGTTGTCATGCACGGATCATCAACAAACGAAACAGGAGACCCCCCATGGCTCGACGCAGCAGATACGTGTCCCTCGCGGCGGTCCTGGCCACCCTGCTCGGCGCCCTCGGCGTGACCGTCCTCTTCGGAGAGGGCCGGGCCGAGGCGCACGGCGTGGCGATGATGCCCGGCTCCCGCACCTACCTGTGCCAACTGGACGCCCTGACCGGCACCGGCGCCCTGGACCCGACCAACCCGGCGTGCCAGGACGCCCTCGACCGCAGCGGGGCGACGGCGCTGTACAACTGGTTCGCCGTGCTCGACAGCAAAGCGGGCGGGCGCGGCGCCGGCTACGTGCCGGACGGCACGCTGTGCAGTGCCGGCGACCGTTCCCCGTACGACTTCTCCGCCTACAACGCCGCCCGCGCGGACTGGCCCCGCACGCACCTGACGTCGGGCGCGACGATGAAGGTGCAGTACAGCAACTGGGCGGCCCATCCGGGTGACTTCCGGGTCTATCTGACCGAGCCGGGGTGGTCGCCCACGTCCGAGCTGGGCTGGGACGACCTCCAGCTGATCCAGACGGTGACCAACCCGCCCCAGCAGGGCTCGCCCGGCACCTCCGGAGGCCACTACTCCTGGGATCTGGCGTTGCCCTCCGGCCGCTCGGGCGATGCGCTGATCTTCATCCAGTGGGTGCGTTCGGACAGTCAGGAGAACTTCTTCTCCTGCTCCGACGTCGTCTTCGACGGCGGCAACGGCGAGGTCACCGGCATCCGCGGCTCGGGCAGCACGCCGACCCCCACGCCGACCCCGACCACGCCGCCGCCCACGCACTCCGGTGACTGCATGGCCGTCTACTCCGTGCAGAACTCCTGGAACGGCGGCTTCCAGGGTTCCGTCGAGGTGATGAACCACGGGACGGAGCCGCTCAACGGCTGGGCCGTGCAGTGGCGGCCCGGACCGGGGACCACGCTGGGCGGTGTGTGGAACGGCTCGGTGTCGAGCGGTGGCGACGGCACGGTCACGGTCCGCAACGTGGACCACAACCGCGTCGTCCCGCCGGACGGCAGCGTGTCCTTCGGCTTCACCGCCACCTCCACGGGCAACAACTTCCCGGCGGGGACGATCGGCTGCGTGGCGCCGTAGTACGGCGGAGGCGGGTGCCGCGCGACCGTGCGCGGCGCCCGCCCTGGACTCCCGGCGCGCCCGCCGACCTCACGCGCCGGTTACGAATCGCTCAACCCCTGGTTGCGGCGCGGTGATCCGACGACGATGGGGACATGACTCTGGCACAGCGCGCCTTTGAGCGGCTGCACGCCTGGCCCGACCTCACCAAGGGCCCGGCCAGTTGCGGAACCGGGCGGGCACTGCGCTCCGCCCATGACGAGATCGTCCACTTCCACTCGGACCGGGACGTGGACCTCCACCTGACCCACCGGGCCATCCAGCGTTTCCAGTACGACCTGGGCGGCTCCAGCGCGATACACCTCGTCCCCGGCTCCCGCTGGGTGACCGTGCACCTGGACTGCGACGCGGACGTCGACCTGCTGCTGAGCCTGGTGAGCATCGCCTTGAAGGCCCACCAGTCCCGGCCCGCCGCGGACCCGCCGTCGGGGTGCAACTTTCACCGCGTCACGGTGCTCCCCCGCTCGGCGGCCGGGGAGATGTGAGACGCCGGCGGCGGTGCCCCGAGCCGGAGGGGGCACCGCCGCGCGGGGTTCAGTGGTCCGCGGGCTGCTCCGCGGTGCGCCGGATGCCGACGGCGGCGACGGCCGCACCGAGCACGCAGAGGATGCCGGTGACGACCACGGCCGCGTGGACGCCGTTCATGAACGCCTGTCCGCTGCCCTCCACCACGGCGGCCCGCAGCCCGGCCGGCATGTCGCCGGAGACCGGTGCCACACCCATCGCCACCGCGTCCTTGGCCTCGAGCAGCCCGTGGGCCATGGCCGGGGGCACGCCCGCGCCGGTCAGCTCCCCGGTGAGGGTGGCGCCGACCTTGCCGCTGATCAGGGAGACCAGCACGGACGTACCGAGCGCGCCGCCGATCTGCAGGGTCGTGGCCTGCAGACCCCCGGCCACACCGCCGTCCCGGACGGGAGCGTTGCCGACGATGGCGTCGGAGGAGGCGGCCATCACCATGCCGACGCCGAGGCCGAGCGCGATGAACGGCGGCCACATCGTGGCGTAGGAGGAGTCGGTCTGCCAGGTGAGCATGCCGAAGCAGGAGGCGGCCTGGAACAGCATGCCCAGCGGCATGGTCAGCCGGGCCCCGAAGCGCTGGGTGAGGGCCGCGCCCAGGGGCGAGGCGACCAGCGAGGCCAGGCTGAGCGGCAGCGTCCGCACGCCCGCCTCGACCGGCGTGAACCCGCGCACGTTCTGCAGGTACAGCATGACGAAGAAGATCACGCCGAGCATGACGAAGAAGTTCAGCGCGGTGATGACCGCGCCGGTCGTCAGCGCGCGGCTGCGGAACAGGCGCATCGGCAGCAGCGGGTGCTCGACCCGGGTCTCGTACCAGCCGAACACGATCAGCAGGACGAGCCCGGCGGCGACGGAGCCGAGCGTGCCCGCGGACGTCCAGCCCCAGGTCTCGCCCTTGACGACGCCGAAGACCACGGCGAGCAGTCCGAGGGCGAGCAGGACGAGGCCGGGGATGTCGAAGCGTTCCCGTCCGGCGGTGTTGCGGCTCTGCGGGAGGACGAGGAGGCCGAAGGCGATGGCGACGATGCCGATGGGGGCGTTGATGTAAAAGACGGACTCCCAGTCGACGTGCTCCACGAGGAGGCCGCCGACGATGGGTCCGAGGGCCGTCGCGACGGCGGAGACCATGGCCCAGATGCCCACGGCCATGCCGAACTTCTTCGGCGGGAACACGCTGCGGAGCAGTCCGAGGGTGTTGGGCATCAGCAGTCCGCCGAAGACGCCCTGCAGGGCGCGGAAGGCGACCACGCCCTCGATGGATCCGGACAGGCCGATGGCGACCGAGGCGAGGGTGAAGCCGGCGACGCCCGCGAGGTAGTAGGTGCGCCGGCCGAAGCGGTCGCCGAGCTTGCCGCCCAGGATGAGGGTGGCGGCGAGCGCGAGCAGGTAGGAGTTGGTGACCCACTGCAACTGGGCGGTCGACGCGTGCAGGTCGCTGCCGATCTCCGGGTTGGCGATGGCGACGACGGAGCCGTCGAGCTGGACCATGAACAGTCCGAACGCGACCGCCAGGAGGGTCAGCCAGGGGTTGGACCGCAGCCGGCGGCCGGTCGCCGGCGGGGCGGTCCCGGCCGCGGGCATGAGGGGGTGATCCACGGACGTGGACGGCATGGGTGGGCCTTCTCTTCCAGGTTCGGGGTGATGCGGAGAAGGGCGGGGCGGTCCGCGGGACGACGGCGGGCCGGCCGCGGGCACGACGGTTGCCGGCGGCCGGCGGGAACGCCTGGGCCCCGCCCGGTCAGCGGGCGGCGGGGTGCAGGTGTCGGGTCAGCGCCTCGAGGGCGCTCACGGCGGAGCCGAGCGCACCCCGTTCGCCCTCGGTGAGGGAGGTCAGGGCGTGGCGGATGAACGCGGTCTCCAGGCTCCGCACCTCGGCCACCCGCTCACGGGCCGTGGCCGTCAGGTAGAGGTGGGCGACCCGCTTGTCGGCGCTGTCCTGCCTGCGCTCGAGGTCGCCCCGCTCGGTGAGCTGGGAGACGAGGGCGCTCACGTTGTTCGGCTTCATCAGCAGCGCCTCGGCGGCCTCACGCACCGTGGCGCCCTCGTGCTGCGCGACGAAGCGCAGCAGGGCGAGCTGCCCCTCGGGGGGCTTGGGGTGCGGGTACTCCGCGCTGACCTGCCGGTCCAGCGCCCGGTGCAGCGCGGGAAGGCACGCCGCGAGGCCACTGGCCACACGGTCGATGTCCCGGCGGGGGGAGCTGGAGTCGGTCACCCGACCAGGGTAAGTATGACGACATAGGTATGTCAAAAGAGGTTTACGCGCGGGCACCGGGACGCGGGCACCGGGTCTCCGCAACGCACTCGCAACCTTGCCCGTGCTGACATGCACGGCATGCGCGACACATACGAGGAGATCCCACGCGTCGAGCTCACCGCCTCGGCGGCCGCCCTGCTGCGGCACCTGCGCGCGGCCCACGGGCCCCTGATGTTCCACCAGTCCGGCGGGTGCTGCGACGGCAGCGCGCCCATGTGCTACCCGGCCGGCGAGTTCCGCACCGGCGCCGCGGACGTCCTGCTCGCGGAGCTGGTGGTGGAGGGCGTCGAGGAGCCGGTGGCGTTCTGGATGTCCCGCAGCCAGTTCGCGGTGTGGAGTCACACCCGGCTGATCGTCGACGTCGTCGAGGGACGGGGCAGCGGCTTCTCGCTGGAGGCGCCCGAGGGGGTGCGTTTCCTCATCCGTTCCCGCGTCCTGGACGCGTAGCCCTCGTCCCCCCGGGCGCCGCCGCGGCCCTCCGTCACGGTCTGAGGCTGCCGACGATGTCCGCCGTGGCCATGAGACCGCTGTTGATGGTCGGCGCGATGCTCGTGCCGGCCAGGTAGAAGCCGAGCAGCAGGCAGACCAGCGCGTGCGAGATCTTCAGTCCTCCGTTGCGCAGGAAGAGCACCGCCAGGATCGTCAGCAGCAACACCACAGAGATGGAAATGGCCATCGTCAACCTCCTCCGCCACGTCCACTTCGCGGCGTTCGGCCGCAAGTGTGGCGTAGCGGAGGGTTTCTCCGAGCGGTTGACCTGTCCGCCGAACGTGTGATGTTCCGGCGGTGCCTACGCGCCGCGGCGGGCGTCGAGGAACGCCTCGAGCCCCGGGAGGTCATCGGTGTTGAGGTGGTCGACGCCCGCGGCGAGCAGCTCGCCCCACACCGCGTCCCGGGCGGCGCCCGGCAGGTCGGGGGTGGCCCAGAAGCGCACCCGCTGCCCGCGTCCGTGTGCGGCGCCCACGATGTCCCGCAGCTTGCTCCGCTCGGCCTCGGGGAAGACGCCGACGCCCCGCCAGGTGAAGTTGAGCGTCCAGTTGTCGCTGATCAGCGGCACGAAGGAGGCCGGGGCGGAGGTACCGAGGTCGGTGAGGCGGCCGTCGTAGAAGGCGCGGCGCGTGCTCTGGGCGGCCATGGGAGCGCGGGCGGCGCGGTCGCCGGAGACCACCACGGTGACCGCGCCGGGGCGGACCCGGCCGTGGGCCCAGGTGGTGAAGAGGTGCTTGTAGCGGCGCAGATGACGGTCGAGTTCCAGGTACGTCGCCGCTCCCTCGGTCTTGATGTCGACGAGGAGTTGCAGGGAGCGTCGCTCGCCCCGGTAGACCCGGCCGTGGTGGGCGCGGACGCGGGCGGCGAGCGGGTCGAGGTAGAGGGATTCCAGGGTGCGCTCCGGGTCGAGGTCCTCGGGGTCGTGCGCGACGAGGAGCTGGTCACCCACGAGGTAGATGTCGGCCTCGACGCTGCCGAAGCGGTGGTCGAGGGCGTCGAGGAGGGGGCGGGGGTGCTCGTAGTCGTTGTGGGCGTGCGCACGCCACAACGGGCGGGGACCGTGCTTGCCTTCGCCCGCCAGCGCGGTGCCGGCGGGCAGGGCGACCGCGCCCGCGAGGGCGGCGCCGAGGGTGGTGAGGGCTCTGCGTCGGGTGGTGCGGGCCATGCTCTGCCTCCCTGGAGGTGCCGTACGGGACGCCTGTGAGTATGGGGTCCCGGGGCGCTCAAGGAGCAGGGGCGTGCGGTGAGTTGGCCGGACGGCCGCCGGTCGTTCACTTCGCGGGTGAGGCGCGCACAGGAAATGCCCGCCCCCCAGGGGACGGGCATCGGTCCTGCCGGACGGGCCGTCAGGGGGCGCGCAGGTCGGCCAGTTCGGCCAGCGCCTCCCGGTGGGCGCCCGCCGTGCCGTGGGCGATCGAGTCGGCCTTGGCCCGCTTCAGATAGAGGTGGACCGGGTGCTCCCAGGTCATCCCGAGGCCGCCGTGCAGTTGCAGCGCCTCCTCGGCGACGTGGACCGCGACCTGGGACGCGTACGCCTGGGCCACGGCGACGGCCACGTCGGCGTCCTCGCCGGTCGCCAGCGCGTCGGCCGCGTTGCGGGCGGCGGCGCGCAGGCCCGCGACCTCCAGCCACAGCCGGGCGAGCCGGTGCTTGAGCGCCTGGAAGCCGCCGACCTGGCGGTTGAACTGCTTGCGTTCCTTGAGGTAGCGGACGGTCTCGGTCAGCAGCCAGTCGGCGAGGCCCAGTTGCTCGGACGCCAGCAGTCCGGCCCCGGCCCGCAGGGCGCGCCGTACGGCGGGCTCCGCGTCGCCGAGCCGGCGTCCCGGCGCCCCGTCGAGGGTGACCGTCGCCACCGGCCGGGTCAGGTCCAGGGACGCGCGCGGGGTGACGCTCGCCGCGTCGGCGTCCACCGCGTACAGGGCGCCGTCGTCCGCCGGGACGAGCAGGACGTCGGCCACGGCGGCGTCCGCGATGCCGGTCAGCTCCCCGCGCAGCGTGCCGTCCTCGACCCGTACGGTCGCGAAGGCGGCGCCCGGCGCGGTGTGCAGGCCGACGGCGAGGGCGCCGATCCGGCGCCCGGAGGCCAGTTCGCCGAGCAGGTCCTCGGCGCCGCAGGCCAGCAGGGCCTCGGTGGCGACGACGGCACTCGTCAGGTAGGGCACGGGCGCGACGGACCGGCCCAGCTCCTCCAGGACGACGGCGGCCTCCCGGTGGGTGGCGCCCTGGCCGCCCTGTGCCTCGGGCACCAGGAGCCCGGCGAGACCCATGCCCTCGGCCAGCGCCTTCCACAGTGCACGGTCGTGGGGCGCGTCGGACTCGGTGCGCGCGATGACGCCCGCCGGGTCGCAGTGGTCGGTGAGCAGGTCCCGGACGGCGGCGCGCAGCGCCTCTTCCTCCTCCGAGTACAGCAGATCGGGCTGTGCGCTCATCGGGCCAGGTCCTTCCAGGCGACGTCCTTGTCGGTGCGCGGTTCGGCGGGCAGGCCGAGGACGCGCTCGGCGACGATGTTCAGCAGGACCTCGCTGGTCCCGCCCTCGATGCTGTTGCCCTTGGAGCGCAGGTAGCGGTACCCGGCGTCGCGGCCGGTGAAGTCCACCAGCTCGGGGCGGCGCATGGTCCAGTCGTCGTACAGCAGGCCCTCCTCACCGAGGAGTTCGACCTCGAGGCCGCTGATCTCCTGGTTGAGGCGGGCGAAGTTCAGCTTCATGCCGGCGCCCTCGGGGCCGGGCTGGCCGGCCGAAAGCTGCTGGCGCAGCCGTACGCCGGTGAGCCGGGCGACCTCGGCCTCGACCCACAGGCCGAGCAGCCGCTGGTGCAGGTCGTGGGTGCGCAGGCCGGGGCGTTCCCGCCAGGTCTCGGCGATCTTGCCGATCATCCCGCCCTCGCGGGGGATCGGGGTACCGCCGATGGCGACGCGTTCGTTGTTCAGCGTGGTCTGCGCGACCCGCCAGCCGTCGCCGATCTCGCCGAGGCGCATGGCGTCGGGGATGCGGACGTCGGTGAGGAAGACCTCGTTGAACTCGGCCTCGCCGGTGATCTGGCGCAGCGGCCGGACCTCCACGCCGGGGTCGGTCATGTCGCAGAGGAAGTAGGTGATGCCCCGGTGCTTGGGCACGTCCGGGTCGGTGCGGGCGATGAGGATGGCCCAGCGGGCGAGGTGCGCGCTGGAGGTCCACACCTTCTGCCCGTTGACGACCCACCCGTCGCCCTCGCGGACGGCACGGGTGCCGAGGGCGGCGAGGTCGGATCCGGCGCCGGGCTCGCTGAAGAGCTGGCACCAGACCTCCTCGCCCGTCCACAGCGGGCGCAGCAGTCGGCGCTTCTGCTCCTCGGTGCCGTAGTGGAGGATCGTCGGCGCGGCCATGCCGAGGCCGATGCCGATGCGCCGCGGGTCGTTGTCGGGGGCGCCCGCGGCCGCCAGCTCGGCGTCGACCACGGCCTGGAGGGAACGGGGGGCGCCGAGCCCGCCGAGGCCCTCGGGGTAGTGCACCCAGGCGAGCCCGGCGTCGAAGCGGGCCCGGAGGAAGTCGAGGCGGTCGGTGCCGGCCGGCGGATGGGCGGCCAGCAACTCCTGTGTGCGTCGGCGCAGTTCGTCGGCGTCGGTCATGCGGTGGCTCCCTTCTCCAGGACGACGGCCACCCGGCCGGTCGTCTTCCCATCGGCCACCCGCTGCACGGCGTCCGCCGCGCCGTCGAGCGGCACCCGCTCGCTCACCAGCGGCTTGACGGTGCCCCGCGCGGCCAGTTCGGTGAGCTGCTCGTGGCAGTGCCGGACCAGCTCGGGGTTCTTGGTGTTGTACAGGCCCCAGTGCAGGCCGAGGACGGCGTAGTTCTTCACCAGGGCGTGGTTCAGCGCGGGGCTGGGGATGGTGCCGCTCGCGAAGCCGACGACGACGATCCGGCCCTCGAAGGCGACGGTCTTGGCGGACTGGGTGTAGGCCTCGCCGCCGACCGGGTCGTAGATCACGTCGGCGCCCCGGCCGCCGGTGGCCTCCTTCACGGCGGCGACGACGTCCTCGCTCCGCCGGTCGATCACCACGTCGCAGCCCAGCTCGCGGGCGACGGCGGCCTTCTCGGCGCCGCCGACGACACCGATGACCCTGGCGCCGGCGGCCTTGCCGAGCTGGACGGCCGCGCTGCCGACCCCTCCGGCGGCGGCGTGGACGAGCAGGGTCTCGCCGGCCTCCAGCCGGGCCCGGCGGTGCAGGCCGAACCAGCCCGTCTGGTAGCCGATGTGCAGGGCGGCGGCCTCGGCGTCGTCGAGGGCGTCCGGCGCGGGCAGCAGGGCGCGGGCGTCGGCGACGGCGTACTCGGCGAAGCCCCCGTGGGGCAGCGCCGGGTTGGCGATCACGCGGCGCCCGTCCTCGGTCTCGCCGCAGACCTCCACGCCGGGGGTGAACGGCAGGGGCGGCCTGACCTGGTACTGGCCCCGGCACAGCAGCGCGTCCGGGAAGTTGATGTTCGCGGCCCGGACCTTCAGCAGGACCTGGCCGTCGCCGGGCGTCGGGGGCGGCACCTCGCCGAGGCGCATCACCTCGCTCGGCTCGCCGTTCTCGTGCACCTGCCATGCCTGCATGCGGGGCCTCCACGCGACAGTCGGTCCGGGTTCCCCCCGCATACTAAGCGGTCGCTTGCCGATCAGGGAACAGGTGGCGGCAGGTCGTCCGTCACGGCCGGGCGGGCCGGGCGCGTACGTGCATCCGCTCCCCCTGCGGGCCGAACAGGCTGAGGAACTCGACCGGCCCCTCCCCCGTCGAGCCGAACCAGTGCGGCACCCGGGTGTCGAACTCGGCCGCCTCCCCCGCGCCGAGCACCACGTCGTGCTCGCCGAGCACCAGGCGGAGCCGGCCGGAGAGGACGTAGAGCCACTCGTACCCCTCGTGGGTGCGCGGGTCCGGCTCCTCCTTCCGCTGCGGCTCCAGCACCTTGAACGCCTGGAGGCCGCCCGGCTGGCGGGTGAGGGGCCAGTGGGTGCGGCCGTGGCGCACGATGGGCCGGGCGCGCACCCGGGGGTCGCCGACGGGCGGGGCGCCGACCAGCTCGTCCAGCGCCACCTGATGGGCCTGGGCGATCGGCAGCAGCAGTTCGAGGCTCGGCTTGCGCAGGCCCGACTCCAGCCGCGACAGGGTGCTGACCGAGATGCCGGTCGACTCGGACAGGGCGGCGAGGGTGACCTCGCGCTCCTTGCGGATCTGCCTCAGCCGCGGTCCGACTCCCGCGAGTACGTCGTCTGCAGTCATGAGCCCATTCTTGCAGGAACGGCAAATACGTTTGTCGATCCGGTGGTCTCCGGGCGACCTTCTCACCAGGAGGTGGTCACCATGACCGAGAAGCAGGACCTGTCCGGGAAGTACGACGTGATCGTCGTCGGCGGCGGCGCGGCCGGGCTGTCCGCCGCGCTCGTCCTCGGCCGGGCGCGGCGGCGCACCCTGGTCGTCGACGCCGGTGAGCCGCGCAACGCGCCCTCGGACCACATGCAGGGGTATCTGACCCGGGACGGCATGTCGCCCGCCGAGTTCCTGGCGCTCGGCCGGGAGGAGATCGCGCGCTACGGCGTCGAGCTCGTCCGGGACCGCGCGGTGGACGTGACCCGGGGCGAGGACTTCGCCGTGGAGCTGGCGGGCGGGCGGACGGTGCGCGCCCGCCGGCTGATCGTCACCACCGGGCTGAGGGACGAGCTGCCGGACGTCCCCGGGGTCGCCGAGCGCTTCGGGCGGGACGTGCTGCACTGCCCGTTCTGCCACGGCTGGGAGGTCCGCGACGAACGCTTCGGCGTCCTCGCCACCAGCCCGCTCAGCGTGCATCAGGCGCTGATGGTGTCCGGGTGGTCGGACGACGTGACGCTGTTCCTGCACACGGTCGCCGAGGAGGAGCTGTCCGACGACGACCTGCGCAGGCTCTCCGCGGCCGGGGTGAAGGTGGTGCCCGGCGAGGTCGCGGGACTGCGCGTCGAGGACGACCGGCTCACCGGCGTCCGGCTGGCCGGCGGCGCCCCCTCCGGGGAAGGCTCCGTCCACGACCGCTCGGTGCTCTTCGTCGCCCCGCGCGCCGTGCCGCAGACCGGGCTGATGGAGCGGCTGGGCGCGGAGCTCCAGGAGACCCCGTTCGGCGCCTACCCCGTGGTCGACCCGACGGGCCGGACCACGGTGCCGGGCGTGTGGACCGCGGGCAACGCGCTGGGCTTCGCCGAGCAGGTCGTCCACGCGGCGAGCGGCGGCTACCGCGCCGCCGCCGCGATCGTCGGCGACCTGATCATGTCGGACCTCGACGCCCGCGTCGGCGGGTAGGGACCTCGTCGCCCTCGCCGACGGGCAGGTAGGGGCGCCCGGCGCGCGGTCGGGCCGGGCCGGGCGGACGGGGCTGCGGTGCCCCGAGGCCGGCTCCGTGGAACCCCGTCGCCCGGCGCCTTGAACAGCCGGCGCACCGCACGCCAAGCCCGGGCTGCCGGTCCCGGAATCCGGGGCCCGGGGCGGAGCGGATCCCGGCCACGGCCTCCGCGCTCCGGCGGCAGCCCTGCCGTCCGGAGCGGTCGGGCGGGGTGGCGGCCGGGAAGGCCGGCGCCCGTGCGGGTGTAGGCCCGGCCCTCCCGGTGCACCATGGCTGCATGCTGCTTGCCCGGCTGGCCCAGGTGTCACGGGAGGTCGCGGCCACGTCGGCGCGGTCCCGGAAGACCGCCCTGCTCGCGGAGCTGTTCCGGGAGGCGGAGGCGGAGGACGTACCGATCGTCATCCCGTATCTCGCGGGACGCCTCCCCCAGGGCCGGATCGGCGTCGGCTGGAAGGTGCTCGGCGAGCGTGTCGCGCCGGCCGCCGAGCCGAGCCTCACCGTGCGCGAGGTGGACACCCGGCTCACCGAACTCGCCGCGGTCTCCGGGGCCGGCTCGCAGGCCGAGCGTTCGCGGCTGGTCGGCGAGCTGATGGGCGCGGCCACCGAGGACGAGCAGCGCTTCCTGCTGGGACTGCTCACCGGCGAGGTGCGGCAGGGCGCCCTGGACGCCGTCGCCGTGGAGGGGCTGGCCCTGGCGACCGGCGCGCCGGCGGCGGACGTACGGCGGGCGGTGATGCTGGCGGGCTCGCTGCAGGCCGTGGCCGAGGCCCTGCTCGCCGACGGTCCCGACGCCCTGGCCCGGTTCCGGCTCACCGTCGGCCGCCCGGTGCTGCCGATGCTGGCGCACAGCGCGTCCTCGGTCGCCGAGGCGGTCGCCAAGCTGGGCGGCTGTGCCGTCGAGGAGAAGCTGGACGGCATCCGCGTGCAGGTGCACCGCGACGGCGGCACCGTACGGGTCTACACCCGCACCCTGGACGACATCACCGGCCGGCTCCCGGAGGTCACCGCTGCCGCCCTCGCGCTGCCCGGGGAGCGGTTCATCCTGGACGGCGAGGCGATCTCCCTCGACGCGGACGGGCGCCCCCGCTCGTTCCAGGAGACCGCCGGACGCATCGGCTCCCGTACCGACGTGACCACGGCCGCGCGGGCCGTACCCGTCTCCGCCGTGTTCTTCGACGTGCTGTCCGTCGACGGCCGCGACCTGCTCGACCTGCCGCTGACCGAACGGCACGCGGCACTGGCCCGGCTGGTCCCGGAGCCGATGCGGGTGCGCCGCACCCTGGTGGCGGGCCCGGACGACACGCCCGCGGCCGAGGAGTTCCTCGCCGGGACGCTCGAGCGCGGCCACGAGGGTGTCGTGGTCAAGGGACTCGACGCCGCCTACAGCGCCGGCCGGCGCGGCGCTTCCTGGCTGAAGGTCAAGCCCGTGCACACCCTCGACCTGGTCGTCCTGGCCGCCGAGTGGGGACACGGCCGCCGCACCGGCAAGCTGTCCAACCTCCACCTGGGCGCGCGCACCGCGGACGGCTCGTTCGCCATGCTCGGCAAGACCTTCAAGGGCATGACGGACGCGCTGCTGGCCTGGCAGACCGGGCGCCTGCGGGAACTGGCCGTCGAGGAGCACGGCTGGGGCGTGACCGTACGCCCGGAACTCGTCGTCGAGATCGCCTACGACGGCCTCCAGCGCTCCACCCGCTACCCGGCCGGCGTCACCCTCCGCTTCGCCCGTGTCGTGCGCTACCGCGACGACAAGCGTCCCGAGGACGCGGACACCGTCGAGACGCTCCTCGCCGCCCACCCCGGGGTGACCCCGTGAGGCGCAGCGCGGGCCTGCTGCTGCACCGCCCCGGCGACGGGGGCACCGAGGTGCTGCTGGGCCACATGGGCGGCCCGTTCTACGCCCGCCGCGACGCCGGGGCGTGGACGATCCCCAAGGGCGAGTACGACCCGGCGGAGCCCGCCTGGGAGGCGGCCCGGCGCGAGTTCGAGGAGGAGCTCGGCCTGCCGCCGCCCGACGGCGAGGCCGTACCGCTCGGCGAGGTCCGCCAGTCCGGCGGGAAGGTCGTCACGGCCTGGGCCGTCGAGGCCGACCTCGACCCGGCGACGATCGCCCCCGGCACCTTCCGGATGGAGTGGCCGCCGAGGTCGGGCCGGATCGAGGAGTTCCCCGAGCTGGACCGGGTGGCGTGGTTCACCGTGGACCGGGCGCGCGAGGTGATCGTGAAGGCGCAGGCCGCGTTTCTCGACCGGCTGGCTGAGCACTCGCACTGACGAGACCCTCCGCGTTGCGGCACCCCCCGCCGCGCGCCAAGGTCGAAGCACGAGTCTGCACCCAGGGAGGTCGGCCATGCCCATCGCGACGGTGAACCCGGCGAACGGCGAGACGCTCAGGACGTACGAGGCCATGGGCGAGGAGGAGATCGAGCGCCGGCTCCAGCTCGCGGAGGCCACGTTCCGCACGTACCGGACGACGGCGTTCGAGGAGCGGGCCCGGCTCATGCACCGGGCGGCCGGTCTTCTGGAGGCGGACCAGGACGAGATCGGCAAGGTCATCACCACCGAGATGGGCAAGCCGGTCAAGCAGGCCCGCGCCGAGGCGGCCAAGTGCGCCAAGGCGATGCGCTGGTACGCCGATCACGCCGCGGAGCTGCTCGCCGACGAGGAGCCCGCCGAGGCGGACGTGAAGGACTCCGGCGCCTCCCGCGCCCTGGTGCGCTACCGGCCGCTCGGCCCGGTGCTCGCGGTGATGCCGTGGAACTTCCCGCTGTGGCAGGTGATCCGCTTCGCGGCGCCCGCGCTGATGGCGGGCAACGTCGGCCTGCTCAAGCACTCCTCGAACGTCCCGCAGACCGCCCTGTACCTGGAGGACCTGTTCCACCGCGCGGGCTTCCCCGAGGGCTGCTTCCAGACGCTGCTGATCGGCTCCGCCGCGGTGGACGACATCCTGCGCGACGAGCGCGTGCGGGCCGCCACCCTCACCGGCAGCGAGCCCGCCGGCCGCGCGGTCGCCTCCACCGCCGGGGAGATGATCAAGAAGACGGTGCTGGAGCTGGGCGGCAGCGATCCGTTCGTCGTGATGCCGTCCGCCGACGTCGACCGGGCCGCCGAGGTCGCGGTGACCGCGCGCACGCAGAACGCCGGGCAGTCCTGTATCGCCGCCAAGCGGTTCATCGTGCACACGGACGTGTACGACGCGTTCGTCGAGCGCTTCACCGAGGGCATGAAGGCGCTGACGGTCGGCGACCCGATGGACGAGGAGACCGAGGTCGGGCCGCTCTCCAGCGAACAGGGCGTGACCGATCTGGTGGAGCTGGTCGAGGACGCGGTGCGCGGCGGCGCGACCGTGCTGTGTGGCGGCGAACGCCCCGACGGTCCCGGCTGGTACTACCCGCCGACCGTGCTGGCCGGCATCACCCGCGAGATGCGCATCCACCGCGAGGAGGCCTTCGGACCGGTCGCCACGGTGTACCGGGCGGCCGACCTGGACGAGGCCGTGCTGATCGCCAACGACACGGACTTCGGGCTCAGTTCCAACGTGTGGACCCGCGACGACGCCGACGTGGACCGCTTCGTCCGGGACCTGGAGGCGGGCGGGGTGTACGTCAACGGGATGACGGCCTCCCACCCGGCCTTCCCGTTCGGCGGGGTCAAGCGGTCGGGCTACGGGCGTGAGCTGTCCGGGCACGGAATCCGCGAGTTCTGCAACATCACCACCGTATGGCACGGGGCGTGAGGGTTGCGGGGCTACGATCCCTTTTTGTGACCCGCGAAGTGACCCTGCCTCTGATCGTCGACGACCGCGGCACCCTGCAGGTGTCCGCGGCCGACGTGAGCAAGCTGCTGCGCACGGTGGGCGGGCGATGGCTGAGGCTGGTGGAGGCCGGCGAGGAGGGTCTGGACGAGGACACCGTGGCCGCCCTCACCATCGAACTCGCCAAGCTGGCCGACCGCATCGACGTGGCGTGCATCGCCCACAGCAGCGGCCAGTCCTCCTGACGCCCGCACCGCTAGCGGATCGGCATCCCCGCCAGGGTCCGCGCGATCACCAGCCGCTGGATCTCGCTGGTGCCCTCGAAGATCGTGTAGATCGCGCTGTCCCGGTGCATCCGCTCCACCGGGTACTCCCGGGTGTAGCCGTTGCCGCCCAGGATCTGGACCGCCTGGGCGGTCACCTTCTTCGCCGTCTCACTCGCGAACAGCTTGGACATCGAGCCCTCGGCGGCCGTGAACGGCTTGCCGTTGACCGCCATCCAGGAGGCCCGCCACACCAGCAGCCGCGCCGCGTCGATCGACGTGCGCATGTCGGCGAGCTGGAAGGCGACGCCCTGGTTGTCGATGATCGGCCGCCCGAACTGCTCGCGGGTCTTCGCGTAGTCGAGGGCGACCTCGTACGCGGCGCGGGCGGTGCCGACGGCCATGGCGCCGACGGCCGGGCGGGACGCCTCGAAGGTGGCCATGGCGGCGTTCTTGACGCGCTCGCCGCCCGCCTTCGCCTTCTCGCGGGCCCTGGCCAGACGCGCGTCCAGCTTCTCCTTGCCGCCGAGCAGGCAGGAGCCGGGGACGCGCACGTGGTCGAGGACGACCTCGGCGGTGTGCGAGGCGCGGATGCCGTGCTTCTTGAACTTCTGCCCCTGGGACAGCCCCGGCGTGTTCGGCGGGACGATGAACGAGGCGTGGCCCTTGGAGCCCAGCTCCGGGTCGACGACCGCGACGACCACGTGGACGTTGGCGATGCCGCCGTTGGTCGCCCAGGTCTTGGTGCCGTCCAGCACCCACTCGTCCTTGGCCTCGTCGTACACGGCGCGGGTGCGCATGGAGGCGACGTCGGAGCCCGCGTCGGGCTCGGAGGAGCAGAAGGCGGCGACCTTCACGTCGTTGGCGTCGCCGTACATCTGGGGGATCCAGGTGCCGATCTGCTCCTCGGTGCCGTTGGCGAGGACGCCGACGGCGGCGAGGCCGGTGCCGACGATGGACAGGGCGATGCCTGCGTCACCCCAGAAGAGCTCCTCCATCGCCATGGGAATGCCGAGGCCGGTGGGGTCGAAATACTGCTGGGCGTAGAAGTCGAGGGAGTAGATGCCGACCTTGGCGGCCTCCTGGATGACCGGCCAGGGAGTCTCCTCACGCTCGTCCCATTCGGCGGCCGCGGGGCGGATGACGTCGGCGGCGAAGCCGTGCAGCCAGTCCCGGACCTCCTTCTGTTCGTCGTTGAGCTCCATGGTGAACTCGGCCATGTCCCCTCCAGTGACGCACGTGCATGTTACTTGCGGTAACGGGAGTCTGTTACCGGCGGGTAGGAAAAGTCAACTCCCCGGGACCCCTCGCCCTCCCGTTCGATGCGCGGTGCCCGCCGGGTGTTAGTTTGCGCAGGCGTCACCGAATCAGCACGGGTGGGGAGAGCACATGGACACCACGCAGCGGACCGATCAGCAGCGGTCCGCCGACCGCCGACGGCGCGAGCTGCTGGAGGCCGCCGACCGGGTGGTGCTGCGCGACGGTCCCCAGGCCTCGATGAACGCCATCGCCGCCGAGGCGGGCATCACCAAGCCGATCCTCTACCGGCACTTCGGGGACAAGGGCGGCCTGTACGCCGCCCTGGCCCAGCGGCACACGGACGCCCTCCTCGCCTCGCTGCGGGCCGCCCTGGACGCCCCCGCGGACCGGCGCAAGCGCGTCGAGGCCACGCTGGACACCTATCTCGCGGCCATCGAGGCGCGCCCGCAGGTGTACCGCTTCCTGATGCATCCGGCGGAGGGCAGCACCGCCGCGGGAGACCAGACCGAGCAGGGCTTCGACGTGGGCAAGCACTCGGCGCCGCTGCTGCGCCGCATGGGCGAGGAGCTGGGCAAGGTCATCGAGGAGCGCCTCGACATGGGCCCCGGCAGCGAGCGGCTGGCCCGGGTCTGGGGGCACGGCATCGTCGGCATGATGCACGCCGCCGGCGACTGGTGGCTGGGCGAACGACCCTGCTCCCGCGCGGAGTTGGTGGCGAGTCTGGCGGATCTGCTGTGGGGCCGGCTGTCCGCGGCCGAGGACAAGGTGGGCGGCCCGGGGTTCTGACATCCGGGTCGCCGGGCCCGGCCTCCCGGCCCGCGCCCTCAGCGGCTCCAGGACGCCCGCGCCACCTGTCTCATCAGCTTCCGGTGGCGTCGGCCCGACAACCGGTCGGCGTAGACCCGGCCTTCCAGGTGGTCGCACTCGTGCTGGAGACACCGGGCGAAGAATCCCGTCCCGTGCACGGTGACGGGCTCCCCGGTCACCGTGAAGCCCTCGACGACCGCGTGGTCGTGGCGCTCGGTGCCCGCCTCCAGGCCGGGCAGTGACAGACAGCCCTCCGGCCCGCGCACCACCACCCCGTCCGTCTCGACGAGCCGCGGGTTCACCACGTGGCCGAGATGGCGCACGTCCTCGTCGTCCGGGCAGTCGTACACGAAGACGCGTACCGGCTCGCCGATCTGGTTCGCGGCCAGGCCGACGCCGTGGGCGGCGTACATCGTCGCGAACAAGTCCTCCACCAGTGCCGCGAGTTCCGGACCGAAGTCCGTCACCTCGTCGCAGGGGGTGTGCAGGACGGGGTCGCCGAGGAGACTGAGGGGCCGTACGCGCCCGTGGACGCCCGGGATGGAGCCGTGTCGCATGACGGTCAGAGTAAGGTCCCTGTGTTCCCCGACGGCACGCGCCCACCGTCGGGGCCGTGTGGCCGGTGCCGCGATTCGGGAGTGCGAATGGATCTCGATAGGCTGAGGTCCACACCACGTGGCCGTCAGGCTTCCCAGGCTTCAGGCGCGGCGCGTACGGCAAGGAGGATCGAGAACTGATGGCAGGCAACTCGGACCCGCTCACGCCGCGGGCCAAGATCGCCGTGACCGCGGGCAAGGCGGTCGCGGCGGCGTCCCGTGCCGCCGGGCGCGGCAGCGGTTCGGTGATCGGCGGCCGGGTCGCGCTGAAACTCGACCCCGACCTCCTCCACCGGCTCGCCCAGCACCTGGACGTGACGCTCGTCTCGGCGACCAACGGCAAGACCACCACCACCCGGCTCATCGCCGAGGCGCTCAAGGCGGCCGGTCCGGTCGTGTCCAACGCGCTCGGCGCCAACATGCCGGCCGGCATCACCTCGGCGCTCGCGGGCGGCGCGGAGGCCCGGTACGGGGTCATCGAGGTCGACGAGAAGTACCTCGTCGGCGTCGCCCAGGCCACCGACCCGAAGTGCATCGCGCTGCTCAACCTCTCCCGCGACCAGCTCGACCGCGCCGCCGAGACCCGGATGCTCGCCGAGAACTGGCGCGAGGGCCTGGCCGGTTCGAAGGCCGTGATCGTCGCCAACGCCGACGACCCGCTGGTGGTGTGGGCCGCCTCCTCCTCCCCCAACGTGATCTGGGTCGCCGCCGGGCAGATGTGGAAGGACGACGCCTGGTCCTGCCCGTCCTGCGGCGGTGTGATGCAGCGTCCGGGCGACGACTGGTTCTGCGGCGAGTGCGGCTTCCGCCGTCCCACGCCGAGCTGGGCGCTCTCCGGCGACCACGTGCTCGACCCGCACGGCTCCGCCTGGCCGATCCACCTCCAGCTGCCCGGCCGCGCCAACAAGGCCAACGCCGCCTCCTCGGCCGCCGTCTGCGCGGTCTTCGGGGTGCCGCCGCAGGTCGCCCTGGAGCGGATGTACCAGGTGCAGGCCGTCGCCGGACGCTACGACGTCGTCCAGTTCCAGGGCCGCGACCTGCGTCTGCTGCTCGCCAAGAACCCCGCGGGCTGGCTGGAGACCTTCTCCCTGATCGACCCGCCGCCGACGCCGGTGATCCTCTCGGTGAACGCGCGCGGCGCCGACGGCACCGACACGTCCTGGCTGTGGGACGTGGACTACACCCGGCTGACCGGCCACCCGATCTGCGTGATCGGCGACCGCAAGCTGGACCTCGCGGTGCGCCTGGAGGTCGCGAACCAGCAGTTCCAGGTGTGCGAGAACCTCGACCAGGCGGTGCAGCTGTGCCCGCCCGGCCGGATCGAGGTCATCGCGAACTACACCGCCTTCCAGGACCTGCGCCGCCGCGTCGGCAACTGACCGCGAGACTTCAGGGGATTTTCGTGAGCGACAACCAACTGCGGATCGTCTGGATCTACCCGGACCTGCTCAGCACGTACGGCGACCAGGGCAACGCCCTCGTCGTGGAGCGCCGGGCCCGCCAGCGCGGCCTCGACGTGGCCCGGCTCGACGTGCGCAGCGACCAGCCGATCCCGACCTCCGGCGACATCTACCTGATCGGCGGCGGCGAGGACCGTCCGCAGCGGCTCGCGGCCGAGCGGCTGCGCCGGGACGGGGGCCTGCACCGGGCGGTGGAGAACGGCGCGATCGTCTTCTCCGTCTGCGCCGGCTACCAGATCCTCGGCCACGAGTTCATCAACGACCTCGGCCAGCGCGAGCCGGGCCTCGGCCTGCTCGACGTGGTCTCGACCCGCGGCGAGGGCGCCCGGTGCGTCGGCGACGTCCTCGGCGACATCGACCCGCGCCTCGGCCTGCCCCCGCTGACCGGCTTCGAGAACCACCAGGGCGTCACCCACCTCGGCCCCACCGCCCGCCCGCTCGCCCAGGTGCGCTTCGGCAACGGCAACGGCACGGGCGACGGCACGGAGGGCGCGTACAACGACACGGTCTTCGGCACGTACATGCACGGCCCGGTGCTGGCCCGCAACCCGCTGATCGCGGACCTGCTGCTGAAGCTGGCCCTCGACGTGAACGCGCTGCCGCCGACCGACGACCGGTGGTACGAGGCGCTGCGCAACGAGCGCATCGCGGCGGCGCAGCAGCCTGCCTGACGCCCTCGAAACGGCCCGTCTGATGATGCATCCGCACAGGTGAGCGGGTACGTCCAGTAGGCGGACGCACGGTTCGGCCCCGCCCCCCTGTACCGCTAGGGTGGCGGGGAATCGAACCGGACAGCGCGGTCCGGACCCGTGCCACGTTGAGAAGGTAACTCGGGCTATGCGCATTGGTGTCCTCACGTCCGGCGGTGACTGCCCCGGCCTGAACGCCGTCATCCGGTCCGTCGTGCACCGCGCCGTCGTCGACCACGGCGACGAGGTCATCGGCTTCCGGGACGGCTGGAAGGGCCTCCTGGAGTGCGACTACCTCAAGCTCGACCTCGATGCCGTCGGCGGCATCCTGGCCCGCGGCGGCACCATCCTCGGCTCCTCCCGGGTCCGTCCCGAGCATCTGCGGGACGGCGTGGAGCGGGCCCGCGGCCATGTCGAGGAGCTCGGACTCGACGCGATCATCCCGATCGGCGGCGAGGGCACGCTGAAGGCGGCCCGGCTGCTGTCCGACAACGGCCTGCCGATCGTGGGCGTGCCGAAGACCATCGACAACGACATCGCGGTCACCGACGTCACCTTCGGTTTCGACACGGCCGTCACCGTCGCCACCGAGGCCCTGGACCGGCTGAAGACCACCGCCGAGTCGCACCAGCGGGTGCTCATCGTGGAGGTCATGGGCCGTCACACCGGCTGGATCGCGCTGCACTCGGGCATGGCGGCCGGCGCCCACGCCGTCGTCGTCCCGGAGCGGCCCTTCGACATCGACGAGCTGACCGCCAAGGTCGGCGAGCGGTTCTCGGCGGGCAAGCGGTTCGCCATAGTGGTGGCCGCGGAGGGCGCCAAGCCGAAGGCGGGCACCATGGACTTCGACGAGGGCGGCAAGGACGTCTACGGCCACGAGCGCTTCGCCGGGATCGCCCGCCAGCTCTCCGTCGAGCTGGAGGAGCGGCTCGGCAAGGAGGCCCGGCCGGTGATCCTCGGGCACGTCCAGCGGGGCGGGACGCCGACGGCGTACGACCGGGTGCTGGCGACCCGGTTCGGGTGGCACGCGGTGGAGGCCGTGCACCGCGGGGAGTTCGGGATGATGACGGCCCTGCGCGGGACGGACATCGCGATGGTGTCGCTGGCCGAGGCCGTGGAGACGCTGAAGACGGTGCCGGACGCGCGGTACGACGAGGCGGAGTGCGTGCTCTGATTCTGCGGTGCCGCTGAGAGCTCGGGTCCGCCGGTTCGTCGCGGACTGCGGGTCGTGGGTGGTCGATCGCGCAGTTCCCCGCGCCCCTTCGGGGGCTCGCAAGCGCCCCCGGTGACGGAAGTCGCCGGGGGCGGTTCTAGTCTTGGTCCGGACAAGCAGCGCTCAACCCCCACGAAACAGGAGCCGGCGGATGGATCACAGCGGGCACGGCATGATGATGGATCTGCCGCCGTTCACGCTGGGGCGAGGTCTCGGCTGGTCGCCGGACCCCTTCTTCCTGATCGCCTGCCTGGTGGGCCTGGCGCTGTACGGCTGGGGTGTCGTCCGGCTGACGCGGCGCGGCGACAAGTGGCCGGTGGGACGGACCGTCGGTTTCGTCGCCGGTGTGCTGAGCATCGGGCTGATGATGTGCACCAAGCTGAACGACTACGGCATGGTCATGTTCAGCGTGCACATGGTGCAGCACATGGTGATCAGCATGATCTCGCCGATCCTGCTGCTGCTCGGCGCCCCGATCACCCTGGCGCTGCGGGCGCTGCCCACGGCGGGCCGGGGCCGCAAGGGGCCGCGCGAGCTGCTGCTGATGCTGCTGCACAGCCGGTACATGCGGATCATCACGCACCCGGTGTTCACCATCCCGCTGTTCATCGCGAGCCTGTACGCGCTGTACTTCACCCCGATCTTCGACTTCCTGATGGGCTCCAAGGTCGGGCACGTCGGGATGATGGTGCACTTCCTCGCCGTCGGCCTGGTCTTCTTCTGGCCGATCATGGGCGTGGACCCGGGGCCGCACCGGCCGGGCTACCTGATGCGGATGCTGGAGCTGTTCGCGGGCATGCCGTTCCACGCGTTCTTCGGCATCGCGCTGATGATGGCGTCCACCCCCATGGTCGACACGTTCCGGAACCCGCCCGCGTCGCTGGGCATCGACGCGCTCTCCGACCAGAACGCCGCGGGCGGCATCGCCTGGGCGTTCAGTGAGGTCCCGTCCGTGCTGGTGCTGCTCGCCCTGGTGGCCCAGTGGTACGCGTCGGACCAGCGGCAGGCGCGGCGCACCGACCGGGCCGCCGATCGCGACGGCGACAAGGAACTCGAGGCGTACAACGCCTATCTGGCCTCACTGAACGCACGCGGCAGCTGATCGGCGGCCCGGTTCAGTAGCATGACGCCCGTCGGGGGAACCGCCCGGGGGGAGCGGTATGTCGCGTCATGCGTCGTCGGAACCACCACCGTCCGAGGTCGGCCGCGTCATCGCCGGCCGCTACCTGCTGCTGCGCCCGCTCGGCGACGGCCGGCCGGGCCGGGTATGGCTCGCCCACGATCAGAAGCAGGCACGCGAAGTCGTGCTCGAGGCCGTCCGCGCCGGCTGCCGGGTCACGCCGGGGCCACAGGGCCGTCCGTACACGGTGACCGTGCACGACGCGGTGGAACACGAAGGCCGGTGCTGGGCCGTCACGGAGCACGTCGCGGGCGCGGTCGACCTGCGGCAGCTGGTGGCCCGGCGCGGCCCGCTGGCTCCGGCCGAGTGCGCCCGGGTCGGGCTGGCCGTGCTCGCCGCTCTCGCCGCCGGGCACGCGCGCGGGGAGCCGTACCGGGGCGTGTCACCGGCGGACGTCCTGCTCGCTCCCGACCGCGCCGGTGTGCCGTACGGGCGGATCCTGCTGGCGGGGCACCGCGCCGCCGGCCCGCAGGACGACGACGGCCTGTTCTCGCTCGGCCGCACGCTGTACTACGGCGTCGAGGGCCGTGATCCCTTCGACCCGGAGTCCGAGGTACCGCGTCCACCGGTGCGGGCCGGTGCGCTGCGGCCCCTGCTGGACGGGCTCCTCGCCCGCGATCCGGCGCTGCGGGTCACCGCCGCCGAGGCGGAGGCGGAACTGGTGTGGATCGTCACACCGCAGACCGACGCGGACCTCCGGCCGGGGACCGCCCCGGCATCGCAGCCGCCCTGGACCGCGATGGCCCCGCCCGTGCCCGCGCCGGACGCGCCGGCCCCCGCGACCCACAGACGCCGGCGTCCGCTCTCCCGCCCCCTGCGTGCCGCCCTGGCCGGGGCCCTCGGTGCGGCCCTCGCCCTCGGCGGCGTCTGGTACGCCCTGGCGGACCGCCCGGCCGACGGGACGGGGACGCCGTACGGCGGCGCCGTGGGGCTCGTGGCGCCGCTGGAGGACGGGGACTGCGTCCGCGCCGACTGGCCGGGCGGGGTCCGGTTCTCCGGCACGCCCCGTCTCACCCTCGACGCGGCCTGCCGGGGCGGGGCGCCCGACGGGCAGGTGATGGCGTTCGTACCCGCGTCGTCCCCAGAAGAGGCCCGGGAGCTGGGGCCGGCGCGGTGCGAGCAGCGGACGCAGGAGATCCGGGGGCGGCTGGCCGGCGTGCGCGGCGTCGCGGTGGTGCCGACCGGGGACGGTTTCGAGGCCGCCGGGCGGCGCACCGCCTGCCTGGTGCTGGGCGTGGACGGGCCGGTGTACGGGCCGCTGGGCCGGCACCGCGAGCCGGGGTCGGTGTTCGCCGACACCGCGACCATGCAGCGGCGGGACTGTCTGGACGTGCGTTCCGTGCGGGAGGTACGGCTGGTGTCCTGCGCGGGTCCGTACGACGAGCAGGTGCTCGGTTTCACCCGGACGGCCGCCGGCGTCCCGCTCGCCGAGGCGTCCGCCGCCGCGGATGCGGCGTGTGCGCGGGACGTGCCGTCGCGTGACTACGGATTCGACCCCTCCCTGTACGAGGCGGGCTCCCGGATCTCGCCGCGCGCCCCGAAAAACGGTGCACATCTCGCCGTCTGCACCGTGCGACGGCAGAACGGGGGCACCATGGAGGGCAACGGACCATGAGGAGGGTGTCGCGATGCCCGGTTCCACGGACAGTTCCACGAAGACCATGGGTGCGCTCACCATCGGAGGCCTGGTCGCGGTGACGGCCTACACGGTGGCGCTCGGCAGCAACGGCTGGCTGTGGTTCGGCTGGGTCGTCCTCGGCCTGATCACGGTCGCCATGGTCGCCACGCGCAGCACCTGAGCCGCGCCGGCCGGCCTCATTCGCGGCCGAGCCGTCCGGCCGAGTGGACGCCCGGCTGGTACTTGGGCAGCCGGGCGGTGATCTTCATGCCGGCGCCGACGGCGGTCTCGATGACGAGGCCGTGGTCGTCGCCGTAGACCTGGCGGAGCCGGTCGTCGACGTTGGACAGGCCGATGCCGCCCGACGGGCTGATCTCGCGCGCGAGGATGCGACGCAGCAGGTCGGGGTCCATTCCCGCGCCGTCGTCCTCGATGACGACCAGGGCCTCCGCGCCCGCGTCCTGCGCGGTGATCTGGATGTGGCACTTGTCCGACTTGCCTTCCAGGCCGTGCTTGACGGCGTTCTCGACGAGCGGCTGCAGGCAGAGGAAGGGCAGGGCGACCGGCAGCACCTCGGGGGCGACCTGGAGGGTGACGGAGAGGCGGTCGCCGAAGCGGGCCCGCACGAGCGCCAGGTAGTGGTCGATGGCGTGCAGTTCGTCGGCGAGCGTGGTGAAGTCGCCGTGCCGGCGGAACGAGTAACGGGTGAAGTCGGCGAACTCCAGCAGCAGCTCGCGGGCGCGCTCGGGATCGGTGCGCACGAAGGACGCGATCACCGCGAGCGAGTTGAAGATGAAGTGCGGCGAGATCTGGGCCCGCAGCGCCTTGATCTCGGCCTCGATGAGCCGGGTGCGGGACTGGTCGAGGTCGGCCAGCTCCAGCTGGACCGACACCCAGCGGGCCACCTCCCCGGCCGCTCGGACCAGGACGGCGGACTCGCGGGGCGCGCAGGCGACGAGGGCGCCGTGCACCCGGTCGTCGACGGTGAGCGGGGCGACGACCGCCCAGCGCACCGCGCAGTCGGGGGTGTCGCAGGTGAGGGGGAAGGCCTCGCCGCGGCCGGTCTCCAGCGGTCCGGCGAGGCGCTCCATGATCTCGGCGCGGTGGTGGGCGCCCACGCCGTCCCAGACCAGGACCTCCTTGTGGTCCGCCAGGCACAGCGCGTCGGTGCCCAGCAGGGAGCGCAGCTTGCGGGCCGACTTGCGGGCGGTCTCCTCGGTCAGGCCGGCGCGCAGCGGCGGGGTGGCGAGGGAGGCGGTGTGCAGGGTCTGGAAGGTGGCGTGCTCGACCGGGGTGCCGAGCCCGCCGAGGTTCTGCGGCCGGGCCGTGCGCCGCCCCAGCCAGAAGCCCGCGGCCAGCAGGGGCAGCACGGCGACGACCAGGCCCGCCAGGAATCCGCTCACGGCGTCACCTCCTTGCGCAGGTCGTCCGCGCGCCGTTCCTCGGTGCGCAGCTCCTCGGTGCCGAGCTCCTCCGGCAGGTGGAAGCGGGCCAGTATCGCCGCGGTCCCGGCCGGTACCCGGCCCGGGGTGGCCAGGGAGACCAGGACCATGGTGAGGAAGCCCAGCGGCACCGACCACAGGGCGGGCCAGGCGAGCAGCGCGTGCAGCGCGCCGCCGCCGCCCGGGAAGCCGCCCATGGTCGCGGCGACGGCGAGCAGGGCGGAGCCGCCGCCCACCAGCATCCCCGCCGCCGCGCCGGGCGGGGTCAGCCGCCGCCACCAGATGCCGAGGACGAGCAGCGGGCAGAAGGAGGAGGCCGACACGGCGAAGGCGAGACCGACGGCGTCGGCCACGGGCAGCCCGCCGACCAGGGCGCTCGCCGCCAGCGGCACGGCCATGGCAAGCAGGGTGCCGAGCCGGAAGTGCGGTACGGCACGGGACGGCAGCACGTCCTGCGTGAGGACGCCCGCGACGGCCATGGTCAGCCCGGACGCCGTGGACAGGAACGCGGCGAAGGCGCCGCCCGCGACCAGGGCGCCGAGCAGGTCGCCGCCCACTCCCCCGATCACCCGGTCCGGCAGCAGCAGGACGGCGGCGTCGGCGTCGCCGGTGAGGGTCAGCTCCGGGGCGTAGAGGCGGCCGAGGGCGCCGTAGACGGGTGGCAGCAGGTAGAAGGCGCCGATCAGGCCGAGGACGGCGACGGTGGTGCGGCGGGCGGCGACGCCGGTCGGGCTGGTGTAGAAGCGCACCACGACGTGCGGCAGGCCCATGGTGCCGAGGAAGGTGGCGAGGATCAGCCCGTAGGTGGCGTACAGCGGGCGTTCGGTGCGGCTCTCGGCCCGCGAGGGCGACAGGGCGTCGTCGGCCCCGCGTCCGGCGGCGGGGACCGGGGTGCCCTCGGTGAAGGTGAGGCGGGTGCCGGACCCGATGTGATGGGTGCCGGTGGGAAGTCGGACCCGGGTGCCGTCGAGGGCGCGGCCGTCGACGGTGCCGTCGACGGTGACGGTGAGCGGCCGGTCGAGTTTGAGGGTGAGGGCGTCGCCGACCCTGACGGACCGCTGCTCGCGGAAGGTGGCCGGTTCCTCGAAGGCGCGGCCGGGCGCGCCGTCGCCCTGCCAGGCCAGGACCAGGAAGAGCGCCGGGACGAGCAGGGCGGTGAGCTTCAGCCAGTACTGGAAGGCCTGCACGAAGGTGATGCTGCGCATGCCGCCGGCGGCGACGATGGCGACGACGACGACCGCGACGATCACTCCGCCGAGCCAGTCGGGCGCGCCGGTCAGCACGGTCAGCGTCAGCCCGGCGCCCTGCAGCTGGGGCAGCAGGTACAGCCAGCCGACGCCGACGACGAAGCCGCCCGCCAGCCGCCGTACCGCCTGGGAGGCGAGCCGGGCCTCGGCGAAGTCGGGCAGGGTGTAGGCGCCGGAACGACGCAGCGGGGCGGCGACGAAGAGCAGCAGGACCAGGTAGCCGGCGGTGTAGCCGACCGGGTACCAGAGCATGTCGGAGCCCTGGACGAGGACCAGGCCGGCGATGCCGAGGAAGGACGCGGCGGAGAGGTACTCGCCGCTGATGGCGGCGGCGTTGAGGCGGGGGCCGACGGTGCGGGAGGCGACGTAGAAGTCGGAGGTGGTGCGGGAGACGCGCAGGCCGAACGCGCCGACCAGCACGGTGGCGACGGCGACGAGGGCGACGGCGGGTATCGCGTAGTTCGGGTTCATCGGTCCTCGACGAGGCGGACGAAGTCGCGTTCGTTGCGCTCGGCGCGGCGGACGTACCAGCGGGCGAGGAGGACGAGCGGGGCGTACAGGCCGAAGCCGAGGACGGCCCATTCGAGGCGGCGGGCGTCGGGCATCACCGCGAACAGCAGCGGCAGCGGGCCGACGAGCAGCCCGAGCACGGCGAAGGCGGTGAGTCCGGCGCGCAGCTGGCTGCGCATCAGGGAGCGGACGTAGGTGTGGCCGAGGGTGGTCTGCTCGTCGATCTCGGTGCGCGGGCGGTAGTAGCCGGAGGCCCCAGGGGTGCGTCTGGGCGGGCCGGTGACGGTGACGCGGCGTTCGGCGGGGTCCTGGGGCACGCTCACGGCCTCCGCATGAGCAGGTCCCGCAGTTCGCGGGCGTGGCGCCGGCTGACCTGGAGTTCCTCGGCGCCGACCAGGACGCTGACGGTACCGGCGTCCAGGCGGAGTTCGCCGATGTGGCGCAGGGCGACCAGGTGGCGGCGGTGGATGCGGACGAAGCCGCGGGCGCGCCAGCGCTCCTCCAGGGTGGACAGGGGGATGCGGACGAGGTGGCTGCCCTTGTCGGTGTGCAGGCGGGCGTAGTCGCCCTGGGCCTCGACGTGGGTGATGTCGTCGACGGCCACGAAACGGGTGACGCCGCCGAGTTCGACGGGGATGTGGCCGGGGTCCGGTTCGTGCACGGGGATGCGGGGGGCGGCTCCGGCGGTGCCGCGCTGTTCGACGACGCGGCGGACCGCCTCGGCCAGCCGTTCCGTGCGGACGGGTTTGAGGACGTAGTCGACGGCCTTGAGGTCGAAGGCCTGGACGGCGAAGTCCTCGTGCGCGGTGACGAACACGACCAGCGGCGGCCGGGCGAATCCGGTGAGCAGCCGGGCGAGGTCCAGTCCGTCGAGGCCGGGCATCTGGATGTCGAGGAAGACGACGTCGATGGCCTCGGGGCCGTGCGGTCCGGACTCCAGGGCGCGGTTGATGCGGCGCAGCGCCTCGGTGGCGTCGCCGGCGCCCTCCACGCTGCCGATCCGCGGATCGGCGTCGAGCAGGTAGAGCAGTTCCTCCAGCGAGGGGCGTTCGTCGTCGACGGCGAGGGCGCGCAGCATGAACGTGGAGTGTAGGTGGAATCCGGACGCCTGGACATGGCTGGCTACAGTGCGGGCATGAACAGCAGGCCCTCGCCCTTCGACGAGCTCGACCGGAAGATCGTCACCGCCCTGATGGCGAACGCCAGGACGTCCTTCGCGGAGATCGGCACGGGGATCGGGCTGTCCGCGACGGCGGTCAAGCGCCGGGTGGACCGGCTGCGCGAGACCGGCGTGATCACCGGGTTCACGGCGACGGTGCGGCCGTCCGCGCTGGGCTGGCGCACCGAGGCGTACGTGGAGGTGTACTGCGAGGGGGCGGCGCCGCCGAGGCGGCTGGCGGAGGTCGTGCGGGGCTACCCGGAGATCACGGCGGCGATGACGGTGACCGGAGGGGCGGACGCGCTGCTGCACGTGCGGGCGCGGGACGTGGAGCACTTCGAGGAGGTGCTGGAGCGGATCCGGGCGGAGCCGTTCATCCGGAAGACGATCAGTGTGATGGTGCTGTCGCACCTGCTGCCGGACAGTCCGGAGGCCGGGGCGAACCATCCGGCGCCGGAGGGCGCAGCAGACGTGCGCTGACCTGGCCGAGGACGCAGCGATCGTGCGCCGACACGCAGCTCTCGTCGCTTGTCGTCCGTCCGGGTCGCTTCCTACCGTGGTGTCATCCCGCAGTCACCATCAGTTAGGAAGCGGAGGAACCCCTCTGTGTCCGACTCCCGTGTGCCGCGCCGGCGGCGCTTCCTCGTCTGCGAACCCAGACACTTCGCCGTGCAGTACGCGATCAACCCGTGGATGTGTTCCGGGGAGCCCGTCCACACGGGCCGTGCGCTGACCCAGTGGCGCGCGCTGATCGACACCTACCGCCTCCACGGGCACACCGTGGACACCGTCACGCCGGTCCCCGGACTGCCCGACATGGTGTTCGCCGCCAACGCGGCCCTCGTCGTGGCGGGCCGGGTGTTCGGCTCGCTGTTCCACGCGCCGGAACGCCGCCCCGAGTCCGTCCCCTACGAGACCTGGTTCAAGGGCGCGGGCTTCGACGTGCACCTGCCCGAGGCAATCTGCGAGGGCGAGGGCGACCTCGTGCCGGTGGGCCGCTGGATCCTGGCCGGCACCGGTTTCCGCACCACGCCCGAGGCGCATCGCGAGGTGCAGGAGTACTTCGGGCGGCCGGTGGTGTCGCTGACGCTGGTGGACCCGTACTTCTACCATCTGGACACGGCCCTGTTCGTCCTCGACGACGGGCACGACGGGAGTGACGGCAACATCGTCTACTACCCCGGGGCGTTCTCCCCCGGCAGCCGTGAGGTGCTGGAGCGGCTCTACCCGGACGCGGTGCTCGCCACCCGTGAGGACGCCATGGCGTTCGGGCTCAACTCCGTGTCCGACGGGCGGCACGTGTTCATCTCGCCGGCGGCGCGGGAACTCGCCGACCGGCTCGCGGGCCTCGGTTACGTCCCCGTCCCCGTCGACCTGTCCGAGTTCCACAAGGCCGGTGGCGGCATCAAGTGCTGCACCCAGGAGATCCGGGAGATCCGCTCATGACCGCACCCGCCCGCAGCCGTGGCTCCGAGGAGCTCATCCGCGCGGAGGAGCCCGTCCTCGCCCACAACTACCATCCGCTGCCCGTGGTCGTGGCCCGCGCGGAGGGCGCCTGGGTCGAGGACGTGGAGGGCCGCCGCTATCTGGACATGCTGGCCGGCTACTCGGCGCTCAACTTCGGTCACCGCCACCCGGCCCTGATCGACGCCGCGCACCGCCAGCTGGACCGGCTGACGCTGACCTCGCGGGCCTTCCACAACGACCGGCTCGCGGGGTTCGCCGAGCGGCTGGCCGCGCTGACCGGCACGGACATGGTGCTGCCGATGAACACCGGCGCGGAGGCGGTGGAGAGCGGCATCAAGGTGGCCCGCAAGTGGGCGTACGACGTGAAGGGCGTCCCGGCGGACCGGGCGACGATCGTGGTCGCCGCGGACAACTTCCACGGCCGTACGACGACGATCGTGAGCTTCTCGACGGACGAGACGGCCCGCTCGGGCTTCGGCCCCTTCACCCCCGGCTTCCGGATCGTGCCGTACAACGACCTGGCGGCCCTGGAGGCGGCGGTCGACGAGACGACGGCGGCCGTGCTGATCGAGCCGATCCAGGGCGAGGCCGGTGTCAACATCCCCGACGACGGCTATCTGGCGGGGGTGCGGGAGCTGACCCGGCGGGCGGGCTGCCTGTTCGTCGCGGACGAGATCCAGTCGGGCCTGGGCCGTACCGGGCACACCCTGGCCGTCGAGCACGAGTCGGTCGTCCCGGACGTGGTGCTGCTGGGCAAGGCGCTGGGCGGCGGCATCGTGCCGGTGTCGGCGGTGGTCGGCCGCCGGGACGTCCTCGGTGTGCTGCACCCGGGTGAGCACGGTTCGACCTTCGGCGGCAACCCGCTGGCCGCCGCGGTCGGCACGGCGGTGGTGGAGCTGCTGGAGACCGGCGAGTTCCAGCGCCGGGCGGCCGAGCTGGGCGCGGTGCTCCGCGAGGGCCTGGAGGCGCTGGTCGGCAAGGGCGTCGTCGGTTTCCGGGCGCGGGGGCTGTGGGCGGGGGTCGACGTGGACCCGGCGCTCGGCACCGGCCGCGAGGTCAGTGAGCGGCTGATGCGCGAGGGCATCCTGGTCAAGGACACCCACGGCTCCACGATCCGCCTGGCGCCGCCGCTGACGGTGACCGGCGAGGAGCTGCGGGGTGCGCTCGGGACGCTGGAGAAGGTCCTGACCTCCTGAGCGTCCGCGTCAGGGAGCGGCTCGGCCCCGGTCGAGCCGCTCGACGTGGGTGACGTTGCCGCGGTCCTCGGCGTCCTCGCTGGGTCCGGCCGCGAACCAGGCGTCGAGGATCTCCCGCAGCAGCGGCGGGGAGGTGAGCCGCAGGCTGAGGGCGAGCACGTTGGCGTCGTTCCAGCGGCGTGCCCCGTCGGCCGTGTACGCGTCGGTGCACAGGGCCGCCCGTACGCCGGGGACCTTGTTCGCCGCGATCGAGGCGCCCGTGCCGGTCCAGCAGCACACGACCGCCTGGTCGGCCGCGCCGGCGGCGACGTCGTGCGCCGCCCGCTCCGAGCACACCGCCCACCGGGGGTCCTCCCCGGGGCGCAGCGCACCGTGCGTCAGCACCTCGTGACCGCGTCCGCGCAGCTCCTCCACGAGGAGGCCGGCCACGGGTTCGTCCATGTCGGAGGAGACGGAGATCCGCATGTGCGCAGGGTACTCAGTGCGGCCGCTCACCTCATCGGCGCAACCACATGACTGACGTCACGCCCATAACCAGCATGATCGGGGGAACGGTACGACCCGAGAAACGTACGACCGAGCAGTGCTCCACCGGAGTGTCTGCGCGTGGAAAGGGAGGCCGTCACGTCCCCCAACGAGAACGGCCCAGAGCCCGACGCCGCGGCGATCCGCCGCCATCCGGCGCTGTTCCGGGCCATCAGACGTCGGCAGAACCCCCGGCTCCGGCGGTCGGACATCACCGTCACGGACGAGGCCGCGGTCAAGCGGGCCGTGAAGGCGGCCTCTCTGGGCAACGCCATGGAGTGGTTCGACTTCGGCATCTACGCCTATCTCGCCGGCACCATCGGCCGCGTGTTCTTCCCGTCCGGGAGCGACACCGCGCAGTTGCTGTCCTCGTTCGCCACCTTCGCCGTGGCGTTCCTGGTGCGCCCGCTCGGCGGCATGGTCTTCGGCCCGATGGGTGACAAGATCGGCCGCAAGAAGGTGCTCGCGCTGACGATGATCCTCATGGCGATCGGCACCGCCGCCATCGGGCTCATCCCCAGCTACGACGCGATCGGCTTCTGGTCCCCGCTCCTGCTGATCCTCTTCCGCCTGCTGCAGGGCTTCTCCACCGGCGGCGAGTACGGCGGCGCGTCCACCTTCATCGCCGAGTACGCGCCCGACAAGCGGCGCGGCTTCTTCGGCAGCTTCCTGGAGCTGGGCACCCTCGCCGGGTACACCGGCGCCGCCGGTCTCGTCACCGCGCTCACCGCGTGGCTCGGCAGCGACACCATGGACGCCTGGGGCTGGCGCATCCCCTTCCTGCTGGCCGCTCCCCTCGGCATCGTCGGTATCTATCTGCGGCTGAAGCTGGACGACACGCCCGCGTTCCTCAAGCTGGAGGACTCCCAGGTCCACGTCTCCGAGGCGGCGAACGCGGTGGAGACCACCGCCCGGGGCGACCTCGCCAAGATCTTCCGCACGCACTGGCGCGCGCTGGTGCTGTGCATCGCGCTGGTCGGCGCGTACAACATCACGGACTACATGCTGCTGTCGTACATGCCGACGTACCTGTCGGACGAGCTGGACTACAGCGAGAGCCACGGTCTGCTGATCCTGGTGGCAACGATGGTGCTGCTGATGCTGATCATCAACCAGGTGGGCCGGCTCTCCGACCGCTTCGGCCGCAAGCCCGTGCTGATGACCGGCATGGTCGGGTTCTTCGTCCTGTCCGCCCCGGCTTTCGTACTGGTGCGGAACGGCAGTCTGCTCGCCGTCTCGGGCGGCATGCTGCTGCTCGGCCTGTCCCTGGTCTGTCTGCTCGGCACGATGTCCGCGGCGCTCCCGGCGATGTTCCCCACCAACGTCCGGTACGGGTCCCTCTCGGTCGGCTACAACCTGTCGACGTCGCTGTTCGGCGGCACCACGCCGCTGGTCATCACCGCGCTGATCAGCGTCACCGGCTCCGACATGATGCCCGCCTACTACTCGATGGCCGCGGCCCTGGTCGGTGTCGTGGCGGTGGCCTGCATGAAGGAGACGGCCCAGCAGCCGCTCGCCGGATCCCCGCCCTCGGTGCAGACCGAGGAGGAGGCGGCGGAGCTGGTGGAGGCGCAGGCGCCGACGCCGAAGTTCTGAGCGACCGGCGAACTCGACGGGGCGCCACCCTCAGGGGTGGCGCCCCGTTCTCCGTGTCTCCGCCGCCGGTCAGTCGGCCGGCGTCAGCGCGACCTCGGCGCTGCCCGAGAGGGCCGGAAGCCCGTCGGGGGGAGTGTCCGTGTAGGAGGCGTTGAAGACCGCCTTCAGGTTGTCCGCGCCGGCGTGGCCGCCGTCCACGAACGTCTCGAACGATCCGGAGCAGCCGGTGCTCGAGGAGAGCGGGTGGCCGTGCGTGTCGTGGCCCAGGATGAACGAGACGCTCACCTTCGAGCAGTCCACCGGCTGGTCGTCGGTGACGGTGACCTTCCAGGTGACCGTGTCACCCCAGTGGAACGCCGTGCCGCCGTGCGGGGCGGGGTCGGTCGTGAGGGAGACGACCGGCGCCTTGTTGCCGACGACGACCGGGACCGAGGCGGCGGCCGAGCGGCCGGTGCTGTCGGTGACCTTCAGCGTGACGTCGAAGACGGCGTTCTCGGTGAACGTGTGCGTCGGGTTGGCCTCCCTGGAGTCCACGGTGCCGTCGGCGTCGAAGTCCCAGGCGTAGCTGAGGGCGTCACCGTCGGCGTCCTTGGTGCCGGCGCTGGAGAACCGGACCGTCAGCGGGCTGGTCCCGTTGAGCACGTCCGCGGCGGCCTTGGGCTCCGGGGTGCGGTTGCCCCGCGTGAAGTCGATGCGGGACAGCTGGGCCTCGGGCAGCTCCGCGAAGTACCCGGTGCCGTACTCGAGGACGTACAGCGCGCCGTCCGGGCCGAACTCGGCGTCGATCGGGCCGTCCGTCGTGATCGAGGGAAGCGCGTTCTCGATCTTGGTGACCTCGTTCCGCTTGCCGACGGTGAGGGCGAGCATCTGGTCACGCGTCCACTCGTAGAAGAGCGGCTTGCCGTCGAAGTACGCGGGCCAGCGGTTCTCGGCCGTGTTCCGCTTGTCGTAGCGGTACGCCGGGCCGCCCATGGGGGCGATGCCGCCCGTGCCCAGCTCCGGGAACTCCTCGGAGGCTCCGTAGCCGTAGACGATCTCCGCGTCCGTGACCGGCGGCAGCACACTGCGGCCGGTGTTGTTGCGGGAGTCGTTGACCGGCTTGGCGCAGTCGAACGCGCCGCTCGACTTCTTGGTGGCGAAGTCGTAGTCCTGGTACGGCATGTCCTGGGTCACGCAGAACGGCCAGCCGTAGTTGGCGGGGCGGTCGATGACCATCCAGCGGCCGTGACCGGCGGGGCCGCGGTCGGGCTTCGCCGTGTTGGCGTCGGGTGAGTAGTCGCCGACGTAGACCTCGCCGGACTTGTCGTCCACCGCGAACCGGAACGGGTTGCGCAGACCCATGGCGTAGATCTCGGGACGGGTCTTCGGCGTGCCGGGCCTGAAGAGGTTGCCGCCCGGGATCGTGTATCCGCCGTCCTTCTTGACCTTGATGCGCAGGACCTTGCCGCGCAGGTCGTTGGTGTTGCCCGCGGTGCGCCGCGCGTCGTAGACCGGGTTGCGGTCGGGGCGGTCGTCGAGCGGGGCGTAGCCGTCCGAGGCGAACGGGTTGGAGTCGTCGCCGGTCGACAGGAACAGGTTGCCCTTGCCGTCGAAGTCGATCTTGCCGCCGACGTGACAGCAGATGCCGCGGTCGGCCGGGACGTCGAGGATCTTCTGCTCGGAGGCGAAGTTCAGCTTGTTGCCCTCGAGCTTGAACCGCGACAGCCGCGTGACGCCCTTGTACTTGGCGAAGTCCGCGGCCGTGCCGAACTCCGGCGCGTCGCCCTCGTTCACGCCGGGCGTGGCCGGGTCGTCCATGGGGGTGTTCAGGCGGGGCGAGTAGTAGAGGTAGACCCACTTGTTCTTGCTGAAGTCGGGGTCGATCGCGATGCCCTGCACGCCCTCTTCGTCGTGCTGGTAGAGCCCGGCGGGGCTCTTCTTCATGTCCGCGGCGAGGAAGTTCACACCGCTCTTCGGGTCGTTGATCCGCACCTCGCCCGTCCGCGCGGTGTGCAGCACCCGTCGGTCGGGCAGGACGGCGAGGGCCATGGGCTCGCCCGGACGGTCGTTGAGGGTGACCTTCTGGAAGGCCGACGCGGCCGGCGGCGCCGGGTCCGACGGGGCGGCTTGGACGGTGGGGACGGTCAGGAGCCCGGCGGTCCCGGCCAGTACCGCTGCCCCCATCAGGGTGACGATCCGTCTGTTGCGCACTCAGAACTCCTTTTGAACTGGTCGGCGGCCGCTGAGAGCCCGGAGGGCTTGTGCCCCGGCCGGCCGCTGCAGGTGAAACAGGTGAAAACCCGTGCGGAGTGAGTCGGTTGGACGCTAGAGCGCTTACTTTCCACTCGTCAAGGACAAAGACTGAACTTTCTCGGGGAAAGGCTGCTTGGGTTCCGGCAGGATCAAGTCGGGCGGGCCGTCCCGCACTTCGGCGATTTCCGGGCACGCCCCGGGCCCGCCCGGCGCCGGGACGCACCCGCCGTCGGCTCAGAGGCGGACGCTCGCGCGGCCCAGGGCGGTTCGGCTCCGGTTTCCGCCGGCTCTACCGGACTTCGGCCCGGACCGCCTCGACAGGGGTGTAGACGGCGTTCTTCCGCGCGCTCTCCTCCACCGCGGCCAGCACCCGCTGCACCTGGAGTCCGTCGGCGAACGACGGCATCGGTGCGGAGCCGGACGCGATGGCCTCGACCAGGTCGCGGGCCTGGTGGGTGAAGGTGTGCTCGTAGCCGAGCGTGTGGCCCGGCGGCCACCAGCCCTCCAGGTACGGGTGCTCGGCCTCCGTGACGAGGATCCGGCGGAACCCCGCCGTGGCGGCCGGCTCCCGGTGGTCGTGGAAGGACAGCTCGTTGAGCCGCTCCAGGTCGAAGGCGAGCGAACCGAACTCCCCGTTGATCTCCAGCCGCAGGGCGTTCTTGCGCCCCGACGCCATCCGGCTCGCCTCGAACGTGGCGAGTGCCCCCGAGGAGAGCCGGCCGGTGAAGACGGCCGCGTCGTCGACCGTGACCGCCCCGCGCCGGACGCCGCCGGAAGCCGCCGGGCCGGCGGACGCCGTGTCGAGGCGCGGGCGTTGCTTGACGAAGGTCTCCGTCTGGGCGGAGACCCCGACCAGGTGCTCCCCCGCCAGGTACTGGGCGAGGTCCACGATGTGCGCGCCGAGGTCGCCGAGCGCCCCCGACCCGGCGTGCTCGCGCTCCAGCCGCCACGTCAGCGGGAAGTCGGGGTCGACCAGCCAGTCCTGGAGGTAGGTGACCCGTACGTGGCGCAGCGTGCCGAGCCTGCCGTCGGCGATGAGCCGGCGCGCGTGGGAGAGGGCCGGTACGCGCCGGTAGTTGAAGCCCACCATCGCCACCTGCCCGCGGGCCCGGGCCGCTTCGGCGGCCCTGACCATGGCCTCCGCCTCGGCGACCGAGTTGGCCAGCGGCTTCTCGCACAGCACGTGCTTGCCCGCGTCCAGTGCCGCGATCGCGATCTCCGCATGGCTGTCGCCCGGTGTGCAGATGTCGACGAGTTGCACGTCGTCGCGGGCCAGGAGGGCACGCCAGTCGGTCTCGGCCGCGGCCCAGCCGTGCTTGTCGGCCGCCGCCCGCACGGCGTGCGCGTCGCGGCCGGCGATCGCGGCGAGGACCGGCCGCAGCGGCAGGTCGAACGCGCGCCCCGCGGTGCGCCACCCCTGTGAGTGCGCGGCGCCCATGAACGCGTAGCCGATCATGCCCACGCCGAGCACCGGCGGTGCGGTCCGACTGTCCCTGTGTTCCATACGGATTCCTCCTCGTCGGAGTGTCACTGACTCATCGGTGTGCTGGTGGGGCACGGCCGCCCCGGACCGGTCACACGAAGCCGGTCGGCAGGTACTGGTCGACGTTGTCCTTGGTGACCACGGCCGAGTACAGGGTCAGCGACGACGGGATCTCGAACTCGGCCATGCCGCCGACGCCCTTGCCCTGACCGAGCGCGCGGGCGAGGTCGATGGCGGACGCGGCCATCGTCGGCGGGTACAGGACGGTCGCCTCGAGGACGGAGCCGCCGGCCTTGATGGCCTCCATCGCGGACTTGGCACCGGCTCCGCCTACCATCAGGAAGTCATCCCGGCCGGCCTGCTCGATGGCGCGCAGCGCACCCACGCCCTGGTCGTCGTCGTGGTTCCACAGGGCGTCGAACCGCGACTGCGCCTGGAGGAGTTGTGCCGTCTTGGCCTGGCCCGACTCGACCGTGAAGTCGGCCGCCTGACGCGCCACCTTCCGGATGTTGGGGTAGGTCTTCAGGGCGTCGTCGAAGCCCTTGGTGCGCTGCTGGGTCAGCTCCAGGTTGTCGAGCCCGGCGAGTTCGACGACCTTGGCGTCCGGCTTGTCCTTGAGCCGTTCGCCGATGTAGTGGCCGGCGTTCAGGCCCATGCCGTAGTTGTCGCCGCCGATCCAGCAGCGGTAGGCCTGCTGGGAGGCGAAGACGCGGTCCAGGTTGATGACGGGGATGCCCGCCTTCATGGCCTCCAGGCCGACCTGGGTGAGCGCCTTGCCGTCGGCCGGCAGGATCACCAGAACGTCGACCTTCTTGTTGATCAGGGTCTGGACCTGGCCGATCTGGGCGGCCGTGTCGTTGGAACCCTCGGTGATCTCCAGGGTGACGTCCGCGTACTTCTCCGCACGCGACTTGGCGTTCTGGTTGATGGCGTTGAGCCAGCCGTGGTCGGCCTGGGGGCCGGCGTAGCCGATGGTGACGGCCTTGCCCGGCTTGTCGTCCGCGACCGGGGCGTTGTTCGTGTCCTGTTGCTGGTTCTTGGGCTCGTTGCTGGTACAGGCCGTCAGCAGCGCGCCGGCCGAGACGGCAGCGGTGCCGAACAGCAGCCCTCTGCGGCTGGTGGCGGGGATTCTCGACATGTCGGACCGGCCCTTCGATGGTGCGATGTGCGAAAGGGGGAGCAGGCGGTTGCCGGACGGCGGGGTCAGGTCCCGCCGTCCGGCGGTGTGCGGCGCGGCGTCAGGCGTCGCCGCCGCGCAGGGAGCGGCGCTGGACCAGGACGGCGGCGACGATGATGGCGCCCTTCGCGATCTGCTGGACAGCGGTCTCCAGGTTGTTCAGGGCGAAGATGTTGGTGATCGTGGTGAAGACCAGGACACCGAGGACGGATCCGACGATGGTGCCGCGGCCGCCGCTGAGCAGGCTGCCGCCGATGATCGCCGCGGCGATGGCGTCCAGCTCGTAGAGGTTGCCGTTGGTGTTCTGTCCCGAGCCGGCCAGCACGATCAGCATGAACGCGGCGACACCGCAGCACAGGCCGGACAGCAGGTAGAGGTAGAGGCGCTGGCGGCGGACGTCGATGCCGGCGAGCCGCGCCGCTTCCGCGTTGCCGCCCACCGCGACGGTGCGGCGGCCGAACGTGGTGCGGTTGAGCAGCAGCCAGCCGATGACGGTGACCGCGGCGAAGACCAGGACCAGCGGCGGGATGCCGAGGACGTAGGCGTCCCGGACACCGAGGTCGAGCACCGACTCGACGGTCACGACCTGGGTGCTGCCGTCGGTGATCTGCAGGGCCAGGCCACGGGCGGAGGCGAGCATGGCGAGGGTCGCGATGAACGGCACCATCCTGCCGTAGGCGATCAGCAGGCCGTTCACGAGACCGCAGCCCACACCGACGATCACGGCGGTGAAGAGGATGCCCGCGAAGCCGAACTCCTGCGTGGCCACGGTCGTCGCCCACACCGAGGCGAGCGCCACGATCGCGCCGACCGACAGGTCGATCCCGCCGCTGGTGATGACGAACGTCATGCCGACGGTGACGACACCGATCACGGACGCCTGGGTGAGGACGAGTTGCAGATTGCTCGTGGCCAGGAACTCGTCCGGCGCGGTGATCCCGCCGACCACGACGAGCACGGCGAGGACACCGAGCAACGACAGACTGCGCACGTCCCACCGCAGACCGAGCGGCCGGCCGGAACCGCCCTTGCCGGTGGCGGGTTCGGTGACGGACGTGGGCGCGTCCTGCTGTGCCGTAGAGGCCGGTTGCGTCATGGCGTCGGGCTCCCTTCCATTACGAGGTCGAGTACACGGTGCTCGTCGAGCTCCCGGGCGTCCGCGGTGTGCACGACGCTGCCTTCCCGGAGCACCAGCACCCGGTCGGCGAGGCCCAGGACTTCGGGCACCTCGCTGGAGACGAGAAGGACGGCCAGGCCCTCGTCGGCCAGCCGGCGGATCACCGCGTAGAGCTCCGCCCGGGCGCCGATGTCGACGCCCCGGGTCGGCTCGTCCAGCAGCAGCACCTTGCATCCGCGCAGCAGCCAGCGGGCGAGCACCGCCTTCTGCTGGTTGCCGCCGGACAGCGTCCTGATCGCGGCGTCGGGATTGTCGGGCCGCAGGGACAGCTCCCGGACCGCCTGATGTGTGGCGGCGCGCTCGGCCCGCCGGTCGAGCCAGCCGGCGCGGGCGAACCGGGGGAGGGTGGAGACGGAGACGTTGCTGCTGACGGACTCCAGCATCAACAGGCCCTGCGCCTTGCGCTCCTCGGGCGCGAGGCCGATGCCGGCGCGGACGGCGGCGCGGACGCTGCCGGGGCGCAGCGGGGTGCCGTCGACGAGGACGCGGCCCGCGTCGGCCTTGCGGGCTCCGTAGATCGTCTCCAGGATCTCGCTGCGTCCGGACCCGACGAGCCCGGCCAGGCCGACGATCTCGCCGGGCCGCAGCTCCAGATCGACGGGTGCGAACTCGCCCCGCCGGGTCAGCCCTTCGACGGTCAGCACCGGCTGCCTCCCGGCGGCGAACCCCGCCCGGGCGCGCTCGGGGAAGACGTACGGGACGTTCCGCCCGGTCATCAGGGACACGACCTCATGGGTCGGTGTCGATTCCGCGGGCAGGCCGCCGGCCACGGCCCGGCCGTCCTTGAGGACCGTGACCCGGTCGCCGATGCGCCGGATCTCCTCCAGGCGGTGGGAGATGTAGACGACGGCGACCCCGTCGGCCGTCAGAGCGCCCACGATCCTGAAGAGGTTGTCGACCTCGTCGGGGTCCAGTGCCGCCGACGGCTCGTCCATCACGATCAGTCGCACCTCGTGGGAGAGCGCGCGGGCCATCGAGACGATCTGCTGCTGCGCCGCGGACAGGTCGCCGACCAGCCGGGCCGGATCGATCTCCGGGTGCCCGAGCCGTTTCAGCAGGTCCGCGGTGGCCGTACGGGCGGCGGAGCCGCGTACGACGAACCCGGCGGCGGTGGGTTCGTGCCCGAGGAAGACGTTCTCCGCGACGGACAGCCCCTCGATCAGGTCGAGTTCCTGGTAGATGGTGGCGATGCCCAGACGCATGGCGGCGATCGGCGACCCGAGCGTCACGGGCTCGCCGCGCCAGGTGATCTCACCGCCGTCGGGCTGGTGGGCCCCGGCGAGCACTTTGATCAGAGTGGACTTGCCGGCGCCGTTCTGGCCGAGGAGGCAGTGGACTTCGCCGGCCTGGACGTCGAGGTCCACACCGTCCAGGGCGCGGACGCCCGGGAACGACTTGGTGATGCCGGACATGGTGAGCAACGGTGGTTGTGGTGCCATGAGGATCCCCTCGGCGGATGTGGGCCGTGAGCGGGCAGGGCAGGACAGGCTGGATCGGGTACGTGGGCGGCTCTGCGGAGAGCCCCTGGCGTGCTGGGTGCCGGGGCGTTCGGGTGGAGCGGGGTCTGGCGTCGCGGTCCGCGATGCCGGGGCCCGGCGGCGGTCAGGCCGGTGAGAAGACGTGGTCGCTGATGAGCCGGGCGGCGCCGACGGTGCCGGCGACCGGCCCCAACTCGCCCAGCACAATGGGCAGGTCGCCCGTGGCGAGCGGCAACGACTGCCGGTACACCTGGGTCCGGACACTGGCCAGCAAGGTGTGCCCGAGCCCGGTCACACCACCGCCGAGCACCACCAGCGCCGGATTGAAGAAGCTGACAAGCCCGGCGACGACCTGGCCCAGCCGCCTTCCGCCCTCCCTGATCAGCTCCAGCGCCACCGTGTCGCCCGCCGCCGCGGCAGCCGACACGTCCACGGCCGTCAGACGCCCGGCGCTCTCGAGCCGGGCGGCGAGCTGTGCCGACCGGCCCGTGCGCGCGGCCTCCTCCGCGTCACCGGCCAGGGCGGCGCCGCTGAAGTGCGCCTCCAGGCAGCCCCGGTTGCCGCACGAACACGCACGGCCTGCCGGTTCCACCTGGATGTGGCCGATGTCGCCGGCACTGCCCGTCGTCCCCCGGTAGACCCCGCCACCGGCCACGATCCCGCAGCCGATGCCGGTGCCGATCTTGATGCACAGGAAGTCGCCCACGGATCGCGCCACCCCCGCGTGCTGCTCCCCCACCGCCATCAGGTTCACGTCGTTGTCGACCATGACCGGACAGCCGAGTTCCTGACCGAGCGCCTCCCGCACCGGGAAGCCGTCCCAGCCCGGCATGATCGGCGGCGCGACCGGCACGCCCTCCGGGAAGCGGACCGGGCCCGGGACCCCGATCCCGGCGCCGTCGAAGCCGTCCACGACACCGGAGGCCTTCAGCCGGCCGGCCATGGACAGCACCTGCTCGAAGACCGCCACCGGCCCCTTCCGGACGTCCATCGGATGGTTCAGATGGCCCAGGACCTCCAACTCCGCGTTGGTCACGGCGACGTCGATCGACGTGGCACCGATGTCGACACCGAGGAACCGCAGGGCCGGCGCGAGCCGGATGCCGTGCGAACGCCGCCCCCCCTCGTGAGGGGGCGAGTCCGTCCGCGGCGACGAGGCCCGTCTCCAGCAGCCGGTCCACCTCGACGGCCAGCTTCGAGCGGGACAGGTCCACCAGGTCGCCCAGGCGGGCGCGGGAGGCGGGGCCGCCGTCACGCAGTGAACGGAGAAGCAGTGCCTGCTGCGCGTTCTCGGGCCGAGCAGTCATCCGTCTCACGAACCCCTCCCCTCCCTCGCCTGCGGCTGGGCGCCGGGCGCCTGTCCCCCAGGGGCCGGCTCGCCGGGCTTTCGGGGAGGAACGTAGCAGCGTTTTACCGGGCGCGGAAGAACTTACGCACGTACTGAGCGAACTTTTTCCACACACAGGACAAAGCCCGTTGCGGCTGGTGATGACCCGTCAGGTGACTCAGCATGGGGACAGCATCAATCCCGGTGAGAGGGCGAACCATGTTCTACTACGTGCTCAAGTACGTACTGCTCGGCCCGCTGCTGAGGCTGGTCTTCCGCCCCCGGATCGAGGGGCTGGACCATGTGCCGGACTCGGGCGCGGCCATCGTCGCCGGGAACCACCTGTCGTTCTCCGACCATTTCCTGATGCCCGCCGTACTGCGGCGCCGTATCACCTTCCTCGCCAAGGCCGAGTACTTCACCGGCCCGGGCCTCAAGGGCAGGCTGACCGCGTTCTTCTTCCGCAGTGCGGGACAGATCCCGGTGGACCGCTCCGGCAAGGAGGCGGGGCAGGCCGCGATCCGCGAAGGGCTGGGCGTGCTGGGCCGGGGTGAGTTGCTGGGCATCTACCCGGAGGGCACGCGCTCGCACGACGGCCGGCTGTACAAGGGCAAGGTCGGCGTCGCGGTGATGGCGCTCAGGGCCGGGGTGCCGGTCGTGCCGTGCGCGATGATCGGCACCTTCGAGGCCCAGCCGCCCGGCCGGAAGATCCCGAAGGTGCACCCCGTGGTGATCCGTTTCGGCGAACCGCTGGACTTCTCCCGCTATGCGGGCATGGAGCGGGAGAAGGCCGTGCTGCGCGCCGTGACCGACGAGATCATGTACGCGATCCTGTCGCTGTCCGAGCAGGAGTACGTCGACCGGTACGCGGCCGACGTCAAGGCCGAGGAGGCGGAGAGGGCGGCGAGGGGCCGGAGGTTCCCCCGGCTGCCGCATCGCTAGGCCCTCGGTGTCTGCCCTCGGCAGAAGGGCGTGGCCCGGCGGGAGGGGTGCGCCTACGGTCTCCGTATGACACGAGCTGTGGTGATCGGAGCGACGGGACAGATCGGACGGGCGGCCGTGGGGTCGCTGGCCCGCGACGGCTGGGAGGTGACGGCAGTCTCGCGCGGCGGCGGCCGCGACGCGGACTGGCCCGGGGACGTACGGGTGGTGCGCGCGGACCGGGAGGACGACGCGGCGCTGTCCGCGGCGGTCGGCGACGGCTGTGACGTCCTGGTGGACATGGTGGCCTACGGCGCCGAACACGCCCGGCAACTGGTCTCGCTCGCCGGGCGCGTCGGCTCGGCGGTGGTGATCTCCAGCGTGTCGGTCTACGAGGACGCGAAGGGCCGGAACTTCGACACGCAGGACCAGCCCGACGGCTTCCCCGAGTACCCGGTACCGGTCACCGAGGAGCAGCGCACGGTCCGGCCGGGCGACACGTCCTACAGCACCCGCAAGGCGGCCCTGGAGAACGAACTCCTCGCCGCCGGGGACCGGTTGCCGGTCACGCTGCTGCGCGCGGGAGCGATCCACGGGCCGCACTGCCGGACCCCGCGCGAGCTGTACTTCGTCAAGCGCAACCTGGACGGCAGGCGACGGCGCGTGCTCGCGTACGGCGGTGCGAGCCGTTTCCATCCGGCGAGCGTGCACAACATCGCCGAGCTGATCCGGCTGGCCGCCCCGCGGCCGGGAACGCGCGTGCTCAACGCCGTCGATCCGGACGCGCCGACGGTGGCGGAGATCGCGGCGGAGATCGACGCGGTGATGGGTGTGCGGGCCGAGGACGTCCTGGTGGACGGGCCGCCGCCGGTGGAGGGCCTGGGCGACACGCCGTGGTCCGTGCCCTTCCCGGTCGTGTGCGACATGACGGCGGCTCAGCGGCAGCTGGACTACCGGCCGGTGGTCCGGTACGCCGAGACCCTGCCGGACACGGTGGCCTGGCTCGAGGAGCGTCTCGCCGGGCGGGACTGGCGGGAGGCCTTCCCGAAGATGGCGCAGAACTACGGCGAACTCTTCGACTACGCGGCGGAGGACACCTGGCTGGCGGCCCGGCCGGTCTGACGACGCCGCCGGAGGACGGGAAGAGGGGGCGGCCGGTAACCGGCCGCCCCCTCGGCTTTCCCTGCGGTGATTACGGCTTGGGCGTGGCGTGCGGGGCGCAGGTCACGTCCCGGGCGTCCAGCTTGCCGGTGAGCAGGTAGGCGTCCACCCGGTCGTTGATGCACGGGTTGACCAGACCGGTGACGCCGTGGGAGCCGGCGTCCCGCTCGGTGATCAGGCGGGAGCCCTTGAACCGCTGGTGCAGTTCGACGGCGCCCTCGTACGGGGTGGCCGCGTCACGCTCGGACTGGACGATCAGCACGGGCGGGAGCCCCTTGCCGGTCTTCACGTTCAGCGGGGTCTGCTGCTTGACCGGCCAGGTGGCGCACGGCAGGTTCATCCACGCGTTGGCCCAGGTCATGAACGGGTGGTCGCGGTGCAGCCGGGTGTTGTCCCGGTCCCAGGTCCGCCAGTCGGTGGGCCACTTGGCGTCCGCGCACTCGACCGCCGTGTACACGGCGTTGCCGTTCTCCGAGGACGCGTTGCCCACGGTGTCGGACAGGTCCGGGGCGGCGGCGTCGACGAGTGCCTGGGTGTCACCGGCGGCGTACTTGCTGAAGACCGCCGCCGTGGGGGCCCACGCGGAGTCGTAGTACGGGGCGCTCTGGAAGAAGGAGATCAGCTCGGCCGGGCCGACGACGCCACCGAGAGGCGCCTTCTCGGCGGTGGCGCGCAGCTTGAGCCACTGCTCCTGGACCTCTGCGCGGGTGTCCCCGAGGTGGTAGGTCGCATCGTTCTTCGCGACCCAGTCCTGCCAGTCCTTCCAGCGGCCTTCGAAGGCGACGTCCTGGTCCAGGTTGGCCTCGTACCAGATCTTGTCGCGGGACGGGTTGACGACGCTGTCGACGACCATCCGGCGCACGTGGTCCGGGAAGAGGGTGCCGTAGACCGCGCCCAGGTAGGTGCCGTAGGAGACGCCGAGGTAGTTGAGCTTCTTCTCGCCGAGGGCGGCGCGGATGACGTCCAGGTCGCGCGCGGTGTTCGGCGTGGTCATGTGCGGCAGCATGGCGCCGCTGCGCTCGAAGCAGCCCTCGGCGTACTCGGCGGCGAGCTTGCGCTGGGCGCGCTTGTCGGCCTCGGAGCGCGGCACCGGGTCCATCTTGGGTGCCTTGACGAACTCCTGCGGGTCGACGCAGGAGATGGCCGCGGACCTGCCGACGCCGCGCGGGTCGAAGCCCACGAAGTCGTAGGCCTTGGCGGTGTTGGCCCACACCGCGTTCTTGCTGGTGACGCGGGCCGGGAAGCGCAGGCCGGAACCGCCGGGGCCGCCCGGGTTGTAGATGAGCGCGCCCTGGCGCTCGGACGCCGTACCGGTGTTGCCGATGCGGTCGACGGCGAGCTTGATCTGCTTGCCGTACGGCTTGGCGTAGTCGACCGGGACGGTGACGTAGCCGCACTGGATCGGCTTCGGCAGGTTCCAGTCGGCGGGGCAGTCCTGCCAGTCGATGCCGGCCTGCGCGGCGCGGGCCGCGGCGATGGCGGCGCCGCGCGCTTCGCGGTCCCAGCCCTGCCCGTGCCCCCGGCCGGTGGCCGGACTGGCGTTGGCCACCGGTGCCGTGACGGCGCCGGCTATCAGCGTGGCGGTGACGAGTGCTCCGGCCGAGCCGATCGCCGCGGCTCTCCGGTGCAGCCTGGTCTTCCTCAAGTGGCCCTCCCCGTACATGATGTCGACACGTACGGGGATCCTCGCGGCTGTGCGTTCCCTGGGAACAGGGGTGGCCCTACTTCTTTGCCAATCCGATAAACGGAGAGGTGTGTCCGAGCGGCGGAGCGGCTCAGTCCAGGGAGGCCAGCGTCTCGTCCAGCAGCCGCCGCAGCCGCAGCGCGTCCGGTGCCACCGCGGTCACCAGCACGGCCGGCCCGGCGAGCGGCATGACGGCCGCGCCCTCCCCGACCATGTGGGCGGCCGGCGGCCGGGTCGCGAACGACGGCCGCACGACGACGGCTTGGCCGACGGCCCGGTGACCGGCCAGCCCGGCGGGGCCGTCCCAGCCTCCCGGGGCGCCGGGTCCGCAGGACAGTTCCTGGTCGAGGACGGTGCGGCCCGCGATCCGTACGGCAAGACGGCTGGTGAGCCGCCCCGGTTCCTCGCCGGACCGCCCGAGCACCTGTTCCTCGCGCAGCACGAGCCGGGCCGTGGGCGCGAGGTCGGCGTGGGTGGTCACGTGCAGGTCGCTGCCGTTCGCGGAGATCAACTGTTCGGGCAGCCAGTGCAGTTCGGCGTCGTCGGCGACGCCGAGCCGGACGTCGTAGCGGGCCCCCGCCTTGTCCTGGCCCGGCAGTGCGAGGGTGGCGGCGGCGGAGCCGACCCGCAGCCGGGCGCCCCGCGCCGCCTCGGCGGTCACTGTGAAGTGGTCGCCGCCGAGCGGCCCGCTCATCGCGCCGACCAGCAGCACCCGTGCCTCGGCGCCGCTTCCCCGGGTCCGCCGGACCGCGAGCGGGCCCTCACCCTCCAGTACGGGCAGGCTGGTGCCGCCGCGTCCGTCGCCGCGGGCCAGGATCCGCGCCCGCGCCCGAACGCCGCCCGGCGCCGTCATGCCGTCCACGCGGCGAGCCGGGCACGCACCCAGTCGGCGACCTCCCCCACGCCTGCCTCACTCCTGAGCGACTGGAGGACGACCGGCAGTTCGCCGCGCTGCGCCTTGGCGTCGGCGGCCATCCGCGCGAGGTCGGAGCCGACGTAGGGGGCGAGGTCGGTCTTGTTGACGATGAGCAGGTCGGCGGTGGAGACACCGGGGCCGCCCTTGCGCGGGATGTCGTCGCCGCCCGCCACGTCGATGACGAAGATCTGGGCGTCGACGAGGCCCCGGGAGAAAGTGGCGGTGAGGTTGTCGCCGCCGGACTCCACGAGGACCAGGTCGAGCGGTCCCACCTCGTCCTCCAGGTCCTCGACGGCCTCGAGGTTGGCGGAGATGTCGTCCCGGATCGCGGTGTGCGGGCAGGCGCCGGTCTCGACGGCGCTGATCCGCTCCGGCGGCAGCACGGCCTCGCGGAGCAGGAACTCGGCGTCCTCGCGCGTGTAGATGTCGTTGGTGACGACGGCGAGGGACAGTTCCTCGCGCAGCGCGCGGCAGAGCGCGGCGACGGTCGCGGTCTTCCCGGACCCGACGGGCCCGCCCAGCCCGATACGCAGCGCGCGGCGGCTCCCGTCGGGCCGTCGTGCATCGGCGGACACGGCGGCGGGCCCGTCGTGGTGATGGTCGAGGTGCATGGGTGACTCCTGAGAACTGGGGGTCGGGGAAGGGAAGGGGCGGCGGGGCGAACCCTCTACGAGGCGAACAACCGCACAGCCCAAGCGGCATGTGCCTCCGCCCCGATCTCGAGCAACGGCGCGGACCGCGCCGGCAGCACGTCCACCCCCTCGCTCACGGCCCGCCGCGCCGCCTCCACGGCGTCCTGGGCCACACGGTCCACCTCGGGCGCCAGCCGCGCGAGGACGGCGGTGGCGTCGAACGGGTCCAGGCCGAGCAGCCGCACGACCGCGGTCGCCGGTCCGCTCACCCCCTCGTAGGCGGAGCAGTACGCCGCGTCGAGGGCTTCGAGCCCGGCCGCGCGGGCGGCGAGCCCGAGGACGACGGGCTGATGGGCGCCCTTGGGGAAGCGCCCGGCCAGCGCCTCGAGTCCGGGGTCCGGCCAGGTCGCGCGGGCGGCCCGCATGAGCTGCCGGCCGAGTCTGCGTGCCACCGCCCTGAGCGCGGGTGAGGGCGTGCGGGCGTCCGCGGCCCGGTCGAGCTCCTCGGGGTCGACCCCGAGTGCCCCGGCTGCCGCGAGCGACGCCGTCACGGCTCCGCTCGTGTGCAGCCGCCCCCGGCAGAACTCCTCCAGGCTCGCGGCGTCGGTGATGCGTCCGGCCTTGACGGCGGCCTCCGCCCCGCCGGAGTGGGCGTGCCCTCCGGCGGGGAAGCGGCCGTCCGACAGGACGAGCAGTGCTGCGCGGCTCACGACGGCGCTCAGAACAGGAAGTACCGCTGTGCGAGCGGCAGTTCCGTGGCGGGCGCGGGTTCGACGAGTTCGCCGTCGATGGTCACCGCGAAGGAGTCGGCGGCGACCTCGACGCGTGGCAGGGCGTCGTTCTCGCGCATGTCGGCCTTGGTGCGGCCGCGGGTCGAGCGGATGGGTACGAACTCCTTCCCGAGACCCAGGCGTTCCGGCAGTCCGTCCGCGATCGCCGCCTCGGCCACGAAGTTCAGCGAGTTCATGGCGGGCGCCCGGCCGAGGGCGCCGTACATCGGCCGCGGCAGGACGGGCTGAGGGGTGGGGATGGAGGCGTTGGCGTCGCCCATCTGCGCGTAGGCGATCTGTCCGCCCTTGAGCACGACCTGCGGCTTCACGCCGAAGAAGCCGGGCTCCCAGACGACCAGGTCGGCGAGCTTGCCGGACTCGACGGAGCCGACCTCGTGCTCGATGCCCTGGGCGACGGCCGGGTTGATGGTGTATTTGGCGACATAGCGACGGGCGCGCCGGTTGTCGGCGCGGGTGTCGCCGGGCAGGAAGCCGCGGCGCCGCTTCATCACGTGCGCGGTCTGCCAGGTCCGCAGGATCACCTCGCCGATGCGGCCCATGGCCTGGGAGTCCGACGACATGATGGAGATGGCTCCCATGTCGTGCAGGACGTCCTCGGCCGCGATGGTGCTCGGCCGGATGCGGGACTCGGCGAAGGCCAGGTCCTCGGGGACCGCGGGGTTGAGGTGGTGGCAGACCATCAGCATGTCGAGGTGTTCCTCGACGGTGTTGACGGTGTGCGGCCGGGTCGGGTTGGTGGACGCCGGCAGCATGTTCGGCAGCGACACCGCGGTGATCATGTCGGGTGCGTGGCCGCCGCCGGCTCCCTCGACGTGGAAGGCGTGCAGGGTGCGCCCCGCGACCGCGTCGAAGGTGTCGCCGACGAATCCGGCCTCGTTCAGGGTGTCCGTGTGGACGGCGAGCTGGACACCGGACTCCTCGCACACGTCCAGGCAGGCGGAGATCACGGCGGGGGTCGCGCCCCAGTCCTCGTGGATCTTGAAACCGAGGATGCCGGCGCGCAGTTGGTCGCGCATCGACTCCTTGGACATGGTGCTGCCCTTGCCGAGGAAGCCGATGTTGACGGGGCTCGACTCCAGGGCCGCGTACATCCGCGCGAGGTGCCACGAACCGGGGGTGACCGTGGTCGCCTTGCTGCCCTCGGCCGGGCCGGTGCCGCCTCCGATGAGGGTGGTGATGCCGGAGGCGAGGGCCTCGTCGACGATGCCCGGCGCGATGAAGTGGACGTGGGTGTCGATGCCGCCGGCGGTGACGATCTTGCCGTTGCCCGCGATGACCTCCGTCTCGGGCCCGATGACGAGCTCGGGGTGGACGCCGTCCATGGTGTCCGGGTTGCCGGACTTGCCGATGCCGGTGATGCGGCCGTCGCGGATGCCGATGTCGGCCTTGACGATGCCCCAGTGGTCGATGATCACGGCGCCGGTGATCACGGTGTCGGGGGCGCCCTCGGCGCGGGTGGCGCGCGACTGGCCCATCGACTCGCGCAGCACCTTGCCGCCGCCGAAGACCGACTCGTCGCCTGAGCGGCCGGGTCCGCCGGAGCGGTCCTCCTCGATCTCGACGAAGAGGTCGGTGTCGGCAAGGCGGATGCGGTCGCCGGTGGTCGGGCCGAACAGGTCGGCGTAGGCGGCGCGGGACAGTTCAGGCATCGAGGGCACCTCCGGTCGCGCCGCGCAGACCCACGACGACGCGAGCGCCCGCGAGGGGGATCAGTTCCACGTCGACCGGGATGCCGGGCTCGAACCGGACGGCGGTGCCGGCGGCGATGTTCAGCCGCCTGCCGTGCGCCGCGGCGCGGTCGAAGTCGAGACCGGGGTTGGCCTCGGCGAAGTGGTAGTGGGAGCCGACCTGGACGGGCCGGTCGGCGGTGTTGAGCACGGTCAGACGGACGCTCGGGCGGCCTTCGTTGAAGGCGACCGGCTCGTCGGCGAAGAGGATCTCTCCGGGAATCATGGCTGCGGTTCCCGTCAGATGATCGGTTCGTGGACGGTGACGAGTTTGGTGCCGTCGGGGAAGGTCGCCTCGACCTGCACGTCGTGGATCATCTCGGGAATGCCCTCCATGACCTCGTGACGCTGGATCAGCTTGCGGCCCGACGCCATGAGCTCACTGACCGTACGGCCGTCGCGGGCACCTTCGAGGATGTGCGAGGTGATCAGCGCGACGACCTCGGGGTGGTTGAGCTTCACGCCTCGTGCGCGGCGCTTCTCGGCCACGTCCGCGGCCACATGGATGAGCAGTCTTTCCTGCTCGTGCGGTGTCAGTTGCACGTACCACCTCACAGAACGTCACGCCGGGACCGAACGGTCCGACTGCCGCGTCCACCGCGACGGCTCTAGATGTAACACACAGCAATGGGCCCGAAAGCACTCGCCGGAACTCGTAAAACCGCAGGTGGATCGGGGTGCAGAGTAGGGCTACAGTGTTTCTGCCACGTCACAGGGTCTTGACCGACTGATTACCGGTTTGACCGGCCGATTACCGGTCCCGCCGGCGGCCTTCCGCATGCCTGCGCACAACTGGACGCCACCACGGCCCCACAGGGCTGCCCGGAGGCCTGACCCGCCGAACGGCGTACCACCTTTCGGCGTAGGAACACTTCTGATTTCCGGCCCGTCGGGCTTGCGCAGGGCGCGCGCCCGAACGGCGGAATCTGTCATTCCGCCGCTGGTCCCGGGGTCGGCACGGCATGCGACAGGGGATCGAACACCGACATGTCCACCCGAACGGGTGAGTGGTGAGTAACCACACAACAGCCCGGTTCCGTTGGGATTTTCCGACTTCGATGAGACAAGATCCATGACTGACGACAAGCCCCCGCCGCAGCGGCGGGGCGGTCCGGGCGGACGCCGAGTCCTGCCGCCGCCCGGACGACCGGTCGACAGGAGTGGATCGGCAGGAGTGGAGGACCCGAGCACGACGGGTCGCCGGAACGGTCGCCCCCGAGAGGGAGGCACCGGGCCGAGCAGCCCTTGGGGTGAAGCCGCATCCGTGCGGCCGGGCAACTTCGCCAGCCCGAATCCGACAGGTCATCCTTCACAGGCGGCTGACGAAGGGTTGCGCATGACTGCGCTCAATCGTGTCCCGTCGCTGATGGCCCGTGCCGGTACGGCCTCGGCCCTGACCATCGCCGCCGTGGGCGGCTCCATCGTGGTTCCCGGCGTCGCCTCCGAGGCCGCCGCGGCCAGCCACGCGACGAAGGCCCTCCACATCGCGGCGTCCAAGAAGGGCTCCCCCTACGCCTGGGGAGCAGTCGGACCCCGCAAGTTCGACTGCTCGGGACTGACGCTGTACTCGTTCAAGAAGGCCGGCAAGAAGCTGCCGCGGACCGCCGCGCAGCAGTACAACAAGACCCGGCACATCTCCGCCAAGAGCCGCAGGGCCGGAGACCTCGTGTTCTTCCACTCGGGCCGGAGCGTGTACCACGTCGGCATCTACGCCGGGAAGGGCAAGATCTGGCACGCACCGAAGACCGGGGACGTGGTGCGGCTGCAGAAGATCTGGACCAGCAACGTCTGGTACGGCCGGGTGAAGTGAGCCGCCCGGGGCGGTGGCGGCGTCCTGACGCGCCGTCACCGTCCCGGGTGCGTGCCGCGGTGCGTGACAGGGCCCTGGGCGGTTACCCGTCAGGGCATGGCCGACCACCGCCGCTGCACCGCGCGCAACGAGACACCGCTGGAGCGCGCCGACCGCAACTTCGTCGAACTGCTCCAGGAACTGCGCGTCACCCAGACCGGGGTGCAGATCCTCTTCGCGTTCCTGCTGTCCCTGGCCTTCACCTCGCGCTTCCCGGAGCTCGACTCGGTCCAGCGCACCGTCTACGTCACCACGCTGCTGTGCGCGGTGCTCGCCGCGATGCTGTTCACGGCCCCGGCCGCGCTGCACCGCTCGCTCTTCCAGCGGGGCGCCAAGGCACGCATAGTGCGGGTGTCCTCGCGGCTCGCCACGGTCGGCATGGGCGTGCTGGTGTTCGCGTTCACCGGCTCGGTGATGCTCGTGGTCGACGTGACCACCGGCCGGGCCGGCGGTACGGCCGCCGGTGCGGCGACCCTGCTGGCCTGTCTCGGCCTGTGGTGGCTGCTCCCCCGCCTGGTCCGGCGGACCCACGTGGCCGGTGAACGCCGCGCCGCCGAACGGCGCCCGGCTGCCGGCCCGGCCGTCCCGACTCGGGACAGGGCGGCGCGGGGCCGCACGGCCCGGCGGGCGCCGTCCGTCGCGCGCCGGGTACCGTCCGCGCCTCACCGCTGAGGATCCTGCCGCCCCACGGCCTCGCCCCGGGGACGGCCCACGACCGTGACCGGCTCGGCGGGCGACACCGGGCCCGGTGTCGTCCAGGGCAGTTCGATGGAGACGGTCTTGCCGCCCTCCCTCGTGGGCCGCACTCTCAGCCTGCCGCCGCACTCCGCCGTCAGCCATCTGATGATCACCATGCCCCGGCCGTTGTCCTGCTGCACGGCGGCGGGCAGCCGCTTGGGGAAGCGCGGGTGGCTGTCGGTGACGCCGATGCTCAGCCGTTCGTCGCGGTCGAGCGCGAGGTCCACCGTGAAGGTCGGTGACTGCCCGAACGTGTGCTGGACCGCGTTGGTGGCCAGCTCGGAGACGATGAGCCGGATGGTCTCGGACACCTCCGCGTCCGCAGGCAGACCCCACTCCGCCAGGGTGCCCACCACATAGGTGCGCGCGGCGGCCACCGAGGCGGGATCGCTCGGCAGAGTGACGGATGCTTCCAGATGGTCTGCCATGGCGACGTCGTCCCTTTCCCACGGGACCGCAGCCGGACACGGAGCGGATGGTTCGAGTACGGTCCCGGACTGGTGCTTCGCCGCCAGACTGCCATCACCGCCCGGTGAAGGGCGGCGATCCACCAAGATATGCATATATCTGTCGCTCGAAGCGGTGAACTCTGCGACGGCAGACCGTATTCGGGTGGCTCATGGGGAGTAAAGGAGTGCCCATGCAGCACGGTCCGGTGGTGCGCCGCCGCAAGCTGGGCGCGGAGCTGCGCGCCCTGCGCACGTCGGCGGGGATCACCAGCGGCGAGGCGGCCCGGCTGGTGGGCTGGCACCAGTCGAAGGTCAGCCGGATCGAGACCGGGACGAGCGGGGCGAAACCGGCCGACGTGCGGTTACTGCTGGACGCCTACGGGGTCCACGACCGGGAACTGCGGGAGCTGCTGGTGGTGCTGGCGGGCTCCGAGGACGCGAGCGGCCGGCACCACTGGTGGCACGCGTATCGCGGGGTACTGCCGCCGACGTACCGGGACTTCATCAGCCTGGAGTCGCAGGCGAGCGCGATGCGGACGCTGGAGACCACCGTCGTGCCCGGGCTGCTCCAGACACCGGAGTACGCCCACGCGGTCACGCGGGCCGCGGTGGACGGGCTGCCGGAGGAGCGGCTGGACACGCTGGTGGAGGTCCGGCTGGCCCGGCAGGACGTGCTGCGGGCCGATCCGCCGCTGGAGCTGAACGCGGTCCTCGACGAAGCGGTGCTGCGCCGGGAGGTGGGCGGACCGGGGGTCATGACCCGGCAGCTGACCCGGCTGGTGGAGGCCGCGCGACTGCCCCATGTCCAACTCCAGGTACTTCCGTTCTCCGCCGGGGCGCACATCGGTGTCACCGGCCCTTTCGTAATCTTCTCATTTCCGAGCACTTCTGATCTCGACGTGGTTGTTCTCGACCACTTGACGAGTAGCCTCCACCTCGAACGGAAAGAAGACCTAGAGGCCTACACCGAGGCCTTCAACGCTCTCCTGCACCATGCCCTTTCGCCCGAGGACTCGTTGGACTACATCGCCGCGACAGCGGCCGGCGCGTAAGGAGGCACCAATGTCCGCACTTCCTCGGAACACCCCCGCGAGTACCGATCTGCACGGTGTGCGATGGCTGCGCAGCAGCTACAGCACGGGAGCCAACAACTGCGTGGAGACGGCACGGCCGTCGGCCGGCCCCTGGGCCGGCCTCCTCGCCGTGCGCGACTCCAAAGACCCGGCCGGGCCCGCGCTGCTCTTCTCCCCCGGCAGCTGGGCGTCGTTCACGGCCGCGGTCCACGTCGGCCGGACCGGCTGATCCGACCGGGTGCCGCGCGACGCACGGCCGTGCCACGCCGACTCATGGCCGCGTTTCGCCGATCACCCGTACAGCGCGTTCGATCTGTTCCCCGGAGAGGTCCGCACGAGCGGTCAGCCTGAGCCGTGAGATGCCATCGGGCACCGACGGAGGGCGGAAGCAGCCCACGGACAGGCCGGCCGCACGACAGTCGGCCGCCCACCGCACGGCCCCCTCCGGGGAGGGAGCGCGCACCGAGACCACCGCGGCGTCCGGACGTACCGCCTCCAGACCCGCGGCGGTCAGGCGTGCGTGCAGCTCGGCCGCCACCTCGCGCGCCCGTGCCGCCCGCCCGGGCTCACGGCGCAGCAGCCGCAGTGCCGCGAGGGCCGCGCCCGTCGCGGCGGGGGCGAGTCCGGTGTCGAAGATGAACGTCCGGGCCGCGTTCACCAGATGGTCGATCACCCGCGCGGGGCCGAGCACGGCGCCGCCCTGACTGCCGAGCGACTTGGACAGCGTGACCGTCACGACGACGTCGCCGGCGCCCGCGAGGCCCGCGGCGTGCGGGGCGCCCCGGCCGCCGTCGCCCAGCACGCCGAGGCCGTGGGCGTCGTCGACGACCAGCCCGGCGCCGTGCTCCCGGCACGCCTCGGCCAGGGCGGCCAGCGGTGCCGCGTCGCCGTCCACCGAGAACACCGTGTCGGAGACGGCGACGGCGGGCCCGTCATGCGTCGCCAGCGCCTTGCGCACCGCGTCCGGGTCGGCGTGCGCCACCACCTGGGTGGTCCCCCGGGCCAGCCGGCAGCCGTCGATCAGCGAGGCGTGGTTGCCCGCGTCGGAGACGACGAGGGAGCCGTGCGGCGCCAGCGCGGTCACCGCGGCGAGGTTGGCCGCGTAGCCGGAGGAGAAGACGAGCGCGGCCTCGAAGCCGCAGAACGCGGCCAGTTCACGCTCGAGTTCGGCGTGCAGCTCGGTCGTTCCGGTGACGAGCCGGGAACCGGTCGCACCGCCGCCCCAGGTCCGCGCGGCCCGGGCCGCGCCCTCGGCGACCTCCGGGTGCCGGGCCAGACCGAGGTAGTCGTTGCTCGCCAGGTCCAGCAGGGGCGAGTCGGCCGGGCGGGGCCGCAGTGTCCGTACGAGTCGGGCCCGGCGGCGCGCCCCGGCCTGCTCGTCGATCCAGCCGAACGCCATGGCTTCGCCCTCCCGGGGTTTTGTAGGCAGTGGACAGACACTAGCGGCACGACGAGCTGCCCGAGGTGTGGCGATACCCACACGGTGATCTGTCACTGTTGTGCGAACTCTCCTTGGCCCCGGGCGGCCCCGTAGGACAGGATCGGCTCTCATGGACCTGCTGAACACGCTGGTGGACAAGGGGCTTCGGCGCGAGACGCCGACCCGCGAGGAAGCGCTGGCCGTCCTCGCCACTTCCGACGACGACCTGCTCGATGTGGTGGCCGCGGCCGGCAAGGTGCGCCGTCACTGGTTCGGCCGACGGGTGAAACTCAACTACCTCGTCAACCTCAAGTCGGGCCTGTGTCCCGAGGACTGCTCCTACTGCTCGCAGCGGCTCGGCTCGAAGGCGGAGATCCTCAAGTACACCTGGCTCAAGCCCGGCCAGGCCTCCGAGGCCGCCGCCGCGGGCGTGGCCGGCGGCGCCAAGCGGGTGTGCCTGGTGGCCAGCGGGCGCGGTCCGACCGAGCGGGACGTGGACCGGGTCTCCGAGACCATCAAGGCCATCAAGGAGCAGAACGAGGGCGTCGAGGTCTGCGCCTGCCTGGGGCTGCTCTCCGACGGTCAGGCGGAGCGGCTGCGCGAGGCGGGCGCCGACGCCTACAACCACAACCTCAACACGTCCGAGTCGACGTACGGGGACATCACGACCACGCACACGTACGCCGACCGGGTGGACACGGTCAACAAGGCGCACGCGGCCGGGTTGTCCGCCTGCTCGGGGCTGATCGCGGGCATGGGCGAGAGCGACGAGGACCTGGTCGACGTGGTCTTCTCGCTGCGCGAGCTGGACCCCGACTCGGTGCCGGTCAACTTCCTGATCCCCTTCGAGGGCACGCCGCTGGCCAAGGAGTGGAACCTCACCCCGCAGCGGTGCCTGCGGATCCTGGCGATGACGCGGTTCGTCTGCCCGGACGTCGAGGTGCGCATCGCCGGCGGTCGCGAGGTGCATCTGCGCACGATGCAGCCCCTCGCCCTGCACCTGGCCAACTCGATCTTCCTCGGCGACTACCTCACCAGCGAGGGCCAGGCCGGCAAGGCCGACCTGGAGATGATCGCGGACGCCGGTTTCGAGGTGGAGGGCACCGGCGAGGTGACCCTGCCCGAACACCGGGCGGCGGGCCGGGGCGGCTGCGGGTCGCACGAGGACGGCGGGGGCTGCGGTTCCGCCCCGGCGCAGGGCGGGTGCGGCTCCGCCCCGGCCGCGGAGGCGCCGGTGGCGGGCGAGGCGCGTACGGACCTGGTCGCCGTGCGCCGCCGGGGTGCCGGAACGGACCTCGCGCCCAATGCCTGAGCCCGCGCTGACCGTGGACGAGCTGCTGGCCCTGGACCGGCGGCACGTCTGGCACCCGTACGGTCCCATGCCCGGCCGGCAGGACCCGCTCGTCGTGGAGTCGGCGAGCGGGGTGCGACTGCGGCCGGCCGACGGCTCGGGCGAGCTGGTCGACGGGATGTCGTCCTGGTGGTCGGCGATCCACGGCTACAACCACCCGGTGCTGAACGAGGCCGCGCGCGAGCAGCTGGACCGGATGAGTCACGTCATGTTCGGCGGGCTCACCCACGAGCCCGCCGTGCGGCTGGCGAAACTCCTTGTCGACATGTCGCCGGAGGGCCTGGAGCACGTGTTCCTCGCCGACTCCGGCTCGGTGTCGGTCGAGGTGGCGGTCAAGATGTGCCTCCAGTACTGGCGTTCGCTGGGCCGCCCCGCGAAGCAGCGGCTGCTGACCTGGCGCGGGGGCTACCACGGCGACACCTGGCAGCCCATGTCGGTGTGCGACCCCGAGGGCGGGATGCACGAGCTGTGGAACGGGGTGCTGCCGCGTCAGGTGTTCGCGGACGCCCCGCCCGCCGAGTACGAGGAGTCGTACGCGGACCATCTGCGCGCGACGGTCGAGCGGCACGCCGACGAGCTGGCCGCGGTGATCGTCGAGCCGGTGGTGCAGGGCGCGGGCGGGATGCGGTTCCACTCCCCCGCCTATCTGCGGGTGCTGCGCGAGGTGTGCGACGCGCACGACGTGCTGCTGGTGTTCGACGAGATCGCCACCGGGTTCGGGCGTACGGGCGCGCTGTTCGCCGCGGAGCACGCGGCGGTGACGCCGGACGTGATGTGCGTGGGCAAGGCGCTGACCGGCGGCTATCTGACGATGGCGGCGACGCTGTGCACCTCGCGGGTGGCGGACGGCATCTCGCGGGGCGAGGTGCCGGTGCTCGCGCACGGGCCGACGTTCATGGGCAATCCGCTCGCCGCGGCGGTGGCGTGCGCGTCGATCGGGCTGTTGCTCGGCCAGGACTGGCGCGCGGAGGTCAAGCGCATCGAGGCGGGCCTCACCGAAGGGCTCGCGCCCGCCGCCGAGCTGCCGGGCGTGACCGACGTGCGGGTGCTCGGCGCGATCGGCGTGGTGCAGCTCGACCACGCCGTCGACATGCGGGCGGCGACCGAGGCGGCCGTGCGCGAGGGCGTGTGGCTGCGGCCGTTCCGCGACCTGATCTACACGATGCCGCCGTACGTCACGGGCGACGCGGACGTGGCACGCATCGCCCGCGCCGTGTGCGCGGCGGCACGGGAGGGATGACATGCCGGTACTGGTGATCACGGGGACGGGCACGGAGGTCGGCAAGACGGTCGCGACCGCCGCCGTGGCCGCGGCGGCGCTGGCGGCCGGCCGTTCGGTGGCCGTGCTGAAGGCCGCCCAGACGGGCGTACGGCCGGACGAGCCCGGGGACGCCCAGGAGGTCGCGCGCCTCGCGGGCGCCGTGACGGCGGCCGAGGTGGCCCGCTATCCCGAGCCGTTGGCGCCGGGCACGGCCGCGCGGCGGGCCGGGCGGGCGCCGGTGCATCCCGGGGAGGTGGCTCAGGCCGCGGCCAAGCTGGCCACCGAGCACGACCTGGTGCTGGTCGAGGGGGCGGGCGGGCTGCTCGTCCGGTTCGACGAGGCCGGCGGCACCCTGGCGGACGTCGCGACGCTGCTGGGCGCGCCGGTGCTCGTGGTGGCGTCGGCGGGGCTGGGCACGTTGAACACGACCGAGCTGACGGCGCGCGAACTCGCTGCGCGCGGGCTCGAGTTCCCGGGGGTCGTGATCGGCAGCTGGCCCGCGGACCCGGACCTCGCCTCGCGCTGCAACCTCGCGGACCTGCCGGAGGTGTCCGGGGCACCCCTCCTCGGCGCCCTGCCCGCCGGCGCGGGCGCCCTCGCGCCGGCCGCCTTCCGGTCGGCGGCACCGCACTGGCTGGCCCCCCGCCTGGAGGGCACCTGGGACGCGGACGCCTTCCGTCTCCGGGAGGCCCCCTGACGTAGGGGCGCACGCGGTGGCTTCCGGAGCGATCCGGGGCACGCCGGTTACGCGGGCGGCGGGGCAGCCGGGCCGCCCCGACGGATGCCCGGGGCATGCCGGCACGCCCCGGGCCGTCCGTACACCGCGCCGACCCGGTGCAGGCCACGCCGGTGACGCGGACGGCGGGGGGCCGTCGGGCGTGGCGGACCCGCCGCCGTACGCACACGGACGGGGTAGCGGCCAGCGGGCGGTGGGCGGGCCCAGCGGCGCCGTAGGCCCGCGACCGGACCGCCCCGACCGTTGCCAGTGACACGGGCCGGGGCAAAGGCGGGCGCGCCGGATCGGCGTACTCGCGCCGGTCACTCGGGCCGCAGGGGCAGTCGGGGCGGATGCGGTGCCGGCCGTGCGGAAGTGGGGTGTCGGCGGGTGGGTGCGCCGTGCGCGTGCGGGGGACAATCGCGGTAAGGCACCACCTCGTGAGGGAGGTCCCATGCCGCTGCGATCCGCCCGTTCCCGCTCCGTGCCCCCGGACGCCGTGCACCATCCGCTCTTCGCCCGCTACTACGCCCGGTTCAGCACGAGCGCCGAGACCCGGATGGGCATGGCGCGGGTGCGTGAGCGGCTGCTCGCCGGACTGTCCGGGCGGGTGATCGAGGTCGGCGCGGGCAACGGCCTGAACTTCGCGCACTATCCGGGCGCCGTCTCGGAGGTCGTCGCCATCGAACCGGAGCGTACCCTGCGGCAACTGGCCGTGGACGCGGCACTGCGCGCCCAGGTGCCGGTCGACGTGGCGCCGGGTGCGGCGGAGGCGCTGCCGGTCAAGAGCGAGGCGTTCGACGCGGCCGTCGTGTCGCTGGTGCTGTGCAGCGTGCGGGACGTGCCGCGGGCGCTCGGGGAGCTGCGGCGGGTGCTGCGGCCCGGCGGCGAGCTGCGCTTCTTCGAGCACGGGCGGGGCGGCGGACGGATGATGACCTTCACCCAGCGCGCGCTGGACCGGACGGTGTGGCCGTCGCTTGCGGGCGGCTGCCACGTGTCCCGCGACCCGGTCGCCGCGCTGCGGGACGCCGGGTTCATCCTGGGCCCGTACCGGCGGACGCTGATGCCGGAGAACGGGCCGGCGCTGCCGATGTCGTACTGCGTCCTCGGCACGGCCTGGCGACCGCCCGGGGACGACGTCCCCTAGGCGCGGTGCGCGGCCGTCACACGCTCCACTGGCGCAGTTCGTGCGCGATGTCGTCGACCGACGCCTCGCCGCTCTTGACCAGCAGGGCCAGGTCCCGTACCTGCTCGGGCGTGGTGGCGACCTTGACGCCGCTGGCGACCAGGTAGGCGTAGGCGACCGCGGAGGCGAACAGGGCGTTGGAGCGCTCCAGCGCGGGGACGTGGATCAGGAGCTGGAGCAGCGCCGCGGCGCGGGCGTACGGGCCGTCGTAGACGGGGACGTCGAATATCTCGGCGCGGTGGCGGGCGACGGCGGCGACGAGAGCACCCCAGTCGGTGACCTCGGGGTCTCCCGGGGTGCGCTGCTCGGCGAGCATCAGCAGCCAGGCGAGGTCGATGGTGAGTTCGTTCAACGGCTCAGCGGCGGCGCTCGCCGGCCTCCTCCGCGAAGACCTTCTCGTACTGCTGCATGAAGTCGGCGGCGGCCTCCACGAAGGTGCGGCCGGCCTCGCCGGTGTCCTGCCGGACCAGTTCCTCGATGTAGCGGTTGACGCTCATCCCCCGGGCCATGGCCCGTTCGCGGGCGGCCCGGGCGGTGCCCTCGTCCACCCGCACATTCAGCTGGGCCTTCTGGGTCTTCGCCATACCTCGAAGCTAGCGCCGGAACGCTAGCAGGGGCAAGGGCGGCAACGGGCGGACCGGTACCGAGGGAGGATTCCGGTGTGCGCCGGGGCGCCCTAGTCTGGCGCCCCGGCACAGACCCCCGAGGAGGCCGTCTTGTCCACTCGTCCGTTCCGTTTCGGCGTCAATCTGATGGCTTCCGCCCCGGCCGCGCAGTGGAGCGAGAAATGCCGGCGGGCCGAGGAGCTGGGCTACGACGTGATCCTGGTGCCGGACCATCTCGGCATGGTGGCTCCGTTCCCGGCGCTGGTCGCGGCGGCCCGGGCCACCGAGCGGCCCCGGGTGGGCACGTTCGTGCTCAACGCCGGATTCTGGAACCCGGCGCTGCTGGCCCGGGAGGTGGCGACCACGGACGCCCTGACGGGCGGGCGCCTGGAGCTGGGGCTCGGCACCGGCTACGTACGGGCGGAGCACGACGCGGCGGGTCTGCCCTTCGGCTCACCGGGCGAACGTGTCGATCATCTGCGGCGGACGGTGGAGGAACTGGAGCGGCTGCTCGGCGACGAGGAGTACCTGCCGCGGCCGGTGCAGCGGCCCCGGGTGCCGCTGCTCATCGGCGCCAACGGCGACCGGATGCTGGAACTGACCGCGCGGCACGCCGACATCGCCGCGTTCACGGGCGGCCGTACGGTGCCGGGGAGCACGACGGGGCAGCTGGCGCCCGTCACCGCCGAGGAGCTCGACGAACGCGTGGCGCGGTACCGCGAGCTGGCGGCGGGCCGCGAGGAGCCGGCGGAGCTGAACCTGCTCATCCAACTGGTGGCCGTCACCGGCGACCGCGAGGCCGCCGTCCGCCCCCTGCTGGAACGCGTGCCGCACCTGACCGCTGACCAGGCGCTGGAGCTGCCCCTCTTCCTGATGGGCACCCTCGAGGAGATCACCGCGCAGGTGCGCGCACAGCGCGAGCGGTACGGATTCACGTACCTGACCGTCCTGGAGCCGTCCATGGAGGCGTTCGCCCCGGTGATGCGGGCGCTGCGCGACGCCTGACGGCCCGCCTGCCGTCCGCATGCCGGAATTCGCCTTCGGCCTTCCGCGGCGCGTGGTGGGATCACCGGATGAACGATCTTCGGATACGGGCCGCCGGGCCCGAGGACCTGGACGCCGTGCTGGCCTTCTGGAAGGTGGCCGCGGAGGGGACGAGCATCAGCGACGACCGGGACGGCGTGGAGCGTCTGGTCGCCCGCGATCCCGACGCGCTGATCCTCGCCGAGCAGGGCGGCACGCTGGTGGGCACGGTGATCGCCGGCTTCGACGGCTGGCGCTGCCATCTCTACCGGCTGGCGGTGCACCCCGACCATCGTCGCCGGGGGATCGGCTCGGCCCTGCTGGACGCCGCGGAGGCGCGGTTCGTACGGCTCGGCGGGCGGCGCGCGGACGCGATGGTGCTGGTGCGCAACGAACGGGCGCAGCATGCGTGGCGGGCCTCCGGGTACGCGCCCCAGGAGCAGTGGCGACGCTGGGCCAAGCCCCTCACCGACTGAAAGGCAGTGAGCACCGGCACATGAGCGAGTGTCCCGGCGCACGACATCGCGCGAACCTCCACGTCCTGTCCGATCATGGAACCGAGGTGACCCGATGACCGAAGTGCTCCTGCTGCTGGTGGCGATCCTGCTCTCGCTCGCGTGCGGCGCCTTCGTCGCGGCCGAGTTCTCGCTGACCACCGTCGAGCGCGGCGAACTGGAGCGCGCCGCCGCGCGCGGCGAACGGGGCGCGGCGAGCGCGTTGAAGGGCGTACGGAATCTGACGTTCCAGCTGTCCGGGGCGCAGCTCGGCATCACGGTCACCAACCTGGTGGTCGGCATGCTGGCCGAACCGTCGGTCGCGGCGCTCATCGCGGGCCCGCTGGAGGACGCCGGGGTGTCCCGCTCGGCGGCCTCCTCGCTGGCGCTGGTGCTGGGCACCGCCCTGTCCACGGTCTTCCTGATGATCGTCGGCGAGCTGGTGCCGAAGAACTGGGCGATCTCCTCGCCGCTGGCCGTCGCCAAACGGGTGGGCGGTCCGCAGCGCTGGTTCAGCATGGCCTTCCGGCCCTTCATCACCCATCTGAACAACTCGGCCAACCGCGTCGTGCGCCGCCTCGGCGTGGAGCCCGCGGAGGAACTCGCGTCCGCGCGCGGGCCGCAGGAGCTGGCGGCGCTCGCCCGGCACTCCGCCAAGGAGGGCGCCCTGGAGCCCGACACCGCCGAACTGTTCGTGCGGACCCTGAACCTCGCCGACCTGACGGCGGAGAACGTGATGACCCCGCGCGTCCAGGTCATCGCCCTGGACTGGCGGGCGACCTGCGAGGACGTGGCGAACGCGACGCGGGCGACCGGGCTGTCCCGGTTCCCTGTCTTCCGGGACACCCTCGACGCGGTGGTGGGGACGGCCCACGTGAAGGACGTGCTGGCGGTGCCCGCCGAGCGCCGGCCCCGGGTGCCGGTCGCCGAGCTGATGCGCGAGCCGCTGCTCGTGCCCGAGACCCTGACCGTCGACCGGCTCCTGGACCGGCTGTCCGGGCGGCGCACGATGGCCGTCGTCATCGACGAGTACGGCGGGACGGCGGGCGTGGCCACGCTGGAGGACATCGTCGAGGAGGTCGTCGGCGAGGTGCGCGACGAGCACGATCCGCACGAGATCCCCGAGCTGGACGCGGCCGGCACCGACGAGCAGGGCCACGCGCTGTTCTGGGCCGACGGCGCGGCCCGGGTGGACCGGCTCGTCCGCCTCGGCCTGCGGGTGCCGGAGGGTCCGTACGAGACGGTCGCCGGACTGGTCGCGGCCCGGCTGGGCCACATCCCCGCCGTCGGCGACACCGTCGACCTCGAGGGCTGGCGGCTGGACGTCGTGGACGCGACGGGGCGCCGGGCGGCCAGGGTGCTGCTGCACGCGCCGCTCGACGACGAACGGTCCCGTGACGGCGAGGACGGGGAGGCCGGACGGTGACCGCCGTACAGCTGCTGATCGGTCTGGCGACGCTCGTCGTCAACGCCTTCTTCGTGGGCGCCGAGTTCGCGCTGATCTCCGTGCGCCGCAGCCAGGTGGAGCCGTACGCCGAGGAGGGCGACCGGCGGGCGAAGAGCGTGCTGTGGGGTCTGGAGCACGTGTCCGCGCTGCTGGCGGCGGCCCAGCTGGGCATCACGCTGTGCACGCTGGTCCTCGGCATCGTCGCGGAACCGGCGATCGCGCATCTGCTGGAGCCGGTGTTCCACGCGGTGGGCGTGCCGTCGGGAGCGGGGCACGCGGTGTCCTTCGTGATCGCCCTGGCCCTGGCGACGTACCTGCACATGCTGCTCGGCGAGATGGTCCCGAAGAACATCGCGCTGGCCGAGCCGGTGCGCAGCGCGCTGCTGCTCGGGCCGCCACTGGTGGGGCTGTCCCGCGCGCTGCGCCCGGTGATCTTCACGGTGAACGCCTTCGCGAACGCGCTGCTCAAGCTGCTCCGGGTGGAGGCGAAGAACGAGGTCTCGGCGACCTTCACGGACCGGGAGCTGGCCGAGATCGTCAAGGACGCCAGCGAGGCCGGGCTGATCGACGACCGCGCCCAGGAGCGGCTGCACGACGCCCTGGAACTGGGCCGCCGGCCGGTGCGGGACGTGGTGCTGCCGCTGGAACGCGTCGTGCACGCGCGCGTGGGCATCACGCCGGAGCAGTTGGAGCGGTTGTCGGCCGAGTCCGGGTTCTCGCGCTTCCCGGTGGTGGACGACGGGCGGCGGATCGTCGGCTACCTGCACGTCAAGGACGCCCTGGACGCCTCCCCCCGGGACCTGCCGTTCCGGTTGCGGGACATGCGGCCCATCGCCCGGGTGCGGGAGGCCACGCCGCTGGACGACGTGCTCACGGCGATGCGCGGCAGCCGTACGCACCTGGCGGCGGTCCTGGGCTCCGACGGGCGGCTGGCGGGACTGGTGACCATGGAGGACGTGCTGCGGGAGCTGTTCGGCCGGCGCACCTGACCGGCCGCCCCCGCGGAGGGCGACCGACCGGCGGGTATGGAGTCGGGTTACCATCTTCGTCGCCATGCAGACGAACCCCACCCACACCAGCCTCGTCGCCGTCGGCGACTCCTTCACCGAGGGCATGTCCGACCTGCTGCCCGACGGTTCCTACCGGGGCTGGGCCGACGTCCTCGCGGCGCGGATGGCCGCCCGCTCCCCCGGTTTCCGGTACGCGAACCTCGCCGTGCGCGGGAAGCTGATCGGGCAGATCGTCGACGAGCAGGTGGACGTCGCGGCGGCCATGGGAGCCGATGTGATCACGCTGGTCGGCGGGCTCAACGACACCCTGCGGCCCAAGTGCGACATGGCCCGGGTACGGGATCTGCTGACGCAGGCCGCGGAGCGGCTGGCCCCGAACTGCAAGCAGCTGGTGCTGATGCGCAGCCCCGGCCGGCAGGGCCCGGTGCTGGAGCGGTTCCGGCCGCGCATGGAGGCGCTGTTCGCGATCATCGACGACCTCGCCGGGCAGCACGGGGCCGTGGTCGTGGACCTGTACGGGGCGCAGTCGCTGGCCGACCCGCGCCTGTGGGACGTGGACCGGCTGCACCTGACGGCCGACGGTCACCGCCGGGTCGCGGAGGCCGTGTGGCAGGCGCTCGGCTACGAGCCCGAGGACCCCCAGTGGCACGCCCCGATCCCGGCGTCGCCGCCGCCGGGCTGGATCATGCGCCGCACCGCGGACGTCCGGTTCGCCCGGCAGCACCTGCTGCCCTGGATAGGCCGCAGGCTGACGGGCCGCTCGTCCGGCGACGGCCTGCCGCCCAAGCGCCCGGAGCTGCTGCCGTACGAGGATCCGGCGTGATCCTTCGCGGGCCAGCACGGTGTTCGTAGCTTCCGACGAACAACCCCGCGGCGCTGGCCTGCACGAATCGCCAGTAGAATCCGTTTACGTGACTTCCGCTCCCGCCAAGCCCCGCATCCCGAACGTCCTCGCCGGACGCTACGCCTCCGCCGAGCTCGCCACGCTCTGGTCGCCCGAGCAGAAGGTGAAGCTCGAGCGGCAGCTCTGGCTCGCCGTGCTGCGTGCCCAGAAGGACCTGGGCATCGAGGTGCCCGACGCCGCGATCGCCGACTACGAGCGCGTCCTCGACCAGGTCGACCTGGCCTCCATCGCCGAGCGCGAGAAGGTCACGCGGCACGACGTGAAGGCGCGGATCGAGGAGTTCAACGACCTCGCCGGGCACGAGCACGTGCACAAGGGCATGACCTCCCGCGACCTGACGGAGAACGTCGAGCAGCTGCAGATCCGGCTGTCGCTGGAGCTGATCCGCGACCGTTCGGTGGCCGTCCTGGCCCGCCTCGGCAAGCTGGCCGGCGAGTACGCCGAGCTGGTCATGGCCGGCCGCTCGCACAACGTGGCCGCGCAGGCGACGACGCTGGGCAAGCGGTTCGCCACCGCCGCCGACGAGCTGCTCGTGGCCCACGGCCGGGTGGAGGAACTGCTCGGCCGCTACCCGCTGCGCGGCATCAAGGGCCCCGTCGGCACCGCCCAGGACATGCTGGACCTGCTCGGCGGGGACGCCGGCAAGCTCGCGGAGCTGGAGCAGCGGATCGCCGGGCACCTCGGCTTCTCGCAGGCGTTCACCTCCGTCGGCCAGGTCTACCCGCGCTCGCTGGACTACGAGGTCGTCACCGCGCTGGTGCAGCTGGCGGCGGCGCCGTCCTCGCTGGCGAAGACGATCCGGCTGATGGCCGGGCACGAGCTGGTCACCGAGGGCTTCAAGCCCGGCCAGGTCGGCTCCTCGGCGATGCCGCACAAGATGAACACCCGCTCCTGCGAGCGCGTGAACGGCCTGATGGTGATCCTGCGCGGCTACGCCTCGATGACCGGCGAGCTGGCGGGCGACCAGTGGAACGAGGGCGACGTGTCCTGCTCGGTGGTGCGCCGGGTCGCGCTGCCGGACGCGTTCTTCGCGCTGGACGGGCTGCTGGAGACGTTCCTGACCGTGCTCGACGAGTTCGGCGCCTTCCCCGCCGTCGTGGCCCGCGAGCTGGACCGCTACCTGCCGTTCCTCGCCACCACCAAGGTGCTGATGGGTGCGGTGCGGGCCGGGGTCGGCCGGGAGGTCGCGCACGAGGCGATCAAGGAGAACGCCGTCGCCTCCGCGCTGGCGATGCGCGAGCAGGGCGCCGAGCGCAACGAGCTCCTCGACAAGCTGGCCGCCGACGAGCGCATCCCGCTGGACCGTGCCGGGCTGGACGCCCTGATGGCCGACAAGCTCTCCTTCACCGGCGCCGCGGCCGACCAGGTCGGCGTCGTCGTCGGCCGGATCGAGGAGATCGTCAAGCAGCACCCGGCCGCCGCGGGCTACACCCCCGGAGCGATCCTCTGACCCGCTTCACCCGGGCCGAACTGGAGGCCGCCCGCGACCGTCTCGTACCGGACGTCGTCGCGGACGGCCTCCACGTGCTGTTCTGCGGCATCAACCCCGGCCTGCTGTCGGCGGCGACGGGGCACCACTTCGCCCGCCCGGGCAACCGGTTCTGGCCGGTGCTGCATCTGTCCGGCTTCACTCCGCGGCAGCTGAAGCCGTCGGAGCAGCAGGAGCTGCTGTCGTACGGACTCGGCATCACCAACGTCGTGGCCCGGGCGAGCGCGCGGGCGGACGAGCTGACCGCCGAGGAGTACCGGGAGGGCGGCCGGCTGCTGGCGCTGAAGGTGGCGCGGCTGCGGCCCCGTTGGCTGGCCGTCGTCGGTGTCACCGCGTACCGGGCGGCGTTCGACGACCGCAAGGCCCAGGTGGGCCCGCAGGAGCGGACGATCGGGGGCACCCGGGTGTGGGTCCTGCCCAACCCCAGCGGGCTGAACGCGCACTGGACCGCGCAGACGATGGCGGAGGAGTTCGCGCGGCTGCGGATCGCGGCGGAACCGGAGGCGTAGGCGGCGGTCACGGCGGGGCCTGCTCCGTGACCACGGCCAGCAACTGCACCTCGTCCGTCTCGTCCCGGTCGGCGACGGCCACCGCGATCCATCGGCCCGTCCCCTCCGCGTCCCAGAGGTAGGCCACGCGGGCACGGGCGCTGAGGGTGGCCCACGGCTCGGGTATCTCCTCCGCCTCGGTCCGCAGCAGGACCGTCTGCAGGTTCCAGGGGTCCGTCTCCCCCCAGCGCGTGGCGAGGCGCTCGTGGAGAGCGTCCCTGCACTTCTCGTACTGCTCGACCGTCACCGCCCGCTCCGCCCGGTCGCCGCCGCGCAGGCCGTGGCTGCTCTCCAGCACCACGACGACCCGGCCCGGACCCCCTGCGCCGTCGCCCGACGGGCCGTGCTCCGCCGGGAAGGGCCGGAAGCACAGCTCGTCGATGAGCGCGATGTGCTGCGCGATGTTCATGCGATCCAGTAAACCGGCCGCCACTGACAATTGGCGGTGCGTCAGCCGCGCCCGGCTCAGGCGTCCCGGTGGCGCAGCCGCCAGGCCCCCGCGAGGACGGCGGCGGCCGCCCACAGTGCGGTCACCGCGAGTCCCGTCCACGGGCCCAGGGACCCGTCGTGCGCCTGGTACAGGACGACTTGACCCGCCTTGTCCGGCAGGAAGTCGGTGGCGCCGCCCGCCGCGTCCCCGATCACGAACGAGACGACGAGGATGAAGGGGATGACGGTGGACAGCGTGGCCATGCCGCTGCGGAACAGAGCGGTGAGACCGGCGGCGAGCAGGGCCATCAGCATCAGGTAGATCCCGCAGCCCACCACCCCGCGCACCTGCTCGCCGGCGGTGAGTCCGTCCGCCGCCGGGCCGAGGCCCGCCCGGGCCGCGACGAGGGCGGCGCCGGCGGTCAGCAGCCCCACGGTCAGGACCGGTACCGCGACGACCACGAGCTTCGCCGCGAACCACCGGCCGCGCTGCGGGACCGCGGCCAGAGAGAGCCGGATGCCGTTCCCTTGGTACTCCGACGACACGGCCATGGCCCCGAAGGCGATCGCGGCGATCTGCCCCGGCCAGACGCCGGACAGGGCCGTGAACAGGGGGTCGAAGCCCGGGTCGGAGGTGCCGGAGGAACCGGCCAGCGCGGAGAACGCCGTGGTGACCGCGAAGACGGCCAGCAGTGTGCCGCACAGCGAGCGCACGGTGCGGATCTTGAGCGCCTCGGAGCGGAGTACGGGTGTGACGTGCATGGTCAGGCCTCCTGGGACTGTGCGGGCTGCACGGGCTGAGCGGGCTGCGCCGTGAACTCGGCCTCGGCGGCCGTCAGGTCCAGGTAGGCCTGCTCCAAGGTCCCCTCGTCCGGGGCCAGTTCGAGGATCGGGACGCCCGCCCCGGAGACGACGCGGCCGATGTCGTCCACGCGCGCGTGGTGCACGGTCCAGTGCCCGTCGGCGTGTTCCACCGCGTCGTGGCCGTGCCGGGCGAGGACGGACTTCAGGGCGCCGGCGTCCGAGGTGCGGATGCGGACACGCGGCCGCACGCGCGCGTCGATGAACTCCCGCATCGGGGTGTCGGCCAGCAGCCGGCCCCGGCCGAGGACCACCAGGTGGTCGGCGAAGGACGCGGTCTCGTTCATCAGGTGACTGGAGACCAGAACCGTGCGGCCCTCGGCCGCGAGCCGCCGCAGCAGCTCACGGATCCAGATGATGCCTTCGGGGTCCAGCCCGTTGGAGGGCTCGTCCAGCATGATCACCTCGGGGTCGCCAAGGAGCGCGGCGGCGATGCCCAGCCGCTGGCGCATGCCCAGGGAGTACGTCCTCACCCGGCGGCGGGCCGCCGACGCGATACCCGTCTCCTCCAGCACCTCGTCGACCCGGCGGACCGGGACACGGTTGCTCGCCGCCAGGACGCGCAGGTGGTCACGGGCGGTGCGCGAGCCGTGCGCGGCGTGCGCGTCGAGCAGGGCGCCGACGTGCCGCAGCGGCTCGGGGAGCGTGTCGTAGGGGCGCCCGCCGACGGTGGCGGTCCCGGAGGTGGGCCGGTCCAGGCCGAGCACCAGCCGCATGGTGGTGGACTTCCCGGCACCGTTGGGACCGAGGAATCCGGTGACGCGGCCGGGGCGCACGGTGAAGGTGAGGTCGTCGACGGCTCGTCGGGTGCCGTACTCCTTGGTGAGGTTCTGGACGTCGATGCTGGTCATGACAGCAGCGTGGCCGCTCGTACGGGGGCGGGTCCTCCCCCGCCGGTGGAGATCGTCTCCCCCGGGCGGGGGAGGCCGGTCGCGGTGGCGGCTGGCACGATGACGAAATGGTCCGCCTGCTGCGCCCCTTGGCCCGGGGCACGACGTACACACGGCTGCTGCACCTGTGGGTGCCCATGCTCGTGGTGAGTGTGTGGGCACTCATCGACGACGGGAGCCTGTGGGTGCCCGCCGCGCTGCTGGTCCCCCTCGGGTTCGTCCCGGCGGTGCGGACCGGCGAGGGCGTGCAGGCCCGCCTGCTGCTCACGCCCGGTCACGAGGACACCGCCTTCTCGGTCGCCCCCTCGGCGAGCCTGCGGGACCGGCTGCGCACGGTGGTGTGGCTGGAACTGCGCATGGTGCTGGGCGGCTTGGCCACGGCCGCGTGCGTCTGGCTGCCGATCCTCACCGTCGAGCTGGTCCGGCTCGCCCTCGGACACCGGATCGACGGCATTCCGCTGCTGCGGGATGCCGCTCCGCACTGGGCGTACGCCCTTCTCGCGCCGGTTCCCGTCCTCGCGCTGTACGGCGCCTTGGTCGGTCTCGGCGTGCTGGCGACGGCGGGAGCCCGCGCGCTCCTCGGCCCGTCCGCCGCGGAACGGCTCAGTGCCCTCGAGGAACGCACCGAGCAACTCCTGGAGCGCAACCGCATCGCCCGCGAGCTGCACGATTCCATCGGCCACGCGCTGACGGTCGCCGTCGTCCAGGCGGGCGCCGCGCGGGCGGCGGGCGACCCCGCCTTCACCGACCGCGCCCTGACCGCGATCGAGGAGACCGGCCGGGCGGCTCTGGAGGACCTGGAGCGGGTGCTCGGGGTACTGCGGGAGGCCGAGCGGCCCGCGAGCAGCCGGCCGACGCTCGTGGACGCCGACCGGCTGCTGGAGTCCGCCCGTGCTTCCGGGGCGAAGGTCGACGCCGAGGTGACGGGCCCGCTGGAGACGCTGCCGGGTCCGGTCTCGCGGGAGGGCTACCGCATCCTTCAGGAGGCGCTGACCAATGTGCTGCGGCACGCGGGGTCGGTCCCCGTGCGGGTCCGGGTCCGTGTGGCGGACGGCAGCCTAGGGCTGGAGGTGCGCAATCCGCTGCCGGACGGGAGAGCGGGGCCGGGGCGCGGCAGCGGCCTGCGCGGCATACGCGAGCGGGCCGCGCTGCTGGGCGGGCGTGCGCACACGGGGCCCGACGACGCCGGTGACTGGCAGGTCCACGTCGAGCTGCCGATCGGCTGATCTACGCTGGGCGGATGCCGGTCAGAGTTCTCCTCGTCGACGACGAGCCCCTCGTACGCGCGGGCCTGCGTGCCGTGTTGGAGGCGCAGCCCGACATCGAGGTGGCCGGGGAGGCGGCCGACGGGGCGGCGGTCATTCCGCTGGTGCGGCAGCTGCGGCCGGACGTGGTCGCCATGGACGTCCGCATGCCGTTGCTGGACGGCATCGAGGCGACGCGCGCGCTGCTGCGGACGGTGCCCGAGCCCCCGAAGATCCTCGTGGTGACAACCTTCGAGAACGACGAGTACGTGTACGAGGCGCTGCGCGCGGGCGCCGACGGGTTCCTGCTGAAGCGGGCCCGGCCGGCCGAGATCGTGCACGCGGTGCGGCTGATCGCCGAGGGCGATTCCCTGCTGTTCCCCGCCTCGGTGCGGCAGCTGGCCGCCGAGTACGGCGACGGCGGCGGGAACCGTGCGGCCCGCGCGGAGCTGGAGCGGGCGCGGCTGACCGAGCGGGAGGGCGAGGTGCTGCGGCTGATGGCGCGCGGGCTGTCGAACGCGGAGATCGCCGCCCGGCTGGTCGTCGGCACGGAGACGGTCAAGTCGCACGTGAGCGCGGTGCTGGCGAAGCTGGGGGCGCGGGACCGCACGCAGGCGGTGATCACGGCGTACGAGTCCGGGTTCGTGGCCCCGGGTTGAGGCACTCCGGCGGGGCCGGGGACGGGCGGACCGGCGCTCGCCCGCCGGGAGCGGGCCGAGTACGATCCGGCCAACACGCGCACGAGCTGGGAGGACGGACGTTGGGCGGGCTGACCGGCGGGGATCCGTCGCTGTTGCGGAGGATCAACTCCGCGGTGGTGCTGCACGCGCTGCGTGCCACGGACTGCGCGACGCTGACCGAGATCACCCGGGTGACGGGGCTGTCCCGGCCGACCGTCGAGGGCGTCGTCGAGGGGCTCATCGAGGCCGGTCTGGTCGTCGAGACGGCCGCCGACGACGGCATGGCCCGGCGGCAGGGGCGGCCCGCGCGGCGGTTCCGGTTCCGGGCGGAGGCGGGGCACCTGCTGGGGCTCGAGATCGGGCCGCACCGGGTCGCCGCGCTCCTCGCCGATCTGGACGGGCGGGTGATCGGCGCCCAGGCGAAGGACGTCGAGGAGACCGCCCCGGCCGACGAGCGGCTGGAGCGGCTGCGCACCGCGGTCGCCGAGCTGCTGCGCCGGGCCGGTGTCGCACGCGGTTCCCTGCGGGCCGTGGGGGCGGCCACGCCCGGGATCGTCGAGGCGGACGGCACGGTGCGGCTGGGCACCGCGCTGCCCGAGTGGACGGGGCTGCGGCTGGGCGAGCGGCTGCGCCGTTCCTTCAAGTGCCCGGTGCTGGTGGAGAACGACGCGAACGCGGCGGCGGTCGCCGAGCACTGGAAGGGTGCCGCCACCGAGTCCGACGACGTGGTGTTCGTGCTGGCCGGGCTGAGTCCCGGGGCCGGTGCGCTGATCGGCGGGCGGCTGCACCGGGGGTACGGCGGGGCGGCGGGCGAGATCGGCGCACTGCACCTGCTGGGCCGGGACGTGACGCCGGAGACGCTGCTGTCCACCACCGACCAGCCGCTGCATCCGCTGGACGAGCAGGCGGTCGCCAAGGTCTTCGCCGAGGCGCGGGACGGCGACCAGCGGGCCCGTGCCGCCGTCGAGCGTTTCCTCCAGCGGCTGGTGCACGACGTGGCGGCGCTGGTGCTGGCCCTGGATCCGGAGCTGGTCGTCATCGGCGGCTGGGCGGCCGGACTGGACGGCGTCCTGGAGCCGCTGCGGCGGGAACTGGCCCGCTACTGCCTGCGGCCGCCGAGGGTGGCCCTGTCGCTGCTCGGCGAGGCCGCCGTGGCGACCGGCGCGCTGCGGCTGGCCCTCGACCACGTGGAGGAGCAGCTGTTCGCGGTGGAGGGCGCGACTGCCCGCCGCTGAACCGCTCGCCGCGGGGCCGCACATGTCGCTCCGCCGGGCCGGTCCCGTTCGCCGGTACGGCGGCCCGGTGACCCGTCCGTCTCCGGCTCCGGCGGTCGCCGGTGACTGCCGTGCGCAGCGACGGCGCGGGACGAGCCGGAGGGCGGCGGAGCCCCGTGCGGGACGAGCCGGAGGGCGGCGGGGCCGGGTGCGAGCCAGCCGGAGCTGGATTCGGGCCCGATGCCCGTGACAACCGAAGCTGGGCGCGGGCCGGATTCGCGGCAACCGGAGCTCGAAGCGGACCCGATGCCCGGCAACCAGGGCTGGGCGTGGCCCGACGCGCGGCGACCGGAACTCGGCGCGGGCCCGGTGCGGAACAGCCGGACCTCGAGGCGGAGCCGATGGGGGACGACCCGGAGACCGCCCCCGACCCGGGCACGGCCCGGTTGTACGGCCCGGTTGTACGGCCCGCCACGCGGCCGGCTCTTCGTGCGGGCACGCGATCGAGGCCGGGTCACCGCATCACGGACCCGGTCAGGAGCCCTGGGTCCCCGGGCCGCGGGCACGCGCCGAAGGCCGGGCCCGCCGCGTCGTGGACCGCCGGTCAGGAGGCCCGGGTCTGCGGGCCGTGGTGGATCTCCATGTCGCCCGAGTCGCCGAAGGTCAGCCGGCAGGTGTCCGCACGGTAGGTGGCGACGGAGAGCGCCGCGGTGCGGCCCCCGGCGAGGTAGCGGGTGGTGACCACCAGAACCGGCGCCCCCGGGAGGCGGTCGAGCTCCTTGGCGTCCTCGGCGCCGGCCGAGCCCAGCTCGACGGCGTTCTCCCGGCGCTCCAGCTCCAGCCGCTGCAGCTCACGCAGGACGGCACGCGCGCGTGCGGCACCGGAGGGGGCGTCGATGGCGGTGAGGTCGGGCACCGAGGCCGAGGGGATGTACAGCAGCTCCGCCGCGACGGGCCGGCCATGGCTCACGCGGGAGCGGCGGACGGTGTGCACGGGCTCGTCGCGGCCGGTCCCCAGGGCGTCGGCGACGGCCGCGGGGGGTGCCGCGGCGACGCAGTCGGCCGGCTGCCAGGCGTCGTCGGCGGTGCCGGGCCAGGCGTGCTGCCGGGGGCCGACGGCCACGCCCACGCGGGGCGGCGCGACGGTGGTGCCGACGCCGCGGCGGCGCTGGAGCCTGCCTTCCAGTTCGAGCTGCTCCAGGGCCTGGCGGAGCGTCGCGCGGGCGACGCCGAAGCGTGCGGCGAGGTCGCGCTCGTTGGGCAGGACCTCACCCACCGAGAATTCCGAGTCCAGGGCCTCGCTGAGCATGGTCCTGAGGTGCCAGTACTTCGGCTCCGGTACCGATTCCAACTGCGTGGTCCCCACCCTGTCCTCCGCAATCGCCGTGGTCCGGCGGCGTTTTGGCGCCCTTGTTTATTAAAGGTTGTTGAAGTTCTCTGCGACGATAGGACGGCCCACCCCCTTGGTCAAGACCAATCCTCGATCCCCTGCGCGCGGCCGGGGCGCGGAGCGGGACGGTGTTCACGGGGTGTTCGTACGGGGTCGCGCACATGACACGACGGCGAAGCCCCCGTCGCACGGACGGGGGCTTCTGCCGGGGCAGCCGGTGGGGACGACCGTCAGTCGGTGGCCAGCGACCGCAGCTTGTCGGGGTTGCGGACGATGTACACCGCCTGGACGCGCCCGTCGGCGATGTCCAGCTGGAGGACGAAGTCGGGCTTGCCCCCCGCCAGCATCAGGGCGGCCGGGCCGCCGTTGACCTCCAGGAAGCGCAAGGTGGCGTCCGGGGCGTTCTTGCGGGCGGCGCCGATGAGGAAGCGCCCCACCTTGTCCGCGGTCTCCAGCACGCGCAGCGGTGCCCTCGACTTGCCGCCGCTGTCGCCGACCAGCCGGACGCCGGGGGCGAGCATCGCCATCAGCCCTTCGAGGTCGCCCTCGGCCGCCGCGGCGAGGAACCGCTCGGTGAGATCGCGGCGCTGCGCGGGGTCGACGTCGTAGCGGGGCCGGCGTTCGTCGACGTGCTTGCGGGCCCGTGCGGCGAGCTGGCGCACGGCGGGCTCCTCGCGCTCCAGCACGGCCGCGATGTCGGCGTACGGGTAGCCGAACGCCTCGCGCAGCACGAACACCGCCCGTTCCAGCGGTGACAGCGACTCCAGGACGACGAGGACGGCCAGCGAGACGGAGTCGGCGAGCACGGCCCGCTCGGCGCTGTCCGGTACCACGTCGCCGAAGTCGGTGACGTAGGGCTCGGGCAGCCAGGGGCCGACGTACGTCTCGCCCCGCGACTTGATCTGGCGCAGCCGGTCGACGGCGAGGCGGGTGGTGACGCGCACCAGGTAGCCGCGCGGCTCGCGGACGTCGGTCCGGTCGGCCCGGGACCAGCGCAACCAGGCCTCCTGGACCACGTCCTCCGCATCGGCGAGGCGGCCCAGCATGCGGTAGGCGACGCCCAGGAGGAGGGGACGGTGCTCTTCGAAGACGTCGGTCGAGATGTCGGTGGTCACCACCCCATCCCAGCGGACGCGCCCGGCCGTGTCCAGGCGGAACCGCCGACGCCACGGGGCCGCCCCGGGACCGGCGGCGACCGGGGGCTACCCGTCGGTAGCTCTTACTGACAGTCTGTCTAGGCAACGCCGGCAGCGTTCGCGCGTTCCGGCACCACGTGTTCCCGACAAGGAGCCCCATGCCCGCAACGCTCTCCTTCACAGCCCCCACCGAGCACGGTCCGCAGGACATCACCCTCGCCTACGCGCGCGTGGGCGCCGGCGAGCCGCTGCTCCTGCTGCACGGCATCGGTCACCACCGGCAGGCCTGGGACCCGGTGGTCGACATCCTCGCGACGGAGCGGGAGGTGACAGCCGTGGATCTGCCGGGGTTCGGGCAGTCACCGGCGCTGCCGCACGGGCTGCCGCACGACCTGCCGACGACGAACGCGGTGCTCGCCGCCTTCTGCGCCGCCCTGGGGCTGGACCGGCCGCACGTGGCGGGCAACTCCCTGGGCGGTCTGCTGGCCCTGGAACTCGGGCGGGAGAATCTGGTGCGGTCGGTCACGGCCCTGTCCCCGGCCGGGTTCTGGTCGCAGGCCGAGCGGCGCTACGCGTTCACCGTGCTCGCGGGGATGCGCCGGACCGCCCGGAGCCTGCCGCTCCCCCTGGTCGAGCGACTGTCCCGCACGGCGGCCGGACGCACCGCTCTGACCAGTACGATCTACGCCCGTCCCGCCCGCCGCTCCCCCGAGGCCGTGGTCGCCGAGACGCTGGCACTCGCCCACGCGGAGGGGTTCGCCGAGACCCTCCGGGCAGGCCGGACCGTCCGGTTCACCGACGACGTCCCCGGCATCCCCGTGACCGTGGCGTGGGGCGACCGGGACCGGCTGCTCCTGCCCCGGCAGGGCGTACGCGCCAAGCACGCCATTCCGCGGGCCCGGCTGGTGCGGCTGCGCGGCTGCGGTCACGTCCCGATGAACGACGACCCGGCGATGGTCGCGCGGGTGATCCTGGACGGCAGCCGCGCTCAGGAGGCCGACGCCCCGAGGACCTCGGTCGGCACGGTCGGGTCGTAGAGGCGTGAACGGCCCGGGCCGAGGCGGCGGTCCGGCAGCGCACGGTCCGCCGGATCGCCGGTCCGACCCCTCGTAAAGTGGGGGCGATCGGGAGGACGCGATGTTCGGGGGGCTGCTTTCATGACGCCGTCGACCGGTCCGGACGGCCGGCCGGGTTCCGCCGACCGCAGCGCCGCCTGGGAGCTGCTGCTGCCCGCCGCCTCGGCACCGGCCCGCACGCGGGGCCGCGCCCTCCAGGCGGCGCTGCGGGACGCGGTCCGCTCGGGCCGGCTCGCCCAGGGCACCCGTCTGCCGTCGAGCCGGGACCTCGCGGCCGACCTCGGGGTGTCGCGAGGGCTGGTGACGGAGGCGTACGAGCAGCTGACCGCCGAGGGCTATCTGCGCAGCGGGCGGGGTGCGGGGACCTGGGTGGGGGACGCCGTGCGGGCCGCCCGCCCGCGCGCCCGTGATCTCGCCCCGCGCTCCCCCGGCGTCCGCGTCGACTTCGTGCCGGGGACACCGGACCTGTCGCTCTTCCCGCGCTCGGCGTGGGCGGCGGCGCAGCGGAGCGTGCTGACGGAGCTGCCGCACGAGGGCCTCGGCTATCCGGACCCGCGCGGTCTCCCCCGGCTGCGGACCGCGCTGGCCGAACTCCTCACGCGGCGCCGGGGCGTGGTGGCGGACCCCGAGCGGATCGTGGTGGTCTCCGGGGTGGCGCAGGCGTCGGCGCTGCTCGGCGGCGTCCTCCACGCGCGCGGGACGCGTACGGTCGGCATGGAGGATCCCGGCAGCCCGCAGCACTGCGCCCTGTACGCGTCGGCGGGGGTGGGCACCCTGCCGCTGCCGCTGGACGAGGAAGGGCTCGCCATCCGTGCACTACGTGCCTCGGGTGTCCGCGCGGTCGTGACGACACCGGCCCACCAGTTCCCCACCGGCATCGCCTACTCGGCACGACGGCGCGCCGAACTGCTGGACTGGGCGCGGTCCGTGGACGGGCTCGTCCTGGAGGACGACTACGACGGCGACTTCCGCTACGACCGCGCCCCCGTGGGCGCGCTCCAGGGCCTCGACGCGGAACACGTCGCCTACACGGGCTCGGTGAGCAAGTCCCTCGCCCCGGGCCTGCGGCTGGGCTGGCTGCTGGTACCCGGGTCGCTCATGGACGAGGTGGTCGAGCGCAAGCGGACCACGGACCTCGGGCATCCCGCCCTCGACCAGGCGGTGTTCGCCCGGTTCCTGGAGCGCGGCGACTACGACCGTCAGCTGCGCCTGTGCCAGCGCGCCTACCGTGAGCGCCGCGACGCGCTGGTGGCCGCGCTGGCGGAGTACTTCCCCGGCGCCCGGGTCTCCGGGATCGCCGCCGGACTCCACGCCATCGCCGCGCTGCCCGGCCGGCACGGGCCCGAGGAGCGCTTCCTGGCGGCCGTGGCCGAGGCCGGTGTCGCGGTGCGGCCCCTGACGGCGTACGGGCACGCGGACGGCGGAGGCGGGGCGGGGCCGGGGGTGCGGCTGGTGCTCGGCTACGCGCATCTGCCGCCGGCCCGGATCCGCGAGGGGGTGCGGCTGATGGCCGGGGCGGTGCGGTCCGGCAACCGGTGAGGCCGCGGGCATCTCCACCGGGGCCCGCACGGCCGGTTGTTCACCCGGGGTTTGCGTGCGCGCCGTGCCGCCCCAGTAGGTCTTGCTGCGCACACCGGCCGGATCCCGTCCCTGGAGGCGCATCCATGTCCCACCGTCCGTTCCCCGGGCGCCGCAGCGTGCTGCGCCGCTCCCTCGCCGCGTCGGCGGCCCTGACCCTGCCCACGGCCCTCGGGGCGGCACCGGCGTTCGCCCGCTCCGGCCGGCCGGCCGCGGGCTGGGGCGTGCAGACGGGCGATGTGACGGCGCACTCCGGTCTGGTGTGGGTGCGCTCCGACCGGCCGGCCCGGATGATCGTCGAGACGTCCGCGACCGAGTCGTTCCGCAACCCGCACCGGTGGCACGGACCGCTGCTCGGCCGGGACACGGACTTCACCGGCACCACCCGGCTGCGCGGACTGCCGCCGGGCGAGCAGATCCACTACCGCGTGCTGCTCGCCGACCCGGACGACCCGCGCCGCACCGGCGAACCGGTCACCGGCACCTTCCGCACGGTGCCGGTCCGCCGCCGCGACGGCGTCCGCTTCGTGTGGTCCGGCGACCTGGCGGGCCAGGGCTGGGGCATCAACCCGGACCTCGGCGGCTACCGGATCTACGACGCGATGGGCGCCCTGGACCCGGACTTCTTCCTGTGCAGCGGCGACAACATCTACGCCGACGGCCCCATCCCGTCGACGGCCGCCCTGCCCGACGGCGGCACCTGGCGGAACATCACCACCGAGGAGAAGTCCAAGGTCGCCGAGACCCTCGCCGAGTTCCGCGGCAACTTCCGCTACAACCTGCTCGACGAGAACCTGCGGCGCTTCAACGCTCAGGTCCCGTCCATCGTCCAGTGGGACGACCACGAGGTGCGCAACAACTGGTACCCGGGGCAGGTGATCGCCGACACGGACAGCCGCTACACCGAGAAGAGTGTGGACGTGCTCGCCGCCCGGGCCCGGCGCGCCTTCGGCGAGTACGTCCCGGTCTCCACCCTGCGGCCCGGCGCACGCGAGGGACGTGTGCACCGGGTGCTGCGCCAGGGCCCGCTGCTGGACGTGTTCGTGCTGGACATGCGCACGTACCGCAACGCCAACTCGCCCGACGACCAGACCGTGGACCCGCAGGGCATCCTGGGCCGCGAACAGCTGGAGTGGCTCAAGCGGGAGCTGTCGCGCTCGCGTGCGGTGTGGAAGGTGATCGCCGCCGACATGCCGATCGGCCTGGTCGTGCCCGACGCCACCGAGGGGAAGGCGAACATCGAGGCGGTGGCGCAGGGCGATCCCGGCGCGCCGCTGGGCCGCGAACTGCAGATCGCCGAGCTGCTGCGCTTCGTCAAGCACCGGCGCATCACCGGCACGGTGTGGCTGACGGCCGACGTGCACCACACCTCGGCCCAGCACTACCAGCCGGCGCGGGCCGCGTTCACCGACTTCGAGCCGTTCTGGGAGTTCGTGTCCGGGCCGCTCAACGCGGGCGCGTTCCCGGCCAGCTCCCTCGACGGCACCTTCGGCCCGGAGCGGGTGTTCGTGAAGGCGCCGACCACCTCGAACGTCTCGCCCGCCGGCGGCTACCAGTTCTTCGGCGAGGTCGACATCGACGGTGACAGCGCCGAGCTGACGGTGCGGCTGCGCGAGCAGGACGGCACGGTGCTGTTCACCAAGGTGCTCCGGCCGGGGCTGGTCGGCCAGTAGCTCACGTACCCTGTGCGATGTGCCGCGCACCGGCGTCATCCCCCGGTGCGCGGCCCGGTGTTGGGCCGCGGGGCGCCGCCCTGCGGGAATCCGCGGCACCCCGCCCGCCGGGACCCGAATGTCCCGGAAGCGCTCTTTACCCATCGGTCACAGGGCGTTCGTGATCACGCAACACGGTTCCTCCACAGTGGTCGCATGAGTCGAGACATGTCTGAAGTGACCGGAGCCCTGGCGCAGGCGATCGAGCACGACCTCGGAACACCGGGCCTCATGGTCGTGGCCTCGATGGCCGCCCTGCTCGCCACGGCGGGCTTCCACACCTGGTGGGCACGGCGTCACGGGCACGCCCCGCCGGCGGAGGATACCGGCGCCCGGCCGCCGTCCGCCGGGCTGCGGGCCGGGCCGTCCGACCAGGTCACGGCGGAGACCGGGCCGGACCAGGCGGCGGAGGCCGGCTCCGGGGACAGCGCGCTGTGGCGGATGCGCACGACGGTGCGGGACGCGCCGGGGTCGCTGGCCGTCCTGTGCGCGGCGCTCGCCGACCGGCGGGTGGACATCCTGAGTCTCCAGACGCATCCGCTGGCCGACGGCACGGTGGACGAGTTCCTGCTCCGCGCCCCGGGCGGGCTGAGCGGGTCCGAGCTGGCCGCGGTGGTGACGGCGGCGGGCGGCGCCGACACCTGGACCGAGCGGGCCGACGCCCACGACCTGGTCGACGCGCCGACCCGGGTCCTGGGGCTGGCCGCCCGTACGGCGCTGGACGCCGCGGAACTGCCCTTGGCGCTGCGTCAGTTGCTGGGCCGGTGCACGATCCGGTCGCTGCCCGCCGGAGCACGCGCGGACGCCGGGGTCCCCGCGGAAGGCGCTCTCGAGGGCACCGTGCTGCGGCTGCGCGCCCCGGAGGGCGGAGTGATCAGCGTGGAGCGGCCGTATCTGCCGTTCACCCCCGCCGAGTTCGCCCGGGCGCGGGCGCTGGTCGAACTGGACGCCCGGCTCGGTCCGCGCCTTCCACGCGGCCGGGACGTGCTGACGCTGCCCGAGGGCCACGACATCACGGTCCGCCGCGCCGACACCCGTGACCTGCGGGCGGCGAAGGCGATGCACGAACGGTGCTCGGACCGGACCCTCGGGATGCGCTACCACGGCCCGGTCGGTGACACCGACCGGTATCTGAACCACCTGCTCAGCCCGCGCTACGGCCGGACCCTCGCGGTGCAGACCGCTTCGGGCCGGATCGTCGGGCTCGGCCATCTGCTGTGGGACGGGGACGAGACGGAGGTCGCCCTGCTCGTCGAGGACTCCTGGCAGCGCCGGGGCATCGGCGGCGAACTGCTCGGGCGGCTCGTGGCGATGGCGGCGGAGACGGGCTGCGCGAGCGTGTACGCCGTCACGCAGGCGTCGAACACCGGCATGGTCGCCGCGATGCGCGGCCTGGGCCTCCCCCTCGACTACCAGATCGAGGAGGGGACCCTGGTCATCACCGCCCGGCTCGACACGGCGGCCCGTGCGGCGGCGCGGCTGCCGCACGGGGAGCGGATCGGCAGGGACTAGGACCCGTCGTCCGGACCGTGCCGACCCGACCGTGAGGGGGCGCCGTCACTCGGCCCGTGACAGCGCCTCCCGCAGCGGGATCGCCGCCACCCGCTCCCCGAGCGCCGCGTCCAGGTCGGCCCACAGGTCCTCGACGTCCTCCAGGCCGACCGACAGCCGCAGCAGCCGGTCGCTCACGCCGGCGTCGCGGCGGTCGTCGGCGTCCACGATGCGGTGGCTGATGGACGCGGGGTGCTGGATGAGCGTGTCGACGCTGCCGAGGCTCACGGCCGGGGTGATCAGGCGGACGCGGGCGATGACGTCGTGCGGGTCGCCGTGCACCTCGAAGGAGACCATCGCGCCGCCGATGCGCGGGTAGTGGACGCGGGCCACGCGCGGGTCGTCGGCGAGGCGCGCGACGAGTTCCGCGGCGTTCGCGGAGGCGGCGCGCACGCGCACCGGCAGGGTGGACAGTCCGCGCAGCAGCAGATAGCCGGCCAGCGGGTGCAGGACGCCGCCGGTGGCGAAGCGGACCTGCCGCAGCCGCCCCGCGAACTCCTCGTCGCAGGCCACCACGCCGGCCAGCACGTCCCCGTGCCCGCCGAGGTACTTGGTGGCGCTGTGCAGCACCAGGCGGGCGCCGTGCTCGGCGGGCCGCTGGAGCACGGGCGTGGCGAAGGTGTTGTCCACGAGCAGCGGCACGGACCCGCAGGCGTGGGCGACGGCCCGCAGATCCACCTCGGCCAGCGTGGGGTTGGCCGGGGACTCCACGATCACCAGGCCGGTGTCCGGGCGCAGCGCGTCCGCGATGCCGGCGGGGTCGGTCCAGGTGACCTCCGAGCCGAGCAGGCCGGCGGTCAGCAGATGGTCGCTGCACCCGTACAGGGGCCGCACGGCGACGACGTGCCGCAGCCCCATCGAGGCGCGCACCAGCAGCACGGCGCTCAGGGCGGCCATGCCGCTGGCGAAGGCGACCGCGGCCTCGGTGCCCTCCAGGCGGGCCAGCGCGGTCTCGAAGCGGGCGACGGTCGGGTTGCCGAGACGGCCGTAGACCGGCGGGCCGTCCGGGTCGGCGCCGGTGGCGGCGAAGGCGTCGATGCGGGCGGCCTCGCCGCGGCTGTCGTACGACGGGTAGGTCGTGGACAGGTCGATGGGCGGGGCGTGCAGTCCCTGGCGGGCGAGGTCGTCGCGGCCCGCGTGCACGGCCTCGGTGGCCAGTGCCCTGCGACTGGGTGCGGGGGTGCGTACGTCGTCGGATGGTGACGTGGGCATGCGCGCAGAGTCCATGGGCGGAAGAGTGAACAGTGAACGGGCTATCGGGGCCAGTTCCCGTGTTACGTTCGGCGTATGGCCGAATCTGTCGTACTGGATCCGGTGGATCTCCACCTGCTGCGGCTGCTGCAGAACGACGCCCGGACCACCTACCGCGACCTCGCCGCCCAGGTCGGGGTCGCGCCGTCGACCTGCCTGGACCGGGTGACCCGGCTGCGGCGGGCCGGGGTGATCCTCGGCCACCGGCTGGAGCTGGACCCGGCGAAGCTGGGGCGAGGACTCCAGGCGCTGCTGTCGGTGCAGGTGCGCCCGCACCGGCGGGAGCTGGTCGGGCCGTTCGTGGAGCGGATCCGGGCGCTGCCCGAGTCGCGCACCGTCTTCCATCTGACCGGCCCGGACGACTACCTCGTGCATGTCGCGGTCGCGGACATGGCGGACCTGCAGCGGCTGGTCCTGGACGAGTTCACGTCCCGCAAGGAGGTGGCCCGCGTCGAGACCCGGCTGATCTTCCAGCAGTGGGAGTGCGGCCCCCTGCTGCCGCCCGCCTCACCCGGGGCCACGCCCTGAGCGAAATCCAGCCGCCCGCGGCAGCGGGCCGGGCGAGCGGGCTGACGCGGCACCGGTATCCGTATGAGGATGTCCGCATGTCAGAGACCAAGAGCCCGCTGCCCCGCGAGGTCGCCGACGCCTACGTCGACGAGCTCATCGCCCTCGACCCGGTCACCGGTACGTATCTCGGTGTGGCCGAGAGTTCCAGCCGCCTGCCCGACTTCTCCCCGGCGGGGCAGGAGGCCCTCGCGGAGCTGGCGCGGGCCACCCTCGCCCGGCTGGACGAGGCGGAGCGTCGGCCCGGCGGCGACAGCGACGTGGAGCGGCGCTGCGCCCGGCTGCTGCGGGAGCGCCTCACGGCGGAACTCGCGGTGCACGAGGCCGAGGAGGGCCTGCGCTCGGTCGGCAACATGGGGACGGCCGCGCACTCGGTGCGTGAGGTCTTCACGGTCACGCCGACCGGGACGGACGAGGACTGGACGCGGATCGCCGAGCGGCTGCGCGCGGTGCCGGCCGCGCTGGCGGGCTACCGCGAGTCCCTCGCCCTGGGCCTCGAGCGCAAGCTGTACGCCGCTCCGCGCCCGACCGCGACCTTCGTCGAGCAGCTCGGCGAGTGGGCGGACACGGGTGAGGGACGCGGCTGGTTCGAGGACTTCGCCGCCGCCGGCCCCGAGGCGCTGCGCACCGAGCTGGACGAGGCGGCGCGGGGTGCGACCGCGGCCGTGGTGGAGCTGGGGGACTGGATGCGCGACGTGTACGCGCCGGCGATCGAGGGCGCCCCGAACACGGTGGGCCGCGAGCGCTACGCCCGCTGGTCGCGCTACTACAACGGCACCGACCTCGACCTGGACGAGGCGTACGCGTACGGCTGGGCCGAGTACCACCGGCTGCTCGCCGAGATGAAGCAGGAGGCGGAGAAGATCCTGCCGGGCGCCGGGACGCCCTGGGAGGCGCTGGCGCACCTGGACGAGCACGGCAAGCACATCGAGGGCGTGGACGAGGTCCGCGACTGGCTCCAGGGCCTGATGGACCAGGCGATCGAGGCGCTGGACGGCACCCACTTCGAACTCGCCGAGCGGGTCCGGAAGGTGGAGTCGCGCATCGCCCCGCCCGGCAGTGCTGCGGCCCCGTACTACACGCCCCCCTCGGAGGACTTCTCGCGCCCCGGCCGGACCTGGCTGCCGACGATGGGCCTGACCCGCTTCCCGGTCTACGACCTGGTCTCCACCTGGTACCACGAGGGCGTCCCGGGCCACCACCTGCAGCTCGCGCAGTGGGCGCACGTCGCCGAGAACCTCTCCCGCTACCAGGCCTCGGTCGGCATGGTCAGCGCCAACGCCGAGGGCTGGGCGCTGTACGCGGAGCGGCTGATGGACGAGCTGGGCTTCCTGACGGACGCGGAGCAGCGGCTCGGCTATCTGGACGCGCAGATGATGCGGGCCGCCCGGGTCATCGTGGACATCGGCATGCACCTGGAGCTGGAGATCCCGGCGGACTCGCCGTTCCACCCGGGTGAGCGGTGGACGCCGGAGCTGGCGCAGGAGTTCTTCGGCGCGCACAGCAGCCGCCCGGCGGACTTCGTGGAGAGCGAGCTGACCCGGTACCTGACGATTCCGGGCCAGGCGATCGGCTACAAGCTCGGCGAGCGCGCGTGGCTGCTGGGCCGCGAGAACGCCCGCAAGCGGCACGGCGACGCCTTCGACGCGAAGGCGTGGCACATGGCGGCGCTCTCCCAGGGCTCGCTGGGCCTGGACGACCTGGTGGACGAGCTGTCGCGGCTCTGACAGCCGGTCAGCGCCGGAAGCCTCCCTCGGAGTCGACGACCTGACCGGTGACCCACTCCGCCTCGTCCGTGGCGAGCCACGCGATGAGGCGGGCCGGGTCGTCGGGCGTGCCCCACCGCCCGGCGGGGAAGAGCGCGGCGATGGCCTCGTGGTCCGCGCCGGTCAGGTAACCGGTGTCCACGGGGCCCGGGTTGACCGCGTTCACGGTGATCGCGCACTCGGCAAGGGTCGTGGACAGGGAGCGGGTGATGGAGGCGAGCGCGCCCTTCTGCAGCGCGTAGGCGATCTCGCCGGGCATGCCGCCGGCGATGTCCTGCCCGGAGGTCATCAGTACGACGCGTCCGCCCGGGGTGCGGGGCGGCAGCGCGGCACGCAGCCGGGCGTAGGCCTGGACGAGCAGCAGCACCGAGCGGGTGTCGACGGCCCAGTGCGCGTCGAGCATCGCGGCGTCGATCGTGTCGAGGGTGCCGTCGGAGCCGCTGAGGGCGTGGTTGGCGACCAGGATGTCCAGCCGTCCGCCGAGGGCGTCCGCGGCCCTGGCGAGGAGTTCGCCGGGTACGGCGGGGTCGGCCAGATCGCCGGGCCCGGCCTGCACGGTGGCGTCGGGGTCGCCGAGTGCCGCGCGCACCGAGGCGACCACGTCGTCGATCCGGTCGGCGCCCCAGGGCATGGCGGCGTCGTGCGGGACGTGGTGGTGCAGGTAGACGCCGGCGCCGTAGGCGGCGAGCCGCCGGGCGACGGCGTGGCCGATGCCGGCGCGCCTGCTGGCGCCGGTGACGAGGGCGGTCCGGCCGCGCAGGGGCAGGGGGTCGCGGCGCAGGTCTTCGGGTGCGGGGTGATCGAGTCGGGGCATGGGCACCCATGATGGGCGGTCCGCCGGCCTGGCGCACACCGTTATCGCGGGACCTACCGGTCGGTGAGCCGCCGCAGTTGTACGACGTTCAGCCATGTCTCGGGGCCGGGCCGGACGTCGGCCGCGCGCACCGCGTACCGGCCGGGTTCCAGGGCCACCCGGACGTGGTCGGCCCGCTCGCAGGCGGTGCCGGGCCAGGCCGCGTCGAACAGGAGCACCGGGCCGGGCACCTGCCAGGTCACCTCAGGCTCCCAGTCGGCCGTGCCGAGGGCGCCGGGCACGCCGGCCAGCACCTCGTCCTCGGAGTCGGCCGCGCACCAGCGGACGAAGGCGCCGTGGCCCGGCAGGTAGGCGGTGGAGGCGGGTTCGTCGCCGAGGACCAGGGCCGCCGAGTCGCCGACCGGGAGGAGACCGACCTGGCCGTCGACCTCGCAGGCCCGGTCGTAGTCGGAGGCCGTCTCCTCGCCGTCGGCGCCGGTCCAGAACGGCAGGACCGTCTCCGGCACCGCTATGAGCGGACCGCCGCCCGACTCCACCCACTCCACCGCGCCCGGCTCCGCGTATCGCACCATGCGGCAGAACCTACACGTCCGTCAGCAGCCGCAGTCGGCCGCGTCCACCGGGGCGGTCAGCGGATCGGCGGGGCGGTTCTCGATCCCCTGCCAGGTCTCGTACGCGAAGCCCTCGCGCACCCAGTACTCGAAGCCGCCGAGCATCTCCTTGACCTGGTAGCCGAGTTCGGCGAGGGCGAGCGCGGCGCGGGTGGCGCCGTTGCAGCCGGGGCCCCAGCAGTAGGTGACGACCGGCACGGACCTGTCGAGGAGCTGCCCGGCCTGTCCGGGAATGAGCGCGGTCGGCAGGTGGACCGCGCCGGGGACGTGGCCCTGGTCCCAGGACTCGGTGGAGCGGGAGTCCACGACGACGAATCCGGGGTCGCCGCCGGCCGCCAGCGCGGCGGCGACGTCGGAGGCGTCCGCGTGGAAGGCGAGGCTCGCCCGGAAGTACGCGGCGGCGTCGGCGGGGGCCGCGGGCGGGACGCGCAGCACGGGGTTGGCGGTGGTGGTGGCAGTCATGGTCCGGCCTTCCTCGGTGGATCTCCTGGCCAGGAAATCTACGGGCGGAGCACCCTCCTCAGAAGGGACGATCCCCGGCCTTCCTCTTGATCTGCCGGGGATTCCCCTGGTATTCCTCCGGGATGACCACGTATTCCCCGGACGCGACCGACTGGCTCATCCTGGACGTCCTCCAGCGGGACGGGCGGACCGGTTTCGCCGAGCTGGCCCGGACCGTCTCCATGTCGGCGAGCGCGGTGACCGAGCGGGTGCGCCGCATGGAGGAGGCCGGGATCATCCAGGGGTACGCGGCCGTCGTGGACCCGGACCGGCTGGGGATGCCGATCCTGGCGTTCGTGCGACTGCGCTACCCGACCGGGAACTACAAGCCCTTCCACGACCTGGTGGCCGTCACGCCCGAGATCCTCGAGGCGCACCACGTCACGGGCGACGACTGCTTCGTGATCAAGGTCGCGGCCCGTTCGATGCGGCACCTGGAGGAGGTGGCGGGCCGGATCGGCGCGCTGGGCTCGGTGACCACGAGCGTCGTGTACTCCTCACCGCTGCCCCGTCGTCCCCTGGGACGCTGAGACCGGCTCAGCCCACGCCCCGCTGCCGCAGCACGGAGCCCGACCTGCCCTTGACGACCTCCAGTTGGGCGTGGACACGGCGCCGCAGGTCGGCGACGTGGCTGACGATGCCGACGCTGCGGTCCCGCTCGCGCAGCGAGTCCAGGACGTCGAGGACCTCGTCGAGGGTCTGGTCGTCGAGGCTGCCGAACCCCTCGTCGATGAAGAGGGTGTCCAGGCGGACCCCGCCCGCCTCGTCGGTGACGACGTCGGCGAGGCCCAGCGCCAGGGCGAGGGAGGCGAAGAACGTCTCGCCGCCGGACAGGGTCGACGTGTCCCGCTCCCGGCCGGTCCAGGCATCGACGACGTGCAGTCCGAGGCCGCTGCGTCCGCGACCGGTGCGGTCGTCGGAGTGGACGAGGGTGTAGCGGCCCGAGGACATCCGCTGCAACCGTGCGGTCGCCGCGGCGGCGACCTGTTCCAGTCGGGCCGCCAGCACGTACGACTCCAGGCGCATCCGGCGTTCGTTGTCCGCCGAGGTGCCCGCGGCGAGGGACGCGAGGCGGGCGACGCGGTCGTACTCCTCGCGCAGGGGGGCGAGCCGGCGCACCGAGGCGGTGGCGTGCTCGGACAGCCGGCCGAGTTCGGCGCAGCGCCGGGCGGCGGCGTCGCGTGCGGAGGCGGCGTCCCGCAGCCGCCGGCCCGCGTCGGCCGCGTCGCGTTCCGCGGCGGCGAGGTCGGCGGGCGGCTGCTGGGCGGCGTCGGCGGTGTCGGCCTCGGCGAGGACCGCGCGGACGGCGGCCTCCTCGGTCCCCCAGGCGTCCAGTCGTCGCTGGAGGTCGCGGTGGGCGGCGTCGTCGAGGAGGGCGTCGGCCGCCTCCCGCGGCGTGTCGAACCCGGCCCGGAAGGCGGCGTCGGCGAGGCGGGCGTCGGCGTCCTTGAGCCGCTGGGCGGTGTCCTCGGCGACGCGCGCGGCGTCGGCGGCCTCGGTGAGCAGGGCGGCCCGCCGCTCCAGCTGGGCGGCCCGCGCGGCGACGCTGTCGGCCGTGCCGCGGGCCTGGGCCAACTCCTCCTCCAGCGAGGCGTGTTCGCGCTGCAGCCGTTCCCGGTGGGCCACGCGGGAGGCGGCCCGGACGGCGGCCTCCTGCTGGGCCGCGATGCGCTGTTCCCGCTCCCGCTCCGCCCGGCGCAGCTCCTCCTGCGCGGCGTGCAGTCCCGAGGCGAGGGCCCGCGCCCGCGCGTACCGGCGCTCCAGTTCCTCGGCCTCTTCGGCCAGTTGCCCGGTGGGGGCGTCCCCGGCCTCCGCCGTGACGGCGGCGAGTGCCTCCCGTACGGAGCCGAGGCGCCGCTCGGCGTCCGCGCGCCGCTCCTCCGCCTCCTGGTGGGCGGCGAGCGCCCGCTCCTCGGCGTCCCGGTCGACGTGCCCGGCGACCCGGCGTGCGGGGGCGGGGTGTTCGGTGGCGCCGCACACGGCGCAGGGTGCGCCGTCGGTGAGGTGTGCGGCGAGTTCGGCGGCGATGCCGTTCAGCCGCTGTTCCTTGAGGTCGAGCCAGTGGGCGCGGGCCTCGACGGCGTCCTGTGCCGAGGCCAGTGCCTGCCGCTCGGCCGTGTCCGCCGCGACGGCGAGCCGGTCCCGTTCCCGGGCCGCGTCCAGCCGCCGCTGCGCCGGGTCGCGCTGCACGGCGAGCTGTTCGGCCTGGGTCGCGGCCTCCTGCGCGGAGTCGACCCGGGCCTGGAGACCGGCGCGGTGGATCTCCCAGTCGGCCAGCCAGGTCTCCGCCTCGTGCAGGACGTCCTCGTCGGCCCGTTCCTGCCGGTCCAGGCCGGCGCGTTCCGCGGCGAGTTCGGCGAGGCGCCCTTCCGCCCGCCGGGCCGACTCCAGCGAGCCCAGTTCCTCGGCCGTCCGGCGTGCCGCGGCGGCCAGTCCGGCGGCACCGGCGTCGGTGAGGGCGTCGGGCAGCAGGGCGCGCGCGCGTGCCTCCGTGTCGGCCGCCCGCCGGTGTTCGGCGTCGGCGGCGTCCCGCAGCTCCAGGGCGGGGGCGACCGCTTCGGCCTTGCGGGCCCGCTCCATGCGCCGCTGCGCGGCACGGTGGGCGTCGGCCCCTTCCGCCAGCCGCTCGGCCCGCTGCCGTGCCTCGGTGTACCGGCGTTGCAGCCGGTCCCGTTCGCGCGTGTCGGCGAGGTCGCGTTCGGCGGCGGCCTGGGCGGCCTCGGCGGCGGTGAGCCGGCAGTCGGCCACGGCCAGCAGTTCCCGGGCGGTGCTGCGGGCGACGGCGGCCGCGCTCAGCACGGCCTCGGCGAGGCCCGGGTCGCCCGGTGCCAGCTCCGGCAGGACCATGGCGTCGCCGGCGGCCTGCTGCATCCGGTGGGCGTCCGCGAGTAGTACGGCGTCCCCTTCCCGCACCTGGGTCTCGGTCGTGCGGCGCCGCTCGGCGAGACGCTTCTCGACCTCGGCGAAGCGGCGGGTGTCGAAGAGCCGGCCGAGCAGCTTGCCGCGTGCCTCGGCGTCGGCGCGCAGGAAGCGGGCGAAGTCGCCCTGGGGCAGCAGGACGACCTGGCAGAACTGCTCGCGGCTCATGCCGAGCAGCTGGGTGACCTCCTCGCCGATCTCCTGGTGGGAGCGGCTGAGGTCCTTCCAGGCCCCGGCCGTCGCGTCGTACTCGCGCAGCCAGGTCTGGGCCTTGTCCACGGTGGTGCCCTTGCCGCGCAGCTTGGGGCGTTCCCACGGCGGCTGGCGGGTGACCTCCAGCCGTCGTCCGGCGACGGTGAGTTCGAGGCGCACCTCGGTGCGGGTGCCGACGGCGGCGTGGTCGCTGCGCAGGGTCATGCCCTGGCCGCTCTGCCGGGCGCCGGGGACGGAGCCGTACAGCGCGTAGCAGACGGCGTCGAGGACGGACGTCTTGCCGGCGCCCGTAGGTCCGTGCAGCAGGAACAGTCCGGCCGCCGACAGGTCGTCGAAGTCGACGCTCTGCGATCCGCCGAAGGGCCCGAAGGCCGTGATGTCGAGCCGGTGCAGCCTCACCGGGCCACCTCCCGCACGGTCTCGTCCGCGCGCACCGCGTCGAAGGCGTCCCGCAGCACGGTCTGCTCACGGCCGTCGGGTCCCACGCCGCGCACGTGCGCCACGAAGTCCTCCGCGATCTGCTGGTCGCTGCGGCCCGCGAGGCGGCGGGCGTAGGACACCGCGGGGTCGTCCGGGGCGCGGTCGGGGGCGAAGACGAGGCTGAGGGTGTGCGGGAAGCGCTCGGTGAGCCGGGCCATGGGGTCGGCCGGCCGGACGGGGTCGGTGAGGGTCGCCTCGACCCACGCGTCCTCGTGCCGGGTCAGCTCCGGGTCGGCGAGCAGCTCGTCCAGGGTGCCTCGCAGCCGGGCCAGCGGGCGCGGCACCGGGCAGTCGACGCGCTCGGCGGTGACCGAGCCGTCGGCGTCGAGGTCGACGAGCCACATGCTCTTGCGGTGGGCGGCCTCCGAGAAGGAGTACGGCAGCGGGGAGCCGGAGTAACGGACGCGCTCGGTGATGGTCTGGCAGCCGTGCAGGTGGCCCAGCGCCACGTAGTCCACGCCGTCGAAGACGCCGGAGGGCACGGCGGCGACTCCGCCGACGGTGATGTCCCGCTCGCTGTCGCTCTGCTCGCCGCCGGTGACGAAGGCGTGCGCGAGGACGACGGAGCGGGTGCCCGGCGCGCGACCGGCGAGGTCGGCGCGGACCCGGTCCATGGCGGCGGCGAGCACGCTCTCGTGCCCGGCCTTCTCCACCGCGAACTCGGTTTTCACCAGGGCGGGTTCCAGATAGGGCAGCCCGTAGAAGGCCACGTCCCCGTGGCCGTCGGCCAGCACGACCGGGGTGCCGCAGCCCGCCGGGTCGGTGCGCAGGTGGATGCCGGCGCGGTCGATGAGTCCGGCACCGACGCCGAGGCGGCGGGCCGAGTCGTGGTTGCCGGAGATCATCACCGTCGGCACCCCGAGGCGGGCGAGGCGGTGCAGGGCGTCGTCGAACAGCTCGACCGCGGCGAGCGGCGGCACCGCCCGGTCGTACACGTCCCCCGACACGACCACTGCGTCGACGCGGTGCTCGCGCACCGTCTCGACGAGGTGGCCGATGAACGCGGACTGGGCGCCGAGCATGTTCACCCGGTGGAACGCCCGGCCGAGATGCCAGTCGGACGTGTGCAGCAATCTCACGAGTCAGCTCCGCCCCGCACGCCCACTCCCACCGCACCCTCACAGCCCGCACGAACGACCACCCGATCGTGGTCGGCCCCGACCACGCTAGTACGTCCGCGCACCACTCCTCCCACGAATGTCCGCCCATCCCGCGAATCGACGCCCGGATTGTCCGGGAAGAGGGGCTTACGCGTACCGTGCGGGTCCGGCAGAGTGTGGGGTGTCCGACTCAGGCGTCCCCGTACGCCTCTCCCCCGAGCTCGAACCCGGCCGTCCCCGCCGTCGCGTCCGCCAGCCAGCCCCGGAAGGCGTCGACGTCGGCGTCCGGCAGGCCGATCTCGATGGTGACGGCCTCGGCGTAGCGCACGTCGCGCACCTCCCGCCCGGTCGCGCGCAGCTCGTTCTGGAGCTTGCCGGCCCGCTGGTGGTCGACGGTCACCGTGGCCAGGCGGAACCTGCGGCGGGTGAGCGTGCCGAGGTGGTCCAGGGCCTCGCCGACCGCTCCCCCGTAGGCACGGATGAGGCCGCCCGCGCCGAGCTTGACGCCGCCGAAGTAGCGGGTGACGACGGCGACGACGTACCGCATGTCGCGGCGCAGCAGCATCTGGAGCATCGGGACGCCCGCGGTGCCGCCGGGCTCCCCGTCGTCACTGGCCTTCTGCACGGCGGCGTCGGCACCGATGACGTACGCCCAGCAGTTGTGGTTGGCGTCGGCGTGCCGCTTGCGCACGGACGCGATGAACGCCTGGGCCTCCTCCTCGGTGGCCGCCGGGGCGAGGGCGCACAGGAAGCGCGAGCGGTTGATCTCGGTCTCGTGCACGCCCGCGCGGGGCACCGTGCGGTACTCGTCCTGCATCCGGCCAGCCTAGTCCGTGGCCGGGAGCGTGCCGGGTGCCGCCCGGCGCGAGGTCAGGCCGGGGATCCCACGTCGCGGGTGAGGGCGAGCCCGAGAAGCCGGTCCGCGTAGGCGAAGGTCTCGAAGCGGGCGCCGTCCGCGACAGCCGGGTCGGTCTCCACCCGGCGAAGCACCCGGAGGAGAGCGGGGATGTCGAGGTCGTCCTCCCAGGCGGCCCGGAGCCGGTCGCGCACGTCGTCGGGAACGGGGAGGGAGGGCTGCCGTGCCCAGGCGGCGACCGCGCGGCGCAGGCGGGCGAGGGTGGCGCCGGCGTCGCCGAGCGCGGTCGCGTCGAGCCGCACGGGCGCGCTCCGGTGCCGTTCCAGCAGGGCCAGGCGCAGGGCGTAGGGGTCGGCGTCGGCCACGGGGTCCGGCCGCGCCGGGTCGACGGGGGCGACGGCGACCGTCGCGCCGTCGGGAGCCGCGGCACCCTCCCGCACGACATGGAGGGCCTGGGAGGCACCCGGGCCGTCCGAGCCGCCCGGGCCGTCCTCGAAGGGAGGGATGCCGAGGGCGGCGGCGTCCGCCCGCAGTCCGTCCCGCTCCCCCGCCCCCGTCAGCAGCGCCCACACGGGCGTGCCGCCGACCTCCAGGGCACGGACGAGGACGTCGGCGACGAGCAGCACGCGCAGGCCGGTGGCGTCCCGGCCCGGCACGTGCGCCTCGACACGGGTGAAGCCCCGCCGGACGGGGGCGGCGGGGACCGGTTCGCCGGTCCGGGCGTCGATGATGCGCAGCACGGGGTGAGCGTAGGCGGGCCGCGCCTCCGGCGCACCGTGGGCACGCGCCGGGGGTGGCGGGGAATCACCGCCCGCCGTCCTCGGTTGTCGCTGACGACCGTCCGTCCATGAGTCCGAGGAGGCCGCCGGTGTACGGCGACGAGGCAACCGTCCGCAAGATTCTCACCGAGCTGGGCGACACCTGGGCGGTGGTGGGGCTGTCGTCGAACCGGCAGCGCGCAGCGTACGGCGTCGCCGAGGTGCTCCGGCGCTTCGGCAAGCGGGTGGTGCCGGTGCATCCCAAGGCGGAGACGGTGCAGGGCGAGCGGGGGTACGCCTCCCTGGAGGACATCCCGTTCGACGTGGACGTGGTCGACGTGTTCGTCAACAGCGACCTCGCCGGGGCGGTGGCCGACGAGGCGGTCGCCAAGGGGGCCGGGGCGGTCTGGTTCCAGCTCGGCGTGGTCGACGAGGCCGCCTACGAGCGGACCCGGGCGGCGGGCCTGGAGATGGTGATGGACCGCTGCCCGGCGATCGAGATCCCGCGGCTCGGCTAGGGCGACGCACGGTCGTCGCGGGCGTTCCCGTCGGCGTGGGCCGCCGACATAATGCACGCGTGACTGACGCCTCCCTCCCCGTCGACTCCGGTACCCGGCAACGTTTTTCGGTCGTCGTCGTGGGCGCCGGCCCCGCCGGGCTCACCGTCGGCAACGTGCTGCGCGCCGCCGGTGTCGACTGCCTGGTCCTGGAGACCGAGAGCCGTGAGTTCATCGAGCGGCGGCCCCGGGCCGGGGTCGTCGAGGAGTGGGCCGTGCGCGGGCTGGAACGGCGCGGGCTGGCGCGGAACCTGCTGGAGCAGGGGCAGGTGCACGAGGAGTGCGAGTTCCGCTTCGCCGGGGAGCGGTACCGGTTGCGGTACACGGAGCTGACGGGACGTCACCACTACGTCTATCCGCAGCAGTTCCTGGTGACGGACCTGGTGCGCGAGTACGCGGACGTGCGGGGCGGGGCGGTCCGGTTCGGGGTGCGGGACGTTCGCCTGCACGACCTCGAGTCCGACCGGCCCTCGGTGTCGTACCTCTGCCCGGAGTCGGGTGAACGCCGGTTCGCGGACTGCGACTTCGTCGCCGGCTGCGACGGCGCGCGCGGCGTGACGCGTACGGCGCTGCCGCCGGGGCGGGCCGGTGTCGCGCGGTACGACTACGGCGTCGGCTGGCTGGCGCTCCTCGCCGAGGCGCCCCCGTCCTGCGACTGCGTCGTCTTCGGCATGCATCCGCGCGGCTTCGCGGGCCACATGCAGCGCAGCCCCGAGGTGACCCGTTACTACCTGCAGTGTCCGCCGGGCGACGACCCGGAGAACTGGCCGCACGACCGGGTCTGGGCCGAGCTGCGGGAACGCCTCGGCGCGGCCGGCGCCCCGCCGCTGAAGGAGGGGCGGCTGATCGAGAAGCGCGTCCTCGACATGCACGGCTACGTGGTCGAACCCATGGTGTTCGGGCGGCTCCACCTCGCCGGCGACGCCGCCCATCTGACCGTCCCCATCGCCGCCAAGGGCATGAACCTCGCCCTGCACGACGCCTTCCTGCTCGGCGACGCGCTGGTCGCCCGGCTCACCGAGGGCGACGGGCGCGGGCTGTCCGGCTACTCGGCCGCCTGCCTGTCCCGGGTGTGGGACTACCAGGAGTTCTCGCAGTGGCTCTCGGAGCTGTACCACGGCACGGCGTCGGGCGACCCGTACCGAGCGGCCCTCACACACGCCCGGCTCCGCCGGCTGTTCGCCTCGCGCGTCGCGGCGACGGCGTTCGCCGAGCAGTACCTCGGTGCGGAGACCACCGGCTGAACCGTCCCCTCAGTCGTGGGGCGGCCGGTCCCCGAGCCGGTGGTGGGCCACGTTCAACGCCTCGCCGACCAGGCGGCGCAGATGTCCGTCCCGGAGCGAGTAGACGACGCGGCGGCCGTCCTTGCGGGTGTTCACCAGACCGGCCAGCCTCAGCCGGGCCAGGTGCTGGCTGACCGCGGGCCGGGCCGCACCGCACACCTCGGTGAGCGTGCCGACATCGGCCTCGCCGTCGGACAGGGCGTGCAGCAGGGTGAGGCGGGTGCGATCGCCGAGCAGGGCGAGAAGGTCGGCGGCGAGCGCGAACCGCTCCTCGTCCGGGGGGTGTGGATGCGCATCGTGCGCAGGTGAGAGGTGCATGCGTGCGCTCATACGCACATAATGGCGCCGTGGGCCGTCACACGTCCACCCGACCGCACCGGACCCACCGGAAGGGGAACCTCGTGAGCGACCCGCACCGGCACCACCACCGCCACCATGCCGAAGCCTCCCGGCGTCACCGGCTCGCGCACCTCCTCGCCCCGCACTCCCACGAGAGTGGCGACCGGATCGACCCCGCCCTGGAGTCCTCGGCCCGCGGCCTGCGCGCGCTGTGGGTGTCGTTGGCGGTGCTCGGCGCGACGGCGCTGGCGCAGGCGGTCGTGGTGGCCGTCTCCGGGTCGGTGGCCCTGCTCGGGGACACGGTGCACAACACGGCGGACGCCCTGACCGCCGTCCCCCTGGGCATCGCCTTCGTCCTGGGCCGGCGTGCGGCCACCCGCCGCTTCACGTACGGCTACGGGCGGGCGGAGGACCTGGCGGGCGTCGTGATCGTGCTGACGATCGCCGCGTCCGCCGTCTTCGCGGCGTGGACGGCGGTCGACCGGCTGTTCGACCCGCGCCCGGTCGCGCACGTCCCGGCGGTGGCCGTGGCCGCCCTGGTCGGTTTCGCCGGCAACGAGTGGGTGGCCCGCTACCGGATCCGCGTCGGCCGGGCGATCGGCTCCGCCGCGCTGGTGGCCGACGGGCTGCACGCCCGCACGGACGGGTTCACGTCCCTGGCCGTACTGCTGGGCGCCGGGGGCGCGGCACTGGGGTGGCGGCTCGCCGACCCGGTCGTGGGACTGGCGATCACGGCCGCGATCGCGCTCGTCCTGCGGAACGCGGCACGCGAGGTGTTCCGGCGGCTGATGGACGCCGTCGATCCGGCGCTGGTGGACCGGGCCGAGCGGGCATTGACCGAGGTCCCCGGCGTGCGTGCGGTGGGTGAGCTGCGGCTGCGCTGGATCGGGCACCGACTGCGCGCCGAGGTGGCGGTGGTCGTGGACGGCGAGGCGACGGTCCGCGAGGCCCATCGCATCGCCGTCGAGGCCGAGCACGCCCTGCTGCACGCCGTGCCGAGGCTCACCGCCGCCCTGGTCCACGCGGACCCGGCACCCGCCCCGGGCGAGAGGGACCCCCATCTGGCCTTGGCCCACCACGCCACCGCGTGACCGGGCAAGGAGGTCAGGCGACGCCCAGCCCTTCCAGCACCACGGCCCCGGGCAGCTCCGCGAGGGCCTTGCCCGGAACCAGCAGCTTGCCGCGGCGGCGTCCGCTGCCGACGAGGACGTAGGGCAGGTCGACGACGGCCGAGTCCACCAGCACCGGCCAGTCGGCGGGCAGGCCGACCGGGGTGATCCCGCCGTACTCCATGCCGGTCTCACCCGTCGCCGTGTCCATCGAGGCGAACGACGCCTTGCGGGCGCCGAGATGACGGCGCACGACTCCGTTGACGTCGACCCGGGTCGTGGAGAGCACGACGCACGCGGCGAGCGTGCTTCCGCCGCCCCGCTTGCCGGCGACCACCACGCAGTTCGCGGACCGCTCCAGCAGTTCGCGGCCGTAGTGCTCGACGAAGACGGCGGTGTCGGCCCACTGCGGGTCGGTGTCGACGTAGACGATCTGCTCGGCGGGGACGCTGCCGCGCCAGTGACGCACGGCGTCGGCGACCGGGGCGGTCAGCTCGTCGAGGCGGTCCGGAGCGGGAGTGGCGCTGTCGAAGTGTCCGATGGGTGCGTGCATGGCCGCACGCTAACAACTCCGGGCCGCCGCGCGGCCGGTCGTCTCAGCGGACGGGCGGCACCGACACCGCCATGATCATCTCCATGGGTTCCGCGCCCTCGTTGGCGTACGTGTGCGGGGTGGCGGCCTCGAAGGAGGCGCTCGCGCCCGTCGGTACGCGGTGGGCGACGCCGTCGACGGTGAGCGTCAGTTCCCCGGCCGTGACGTGCACGAGCTCGACCGTGCCGGCGGGGTGGGGGTCGGAGGGGCTGCTCTCGCCCGGCATCAGCCGCCAGTCCCACATCTCCAGGGGGCCGGGGGCCTCGGCGCCGGCGAGCAGCCGGTTGTAGCTGCCCGCGTCGGTGTGCCAGAGCCGTACGGCCTGCTCGGCGGGGACGATGCGGACCGCCGGGCCCTGTTCGTAGTCCAGCAGGGTGGTGATGCTGACGCCGAGCGCGTCACCGATCTTGACGACCGTACCGAGGCTGGGATTGGTGCGCGCCTGCTCGATCTGGATGAGCATGCCGCGGCTGACACCGGCCCGCGCGGCCAGCGCGTCCAGCGTGAAGCCGCGCTCGGTGCGCCAGCGTTTGACGTTCCGCGCCAGGGACTGGGTCAGCAGGTCGAGGTCCGACACATTCCGTCCATTATTTTGGATGACGTAGTGCAGTCGATTGGACTACGGTGGACTGCACCTGATCGTTCACTGAACTGTACTGCGAGGCGACCGGATCATGACAGCGCTCTTCGCCCTGGCCACCAGCCTCCTGTGGGGCCTGGCCGACTTCGGCGGCGGCACGCTGACCCGGCGCACGCCCGCGCTCACGGTGGTCGTCGTGTCGCAGTCGATCGCCGTCGCCGTGCTCGGCACGATCGTGGCCCTCACCGGCGCCTGGAGCGAGGCCTCACCGCACCTGTGGTTCGCCGTCGCCGCCGGACTGGTCGGACCGGTGGCGATGCTCGCCTTCTACAAGGCCCTGGCCCTCGGCCCGATGGGCGTCGTCTCGCCGCTCGGCTCGATCGGCGTGGCCGTCCCGGTCACCGTCGGCCTGGTCCTGGGCGAACGCCCGGGGCTGCCGCAGTTCGCCGGCATCCTGATCGCCGTCGCGGGGGTCGTCCTCGCCGGCGGGCCTCACCTGCGGGGCGCCCCGGTGCAGCGCCGGGCGGTCCTCCTCACGCTGGTCGCGGCCTTCGGTTTCGGCACGGTGATGGCCCTGATCGCCGAGGCGTCGACCACGCTCACCGGTCTCTTCCTCGCCCTGTTCGTGCAGCGCGTCACCAATGTCGCGGCGGGCGGCCTCGCGCTGTGGGCGTCCGTCCGGCGCGGCGCCCCCGCGCTGCCGTCGGACGGCTTCGCCTGGGGTGCGCTGCCGGCGCTGGCCTTCGTCGGGCTCGCCGACGTCGCGGCGAACGGCACCTACTCGATCGCCGCCCAGCACGGCCCCGTCACGGTGGCCGCGGTGCTCGCCTCGCTCTACCCGGTGGTGACGGCACTGGCGGCACGCGGCTTCCTGAGCGAACGGCTGCGCGGCGTCCAGGCGGCGGGCGCGGGCCTCGCCCTGGTGGGCACGCTGCTGCTGGCGGCGGGCTGAGACGGACGGGGCATCACCCCGAGGGCCGGGCTCAGCGGCGCCGAGGAGGCCCGCCCCGCGTCGACACCGGCCGGCGATCCGGCCCGCCTCCGCGTCGACACCGGCCGACGATCCGGACCAGGCCCCGCGTCGACACCAGCCGGCGGTGCAGCCCGGGACCGACGCCGGCGCCCGCGGACCGGCGCGCCTCACCCATGCCGGAGGCTGCCTCACCCCCGGCTCAGCCCTCCGCGGCCGGCTCCGCGAGCTTGCCCCCGGTGCGGTCGTCCAGCTCGGCCAGCCGGGCCACCGCCTCCTCGTCCAGCTGTGCCAGCGCCCGCAGTTGCTCCGGGGTGACGCCGTCGGGCACCGGCACGGGGGCCGGGGTCCGCAGTGGCGGCTGCCAGCCCTCCGCGGGCGTCCAGCGCCGTACGACGCGGGCGGGTGCGCCCGCCACCACGGCGTGGTCGGGGACCGTGCCCCGGACCACGGCACCGGCGGCCACCACCACGTTCCGTCCGATCCGGGCGCCGGGCAGGATCACCGCGCCGGTGCCGATCCAGCAGCCGGAGCCGACCTCCACCGGCTCCATGCGGGGCCACTGCTTGCCGATGGGCTGGTGCGGATCGTCGTAGGAGTGGTTGGTGGAGGTGACGTAGACGTACGGGCCGAAGTAGCAGTCGCTGCCGATGGTCACGGTGGTGTCCGCGATGACGTGGCTGCCGCGGCCGAGGACGACTCCGTCGCCGATGCGCAGGATCGGCTCGGGACCGAGGTCGAGGTCGGGCATGAGCCCGGCGGTCAGGGTGACCTGCTCGCCGATGATGCAGTGGGCGCCGACGTGGATCCAGGGCTCGCCGAAGACCGTGCCGAGCGGGAAGGCGAGCCGGGTGCCCGTGCCCAGCCCGCCGAAGCGGAAGCGCCCGGGGTGCGCGGCGGTGACGGAGCCGGTGCGCTGCACCCAGGCCCACCCCGCGTGGACGGCGCGCTGCCCGAGGCGGGTGGACCAGGACGAGAACGTGTTCTTGCGCTTCGGCACCCGCTCACGGTACTCAGCACGCGGCGCGGGGAAGGAGCCGGAGGCCTGTGATCTTCACCCCACCGGGTGGCGTACGGTGCACTCCAGCACCGGACCAGGAGGCGATGATGACGCACAAGGCGCTGATCAAGGGCATCGGCGGCAAGGACCCGAAGGTGGACGCGGAGGCCTTCGTGGCGCCGACGTCCTCGGTCATCGGGGACGTGACGCTGCACGCGGGCGCGAGCGTCTGGTACGGCGCGGTGCTGCGCGGCGACGTCGAGCGGATCACCGTCGGGGCGAGCAGCAACGTCCAGGACAACTGCACGCTCCACGCCGACCCCGGCTTCCCCGTCACGGTCGGCGAGCGCGTCTCCATCGGGCACAACGCGGTCGTGCACGGGGCGACCGTCGAGGACGACTGCCTGATCGGCATGGGCGCCACCGTCCTCAACGGCGCGGTGATCGGCGCCGGTTCACTGGTGGCCGCCCAGGCTCTCGTCCCGCAGGGCATGCGGGTGCCGCCGGGATCGCTGGTCGCGGGTGTGCCGGCGAAGGTGAGGCGGGAGCTGACGGAGGAGGAGCGTCAGGGCGTCACGCTGAACGGGACGATGTACGCGGACCTGGCGAAGGCCCACGGCGAGATCCACGACTGAGCGGGAAAGCGCTCGGGCGCGTCAGTCGCCCGCGGGGACGGGGTCCGGCTCCGGCCGGGCCGCCTTCGCCGCCTTGCGCTTGACGACGAGCATGGAGGCGACGCCGATCAGGACCGCGATCACCAGACCCAGCCACGAGAAGCGCTTGAGCCAGGACTCGGCGACAACACCGACGTAGTAGATGACGGCGGTGGTGCCGCCCGCCCAGACGATCCCGCCCAGGACGTTGGCGACCAGGAACTTCCAGTACGGCATCCGCAGCACGCCCGCCAGCGGGCCGGCGAAGATGCGCAGCAGGGCGACGAAGCGGCCGAAGAACACCGCCCACATGCCCCACTTCTGGAAGGACCGCTCGGCGGTGGCGATGTGTCCCTCGCTGAAGTGCTTGGGGAACTTCCTGCCCAGCCAGGCCAGCAGGGGCCGGCCGCCCCTGCGGCCGATGGCGTACCCGATGGAGTCACCGATCACCGCGCCCGCGCTGGCGCAGGCGCCGAGGATCACCGGGTCGACGCCGGCGTGCTGGGAGGAGAGCAGGGCCGCCGAGACCAGGATGATCTCGCCGGGCAACGGGATGCCGAGGCTCTCCAGACCGATGACCAGTCCGACGACGGCGTAGACGGCCGCCGCGGGCACCGTGTCGAGCCACTCCTGGACGTGCAACGCCACATCCTCCGATTCGCGTCCCTGCCGTGTGCGGGGGTGCCCCGCCGCTTCCCGGGTGCGCCTCGACGGAGGCGCACCCGGGAAGCCTACCGGTCCGCGCGGCCGTTCCCGTCCCGGCCCCGGCCGCCGGCCCCCGGCTCAGCCGTTGGGCCGCAGGGTCCACACCACCGTCATCTCCCCGGTCACCGCCCCGTCCTCGCGCCGGATGGCGACGCTCACCGGAAACTCGGGGCGCTTGCCCTCGTCCAGTTCCGCGACGACCTCGCTGATCGGCCGGCCGAGGGTCGCGGTGGCGGTGACCGGGCCCAGGGCGATCTTCTTGAACGCGATCTCGGCGGTGACCGGCAGCGGCACGGCGCGGGAGAGCTGGTCGCCGAAGGCGGCCAGGACGATCGCCCCACTGGCCGACTCGCCCAGCGTGAACATGGCTCCGGCGTGCGGCCCGCCGACGTGGTTGCGGTACTCGCTCTGGTCCGGCAGGGCCAGGACCGCCTTCTCGGGGGTGGTCTCCAGGTACTCGAGGTTCAGGGTCCTGACCATCGGCACCGTGGCGGCGAGCAACTCGCCGATCGACATCTGATCTGCGCTCATGGCAGCAGGTTACCCACGAGTAGCATTCCAGGGCCAGGGCCGGACGCTTTCGGTGACCGCCGTATGCTTGCCGCCCATGTGGCCAGGAGAGCAGTCATCCGCCGGGGGTCCGCACTCCGGGCAGCCGAACCCGTACCGGCAGCCGGGCTACCAGCAGCACGCCGCGCACCCCGGACAGCAGCCGCCCGCTCCGTGGAACGCCCCCACGGTCACGGCGGGCCCGCCGCCCGGCGGCGGGCCGGGCGGACGCCGCACGAAGGTGGTGGCGGTCGTCGCCGCCACGGCCGTCGTGGTGGCCGCCGCCGTGACCGGGGCCGTCCTCCTGGGCGGCGGCGAGGACGACCGGGCCGAGCCGGACCCGGTCGCGTCGTCGGCGTCCGCGTCCCCTCCCTCGCCCTCGGGCGACCCACGGAACGCGGACGGCGCCCCGCGGCCGGCCGTCCCCGGCTGGAACACCGTGGTGAACCCGGAGCTCGGTGTCGCCTTCGACGTACCGGCCTCCTGGGAGCGACAGTCGGCCGACTGGGTCAGCTTCGTCACGGACGACGAGGATCCCGACGACACACCGCTGATCGCCATGAGGGCCCCTGCCGTGCTGGAGGAGGAGTGGTGCGCCTCGGACGACGACAAGGACGGCTCGGTGGACCACACACCCCTCGCCTCCGCCGGCACCCGGGGCAACAACGGTGCGCGGAGCACCGAGGAGATCGCCCGGTCCGACTCGGCGGAGTGGGTGTACGGGGCGTTCGCCCAGCCCGACCGGAAGAAGATCACGACGGAGCCGGTGGTCTCCTTCACCACCACCTCCGGCATCACCGGCAGCCTCGCCACCTCCCGGTCGGCCGGGGTGGCGAAGAGGGGCAAGTGCGACGTGGACGGCAAGGCCACGACGTTCGCCTTCAAGGCGGCCGACGGCGACCTCGTGTCCTGGTCGTTCGTCGGTCCCGCGCGGGTCGGTGACGAGGTGGCGGACGCCACCGTGCGGAAGATCGCGGGCACTGTCCGGGAGTTCACGCCCTCGGACTCCTGAGGAATCGCGGCCCGGCGCCGGCTTCGGTACGTCCCTGACAAGGGGCAGTGACCGAATCGTGTCCGGCGCCGCACTAGGGTGACTGCACATGTGGCCAGGACAGCAGCCGCCCGGGGGCGAGCAGAATCCGCAGAACAACCCGTACCAGCAGCCGGGGTACCAGCAGCCGAATCCGTACCAGCAGCCCGGCTACCAGCAGCAGCCCGGTCCGTACGGGCAGCAGCCGCAGTGGGGCGCCAACCAGCCTCCCGGCAGGCCGGAGCCGCCGACCGTCGTCGGCGGCGGTGGTGGCGGTGGCGGGAACCGGACGAAGCTGGTCGCGATCGTCGCCGCGCTCGCCGTGGTGGTGGCCGCCGGCGTGACCGGATTCCTGGTGCTGGGCGGTGACAAGGACGACACGGCGGACGACGGCAAGGACAAGAAGCCGACCGCGAGCGCGTCCGCGGACAAGTCCGCGTCCCCGACGGCCGATCCGAGCGCGTCCGGTGGCGGGGACGACCCGCGCGGCGGCGGCGAGCTGAAGCCGACCGTCGAGGGCTGGAAGGTCGTCGCCAACCCGCGCTTCGGCACCATGTTCGACGTGCCGGCCGACTGGGAGATCGACAGCACCGACACGAGCGTCGGCTTCGAGTGGGAGGAGGACGGGAAGACGGACCGCACCACCGTCACCGCCCCGGCCTACCTCAAGTCCGAGTGGTGCACCGAGGACTCGAACAAGGACGGACGCAAGGAGAGCACCGCCCTCGCCACCGCCGGTACCCGCGGCGAGGACGGCGCCAAGGACGCCGCCATGGCGGCCGAGACCCGGGTGCCGTGGTGGATCTACGGCGGCTACACGGAGCCGGACAGGAAGAGCGTCAAGTACGACAAGCCGAAGGACTACACCACGGCCTCCGGTATCAAGGGCAGCGTCGCCACGGCCCACTCGGAGGGCACCCCGCAGAAGGGGAAGTGCGACAGCGAGGGCAAGGCGATCACCTTCGCGTTCAAGAACGGCGCCGGCGACTTCGTCACCTGGAACCTCTACGGCGCCAAGGGCGTCAAGGACGAGATCCCCGAGGCGACGATCCAGAAGATCCTGAGCACCGTGCGCCTGACCGAGGACCCGCCGACGGAGGCCTGAGCCCCGCTCGGCGTGCCGTGCCCGCCGCTCAGCCGATGCCGAACGCCCCGGCCGGAGGCTCGGGCGACGGCACGGCGTCCTCGTCCCGCACCGGCCGCGCGTCGCCGATGAAGTCCCGCAGGGCGGGCCCGTGTTCGACGCGGGCCGGGAAGGCGTCGGCGGCGGTGCGCCGCGCCAGCGCCGCCGTGTCGAGGGGCCGGTGCGCGGCGACGAGTACGGCGTTGCCGAAGCGGCGTCCGCGCAGCACCCCCGGTTCGGCGACGAGCGCCAGCTCCTCGAAGAGCGCGGCGAAGGCCGCGAGTTGCGTGCGCAGGAACGCGAACGGCGCCGCGTCGGCGAGGTTGGCCAGGTAGACGCCGTCGCCCCGCAGGACCCGCTCGGCCTCGCGGGCCCAGGCGAGGGTCGTCAGGTGCGCGGGTACGCGGGAGCCGCCGAAGACGTCGGCGACGACGACGTCGACCGAGTCCGCGGGCGCCGCCTCCAGCCAGGCGCGGGCGTCCGCGCCGTGGGCGGTGATGCCGGCGCCGCCCGGCAGCGGCAGGTGCTCGGCGACCAGTTCCAGCAGGCCGAGGTCGGCCTCCACGACGTGCTGCCGCGAGCCGGGCCGGGTCGCGGCGACGTACCGGGGCAGGGTGAACGCGCCCCCACCGAGGTGCAGCACGTCCAGCGGACGGCCCGGCTCCGCCACGGTGTCCAGGGCGTGGCCGAGCCGCCGCGCGTACTCGAACTCCAGGTGCGCCGGCTCGTCCAGGTCGACGTACGACTGCGGCGCCCCGTCGACGGTGAGCAGCCAGGCCCGCCGCCGGTCGACGTCAGGCATCAGCTTCACGGTGCCGTGGTCGGTGACGCGGCTGACGGGTACGGCTTCGTGCACTCCCTCGTGGTTCACCCCTCCATTGTGCGGCCGGGCGGTGCCGCCGGGGGCGCGGGGCCGCGTCGAGGTACGGCTCCGCCGCGCGGGCGCGACCAGCCACGACGGCTCCCCGCACCCCCACTCACGGCCGTGCCCCCGGCCGCGGCCGGGGGCACGGCGGCTCACCCGACAGCCGTCACCGTGCCCGCCCCCACCGTCCGCCCGCCTTCGCGGACGGCGAACCCGAGGCCGGTCTCCAACGGCACGTCCCGCCCCAGCTCCACCGTCATCGTGACGGTGTCCCCGGGCCGGGCGACAGCGGTCTCCCCGAGGTCCACGTCGCCGACCACGTCCGCGGTGCGGATGTAGAACTGCGGCCGGTACCCGGTGGTGAGCGGCGTCGAGCGCCCGCCCTCGCGCGCCGACAGCACGTACACCCGCGCCGAGAAGCGCCGGGCGGGCACGACACTGCCGGGCGCGGCGACCACGTGGCCGCGGCGCACCGTGTCGCGGGCGACACCGCGCAGCAGCAGCGCCACGTTGTCCCCGGCCTGCGCCTCCTCCATCGGCTTGCCGAAGGTCTCCAGGCCGGTCACGACCGTCTCGACGGACGCCCCGAGTACTTCGACCCGGTCGCCGACGCGGACGGTGCCCCGCTCGACGGCGCCGGTGACGACCGTGCCGCGGCCCGTGATGGTGAGCACGTTCTCCACGGACAGCAGGAACGGCGCGTCCAGGTACCGCTCGGGCATGGGCACATAGGTGTCCACCGCGTCGAGCAGCGCCTCGACCGAGGCCGTCCAGCGCGGGTCGCCCTCCAGGGCCTTCAGCCCCGAGACCCGTACGACGGGCACGGCGTCACCGCCGTAGCCGTGCGCGGTGAGCAGTTCGCGGACCTCCAGCTCGACCAGGTCGGTCAGCTCCTCGTCACCCGCGTCGGCCTTGTTGAGGGCGACCACGATGTGGTCGACGCCCACCTGCCGGGCGAGCAGCACGTGTTCGGCGGTCTGCGGCATGATCCCGTCCAGCGCGGAGACGACGAGGATCGCCCCGTCGAGCTGGGCGGCGCCGGTGACCATGTTCTTGACGTAGTCGGCGTGGCCCGGCATGTCGACGTGCGCGTAGTGCCGGGTGTCCGTCTCGTACTCGACGTGCGCGATGTTGATGGTGATGCCGCGCGCCGCCTCCTCCGGGGCGCGGTCGATGCGGTCGAACGGCACGAAGGTGCCGCCGCCGCGCTCGGCGAGGACCTTGGTGATGGCGGCGGTCAGGGTGGTCTTGCCGTGGTCGACATGGCCCATCGTGCCGATGTTCAGATGCGGTTTGGTGCGGACGTACGCCGTCTTGGACATGGCGGTACCTCGAAGCCTCGTGGCGGTGGTGGGGACCCCTGGGGCCGGCCGACCCTCCCCCTGCGGGGTCCGCCGGACGATCCGGGGAGGGTCAGCTTCGGGCGCCGTCGGCGGCGGCCGGGAAGAAGGGGACGGCAGCCTTCGGGGCATCCGCGACCGCGGATGCTGCGAGGTGGAAGGCGTACCGGAACATGACGCCGATCATCGCCGACGCTTTGTCCCACGTCGAATGCTTTTTTATGGCACGGGAGTTCGATCGGCGTGCCTGTCACCCCCGGTGCTACGGACCGATGTTCCGCAGCGCCTCCCGCACGGACAGCGGGGCGAGGTCCTGCCCGTGCGCGGCCACGAAGGCGCGCACGGCGTCGGGGTCGGTCTTCGCGTACTCGCGCAGGCACCAGCCGATGGCCTTGCGGACGAAGAAGTCGGGGTGGCCGGACCGGCGCAGGCAGTAGCCGAAGAGGCGGTCGGTGTCGGTGCGTTCCCGGTAGCGCAGTTGGTGGAGCAGGGCGGTACGGACCAGCCAGAGGTCGTCGTCCGCGATCCAGGCGTCCATGGCGGCCGTGAGGCCGCGGTCGGCCGCGACCAGCCCTCCGACGACATGTGCGGCGAGCAGGTCGACGGTGTCCCACCAGGGGACGGTGGTGAGCAGATGCCGGACCACCGGCAGGAAACCGGAGGAGCAATACGTCACATGACGGCGCAGGAGATCGACGGCGAAGTAGTGGTACTCGCGCTCGGGCAACCGCCAGCAGCGCAGCGCGATCGCGGTGCAGTCCGCCTCGCCGGGACGGGGCAGCCCTGCCAGGACCGTTCGGGACAGGTCACGGCGAACAGGCGTGGTCAGGCCCAGGAAGGGGGCCACGTCCTTCATGTACGTCCGCATCGCCACGGCCCGCCCGGGATCGGCCGCGGCGGCGTACACGACGGTCAGCCGCTCCATCACGGTGTCGGCGAGCGGGCTGTGCGGCACGTCCGGAATTCCCGTGTCTGTGACGCTCATGAGACGCACCCTACGGCGATCACACACATATGTCGGTTAGTGTCACCGGATGCTCGATGCCACCACCCGCTCTGGGGGCACCATCACGGCCTCTCCCCGGGCCGCGGCGACGGAGCTCTCCGTCGCCACGGCCGCCGGGCCCGTCGCACCGACCGGTCTCACCGCCCGCGTGACGAGAGTTCTGCTCTCGCCGTGGTCCCGTTTCTCCCTGCTCGTCGCCCTGCTCGCGTCGGCCGGGACGGCGGTGGTGCTGTTCCAGCCGCAGCAGTTGCTGACGAACGGCTGGCCGCCACAGCTCGGGGGCGCCGCCGCGGCGCTCGCCTACGCGGTGGCGTACGGACTGTGCACCGTCGCCTTCGTACCGCGCCCGCTGCTGAACCTGGCCGCGGGTGCCCTGTTCGGCTCGCAGCTCGGCCTCGCCTCCGCCCTGGCGGGAACGGTCCTGGGCGCCGGGGTCGCCTTCTGCCTGGGCCGGGTGCTCGGCCAGGAGGCGCTGCGTCCGCTGCTGCGGGGCAAGTGGCTGAAGGCGGCGGACGGGCAGCTCAGCCGGCACGGCTTCCGCTCGATGCTGGCGGCACGGCTGTTCCCGGGGGTGCCGTTCGCCGCCGCCAACTACTGCGCGGCCGTCTCCCGCATGGGCCTGCTGCCGTTCCTGCTGGCGACGGGCCTCGGGTCGATCCCGAACACCGCCGCCTACGCCGTCGCCGGGGCCCGCGCCTCGACACCGACCTCACCGGCCTTCCTGATCGCCCTGGCCTGCATCGCCCTGCCGGGGCTGGCGGGCGCGGTGGTGGCCTGGCGCAAGCGTCACCAGCTGCGCGGGCGCTGACCGAGCCCGCCCGGGGGTACGGGGTCCGGCCGGGCCCCGCCCTGGCCCCGGGCCCCTGTCGTCCGGCCTTCATTTCGGGGCGCTACGCTGCCCCTCGACACGCCTGATCCTGATCACCGCGGACGGTGGCTCGGTGTGTCCATCGACCGTTCCTCGATCGGCACTTGGACTCCGTAACTTCATGTCTTGGTTTGAATCCCTCATCCTCGGACTCGTCCAGGGGCTGACCGAGTTCCTCCCCGTGTCCTCCAGCGCGCACCTGCGCCTGACCGCGGCGTTCTCCGGCTGGCACGACCCGGGTGCGGCCTTCACGGCGATCACCCAGATCGGCACGGAGGCCGCCGTCCTCATCTACTTCCGCAAGGACATCGGGCGGATCATCTCGGCGTGGACCCGCTCGCTCACGAACAAGGAGATGCGCCGCGACCCGGACGCCCGCATGGGCTGGCTGGTGATCATCGGCTCGATCCCGATCGGCGTGCTCGGCCTGACGCTGAAGGACCAGATCGAGGGGCCGTTCCGCGATCTGCGCATCACCGCGACCATGCTGATCGTCGTCGGCGTGATCATCGGCATCGCGGACCGGCTGGCGGCACGCGACGAGAAGGGCGGCCGGCACCGAGCGCCGAAGCGGCGCAAGGAGCTGGAGGACCTGGGCGTCCGGGACGGCCTGGTCTACGGGCTCTGCCAGGCCATGGCCCTCATCCCCGGCGTCTCCCGCTCCGGCGCGACCATCAGCGGCGGCCTCTTCATGGGCTACCGGCGCGAGGCCGCGGCCCGGTACTCGTTCCTGCTCGCGATCCCCGCGGTGCTCGCCTCCGGCCTGTTCGAGCTCAAGGACGCGATGGAGAGCGACCACGTCTCCTGGGGCCCGACGCTGTTCGCGACGGTCATCGCCTTCGGCACGGGCTATGTGGTGATCGCCTGGTTCATGAAGTTCATCTCGACCAAGAGCTTCATGCCGTTCGTCTGGTACCGCATCGCGCTCGGCGTCCTCATCATCGCCCTGGTCGCGGCCGGTGTCCTCAGCCCGCACGCCGCCGAGTCCGCCGGCTGACGGGCATATGCCTGCGTAGCCGTCCGGTAGCGCAGTGTCAGTGCTTGCCCCTAGGCTTGTCCGCATGTCCCCCGATTACGTGACCCCTGGTTCCGTGCGTTCCGCCGCGGAGCTGAACGACCAGATCCGCGCCCTGTGGCGACGTGCGGGCGGATCCCTGTCGGCTCAGGAGCGCGTGGAGTACGAGTTGCTGGTGGTCGAATGGGCCGCCGCGATCCGCTGCGAGATCATCGAGGCCGCCTGAGCGGCCCGGTAGGCCGGCCCGCGAGCAACCTCCCGCAGCACGCGCCGCGTTGACGCCTCAGCGGCCACCCGCGACGCGCAGCACCGTCCCCGTCGTGTACGACGCGTCCGGCGACATCAGCCAGGCGATGGCCGCGGCGACCTCCTCGGCCCGGCCCGCGCGCCCCAGCGGCACGGCCGCCCCCATCCGCCGGGCCCGGTCCGGGTCGCCCATGGCGGCGTGCATGTCGGTGTCGGTGACGCCCGGCGCGACGGCGTTGACGCGGACGCCTGCCGGGCCGAGTTCCTTGGCCAGGCCCACGGTCAGGGCGTCGACGCCCGCCTTGGACGCCGCGTAGTGGACGTACTCCCCCGGGCTGCCGAGGGTCGCGGCGCCCGACGACACGTTGACGATCACGCCGCTCCCCCGCGCCGTCATCAGCTGCGCGGCGCGGCGGGCGCACAGCAGCGCGCCCAGCAGATTGACGTCGAGGACCCGGCGCAGGTCCGCGGTGTCGCTGTCGGCGAGGCGCCCCAGTGGGCCGGTCACCGCCGCGTTGTTCACCAGGCCCGTCACCGGGCCGAGCTCCCGCTCGGCCGCCTCGAAGAGGTGCTCGACGTCGGCCTCGACTGATGTGTCCGCCCGCACGGCGAGGGCGCGGCCGCCCGCCTCCCGTACCCCGGCCGCGACCGCCCCGGCGGCCGCCTCGTCGCGGACGTAGCCGATGACGACGTCGTGCCCGTCGGAGGCGAGGCGCAGGCAGGTCGCCGCGCCGATCCCCCGGCTGCCTCCGGTGACGACGGTGACGGGACGCGTCATGAGAACCTCCTGCGACAGGTATTTGATCGATCATCGATCATCCTAGGCGTGAAGTGCTCCGTGTCCACAGGGCGAGGTCGCTGCTCGTCGCCACGGCGATGGTGCGTCCGGAGGGCGAGAAGCCGGCTGCGCGGAACGTGGAGTAGTTCACGTGCACGATGTGCCACCACCGCTCTCCGTGCGGACCCGCGTGGGGCGGCCCGCCGTCGCGGGAGAGCAGGACACGCTCGTTCGGCCAGGCCGGAGTGACCACCTCGAGGCACCAGCCGTCCTCGGTGGTGCGGTGCAGTCCCCCGCCGAAGAGCCCGGCGATGTGCACGCGGCTCCCGGCGATCGGCCCCAGCCCCGGGCAGGACAGGTCGGCGGCCGCGTCGGGGGTGCTGTGCTCGGCGTCGGGGTCGCGGTCCCGGGCGATCTTCTCGCCGGTGACGGCGTCGAAGAGCCCGCGCCCGTCGTGCGAGACGACCATCACGAGATCGTGGCCGGTGCCGGGATCCGACGCGAAGCCGATCCCGAGCAGCCCGCCGACCGGCACGCCGTACGTGGCCGCGAAGACAGGCCGCCAGGGCTCGGGCGCGGGCACCACGGGGGCCGCCATAAGCCGGTCCCGCATCGCCCTCTGGTACGCCGAGAGTTCCGGCTCGTGCTCCGACTGTCCGACCGGGGCCACGCTCTGCGTCCGCTGCTTCACGCCCCCATGATCCACCTTCCGCCAGGCCGGACCGACGGAATTGACGGCACGGCCGGACAGTCACGGACCGTCACACGGAGGCCACCACCTCGCCGGCCATGACCTCGGGCGGGTTGGGGAGCACCGACGAGAGGTGGTCCCGCACGAAGCCCGCGGCCCGCAGGACCGATTCCTCGGCACCGGCCCGGTCCTGGAAGATGCTGGTCGAGACCATCACCCCGCCCCCGGCATCGATCCAGTAGTAGGCCACGAAGCCGGAGACCTGATGCAGCAGCGGCAGGAACCCCTCGTTCACGAGACGCGCCGCCTCGGCCGAATCGGTCACCCCTTCGTACCGTCGGACTGCTGCGTACATCCCCGAGCTCCTCACGCCATTCCGGGTTCGTCCTCTGCTGGGCTGTCGTACCCCCGCGACGGCTGTCCGGCTCACGAGGCGTCCGGCAATCACCTGAAGGGCCACCCCGGGTGATCCGAACGGCGGCGGACGCCTGCCCGGCCGGCGCGCTGCCGGTGTGATCAACTGAACGGGTCCGCGTCGAGAGCGCACACTGAAAGCACCACGGGGTAGGGAGCCGCCCATGAAGACGCTCGGCCACTGGCTCATCTCTCCCCGGCGGCGCTCGGCGGTCGCCGTACTCGCCGGCGCGCTGCCCGTCCTCGCCTTCCCCGCCCCGTCGCTGTGGTGGTGGGCCTGGGCCGCGCTGGTGCCGTGGCTGCTGCTGGCCCGCAGCGCGCCGACCGGCAGGCGGGCCGCGTACGACGGCTGGTGCGCGGGGTTCGGGTTCATGCTGGCCATGCACCACTGGCTGCTTCCCAGCCTGCACGTGTTCACGTTCGTCATCGCCGCGCTGCTCGGCGCGTTGTGGGCGCCGTGGGGATGGCTGGTGCGGCGGCTGCTGGGCGGGGCCCCGTCGGGCCGCCGGGTCGCGGCGGCGCTCCTGGTGCTGCCGTCGGGCTGGCTGGCCGTGGAGCTGGTCCGGTCCTGGCAGGGGCTCGGCGGCCCCTGGGGGATGATCGGTGCCAGCCAGTGGCAGGTCTCGCCGACGCTGCGGCTCGCCTCGGTCGGCGGGGTGTGGCTGCTCAGCTTCCTGGTGGTGGCCGTCAACGTGGCCGTCGCCGTTCTGGTCGCCGTCCGCCGGGCCCGGGTGCCCGCCGTGGCCGGGCTCGTCGCCACCGCCGCCGCCACCTCCGCCGCCTGGGTGTGGGCGCCGCGCCCCGATACGGGCGAGCGGGTCGCCGTGGCCGTGGTGCAGCCCGGTGTCGTCGCCGGCCGCGACAGCGCCGACCGGCGCTTCGACCGGGAGGAGCAGCTGACCCGCGGACTGGCGGACCGGGGCGCCGACCTGATCGTCTGGGGCGAGAGCAGCGTCGGCTTCGACCTGGACGACCGGCCGGACCTGGCCCGGCGGCTGGCGGCCCTGTCCCGGGAGACGGGTGCGGACATCCTGGTCAACGTGGACGCGCGGCGCTCGGACAAGCCCGGCATCTACAAGAGCTCGGTGCTCGTCGGCCCGGACGGCCCGACCGGCGACCGCTACGACAAGATGCGGCTGGTGCCCTTCGGGGAGTACGTTCCGGCGCGCTCACTGCTCGGCTGGGCCACCTCCGTCGGCAAGGCGGCGGGCGAGGACCGCAGGCGCGGCTCGGAGCAGGTCGTGATGGACGTGGGGAAGGGGCTGCGGATCGGTCCGATGGTGTGCTTCGAGAGCGCCTTCCCCGACATGAGCCGCCATCTGGCCGCCGACGGCGCCGAGGTGCTGCTCGCCCAGTCGTCGACTTCGACGTTCCAGGACACCTGGGCGCCCGAGCAGCACGCCTCGCTCGCCGCGCTGCGCGCCGCCGAGACCGGCCGCCCGATGGTCCACGCGACGCTGACCGGGGTCTCCGCCGTGCACGACGCGACGGGTGCGCGCATCGGCCCCTGGCTCGGCACCGACGCGAGCGCGGCGCAGGTGTACGACGTGCCGCTCGCCCAGGGGACCACCCTGTACGTCCGCTTCGGCGACTGGACGGTGCACGCGGCACTGCTGATCCTCGCGGCCTGGGCCGCCACCGAAGGGGTGCGGACGCTGCGGCTCAGGCGGTCGGATCCAGCACCGCGCGTACCACCCGCTCGCACAGCTCATGGGTCTCCAGCGCGTCCCGGGCACTGAGCACCTTGCCCGCCCGCACGGCGTCGAGGAAGGTGAGCACCGCCTGCTCGATGCCGCGCTGCCGGGCCACCGGCACCCAGTCGCCGCTCCGCCGCACGGTCGGCTGGCCCTTGTGGTCGATCACCTCGGCGAGGTTGACCACCTGGCGCTTGGTGTCCTGCCCGGAGACCTCGAGGATCTCCTCGGCCGAGCCGCTGAGCCGGTTCATCACGCCGAGCGCGGTGAAGCCGTCCCCGGCGAGCTGGAGCACGACGTGGTGGAGCAGGCCGTTCTCGACGCGGGAGCGCACGGTGACGTCGTCGACCGGGCCGGGGACCAGGAACCGCAGGGTGTCGACGACGTGGATGAAGTCGTCGAGGATCATCGTGCGCGGCTCCTCCGGGAGCCCCGTGCGGTTCTTCTGCATGATGATCAGCTCGCGCGGGTGCTCGGCGCACTGCGCGTACCCGGGGGCGTGGCGCCGGTTGAAGCCGACGGCGAGGCTCGTGCCGCGCTGCTCGGCGAGCTCCACCAGCCGCTCGGAGTCGGCGAGTTCGTAGGCGAGGGGCTTGTCGACGTAGGTGGGTACGCCCGCTTCCAGGAGCCTCGTCACGATCTCGGGGTGGACCGCCGTCGGCGCGTGCACGAAGGCGGCGTCGAGGTCCTGGGCGAGGAGGGAGTCGAGGTCGGCGTGGCGCTGCCCTTCCGGGATGCGCAGGCCGTCGGCGACGCGGGTGAGGGTCGCGGGGGTGCGTGTCTGCAGGTGCAGCTCGGCACCGGGCAGGACGCCGAGCACCGGCAGGTAGGCCTTCTGCGCGATGTCGCCGAGTCCGATGCAACCGACCTTCACGGGGTGTACTCCTCTAACGCTCGCCGGCCCGGGTCCGCTGCGAAGCATACGGCGCCTGCGGAGGCCGCCAGTCGGCGATGCCGTCGAAGCTCCGCAGGAACAGTGCGGGGCCGGTCCTGGACAGCGCGGTGATCACGGCGTCGCGTACGGCGGTCACGGCGCGGCTGCCCGCCATGTTCAGCCGGGCGACCCTGACGGCCTGCCGCGCGACGGCGGTCGTCCGGGGCAGCCGGGCGGCCGTGTAGGCGGCGAGGTCGTCCCTGTGGTGGGCGAGCACGATCGCGTCCTCGATCGCCTGGTTGCCGCCCTGGCCGAGGGTCGGCGGCATGGCGTGGGCCGCGTCCCCGAGGAGGGCGACCCGGCCGCGGTGGTGGGCGGGCAGCGGCTCGGCGATGTGGTGCACGTCGTGGCGCAGGACGTCCTCGGGGCGGGCGGCGGCGAGGACGGCGGGGATCGGGTCGTGCCAGTCGCCGTACCGGTGCAGCAGCTCCGCCCTCTCGTCCGCGGCGTGCCCGCCCGCCGGGGTGACGGCGGCGGCGTACGCGTAGACCCGGCCGTCCTTCAGCGGGTGCGTGCCCCAGATGCGGCCCCGGCCCCAGGTCTCGTGCGAGGCGAACGCGACGCCGGGCAGCGGGATGACCACCCGCCATGTGGTGAAGCCGGAGTAGACGGGTCCGGGGTGGCCCGGGAACAGCGTCCGGCGTACGGCGGAGCGGATGCCGTCGGCGGCCACGACCAGGTCGGCCTCCAGCTCGCCGTCGGGTGTGCGCACGCGGGCCGGCCGGTCGCCGTCGCCGGGGTCGACGAGGGTCGCGGCGGCGCCGGTGCGGACCGCGCCGGGCGGCAGCTGTGCGGCGAGGCGGTCGATGAGGGTGGCCCGGTGCAGGAGCACGAGCGGGCCGCCGAACCTGTCCGCCGCGGCCTCGGCGCTGGAGCGGGAGAGCCAGCGCCCGCCCGGGGTGCGCAGACCGCCGTCGCCCTGCCAGGCGGCGAGGCCGCGGATCTCGTCGCCGAGGCCGATGACGTCCAGGGCCCGCAGGGCGTTGGGCGACAGGGAGATGGCCGCGCCGACGGGCTCCAGGCGCGGGGAGCGCTCCAGGACGGTGACCCGCAGGCCGGCGGCGTGCAGGGCCGCCGCCGCGGTGAGTCCGCCGATCCCGCCGCCGATCACGACGGCCTGCTTGGTCCTGTCCATGGCTTCTCCTCGCGTCCGCCCCGGCTGCCACTACAGCTGTAGTGAGCCGATGCCTCGACTGTACTACAGCCGTAGTGCGCCAGGTAGGTTGGCCGTATGCCTGTCCGCACCGCACCCGCCACCGGCGCCGCCCGCGCCGGCCTCGTAGCCGACGCCGCGCTCGCCCTGCTCGCAGAGCGCGGGATGCGCGGGCTCACGCACCGCGCGGTCGACGAGGCGGCCGGACTCCCCCAGGGCTCCACGTCCAACCTCGCGCGGACCCGGCAGGCCCTGTTGGAGCTGGCGGTGCGGCGGCTGGCCGAGCGGGAGGCGCGGGTACTGGCCCTGCACGAGATGCCGGACCCGCGCGACGGCCTCGACGCGCTGGTGGACGCGCTGGCGCTGGCGACACACCGTGCCCTGACCCGCAACCGCGAACTCACCCTGGCCCGCTACGAACTGGCCCTGGAAGCCACGCGCCGACCCGAACTGCGGGCCTACTTCGACGCCACCGGCGCCCGCTTCCGCGAGCAGCTCGGCGCCCTCGTCACGGCGATGGGCTCGGCCGACCCGGCCCGTCATGTGCTGTCCCTCGTCGCCTGGGCGGACGGGCTGATGTTCTCCTGCGTGGCCGGGTCCTTCAGTGCCGAGGTGCCGGGGCCGGACGAGGTGCGGGCGGGTCTGCGGGAGCTGATGGACGGGATGCTGGGCCGCTGACCCGCACAATTCCCTGGTGGATCACGCGGGGTTGGGCGAGGATGCGGACATGAGTACCGACCGCCGCGAACCCGCGACCGACGCCGACGAACGCGCCATGCTGGAGGGCTGGCTGGACTACCACCGGCAGACCCTCGCCTGGAAGTGCGAAGGCCTGACCGACGAGCAGCTGCGGACCGCCGCCGTGGCCCCCTCCTCCCTGTCCCTGATGGGACTGGTGCGGCACATGGCCGAGGTGGAGCGGAGCTGGTACCGCAGGGTGCTGGCGGCCGAGGAGGCCGAGCCGATCTACTACAGCGACGAGGACCCCGACGGCGAGTTCCACCTGACCGAGGCGGACACCTGGCAGGACGCGTACGCCACCTGGCAAGCCGAGATCGAGGCCGCCCGGCGCCATGCGGCCGCCTTCCGCCTCGACGAGATGTCCCGGGGGAAGCACCGGCGTACCGGCGAGCGGTACAACCTGCGCTGGATCCACACGCACCTGATCGAGGAGTACGCGCGGCACAACGGCCACGCCGACCTGATCCGCGAGTGCCTCGACGGCGCCACCGGCGACTGACGTCACCCGCGGCGGGCGCGAGGCCTCCGTACGGGGCGGGAGATCACCCGTGCGGGGCAACCTCCGCTCGTCCGCCGTCGCGGAGCGGGCCCGACCCGCCAGAGTGACGCGGGTGCATCGAACGACGACCACCGCAACGCTTCTGGTGACCGTGGCTGTCTCGGCCCTGTCCGGCTGTACGACGGTCCAGCCCGCATCCGGCCCGGCGGACGGCGCCCGCCCGTCCGCCGGCCGCCCGGACGGCCCGGCCGACCCGCGGGTGGTGCAGGCCCCCGCCCGTGAGGCGCTGGAGATGATCGGCCCCACCCCGTCCCCCGGCGACGCCTCGGAGGAACCGCGCCGCACGGCACGCCCGACGGCCCCGGCGCGGAGCGAACCTCCGGCCGCCCGTCCGGAGCCGCGGTCACGGCCCGCACGCCCCGAGGCACCCCGGCGGCCGGGCGGCACCTCTCAGAAGCCCCGCGTCGAGGCCCCCGACGTTCCGAGTCTGACCGGCGGAGGCACCGGCACGCAGTCGGACGTGTGCTCCCTGGGCAGGCAGTACGGGGGCTGGCGGCCGGGCAGCCCGGAGGCGGCCATCTGCGAGCAGACGTACGGCCGCTGAGACCTCGCCGCCTACGGCCGCCGGCGCGGTGGCCCCCATGGGCCGTCCGTCGCGGGACCCGGGTCGCCGAGCCGCGTCTCCAGCCGGCGGATCGCCGCCCGCACACCCTCGCCGTAGCGGTCGTCGGCCAGCGCCTCGGCCGCGCCGCGGGCCCGCCGCAGATGCAGCCGGGCGGCCTCGCGGTGACCGAGCCGGTCGTAGTCCGCGGCCAGGTTCAGGTGCAGCGAGGGATACAGGGCGCGTGCGGCGGCCCTGTCCCCGTGCCGCTCGGCGGCGTCGTCCTGGGCGAGTTCCTCGGCGGCGGACAGGGCCCTCAAGTCCCACGCCAGTTCGTCCCCCGGATCGTCCTGGGTGTCGGCCAGGTAGTGGGCCAGGGTGCAGCGGTGCAGCGGGTCGCCGTGCTCACCGATCTCCGCCCACAGGACGAGATAGCGGTGCCGGGCCTCCTCGCGGTCGCCGGCATGGTGCAGCATGACGACCTGCCCGATCCGCGTCAGTACCGCGTCCGGCGCCGCCTGCTCCTGTCCCTTGGCCACCACGTCCTCCGTGCCCCTCGTCGGCTGTCCCCGACGACGCTAACGGCAGGCACCGGTCTTCCAGGTCAGGCGGCCCGTGACTCGCGGGCCGGCGGCGGACGACCGGTCCCCGTCCGTCGGGGCGTCCCCCGGGTCAGGCCAGGTTGGGGAGGGACCAGTCGATCGGCTCGTGGCCCTGCTCGGCGACCGCCTCGTTGATCTGCGTGAACGGGCGGGAACCGAAGAACTTCTTCGCCGACAGCGGCGAGGGGTGCGCGCCCTTGACCACGACGTGCCGCGTCTCGTCGATCAGCGGCAGCTTCTTCTGGGCGTAGTTGCCCCACAGCACGAACACCGCCGGGTCGGGCCGGCCGGCGACCGCGCGGATCACCGCGTCGGTGAACAGCTCCCAGCCCCGGGACTTGTGCGAGTTCGCCTCGCCGGCCCGGACCGTGAGCACCGCGTTGAGCAGCAGGACGCCCTGCTTCGCCCAGGGCATGAGGTAGCCGTTGTCCGGGATCGGGATGTCCAGCTCCGCGTGCATCTCCTTGTAGATGTTGCGCAGCGACGGCGGCACCTTCACCCCCGGCCGGACCGAGAAGCACAGCCCGTGGCCCTGCCCCTCGCCGTGGTACGGGTCCTGCCCGAGGACCAGCACCTTCACCTGGTCGTACGGCGTGGCCTCCAGCGCGGTGAAGACCTCCTCGCGCGGGGGATAGACGGGGCCGTTCGCCCGCTCCTCCTCGACGAACTCCGTCAGCTCCTTGAAGTAGGGCTTCTGCAGTTCGTCGCCCAGCACCTCGCGCCAGGACTCGGGCAGCATGGCGATGTCGGTCACGTCAACTTCCTTACGGTGTGCGGTCGCTTCCAGTCCTCAGAACCTACCGGCGACCACTGACAATCAGCTCCCGGGGGCGCTGGGCCGGGCCGGGAGCAGGTCGCCTACCAGCTGGTCTTCCGCGACAGCTGCCACATCATCATGATCGTCGACGGGTCCAGCGCCCGCTCCGCGCCCGAGATGTCGTTGCTCGCGGCCACGTACTGCTTGCCCTGCCACAGCGGCAGCAGCCGCGCGTCGTTCACGAGGATCTGCTGCGCCCGCTCGAAGTCCTTCTCCACGTTGGCGCGGTCGCTCTCGCGCCGGGACCGGGGCAGCAGCTCGCCGGTGATCTCCGGGGCCGGGTACGGCGTGCCGAGCGCGTTCTGCTCGCCGACGAAGGGGGCGATGAAGTTCTCGGCGTCCGGGAAGTCCGGGGACCAGCCGCGGCCGAACACCGGGTACTCACCCTTCTGGTACCCCTCGACGTACGTCTTCCAGGGCCGGCTCTTGAGGGTCACCGTGAACAGGCCGGAGTCGTCCAGCTGCCGCTTGAGCTCCTTGAACTCGCCCTCGGTCTCCGAGCCGTAGCGGTCGGTGGTGTACCAGAGGGTGAGCGGGACGGGCTCGGTGATGCCCGCGTCGGAGAGGATGCCGCGGGCCTTGGAGATGCTGGGGTCGCCGTAGTCGTCGAAGAAGCCCGTGGTGTGGCCCGTCAGGCCCTTGGGGACCATGGAGTACAGCGGGTCGACGGTGTCCTGGTAGACCTTGTGCGCGATCGCCGCGCGGTCGATCACCTGGGCGACGGCCTGGCGCACGGGCTTGCGGCTCGCCCATGGGTCCTTCGGGTTGAACACCAGGTAGCTGATCTCCGCACCGGTGCCCTCGACCAGCTGGAGGTCCTCCTCCTTGGCGGCCTTGCCCTGGAGCGTGATGATGTCGTCGGCCGCCAGACCCCGGTAGGTGGCCTGGATCTCATGGTCGCGCAGCGCCTTCACCATGCCGGCGGAGTCCTTGAAGTACCGGATGGTCACCGCGTCGTTGTGGCGCTCCGCGTAACCCCGGTAGCGGTCGTTGCGGACGAGTTCGGCCCGCTCCCCGTCCTGGTACGACTGGAGCGTGTACGGACCGGAGCCGACGATCCCGTCGCCCTCGCGCAGCGCGTCCGCCGGATACCCGGCGGGGTCGACGATGGACATCGCCGGCGTGGCGAGCACGAACGGGAAGGTGGCGTCGGGCTTGTTGAGGTGGAAGACCACCTCGTGCTCGCTGGGCGCCTGGACCCGGTCGAGGCTGCCCAGCAGACCGGCGGGACCGCCGTTGACGTTGATCTGCTTGATCCGGTCGATGGAGTGCTTGACCGCTTGCGAGTCCAGCGCGTGCCCGTTGGAGAAGGTCAGGCCGTCGCGCAGCTCACAGCGGTAGACCTGGTTCGCCGCGTCGGTGAACGCGCAGCTCTTGGCGGCGTCGGGCTGGGGCGCGGTCGCGCCGTTGGGGTAGCTGAGCAGCGTCTGGTAGATGTTGCGGAACAGCTCCCAGGAGCCGTCCCACGAGGCCGCCGGATCCAGCGTGCTGGGCGCGCTGGTCGTACCCACGACGATCGGTCCCTCGTCCTCGGAGCTGTCGGACGACAGGATGCCGCATCCGGTGATCAGCGACGATATGGACGCGATGGCCGCGGCACTCCGCAGGCATCGGTTCCGGTTGAACACGCGCACGCTCCTCGATCCGCCGTACCAAGGGTCGGCAGACCATACCGCAGCACCGGGCTCCCTGAACTCCCCTGTGAACAGGGGTTTTGATCATTTTCGCGATGACTACGTTGTCATGGCCCGGATGATCTCACCACGCGGACACGGGCGCCATCACTGTCCATGGCGCCCGTGCCGCGGTGACGTGCCGCGGGGGTCGTGTCAGGCCACGCCGGCGTTCAGGAAGATGCCGCCGTCGACCACGAGGGTCTGGCCGGTGACCCAGGCGGACTGCTCCGAGGTGAGGAACGCGGTGGCGCCGCCGATGTCGGAGGGCACGCCGAGCCGGCCCAGCGGGTAGGCCGCGGCGGCCTCCTCCTCACGGCCCTCGTACAGGGCGGCGGCGAACTTGGTCTTCACGACGGCCGGGGCGATCGCGTTGACCCGGACCCCGGGCGCGAACTCGTGCGCCAGCTGCGCGGTGAGGTTGATCAGCGCGGCCTTGCTGACGCCGTAGGCGGCGATGAAGGGCGAGGGCGACAGGCCCGCGACGGAGGCGATGTTGACGATCGTGCCGCCGTTGTCCTTCTGCCAGGCGTGCCAGGTGCGCTGGGCGAAGCCGAGCGCCGAGATCACGTTGGTCTCGAAGACCTTGCGCGCGACGTTCAGGTCGAGGTCGGCGATCGGCCCGAACACCGGGTTGGTGCCGGCGTTGTTGACCAGGTGGTCGACGCGGCCGAAGGCCTCCATCGTGCGGTCGACGGCGGCGGCCTGGTGGGCCTCGTCGTGCGCCTTGCCGGCGACGCCGATGACGCGGTCGGCGCCGAGCTTCTCGACGGCCTCCTTCAGGGCGTCCTCGTTGCGGCCGGTGATGCAGACGCGGTCGCCGCGCGCGACGAGCGCCTCGGCGACGCCGTAGCCGATGCCGCGGCTGGCGCCCGTGACGAGCGCGACCTTGCCGGAGAGTGCGGGGAGTTCAGTCATGTCCGTGTTCCCTAGTCGAGCGGTCCGCCGGCCACGTACAGCACCTGGCCGGAGACGAAGCCGGCGGCCTCGCCGGTGAAGAAGGCGATGGCGTTGGCGATGTCCTCGGGCTCGCCGACGCGCGCGACCGGGATCTGGGTGGCGGCGGCGGCCTTGAAGTCGTCGAAGCCCATGCCGACGCGGTCGGCGGTGGCCTTGGTCATCTCGGTGGCGATGAAGCCGGGGGCGACGGCGTTGGCGGTGACGCCGAACTTGCCGAGCTCCTTGGCGAGGGTCTTGGTGAAGCCCTGCAGACCGGCCTTGGCGGCGGAGTAGTTGACCTGGCCGCGGTTGCCGAGCGCGGAGGAGGAGGAGAGGTTGACGATGCGGCCGAAGCCGGCGTCCACCATGTGCTTCTGGCACGCCTTCGACATCAGGAAGGCGCCGCGCAGGTGCACGTTCATGACGGTGTCCCAGTCGGAGACGCTCATCTTGAACAGCAGGTTGTCGCGCAGCACGCCCGCGTTGTTGACGAGGATCGTGGGCGCGCCCAGCTCCTCGGCGATCCGGGCGACGGCCGCCTCGACCTGCGCCTCGTCGGAGACGTCGCAGCCGACCGCGATCGCCTTGCCGCCAGCCGCGGTGATCTTCTCCACGGTGTCCTTGCAGGCGGCCTCGTCGAGGTCGATCACGGCGACGGCGCGGCCTTCGGCGGCCAGTCGTACGGCGGTGGCGGCACCGATGCCGCGCGCGGCTCCGGTGACGACGGCGACCCGCTGCTCATTGGTGGACATTGCTGCTTCTCCTCGTCCTGGGGATGCGGCCCGTGCGGGGCCCCTCGGCACGCCCATGGGTGAGCGACCGCTTAGTACCTTCCGCAGACGTGACGCTAGAAGCCCTGGCACCCGGTGTCAACGGGACACCGGGCCGGTGTGATCCATTACCTCGTTCCCCGGCGCACCGGCCGCGCCGGACTCCCCCGGACGGCCCAGCGCTGCGGGCCCGCGCGGCGCTGGGCCCCTAGCGTCGGAGGCCGAGCCCTTCGTGGCCGGAAAGGAGGCGTCCATGCGCCGTCGTACCGGTGCCGCAGGCATAGCCGTCGCGATCGCCGCGATCGTGCCGCTGGCCGACCCCGCACACCCCCAGGAGCTGGACTCCTGGACTCTCACCCACCAGAGGGCGGCCCAGTCCGTCTTCGACAGCGATCCGGGCGACCAGGACCCGTTCGCCCCTGGCCCGTTCACCCCTGAACCGCTCTCCCCGGACGGGCTCTCTGCGGACGCGCTCGGCGACGGCCCGTCCGGCGAGGGACGGCCCGACGGAAGCGGAGCCGATCCCGGCCGTCCCGACGCCGGCGGATTCGAGGAGTACCGGCCCGAGCAGGGCGGATTCGACGAGTACCGCCCGGACCAGGGCAGCCCCGACGGGGGACGGCTCGACCAGGGCGGGACCGGCCAGGGCGGATTCGACCCGGGCAGCCCCGACGAGGGGCGTCTCGACCAGGGCGGAAACGGCCTGGGGGGAAACGACCCAGGTGGAAATGGCCAAGGCGGAAACGGTCAGGGTGGCAACGGCCAAGGCGGACACGGCCAGGGTGGCAACGGCCAAGGCGGACACGGCCAGGGTGGCAACGGCCAAGGCGGAAACGGCATCGGCCGGATCGACGCTGCCAGGGAGGCCGACGGCGGGGCGGCCGGTGGGGTGTCGCCGCGGCGGGACTCGTTCCCGACGGTCTCCGCGACCTCCACACCGCGTCCCGCCCGCACCACACCGGCTCCGGTCACCACCGCCGTACCGGGTCCCGCGACCTCCCCGGCCGTCACGCCGACGCTCGGCACCCGGGGCGGACTGGGCGGCGCCTCCGGTACCGGGCCGACCGGCTGGGACGTCGGCATCGGCGTGGGCTGCGTCGCGAGCGCCGCGCTCGCCTCGGCCTACGTGCTGAAGCGCCGCCGGCGCGCCTGACCCCCGGGCACGCGGGACGCCTACCGCACCAGCAGGCCGAGGAGCCGTTCCGTCTCGGCGGCCGGGTCGGTCGTGAGGCCGGTGTGCACGGGGCCCGGCTGGACGATCGTGGAGCGGGGGGCGATCAGCCAGCGGAAGCGGCGGCCGGGATCGTCGGGGGCCGCCTGCCCCGCGGCGGTCCCGCCGGCGCACACGCCCTCGACGGCGCGCAGCGCGGCGCGCACGCCGGGCAGGTCCACGTGCGGGTCGAGGGCGAGCAATCGGCCCTCGTCGAGATGGGTGCGGGCACCGACGTAGGACTCGGCCCGGCAGTACACGAGCACGCCCGCGTTGACGCACTCGCCGCGCTCGATCCGCGGCACGACGCGCAGCAGCGCGTACTCGTAGACGTGACGGTCGTTCACCGGCCCCCCTCGATGCGGTCGTGGATCGTGGCGGCCCGCGCGAGCAGCGGCCGGGCGTAGGCCCGCCTCAGGTCGTCGGGCGTCGCGAAGCCGGGCTCGTCCGCCAGCCAGACGTCCGGGATCTCGGCGGTGACCTCGGCGAGGAGGTCCTCGGTGACGAGGGGCGCGAGCGCGGCGGCGGCCGAGCGGACGTCGGGCGCGAACGGCGCGAGGGCGTGGTCGCGGGCGTCGTACGGACGGGCGGCCGAGGCCTCGGCGCCGGGCCAGTTGTGGTGCCAGATCATGGTGGCGCCGTGGTCGACGAGCCACACGTCGCCCCGCCACCGCAGCAGGTTCGGGTTGCGCCAGGAGCGGTCGACGTTGTTCACCAGCGCGTCGAACCACACGATCCGCCCGGCCTCCTCCCGGCTCACCTCGAAGGCCAGCGGGTCGAAACCGAGCGCGCCGGAGAGGAAGTCCATGCCGAGGTTGGTGCCGCCGCTGGACTTGAGGAGTTCCTGCACCTGCTGGTCCGGCTCGCCGAGCCCCAGCACCGGGTCGAGGTCGACGGTCACCAGCCGCGGCACCCGGAAGCCGAGGCGGCGGGCGAGTTCGCCGCAGACCACCTCGGCGACGAGCGTCTTGCGGCCCTGCCCCGCGCCGGTGAACTTGAGGACGTACGTCCCGAGGTCGTCGGCCTCGACGAGTCCCGGCAGCGAACCCCCCTCACGCAGGGGCGTGATGTAGCGGGTCGCGGTGACCTCTTTCAGCATTCTCCCGGGCCATCCGTCTCTTCAGCCGTGCAGCCGTCACGGGCCGTCGGCCCCTTGCTTCCGGCCTCGGGCATGAAGTGAGCATAGTAACCGAGGGTGATCACCGGCGTGGATGCTGCCGGGAGGCGTCCGGCCCGGGTTCCAGGGGCGGGCAGGTGAGGGAGAGGTGGGAGCGGCAGACGGGAGGCGGGGCGGTCTCGACCCGGTGGCGTACGCGCCGGGGCCGGACGAACAGGGCAGCCGTCGCCGAGGCGGCGAGGAAGAGCACGACGGTCACGACGGCGGCGCGGTGGAAGGAGCGGTTCACCGCGGCACCGGAGGTGTAGGCGTCGCCGGAGAGGCCCACCAGGAGCGGCAGCGCGGCGACGATCAGCAGTTGGGCCACCCGTGCCGCGGTGTTGTTCACCCCGCTCGCCAGCCCGGCGTGCTCGGCGTCGACGGAGGCCAGGACGGTCGCCGTGAGCGGCGCCACGAACAGGCTCATGCCCAGGCCCATCACCAGTACCGCGGGGAGAACGTCCGGTACGTAGGCGGAGTCGGGCCCGACCCGGAGCAGCAGCGACGCTCCGGCCGCGGCCACCAGTGGCCCCGTGATCAGCGGAACCGCGGGCCCGATGCGTTTGGCCAGGGCGCCCGCCCGGGCGGAGAGCAGGAGCATCAGCACGGTGATGGGCATCGTCGCGAGACCGGCCTCCAGCGCGTCGTACCCGAGCGCCGTCTGCAGTTGGACAGGCAGCAGGAACAGGACTCCGCCGATGGCCGCGTACAGGTACACCGTCATCCCGTTGGTCGCCGAGAAGAGCCGGGAGGAGAACAGGGAGAGCGGCATCATCGGGTTCCTCGCCCGGCGTTCGACCCCGAGGAAGGCCGCCCCGGCGGCTACGGCGACCACCGCCGGAAGCACGACGCGGACGACCGGACTGCCCGACGAGGCACTGATCAGCGCATAGCTCACGCCGCCCAACGCCACTGCCGCGAGACACGCGCCCAGCGTGTCGAAGGGGCGTCCGGCCGCGGCGGGGTCGCGGCTCTCCGGTACGAAGGCGACGGCGATCAGCACGACGGCGACCGCGAGGGGCACGTTGATGAGGAAGATCCACCGCCACCCCGGCCCGTCGATCAGCCAGCCCCCGAGGAACGGCCCGAGGGCGCCCGCCACACCGGTCAGGCCGGACCAGGCTCCCACCGCGCGCGACTGGTCGTCGGGGTGGAAGGACGCCCGTACCAGCGCCAGCGAGCCGGGTGTGAGCAACGCGCCGCCCACCCCCTGGAGGGCACGGGCGCAGATCAGCACGTACTCGTTGGGCGCGAGGCCGCACAGTGCCGAGGCCCCGGCGAACCAGGCGACGCCCAGCAGCAGGGTGCGCCGTCTGCCCATCCGGTCGCCGAGCGCGCCGCCCCAGAGGATCAGGGCGGACAGCGTCAGCATGTAGGCGTTGACGACCCACTGGAGCACGGACAGCGAAGCGCCGAGGTCACGCCCCATCCTGGGCAGGGCCACGTTGACGACCGTGCCGTCGAGCATGGCCATGCCGGACGCGAGCACGACACAGGCCATGACCCAGCGCCCGCGCGCCGACGCCAGACGCAGACCGTCCGGGCCGTCTCCGTTTCCGCTCACGCCTCCAGCCTGCCGGTGTCGGCCACGGAGCGCTCGCGGGAAGCGGCAGGGGCGTCATCGGTCCGACGGCGGCGAAGTGGCGGCCTCTTGCGCCGGAACGAACCCATGCAGTGGGCTGGCCCCCATGAGCAGAAGAAGCCTCGCGCTACTGACCACTGCCCTGGTGATGCCCGCCCTTCTGGCGGGCGCGCCCGGCCACCGCGCCGAAGCCGCCGAACCGGGTGCCGGCGGCTCCCCGAGACCTTCCGCATCGCCCCTGCCGCGGGGGGTGGACCTCGACACGGTCACCATCCCCGAGTTACAGGCGCGCATGAACCGCGGGTCCCTCACCTCGTCGGCGCTGACCATGGAGTACCTCCGACGGATCAAGGCCATCGACCCGAAGATCAACGCGGTCCTGCGCACCAGTCCGACGGCCCTGCGACAGGCCGCTGCGAGCGACGTCCGGCACCGGCTCGGCAGGACCCGCGGCCCGCTCGACGGCATCCCCGTGCTGCTGAAGGACAATGTGAACACCCGCGACATGCCGACGACGGCCGGGTCGACGGCTCTCGCCGGCAGTCCGCCGGACAAGGACGCGCAGCTGGTGCGCAGGCTGCGGGAGGCGGGCGCGGTGGTCCTCGGCAAGGCCAATCTGTCCGAGTGGGCCAACTTCCGCGCGGCGAAGCCGACCTCGGGCTGGTCGGCGGTGGGCGGCCAGACGAACAACCCGTACGTCCTGGACCGGAATCCGTGCGGATCGTCCTCCGGCTCGGCTGCCGCGCTCGCCGCGTCGTTGACGCAGGTGGCGATCGGCACCGAGACGGACGGCTCCATCGTGTGCCCGGCCGGGATGAACGGAGTGGTCGGCCACAAGCCGAGTCTCGGCCTGGTCAGCCAGTCGGGCGTCGTCCCGATCTCCGCCGAGCAGGACACGGCGGGTCCCATGGCACGCAACGTGGTCGATGCCGCGCTCACCTTCTCGGTGCTCAGCGGGCGGCGCACCGCCGGCACCTCCGGCCTCGTGGACGCGGCCACCCGCCCCGGCGCCCTGCGCGGCAAGCGGATCGGCCTGTGGCGGCTGCCGTCCCTCGGCACCGCGGTGGACGCCCTGATGACCCGTACCGCGGCGGACCTGCGTGCCGCGGGCGCCCAGGTCGTCGAGGTGACGCCGCCGTACCAGGACCGACTCGCCGCACTCGAATTCCCAGCGCTGCTGAGCGAGTTCCACCGGGACATCGACGCAACCTCGCCACCCGCGGCGGGCCCCGGGACCTCGCCGAGCTGATCGCGTTCAACCGCACGCACCCGGCCGAGCAGACGTGCTTCGCCGGCCAGGAACTGTTCGAGCAGGCCCTGGTCGCGCCGTCGACCACCGACCCGCGATACCGGGCCATGCGCGCCGAGCTGCGGGACCTGTCCCGGCGGTCCATCGACGAGACCATGGACGCGCACGGCCTGGACGCCATCGCTTCCCCGGCGAACCCGCCCGCCTGGACGACCGACTGCGCGCGCGGCGACAACGACGTGATCCCGTCCTCCACCCCGGCCGCCGTGGCCGGGTACCCCTCGCTGTCCGTGCCCGCCGGATTCGTGGACGAGTTGCCGGTCGGACTGCTGCTGATGGCCGGCGACCGTCAGGACGCCGAACTGCTGTCGCTGGGTGCGGCGGTGGAGCACCGGCTGGACGCCTGGCGGGCCCCCCGGTACCTGCCCTCCGTACCGGCCGGCACGGCCCCGCGAAACGGCCGGTGACAACGGACCCGACGGCATCACGACAGGACTGAACAGCACGTGCTCCACGGCCGTACCTCTCGGCAGATCACGCATCCAGCCCCGGAAGGGAACGTCATCAGCATGACCAGCGCATCGTTTCACCCCGCGTCCGGACCGGCTCGTCGTACGGTCGTGGCGGCGGCCGGGGCCGCGGGACTCGCCGTCGCCCTGACCGCGTGCGGCGGTTCGGACGACGACGCGTCGAGCGAGTCCGCGACCGGCGGGGGCGAGAACGCCGGAGCCGGTGGCGCGCTCGCGGCGACCGCGGACATCCCCGAAGGGGGCGGGAAGGTCTTCGCCGACCGGAAGATCGTGGTCACCCAGCCCACGGCGGGCGAGTTCAAGGCCTTCTCGGCCGTCTGCACCCATCAGGGGTGCGCCGTGAAGGACGTCTCCGACGGCGTCATCAACTGCCCCTGCCACAACAGCAGGTTCTCCATCACGGACGGCAGTGTGCAGGGCGGCCCGGCCACCAAGCCGCTGCCCGCCGTGCAGATCACGGTCAGCGGGGACTCGATCACGCCGGCGTGAAGGGGACAGCGGAGACACGGTCGACCGACACGACGTGTGAAGAAGGGATCGCATGACCGTCGCGCAACGCCGGGGCCGGAAGATCATGATGACGTCCGGTGAGCTGGACGCGTTCCTCACCGCCCAGCGCACCTGCCGGGTCGCCACGGTCTCGGCGGACGGCGCGCCCCACGTGAGCACGCTCTGGTTCGCCTGGGACGGCTCCTCGATGTGGCTGTACTCGGTCGTGCGCAGCAGGCGCTGGGCGGACCTGCGGCGCGACCCGCGGGTGGCGATCGTGGTCGACACCGGGGAGGAGTACAACGAGCTGCGGGGCGCGGAGCTGTCCGGCCGCGCCGAGTTCGTGGGCGAGGCACCGCGCACCGGCGAGCTCTGTGCCGAACTGGACCTTCCCGAGACGCTGTTCGCGCGGAAGAACTTCGGCCTGGACGAGATGCCGCACGACGGCCGCCACGCCTGGCTGCGGCTGACGCCCGAGAAGATCGTCACCTGGGATTTCCGCAAACTGTCGTCCCGGTAGGCCGGAAGGGTCAGCCGAGCCGTCCCGCCGCCGCCCGCAGCGCCTCCACCGCCGCCCGGATCGACGGGCGGCGGTCGGCGTCCGCGCGCCAGACGACGTACACGTGCCGGCGCGCCCGCTGCCGCAGCGGCACGGTGACGACGCCGGAGGGCATCGGATGGCGTCCGAGCAGCGGGGCGATGCACACGCCGAGCCCCGCGGCGACCAGGCCGAGCTGGGTGTGGGTCTCGGCGGCACGGTGGCCGATGATCGGTTCGATGCCCTTCGAGCGCAGCGTGAACATCAGCCACTCGTGGCAGAACTCGCCCTCGGCCCACGTGATCCACTCGTCCTCGGCGAACTCGGTGAGGTCCACCTCGTCCCGTCCGGCGAGCCGGTGGCCGGCCGGCATGGCCACGTCGGCGGGATCGTCCAGGAGCGGAGCCTTGACCAGGCCGTCGGGCAGCGGCATCGGCTTGTTGTACCAGTCGAGCACGACGGCCAGGTCGAGGTCGCCGCGCACCACCCCCCGGATGCCGCGTTCCGGTTCCAGTTCGCTGGAGCGGATGCGCAGGGCGGGATGCCCGGCGCGCAGGGCGGACAGTGCGGCGGGGAACAGCCCGCGGGCGGCGGTCGGGAACGCCGACAGCCGGAGCTCGCCCACCACCTGCCCGCGGTGCGCCTCGAGGTCGGACTGGGCGAGCTCGACCTGCGAGAGGATGCGCGCCGCGTGCTCGGCGAGGAGGCGGCCCGCGTCCGTCAGCCGCACGCCCCGGCCGTTCTTGGCCAGGAGCTGCTGGCCGACCTCGCGCTCCAGCTTGGACATCTGCTGGGAGACGGCCGAGGTGGTGATGTGCAGGCCCTCGGCGGCGCCGCTGACCGATCCGTGCCGGGCGAGGGCGTCGAGGGTGCGCAGGCGCTCCAGGTTCAACATATAAGCGATGCTACGAGATACCGGGCGTGAAATATCGATTGTGCTACGAGAAAAGCTGCCGCATCGTTGCCTCCATGAGCAGCGTCACGTCCTCCCCCGCACCCCGCCGGGTCCGCCGCGTCCTCGACTGGCGCCTGCGCTTCGGGGTCCTCGCCCTGATCTGGGGCTTCAGCTTCCTCTTCATGAAGGTGGGCACGGAGAGCTTCGCCCCGTTCCAGGTCACGCTGGGCCGGCTGGTGTTCGGTACGGCGGTCCTCGCCGTGGTGATGGCGGTGAAGCGGGAGCGGCTGCCGCGCGGGGCGCGGACGTGGGCGCATCTGGCGGTCGCCGGTCTCCTGCTCAACGCGCTGCCGTTCTCCCTCTTCGCCTACTCCGAGCTGACGATCCCGTCGTCCCTGGCGGGCATCTGCAACGCGACCTCGCCCCTGTGGGGCATGGCCCTGTCGCTGGTCGCCCTGTCCGAGGACCGGCCGACCCGGCTGCGGGTGGCCGGCCTCGGCATCGGCTTCCTGGGTGTCCTGACGGTGCTGGGTGTCTGGCAGGGCTTCCACGGCCTGGACGTCACGGGCACGGCGCTGGCTCTGCTCGCCTCGCTGAGCTATCCGGTCGGCTGGATCTACGTCCGCCGCACCCTGGCCGGCTCGAGCCACTCGCACCTGTCCCTGACGGGAGCGCAGCTGTTGCTCGCGACGCTGCAACTGGCGGTCGTGACGCCGCTGGTCACGTCGGCGCCGACGCACTTTCCGGTGCTGCCCGTGCTGGCGGTCGCGGCGCTGGGCGCGCTCGGCACCGGGCTCGCCTTCCTGATCCAGTACGACCTGGTGGCCGAAGTGGGCCCGACGACGGCCCAGATGGTCACGTACTTCACCCCGGTCATCGCCACGGCCGCGGGCGTCGCCCTGCTGGGCGAGTCGCTGTCCTGGTCGACCCCGGTCGGCGCGGTCGTCGTCCTCGCGGGCGCGGCACTGACCCAGGCACGGCCCAGGACACCTCGCCCCGCCGAGCCGGCGCGTCCGGCCCGGGAACCCCGGAAGGCGACGGTCTGACCACGCGCCGGCCGCCCGCGGCGGACGCGGCGCCGCCCCGGCCGAGCGGGACCCCCTGCACCGTCGGTATACGCCGGCACGGCCCGGCCACGCGGTATCCGGCACTGTTCCCGGACCGGTCCGATCAGAAACGGTCCGGTGGAGCGCCGCCCGGCCCGGTCCGGCCGCGTAGCCCGTACCGCGTACCGCGTACCGCCGCCGCCCTGGACGCGTCAGGCGTAGCGCCGCCCCTGCCCCGGCCCCAGCGCCCTCGCGACCGCGTCCGCCAGGGGCCGTTCCTCTCCGTCGGCCAGGGTCGAGACGGTGATGCGGATGCCGGGCGGGGCGCCGATCCTGAAGCGGGCGCCGGGTGCCACGGCCCAGCCGGCGTGCAGCAGGCGGGCGACGGCGCCGGTCTCGTCCGGCACGGGGATCCACACGTTCATGCCGCTGCGTCCGTGCGCCTCGACGCCGCACTGTCCGAGCGCGCCGAGCAGCGCGTCCCGGCGCCGCCCGTACGCCGCCGCCACCGCGCGCGCGTCCACCGCGCCCTCGGCCCACAGCAGCGCCACCGCCCGCTGGGTGATGCGGCTGACCCAGCCGGGGCCCAGGCGCTGCCGGCCGCGCACCCGGTCGAGCGTGACCGCGTCGCCGGTGAGCACGGCGAGCCGCAGGTCGGGCCCGTAGGCCTTGGCCGCCGAGCGGACGAAGGCCCAGCTGTGCGTCGTACCGGCGAGCGGGTGCAGCGGCAGGTCGACGATGCGGTGGCCGTGGTCGTCCTCGATCAGCAGTGTCTCCGGGTGGTCCCGCAGGACGGACCGCAGGGCACGCGCGCGCGTGGCGCTGAGTGCGGCGCCCGTCGGGTTCTGCGCGCGGTCCGTGACGACCAGCGCGCGGGCACCGGCGGCCAGGGCCCGGTGCACGTCGTCGGGCAGCGGCCCCTCGTCGTCGACGCCGACGGGGACCGTGCGCAGGCCGAGCGCGGGCACGAGGTCGAGCAGGCTGCCCCAGCCCGGGTCCTCGACGGCGACGGCGTCGCCGGGCCGCAGGTGTGCCGCGAGCACGCGTTCCATCGCGTCCAGGGAGCCGGACGTGACGGCCAGGGGTCCGTCCGGCACCCCGTCGGCGTCCATTCCGGCCCGCGCCAGCCGCGCCAGCTCCGGCTCGACGGGCGCGTGCCCGTACAGCACCGGCTCCCGGTCGCCCTGCCCGGCGGCCGCGGCGAACACCGGGCCGAGGGCGGGCAGCAGCGCCGGATCCGGATTGCCCTCGGACATGTCGCGCACGCCCTCGGGCACCTCGACGCGGATGAACTCGCGCCCCGTGGTGGCCGGTTTCGCGCGCACCCGGCTGCCCCGGCGTCCGGCGGTCTCGATGACCCCGCGCTCCCGCAGGGTGCGGTAGGCGGCGGCGACGGTGTTGGGATTCACCCCCAGCCGCTCGGCCAACTCCCGCATCGGCGGCAGGGGCTGCCCCGGCACCAGCTCGCCCGCGCCCACCGCGCGTTCGACGCTCGCGGAAATCTCCGCTGCACCACGTCCCGTGATCCGATACTCTCCTAGCACAAACCCGATTATGCACTAGTGCAATGGAGAGCGCCATGCAGGGGACCACGCAGACGCCGTCGCAGCCCGCCACCGCCTACTCGCCCACCGACCGCACCGTCCCCACCCGCTCCGCCGACCGGGCCTCCTACGACAAGGAGCTGGTGCACGCGATACTCGACGAGGGCTACGTCTGCCACCTCGGTTTCGTCCGCGACGGCGCCCCCGTCGTCCTGCCCACGCTGTACGGCCGGGTCGGCGAGCGCCTCTACGTGCACGGCTCCACGGGCTCGCGCCCGCTGCGAATGACGGGCCAGGCGGACCCGGGCCTGCCCGTGTGCCTGACGGTGACGCACGTGGACGCGCTGGTGCTGGCCCGCTCGGCCTTCCACCACTCGATCAACTACCGGTCGGTCGTGGTGCACGGCACGGCCTACGACGTGACGGACCCGGAGGAGAAGCGCACCGCTCTGGACGCCCTGGTCGACCATGTCGTACCCGGCCGCTCGCACGACTCCCGGCCGGCCAACAAGAAGGAGCTGGCCGCCACCGCCGTGATCCGCCTCGACCTGGACGAGGTCTCCGCCAAGCTCCGCACCGGCGGCGTGAACGACGAGCCGGAGGACCTCGCCCTCCCCCACTGGGCCGGCCTCGTCCCGCTGCGCAAGGGCTACGACGCCCCGGTCGCCGACCCGGGCCTGGAGCCGGGCACCGGGCTGCCCGCCTACCTGACCGCGCCGTGATGCCGGTCCACCGATAGGACGCCCGCGCGAGGGCGCCGGGTGGAGCCCCCGCGCGGAAGGGACCGTCGTCAGGCGAGCGCCGTGGGCGTCCGCGCCTGCCGCGCCTCCGCCACCGCGAGTCCCGCGACCGAGCCGAGCATCAGCACGGTGCCGGCCAGGGTCGCCGCGGTGAGGTGCTCACCGAGCAGGACGACGGCCAGCGCCGCCGCGCTGACCGGTTCGAGCAGCATGATCACGGACACGGTGGCCGACCGGACGACGGCCGCGCCGGCGAAGTAGAGGCCGTAGGCGAGGGCGGTCGGGACGGCCGCGACGTACGCCAGGAGCCACAGCAGCCGGACCGGTTCGGCGCTGTGCGGCACCAGCCCCTCGGCGAGGGCGAAGGGCAGCAGGCACAGGCTCGTGACGGCGAACGCCCCGACGGACGTACTGGCCGCGTCCGCCGAACCGTCGCGCCCCCACCAGCGGGTGAGGAGCGTCATCGCGGAGTACCCGGCTGCCGACACCAGGGCGAGGAGTACACCCCGGGGTTCGACGGACGTCCTGCCGTCGCCGAGGACGAGCACCCCGAGCCCGGCGAGGGCGCCGACGACCGCGGCCGCCCCACCCCCGCCCAGCCGCTCCCCGAGGGCCTGGCGCGCGCCGAGCGCGATGAGCACCGGGCCGGCGCCGAGGGTGACGACGGTGGCCACGGCGAGCCCGGTCGCCTGCACCGCGGCGAAGTAGGCGGTCTGGAACACGGCGAGACCGAGGCCGGTGAGGACGGCCCGCAGCACCTTGCGGCGCCGCGGCTCCGGTACGGCGGGCCGCACCCGCGGGCGCAGCGGGCGGGCGGCGAGCAGCAGCACGAGACCGGCGGCGCAGCGCCAGAAGGACAGGGTCACGGGCCCCATGTCACTGGTCCGGTAGACCAGCGAGGCGGCGGCACCGGCAGTGCCCCACGCGGCACCGGCGACGATCAGATAGAGGAGGCCACGCCCTACGGGCAGGCCGGAGACGGCATTCGACACGAGTTCTCTCCGCAGACGCGCACGGGGCGCGGACGTCGGGGTCCACCCCTCGGGCGGGGGTGGGTGGACTGGCGTCTGCGGGCAGCACCGACCGGCCCGGCCACTACGGGCCGGGCGGCTTGCGGAGGGCCCGCCTCAGGCGGCCGGAGGCGGGAGGACGAGTGCGGTCGCGTGCATGATCGGCACTCTAGGTCGCCGTCCCGCGGCTGGACAACTCCCTTTCGGGCCCGCCGCTGGCCACCGGGTCCGCGGAGCCCTTGGCGGGCGCCGACGACTGGGCGATGAAGGCGCCCACGAGGACCACCACGCCCCCGACGATCTGCGGCGCCGAGAGGTGTTCGCCGAGCAGGACCCAGGCCAGGACGGTCGCGATGACCGCCTCCAGGCACGCCACGACGCCCGCGACCTGCGGTGACAGGCGGCGCACGGAGAGCACGCCGGTGACGTAGGCGAGGACCGTGGCGACGAGGACGATCCAGGCGAGCAGCAGCGCGGCGGCGACGGGCGTGCCGTTCATGGGCGCGGTGTCCGCGAGGAGGGACCAGTCCATGGTCCAGGGACGGGCGATCACGGTGAGCACGGCCGCCCCTACGAGCAGCCCGTAGGCGATGACGCCCAGCGGGTCGGGCGCGTCGTCGCCCGCGTCGCTGCCCTGGTCGGACAGGACGAAGTAGCCGACCTGGCAGCAGGCCGCGCCCAGCGCGAGCAGCAGCCCGAGGGCGTCGAAGCCGAGGCCGGACCAGACCTCCACGACGCAGGCGAGCCCGCCGACCGCGAGGACCACGCCGAGCGCGGCCGCCCGCGTCACCGGCCGGCGCTGCACGAACCGCACCCAGCCGAGGACCAGGGCCGGGGCCAGGTACTCGACGAGCAGGGCGACGCCGACGGGGATCCGGGAGAGCGCGGCGAAGTAGCAGGCCTGTACGCCCGCGACGGCGAAGAGGCCGAAGCCGGCCAGCAGCCCCGGGCGGCGGCGCAGCAGCCCGCGGTGGCGCACGGCGAGCGGCAGCATCACCAGCGCCGCGCCGGCCACCCGCAGCCAGACCACGTGGAGCGGGTCGAGGCCCGCCTCGATCAGCGGCTTGGCCGCGACGCCGGATCCTCCGAAGGCGACCGCCGAGGCGAGCGCGAGTCCGAGTCCGGCGCCCTTTCCATGGCCGGCGCGAGGGCTGTCAGTCGTCTGCACCGGCACATGATGACAGGGGACGACATGACCGTCACCCCCGATGACACCTGTCTCACCGGCTGGACATCCGGCGCGGCACCGGTCACGGGGCCGGGGCCTGGGTCAGGGCGTCGGCTCGAAGTGGTTGTCCACCCGGGCGAGGACCGCACGGGGATCGACGGCGGCACGGCCGAGCACCTCGACGGCCCGCGCCTGCGGATCCGCGACGAGGGCGGCGAGCAGGTCGATGCCGCACGCCTCGGCCGCCCCCCGCCGCGCGGCGCGGGCGCGGGCGTCCTCCATGGCCGCCGCGGCCAGGGGCGAGAACCCGGCGGCCCCGCCCACCACGGGCACGGAGCCGGAGTCCTCGACGGTGCTCTGCCAGCGCAGGCCGTATCCGATGCTGCGCTGCACGAGGTAGCCGAGCAGGCGGGCGAGCCGCGGCCCCTCGCCGAGGACGGCCCGCGCCTCGGGGTCGTACTCCAGGAGCGAGTGCAGCAGATGGGCCGTGTCGATCTGCCGGTCCCCGTCCCGCACCGCTCTGCGGCGGGCACCGGAGACCACCGGCGCCAGTTCCGCGCTGAACCGGGCGTCGGCGTCGACACCGTCCGGGCGCCGGTCGCCTTGCTCACCGGCCGACTGCCGGGGGATACGGGGTTGCACAACACCCAGCACATCAGCCCCTGCGACGCGGGTCATCCCCGAAGGGGAGCATTTCCGCGTCCCACACAGAGTGGACCCGGGGTGCCGGAATCTCCTCCTTACGGATGAGATCACGCCGTTCCTCCCCGTCGGACGCGCGCCGCCTTGCGGAACGTCTCCGGGTACAACCCCGGCGTGCCGTCGGGAGTCCGACAGGGGCATGAGGAGCAGGTGCGAGTGCTGGCTGGTGGGACTGCCGGCGGTCGACGGCCGGCAGTACGTGTACCGGGTGTACGCCCCCGAGGACGCGCTGGCCGCCGATCTGTTCTGGGAGGCCTGGCACTGTCACGACGAGAGCGCCCTCCCGCGCGCGTGGGATCTCTTCGACGCGGCGGTGATACGGCGGATGGACTGAACGCGGCGCGTCGGCACGCGCACGAAGGCGCCCCGCGGATCACTCCGCGGGGCGCCCGGCCGTGCCGTACCGGTCTGTCCCGTCAGTCCTCGTCGGCGAGGATCAGGTACAGCTTCTTGCGGGCGTCGCCGATGACGGCGAGCGCCTTCTCCCGCTGCTCCTTGCTGCCGGTCTTCCAGACCTGCCCGAAGGCCTCCATCAGACCGAAGCCGGCCTGCCGGATGTCGTTCAGCGCCTCCCAGTCGACGCCGCGGGAGGCCTCCTCCCAGGGCGCCTCGGGGCCGTCCTCGGCCGCGGTGCGGCCCGCCTCGGTGAGCGAGAAGAGCTTCTTGCCGCCCTCGCTCTCGCTGGCGATCAGGCCCTCGTCCTCCAGCAGCTGGAGGGTGGGGTACACCGAACCGGGGCTGGGCTTCCACGCCCCGCCGCTGCGCTCGGCGATCTCCTGGATCATCTCGTAGCCGTGCATCGGACGCTCCTTGAGCAGGGCGAGGATCGACGCCCGTACGTCGCCGCGCCGCGCCCTCCCCCTGGGTCCGCCCCGCCCTCGGCCACCCCACGGGCCGGGACCGAAGCCCGGTCCGAAGGGACCGCCGGGGCCGCCGGGACCGCCCGGCCCGAAGGGGCCGAACGCCGCGCGCCGGCCGTCGAAGCCGCCACGGCCGAAGGGACCGCCCTCTCCACGCCCGTGTCCACCGTGTCCACGCTCGTATCCGTGGGTACGCATCGCCATCACTCCATTCAGTCGTTGATCTGTCGCGATGCTTCAACGATATATCGGAAGCTGTCGTTCGACAAGCCCCTGCCGACAGCCCGGCACCCCGGAAGTCGGGCCAGAACTCGCGAATTGGCCTTGGCCCGCTGCTCGGCCGGGCATCTAGCGTCAGCGCATGCGCATCCGAATCGTCGACGCCTTCACCGACCGGCCCTTCGCCGGCAACCCCGCCGGGGTACTCCTCCTCGACGCGTTCCCGGAGGACGACCGGCTCCAGGAGGTCGCCCTGGAGGTCAACCACGCCGAGACCGCGTTCGCCCACCCGCTGCCCGCGGGCGGTGCGGCCGACTGGGCGCTGCGCTGGTTCACGCCCGCCACCGAGGTCGCGATGTGCGGCCACGCGACCCTCGCCACGGCCCACGTCCTGCACACCACGGGGGCCCACGAGGGTCCGGTGCGGTTCGCCACCCGCAGCGGCGTCCTGATCGCCACGCCCCGCGAGGACGGCTCGATCACCCTCGACTTCCCGACCGCGCCGCTCACGCCGGTCGACGTCCCCGCGGGCGTCGCCGAAGCGCTGGGCGCGCAGCCGCACGCGGCCCTCGACACCGGTCCGGACGTCGGTGACCTGCTGGTGGAGGTCGCCGACGAGAAGACCGTCCGGGGACTGACCCCGGACCACAAGGCCCTGGCCGCCCACTCCCGGCGCGGCATCATCGCCACGGCCCGCGCGGAGGACCCCTCCCGCGGCTACGACTACGTCTCCCGCTGCTTCTTCCCGAACGTCGGCATCGACGAGGACCCGGTAACCGGCAGCGCCCACACGGCGCTCGCGCCCTACTGGGCCGAGCGCCTGGGCCGCCCCGTCCTCACCGGGCTCCAGGCCTCGCCCCGCTCCGGCCGCGTCCGCACGGAGGTGCGCGGCGACCGCACGCTGCTGAGCGGACGCGCGGTGACGGTGATCGAGGGCGAGCTGCTGGCCTAGGCCCCGCGTGACGGGGGCGCGGGAGGCTCCCGGGTCCCCGTCACGCCGTCGGCAGCCAGTCGACCTTTCCGGCCAGCAGCGCGTAGCCCACGAAGGCCCCGATGTCGAGCAGCGAGTGCGCCACCACCAGCGGACCCACCCGGCCCCAGCGGCGGTACAGATACACGAACACCACGCCCATCACCATGTTCCCGACGAAGCCGCCGACGCCCTGGTAGAGGTGGTACGACCCGCGCAGCACCGAACTGGCCGCCATCGAGGCGCCCCGGCTCCAGCCCAGCTGGTCGAGCCGGCGCAGCAGATAGCCGACGACGATGACCTCCTCCAGGACGGAGTTCTGCACCGCCGAGAGGATGAGCACGGGGTACTTCCACCACACCTCGGGCAGCGCCTCGGGCACCACGGTCAGGTTGAATCCGAGACCCCGGGCGGCCAGGTAGAAGGCGATGCCGGTACTGCCGATGACGGCGGCCACGGCGGCCCCGCGAGCCAGGTCCGGCCACGGGCGGGTGCGGTCGAAGCCGAGGGCGCGCAGACTGCGGCCCTCGCGCAGCAGGAAGTGCGCGACCAGGGCGACCGGGACCAGTGCGGTGGTGATCCCGAAGAGCTGCCAGGCCAGGTCCAGCCAGGGGCGGCCGGGCGCGGCCGAGGCGTTGAGGGTGGCCGCCTGGTCCTTGAGACCGCCGGGCCGGGTGAGCGAGCCGATGAAGCTGATGAGGGCGGACACTCCGCTCGCGCCGAGCGACAGCGCCAGGACGAGCAGCGTCTCGTCACGCAGGATCCGCCGCGAGAGCCGCCCCTCGCGAGGGGGTTCCTCGTCGAGTGGCTGCTGAGGGAACGCATCGTCCACCGGGCCCGCCTCCGCCATGCACACCTGCCTCCAGCTGGGACGTCACAGCTTGCCCGATCAGTATGAGGCGGCGCGCGGCGGGGGCGGGCCCCGGTGGCCGTCAGCCCAGCGGTGCCGGCTCCGGCAGGCCCACCGGCCACAGGTGCACGGGATCGCCCTGGTGCATGAGCTCGACGTAGCGCCTGGTCGTCGCGGCCAGCGCCGCGTCCCGGGACAGACCCGCCTCCAGCGCCTGGTGGAACGTGGCCGCCTGCCAGGACGCGCCGTTGACCCGGCGCCGGCACCGCTCCTCGATCACCCCGAGGTACAGGTCCCGGTCGGCGGGCTCCACGCCCCACGCGTCCAGCCCCGCCTCGGCGAGCGGCAGCAGTTCCTCGCGTACGAGGACGGCGGCGTCGACCTCGGTGGTGCCGCCGAGCCTGCCGCGCCGGGGCCACTCGAAGCGGGCGTCGATGCCGTGGCGGCACGCGGCCTCGAAGTTGGCGGCGGCGGCCTCGAACGGCAGCCGGGTCCACACCGGCCGGGGCTCATCGGCGAGCGCGCGGACGACGCCGTAGTAGAAGGCCGCGTTGGCGATGACGTCGGTGACGGTGGGGCCGGCGGGCAGGACGCGGTTCTCCACCCGCAGGTGCGGGACGCCGTCGGCGATGTCGTAGACGGGGCGGTTCCAGCGGTAGACCGTGCCGTTGTGCAGGACGAGTTCCGCGAGCTTGGGCACGCCGCCCGCGTCCAGGACCTCCAGCGGGTCCTCGTCGTCGCAGATCGGCAGCAGTGCCGGGTAGTAGCGCCGGTTCTCCTCGAACAGGTCGTACGCCGAGGTCACCCACCGTTCCCCGAACCAGGTGCGCGGACGCACCCCCTGGGCCTGGAGCTCGGGCGGGCGGGTGTCGGTGGACTGCTGGAACAGCGGGGGCCGCGACTCGCGCCACAGCTCGCGGCCGAACAGGAAGGGCGCGTTGGCGCCGAGGGCGATCTGCGCGGCCGTGACCGCCTGGGCCGCGTTCCACACGTCGGCGAAGCGGTCCGGGGTGACCTGGAGATGCAGCTGCACCGAGGTGCAGGCGGCCTCCGGGGCGATCGACTTGGACGTGCAGGTGAGGCGCTCGACGCCCTCGATGTCGAGCGTGAAGTCCTCGCCGCGGGCCGCCACGATCTGTTCGTTGAGCAGCGCGTAGCGGTCGACGGCCGAGAGGTTGGACGAGACCAGGTCGTCCCGGTCGAGGGTCGGCAGAATTCCGATCATCGCGATTCCCGCGTCGACCTCGCCGGCCTTCCGGTCCGCATACGCCAGTGACGTGCGGATCTCCTCGGCGAGCCGGTCGAATACCCGGCCGCCCAATCGGTGCGGTGCGATGTTGACTTCCAGGTTGAACATGGCGAGCTCTGTTTGGAAGTCGCGGCTCGCGATGCGCTCGAGGACTTGCGCATTCAACATTTTCGGCATCCCGTCGGAACCGACGAGATTCAATTCGATCTCCAGCCCCATCAGGTTCTTCGGACGGTCGAACCGCTTCTCCGCCAGCAGTCGCTCCAGGCCCGTCAGGCACCGCTGGAGCTTGTCGCGGTAGCGCTGGCGATCGGACAGGTCGAACTGACCTGCCACGACCTTCTCCCCCATGGAAGAGTCCCTTCTCGGAGCGGTGGGTTGAAGATCCGGCCGCCGGTGTGCCGGTCAGGTGGGATGATGCCCAGCCGAAGCGATCGATAACGTCCCCGCACGGCCCCGGCACCCGCTACGCTGAACCGATGTGACCGGTGGCACATTCGCCGGGCATGGCGCACCCCGCAGTTTCAGGGCCCGCCAACTCGTGAAAAACGCCGACGAGAACGGGCCGACCGCTCGGTGAGGATTCCCCGAGGTCAGCGTCGTGCGCCGGGCGTGAAATCCGGAGGATTACCGCATTTCCACGACCGAATGTGCCCTTGTTCTGCTTGCCGCGGACGGCTAGACGAAACACAGTCTGAACACATGTCGTATAAACTCCGCGAACAAGGCAGAAGACCGGCGTCCACGGTCGATGGATCCTGCCGCCGAGCTGACGCACGGCAGGCCTCACCCCACTTCTCGGTTCTCGGACCCCGGCCCCTGCCTCTCCACCCCGTGAGCTGACAGCGTCGTCCGCCCCGCACGCCCCACCCCGCCCTGTCACGCACCGCCCTCGCGCCACCGTGCCTTCGAATGAGAGGCGACCCACCATGCCGCTGCATGTCCCCCCGGCTCCCGCGCCCGCCCTGCGCTCCGTCCTGACCGCACTCTCGTCTCCCACCGCGGTCCGCGAGGCCCGGACCCCGTCCCTGCTCGGCGCCCAGGGGCCGACCACCCCCGAACTGCCCCTGCCCGTGCACGTCCTGGACGGGGTCTCCGCCGAGGGCGTGACGGCCACCCGGCTGACCGGCTGGCGGTTCCTGATCCGCTCCGGCGACCGGGCGGTGGCGGCGGCGGAGACCATGCCGACCCCGGACGGGTGGGCCTTCTCCCGCTTCTTCGAGGGCCCCTACATCGCGTCGACCGAACGGGCACTGCGCCAGGCGGAGACGCTGCCGCAGCCCTACCAGCCGCGTCTGCTGTCGGTGCCGGGCCTCTACATGCTGACGCTGTGGCTGCACGGCGACTGCGCCGCCGACCCGGCCGAGGGGTACCCCGCCGGCACCGACCTGCTGGTGCCGCTCGCGCCGGCACCGCCCGGTATCGCGGCCCACCGGCCGCACCGGGTAGCCGAGTTGCTCCCCCTCCTGACCCACCGGGTGACGCCGACGCGGCTGCTGCGCTCCCCCGCCTGACCGCTCGTCCGTCCGGGCCGTCCCGGGCGGACTAGTCCTATCCGGCCATGCTGAATCATCCGAAGTGACAATGCAGTTGCGATGAACCGCCCGCGTGGGTGACGCGTCTGAAACCCGTGAGAAGCGGTGCTGCGAAATACCTGCGGAACGGCGCCCGTGGGGCAACACTGGGTTCGGACCGACCTATCAAACGGGGGGGCGGCCATGGACGACGTTTCACGCCGCGGGACAGACCAGACAGCGTACTCATCCATCACGACGGACCGAGAGACCCCACTCATGTGTCAGCACCAGCCACCGTGTCCTCCAGCCGACTCCGCCGACCGGGAATCCGCCCGTCTCGTGGCGCACCACCCGGAACAGGGATGGAGCCTGCTGTGCAACGGCGTCGTCCTCTTCGAGGACACCGGTGAGCTTCTGCCGGACGGCCGGATCATCGCTCCGCACCGTCCGCTCGGCACCGGGCTGATGACCGCCGCCTGAGCACCCGCCGGGCGGTACGGCGCCGCTCCGCCCGGCACTCCGGGGCCGGCCCGCGGATGCTCCCGCGGGCCGGCCCCGGCGCGTACGGGGCGCTCACCTCCCGCCGAGTGCCTCCCTGATCGCGTAGTACGCCGGCTTCGGACGCAGGCTCTCGTCCCAGGGCAGGGCCGCACCCTCGCCCTCGAAGAACGCCGGGATCCACGAGTACTTGTCCGTGTAGTCCCACAGCGTGATGCCCACGCACCGCCGCACGGCCAGGCAGTCCTCGGTGAGCTGCCGGTACCAGTCGGCCTGCGTGGCGAGCTTCGCCTCGTCCGCGGGGAGCTCCATGCGGATGTCGACCTCGGTCAGGGCGGTGTCCAGACCCAGCCGCGCGAAGCGGCGGAGGTTCTCCTCCAAGCTGGTCGGGTAGCCGTACTGCAGGGCCAGGTGGGTCTGCAGACCGATGCCGTGCAGCGGCACGCCCTCGGCCCTCAGCTCCTTCGCCAGCCGCAGGTAGGCGTCGCTCTTCGGGCCGACGGCCTCGATGTTGTAGTCGTTCAGGTAGAGCTTGACGTGCGGGTCGGCCTGGTGGGCCCAGCGCAGCGCGTCGGCGATGTAGCCGGGGCCGAGTGTTCTGTAGAAGACGGTCTCCCGGTAGGTGCCGTCCTCGTTGAAGGCCTCGTTGACGACGTCCCAGGCGAAGACCTTGCCCCGGTAGTGCCGTACCTCGGCCTGGATGTGCTTCTTCAGTACCGCCCTGAGCTCGTCGGCCGTCCAGTCACGGTCCGTGATCCAGCCCGGCAGCTGGCTGTGCCAGACCAGGGTGTGGCCGCGCACCTTCTGGTGGCCGGCGCGGGCGAGGTCGACGATCTCGTCGCCCGCCGACCAGTCGAAGACTCCCTGCTGCGGCTCGGTGGCGTACCACTTCATCCCGTTGCCGGGCGTGATCTGGTCGAACTCGCTGGCCAGCAGCGCGGTGTAGGGGCCGTCGGTGAGCTCGGGGTTGTCGGTGGCGCTGCCGAAGTACCGGCCGTGCCGCTGGGCCAGGTCGGCGAGCGTACCGCGGTCCTTGCCGTGCCGCTCCTCACCGGCACTGGCCGCGGGCCCGGTGGCGACGCCGGCCGCGACCAGCGCGACGGCCAGCGCGCCGGCGAGTCTGAGCCGGGTACGGGAGCGGATGGTCGTGCGGGACGTACGCATGCTGCGACTCCTCACGTTCGGGTGCGGGTGTGACACGTTCGCGTCCGCGGCGCGGGTCATCCCTTCGTGGCGCCCGCGGTCAGACCGCCGACGAGCTGGCGCTCGGCGACGGAGTAGAAGGCGAGGGCCGGCACCATCGCCAGGACCAGGTAGGCGAAGACGCGGGCCGTGTCGGCCGAGTACTGCCCCTGGAACTGCTGGACGCCGATCGGGATCGTCCACCACGTGGAGTCGGTGAACACCAGCAGCGGCAGGAAGAAGTTGTTCCAGCTGGTGACCACCGCCAGGACCGAGACGGTGCCGAGCGCGGGCCGGGCCATGGGCAGCAGCACCCGCCAGAAGAAGCCGAGCGGACCGCAGCCGTCGAGCGTGGCCGCCTCCTCCAGCTCCCCGGGGATCTCCCGGAAGAAGCCGCGCAGGATGATGATCGTCATCGGCAGTCCGAAGGCCGCCTGCGGCAGGATGACGCCCAGCGGGTTGTCCAGCAGGCCCAGGGAGCGCAGCAGCAGGAACAGCGGCAGGGCGGCTACCGCGAAGGGGAACATCAACCCCATGGTGAACAGGGTGAACAGCAACTCCCGCCCGCGGAAGGCGAACCGGGCGAAGGAGAACGCGGCCAGCGCGGACACCACGACCACGAGGACGGTGGTCGCCACCGCGATCAGCGTGCTGCTGCCGACGAGCCGCCAGAAGGAGCCCGACGCCAGGATGTCGGTGTAGTTGGAGGTCACCCACGGGTCGGGCAGCCCGACGGGGTTGCTGGAGAGCTGGTCGGTGGACTTGAAGCCGGACAGCACCGCGTACAGCAGCGGTACGGCCATCACGGCGCCGACGACGATCAGGACGACGTGCACGGGAAGGACCCGCCTCGCACGGGACTTGGAACGCACGGTCACTTCCCGCCTCCTCGCATGGTCGTGGTGGCTCCCTCCAGGTCGCGCCGGAGCACGAATCGCTGGTAGGCGAGGGCGAAGACGAGGCTGATGCCGAACATGACCACGCTGATCGCGCTGGCGTAGCCGACCTGGTAGCGCTTGAAGCCGAACTGGAACATGGTCACGGCCATGGTCTCGGAGTGGTGGTCGGGGCCGCCCTGGGTGATCACCCAGACCAGGTCGAACAGCTGGATCGCGCCGATGACCGACAGGAAGACGCTGATGCGCAGGGTGGGCGCGAGCAGCGGCAGGGTCACGCCGCGGAAGCGCTGCCAGGCGTTCGCGCCGTCGATGAGCGCCGCCTCGTTCAGCTCCTTGGGGATCGACTGGAGACCGGCCAGGTAGAGCATCATGTGGAAGCCGAAGTACTTCCAGGTCATCGCCAGGAAGAGGGTCGCCATGACCATCGACGGGTCGGCGAACCACTCACCGCCGAGTCCTTCCAGGCCGATGCGGCCCAGGATGTGGTCGGCGAGGCCGTCGCCCGGAGCGAAGATCATGGCGAACAGCACGCCGGTGATGGCCTCGGAGAGCACGTACGGTGCGAAGAAGAGCATCCGGTACACGGCCCGGCCGCGCATCCTCTGGTTCAGCAGCACCGCCATGGCGAGCGCGAACGGCAGTTGCAGCACGAGGCTGAGCACGACCAGGAGCAGGCAGCGCCACAGGTCGCCGAGGAAGACCGGGTCGTCGAACGCGCGGGTGAAGTTCTCGGTGCCGATGTACTCCGAGGGCATCCCGAAGCCGCCCCAGCGGAAGAAGGCGGCGTACAGCGCGAACAGGATGGGCAGCAGCACCAGGACGATGAACAGCACCAGCGCGGGCACCTGGAAGCCGACCGCGGTGAGCCAGTGGTACGTACGGCGCCGGGCCCGGCCCCGGCCCGCGTCGGCGGGCGGGGGCGGGCGGTCGGCGTCGGGGCCGGTCCGCTTGTCCGGCAGGAACGTGGAGGTCATCGGGCCTACTGCTCTTCCTTCGCGGTCTTCGTGATCGACTCGGCGACCTGTTGCGGCGACTTGGAGCCGGCGATGAGCGCGGCGACGCTGTCGTTGATCTCCTGGCCGAGGGCGGGCGCGTAGGCCTGGTCGAGGTAGAGCTGGAAGCCGGTGGTTCCCTTGAGCTGCTTCTGCACGGCCTGGAGGTTGGGGTCGGTCAGGACGTCCTCGGCGGCCGGTACCACCGGGAGGACTCCGGTCTTCTTGACCAGTTCGCGGTCGGTGGCGGCCGAGGCGAAGAACTTCAGGAAGTCGACGGCGGCCTGCGGGGCGCCCTGGCGCAGCGCGTGTCCTCCGCCGCCGCCGAACACCTCGGTGATCGCGCCCTTGCCGCCCTCGACGGCCGGGAACGGGAAGAAGCCGAGGTCCTTCCCCAGGCCCTTGCCCGAGTCGGCCTCCACCACCGGGGCCCACTGACCCATCAGTTCCATCGCGGCCTTGCCGTTGCCGACGGCCGCGGCCTGGCCGCTGGGAGTGGAGTAGGCGGCCCCGAGGAAGCCCTTCTGGAACGGCTGGAGGTCCGCCAGCTCCTGCAGGTGCTGCCCGGCCTGGACGAACTCGTCCCCGGTGAAGTCCTTGTCGTCGTTGGCCTTCTCCAGGGCACCGGCTCCGGCGGTGCGCATCGCCAGGTACGCCCAGTAGTACATCCCGGGCCACTTCTCCTTGCCGGCCAGGGCGATGGGCGTGATCCTCGCGGCCTTCAGCGCGCGCACGGCGTCGAGGAAGCCGCTCCAGGTGGTCGGCGGCGCGGCGATGCCCGCCTTCTTGAAGTGCGCCTTGTTGTACCAGAAGCCGACCATGCCGATGTCGAACGGGATGCCGTACACCTTGTCCTCGATGAGGTACGGCTCCTTGGCGACCGGCAGCAGGCCGTCGCCCCACTCCTTCGTCCGGTCCGTGAGGTCCTCGACGAGACCGGCCTCGACCTGCTGCTTGAGGACGCCGCCGCCCCAGGTGTGGAAGATGTCGGGGAGTTTCCCGGAGGCGGTGAGCGCCGTCATTTTGGACTTGTAGGCGTCGTTCTCCAGCTGGACGATCTTCACCTTCACCTTGGGGTTCTGCGCCTCGAACTGCTTCGCGAGCGCTGCCCAGACGTCCTTGGTCGGCTGGGTGGTGGAGATGTTCCACCACTCGATCGTGGTGGTTCCCGACGAACCTCCCTCGGAGTCGCCGCCACAGCCGCTCAGTGCCGTCATTCCCAGACCGGCCGCGGCGGAGGCCGCCATGAAGCCGCGGCGGGACAGTGCCGGGTCGCCCATCTTGCGCTCCTCGAGTAATTCCGAAAGTTTCGGAAGGAATTCAGAAAGCTGCGTTGTTGCCGCACCCTAGAGACAGCCCATAAACGGTGGCAAGCCCTTGTACCGAAGGAATCTGTGATCGGCCCCGCTCGAGGGGCCACGACGAGCCCCAGAAGGGCAGGAGATGGCCGAAACATTCGGCTGAGGCCGCGAACGTTCGTCGCACCTGCCCCATACCAGCGGGGCGTCCGCGCGGCCCCTGCGCCCACCGGACCGTCGCCGCCACCTATCGTGACCGGCATGCAGTCCTACACGATCGGCCAGGCGGCGCGGCTGCTCGGCGTCAGCCCGGACACCGCCCGCCGCTGGGCCGACGCGGGCCGGATCACCACACACCGCGACGAGGGCGGACGGCGGCTCGTCGACGGGCGGGACCTGGCAGCGTTCTCGGTCGACCTGGCCCGGTCGGGCGCCGCCGACGACGACACCCCCCACACCTCGGTCCGCAACGCCTTCCCCGGGATCGTGACCGCGATCAAGCTCGGCGACGTCGCGGCCCAGGTCGAGATCCAGGCCGGCCCGCACCGGCTCGTCTCCCTGCTGACCCGCGAGGCGGTCGAGGAACTCGGCCTGGAGGTCGGGATGGAGGCCACCGCCCGCGTGAAGTCGACGAATGTCCATATCGACAGAACGTGACCCGTCTCCGAGACGCGCCGCCCCGGCGCCCGTACGAACGCACATGCAAGCCTTTCGATCACATGGGCTCGCTCATGCGATGAGACAGGAGACTTATCCCTCGCAGATGCGGAAGTATGATCTGCGCATCGGGGAGGCCGACGTGCGCCCGGCCGCCGGGCCCGCCGGGCTCCCGCCCCGTGACAGAGGGAGTGGCCCGTGATGACCCGTTCCGTGCGCAGGACCCGCAGCATCATCCGGACCTTGCCGGTGACCGGTGCGGGAGTCGCCGCGCTGCTGGTCCTGAGCGCCTGCTCGTCGTCCTCCGGTTCGGACTCCGGCTCCGACGCGGCCGGTGCCTCCTCGTCCTCGGCCACGGAGGTCTCCGGCACCGTCACCGTGTTCGCCGCCGCCTCGCTCGAGGAGAGCTTCACCGCGCTCGGGAGGACGTTCGAGAAGGAGCACCCGGGTACCCGGGTCACCTTCAACTTCGGCGGCAGCGACACCCTGGCCGCCAGCATCACCAGCGGCGCGCCCGCGGACGTGTTCGCCTCCGCCAGCCCCAGGACGATGGCCACGGTGACCGACGCCGGGGACGCGGCCGGCACCCCGGCGACCTTCGTCCGCAACCAGCTGGAGATCGCCACGCTGCCCGGCAACCCCGACAAGATCTCCTCCCTCCAGGACCTCACCCGCTCCCGACTGAAGGTCGTGCTCTGCGACAGGACCGTGCCGTGCGGCGCCGCCGCGCAGAAGGCCCTGGACGCGAGCGGCGTCGAGCTCACCCCCGCCTCGTACGAGCAGGACGTCAAGAGCGCCCTGACGAAGGTCGAGCTGAAGGAGGCCGACGCCGCCGTCGTCTACAAGACCGACGTGCGGGCGGCCGGCGACAAGGTGGAGGGCGTGGACTTCCCCGAGTCGGCCAAGGCCGTCAACGACTACCCGATCGCCTTGCTGAAGCAGGCGCCCAACGCGGACGCGGGCAAGGCCTTCATCGAGCTCGTGAAGTCCGCCGAGGGTCAGAAGGTGCTCACCGAGGCCGGGTTCCGCACGCCGTGACGAGGCCGACGGTGACCAAGTCCGCAGGGCCCGGGGCGGACACCGTGGAGGGCGGATCGCGCCGGGAGCGTTCCCGCAGGGGCACCCGTAGCGTGCCGGTGCCCCTGCTGGTGCCCGCCCTGGTCGGCCTGGCGTTCCTGCTGCTCCCACTGATCGCCCTGCTGGTGCGAGCTCCCTGGCGGAGCCTGCCCGATCAGCTGACCAGCGCCGAGGTGTGGCAGGCCCTGCGGCTGTCGCTGGTGTGCGCCACCTCGGCGACCGCGCTGAGCCTGCTGATCGGCGTCCCGCTGGCCTGGCTGCTGGCCCGCACGGACTTCCCCGGCCGCGGCCTCGTGCGCGCGCTGGTGACGCTGCCGCTGGTGCTGCCCCCGGTGGTGGGCGGCGTGGCGCTGCTGCTCGCCTTCGGCCGCAACGGCGTGATCGGGCAGTGGCTGGACGCGTGGTTCGGGATCACGCTGCCGTTCACCACGACCGGCGTCGTCCTCGCGGAGACGTTCGTGGCGATGCCGTTCCTGGTCATCAGCGTGGAGGGCACCCTGCGGGCCGCCGACCCGCGGTACGAGGAGGCCGCCACGACGCTCGGTGCCTCCCGCTTCACCGCGTTCCGCCGGGTCACGCTGCCGCTGATCGCGCCGGGCATCGCGGCGGGCTCCGTCCTGGCGTGGGCGCGGGCGCTGGGAGAGTTCGGGGCGACGATCACGTTCGCGGGCAACTTCCCCGGGCGGACCCAGACCATGCCGCTCGCGGTCTACCTCGCGCTGCAGAACGATCCGGCGGCGGCGATCGCCCTCAGCCTGGTGCTGCTGGCCGTCTCCATCGCCGTACTGGCCGGTCTGCGGGACCGATGGATGAGGGCGGCATGAACGAACCGGAGCCCACCACCGCGGCCACCGGCACCGCGCCCGGCGACGGCCTCGACGCGCGGCTCGTCGTGGACCGCGGCGGCTTCCGCCTGGACGTGTCGCTGGCCGCTGCGCCCGGCGAGGTCGTCGCCCTGCTCGGCCCCAACGGAGCCGGGAAAACCACCGCACTGCGCGCCCTGGCCGGCCTGCTGGCGCCCACCGGTGGTCATCTGCGTCTCGACGGGGTCGCGCTGGACCGTACGCCGCCCGAGTCCCGTCCGGTCGGCGTCGTCTTCCAGGACTACCTGCTCTTCCCGCACCTGACCGCGCTCGACAACGTGGCCTTCGGCCCGCGCTGCCGGGGCGCGACCAAGGCCGAGGCCCGGGCCCTGGCCGCCACGTGGCTGGACCGCATGGGCCTGGCCGAGCACGCGGGCGCCAAGCCGCGCCGCCTCTCCGGTGGCCAGGCGCAGCGCGTCGCCCTCGCCCGCGCCCTGGCGACCAACCCCCGGCTGCTGCTCCTGGACGAGCCGCTCGCCGCGCTGGACGCCCGCACGCGGCTCGAGGTGCGCGCCCAGCTCCGCCGTCACCTGGCCGGCTTCGAGGCCGTCGCGGTCCTGGTCACCCATGATCCGCTGGACGCCATGGTGCTGGCCGACCGTCTGGTGGTCGTCGAGCACGGCACCGTCGTCCAGGAGGGCAGCCCCGCCGACATCGCCCGCCGGCCCCGCACCGACTACATCGCCCAGCTGGTCGGCCTGAACCTCTACCGGGGGCGGGCCGAGGGCCACACCGTCCGGCTCGACGCCGGTCCGGCCATCACGACCACCGAGGACCTCTCCGGACCGGTCTTCGTGGCGTTCCCGCCGGGCGCCGTGACCCTGTACGGGGAACGCCCCGCCGGCTCCAGCGCGCGCAACCTGTGGCGGTGCGAGGTCGCGGGCCTGGAGACCCACGGCGACCAGATCCGCGTGGACCTGACCGGCGAACTCGCACTCGCCGCCGACCTCACCACGGTCGCCGCGGCCGAGCTCGGCCTGCACCCGGGCGCACCGGTGTGGGCGACGGTCAAAGCGACGCAGACCCACGCATACCCGGCATGACGGCGTCCCCGGGCTACGGTGCCTCCATGAGCCTGAGCATCCGCAACCAGCTCCCCGGCACCGTCACCGGCGTCACCCCGGGCGAGGCCATGGCGACGGTCAGGGTCCGCCTGACCGGGGGCCAGGACCTCACCGCGGCCATCACCCGGGAGGCCGCCGACGAGCTCGGTCTGAGCGCCGGAGCGGCCGTCCGCGCCCTGGTGAAGTCGACGGAGGTCTCCCTCGCCACCGGCCGGACCGACGGCCTGTCGATCCGCAACCGGCTACCCGGCACGGTCACCCGGCTCGCGCTCGGCGAGGCCATGGCGGCCGTGCACATCACCATGGACGACACCGAGCTCACCGCGGTGATCACGAAGGAAGCGGCCGAGGATCTGGGCCTCTTCGTGGGTTCCGACGTCGTCGCCCTGATCAAGGCGACCGAGGTCGCGCTCGCCACGGCGTAGCAAGGGCGAAGGCCCCGTCCCCGGAAAAGGGGGGCGGGGCCTTCGCCACGGACCGGCTCAGTCCTCGTAGGCGTCCAGCGGCGGGCAGGAGCACACGAGGTTCCGGTCGCCGAAGGCCTGGTCGATGCGGCGGACCGGCGGCCAGTACTTGTCGGCCACCGACACTCCGGCCGGGAACACGGCCTCCTCGCGCGTGTACGCGTGATCCCAGTCACCGCCCAGCGCACCGGCGGTGTGCGGGGCGCCGCGCAGCGGGTTGTCCTCCGCGGGCCAGGCGCCGGCGCCGACCTTCTCGATCTCCGCGCGGATGGCGATCATCGCGTCGCAGAACCGGTCCAGCTCGGTCAGGTCCTCGGACTCGGTCGGCTCGATCATCAGCGTGCCGGCCACCGGGAAGGACATCGTCGGCGCGTGGAAGCCGTAGTCGATCAGCCGCTTGGCGACGTCGTCCACGCTCACGCCGGTGGCCTTGATCAGCGGACGCAGGTCGATGATGCACTCGTGCGCGACCAGCCCGGCCGGGCCGGTGTACAGCACCGGGAAGTGCGGCTCCAGGCGCTTGGCGATGTAGTTGGCGGACAGCACGGCCACCTGGGTGGCGCGCTTGAGGCCCTCGCCGCCCATCAGCCGGACGTACGACCACGAGATCGGCAGGATGCCGGCCGATCCCCACGGCGCCGCCGAGATCGGGCCGACGCCGGTCTTCGGACCGGCCGCGGGCTGCAGCGGGTGGTTGGGCAGGTACGGCGCGAGGTGCGACCGCACGGCCACCGGGCCGACGCCGGGACCGCCGCCGCCGTGCGGGATGCAGAACGTCTTGTGCAGATTGAGGTGGGAGACGTCGCCGCCGAAGTGACCGGGCTTGGCGAGGCCGACCAGGGCGTTGAGGTTGGCGCCGTCCACGTAGACCTGGCCGCCGGCGTCGTGCACCTGGGCGCAGATGTCGGCGACGTGCTCCTCGAAGACGCCGTGCGTCGAGGGGTACGTGATCATCAGCACGGCCAGCTCGTCGCGGTGCTTCTCGATCTTGGCGCGCAGGTCCTCGACGTCGATCTCGCCGTCCTCGGCGGTCTTGACGACGACGACCTTCATGCCGGCCATGACCGCGCTCGCGGCGTTGGTGCCGTGCGCGGAGGACGGGATGAGGCAGACGGTGCGCTGGTCGTCGCCGTTGGCGCGGTGGTAGCCACGGACGGCGAGCAGACCGGCGAACTCGCCCTGCGACCCGGCGTTCGGCTGGAGCGACACCTTGTCGTACCCGGTGACCTCGGCGAGCCGCTCCTCCAGCTCACGGATGAGCGTGAGGTAGCCCTGCGCCTGCTCGGCGGGCGCGAACGGGTGCAGCTGCCCGAACTCGGACCAGGTGACCGGCTCCATCTCGGTGGTCGCGTTGAGCTTCATGGTGCAGGAGCCCAGCGGGATCATGCCGCGGTCCAGCGCGTAGTCGCGGTCGGCGAGGCGGCGCAGGTAGCGCAGCATCGCCGTCTCGGAGCGGTGCGCGTGGAAGACCGGGTGGGTCAGGAAGTCGTCCGTGCGCAGCAGCGCCTCGGGCAGCGTGTCCTCGGCGCTCGCGTCCAGGGCCTCGACGTCGCCCTCGACGCCGAACGCGTTCCACACGCCGCCGACCTGGGCGCGCGTGGTGGTCTCGTCGCAGGCGAACGACACGTGGTCGGCGTCGACGAGGCGCAGGTTGATGCCGTTCTCGCGGGCGGCCTGCACGATGTGGCCGGCCCGGCCCGGCACCCGCGCGGTGACCGTGTCGAAGTAGGCGCCGTGGACGATCTCGACGCCGCCGGCCGCGAGGCCCGCGGCGGTGACCGAGGCGTACCGGTGGGTGCGGCGCGCGATGGCCCGCAGCCCGTCCGGCCCGTGGTACACGGCGTACATGCCGGCCATGACGGCGAGCAGCACCTGCGCGGTACAGATGTTGCTGGTCGCCTTCTCGCGGCGGATGTGCTGCTCGCGGGTCTGCAGGGCGAGGCGGTAGGCCTTGTTGCCGTCGGCGTCCACGGAGACGCCCACGAGGCGGCCGGGCAGGCTGCGCGCGAACTTCTCGTGCACGGCCATGTAGCCGGCGTGCGGCCCGCCGAAGCCCATCGGCACGCCGAAGCGCTGGGTGGTGCCGACGGCGATGTCCGCACCCAGCTCGCCGGGCGAGGTGAGCAGGGTGAGGGCGAGCAGGTCGGCGGCGACGGTGACGAGCGCGCCGCGTTCGTGCGCCTGGTCGATGACCGGCTTGATGTCGCGGACGGCACCGGAGGCGCCCGGGTACTGGATCAGGACGCCGTTGATCTCCCGCTCGGCGACCTCGGCCGGGATTCCGTCGCTCAGGTCGGCGACGACGACCTCGACACCGGTGGGCTCGGCGCGGGTCTGGATCACGGCGATGGTCTGCGGCAGCGCGTCCGCGTCGACCAGGAAGAGGCCCTTCTTGTTCTTGCCCATGCGCCGGGACAGGGCCATCGCCTCGGCGGCCGCGGTGCCCTCGTCGAGCAGCGAGGCGCCGGAGGTCGGCAGGCCGGTCAGGTCGGCGACCATGGTCTGGAAGTTCAGCAGGGCCTCCAGGCGGCCCTGGGAGATCTCCGGCTGGTACGGCGTGTACGCGGTGTACCAGGCCGGGTTCTCCATGACGTTGCGCAGGATGACCGGCGGGGTGAAGGTGCCGTAGTAGCCCAGGCCGATCATGGAGTCGAGGACCTGGTTGCGGTCGGCCAGCGAGCGCAGCTCGGCCAGTACCTCGGCCTCGGAGCGGGCGCCCGGCAGGTCCAGCGCGTCGGCGTTCTTGATCACATCCGGTACCGCGGCGGCCGTCAGCTCGTCGAGCGAGCCGTAGCCGACCTGCGCGAGCATCTTGGCCTGGGCCTCGTGGTCGGGGCCGATGTGGCGCTGCTCGAAGGGCGCTGCCTGTTCGAGCTCGGAGAGCGGAATGCGAGGGGCGGTCATTGCGGAGGCCTCCTGGTCTGACGACCTGCGAGGGGCACCACGGCGCGGGTGCCCGGACGGCCTCCCCCTCTGTCATCTCGACCTGAGAGCTTCACCGGGCCGCCCGAGGGTTGCCGGCTTTCACCGTCGGTGAGAGCAGGGGCCGTCGGCACCCGCTCTGCTTTCCAGAGTGACCTCGTCCGTGCGGTACGTGGGCCTGAGAGATTCCGGGGAGGATTTGCTCCTTCGGCGCCTCCGATGATGTCTGGAGGACTCTCCCGCACGGGGTCAGCAGCCGTTTGCCAGCCTACCAGCGAGGCGGACGCACAGGTCTTCGAGTGACTGAGCGCACCTTCGAGTGGCCGCTCTCCCCAATGTGCCTTTTTGTAGTACTGGCGGATGATTCGCCGGATGGTTTGCGACCGGAGTGCGACCTAGTGGAGGGCCCGTGCGTACCGACATCGATCCGCGCAATCTGATAGGCCGCAAGGCGTTCGACCGCAACGGCACCAGGATCGGCACCGTCGACGAGGTCTACCTCGACGATGCCACCGGCGTCCCCGAGTGGGCCGCCATACGCACGGGCCTGTTCAGCAGGGACGCCTTCGTGCCCCTGGAGCCGAGCGAGCTGGTCGACGGCACCCTGCGCGTGCCCTTCGACCGGTCCCTGATCAGGGAGGCGCCCGACTTCGGGGTCGGACGTCATCTCTCGCCGGAACAGGAGCTCCAGCTCTACCACCACTACGGCCTCGACGTGGCCGCGGCTCCCCCGCTCCCCGACCACGACTTCGGCAAGCTGGCGGGCACGGGCAACGAGGAGGGCTGAGACCCCGGCATCCCGACGCCGGCCGCGGACCTGCCGCCGGGCGCACCGCCCCGACCGGCCCTCGCCCGGGCGTCCTTCACGTCCACGGCACCGACGACCGCGGCCCCGTCAGGGCGCCTCACACCACGACCCGACGGCCGCAGCTCACGGGGCCGCCCCGGCACCCCCCGGGTCGGCGAGCCCGGCGGCCGAACGGACTGCGGAGTCCGAGGAGGCCACTTCGGCGCCCTCTCCGGCGGAGGCCGCCGTCATCCCCTCCTCCCCGGGTCTTCGCTGCGCCGACGCGACCAGCGGCAGCGGCTCGGCCGGTGTAAGCCGCGGATCGTCGACGGGGAAGGTCCGCACCCTGCCGGGCCCGGAATACGGCGTCTCGAAGCGCACCGTGACCCGCCCCAGACCGCTGCCCTGCACCCAGCCGTGTCCGAGCTCCGTGTGCCGCACGTCGTGCCCGGAGGGCCAGCGGCGCTCGACGGGCGCGTGCGGGTGCTCCTCGGCGGGCTCGTCGCCCGGCTCCTGTGCGAGCTCCTCGACCCGTTCCCCCGCGGCCTGCGCGAACAGGTCCTCCTGCGTGTAGTCGGCGAGCCCGCTGACGCCGACCCCGAGCAGCCGCACGCCGCCCGTGGTGTCCACGGAGTCCAGCAGCCGCGCCGCCGCCTCCCGCACCACCCCCGGGTCGTCCGTGGGCCCGCGCAGGGTCTCCGAGCGCGTCAGCGTGGAGAAGTCGTACCGCCGCACCTTGAGCACGATGGTCCGGCCGGACAGCCCGGAGCCGCGCAGCCGCCGCACGCACCGGTCGGCAAGCCGCGCCACCTCCACACCGACCCGCACCCGGTCGTGGATGTCCACGTCGTACGTGTCCTCGACCGAGACCGACTTGGTCTCCCGCTCGGCGACCACGGAACGGTCGTCACGCGCCAGCGCCATGGCGTACAGGGCGTGCCCATGCGCCTTGCCGAGCAGCCGCACCAGCTCGTCCTCGCCCGCCTCGGCGAGCTCCTCGACCGTCGTGATCCCGGCCCTCCGCAGATGGTCTCCCGTCGCCGGTCCCACCCCGGGGAGGATCCGGACGGACTTCGGGCCGAGCATGGCCCGCTCGGACCCGGGCTCGATGAGCACCATCCCGTCCGGCTTGGCCTCCTCCGAGGCGATCTTGGCAAGCATCTTGGAGGCGGCGAGCCCCACCGAACCGGTGAGGCCGGTGACGGCCCGGATGTCCGCGCGCAGCTTCGCCCCCACCAGCCGCGCCGAGTCCGCGTCCCAGGCAGCTCCGCCGGCCTCCAGGTCCACGAACGCCTCGTCCAGGCTCAGCGGCTCCACCAGCGGCGACAGCTCCCGCAGCAGCCGCATCACCTGCTCGCTGATCGACCGGTACAGCTCGAAGCGCGGGACGAGATAGGCGGCGTTGGGCGCGAGCCGACGGGCCTGGCCCATGGGCATCGCCGAGTGGACACCGAAGACCCGGGCCTCGTAGGAGGCCGTGGCGACCACTCCCCGCGGTCCGAGCCCGCCGACGACGACGGCCTTCCCGCGCAGGCTCGGCTTCGACGCCTGCTCCACCGAGGCGAAGAAGGCATCCATGTCGAGATGCAGGATCGTGGGCGCGGTTCTCACATCTCCGATGCTGCCCTACGCCACTGACAATGCGCCGTCGCTGCCGCGCGGGCCCGGGCGGTGTTCAGACCGCCCGGTTGCGGCGCCGTGCCAGTTCGTCCGCGGGATTGGGCCCGACCAGGGTCTCGCCCGTGTCGATCCGCTCCCCGTGCAGTTGGGACAGCGCGCTCTCGACGTCCCGCCACACCACACCGACGGCGATCCCGAAGATGCCCTGGCCGCCCTGGAGCAGGGCGTGGACCTCGTCGGGCGAGGTGCACTCGTAGACCGTGGCGCCGTCGCTCATCAGCGTCATGCGCTCCAGGTCACGGAAGCCGCGTTCCCTGAGGTGCTGGACGGCGGTGCGGATGTTCTGCAGCGACACCCCGGTGTCGAGGAACCGCTTGACGATCTTCAGCACGACGACGTCGCGGAAGCTGTAGAGGCGCTGGGTGCCGGACCCGTGGGCGGGCCGCACACTGGGCTCGACGAGACCCGTACGGGCCCAGTAGTCGAGCTGCCGGTAGGTGATGCCTGCGGCGGCGCAGGCCGTCGGCCCGCGGTAGCCGATCTGCTCGGACGCCATGGACGTCGCCCCTCCGCTGCTCGGCACGGCCGCGGGCCGCTGAAGAGCATGTTCGGCCGCGCTGCCGTGCTGGGGATACCCCCCGCTCGAGCGGAGCCGAGAGCTCGGGGAAGGGTACGAGCCGCCCACCCCGAGGCCGCGTCCGGGGCCACCCCCAGCCGTACCGTCGCCGCTCATTCTCACGCCGACCTCCGTCCTTGACCTGCCTCCTCGACGGTAGGCAGTCACCAAGGGTGCGTCAACGATCGCCACACTCGGCACGCCGAGTGATAATCACCCTAAGAGTGGTTTCGCGTGCCCCGTCGCGGGGAAAGGCTAGCCGAATGCGCTCGGACGGGGTCGGCCGACGATGCCACCCGTTCGCGGCCCGTGCGGGCCTACTGGTTGCTGCTGCCGAAGTCCTCGGGCGAGATCTGGTCGAGGAACTCGCGGAACTTCTCCACCTCGTCCTCCTGCTCGTCCGGAATGGCGATGCCCGCGTCGTCGAGCACCGTGTCGCTGCCGTAGATCGGTGTTCCGGTACGCAGCGCCAGCGCTATGGCGTCGGACGGCCGGGCGCTCACCTCGACGCCGCTGGCGAAGACCAGCTCGGCGTAGAAGACCCCTTCACGCAGATCCGTGATGCGTACTTCCGTGAGCTCCTGGCCGACGGCCTCCAGCACGTCCTTGAACAGGTCGTGGGTCAGCGGCCGCGCGGGAGCCATGCCCTGCTGGGCGAAGGCGATCGCCGTCGCCTCCCCCGGCCCGATCCAGATGGGGAGGTAGCGGTCGCCTCCCACTTCGCGCAGCAGCACGATCGGTTGGTTGGAGGGCATCTCGACCCGGACACCTACGACATCGAGCTCGTTCACACAGCAACCCTAGGCCGTGCTCGGGACGTTTGGGTAGTCGGGCCGGGAACGGGTGGGCGATCCGGGTCCCCGGCCACCCGCTTTCAGGGCAGCCGCACCCCGAGGGCGGTCTGCACCAGCGCCGCGTGCAGCTTCACCGCCAGCCCGGCCAGCTCCTTGGTGCGGGCCTCGGCATGAGCCCTGGTCTGCGGGTTGCGGTGACGCCTGAGCGGAGCCACCACCTGGTCCACCAGCCCGGCCTCACGGTCGGCGGCGGCCTTCATCAGCCGCAGGTGCCGTGGTTCGATCCCGAACCGTCCCAGCTGGACCACGAGCGAGGCGACGGTGACCGCCTCGGCGTCGTACACGCCCTCGGCCAGTGGAGCGACGAGCCCGTAGGACTCCCACTCCGTCAGCTCCTGCTCACCGATACCGGCGGCGGCGAGCAGCTCGTCCCGTCCGATCCGGGCCGCCGTGGGTCCCTCGTCGGGCTCCTGCACGGCCTCCCCGTCGCGCTGCCGGCCCACGCTCGGCAGTCGCACCGCCTCACCGCGCTCCATGGCGTCCAGATGCTCGCGGATCACCTTGAGCGGCAGGTAGTGGTCCCTCTGCATGCGCAGGACATGGCCGAGACGCTCGACGTCGTTCGCACTGAACTTCCGGTACCCCGCCGGGGTACGCCGCGGTTCGACCAGGCCCTCCGACTCCAGGAAGCGGATCTTGGAGATCGTGATGTCGGGGAACTCGTCACGCAGCGTGTTCAGTACCGAGCCGATGCTCATCAGCCCACTGTCCGTGGCGGCGGTGCCGGGCACGGCACCGCCGCTCGGTGTTCGAAGCATGGACCTTCCCTGGGACTCCCCCGGAACGAGTCCGGGGACGGTCAGTAGCCCCGCTGGCTCGCGTAGAAGACCAGCCGGTACTTGCCGATCTGCACCTCGTCGCCGTTCGACAGCGCGACCTGGTCGATCCGCTCGCGGTTGACGTACGTGCCGTTCAGGCTGCCGACGTCGGCCACCGTGAACGAGCCGTCCGGACTGCGGCGGAACTCCACGTGCCGGCGCGAGACCGTCACGTCGTCCAGGAAGATGTCGCTCTGCGGGTGACGCCCGGCCGTGGTCAGCTCGCCGTCCAGCAGGAAGCGGCTGCCCGAGTTCGGCCCACGGCGCACGACCAGGAGCGCCGAACCCAGCGGCAGCGCGTCCACGGCCGCCTGCGCCTCGGGAGAGAGCGCCGGCACCGCCGTCTGACCGGTCATTTCGGCGTCGTACGCCTCCAGACCGGAGATGGAGATCGTCGAGGTCGTCTCGGACGCACGCTCCGGAACCGCCCCGGGGCGCAGGGGGGCGCCACAGTTGGAGCAGAAGCGGCTGTTCTCCGCGTTGCGGTTGCCGCACCTCGTACACACCAGGGCCGACATGGACGGATCCTCCTGCCGCGGCTGCCCCGCCGGGGCGTTCGACGCGTACGGGTCGGGGTGGAACCCTCCACCCGTGCCCGAGGCCGAGGGCTGGCCGAAACCTATGCCGCCGGACTGCGCAGGGTCAACAGACGGCGCGCCCTGACCAGCCACCTGGTCCCGGAACATCGGGCGCGGGCCCTCCGCGTCAGGCTGTGCGCGATGGCGAGCGGTCGCGTTGTCGCTGCCCTCTCGCGCGCTCTTGCCGAACAACTTCGCAAACAACTTCACGGGCGATTCCCCTTGACCGAAACAGACCCGCCCGTGGGGCAGGACGAACCCTGACTGAACCTACTGACCGACCCGGACACCTTCACAACGTCCGTCTCCACCAGACAGTTTCCACCACGCACCACCCAATCGGTGCGCCGACCCCCCGCAACCTCATGCCCTCGCCGGACGCCCCCCATGCACCGCCGGTTCACTGGGAGGACGACCGAGCGTAGTCAGGCCGCTTCGCCGCTCGCAAGGCGTCCACGACGATCTTGCTCGACCGCTCCACAGTAACGGTGGCCTGTTCCTTCTCCAGAGTCTGCACCACGCCCCCAGGGATGTTCAGCGCCGGTTCGAGGTCCTGCGGCTTGCCGATGACCTGAAAACGATAGGGCGCGTTGATCTTGTTCCCGTCGACGCTCACGCTCTTGTCGGCATCGGTGAGGTAGGTGCCCGCGACGACCCGGACGCCGTTCACCTGAATCGCCTCCGCCCCCGCCGCGCGCAGTTCCTGGACCGCGTCGAGCAGCATGTCCGCCTCGACCGTTCCCTTCGTGTCCTCGATCGTCACCGTGATGCCCGGCCCCTGCGCGGCCACCGTGCCCGCGAGGATGCCGAGTTGCCGCTCCTTCTCCAGCGTCTGCTTGCGGGCCTCCTCGGCCTGGTCGGAGCTGTTCTCCAGCTCGTCGCGCTGCTTCTCGAGGCCCTGCTTCTCGTCTTCAAGACGCTGAGTTCGGTCGTCCAGTTCATCGAGGATGCGCACGAGATCCTCCTGCCGGGCGCCGCGCAGCGCGCTGTCGCTGTCGCTGTTCGACGCGACCTGGACCGCGAGACCGAAGCCCAGGCCGAACAGCAGCAGCGCGACGATGAGTTGGGCCCGGGTGACGCGCGGTGGCCACAGCCCCTTCACCAGCCGCTGCCGGCCTGTGAGCCCGGTGGTCTGCGTCTCCGTCCGCTCCTCCTGCGGGGCGTGGCCTGCGGGCACGTCCGCCGCCGGGGAGTCCGCCGGGGGCACCTCTTCGGGGAGTTCCCTGCGCAGCGTGTTCGCGGGCTGCTCGTCGTGGTCGCTCATCGGCTTCACGCCCGGAAGACGTGCCGGCGGATCGCCGCGGCGTTGGAGAAGATGCGGATGCCGAGGACGACCACGACACCGGTGGACAGCTGGGCGCCCACGCCCAGCTTGTCGCCCAGGAAGACGATCAGTGCGGCCACGACCACGTTCGACAGGAACGACACCACGAAGACCTTGTCGTCGAAGATGCCGTCGAGCATGGCGCGCAGTCCGCCGAATACGGCGTCGAGCGCCGCGACGACGGCGATCGGCAGATAAGGCTCGACGGCCGCCGGCACCTCGGGCCGGACCAAGAGGCCGGCCACGACTCCCACGACGAGGCCCAGTACGGCGATCACGATGTGCCCTTCTCGGATATCGGTTGTGCTGTTCGTACGATCACACTCGGTGCGGCGGGGAGCCGGAGCTCGTCCTCCCTGGAGAGGGCGGTCCGGATGCCGTAGCTCTCCTGGAGGGCATGCAGATACAGCCCGTCCGCGCTGTCCTGGAACCTGCTGCTGAGCTGCTCGCCGTCCCCCACCGCCAGCACCGTGTACGGCGGCACGAGCGGCCTGTTGTCGACCAGTATCGCGTCGCCCGCGGCGCGGATCGCCGACAGTGCGGTCAGCCGCTGCCCGTTGATGGAGATCGCCTCGGCCCCCGACTCCCACAGTCCGTTGACCACGCGCTGCATGTCCCGGTCACGCACCCGGCCGGTGTCGGAGAACCCGGAGGTGCCGCGCGGCTGGCCGTCGCTGCCGGTGCCGACCTCCTTGGCGTCGTTCACCACGAGCTTCACCCCGGGACCGTGCACTTCGACCGCGCCGGCCAGGACGCTCACCAGGTCGGCCCGCTCACCGTCGCCGCTCTTCTCCAGCGCCTCGCGCTGCCGCGCGCTCACCTCGTCGCGCAGCTCGTCGACGTTCTCCTCCAGCTTGTCGGCCGCCGAGGTCTCCCCCTCGATGCGGTCGATCAGCTCCTCGCGCTCCTTGGCGACGACGGGGGCCGCGACGCGTGCCTGCGCCGCTCCGACGGTGACCACCAGGGCGGCGAGCACCAGTCCTGCCGCCAGGGCGAGCTTGGCGCGGAGTGTCCTGGGCATACCACCGGCACCCTCGGCCTTCTTCCGCGCGGCGGCCTCTGCGTATCCGTCGTCGAGACTGTGGTCCATGACGTTGGTGAGCAACGACATGGACGCGTCCGGGCGTGCGGGCCGCGTGGATGTGCTCCGAACGGGGGGTTGCTGCGGCATGCCGCACATCGTCGCACGCCACGGCCACTACCTCCGAACGGCCCCACCGGCGTGCCGGACAGGCCCCCTTGGGGACACTTGTCCGGCACGCGCGCGTGCGGTGGGTTTTACCGGCCCGCGCTGTCCACCACCGCGGACCACTCGTCGAGCAGCGCCTGCGCGGAGGCGTCGTCGGGTCCCTCGGCCCACAGGTGGGTGACGGCTTCGGCCGGGTCGGGCAGCACCATCACCCAGCGCCCGTCCGTCTCCACCACGCGAACGCCGTCCGTGGTGTCCACGAAGCGGTCTCCGGCCGCCTCGACGACCCGCCGCATCACGAGTCCCTTGACGGCCCACGGGGTGGCCAGGTCCCGCTTGAGGACGTGCGCCCGCGGAATCCGCGCGTCGATCTGGCTGAGCGTGAGCTGCGTCCGCGCCACCAGGCCGATGAGCCGCACGAACGCCGCCGTGCCGTCGTAGACGCTGCTGAATTCCGGGACGATGAAGCCGCCCTTGCCGTCACCGCCGAAGATCGCGCCTTCCTCACCGCCGACCCGTGTGAGGTCGTCCGGCGAGGTCGTCGTCCACTCGACCTGGGTGCCGTGGTACGCCGCCACCTGCTCGGCGATCCGGGTGGTCGTCACCGGCAGCGCGACCCGGCCGCTGCGCCGCTCGGCGGCGATGAGGTCGAGCATGACGAGCAGCGCCCGGTCGTCCTCGATGATGCGGCCCTTCTCGTCGACGAGCGAGAGCCGCTCGCCGACCGGGTCGAACCGCACGCCGAACGCGGCCCGCGAGGACGCCACGATCTCCCCGAGGCGCACCAGCCCCGACCGCCGCATGTCCGCCGACTCGGTCGGCCGGGACTCGTCGAGACCGGGGTTGATGGTCAGCGAGTCGACGCCGAGCTTGCCGAGCAGGCTGGGCAGGACGAGCCCGGAGCTGCCGTTGGAGGCGTCCACGACGACCTTGAGCCCGGATTCGGCGATCCCGGTGGTGTCGACGTTCCGCAGCAAGGACCCGGTGTACGAGTCGAAGACGCTGGACGGGAAGTGCAGGTCCCCGATCTCGCCGGGGAACGCGCGCCGGTACTCCTGCCGCGCGAACACCCGGTCCAGCTTCCGCTGGCTGCCCTGCGAGAGGTCGGCGCCCTGCCCGTCGAAGAACATGATGTCCACGGAGTCCGGCACCCCGGGCGTGGTCCGGATCATGATGCCGCCGGCGCTGCCCCGCGCGGTCTGCTGCCGCGCCACGGGCAGCGGTACGTTCTCCAGGTCGCGTACGTCGATGGCGCTGGCCTGCAGCGCGGAGATCACCGCGCGCTTCAGCGCACGGGCACCGCGGGAGTGGTCGCGGGCCGTGGTGACGGTGGAGCCCTTCTTCAGCGTGGTCGCATAGGCGCCGGCCAGTCTCACGGCCAGCTCCGGCGTGATCTCCACGTTGAGGATGCCGGACACCCCGCGGGCGCCGAAGAGATGGGCCTGCCCGCGCGACTCCCAGATGACCGAGGTGTTGACGAAGGCGCCGGCCTCGATCGTCTTGAACGGGTACACCCGCACATTGCCCTGGATGATCGATTCTTCACCGACCAGGCATTCGTCACCGATGACCGCGCCGTCCTCGATCCGCGCGGCACGCATGATGTCGGTGTTCTTGCCGACGACGCAGCCCCGCAGATTGCTGTGCGGCCCGACGTACACGTTGTCGTGGACGACGGCCTTGTGCAGGAAGGCGCCGCTCTTGACGACCACGTTGGACCCCACGACCGTGTGCTCGCGGATCTCTGCGCCGGCTTCGACCTTGGCGTAGTCACCGATGTAGAGCGGGCCGCGCAGCACGGCGTCGGGGTGCACCTCGGCGCCCTCCGCCACCCACACGCCGGGTGAGATCTCGAAGCCGTCGATGTCGACGTCGACCTTGCCCTCGAGGACGTCGGCCTGGGCCTTGACGTAGCTCTCGTGCGTGCCGACGTCCTCCCAGTAGCCTTCGGCGACATAGCCGTAGACCGGCTTGCCTTCCTTCATCAGCTGCGGAAAGACGTCGCCGGACCAGTCGACGGGCACGTCGGGGTCGACGTAGTCGAAGACCTCGGGCTCCATGACGTAGATGCCGGTGTTCACGGTGTCCGAGAAGACCTGTCCCCAGGTCGGCTTCTCGAGGAAGCGCTCGACCTTGCCCTCTTCGTCGACGATGGTGATGCCGAATTCCAGCGGGTTGGGCACGCGCGTCAGACAGACGGTGACGAGCGCGCCCTTTTCCTTGTGGAAGTTGATCAGGTCGGTGAGGTCGAAGTCGGTCAGGGCATCGCCGGAAATAACGAGGAAGGCATCGTCCTTCAACGCCTCCTCGGCGTTCTTGACGCTTCCGGCGGTACCGAGTGGCTTCTCCTCATTGGCATAGGTGAGCTCCATTCCGAGCTCTTCGCCGTCACCGAAGTAGTTCTTGACCAGGGAGGCCAGGAACTGCACGGTGACGACCGTCTCGTTGAGCCCATGCCTTTTGAGCAGCCTCAGAACGTGCTCCATGATCGGCCGGTTGGCCACCGGCAGGAGCGGCTTGGGCATGCTCGAGGTCATCGGGCGAAGGCGTGTGCCTTCGCCTCCGGCCATCACGACGGCCTTCATGTCGGAAGCGTCCTCCTCTAAGAGATGACGGTTAAGCCGACTTCACCCGTCCAGCGTGCCGCACTTTTGCAGCGCGGGCCATCCGGCCACGGCGGCCGCGCAAAGGGCGAGTTCAATCGGCCATGGTGTCCGCACGGACCAAGCGGCGGACCTGAACCACGTAGAGAACACCTGCCCACCAGTACAGGGTTGTACCCCATCCGGCGAACGCCCATCCGAAAACTGCGGCGAGTGACGCGATCCATCCGCTGCCGTCGCTGAGCAGAAGCAGGGGGAAGGCGTACATGAGGTTGAAGGTGGCGGCCTTCCCCAGGAAGTTCACCTGCGGCGGCGGATAGCCGTGGCGGCGGAGGATGCCCACCATCACCAGCAGGACCGCTTCGCGGGCAAGCAGTACGAGGGTCAACCAGAGCGGAAGGATCTCCCGCCAGGTGAGGCCTACCAGAGTCGACAGGATGTAGAGCCGGTCGGCCGCGGGGTCCAGGAGCCGGCCGAGGCTGCTGATCTGGTTCCAACGCCGCGCGAGCTTTCCGTCCAGGTAGTCACTGACTCCGCTCAGGGCCAGCACCAACAGCGCCCAGCCGTCGCTCTCCGGGCCGCCGAACTCGGGCCGGAGGATCAGCCACAGGAAGAGGGGCACGCCGGCGAGGCGTGCCATGCTGAGGATGTTCGGGATGGTGAGGACCCGGTCAGTCTGCACGCGGGTCTCCTGGACCTCCACGCGGGGGCCTCCTGGAAGAAAGGAACCAATGGTGCTCCCCGACCCTACCTCAACGCAAAAAAGCTCTGGCTCTTGGGCTGCGTGCCCAAGAGCCAGAGCTCTAAAAGGAGTTCGGCGGCGTCCTACTCTCCCACAGGGTCCCCCCTGCAGTACCATCGGCGCTGAAAGGCTTAGCTTCCGGGTTCGGAATGTAACCGGGCGTTTCCCTAACGCT